>CAVUPI010000001.1:0-1436574 GCA_963743335.1 uncultured Acidobacteriota bacterium
GCACGGTAATTCGTGCCGGCTGTTTTTTCCGCGGTGACTCGGAGTTCGGAGAAACCACACATCAACAGAGGAGAAACGCAATGCCCATCGTCAAGAAAGCACCAGGAATCATGACTCGGGAAGTACGACTCGAAGAGCCGGTCAACGAGCTGCTCGAAGACTATGCCCGGTTCATCGAGAGCAACGCCGACCACGTCGTCAACGCCGTGCTTAAGAAGGTCCTCTGGCGCGATCAAGACTATCGCAAGTGGCGCGAAGCGCGGCGCAACTCACAGCCGGGGTCCGAAAAAGGACAGCCAGCCGAGGCGCGGGGAAGGGCCTGATGCAACGAGCACTCGAATCACGCGCGTTCATTTCGGCCATCCTCGCCATGGCCGCGGGAGCGTTCCTGTTTTACACGCATCCTTTCCCCGACCAGCAGATCTTTCTGCGTGTCATCGCCCTGCGCGCTCCCCACGCCTTCCTCAGCTTCAAATACCTCTATGACGTGCTCCTTTTCACGACACCTTACTTGGTGTGTTCGGCTGCGCTTTCGGGGCTCTACATCTTTACGCTGAAAGCGCGCCGCACCATCTCGCCGGGACGCCTTCCCGAATACCCCGACCCTGGAAAGAGAGACGAGCTCTTTCTTGTCGTGGGGGAAGTCCATCACCCGCGCAAGCCGGTGCCCGCCGAAGCTCCCTATTGGCTCACGATTCCCGAGCGCGGTTTATTCACGGGAATCGCCATCTTGGGCGCCATTGGCTCGGGAAAAACTTCATGCTGCATGCTCCCTTTCGCGGAGCAAATTCTGGCCTACAAGGCCGCCGACAAAGAGAAACGTATCGGGGGACTGATCCTTGAGGTAAAGGGCGACTTTTGCCACAAGGTACGAGACCTCCTCGCGCGTCACCAGCGCGCCGAGGATTACATCGAAATCAGTCTCGATTCCGAGTACTGCTATAACCCTCTTCACAACGATCTCGACGCCTACGCGCTCGCGTACAACATCGCCTCGCTTTTGAACAACCTCTTTGGCCGTGGCAAGGAGCCCTTCTGGCAGCAGGCCTATACCAATCTCGTGAAGTTCATCATCCTTCTTCACAAAGCCGCCTACGACTACGTCACCCTCTTCGATGTCTATCAGTGCGCGATCTCTCCGCCGCTTCTCGAAGACCGGATCGCCGAGGCCGAAGACATCATTCTCGGACGCCATTACCTCGCCATCGCGCCCAAAGTCTTTGGCGAACGCACAGCCGACCTCGCAGGCTTAGGTTTCGTGCACGACGAGAAGGAAGACCGCTATCTCGCGGAAGCTTCCCCCGACTGCGGGACATATTAAGGATGCGGGGGATTCCATCGGAGCCTCGCACGGTTCACGACCCGGCCCAAGCCGATCCCGAGAAGGTCGCTCAACTCGAAGCGGTCCAGCGCTGGTTCCGAGACGATTGGAAACGGATCGAGCCAAAACTCCGCACCTCAATCGTCGAGGGCGTTTCCGTCTTCCTCTCGCTCTTCGACGACAACTCCAAGGTGAAGCGGGTCTTCTGCCCCAGGAAGGAGTGCTACGACCCGCAGAAGAACGCGGGCAATCAGTTCGGCAAACCCCTGCCTTCGTTCAGCTGGCTGATTGAAAGTGGCAGCGTGGCCGCCCTGAATTTCCCGATAGGCATGAACGCCGGCCTCGCAAAGGCATTAGGCGTGATGATGAAGCTCGATTTCGAGCGTGCCGTGCTCAATCGTGTTCCGAATATCGAGGCCCATCCCGAGCAACACTTTCGGCAGGTTCTCTTCCTCTGCGACGAATACCAGCACTTCGCGACAGTTGGCGAAAGCGACCCGACCGGCGACGAGAAATTCTTCAGCCTCTCGCGTCAGCCGAAATGCATTCCCATTGTCGCCACGCAGAGCATCAGCTCGCTGCGATCCGCGCTCCCGGCGGAAAGCTGGCGCACCCTTCTCCAGACTTTTCGTACCAAGATTTTTCTCTCGTTATCCGACGATTTTTCCGCGAGGACGGCAAGCGATCTCTGTGGACGCGAAGATCAGCTCAAAGTCAGCTACAGCCTGTCTGAAAGCGGGCACGACACCAAGGTCAGTTGGCTCACCGGCAAGGCTCTGTCGCACAAAGCCAACATCATTGCCTCGAAGAGCTACAACACGCAGAGCGACTACCGGTTCGACATCAAGACATTCATGGAACTGCGCAACGCCCAGTCGGTAGTTACCGCCTACGACGGAATCAACCCGACGCCACCGATGTTTTGTTACCTCAAGCCGTACTACAACGACCCGAACGATTCGTACTTTGTCCAACTCGCCAAAGGAAAACTCTAATGAACGGATTCGAAATGATCCTGCCGTTCCTGAAGCCCATCGAGCACCTGATTCTCGATGACTCCATCAGCGAAGTGATGGTGAACGGACCCGACCGGGTCTTCATCGAAAAACAGGGCTTCTTGCAACAGGTGCCGGGCGTGTCTCTCGGCGAACGATCTCTCATGGTCGCCGTGAAGAATATTGCCCGCCGACTGGGTGACGATATCTCGGAATCAAAGCCCATTCTCGATTCGCGGCTGCCCGATGGAAGCCGTGTCGCCGCGGTCATCCCGCCGTGCAGTCTTGCCGGCGTAACGCTCACCATCCGCAAGTTCAATGCCCGCCACTTCGAGATGGAGGACCTGATTCGCGAAGGCACTCTCGACCGGCCCCTCGCGAATCTTCTCGAAGACTACGTCCTCGCACGCAAGAACATTCTAATTTGCGGCGGGACCGGCACTGGAAAATCGACTCTGCTTTCGATTCTCGGGAAGTTCATCCCGCAGGATGAACGCGTGCTCGTCATCGAAGATACGGCCGAGATTCAATTGCCGCAGGAAAATCTCGTTCGCTTTGAAGCACGCCGGGAACAGAACGGGCTTCCGGCCGTGGCGATCCGGGATCTTCTCAAAGCAGCACTCCGCCATCGCCCCGACCGCATCGTTTTGGGAGAGGTTCGCGGAAGCGAAGCGTTCGATCTCTTGCAACTCCTCAATACGGGACATTCGGGAACGCTATCCACCATCCATGCAAGTTCCGCGCAACAGGGCCTCGCGCGCTTCACCAGTTGCGTGTTGCAGAGCGGCGTGGAGTTGCCTTTCAAAGCCATCAAGACAAACATCGCCGATTCGCTCAACGTCGTCATCCACGTCGAGCGTCGGCCTGGCCGCCGATACATTTCCGAGGTTCTTCTCGTCAACAGCTACGACCCCGATGCGGACTTGTTCGACTACGGCGCCGTGTTCCTGGCCAAGCAGGATCACCCGTGAGCACTGATAGTAAATTCGCGCCGCGCTCTCTCACTGCCTCGGAGTATGTCCGGGAGCTGTTCGGGCCTGATGACAATGCCGCGATCCTCGTCCGAAATCGATCGACGGGCCACACCGTTCAAACCATCTCGAACGCAGAGACGATCGCAGGCACGCCGTTTCAGACCTGGCTCGCGAGCCAGAATGCCAGCGGCTATGACGTGTTCATGGGAATGAATCCCATTAAGGAGGGCGCGTTCAGCCGGACGAAGCAAAATATCCAGGATATCCGGCACGTCTATCTCGACCTCGACAGAAAGGGCGACCAAGCTCTCGAAGCGATTCGAAATTCAGCCGAGGTTCCAGCACCGAACTTCGTCCTCGATACCTCTCCCGGCAAGCACCAGGTCGTTTGGAAAGTGAGCGGATTCAGTCAGGACGAGGCTGAATCTCTGCTTCACAACCTCGCAAATAAGTTCGGCGGCGATCTGGCGGCAACCGATTCGACGCGGGTGCTGCGCCTCCCGGGATTCGCCAACCACAAACTTCCCGAGGAGTTCAGTGTCCAAGCGCGTCAGGAAAGCGATGCGGTCTACACTCTCCGCGATTTCACCATTGACGAAGACTCGCCCGAAGCGCCTCGACACTTTGGCCAGTACCAACAAGGGCAGCGGACGCTGCCAGCCGACCACAAAAGTCAATCCGAACACGATTGGGCTTACGCGAAGCGCGCCCTAGCCCGTGGCGACGATCCCGAAGTCGTCATCCAGCGCATCGCCGACTATAGGGCGGCTGACAAAGACGATCCGAACTACTACGCGCGGAGAACCGTTACAAAAGCTCAAGCAGAACTCAAGAGTTCGACAGCTCCCCAGATACACGGCTCTCCAGAGAGCGAGGGCAGCAGTCAGAATCGCGATCATTGAACGGAAAAGATCTCCAAGCCAGACGATTTCAGTGTCGGAAAGCCATGAGCATCAGGGTGCAACAGGAATCACAGTTGCCGCCAGGAAACGGCGTTGATACAGTCATCAACGCGACACCAGATAAGCGGACAGGGAGAAAATCCATGTCACGTCGATCTGGTCAGGACGGTTGCATTCAGAAGGATGGCAACTGGTACGTGGTTCGCTTTTGGAAGGATGTCGCGGGCCAAGAGAAAAGGCAGAGGGTTTGGGAGAAAATCTGCCCCGTCTCGGGTCCCGGAAAAATCTCGGCGTCCGAACGAAAGCGCAGGGCCAAGGAAATAATCGCGGCCAGCGGAGCAGACACCGCAGAATTCTTCGAGAAAGTCGTTCGCTCAAGCTACGGTGTCACGTTTCGTGAGCAGGCCGGGACTTGGTTGAAACAGATGAAAAACCGCAAGCGTAGGCCGGTGGCTCCCGCTACGCTTGATAATTGGGAGCGCTGCTTGAGGAACTGGCTGAATCCGAACATAGGAGATATGCCCCTGGGCTCGATTGGCAATCTAGCGCTGAAGAATCTCGGCGCGACGATGGTCGAGCGCGGCCTCGGTGCGTCGGCGATAAGGTCCTACACGAATGCCGTTAAGATGGTTGTGGCTTCCGCGATCAATGAAGAAGGGGAGCAGCTCTTTCCCCGAAAATGGAATCACGACTTCATCGATCTCCCCGAAGACAGGAAGCCCCAGCAACCGTTTCTTACCGGCGACAAGGTGACTGCAATTGTCGCCGCGCCAAAGGAGCAGCTCTATCGGGTGCTGTACACGCTATGTGCATCTGCCGGATTGCGTTTCGGCGAGGCACTGGGGATCGATATCAATAATATTTCTCCAGATTGCGCGACGATCCGGATTTGTCAGAAGGCATGGCGGGGCCAGATTCACGATTTCCTGAAGTCCGAGAACGGCAAGCGGGAGGTCGACCTACACTCAACCGTCGCGGCAATGCTGAAGGATTTCATTGGTGACAGAACGTCCGGGCTCCTGTTCTCTACCAGATCAGGCCGGCCGATCGCCCAAACGAACATTCTTCGGCGTTCGCTTCATCCGATTCTCGCTTCGCTCGGAAAGCCGAAAATGGGCTGTCACGCATTCCGCCGATTCCGCGTCACGTGGCTTCGCAAGAACTCAATCCCTGAGGATCTCCTCAGGTTCTGGCTCGGCCACGCCGGAAGGACGGTGACGGACGCCTATTCCAAGCTGACAAGCGATACTGAGTTTCGCAAGCAAGTGACCGAGAAGGTTGGCTTGGGTTTTGAACTTCCGCTCGAAAATGCCCCAATTGGACGGAGTGGACGGAAAACTCAAGTTGGAGCTGTGCAAGAATTGGCTGTAAGCTATTGAGAGTATACTGGTTGCACCGCGTGGGCGTGTAGCTCAGCTGGGAGAGCACCTGCTTTGCAAGCAGGGGGTCACCGGTTCGATCCCGGTCACGTCCACCAAACCTTTACTTCTCTCCTTTCTGCAGCTTAGGCTGCAATTTCGACCTCTGGTCTTGTGGTGGGATTTTTTGGAGCATTTGGAGCATTTGCTCCAACGGCAGACTTTGGCAAAACGAAACCGAAGCCTACCCGCTCCGATTCCTGTAGCCGTAGTTCAAGCTCCTCGTGGAGATGCGAATAGAGCTCGGACATTGTTTGCGGCTTGTGCGCCATCCAGAAGTTGTTGAGATCCTCTAAACAGCGACTGCCGCGCAGCCACGTCTTTCGGAAGCGCTTGAAGGAATGCCAACCCATGCCTTTTTCTTCCAATCCCATTTGAAGAAGTCGGGGCGTGAGCCAGCGGTCTTCGAGGTTGTTATACAGCCGCGGTGTTCCTTTTGCCGTGGGGAACAACAAACCGGATTTCTCCGTTCTGTAGCGTCGCAGGAATTCTGCGATGTCCGGGTGCAGATCGATTTCTCGCTTTGCAGCGGAGGTCTTCAGGTATCCCACGATGCGAGGACAATCCTTAGCGACCTGCTGCTCGACTTTGATGGTCCGTCCGTCGTTGATGAGGTGACGGCTCTCAAGGGCCAGCGCCTCAGACACCCGCATACCAGTCGATGCGAGCAGAACGTAGAGTGCCTGTTCTTGCCCGCTGCTGGCTGCAATAAGGTCCGAGATTGACTTGACCTTGAGAGACGGCCGCTTCTGTTCTCCAAATTCAACGATGGGAAGATCCAGCGTTTCGGCGTCCCAAGTCCTTTTGTGGATCGGTTCGCCGTTCCGCGCTTTAAGCGACTTCACGACCTGCTTGATGTATTCCACGTACTTGTTCACCGTTCTCGGCGCTAAACCGCCAGTACACATCTTCGCGACCAGCGGTTGGACGGAGAGGTTGTCCACGAGGGAAAGTGGGAGATCGCCGATTGCCGGAAAAATCCACTTCCTCATGGCTCCCTCGATGCTTAGCGTGTCACGCAGAGGTCTTCGATTCCGGGAAACCGCGTTCTGCAAATAGGTCTTCGCCTGTTCGCGGAAAGTGGCTTCCCCCAAAACGACTTGGTTGAATCGCTCCTCCGAATTCGCTCCGGCATCGTGCAGAATCTCTTTCGCTCGACGCTCCAGTTCCGAGCGAGAAAATCCCATGCTTACCGGCGCGACTTTAAGCGACATCTGCTTCCGTTTTTCGGTCCCTGGCTGGTCGAGTCGGAAGCGAACTCTCCACCAGCCACTTTGCTTCACCAAATTACCTGACTGACCGCTGCGACGACTCATGGACTTTCGTCCCTTCCGTCGTCGCTTCGGCTGCGCTTCGGCGATCATGCCAGATTGAGTGTCCAATTGAAACGTCGAAGCGGATGTCATTGCAGTGGTCTTCAGCAACAATGGTCGAAAGCAGCTGGCGTTAGAGCGGGGTTCAGTGTTCGGGGGCTGCCGTAGTTCGCGTGGTAGTCGGGTCGGTTTCGTTGGGAGTTACGATTGCTCTCGTGGCAAGCGCCGCTTGGGCTTTCGTCACGGTCAGCCGAGCATAGTAATCAGGATCGGGTTTATCGTCGGCGCGATAGTCGGAGATGCGCTGGACTACGGTTGCGGGATCGTCGCCTCGCGCGAGTGCGCGCAAGGCATAGGCCCAATCGCGCTCGGATTGGCTGTGGTGGCCGGAGAGCCGTGCAATTCCGGAGCCGTCGCTAATACGGCGCGGCGCTTCAGGAGACTCGTCGGGCAGGTTGAAATCCCTGATGGAATGCACGTCGTCGTTCGCTTGCACCACTTCGACCACAAACTCAAAGGCGAGCTTGCGATTGGCGAAGCCCGGCAGGCGCAGAACCCGTGCGGCATCGGTCGCGGCGGGATCGCCGCCAAGATGATTGGCCATGTTGCGAAGAAGCTTTTCCACTGGCTCCAGGTGCGCGCCGGCGACTCGCCACACGACCTGATACTTTCCGGGAGAAGTGTGGAGCACGAAATTCGGAGTCGGAACATCGAGCGAGCTGCGGATGAGTTCGATGGCCTGCTGGCCGTTACGGTCGATATCGAGGTAGACGTGGCGAATTTCCCTGAGGCTGTCTTTTGTGCGGCTGTGCGCGCCCTCCTTGATAGGGTTCATGCCGATGAAAACGTCGGCCCCGCCGCGGTTCTGTTCGCGAAGCGCAGCTTGAAATTCGGCGCTCGCGACGACCTCGGCTTTTGTGATCCGCTGGAGCGTACGAGAGAGTCGCCGGTTCCGAACCAGAACGGCGACGTTATCGGTAGGGGCAAAGAGGGCGAGCACATACTCCGGCGCGGTGAGCGGCCTCGGGGTAAAAGAGTTCATCGGGGCGGCTCCTGTTTCGCCGCATAGATAATCGAGTAGTCGAACTGGTCGGTTTCGGGATCGTAGCCATGAAGCTCCAACACTTCGGAGACAAACCGCTTGCCGGGCCTGCGTTCCACCTGAACCACCACGTTGAGCGAGTCTGCGATATTCGCTTTAATCGCGAGATACGGCAGAATTCCGCTCTGTAAAACACAGCTCGCGAAGCGGGAGAGGCCCTGCTTCGACGAGCTGGCATGAATCGTCGAGAGGGTTCCCGAGTGCCCGGTATTGAGAAGCTGAAGCAGGTCGAAGGCCTCGCCGCCCCGAATCTCTCCGAGCAGAAGGCGGTCGGGCCGGTGACGGAGCGACGCTTTGAGCAAGTCACGGATGGACACGGCCGGGATCCCGTTTTGCTCGCGGCGCGCTTCGAAGCGTACCTGGTTTTGGTGGGGGAGTTGAATTTCCGCCGTGTCTTCGATGAGCACCAAGCGCTCTTCGGGAGGGATGAACCGCCCGAGGCTACCGGCGAGGGTCGTTTTTCCGGCCCCGGTTCCACCGCTGATGAGGATGTTCTTGCGAGACAGGACATAGTCCTCGAGCCGGTTGGCCAGGGTGCGGTCGAGGGCTCCGGCTCGAATCAAATCCTCCATTTCGAGATGTCGCGAGCTGTACTTGCGTATGGTCAGAGTGATTCCGCGCAAGCTGCAGGGCGGCAGCACGGCGGCGACGCGGCTGCCATCGGGCAGCCGGGAATCGAGGATCGGTTTTACTTCCGAGATGTCGTCTCCGAGGCGGCGGGCGATGTTCTTGACCGCGACGAGGAGCGAGCGCCCGCCCAAGGAAACTCCGGCCACTTCTTCGAGGAAGCCGTCCCTTTCCACGAATACGCGGTCCGGTCCGTTGACCATGACTTCGCTGATGCTGTCGTCGAGAATCAGGTGCTCGATGGGCTTCAAAAATGGAAGAATCAGTTCGAATCCGTTCATCACAGCACTCCTCGGGCGACCTGCTCAAAGTAGTTCTGGTTGGGATCGTTGTAGTAAGGCTTCAAGTAGCAAAGCATGGGCGGCTTGGGATTGAGGCCGTCGTAGGCGATGACGACCGCCTGGGCGTTGCGAAGTTCGGTGAACGTTTTCATGTCGAAGCGATAGTCGCTTTGCGTGCTGTAGCTCTTCGATGCGGTGATGTTGGCGCGATGCGAGAGGGCCTTTCCGGTGACCAAACTGACCCGGGCGTTGTGGCCGCTCTCGGAAAAGTTGAAGCTGGGCTTGAGCCGGTCTTCCCGACCGCACAGTTCGCTGGCAATGCGCGCGGAGAAGTCGTCGGAAAGCGTCAGGAAAATTTTCGTGCGCAGAGTTTGAACCAGGGTGCGCCAACTCTCGCCGGGCAAGGCGGAGCGCAGCGAGCTGATGCTCTGCGTGGCGACGATGGGGATGCACTTCGGCTGCCTGGAAAGGGCGAGGAACGCGTCATCCCCGCTAGGGTCGCTCTCTCCGACCGTCGCAAAATGCTGGTATTCGTCGCAAAGGAATAACACCTGCCGGAAATAGCGCTCGGGATGTGCCTCCATCTCCGGCACGCGATTGAGCACGGCTCGCTCGAAGTCCAGCTTCATCATGACGCCGAGCGCCTTCGCAAGTCCGGGATTGAGACCGATCGGGAAATTCAAGGCACAGACCTTGCCTTGGTCGATTAACCAGGAGAAGGAAGGAAGCGGCTTGCCGGCCTTCGGATCGGCCTTGTCCCCCTGCTCGTAACACTCCTTGGGAGGGCAAAAGACTCGCTTCACGCGCGGGCTATCATCGAAGAGACTCAAAAAAACAGAAATTCCTTCGCTGATCGACGTCCTTAACTTCGGCTCGATGCGCTTCCAGTCGTCATTGAACCAGCGCTTGACGGCATCGAGCTGATCGAGCCTGTCGGGATCGGTGGCGTAGGACCGGTCGAGGATCAGCCGAGCTTCGTGAGTGACGCCGCGGCTCTTGAGCGTTTCGCGCAGTTCCGGTGTCGCTGGCGCGAGGTACAGATTTTCTTTCGCGTCGTGCGTGAAACCAAGATGGGCGACGGCCTCGGCTCGCTCCCCATAAACTTTCGGGGCAATGGCGACGAAGTGCCTGCCCATGACGATCTCTTCGGCCTCCGCGATCCGCTCTTCGAGCAGAGACGGCGAAATCGCGCATTCGTATACGTTGAAGAGGGTGACGTAGTCGTAGGCGATTTTATGAAGCAGGATGATGAACTTGACAAGATTCGTGTATGCCTGCTGCCAGAAGGGCTCCTTCCCCTTTCCGAACAAGTTGTTGAGCAAGGACGCGATGCTGAAGGCCAGGGCGTAGGCGTCGAGATCGTTGTGGAGAGGGTTGTAGCGGTACTCCGAGTCGAGGCCGATTTCGATGTAATCGTCGCCCCGCCCGTGCCGTTGCAGAATTTCCCGAACCTTATGGCAGAAGTCCCCTTTGACTTCCAAAATCAGCCCACCGATCCGCCTATCAGGATCACCCGCCCGGTAGCCGAGAATTTGCTCGGCAAACGGGTACATGGCGCAACTCGTCTTGCCGCTGCCCACTGCGCCAAGGATGAGCACTCCGGTGAACAATCCGCGTTCGGGAATGGTGAGCCACTGCGGAGTTTCCGAGGGGGTCGGCTTGCGCGGGTCGTGTACCTCGCCCACCACCAAGTAAAGATCGCTGCGTTTGTCGGGCTCGATATAGCAAGGAAGGTTACCGGCCCTGGGCCGGCGACGCCCTCGCAACGTGAACACATAGAGCCCGGAAAAGAGCGTGGCATACGCCATGTAGGGAGTCGTGAACAGAAACGCCGTATACAGACACTCGAAACTCCAAAACGCGTAGGGTGCGCGTATATAAATGACCCGGAGAAACAACTGGTCTTTCGGAAACGGATGGGCGTAGAAGAGCCAAGTCCCCGTGGCCATTGCCAAGAGCACAGATACACAGAACCGGGAATGGAGGAGGCGCTGCATCATGGTTTCGTCCGCAATTCGTCCGCTAGCGCCGCCGGTGCCTTGCTGCGCTCCTCGCGCCACTTGCGGTAGTCCGCATCCTTCCAAAGTTTCTTCAGAACCGCGTTGACGACGTGGTCCGGGGTGCTGTCGATGAAGTGTGCGTAATCGTCCAGCAGTTCTCCGACCGAGGACTCAATACGAATTTCGCGTGCGACGATGACCGGCTGCTTCTTGACGAGTGACATTGGACTTTCCTCCTTTTATGAATTTCGGAAACCGTGGAAAAAAGTCAGGCGCATGTTTTTGCGCCGAAGGGCGGGAGCGACCCGCGTTTTGGGCGGCTGAAAGCCGAACCAGCGGGGTCGCTCCCGCCCGATTTGACTTTTTTCCACGGCCGCTTTCGTTTCTGCCTTTCTCTTACGTGGCTGCCTGCGCTGGCCTTTTGGGATTCGACGGGTGAAGAACGCGCCCTGTAAAAAGTGCAGAGCGCATTTTTTACGTTCTTCACCCTACCTCTTGGCCGACTTCCACTTCGTCCACAGTCTTTGCGAGCAAGCAGGTTTCGAAGCGGATCGCGCGCTTTCGCTCCCCACCAGCGAACTCGCGGCGAATGGCATCGTCGCTAATCCGGGCCCTTTTCCACCCGCGATAGAGCGCCTCGAACCTCTCGCTCGAAAAGCGCGTGCGGGCCGCATTGCGAAACAACAGATCGGCGTCCGTCACCGCGCCATACTGCTTTTCGTCCCAAGCCTTGCGGACCTGAAAGTAGCGAAGCAACTGCTCGGCGATCTGGTCTTCGAGAGGCACTTTCACAAGGGAGGCGAACACTTCTGTCGCCTGGGCGAAGCAGGCATCGGTGCGGGAGGCATACACGAATGCAAACTCGGAAAGCTGTCGAAACAAAGGCAGATAAGCAACAAGATGATGGCTGAAATCCGCCATCGTCGAGATGCCGGAGTGAACGTAGGTAAACGTCACTACCGGCGGGACACAAGATCCTTCCGTGAGAAACATCGGGAACTTATCGACAAAGTAGCGGACCGTGGGCTTTGCCTTCGGGCTCCCCACGTAGATGCGCGAAGGAAGATGATGCCGTTCGAGATTCAACTGCCCGCAAAAATAGCGCATCTTCTCCGGTTCGGTTTCGAGGTATTCGCTATCCACATGGCTAAGTACGAAATCGAGGATCGCCAGGCGTCTCTGGATAAAGTCGAGTTCATGCGTTCGGCGATTGCGAATGTTCTCGCGCTCGATACGGCGGTAGAGGCGCCGGGAAAAGACGTGGTAGACGACTCCGCTCTTCGGAAAACGCTCGATGCGCGCGTGCCGGAGGCGCTGCAATGTGGCCCACAAGCTCGTCGTGCGCTTGCCCCAATGCGAGCCTGTAAAGTCGAGGAATTGCCGCGCGACGAAATAGCCGGAATGCGTCGCCACAAGGTAGAGGAAACGGGCCTCTTCTTCGGTGTAGCCGAAGGTGAGAAGGGCTTCGAGATGGGCCGCGGAGATCTTCATAGCGAAAGAATTTCAGCGGTAAGGTCCCGGTCGTGGAGAATGCGGCGAAGGCGCGGCGCATCGTCGCTGTAGAGCGAAAATCCCGCCTGGGCCTTGGCGGATATTTGGCCCGGCCGGTAATCGCGCGTGACCAGGTCTAAGTCAATGTGCCGAGGTTCCAGGTCTGCCGTTTCATATTCCACGCGCAGGTCGGGCACCTGGATTCTTCCCTCGACCATACGAAGGCCATGCCGGTCCGCGATGTGGGGGCGCTCCGTGCTATCTTCGTCCTCGCCGGGAAGTCGAGCGAGTTCGCGGTTCAGATCCCGCTTCAGCTCATAGTCCAAAATCACGCGGGCGGGCCTGCCGCCCGCGCCCTCGATCCGCGCGGCTTCCTTCTGATAGAGGCGATAGAGCGCGGCATCGTGCTCGGCCTCTTTGGGTTTGACAAGGCCGTGATAGGTGACCTGCTCGCGCGGCAAGCGATTCGTATGGTGAAGGACCCGCTCTCCACGCTTGGTAAGAGTAAGGATGCGGACCTTTGTTTTCCGTGAGGCTTCGATCGTGCGGTCGGTGACCAAACCGGCGCGCTTCAGCCGGCGAAGATCGCGTTCCATGCGCGCACCATCGCCATCGTAGGCATACTTGGCGAGATCGCTTGGCGGAACGACGCGGAAGGTGCCGGTTTCTGCCAGCGCCCGCACTTCGGAGTCGCGCAACAAATACAGTCGGCCACGTTCGGAATAAGCGCGTGGCGTATCGAGGCGTTCGGGTTTCAGCGCCGGGCCTCGTGATCGCTCGCGCGAAGACTCGGGCCTAGCATCACCGACGGCCCTTTCGCGGGCTTCGCGCGTGCTAGGCTCGCCAGCGGTCCGCGACCGCGAAGCACTCGCTCGCGGTGTGTCGCGCGGATCGGGCGGCTCGTGGGAATAGGCGTCGCGGGACATCTCAGTCGAACTCCTCCGGCTCGGCGGCCGGTGGGGTTTGGTTTTGTTCGAGTTGGAACTGATGGTCGAGGTGGGACAACTTCCGGCCTGTGTCTTTCAACAAAAACTTGCGATTGACGAGCAAGGCCGCTCCGAAAATATTCACAAAGAGCACAGTGAGGGAGAACAGGAGGATTCCCGCATACTCGTGAAGCACGACGCCCTTGTACGGCGCCATGAATTTCAGCTGACCGAGCAGCCAAAAGCCGTAGCCGAGCAGGACAGCGATGGTCAGCAAGAGCGCGTTCGCAATCATCGGGAATCACTCGAAGGCTTGGTCCTCACGAAAATACGTGATGGTGAGGCCCAGCGGATTAATCGGGATCAGTTGGTTGGGGACAGCGGTCTTGAAAACAAAAACGAAATTGGCGGTGTAGAGCTCGCGCTTCAGCTCGCTGTGATCGGCTGCGGAATAATAGACCATGTAGAAGTCCGCGCGGGCGCGATAGGGCGGCGTCTCAAGTTCCTCGATCGCGACTTCCTTCACGTCGATATCGACTTCGGCGGCGTTCGTATCGGTGAGGAATTTCTGAATCACGCCGTCCTTGCGGTAGGCATCCAAGATGCCGTTGGCGAGCTTGCCGTCGAGAAAATAAAGCGACTTCGAGAAGTCGTCCTGAATCGTGTAGCGGTTGCGGCGGTAATAGAGCGTGCAGAACTGCGAGAGGAAATACTTGGCCTCCGCCGCCTGCGGCATGTAGTCAAAGCTCTGGTAACTGATCGCTTCGGCGCGCCCGAGATCGTCGATGCGAATGACCAGCGGACGAAAATTCTGGAAGGTGCGGATGGTCCGCAAATCGACCAGCGCCAAGCCCACGGCCACGAGCGAAAGCAGCACCAGGGCAATCTTGAGATAGGTGTTCGTCACCATGGGATCACCGTACTGTTCGAGGTACAGCCTTTTCGCGTCTTCGAAGCTCGCATCCTTCGTCATCAGACGAGCCTTTCCAGAATCGCCGCGGACGACCCGCCCGACGTGCCGCTGAAGATGTGGTTGGTCAGGGCGGGAACTTTGAGAAGCGCGTAGATCGCTGCGAGGAAGGTAATAAAGAGGACCGGAAACCACCCGAGGAGCTGGGCGCCCGAAATCGTGCCGGTCGGCTGGAGGTCGAGGATTCCCAAGATCAGGTTGCCGATCACAAACACGACGGCCGAGGCGATGACTTGGTAGAAGGCGTACTGAAGGAAGCATTTGAACCAGCCCCAGAACAGCCATTCGAGCTTCGGAACGATGAAGAAAGGAATGAAGATGGGCCCGACGAGCACGCAGACTGCCGTGGCGATGAACCCGTAGGCGATGACCACGATGGAGATGGCTTGGGCTGCGCTGAGCAGGATGATGACGACGGCGTAGATGATCGTTCCCAGAAAGTCCGCGATGCTGGGCGATTCGATGCGGGATTCGTAGTCGGCCACGCGCGCGACGACTGTCTGCAATTCGGACTGATTGATCCGCTCGGCCAAGAATTGCGATTCATCGGTAACGAGGTTGTGAAAGCTCGTGCCGACACCGGGGATGGGCGTCGAGTAATAGTTGACCATGGCGAAGCCGAAGCTGATGGTCAGAAGCAGCGCGGCAAAGTTGTCGAACTGGAAGGCATTCCGCCCGCTGGCGGCACCCAAAGCGGATTTGATTCCGAACCAGGCAATCAAAATGGTCGCAAATGACCGGAACAGGTTCTGACCCATCTGGTCGAAGAAGCCGAGATTCTGCGTGAGCAGGTTGTTGATGGCCTGAAAAATGAACTGGAGAAAGTCGGTTTGCATCTCGGCTCCTTTGCCCGCTGCGGCACACTACGGCATGCGGAAGTTTTGGAGTGAGTCGGTGATCGTGCCGGTCACTCGCGAGAGGTTCGCCGATACGGTCGCCTGGCGAGAGATATCGGTGTTGATGGAGTTGGCGGTCTCTTCGCGCTGTTGCTTTGCGAGAATGGTCTGTTCTTCGAGAAGTGACGCCAGGAGTTTGTTCGAATCCTGTAAGGTGCGAAGCGTCAAGCACGTTCGCCGCGTTGATCTTGTTCAGGACTGAGACCTCACTGTTGAGACCTGAGTCGTCTGAGAACGAGTCTTGTTCGAGGTTTGAAATCTGGTTCTCGACGCCGGTGGCATTGCCGCGGATCGAACCGATGGTGGCCATGGCATCCATGTTCGCGCCGTCGGCCAGTTCAACCGTCGCGTATTGGGACTGGACGCGTCCGAGTTCTGTGGGGTCCATTCCGGAAAGCTCATCCGGGTCGTACTGGCCGAGTTGGGTTGTGGCTCTTTGATAGCCGGTGTTGATGGTGGGGAAGAGGCCCGAGTTGATACCGCTCACCCACGATCCGGTATTCCCAAAGGTGTTGAGTGAGGCCACATTCCTCCACTGGGAAAACAGGGCGCGGTAGCGGGCGGGCATGTTGCGGATGAAGGTGGCCATCTGCATGGCGAGGTTCAGCTGGTTGGTGACCTGGGTATAGGTCTTCTGCAGCTCCAGGAGGTGTTGCTCGAGCTGGTGGTAACGGAGGACAGCGTTCGCGTAGTTCGTTGGGTCATAGACAATCCCGCTCCCGAGCTGCGCGGAGGCGGTGCCGACGCCCAGGCCTAGAAGCACGAAGCAAATCAGAATCTTTCTCTTCATGAAACTCTCCTTTGGCCTTCTAGAAATCCGAAGGCATGGTGTGATTGTGGTAGTCGGGCAAGGCGATATCGCCCGAGAGATAGACCCTCACGCGATAGCCCTCGCGAATGGTGACGGTGGGGGGAATGTTCAAAAAGCGGTCGAGCACTTGGGCCGAGGATTGCCCGGCGCTTTGGGCAAATCCCTGACGCATTAGATCCGTGCCGTTCGAAGTCAGGGCGCTTCCGGTGCCTGCCTCGGACACCGCACCGAGCGCGCCGATGGCGAGCGAGACGCCGAAGATCCGGAGATAGTGGTTGTTGACCTGATCGCGCAAACCGGTGTCGCCGATGCCGTCAAGCCCCACGAACTGATCGAGGCTGACGGAAAATCCATCGGGCATCAGGAGCCGATGGAACGAGACAGCGAGTCGGGTTTGGCCGAGGTTGTCAACTCTCTTGGTTTCGCCAAGGAGCTTCGACCCAGCGGGAATCAACAGGTGTTGCCGGTCCTGGGAATAGACATCGGTCGTGACCAGGCACTCGATCGGCCCCGCAAACTGGCCTTCCAGGCGATTGATCAAAACCGACTCCAGAATCGTTCCTTCCAGCAGAATGTAAGTTTTCCCTGCCGCCGTGCTGCCAGAACCACCTCGCCCGGCGGCAGGGATTCGGGCATCCTCCTTTCGCTCTGGATTTTTTTCTTCCGCGGAACTTTTTAGGTCCGCCGCAAGCGCAGAGGCTGGCTGTACCGGCACGTCTGGCGCAGGCGAAGGGGCGGCGGGTAGCGGCGCGTCGGGCGGCACCATTCCCTTGAGAAGCTGGGCCATCTGGACCGCGTCCGCAGCCGAATTCGACTCGCTCGCACTCGCGGAATCGGCTGCGGGAGATTTCGCGGCCGAGCCGTCGCCCGGAGCGTCGGCTGGTTTCTCCCGATAGGACAGCGCCACGTTGGATTCAAACAGCGACAGGTAGCCGCGTTTCTTCTTCTCCGCCGCGATGGGGTCTTGGGTCCGCTCGCCGGACCCATCTGTCGCTCCAGCCACCGGCTGCGTCGTCGGCTCGCCTGGTGATGCCGAACCGAACATCCGGGTCTGCTGAGCTAGAGCGTTTTGCGCGACGAGCTGGTCCCGCTGCAGCTCCTCGATCCGGTTCTGGAGTTCGGTGATCTTGGTTTCATTGACTTCGACGGGCGGCTGGATGGCCGCAACCGGCCTGGTTTGCGTTTTTGCCGGTGGCCGGCTTCTTGCCGCCTGTCAGCCACATGATTAGGACCATCAGCACGGCGAGGCCGATGAGCAGCCACGACTGAACGTGCTTGGGCAAAAGCCCGGCGGGTTTGGGAGCCTTTTCTTCGATCGGTTCGTTCATGTTTTTATCCTTCGCTCACTTGGCCGCTGCGTTTTCCGCAGGGTGCCGGGCAAACGTGGCCTTCTTTTTGCCGATCGCGAGATAGCCGGCATCGAGAATCTTCGGAACGATGTAGACGCCGTTGCTCAATTGAAAATTGATCAGGCTGGGTTTTCCGTCCTTGAGCTCGTAGAGCGTCGGTTTTTCCGGTGCCGCGGACTGGATGTAGGTGAAGGCGTCGTCGTGATACATCGCCGTCACCAGAAACGGGTCTCCCGTGAGCTTCGAGTCCAGGGGGTAATCGAAGCGGAGTTTTGTTTGGTACTCCGATCGGAATTTCGCGATCTCGGCCGATGTCTGGTCTTGCGCCGCGCTGATTTCGGAGGCCATGTCGGTGCGCAACGTGTCCAGTTCCTTCTTGTACGCCTCGGCTTCGCCCGCCCGCACGTAGCCCCCGAAACCGGTGCTGCTGGCAATGCCGGAAGTTTCTTTGGGCTCGATAAACACTTTCAGGTCGGGCTCGGCGTTCGGGTCGTTTGAGATCTCATTCAGCACAAACGAATACACGTGACCCGAAGACGTAATGAGGTTTAGGTTGCTGTGAATACCGGCTTGCGCGGGGTGGATGTAACAGAGGTTGTGCGCACCGTTGATGATCCAGAACTCCCTGTCGCCGGTCGTGAAGTCGAGGATTTCTTCGTCCTCCGGCAGCACGATCAACGTCGAAAATCGGACCTTCGCTCGGATGGGGACGATGTCTTCCTTGGAATACTTCACAACGCGCGCCCCGTCCGCCGCGGCCGCGCTTCTCGCGGCTCCGATGCCAAACGCGACCGCCAGTAATAGGGCGACACTCACTACGTGACGAACAACAGCCTTCTTGCGACCGCCAGTCTTTTCGCTCACGCGATTGCTCCTTTGTTTGGGAATTTAGGAACGCCGTTCTTGGGCCAGGACTTGGAGGCCTTTCTCGAAGCCATACTTTTCAAAGGCCTCTTTGCGCTTTTGGTTGTCGTAGGGGTCGTTCGAGTAGAGCCAATAGCTCTTGGGGTCCACGCGGAGATTTACGACCTTGGCGAGTTCGGGCGTCTTGATTAGAAATTGCTGCTTGGGGATGAGGCCCGCAATGCGCTCGACCTCCGTATCGTTCAAATGGAACTGCCGCTGATACAGGTCCCGGTCCATGTCGGGATTGGCGAGAAAAATCTTGGTGGCGCAGCTTTCGACGATGACATCGAGAATGTCGGATTTCTTCAGCTCGTCGAGCGATTGCGTGGCCAAAATCATCGCCGCGTTGTGCTTGCGCCAGGTCTTGAGCGCTTCCACGACGTAGCGCTCGATGTGCGCGTTCCGCAGGAATACCCAAGCTTCGTCGATGAAAAACGCCTTGAACGTCGTGGCAAAGCGCCTGTCGGTGATGACGGCGTTGGCGCGATGCAGGATGTAGAAGAGCAGCGGTTCGAGGATTTCGGGATATTGGCTCATGCGCTGAAAGTCGAAACACTGAAACCGCGAGAACGAGATGGTGTCTTCGGGGTTGTCAAAGACAAAGCCGAACTGTCCGCCGTGCACCCACTTCGAGAGCCGCGCGGCTAAGTCCTGGCGGAGCGTGTTCGCGAGCACCCCCAGGGTGCGCAGCGACGGGTCGAGCGTGTAGATGTTTTCGATCTGTTCGTACAGATCGCGCTCGGTCGCGGGATCGAGCTCCGCTCCCTGCAGGAGCACTTTCAGGAAAAGCGCCAGAAAATCGAGATTCTCTTTGGTTGGCGGCAGAGCGAATGGGTTGATGCGGAAGCCCGAGGATTCGAGGCCTACACGCGTGTACGAGCCGCCGAACAGCTCGGTGAGCGTCTCAAAGCTCCCTCCGAGATCGAAGATAAACGTATGCGGCGCGTATTTTTGGAGATTGGTGAGCAGGAATCCCAGGACAAACGATTTACCCGATCCCGAACGCCCCAGCATCATGGTGTGTGCGACGTCGCGGTAATGCAGGTTCAAGAAATAAGGGGTATGGTGATTCGTCTCCAGAACCGCCAAATATTCCGCGCGCAGGTGCCGGTTGCGAAGCTCGCCCGAGTGAAGGGTGAAAAGGAAGGAATAGTCGGCGTAGTTGGTGTTGAGCAGATAAAACGAGCGAAGATTGAAAGCGGAGTTGCCGGGCACTGCCGCGAGGAAAGCATTGAGCAGGTTGTACTTTTCCTCGTAGAGCTGGGCGTCGTGGACGCTGAACACTTTGTAAAACTCTGCGCTCGACCGCTCCAAGACAGCCAAGTCCGGACCATAGAGCACTACCGTCAGGGAAAACTGCCCGAAATAGTTGCCACGTAGTTCGATCTCCTTGATCCCTTCCCCCAGTTCGCGCACCTGCGACTCTTTCGAGTCATCCAGAAGAACGTCGTGCGGCGAAGCGTCATTCAGGTTGACCTGGCTGAAGAAGGATCTCTTGGTGTTGTGGAAGTGACGCCGCTTGGCCTGGATCGCGCGGCGCGTCTTGCCGGAGTCTTCCTTGTTCCACTCGGTCACAACGTAATAGTTCGCCTCGACTTCGAGCAGCGCTTTGAAGATCAGGGGGAAGCTCTGCGCAGAAGGCTCCTTGAGCGTCAGGACTTTTACGTAGTAGTCGTCGAGACGCAGATGCCCGCGGTGGCACTCCAAGTGCGATTCGGGAAGGTAGTAATCCAGAAAAGTGTCGTGCTGCAACCGCGCGAGATCGATCTTCTCCGGCGCGCAGTTGAGCGTCCGCTTCAGCATGCGGAACGCTTCCTGTTTATCAAGCACCCGCACGGCAAGGAAGTCGCTGACTTGCAGCACGAAGCTCTCGACCTTTTGGCGAAGCGCTGCCTGGGCCCGACCGACGACTGTTTCGAGAAATGCAATCTGCTTCTCGCTCGAAATCCGGGTCCAAAGCCGGCGCACGGCCGCGACCGGAGAATCGGTAACCTCGGTCAGCGCATTGGCCAAGCGGGCGCCTGTGAGCGATCCCTCGAACAACACGACGAAATAGATCGAAAGCGAGAAGAGTTTCCCCGCCCGCTCCTCGAGATAGGCCATGCGATTGCGAATCGCGGCGTTGACGACCGGATTTTCGTAGAGCTGATATGGAATCGTTTCGCGGTTGCGTTTGAACAGGTATTGATAGACACGGTAGTTCTCGTCGAACAGTTTGAGCGCCGATTCCAGCCGTTTCGTCAGGTGGTCGAGGGCCGCACCATCCAGGCATTCGTAATCGACTCCGAGGACTTCGAGCACCGTGCCCACGGCACCGGTTTTGGTAAGAAAGAGCTCGTTGTCGATGAACCCATAGAGATTCACCAGCTCATTGAGCGAGCCCGTTTCGTCGTAATTCTTGAAAAGTCGCTTCAGTCTAAGCATGGCGTATCCAGCGAATCGCCACTGGGCGGAACTTGGCCGGGTCGTACTGCGTGCGGAGCTTTGCAGCGGTCAAAACAAAGCGGAGGATTTTCGGATCGGTGTTCGTGGCCCATCGCGCTACCAGGTAGAGCAGAGAAAAGATGAGCGCTCCGCCCAGCAAGCTTCCCAGAAGATTGAAGGTTGCGGCCCCCAAACACATGGCAAAGAAAAACAGCTTTCGTTCCGCGCCGAGAATCGTCAGCGGTTTCGACAGCGACCGATGAACGAGATTGATTCGTCTTGCATTCCGCATGTATCTCTCCGCAAAAAGAGGAAAAAAAACGGAAATTACCCGGGGAAAAGCCAAGATAAGAAGTTCACTGCTGCGATCGCCATGCCGACGCCAAAGAGGACGCCCGCCAAAATCCGTTTCGAGCCTCCCTCTCCGAACGCGAAGGTAAGACCAGCCACAACGATAGCCACTAAACTGAGCCCGCGCGCGATGGTGCTGGTGAACGCGGTCTCCAGCACATTCACCGCGTTCTCCCACGGCGAGTTCCCCGCTTGCGCGAAGGCCGGGGCGGCGAGGACTAGTCCGAGCGCGATGGCAAAGAAGGTGCGCGCCGTATCCTTGAATCGAGCGAATCTGGCAAACGGTTTTTCATGAAATGCTCCTTGTTGGAAACGATGGAGAGTTCTCGCCGTGTTCTCCGGCCCGGACTGACCGGCGGGTGGCGCAAGAGGAAAACCACTGGCCTGCGTTTGTGCCTCAGTATTTCCCAAGGCACACGTAGAGCACATGCTCCGTGCAGAGGGTTTCGAGCTTGCGCCCGGCTCGGGATGCGTGAGCGGCGCTAGGCTAGGCGGGTCGTCCGAGGTGGTGCGGCTCCGGCCCGGCGAACGGGGAAAGAATCGGCGAGAACTCCCCTCATTGACATAAAGGCGTTCAAATGGAAAACACTCACAGGCGGTAAGGACATCTTTCGGTACAGCGCGATGATCGTTTTCGCCGGGCCGAAGCGATGCGTTTCGCCACAAGTGGAAGGAGAGAATTCTTGCCAGCGCGGCGAGCGTTGTGCGCGCGTTCGGAGGCTAGAGGCGGACGATGCGCGCGATGAGTTTGCCGGCGAAAAAGCGACGCGAGGTTCCGGTGATCTGAGCGACGGCGTTCGCCAGAAAACTAAAGGCTTGAGTGCGTCTTATCAATGGGTTGGCTGGTTCCGGTCTCTGTGTCCCATCAGAGGGATGTGGAGAGGCGAACAGGAGCATCGGAATGTGAGACGAGCTGACAAACTGCAGCGACGCAAGCCGCGTGCCGTTTGCGGGATGCTTCGCCACTGGCCGCTAATCAGAGACAACTAGCTTAGCTAGCACTGCGCTTCAGGGAGCGTGGGAATCGAGGGGAGAGCGTGACATCAGGCTAATGTTTATCTTGCGAACAACTGTCGGTCATCCGCGAATGCTTTAAACTCCAATGCGTTGCCGGCGGGATCCATGAAAAACATGGTGGCCTGCTCGCCAGCCTGCCCCTTGAAACGAATGTGAGGATGAATTAGGAATTTGACGCCTTTAGATTCCAGTCTGACCGAGAAAGCCCTCCATTGCTCCATGTTGAGCACGACCCCAAAATGCGGGACGGGCACCTCGTCTCCGTCAACATGATTATGAATTAGCTTGGTATTGTTCTGCACTGGCCTAAGGTGAGCAACAATCTGATGGCCGAACAAATCAAAATCAATCCATGTTTCAGAAGCTCGGCCCTCGGGACAGCCCAGGACCGCGCCATAGAATTGTCGAGCCGCCGACAGATTATCGACTACAAAGGCAACGTGAAACGGTCGCTGTCTCTCCAAGGCTGGATTCTCCTCTTATGAGTATCGAGTTATGGAACACCGCCTCCACGATCGCCGAAGCGTATCGGACCGATCGTCCCAGAGCTTCAAGGTCCGAGACATATCATGAAGATTTCGAGGCTCGTCGTGGTGTGATTTTGTAAGCTTAATTTCGACCTCCCCAGAATGTCCTGCGGCCAAAAGTCGTTTCAGATGGCAATACCGTTCGGAGCGGTGTAAGTTGCATCGGTAACGTTGCCCGTATTCTTGACGCCCGCGGGTTCGAAGCATACGACTTCCGCTTCGTCGTCCGCGCAGGTCCGATGCTCGACTCCATGAGGCACGACGACACATTCTCCGGGCCCCATTGTGACCACATGGTCACCGAACTCGACGCGGAACTCGCCTTTCCGTACCATAAAGAACTCGTCTTCCTTCTCGTGGTGGTGCCAAGGAAACTCGCCCTTTACTCTGACAATCTTGATCTCCTGCCCATTCAGGGCGGCAATTACCTTGGGCCGCCAATACTCACGAACGAGGCCGAACTCTTCATCAAAGCTGATCTTGGTTGTCATGAGGACTTCTCCTAGTCACGTCTATTGACTCATATCCGTTAGCTCGAAAGCAGTGTTTAGTTGAGTGTGGTTGTGACTCAGGGGGGCGGTGCATTTCTGTCCAATGGTTTCGTTAGAATTCTCTGTCACATCCCGGCGTAAACGCGGACTTGTAGATCAAGGATGACATCGTTCAAGCTATGAGGTGTGTCCTCGTCTTGAAGGTAGCGGAACTTCAACACAAAAGGCTTGCTGGACCCTCCGGCACCGAGCGTGCCCCCGAGAATGCTGGAGTCGATGTCCCAAATCGCACCTTCCCCCGTTACCCCATTATCGGCATTGGCGATCTCGGTAAATTCGGATTGCATCGAGTGGTTCGGAACGACAAGTTTGAATGGGCCGCCGATCGGATTGGCAGAGTTGTTTTTTATCACGATATCAAGCGTGAGTGTTTTTGACCTCACATCATAAGACTGGTAGCCGCCGTACAGAATCGCGATCTTGTTCGTTACCTCGCGGAGGCCGGCGGTAGCGGTAGATATCAACGACTCGGCTGGAATCACATGGATCGCAGCCGTACGGATTTCACCTTCGCCGTTCCCTGCGTCGATCCACACGGGATGGAATGCCCCGTCCGGCGTAACAGCGATCGCATCCTTATTTCGCCACACGCTGCCCTGTGCGTTCCGCAAATAGATCTCTGCCGAACTCGCAGGATCATTTGCGTTTGTCTGACGGATGGTATTCCACAAGTAAGCATTTGAAAGCGCGCTGGGTTTCGATGACGCCCCGCCGCACATCCCAAGTTGTTGAGCGTTCGAAAGCGACCTGCCATCGTCGCTCAACGCAGCGAACATCCAGCAGCCGGAGCGGAGCTTTTCTTCCCATATGACTGCGACTACGCCTTCTTTGTTGAAAGCGATGGCAGGGCTGCCATACGCGCGTTCCGGCGCGTTGTCGGGGGAATGCACTTGTTGGGCCTTCGACCACGATCTGCCGCCGTCTGTCGAAACCGTCAGGAAAAGCTGGCAACTTCTGTCACGGACACTGGAATAGACAAAGTAGATGCTGTCATGCTGAGCATCATATGTAGCGGCATGATCATAGGTATTACCACCGCAGTCAACTTTGGAGTTTTCCGTGCGAGCGACGAGCTTCACAGGAGCTTCAAGGCTGGAGCGGTCGGCACTAGTACGCACTGCCTCAACAACATATTCCCACTCATCCTCGTCTGGCCGCCGTATTCTGGTGTGGGTGGTGTAGATCGTTAGGAGTGAACCGTCCTTGAGAAGGAGTGCCGTGCCAGGATAAGACCCGGGGTACTTTTCTTTCGCCATTTCGGCGCTGGTGAACGGCCCAGCCACCTGCGCATCACCGTCTTTATAGCTGATCATGCCGACGCGCGTGCCACTGCTGGTCTTCTCCAACTCAGTCTTCGCAGCGCCTATCTGCCCAATGGAATGGTAAAAGCCATTAAGGCCATTAAAGTACACATACAGCCGATTCTGGTTCGGCCCAGGAGCGGTGTCGACAACCGAGACTGAGTCGTCTGTCCAGCCGGTCGCGATGCTCGGTTTCCAGGTGCGACCGGCATCATGGGATGTATAGATGCGCGTGGTCCCGAGATCATGGTGCTGGTCCCCGTCGATCACTTTCGAGGCATCTGCGATGAAGTAGGCGACGCCGTGAACACCGTATTCACAGGACTCTTCCGACACCCACGCGCTATTTTTGTCCTCGAAAGCGTGATCCCAGGTCGTGCCCCCGTCTTGTGAGTCGTAAACGAATCCGTATTGGGCATTGTCCTTGGCGTCCCATCTTCGAGCCGCATAGGATCATCTTCTGCGCGTCTTCAGGATCAACGTGGATTTCGTACCACGGTGTCCAACCGGAACCTGCCGCCGTGATCGAGCCTAAGTCAATCTTTTGCGCATGAGCGTTGAGCGTTGAGAAATGAAGGATGAAAGCTATGAAAAGGGCACCGCAGAACGAAGAGGACGCCGTACCAGCTCTTGCTTTCGTCCCTTGAATTTGCCTGCACTTTCATGCTCGAATCCAAGTCGATGCTTCACTGTGTCACCCCTCAGAAGAGCTTGCGAATCCGAGATGTCGCTGAGAAGCTAGAATTGCAGCTTGAGGCTAAGTTGCAGGGAGCGCGGTGCCCCCATGGCATAGAGAGCATTGCTCGACCCAATTGTGGTTACACCCTCCAACCGGCCGAAAGTGGAATCAGACAATCCCGTGTCGGGAATTCCCAAGTTTGGATGGTTTAAGATGTTGAATGCCTCCGCGCGAAATATTAGGTGCAACTCATCGTGAATCGGGAAACTTCGTTGTACGGCTGTGTTTAGTGCCCAGAAACCTGGGCTCCGCACGTAGTTGCGTCCGAGGTCTCCCTCTCGCGTTGGGGTCCCAGTGCAAGGCCCGTTGGTCGCTCCTGTGGTCGTGCACGCAAAGGCAGCCCGATTGAGTTCCCAACCATCAGGCACGCCCGCTACGCCGTGCAGATAGATGGGTACGCCTGGAATCAGGTCAGGAGAGTAATTAGATACAGACCCATCGGGAAGTACGATGTTATAACCCTGAATTATATTTAGTGGATATCCACTCTGCGTAGAGAAACGGTTGGCGAGCAGCCATCCATGCGTAATAGTCTGGATCCAATGGTTTCCGCCAAGGGTCGGTGTCTGATAGTTCAGGGCAAGGTTGAAAACCCGGCGCAGATCATAGTCAGAATTGCCATAGATCGGTGCATATGCGGAGTCGTCGTTCGACGCATTGTCGAGCGCATGAGCCCAAGTGAAGGAAGCCACTAGATCCAGGCCGTTTGCGATTCGTCCCGTGTCCTGTACTTGGAGCGCGTTGTAGTTGGACTGGATCCATTGTAGGTGTAAGAAAGGCCATTGGCGAAGTCCGGATTAAGCGCGGTCCCTGCCCCGCCTTCATACCGGCCCGTGAAAAGTAGCTTCCTGCCGTTGTTCCCCACGTAGGAAACAGTGAACGTGTTCTTCGAGTTCAACGCTTCATCGATCGAGAGATTCCACTGCTCGGTATAGGGCAATGTCAAACCCGGGTCTGGACAGATACATACGGATACGGCGGCGTGAGAGGAGCATTCAACGAAGGCGGCGCAAGCATCGTGGTCGACAGAGGCAACGGCACGTTTGCTTGGGTTGGCCCATTTGCCGCGAAAGGATAAGACCGAGCATACGGCGCTGTGTCAATTGCGCTCTGGCCGGTGTCGAAAAAGATGCCGAAGCCGCCGCGCACCGTGAGCGGATGGCTCTGGGAGGGATCGCATTCCAGGCGAAGCCGAGGCGTGGCGCGAAGCTGTGATAGTTGGTCTTGTAGGGCGGCGTACTGCTGATGGTGCAAGTGTCGCGGTCGCGAGATTGCTCGAGGTCAGTGTAACCGGATAGTATCCGTTGGATGGACCCGGAGGCGGATTGAACTCCCAGCGCAACCCATAATCGATGCTCAGCCTCGGACTGATCTTCCAGTGGTCTTGCGCATAGAGGGAGAGATTATCGAGGACTGGCTGACCGGGCGCGGCAGCGCGATCTGCACCGATGTGGCATACCCATGCTGAATCGCAGCGAGGCTCTCGAATAGCTGCGTATGATAATATGGATGCTGTATCAGTGGGGGTAAGCCGGCGCCAGTCAACGCCGAACTTGAGGCTGTGTTTCCCTCGCGTCCAGGTGAGGCTGTCGACGATCTGGTACTGATGCTGAACTGTACCGTAGCCGCCAACTTCGTAGTCGTAAGTAAAGGAAGTGCCGGGCACGAGTGAATACAAACGCGGCACCGCATATGGACTGTCGTACGCTGCGGGAATGAGAAGGTTGCGAGGCCAAGGAACGGATCCGCCTACCGATCTGAGGCTGCAGACCTGCTCTTCTCCGTCATGGCTGTAATTGAAGCGAAGATCGTTGAGCAGGTTGCTGGTGATGTTCGCCGTCAGGCCGACGGTCCAGGTGTGCGTATTGATCGTCTCCGTTTCAATCTTGCTCTGCTCCGGTGACCTCGGAGCTAGGCGTATCCGCATAGCGGACGAAGGCATGGAGACGGTTGCCGAGATTCTGATCGACGCGAATGCTGATAGTTATCCAGATTGTTCGGATACGAATAGCCGTAGGTAGAAGAGTGCATCGCAGGCGGTCGGTTGCCCGGTCGTCGGATCGGGAACGGTGCAGCCGTCCTGGTTGCCGGGAGAGTTAGGACTCGGCAGCGGCGCTGCATTCAGAAAAGGCTGGACATTGGGCGATGCCCAGGTTCGAAAGGCCTGGGTCGGCACATACTCGCTTTCGAAGGCGGCAGGAGCAGCCGAAGACCTTCATAGGAGAAGAAGTAGAAGGTCTTGTCTTTGCCGTTGTAGAGCTTCGGGACAATGAGCGGACCACCCACCGTACCGCCAAAGTCGTTCTGGTGTTCTGCTGTTTGTGGGATGGTCATAATAGTCATTGGACTAGCTATTGGCGTCGAAGGCGGTGTTGCGAAGATACTCGAAGAGGCTCCCGTGAATGTCATTCGTGCCGGAGCGGGTGGTGAATTGGACCTGGCCGCCGGGATTGCGACCATACTCGGCGGTATAGCCCGAGGTCTGAATCGTGAATTCCTGCAGCGAGTCGATCGAAGCCAGGCTTTGCGTCGTTCCAAGGACCGTTTGCGACGGGGAAGAGCCGCTCAGCGCCGATCCGATGACTCCCCCTGAATAATTATTGATAACCGCCGAGGTTCGCAGAGACGCCGTCCACGGTGTAGTTGTTCGAGTCTGTTCGTTGGCCATCGATGCTGTAATAGCCATTTGCTGAACTTACTGTTCCCGGCGCCAACTGAATCAGATCCTGAAAGCTTCTGCCATTCAGCGGCATGTTCTCGACAAACTCCCGCGTCACCGTCATGCTCACCGCGGGGATTCGTTTGAGGTGCTCGCGTTGACGGTCACCGACTCCGATTGCGATCCAATTTCGAGCGAGAAGTTCCGCTCCAGGTTGTCCTGCGTGTGCAGCTCGAAATCCTTAATGGCAATTTCCTTAAAACCAGGCTTGTTCAACACGAGGTGGTAGTGGCCCTGTTGCAAAGCTGTGAATACGTAGACTCCGGCACCGTTAGTTCTTGTTGTGAGAATAGTTCCCGTCTCAATTCTCGTGATGGTGACCTCTGTGTCAGGGACCACAGCGCCCTTCGGGTCGCTGATGACGCCGCTGAGGGTGGCGTCTCCGACTTGGGCGAATGAGGCAGTGGCTAGTGACAAGTGGAGAGTGGCTAGAACAAAAAAGAAAAGAACAGGAGACCACGGGCGAAGAGAAAGGAGACTTAAGGCGGCCTTCCGAGAAGGGCGGCTGTCGCGTTGGCGAAAGTCGTCGCTCACGGGTGGCGAAACTCGTCGCGTGGATAGAGCGGGAGGAGCAGTTGAGATGCGGCGGCCGACGAGCAACCGTGAGAGCCAACGCGAAGCAAACTCCGACCAGCGAACGCGACGGGCAGTGGACATTTTTTCTCCTCTACCCAAATTGCGGACGCCACCCTGCGCGTTGTACCGATTGTCGTATGTGAAAATTCGGTTAAAGACTGGATGGAGTCGATCAAGAAAGTGGATCGTGTCAGGGGACGGTGACAAGGAAGAGCGAGCGGGAGCGTGTGGACGAAGGTCGGCGCGCGAAAGTTGGCGGTTTGGTTGGCGAAAGTCGTCGTTTGTCCCGGTAGTCTCTCTACGTTCTGTGACCCCGCAGGGGCCATTTCTTCCCAGCACTCGCCACTCATCACCGCTTTTCCGCTACGGATGATTGGGCGGCGTTCCAAAGTAGGCTTCGAGAAACGGCTTCCCGGTCGGCGCGGTCGGAGACTTGCCCGCCGGTTCCAGTGTGACGAAAACGGTGTCGATCTCGTCGAGCAGCTTGGGATCGTCAAATTTCATCGCCCAGCGGTGTTGGGTCTGGTCGTCGTTGTAGAAGATCCCCAAGCTGCGGGCGACCTTGGTTCCGTTCAAGTCGTTGCTGTTGCTTCCCCACGCGGCGTAGACGAACTTGCCGTTGGCTGTGTCCTTCGTCGGTAGATCGAACGCGTAAAAAATCAGAGACTTTCCCTGCGTGTAGAAAGCCCTGCCAAACGATTTCCTGACACGGCCCTTCCCGTCCCTGTCCACGACATCCACGATGTGGAGGTCGCGCGCGCCCATGATGTCCCGGACCTCGCGGTCCTCCGAGAGCATCCCGCGTTCGCGGTCGAGGCTCGCGGACGCGTCCGTGAGGCGCTCGTCCCGGTCCGCCAGTTGGTATTCGAGCGGACCTATGCGCGCCTGAGTAGTTGAAAGGGCATCTTTGGCCTGGGACAACTGGGTCTGCGCCGAGGCCAGATCGGTGCGAGCTTGCGTCGACTTCTTGTGTCTGGGCACTGGATTCGCTTTTCGACTTCGGCTCAGTCTGGTTTGGGTGGCGTTTGCGCGCTCATCCGAGGCGGCGAGCCTCTCGCGCAGCAAACCGTCTTCGTGTCCCATTTCGGCGATCTTCGTTTTGCAAATCGGCTACGACGGCCGCGAGCCGGCTCGTCTCTTGGACGGGTGGCACCTCTGCGACCGTTGCTGTCGCCGGCGCGGTCAAGCCCTTGGACGCCTGTTTGTTCAAATTCGCCGCTCTTGTCCGGTAGACCACTCCGGCTCCGGCCGTGGCCCCGATCAAAAACCCGGCCGCGATTCCGCCGGCGAGCAGATGCTTGTAGCGCTGGACAAGCGAAATAGGAACTACAGCCGGGAGACGGCGCGCCAGGTTTTGGCGCATGCGGCGGTGGCGTTCCGCATCGGCAGAGTCGGTTTCCGTTCCAGGTGAACCGGCAACGAAGGCGGAGACAGCGACGACGCTAGTCTCTTCGACGATGGCGCGACAGTGCCGCACAAGTTTGTTGATGGAGAAGAAATTCCTGGCGCTCTTCCCCGGTGAGTTCGCCAATGGCTTCCAGATGGGCGAATTCTTCGAATCGATTATGTTCAAGCACCTGACACCTCCGCAGCGACATCCTTATTCACCGACCGTCTCAACCGCATCGTGGCTTTTTCCCTGGGCGCTCCTTTTTCCGGGGGTTCTCCGGGCGGCTCTTTCGGGGCGAAGACTTTCCGCATGCGCTCGATCCCGCGGTAGAGATGGTGGCGCGTGTTTCCGACCGTGTCGCCGAGTTCGGCTGCAATTTCGCTCACCGAAAGCCCGCGAAAGAAGTATGCGGTGACCGCTTGCCGCTGTTTGTCGTCCAACTGCTCCAGTCCCTGCTCGATGAGCCGGGTCCCTTCTTCGAGGGAAAGGCCGGAGGCAAACGAAATGTCCCGGACGAAACTGCGAGGGTCCTGCTCGTCGATCGGCACGTTGGTGTAATAGCGACGGCTCTCCAGGTGCCTGCGCTGGTCGATGGCCCGCGTGTAGGCGTAGCGCATCAGGATCGTGCGGAATGCGCCGCGCTGCTCGTCATAGCGCAACAATGTCGTGTGCACTTCGAGAAAAAGCGTTTGGACCAGTTCCTCGGCTTCGGATTTATTTCGCAGGATGGACGCGGCCAGGCGCAACACATCGGTTTGGTAGCGATCAAACAGGACAAGGAAGGCTTCGTGGTTCCCTTGGAGAACTTCGCGGCATAGGGCTTCGTCGGAATAGGAGCTGAACTCGGAACCGCGAGGCTTTTTCCAAAACATGGTCGGCTCCACTTCGCCGCGATGCTCCGATGACCATCCGGCCGTTGGAAGAAAAGGACCGCGAACCAAGCGGAAACGGCCTTCCCAACGATCACAGCGAAGTGAGGGACAACATACAACTCGACTCTATGAAATGAAAGAGCAATACCGATGCCGTGACCAACTTTATTATTTCGCTCGAGTGGTACAGCCCAGCCCCCGCTTACGCAGCGAACAAAAACTCTCGATGAGCTTTCTGAAGAACGCTCGGCGCAAGTTCTATGTCCACCGCCGTTTGCGCGGTGTATATCAGCGATGGACGTCCTTCTGTACCTATCGCAGGAAAGTCTCGTCGGGAATTTGGGTGGCGGCGCGTGAAGTACGGGGGAGCCGCATGAAAGCAAAGCCTACGCGAAGCTCAGATTTTCGCTTTTTTCTGAGTCCCATCGACCGCCGGGGCAGAACCATCGATCCCGCAGTTCTTTCCGTCGCTTACGAGGTTGGCCCGCGCGCCGTGCCGTACGCGGACCGTTACCTCCGCGACACCGCGCTCGCGATGGATTTGTTCGAGGAGTCGGCGGGAGCGGTGACCGAGGCTTTGAAGCGGCGGTCCAGCCACGCGAGACCAGTCGTCGATCTTGCCTCCTATCTATATCGAACGTATCTTCGGAGGGTCGAGGCCGTTTCGAAGAAAAGAAGGCGACTCGAAAACGCTCTCAAAAACCAGGCGCGGGTCGAGTCGTTCACGCGCAGGGTATACGAAGCCGAGATCGCCCGGCTCTACGATGAAGTGATGGCGAGGTATGATAAAGTCGCCCGACAGATGGTCTACCGCCATCTCGAAGGATTTTCTTGGAATGAGATCGGCGCCGAGTTTGGCATCGAGCCCCCACGCAGCAGAAGTCCGGTGTAGTCGGGCGATGGCCCGCGCGCGGCTACTCCTTGGCATACCGCCGCCAGTGAACTGAGGAGGGCTTTGGCCTTGCCGGGTGCGAGGACCAAGCGAGCGAAACGCCGAAAGAAGAAGCCTCTCGCGGACGAAGCGCTTCGGGAGATCGGCCGAAAGCACTTCGCCCGCGATTTTCCAAACCCCAAGCGGCTGGGTTGTCCTCCGACAGCGGACATTGAGCGCCTAGCTGAGAATCCTCGCGACGCCAAAGAATCAGTTCTGAGCCACCTATCATTTTGCTCTCCGTGTTATCTCGACTATAGCCGCCTGCTCCAAGCGAAAAAGAAAAAGCTTCGCTCCCCATCCCTGCGTAAGACCTAACCGGCACAATCCGCACTTTCCATCCGCAATATAAATAGGAGGGTACTTGTGTCACCAGGCGCGACGAGAAGTCTCGGCAGGCGAAGCCTCCTGTGAGGCAAACAGTGGAAGTTGCGGAATACCTCTCAGACTCCCCTCGCATAGAGGCGCAGCCTTGTTCGGCAAAAAAGGATGAGCCACGGGCGAAGCACTCGGGTTCGACGGCTCGCGAAGAAGAGGCCATGCGGCGGGTGCAGAGAGGCGACCGGGAAGCACTCGCCGATCTCTTCGAGAGGTACTCCCGTCCCATCTTAAGTCTCGCCCTGCGGATCGTGCAAAACCCGGCGGACGCGCAGGAACTGCTGCAAGAGGTGTTCCTCTATATCCTGCGAAAAAGCGATGGATTCGACTCGACTCGTGGGTCGGTGGGCTCCTGGGTGCTGCAGGTAGCCTACACGAGGTCTCTGAACCGCCGCGAGCAGCTTTACTCGTCGCCATCGTCCGCGCGAGTTCCCGTCGAGAATCTCGATGAGTTCGCGGACCGAGAGGCCGGAGCGGAACGAACCATGGAGAAGCTCTGCGCAAGACAAATCGTCGATCATCTCCTGACCCGGTTGACGGAGGACCAGAGCGAGACGCTCCGGCTCTACTTCGTCGAGGGATATACGCTGCGGGAGATCAGCAGAATGCGGAACCAAGCTCCGGGCAACACGCGCCATCACTACCATCGCGCCATCGAAAAGCTGCGGGAAGTGGTCGCGGAGGAGGGGGGAGCGGCGAACGGTCGTCCTCTTGATGAAGCATTCACAGCTGAAACTCGTAGGACATTCTGCTCACTCGTCTCTGATTCATCCTTGATGCACGATTCGGGTCCATAGGACGAGGCTGGGGGACCGGAAAGGATGATCGACAGCCTCGTGGAGCAAGCGGGGACGCTCAGCGCTCCTGAATGAGACGCGGCATGGACCATCTCACGATCGAAGAATGGGTCAATCAGCTTGCGGCAATTCCCGAACGCGATTTCGGCGAGCTGAGAATCTCCGTGTTCGTCTCCGAGCACGCCATTCGACCAGAAAGTCTCGCTCCGTACGTCTTCTACGCAGGCCACTACACCCGGAATCTCATTTATAAGTGCGATCTCTTCGAGGTCCTGGCGATCTGCTGGCAGAGCGGACAAGAGAGCCTCCCTCACGACCACGGCGGTCAGAATTGCTGGATGGTGACGCCCATCGGGAAGCTACGAGTACGGAACTTCCGCGTGGACGCGCGCGAGCCGAAGATGCAGACCTGTAAGCTCGTTGCTACCGATTCGTTCGATATGGATGCCGCTCGCCCGGCGCGAGTCGAAAACGATGAGCCTGTGCATCAGGTGTTGAATTCGCGCGAGTTTGGCGCGAGCGCCACGAGCGTGCACATCTACTCGCGCCCTTATGACAGCTGCGAGGTTTATGACACCGAGCGTGGCGTCTATTGGACGAAGAGGCTGGAGTATTGGAGTGTGTACGGGAAACGCTGCCGCACGATCCTAGAGAGAGCCAACAAATGATCGAGACGCTACTTTTTGAAGAACCGAGCGCCCGCGCTCGCTTCCGGGCCGCGCCTTGTCTGGAGGAACGCGAGCAATACCTCTTCCACCTCATGCGGAGGGGTTATGATCCGACTTATCTACGCACCGTCTCGTCTTATTGTTGCGGATCATCCGCTTCCTGGGACTCGCTCCACTTCGAACGGTGGGATTGGACGAAGTCGAAAGAGCGACTCGTGCTTGGGTCGCCTATCGTGGGCCGGATCGCAGGGGAACAGTGGGTCACACGACGGCGCGTTTCCCGCGCGTGGCGAAGCAGTGGCTTCGTTTCCACGGCCGACTGGCGGTGCCGGCCGTTCCCGTGCACCCGTACGAAAAGGAAATCACAGACTTCAGTGAGTTCCTACGTTTGACCAACGGAGCCGCGCCCGGAACAATCCACGAATACAGCAAGCGAACGAGGATATTCCTGTCCTGGCTCGCCGCAAAGGGCGTAGCCCTCTCGCGCGTGACTCTGAACGAGGTGGACGAGTTCTTTGCGTCTGAACGCGCCCGGGGATGGAGTCTTTCGACCATCTCCGCTCAGGCTCAGGCGCTGCGGGCGTTCTTCCTGCACGCGGAAGTGCACGGCTGGTCGCCGCCGGGGCTCGCACGGGGGGTCCGCAAACCCCGTTTGTCCAAATACGACGGCCCTTCGCGGGGCCCGGCGTGGGCCGATGTCCGCCGGCTGCTCCGGTATGAGAGCAAGAAGACGACAATTACCTCGCTGCGCGCACACGCCATGCTGTTGCTGTGTTCCATCTACGCCCTGCGCAGCAGCGAGGTCTCGAATCTGCAGCTGATCGATATCGACTGGCGGGAAGAGATCTTCTGCGTCAAGCGCGCCAAACGCGGCGGATATCAGCGCTATCCCCTGCAATACGAGGTCGGTGAGGCGATCCTGCGCTACCTGAAGGTGAGGCCGCGCTGCGCCTGCCGAAATGTGTTCGTGACCTACCAGCGGCCGTACCGTCCAGTGTCTGGACCGCGGGATGTGGCACCTCGTAAGCCACCGGTTCGAAGCTCTGGGCATTCCGTCGAAGTGTCGGGGCCCGCATGCCCTCCGCCATGCCTGTGCCACTCATTTGCTCAAAAAGGGGACAGCGCTCAAGGACATCGCCGATTTCCTCGGGCATCGCGACGCAAGAATGATCGGCATCTACGCAAAATTCGATACGCGGTCGCTGCGCAAAGTTGCCGCCTTCAACCTGAAGGGCCTGTGACTCTCTCAGGCGCCATCCAGATCTACACTGGGCGAAAACGAGCGCATGGTGTCCTGTTCGACAAAGGCGCCAGAGACCTTCGGTCATTCTTGAAACAAATCGGCGACGTGCCGCTTGATACAATCAAGCCCGGGCAGATCCTGGACTTCCTGAACGGCCCGCGCACTGCGAGCAACACCTGGGGCAAGAAATTCAGTCTCCTCAAGTTCTTTTTCGAATACTGGTCTGCGCGCGGCCTGCTCGATGTGTCGCCGATGCCGCCGCGCCTTCGTGCTCCGCTCGTACCAACGTTCGTCCCTTACGTCTATACGCGTAACGAGGTGCGGCTTCTTCTCCGGGCGACATCTGCATGGCAGAACTCTTCGTGGCAGAACAGGAGACTAGCCAGGATGGATTCGCGAACGTTCCGCATTTTTCTGTTGACCCTTTACGCGACGGGAATGCGGACGGGCGAGGCGCTGAATCTTTTGCGGAAAGACGTGGACCTCAACAGGGGCGTCATCCGCATTCGCGGCGGGCGTTTCCGTCGCCCCCGGAACATTCCCATCGGGCCTGACCTTCAAGCGAGATTGCGGCGACACAAGCGCGTTCTTGCCAAGGTGCCAGGCAAGAGTCTTTATTTCTTTGTTGGCAAAGACGGCAAAGCCCTCTACGAAGTTTCCCTGTGCGTTGCGTTCCGCAAACTGCGCCGTCTGGCGGGAATTCAACGGTACGACGGTGCGATTTATCAGCCCCGCATGGAAGACTTGCGAGCGACGTTCGCAGTGCATCGCCTCGCGAGTTGGCTCAGGCAGAAGGCCGACACGAATCGCCTCATCCCTGCGCTTTCCGCGTACATGGGGCAATGCGGATTAGGCTCGACCGAGCGATATCTGAAGCTGACACCGGAACGTTTTCGGAATCAACTCGTCAAGTTGAGTCCGCGGCACCCCAAGAGAAAGCGTTGGCGCGATGATCGTGCATTAATGACGTTCCTGGATGGGTTGTGAACGGGGAGTCGTCGAGTATCATTGAGGACCGCAACAGAAACGGAAAAGGGGTTCCGGCAAAAGTAACACACCCTGGGGATAGCCTCGGAGTTGAATGAACCGCCTTTACATGAACCGCGCATCTGCGGGAAGTAAAGGCTATTTTGAAGTGAGTTCTTGGGCGAACCCAAGCAGCAGCTTTTTGTCACGTTCGTCCATGCGGCCCACCAACCTGCTGAGGCGCGAGATCATCGAAGCATCTCGGCCTGACAACCTCGTCGCCGCAGCCTTGGGTATTCTAAGTTCCTGCGGCTCTCCACCCTCGGAATCATAGAAAATCTGGTAGAGCGGAACCTCCATCGCTCGCGCCATCTTTTCGAGCGTCTCGATGGCCGGGACCGTGTGGCCGTTCTCGACGCGCGAGATATAACAGCGGAGGAGCCCTGTGCGTTTTTCGATGTCGCCCTGGCTCATATGCTTCATTTCCCGAATTGCCTTCAGCCGTTCGCCTACGATCATCATTCCCCCAGCATTCTTGCTGTTGCAAAGCAACTCTGCCACAAACGCGCCGTTTTGGACCACGCAAGCTGCATCCTGGGTCGCCAGCAAACGTCTCTCAGAGTGGAAACCCGGACGCCACCTAGTGAGGCGACTTCCGGGACATATTTCAAGCGAGAACGGCACGCGGGGCCACATCGGCTGACGATCGTCCCGCCTTGAGAACGGAAGTCGCGGCGGTGAAGATGCGGGCCGCGTTGTGGTTACGGATTTCCTTTTCGGTCTTGAGCCAGTGCTGGATATAGCCCCGGCAAAACTCCGCGCCTTCAAGGTCCAGCGTTTCGCAACAGATGAGCGCAACAGATTCGGCTTCGACTTCGCGCAGATGCGGGGCCGTGTGTTCGCTGTCCACGAGCTTTTCGGTTGTGGTGTGTCCTAAGAGGACGTGGGCGAGTTCGTGAAAGGTGGTCTTGTGCGGGAGTCCGGCCAGCGGATTGACGGCGATCTCCCGCTGTCTCGCAAAACCCTGAATGTTGCCGTTGATTTCATCAAACTCGACGCGGACGATATTCAGAGCGCGAAGCACGGTGTCGAGATCGAACCCGGGAATTGGCGGCGCGTGTGATTCCTCCCCTTCGGTCTGCGCGAACACAAACCAATAGGCGCGAAAGCGAAAGGCATAGCGCGTCTCGGATTCGGGAGTATCCCGCTCGCTTTTCTGCTCTTCTTTGACTTTGTTGAAGGGCATCGGCATGCAGAGCGTGATTCCGCGTTCGCCCTTGCGGACCTGCCGTTTCTTCTCGAGCCAGCCACGATAGGTGTTGAGAGGTCCGGGTTGCAGATTGCGGCGCATGCACTGTTCGAGCGCAAGCAGGGCGTTTCCAACTGAATAGTTGTGAAATGCGGTGTAACCTGCGAGCATCCGTCCCGGTTTCTCGACCGCATCCCGCAGCAGTTCTCCCCAACTGGCATACTGTCTGTCGTTCATGGTGTTTTCCTCTTTCTCGCCGTTTTTCAAGCGGGATTCTTCGCTTGAAAAAGAGGAGGAAATGCCTTCCTGGCGGTCCCGGGCGACTAGCAGTTTGTTGAAAAACCCATTTCTTCTGCAACTTTAATTGAAAAAACTCGTCTGAAGTAAGGAAGGCCAAGGAGACGAGTGAATGCGCGGCGACGATAACCAGCAAGAAGGAATGTTCAGCTACGTTTCTCCAGAGAAGCGAGTCCCGGCGGATCATCCGTTGCGACCGATCCGCAAGATGGTGGATGAGATTCTGAAGGAGATGTCACCGCAGTTTGCGAAGTTGTACTCCGAGGTGGGGCGGCCATCGATTGCGCCGGAGCGGCTGTTTCGGTCTCTGCTGTTGCAGATCTTCTATTCGGTGCGCAGCGAACGAATGCTGATCGAGCAACTGCAGTACAACCTGCTGTTCCGGTGGTTTGTGGGGATGGAGATGGACGAGGCGGTCTGGAATCACGCGGTGTACAGCAAGAATCGGGAGCGATTGCTGAACGAGGAGATCGCGGAGTCGTTTTTCAGCGGGTGCTGGAACGAGCCAGGCCGTTCATGTCGGATGAACATTTCACGGTGGACGGAACGCTGATCGAGGCCTGGGCCAGCCAGAAGAGTTTCCGGCGGAAGGACGGACAGGGAAAGCCGCCGGGACCGGGAGGAGAGGTCGACTTTCACGGGGAGAAGCGAAAGAACCAGACCCATGAATCGACAACGGATCCCGATGCCCGGCTGTTCAAGAAGTCCAAAGGAAGCGAGGCGAAGCTGAGGCTACCTGGGACATGTATTGATGGAGAACCGCAACGGGCTTTTGGTGCAGACGTTTCTGACCGAGGCGAATGGAAGAGCGGAGCGGGATGCGGCGATGCTGATGGCGGAAGCGATCCCGCGGGAAAGCGAGTGACGTTGGGAGGAGACAAGAATTACGACACGCAGGAATTCGTAGGCGAACTTCGCGGGATGAACATCACGCCGCATGTGGCGCAGAACAATACGAATCGCAGGAGCGCGGTGGACGAGCGGACCACACGGCATGCGGGGTATGAGGTGAGTCAGCGGAAGCGAAAACGAGTGGAGCAAGTCGTTCGGGTGGATGAAGATGGTCGGGATGCTAAGGAAAGTGAAGTTGCGAGGGATCGACAAGGTCGGGTGGCTGTTTACCTTCACCGGAGCTGCCTACAACCTCTGCCGATTGCGAAACCTGATGGCCAGAACATGAAGGAGCTTCGATTCGGATCGCTGAGTCAGATAGAACAACCCAAAGCACTCCCTCACAACTCAGCGAAAACTCAAGAATTCAGAACGAAAAAGCTTGAAAAGCTCAATTCTTCAACAAGCTGCTAGCCGTCCGCGCTGTCAAGGGCGCCTGGGGTTGGCGTTCACGGGAGCGCAGCGGACGCCCTTGACAGAAAAAGCGGGCGGATAGGCGCAGGCTTTGGCCAGGAAGGCAGTTGAGGACCGGGCAGCTCCCCTTCCGTGTTACCTTCTCGGCTGGATCGGAGGCTGGCCCCGGTCGGTGGGCTTTCTGCGAGGTGGGCGATGAGGACTCTTCTTGTGCTGCTATGCGTGTTTGAGATCTGTTTCCCTCTTTTTGCAAGCAAGCCAGAGGGCGGAGTGGCTCACACCTACACGATTCGTGGGCCACATCGTGTGGACATGCAAAAGACGGTGGAGTGCACCGGCGTCAGCTCCGTCAGTTTACGTGAAGGGGAGTTTATGAAAAATGTGGACGAAGAGACTGTTGTTGCGGAAATCGCGCCAGCGACAACGAAGTTGGAGCTCACGGTGACGAAAGACGGGCTGATGGTCAGGGCGGGAACGTTAGCTGCGAAACAGTATACGGTTACGGCCGATAATGAGTCGTTTCTCGCAGGGGCACTTGCGGAGCGTGATCCTCCGGCAATCAATTCAATTGTGATGGACAAGGAAAAGGGTTACGTCAGTTGGACCGTCCATGACCGCATGACCTCCAAGACACAATTCTTTGTGTGTAAGTGAATAGGGCAGTCTACAGGCGTACGCGCAGACGCTTTGCGCGTTCCTTAAAAGCAACCTCGCCGCCTTCCAAAATTTCGCAGACCTGCTTGCGGATGGCGGGATTTTCCAGACCGCCGCTTTCGTAGAAGATCTCGGGGAGATAGCCGGGTCGATGGGGACCACAGTGAGCCACAATCACTTGATCGGCATCTGTATTCACCACGAGATTGGCGTTGTGAGTGATCATGATGATCTGACGACGAAGTTTGGCTATTCGAAACCGCGAGACCAAATCTTGATAGATGGACTTGGGATCCAAGTTCTCTTCGGGTTGATCGATGATGAGGGGTCGATCATCTTCGGTATCGATCGCGACGTAGAGAAGTAGCATGACAATGCCACGAGTCCCCGGGGAAAGTTGCTCGATGTCGACGCCGTCGTATTGGAGGCCGTACGTCACTCGTATTTGAGATGTGGCATACAGCCATTCTGAAATCTTGCGAGCCCAGACGGCAAACGCTTCGCCGTCGGAACGCTTGACGGGTGCATGTTCGAGAAGATGATGTTCATGTTTCTTGCGAAAAGCAGCCATGGCTGCGGCGATCTGCCCGGACGTACCTCGCGCCCATGACGGAAGTAGCTCCTTCGCAGCAGTCTCTTGAAGCGTTCCTTTTCCTTTGAAGGGACCCAGTTCGCGGAGGTCAAGAAGGTCTTCGCCGGCCTTGGCCCAGGATTCGATATCTATGGTTCGTCGGACGGAAAAGGAGAGCTTGCTGAGTTCGCCGCCCTGCGAAGAGAGGTTGGCTTTCAAAGGAGCATAGAGAGAGGAAAGTTCGTGCTCTTCTTCGATGATCGCATCGAAAATGCCCGCGTACGCACTATTACGCTCTTCAATCAGCTCAGCGATGCGGATATCTGCCAGCTTCGCCAACTCAAGTTCTTTCGCAGTTTTCGATAGAGCTCGATTCGTCCTTCGATATCTTGTCGGAGAGCCGCTTGAACTTCTTGGCATTTTCGGAATCAATGCCAACTAGCAATCGCAACCGGGCCAGTTCCTTTTTTAGAAGTGTGAGGGTTTGTTTAGAGAGATCGGCATTATGCGGAATGAGAGCCGCCGGTGGCGGTGACGCCTTCGGATCCAGTTCTACCTCGTTCTTGGCAGGTCCGGAAAGCGACTTGACGTTGGCCGAAGCAAGCTTGATCTCGTCGCTGAGAATCGTGTTGACGTCTCCGGTAAAAGCGAGCCTGAACGCTTTCCATTGCTCGGCGTTTAGCGCAGCTTCTGCATACTTCTGTTGAAGCTCTTTCCAACGTGCAGGAATGGAGTTGATGCGGATGTCCTTAGCTGCCTGCTGTAATGCCAGCAAGGAGTTGTGACGGGTTTGAGCGTCTTGGACTCTCCGCTGCGCATCGTTGACCGCAAGTGATAACTCCTCTAACCGCTGAGCCCGTTCCTTGGTGCTCTTGTTGGTGAGTACCTTCCGCTCTGCCTTATCTTTGTCGATTGATTTCTTCTTGTCTTGCCATTGCTTAGTTAAAGTGGGCAGGTTTGCTTTTCTGGCGCGTTCGGCTGTAAGGGCTTGTGCCGCGAGCCGAAGCGCTTCTTGCTGGCGGCTCCGCGCGTCGCGAGCGCGCTCCGAGCGGACGTCGAGAAGCTCCCGGAACGTGGATGCGCCCATCCTGTCCTCAACAGGATGTGACTGGAAGATGACACGCTCGATTTCAATGAGCAACTCGTCTTCAAGACCTTCCGCAGAACACAGCTGATCGACAAACTGCTGTGAAAGATATTGCACGCGAGGAAATTCCATGAGTTCATCTTCGGACTGTTCGGCCAAAGGGGTTGTAGTCGTGTCCCCGGAATCCCAAGTCAGAGTTGATGAAGATGTCTGCAAATGTTGGGCGGCCCGGCGAATGAAGGACGCGTCGCTATTGCGGTGCGAGAAGGCGTATCCTCCAGCCGCGATGAAATCGGCCAAAGCGGTTTTACCGGAGCCTCGCGCGCCAATGATGGCAATGAGGCCCGGATTCAGAGGAATCGCATCGGTTTTCAGAAAGCTGGCTTTGGACACCTGCACATGCGAAATGGTTTGGGAAGGAACGGCGCCGCCCGGTGGTTCAGGACCAACCAGGACACGGGTCTCTGGCTCAATACAGGCTTGACGTAGTGATTCGAAGGTGGGATCGCCTTTGATCCAGCAAAAACGGTCAAGGTCTGGAGTTGCTACCCTGGTAGGGGTATGAGCATCCGATCCGTGCAGACATGGCTTGCGGCCGCGCCACTTCAACGTGAGCTCCTCGATTCCTACGGCACCCTGCGCGAGCCAAAATTCCCGCTGCTGTGCATGACTTGAAAAGATGATGTCGGCAAAGGCCTCAATTTCCCTGCGAAGTGCCGTAAATGAACTGTCTTCTTTGAGTCCTGCTGTGCCATCAGTAGTGCCGCCTGCGACTGCGACCAAGGTGTTGTCTTGAACCCATGCGCTGCGCTTCCAGGTGTCTCTGAGCTCGTCGAAGTTCACTTTGAACTGAGTGGCTCCCTCCCGGAGAGCTTTGCGGTCGTCCTTGAGGGATTTGTCGAAGGCTTTTCCGAGACGAATTAAATCAGTCGCACTGCAATGGTATGTCTCTCCTTGGAACTGAAACCGAAGCTCTGATAGGAAGCGCCTGATGGAGTCGCAGTGGAGCGGATCTTCTGGCGAGAAGAGAAGGTGGACGTTAATTCCGGCGCCTCTCGCCGTCTCGATCCCGAAGCGCATTTCCACATTGGGGAAAATTAGTGCGACTCCGTTCAGCCGTCCTTTATCGCGGAAGCGCAGGACCTCTTCGTAGGCATCAATGCTGTAGTAATCGGTGATGCCCAGGGCTCGTATGGGTGGCTCCGCTTTTTCTACTCGGGTGAGAAAATCGTCCCATGGATCCTGCCCTTTGAATTGGTCGCCAAGGATGGTTCCGGGAGTATGAATATGAGGATCCCAGCGGTTCCAAAGCGAGCCCCGAGGATCAGCAATGCGGGCTGGGTTTGCCATAGCAGCATTGTAAAGTAAATCTTTGGTTTAATACGCAGAGGTGAGGGGCAGGCCCAACATGACAACTGTTACTTGAGTGCTTCCATTAATCGACCTGGCCTGACCTGAAGTGCATGCGCTAGCGCGACGATGTTCAGCAACGCAATATTGCGCTCTCCTCGCTCCACACCGCCAACGTAGTTGCGGTGCACGTCTGCCAGTTCTGCGAGCTTCTCCTGCGACAATCCTCGTCGAAGCCGCAGCTTCCGTAAGTGCATTCCAAATAAAACTCTGGGGTCGGTACTGGGCACCAGGCCATGATTGGGTTGCCGACCACTATGAGTCTACACACTATGAGTGTGATAGATTGGGAATAGCGGATATTGAGAATGAGAATCGATGTCGGCGCTCGAATCTCAGCGGAACGCAAAGCGAAAAGCCTCTCGCAGGCGGACTTGGAGCGACGCTGCGGCTTGGCACGCTGCCGGATTTCGTGGCTCGAACACGGTCGCGGTGTTCCGACACTGGAAACCCTCGGAAGAATTGCGGACGCGCTTGATATACCGATTCATCGGCTGCTGTGCGAAGGGGACGAGCAAGAGGCGAACGGCTCTCAACCGAGTGTGACGAATAGAGATGAGAGAAAGCAGAAAGCACGGGTCTTCCTCTTCGGAGAATTGCGCCGACACCTGAGCAAGATACCCGAAAGCGATCGGGACTTATTGTTGCTTATCGCGCGAAGGATGGCGGAACGCGCATCTGGCTCTTCGGCGAACGGGAATGGCGGACGTGGACATTCACGAAAAGCGGTTTCGAAATGAGTGAACGCACAAGAAAGCGTTAAAGCTAATGGTAATGGTCCGGTACAAAGCTCCCGTTGGAAACGCAATACTAGCGGAGGCTTCTCCGCCCCAGCACCGACCTCCCCGAGCCTACCTGATGGAGCTTCGTTGCCCGAATTGCGGCAGCACAGACTTGAAGAAGGTTTCCCTTGTCTACGAGGAAGGATTGTCCCGAGTAACCGCGAAGAGCCGACTGCGTGGTGTGTCCCTCGGAGACGGTGGACCGAACGTGATCGTGGGGAGGGCGACGACAAGAGGCACGTCACAGACTCGGCTTTCCAAGAAGCTCGAACCACCGAAAAAATGGTCCTACGCTAAACTCCTACTTTGGGCGGGCATCATCGCGCTTGTATTGCTCATCGCGCACATCCGCTGGGTAATGAGCAGTCCATCGCCCGTTTCGTCGATTCCCATCGTGATGGCCGGAGTGATTGGTCTACTGGCATTTGTGGCTGCGCTCTTTATGGTATGGAGGCACAATCAGTTGGCCCATCCGCGGTTGTCGGCGGAATGGGAAGCCTCATTCGTCTGTCGGCTGTGTGGGCAGATCTGTAGACCGTAGCGGAGACTTTGAAGGACACCAGAGCCTTAACGTTCGATTGGAATGACGACCGGAATCGCAGCCTGAATTGGGGTATAGATATCGATTTCTCCAGCGGTGGCTCTGATTGACACGAGCAGTGCGTAGCGAACGTCCGTATCGTAGCGTCGGTGAAATGGTTTTTCCTTCCACCACCCACCTACCGGATAGATCGCAATAGCGTCTCTGCGAGCGAGTTCCGCGCCGGTGCCACGCCAGTGATCCGAATGGAGCGAGCCGGTATTCCGAATGGACCCCAGGAGCCAGCCGTCACCACCGACGTCAGGTTGTCCGCCCTGTTCCTCCACCTCGATAGCGCCATTGATGCGCGCCTGAAAGGCGGCCACAGTCTCCAGACTCCGTTTAACTGCGAAGCGAAGAGCGTGGGAGGCGTAGCGGTGCCGACGCATCCACCCTCTCTCCCCGGGATTCGGTTCAATAAAGTAGGACAGCGTAACGCGGAGTTCGACTTCCGTCTCTCCGAGGGCCTCCAGCTCTGCCCGAGGCCACGGGAGAGAATGGAGGTGCATATCGCGGGTTTTCACGACACCTTTCGCATCACGCCAAAACGGTCGCAGACGATCTTCAACCACCAGTGTCGTGTCGTTGAGGGTGCTCAAGACGGCGCGCCCATAGTTCGGTACGCCATAGCCATAACGGCGAAGAAAAGCGAGTTTTTCGGCGCGTGTCGGATTTTGGTTCAGATGTGCCAACATTGCCGGGGTCCACTCCGCGGAATGGACGAGGAGGCCACGTATGCTTTCGGGCCAGTGCTGGGGCATGGCGGCCAGCACGCGACCCGCGAGATTTGCAGCGAAAGCGGTGGCACCGCTGGTTTCGCGAATGATGTCGAACTGTTGGACGTTGGGCTGAAAGTGCGTGGTGAGGGTCCCGAGGTCGTCGGGAGAATCGACGATAGCGCCATCCGTCGCCCAATTGCCGCCCTCGCAAACGATGTCGGGTTTGATGGGCCATTGGCGGTCCCAGGTTAGGGATGTCCGGCTGGTCGGTGAGAGGTCACCCGCCGGGGCGAGCGCGGACCATCCCTGAAAAGTTGGATCGTTGATCGTAGTCTTTTCGGTGAACGCTCCGACAGTGAGAGCGTTCCAGCTCTGCGCGGGACTCAATATCGATTCGACGTCCGTCCGGTCTAGATACTGCGTCGTGGGGATGTCAGCAGGCTGCACGTTCCCGGCGGATATGAGGAAAAGACGCCGCGCCGTATCGTCGCCAAAACACAACCTATCGATGGTAGCGGACCAGGACGAAGGACGGCCCCGCCGAACCTGGAAATCGGAAGTGACGGCGAGACACATGGCTCGTGGCCGATGGGGCGCGGAAATCTCGGGGCGCGCGACACAGTCGGCCGTTACGGCACCGTAGAGTTTTGGGTCATGTTGAATCCCGTTGGGGTGTAGCATCTTCACGGATTCGAGCCGATGCTCAAGACGGATACGCCCGTTGTGCGAGAGGGCCTGTTGCAAGTCTCCCAAGAGCGCAACTCCACCCATTGCCGTTCCGTGACCTTTCCAGAAAGCGCTGTCACCCGTCCCCCACTGTTGATCGTATGTGTGAACGTCGGCGGCCCGAGTGCCAATTGCCAAGAGCGGATGAGTGTGCGTGATTCCACTATCCAGCAGGCAGACCGCCACGGCATCGTCGCCAGGTCCGTCCAGCCGTCGTCGAAGCTCATCGACCCATTCTCCTTGTTCGATGTTGTGCATCTGTAGAAAGAGTGCCGGCGTGTCCCTGGCGAGGCGTATCTCCGCGATCGAGTCTGTCGTCGTGAGAAGTCTCCCAAGCGTCGCCAAGTCGGAGAAAGCGAGTACGACTTCACGTTCGGAAATTCGACGACCTCATCGAGTTTGACCCGAATCTCTAGTGCGGTTGCGGCTGCCTGAAACTGGTCGCGCAGTCCGGCTCGCAGCCATACCTCCCACCAAATCCTTTCGTTGTTTGCGGGGAGAAGATTCTCGTCATCGGTGAAGAACTGCCGGATGACAGCGAGAGCGACCGTCTCGATGCGGTTCACCAAGTTCTCATGGCGCGGACGGCCCTTGGCTGTGACCTGCGTTTGGTACGCTTCTAGCTTACGGAGGAAGTAATCAGCCGCTCGATCCGGAACGAACACAGTCGCAATTATCCGAGCGTTTTGTCCTTCGGCCGTTTTTACGGAGAGCAGTTCAATGCCCTTGCGCCGGTCTTCGAGGTTCTGAACGAATTCTTCGTTTCCCGGTGCGAGCTCAAATTGCAGCTGGAAGCCTCGAGAAGCGGCATTTCCTCGGGCTTCCGCTTGGGCTCTAGCGTCGAGCAGAGCATGATTGAGCGCCGTAATGAGGTTACGGGCATGGACCTCGCGGTTTCGTGCTGGCGCGGGGGGCGTTCGCGGCCGCTGGCGACTTGTGTAGCCTTCGGCGCGGCCGATGTCGTGCAGGTGAATATGCGGACGGTCACGGGGGAGTTCAGGCATGAGGCTGGGTCTCTGCCCTCCAACTAACAGCTTGCGTGTTTACGTTCATGAAGCGCGACCAAGAGATCTTCGGTCGTAATCCCGAGCGAGCCCTCCAAGATCGCGTGTTTGGCAGCTTCATCGCTGGCCCGTACAAGTTCCGCTTGGCTGAGATCGGAGACGTCCCGCGAGACTCGTTCCCAATCGACGGCCTTGATATCGAACTCGGCCAACCGCGACCGCACGATCTTGACAGCCGTGCGTTCGTCGGGAAGGGCATACGTTAGTACGTCGTCAAATCGACGAAAGAGCGCCTTGTCGAGCAGGTCGGCATGGTTGGTAGCGGCAATGATGATGCTGTCCGAATCGTCTTTTTCGAGGAGTTGCAAGAAGGAATTGAGGACTCTCCGAATCTCACCGACGTCGTTCGATTGGGAGCGCTTGGCTCCCAAAGCGTCGAACTCATCAAATAGATAGACGCCTTTTTCCACGGTCATCGCTTGAAAAATCATACGCAGCTTGGCCGCAGTTTCACCCATGAACTTCGTGATGACGCCTTCGAGGAGAATCGTAAAGAGCGGGAAGTGGAGCTCGCCAGCGAGGGCGGCAGCAGTCATCGTTTTTCCCGTTCCCGGTGGACCAACGAAAAGCAATTTCCGTCTTGCTCGAAGGTTGTGGTGACGAAGTTTGGTCTGCTGTCTCTGTTCTAGAAGGGTTCTTCGCAGTCGCTTCTCGATGGCTTCGGGGAGGATCATGCTCGCAAATCGGATAGCGGGTTGCTGCACCGAAAGGAGGTTGGCGATCTCGCCCTTCGGCTGGAGGACGACCACCGAGCCGGGGCGCTTCTCAAGATGTGAGCCTCGCGCGCGCGCTTGGTCTACCAAGTCACGAATCTGTCCCGCAACCTTCGCGTGCCCGATCCGTGCTTCGCGGGCGGCGAGTTCCATGGCGACGGAAAGAAACTCGTGCTCGTCGCCCTGAACATGGGTCCGGAGGAGCGCGATGAGGTGGCGCGCAGTACTCATATAGGAAGAGTGTCACGCATGGAATGGCTGTGCAATCGGAAGTGTATACCGGATTGCGGGGCACAGCGTACTGCGCACTCTGCTGCTTGTTCAACACCGCAACAAGTTGCGGAGATGCATGGAGCATTCATGCCGATTCGGTCTTGACCCGGAAACGGGAAATCGCCGGATCGGGTTGACCGAACTCCAGAGTCGCGATGTCGTCGTCTTGTTCGGCGCGGTGCTCGATGGTTACGTTAGACAGCAGTCTGCCTTGAGCGAGCATGCGGCGGAACGGATTTTCGTCGGGCCGGAAGTTATAGTCGGCCTCGAACTGCTCGATCGTCTTACTTCCAGCCAACAGTTCCAGCAGAGTTCGAGCTGACATCTTGATATTGCCACCCATCTGTATTTCTCCAATATGTCGTCCGGACATTCCGTCGCCGGACCTCAAATCGTGCATCGCATTCTCGGGTGTGGTTTGAGGTTGAGGTAGTGACGCATGCATCTTCGCTACGATCTGTGACAGCGCGACCGAGTCAATCTGCGATTTGCGATTCAAATAGAGCTTTGCGTCGATCAATCGTTTTCGCTCGCGCCAAGTCAACGAATGCATTTCACGGACTATGAACGTAGTAACAAAAGAAACCGAAGCAAATTGGCGGAAGAAGTATCGAACGATCTCGTCGACGGTGTACGAGGCCCAATCTGTGGACGTCAACCGCAGCATTTGGCAGCCACCATCGCAAAGAAAGATGCCAGCAAAACCAGGGAAATTCACGCCTTTCAGTTGGTCGCCTTTCGCCTTCAGCGCATTGTAGACCGGGTTTTGGTCAATGACATTAGCCGCCGTAAACGATCGATGCCCGCCACCACTGCGGCCGCGTTTCGCTGGATCGTAGGTGATGTGAACGCCCACATCAGTCCCGGTCGCGTTGAAACGGTGAATGATTTCCGGCTGTGATTTCACGGCTCGCAAGAAAGCATAGAACGTTTTGTTGAAGATTGTCTGAGCGAAATCCCGGCGCGGTGGGAGTTTTAAGCGAACCTTTTCTTGTGAGCCTCGATAAACCGAGTTCGGGTGGGCGTCAATTTGGCGGTCAAAACCACCGTTGAATAGTTTTGCCTTCTTCAAATGCCGCCAAAAGTCCTCGTCGAAGGCGTCCACCGGATTCAGTTTATTGAGCCCGCGATCCGACGCCGCGGTCACGTCTGCTATGAACTCAACGGATGGCGCGCTGGCTTTGAACCACAAATCCGGTTTGCGTTCGCCACCAAAGACAGCCTCGTGGCGAACCTCACCGAGCCTGCTGGCTGCGTTGAGGACAGCTTGTTCCCACTCGTTTGAAACGTACTCATCACGGACCGTGTTGAGGAGGTTCGCCGCAGTCGCGAGCTGCTTCGGAGTAAGGAAGCTGGCGTTTTGGTCGAGAATACGTTGCAGACTTCGTCGAGCAAACAAGGCCATCGGACTAGATTCCTGAAACGAGTGTTTCCGCTTTTATTGTGTGAGGGTGCCTTCGCGCGGCTAGATACTTTCGCCACGAAGCGCGGAGCACCTACGGATGACGTCAGTATGACACTACGGTCGAGCGTTTGGTTCGACCCGACGCGGTTAAGGCGAGGGTAGCGGAGATGGGATGATCTTGGAGCATGTCCCCGCGTAGTTGAAGGTGCCGGGCGGACCGTCGGGTTCATGATACTGCGCAGCATGCTGTTTATTGCGGCTTGGAGCAACTGTGGAACAATCCAAGTGATCCTGGGGGGTGATAAGCGCAACCAAAGCGACGACTTAGATTGAGATTTCCCTAGTTTGCAAGCAGGGGGTCACCGGTTCGATCCCGGTCACGTCCACCAACATCTTTCTGATTGCAAAAGAGTTAAAAAATCCAACTTGGTCCGAAGGCTCGTTTTTTCGGGCACACTGTGTCCGAACTGTGTCACTGAACTACCTCTGTGCTCAACGGTGTGCCCGTAAAAGCACCGGGATCACCCTCGGGCAGCATTTCGTTGCATCGACGGTTGAGTTTCTCCAGGGCTTCGCGTTTCATCCTCAGTTTCATCTGCGAATACTTCTTGAAGACTTGTGCGTCGCTCTGGCGGAGCAGTTGCGTCACCCACTCGTCGGCTACGCCTCCCGCGCTCAGCCTGGTCGCGTAGGCCGAGCGGAGATCGTAAATCCGAAAATAGGAAATCTTCGCCCGTCGCAGAGTTCTCTTCCAAACGGTCTTGAGTCTTTTGAGGTGCCCGGTCGGATTCAGATCACTCGGAAACAAGAACGGTCCCGGACCTGAAATCGCCATCTGATTCTTGAAAGCCTCGATGGCGAGTGGGGTGAGGGGAACTTCGGCCGTGCCGTTCGGAGTTTTCGAATCCGGTATCCAGATCACCGCGTTTTGCAGATCTATTTGGTTCTTTCGCATCGGAACTAGTTCCTTATAGATCCGCAACCCGGTCTCCGTGATGATTCGAACGATGTTCCGCAAATACTGCGGAGCATGCGTCTCGATGCTTTGCTGTTCGGACCATGAAACGTAGTGCGGTCTGAACAACCCTTTCACGGCAACCGGAAACTCAACACCGGAACAGGGATTTGCTGCTAGGAGCTTCTTGCGAACCGCCACATTCAACATACGCCGGAGCACTCTGAACTCCTGGTGCACGGTTGTGGACTTAACAGTTCGCAACTCCTTGTAACCGAGCTTGGTCTTGACGATGATGGGTGCGCGAAGGCGTTCACGAAGATAAAGGTCGATCGAATCGGCGCTGAGTTCCACCAATCGGGCTTCATTAAACGCAACCCGGAGGTGTTTGATGCACCGTTCGTTCGCACTGTGTGTGCCTGGCGCGCGCAGGGGCGGCTTGGAATAATTCTCCAAGAAGGAATCCGCCCATTGCCCGTAAGTCAAGGTTTCGCCCTTTCGTACGACTTCCAGGAGATTGGCGTCTCTCGCTAGAAGTCTTTCTCTCAACTTCTTATTTGCTTCTTCCCAATCGGCGGTCTGGCTGGACTCTCTCCGAAGGGTCCCCTTACGGTCCCGGTAGCGAACCCACCAGATTTGGGTGCCAGTCCGCCGGTAAACCGCACCGTCGTACTTTCGTGCTCTATGCATTCTCCATCTCCTGTTTGAAGGAAGCGCGGAATGTTTCGAGATCCGATTTCAGAAACCGGATGTTGCGACCCATTACGCGGAGATGGGGAATGGCTCTTCGTTCGACCCAAAGATATACGGTCTGAGGGCTGACGCCAAGATATTTGGCGGCTTCGCGGACCGTCAGCGGCCGCTCGTCCGCTCGTGGTTCATACTTAGTCTCGATGGGAGTGGCAACTTGGCTGTTCATCGTGTTTCTCCGGGACTTTGGCTTATGTCGCGTTCCGTATCTGCCAGGGGTTGGCGGGCGTGTCGCAACGCAGCTTGGGCTTTCTCGACTGTGTAGCGTGCGTAGTTCGGGTGCTTTTCGTCACCCCGGTAATCGGCAATCCGGCGAATTACCTCTTCAGCATCGTCGCCACGAGCTAGGGCGCGCTTGGCGAACGCCCAATCGCGTTCGGACTGAGTGATCTCCCCCCTCGGCTCACTCTGATCTTTTTCGTACCGCGCGTGCGGTTCATACCGAGGCACGTTCTCATCGGTCCGCAGTTTGAAATCTTCGAGGTGGTACGTCTGTGTGGCCTCGGCCCGCGCTGTCACCATGTGCGGCGGATCGTGTTTTCGGTTTGAGAAGGTCGGGAGCCTCAGAACGCGTGTCGAATCTGTGGCGGCGGGATCGCCCCCGAATTCACGCACCATTGCCCGCTGGATGGCTTCCGCCTGTTCTTGGCCGATGCCGTCTACTCTCCAGACGATCTGATATTTCTCAGGAGAGGTGTTGAGCACATAATTGGGTTCGGGAACGAGACCGGAATTCCGCATCGTCTCGATGGCACGTTCTCCGCCATGGTCCAAATCAACGTAGAGATGCCGGATCGCGGCAACCTGATCCTTGGTGCGCGCCCAGGCGTCCGGCTTGAGAGCGTTCATGCCGACATAGATTTCATCGCCGCGCGCCGAGCGATGACGCAACCATGCTTGAAATTCAGGGCTGCTGGCCTTCTCCGCCGTCGTGATTCGCTGGCGTGATTCTCGCGTTTGCCGATTAAGAACTAGGATGGCGATTCGATCGGATGGCTCGAAGTTATCCTTTATATAGGTGGGGGCGTCAACAAAGGCGTCCTGCCGTTTCAGGTCGGCGCTCATGAGGCGCTCCGCTCACTGCAGAAAACGGTTCCAAAGTCGTATTCGTCGCAATCCGGGTCATAACCGTTAATTACAACGACTTCGGACACATAACGCCTTCCTGGACGGCGTTCGAGCTGCACCACAACATTCACGGAATGACCCAAGTTTGTTTTTAGCGATTTGTAGTTCAGCTCGACCCCGCTCTGAAGGACACAACTCGCCAAGCGCGCGAGCGATTGCTTCGCGGACGCCGCATGCACGGTCGAAAGACTCCCCGAGTGTCCGGTGTTCAGGAGTTGAAGCAGATCAAAAGCTTCGCCGCCGCGAATTTCGCCCAAAATAATCCTATCGGGCCGGTGACGAAGGGATGCTTTTAAGAGATCACGAATCGTCACTGCCGGCAGGCCGTTCTGCGGCTGCCGCGCCTCGAAGCGAACTAGGTTCTGGTGGCTGAGGTGAATCTCCGAGGTATCCTCGATCAGAAGGATTCGTTCTTCGCTGGGGATGAATTTCCCGAGCAGAGACAAAAGCGTAGTTTTTCCACATCCCGTGCCGCCAGCGATGAGTATGTTCTTGCGGGCGAGTACATAATCTTCCAGTTGGTTCGCGAGCCAACGTTCGAGCGTCCCCGTTTCGACGAGGTCGTTGAGATCGAGGTTCTTCTTATTAAACTTGCGGATTGTCAGGGTGACGCCGTCCAGGCTGCACGGTGGGATGACAGCGGCAACACGGCTGCCATCCGGGAGCCGCGAATCGAGGATCGGCTTCGCCTCAGAGATGTCGTCTCCCAGACGGCGGGCGATGTTCTTTACGGCGATCATGAGCGATGTTTCCCCAAGCGACAGCCCAGGGATTTCCTGCACAAATCCGTTCTTCTCGATGAATACGTGACTCGAACCATTCACCATGACTTCGCTGATCGAGTCGTCCAGGATGAGGTGCTCGATCGGTTTCAGGAACGGGAGGATCATTTCGAATCCGTTTGTCATTGGTTCTGGATTCCTTTCGTCATAGGTCTCCGTCGGCAAGTTGCTGAAAGTAGGATTTATTGGGGTCGTTGTAATAGGGTTTGAGGTAACAGAACATCGGCGGCAAGGGGTTGACGCCGTCGTAGGCGATCGCGACCGACTGCGCATTGCGCAGCTCCATAAACGTTTTCATGTCGAAGCGAAACTCATTCTGCGTGCTGTAGCTTTTGGACGCGGAGATGTTGGAGCGATGCGAGAGTGCCTTTCCGGTGAGCAGGCTCACCCGGGCGTTGTGGCCGCTCTCCGAGAGGTTGTAGCTGACCTTGAATCGGTCCTCCCTTCCGCAGAGTTCGCTCGCGATACGAGCCGAGAAGTCATCCGACAAGCACAAAACGATCTTCGTGCGGAAGGTCTGAAGCAAGGTGCGCCAACTCTCGCCGGGCAACGCGGAACGGAGCGAGCTGATGCTTTGCGTGGCGACGATGGGGATGCATTTTGCTTGCCGGGAGAGCGCAAACGCCTTCTCATCCCCGCTGGGATCGCTCTCGCCCACGGTTGCGAAATGCTGGTATTCGTCGCAAAGAAACAAAACCTGCCGGAAATATTGCTCGGGATGGGCCTCCATTTGCGGGATCCGATTCAAGACGGCTCGCTCGAAGTCGAGCTTCATCATCACTCCGAGAGCTTTAGCAATACCGGCGTTCATGGCCACTGGGAAATTCAAAGCACAGACTGCCCCGGCTTCTATCAACCAGGAAAACGACGGGAGCGGTTTACCGGATTTGTGATCGCGATTCGCAATCGGGTCGTAACACTCGGCAGGCGGGCAGAACGTTCGCTTCACGGAGGGGTCAGAATCGAAGGCCGACAGAAACACCGCCACTCCCTCGACAATCGACGTGCGCAGCTTTGGTTCGATGCGTTTCCAATCGTCGTTGAACCAGCGCTTCACCGCTTCCAGTTGCTCTCGTTTTTCGGGTGACACATCCTTCCTGGCCGACTCATTCAAGACTTCCTCGGCAATGCCCTTTTCTTTCAAGACCGCGAGCAACCCCGGCGAACGCTTCGCCTTATAGCCGTTCAGCTCCTTGTCCAGACGAAACGGAAATGGTTCGAGGTCGCGCGGATGCTGGAGATAAACTTCTTCGGATACGAGCACAAAGTCGGTTTCTCCCAGCCGCCGCTCCGCCTCTTCGATTTTTCGTTCGAGCACTCCCGGAGAGATGGCGCACTCGTACACGTCAAACAGCGTCACGTAGTCGTAGGCGATTTTATGAAGCAGGATGATGAACTTGACCAGATTCGTGTACGCCTGCTGCCAGAACGGTTCCTTGCCCCGGCCAAAGAGATTATTCAGAAGGGAAGCGATGCTATACGCCAGGGCGTAGGCGTCGAGGTCGTTGTGCAGCGGGTTGTAGCGGTACTCGGAATCGAGGCTGACTTCGATGTAATCCTCGGGTCTGCCGTGGCGGGCCAGGATGTCACGCACCTTGCCGCAGAAGTCTCCTTTGACTTCGAGAATCAGCCCGCCAATCCTCTTTTCCCTATCGCTCGCACGATAGGCAAGGATTTGCTCGGCGAACGGGTACATTCCGCCTGCCGTTTTCCCCGAGCCGATCGCACCAATGATGGCGATGCCGGTAAAAAGCCCGCGCTCCGGGATCGTGAGCCAGGAGGGTGTTTCCGAGGGAATTGGCTTGCGGGGATCGTGAATCTCGCCGAGAACCACGAACAGTTCTTCGCGTGTCTGTGGGTCTGGATAGGGTGGCAGCTTGCCCGCACGAACTCGCCGCCGAACCTTGAGGCCGGCGACATACAGGCCGGAGAGCAGGATCGAATAGGCGATGTACGGCGTCGTGAATAGGAAGAGGTCGTAGGAATAGAAAAGTCCGTCGTGCACCAGGGGCGCTCGCAGGGCCACGAGTCGCAGAAAGAGATTCTCGGCGGGAAATGGCACCTTGAAATACAGCACCATTCCTGTCGTCGCTGCCAACAGGCACGCGACGAAGTTCTTCGAATTGAGAATTCTCTGGATCACGGTTTCGCTCCGCCCTGGGGAGCCTCCGCTACCACTCTCTTCCCCGTGGTCCCCTTTTGCTCTTTCCGCCAGCGGGAGAATTCCTTGTCGCGAAAGACGGTCATCTTGAGAGCGGAGTTGACGACGTGATCGGGCGTGCTGTCGATCATCCGGGCGTAGTTGTCGATGGCATTCGCAACGTAGTCCTCCAGTTTGAATTCGCGTTTTACGATCTCAGGCACCTTCGAAATGAGAGCCATGCTGTTACTCCTTTCCTGGCTTTTTCCGAACCTCCGGCGCGGGCAAAACACGACCTACCGAGACTTTGCCTAACACTGGGCTGGAGCGACCCCACGGAGGTTCGTTGGGCGGCGAAGGCCGCCCAAAGGTCGGGGTCGCTCCAGCCCAGTAGTGTGTTTTGCCCGCGCCAAATTCCGAACGTCGCGCACTGCGCATCCTTTGTCCCCTGCGGCACTTCCGTTCACCGAAGAGGTGAACGGAATGGTGAGCGAGAGGGTGATTTGTGTCTTTCATGCCACGTTCACCCGGCCACCCTCATCCGGCGCTAAATGCGAGCGATGCTGCGGTATCAGGATCGTTTCAAAGAAGACGCTGCGGCCTGGTTTCATCCCGCAGAACTCAGCGCTCAATTCGCCTTCACTTAACGCGCCGGAATCCCACTTTCCGTACAGAATCTCGAAGCGTTCTCCGTGAAACCGTCGTTTCGCTTCGTTCAAGAATTCAAAATCCGCTGTCACCGGCACCACGTACTGCCGGTTCTCAAACCGCTTTCGAACCTGGAAGTAGCGAACGATCTCCACGGACACGTCGGATTCAAGCGGCCTTTGCACAACAGAGCGAAAGCGCTCTGCCGGCCCTGGCACACTGCGCATCCTTCGGCGATATATAAAGGAAGCGAAACGAGGCAAGCTGCGCAAACAACGGCTGGTACGCACCGAGATGCGTCAGAAACCCGGCCATCGTCCCCGACCCGGAATCCACGTACGACAGGGTGACCACGGGAGGAGAAGCAGGGAGAGGCGGAGCCACAAACACTGGAAACTTATCGACGAAATAGCGAATCGTCGGGCGGCTTCCGGGACCGCCTTCGTATACCTTGGCCGGGAGAAACTCCCTTCCTACGCGCAGCGTCTGGCAGAAGAAATCGACCTTGTCCTGTTCGCTTTCGAGGTACTGCATATCAAGATGCATTAGGACGAAGTCGAGCAGCACGAGTCGAGTACGGATAAACTCGAAGGAATGGGCACGGCGATTGCGGAGATTGCCTTTCTCGATCTGGCCGTACAGCGTCCGCGAAAAAAGATGGTAGATCGAGCCGTATCCCATGTAATCGCGAACGGCGGCATGCCCGTTATTCAGGAGTTTTCGGGCGAAGACGGAGGAGCGTTTCCCGCGATGCGCCCCCGTGAACCCGAGATACTGGCGCAGAGTGAAGTAGCCCGAGTGGGTCGCAACGATGTAGAGAAAGCGGGCGTCGGCTTCGGTGTACCCGAAATCCATCAGTCGTGCGACGTGATTTTGCGGAATGTTCACAGGTTCAAAATCTCCGCGGTAAGTTCCTGCTGGTCGAGAACTCGACGCAGGTTCGAAGCATCCTTGGGCCGCGCGTAGATCGAAAATCCCGCTCGCGCTTTTTGGCCCAGGTTTTGTGAGCGGTAATGCTCGGTAGCCAGTTCGAGGTCCAGGTGGGCGGGCTGGTCATCGCGCGTTTCGTACTCGATGCGAAGGTCGGGCACGGGAATCTTGCCGAGCACGACGGTTAGGCCATGATGCTCGGCGATCTCCGCGCGAACCTCGCTCGAAGGCCCTTTGCCGCCCGCCTTAGCCAATTCGCGATAGAGATCCCTCTTCAGCTCGGAATCGAGAATGACGCGAGGGTTCTTGCCACCTTCCCTCGCAATGCGTTCGACGCCGTGCTGATAGAGCCGATACAGGTCGGCGTCATGGTGCGCTTCACGAGGCTTCACGAATCCGTGATAGACAGCCTGTTCTTTTGGAAGGGCTTTCGTTGCGAGGACGAGACGGCGACCTTCCTTCGTCAGGGCCACGAGGCGACGAGGAGAGTCTTCGCGGTCGGGAATTTCGCGCTCGACGAGCAGGCCCTGTCTGCGGAGATTGGTCACGTCGGCTTCCAGATGCTTGCGGTTTCCGGCGTAGGCAAAACGCTCAAGGTCTTTGGTGGCAATGGCGCGGAATTTTCCGATGTCGGCCATCGTCTGTAGTTCGGAGGTTCGGAGCGTGTAGCTACGATCGCGAACCTCCCAGGGCTTTCGCGGTCCAATGCTGCGAGACTCAGCCGTGCGAAGGTTGGGGTTGGTGCCAGTTCGGGACTGAGTTTCCTCACCGCCGCCACGGCTGATTTCTGGGCTGCTGTTTTCGCGTTCGAGCAGAGGCTTGTTTTCCTCTACTCTGCGCGTGCCTTCTTGCGGCGTAGGCCGTTCTCCCGGTGAATAGCCGCGCGACATCTCAGTCGGCCTCCTCGTCGATGGCGTTAAGCGAAGGCGCGGGCAGTTCCCCATCGGCGACGTGCAACTGCTTGTCGAGATGGGAGAGTTTTCTTCCGGTGTCCTTAAGGAAAAACCGTCGGTTAATGGCAAAGAGCAAGGCGAACAAATTGAGAGAGAGCACCCCGATGTAGGTCAGAATCGCGGCAATGTATTGATGGAGAAGCAGGGTCTTGTACGGAATCAGGAATTTCAGCTCGCCCATCAGCCAGAATCCGAGCGCGAGCAGGATGGCAATGGTCAAGATGAGCGCATTGGCGATCATTTGAACGCCTCATCCTCGCGAAAGTAGGTGATGGTCATCCCAAGCGGATTCATCGGGATGAGTTCGTTGGGGACTTGGGTCTTGAAGACAAATACGAAATTAGCGGTATAAAGGTCGCGTTTCAGTTCGCGGTGATCGGCGGGCGAGTAATAGACCATGTAAAAATCGACGCGCGCGCGGTAGGGTGGCGTCTGCAATCCTTCGAGCGCGACGTTCTTCACTTCAACATCGATTTCAGGAGCGGCGGTATCTGTAAGGAACTTCTTGATGACGTCGTCTTTGCGGTAGGCGTCGAGGATGCCGTTGGCAAGCGTGCCGTCTAGGAAGTAGAGCGACTTCGCAAAATCGTCCTGGATCGTGTAGCGGTTGCGGCGGTAATAGAGCGAACAAAACTGCGAGAGGAAATACTTGGCTTCCGCGTCCTGCGGCTTGTATTCGAAGTTGTGATAGTTGATCGCCTCCGCGCGCCCGAGGTCGTCAATGCGAATCACCAAGGGGCGGAAGTCCTGGAACGTGCGGATCGTTCGCAGATCCACCAGGAGTAAACCGACGGCCACGAGCGAAACGAGAACCAAGGCAATCTTGAGATAGGTATTGGTCACCATCGGGTCACCGCACGATTCGAGATAGAGGCGTTTGGCGTCTTCAAAGCGGGCATCTTGGCTCATAGCAGTTCCCTCGAAAGCGAAGTGGCTGCGGCAACGGGCGCTTCGAGGATGGCCGCAGAAGAGCCGCCTGCCGTGCCGCTGAAAATGTGATTCGTCAGCGTGGGGATTTTCAGCAGGGCGTAGATCGAGGCAAGAAACGTGATGAAGAGGACTGGAAACCAAGCCATGAGCTGAACAGTCGAAAGCGTACCGGCCGGCGGCAGGCGGAGCGCGCCCACCATGAGATTCGCTATGATGAAAACCACGGCCGATGCGACCACCTGATAAAACGCGTATTGAAGGAAGCAGCGGAACCATCCCCAGAAAAGCCATTCCAGCTTGGGAACGATGAAAAACGGCACGAAGAGCGGGCCTACCAACACGCAGACAGCGGTGGCAATGAAGCCGTAGGCGATGACCACAAACGCCACGGCCTGGGCCGCCGCCAGCAGGACCATGACGCCAACGTAGATGGCGGTGCCCACGAGGTCGCCCCACGTCGGCGAATCAATGCGCGACTCGAAGTCGGCAATCCCTTGGATCACTGTCTGGAGTTGCGCCTGGTCGATGCGGCTGGAAAGAAATTGGGCCTCGTCCGTGACGAGATTGTGAAAGCTCCTGCCAACGCCCGGAATCGGCGCGCTGTAGTAGTTGACCATCGCGAATCCAAAACTGATGGTGAGCAGAAGGCTTGCGAAATTATCGAAGTGGAAGGGATGCTTGCCGCTCGCTGCCGACAGCGCCGATTTCACCCCGTACCAGGCGATAAGGATCGTGGCGAACGAACGGAAGAGGTTTTGCCCCATTGCGTCGAAGAAGCCGAGGTTCTGCGTAAGCAGGTTGTTGATGGCCTGGAAGATGTACTGGAGATAGTCGGTTTGCACTGAGGAGGCTCCTTCGACGCCGGGCTAGATCCGAATGCCTCACGGCATGCGGAAGTTCTGAAGCGAATTGGTCAGCGTGCCGGTCACTTGCGCCATGTTGGCGGACAGGCCCTCCTGGCGCTGGATGTCGGCGTTGATGGTGTTGGCGGTGGATTCGCGCTGCTGTTTGGCGAGAATCGTTTGCACTTCGAGCAGGACGCGAGTAGTTTGTTGGAGTCTTGGACGGTGCGGAGGGTCAACACTCCCGCAGCATTGATCTTGTTGAGCACGGAGACTTCGCTGTTCAGGTCGGAGTCGCTCGAAAACGAGTCCTGTTCGAGGTTGCCGATTTGTGTTTGGACGCCCTGCGCGGTGCCACGGATTGAGCCGATCGTCTCCATGGCGTTCATGTTCGCGCCGTCCAAGAGTTCGACGGATGCGTATTGGGATTGCACGCGCTCCAGCTCCGTTGCGTCCATGCCGGAGAGTTGACCCGCACCGTACGGGAGCAGTTGGGTTGTAGATTTCTGGTAACCGGTATTGATGTTAGGAAGCAGCCCAGAATTGATACCGCTAATCCAATTACCGGTATTCCCAAAGGTGTTGAGCGAGGTCACATCGCGCCATTGCGAAAACAGCGCGCGGTAGCGCGCGGGCATGTTTCGGATGAACGTAGCCATCTGCATGGCCAGGTTGAGTTGGGATGTGATTTTCGGGTAGCTCTTCTGCAATTGCAATGAGGTGTTGTTGGAGTTGCTGGTAACGGAGTACTGCGTTTTGGTAGTTGGTCGGGTCATATACAATCCCGCTTCCCAGCTGTGCGGAGGCTGTGCGACGCAGAGAACCAGAACCAATAGAACGACTGAAATTTTCTTTTTCATCGATATTTCATCCTTTCCTTCCTGTCCTTAAAAATCGGAAGGGATCTTGTGGTTGTTGTAGTCGGGCAGCGCGAGGTCGCCCGACAGGTAGACTTTGACTCGGTGGCCCTCGCGGATCGTCACCGTGGGCATTACGTTGAGAAATTTGTCGAGAATCTGGGAAGCTGACTGTGCCGTGCCTTGGGCGAATCCCTGGCGCATCAGGTCGCTGCTATTTTCGGTGAGGGAACCTGCGGTGCCCGCTTCGGCGACGGCACCCAATGCGCCGATCGCAAGCGAAACACCAAAGATGCGGAGATAGTGGTTGTTGACCTGGTCGCGCAGCCCGGTGCTGCCGATCTGGTCGAGTCCTTTGAACTGGTCGAGGCTGACGGAGTAGCCATCCGGCATGAGTATGCGATGGAACACAACCGCAAGGCGGGTCTGGCCGAAGGTATCCACCTTTCTCGTTTCGCCGAGCAATTTGGAGCCAGCGGGAATGAGCAGGTGCTGACGGTCATTCGAATAGACATCGGTTGAGAGTAAACACTCGACTGGGCCGGAAAACTGCCCTTCGAGACGGTTGATGAGCACGGTTTCGAGAATCGTTCCTTCCAGTAGCACGTAGTTTTTCCCTGCCGCTGCGTTGGCTGCGCCCACCTCGCGAGCGGCAGGGTTCCTGCCTTCCTCCTTTCGGTCTTTTGTTGTTTCCGCGTAATCGTTAGGTGGCTTCGAGGCAACCGGAGCTGTTAGCGGCGGACGCAGTCGGGTTCGACTGCAACTCTTTCAGGAAGTAGGGCCATTTGTACGGTCTCGGGGGCCACGGGAGGCACTTCGGGTGGCGAAGGAGACGCAGACGCACTGGCCGGAGTCGGGCGGTAAGTGAGAGCGACGTTCGAGGCAAAGAGCGAAAGGTACGCGCGTCTCTTGCGCTCGGCCTGAATAGGGTCTTCCCTCTGGGAATCGCCGTCACCGGCCGGCGGATTCGGATTCTGCTCTGCCGAGGACGGTGAGTCCTGCCCTCCAAGGAAGCGCGACTGCTGCGCGAGCGCGCTTTGCGCAACGAGCTGTTGACGTTGCAATTCCTCGATGCGGTTTTGCAAATCGGCGATTTTGGTCTCGTTGACTTCAACGGGGACCTGGACTGGCGACGCGGGTGATCCGGCCTTCGCGGGCGTCTGCGGTTTCTTGCCTCCGGTGAGCCACATGATGGCAACCATGAGGAATGCGAGTCCGACAAGAAGCCATGACTGGACGTTCTTGGGCAGAAGCCCTTGGGGTTTCGGCGCTTTTTCCTGAATCTGGGGCAAATCGCTCATTGGTGGCCTCAGTTCCCGGACGACCGCCGGGCGAACGGCAACTTCTTCTTGCCGACGGCTAGATAACCCGAGTCGATAATCTTCGGCGCGATATAGACACCGTTCTCGAACTGAAAGGAGATCAGGTTGGGTTTTCCGTCCTTCAATTCATAGAGGGCGGGCTTTTCTCGCGCACCGCACTGGATGTAGGTGAAGCTATCGTCGTGGTAGATCGCCGTGACGAGAAAGGGGTCCCGTGCCGCTTTCGGATCGAGCGTGTAGTCAAAGCGGAGTTTCGTCGCATAGCTCGAACGAAATCGATTCATCTCGTCGCTGACCTGGTCTTGCGCAGAACGAATTTGATCCGCGGTCTGCGCACGGAGCGCATCGAGCTCCTTCTTATACGCCTCCGCTTCTTCCGCGCGGACAAAGCCGTGCAGCCCCGCATTGGATGTTCCACCAGAATCCTCTTGCGGCTGCACGAAGATCTTCAAATCGGGTTCCGCGTTCGGTTCGTTGCTGATCTCCGTGAGGAGAAAGCTATACACATGACCACTGGCGGTGATGAGGTTCAAATTACTGCGGATGCCGGCCTGGGCGGGATGCACATAGCAGAGATTGTGCGCGCCATTGACGATCCAGAATTCCTTGTCGCCGGTCGTAAAATCCAGAATCTCTTCGTCATCGGGAAGCACGATGAGCGTCGAGAAGCGGAGCTTCGCGCGGACGGGCACAATGTCTTCCTTCGAGTACTTCACGACGCGGGCTCCTGCCTCCGCAGCGAGAGTGCGAGTCCCGGCGAGGCCAAATGTTGCGACGCTCGCAAGGACCGCGACTGCCGCCCAACGAAGAATGGAATTCCCGCAAGCCAACGTGATTCGGTTCATGATCTGCTCCTTGTATTGGTTCTCAGTAACTTCGGCCCGGTTCCTTGACGCTGAAGATCGAACTCGTGAGCGCGACAATCGCAGGGCTCCAAACGCGAGTGCGAGCGGAACAAGCGCAGAAGCATTTCCACAGAGCATGGGGCGATGCCCTTCATCGCTGCTCCCCCGCGAGGAGTTCGAGGCCTTTCTCAAATCCATACGTGTCGAAGGCCTCCTTCCGTTTCTGGTTGTCGTAGGGGTCGTTCGTATAGAGCCAGTAGCTTTTCGGGTCGACGCGGAGATTAGCGACTTTGGCAAGCTCGGGCGTCTTGATGAGAAATTGCTGTTTGGGGATGAGGCCCGCGATCAGCTCGACTTCGTTTTCGTTGAGATGGAACTGACGACGATACTGATCGCGGTCCATGTCCGGGTTCGCGAGAAAGATTTTGGTGGCGCAACTTTCGACGATCACGTCGAGAATGTCGGAGCGTTTCAGCTCGTCGAGCGATTGGGTCGAGAGGACCATCGCGGCGTTGTGCTTGCGCCATGTCTTGAGAGCCTCGACGACATAGCGCTGGATGCTCGGGTTCTTCAAAAACACCCAGGCTTCATCGATGAAAAACGCTTTGAACACGGAACTGATTTGGCGGTCGGCGATGACGGCATTCGCACGGTGGAGGATGTAGAAAAGCAACGGTTCAAGAAGCTCGGGGTATTGGCTCATGCGCCCGAAGTCGAAGCACTGAAACCGGGAAAAAGAGATCGTGTCTTCGGCATTGTCGAAGAGGAATCCGAATTGACCTCCGCGCGTCCATTTGGCGAGCCGCGCTCCCAGTTCATGGCTGAGCGTATTGGAAAGCACGCTCAGCGTGCGCAGGGAGGGATCGACGGCATACAGATTTTCGATTTGGTGGTACAGCTCCCGCTCGACGGCCGGGTCGAGGTCGAGAGGCCGTTGGCCCTGAACCAGCACCTTGAGGAAGAGCGCAAGAAAATCGAGATTTTCTTTGGTTGGCGGCAGCGAGAACGGATTGATCTTGAAATCTTCCGATTCGAGGCCGACGGAGACGTAAGACCCACCGAAGAGGTGCGTGAGGCTCGCAAAGCTTCCGCCCAGATCGAAAATGAAGGTATACGGGTCATATTTTTGGAGATTGGTAATGAGAAAATTTATGGCAAACGACTTTCCACTGCCTGTACGCCCTAACATCATTGTGTGGGCGACATCCTTATAGTGAAGGTTTAAAAAGTACGGCGTGTGGTGGTTGGTTTCGAGGACGGCCAGATATTCCTGGCGGAGGTGCGCATTGCGAGGCTCGCCACAGTGAAGGGTGAAGAGAAAGGAGCAATCGGCGTAATTCGTGTTGAGCAGATAGAGCGACCGCAGATTGAAAACGTAGTTCCCGGGAACGGCGGCAAGGAACGCGTTCAGGAGGTTGTAGCGCTCTTCATAGAGCTGGGCGTCGTGGACGCTGAAGACCTTGTAGAATTCCGCAGAGGCCCGCTCGACTCTGGCAAGGTCGAGGTCGTAGATCACGATCGGTTAGCGAAAACTCGCCGAAGTAGTTTCCATGCAGTTCAATCTCCTTAATGCCCTCGCCCAGCTCCCGGACCTGGGATTCCTTGGAATCGTCCAAAAGTATGTCGGAGGGCGCTGCATCGTTGAGATTGACCTGGCTGACGAAGGATCGCTTCGTGTTGTGGAAGTGGCGGCGCTTGGCATGAATCGCGCTGCGAGTCTTACCGGGGTCTTCCTTCCTCCATTCCGTCACGACGTGGTAGTTGGCCTGAACTTCGAGCAGGCTCTTGAGAATCAATGGAAAGGTCTGGGCGGAAGGCTCCTTAAGGGTGAGAACTTTCACGTAATAGTCATCCACGCGCAGATGGCGGCGGTGACACTCCAAATGGGATTCGGGCAAGTAATAGTCGAGGAAGGTGTCGTGTTTGCGCTTGGCGAGCGCGAGCTTCTCGGGATCGAAGTTGAGCGTCCGCTTGAGAACGCGGAAAGCCTCGTCTTTATCGAGAGTGCGGACTGAGAGAAAGTCGCTGACCTGGAGAATAAAGCTGCGCGCCTTTTGAAGGAGCGCGGCTTGGGCTTCGCCCAGCTGCTCGCCGAGCACGAGGGTTTTGCCTTTGGAGGAGAATTGCGCTCTCAATGAAGCGAGCGCTTGCTTGGGACTCTTCGACAATTGGCCGAGTGCATGCGCAAGTTTGTCCGGCGCGCGGAATCCCTGGTAGAGCACCACGTAGTAGATGGATAACGAAAAGAGCGTGTCGGATTTGCTTGCGAGGTAGGCCATCCGATTCCTGATGGCCGCGTCCACGATGGGGCTGCCGTAGAATTTGTGCGGGATCGCTTCCTTGTTGCGCTTGAACAGGTACTGATAGACTCGGCAGTTTTCGTCGAAGAGGCGAAGCGCTGACTCCAGCCGTTTCGTCAATCCGTCAATCGTCGTGTCGTCGAGGCACTCGTAGTCCACACCGCGAACGTCGAGAACTACGCCCACTTCGCCGGTCTTTGTCAGGAACGTCTGCGGGCCGATGAAGCCGTACAGATTAATCTGGTCGCCGAGCGACCCGGCCTCACTGTAATTCTTGAAGATGCGGCTAAGCCTGAACATCGCTTTCCCTTTGAATGATGATCGGCGTCCACTTTATGGGATCGTATTGCGTGCGAAACCTTGCGGCGGTCAACAGAAACCGCAGAATCTGCGGATCGGTCCGGGTAGCCCATCGGGCAACGGCATACAGCAGCAGGAACATCAGCAGCCCTCCGAATAAGCTCCCGAGAAGATTGAAGGTGGCCGCCCCAAGGCACATCGCGAAGAAGAATAACTTTCGTTCCGCTCCGAGAATCGTGAGCGGTCTCGACAGCGAACGATGGACTTTATTGATTCGCCTTGCGTCCGACATGAGCGGCTCCCTCCGGATCAATCTCCTCAGGAGCCGGGGAATAGCCATGCAAGAAAATTTACCGCTGCGATTGCCATGCCCACGCCAAAGAGCACACCGGCAAGCACCCGCTTCGAACCGCCCTCCCCAAACGCGAAAGTAAGACCGGAGACAACAATGGCCACAAGAGAGAGCCCTCGGGCGATCGTGCTGGTGAACGCCGTCTCGAGGACATTGACCGCGTTCTCCCAGGGAGAATTTCCGGCTTGCGCAAGTGCCGGGGCGGCGAGCGCGAGACCGAGCACCGCAGTGAAGAGAAAGCGAGCGTTTACTGCAAGAAGACGAAGCGAACGGCGTCGAGGGATTTTCACGGCAGAGCCTCCACGAGGAAAGGAAATGCCGTCCCTGTGGGACGGCGAGGGGAGACTCTTAGCGTTCTCCGGAGATGCGGAAAGGAACCAAGGGGCGATGCGGGTATCTGCTGTTCACGCCACGTTGTCCCTCAGACCTCGGGGGCACAATTGGAGCTTTAGCTCCATAAACAGCGTGGTCCCGCGATCGCGTTGGCACCTTTACCGCAGTCCAATCGCGATGCAACCCGGCGAGCCTGAGCACCCGGCTGCCGCCTTGCTCGCGGGAGTACGTGGCGAGAACTCCCCTCGCGCACCATATCTCCCGGTACTGTGAAAAACTCCCATGGAAGAAAAGAATGCATTCGTCGTCAAAACGAGGAGGCAATTTCTGAGACCGCCTATGGACTCGGCAACTGCCGAAGTCTCGCGTTAGTCAACCGCGGGGGGATTTTCGTCGTGGGCCTTTATCGTTTCCCGCCGCGTGAAACGCCCGACTCAAACGGGCGAGCGCAGCTCGAACCTTGTAACTGATGGCTTTCGGCGCGAGACCTTCGCGGCTGCCGAGTTCCTCACCCGAAAGATTTTCCAGTTCGTAGGCCGTTAACAGGTCCCTATCGGCCCGAGAAAGAATGCCGACGCTTACAGCCTTGTCCAGAAGCACGTGCAACAGAACACTGGGTTCGAAGTCCGTTTTGAAAGTTTCTGCCGCAAACACTTCATCGATCACTTTGTCCGTCTCTTCTCTTGATCCGGTGCGGTACTGCCGAATGGACCAGCGCATGGTATCCCGCTTGGTTCTCTCGACGATGGATGTGGCGAGGTACGACGTTTTCCTTCGTATTCCAGGGGAGCGGACAATTTGAAGGCAGGTGGCCACCAACTGTTGCGCGAGATCTTCCGGCAAGAAATGGGGAAAGCTGCGGCGGATTGCCCGAAAGTCCTTGTGCAGGGCAGGCATTAGGACGCGCAGCACGAGCGCCTGTGCGAGATCGGTATGCTCGGGTGACGAAAGTTCTCCGAGCAGCGCCAAGTACACCAAGTCGGAATCACGATAGCCCTTCGCGTCCGTGATTCGGGCGTGCATGTGTGCGATGAGGCTCGGCACATCTCGAAACCAACTTAAGATAAATACCCGCTCGATCAGAGCTTGATACCACGCCGAAGCATCCGGTTGCTCCAGCCGCGCAATGAGGCTCCTGTCGAGTTGGCACAACGCACACTGGCAAGACGACCCGTGGGGACATGGCTTCGCTCCCATTTCCACGACGGAGTCAGGAGATGGGATGGGAGGGCTGCCGACTGAGTTCAATGGAAAGAGAATCCCTGAGATTTCAAGGAACGAAGAAGTTATCCACCGCGTTCTGGAGTGGAGGGATGCAGAGAGGGAGAATAGTACTTAAGTACTACGTGGCTTGAGTATAACCAAATAAGGTAGCCCATATATAAGTATGCCCGCGGCAGAGACACTTTTAGCCGCCGTGAATGGAAATTAATCCCGACCGGAAATGCCCCCATTGTGCTATAGAAAATGCTACGGGTATGCTTCTGTCGGGATGTCGGTGAGCTGTTTGTGGTCGGACCAAATGAGCCTTGCCAAGGGCGACGTAGAATCCGAAGACCTCGCTAAACTCTCCGACGAGGAGCTGATGCTGAAGCTGTGCGCGGGCCGTCGCGAGGCCCTAACGATTCTATACGATCGTTATCACAAGCTCGTTTTCGACGTGGCGGCGCGAATCCTGCGCGACGGAGGCGAGGCCGAAGAAGTTGTCCAAACAGTATTCCTCGATATTTTCCGCGCAGTGGCGAAATTCGATCCGGCCAAGGGCATACTTAAAGTGTGGATACTTCAGTATGCGTACCACCGAGCGCTGCACAGAAAACGCCACCTAATTTCGAACCACTTCTACCGCTGGGAAAACCTTGAAGTCGCGATCGAAGTGGGCTCGAATCGCGCTCTGTGGGGCGAGTTGCCCGAGGCCACGAGGCTTGCCGAACAGGCTTTAGCGAGTCTAAAGCCGAAGCAACGCACTGCGATTAAGATGACCTATTACGAGGGATTGACAGCAGAGGAAATTGCTCGGCGTCTGGGAGAATCGCCTCATGTGGTAAGGCACGACGTGCGGCGCGGGCTAGCGGCTCTACGAGGAATTCTGAGAATCGGCGATGAAGAAAAGTAAAGCACCCAACACGACATCCACTCGGCTTTGGCCCTTTGGGCACGGACGTTTCGAGGAGATGTGCGCACTCGCTGTTACCGGGCAGCTCGGCGGCCCGCAGATGACGGAGTTGAACGAGCACATTGCCGAGTGCTCTTCGTGCCGCGAGTATCTGGAATCGCTGGCGCAGGCCAGCATCCAGACCATGCCGCTCCTGGCGGAAAAGCATGCACCGGAAAGCACGATCGAACCGCCTTTGGGCATGCGGGATCGGTTTGTGGCGCGGCTTGCAGCCGAAGATGTGAACGGAAGAAATCGCGCGAATGGCCGGCCGCGACGTGCTCAGGCGGAATTCATTTCCCTACCGCTCGATCAGGCTCCTTCGAGGCTGAGATTGGTGGCAGCAAAATCCTCGTCCGGGGCCGTTTCGATCACGTGGCGCTCTGCACTGGCGATTGCAGCCTGCGCGGCAATCGCAGTGGGCGGCTACTACGTTGGCATTCGGAGAAACGGATCAGGAACCACCAAGCAACCGGTTATGGTTGCGCACTCGGACGGGGCCCAACAGATCACCGCCGCGAAAGAACCAGACCGGATCGGTCAACTCGAACAGCAAAGAACACAGCTTCAAAGCGAGCTTGCGCAGCTCAAGGACAGATTGTCCGCCGCAGAAACAGACCGAGCGTCCCTGCGCAGCGAGCTCGCCGCCGCACAGGAGAAACTCACAACGGCAACGGCCCAGCCGCAAGCGGCTTTGCAGCGCGCGTCGGAACAGAACGCGGAGGCCCGAAATCAGGTTGCTGCGCTGCAGAGCAACGTGGATCGATTGAATCAACAGCTCGCGCAGTCCGAGATCAAGCTGGATGTTCAGAAGCAAAACGATGAGGACCTCAGCACGAAGCTCGCGCTTACGGAGGACAGCCTGCAAAAGGAGCGCGACCTCAAATCGGCGACGAGCCAAATGGGCGAGCTCGTCGCTGCGCGAAATTTGCACATTGTGGATGTCTACGATGCGGACCCGAATGGCAAGCGGCAGCGTGCCTTCGGCCGTGTGTTCTATATCGAAGGCCAGTCCCTAGTGTTTTATGCCTATGACTTGGACGGCCCCGGCGAATTCAAGCAAAACGTTGTATTCCACGTCTGGGGCGGCAAGGCGGGAGTGAACGACGTAACGCACAGCCTAGGCATTCTTCATAAGGAGGATGCCAATCAGAGCCGCTGGGCGATGACGTTCGACGATCCCAAGGTGTTGACGCAAATCAACTCCGTCTTCGTTACCGCGGAATCCGCCGGCAAGCGTTCGGATCAACCTCGCGGGAAGAAAGTGCTGTATGCCTATTTCGGCAGCCAGCCGAACCATCCTTAAAACCGGCTAGCGTTGAGAGGGCCCACAATATCCTCGATTTCAGGCGGCCTGCGTTGTTGGCCTTAACGGTTTGCCGTGGAAGGAACACTCACAGTTCCGAGAGAAACTGAATCAGGGCAGGCGCCACTGCCTCTGCGCCAGCCGGCGTGAGCGGCCCGTCGTCAACCTCCAGACGCTGCTAGTCTCGGCGGCGGCGTTTCGCCGAGTGGGCGTTCGATATCTTCACGCGACGCCCAAGCGTCCAAGAAAATTGCGTCCCATCCCTTCGAGAGCTTATCTCGCTTCATTTCCTCGAGCAGATCAAGGTCTTTCGCCCTGTGGGCAAGCCAAGAATATATCGTCGGTTCTCCTGCACGATGGAGTGGCGCAAGTTCTCGGAGCGACTTCGCGCAGGCGAGCTTTGTGTATTTTTCGGTAATTTGTCTTAGCGTATCGATCGCATCATCCAAGTCGGAAAACGTCGTGCTCACGGTAACGTGCGGAACACTGTGCGCAACTCTTTTACTCGCAAAGTGGACGGCTTTTTGAGCCGCCGAAATCACCACTTTTCGATCTTCGCCGAGTAATCGCTTGCAAGCCAAGGTCTCCCAGCCGGTTGGGAGAGTCCCTTCTTTTCTAAGGATTTCATGGCGCACTCTCGTAGCGTCGCCTCGGTAGTAGCGGACAAAGCAGTCCCACAAACCTTTCGGTTCGCGAATGAACATTTCAAGGAGGCCGACCAGATTCACGTCGCCTTGCTCGGGGTCTTGGCCCGCAAGGCGCCTTATCCCTACCGCGGCAGCCTGCGCGTAAACTACCTGCGCCCACCGTGCAAAAGTAATGCATGGAACGCCTTGCAGGCGCGGGTTGAGCCTAACAATCTCCTGGTGAGTCCGAAAGACGTGCCGGTTGAAGAGGAGGCCAATCACTTCCTCACGGATGTCGCGAATCAGATCCGCAGGTTCCCGTATGTTCATCCATCCATTTTAGCGCGCAGAGGGAGCAAGGGACCACAAGGAGAAAGGAGAGCCCTACCGCAATAACGGACAGGGAAAGAATCTCGGCGGTCCGCAGAGAACCCTCTGGAGGAGATTCGCAAATCCCCGCTCTTGTGGCAAGCATCCATCCTATGGTTCGTTGATCGTGCGCCGAGGGAGAGACGCTGTCGGAATGCTCCAGCCGCGCCAAACGCTCAACATGCGCAAGGCGAATGTCGCGGCCGCGGCGACCATATTAGTTGTGGTTCTGAGGATATGAGCGTGGCTCGGCGCGATAAGGATGAGTGCTCCCAATAGCGAGGCCAGCGCATAAATGTCCTTGCGTAGAACGAACGGCACCTCTCCTGCCAAAACGTCCCGCAAGACCCCGCCGCCGATTCCAGTGAGCATGCCGAGTAAAGCAGAGGCAACGGAACTGAGTCCCGCGTTGAGCGCCGCAGCCGTGCCCGTGACGGTAAACAGCCCAAGGCCAGCCGCGTCGAAAGTTACGATTAAGGACTGCCAGCGGCCAACCCGGCCGTGATCTACAAAGACGAGTACGCCCGCGCTGGCGGCCACCGCAATGTAGCGCCAATCGTTGAGCGTCGCGGGAGGCGTACGCCCGAGCAGTACGTCGCGCATCATCCCACCGCCGAGAGCAGCCACTACCGACAGCACAAGAACACCGAATATATCCATCTTTTTTCGGACTGCGAGGATTCCGCCGCTGACGCCGAAGACAAATGTTCCGATCAAATTAAGGATGGGTAGCTCTGCCATTTGTCGGCTTGCCGGTGACTAAGACACTTCCGTCACTTGGCCTACGTCGCGAATTCGTCAAACTCCCCACATTCTATGGCAACGGCGATTGCCTCTATGTCGCGCGATAAAGACCGATCCGCAGTTAGTCGCGGAGCATGGCTCCGAACTAATTCACGCGCATGCTCAATCCGTTGTGAAGATCGCAAGGGATGGCGGTAGTCCAATGCTTCGGCTGCCGCGAGCAGGCTCGATAGCAAGCACGTTCTCCGCATTCTCGACGATATGCCGAAGTTTTGTCGCTGATGTCATACCCATGGAGACGTGATCTTCCTTCCCACCGGACGTCGGAATGTTGTCGATGCTGGCAGGATGCGCAAGGACTCTCGCTTCGCTCAGGAGACTCGCGGCGGAGACGTGAACGATCATGAAACCCGAGGACCTTCCGGGCCGAGCACTCAGGAACGCGGGAAGTCCTTCATTGAGATCAGGATTGACCAGCCGATCAATTCGCCGTTCCGTGATGCTCATGAGATCGGTCAGTGCAATGGCCGCGTAGTCAAACACCATGGCAAGAGGCGCACCGTGAAAATTTCCACCACTCAAAATCTCCTGCGAGTCAGCGAACACAAGCGGATTATCTGTCGCCGAGGCTGTTTCGACTTCTACTGTCTCCCGCGCGTGCTCCAATGCATCGCGCACCGCCCCATGCACTTGGGGCATGCAGCGCAGGGAGTACGCATCCTGCACTCGTGAATCGTTCGCAATGTGTGATCGACGTATCTCGCTGTCTTTTAGGAGTTCGCACAGATGTGCTGCGGCCGCTTGCTGGCCGCGATGTGGTCTCGCGATATGAATCCGGATATCAAACGCCACGGGTGTGCCAAGAAGGGCTTCTAGACTCATCGCGCCGGACAGATCAGCAAGCGCAGCGACGCGCAATCCCCGGAACAATGCGAGTCCGCCAACGGCAGCCATCGCTTGCGTGCCGTTCAGAAGCGCGAGTCCTTCTTTGGCTACAAGTCGAATGGGCCTCATTCCGGCAGCCTTCAGGGCTTCGGCCCCGTCCAACATTTGTCCCCCGTACAGAGACTGCCCCTCGCCAATCATTGAAAGAGCAAGATGCGCCAAAGGTGCAAGATCTCCGCTCGCTCCAACCGATCCCTTCTCAGGAACCAATGGATGTACTTCGCGTTCCATCATTTCGAGGAGTCTAACGACAAGCTCTGTCCTGCAGCCGCTGTACCCAAGGGCTAGGACGTTTGCACGAAGCAGCATCATCGCCCGCGTTTCGGGCACAGAAAGCGGAGGGCCTAGGCCGCACGCGTGGCTACGAACCAGGTCCAACTGAAGTGCTTCCAATTCGGAATCGGGTATCCGTATGTCGGCAAGCTTTCCGAACCCAGTGTTGACGCCATAGACGACGCGGCTCTGACTGAGCAACTTCTCAACGACCGCCCGCGTCGAACGGATACGGTCGAGAGCCTCCTTCGAAATGGAGAGACCCGCCCCCCCTTTTGCGACAGAAGTAATCTCTTCGAGGGATAGTCGCCTACCAGATAGCTCCATTCAATACCTCCCGTCGTCTTCGCAGTTGCTCTTGGCGGCCGTGCTGCGAGGGATAGACCATCCCCTCTGTCATGACTCACCCGAGGTGGTATGAGTTTCTGCGGCACAATTCCGAAGATCACGGCATAATTCGTCGATCCGCTCGATGTTTGTATCCCAGGCGAACATGAAACGCGCGGCACCTCCAATGAAGGTATAAAACCTCCAGCCTCGCTCCCGGAGAGCATTGAGGAGGTGGTTCGAAGCAGTGACGAAGACTGCGTTCGCTTCAACGGCGGCAGAGATTTGAACACCCGGGATGGCGGCGATCTGGTCAGCGAAATAGCGCGCGCAGGTGTTGGCATGGGCTGCATTGCGCAGCCATGCTCCAGTCTCGATCAACCCTATCCAGGGAGCCGTAAGAAAGCGCATCTTGGAGGCTAGTTGGCCCGCCTGTTTGCAGCGGTAGTCAAAGTCGTCGGCTAGTTTCCGATCAAAGAAGAGGATGGCTTCTCCTACAGCCGTACCATTTTTTGTCCCACCAAAGCAGAGCACCTCGATTCCAGATTTCCAGGTAAGCTCTGCGGGAGAACAACCGAGACTCGCGCAGGCATTTGCGAAGCGCGCTCCATCCATGTGCAGGCGCAGATTGTGAGCTTCACAGGTGGATGAAATGGCGCGCAGCTCATCAGGGGTGTAGACGAGGCCCGTCTCGGTAGATTGCGTGATGGTCGCTGCACGAGGCTTGGGGTAGTGAATGTCCTGTCTCTTCGTGGCGATCTCACGAATGGCATCCGATGACAGCTTTCCGTCCGAACTCCGCGCGACAAGGAGTTTAGAGCCGTTAGAAAAGAACTCCGGCGCGCCACATTCGTCAGTCTCTACGTGAGCCGATTCAGAGCAGATGACGCCGTGATAGGACTGACAGAGCGAGGCGAGCGCCAGAGAGTTTGCTGCAGTTCCATTGAAAGCAAAGAAGACTTCGCAATCCGTCTCAAAGAGATCTCGGAACGCATCGGCAGCTCGTGCGGTCCATGGATCATCGCCATATGCGGCTGCGTGGCCGCGATTGGCCGTCTCCATCGCCGCCCACGCTTCGGGGCAGATACCGGAGTAGTTGTCACTTGCGAATTGCTGTAAAAGTTCGATGCTATTGAAATCTGCCATGTCTTGTCGTAATCAGTCCTTGGGAGGCGCAATCGCTAGGGATCTTCGCCTGGCCTGTGGTCATTGCAGAAATGAACACGGTTCTGTACAGCACTCACATCAATCCGTTCTGCGATGTTGTGACGAACATCCCTAATTCTTTGTCTTTGCGTACACGGTCTATTGGAAACACTTGGTTGTCCATCACGACATAGATGCCTGGAGACAAGAGGCGCACAGCAAAGAGGCTTTCGGTCAGGTTCTGCAGACCATCACTGGCTTCGAAGCCGAGCGGAGACCTCGCCCCGGTCAGGACGACAGGGACCTTGATGTCCGACAGCTCCTGCTTCAGAAAAAGGCCCGTCTGAACCATCGTATCCGTGCCATGCGTAATGATAATCGGGGCGTTCTCGTTTAGAAGTCCCCTCACTGTCGCTAGGATCAGTTCTCGATCCGCATCCGTCATCTCAAGACTGTCTTTGCTGAGCAAAGGCACGACGTTCACCGCGGAATCAGGGAGACGGAGAAGCTGTAAATAGCGTTCAATCTTATTGCTCAGATTCGCGACAGATCCCGTTTGTTCTGAGTATGCCTTCTCGATCGTTCCGCCTGTGGTGATTGCATAGATGACAATCATGATTCGCGATTCCCGCCCTCACTCGTCTCGAATGCCTTCAACACTCGATGATGTTCAACGTCGCGAGACCGCCTAGAGAAGTCTCTTTGTATCGCGACTGCATGTCGCGCCCGGTTTCGTACATCGTCTTGATGACCTGATCGAGGGAGACCTTATGTTCGCCGCCTTCATCCATCGCGAGACGGCAGGCGTTGATGGCCTTGACCGCTCCCATCGCGTTCCGTTCGATGCAGGGTATCTGCACGAGTCCGCCAATCGGATCGCACGTCATCCCGAGGTTGTGCTCCATGCCGATCTCGGCCGCACACTCCACCTGCCTGTTGCTGCCGCCGAGCGCCGCCGCGAGCCCACCTGCCGCCATCGAGCAAGCAACTCCGACCTCTCCCTGGCAACCGACCTCGGCACCCGAGATTGAAGCATTCTCTTTGTACAGAATGCCGATGGCGCCCGCCGTCAGAAAATAGCGGAACAGATCCTGTTCGGAAGCACCCGCGACAAATCGCATGTAGTAATGCGCCACTGCCGGAACAATTCCCGCCGCCCCGTTCGTCGGGGCCGTGACCACGCGCCCTCCGGCCGCATTCTCTTCGTTCACTGCCATCGCGTACACATTGACCCAGTCCATTTGAGAAAGGGGCTGAGCCCCTCTTGCGGAAAGCTTCTTCGCTAGGCGCGGCGCGCGCCTGCGCACGTTCAGGCCTCCGGGAAGAATGCCCTCGATCACGAGCCCGCGCCTCACACACCCCTGCATGACTTCCCAAATGCGGCGTACGTGCTCCCGGATTTCCGCTTCGCGATGCCAGGATGTTTCATTCTCGAAAGTCATTTGCCAGATCGCCATCCGGCGCTCTTCGCCCAGGCGAAGCAATTCGTCCGCGCTGGAAAAAGGGTGGGGGACCGACGCGAGCTCTGAACGCGATGGATCCTCACCCTCTTTCCGGATAAATCCTCCACCGATCGAGTAGTACACCTGTTCGAGGAGCAGGCTCGCCGCTACCGCCCGAGGCCCGAAATCGCATTCCGTTCGGATGCCCCGCGAGCGTTTGATCCTTATGGAAAAGCAGATCGCGCGGCTCATCGAACGCCACAGGCTGCACCCCCCGAAGTGGCACCGAATGAACGCCACGAATTGCGTCGAGCCGTGCCTCGATCGTTTCAGGATCAACCTTCTCTGGAATCTCGCCGCACAATCCCAGGATGACAGCCCGGTCCGTACCATGTCCTTTGCCGGTCAGCGCGAGAGAACCATAGAGCTCAATTTGCACCCTTCGAACCGAGACGAGCGCGCTCCGCGCTCCCAGCATGGCCACGAAATCCGCGGCCGCCCGCATAGGTCCCATCGTGTGCGAGCTCGATGGCCCTATGCCGATTTTGAAAATCTCAAAGATGCTCGTCTTCACAGGCGGCCTTCCCTCTTCCTGTTCGTAGTCCATCCCAAGACATCGACCGATCGCCGCCGGATGCTGCACGAAGGCCTCGACACGCTCCTGGTAGAGGCCTGCGTTTCGATCGAGGTCTCTCCGTACAAGCTGCGGCCCGATGTTCGCCTCCGGTCACGTCCCGTGATTGGTCCTCATTCCTAGCGCACGACCGGTAGGCTGATAAAACTCGCTCTGCCCGGAGCGTGCCAGATGCGCTCAGTTGCCTTCACGTAGTCCGCAGGCTTCGCAAAGAAAATATTCGGAACAAACGTTTGCGGATTGCGGTCGTAGAGCGGAAACCAGCTCGACTGAACTTGCACCATGATCCGGTGCCCGCGGAGAAATACGTGATTCGCCATGGGTAGGGCAAACTTGTAGGCGAGCGGCGTGTTGGGCTCGATGGCTTCCGGCTTTTCAAAGCTCTCGCGGTAGCGGCCGCGAAAAATGTCCATGGCGATATTCGAGCTCGTAGCCGCCCATCTCGGGCTGGCTGGGAACTTCGTCGGGATACACATCGATGAGCTTGACGACCCAATCGCTGTCGGTGCCGCTGGTCGACGCGACGAGATTGACAACCGGCGGTCCCGCGATGCGCAGCGGCTCGGTCAAAGGCTCGGTGACATAGGAGAGAACGTCGGTCCGATCGCTAACGAAGCGTTGATCAACCAGAAGCCATCGCCGCCAGGCATCGGAATCTGCGAACCGAACCGGACGCGGGGAGTAAGGAACCGGCTTTGCCGGGTCGGAAACGTACTCGTCAAAGTCCGAGGCTTCCTTCGTGCCCTGTGCGGACGGCGCGTCAAACGAAAGGCCGAATTGCGCAGTCAGGTAAAGGGGTTTGGACTTCGCCGCGCAGCCGGTCTCACAGGCGAGCGGCCAGGATTTGAATCGGTCCCAATGATTTTCGCCGGTGTTATAGATGAACACCGGTGGCGTGTCGGCTTTGGGAGCGCCATCTTTGAGATATTGATCGAAGAACGGCTTGAGCACGTCGCGCCGGAACTCGAGAGCCGTGTCGCCTTTCCACTTCATCGGGCCGAGCGACGTACCGTCGTAGTTCACTCCACTGTGACGCCACGGCCCCATGACCAGAAAATTCAGGTCGTTACGCGCGTCCTTGGGCTCAACCGCCAGGTAACAGTGGATCGCGCCCCACATGTCTTCCTGATCCCACAAACCCCGAATCCACATCGTCGGAACTTTTAAGGGCTGTGACGCCATCATTCTGTCGAGTGCCTGCTCTTGCCAGAAGGCGTCATACGCAGGGTGCTCAGCGGTCTTGTGCCACCAGGGCAGTTGGTCGAGCCCTCCCGCTTTCGCAAAATCACCTGCCGAGCCCGCGCGAAGGAAATCCTCGTAGTCGTCGTAGCCGCTGCGCGCGACGCGGTCGCCGTCGCCTCGGGCCGCGGTCTGCTCTGGGAAGTAGTCGAGATTCGCCTGACGGAACGCGCCGTAGTGAAACCAGTCGTCGCCCATCCAACCGTCGACCATCGGACTTTCCGGTGCGGCGACCTTCAGCGCAGGATGCGGATGGATGAGCGCCATGACCACGGTAAATCCCTCGTAGGAGCTTCCGAGCATTCCCACCTTGCCATTTGACTCGGAAACATTTTTCACCAGCCAATCGATCGTGTCGTAGGCGTCGGTCGATTCATCGGTCGAGGTCGAATTGAGCGGGCCTCGCAAGGACCGCGTCATGAAGTAGTCGCCTTCCGAGCCGTACTTGCCGCGAACGTCTTGGAAGACGCGAATGTAACCATCGGCAACGAACACCTCGTCACCCTGCGGTAGGGTCGCCAGCATGTGCGTCGAAACGTTGCGCTTGGCGCGGTCCGCCGCGTTGTACGGCGTTCGAGTCAGAAGGATCGGAGCGTTCTTCGCGCTCTTCGGAATCACGATGACGGTGTAGAGTTTCACCCCGTCTCGCATCGGGATCATCACTTCGCGCTTTGCGTAATCGTAGGAAGGCGTCGCTTGCTTGTATTTCGTCGGAATGTCCGGCGTCTCGGCAGAGGTCTGCGCCTGCGCCGTAATTCCGAACGCGAGGAGCACCGCGACCGTCAGTAAGCGGAGTAACGAAGCACGATGATTCATGACAACTCTCCTGGAGGCAATGCCGACTTCTCTCATTCTCCGCAATTCAGCTCAAGCCTTTGGCGCACGAGATCGGCGATCATGATGTCTTGGACGGCGACACCGGTAAGATCGGCAATTGTGATGTCTTCATCGCGCTGCCGCCCCAACGTCTTGTCTTCGATCAACCGGCCAAGCTCAATAAGCTTCTCAGGCCGGATTAGCCCCTCACGAAGTGCGTAGGACGAATCGCCATACTGTGAGCATTGGACCGCGCTATCTACGACACACGTGTTCGCCAGAGCGAAGAGCCGTGATTCCAACTCCTGCTTGCCTCCTCCATCCGCGCCAACGGCTGTGATATGCGTGCCGGCCTGAACGTGATCCGCCCCGAGAAGCCACTTGCACGACGGCGTTGTTGTGATGATGAGTTGAGAGTGCGCTGCCAGTTCGGCCACGCTCGAAACAAGCGTGATGTCGAAGTCTTCGACATGAAATGCACGAGCGCGCTCTGCCGAGCGCGCCCGGAGCATCACTCGCCGGCAATCAGTAATCTGCTTGAGTAATTCCAATTGCAGTTTGGCCTGCGTTCCCGCACCGACGATTCCGATACAGCGGATTTCCGAAGGGGCCAAATATTTCGCGGCTACCGCTCCCGCGGCCGCCGTTCGAAAGTCTGTCAGATAACCTCCATCCTGGAGGATTGCCTCTAGCTCTCCCGTCTGACTGCTGAAGACAAGAACGACGCCGTTGCTTGAGGGGAGGCCGCGTTCTGGGTTCTTCCAGAAACCCGCGGCGATCTTGATCGTGAACGTAGTTCCTTCTTTGAGATAGCCGTACTTTATGTGGCAATCGCCCGGGGGATCATCGAACTCCATCTGCCCCGCAGGAGGGACAACCCCCTCGCCTCGGGAATACGCAACGAACGCTCGCTCCATTGTCGCAACGGCTTCCGCAGGACCGATCGCTTGCTCAATTTGCATCCGTGTATAGACCCTTGCCATCAGACCAGTTCCCGGACTGTCGGGGACAGGTTCCCCCCACAGATGACAATGGCCACTGTCTTCCCTTTGTACCAATCGGCGGTTTTAAGGAAGGCCGCGAGTGCGACTCCCGCCGCTCCTTCGACGAGCCACTGCTTTGAACGATGGACCAGACGCATCGCATCCAGGATTTGCTCTTCCGAAACGAGAATGCATGTGTCGATGACCGCTCGGCAGACATCGAGGGTGATCGAGCCTTCTTCGAGCCCTCCCGACGTGCTTTCGGAAAGTGTCGATTTCTCGGCCACCGGAACGATCCGCCCCGCTTTCATCGCCTCATAAAGAACGGGAGAATTCTCAGGCCAGCAACCCACGACTTCGGTCCTAGGACAGACGTACTTCAGATAAGCACCGACCCCACCGATAAGCCCGCCTCCCCCTACGGCGACGAACAAAGCGTCGAGTGAAGGGATCTGTTCACACAATTCGACAGCGATGCTGCCCTGTCCCGCGAGAACGTCCCAGTCGTTATAGGGAGAGATGAAGGCACGACCCGACTTGAGCGCTTTGTCACGCCCGGTGATCTCTGCTTCGAGCGGTTCTGAACCTGCTTTCACAATGCGAGCACCGTATTCCTCAATTCGCTTTGCTTTGCTGGACGCGACCTGGGAGGAAACGTAAATCTCGGCGGCGATGCCCGCCCTCTTCGCCGCCGCCGCAACGCCAAGGCCGTGATTACCGTTCGACGCCGCGACGATACCGAGATCTTGCTCTCCGGCCGAGAGGTGCAGGATTCTGTTCGTCGCGCCGCGCAGCTTGAAGGAGCCTGTCTCCTGCAAATTTTCGAGCTTGGCATAGACCCGAGCGCCGGCCAGCGGGACGAGCTCCGATATCTCCTCAACGGGAGTGCGGCGGACCGAGGACCCAATCCTCTGCTGTGCGTCCATGACCATCTCGCCCCACCGGGTAAATCGATCGGCTGTCATCATCGATTGTTATTCACGTTTCGTTTTGTCCCACAAACAGGGTCGATGGGGAACACGAGCCTCATAATTGTGCTATTTGTTGAATACCGTCTTGCCGCCAACGACTGTGCGCAGCACTTGTGTCTTCAGAATCTCGGTCGGCGGAATTTGTGTAAGATTCCGATCCAGGACAACAAAGTCCGCAAACTGACCTGGTACAAGCTTTCCTTTCTTCGTCTCCATATGTTCTGCGAACGCCGACGCCTGCGTGTAGGCATAGAGCGCCTGACGAATGTTGATCGCTTGTTCGGGGTGATAACTCCTTGTCCCATCCTCACTCTTGCGCGTGACAGCGGCATAGAGTCCACGAAACGGCGTCACGGGCTCGACCGGATAGTCGGTGCCGAAGGCGAGCACCGTACCCTGGTCCACAAAGGTCTTCCAGGCGTAGGAGTCTTTTGCCCGCACGGGACCGACGCGGTCTTCCGCCCAATACATGTCCGTCAGCAGATGATTGGGCTGCATCGACGCGATTACTCCGAGCGATTCGAAACGCGCGAAGTCGTGCGGATCGATAATTTGAACGTGCTCGATGCGGAAGCGGTGAGTCCTGCTGTCGGGTACGACCGCCTCTGCAGCAGCAAAAGCATCGAGCGCCATCTTGACTCCGCGATCGCCTATCGCGTGAAATCCGATCTGGAAACCAGCCCGCGCCCGTTCGATCGTCATACGGTTGAGCGTTTCCTGGTCGAACTGCGGAATGCCGGAATTTCCTGGATCGTCGGAATAGGGCGCTTCGAGCGCAGCGGTGCGCGAACCGAGCGAACCGTCCATGAAACCCTTGAGCATCCCGGTGTGCAGCATCGGATCGTCGGCGGGGTGATGGGCGCGCTGCCTTTCAAGCTCTGGCAGCGGATCGAGAAAGGTCAGCCATTCGCTGATGCGGATCGGAAGCTTGTACTCGTGTTCCATCTCCTCCAATACGAGAAAGTCGTCCCAGGTGGAATAGTCCTGCACGGAAGTGATGCCGTGCGCAATGGCGTCCTTGATTGCGAGTTCGAGCGCATGGCGGCGTTCTTCGTGGCTGGGCGCGGGGACCTTGTCATAGACCAATTCAACCGCTGTTTCGCGGACGATGCCGGTTGGTTCGCCTTCTTTGTCGCGGTCGATCTTTCCGCCGGAAGGATCTGGGGTATTCGCACCGATCCCGGCCAGCTGCAAGGCTCTGCTGTTTGCGACGGCAATGTGTCCATCGACACGAGTGAAGATCGCAGGATGACTTCCGGTAATAGCGTCGAGATCCTGCCTTGTGGGGAGTTGCTTGGCCGCCCACAACAGGTGGTCCCAGCCGCGGCCACGAAGCCACCTTCCCGTCGGCGCCGATTTTGCAGCGTTTGCAATTCTCTGCTGCATCTCTGGGAGAGAGTGCACCCCGACCAGATCGATCGTCAGCTTTTCACGGCCCGCGCTGGCCAGATGGACATGGGCGTCGTTGAAGCCCGGCATGGCAAATGCCCCGTGAAGATCGACGATCTCCGTCTTGGGCCCCCGCCATTGCTTGAGGATGTCCGCATCGGTTCCCGTCGCGGCAATCACACCTTCCCGGACCGCTATCGCGCTCGCGCGCTGCGGTGTTCCCGATTCGAGCCCTTCGCCGGTGAGTATATTTCCGCCGAGATAGATCGCATCGGCGGGAGACGTGTTCTGGGCGAAGAGCGAGCGCAGCATCAGCCCACAACCCAAACACATAGCGATGACAATCAGAAAGATACTCGCTCGCGCTGGGACCCACAAACGCTGGCTCCTATTCGCCATTCTTAGCTCCCCTCGAACATCCGCATGTCTTCATCAGTCAGCCGGAACAGCTACGTCAGCGCGTGCCGCTGTCACCCACATCTGTGGGCCCTTTCAGTTCGACGACAACTACACGGGATAAAATGAAGGCCCCCAAGAGACGTCCTTGCGCCCAAGCGTTCGCCGAGAACGAAAAACGACGTCACAACCGCAAAAATCGGTTCAAGTGCAATAAGCCGAGCCGTGGTGGTCGGGGTGGTGTGCCGCTGCGCCCACACCTGGAGGGAGAAAGCGAACACGGTCGCCAAAACCGCCGTGATCACAATGGCGACGGAAAGGTTGGCAGTAAGGTGAAATCGCAGCGCATGTCGGAGTACGTTGGCCAAAAGAGGCAGCGCCGCCAGAGACACCGTACTGGTCGTTCCTATTCGGAGGAAACTAACGTGTTTACATTTTGTGTAGGGTCCTAGTCTCATTCCGCATGGAGAAAAGTCTTGATGCCGCATCGCAGCAACGATTGCGAGACTCGTCTCCAAAGTATGCCCACGAGACGAGCGAATTTCGCCACATAGACCGTAAAAACAGTGACGAGTGGTTAGTGGCTAGAAAAGGACCGGGAGACTACGGCAGAAGGTATGCGCTTTACATGGACAAGTACGTTACGATACGAAGCACTGCCTATCCGACGAGGATAGGTATCTAGCCACTAACCACTCTTCACTCGCCATTGTCTTTAGGTCACTAGCCACTCGCCACAGCAATTGAGATCTTACCATCCGGCGTTTTCGTGAATACATGCAGGACGCGGCCGTTCACGCCGAGATGCCGCAGGGTCATCTGGTTTGGGTTTACCGACAGATGGCTGAAACCGTAAACCTTCTGCCCATAGGGCCCGCGCTCGGAAGGATCGATTCGCAAGTCGTACAGATCCGCGCCCCCTCCACCGGAAAGGAAGAAGCTCGTCGGATGGCCTTCAAATTCCAGGTGCTGCAAATCGTGATCGTGCCCGGCGAGATAGATATCCACCTTGTGCTCGCGAAACAGCGGATCCCAATCCCGGATCAGCACCAGATGGTCTCCGTGCATACCATCGGAATAGACGGGGTGATGACCCATGGCCGCGAGAAACGGCGTCTTGCGCGGACGGGCCAGCTCTGCGTGGAGCCACGAAAGCTGCTCCGCTTGCTGCTGTGCGGTCAGAGTGAAATCCCGTCCGTGGCCTGCGCCTCCATGTGATGGTGGCATGTTGCTGTCGAGCGCGAGAAAAGTCACGAGCGGATCGATTGCGGGAAATTCAAACCGGTACCAGCGGTCCGGCATCGTCCAGCGCGTTTTGCCAGCGCGCGCGTATTCGAGTTCGGCATCGACCTTGCTATTAGGCCATCGCTGGTAATCGTGATTGCCAAGAATTGCGTATGCGGGGCAATCGAACGTCTCGGAGGGATACATCTCTTCGAACTGTTTTTGCCAGCGTGGGGAGCGGACGCCGCCGTCGAGTGGGCCATACCAGTTGTCACCCAACAAGAGCAACGCTTCGGGGCGGAGCCTTTGTTCTTGGACGTAGCGCCGCATTCCCACAGCCACATCTGACTGTGCGGGGTGATCGTCCGTGTATCCCCAGTCCCCGATCATCAACAAATCGCGGGCCTCGGGATCGGCCAGAACGGACGCGGCGACGCCGGGTACCGAACCCAGCACCGCGAGCGCACTGAAGACGAACGTCTCCCGCAGAAACCGACGGCGGTTCATAGCGGCAGCGCGAGCGGTATTGTTCACATGTCTCCTGGGAGAGGAAGGGACATAGTTCTCTCTACATCCTTATATAACTGCGAAACGCGAATTCGTATCAGGCGTGGAGCTAAAGCTACGCTCGCCCTCATTGTTTTTCGAACGTCGACTCCATTAGCGGAACCCACGTGTTCGGATCGAGTTGTACGTTCAGGGGCGCGGCATCGAGCGGAAACGCCGCGACGGTGTGTTGGGCACCCAAGAGAACCGTCAGAGTCTTCAGAACGCCAGGAGACGTAACAGATGACGAGCCTTGCGCCGAGGTCGCTGGCACCGGTAACGTGACGCCGATCTCCACCGGCATACGGTAAATCCCCTGAGACTGTATTTGGTCAAGCGTGACCTTTAGTTGCTGTGTCTCCGCGTCATAGTGCCACGATCCCTTCAACTGCATCACGCCGCCTCGGTTCAGCCACTCACGGAAAAACCAGGAAAGATCGGCGCCATCGGGCGTGCATTCATGCGAAGTGTGGCACGCGTCTTCCATCGCCTGACGAAAGTCGTCGGTCGTAGCGCTAGCATTGCGGAACCGGTTCGAATAGAGACGTATGCCGGCCCAGAAGTTCTGGTCGCCAAGCACACCGCGCAATGAGTGCAACACCATCGCGCCTCCTTGATAGATTTGCGTGGAATTCGATAAGACATCGCTGTCGTTGACGAGGTTGTTATGGACGATAGTATCGGCAGGATGTGCGAGTGCATAGCTCACCGCCGCCTCGCGCGTTCGTCTCACGCCGCGAAGAAATGCATCGTGCCCTTCATCGTGCTCCGTATATAGCAGCGTGAAGTATGTGGCAAAACCTTCGCTCAGCCACACATCGTCCCAGTCAGCCTCCGTGACTGCATCTCCGAACCACTGGTGCGCCATCTCGTGCGATAACGCTGCAAAGCCGGTGTTATAAAAGATCGTGCTCGCCGGCTCGGTAGCTCCTATACCTCCGGCGGATTCGATGTGTGCCAGCTTTTCGTAGGCGTACGGGCCGATGCGATCACTGTAAAAATCGAAAACCGATTGCGTCAAAGGAACCACGGCTTTCAGTCCGTCGTTGCTGTTCTGCGGAAACAACCATGCCGAGAACCGGATTCCGCCGCGTGAGCCGAGGTACTCAACCGCCATCTGTGCTACTCCCAGGGAGAACTGCCAGCTGGGAATCGGCATGCACTCTTCCCAGACGGTGCGACGCATGTCACCAGGAAGATCGACTTGCTCCTTAAGCAGTCCGTTTGAAACCACTTCGTAGCGGCGTGGAGCGGTAACGCTGATCTTCTTCGGAGCCTTCACTGAGATGTGATCGATCGTCGCCAGCCAGTTCCGAGCCCTGTTCGGCCAGTTGTCGGTGAAGAAAACCCTGTCACCAAAGTCGTTCTTGCCGATGAATAGACCGGCCGCTGGCACACCGTGGTACCTGATCGTGAACGTGAACTGTTCTCCCGCACGCGACGGCTTCGGAAATACGATGTGCAATCTGTCATGGCTGTGCTGAAATTCCAGTGGGTGATCTCCGGCGACGACGTCGGTTACCGTCATCCCCTTTCCGGCGCTGGTCGGCCCCGGACTGTTCAGCCCGACCGCTCCCCCCGGAGAGCGCAGTTGCGGAGCCAGGCACGGATCGAGGCGATCTGCTGGACGTGGTTGCGAGACCAGATTGCAGAGGTCGAGATCGATGGCACGGATGCCGTCGGCAGTGAACCTGACATCAATCGCGTCACTCACCGACAACTCATCGGATGTGTCGCCGAGCGTGACATCGAACGAGTACTTCTGCACCTGGATCCCTGGCTGCCTGGGATACATGTCTGCTGCAACACGGCCACATATGGGAGCAAATACCATCAGCAGGCACATCGAGGCTCCCAAGCACACTCCGTGGGAGCCGACCTTTTTCTGGTACCTCATCTTCACCTCTCATCGCCTTATTGCTATTTATGTGATTAGGTGGCGAGGTGACCGGTGTCCCCGCAGCCCAGCGAGATTGCCATTATTGACTCTTTGCAAAAACCTTTAGGTTGAGGTCGAGAAAATCTCCATCTATGATCAGCTGCTCTTGATTACCTTCCGGGTGGTAGCGGAACTGCAAAGGAAAGGGTCTGCTCGTCGCCCCAGCGCCGAGCGTTCCCCCTGGAACGCTGGCGCTGATATCCCACATTGCCCCTGCGCCAGTCGCCTTGTTGTCTGCGTTCGCTATATCGGCGTGCTCGTAGTCCTTGTTGAGGCGCGGAACTACGAGCTTAAGCGGCCCACGAATCGAGCTTGCACCTCTGTTTCGGATCACAACATCGACGTTGATGATTCCCGATCGGGCATCGTAGTGCTGATACCCGCCATATCGGACCGCCACCTTGCTAGTAATGTCAGCAAGACCTTTGGTTCCGGAAGCGATTAACGCTGCCACTGAAGTGACGTGGATCGCGGCCGTTCGGATTTCCCCATTGCCATCTCCTGCATCGATCCAAGCTGGATGGAAGACTCCGTCGGGCGTAATGGCGATGGCGCCTACATTGCGCGCAACGGCGTTCCGTGTATCCCGAAGTATGATCCTAGCCCCATCCGCTGTACTGCCGAACGCGCCTGCCTGGTCGATTACCGTCCACAGATAAGCTGTCGAAAGCGTGCTCAACTTCTTCTGTTCAGCACCACAGACTCCAAGGTGCTGCGCACGGGAAAGCAGCCCGCCACTGTTATCCGCAACAGCAAACATCCAACACCCAGACTGCAACGTCTCCTTCCACATTGCCGCCACAATTCCTTCCTGATTAATGGCGAGCGCAGGAGAATAATATTTGCTGGCAGGAATCGCATCAGGAGATATGAGCTGTTCGCTCTTAGCCCACGTTCCACCATTATCGATTGACGTTGTCAGAAAGAGATGGCACTCTTTTTCATAAAGAGCGGGATAGAGAAGATACAACTCGTTGTGAATCGGGTCGTAGGCGGAAGCGCTATTATCAACGGAATACGCACAGCTTGGATAGTCATAGATTTCCGCAGCTTTATTTGATGAATCGAGAATCTCTACCGCAGTATCGAGGGCAGATCGGCCGTTGTCGACACGAACAACTTCCACGGTCAGGCGATGAACTGCATTTTCCCCACCGTGGCCGCTGGTGTAAAAGGCCACAATTGAGCCGTTTTTGAGCAGAAAAGCAGAACTAGGGTACGATCCTTCGTACGTCTGCTCGGCCACCCCACGACTAGTGACCGGACCTCTAATCTGTGTGTCCCCTTCCTTGAAGCTGATCATGCCAACGTGCGTCGCATGGCGGTTCTCGTTCTCAGTTGTCTCAGCCTCGATCTGTCCCAGGGAATGATAGAAGAAATTGAGACCGTTGAAAAATACATAAACCCTATTTTGATTAGGCCCAGGTCTCGTGTTGACCACCGACGTCGAGTGATCGGTCCAGCCAGTTGTAATTCCGACCCTCCAAGTCCTGCCTGAATCGCGACTGGTATAGATCCGCGTGGTGCCTAGATCATGATGCGCAGCGTCGTCGATCACTTTGGAAGCATCCGATACGAAGTACGCTACACCGTTCACGCCGTATGCGCAGGATTGCTCTGTCACCCAAGCACTGCTCTTGTCCTGCAACACGTGCATCCAGGTCGCTCCCCCATCTGCTGAGTAGTAGACGAAGCCCGAGGGTCCATTGTCTTTGGGATCACGCTTGGTGCCGCAGATCAGCATATTATCGGCGTCATCTGGATCAACGTGTATTTCGTACCAAGGGTGCCACCCTCCCTTCGGAGCGCTGGCTATTACCGCGGGGCCGACCTTTATCTTCTGACATTGTCCCTGTCCGTCTGCAAAAACCACCCACGCGCACAGAACACCCAACACGACCATTGCTCGGATCATCGACATCACCCTTGTTTGAAGGTTGGGGCCTTCCCTCATCCGTCATACAGTTGCGCAAATCGAAATCTCTGACTCATCGTTTTGCTCATGGCGCAACTAGTCAGCATGGACGAACTGACCCGCATTGCGGGCGGTCGTCTTTTCCAAAATAAAAAGACCGACCCTCCGTTTCGCGTATGCGTGGGTTACGCTGCGTGAGCAGTGCAGAGCCACATTCGAAAGGAGAGTCGGTCCGATGAATAAAATACGATTTGTTGGTCTGGATGTCCACGCAGACACGATCGCCGTCGCGGTTGCCGAACCGGGAGAGGAAGTCCGCTCCCTGGGCATCATGCCCAACCGTCCCGAGTCGGTCCGAAAGCTGATTCATAAGCTGGGACCTGCGGAGCGCTTGCGGGCCTGCTACGAAGCGGGGCCCACGGGCTACGTGCTGTACTGGCAGTTGACCGCGCTCGGCGTGAAGTGCGAAGTGATTGCGCCGACGCTGGTGCCGGTGAAGTCGGGTGATCGGGTGAAAACGGATCGACGCGACGCTCTGAAGTTGGCCCGCTGCTATCGGGCCGGCGATCTGACGCCCGTCTGGGTTCCTGACGCGGCGCATGAAGCCCTGCGCGATCTGGTTCGTGCTCGCGAAGCGGCCAAGCGCGATCAGCACCGAGCTCGACAACGACTGGGCAAGTTTCTGCTGCGTCACGGCTGGCATCGCCCGCTGCACCTGAAGACGAACTGGACCAAGAGGCACCTGGAGTGGGTCAAGACGAAGGTTCATTTCGAGCAACGAGCACAGGAAATCGCACTTGCCGATTACGTTCATGAAGTGGAGCACATGGCCGTCCGTATCGAGCGATTGGAGGAAGCCATCACCGAGGCCGCTCGTTCTGCTCCGCCACAGATGCGCGCTGTGATCGAAGCCCTTGCAGGCGATGCGAGGGATCGCAGAGATCGGAGCCATCACGATCGTCGCTGAGATCGGCGAGATCTCGCGATTCCGCGGAGCGCGACAGCTGATGGGTTACAGCGGCCTGGTTCCCAGCGAATACTCCAGCGGTGCACAACGAAGGCAGTACAGCATTACGAAAACCGGCAACGCCCATTTGAGACGCGTGGTCGTCGAAGCCGCCTGGGCCTATCAGTTCCGACCGTGGTGCGGCGGATACCTGCTCAAACGACAGAAGAAGCTGAGTGACGAAGTGAAAGCAATCGCCTGGAAGGCCCAGATTCGATTGAACGCGCGGTATCGGGCCTTGCTGGCGAACGGGAAGAACAAACCGCAGATCGTCACGGCGGTCGGTCGAGAAATGCTCGGATTCATCTGGGCCATTGGAGTGAAGATCGAAGCGGCACAGCGGCAACTGGCAGCGTGAGAGAAAACCTCCACGATATGAAAACTGAACCACAGCGAGAAAGCGAGGCAGTGAAGGCGGCGGTCGAGGGATCAGCGAGAAGGAGAACCCTCATATCTTTTATGCGGCAAGCTCTTCGAGCCCAACCCGCGTTCCTAGTGCGAGGTAGCTCCCGACGGATCATGACCATGCGGATACCCAAACCCGCGGATATCAGAGTGATCAATCGTCGCGATGACCGCCTCGACCGCTCCCTGCACGGCTTTACTTCCCCGCGAAAGAAGCGCAAACCACCACCGCGAAAATCGTGCTTGAAATGTTCGTCCATATCAGAAGATGAGTTTAAGCGCTAGTTGGAAGCTCCGCGGGCCGCCCTGCTGGTACAGCTGGGACAGACCGCCACCTACACCCAGGGCGTTTGCAAGTGTGTCAGTCGCCTGACCCAATAGTGGATTCGTGCAGACCGCGCCGGGCGTTGAGGTCCCGCAGGTCGTGTTAACCGTGCCAAAGTTTGTATGATTGAACAGATTGAAAGCCTCTGCTCGAAACTGAAGGTGAAGCTGCTCCTTCAGAGGGAACTCTCGCCGGATAGCAAAATCGATGTCGTTTTCTCCGAAACCACGCAAGAAGTTGCGCGGAGAATTCCCGTTCTCACCAGCCAACGGCACACTGAACACGGCGGGGTTGAATTCACGCCCGCCAGGGATTCCCGCCTCGTAAATATATGGATTCCCACCGTCGTAATTCAGTGGGCTGTAATACTGATGGCCCAGTGCGTCAGTTAGCTGCGGCCCTTCTAGCTCGACGGGAAACCCACTTCGGGCTGTGAAGCGCAGATCCGTGCCCCAACCTCCAAGTATCGTCTGCTGCCATCTCTCGCCATAGTGACTGGGCAGGTTGTAGCTAAGCGCGGTCGTGAAGTTGTTTCGGACATCGAAGTCCGAGTTTCCTCTTTGATAAGGCACAGCGGTCGCGTCCTGGCTTTCGTAATCGAGTGCATGGGACCAAGTGTAAGCGGCCAAGACTTGCAGACTACGGGTCAAAGTCCGCTTGTACTGCAACTGGAGGGCGTTGTAACTGGACGAGAGACCATTCTGGTACCTATAAACCGTCGTAAAGTCGGGATTGAGGCTAGCAAGGCTGTAGGATTGAACCTCCAGCAAACGGCGGCCATTGGAACCGACATACCCCAAGGTGATGCTCTGAGCCTTCCCCAGTGCCTGTTCCACACTGACGTTCCATTGGAGAGTGTAGGGCAATTGCAAGCTCCGCGACGGAACGTACATAGTCGGATACGGAGGAGCCAGAGACGACACGACATTCATTTGGGCGGGCGTGAATGGAAAAGCGACTGAATTGCCAGGGCTGGGAGAATATACGGCCACAGCGCCTAGACCTGGACTGTACCCAAATCCATAGAGCCCTTGAAAATCTTGCCCGGTATCGAAGAAGACTCCGCCGCCAGCGCGGAGAACGGTTTCATTCCCTGGTTCACCGCGGAGAACCGCAGCGACGCCTAGTCTTGGAGCGAAGTTGTAGTAAGTCGTCTTGTAAAGAGGCGTGCCTACAGGCGCCAGCGCAAGCGAGGCCGGATCGGAAATATTTCCATTAACAGTCCGTTGCTGTGTCCCACCCACAACCGTGGGCGGAGGGTTCAATTCCCAACGCAGACCGAGCGATAAGTTGATTCGCGAATCGAGACGCCACTCGTCCTGAACGAATACACTGAAATTTGTGAACGCCGGATCCTGCTCGCCTGCCGCTTGTACAACGCCAAGATTCAAGCTGTTTAGCAGGACGTTTGAGGCACTCTCGTAAATGTATAAATCCCATGGAAATTCAGACAGGCCTCCCGGTTGATTGAGATAGGAGGTTGTCCGGAGATAGTCAACGCCTGCGTGAAAGTTGTGGGCTCCGTGCGTCCAATCATAAGTATCCGTGACGTTCCATTGGTGTTGTCGATTGCCAAAGCGACCTTGCGGAAGCTGTGTGAATTCTCCATTCGGGAAGATCAAAAGCGTTTGCGAATAGCCCGAACCGCCTTGCAAGGCCAGAAGGTTGAGCGGAACCCCTCCGCCCAGTGTGGTTAGCCCATATGCTGTAACTCCACTCGTTGGTGAATATCCCAGTCGGAATTGGTTGGAACTGGAGGGCGAAAGTGTACTGTCTACTCCAAAGGCGAGGGTCTGCGTTTTGAAATTTGTAGCTTGCGTATAGGTGGTCACGCTGGCGACGGCCGAACTCGGCGTGTCCGCGTAACGGAAGAAAAGCCTGAGCCGAGGCGCAACCTGATAGTCCACTCGGACACTGATCGCATCCAGATCGCTCGGTAGCGATGTGCTGACGAGGTAGGGGGAAAGACCGTCGCCGTAGTCGATACACTGCGGGTTCTCTTGGATTGTGCAATTCGGCTTGGGAAAGGCATTCAATAAGGGCTGCAGGACTGCAGGGGCATTGGCGCGCAAGTTTTGGTACAGCGGATTGGAATACGTTGCTGTGTTGTTCGTCCCATTCGAAGGCACATAGACGATCTGGGTGGCCTGAGGTTGCGTCAGCCGGAGGCCTTCGTAGGAAAAGAAAAAGAAAAGCCGATCCTTACCCGAATAGAGTTTTGGTATCTCGATGGGACCGCCGAGAACACCTCCGAAATCGTTCTGCCGCTCCGCCGGCTTCGGGATGACCGGGTTGTTCGCGGTGTTGAACCAGTTGTTGGCGTCGAGCACGGTGTTCCGGAAATAATCGAACGCCGTGCCATGCCAGTCGTTGGTACCGGAGCGGGTCTGAAAGGAGATCTGCGCTCCAGGATGACGTCCGTACTCGGCCGAGTAGGTCGAAGTGGAGATCCGAAATTCCTGCAAGGCATCGATGGACACCAAGGCTTGGGTCGTGCCAAGGGCAGTGGAAGCAGGAAGTCCTCCAGCACTTGCTGCGCTACTGCCATTCCCAGGATTGACACCATTGTTACCACTGAGGCCGTCAACAGTGAAGCTATTGGCATCTGTTCTCTGGCCGTTGACGCTGAATTCCCCACTAACTCCGCCCTCAGCCCCCACTTGTGGGCTCGTGGTCAATACTCCGGGAGCGAGTAGGATCAGCGATTGAAAGCTTCGCCCGTTCAACGGCATATTTTCAACAAACTCGCGATCAACCACCGTGCTGACCGAGGCATCGGTTGTGTTGATGGTGAGGCCGCTTCCGTTGACCGTAATGCTTTCTGAGACCGAACCGAGTTCGAGTTTGAAATTCTGTTCGACGTGATCCTGAACATTTACAATCATCCCGAGCAAATCGACTTGCTTAAACCCTTGCTTCCGAACGGTTATTTGGTATGAGCCCGGTTGAACCGTAGCGAAGACGTAGAGGCCGGCATCGTTTGTGGTTACCGTTTGGGAGTTTCCGCGCTGAACGCTTTGCAGTTGTACTTCGGCCCCGGGCACAATTGCGCCTTGGCTATCCGTGATCAGTCCCGACACCGTTCCCGTTTCTGTTTGTGCGAGCAATGTCATCCCGCTACAACAGGCGAGCAACACACAACAGATGACCAGGAATTTCGCCTTCGCCAGTAACCGCTCGCCACTAATCACTGTTCGTGTCGCCACTCGTTTGTCCTCCGCAGAGCTCCGCTGCCCAACCGCCGAGGGCTTGGTTGACGATGTCGCGGGCTTTTTTCGCTGTCTTTCATGTATGCCCGCTAAGCCGGAGGATTTCGCAGCGTAGATTTGAATTTCATCCATCAGTAACATTTATGCAGCCTTTTGCGCCGACCCGCTCTGTCTCCCTTCTTTCCGTGGCTGCGCTTTCTGCGACATGTGTTCCGCTTCGCCGCGAACGGCATACCCGACTCGCGGCTCCTTGCCTTTGTTCTATCGCTGTACTCACACGGCTGCGCCCCTCGCGCTCCGCAACACGTTTCACTCCATCTGTTTAGACCACGATCTATCCCGCGGAACACTCGCCCGCAACCTCTTGTATCACTCGTCGAACAGTCTCTAGGCTGGCGGAACGCGACGCGTCCCTCGCCGGAAATCTGCATCGCTTTCGTCGGCTGGCTCCACGGCGAAACTCGCGTTCCTCCGGGCCTCGCAACCGTTGGCGATATTCATGGCGTCCCGCTGGCAGTATTCATCGCTTTTTCCGACCAGACTCGCTCCGCAGGCTGGCGAAACGCACGGCAGCTACGGTCGGATCGATAGACGACCAGTGGAGGACGACGACTTCGAAGTGGTGCCGGGCTAGGATTCGAGCACTAGTCTTGCGTGCCCGTATATCTGCTGCAATTGTTGTGGTGTGGCCTTGGCGACAATCGCCTCGATCCGTTTCTTGAGGACTTTGAGGTCGGGCTCGTCCTGATCGAACGAGAATAGAGAGCTCATGGGCACGTCGAGCGCCTTCGCCAACGCGACCGTCTTGTCGAAAGATGGGCTTCGCCGTCCGGTTTCTAGGTTGCTGAGGTATTTCGTTTCGATCCCAATTCGTTCGGCGACTTCGGCTTGACTGAGCCGCTTCGCCTTTCGCAGTACCTTGAGCCGCCGTCCGAACAGTTTCGCGTGGTCCATAAGACCCCCTTCGCGAAAATAGCTGTTACGGACTTGTCGTAACACTATCGGCCGGTTATCCTTTATAGTCAATAATCTATCACTGGGTTTGACTACCCTATCCATACGTCATAGAATCGCCTGCCCAGGGATACTTCCAGTAGGAGCGCCGTTTGAAAATGGCCGCGCCGATTCCAAAGCGGCTGACCGATCTCCGGCCCCGGAGGGCCGAACGGAAGCCTCTGTCTCTCGCTGCGGACAAGCAAGCGACGGAGCTGTCGCAACTTCTCATCGAAACATATGAGTGGATCATCGAGGAGGAAGTATCTTTTTGTTTCGGCAGCCCCCCTTGGTTCGACGCAGCCGCGCCGTGTGTGGTGGCGGAGATCGCGCGGCGCGCCGACGAATTTCCCGTCGAAGAACACAATCTGACGGCATGGATTCGGAAACAAGCCAAGCGAGCTGCGCGGAGGCTCGAACGCAAGGTCATCGCTGAACCGACTCTCCCTGGAGTTCCTGGACCGAACGGAATTGTAGCTAGCCTCCCATGCGAGTTCCGTTCTCTCCCAGAGAGCAGGAACGGGTCCCTGCGCTGGAATGATCTCCAACTCCCCAAGTCAACTCGGGCCAGCAATCAGGGCGACGGCCAGAATCGCGGGGAGGTCTGAATGTCACTGGCCCGCGATTACGAGCAACGAAACAACAACCGAGACGTTGGCGTGGCGAAATCCCCAATCCGCGTGGGCATACTCTATCGAGGGAACCGAGTCGCCCTCGCAGTGAGGCGAGGCATGGATTTGCGGTGCACGCAATGCGGCAGCGCCGGTCTGAAGAAGGTGTCGCTCGCGTATGAGGAAGGGCTCTTTAAAACCAAGAGCCGAGGACGACTGCTAGGACTGGTGTTCGGAAACTCTAGCCCGAGCTTCGTGGTTGGCGGAACGACGGGGAAAGGCACTCACCAGAGTCAGCTATCGAGTCTTCTGAAACCTCCAGAAAAGCGGTCCTATCTTAGAGTGACTTACCGTTTCGGCGTCAGTGCATTCATGGGCTTCGTAGCCTACGTGATCTTCGTTATCGTAAGCACGCCGCCCGTTTCCTCTTTGCCCATCAAGCTCTATGTTGCTTTTGCTCCGATCGTTTTTTGCCTCCTCCTCTTTCTAGCATGGCGGCATAACCATCTTGTTTATCCAATGGAGTTCGCCCGGTGGGATCGCTCTTTCATTTGCCAAAGGTGCGGAGCCGTCAGCGAGCACAATATCCCTTGAGTTTGTTTGTCTACCAACAACGGCATGCTCCGATGCGGTAAGCCAGAATTACTAGCGCAGTCATCAGAAGTAGAATCGAGGCAAACGACATCCAGATACGCGTCCACACGTCGCTGCGCGTCCGCCGACCACTACGCATACCGGGCGGAATGTATTCTTCGGAGCGAGATTCGCTTGCTTCGTTAGAAACCGATTCGGCTCTTGAGTTCATTCCCAATCCCACCCGCAACTAGCCACTGCCTCAGTGACAGCTCGGGCCTCTCGTGCGATACGCTAGGATTGCGAGTGTGGCGCTCAGAATGCGCGTTGTTGCAAAGGCATCCCATAGCCGGTTCCAGCATGGCCCATGTGCGCCGGGCTTCCCGAATCACCATTGGAATGCGTGCGTCGGAATCGCCCGGTTTGTCGAGATTTCTCTTGCCCAGTTATTACTGATTCTTTGTCTGGGTTCATTTCCGACCTCCTTCGCGAGCACTGGTGCCGAGCGTACACCCATTTTCGAGCCTACTCTACGCATCCGCGTCTCCGGGGATGCATGGACGGAACCTCGTCGCACCTCTCTCTCTCCGTGGCCGCACCCGGCGCGGCCTTTTCGCTGGTCGGGGACTAGTGTCAAGTGGCGACATGTTGGCGCGGAGCCCTCAACCAAATCTCGTCAAGCATCATCCAAATGGGTAGGAGGGGATATGAAAAGGATTTCGACGGTTCTGGCAGTTGTCGGTGGAGCTCTCTTCGCGATTTACGGGTCGCTGTCGCTCAATACAGTCCTTTCCGGCCAGTTAGACTGGGATCGCCCTTTCGCCTTATGGATTGCCATTGCTGCGATTCTGATGGTCCTGTTCATCGCCAATGCAGCCTTCCATTTTAAGCAGGAGCATCGCAGGGCGTATGGACTGATCCAAATTGTGATTGGCTGTGCAATCCTGGTCATGCAAATGGGAGGTTCCGGCGCTTCGGAGGTAAACCACGGCATGTTTGCCGTGACGGTTTTTAGCGCCCTGTTTTTCTTGGTCCAGGGCTTTGAAAATTGGAGGTCGGGCCGGATCGTGAGCAATGGCGTAATGGCCCGATAGGCCTCCGGCCCCGAAAACACAAACTCAGAGCGTGAGCCGCGCGTAGTGCTAAAGATCATGCGGTGGTATCAGTCCCCTCTCGCGGTAGAGGTTCTTGAGGCCCTCCGTGGCCTCCGTCCGTTCAGCATCGGAATAGGTTCGTGGTTGCACCTGGGCGTAGTACTCGAGGGAACCATAAAACTCCATGACAAAGTGTGCTCGATGGGGTCCGTTCGGCGAGCGCAGCAGCCAATAGGAAAAGGCGGAACCAAAGGTGTGTCGTGGCTCGCTGAGAGCGGCTTGAATGAATTCGGATATGCCGTCTCGGATCACCGACTCGATAGTCGGCAGTCTTTGAAGATGAATAACCCTCGTTTCGTGATCGCTCGGAACCGGCTCGCCGAATTCACGGAAGAACAATCCCCGAACGATTCGCGTCGCAGTTCGGTCCAAACGTTTGCCGTCCGTACTGAGGAAGACGCCTTCGCCTGCGTAAAGACCGTCGGGCGTAACGCGTTCCACCGAGTGAGTGGAAGACCAAAAGCTACTCGCCAATCCCTGAGCCCGAAACCTTTGGAGCGACCGCTTCACGGCCGGCAGAAGAGATTCACGTGCCGGATTCCCCTTTGTCTTTTCGTTCATGACCAGCGCCAGGCGGAAGAATTCGTCATCTTTGGAGGCGCCGCTGTTGCACTTTTTGCAAGCGGGCACGGTGATGAGATTATTCGGGGCGGGCGATGGAAACAGCGCCAGCGGAGGTACGTGATCGCTCGTAGTCGGGTTTGGCGCGCCGCAATAGATACAGCGGGTCGGCGTTGGCGTTTTGTGTGGACGGGAATCCATGTCTCCAATTTTAGAATAGCCCAGACAGTGAAACAGATATCGATGCGCGCCACAGGAAGATGGGATTCGGGGAATTACAGAGGCTTCTGCGGTTGCTGTTTCCCTACGGCGTAGCTCGTTGGTACGAGCCGAGACTGTTCCGTCAGCGATTGATCGTTGCCCTCACGACGAGCCGTAGGCTCGCTCGCAGCTATCGCTCTCCGTAAATTCTCGATGCCACGATAGAAATGATCCCAAGTGTTCCCCAGACGCTCCTTCCGCCTTTTGCCGATCTCCAGCAGCGTGTATCCATCCCAGAAGCACAGCCACAGAGTTTCGCGCTGATGTTTCGGCAAATCCGCGAGCGCGAGTTGTATGAGCTTACTTGCGGAGAGTCTGTCCACGACGATTGAATGCTAGCGGAGCCGTTGCTCCGCTAGTTGGAGGTACGTTTGAGAAAGCTCGACGCCAAGGTATCGCCGACCGGATTGTCGCGCGGCGAGAAGCGTTGAGCCAGACCCGCAGAAGGGGTCGAGGACAACGTCGCCCGGCGGCGAGAAGGATTCAATTAAAGGCGTCAGCACGCAGAGGGGCTTTTGCGTCGGGTGCAGCTTGTTGCCGGTGTATTGCCACTCGATCACGTCGGAGATCGGCTGCACGGGAAGCGCTGGGCTGCCCTTCGCGAGCAAATATGCGTTTTCGTGTGCATACGCCAAGAATCGTTTGCGGGACGCGTACTTCTTCACGAACGTCAGATGTCCGGCAATGCGGAAACCCGCGGTGCGCCACGCCGCGATGAACTTGTCGGCGCGATTCCAGCCATAAAAGCTTACGCAAAAGCGATTCCAGCGAAGTAGGCGATAGATTTCTCCGAATGCCGGAATGAGCCACGCGTCGTTGTCGTCGTTCGGCACCGTGCGACCGTCGTTCGAGGCGTAGTTCACGAGATACGGCGGATCGGTCAGCACGAAATCGACGCTCGCGGAACGGAACTGCCCCATGACTTCAACGCAATCGCCTTGAAGGACGGTGTTGCGAAACGACTCGCTGATGACTGGCTTGCTCTCTACTGAATTCATAACTGTTCTCCTGTTTCGGGAGCTTCTTGCTCCGTCAACCGGAGCGAGAGAGCAAGAGCCCGAAACGAAGAACAGAAGCGGAGAAATCGGTGCGGCCAGGTCGGAACGGGCGGCACGCGCGAGTGGACACCGCATTCGGGTGGCGCGAGAAGTGCTAGAGACGACCGAAGGCATCTGTGGATTTCAGCCGGGGATGCGCCGATCTCGGAGCGGCAGACAAAGAGCAAGCGGGGGCAGCGGAGAAATTCCGGCAGAACCGAAGGCGGATTGCATTTGGCGGTCGCCACGGCGCGAGCTTTCGCCCAAACCGACCCGAAGAGGCGGATGCGGGAGAAAACATGGGTCGTTTAGCTCGGGAAAAGAGAACGAACTTCTGATCTGGTGCACGCGGAAGTGTGGGCGCTGGGATAGATGGGCGGGGAGCGGAACGAGTCCAACGTTGCAGCGTTGCGTGCAATGCGGGAGTAGAAGCTGAGATGCCGGATAATCTTACGGAGAGCTAGGGCCGTGCACGCGCGCAGTTCCGGGCTAGCTGCTGTGGCATGGCAAGGTTGCCTTACGCGGATGGGACCAACGCGCTGGAGTGTTTATGTTGAAAACTCAGAGAGGCTTGAGATGGCAAAAACGTCGAAGAAACGAGTTAGTGCTTCCAGCATAAGGATTGACACTAATGTTCGGTGCCAGCGCATTTATCCAGTCGAAGACTACAAACAGAGGACTAAGAGAATCGCCGACCTAAAAACAGTTGGCATTAAGCTGTCCCGTGGACAGGCAGTGCACCTCGCTCGGGTGTTGCTCGCAGCTTCTCAGGAATGGGAGGAGATCGACATCACCGCCTGGCGCGTGTACAAGCGTCAGAGCGACAACACCTACAATGTCACGGTGACAAGCGCGCCGAGCGTTAGAAAGACGGCGTGAAGCAGAAGGCGTTCGAGGCGAGAGATCTGTGATCCACGTTGACGAAAATCCTACTTCCCACTGATACCTGAGTGTCGAGCAAGCCGAGAGGAACAGGATTTGAAGAAATCACGTACGGTGCCCAAGTATTTTCTCACTGTTCTTCGAGAGGCTCTTGGAAATATCCGTGAGGAACGGCTTTTTAGGGATGAACGTGGCTATCAGGGGGAGCTACTTCAGGAGCTTGGCAGAAGGCTGGAACCGGGTTCCTTGCCGGGAAGTCCGATTATTCAGCAGGAATACCAAAAGCGCCTGCCTTTACACAAAATAAGGATAAGGCCAGACATAATCGTGCACATTCCGTTTGACCGCGGCCTCCTAGAAAGGCGGGATGAAGGAAATTTCGTTGCAATCGAACTGAAGCGTCGAGCCACTGTGAAAACGGCGCGAAAAGCATTCCGAAATCTCGCCCAAATAAAGAAGGTGCTGAGATATCCGTTAACGATCTTTATCAACGTAGATTCCGAGGAGACGCACGCGCCGCTGTGCCCCAAAGGGATTGCTGAACAGACTGTCTGTTTCGCAGTGCGCCTAGAGAACGGCAATCCCGCTGTGCGAATGTCGAATCGCGTTCCGGCCGAGAGGACAAATGGCGGGCGCTAGCGCGGTGCTAGCCGACGAGGATATGGCCTGGGTCAAGCGACGCGGCCCGCGCTCATGCTTGCGGTTCCCGTCTAGGTCCATCGTTCGCTAAGGTGAAGATACACGCACGCTGAAGACCGGCGCGGTCAGGCGGTTCCCTAGGAACCGCCTGGACGTGGGCGCGGCCTATTTTCTCCGCCGGCGTCGAAGACCACTATGCTTTCGCGGAGCCGCGGCACTCGGACGGTTACACCAGAGACCTTATTCGTGTGCTGTCCTGACGGCCGCAACCGCCGAATCACACTAACCTCTTTCAGCGACCATCCGGCCCTCTCGCCAACGTGAGCGGTGATCAGGTCGACGGGGACCTCTACCCCAGCGTATGCGGATGTGGAAACGACAAACCAAAGGCAGGCGTTCGGCATTGCAAATTTCCTGAGGTTCTTGAGCACGCCCTCAATGTCTTCGAAATACGCTTGAACCATTAGCGGCAAACGCTTGTCCCAGAGTGCCTCCTCTCTGTGCCGAATGTCCTTGAGACACTCGTCGTATAGAGGCCCGAAATTCGAACTCGTAGGATCAGGCCATTTTACTTGAACGTGAGAGCGGAGGGTGCTGAAGCGGTGCGTATGGAGTGCCTCGGACGACACGATCGCCTTGCTGAGGAAAAGCTCTGGACGATAGACGTCCGTGTAGTCAAAGGAATTGAGATATGGTGGCGATGTTACACAAAGGCGGAATTTCTTGAGCTTGGATGTCTTCAGCACCGTCCTTGCATCGCCGGGTATGATTTTGCCCAGTGAGCTGTTAATCGGGTCGGTGCGGAGGTCTTCGGTGACGTAGTCAACACGCTTCTGAAGCGAAGCCTGAAATTCTGCGGAACCATAGTCTAGGCCCTCCCAATCTTTGCGATAACGAAGGCATTTTCCGTCCGGAAAGGCGTTGCAATTGTCCATGGCCGCGCCAATCAAGCACAAGCGGAGTAACTGCTTGCTTGGTCGCGAAAGCTCGTTTGTCGCCCGCCATCCGCCTTCAAAAGCTCGCAAAATCTGCCGATTGAACAGCCACTTCGTTGCCTTCTTTGTTTCTGAAAAAGTTGACATGGACTCCAACGAGGAAGGAGCGCCGTGTTTAACGCCTAGCAGGACAGCGGCGAACGCATCTGTCACTTTTGCGGGCGCACATTGCGCGAGCTTGGTCCTCGAGACGAAGCTCAGGAAGGGATTGACCTCGACTCCGATAACGGGATGATTTCGGAGAGCGCCAGTAACTGGAACCGTACCGCTGCCGCAAAACGGATCTACGATAAGGTCAGTATCTTCGCAGCCCGTTTCCCGAACCGCAGTTTCGACCAGGGAAGCGGCAAATCCCTCCTTAATCACATACCAACGGTGACGAGGTAACGAGATGCTCGTTTCTGCCGTCGAGCAATTCGTAGCGGCCAGCCCGGTCAGCATGGTGAACCAATCTGGCAAACAGGTTCCGCAAACATTCGAATGGGAATTTCGAAATCATCCCTAGATTCATGATGCTTCGGGTTGTACGTGATTTCGAGCGTCGCATACTTCATCCCTGCTGCAGTATCCAAGTGCTTGGTCCTCTTTGCAAGCTTGGCGCGACGCCCGTCGATGACCACCAAATAGCCGCGTGTCTTGTGGATGGGGGCCTGTACCTTGTTCTTATCGAGGTAGTCCGCCAATTGCTTTGCCCCTCTCAACGCTCGGGCCTGCGAATGCTGAGATGTAATTCGTGATCGATTGCGCGACTTTCCAAGCCACTTAATCTCGATCAGAGCGATGCGATTTGACAGGAACCAAGTCACTTTAATGTCTACAGGATGAGTCGAATCAACGATCTGTTCCGGCCTGACTTCCACACCCCCGCGAACTCTCGACTTGAGGTAGTGCAAGAGAGAATTGCGCATCGTCTTTTCTTGTTTGGACTTGAAAAAGAGCCGCTCGGGTTCGTACCAGACGGTCGCGAAAATAGGGCAAGAAGAGTGGCGAACCATATCCGATCTATAGCGCTCCAGGGCTTCCCTGAGATCATCAAATGTCGGGATTGCGAAATTGCTCGCACAGCCGATTACGATTTTCTCGACTTGGGAAGTCTTACCACCAGCATGAAACGATTCGACTCGCGCTTTGTAGGTGTAGGCGATTGCTTTGACGGCGATTTGCTTTATGTTGAGGGTTGCCGCAGCCCAAACGAAAATCTGACCGCCATCGAGAATTTCTATCGCGCAATCCCCAACGGCATATTGAGCGACATCCTTGATCGCAGAAAGTTGAGTGGCAGCAGACCTCGGTAAGACCTCCTGCGATTCATCAAGCGCCTTAAAAATGACCAGTTGTCCTCCGTAGGTTTCAGGATCGATGAAGCCATAAACATCCCTAATGACACCGAGCAGCTTGCGAAGAGCATGGAGGCCGGGGTCTCCATGCTCAGATAGCACCATCGTGGCATAGTGCGAATGGAGAACATCCGTGAGTGCGCCAATGTTTAGCATCGTGTTGCTAGGGAGCGTGAACAAGCCTTTCGTTCGAATCGGGAGCAGTCTGCGATAGATAGGTAAGCCAAACCGTCGCGGGAAGAAGAAGATCAGACACATTCACTCCAATGGCGTTGCTTAATTCCGAGAATTGATCGTAGATGAGGCTGAGTCCAGGACCTTCCAGCAAGGGTCGGGCATCGTTCAAGCGGACTGCCGGCCTGAGCATCGGTTCTTGAAATAGCGCGTTGCGGACGACTCCGACAGGCATGGTGAGAAGACACCCGCAGGCGCCATCCAAGCAAACAAGACGTTCTTGGTTGAGGGATAATTCAGACAGTCCCTGGCACTCTGTTTTGCCTGTTTCGGTCAGCTGCAGAAACTCGCCCTCGCTTCTCAGCATTCCGGCGGCTTTCAAGGCGGCTAGCGATTCGTTGAGCTCTACGCTGAAAGGGGCTCCGTTTCGCGTTCCGCTGAAGCTATATCCCCAGTTCGACACGGGTTGCTTTCGATAAAGGGACAGTAGACACGCGAGATATCCGAACAAGTGCACCTCAGCTTCGGCGAAATTGCGGAGAGCTCTTTCGAGGTACCGTCCTACGTACAGAGAATCAAAGGCTGCGTATGCGCTAAGCATCGGGCCTTTTCGATGCTCTCGCTTTTCCCATTCCCTTCGTCAGCGCGCTTTCAATCTTGTTGTAGGCTTCCTCGAACAGATCCTCTTCGGCTTTCTGAACTGCGGACAGTTCGGCCCATTGTGTCATGCGGTTAATAGTCATCTTGGCGGTGCCACACCGTCTTGCGAGAGAGAGTAGCAACTGAGAACTGTTTATATTTGCGGTCATTACAAGCTGAAATCCCGCTTGCACAAACTGGGCAAACATATCGCCGGCGCGGCTCTCGTAAGCAATGTCGAGTGCCCCCTCGGGAGTGTCGACGGCGAGGCAACCCTTGCCGTCGTCGCCAGACATGTGCTGTATGAGGGCCATTCTCAAAGCGATATCAATAAAGAACCGCTGACTCTCGGACAATTGGTACGGTTCGCGCCGGGCCGTGTTCTTCACTTCGAGCACGATCGAGACGCCGGTAGAGGGACGCTGCTCTAACCTTATATTTAGGTCAAGCCCGAGGAAATGCTCGGCGAGCTCCCTGAACAGAGGAACAAACCGCTCCTCGGCCTATGAGTAACCGGCTACAAGTTTCTTTTGGAGCAGCGCGAGCGCCTTTCTCTTTTCGTCCCGTCGTTGATAGTGGTTCTTCTTTTTGTCCAAGAACTCCTGCATTTGATCCCTGTATCTCTTGAGAGCGCCGTCTAGCTCCGAGCCTTTGCCGCGCCGAATCTGAAGGGATTGAAGGAAGGAGTCTGTTCTCTTGTTCGAACTCGTCGAATCGTTTCGATAGAGACTTCACCGACGATTCGAGAATCTGGTGTTGTCCTGCGATCCGGTTCTTTTCCTCCAGGCTGTCACGGAGCTCGGTATTCTTGTCCGTGATCTTGCGGTCAAGAAGTTGGAGCTGGTCGAGCTTCTTATCGGGCTTGGCCGCCTTGACCGGAGAAGAACATAGAGGACAAATATTGGAACGGAGGGCTTGGCGAATCGTGTCGATAGCCTTTACGTCCGTAGAGGCGCAGACAGCGCATTGGGCATTGGCAATGCTTGATTCAATCAACGGGTGGCGCGCCGGATCAACGCGATCGCTCAGACGTTTCGAATATTCCGCTTCATATTCTGATCGGAGCGCGACCAATTGCGCGCTGAGATCGGCTACGCGTACATTGATGTCAGTGACCGTTCCGCCGAGTTTTTCGAATTTGCTGGCAGCTTGTTCTTGTTCAGACAATAAGGCGTTATATTGTGCTTCCAATTCGATGGTGCTGGTCTCCGAGATCTGTCTTGATAGTGCGATCGCGGACTCTAGTTCCTCGATTTTCTTCTTGAGCTCAGTGGCTTGCCAATTCGCGTTGCGAGCCAGGGAGCCGGCTTTTTCGCTATCGCGTCGCAGAACATCTGCCTTCTGAGCCTCGTGCGGACTGACGCCGAACGCGATATACAAAGCTTGTTCGAGAACCGTGTCGTCCCAGAACAACAGATGACGCCTCTCGTCGAAGGTGAGAATGAAATTCTGTAGAAAGATGAATTGTTCGAATGACTCTAATCCCATGTCTGCGGCGAGACGAGCTTCATATGTGTGCAAACGACTCTTGGCGCTTAGACTTCCACCGTTTACGCCTTGCGAGGACTCGCTGTTTGACCGCTCGCTGATCGTCAACTTGCGGAGTTCATCCGGCTCAAAAACACCTCGGGCCAGGTGATACTTGAGTTCGCCGATGCTAAAGTCGACGGCGACCTCGGCTGACTTGCGGTGACGTTCGACGATTCGTCCCGAGAAAAAATCCTGCGAGAAGTCCCTGCTGAATTTTGCATACTCGTCCGCTGAGGTGAAACGCCTGCCTGGTTCGGCGACAATTCCGGTCAATGCGAAGTTCAGTGCCGCGATCACCGTCGACTTTCCAAGGCCATTGGCACCTGCCAAACAGAAAACACCATCTGCAATCGAAAGGGAGAGAGTCGGTTTTCGAGAGAAGAGGGAAAAATTATTCAGTCTAAGGCTGTGAATCCGTGGAAATCGTAAGCGGGCGTGGGGCGTGGCCATTCGCGAGGGCGTACTTTCCTAAGAACAGCTAAAGTTTCGGTATCCTACTCATTAATAACGATATTTCAATCGCCAACCGTACCATGGAGGTAGTGCACGGGTCAAAGTAGTCCTGGTTGTTTTTGCCCTTCCTCTCAGAGGCATCTCTTGACCGGGCGGTATTATATAGCCAAAAGCTCGTCGCGTATGCTATTCGTGTCGCAAGATTCTGCCTATCGTCACGCGAGTCCACTTGTTCACTTCTTTATTGCCGCCTTTTGCTTCCCTGTCGATTGTGCAAGTCCCGTGAATTGAGTGAGAAGGTTGGTAGGAGCCGGGCACGCGGCGATTTCGGTGCGGCAATAATAGAGAGCGGCCGTCAGCGTTGAGGAGATTCGAGCGACATGACTATCAGGCAAATTCATCCGTCAGGCGGCAGGAATCGCCATAGGCTCGGATAGAATACAGCGATGGCCGACATCAGTAAGTACGGATTTCTAATAGATCGCGACGTAGCGAAGACGGAAGCTTTATTTCCGCGAAAGCGTGCCCGGACGACGCTGCAAGTCGGCCTCGCAGAAAATGCTTCTGATGCACAAATCGTTGAACTTGCGTGTGATCGCCAGTGGATCATCGTCACCGGAAACGGAGACGATTTCATCGAAGAGATATTGAAGTACCAAAAGAAGACTGAACGCAGAATTTGCCACGACTTATCCGGGCTGGTAATCCTCCCGAACGGATATGAAATTCAAAAACGCGTCTTGCCCGGGATCGAAGGGAAACTTCGTTTCAGTGGGAAGAAAATTACGTGGGCCGACGTGTGGTCCAAGAACTACTGCGTGAGGATTCTTAAAGACGGCAGCGCCACGGTTACAACATTTCCGAAGTGCTTGTACTGCCAAAAACTTCAGGAGAAGGCGCGCTGACCGGCGCGAACTCTGAGACCGAGCCGTGTTATCTTCCGATTATGACCGAGGGGGATAGTTCAGCGCAGCCGCTCGTCCGCACAGTCGAACGCGATTTGACGCGGGCTGTGATCGACCGATTTATCAATCGTAAGCAAGCTACACCGCGGCAGTACCTGATCTTGAATTTCCACGACTCGGACGCAATCGACCGGTCATTTCGCCTCGGCTTGTTTACAGACATTGGAACACAGACTTATGCACCGAGTGTCCTCGGGTTCGAATTGTGCGCAGACCCGCATGTCCTCGCGCGGGCTAGAAAAGAGACGGAGACTGTTCTGCGTGCTCTTCAAAAGCTCGCTGCAAATGGCAGCCTTCAAACAAACCTTACCGCTGAAGAACTGACTGCCGAAACTCAAAAGCTCTCTGAAGACACAGCAAGCGATTTCAGGACAGGCATGTTGCTAGCGACGGAGTTCCCGTCAACCTTTCGGAGTTACAGCAGAAAGCCAGATGAATGCGGTTTGACTGGCTTTTCAATCGATGATCGAATTTTCCAGCTAAAGAATGTGGACCATGCGTGGGATCGTCACGTATCCAACAGACGATACTTTTTGGACCAGGCGCGCTCTCCCGAACGTCGTTGCGCATTTTTGTCAGCATTGTACGTATTGGCCGGTCGCAAACAGGCCAAGATTTCGCCCAATATTTGGTCTCGTGCCGCGTTTGAAGCGGGATTTCAGCACGATGAAACAGAACAACTCCTGGAAGATTGCGTGTCGGATGGTTTAGTAGTTCGCGATGTGAAATCGGACGACATCTCGCTTAGTGACGCTGGAGTTGCGCAAGAACGAGAGCGAGCATCGATGACCGAGAAGGATACAAACGGATTCAAGGCCGCAGCGAGTAAGAAGAAAGAAATCATCGAGGACCTGATCGGGCAGGTTCGGAACTTTCATTTCTGTGGCCCCTCCGATGATCCTGACGAGCAAACAGCAGTCACAAGCGGATTTCGCTACATAGTGATCCAATTCAAGAGACTGGCGGCTCCGATTCTGTCTTCGCCGTTTGCACAGCGCCTGGAAGCCATCGACGTAGAAATCAACGACCTTTACTCAGCTTACGACGCCAAGGCGGAACTCGATGCGCTTCTGCCGGAAATCGAAGCGTCTTTGGACCGTCTCGATGACGACTTCCCGCAAATCAAGGGATCGAGGCTTATCGCTGAAAGCCGCCTTGCGGAATTACGCTCGCTTCCTAAGACGAAGTTTGATTTCCGCAAGTTGGTGCGGCTCTGCGAAGAGATCAACTCCGCTTACGGATCGCAATGCTACTTCGCTACAGCCATGCTGATACGCGGACTGCTCGACCATGTGCCGCCTGTCTTGGGCTGTAAGACTTTTGTTGAGGTCTCCAACAATTATGCGGGCGGAGGTAAATCGTTCAAGGACACGATGCAGCACTTAGAGCTAACGGCTCGCAAGGTCGCTGACGCGCACCTGCACATGCCGATTCGCAAGAGCGAAACACTGCCGACTCCGCAGCAAGTAAACTGCGGCCAGCAACTCGACGTGTTGCTTTCCGAAATTGTGCGTGTAAGCAGATGATGAGCTGACGGCCCGGCGGTCGTAGCGCGGCTAAGTTCGGCGTGCAGCGCGGCGGTCGGTGGATGAGCGCGGCGGCGCCGGGCGTGCTGGTGGCCGCGGCGGCGGAGCAGGTGCAGGCGGCGGAGGAAGCGTCACTGGTGGATCATGTGGCAGCACTGACAGCGGTAATGGCGACGACAACGAGTACGTCGTTCACCACGCCGATCATGGCGAGGACGATGACGCCGCCGATCATCATGATCGTGCTGATGACGATGACGACTACCACGATCACGCCGATCATGAGCGAGACGACCATCCACTCAGGTGGCACTGCGAGGTCTAGCTCTGCATTGATGCGCAGATCACTTTGTGTCTGATTTTGGCTTAGCTGGTGCAGGTGGAGCAGCAGCGGGCGGAACAGCAGATGCGGCAGGAGCAGCAATTGGAGCAGCGGGCGCTGCGGCTTTGGGCTTCGGCGGAGTCATCAGGTCTGCGTGGTTCTTCGTCAGCCAGGTTCCAGCCGCCCGGCGCAGTTCTTTTACCAGAGTCAGCAATTCCTGAACAGTTTTTGGATCGAGATTGGCGACAGAATCGTAAGTGATTTGCTGGCGCTGCTTCCGCGCTGATTGCAACTTCGAGACGACGCGACTTCTAGTGTCAACGGTGAAGGTGAGAGCTTCGAGCAATAAGTGATGGCCGCCCTGAGCGTCTTGGCCGATCCTGTAACCTGATGCAGCGAGAACAGCTTTCGCACACGGTAAAGCGGCCTCGAAAACGTTTGCGAAACACGTATCCGCGGAAACGCCGCACTTCAGCATCGTCTCGCAGTCGGTCAGACGACTATCGGCGAGCGTTAGCAGACTGGTGACTTCCGCGTAGCTGCTCTTATGCTCAGTGAGCTTCTTCGACGTTGCCCAATCTTTGAACTGCACCGGCATCTCCGATCACAAAAAGCTTTTCGTCGTCCATGACGGTATTCAAGAAATGGTTTCCGTCGATCAACTTTGCTCGAAATTCTGGCTCGGAATAGATCGTCGGATTGATCTCTCGATGGAGCTTTGCTTCGGCCTTCGCCAAACGGGGCACAACCTCGTCAAACGTGGCGTCGCCCACGATCATCACGTCGATATCACTTTCTGGTTTCGCTTGGTGACGTGCGACAGAACCATAGACAAACGCCGTCCGAATTTTCGGCTTGAGCGCTCGGAGCGCCTTCTTCATCACATCGGGCACTGTTTCAAGCGATGTCTTGAGCATGATCGATTGAAGATCAGGGAACAGACTATTTTCAGTGTTCGCCTGATAGAAGCAGCGGTTGCCTTTGCGCTCCATGCGCACTAGCTTGAGCTTGGTCAGATTTCCGAGTTCGCGTTGAACCACGCCCGATCCCATTCCGACTGACCGGACAAGCTCGCGCACATGGAAAGACTCTTTTGGCTTGTTGTAGATGGTAGAAAGCAGCGCGCTCTTCGCTCGGCTTCCAAATAGCATCTCTGCGGTCTTCATCTCTTTATCTCCACAAAAGATCGTACCCCACATGGGTACGTTTGTCAACGACGTGCTGTATCCCACATTGTTTCAGTTACATCGGGTCCTACTTGCAGGGCAAGTGTATGACACCTTTGATAGAAAGAGGCGGCCTGCGAGAGCCGCCCTTTCGATTCAGTGACTTCGCTACTTCTGTTTCTTCGTCAAGCGTTGAAGCGTTCCGCCCTTCGGATCAGCTTGGCCGGATTCAATCTTCTGGCGGTGTTCCAGCGCTTTGCGTTGGAAGCGGCGCGTCGTTGCCGTCGAACAGGCCATCCAGATGCAGAAGTTCTGCGCCATCGCTTCGAACAACTGCTCAGCATCGGCGCTGACGCCGCAGATTCCCTTGTAAAACAGGGTCTTTAGGAGTTTCCGCCAAAGGCCGTCGAAGCTATTTGTACCCCTGTTTGTACCGAGGCGGGATTGAGGTTGCCTGATGTGGCTAGGTGGGACCGGAGTTTATCAGACCCAAATACGATGCGTTTTGGCGAACTCATCGCCGAGGATCTCGATGACGGTAAGTCTGTGAAGCGCCTCAGCGTCACTGCGAACTCTGAATGCCTTATGGCGATAATCTCCAGTATCTATGTAAGGCATTTCCAAGTGTTTTCTCGTTAGGAGAATCGGCTTTATTCCTGCTTCGACTAGTTCCTTGATGTAAGGCTCCCCGCTAATTTAGACAGTCAGGGTCTCCGAGTTTAGGTCAGTTGCAAAAGCCAAGAAGGCCTCGTGCGGAGTGCGATTTTGGACTCCGCGGTGAGGCCGGTCGTGATTGTACTCCTCGATCCAACGAGCGATCGATGTTCGCGCTTCTTCCAAGCTCCGGTACTCCGCCGTCCAGACTTCCTCTTCTTTCAAGCTGCGGTGGAACCGTTCGATGTAGCTGTTGCCTTCCGGGTGATGATACGCCGTCCTCCGATGGGTGATGCCGAGCCGCCCGAGCGTTTCCAGGAACCGCGACGAAGTGAACTGCGTTCCATTGTCGGTGGTCAGCGTCACGTTCGCTGCACGGCTGCCCTCGGGCAGCCGTGCCAGGACGGCTTGCTCTACCGCAGCCAATGCATCTTCGGTTCGGCAGCGGTGGGAGAGATTCCAGCCCACGATCTCTCGCGTGCAGCAGTCGATCACGCACACCAGATACGCCCAGCCCACTGCCGGCCCCGCCCAGATCTTCGTCATGTCCGACTGCCAGATCTGATTCGGCTCGGCTGCTTCCACACGTCCCCACTCTTTCTTCCTGCGAGCCCGCAGACGACGGGAGCGCACCAGCAACCCACGTTCTCGCATCACCCGCAGGACACGTTTGCGATTCACCGGGAGGTTTTCTTTTCTTCGCAGCCACCAAGTCACGCGGCGATATCCATACGCGGGTTTTTCCCCGCACGCCACGACGATCTGTTCGTCGTACTGCCGATCGGCCCGGCTGCCTCGCGGCTTCTTTCGGTAGTAGAGACTCGATCGGCTGATGGCCAGAGTCGCCGCTACCAACGTGGCCGTGTGGCCCTGCGTTACCATCTCCCGCGCCTGGGAATGAACTGCACCGCAGTCCACTCCCCCACGACGTTTTTTAGGATTTCGATCTCCAGCGACTTCCGCCCCAGCGTTCTCTCCAACTGCCGGATGCGATGGTCCTTTTCGGTTTCGGCCGCGGCAGCGCTTCTCCCCCCAAGCGCTGCCTTTGCTCCCTGCTCGGCTTCATCCTTCCAGCGATAGAAAAGATTCGGAGCGATCCCGTGACGCCGACACGTCTCCGAAACGTTCCCGCTCTTGATACCTTCCTGCACGATCTGCCACTTCTCTTCCGGGGATCGATCTACGCGTGGTTTCCTGCCCATGTTGCCTCCTGTGTGGAGGCCCTGATCTTACCTAACTAAGGTGTCCAGTTTTAGCGGGGAGCCTTACATTGAAATACGTTCTGTCAGCTTCGGAAAACTCTGGAACATCAGTGGCAACCGCGATGTATGCCCCGGTCGCCAATCCCAAGTCCTTGATGTCCTTCTTCTCTTTCTCTTTCAAATCCAGTGCAGTCTTACACTCACCGATGATCACGTCCACATCTTCTTGAAACGAATCACTGGAGATGATTGCAAAGTCCCGTTCTCCGGTTCCCTCAGGGCCGGTGTAATCAAAGGAGGAGACTATCTTGGTGTCGTAGCCGAAGCAGAATCGAAAAAAGATAAGCGCCAGAATAGTTGTTACACACCCAGACATCTTCCCTTCGAGTCGGAATAAACCGTTTGATATGTATGACCACGCGTGGCGATCCAACAGCGGAACCAACTGCACGTGAAAGCACTTCCTGCATTTAAACTGTTCTGCCACGTCGCTGAGGTGGTACCAATCGCAGCGTTGACATTTTTCGCACTGCAACTCGAATCCCTGACGCAGGAGCTGCTCCGAGATGAGCCTCTCTAAGATTTCGCGCCCTTTCTTGGCTTGATCCTCCTTTGCCGGAACCGCTCTATAAATTGCGCCTTTTACGAATTGCTGTGGCTTAGGCGAACCGTCAGATAAAATATCTACGAGTTCTCGCACGCCTCTGTTTTGAAAGATTTGGCAGCGATGGTATCCGCCGAGTTGCTCGACAACTCTCTCAAGGGCAAGCCCAGCTGAGCTCGTCCTGAGGTATGCGAATCCACTGTCCTTCAGATAAGCCTTCCAAACGCTCGTTACCTTGGGCTCGTGTATCAAGCTGTGATCGCGGTCGCCATGAGCCATGACAACAACGCCGTGCTTGCTTACACGCGCACCTGCTGGGCCAAACTCATGTCCAAGGCTTTGCTTGGCGACTTCGTCACAGCTTGGTTTCAGCCAGGGCAGTCTGAACGTTGTTTCCTCACTCGCGCCGAAGGCCGTCAAGTCAATCGCCCAGTGCTGCGATTGGTCTGACTCAGATAATTCGCAAGGCGTCGGGAACTGAATCTCTCCCGACGTATCGTTCATCATGATGTTTTGGCTTACTTCCTTTGCAGTTGGAGGACGAACCACTACGTCCGGTTCGGCCACCATCACGTCCTAACTCCAAAGCGTGGCACCCATCCCATGACAGAGGGCCCAAACTCAGGGTCCAAACCACCCAACCATCTCGCTACTTCATCCGCAGCATCGTCTTCTACGCTGCGTGCTTTGACGATCGAAGGACCTGCGAATGGTTTCGGTACGGACGGGTCCATAGCCCAACGAGCAAACCCTTTTGCCCGCTCTGCATGATCCTTGTAGGAATCAACGGGTAGGCTGAATATCCTGAATCCGGCGGCCCTCAAATTCCAATAGTCGACGACGTCGTGCATTTGGAGCGGGTCCATGAGAAAGAAAATATCGGACGACCGGGGCGTCGGCGAAGGTATTCGGAGATCGAACGCCGTCGTATTGATCGGGAAGACCCATTCGTTTTTTGGCACCTTGCGAAATTCATCGTATTTGATAGGCTTGGCTGCAAAGTGCTCGGTCAGAATTTTCTTGCCCTCATCATCAGCAGCAAACGTTCCAAAAGCCGCTGCAAGGTAAGTCTTGATTGGATCTTCGGGCTCTACGTAAGCAAACTTGTGCGGAGGGTTATCTTTCGCAAACCGGACTTCGCTCCGGTAATAGTTTCGGAGAAAAGGCCATACTTCTAGGAAGAACGGGACTTCCTGGTGGCCCCAGGGATTCCATCGCAGCACATCTTTGCCGAAAAATCTGTCCTTAAATGCAGCGCATGAGTCTGGGAGCGCGGAATTATCGAAACTGATCAGCAGATCGGGGTCAAACTCGTGCAAGAGCGAGCGGATCTCTTCCTCGTAGGTCATTTCAATGTATTGGTAATGACGACCTACCTTCTTCCGCGTACTGTCATCTAACACGACGACCGGATTAAGCAGGCCACCCCAAAGCAGGGTGTTGACGCGGAACACTCCCTCAAGAATTGCTGGATCGGGCTTACCTACAATGAAAGCAATCCGAACAGGGCGTACATTACAGGAGACGTGTAATATTCGAAGAGTCATGGCCGGGGCCTTGATGTTACCACCGCCATGGCTCAAGCGCAGTCGTTGAGGCGCTTCGAGTCGCAACTTGCCGGACGCCGAGCGATGCTAAAATGGCTGTCCCGTGACGTCGCTACTGGAACAGATTGAACGCCTGAGGACCGAACTGAAGGATGCATGCAATGACCAGACGCACCTGTACCACTACATCGTGAGCGTCTATTCCGAGCTGTACGAACCACTGAATGCTGAGCAGCGTGCGGAAATCCGCTTCCTTATGCAAAATGAAAGACTGGCGAGTTAGAATCGGGCGCGGAGAGGCCCACCATGTCGAACGTTTTTGAGCCACACGTCTTTGATCCTGACTGCTACGCACACTGTCCACGGTGCGGAACTGACGTGCATCTCAGTGGCCCGATGAAGGTCGGACGCGAGACGCAGATCATTTTGAAGTGCCCGAAGCACGATGACTTTCAAGTTGCAGCAGGACGGCTTAGCAAAGAGAATCCGCAGGAAAAACCGGGCAAGTTGACGGGGCAATACGCGCAGATGGTTGAGGCCCCAAACACTCACTTTGGAAAGCTTGGCTACCCTGAGGTTGAATATGGCACAGTGCGCTACGTACTTGATTACGATGAGCGACTTCACGGAAAGCACGGGCCAAGCGTCTGGGTGGAAGAAGGTGGTTTTGAACTTTGCGATCGCAGATCAGATGAAGAAGTGCGCAAGGTTATGAGCTTTCTTTCTCCGAGCTGATTTGGTGCAGCTTCGTGGATTCGGCTTTCGATTCGTCTTTTCCCAACTGTTTGTAAGCGTGACTGGACAAACAAGTTAGACTTGACTCATGGACGCACCGTTCTTCTAAGCAGAGGGTCGGGGTTCGATTGCCGTCATGCGGGAGCAATCGCGATCACTTCCTACAAGCCGACTTCCCGGGATCGTGCCGAGACAGCCCAGATTTTGGATTCCGCACGATGCTTTGATTCGAGTCGAACAAACAAATGACTTGGATCTTGGCCGTCGCTGGACCCGTCCCGCCCTAATGCAAATCAACCTCTAGGCCTTTTTCTTCGCACTTTCTTGCTTAGCAGCAGACCTCTGCTTTACTCGCGCACGCAAATCAATGAAATGCTCACCAATCGTGAACTTGCCAGACGCTGGAGCGTCCAGTAGCGCTTTGCCTGGGGGAAGGGCGCAATTATCCAGGCTAAGCGGGCTGCGCGGATGACTCGCTTAGGCCGATGTCGTTGAGAATGTGAGTTGCCGTCCGTTGGCTAGGTAAGCTCAACATCTGCAATAGATTGTAACGAAACCCCCTATTTCAGGGGGTTTCGTTACATAACATGGTTGATTCCTGAGTCTCACTCTGCCATACTGTTCATCAAAACCCCCTTTCTCAGGGGGTTTTGTTACAGAGAATAACATGCAGACACTGACGCGATCTCTATCTGGCCAGGAAAGCAAGGTTGTGCTGGCGTTGGCTGAGCGGCACCGGCGCGAGGCCACGCGGGCGGAGATTGTCGAACTGCTCGGTGCCAGCGAGAAGGCTGCCGACAATGTCATCGAGTCCTTGCGGCGCAAAGGCTGGCTCGAACGAGCAACTTGGGGAGAGTATTTGCTGGTGCCGCCGGAACAGGGGCCAGATGCCCTGGGCGACAGCAACTTACTCGCGCTTGCCAGCCGCATCGCCGATCCTTACTACATCGGGTTTGGCACGGCCGCAGCCCACTACGGTCTGACGACGCAGCACCGCAACGTGATCTTCGTCGTGACGCCTGTTCGACTGCGCGGGCGTGAAGTTGGCGAGTCGCGCGTTCGCATCGTGAATCTGTCCAGGACCAAGTTCTTCGGTTTCGAAGCTGTCGATGTGCTCGGCTACAAGGTCATGGTCTCCGACCGCGAGAAGACGGCCATCGACTGTGTCGATCACCCGGAACTAGCGGGGGGCGTCGGCGAAGCCGCAACCGTTCTCGCTACCGCCGCTCGCCGGTTCGACTGGAACAAAGCCGCGGGTTATCTGGAACGCATAGGATCAGGCGCGTTAGCTCGCCGCATTGGTTGGCTGGTCGATTACGTCAAAGCGGATGTTCCATCCGCCGCGCGCGAGCGCCTGCTACACCTCGCTGCACAAAGCCGCAAGACATGGCTCGGTCCAGATCCGGCGCGCGCGCGCGCGGTTGAAAGCGCCATCGGCTATGACAAGACGTGGCGACTCTTCGTCAACGTCAGCAAGCACGAACTGCGCGGGAGCGCGGGTCTGGGGCATCGCAAGGTCTTAACTAAGGATCGTTAGGAATGCTGACGCAGGCGCAGGTGCAACGTTACTCCACGGAATCGGGCCTCCGCGACATCATGATCGCTGAGAAAGAAGTAATTCTGACGTTCCTGCTTCAATTGCTGTCCGAACGAGGCATCCTGAACAGACTGGCTTTCAAGGGCGGGACCTGTCTGCGGAAAATGTTTGTCGGCAGCCAGGGCCGGTTTTCGACGGACCTGGATTTCACCGGAATCGGGGAGCACGATCACGAGGACGTAATCCTCGACATGATGCAGGCGTTCGAGCAGCCGTTTCATGGAATCCAGTTCGCGATCCCGGATGAAGGTTACTACGAAACTCAGGACGGGCTGTCCTGGGGCGTGAATCCGACCTATTCTCACGACTGGAACGCAAGCGGGAACAGCGAGATCAAGCTGCAGGTGAGCCGGCGTGAAACGCCGACGCTGGCGACGGAGCGGCGCGCGCAGATTGAGCAAAGCTATTTCAAGTCGCTACCCTTCGCACCTGCAGAAATCACCTGCCTTGCTCTGCCTGAAATCCTTTCAGAGAAAATCCGTGCATGCTATCAACGGAACAAAGCACGCGACATCTATGACCTTGGTATGTTCGCCAGACGCCCGCTCGATCAGCCCCTCATTCGCCGCCTTGTCGTTCTGAAGCTCTGGCAGGCGGGAGACACCTTCGATCCTGCACGATTAATGCAGAAATTCGCGGATGGACGCGAGTTCGACTGGGATGACCTTCAGCAGCTAGTGAATCGCGCGATCGTCATCGATCCCGAGAGAATCTGCGCCGATTGTGTGAGGGGATTCGGATTTCTGGCGGAACTGACGGATGATGAGCGTCTGCTCGCGCGCGATCAGTATCAACGCGAGCCAGGCGCGGCGGAAAGGGTGCGCACGGCGCTGCGATAGGAAATCGGTGCTCAAAGAAAATCTTGGAAAGCGCGGCGGACGTGCATAATCCCCTGAGAAAATTGGGGGATTATGCATTGCCAGTACCTTACAAGCGGGCTGCCCGGCGGCTCTATGACACAGCCCAATCGCAACAGGGCTTGTTTACAACGAAGCAAGCCATTCGAGCGGGCTTCGCGGAGAAGACGCACTCCTATCACGTAAACGTCGGAAACTGGATTCGGGAACACCGTGGAATTTACCGGCTCGCTGCTTTTCCCACACTTGAGCGACCGGACCTGATGCTGTGGTATCTCTGGTCGCAAAACCGGCAGGAAGTTCCCGAGGGGACCTACAGTCACGAAACCGCGCTCAGCCTTCATGAACTGTCCGACATCATGCCCTCGAAGCTGCACATGACCGTACCGAGAGACTTCCGGCGCAACAGCGTGATTCCAGAAATCCTCACTCTTCACAAGGGTGATGTTGGTAAGAGCGACGTTCAAGAGATTTACGGTGTGCGCGTGACCCGTCCGCTGCGAACGATTATCGATCTGCTGCGGAGCAGGCAGGTGGAACCGAGTCAACTGAAACTGGCGGTAAATGAAGCCATTCGGCGGGGCCTTATCGGAAAGCGAGAAATCGATCGCATGCCGCCCGGTGATCTACAACGCTCGCTTCGCAGACTGGTCGGGCAATCGGCGTGACGGACGAAGCCAAATCCTACAAGACGGCTGGAGCGTTTCGCACTGCCCTGGAGGCTCGCTTCCAGACGCGCGCTTGATCTTTTTCGATGAGTCACATGCCTAAGTAGCAGGGGCTCGGCCCTCAGCTCCGCCTGAGGGGGACGGCGGGGGACAAGCAAGGGTACTGTGTCGGGCGAGCTCGGCTCGGGCAAGGCTATTGGGGGACCACATGCTAAAGCAGCAGGGGCTCCTCCCTAATTCTTCGCCTGGCCTTCGCTTTTTCAGCCAAAACTCGCGCACGATTTTTTTGTGAGTGTGCACCAAAAAGCAGGGGCCCTCGGTCCGAGAAAGGGCTGTGTCCCGACTGTGCGCGGATCGATCTTTTTCAACAGATTCGGGTTGTCTTTGAACGAAGAGCACATTCCCCGATTTGTTGTAAACGTTAGTAGTTAGAGAAAATACAACGAGCCGTTGGAGACGAGTTTTCCGCTTTGCAAGCAGGGGGTCGCCGGTTCGATCCCGGCCACGTCCACCAGTCATCGCAATCGCCGTTGCTTCATTGGTTTCGCCGACAGCGCAAGGCCGGCAGCGCCCTGTCGATAGCTAAAACCCCTGTGACGCGGAGCATCGTTGCGGCAAACGAATGCTTACTGAAGAGAATGAACATTGTGATGAGAAACAAACTCAGAGCAGTGGCGGTGCTCCTAACGAATTCGCCGAGTGCACGCAAACCGTCAGGAGTTCCCAAGCTTCGTATCAAGAAATCTTCGTGGCGACGGTACGCCGACCCCAATTCTCTCCAGCGATTTCGTTTGCGATTCTTCGACATCGAAATCATGCAGAAAGGCACATCATGTTCCAAAGGGATACATTCGTTCGAGGCGGTTGATTTCCAAATTGGAACCCAACTAACTCCCTTTTTTACAATCTTTCGTTTGTGCCTTCGCTTTTCGGCTTGCAAAGCTTCGCCTTTTCTTTGCTAATGCAAGGGGTACCGATTTGTTCCGTAATGAACCGCGGATTTCCAAAATGGGATTTGCGCTCCACGAAGGTTTCGCCTTGAAACGACTCGCCTTTATGAACGCAATGCCCTCCGTTCCACTCCTCCGCCAACTGAGAGAGGCTGCGCGACACAAGCGGAAGCGCACGGTGCCAAGGGTAACCGCCACTAAGGACTTCAGGGCGTGGACAGCGGGATGGGGACTTCCACCCAGGATCGAGAGGCAGTAAACAAGATGGAAACTAGGTCGATCGCGCGCACGCACGTAAGATTTCACTTGAATCAACCCGATCGCTTCAGGAAACTGTTTCTCGATTTGATGGCAAAACCGATCCGCAAAGCGTGATCATTCTCATTGGTAGTTCGGCCGCGACGCTTCTCGTTTGCCTCCCCCGCCCAAGCGCGGCTGACGATCCGAATCGGCTCTGCCTTGGCGGCAAAAGCCGGCCGCTCGGCATCCTAGAACGTCTACGGATACTTCTAGAGGTGCCGCAGCGAACGCGAACAACGATCGGGATGTAGCCGCGCCCGTTCGTGAATCCAATCACAGGATAAATTCATGAAAGCGCACGGCGTCACTTATAGAAATCGTAGTAAGGCACTCCTTCTCGCTTGTGTTTTGTTTCTAGGCCTGTCCATCGCAGACGAAGTTCGCGGCGCACCCACCGACTTCGATCTGATCGGCCCTCCCATCGAGATGACGGTCACACGCGGCGCCAAGACCTTGCCGATCTCAAGCGTTCCCAATTTGCAGGCGGGCGACCGGATGTGGATTCACCCTGATTTTCCCGCGGACCAATCGGTGCACTACCTCCTAATCGTCGCCTTTCTCCAGGGCCCCACGAATCCACCGCCGGAAAATTGGTTCGTCCGTCTGGACACGTGGACGCAAAAAGCGCGCGAAGAAGGCACCGTGGTCACCGTTCCCAAAGGAGCGGAGCAGGCTCTCCTGTTTCTCGCGCCCGAAACAGGCGGCGACTTCAGCACTCTTCGCTCAACCGTGCGAGGCAGGCCGGGCGTTTTCGTAAGAGCCTCGCGGGATCTTGACCAGGCCAGCATGGATCGCACGCGCATCGACAAATACCTCGAACAGATCCGGGACGCATCGGCCTCCGATCCGGCCGCGCTGCATCAGCGCGCCACACTGCTGGCTCAGACGCTTCAAATCAAGGTGAACCAGGATTGCTTCGATAAGCCAACCGATCAGCAGGCGTCGTGCCTCACGCAGAATACCGACCAGCTCCTACTGGACGACAGTCACGACCAATCCGCGGTAGCCGCTCTCGTTTCGGGGCCATCTTCCGATCTGATCGGGGCTCTCAGCTCCACGCCCGCAGCCGGCGGCGGCTATTACAGCGCCTACGTAGGCGCGATCGTGGACATCGCGCGAATCCTGAATAATCTCCACACGGCCGAGTTTCAATACATCCCCGCCCTCGTCTTGCCAAAAAAAGATCAGCTCAACTTGCGTCTGAATTCGCCCCCGTCGTTCCACAATCCAAAATCCGTCTTGGTGGTCGGACTTCCAGAAGTAGGAGCCACTCAATTGCCCGCCCTTCGGGCTGTCGACGCAAAAAAGGTCTTCTGCGTTCAGAAGACTCCGTTAGTTCTTCCTGTCGAAGGAGCCCCGCTGGCGTTCTCAACGGACATTGCCCACGATTTCGCGCTCCGCCTGCAAACCAAGTCCGGCGACGCCATTGATCTGCCCGCTGTGGCCGATGCCTCTAGCGGCGGGTTCACTATCGACATGCACGCGCTTGATCCCAGCAAGATCAATCTGGAGACAACAGGCGAGCTTCACGGCCTCTGGGGTTTTGACGCATACAAAGGTCCCGCCTTCCAGCTTCGGGACGCGCACGCCGCGGCATGGAAGGTTCCCGCTTCCGACGCAAGCGCTCTCATCGTAGGCCGCGAGGATACGCTCCACTTGCAGTCCGGCTGTGCTCCGTGCGTCGAGCGAGTTTCTGTTCAGGATTCACAAGGAAAAGATCTCAAAACAACGTGGAAGACTCTCGACTCGGACAACCTCGAGCTCCAGATTCCCTTGAAAGAGGAACACGACGGCGTAATAAAGCTCGCCGTCAAGCAGTTCGGCCTGACTCAACCCGACGTGCTAACGTTGCACGCCTATTCCGAATCCGCGCGCCTCGATCATTTCGCCCTCAACCTCGGCGACCGCGACGGAATCCTCACCGGAGCGCGATTGGATGAAGTCGATGGCTTCGAGCTCAGCGGAATTCACTTCGCCCCCGCGAAGCTCACTCGCGCGAATCAGGAGGACATGCTCAAGCTGGTGGCCCCCAGCGCCGGCGCCACTGCCGCGCTACAACCGGAAGAGCCGCTCACGGCGCAAGTCGCGCTCAAGGACGGACGCGTTCTGCAGCTCCAGACCACCGTCGAGCCACCGCGACCAAAAGTCACGCTGGTCAGCAAAAGCGCGCAACCAGGCAGCGCCTCCTCCGCCATCCACTTCGGAAATCAGGACGAATTGCCGCAGGACGGACGCTTGTCGTTTTTCCTGAAGGCGGATGCCCCGGACAAATTTCCGCCCACTGAAAAAATAGAGGCCTCGACGACGGATGGCTCGTTCGATGCGATGCTGGACGTCGCGGCCGGCGATCTGGTTCTGGAAGACTCGAAGAACGCACTCGCGATTCTCGACCCGCTCAAGAGCTTCGGCCCGTCGGCATTCGGCCCCGTTCAGTTTCGCGCCGTCAGTGCGGATGGCGAAAAAGGGGACTGGCAGCCGCTCGCGAATTTGGTGCGGATTCCTTCGCTGAAAGAGGTTCGCTGCCCGGACGATCCCACTCAGCAATGCTCGCTGAGCGGATCGAACCTGTTTCTCCTTGATTCGGTCGCCTCGGACCCGCAATTCAAGAATATGGTCCCGGTTCCCCTCGGCTATGTGGACAGCTCGCTCAACGTGCCGCGCCCGGTGGGAACCCTGCTCTACATCAAGCTACGCGATGATCCCACCACCGTCGACACCGTCGCATTGCCGGTTCTTCCCGACGTGCACTGATCCGCGCCGAGGATGGCTAGAGCACGCCGCACGCGGCGGCGTTATTTCGATCGCGCCGCCCGCGGCTTATAGATACGAATAATGTTGTGCTTCACGTCCATCTCGCGGCCCGGATATTCGTGCGTGATCCGTTGCCGCAATTCCTCGATCGTCGGGTAGCCGCCGCGGCCGTTGAACCAGTTCGCGTCATCGATCAGGATCACATGTTCCTGCGCGGAGTCTCGAAACAGCGCATCGAGTTCGAGCTGCACCGGCGTCGAAATGTCGAAGTCGTGCCCATCGAGCCAGAAGAGGCAGCGATCTTTCAATTCGGGAAGAAGCTTCGGCAGCACGACTCCGCTATCACCCTCGAGAATGTGAATCTTGGTATCTCGCAGGAATTTCCGCCGCGCGCTTTCCGCCTTGTGCGCGTCAAGCTCGATCGAGTATATCTCCCGAAAATGATCCTTTTGGACGTAGATCATGTGTGCGTAGTTCGTCCCGGTCTCGACGAGCACCGGAAGATCGTATGCGCGGGCGTATTCCTGGATCACCTGCTGCTTCAGCAAGTGTGGCATCTTCGGCCCCGGCGCTCCTCGCAGCCGCCACAGCCCGTATTCGACGGGCGCCGCAATGTTTTTGTACCAGTGGAAAAGCGCGCTATCGCGGAAAGCAGTTCTCAGGGTGGAGGACACTCTAGAGGCTGTCGATTTTCGCGGCGAGGATGAAATCGCTCTCGGTCAAGCCGTCGATCTTATGCGTCCACGTAGTGATCTCTGCCTTGCCCCACCCAAGCAGAATGTCTGGATGGTGCCCCTGCTGCTCGGCCAGGTCTCCGACCTTATTCACAAACGCGAGCGCTTGCTTGAAATCGGGAAACGTAAACGTGCGGACGAGGTGGTGGCCGCCCACAACTTTCCAGCTAGGCACCTGCTTCTCGAGTTTCTCGAGTTCCTCCCCGGCGAGAGGCGGAACTCCCCCGCGGCATGGAACGCAATTCTTGGCAGCAAGCTCGGACATGAGATTCGCCCTCCCGTTCGTCCCCGCGCGGACACTCCTTACGCGACGATTGTACCGGAAGCATTCCGTCAGGGGGTAGCGGCTTGGTGTTGTAGCAACGTGAAAATGTCACCCTAACGGCCCGATGAAAATGTCACCCCCTGAGAAGTTATCCCCTGGTGTGGTGGAGTTTGGTGTCTCCGTAATAGATCGCGACCTTTCCTTCGAGTGATTCGTAAAGGCGAACCTGAGCCCCGGCGAAGCTGAAGCGTTTGGGTTGAGGCGGGATCTGGAATCGGCGTCCGTCCCACTGCACGACGTTGTCGTTGCTGACGGCGCGTTCGTGCACCAGGCAGCAGATACGGTCCAAGTTCTGGGGCGCGGGGCGCCAGGCTTTTTCCGTGTCCCGCGGCGCGCGAGCGAAGCGCCGGTTGTAGGCGGGAAGAAAGCGGCGCAGGGCCTCGTTGGCCGTTTCCAGATCGGCGGCGCCGGCGAGACGGAGTTCGCTTGAGAGACGATCCTGCAAGGTGCCCCAGAGGCGTTCGATGCGGCCCTTGGCCTGCGGACTGTGCGCGGCGATGTAGGTGATGCCGAGCTGCGCGAGGGCGCGGCCGAACTGAGTCGGCTGCCTTTTGCCGGCGAGTTGTTCTTCGACCGACCAGTGGTCGTCGTTGCGGACGAAGACACTGTGGCGATCACCATAGAAGCTGAGAGGGACGCCGTAGCGGCGCAACAGGCGGCGGAGCAGACGGAAATAGCCGCGGGCGTCTTCGGTGGGGAAGAACTCGGCGCCAAGGACTTTGCGGGTGGCGTCGTCGAGGAAAGCGAGCAGGGTGAGCTGGGGACCGCGATCTTCCAGCCAGCGGTGGAGGCTGGCGTCGAGCAGAAGCATTTCGCCTTCACGAGCGCGAGCCAGACGGCGCTGGCGATGAGCAGGGGCGCGTCGTTTGCGGGGCGAGCCGATCCCCGCGCCGCGGAGAAGACGGCGGAGGGTCTCGCGACCGAGGGAAAGGCCTTCGACCTTAGAAAGCTTTTCGCAGAGATGGTGATCGTTGAAACCGGCGTAGCGCGTGCGTGCCAACTCAAGGATGCGGGCGCGCGTGGGCTCGGGTAGGCGGCGAGGACTGGGACGGCCGCGGCTGACGTGTGCCAGAGCCGCTTCGCTGCCTTGCCGGTAGCGGGCTTTGAGGCGTTTGATGTGCCGAGGCGTAAGGTCGAGCAGCTCCGCGGCTCTGGCACACGTCAGGTCCCCCCCATTGCAGGATGAAATCACAGCCACTCGTTGCAACTCTTTCTGGCTCAAACGAAATGTCTCCTGGTTCATAGGGTGACATTTTCATCGGGCCGTTAAGGGGTGACAGAATTATTGGGCCAAGACAAGGGGGTAGCGGCTTGGTGTTCGCCCTGCGTCGATTCTGGTATTCTCTTGCGCGCGCAAATCGCCGGCGCACGGGAGAGCGAAGAGATGCCAGACGAGCTACAGGAACTTCACGAGCAGGCCGAAGAGGGCGCGCATCATTCGGGCCTGGCTCCCGTCACCATGACGATGGCGATCCTGGCCGTGCTCGTCGCCGCCGTTTCGCTGCTAGGCCATCGCGCGCACACCGAAGAACTCCTGCTCCAAACGAAGGCCACCGATCAGTGGGCCTACTATCAGGCGAAAGATATTCGCCGCCACGCCTACGAGCTGTTTCTCGACGAAACCTCCGTCTTCGCTGTGCAGAATTCTGCCGAAGCCGAAAAAGTAAAAGCCAAGTATCAAAAGGAAGTCGAACGCTACGACAGCGAACAAAAAGACATCGAAGCGGAAGCCAACCAGGCGGAAGCCGAGGTAAAGGTCGAGCAGCGGCGCGCCGATCGTTTCGACCTGGGCGAAGTGATGCTCGAGGCCGCGCTGGTGATCTGCTCGATCACCCTGCTCACGCGTAAGCGCGCTTTCTGGATGTTGGGAACCGCTCTAGGAATCTGCGGCCTCGCCACAGGCGCCCTCGGTCTTTTCATCCACTAGGACGGCTTGCGTAGCGCCGGCCTGCCCTGAGTCGTTTCGAAGGGCGTCCCACCGGCCTTCTTCGTTTGAAAGGAAGGCGGCTAGCGCCTGGCAGGCGCAGCCGATCTCGCTTCCACGTATTCCCGAATGTGCGCCTCAAACACCTTCTCAAGCCTCGGCACAACCGAATTGGGCGCAGTCGCCATCCGATGCCCGGCAATTTCGCTCACCGTAACCACATTGCGATTGGTCGACGAAATAAACACCTCATCGGCCAAATACAAATCCTCCGGATAAAGCGTGCGCTCCTCCACAGGGATTTCCGCCCGCGGCCCCAACTCCAGCACGAATCCTCGAGTCACGCCTTCAAGACACCCCGACGAAAGGGGCGGCGTTACCACGCGCCCGCCTTCCACGCAAAAGATGTTGGCAGCCGTGCACTCCGACACTTCGCCGCGTTCATTCAGCAGCGCAACCTCATCGAAACCGCCTTGCTGCGCCTCGTAAAGATTCCACACGTTGTTGAGCCACGAAGTCACCTTCACGCCGGCGAGCGGCGACGCCGCGTGGCGTCCGTGCTCGCGCAAGCCTAGGCGCACCAGCTCCCGGTGCGGCGGCAGATCGGACGAATACATCACAAGGTCGGCAATCGGAAAGCTTTCATCGCTGCGCCAGAATCCGGCCTGATTGTAGATCACGTAGATGCGCGCGCAGCCTTCGCGCACTTGATTCGCGCCGAGGACTTCGCCCATCTGCCCGAGTACTCGCTCCGATTCAAATGGAAACGGGCAGTGAATCCGTTCCGCGTCCCGCGCGAGCCGGTTCCAATGCCTCTCGAAAGCAAACGGAATTCCGTCGACCACGCGAACCGTCGTAAACAGTCCCCAACCGCTCATCAATCCGGACTGGCCGGGCGAAAGCCTCACCTGCTCGATGGGCTGCACACGGTCATTATGAAATACGTAGCGATGAATCATCCCAGCCCTCCCACGAGCCAATTGTAGCGCGGAACGCCCGCCGGGCGCCCCCTCGCCCAAGCGCGCGTGCGCATTTGTTATCCGTCATCCGCTTGGCTCAGAGCCGGAATCCGCTCCCAGCCCGGCGACCCGCCTCTCCAAATCGCGCGCGATCTCCTCGGCCGCTTCCCCTTCCTTATATTGCACTGGCGCGCCGATCCACACCTTGATTCGCCCCGGCCCTACCAAATGCTTCCCCGCTTGTCGCGCTTCGGCCACCCCGTCGAAGCGCATCGGCACAACCGGCACTCCCAGCCGCGTCGCCAACAATCCAATTCCCGCGCGAAACGGATTCATGCGCGTCGTTCGAGCCCGCTCGCCTTCGGGAAACACCAGCACGTTCCATCCGCGGTCGATCAAATCCCCGGCAAACGCAAAGCTCTTGCGAAAGCCCGCGCGGCGCGGCAGCGGAAACACGTTGTAAATCGAGACGACCAGAAAATATGTCACGCGATCGACGAGTCCCTTGAAAAATCCGGTTCCGGCCGGCGGAGTCCGCATCGATTCCAGCAACTCGCCATCCATCGCCACCGCAAGCCGCTTCCGAAATCGCTCCGGCAATCCCTCCTGAATGTACGCAGGATCGAAAAACGTGACGTGATTCGCCACCACGAGCACCGGCCCCTTCGTGTCGCGCAGCCGATCGCGGCCGCGCACCGTCGGCCATCCAAGAATCAACATCGCCGGCCGTGCCAGCAAATTGAACACGACGGCGCGAACGATCCGCACCGGCCAGCTCTGCGGCCATCGCGGATACCGAAAGCCGGCCGCGCCCGGCGGTGGCTGCTCCACCAGTCGTTCGAGAGCCTGCACCGTATCGGCCGAAGCATATTCGGTCTCGCTTAAATCCACTTGGTAACGGTCTTCGAGCGCGCCCATCAGCTCCACGCGCTCGATCGAACTCAAATTCAGCCGTTCCCCGCCGCCCTGCGCTGCGCGCCCGCGCAAAACGCGCGCCAGTAATTCGCCAAGCGGTCCAGCCGTCGCCGGCGGCCTACCGTCCGTTCCTCTCCGCGCTTCGACAACCTCGACGATGCGCCTCAGGATCGGCTTCTGCGTCGGCGTTCGTGGAAAATCCTGGCCCGGCCACACGAACCACCGCCGCATCTGTTGAAAGGGCGCCAACCGTTCGTTCGCGCGCCGCACAACGGCCTCCGCGGTAGCCTCCGCACTTTCGCGCGCCGCGGAAGAATCGCGCAGCAGCAGCACCGCGCAAGCCTCCGCATTGCCATCGCGCGCCAGCCCCACTACAACGCAATCCCGCACCTCCGGCTCCTTCCGCAGCTCCGCCTCCAGATCGCCCGGATAGACGTTCAGCCCCTCCGGCGTGACGATTACATTCTTGCGCCGCCCCTTGAAATACAAATTCCCGTTCGCGTCGCGCTCACCCAGATCGCCCGTGTGAAACCATCCGTCAGCATCGAGCACCGGGACGATTCGGGCATCCTTCCAATATCCGGACGCCACGTTCTCCCCGCGCACCAGAATTTCGCCTTCATCCGAAAGCCTTACATCGAGCCCCGGCAGCGCCTTCCCGATCGACCCGCGCCCCAGCCGGAACGGATGATTCAAGCTCACAAGAGACGTCGTCTCCGTCAGCCCGTAGCCCTGAATCACCGCGTAGCCGAGCCGCGTCCAGAATTCTTCCGCCGCCGCAGGCAGCGCCGCCCCGCCCGAAATCACCGCCCAAAATTTCCAGCCGAACCTTCGGCGGATGGCCCGGAAGCGCCACCAGCGTTTCAAGAAGTGCTCGTGTTCGGCCGCGCCATAATCGCGCCAAAACCTTTCGATCTGGCCGCGAGCCGCCAAGTCGCGCTCGATCTGATCGCGCAGTGATTCGATCAGCCGTGGCACGGTCACCAGCAGCGACACGCGCTCGTCCCGAATCGCCCGCGCCACTTCAGCCGGATTCAGCGTGTCGAGGAAAACCGACGTGCCACCGATAATCTGCGGCAAAACAATTCCGAGCAGCTGCCCGAACACATGGCTCAGCGGCAACAGATCGAGAAATCGCAGCGGGTGCACAAATCGTTCGTAGCGACGGTACCGCGCGATCTCCTTCTCGATCGGAGCCAGATTCGCCAGCAGGTTCCGGTGCGTCAGCACCACACCGCGCGGCTCCGCGGTCGTCCCTGAGGTGAACACAATTTCAATTGCATCATCCGGTCCCATCGTCGCGGGCGAAAAGTCGCGCGCCGGTCGGTCGCTCGCGAGATCGCCCAGATGCTCCAGCAGGAGCGTTCGCGAATCTTCCAGCGGCGAAGACAGTCCGTGCGCCACAATCGCAAGCTTCACGCCGGCCTGCTCGGCCACCCGCCGCGCGAAGCCTTTCTCCGCAATCGCATCCATCGGCACCACGATCGCGCCCTGCAACAAGCAACCCAGAAACCCCGCGATCCATTCGCCCGAGTTCTCTCCCCAAAGCAGCACGCGGTCGCCCTTCCCCACCCCGCGCGAGCGCAATATCTCCGCGAATCCCGTCGCAGTCCCCAGCAGCTCGCCATACGACCACCGGATCGTCCGGTAGCCGCGCCGCCAAACCACGGCAATCTCTTTGCTCGGCCGGGAGTCGGGCCGGAAATATTCGAGCAGCGATTGTCGCGGCATGGCCTGAGTTTCTCTCATTCGCATCGCGCTTGGAAATATCTTTGCGTCGTCGTGCGCGTTACAATATCGGCTGCCCCACAATCCAACGGTGACGGTCCCCGAGCCCTTGTCCCAATCCATATCCGCACTCTTCCAGCCTTTCACGCTGAATGGAGTCCCGCTCGCCAATCGCATCGTGATGGCGCCAATGACGCGCAATCATTCGCCCGAAGGCGTCCCCGGCGAAGACGTCGCGGCCTATTACCGCCGCCGCGCCGAGGGCGGTGTCGGCCTGATCCTCACCGAAGGCACCGCCCCGAATCATCCGCAAGCCAAGAACATGCCCAACGTCCCCCAGATCTACGGCGAGACGGCCTTGACTGGCTGGAGCCGTGTCGTAGCCGAAGTGCACGCGGCAGGCGGAAAAATCTTCTCGCAGATTTGGCACGTGGGAGCGGTCCAGGGCCCAGGTGGCCCGCCAGAGCTCCCGGTCTCCCCCATCAGCCCGTCGGGCCTGCTTAAACCCGATACGAAAGTCGGCGAACCGATGACGCAATCCGACATCGACGCGATGATCGAAGCCTTCGCGCAAGGGGCCCAGGCGGCACAGCGCGTCGGCTTTGACGGAATCGAGATTCACGGCGCGCACGGCTATCTGATCGATGAGTTTTTCTGGCACGGGACCAACCACCGCACGGATCAATACGGCGGCGATCTCCCAGCCCGGACGCGCTTCGCGGTCGAAATCATCCGCGAATGCCGCCGCCGGGTGGGCCCAAACTTCCCGATCCTGCTCCGATTCTCCCAATGGAAGGGACAAGACTACGAAGCCCGCCTGGCCACAACGCCCCAGGAATTGGCCCGATTCCTCGAACCCCTGGCGGAAGCCGGATTGGACGCCTTCCACTGCTCCTCACGCCGGTTCTGGGAGCCCGAATTCGAAAGCAGCGAGCTCAACCTCGCCGGGTGGACGAAAAAAATCACCGGCAAGCCCACGATCACGGTTGGTTCGGTATCGCTCAACATCGACTTCCTGGCCTCATTTCGCGGCGTGCCCGATCCAAGCTCCCAGCCCGGCGCGACTGCGGCACGGGCCGCTCACATGGACCGCCTGCTCGAAATGCTGGCGCGCGGCGATTTCGACCTGGTAGCCGTAGGCCGCGCCCTGCTGGCAGATCCCGCATGGCCCGCCAAGGTTCGCGACGGCCATTTCAGCGATCTGCGACCCTTCACCCCCGAAGTCCTGAAAACACTCGACTAGCGGCATCCCGGCCGCCCCCCTCGCCCGTTACCATTCCGCAACTCTTCCCTGCGACGTTTCGCCAAAAGGGTGCATCCTATTCCCGATGAACCATACTTCGAACTCATTCGCAGCGAACCCTAGCATTACGCCCCGAGAGATACTCGCCGCCTGGGGCAGGATTCTCACTGGCAACGTTCCCATGCTTTCGATCGAAATCACGCGGGAGTGCCCGCTCAGCTGTCCGGGATGTTACGCCTACGGCGACGCGCATCTCGGCGGTGGCGTTACGCTCGAAAAGCTCAGCGACTACCGCGGCGATTCCCTCGTCTCGGGCGTCCTCGATCTTGTGCGCAAGCACAAGCCGCTTCACGTCTCGCTTGTCGGCGGTGAGCCTATGGTGCGCCATCGGGAGCTCAGCCGCATTCTCCCCGAGCTCAGCGCCATGAACGTCTTCGCGCTTGTCGTCACCAGCGGCGTAATCCCTGTGCCGATGGAATGGATGAAGCTGCCGCGCGTGCGCGTCGCAATCTCCGTGGATGGTTTGCCCGAGCACCACGACATCCGCCGCAAGCCCGCGACCTACGACCGCCTCCTGAAAAATATCGAGGGTCGCGAGGTCAACATTCATTGGACGATCACGCGTCCGATGCTCGAACGCGACACCTACCTGGAAGAATACGTTTCGTTCTGGAATGCGCGCCCCGAGGTGAATCGCATCTGGGTGAGCGTCTATACGCCGCAGGTGGGCGAGCAGACCCCGGAGATGCTCTCGCCGGAACACCGGGCCACTCTGGCCAGTCGCCTGCCAGTTCTGGCGACTCAGTATCCCAAGCTTCTATTCAATAAGGGCATCGGCGAAGCGTTACTTCGCCCGCCGAAGAGCCCGGCCGACTGCGTTTTCGCCAAGATGTCGGCAAACTATTCCGCCGATCTCGAAACGCGCGTCGAGCCGTGCGTTTTTGGCGGCAAGCCGGACTGCTCCCAGTGCGGCTGCGCGGCCAGCAGCGGCCTCCATTGGATTCGAGGAGCCCGTGTCGTCGGCCCTCTCAAAGTGGGCCACTTCATCGAGAGCTCGGTACGAATCGGGCTCCTCGCAAATCGTCTCAGGTCGCGCGAAGCGAAGCCCTCGCGCTGGGATTCGGACCAGATTCAGCCTGCATCCGAAAGCGATCTGGTGCAGATCGAATCGGGCGACTGATCCGGTCATCCCTTCTTGTGCTTGAAAAACTCGACCTGGCGGAGGCGCTTTTCTGCTTCCACCTTGCTCTTATACGGCCCGCCGAGATTCTTCCCTTTCTCGGACGTAACCTTGTATCCCCCAGCAACTTTCTTGATCATCGCCTTATCCTCCCGGACGCAATATATGCAGATCGCCTGAAAAATCCGTGCCGCCCATCACATCTCCAGATGTGAGCCAAATAGCCCTCGAATTCAATACGGGATTTGCGGTACAAGAAGACGTGGCCCGCACGCGCCACGCATAAATCATGGGATATTTCGCGTTAGTCTACGAAGTGGTTGACGATTACCTGCCGCGCCGCGGCGCCTATCGCGACGACCATCTCCGCCACGCTCGCCAAGCCCACGATCGCGGCGAACTCCTCCTCGCCGGCGCCTTCGCCGACCCCGCCGACAAAGCATTGCTCGTCTTCCGCACCGACGACCCTTCGGTCGTCGAATCCTTCGCGCGCAACGACCCCTACGTCGTAAACGGCCTCGTGAAGCGCTGGGAAGTTCGCCCGTGGACCGTCGTCATCGGCAACACGGTCGACTCGCCCGCCTGACGCCAGCCGCGAAGACCCCATGTGGACGCCAGGAGACTCTTTGTAGGTCGTGGCTTTAGCCACGACGTATGCATGCACATCGGACCGCCTTTAGCCGCTGAAGCCGCATTCGCTGCTGTCACCCGCTTACTCACCCGCCACGAACAACCATTTGCGGCTACCTCCGGCTTCTGATAGCTTGCTCGCGAAGCATCATCCAGAATGGTGGGCTCATGATCGCCAATCGACGATCCCTCTCCGGCTCGCTCTACCCCATCGCGGTGGCCGCTATAATCGCGTTCTCTCTACCGTGTGTAGCCCACGCGCAAGCGAACCAGATGTTCCGCGACATGAACAAGCCGGTAGCGCCGTTCCACATGATCGGCAACATCTACTACGTGGGCGCGTCGGACATCACCTCCTACCTGGTCGTCACTCCTTCCGGCGACATCGTTCTCGACGGCGGTTTCGCCGAAACCGCTCCGCAAATCGAAGCCAACATTCGAACGCTCGGCTACAAGCTGTCCGACGTCAAAATTATCCTGAATAGCCACGAGCACCTGGATCACGCGGGCGGCATCGCGGAATTGAAGCGGCTCACCGGCGCGCAATTCGTCGCGATGGCTGAGGAAGTCCCGACACTCACGAGTGGTGCGGACTTCCCCGCCGTCACGCCCGACCGGATCATCCACGATGGCGATACGGTCGAACTCGGCGGCGTCACCCTCACCGCACATCTCACGCCGGGCCACACCCGCGGCTGCACCACCTGGACCATGGTCACGACGGACGCCGGGAAGCCATATAACGTCGTCTTCGTCGGCAGCGCATCCGTGCTTCCCAACTACAAACTCATCGATCGTCCCGGCTCGCCCGCCACCTATCCCGGCATCGAGGCGGATTACGAGAAAATGTTTCGCGTCCTGAAATCGCTTCCCTGCGATGTGTTCCTCGGGGCGCACGGCTCGTTCTACTCGATGGTGCAAAAACGCGAAGCCATGTTGAAAAACCCGCCCCAAAATCCGTTCATCGATCCGGCCGGCTATCAGGCGTACATCGCGCACGCCGAAGCTGTCTTTCAGGCCGAATTGCAGCGCGAGCGTGCCGGATAGACTATCCTGCGAAGGAGAACATCATGATCTGTTCCTCGTGCGGAGCGACGGTGGTGGACGGCACCGCGTTCTGCGGCTCCTGCGGCCGCCCAATCATCGGCTATAACGTCGGCCAAGCCGTTGCCGCCACCCCTGCGATGATGGCTGGGGCAGCTCCGATCGCCGGCGTGCCCGTGGCGGGAGCCAACATCTACGCAGGCTTTTGGCTGCGCGTCGTGGCTGCAATTATCGATGGCATCGTGCTTGGCATTCCGCTCGGGATATTGGCATTCCTGCTCATTCTCAGCGCCGTACCTTTCATCGCGCATACGCACGATCCGATGGCGGTCGTCGTCACGATCTTGCCGCGGCTCTTTTTCCTGCTGATAATTTATCTTATGGCTTCGTGGCTGTATTGGGCGCTCATGGAGAGTTCCTCGTGGCAGGCCACGCTCGGCAAAAAAGCTCTCGGCCTCCGCGTCACGGACCTCGCCGGCGCCCGCCCGACCTTCGGCCGCGCCAGCGGACGATTCTTCGCCGGGCGCGGGATAAGCTGCGTTCCTACCATCGGCGGGCTGTACTTCCTGATAGACTGCATCATGGCGGGCTTCACTGAGAAAAAGCAGGCCTTGCACGACATCATCGCAAGCTGCCTCGTGATTCGCAGCGCATAGCCATATAGCCGAAGCGAAAATCAGGCTCGAAGGACGATCCATTGATATGCCTTAAGTGTGGGCAGGCACTCCCGGACGGCGCGGAAAATTGCGCGTCTTGCGGAGAGCCGGTCCAGGGCGCCTCCGCCGGCGCCTCGGCTCCCGAATCCGCAGTTCCAGCAACCGCCGCGCCCGCCGTCCGGCGCTCCGCCATCTACGCCGGTTTCTGGATCCGCGGGCTCGGGTATCTCCTCGACTGGCTCTTGATTGCCATCGTCTCCGTGTCTGTAATTCTCGCGCCGCTCATGGGACTTGGCGCAATCCCCGCGAATGCTTCCTACGCCTGGTTCATGGCGTTCAACCGCCAAACCATAGCCATCCGCCTGTTGATCTTCATGCTGAGCTGGATATACTTCGCATCGCTGGAGAGTTCTGCATGGCAGGCCACGATCGCCAAGAAGGCGCTCGGCCTCGTGGTGACCGACCTTCAGGGACGCCGAATCAATTTCACCCGCGCGTCATACCGCTGTCTCGCGAAGCTTATATTCGGAACGATATTCTATTTCGGGTTTCTGTTTGCCACGTTTACGCCCAGAAAACAGGCGCTGCACGACATTCTTGGGAAGACGTTGGTCCTTAAAAGACGGCGGAACAACTGAGGCATTTTCGCGGGCTCAGCCTGGGCGAAGATCAGTCTACGCGCCACTGCCCGCGTGCCTCACGGGCGCCTCGCGCAATTCCCCGCGCAATTTGGCCGTAAATTCGGAGCCGCGCACCACGCGCCCGCCCGGCTCTGCGATGTCCGCCGTCCGATAGCCCTTCTCGAGCACGCGATCGACAGCCGCTTCGATCCATTGCGATTCGGCACTCAACCCAAACGATTCGCGCAGCAGGAGCGTCGCCGAGAAAATTGCGCCGAGCGGACACGCCACGTCTTTCCCCGCAAGAGTGGGAGCAGATCCATGAATCGGCTCGTAAAGCGCGGGCTGGTCCTTCCTCCCGCGGCTCAGCGACGGAATCAGTCCGATCGAACCCGCCAGCGCCGCCGCCTCGTCGCTCAGGATGTCGCCGAACATGTTGCCGGTGAGAATCACGTCAAACTGCGCGGGCCGCAGCAGAATCTGCATCGCCGCGTTGTCAACGTACAGGTGATCGAGCTTCACGCTCGGGTACTCGCGCGCCATCGCCGTCACCTTGTCGCGCCACAGCGTCGAGCTCGCGAGGACGTTCGCCTTATCCACGCTCGTCAAATGACCCTTGCGCGTAGCCGCGCGCTCGAATGCATAGCGTGCCACGCGCTCGATCTCGAAAACCGAGTACTCGGCAAGGTCGCTCGCCTTTTCGCTGCTGATCTTGTGTTCGCCGAAATAGATATCGCCGGCTAGTTCCCGCACGATTTCGAAATCGCAATCGCCCAGCCGTTCAGGACGCAGCGGCGAAATATCGCGCAGTGCCGGCCGCAGGCGAATCGGCCGAAGATTGATGTAAAGCCCAAGCTCTTTGCGGATTCCAAGCAGGCCAGCCTCGGGACGCGTGCCAAACGGCAAGCCCTCCCACTTCGGCCCGCCAATCGCGCCGAGCAGGATCGCATCCGACGCGCGGCACTCGGCAAGCGTCGCATCCGGCAGCGGCCCACCGGTCAGATCGATGGCATTCCCGCCAAATGGCAGTTCGCGAAATTCAAACTGATGCCCGAAAGCCGCGGCGCAATCCTTGAGAATCTCGACCGCCGCGTTCGTCACTTCAGGGCCGATGCCGTCGCCCGGCAGCAGCGCAATCTTTTTCCGCAATTTGGTCATCGCTGGATTGGGTTCCCGTCGTTCACTGCGCGGCCGTAGCCGGCCCGGCGTTCACAGGCGCGCGCCCGCGGCGCACCTGGTGGATGATCGTGATCAAGTCGCGATCGCTGATTTCCTTTTCGGCGTCCGCGCGTGCGATCGCCAGAGCGTAGCACTCCGCAAGCTCGGCATCCGAAGTCTCGTATCCCAGCTCCGCAAAGCGCGAACGAAACGCGTTCCGTCCGGAATGCTTCCCGAGCACCAGCCGCCGCGCCGGCACGCCCACCTTCTCCGGGACGATAATTTCGTACGTTAGCGGATTCTTCAAAATGCCGTCCTGATGGATTCCCGCCTCGTGCGCAAAAGCATTCGCACCTACCACAGCTTTGTTGGGCGGTACGGAAATTCCGGTGATCGCGGTCAGCGTGCGGCTGGTGGGATAGAGCTTTTCAAGTTTGAGGTGCGTTTCTACTTGGTAGTGGTTCTGCCGTACATGCAGCGCCACCGCCAATTCCTCAAGCGACGCGTTCCCGGCCCGCTCGCCGATCCCGTTGATCGTGCATTCCACCTGCCGCACGCCCGCCTCGATCGCAGCGAGAGAATTGGCCAACGCCAGCCCAAGGTCATCATGGCAGTGCGCGCTCAGAGTCACTTCCGGATGCGCGCCCAGCCGCGCCCGCACCTGCCGAAACATCTGCGCGTACTCATCCGGCGTCGAGTAGCCGACTGTGTCCGGCAAATTGATCACCGAAGCGCCGCATTCAACGGCCGCAAGCACCACTTGGCACAAATAATCCATATCCGTGCGGCTGGCGTCTTCCGCCGAAAACTCGATCTCCGCGACGTGCTGCCGCGCGAAGCGAATCATCTTCGTAATTTGGTCGAGCGCCTGCTCGCGCGTGCTGCGAAGCTTGTATTTCAAGTGCAGGTCGGAAGTGGCGAGAAACATATGAAGGCGGGGTTTCACGGCAGGCTCAAGACCGCGCAGCGCCGCATCTACATCGTCCTGGCGCGCGCGGGCCAGCGCCGCTACCTTGCAATTCTTGATTGCGGCCGCCACGGCGCGCGTCGCTTCGAGGTCTCCCGGCGAAGCGATCGGGAACCCTGCTTCGAGCACGTCCACGCCAAGCTCTTCAATCTCGCGCGCGAGCCGGAGCTTCTCCTCCTTGTTCATCGAGAATCCGGGCGACTGTTCCCCATCGCGCAGCGTGGTATCGAAAATTTGTACCGTGTCCATCGCAACTCCTTAACCTCTACGATTACCAGTGAACCGCTCCCGCGTCAAGGAGTCCAATTTATATTTGTTGCACGCGGAATAAATTCCACTTATATATAGTTGAAGGAGAGGAACCGCCTTGGATCTCGCATCCCTGCAGGTGTTTCAGACCGTCGCGCGCGAGCACAGCTTTTCCCGCGCCGCCGAAAAGCTCTACCGGACGCAGCCAGCCGTCAGCATCTCGATTCGCAAGCTCGAAGAGTGGGTGGGCCAGCCGCTCTTCGTTCGCGGCTCGGGTGCCCGCATGCTCACCGACGCGGGCGTGCTGCTGCTCGAATACGCCGACCGCATGCTTAATCTGCGCGAGGAAATTCGCAAGGGGATGAACGACCTCAAAGGCCTCGAACGCGGTCAACTCGCGCTAGGCGTCAACGAAAGCTCCATCCACGCCCTGCTCCCCGCGCTCGACCGCTACCGCCAGCTCCATCCGCGCATTCACGTCAAGGTGCATCGCGTCTTCTCGCGCGACGTTCCGCGCGAAGTGCTCAACCATCATCTCGATATCGGCGTGATCTCCTACTTGCCCGAGGACCGCGATCTCGCCGCCGTCGAATTCCATCGCGATTCCCTGGTCCTCATCGTCTGGCCCGGCCATCGCCTCGCCAAGCGCAAGGACGTCGACATCAAAGACCTCGGCGAGGAAACCTTCGTCGCCCACATCGTCGAATCGCCCTACCGGCAGCGCGTGATCCAGATGTTCGCGCGCCACCGCGTCCCGTTGCAGATGGACGTCGAGATGCCCACGCTCGAAAGCATCAAAATGCTCGTGGAAATGAAAAAGGGAGTGGCCATCGTCCCGCGCATGTGCGTCGAGAGCGAAGTCGCGCGCGGCGGACTCTGCGCCCTCCGCATCCGCCAGATGCGCGTCGTCCGCCGCCTCTACCTCGTCTACCGCCGCGACCGCCCGCTCACAGCCGCCGCGCAGGAGCTGATCGAAATCATCAAGAAGAAGCGCAAACCCGCAAAACCCGCCTAGCGCAACCGCATAAGGTCTTGTTAGGGGGTCGGAGCTTCAGTTCACCCTGAACGAAGTGAACGGGCTCCGACATTCGGACCTGAGAAAGACGGGCTTTAGCCCCTGAAGAAACTCTTCGTTTTCGCCGTGCGTTTGGAGTCACCTCGACGACTTCTAGAAGTTCGTCGTAAGCCGCAGCGCAAAACTCCGCGATGGCCCGATCGCGTTGCCCGAAAACAAGCCGCCGAAATCGATCACATCCAAGATATTCGTCAGGTTCTCGCCGTCGGCCTGCAGTTGCACTTTGAACCGCTCCGATTTGTACAGCTCAGCCCCCGCCGATGCGTCCACCTGAAAGGCAGGATAAATCCGCCCCCGCGCGAAGTTAATCCGGTCCACCACTTGCTGCCCATATTCCGCAAGCGCCTGCTCGTAAGTGCCGTCGAAATCAAATGGCAGCCCCGTGTCGTATTCGATGCCGCCGGCCACCCACAATCGCGGCGTCAACTGATAGCGAACGCGCCCGCGCACGGTATTCCGCTGGTCCTGCGAATCCGGGAAATGCCCTGTTGTTGGTATCTCCGTGTTATCCCCCAGAAAGAGTCCCCCGGTCACCGGAAACCACGCGTTGCCCACCTGATACGAGTAGCTGACAAAACCCGAAAATCGCTTCCACTCCGGCAAATCGATCTTCGCCTCCGCGCCGTAAATGATCGCCTTGCGAAACGCGATCGGAAAGCTGATCGTCGTGTTCTGAATCTGATCGTCGTCCGCGTAGTTGTCCATGAGCCGCCGGTAATAATTGGCGTCCAGCTTGAATTTCTTGAAGAAAGCCTTGGTCAATCCAACTTCGTAGTAGTCGCCCTTCGAAGGTTCCACGGGCAGCTGCAGCGAGATCGTATTCAGGTTCGCGGCGGCTGTCGAACTCGAGAGCAGGAGGTTCTCAAACGAGGGCGTCTGGAACACGCGGTCGTAGGAAAAGTGCACCACGAGATCGGCCGGCGCGAAATAGCGTGAGATCGAAAAGCGCGGGCTCAGCGCCTGCCGGTTCACTAACAGCTGATAGTGATCCCAGCGAAGCCCGGCGCTCACCGTCCAGTTCCCCAGCCGGATCAGGTCTTGGGCGAATGCGGCCTGTTCGAGGTCCGGCCGATTCGCGAGAAACGAAAACGAAGGGGGCGTGCCCGGATCGAATTGCGTGGGATCGGTGACGGCGTACCTGAAGTTCTCGTTCAGAAACGTATTGTCCGATTCGACGCCGAATTTCCACTCATGATGCCCGTGATCGATCGTCACGTCCCCCTTGAAATATCCCTCGCGAAACCAGTTGTGCTGAAACACCTCGACTGGCGTCGAATTCGCATTCGAGTTGAAGTCATTCGAATTTTCGCGCACCATTCCCCGGATTTCGGCCACGGCATTCTCCGAGAAAACATGCTGGTACGACGCGATCCCCATCGTCTCGAAATTATCGGCGTCTTGCCGCTGCCCGGCCGCCTGTTGCACGAACTCATTCGGAATCTCATAGCGTGCCAATTCATGGCGGACGATCAGGTCGATCCGATCCCGCGACGTCAGATCGCGCTCGTAGTCCACCGAAAAGTCGCCCGTCGTGCCGCTGTTCGTAAAATTCTCGGGAACCACCGGATTCAGATAGTGATCGGTCGTGCTCCCGTCCGCGCTGAATCCAAGGCTATTCCTGCCCCACGAATATTGTGCCTGCGCGAATGTTCCGGCCGTGTCAAAACTGCCGCCCGTCACCACAAACTGCCCGTGAAATCCCGGCTGCGTGTCGGGAATCGTATTGACCTCGATCACGCCGCCCATTTTTCGCCCGTATTCGGCCGGAATCCCGCCGGTGTAAATGCTCATCGATTGCACGTCGTCCGCTTCGATCTCAGGACCGAAGCTCGGCGAGCGATTGTCAGTCAGCGGAATGCCGTCGATCACGAACTGCGTCTGATATTCCGAACCGCGGGGGTGCAGCACCGCGTTGCCTTCGTACAGCCACCCCGGCTGTGAATTGACGAGATCCTGAATCGAGCGCCCCGGAAGCGCTGTAAGCCTGCTCTGAATCGCCTGCGTGCCAACCTGGCTCACCGATCCCGGCTGGTAAGGATTGATCAGCGTGTTCCCTGCACTCACCGTCACAGATGCGTTCACCGGAGACAAGATGAGTTGGATCGTGACATCCGTAGGAAGCGAGGATCGCACGTCGACCGCTCGCGACACCTCCGCAAAGCCAGGCTCCTGAATCGTGATTCGATACACGCCGTACGGCAGGTCCTTCGCCACCGCCGCGCCCTGGTCGTTCGTCGCCAGCGCGTTGCGATACTGATTTCCTTCGCTCGCGATCTGCACCGTGGTCTTCACGCCGAGCCCCGACGGATCCGTCACCTTCAGCCGGAGTTCGCCGTCATTCGCCTGCGCAAAAATCACCGTCGCACTGAGGAAGAACAAAACTAAGCATCTTGTCACTTTGAGTGGGCCCCTGTCACTTTGGCAACCGGCTTCAATATCACGCTGCACCTGTCATCTTGAGTATTCCGCGCCCGTTCCTTTTGTTCACTCTTTATTTCTTCGGGCCGTACTCTTTCCGATGCGAAAAAAGTGCATGGACAAAACGTCTTCGCAACGCTGTAGAATCCGGGCTTGGGACCACTCGAAGAATGGCCGATCTGACGCACGAAACCGCAATCGACCCATCCCTGCTGGGCTCTGTCAACGCCTCGCCTGCAACAACGCTGCCCGCAACCGAAATTGAAAACGAGGTCGTCCTTCTCTTTGACGAGTTTCGCGGCAGGCTCCTTCGCTATGCGATTTCGCTCGGCATCGGCCCGCACGACGGTGAAGACGTCATCCAGGAAGTTTTCCTCTCGCTCTTCCACCACTTGCGTCTCGGGAAGCCGCGCAACAATCTTCGCAGCTGGCTTTTTCGCGTGGCGCACAATCTGGCTCTGCGGCAGCGCAATTCGAGCCGGAGGCAGCAAGCCAGAAGGGCCCCGGACACGTTCCTGGCAGAAACGCGCGCCGATACCGCGGCGAATCCCGAGGAGCGGCTCGACGAAATGCAGCGCCGGAAGCGCCTCCTGCTCGTCTTCAACGCTCTTTCGGACCGGGATCGCTGGTGCCTGTCGCTGCGCGCCGAAGGGCTCCGGTATCGCGAGATCGCAGACGTGCTCGGGATGTCGCTCGGCGCAGTATCCAATTCACTCGCGCGCTCTCTGGCACGGCTGGCGCGCGCGGACGAACGGTAGAGAACGATGCAGCACACAAACGACGATATTCACATCAGTGACGAAGAGCTTCTCCTGACGTCGGACGGCGAATCCTCCCCCGAACGCGCAGCCCAGGTTCGCGCGCATATCGAAAGCTGCGCAAAGTGTCGCGCGCGACTGGAAGCAATCGAGGGCGCCGCCGCGGATTTCAGTCGCGCCTATCGCGCGGTGGAATATCCGGAGATGCCGCCGCCCGCAGCCTCGCGCGCGAATCTTCAGCGGCGCATGACGGCCATCTCGACCGAGTCCGGACAGCACTCGTTCTGGCATTGGCTCAATCCGTTCCCGGTGCGCGCGTGGGCGTACGTTTCTGCTGCCGCGCTTCTCGCGCTCGCGCTGGCGATGGGTTGGGTGCACCGCCCCGCCGCGCAAGATAGCGGCAACGTCGTTGCGACCTCGGATGCCAATGGTCCGCTCTTGCCCGACGCGCACCTCACGCCGGGCGCCACGCGGCCCGTCACGGAAAATCAGATCTGCGTCGCAGGCGGTCCTGCGGAACGACGGCCGCCGCTCGGAATCCAAAAGGCGGTCTTCCACGAATACGGAATGGACACCGCACCCGCGCGTGAATACGAAGTGGATCATCTGATCACGCCTGCGTTGGGCGGCACGGACGACATCCGGAATCTCTGGCCCGAGCCGTACACGTCAACTGAATGGAACGCCTACGTGAAGGACGAGCTGGAGGACCACCTGCACAACCTGGTCTGCGACGGGAAACTCGATCTCGCCACCGCGCAGCGCGACATGGCCAGCAACTGGATTCTCGCCTACAAGAAATATTTTCACGCCGATCAGCCGCTTTCCCACACGTCCGACCTGATCGACGATCGCGCCCGCAAACGAAAAAGCTAAACCTTGTCGCCCCCTACCGAAACCGCGCAGTCTGCCGGCGCTGCTCGGCTGCAGCCTCAAGAAATTTCTCCGCGTCGGCCCGATCTTCGGCGGGAATCGACCATCGCTCGCCTAGCCGATCGGCAATCTGACGCGCCATCGCGCTCCGCACATGCGGCTCGAGGCTGCCGCGCCGGTCAAGAAACGCTTCGACGAGTTGCAATTCCTCGACCGTAAGTTGAGGCACCGGACCCGCAGCGGGCGGCTGTGCAGGCGCCGCCGACTGCTGTTGCCAGATCGAGCTCACGCCCAGCAGCGGCTTCTCGTGGATCACCACCGTGCCCGCCGCATAATCGCCGACGCGCTTGTTCTCGCGGCTGATCAGCATCGTAATCAGTCCCACCGCGTACATTGTCGGCATCTCGTCGACGATCCGCAGGAAATTGCGCAGGATCGCGTCGTACGCGCTGATCGGTCGGCCCGAATCTTTTATGACGCGCAGGTGCGTCCAGCGCTTCCCAGGAGTTTGCCCGTTCCACAGCGATTCAAAGAGCGCGAAGTAGCCGAATTGCACCGTAAAGAGAATGAAAATCAGGATCGCGATGGTCCAAACCCCGGCGCCCTTTGAAAACAGGCTGAACGAAACCGCGGAAACCGCAAAAATGATCAACAAAACGCACCACGCCGCCGCTTGCAGCAGCATGTCCGCCGCCAACGCCAGAAATCGGCTGCCGATTCCGGCAAGTGGAAACTCGAGCGCCGTCTGCTCCGGCGTTTCGATGGTAAGCTTGTCGAAAGAGGACATCGGTGATCTCCACAAGCTGGCTACAAAAGCGGCGTCCCTATTGGGCGCGCATCGACGAGCTCATCGCACGCTCCGGGCGCAACGGCGTCCAGGCCCTCTCGCACAGTGAACTGCAGGAATTGGCGCTATTATATCGTCAAACCGCGTCGGACCTCGCGACGATCCGCGAAGATGCTTCCAGCCGCAACCTCACGCACTATCTGAATCAGCTGCTCGGCCGCGCGCACAACCTGATCTACATGGGGCGCCGCTCGCGGAAAGCCGGCATCATCACGTTCTATCGGGAGACGTTTCCCGAAATATTTCATGAGACCCTGCCGTACACATTCGCCGCCTTCGCGATCTTCTTCGTCCTCGCCGCTGCCGGAATGATGATGGCGGTCGCCGATCCGCGCTTCCAGCAATACCTGCTCGGCAGCGACATGATGGACACGATCGCCAAGCACCAAATGTGGACGCGCTCGCTTATCACGGTAAAACCTCTCGCATCGAGCGCCATCATGACCAACAATCTCACCGTCTCCTTCACCACTTTCGCGCTCGGCATCACCGCCGGGATCGGCACGGTGTGGATGCTCGCGCTCAACGGTCTGCTTTTCGGCGTCGTCAGCGCCGCCTGCTGGGAAGCGGGCATGACCAACCAGCTGTACAGCTTCGTCGCTCCGCACGGCGTCCTCGAATTGCCCGCCATATTCATCGCGGGAGGAGCCGGACTGCTGCTCGCGAAAGGATTGCTCTTCCCCGGCGATCTGCCGCGCAAAGACTCGATCGCCCGCGAAGGAGGCCGCGCGATTCGCCTCGTCCTCGGCATCATTCCGATGCTGATCGTCGCCGGCACGGTCGAGGGATTCGTCTCGCCCTCCGACCTCCCGATCCGCCTGAAGTACACGCTCGCTGCCGGTCTCTTCGTCCTGCTCCTTCTCTACGTGAAGCGCAAGTCTCCGCCGCAGCCACGCGCCGCGAAGGCCATCGAAACACCCGTTGGACCGGCGCCGGTCAGCCAGAATTCGTAGCGTCTCGTAGTGTTTCGTTCGAGTTTGAAGCTGAGAAGTGCCACGTCAGAAGAAAGGCCCGGGGCTAAAAGCCCCTTCTGTTACCACGCTTTTTCGCGGGCCTGAAGGCCCGCGCTTCCACCAGAAGACGCTCCGCACACCTGCGCTGACTGTGTCGATTAGAACGGAGTGCCGTCTTTTGTTTTCAGCGGTTTACGATGAGTTCTAATCGCCAAATGTCGATTAGAATTTGCCCTGCACGAGCCAGGATTTTGCATGAAAATGCGATGCCGTTCCTGCGGCTGGATGAACCGACTTCCCAAGTTTTCAAAGAGCGTCCGGCTTCCATCGAGGACGCGGGCAACGCACACTGCACAAACATGCTCGCAGGATGCGCGGAAAATATCACCTGTCCTTGAGTGCAGATTTGGGCGGAAGGAAGAAATCTGGCCTGGCGAACCTTTCCGCCTCTGCCGCGCGTTCCGAAGGCAGCTTCTAGAGCAGGCTCCGCTCTTTCACCTCGAGGTAGCGGTTCACCACCGCCGTCGACAGCTTCGTGGGATCGACCTCAAGCGTCAGCGCGCCCTGCTGCCGCAGCCGACGCAGCAGCAAATCCCGCCGCTGGACGATTTCCAGCGCCGCCGTATACCGATACATCTCGCTCTTGTCCTCGGGACTCGCCGCGACCACGCGATGCAATTCCGGTTGCCCGATGATTCCCAGCAGCACCAGATGCCGCTTCGCCATCCGCGCCGCGCACTCGATCACCTCCGGCGTCGCCGCCGTCTCCGCCAGATCCGTGAGCCAAACGATCAAGCTGCGCCGGCTCTGCATCGACAGCAGCATCTCCGCCGCCAGCAGATGATCCGCCTCGAACGGCTCCGTATGCACCTGCGCCAGGCTTTCGACCATCGCGCGCAGGTGCGACATCCCGCGCCCGGGCGCCACGCGCTGCTGCGGCTTGCGCCCGTAAGCCAACAGCGCCACGCGATCGCCCGAGTAAAACGCCACCTGCGCCAGGCTCAGCGCCGCGTCCACCGTATAGTCGAGCTTCGTGAGACGATCCACGCGCGCGCGCAAGAGCCGCCCCGCGTCGAGGACGATCCACATCGTCTGGCTGCGCTCGATCTGGTGCACCTTCGTGATCAGCTTGCCGCGCCGCGCCGTCGCGCTCCAGCAGATGTCGCGCCACTCGTCTCCCTCGCGATACTCGCGCAAGCTCTCGAATTCCCGGCCATAGCCGCGCTGCCGCTTGAGCCGCTTCTCGAGTTCGATCTGCCGGCTGCGAATCAAATAAATTCGCAGTTTTTGCGCCTCCTCCATGTTCGGATAGACGCGCACCGTCTGCCCCACGCTCGCGCGCGCCCAACGCTCAGCAAAAAGAAACAGGCTCGTATAGCGCAGCCAAACGTCGCCAAAGCGCGCGTCGCCGCGCGACCGAGGCTCAATCGAATACGATCCGCTCCCCGCCCCTTTGCCGCGCACCTCAATCTGGACGCTCGGCAGCTCCCTGCAGAAGGTTTCCGGCGCCTCGTCGCTCACCTTCGCCGAAATCGGCGTGCTCGACGCGTTGCGCAACTCGATCTCGACGTGCATTGCCTTCGCCAGCCCCAGCGGCTCGCTCCACACGCGCTCCACTTCGATCTGCTCCGGCTTCGGCAACCGGCTCAGGTCCCAAGCCCACAGCACGAACGCGATCAAATCCCACAAAGCCATCGCGTAGAGAAAACGCGGCTCGCGCCACGCCGGCGCAATCCACACGAGCCCCATGAAAAGGAACAAAAAGAATCGCCGACCAAACGCGAACGGCACGCGCTTGGCGCTCTGCGCCCGCGCGGCCACATTCGCCGGGACGAGTCGTTTTTCCGTCATTTGACTTGGGTCACTTGGGGGATCACTTGGGAACGGCGATCCCCGCGACCACTTCCGCCACCACCTGGTCGGGCGTCACGCCTTCAAGATCGGCTTCCGGCTTGAGAATCATGCGGTGCCGCAAAATCGGCGGCGCGATGCTCTTCACGTCGTCCGGAATCAGGAAATCGCGCCCTTCGATCGCAGCAGCCGCTTTGGCCGCGAGCATCATCGCGATGGCCGCGCGCGGGCTCGCGCCAAGGCTCACCGCAACCGAATTGCGCGTCGCGCGCACGATCGCCACGATGTATTCGAAAAGCTTGGGCTCCACGCGCACGCCCGCCGCCTCTGCCCGCGCGGCCTGCAACGCTTCCGTCGGGACGGGCTCCATCCCGGCGCGATCGAGATTCCGCGCCTCGAACCCGCCCTGATAGCGCGACAAAATCTCCGATTCCTGCGCCGCCTCGGGATACGAAATCCGAATCTTCATCAGGAACCGGTCGAGCTGCGCCTCGGGCAGCGGATACGTCCCCTCGAATTCCACCGGATTCTGCGTCGCGAACACCGAAAACGACTGGGACAGCGGATAGCTCGTCCCGTCGATCGTCACCTGCTGCTCTTCCATCGCCTCGAGCAGCGCCGATTGCGTGCGGGGCGGCATGCGGTTGATTTCGTCCACCAGCAGCAAATCCGTGAACACCGGCCCGCGATGCAGCCGGAAACTCGCCGACGCCGGCTCGAAAATATTGCCGCCCAGAATATCCGCCGGAATCAGGTCCGGCGTGCATTGCACGCGCTGAAATTGCAGCCGGAAAACATGCGCCAGCGATTTCACGGCCAGCGTCTTCGCGAGCCCCGGCACGCCTTCGACCAGCGCGTGCCCGCCCGCGACGACCACCAGCAAAAGCTGGTCGAGCGCGTCATCCTGCCCCACGATGATCTTCCCGAATTCCTTTCGTACGTGCGTGGCCAGCGCCGCCGCATTCATTTCCATCAGTTCGTCTCCTGTTTCGTGTGCCGGCCGGATTCGAGCCCGTCCGAATATTCATGTAGCTGCCGGACCAGCTCGAGCGCCTCTTTTTCCTCGAGCTGAATGCTGCGCATGGCGCGTTCCGAGCGGGCGAGTGTATCGAGAAGCGCATCCTCCGGCCAGCCAAATCGCCCAGCCGCTGCGTGCGCCAGTTCCGGAAGCTTGGCCTTCGTCGCCACGCCAAGTTTTCGCGAAAGCGACGTGCGGAATCGCTGGTACGCCACGCCCACGGCCGCCGGCGAGGCGTGCGCGGATTCGTACAGATCGCCCAGCGTCTCGACGAACTCGAGCGGCGAAAGCCGCGATTCCGTGGCCGGCACGCGCATCGGCCCTGCGCGCCGCGAAAATGTGAATACAGCCGCAAGAAACGCGAGCCCGATCTGCAAGCCCGCCCACGGCAGCGGCGTTTCCGCGAAATACGAGCCCAGCGACGCGCGCGCCCCGTGAAAATATTCGTCCCACAACACGCGCGTCGATGTCGGTCCCACGGCATTCAGGAAAAACGCCAGATTCCCCTTCTCGCGGATCAATCCATTCGAGAGCGGCGACGACGACGACCACCAGATCACCTCGCCGCTGCCGACGCGATACGACACCACAACCGGCTTCGCCGCGCTGCCATATACACCGAGTTGCCCCGACTCTTGAGATCTCCCGTGCGCCGTCCATTCATCCGGCGCGATCATGGTGATCTCGGGCGCGTTGCGCGTCAGCGGCGACGGCACCAGCGCGTGATACGTCTTCGACTGCAAGTTCCAATCGGGGATCTCATTCGCCTTCGCGTCCGGCACGAGACTCGCCGCCGCACCGCCCAGCGCCAGCACGCGTCCGCCGCCCGAGACGAAGCGGCGAATGTCCATCTTCTCGTCGTTGGTCGCATCCTCGGACGGTTCCGCGAGCACAAGTACCGTCCCGCGCGGATCGGCCGGCAATTCGTCCGGAGATCGCTCCCAATGCTCCGCGTGGTATCCCAGCTGGTTGAGCAGCAAAAACGCACCCTTGCCCCCCGCCCATTCCGACGAATAGCTCGAAGGCGAACCAAGCGATTCCTGCGCGGGCGCCGGGGCAAGCGCGAACGTCGCTGCCAGCAGCACGATCATCGCGATTCCGGCGCCGATCAGGAGGCGGCGATCGCCGGCATCGAGGAAGGCAGGCATCCGAGTTTCTCCAGTTGCTCCATCGCGTCGCTCCAATCCGTCTCCGTGGCCGCGCGATAGCCGTACCAAACCAGTTCGAAACGCCGCGTCAATTGCGCGAGCGGCGCATAGTCCACGCTGTCGCGGCGAATCAGCCGCAAAGCTTCCCGCGGAGTCCGCGCGCGATCCTGCGGCAAACAGTGAACCTCTTCGAGCCGCATCACGCCTGCCCAATACGCTCCGTGAATCGCCGCGCGATAATCGCCGCGCTCGGCGGCCGCACGTCCATTCCGCAGCCAATCGCGCCAGCCTCCTTCCGGCCGCGCCCCGGGATCGAGGTCCATCTCGGTTTGCCTTCCCGCTCGCAGCGACGCACGCACCGCCCAGAAAGCCAGCAGCAGCGCCGCCAGCAGGATCAGGCCCCACGCGATCGCATTTCCAATCGCGCGTCCATGGCGAAGTCGCCCGAAGAGGCGCTCGAGTTGCCGCCCGATCCAGTCGTAGACGCGCGCTTTCAGCAGATCGAGCCACGATGGGCCGCGCCCGCTCTGAAATTCCTTCGCGCTTAAGATGTGATCGAGCCGGGCGCGCGATTGCTGCAGATCCGAGGACGGCGACGGCTCTTCGAGGTTCTCCGCGGCGGTGCGCAAAGCCGCCAGCTTCTGCCGCGTTTCTTTCAGCAGCGGATTATTCGCGGGAGTATCAGTCCTCAGCGCAGCCAGCGCGCTAGTCAGCCAGCTTGTGCTCACAATGTAGGTTTGCCCGCCGTCGGCCACTGTCCATTCCACGGGCAGCGTCGCGCGAAGATTGCGATAGGCGGCCGGATCGCTTTGGCGGTTATTCAGGACCTCCGAGCAGCGATCGAGTTCCGCGGTGTATTGCTGGAGGGTAAGAGGCGGGTTCGATGGCGTGGCGCTGGATTGGCCGCCGAAGGCGGCGGGCCTAAGAAACGGCGCAAGAAATAGCAGAGTGGCTGCGAACATCACCAGCCAGGCCGCGCGCTTCACACTCGTTCCCAATGGACGCTCGCCCTCACGCCGGAGAAACCGTTCCGGCGGCAGGCGCGGGCCGGTCGAGCGACGAAATCATGAACTGCAGATCGAACGCTTCCTTGCGAATGCGCGCATCGTAATACAAGAGCACGGTCACGATTAGCGAAATAGGACCGGTCACCGCGCTTCCAGTCGCGCCCGCCACCGCGGAGCAGGACGCGAGCCACAACGGCAAGTGGCCTCGAATCGCCTCCACCATGGTGGCTACCGTAAAAGGTCCCTGAAAGAGAAAAATCCCCACGTACGCAATGATCCCCGCAACCAGCAGCCCCAGGAAAATATGTCCCCGCCGCCCGCGCGTCAAGAAAACGCTCCTCCGGATCGTGTCCAACACTCCAAGATCCTCGATCATCAGCACGGGAATCGAAATTGCGTAGCGCAGCGCGAACCACACGGCGAACGCGAGCGCCACCAGATAGAAGATGATAAAGACGAGAAACATCGACGCGACCACCAGCGGGTTGCGCGTACTTTGGCCGCTCAGCGCGATCAGCGCCACGAATCCGCCCCCCACCGCCATCACCGCCAGCAGGATGCCGATCACTCGAAGCGTGATGTTGGCGACCACGCCCATCAGCTTCCAGAATTTCGCGCGAATTCTCGCATACGATCCGCGCACCGTCGACGGACGCCCCAGGTACGAATCCGCCACGGCGCACGTCGCAGCGCCCACCGCAATCGAGTAGACGATTCCGAAAATCAGCATCAATGCGAAGTAGCCCAGAAACACGCCCACGATGTAGCCCGGTGACGGAAGCGTCGGCGCACGCCCCGGGGTCATGTTCATGAACGAGCCTTGCAGGCTGCCGATCAGAATCTGCGCCGGAACCACGAACGCCGCGGGAATCGCCATGATGCCGACGAACAGCCAGAAGTGGCTGCGATACAAAGTGAACGTCCGGTCGAGAAGCTCGCCTAGACTGAGCGGCCTGAGTTCGACAGTCTCCACGCACTCCTCCAGGTGAGCCTAAAACACGACGCGTGCAGCCATATAACCATAGGGTAACGCTCGAATCAATATGCCGCCGCTCGCGTTTTGATCTATAGTTACACGTTTTGTGAGGAGAACAATGCGCGCCGGATTTCTCGCTGCAATCATCCTAGCAGTCGGTTTTTGCTGCTCCGCTTCATCGGCGCAAACGCCCGATGGCGCGGCCATCTTTCACCAAAAGTGCGCCATGTGCCACGACAGTCCCAGCGGCCGCATTCCCTCGCACGAAATGCTCTCCTCGCTGCCGCCGGATACGATCATCTTCGATTTGACGTTCGGCGTGATGCAGCCGGAGGGCCTCGGCCTCAGCGCCGACGAAATCGCCGCCGTCGCGACATTCCTCACCGGGAAGTCCTCGGCCCCGGGTGTCCAACCGAAGCCGGACGCGAATCTGTGCCCCGCTTCCGCTTCCCCGATTCAGATCGAAGGCTCGCTGTGGAACGGCTGGGGACACGATGTCGAAAACTCGCGCTTCCAGCCCGATCCCGGCATCCCGGCCGCCGACATCTCAAAGCTAAGCATCAAGTGGACGTTCGCCTATCCCGGTCCCGTCGTGGGAACTCAGCCCACCGTCGTCGGCGATCATCTCTTCGTCGGCACCTCGAACGGCTGGATCTACGCGCTCAACGCAAAAACCGGCTGCACCGATTGGACGTTCCACGCCGGATCGGACATCCGCGGCTCGCTCAGCGTCGGCCCGTTTGGCAATTCCTCTGAGAAAAGGTTCGCCGTCTATTTCGCGGATATGATGCAGGCGTCCGCGTTTGCGGTCGACGCATCCACCGGCAAATTGCTCTGGAAAACGAAGGTCGACGATCACCCTCTGGCCCGGATCACGGGCTCCCCCGTTTTCTTCGGCAATCGCCTCTACGTGCCCGTTTCTTCACAGGAAGAGGGATACGGCGCCGTTGCAACCTACGCATGCTGCACGTTCCGAGGCAGCGTCGTTGCTCTCGATGCCTCGACCGGCAAAATTCTCTGGAAGACCTATCCGATCGAAGAAGCGCCGAAGCCGTTCAAGAAAACCTCCGCCGGTGTGCAAATGTACGGCCCAGCCGGCGCCGCGATCTGGTCGGCGCCCACAGTCGACACAAGGCGCAAGCTCATCTACGTCGGCACGGGCGATTCCTTCACGGATGTCCCCACCAGCGCCACGGATTCGATCGTCGCCATGGACATGGACACCGGAAAAATCAAATGGGTCATGCAAGCCACCGCGCACGACGATTATCTTTTCGGCTGCAACACGCCCGGTAAAGGCATCTGCCCCGATCCCGTGGGGCCTGATTACGATTTCGGCGCATCCCCGATCCTCCGCACTTTGCCGGACGGCAAGCAGATCATCCTCGCCGCTCAGAAATCGGGAATGGTCTACGGCCTCGATCCCGACGATCAGGGCAAGCTTCTCTGGAAAATCCAGGTCGGCCCTGGCAGCATGGGCGGCGGCACGCAGTACGGCTTCGCCGCAACGGACAACACCGCGTACGTTCCCAACGGCAATCGTTCCGACAGCAGCCTGAGCGCTCTCGAAATTGCCGGCGGCAAAATGATCTGGCATAAGCCGGCGCCTGCGGGCCAATGCAGCTGGGGTCAGAAGGGCTGCAGCGGAGTCGAATCCGCGGCCGTCACCGCGATCCCTGGCGTCGTTTTCTCGGGGTCACAGGATGGCCACCTGCGCGCCTACTCCGCAGCCGACGGTTCCGTCCTCTGGAATTTCGACACGGGCCAGCAATACGACGCGGTCAACGGGGTAGTCGCCCACGGTGGCTCGCTCGGGAACGAAGGCCCGGTAGCCGCCGCCGGCATGCTTTACGTCGTCTCGGGCGAAGGCCGCTTCACCGGCCGTCGCGGCAACGCCCTGATCGCCCTCAGCGTCGGCGGAAAGTGACGACCTCGCGTGGAAGCGGCGCTGCCCGTCGTCTGTTGCCCCCCAAGCCCTGAAGTGATAATAAGCTAGCTGGCGGCGGGGCGTTTTCTTCTCCGCATTTGGAGGCGTTCGATGGCTATTGAGACGAAAGAAGCTCAGGTCCAGACACGGCGCGTGGTCGTTGCAGGGCGCGAAATGCCGGAGTTCAAGCGTATCGGCGTCACGCCGCTCACCGGCGCTGCCGGTGCGGAAATCTCCGGAGTCGATGTCTCAAAGCCGCTCGACCAGGAAACCTTGGCCGAAGTAATGAAAGCCTTCGAGCACTTTCTCGTCATTCTCTTTCGCGACCAGGACGTGACGCCCGAGCAGCACAAGGCCTTCTCCCGCTACTTCGGCGAAATCACCGAATTACCGCAGGCTCCCATCTATGCCGGACACTCCGACATGCAGGAAGTCCGCCGCGAGGCCCATGAGCCTGTCTCCGTCGTTCCATTCGAGCAGTTCCATACGGACAGCCCATTCCTGCCGCGTCCGCCGCTGTGCATCGTGATGCGTGCGCTCGACGTTCCCCAGTACGGCGGCGATACGGGCTTCTCGAATATGTACCTCGCCTACGAATCCCTTTCGGACGGCCTCAAGGAAGTGCTGTCCAATCTAAAGGTGGTCTACTCCTGCAAGGATGTGTGGTCGAGGAATGCGAAGCTGGACAAGGACAAGCAGCTCCGTCTGCGCGAAAGCCACAATTTCTCGGAAGACATGCTCGAGAGCGTTCATCCGGCGGTGCGCCGCCATCCGGTCACCGGCCGCAAAGCTCTCTACGTGACGCGCGCCTACTTCAAGCGCTTTGAAGGCTGGAACGAAGAAGATAGCTGCGGTTTGCTCGAATATCTGAACAAGCTTCCGTCGAAACTTCACTTTCAGTGCCGCGTCCATTGGAAGCCGAACACGCTGATCGTCTGGGACAACCGCTTCCTGCAGCATTGCGGAATCCACGACTACGAGAACGAGCGGCGCCACCTCATCCGCACCACGATCATCGGCGAACGCCCGATCTAGCACCGGCCTTCCGCCTCGCCGCGACGGCCCGGAGAATCGCTATTCCCAGCCGCTCGGAGCCTTATACGTCGCGGTGACGATCACGGCCGTAATTTCGCGAATCTTGCGGTCCTGCACCTTGAAGAGCTCCGCAATGTCGGTGCTGTTCGGCCACTGCGAGTAGCGCCCCATCGTCATCTTTCCGTGTCCCGGCACTTCGACCGTTTGTTGAGATCCGGGATGATTGAATCGCACGATGGCCAGCACCAGCCCGCGTTCGCTGTCGACGATGGGGAACCGGCGAGGGCTCACCGACTGAATGTATGTAAATATCTTCGTGCTGAGTTGCGCCCCGCAGCTCAACGCGCCCAGCGGCGAAGACGCCGACGACGGGCACGTCTGAATTCCATTCTCGATCCGCACGCAGTCCTTGTCGAACGGGACGATGTCGCCGTTCCCCTGCTCGATCCCATCGAAATACTTATTCACGATCGAGACCATTTCTTCGCGCGACGGCCGGTCGCTCGCCGGAACGGCTTGAAGGAAAATCGCGGGCGGCTCCGTAAGATTATCGGTATTGAGAAAGGACGTCGTCTGTTTACGGGCGACGAGCGTCTCGATCTCGGTGATCTGCCGCTTCACAACCTTCAAACGCAGCGCCAAAATCGCCGGCACCCCATTCTCCTGAACCAACGCGAATGCGCCGACCGCACCAGCCTCCGGCTCGGCGAAATCGAGTTTGTAACCCCCCAGTCCCGTCGCGGTCGCCCACAACCCGTCGCCGAGCCTCAGCGTAACGCCACCTTCCGTAAATTTCACATTCTTTGCCACCGCTAATTTCGAAGGATCGTGCGCGACCATGGCACCCAGATACTCATCGACGAAGCCGTTGAGGCACGCTCTGTCGCAACTATCCGAAGCGGCAGGGCGCGGCTCACGCGCGGATGCTTGGACGTCGATCGGCCTGCCGATCGCGAAACCACAAACCAATACGGAGATCGCCGCAGCGACCCGGTATTTCGTTCTCATTGTCCCCCCAACCTGGCGGCTAGAACTGTGGCTGGTCCGACATCGAGTCGTCCCAACTGCTCCATCCCGAACCCATGCCGTAAGGGGCCTGGTTGAGCACAGCCTCGATTTGGTGGAGCTGCCCGCCAGTGACCTTGAAAATCTCCGCGATCTCCCACGTGAACGGAGTCGTCGGCCCGGCCGTCACCTTGTCGCCCGTGGGCGTCTCGAAGTTCCGCGTGTCGCCTGCGGAGTGATCGAAGAAGATGAAGCTGAAAACGATTCCGCGCTCCCGATCGACGATCGGGAAACGCCGGTCGCGAATCCGCGTCACAAAGTGCAACAGTCCCGACTGGAACTGATCCTTGCACGACCACGACGACTGATACATCGTCGGGTGCTGCGCGGGATCGTATTTCGGTGAGGGCGCGGGGCGAGGCGCACCGGACGCCGCCGCTCCCGGCATTGGGTTGGGATTGTTCGTGGTCTGCATGCCGTTTTCGAGGCGATTGCAGTCATCCGCGAAGAACGAGTAGTCGTGCTTCCCGTCGTCCTGCTGCATGCCTGAAAAATACTTGTTCGCGGTCATGATCAAGTTGAGCCGAGACGTTCGCTCGGCCGGAGGCACATCCTCGAGGAATGGCTTGCGCGGCTCTCCCATCTTCTCGAGATTCTTCGCCCCGCCTTCCGCCATTTGCCCGCGCGCGACGATCGTTTCTACCTCCGAGATTTTCCGGTCGAAGATTCTCAGCCGCAGAGCGATGATCACGGGATCGCTCGTGTCGCCGCGGCCGGCTTCGTACATCGTTCCGAGAAAACCGACCTCACCGGCCTCCGGATCATCGATGTAGAACTTGTACGTACCCCTCTTGACGGCGCTCCGCCAGAATCCGTCCCCGAGCGCGAGATGTTGGCCGTTCTCCGTGAATTTCACGAACTTCGTGACCGGAATGCGCGACGCGTCGTGCGCCACCACGGCATCCAGATACTGATCCACGAATCCGTTCAGGCACTCTCGGTCGCACATCGGCGGATTCACATCCGCTTGAGGAGCCTTCGACGATCCCTGACTGACGGTTGGGGACAAAATCGCGGCGGCAAGCAGTGATATTCCGATCAAGCCAATTGTTCGTTTCATGGTTCCCCCCGGGGTCTATTCTTGCGCGGGCATGTATACCAGAAGGGATTTCCCGCCGCAACCGTCCATTCACAATCGGGGCCCGGAATCGCCGACCAGGATCGCGATGCTATGTAGGTCCCGCCGAGGAGGGCACAGCTAGGCAGAAACATTCAGCAGTCTTCAGCAGATCAAACAATCACAGAGGTTGGGGTCGGCACACTGATCCGGGCCATGTACATGGGCGCCGTGCTGCCCACCAGTTCGTCCACTCAACGCGTGCTTTGTTGGAAGATGTAGCTCTTGCGATTCCGTACGGGTTACGGATTGGATTGCGACGCCTGAATGGCATTGTTCGTCGTGCCCGAGAGCAAATTGTAGTAGATCTGCTCCGCACCCACCTGGGTCGCTGCGGGAACCTGGTTGTCGATCACGATGCCGCTCGTACCACCCGTAGCCGGAAATCCAGTGGTCGGTGTCCCGGTGGTGCCGGCGCCAAGGACACTGTAGTTGAGGAGGCAGCCAGAAGTGCACGTTCCCACGGTTGAGTTAGCTTCTACGGCCGTAAACATCCAATCCTGGATAACTTGCGCAGCGGTGCCGGAGGGATAGCTGGAGCCCTTCGTGGTGCCGAGGCTCCCCCGTGTGACGGTCACAGAATTGGTGCCAACTGCGGTGATTTTCATGATCTCGGAACCCACCAGGAGATAGTTGTTGGGCGCCGTCGTGCTCATCCCCGAGACCGAAGCCACAGGTATCGTCGTTTGCGTCGCGGAAGTCACGCCAGTGCTGTTAATGGTTGTGGCGGTCGACACACTCTGGAACTCCGTCACCGGTGCGCAGGCCGAGGCGATGCCGACTGCACTCACAGGCGTGTTGTACACGTTCACGGTAGGCGTCGCGATCGTAGCCAGCGGGATCTGATACACCGTTCCATTTTCGCAGGTGTAGATATTTCCCGTGGTTCCGGTTCCAACATAGTATTGGTAGTCGAAGGCCCCGGCGCGCATATGTGAGGTGGTCGGATTGGCTGTGCCACCGCTCGCACCGTTCGGAAAATACACGCCCGTGCCAAAGCCGGAGCCGGCGCCGGTGGTCACCGTGCCCAGGGCTGCCGCCGGAAACACGTTGATGTAGCTGGGATTATTGTGGCCGCCGTCACCGCTATAGCCGATAAAGGTGTAAACCTCCTCCGTTGTCCCATCCACCATCGGCGGTTCAAACACGTTGCTCGTATTGTTCTCCAAGCGGCCTGACGTAGAAACGCTGCCCGGGGGAGACGTCACCGCGAATGTGTGCAGGTAGCCGGCTTGATCAGTTACGAAGATCCGGTTGGATCCAGAATCATAGATGGGAGAGGTCAGCGTTGCCGGCGTATTCGTACTTGCGGTGACCGGCCAGTTGGTCGTGGTTTCCGCCGGCGTTCCGTTGAAGACGCCGGTAAAAAGGTGCACCTTGCCGCCGCTGTCGCCGACCAAAAGATTGTCGGTGTCGTAGTTGTAAAACGGCGCAGAGGCGGCATCGTTGGGATTGCCGTTGAGAGCGATCGCTGTGAAGCAGGGAGCGGTGCACGCGCGATAATTCGCCGCGGTCACTGAGCCGCTTCCGGAACCGAACGTGGGTGCAGTGTGGGAACCGCCCGAGTTTGCCATCTTGAGGACCACCAGGCTGGCCACGCTGGAACTGACCTGGATGAACGCCACTTGCGTTCCGTTAATGGAAAGAACGGGCGAAAGATTTGCCACCGCTCCCGTGCCCGTGTTGTAGGCCCAATAAACGGTAGGATTGGCGGTCCCGCAAGAGTCGGCGCCGGTGCCGACGTAGATATTGTTGAACGCCATGATGGTCGCCTGGGTGCCGGATCCCGCGGCTCCCGTCGGATAAACGACGTAGTCGCTGCAGCTCGCGGTTGTGCTCGAGAAGGGGTACTTCGCCGGATAATGGCCGTCGGCGAGGCCGGTCCCGCCCAGCGACTGGCTCCAGTCTTTCTTGATTTCCGACAAGCCCGTGCCCCGTCCGATTTTTATCCACGAAGGGCCATGGCCGCCGCGCTGCTCCAGGATCCACCGCCACCTGTAGTATGCGTCCAACGACGCCGGCCCGCGCACCTGCGCATTTCTCTTCAACTGCTGAATCACATAGCGAGGGTTGTTGACGACACTCTGCCACCGTTCGTAGCGATCGTTCCGCAGCGCGTCCTGCTCGGTCCCGGGATCTGAGAAAACCGCATAATGATGGCTCCAGTCGTCGGGAATGTCCCTGATATCGACGCCGCCGGCGCGAACTGCCGGCGCGCTCTGGCTGTGGACCGGGCCGCAAAGAGCGGCCGCTGAAAGCAGCGCCGTACCGAGAAACGACCACTTCATCCACGAACCAGTTGATACCCGCATGTTCGCCATCCTCCGGTCGAACCAATCGTTGACCCTTGCTTTCGTCATCGCCGAGAGCCCTTCTCAGGAGGCCAGGGCTTCAAGAGTCTGTATGACAACTGAGAATATTCATGGGACAGCTTCATGACAGTTTTCACGAACGAAATCGCCTAGATTTTCTGTCACGGCCTCGGATATGCAAGCCGTGCGCCCGGTCGTGCCTGGAAGCAATCTGTGTTGCATCTAAAGTTAACTTGGGGCCATCTCCGCGGCAATCGCAAACTCCCGGCACCGTGCCAAAACGTCACTTATCCGAACCGAAAACAAGCACGAATGCGACCGGCGCTACCGGTAACGCAGCGTTGAGGAGAACGTGGAAGTGGGCATCCGTGTTTCTTGGGCGTCGATAATTACAAAGCATGGTGCGCGCGGCTTCGCTGACCGATTATCGCCCGAACCACAGAGGTGGAGTGTCCGCAATCCGACTTGCCGGTGGCTTGGGTTAAACGGTAGCTTGGGTTAAACGGCGCCTCGACCTAAAGCCAACTTCACGCCTGCCGATTATCTACAGATGCAGCGTCGCACCGACCTAATCGAGGATCGGAGAGCGTGCTTTTCCAGCCGGCTCTCGAATGCGTAGATTTACGGCACAGATTGCTCTCGGCGTTCTTGTGTTGGGAAGCGTGTGCTCCGCGCAGAATTCAAAGCCGCAGGACCTCACGGACATGAGCCTCGAGCAGCTCAGCCAGATCAGCGTCTACTCAGCCTCCAAGCACGAGCAAAGCGTCAGCGATGCACCGTCCTCGATCACCGTCATCACCGCCGACGAAATCCAACGCTATGGCTACCGCACCCTCGCCGACATTCTCGAGACCGTTCCCGGCTTCTACATCACCTCCGATCGCTATCAGAGCTACATCGGCGTACGGGGATTCGGCCGGTTGGGCGATTGGAACAGCCGGATTCTGCTGCTCGTTGATGGTCACCGCATCAACGACAGTGTGCTGGGGCAAGCCTTCATTGGATTGGAATTCCCGGTAGACATCGACTTAATTCAACGGATCGAGATCATTCGCGGGCCGAGTTCGTCGCTCTACGGCGCCGAAGCATTCTTCGGGGTCATCAACGTGATCACTCGAAAGGAAAATCAGCCCAAGCGAGAAGAGATCTCGTTCGCGGCGGGCAGCTTCGGTTCCTACGGCGGCCGCGCCACCTGGGACGACCAATACAAGGGCGTGGCCTTCGCCCTGTCCGGTTCGTTTTATTCCAGCGTCGGGCCTACGCTGTTCTTCCCGGAATTCGATAGTCCGGCCACGAACGATGGCGTGACCGGCAATACGAATTACGAGAGCTATCAGCGCGTGCTGGGCACTGTCAGTTGGCGTGGATTCACGTTGCAGGGCGTATACAATGCCCAAAACAAAGGCGTACCGACGGCCTATTTCGACTCGCTCTTTAACGATCCCCGAACCCGCAATGTCCAGGGCATCGACTACCTGGATTTAAGGTACCAACACGCGTTCGGAAAACAGTGGCAACTGGACGCGCGGACTTCCCTGAACAAAAACACGCTCTATGGACCGGTGGCCTACGACGCGCCGCCCGTGCCGCCGGACATCTACTCGTACAACGGCCAGTGGTGGGACTCCGAGATAAAACTGAGCAGGTCCCTGCCGCGCGACACCACGCTAACTTTCGGGACGGAGATTACCGACAACTTTCGGCTGGATGAGATCAATCTCGATTCGGACGTCAGTCCGGTAGCCACCGAGGTTTCCGCGAAATCGGTGAACTGGGCCGTATACGCCCAGCTCGATTCTCAAATCAACAGAAAGCTTTCCGTCAGCGCCGGCGTTCGTTACGACTACTACGACTCCGGGTTTGGCGGGAGCACCAATCCCCGCATCGCGCTGATTTACCACCCGGCGAGTTCGACGACCGCCAAACTTCTCTACGGCAGCGCCTTCCGGGCTCCGGTGCCATATGAGAGCGACCCGGATTATGGCCCGTTCTACGTGGGCAATCCGAAGTTACAGCCGGAGAAAATCTGGAGCGTGGAGGGAATTCTCGAGCAAGGCCTTGGCAGCCACCTGCGCGCCTCGGGCTCGGTATTCTACAATCGAATCACCAACCTTATAACTCTGGAGACGGACCCGAACACCGAGCTTTCCGTATATGAAAATTCTCAGGCGGCAACAGCCAAGGGCGTCGAGGTTGAGCTGAACGGAGGGCTAGCCGGGAGCCTGACCGGCCGTGCCAGCTACAGTTATACGCAAACGGTTGACTCGATGACGGGACAAACTCCCCCGAATTCTCCGTCGAATCTGGTGAAGCTGAATTTGACGATGCCGTTCTTCCGCCATAAATTCTCCGCTTCACTGGACGGACAGTACACAGGGAAGGTCACGACGTTGGCCGGAAATACTTTGGGAGGATTCTCCGTCTTGAACGCCACGTTGATCGGGCCCACGCTCGGCAAACACGCCGATATTTCCGCGAGCGTCTATAACCTTCTCGACAAGAAGTATTCGTTCCCCGGCCGTCCCGAAGATCCTGAGGACGCACTCCTGCAAGACGGAACCACATTCCGCGTCAAACTCACCTACCACTTCAATTCCGACAGCGGCGCAGCAAAGTGACCTCATATCCCAAGTCCTGCTAAAACGCTCTAACCGTCCAGGTGGGTACTCGAACACACATGTCCGGTAACCCGTGCCAGGACTTGGCCCCCTACCGAGCCTGACTCCCGGGTACAACGCATTCTCTGAGCATTTACTCGGCTGGCGAATTCGTTGCTGTCGAGGGCAGGAGAAGCGTATGATCCCCGCTGAATCCGTTTCGCAAAAGGAGAAACATAGTGAAGAAAATGACCGCAGGAGGTTTTGCGTGCATAGCTTTGTTCGCTAGCCTTTTCCTTCTCATGAGCAATCAGGCTGCACGCGGCGCTGGGGATACCGTTGCCGCCATCACTCAACTTGAAAACGAAGGCGTTAAAGCTGACTTGGCAAACGATTCATCGTGGGTAAAAAAGAATCTCGCCGAGGATTTCATTGGCGGAGATAGTTTCGGAGCCTGGGAGACGAGATCCGAGACGATAAAAGATGCCGAGGATACTTCTAAGAACAAGACGACGAGCGAATCGATGAGCGATTTGAAGGTCACGGCTTATCCGGATGCCGCAATCGCCCGCTACAAGGAAACTTATGACCGCCTTTACCATGGCGCGCATCGAGCCCGCACCATCATCTGCACAGATACCTGGATCGATGAAAGTGGCTCTTGGAAGCAGGTGGCTTCACACTGTTCCCAAACGAAGTAGCACTGACGCGCTGGTCCTTCGGCTTCGATAGATCTGGGGTCTGGGAATTTGGGAACCTATCTTCGTTCTTGCGGAAACGCTTGATCGAATAGTTCATCCAAGCAGTCGGCCTTACACCAAGTCCTGAGTAACGCGCTAACCGGAAAAGTCACATCTTCGGATCCAGCACCGGCTGGGGAGCGTGGGGTACTTAGCGGGTGCCATCCCTTGTCCCGAGTACCTTTGACTCCACCACGGTAAGACCTTAGACTTTACCCCGTGGGCTCCTTTTCCCGCGGCTACGGCTATCACTTCGACATCGGCGAGTACTTCCCACGCGCCATCAAAGTAATCTGCATCGCCTGCGTCGCCGTATTCCTTCTGCAGGAGCTGTCCCAATTCTTATGGGGACCCACCGGCAGGGCATTCTGGGACCATTGGTTCGGCTTGGTCCCCGCCCTCGTCACCCATTTCGGGTTTGTCTGGCAGCCTTTCACCTATTTGTTCCTCCACGACGGAATCCTCCACATCCTTTTCAATCTTCTCTACCTCGTGATGTTTGGCGCGGACCTCGAGCACATGTGGGGCTCGCGCAAGTTCTACACCTATTTCTTCGTCTGCGGCGCGGGTGCCGGGCTGATTGACGTGGCTGTAAGGACTCTCCTCGATCCGCACGCGATGGGGCGCGCCCTGAATCCCACAGTCGGCGCGTCCGGAGCGATCTACGGAATCCTGCTCGCCAACGCCATCGTCCTGCCGCAGCGCAAGGTCTGGATGTTTCCGCTGCCGGTGACGATCTCGATGCGCATCTTCGTCATCGTCATGGGCGCGATCGAATTCTTCCTCACGATCGGCACGACCGGCGACAACGTCAGCCACATCTGTCATCTGGGCGGAATGCTGGCGGGATACATCTACCTGCGCCGGGGCTCGCACCTCTACAACTATCGCAATTTCTTCTCGGACTGGAAGCGCCGGCGCTTGCGCAAGAAATTCGAGGTCTACGTGCGCGACCACGACGACAAGCCGCCCTCGCGCCCCGACAGCTGGGTGAACTAAGCCAAAAGCATTCGCTCAATTCACGTGCACAACTCAATTGCGGCACTCGTAGGGGCGGGTTTCAAACCCGCCCTGCAGCGAAACGCGCCGCCCCTCAGTGACCTTCCCTGAGGAAACCCTTCCGCCCGATCGACGCTACTTCGCCACCGCGAAATCGCTCACCACGCCGTAGAGAAATTCCACGCCCTTGCGAAATGAATCGACGGAAAGCCGCTCGTCGTCGCCGTGCATGTGCGCGTAATCGTCCTCGCTCAGCGGAAACGGCAGCACTCCGTACGTCTGCACGTTCCGCAGCCGCAGATACATCGAGTCCGTCGCGCCGGGATCCATGTACGGCACCGTCGGCGCCCCCGAGAACGCGTAGGCCGCACCCTTCGCAATCGAATAATACAGCGGCGAGGTCAGCGAAGACGACGGCGTAGCTTCCCGCGTGCTCGGCTCCACTTCGAATCGCACCTCGGGATCGTTCACCAGCTGCTGCAGCTTGCCCACCAGCGGTTCGACCATATTCCCCGGCAGCAGATGAATGTTCAGCACCGCCCGCGCCTCCGACGGAATCACGTTCTGCTGCACGCTGCCTTGCAGCATGGTCGGCGAAATCGTGTCGCGCAGCATCGCGTTCCACGCTGGATCCGCGCTCGAGATCCACCGCTCGGCGTGATCGGCGCGGTCCGAAGATTCAAGCGCGCGCATCCACTTGCCCGTATCTTCATCCTCGAGCGGCGCGAGCCCTTCGAAATACGCCTGCGTCACCGTATTGAATTGCACCGGCGTCTCAAACGTCCCGATCTTCGCAATCGCCGCGGCCACGTGAACCACCGGATTATCCGGCCTCGGCACGGACGCGTTCCCCGACGTTCCCTTCGCGATCACGTCCACATTCGCTGGCACTTTTTCGCTCACCTGCACCGCAACGTATTGCACCTTGCCGTCTTGCTCCTCCACCCGCCCGCCTTCGTTGATCGCAAAGCCGCACGCGAGTTTGTCCCAGTGCTGCTCCACTGCGAATTTCATGCCCAGCGTGCCGCCCTCTTCTTCGTCTCCTTCCGCCAGGAAAATCACATCGCGATCGAGATGGACGTTCCCTCGCTTGAGCGCCACGAGCACGGCCAGATTCGCCACAGTCATTCCTTTGTCGTCAAACACCCCGCGCCCGTAAATGTAGTTCCCCTGAATCACGCCGCCGAATGGATCGACCGTCCATTTCGATTTGTCCACGCCCACCACGTCGAGGTGCCCCAGCAAAAGCAGCGCTTTCGACGGATCGGGCACCGCGCTCGACGATAGCCGCGCCACCAGAAATCCCCGCCCCGGCGCACTCTGGAAGGTTTCCGACGGAATCCCCTCCTTCTCGAGGATTCCTTCGAGATATTTCGCGGCGGCGAGCTCGTTGCCTGGAGGATTCGTGGTGTTGATGCGAATCAACGCCTGCAGCCAGCCGATGGCGTCGCTTTCGACCTGCGACAAATCCGCCGGCGGCGCCCCCGAAGCGGTCGTGGACGCCGCCGCATGCGCGGTTCCTTGCCCGTAAGTGGCAAAAGCAAACAGCAGCGTGCCCAGCGCTAGTTGCAGTGCCAGAGTCGTGATCCTGCGCGCCATCCTTTTTCCTCCTCGCTGAATCTCAAAGTCTATCGTAGGGGCATGGTCGTTGATACGATCGTGGCCGCGCTCGGTGCTGGAATACACACGTCCGGGCGCGGCATTGACCGCGCAAGCGGACCATGGCAGCATCCCAGATCAGGGGAAGGACAGATGCAACGAAAAACCTGGTTTCACGCGGTTTTGATGGCCGCCCTCATCGTCGCTCTGGGCGTTCCTTCCAGTGCGTGGACAACTCTGGCGCAAGACGACCAGGGTCCGCAGACGCCTCCCCCGAGCGAGCAGCCCGAGCCGCCGAAGCCACCGACCGGCGAAGCGCAACCCGCTCCGAAGCCCCAAGCTCCTCCGCCCGTCTCGATTTCCGTGCAGTCGAATCTCGTGAACGTGGATGCGGTCGTCACCGACAACGACGGCAATCTCGTCACCGGACTCAAGCGCGATAATTTCCGCATTCTCGATGAAGGTCAGCCGCAGCAAATCTCGAATTTCGCTCCCACCGACGCGCCGATCACCATCGTGATGCTCGTCGAGTTCAGCGCCGCCATGGGCGGCTATTTCGGATACAAGGCCCAATACTGGGCCGACGGTTTCTTGCAGCAGCTCAAGCCCCAGGATTGGGTCGCGCTCAAAACCTTCGATCTGCGCACGACGCTTCAAGTGGATTTCACGCAGGATAAGCGGCAGGTCGACGACGCGATTCGCACCCTCGGCTTTCCCAGCTTCCACGAATCGAACCTCTTCGACGCTGTCTACGAAACGGTCGATCAACTCCGCGACGTGAGGGGCAAGAAATCGATTCTCGTTCTGGCCACCGGCTACGACACCTTCAGCAAGCACACGCTCGATCAGATTCTCCATCGCCTGAAAGAAAGTGACGTCGCGATCTTCTGCGTGGGCATGGGCGAGGAAATCGATCTCGGCACCCCGAATGGCGGCGGCGTGGGCTACGCGCAGGCGCAGAACCAGCTCAACACCTTCGCGCGCCTCACCGGCGGATACGCTTGGTTCCCGCGTTTCACCGGCGAAATGAACGGCATCTTCAGCACGGTCGCCGCCTTCCTCCGCAATCAATACACGCTGGGCTTCTCGCCCACCACGCCGCAAGACGGCCGCTATCACAAGCTCACCGTCGAAGTCGTCGACGATCAAGGCAACCCGCTCGAGCTGGCAAATAAAAAGGGCAAGAAAAAGAAAGCGATCGTAGACGCGCGCGAAGGCTACACCGCCCCCAACGCCCCCGCCGGCAACTAGCCTTAACGCAACTTACCGCGCCGATCGCCCGTTCACGAATTTCTCCAGCAGCAGCCGCGCCAGCTTCCGCTCATCATGACGCGCGACCCTGTGCTCCAGCAGAAAATCCCCGGTCACGGAGTGCACTCCCATCCGCTCGACTTCCGCAAACGACGGATCGACGGGTTCCGCTCCCTGCGCCTTATACCGCCGCAGCAAGCGCGCCGACACCGGCGTACGGTTGATCACCGCAAAATCAAACAGCGGATGCCGCGTGTGCTTGTAGATCGCGCGAATGTGATCGGCTACCGAATAGTGCTGCGTCTCGCCCGGCTGCGTCATCAGGTTCGCGATATAGACGCGCGTCGCGCTGGAATTCGCGATCATCTCGTTCACCTGCTCCACCAGAAGGTTCGGCAGAATGCTCGTATACAGCGACCCCGGCCCGACGAGGATCAGATCGGCCTCGCGGAGCGCCTGCAGCACTTCCGGCATCGGCCGGACGCGGCGCGGCACCAGCCGCACGCGCGAGATCGGCTTCCGCGAGCGAGAAATCTTCGTCTCGCCTTTCACCACGCAGCCGTCTTCGAGTTCCGCTTCGAGGGTCACGTTCTGCGCGGTCGAAGGGAAAATGCGCCCGCGAATCGCCAGTACTTGCGCGGACGTCTGCACGGCCTTCGCGAAATCGCCGCCCGAGCTGTTCGTCAGCGCCGTCAGAAAAAGATTGCCGAAGCTGTGCCCCGCAAGGCCTCGTCCCGCCGGAAAGCGATACTGGAATAATTTGCTGAGGAGGAGTTCGTCCTGCGAGAGCGCCACCATGCAGTTGCGAATGTCTCCGGGAGGGAGAATCCGATATTCGCGGCGCAGCCGCCCGGAACTTCCGCCGTCGTCCGTCACCGTCACCACGGCGGCGAGATCGGCGATCGGCCGCCCCGCCCCATGCCCGGCTCCATGGCGCTGCGGCTCAGCCACGTATTCCTTGAGCCCCCGCAGCATCGTGGAAAGTCCGGTACCCCCGCCCAGCGCGACCACGCGGACGGACGCCGACCGATTTGCCAAGCGATGTTTCATCAAGCAGAGAAAAACTAGCCGATCGAGCCGTCTCGTTCGGGGTAGAGCAATTCCGTGAAGCGCGGGTCTTCTTGCAAGAATGAGAAGTCTTCGTCGTTGCGGGCGTGATAGCGGTTTTCGGGACGCAGTTGAATCGCAATCTTCAGATTTTCCATCGCCGAATCCGCTTCGCCGGTCAGGCAATCGAGCGCCGCCATCGCATACACAATATGGTCGGCCTTCGGCGCGGCCTTGCGCGCGCGATCCAGATGCTCGCGCGCCTCGTCCCAGCGCCCCAAATTCATTAGCGCGACGCCCTGCGTGTAGTGGTCCTCCGCGGACTTCGGCACCGACGCCGGCACGCGCGAAATCCGCTGCTCGCAAATCCTCAAGTGGACCCGGGCGCGGTCCGCCAATTCCTTGCTCGGCCCCTTGACCACATCCTCGAGCGTTTCCTTGGCCTTGGCGAACTTCTGCAGCTGAAAATGCTTCAGCGCCTCTTCATAGAGCTTGAGTTGTTGCTGCTTGGCGGGTGCGTCGGGATCCGGCGGAAGGGTTTTGGCCTTAGCCGATGCGCTTAACTCTTTTTTATTCAATGGCTTATGGTTGCCCTGAGAGGAGCTGCTGCTTCGGGCCACACGATGCTTCACGCTTCACCCCAAAGGAAATGAAACTGAAACATAGCAAAATAGCACATTCGCGTCAATGCAGCTTCTGGACCGGGGTTTCCGCATCGCAGCCGGTGTTTAGCCGTTGTAGCGGCCGCCTTGATTCCAGGCGGGCGCTTTGACTCTTCGCATTTGCCGGAGGCAGCGGGCTCATCGGGTTCAAATTGCTCGTGTCTGTGGGCCACGAGCTCCCGTCGGAGCTGCCCCCAAAAACGAGGAAGAAGCAAAGGCGCCCGCCTAAAACCAAGGCGGCCGCTACAAGGGCTGAGATCCTATCGCTTTCGCAGCGGCCGCGCGCGCTTTTCGCGGAGGCGGGCGATGTTCTTGAAACTTCTGGACCGGGGTTTTCACTGCGGTGTTAGCCTTTGTAGCGGCCGCCTCGGTTTTAGGCGGGCGCCCTGTCTGTGAGCATTTGCCGCCTCTGCCATCGTGTTGCAGCCGGTTCCCCGTAGGGACGCTGCTTGCTGCGCCCGCCTTTGACTTGGGGTTGGCGGCGGGGGAAACCCTGGAACACTGCTGCGGATGGCAGGCGGCAGCGACCGCCGTGAGGAGCCTCACTTTTTGGCTGTCCACTTCGGGCACCCCATGGTGGACCACGGGAGAAACGTGGCGTTATCCATGTCTTGAGCGAACCCAGCGTCGGAATGACCGCAGCGAAAGTCCGCCTGAGTTGGGCCTTTAGCGAAGAGCTTTCGATCTTGTCCGCGCGTCGACCAGTGACAGTCTACGCAGACATTCGCGTTCTTGCACTTTGCCAAAGGATGATTGAACCAAGGCATCGGCCTACGTTTTCTTGACCGACATGGGGCGATTTTGAAGGAACGCGATCACCTGTGCGCTGTGTATCTTCAAGCCTCCGTTGTAGCTGACTAAGCCATTCCTCTTGAACACGTTCATGAATTTACTCACCCTGGGGCGGGTGGTGCCGACCATCTCCGCCAGGGTTGATTGGCTCACCTTCAGGGGCGACTCTGACTTCGATTCCTTGGTTATCTCCCCAAACAACAACAGAACCCGTGCCAGCCGCCTTTCGCTGAAATTGAAGAATTGATCGATCAGGTCTTCCTCGATTCGAACAACCCGTGAAAGCAAATACCCGATAAACAGCCTCCCAAACTGCGGGTCTCTCTTCAATGTGCGGATAGTGCTCTCCTTTTGCAGTCGAATCACATTGGATTGTCCGATCGATCTCGCCGTGCAAACTCGCAGAGATTGCCCCGCCAGACATCCCTCGCCGAAAAAGCTGCCTCGCCGCAGGATGGCAATAATGGCTTTCTTGCGCGTGGTCACCACCGTGAGCTTCACCGTGCCGCTCTCGATGTAGAAGACAGAGTCAGCCGAATCCCCTTGCAAAAAGACGACCTCGTTGTCTCGGTAGTTCCGGAAGGTCATCCCAGCGTGGAACTTCTTGCGGAGAACTCTGTGACTCACACCGAGACCACGCTTACTCGCCATTCGGGTCCGCTCCTTAAATGACTCAGAGAATCTGTCCGACTGGCACCAATCGTAGGCTCCCCGGACCAGCCCGTCTAGATGACCAAAATTGACCACATGCGGATGTATAAAAGTGAACAACCAAAAGCTAGAAGCTGTGCAGTTGCAAGATCGATATAGCGAAATTCAAGGCATCGAGCTGACATCCCGGCGGGCGGCGTATCCTAAAGGGACGACAAGAGAAGGAGAGAATCCATCAGACGAAGCAATTTTGCTTTGCGCGCACCGGCCGCCTTTCAGGCGGGCGTCTTTTGCTTCCTGTGGCATTAAGACTTAAATGTGGCGGCGCGGACTTCAGCGCGGCGTCCTCGCCGTTCGCCTTCGCCGTCGCTTTCGGGCGGGCGCGCGCGCTTTTCGCGAAGGCGGGCGATCTTCTCGAAACGTCTTCCGGCGGACGCAACAATGTTGCTCTCGTCGGGGGCTTACACTGGCCCCAAATGGACGGGAAAAGCCAAATTTGGCGGCTTTTTGCGCCGCAAGAAATTATGGCTGGGACACGTCGGGGGCATTCCCGGGTCTAAGATACAGTAACTGCAGTCTTTAGCCGTGGCACAGACAATCGTATCTGTGCGAACCATCTGTGCGGAATGATTCGCACGCGTCGTATACTGAGTCCGGGTGGTATTTCTTGGACCGCGCCGCGACCTGCGTCCACCCTCGCACTCGCGAAAAAGGTTTCTTCCATGTGCACCGGAGACTACTTTGAAGAACGCGCGCGACGCGCTGATTCCGCCAAGGTCAGCCGGATTCTTGCCCGCGTGGGCAAGGGAAATCCTCCCGTCGAAGGCGATGAACTCCCGTCGAAACCTCCCGCGAGAAAGACGAAGAAAAGGAGCGGAGCTGCGAGGCTCCTTTTCCCAGATCGAAAAAATCCTCTCCCAAAACAGTAGCGTCCGAGGGTGCGTTTGTCCTACATTAGGCAAAACGGACATGGACTCGTTCGACTCTACCCAACGCAGCGACATAATGCGCCGGGTACGCTCCAGTGGAACACAGCCAGAAATGACCGTGCGGAGTATTGTGAGGCGAATGGGCGTCCATTATCGGAGCTGTCCTCGCAATTTGCCGGGGAAACCTGACTTGGTCATACCGGATCAGCGTAAGGCTATCCTCTTGCATGGGTGTTCTTGGCATGGTCACTGCTGCGAAGCTGGGAAGCTTCCGAAATCGAATCGTTCCTACTGGAGGAGTAAGCAGAGCGGGAACGCTCGTCGCGATCTTCGGAACGCCCGTGCGCTACGGTCGAAGGGTTGGAGACTAATGACGGTGTGGGAATGCCAAATCCGCGGCAATAAGCGTCTGGAGAGTCGGCTGTCGCGTTTCTTAGGAAGATAATCATGCGCAGATCGCGCCTTTGGTATGAATTTTTCGCAGGTGGTGGGATGGCCCGGCTCGGACTGGGTCCAGCATGGAAATGCACGTTTGCAAACGACTTCAGCGAAAAAAAGGCGAGTGCATATCGGGCTTTCTTTGGCCTTTCGCCCGAGCTGAAAGTAAGCGACGTGGCCCGGCTGGCGACAAAGGATCTGCCTGGCTGTCCTGATTTGGCGTGGGCTTCTTTCCCCTGCCAAGATCTGTCTCTGGCCGGGAATGGTGCCGGCTTGGATGGAGAGCGCAGCGGCACATTTCGCCCTTTTTGGAAATTGATCAATGGGCTGGTTGCCGAGGGGCGCGCTCCTAGAGTGGTCGTCCTCGAGAATGTGATCGGGACGCTTACATCACATTCCGGCCAAGACTTTTCCTCGATCGTGCACGCGCTTGTGGAAGGGGGGTACCGCGTGGGCGCGCTAACAATGAACTCAGTTCGTTTCCTTCCTCAATCTAGACCGCGTCTATTTGTGGTCGGGGTGTACGGTAAAGCGCCTCTTTCGTCCAGGCTGACATCCTTGAGACCGACGGAACCTTGGCACTCGAAGACGCTGATCAAGGCTCACAGGCAGTTGCCGGAATCTCTGGCACAGCACTGGATTTGGTGGTCATTGCCGGCGCCCAAGGCGTCGATCCGAACGCTTGCCTCGGTGATCGAAGAGCGACCGACTGGCGTTCATTGGCATGATGAGGGTGAGACGAGCAAGTTGCTAAGGCTCATGGCAGCGACACACCGCAAGAAAGTTTCAGATGTACTGCTCGCGGGCGGTCGCCACGTGGGAACTATCTACAAACGCACCAGGCCGAACAAGAACGGCGTCATAGTTCAGCGAGCGGAAGTTCGGTTCGACGGGATCTCCGGGTGCCTCCGAACGCCAGTGGGTGGCTCCAGTCGCCAAACCGTGATACTCGTGGAAAAGGGACGCGTACGCACGCGTCTGCTTTCGCCGCGAGAGGCCGCCCGGCTCATGGGTGTACCGGACAGTTATCCCTTGCCATCCGCTTATAATGATGCTTACCATCTGTTCGGCGACGGAGTCGCCGTCCCAGTGGTCAGCTGGCTGGAGAATCATCTACTGTGGCCGTTGGTTTCAAGTACGAGCTTCGAACAGGTCGCGTAAGGCTCTGGAACTTCCTTGCCTAAGAAGGACCTGCATAGGGTCGCTGGCCCTCCCAGCGATTTGGATTTCGAGAAGGCCCTCATGTTTTTCCACGCTTATATGTACGGCCCGCTTCAAGGAAAGTTGCGTCTGTACAGCGCCCGCGGAGTGCACCCGCCCGGCGCAGCGATGACTTCCGACTGGGAAGTGTTCGCCTCCATCCTTGTCCGAGACTTGGGGAAAAAGTTGGCCGGCGGCGTTGACTTGTCAGAGCACGAAGTTAAATCTGCATTCAACGGTGGCAGTTATGAGTATCAATATCATAAGAATTCTGGAAAAGGAAAACTTAAGAGAGACTCCGAGGTCGGGCACCTGTTTTTCGATCACCGAAATAACTTGCGTCATGTCGACTTGCGCTACGCTCATGGGAGCTCGATGAAGGAATTTTTCCAGAAGTGGCTCGACGAGTATCCCGATCCGTATCCCCAGCGCTACCGCAAAAATATCCCATTCAATTGGGTCAAGAAGAATGCAACTCTCTTGATGACTCTTGTGGACGGTGAGGTAGAGTTCCCAAGAACAGCCGCAGCAGCCTCTGCGACAAAGAAGTAGCCTTGTTTTGTCTGTTCAACTCCCAGTCGGCACACACCGCTACGTGCGGGCGGCCCAACCTCGAAGCAATCGCGAGCCATTCACGCGGGAGTTCGTTTAAACCGCAAGAAAATTAAGGAGTGCCGCACCCCTAGCGAGGCGTCTGTCGCTCCGCGGCGAGGCGGGCGCGGCCGCGGCGCTTGACGTCCTCTGCGAGATCACGCGCGGCCTCTGGCGGAAGCACCCGGCCTTCGCCTCGCGCAAGCGACGCTTCCGCTTCATCGAGGGAGGCGAGCATCTCCGCGCGGGCGCGTTCGCGTTCCTCCCAGAGCGAGAGGGCTTCTTTTACCGCGTCTTCCTCGCGTGAAATCCTTCCGCTCTCGATCGCCTGGCGGACAAAGGCTTTCTGATCGGGCGTCAGTTGCACTTCCATGCGTCGAGAGTAAGAGCCGCCAAAGCAAGTGTCAAGCCTGTAGGACTCGGCAGTTGTTTCCGCCGGCCGTAACTCCTAACTCCCAACTCAATCCTCCGCATCCTCATGCGTGAGCTCGGCGACAAACTTCAGCACGTCGCCCGCGCGCAGCTTGCGGCAGAGGCGGCTCAGGGAATCCTGTTCGGTGACGTTGAGGGCGCGCATCAGGGCGTGCACGAGCTTGGAATGGTTGGGCAGGATATTCTGCATGAATTTCTTGCCGGATTTCGTGAGGCCCGCGACTGTGACGCGTTTGCCTTCTCGGCGCTCGTTGCGCGTCGACTTCGCCATGTGCGATCGCTCGAAATCGACCGGGGGAAGTTTCACGATGCCTCGACGGACCCAGCCGCGGCGCTCGAGACGGCCGACGATCACGTCAATTCCCTGGCGATGCGATTTGCGCTTGCGCGCGATGTCCGGCAGGAACTGGGCTCCCTCGCGATAGAGCATTTCGAGAACGCGGAAGTCTCCCATCGCGAGATCGAAGGATGCGAGCGGGCCGCGCAGCTCGCCCCTGATCCATTCGGCGGTGTCGAGCAGATCCATGTAAGCCCGGAAGGCGCGTTTGGACTTTTCTTTGTGGGTTGGATAGTGGGGCATGGCCGTAGAACCTCCTAAATTGGTTTGAGAGCTTCAGGGGCTCAAGAGCCTGTGTGGCAACCGCGTTCGGGATCTTCAGGGGCTGAAGCCCGCGAAGATTTTGTACGGTTTATGTCGTGGCTGGAAGCCACGACCCACAAAGATTCTCGGATGCCGCACGGACCCTGAAGCCCCGGCCTCCTGAGGCTGTCGTATCCTTCCGACGCGGGTCATAGCGGCAAAATCTCCTAAGTTGGCTTTTCCCAGCCGTATGATATCGAAGAAAAATCGCCCGCCTAAGAGCGAGGCGGCCGCTACAAATGCAAAGAAAAGAAAGCGCCCTCTCAAATCTGCCGGGTCTTCCAACGCCCGCGCCGGAACAGCACCACGCTGGCAATCGCGATAGCGCTTTCCGCCACCACAATGGACACGAAAACTCCGTTCGAGCGCATCCCGCGCGAAATCGCCAGCCAGTACGCCAGCGGAATCTCGAACAGCCAGAATCCGAAGAAATTGACGATGGTCGGCGTTACCGTATCGCCCGCCCCGTTGAACGCCTGCAGCATTACCATCGCATACGCATACCCGACGTTGCCGCAGCTCACGATTCGCAAGCACGATGCCGCTAGCGGCACCACGGCGGGATCGCTGGTAAACAGGCCCACGATCGGCCTGGCGAACGCCCCGAGCAGCACTCCCACGCCGCCGAGAAACAGCATGTTGTAAAGTCCCGTCCGCCACACGGATTGTTCCGCGCGTTCCGGCTGCTTGGCGCCGAGATTTTGCCCCACGAGCGTGGCCGCCGCATTGCTCAGCCCCCACGACGGCAAAATGACGAAAATCACGATGCGAATCGCGATCGTGTAGCCGGCCAGCGCCGCCGCCCCGAAAATGCTGACGATGCGCACCAGCCCGATCCAGCTCGTATTCGCGATTGTGAACTGCACGATGCCCGTCGCCGAGACGCGCAGCAATCGCCACAGCACTTCCGCGTTCAGCCGAATCTGGTTGGCCAGAATGCGGATGCGCTCCGTGCCCTTCATCAGCCGATAGAATTGGTACAGCACGCCGATGCTGCGCCCGGTGAATGTCGCCAGCGCCGCGCCCGTCACGCCCAGGCGCGGAAACGGCCCCAGCCCGAAAATCAGGCAAGGGTCGAGCGCCAGGTTGATGATGTTCGAAACCCACAGCAGCCGCATGGCGATCGCCGCGTCACCCGCGCCGCGAAAAATCGCGTTGTTGAGAAATAGCAGGACGACCGCGCCGCTCCCGCCGCCCAGCGCGATCCGTGCGTACCAGGTTCCCGTGGCGACAATGTCGGGCGTGGCGCCCATCAGCCGCAGCAGGTTTGGGGCGTAAATGAAGCACGGCACGCCGATCAGAAACGACACCGTCAGCCCCAGAAAAATCGCCTGCACGGCCGACACCGCGGCGCCCTCGGGGTCTTTTTCGCCGATGCGACGCGCCACCATCGCCGTGGTCGAAAGGCTCAGCCCCATGCCGACCGCGAACACCAGCATGAGCAGTGATTCGGTCAGCCCCACCGTCGCCACCGCGTCCGATCCCACGTGCGCCACCCAAAACACGTCGACCACCGCGAAGAGCGACTCGAGCACCATCTCCATCACCATCGGGATGGCCAGCAGCAGGATCGCCCGGTTCAGATTGCCCGCGGTGTAATCCTGGTGCGATCCTCGAAGCGCCTCGACGATCTCGCTCCACAAACTCTGTTGCGCCGGCTGAGCTGCCGTTGCACCCATCGCAATCCGCTGCTTTCTGCGCGCTGTTGCAGCCCTCATGAGAATGTCGCTGCAACGCGAACGCTGCTAAAAAGCCAAAGTTTAGAAAAGTCGAAAGGAGAACTCGGGAAGAATCCGCGGGGGAACGCCGGGAAGGACCCGCGGCTACGGCCTACGCAAGGACTGCGATGAGGAGCTTCATGTTGTCCAACCCCCCGGTTCATCCGAACGCCGAAAGCGTCGGAATGGAAGACCTACCGATGCGGGCATTCTACCGTGCCGCGATCCGCCGAGGCAAAAGGAAAAACGCGGCTCCCACTCGCTTCTAGTTCCCGCGGCAGCGCGCTAGAATAAACCGATGCGCGTGCGAGTACTCTTCTTCGGCCAGCTAAAGGAAATCACAGGTGTCGCTCAAGAGGAGACCGACCTCTCCGATGGCGCCCGCGTCGAAGACCTCTTCGAGCGCTACGGCCGCCGTTTCCCCAAGCTAGCCGATTTCCGCCCGTCCATCGCCGCGTCGGTCAATCAGGAATACGCGCAATGGCGCTCGCCGCTGACAAACGGCGACGAGGTAGCGTTCCTCCCGCCCGTGAGCGGCGGCCAGCAAACCGCAATCGCCGAAGACATTTTCCAGCTCGTGCGCCACCAGATTCGCCCCAATGAAATCGTCGAAGGCCTGAAAGCCCCGGAAGACGGCGCCTTGGTAGTCTTCGACGGCTTCGTCCGCAACAATTTCAAGGGCCGCCAAACGCTCTACCTCGATTACGAAGCCTACGAGCCGATGGCCTACGCCAAAATGCGCGAGATCGGCGCCGAAATCCGTCAAAAGTTCCCGATCCATCGCCTGGCGATCGTCCACCGCCTGGGACGCCTCGAAATCGGCGAGACCAGCGTCCTGATCGCCGTGAGTTCGGCGCATCGCGGCGCGGCCTTCGACGCCTGCCGCTACGCCATCGACACGCTGAAGCGTTCGGTTCCCATCTGGAAGAAGGAGTACTTCGTCGGCGGCGCCGTCTGGGCCGAAGGCGAGTTGCCCTCCCAGGAAGCCATTTCACAGCCGGGTGAATCTACCTCTTAGATGAGGGCGCCCCCTGGACACGGTGTGCGGCACGGCAGCATTCTTTTTCTGGCGGCGGTAGCGGTTCTTGGCAGCGCGGCATTCGTGCTCCCGTTGCGCGCTCGGCGGCAGCAGCGCAGCAGCGCAATCCGCGTTCAGACGGACCTCGTCAACATTCTGGCCAGCGTGACGGACGCGAACGGCAGGCCCATCCCCGATCTCACGCAAGACGCGTTCAGCCTTTCCGAGGAGGGCGTGCCGCAGAAAATCGAGCGCTTCGAGGCGCAGACCAACCGCCCGCTCGACCTTGCGCTGATGGTCGATTCGAGCATGAGCGCCTACAAGGATATGAAGTTCGAGGAGGACGCGGCCGCGCATTTCATCCAGCAGGTGGTGCGGCCCGGAGACACGCTCGGCGTTTTCGAATTCGACGAATCCGTCACGCAGCTCTCCGATTTTTCCGATCACGTATCGAAGCTGCAGGACGCGGTGCGCCATATCCAGCTGGGCTCGGGCACGTCGATCTACGACGCGCTCGTCCTCGGCTCGAACGCGCTGCGGCGCCGCCCCGAGGGGCGCAGGCGAGCAATCGTCCTCGTGACGGATGGCGGCGAGACCACCAGCGTCTCGAAATTCGAAGACGCCCGCCGCGTCGCAGTCGATTCGGGCACGCTGCTGTACACGATCATCATTCGCCCGGTGAAGAACGAGAACGGCCGCAACACCGCGGGAGAGCATGCATTGATCACGATCACCGACAGCACGGGTGGGGCGATGTTCATCCTCGACGACATGAGCCAGCTCAATGAAATGTTCGATCGCATCGATCGCGAGCTCCGCACGCAGTATTTGCTGGGCTATTACCCGCAGCCGACGCCTCCGCCCGGCTCTTACCGCCACGTACAGCTCGACGTAAAAGGAAACTACGTAGTGCGCTATCGCAAGGAATACCTCACGCCGGGCGGCCCGAATGAATGAGTACCTGAAAGTAGCCAGCGAAATCGCACGCGAAGCAGGAGCGGTTCTGCGCCGGGAGTTTGACCGCCCGAAAGAGATTTCCTACAAGGGCGAAGTCGACATCGTCACCGAATCGGACAAGCGCTCCGAAGCAATCATTGTCGCGAGAATCAGGGAACACTTTCCGGGCCACGCGATTATTGCCGAGGAGGGCGGAGGCGCATCGGCTGCCGCCGCGGGCGCGAAACATTGCTGGCACGTCGATCCTCTCGACGGCACCACGAATTTCGCGCACGGCTATCCCTGCTTTGCCGTGTCGATCGGGCTGAGCGAGGATGGCGAACCGATTGCCGGCGTGGTTTTCAATCCCGTGAGCAATGAGTTCTTCACCGCTGCGCGGGGCGAGGGTGCGTATCTCAACGAGCAGCGCATCCACGTTTCGTCGATCGAAAAGCTGGCCACCAGCCTCGTCGCCACCGGCTTCCCCACGCACCAGCGCAAGCGGAGCGCGAACATGAACTACTACTGGGAATTCACGCTGCGCTCCCACGGCGTGCGCCGCGACGGCTCCGCCGCGCTCGATCTCTGCTCGGTGGCGTGCGGCCGCTTCGATGCGTACTGGGAGTTTCGCCTGAACTCATGGGACACAGCCGCGGGCGTGCTGCTCGTCCGCGAGGCAGGCGGAAAAGTAACGGCGCTCGACGGCGGCCCCTACCATCTAGGCGGCCCCGCCCTGCTAGCCTCCAACGGCCTGATCCACGCGGAAATGCAAGAAGTCTCCGAAATAGCCGAACGCGCCGGCAAGTAGTAAGAGGATTCGCGCCCTTCTTCGTGCCCGTCCGATGAACATCAACGACTTCGACTACAACCTCCCGCCGTCCCAAATCGCGCAGCGCCCCCTCGAAGCGCGCGACGCGTCCCGGATGTTGCTCCTCAATCGCACGACGGGGGTCTGGGACGACCGCCATTTCCGCGAACTCCCCGATCTTCTGCGCGGCGACGAACTCATCGTCGTCAACAACACACGCGTCCTCCCCGCCAGACTCTTCGGCCACCGCGCCGGAATTCGCGCCGAAGCACCCGGCCGCAACAATCCCGTCCGCGACGAATTCCTCCAAGCGCCGATCGAGGTTCTCCTCGTCCGCCAGCTAGGCGAGGACACGTGGGAGACGCTGGTCCGCCCCGGCAGAAGGGTTCCGGTGGGCGAGCGCATCGTTTTCGGCGATGGCGAACTAGAAGCCGTGGTCGAAGGACGCGGCGACTACGGCTTGCGCATCGTGCGATTCACATCGCGCAACGGCTTTCGCAGCGCTGTGGACCATCTAGGCCACATTCCGCTGCCTCCTTACATCAAACGTGAGGATGACCCGTCCGATCGCGAGCGCTACCAAACGGTTTTTGCCCGCGAAGGCAGCGCGGTCGCAGCGCCCACGGCGGGACTCCATTTCACGCCTGAAATCATCGAGCGAATCCGCGCGCGCGGCGTCGAGATCGCCGAGATCACTCTCGATGTCGGGCTCGGCACCTTCGAACGGGTGCGGACCGAACGCCTGGAAGAGCATCCGATCCACGCGGAGGCGTATGAAATTCCCGAAGCCACGGCCGCTGCCTTATCGCGTGCGCGCCGCGAGAAGCGCCCAGTGCTCGCCATCGGCACCACGGTCGTGCGCGCGCTCGAAGACGCCGCCGAAAAGAATGAAGGGCGCGGCGAACCGGTTGCGGCCGGCAAATTGGAGGCCAAAATATTCCTCTATCCCGGCAAAGAATTTCGCGTCGTCGATCAGCTGCTCACGAATTTTCATCTGCCCAAGTCGAGCCTGCTCGCGCTGGTCGCGGCCTTCGCTGGACGCGAGACTATTTTGCGCGCGTATCGCCATGCCGTGGACGCCGGGTATCGCTTTTACAGCTATGGCGACGCCATGTTGATCCGCTAGGCGCGATTCGGCGATTGTCCCTATTCGAGACAACGCCATTCATCTGATATGATTCGCAGGCTGCGGTGATCACGACCAAATGCGCTATCTCATCCTGAGTGACATTCACGCGAACCTCACGGCGCTCGACACCGTCCTCGACGTCGCGAAAAACCGTTGGGACAAAGCCGTCTGCCTCGGCGATCTCGTCGGCTACGGCCCCGATCCCAACGAAGTGATCGACCGCGTTCGCGCGCTGCCCGCCGTCACGATTCGCGGCAACCACGACAAGGCCATCGCCGGCATCGCCGACCCGGATGACTTCAACCCGGTGGCGCGCAACGCCGTCCTGTGGACGCGCGCGCAGCTGCGCCCCGAGAATCGCGAGTATCTCCAAAATCTTCCGAAGGGCCCGCTGACGATCGACGGCTTTTCGATCGTCCACGGCGCCGTGCATGATGAGGACGAATACGTGCTGTCGCCCGTCCTCGCGCTCGACGGGCTGCAGAACGCCCCCACTCCCGTAACATTTTTCGGCCACACGCACCTGCAGGGCGGATTTACTCTTCGCGGCGAGGATGTCGAGCTCCTGCATTTCAAGCCATCCGGCGGCCGTGAGTTCGCCACTCTTACGGTCGAGCAGGGCACCACCTACCTGCTGAATCCAGGCTCGATCGGCCAGCCGCGCGACGGCGATCCTCGCGCCGGTTTTGCGATCGCGGATCTCGACGCGAAATCCATCGCATTCTGGCGGATTCCATACGACATCGAAGACGTACAAGGCCGGATGAGTCGCGCCGGACTTCCCGAGCCTCTGATCCTGCGGCTTTCCTTTGGCAGCTGAAGAACACAACGCGATGGACTCCGAGGTCGACGGCGGCGGCCGCGAAAGGCGCCAATTTCCCGCCGCGTTCGCCGTCGGCGCGGTGATCGTGCTGATACTGTTCGCCGGCCTGCTTCTGCTCACGCATTCCACGCAGCCGAAAAAGCCAGCGGCCGAGACGCGGCTGCCCTTTGGCGCCGCCGAACAAACCTACGCGCCCAACATTCACTTCCACGATATCGAGCTGTCGCAGGCGGATAATCTTCTCAATCAGACATTCACGTACGCGACGGGAAAGATCTCGAATGACGGCGCCCGCACCGTGCGCGCCGTGGAAGTCACGATCGAATTCCACGACCAGTTCAATCAGGTGATCTTGCGCGAGACCCAGCGCGTGGTCGATCCGATCGGCGGCCCGTTCCCTCCGGGCCAGCAGCGCGATTTCCAGGTCACCATCGAAAGGGATATTCCCTCCAGCTGGAATCAGCAGTATCCTTCTATCCGCGTCACCGGGCTCGCGCTCGAGTAGCGCGCAACACTGTTTTCTAAACGCTGGACGGTTTGTCTATGAATGATTGGGCCGAGCTCGATCGGGCCTTGGACGCGATGGCGTCTTCCGGCAGCGCGGAAGTCCGCGAAGACGGCCAGTGGCTCGCGGAGCTCACCGGCCTGCGCTGCGAATTGCGCGCCGAAGGCAGCAATCCGCTCGTTCATCTCTGGTCGGATGAACGCAATCTCACCCGCCGCATCCTCCGCGTTCGCGAACAATCCGAGGATCGCATCGTCCTCGATGTGCAGCGCTTCGGCCGCGCGAAGCCGGGACGCCTCGAATTCCTGCGCACCGATTCGCCGCGTGCCGCCGCCCGCATCAATCGGGAACAGTTTCGCGCGCGCTTCGAGCGCTTCCTGATCGAGCGTTTCCCCGACGCCGAAATCGATTCGCTCTCCGCCGCTCCCGATCTCGAACATTCCTTCTCCGGCCTCTACGTGCGCGGCCGCATGCGCGAGGCCGGGCTTTTGTGGGCTTTTCTCGGCGTCTCGCCGCGCGAAAGCGCCGCCACGATCGACGGAATTCTGGCGTTCGCGATTCTCTGGCTCGACTGGGTGCGCGGGCACTCCTACCGCCAGGGCGTCGAGGGATTGCGGCTGTTCGTTCCAGCGGGCACGGGCCGCTCTTTGTGTACGCGCGTGGCGGCGCTTTCCTCGGCGGCACGCGCCGAGATCTACGAATTCCACGAAAGCGACGGCCGGCTCGAAAAGAGGAACACATCCGAGGCGGGGAACCTCGAAAGCTGGCTCACAATGCGCCGCGAAGTGGAGTCGGCTCTCGCGGCGGCGCGTGAAAGAGTCGAAAGCATTCCGCAGCTTGCGCCGATGCTTGGCGAGGCGGCCGGGCACATGCGCGCAAACGTCCTGCCGGGCGCTAAAGAAGTGACTTTTTCCTTTCACGGGCTGGAATTTGCGCGCTGGTCGCGCGAAGGCGTTCGCTTCGGTCTGGGCGACAAGCTGCGTCGATTGACCGGCAACGCGGCGCCCGCGCTCGAACAGCTCGCGCGCCAGCTCGTCCTGCATCGCAGCCCGCTCGCGAGCGATGCGAAGCATTCGCTCTATCGCGCCGCCCCCGAGCGTTGGCTCGAAACGCTCGTGCTCGAAGAACCGGAGCGGCTCGACGCGCAGCTCGATCCCGCGCATTTGTATTCGCAGGTTCCCGCGCTTTCAGCCGGCGACCGCGGCGTGATCGATCTGCTCGGCATCACGCGCCGCGGCCGGCTCGTGGTGATCGAGCTGAAGGCAAGCGAGGATATCCAGCTCCCGATGCAGGCGCTCGACTACTGGCTGCGCGTCCGGCGCCATCAGCTCAACGGCGATTTTCAGCGCTACGGCTATTTCGCAGGACTCGAATTCGATCCCAAGCCGCCGCTAATCTGGCTCGCGGCCCCCGGCCTGCATTTCCATCCAGCCACCGCGACGCTCGTGCGATATTTCTCGGAAGAAATCCAAGTGACGCGCATCGGACTGGTCGAAAACTGGCGCCGCGGCCTGAAGGTAATCTTCCGGCAGTAAGCGTCGCTCGTAGGGAGGATACAACGGCCTCCTAGAGGAGGGCCGCCGTTTCGGAGTTTCAACTTCCCGCCTTTCCGGGCGGGGCTAACTTGTGTCGCACGTTCCGCGCTGGTGCGAGCCATGGCCGTTTGTCGGTCGCTCGTAGCAAAGGGCCGCGGCTAAAGAGGCTGCTGAAAAAATGCCGAACCGTCGTTTGGCAGGCGGGCTTTGCCTGCCTCGCCGGCAGGAGGGCCCGAAGAATCTGCCGGTTTCCATCGGACATTCAGCCAACAGCAGATCCCTCGCTGCGTCCCGCGCCCGCACACACCGCGGGAACAGCAAAGGCGCGCGGGACTTCGCTCGGGATGACAGCGCGCGCGCTTTTTTCCGGAGGCCAAAGCCGCATTATCGGGGCGCTTTTTCGCGAGCCTGAAGGCTCGCGCTTCCACCCTCATCTCGCGGCGCTTCCGTTCGTTCGGCGAGAACTGAGAGCCACGGGCTGCAAGGATTCCCTCATCTCACGTACGCGCCAAAACTCCGCTGCTCGAACGAAGTCCGATGCAAGCGTTGCTAGTGGCCCTCGAGCGCGGGGGCCGAGGTCTGGCGAGCGAGGTGAGCGATTTCGTCGAGGCGGGCCGAGGCGCGCAGTAGCGCGGCGGAAAGTGAATCGGCCTCGTGGCGAAGCGTGACCGTATCGTTGTCGTTGAGAGCGTCGCTGACGCCGGGCATCATTTCGGAGGCGTAGCCGGCGTAGGCGCCCGGAGCGTAGACCGTGTGCTTGAACCAGGGGCGGCCGGTGAGGCCGTCCGGAGCCAGGAGCGCTTGTTCGACCTCGGGGAGGGCGCGATTGATTTTTTCCTCGGTGGCCGGATCGGGCGGCGCGGCGGAAATCGCGCGCAACGCGTCTTCGGCGCGCGTGGCGGACGCGGCGAGTTGCGTCGAGGCTTGTTCGACTGGTTTCAGGATGGCGGCTGCCTGCGACTGGTGCATGGCGCGGGTTTCGAGGTCGGCGACGCTTCGCTCGATGGCCGATGCGTAGTTGGAGTAATTGAACGGCAGGATATCCGCTTCGTCGAGGCGGAGCGCAACCGTGCCGAGAATTCGGGCGAGCGCGACGTGATAGCCGAACGTGGGATCGCCGAAATGTTTCATCCAGTAGAAGTCGTCGTAAATCGAGTGGTAGACGCCGTAGTCGCCGCCGAAGCCCATGTCGATCGACGGGATTCCCGCGTAATCGAAAAACGGGGAGAAGTCCGAGCCGGCGCCGAGATCGCCGACCGGGGCTTTGGGAGCCCACTGAGGCTTGGGCGCTTGCCGCCCCGTCGCGGAAACCTTCTGCGCAGCATTCTCGCTGGAATCGATCCAGGCGTCGTAGACGCTCTCGCCGGTGTCAGGGTCCGCGACTTCACGCGTTGCGTCGCGCACGAGATCCTTGAGCGACGGCGTTGCCGAGGCGGCGAAGTCAGGGCCGGCGACGCCGACATCGGCGTTGATGTAGGCGACGGCTTTCGCTTGCAGCTCGGCGCGATTCTGTTCGACCCATTCGGTAGAGCCGAGGAGGCCGGGCTCCTCGCCATCCCAATGGCACATGACGATCGTGCGGCGCGGCTTCCATCCGGAGCGAACGAGCGCGCCCAGAGCGCGGGCCGTTTCGAGCATCGCGGCCGTTCCGCTGCCGGGATCGGCGGCGCCAAAGACCCAGGCATCGTGATGATTGCCGAGAATCACCCATTGGTCGTCGGAGGTGCCGTGCAGGGTGGCAATCACGTCGTAGAGCGGGCGCTGGGCGTAATCCATTACCACTTTCATGTGAACCTGCGTGCTGCTCGCGCCGCCGACGCGATAGGTAAATGGGAGGCCGCCCTGCCAGCCGCGCGGCACGCGCTTGCCTCGCAGGGTCTGGAGGATGACGGCTGCATCGTCCGCGCTGATCGGCATTGTGGGAATGCGAGGAAGACTCGCAGCGTCCGCGGGCGCGAGACGCTGAGTGCCCGGCACGGATGCAGCCCCGGGCGTCAACGGATCGCCCGGATAAATCTGCGTGTAGAGGATCGAACCGCGCTGAATGCTGCTCATCGGCCGCCACGGGCCCTCGGGATATGGCGTGCCTGCCGTGTAGCCGTCTTCCTCGGGATCGGAATACAGGATGAGTGCGGCGGCCTTGTGCTGCTCCGCGAGTTTGGCTTTCACGCCGCGATAGCCTTCGCCATAGCGCGCGAGGACGATTTTTCCTTCGACGCTTACGCCGAGCAGAGCCAGCTCGCGGTAATCATCGGGAGTTCCGTAGTTCGCGTAGACGACGGGAGCGGTGACTTCGCCCGAGGGAGAATACGTGTTGAATCCACGGACGGCGCGCTGGTCGTAGGTATCGGGGTCGCCATCGTAGGGCGCTTCGGGCGTCGCGAGCGCTCGGGCCTCGGGCTTCACGAGCTCGAGTTCGACGTCGCGCGGCTCGGGCAGCCAGGCGCTGTAGCTCACGATCTGAGCGTCGAAGCCGTAACTCTGATATTGATCGCGCAGCCATTCGGCGATCTGGTGGCTTGCTTCCGTGCCCGCCATGTGGGGTTGGCTGGTGAGGTGGCGCAGATCGCTTTCGGCGTGGTCGGCGTCGGGGATGAGGCGAAACTCTCGCTCGAGCTGCCGCTCCGCCTCGACGTGGGCGGACGAGAAGCCCGTAAGACTTTCGAGAACCTGCGCCCTGCTCGCGATGCCAAGCGAAAGGGAGAGCAAGCTCGCTGAAAGCGCAACGAGATATTTGTGTGGCTTAGAAACGTTCATATTGAACGCCGCCTATGAACGTACCGATTCTATAGCATTACAACGCATGTGATGCATGCTGCGGCGTCTGCGTGGTCCACTAAGTGAATGCCTTATTGGCTTGACGCTCCCGACCTTGATCCGTAGCTTGGTGGTTAGGACCGGGGCGGGTTGCGGGAAGCAAGCAGCCAAATCGAAAAATGAAAATCCTGATTTCGGGCTCATCCGGGCTCGTCGGTAAGACTCTGACGACCGTACTTCGCGAAGAAGGACATACCGTCGTGCGGCTGGTGCGTCCCGGCGGAACGCTTTCCGCAGGCGATGTGTCGTGGGATCCGATGGCGGCGAGCATGGATACCGCGAGCCTGGAGGGCACGGACGCCGTGGTGCATCTGAGCGGCGCGAGCATCGCCGACGGTCGTTGGACGCCAGCCCGAAAGGCTCTGCTTCGCAGCAGCCGAATCGATACGACGCGGGTGCTGGTCGATTCGCTGGGAAATTTGCGCGCCAAGCCTTGGGTGCTTGTGTGCGCTTCCGCCACCGGCTATTACGGGGACCGCGGCGACGAAATCCTAACGGAATCGAGCAGCACCGGGGCGGATTTTCTCGCGCTGCTCGCCCGCGATTGGGAAGCCGAGGCTTCGCGAGCGGAGATGAGCGGCATTCGCACGGCTATTCTTCGCTTCGGATTGATCCTTTCGAAGGACGGCGGAGCGCTGCCGCGCATGCTGCTGCCGTTTCGCCTCGGTTTGGGCGGACGCTTCGGCACCGGCGATCAATGGATGTCGTGGATTGCGCTCGAGGACGCGGTTGCGATCGTTCGTTCGGCTATCGCGGATGCGCGGTTCAGCGGCGCGTGGAATGTGGTGGCGCCGAATCCGGTGCGCAACTCGGAATTCACGCAGATCCTGGCGGGTGCGCTGCATCGCCCGGCGATGTTCCCGGTGCCAGCCTTTGCTCTGCGCATGATTCTCGGTGACATGGCCGACTCCCTCTTGCTCGCGAGCCAGCGAGCGATTCCGGCGCGACTGGCCGCGATGCAGTATCGGTTTCGCTTCGAGACGCTTGAGGCTGCGCTACAGGCTGTGGTCGCGAAGGATTGACGCGGCCCAATCCGGCACGCGCCGGTTCCGTTGTGGCACAGCATTTGTGCTGCGGGCGAATCGAGCGAATTCCCCCACGTAGATCCGCACTGTTCCGCGATCCAACTAACCCTGCATCGAATCAGAACTTAAGCGAATCGGTCGCGAGGAAACCGCGCGGCGAAGACTTCCCGCTCGATCTGCTCCGCTCTGGCACATCCCTTGCCTTCCCCGTGGTGTATGCGCGAATCGATTGCCCACGAAGGCGTCGGCGCAATTTCAGTAGCGCGCGGGCGCACGACTTCGCGCGCGACGCGAAACGCTTTGCCGGTTCTATACTTCGCGGGGCTTTGCCTCTACGTGATTCTTCAATCTGCGTGCGCCGGCACGGTCGGAGGGTCATCGTCCCCACCGCCAGCTCCCCCTCCGCCGAACATTGTAGTGACCGTTTCCCCTAAGTCGCCGAGCGTGCCTACCGGTGGCGGGCAAGTTTTTACGGCGACCGTAACTGGCGCGGACGGCGCGTCGACCGACGTCACGTGGAGCGTCAACAGTGTGCCCGGCGGCAATTTGACGATTGGCACGATTGCGGCCAGCAGTGGAACGACGGCGCTCTACACCGCGCCTGCCGCTGTGCCATCGCCCGCGGTGGTGACGGTGACGGCAACGAGTGTCGCGGACACTTCGGCCTCCGGAAGTGCGAGCCTGACGATCACCTGCACGGCAACAAATTGGATCTCGCCTCCATCCGCAAGTGTGGGGCTCGGCCAGGTGCAGTCGTTTGCCGCGTCGTTCTGCCTCGCGGCAGGAGCGACCGTTACTTGGGACGTGAACAGAATCGCGAATGGCAATTCCAGCCTCGGGACCATCACCGTTGCCGGCTCCGAGAGCGTCACCTACACGGCGCCCACAAGTACTCCCGCCAACAATCCCGTCACGATCCACGCGACTGCAAGCTCGGTGACCGACGGCGGCTCGACGACTGAATCCGCGACAGTCACGATCACGAGCAGTGTGACGGTGAGCGTGTCGCCGCCCGCAGCCGCAGTCTTGACGGGCCAGCGCATGTCGTTTGCCGCCCTGGTGGGGAATACATCCGACACTGCCGTTACGTGGTCGGTCGAGGGCGTACTGAACGGCAACACCGCGCTTGGGCAAATCTGTCAGCCAGGGACGAGCCCGTGCGCCGCCCCTACCGGGCCCACATCGGGCAGCGTCGATTACCTTGCGCCGGCGACAGTGCCATCTCCCAATCCCGTCACGCTGGTGGCGACGAGCCACGCCGATCCTTCGCGAACTGGCATGGCGGCGATCACGATTTCCCCATCGTCAGGACTCTTCCGCGTCACGATTTCGCCCACATATGCGTTTGTGCCCGCATCGGGCGGATCCCTGAGCACGCAACAGTTTTTTGCGAGCGTCACCGGCGCAGGTAACACGAGCGTCAATTGGACTGTGCGCAGCGCCGCGCTCGGCCTGGGCTGTGCCGGATCCACCTGCGGCTCCGTAAGCGCAAGCGGTCTTTACTCCGCCCCCGGCGCCGCTCCGTCTCCGAATGCGATCTCCGTGGTCGCGACGAGCGCGGCCGATCCCACGAAGTCTGCTTCGGCGACAGTCGCCGTCCTGAGCGGACCTACGATCGAGGTGCTTCTGCCGTCGAGCGCGATGGCCGGCGCGGTCGAAGGCTTTTCGCTGGCGGTGCAAGGGACGAGTTTCGTGGCGGGCAGCGGCAGCGCGGCTTCCGTGATTTTAATCAACGGCGCAGCACGGACGACAACCTGCGCCACGACATTGGCTTGCACCACGGTGCTGAATCCGTCCGATGTGGCAGCTGCCGGCGCGCTTACGGTGCAGGTGCAGAATCCGGGCAGTTCGCCCGCGCTTTCAAATCCCGTGCCATTCGCGATCGTGCCGTTCGATGTTTCGGTGGGCACGATCTCGCTCACGCCGGGAGAGCCGGTCGCGACCGGGAACGACATCGTTGTCGTCGAGGCGACGACCGCCGCTGCATCCTCGCCGATCAACGTCGACTTCATCGGCTTCCTAACCGGCGGGAACAACTGCGGCGTACAAGGCTCGCCGCTTACCGTGACGCGGCCTTCCTCCGGCTCGACTAGCGTCAGCATCTGCGTGCACGGCACGGGGCTCGATCCGACGTTCACCTACGCGTTCAGCGGGCCGAGCGCGGCGCCAAACGCGAGCGACATCGGCATCACCGCCTCGGCTGTGAGCGGGCTTTTCCCCAACATGATCGATCTCACGCTGCAAATCAGCAGCTCGACTCTTCCCGGCGTGCGCACGCTCTTCATCACAACACCCAACAACGACCGCGCTGTGGCGACCGGAATGCTCGAAGTGAAATGAACAGAATGCGAGATTAAATTTCTTTGAGGTGAACACCATGATGCGACGGCTACAAATATTTCTGGAACGAGCGCTGCGCCCGATCTTCGGAGCGATGCTGTTGTTCACGCTCGCTGGGTGCCAGCCCACCGGCGCCACGACTTTGATGCGGATGTCGCTCGCTCAAATGTCCCATGCGGCGCAACTGATCGTACGGGCGCATTGCGTGGGCGAATCGACGGGTTGGGACGCGGGCGAGATCTGGACGTTTACGTCTTTCCGGGTCGAGGAGGCGTGGAGCGGTTCGGCGCCTTCGCAAATCTCGGTCCGGCTGCTTGGCGGTCGCCTTGGAAACATCACGTCTTCTGTCGCCGGAGTGCCACGATTTTCCGCGGGCGAGGATGTCATCCTATTCCTCGAGCGTACGCCGCGCAGCGATTTTTCGATAGTGAGCTGGGAGCAAGGCACGTTTCGCATTCGCCGCGACGCCGGCAACGAGGTGGCCGTGCAGGATACCGCGGCGTTCCCCGTGTTCGATCCGGCGACGCGGCGATTCGAGGCCACGGGAATTCGCGATGTTCCGATTGCGACGTTGCGGTCGCGCGTGGAGGCCGCGTTGCGGGGCGACGCGGGGAGACAGCCGTGAAACGCGAGGTCGCCATCGCTACATCCGTTCTTCTCGCGCTGAGCGCGATTTCGGCGCGGCCGGCGGATGGCTACCTGATGGATTCAACGGTTCCGCAATCGGGCGGCTGTCCGGCGCTCGACCGATGGAATCTGTCGGTATCGGCACCGCTCGACCGGCAATGGAGCACGTCGCTTTCGCTGACGCCGCAGACGGTGCTCACGGCCGCGGCGGCGGGATCGGGCGCGCAGCTCACGGAGATCGAGCAGGCCATTACCGATTCGTTCGCCGCGTGGTCGGGCGTGACCGGCACGACGTTTAACTCCACGAGCTATCCGGGATTGATCGGTCCGCTCACGCGCGTCAGCGCCGCCGATTCGTGCACGAACGACGGGGAAAGCAACATCGACGGGCTCAACACCATCTGCTTCAACCAATCAAGCATGGGATTCACAAGCGGAGTGCTGGCGTTTACGCGCGTGATTACCGCAAACGCGCCCGGCGCATCGGTCGGCTCCGGGCCGCCGGCGTTGTTCGCGGGGCAGATCCTCGACGCGGACACGCTCTTTCGCAACGATGGCCAGGCGACGTTCGCGACTCCCGCCGCGCTCGCCACGCCGCAGGGACAAGGCGCGTACGATCTCGAGTCGCTGCTGATCCACGAGATCGGGCACTGGTTCGGCTTCGATCATTCGGCGGTGTGGCGAGCGATCATGTTTCCCTTTGCCCCACCGGAGGGGCAGTTTCTCGGCGACCGGCCGACGGCGGAGGCGCCCGACGGCCCGCTTTCGGACGACGATCGCACCGGCATTCGCGTGCTGTATCCCGATCCGGACGACACCGTGAACGTCGGCGGGATCAGCGGGCGCGTGGTGCCGGCAAATCCGTTTGCGCTCGCGACTCTTGCGGCGCCGTCGCCGGGTGCGTTTATCACTGGGATCTTCGGCGCGCATGTGGTCGCGGTGAATAGCGACACGGGGGCCGTGATTGCTGGAACGCTGGGAGGCTGGACGTGCAATGCGGCGACTTCGTCGCTTGAGTTCGACGGCTCATTCGATATCGAGCGGCTGCCCGTGGGGCACAATTACCTGATCTACGCGGAGCCGCTGGTGGGACTCGCGCAGCCAGCTGATTTCAGCATTGCGCTGGGTGATTTGTGTGCATCGAATGCGGCGACTGTTTGCAGCACGCCGCCCGTTGACACGAATTTTAATCCGCGCATTCTGCCGGCCGGACCGTAACGCAGCGGCGCATGCGCATGGCGCAAAAACAGAAGCGGCTCCCGGGAGGGTGCGGGAGCCGCTCTATTTGCTGCGGGTTAGAATCGATTGCTACTACTGCGTCGGCAAAATCTGTTGCGTGAAACCGACGGTGTTGATCGAGCGAAGGGTTGGCGTTCTCGGGGGCAGCCACTGCGGCCCGAGAGTGAAGTTTTCGTCAAAGGTGTATTCGCGGTTCGGAGCGCTGTACACAGTGGTGCAGCACTTGTAGGGCCCGATGCCCTGAGCACTGTAGAAGAAGCTCACGAGCGACCCTCTGTAATAGACCGTCCCGCCCCAGCCTTCGAGGAAGCGCAGGAAGTTGTGCAATCCTCCGTCGGTCCCGTAGTCCTGAGCGGTCCCGGCGGGTTCTACGAACGGAATACCCTTCCCCGATACGATCGCCACCCGATAGGCAGTCGAAACGGCGTTGCGAATCTTGCCGCTGACTATGTGCTGCGGAAAGACAAAGGAGTTCGCGTCATTCCAGTTGTCGGAAAGAAAGGTGACGGCATCTCCGGCGACGGCGGTGGCAACACCTCCGGTGAAGGCTCCGCCCGGGGGCGCGTTGTAGTCGCCCTGAATGTAGACTGGATTCTCTGCAGCAATCGTGAGTCCGCACGCTACCGCGCCGCAAGAAGTGCCGAGATTCAGGGTCTCTCCGTCCACAATTTTCAAAGCACGGCGGAAAAACACTGGAGAGTTTTCGCGAGCGTACTGCGCGTTCACATACGTCACATCGGGCCGATTGGGGTGAGTTCCGCACGCCGTATTTGAAGCGAGCACGGTGTTATTCATGTAACCACTCGCATTCCAGAGGCCCGGGAGGATGTCAGCCGTGGGCGCTGGCGGATTTTCGACACCGCCGTAAGTCCGGAGGATGCCGTCGCCTTCCAGGTCCTCTCCTTGGCCGGGGGCCGGATCGAGTGTGCCATTCGGACAACCGTTGGTGACGTCCGGAGAGTTTACGAAATCGTTGAATCCGTACGAGCCTGTCTTCGTGAGGCCCGCATTCGGATCGGGCTGTTCTCCCCTGCGATCGGAGAAATAAACCGTGAACCCCGTGTTGTTATTCAGACCCAGGCTTAATTGATTGTTCTTGAGCCAAGTCGCCAAGTTGGTGGCATCGAGCTCGATGTAGTACATGACGCCGTCTGCCGAAACGACTCCAGGCGTGGTGTTGACCTGGCGGAAAGTTCCCTCTCTTGTGTCGTAGAGCGCCAGCGGCCAGAAGTCGGTGGCGTTGAAGTTCGTCTTGCTGATGGCTATCAAACATTTGCCCGTGGTCATATAGGAGGGATTATCGCGCACACGGGCAATGCGAATGATCGCATTGGGACTTGGATCCGTACACCCAGCGGGAATCGTGGCGGGAGCCGTGCCGGCTGCGCTGGGACCCTGCGCCGGGAATCCGACAGCACTGCTCGTCGGCAAAGTTGGCAGTTTGTCAGTACCCGGATTCGTATAGGCAATTGCGGTGGCGCCGTCGGATCCTGTGTAGGAACCCGTGGGGGCAATGTCTCGACCGGTGAATCCGAGGTTGAGAATCTGCTGGGTGTAGTCAACCCAGCCGCCACCGGTGGTTTGATATTCGATCTTGATACAGCCCAATATCGTTGGATAGGGCTTTGTCGTCGCTGCGTTCTTCAGCCAATACCCATCGGTTGAAGTAAAGGCGGTGTTGCTGGCAGCGCCCGAAACTGGAAGCGGGAATAGGGCTCCGGACGGAACGTTGGAAGTGCCCGTATACCACGATGGCGGAGTTGCGCTCGTCCACGTGGCAGACGGAAAGGCTAAGGTCGATAGATCGACAGGGTCGGTCCCCGTTGTAACGGTAGGAAGCGACATCATGTCGGCATTGTGGCAAGCGCCCGAGGATCCGGGAGTCACGCCCGTTGGATAGTCGTCGAGCAGGATTCGCAGAGTGGCCTCGGAAAAATACTGCTCGGCGAATTCAGACGGGTTGCTGACGTTCTCGCCAGGGATCGCACGACGAATCAGCGAGATGGGCGTCGTAATTCCGCTTAGCGCTGTCGATGTGAGGCTGAGTGTTGGCACCTGAGTCTCGAGTTGGCCGTTATATTGCCCCTGGGTGCCGTCAATGCCACCGGGCCATATTGGGTTGAGGTGCGTGCTGACGTTTCCGTAGACGCTCGTTCCGGTGACGCTGCCTTCAGTCGTCAGCAGCTCGCGCCAATGAGAATTCGTGTAGGGAGAACCCGTCGGTTCGTTCGTGAGGTTCGGATTGGACGAAAGAGCAATCGTCACATTGCCTGTGTAATTAGATCCGTTAACGGCGTAACCGTTCTCAAGATTGGTTCGGATCACTTGGCCGACTGCCGTAACTTTGTCGCCAAGGTACAAGGGACCGGAATTAGGCGAAAGCCAGAGATTGCCATTCGTGTGAACTCGACCGCCAAATTGGAACGTAGGTCCGTTGAAGTATGCTACGTCCGAATCCGAATAGACGCCGAACTGAAATACAGGGATCGCCACAACTTGAACTTCGCGCTCCAATTTTACCTCGGCTCCATCAGGTGTCCGCGCGCCCACAGTGAGCGTAAAGGGTGTGATCAAACCCTGCATCCCGGCGTACGGACTGGGAGGAAGAATCGTGGCATTACTTGAAACCGGAACGAGGGGAGAAACCAGGTACGACGAGTTACCGAGGCTGTCGACAAATTGAACACCGGGAATCGTGGTGGGCGGCGCCGACATGATGGTCGTGATGTCGGAAGAGGACAGCGAGCCCTTGACTGAGAATGTGGAACCGACGTCGGCGGTCAATTTTTCCATACCGGCTTCGGCGGCGTAAAACGCGGTCTCGCGGTCCTGGTTATTGCCGCCGAGGCGCTGGTCGGTCATCACCATCCAGCACATTCCCGCGATGATGGCCGACACCATGATCAGCACCATCAGAGATGTAATCAGCGCGACGCCTTTCTCACGGTTCATTCTCACAGCCATCTCCTTTGACAAACGAAGCCTGGTAAATTTCTCCATGCTTCAATTACGGTGACGTTGACGAAGCGGACGTACCGAACTGGTTCAGGAATGCCAGGCCGCGAATGCTCACCTGCGTGCTCAGGTTGTTCCGCAAAAACTGAGGCGTGGACGAGCTCGTATCGAATGCTTCCGAACGGCCTGCCAGGAAAACGTTCACGGCGCGGATCTGGTTGGGGCCGTCGGGCGGCACGGGTGCGGGGGCATTTCCTGCCCCGTCCGCGTATGTGCCCGCAGGATCGGAAGAACCCGTTATGTCGTAACTGAAGGAAAGATCTTCTGATGTCGTCCCCGATAGCCTGCAGGTGGATTCGCCGGCGCCGCAGCGGGATAATTGGGATAGTTCACCTGACGTATCAGCTGCGGGTGCTGTGGATTCGTGGTCGAATCGATATAGTAGCTGATCAGCCAAACGCGAGAGATCGTGGTTGGCGGCAAGCTCCCGCTCGCATTTTGCAGGGCCGCCACCGTACCGAACGCTTTGCCGGTGGCGTTTAAGCCCGCCGGATCGCCAGCGCCAAAGGTGATTCTATTTCCAGCGACGGCCGTCACGTATTCCAGCGCGGTCCCATTCTGATTGTGAAACATGATCAGGTTGCCAACTGCGATGGGGTTCGTGGCACCCGGCATCTTGAAGCAGGCAGGGTCCATGACCACGAATGCCCCGGTTGGACTGAGGACGGTGTTTCCCGGAGCAGCGGCGCCGGCGTTGCAGGTTTGGGATGGACCCGTTGGCTGATACACCGGAAAGCTGTAAAGATGATTCTCGGCGGCCGTCCCATCCACGAGAACGTCGTCGGCGTAGAGGATGTTGATAACGTCGGTCGCATTGCCGGTGAGCACCGCGTAAGTAGCGGGATTGACCGACTTGCTTAGCTGTCCGATACCCGATCCCGGCACGATGGCAGGAAAAGCCAGAAATCCGCCCGCAAAGTTCGGAGGAATAGCGGCGGGGTTGGGGAAGGTAACACCCGCGCCCATACCGGGCCGGATGATCGCAGAAGTCGTTCCATTATTCGGAACTGCGATGCCACCCTCCGGAATACCTTCGCCCGCCTGAGCCAAATCGCGAATCATGAAATGCATGCCGGCGCGCAGGTTTTCCTGTGTGTTTGCCTCATAGGCAATGGCTTGTGTGGCGTGCTCCGCTTGCAAGAGAGCGGCTGTGGCAAGGCCCACCACGGTAACCAGAATCCCCAAGGAGACCATCAACTCGATCAGCGAAAAGCCGTTTTGGCGCTTCATGCGTCGCATCCTCGCACCCTTAGTAGGCCGAAATATAGGTGTACATGGTGTAATTGCGGTTGAACATCCCGGTCTTGTAATTGACCGTGATTTGGACCTGACGCAAGCTAGTTTCTCCCGCAACATTCGTGATGGTGATCGTGCGGGTGAAGTTCGAGAGGGGCAACTGAACGTCATCGGCCGTGCCCAGAATCTTATCCGGCCCAGGCTGAAGGATGTAAGCTGGGGGCTGCCCTGTGTCGGCTGCCGTGCCGACCAGCCCGTCTGCCCCGGGCTGCAGGAGGGGCTGGGGGCCTGTGAGAAACAACCCCGTGGGATTCGCCAGCGAGTTATTCGATATCTGTGCGAACGTGGCGTTGTTGCTGTACTTCGCGGTGAAAATCGCTTCAGCGGCTTCTTCCGCTTTCTGTTGGGCGATGAAACTGTCTTCCGATCCCTGCATATAGGCCAAGGAATCGGCGAGGGTAGCGGCCAACGCCAGGACTCCCACGACCATGACGAGCAAGGCGATCATCGTCTCGAGAAGTGTGAAACCGGCAGCTGCTCTTCGCTTTTTGGTTCCCAGCATCGTTTGGATCTCCCTCAGAACTGGAGCCATGTGGCACCGTTACCCGTCCCTCTCCAGCCCCGCACGCGGCCGGTGCTTCCCAACACCGTCACGGCTCGGGCAGTCGCGGGCTCATTTTGAACTCCAAGAAACAGAGACCCATTGATCGGTTGGAAGGTAGCCATGTTGACCAAGGTTCCGTCGCTCTGGAAAGCCATTCCTCCAGGAGGGCCGCCGTTTGTGCCATCGAACTCGATGCTCGCTGCGTTCCCGTACCCGTCCGGCGTGTCCGCCGAATGTGGAAAAATGTAAAAGGTAGACGGCGGTTGAAGCGGCATGGTGCTCAGAACGACGTTTGCTCCGCCAGGGCCGAACGGCACAGCGTTCAGTTCCGTCATCGTGATCTGGTACTGGCCGGCGACCAGCGGAAACGTGATTTGGACGTAGCGACGATTCGCAATTGAGAATTCCCGTGCCTGCCGCATTTGGTCCAGGACCTGACGCATCGTCGTGTCGGCTTTCGCGCTCTGAAGAGAGGGCTGCAATGCGAAGATTGCCATCGCGGAGACGACCGCGATGATGACGATCACCACCATCACCTCGATTAATGAAAAGCCCTCGTCGCGAAAATATGCGCTCATGGAGTTCGAGTTCTGTGTCACGCTGACGCCCTCGTTCACGGGCCCTGAGTTGCGATGGACTCGCGCGTTGTCTGTGCCCATTTGTGCATGTATTCGGCCATGGCTGCGGCAGCGTAACTCATGATCTGCCAGTCAGTTGCTGGGGTGACGCAGATTGTCCGCCTGGGGGACTGCCAGAGCGGGGTAGAAACGTAACCGATCCAGACGCCTTCTACAGTCTTTCTGGTATCATCAGGCGCGATTAGGGCTGGTCCCTGGGGCCTTGCATTCCACTCAACGTGTTTGCGAACAAGTGTTGCCGCCCTTTGGTCGCGGGCATACTATTCGCACCTAGTAAACGGTGATAAATCGCTGTCTATGACATCCACTCGTACTCGCGAGAATCGGCGCAACCCGCGGACCGAAGTTTCGAAGGGGATATGGGTGTCGTGGCAGACGACGGGACCGAGCACCGTGTCGCGCGTGCGCGATCTCAGCGCGGGCGGAGTTTTTGTCGCGACGACCGCGCCCCCGCCCATCGGAACTACGGTGAAGTTATTATTCGCGCTGCCCGAGGGAGAAGTTCGCGTCGAGGGAACTGTCCGCTACTCCGACTCGAAAAAAGGGATGGGCGTGGAATTCAAGCGTATGGGAACGGCCGACGGCGCGCGCTACCGGGAACTTTTGCGCCGCCTCAACAGCTAAATCGCCGCTGTTACTTCAGAGATTTTATTCAGGAATGCCACGCTGCGCGACCACGCATCCGCGGCCGCCTCAGGCCGATAGCCGGTCGCATTCGTCGAATTCTCAAACGCGTGGCCCGCGCCGTCGTAGATCTTGACGTTGACGTTCTTGCCGAGCCGCGTCATCGTTTTCTGGAATGCGTTCACGTCGTCAGGCGTGATGCCGCGATCGAGTGCGCCGAAGTTGCCAAGCACAGGCGCGGTGATTTGCTGAAGTTCGGTCGGATCCGTCGGCAATGCGCCGTAGTTCACGGCGCAGGCTGCCAGGCGCGGCTCGTGAATCGCAAGCTGCAGTTCTCAGCGCTTGCTTCATCGATCCTCCCACTTCATGTCCGCGAGAATCGGATCGCTACGCGGCGCGCTCCACCTGAACTGCAGTTCCGTACGCGATCACTTCGGTGACGCCTTGCATCACCTCGGTCGCGTCGTACCGCACGCCGAGGACTGCGTTCGCGCCGCGCTCGAGCGCGTGCTCCATCATCCGCTCGAGCGCCTGTTCGCGCGCTTTTTCGCACATCTCTTCGAAGAGCGTGATGTTTCCACCGATGAACGTCTGCAGCGAGGCGCCCATCGTGCCGAGCACGCTTCGCGACCTCACGGTGATTCCACGCACCAAGCCGAGATTTTTCGCGACGCGATATCCGGGCAGCTCGAACGTCGTCGTCACCATCGCCAGATTCACGCTCACGTTCATTGGGCTCCGCCTCGCTTCTATCACCTTTCGTCTATCGGGCCGACGCGCTCTGCTGCACCGGCGCCTTCTGTCGCAATATCCTCATGAACTCGCGCATCCACGCCGGATGGTCGGGCCACGCGCGCGCCGAAACCATCTGCCCGTCGATCACTGCATCCGAATTCACGAACTCGGCGCCGCCTGCGAGCACGTCGGGTTCGAGCGCCGGATATGCCGCTGTCCGCTTGCCTTTCAAGACGCCCGCCGCCAGCAGCGCGAGCGGCGCGTGGCACAGCTGCGCGACTGGCTTATCCTGCTGGAAAAAATGCTGGATAATACGCTTGCAGTCGGTGTCGTTGCGAATATACTCGGGCGCTCTTCCGCCTGGAATCACCAACGCCGCGTAGTCCGCCGGATTCACGTCAGCAAAAGCAAGATCGGCGTCCCAGCTGTATCCGGGCTTCTCGGTGTAAGTGTCGTAGCCCGGGTCGAAGTCGTGCACGACGAAGTGAAGCTTCTTTTTCTTGGGCGCCGCAATCTTTACGTCGTAGCCCTCTTCTCGCAGGCGCTGATATGGATACATCACTTCGAGCGATTCGGCCGCATCGCCCGTCAAAATCAGAATTTTCGGTGCTGCCATGGTCTGCCTCCCAATTCATTTCCAAGCTGTCCAAGCGGGGAGGATATCACACCTCCCTCTGGCGATTGTGATGCCGCTGCTATACTCTCCGCTGCAATCATAAGGAGAAGAAGCGAATGCCGGAACTCGCGCCCACCGTTACGTCCACGCTCGCGGCTTACTACGAAGAGGTTCGCGACCGCGTTCATCAATGGGTCTCGCCCGTCTCAACCGAGCAGCTCTGGACGCGGCCCTTCCCTTACGGCAATAGCATCGGTCATCTACTGCTGCATCTTACCGGCAACCTGAATCATTACATCGGGGCGCGGATCGCCGGGACGGGCTACGTTCGCAACCGGCCGCTCGAGTTCAGCGATGCATCGCGCCGCGCCAAAGAAGATGTGCTCGCGGATTTCGATCGTGCCGTCGAAATGGTTGCGTCCACGATTCGCAAACAAAGCCCGGAGAATCTCGTCGCGTCCTACTCCGATCCCACGGAACCGCACTCCAACACGAATTTCAGCGTCTTCATGCGCATGGCGGCTCACGCCTATCACCACACGGGCCAGATCATCTATCTCGTGAAGGAGCTGACGAAGCCCGGTGCTTAGGGCCGCCGCATGAAGGGATCTATCTTCGAAGAAAAAGAAGCAGGAGCAGCGGCGTGAGCAGAGCCACGTCGGCGATGACCCTCACAGCGTAAGACGAAATCCTCCGCCACTTCCAGGCAAGCAGTGTCAGCGCCAATGCGCTCAGCGCCTCGGCAAGCAGGATTGGACGAGTCAGCAGGAACAGACCGCTTGCCATGGCGCACAGCGCTAGAATTCCCACGCCCATTCCGAGAGCCACGAGGTGCTGTCCGGCAAAAATTGTCGACTCGTGCGGGCGGTCTGTTGCGCGCCCACGCAGCGCGACCCATTCCGAGTACTCGATGATCAGAGTGTTCATCCAGAGCACGCCCAGGAACAACAGGAAAGGCAGCAGAAATGTGAAATCGAGCTCTTGGAGCCGCACGCTCACCGGCATAAACGTCCCGATTCCAAACAGGACCGCCACCGCGATCTCTTTCGGAAACCACTTCCGAGCGCGGCCGCCCAACACGTGAACAACGGCGAAATATCCGCCGACAATCGTCGCGAGCAACAAGCCATCGCGCCACGTCTTGAATCCGAGATCGGCGCCCGCCATCCAGCCGGTCACCAGGAGAACGGTGAAGAATGGGGCCAGGAAAGCGAGCCGATGCGCTCGATAAAATTGGTGCCGTAGCGCCTCTTCGGAAGTTTCTCCCTCCTGATAACTATCCAGTATCCGGTCGGCGACGTAAATGAGCCAAATCGCCAAAGCGGTCACGAGCGTCACGACCGGCGGGAGATGCACGCGCAATGCCTTCGTGAAAAGCAACTGCCACAGGACCGCAACCAGAGGCGCGTCCAGACTCAGCAGATGAAGCCAGGCCCAGGAACTCCTTCCGAGATCCAATACAAGGTTGGATACAGATGGAGTCTTCGAGGGCCAGGGATCCATGCGGGCCGAAGAGCGTTCGCCCCATTGCGCCGCAGCCACTGCGTCGCTCGCTTTCGCGATTTTCTCGACGGTCTCAACTTGTTCCACCTTATAAGAATACCGCATTTCGCACGGGTGAATCCGTCGCGCGAGCAGTTCCCTACAACTGCCCTCTTGCGCTCTCGCTCGCAACGTGCCAGCCTGAGATAGAAGTCGGAGCTTTGCAATTCGAGGTTGGAGACGCGCTGAGCACAGAAGAATGGGGTCGCTTGCCAATAATTAGACCGTGCGCCGATTTGGTGCATCCAACGCGCGGTTTCTAATCGACACGACGGCGATTCCAAATCGCTGAAACTCACAGAAAACACAAGGCCCGTGCTGATACTGATCGACACACGAAGAGCGCCTGAAAATCGGACGAAACCCATCAAACCATTCACCCCCGAGACGCTGGATTGCGGCTCGCGGACTACGTCGGAACAGGGTAGAATCCCTGTTTCGAACCCCACTCCCGCAAAGGAGCCATCCCGATGAGCGTTACTTCTGCCGCAGGACCTTCCGCCGCCACGATCGATACGATCAAAGAAAAAGCGCGCAGGCTCTCGATCCTTTCGATGATGTCCACGACCGCCGCCGGGTCGGGGCACCCCACTTCGTGCCTCTCGGCCGCCGAACTGATGGCCGGAATTTTCTTCTACGCAATGAAAATCGATCCGAAGAATCCGAACTCGAAGGACTCGGACCGCTTCGTGATGTCGAAGGGGCATGCCGCTCCCATTCTGTACGCGGCTCTGGCGGACGCGGGGTTGTTTCCCGAATCGCGCGTGATGACGCTGCGGCAATTCTCGAGCGAACTTGAGGGCCATCCGACTCCGCGCATTCCGGGCGTCGACGCCGCCACCGGCTCGCTCGGCCAGGGACTTTCCGTTGGCTCGGGGATCGCCATCGCCGCGCGCATGGACAAGACCGCCGCTCGCGTCTACGTGCTGCTGGGCGACGGCGAAATGGCCGAGGGGCAGGTTTGGGAGGCCGCGGAGTTTGCCGGCCACTACCAGCTCGATAACCTCACCGTATTCGCCGACGTGAACGCGCTCGGGCAGAGCGAGCCGACCATGTATCGGCACGACATGGAGATCTATCGGAAGAAATTCGAAGCCGAAGGATTTGCCACCGAGGTGATTGACGGGCACGACGTGGCCGCGGTGCTCGCGGCTCTCGATCGTGCGAAGGCTACGAAGGGCAAACCGCAGGCGATCCTCGCGCGCACCATCAAGGGACATGGCATCAGTTTCGCCGCCGGCAAGGAACACTGGCACGGAAAGGCTTTCTCGAAGGAAGAGCTGGCGATCGCGCTGAAGGAAATCGGCGAGACGATCGACGTGCCGCCCGACCCGGGAAAATCGTACGCGCGTGCGTCCCTGCCCACGCCTCCTGATTTCCCCGCGCCGGCTGCTCCGGATTACCCTGACGGAAAGCCGGTCGCCACGCGCGAGGCATATGGCTTCGCTCTCAAACGCCTCGGGGCGGTGAATCCGCATATCGTGGCGCTTTCGGCCGACGTGAAAAATTCCACGTTCTCCGAGATCTTCCAGACGGCGTTTCCCGATCACTTCATTCAGGGCTATATCGCCGAGCAGAATATGGTGAGCGTGGCCGTCGGACTCGCCGCATGCGGCAAGGTCCCATTCGCCGATACGTTCGCATGCTTCCTCTCGCGGGCTTACGACCAGGTGCGGATGGCGGCGATCAGCCGAAGCAACATCAATCTGTGCGGGTCGCACTGCGGCGTTTCGATCGGAGAAGATGGTCCTTCGCAGATGGCGCTTGAGGATTTGGCGATGTTCCGGGCCGTCCACGGCTCGGCCGTCTTCTATCCTTGCGACGCGGTCTCCACAGAGCGGCTGGCGGAAACGATGGCACGCCGCCCCGGGATCAACTACATGCGCACGTCGCGGCCCAAGACGGCGATCCTGTATTCGAAGGACGAGAAATTCCCGGTGCCGGGGTTCAAGGTGGTACGCCAAAACGCGCAGGATAAAGTAACGGTGATCGGCGCGGGCATCACGGTACACGAGGCGTTGAAAGCGGCGGATGAATTGAAGGCGCAGGGCACGTCAATCCGCGTGATCGATCTCTACTGCGTAAAGCCGATCGACGGCAAGGCGCTGGCAAGGGAAATCGGCGCCACCAATGGAAAGCTGATCACGGTGGAAGACCACTGGCCGGAGGGCGGAGTGGGCGAAGCGGTGCTTTCGGCGCTCGCGCAAGCGGGTGCGGCGCCGTCGAAATCGCGGCTGATGGCCGTCAACGGGATGCCGCATTCCGGGAAACCCGAAGAGCTCGTCGATGCGTTTGGGATTTCCGGCAAGGACATCGCCGCCGCCGTGCGGGAAATCGCCCGAGCCTGAATCCAAGAACAGACAGGAAAAATGAGTGGCCGCTGAAAAAATCGTAATGGTGGGTGTGATTCCAGAAGTGGTGGCGCTCGACGCGGGCGATCAGGTGACTTGGTTTTCGAACGCGGGAAACATCAAGATCGAATTCGATCCGCAGCGCTGCCCGTTCGCGTCAAATATATTTCAGGCGCCGCCCGGCGTGCGCCTCTCGAGCGGAACGCCGCGCGCCGGCCTGAATCCCGGGTCCTACCGGTACCGGCTTTCCCTCAACGATGTGGTGGTTGCCCACGGCGAGGTCCTTCTCCGCGGCAAGTAGGGGCGCGGATGTCGCGCGATCAGTCGCCTGCCAGGGCGGCGCGGTCGTGGAAGTGGACCGGGCGTTCGTCGGCAACGGAGTCGGCGAGAGTGCGGCGCAGCGCTGCAAGCATCGAGGCCGGAACCACCCGGCCGCGAGCCACGTTCAGCTCGGCGGTCTTTCGAGGGAACTCCCGGCGACGGTCAATCCACATGCCGGATTCCTGGAGGAGATCGCCAGCCATGTTGGGGTCGTCGCTCCGCTCGATGCTCCAGAAACGCAGGCGGTCTTCATTCTTCTGCAGGAGCTGGAGCGATTCTTCGAGCTTCTTCATCGCGGCGTTGAAGGAAGACGCCAGGAAATAGAGCGTTAGGCTCCAACCGGCTTGGCCACCGAAAATGGCCCGGATGCGCACGTTATACTTGCCGTTCTGATTCCTCTCGATGGCGCACTCATAGTCGCTCGTTCCGGCTGCGGTCTTCATAGACGTCGTGTTCCTCACCTTGCTGCTATCTGAAATCCTGGACGCGGCCCGATGAGACTGTCGCCGGGCGTTCGCGGACCCGGGCAAAACCTGAAGCCTGCGCGATTTTGACCTCTTGATCGACATAAGAATTCTCCTCAGGAAAGGGCGCCAAGCACTGGTGCAGGTCGGGGGTTGGGCTCCCGTCTTGCGCATCAGAACCCCGCTGGCTTCGGGGCAGGCTCTGCGGAAAGCCAATTCTAGCTGAGTCGGGGGTGGGCGGGCAAGTCTCTACTTAGCCTTTCATTTACTATAACTTACAAAGGCATCATGAGCTTGCCGGATGCGTCAGGCGATTCACAGCATCGGAATTGATGGTGAGCTTTCCTTCCTTCTCCAAGCGGCTCACAAGGGCGGTGTGGAACGCTTCGAAGGCAGCATTCTGCTTCGTTTGGAGCAGTTGCTGCTCGATCGTGTCTTTTTGCTTCGCGAGTTCGGCGAGATCCGGCGCATCGTGTGAGGCGACTCGGTAAACGACCCAGTTGTCCTCGACCTTTGTGGCCGAACTCACCTGCCCGATCGGCATGTCGAACGCGGCCTCAAGCTGCTTGCCGGTACCGACGTCGGGAACGGAGCCGGATCGCGCGAATGCGTCGGAGGTTTTGACGGTCAGACCGAGCGCCTTCGCCGCCTGATCGAACGATTCACCGCCCTGAGTGCGCTTGGCTAGCTCCTGGGCACGCTGCTGGGCAAGTTCGACGGATTTCTCCTTCTGGTAGTCCGCAAGAACCTGATCGTGGACCTCGGCGAGAGTGGCTTGATGCGCCGGGAGAATGTCCTTCACCGTAACGATGGCAAAACCGGTTTCGACCTGAATCGGCTGGCTAAGTTCGCCGGGGTTCAATTCGAAGAGAGCCTGATGCAACGCCGGAGCATTGCCAAGGGGGCCGACCGGTTCCGTGACGGTAACGGGCGGAATGTCTCCGGTTTGCAGATTGAACTTCTTTGCCAAGTCGTCGAGAGACTGACGGTCGGACTGGCGGACGGCGGCAGCCATCTCGTCCGAGATGTTATTCGCCTCCTGGTTCACCTTCTCGTCGAGCATGGGCTGCAGGATCGAATCGCGGACTTCCTCAAAGCTCTTGGTGTGAGCGTCCTCGTGGTCGAGAACCTTGATGATGTGGAATCCGTACTGCGTTTTCACGAGATCGGAAATCGCGCCCTTCGGCAGGCTGAAAGCAGCCTGTTGGAATTCGGGGACGGTCTGCCCTTCGACGATCCAGCCCAGATCACCGCCTTTGGCCTTGGTCGCATCGTCTTCGGAATACTTCTTCGCGAGGTCTTCGAAATTGGCGCCGTGTTTGGCCTGCTTCAGGACGTCTTCGGCTTCCTGGTGGATTTCGGCGATTTCGGCGTCCGTCTTCCCGACGGTCTTGAAAAGGATGTGCTCGACGTGAACACGATTCTCGACCTTGTACTGGTTGATATTCGCGTTGTAATACGCGCGCAGGGCGTCGTCGCCCACCTGGGTTGTTGTGCGAAGCTTCGCGAGATCGAGCAGAGCGTAACGGCCCGATCGCTTTTCGGGAACGTGGTAACGCGCCGCATTCTCGGCGAACCAGGCCGAAAGCTCAGCGTCCGACGGTTGGATGGTGGCGGCGAGATCCGACGGCTTGAAGAGTGCGTAATCGACCGCGACCTTTTCATTGCGCCAGCGGAATTCCTGAGCGACTTCGGCGGGACTGACGGTGATGCCGTCCGTGATCAAATGGCGGAACTTCTGCTGCAGCATGTCGTCGCGAATCGCGCTTTCAAACTGCGGCACAGACATTCCGGTGCGCTGCTCGACTTCGTCAACGTAGCGATCCTTTTGCCAAACGCCGCCGACCCAAGCCGTGGGAAGGATTTCCTTCAGGCGCTCGGTCTGTTCCTCGGGCGTGACCTGCAGTCCGAGACGAGTAGCCTCGTAGTCCAGCGCTTGCTGGAAAATCATCTGATCGAGAATTTGTTGCGCGTAGATGCTGCGCATCATCGTGGGCACGGCCTGATTCTGAGTCGCCTGAGCAAACTGACGCTGAAAGTCGTCGACTGTGATGTCGTGGCCGCCGATCGAGGCAACTGCGTCGGGACTCGCGCCGCCGACCGGACCGCTCATCAATCCTGGGATGAGATAGGTCAACATGCTAAGGCAGATCAGACCGAGGAAGACGGTCATGGCGATCTTTACCCAGCGTTTTCCATCCTTGTCCCGCTGCTGAATCGTTTTCAACATGGTGGTATCGGTGAAATCCCCCAACCTGCCAAACGGTCAATTATAGAAGAGTCGCGGCAGATTCCAAAATCAATCAAGCCGCGGTCGACGGAGCTTCTTTCCTGGTGATTTGCGACGGATCCGCCCCGACTCGGCCCGAAATCTGATTCTGGGCCGACGCCTTTGCCAGCTGGAAATCATATCGGATGCTGGGCAGATTCGGAAACGGCGACGAGGGGTCGTTCTTGTTGAGCGACGTGATCAAGGACTCGTTGACTCCAAAGACGGTGTCTGAATCGATGTGTTCGTCGCCCGCTATGTACAGGGCCGTGACGAGTTCGCGATATCCGGGAGCGCCAATCACAAAGTGAATGTGGGCAGGACGATAGCCGTGGCGTTTTTGCGCGCGAATCATGTCTCCTACCGGGCCGTCCATCGGAATCATGTAACCGGTGGGACAGACCCCACGCAGGTAATAGCGACCTTCGGAATCCGCATTGAAGCAGCCGCGCAGATCCATCACGGATGGATCGTGCTTCTGCAAGTCGTAGTTGCCGGTCTCGTCCGGCTCCCAAATCTGGACAAGGGCGTTCGGAATGCCCCGGCCGGCTGCGTCGCGCACATGTCCGTAGATGACGACTTCGGATCCGCTGCCTTGAGAAACGATGGAGGAACCCAACTTCATGGCGGGAGCGTCCTGGCGGTAAAAGGGACCGAGCAGACTAGACTTCGTCGCAGGCTCGGTCCCACGGCGATCATGAAGCGCGTTGACGAGAGAGCTCAGGCCCAGCGTGTCCGACAGAAGAATGAACTCCTGGCGATGTTCGGTGCACTTCTGCCCGACCGCCGTGAGAAAGCGGATTCCTTCGAGCCACTCTTCAGGTGTGAGATCGACCTCGCGCGCAAACGCATGGAGGTGACGCACGAGGGAGGAGATGATTTCCTTGAAACGCGGATCGGGAGTCGATGACATCTGTTCGAGAGCCGCATCCGTGATCGTGTTCTCGTCGATCACTCTCATGATTCCCCCCGTTGAACCGCTTCGTCTGAAGCGGAGCCTTTCTCAAGGCTCCGTACAACTTCTCTGTGTCCGGAATAATAGACCTACAGCGGGTAGTATTCCAGCGACTTAGAGTGCGGAACATCTCTTGTCTTGTCAGGCGTAAGTAAGTCCTGCGTGGAACGACCTAGTTGCTCACGGGGCTGCCCGAGAGAACCTTGCGGATGTCGTCGGCGTGGACGTAATTGGGACTGATCTGGAGTGTGTACTCGAGCTGTTTCTTTGCTTGTGCGTAGTCGTTCGATTTCTCGTAGGCCATGCCGAGGTGATAATGATAATTGGGATCTGTGGGCTCGGCCTTCTCCGCCTGCTGGAGCATATCGATCGCTGCGTTATAGACACCCTGGCGGTAGTAGGCCCAGCCGAGAGTGTCCGCAGTGCTGGGCGCATTCGGCAATCCGCGGCGGGCCGTTTGCGCGAGCGAGAGCGCGACGTTGATGTTGCCTCCGTGCTCCAACATCAGGTACGCGAGATTATTTGCCGCGACCGGATAGTCCGGCTGGATCTGGAGCGCTTTCTGGTAGAGGTCTTGCGCCTTTTGCCAGTCCCCGCGACTTTCGAAGAGAACTGCTTCCGCGACATACAGCTGAAGCGCGCGCGGGTTGACGTCGATCGCGTGCTGATAGTTCGCGATCGCCTCGTCCACTGAGCCGCGAGCGACCTGCACTTGGGCAAGCACCGCGAACGCAGCGACGTTGTTCTTGTCGAGCTCGACAGCCTTTTGGAGCGCCTCCTCCGCCTTGGCCGAATCCTGATTGCGGAGCTCAACCTGCCCGAGTAGAAAGTAGAGGCCACTATTTCCGGGCACGCGGGCAATCTGGTCCTGCACGAGACGCAAGGCTTGCGCCGGTTGCTTCTGGGCCAAGTCTAAGTTGACGAGACCGGTGAGAGCGCTGTTCGAAGTGGGGGCAAGGCTTAACGCCTGGTTGTAGTATTTCGCGGCCTCGGCGAATTGTTTTTGCGAAGCGCGCAAATCGCCCATGCGCTCGTAAACGACAGGATTCTGAGGCGCAATTTCGATCGCTTTTTTCAAATCTTGCTCAGCGCCAGCCGAGTCGCCTTTCGCGTAGATGGCACTGGCATGGTAGAGGTAGCCCTCGGGGGAGCGCGGCTCGAGCTTGATGAGCTGTTCGCTGCTATCGAGCAGCAAAGCCGTATTGCCCGAGCGCGCCGCGTATGCGGCGATGGCGCGTTCCGGTTCGGGCATGTTGGGAGCGAGGCGCTCGGCCTCGAGCCAGTGGTATTGGGCCTGACCGAAATTCGAAGCGGCCGCGTAAGCCAAGCCGAGATAATAATGACCGGCGGGATTGTTCGGGGCGGATTTCACGGCGCCCTCAAGAATGGGAATGGCCTCGTTCGGCTTGCCCTGGTCTGACAATATCTCGCCGTGGAGGACTTGCGCTTCGTAATCGGACGGGAAGTTTCTCAAGATCGCGTCGTCGACTTTTGTGGCGTCGTCGAGACGATTCTGCAAAATGAGAATCCCTGCGTACGGCCTCGCGACCAAGAGATCCGTTGGATGCGCCGCATATAGCGAGGCAAATTCGGACGAAGCCTTGTCGAGATCTCCTTGGGACAAATAGTAGTCCGCCAAGAGGCGGTAGCCCGCAGGGTTGTCCTTGAGGCCCAGCGAATTCTTCGCCTCTTGTAAGGATTTCTCGGCGAGATCCTTTCGGCCCTCTAGTAGATAGAGGCGGGCGAGCGTAGTGCGCAACCCGGGATTATTGGGTTCGAGAGCAATCGCTGACTGAAACTGCTGCTCGGCTTCGGGCCAGCGCTTCTGCGCTTCGTAAAATTGCCCCAGGGCCGCGATCGCAGGAACAGCCTTTGGATCGAGAGCGAGACCCTTCTTCAGATTTCGTTCGGCATCGACGGCGTCATTATTGCGCTCTTGCAGCAACGCTAGGTTCACGTAGGAGGCCGATCGCTTGACGTCCATCTGGATTGCTTTTTGAGCTTCGTCGATTGCTTTAGCTAGATCACCCTGCTCGGCGTCAGCCGATGAAATAATGTCGAGAGCTTGTGCGTTTCCCGGATTGTTCTTGAGAACGGTGGCAGCATGATCGCGAGCGTCAGCGGGCTTCCGGGCGGCAAGGAGCAGATTCGCAAGTTCGAGCTGCGCTTCCAAATCGGCCGGGGCGAGCTGAACGGCTTGCGTAAGTTCCGAGAAGGCGCGCTGCAAAACTCCCTGTTTGAGGTAACACAGGGCGAGCTGGTAATGCGCGGGCTCGAATTTCGGGTCAATTTGAATCGCGTTTTCGAACTCGATCTCGGCTTCGTTGTACTTCCCCTTATCGGCGTATGCGTTGCCCTTGTCCAAGTACTTCTGCTTGCGAACCCGGGGATCTCGAGTGCAGCCGCCCAGCGATCCCGCAAGGAACGCCAGGAGAGACCAAGTCAATAACCTCTCGAGCGACATGCTTTTGATGGGGCTCACGCGCCGTAGGTGGTTCATTGGAAGCTTTCCCTAGCCAGGAGATGCGGTACGACAAGCTGTATCCGACCATTATGCAACACGAGAACGGAGCAATCTAGCATCCGTGGGAAGAGTGTTCGAGGAACAAGGATTCCCCGCCAAGGCACCCAACATAGGCACTATTTTTCCTCTTTTTCCCGATAAATCGGGCACAGGTGCTTGGCGACGTACGCCAATGGACCCCCGTCGACAAAAGATATGTGCCTGATAATAAGCTATTTATATGTTCGAGGGAAGAACTTTGCCGTGCGAATGGAAGACAGTCAGGGCTGTGGCGGAACGGCCCGACTAAGCCCAGATCTTTGACCTCTTCTAAGACACTGTAAATAAAATCCTTAGCTGATACCATTCAAAGTTGCCGTGGAGGCACCCTGGTGGCTACTGTCTTGCACCGGAAGGGACCACGACGAGACGATGGGTATACATCGTCAACGGGTCGCACTTATGGGATCAAGGTTAGAAGACATACGGACGTCCAACATGGGTGGGGTACTGGATGGTCGACGCGAAGCCTTCGTTCGAGGGCTAACTCCAGGTATGTTGACTCTGGAGAGCGTGATAGGCGATATCGCGAGAACCAATATACCGGTGTTGATCGTCGGGGAAAGTGGTAGTGGGAAGCAGATGTTCGCGCAGAGGATTCATCTTTTGTCTCTGCGCTCCGACCGGGAAATGGCAAAAGTGACCTGCGCCTCAATGAAATCGGAAGAGTTTTCGGCGGACCTCGACAGCCATCGCAGTCGGGGCGCGGGAAGTGTTCTCTTCGATGAGATCAGCGAACTGGATGCGGCTTGCCAACGTTACTTGCTGCACTCTCTCCCGGACGGCGAGGAGCATCCTCGCCCGAAAACGCTGACGGCGCGAGTGATTTCGACTACGAGCCGGAACCTGGACGAGGAAATGCGCGAGGGACGATTCCGCAGCGACCTCTTTTACCGAATGAATGGCGTGTGCCTACGCCTGCCTCCGTTGCGGGAACGCAAAAAGGATATTCCCCCGCTCGTGGAATTTTTCATGGAAAAACACTCTGCGCGTTTCGGGCGGCCTCGGCGGGAGTTGAGCGCACGAGCTCTGCAGATTTTCATGGAATACAACTGGCCCGGAAATATCAGACAGCTGGAGAATGTAGTGAAGAACATCGTGGCCTTAGGCGAGGAAGACCTGTCGGTGGCCGAACTCGTGACAAGCGCTTCGGAGAAGCGGCTGGTCTCGAATAGTCCGCGCTCGGATTCGCTAAAGGCGGCGGCGAGAGCTGCTTCACGCGAGGCCGAGCGGGAGCTGATCTTGCAAGCTCTCGAACGGACGCATTGGAATCGGAAGCGGGCCGCGCGCGAGCTGCAGATCAGCTACAAATCTTTGCTCTACAAGCTGAAACAGATCGGATTGCAAGGCGTGGAAACAAACTGACAGAACGAGCAAAGGAAAGATCATGGCGAGACAAATAGTTTGGGGGGCCGCGCTGGTGTTCTTGGTCGCAGCGCTATCAGTCCAAGCGCAGGATACGAAACAGGAAACGCCTGCCCCGGCACCGAAGGTTTCAGCAACGTCGGATCCGAACTATGTGATCGGCCCGCAGGACGTGCTCGATATCGACGTCTGGAAGGAGGCAGAGCTGACGAGAAACGTGCCCGTTCGACCGGACGGCAAGATATCGCTGCCGCTGGTGAACGACGTCCAGGCTGCAGGACTGACGCCGATACAACTTTCAGAAGAAATCACGAACGACCTCAAGAAGTTCATTACCGATCCGCAAGTAACCGTGATCGTCAGTCAGATCAATAGCCAGCGCGTATACATCCTGGGCGAGATGACGCGGCCGGGCGCCTATCCTCTGTTGCCGGGCATGACCGTGCTGCAGGCTCTTTCTAGTGCCGGAGGTTTTACGATATTCGCCAATTTGAAGAAAATTTATGTATTGCGTAGCGAAGGCGGAAAACAAGAAAAGTTTCCCTTCAACTACAAGGAAGTCGTGAAGGGCAAGGACGCTGACCAGAACATCGTACTTAAGGCCGGCGATCAGATTGTAGTGCCATAGGTAAGGGAATGCATACTTTGCGCCAAAGTCTGCTCGTGGTCGCCGTATGCGGCGGCTTGCTGGGAATTCTCGCGGCCGACGCTTGGGCGCAGGACGCCCAGCAGCCGCAACAGGGTCAGCAGACTCAAGGACAACAGAACCAGAGCCCGGCGCCGCAGGGCCAGCAAAACGAGGCTCAACCGGCGGCGCCCATTCCGGCCTATCATTCACCACTGGCATCGGAAGCGGGCGACGATCAGTCGTCCGAACAGACCGAACCGCTCGCTCCGGACACGCGCCCCCTTTCAGGAGCGCAAATTCTGTCTTTGGGAAGCCTTGAAAACGACCATAGCTACTGGCAACCGCATGCAGACGTAGCCGGCGTCTTCGATACGAATCCTCAAGAAGGGCCGAATACAAGCAGTTGGGGTGCGTGGGCCTCGTTCTCAGGTGGAGTGGACCTTCATCAAATTTCCGGCAACTCCGACTTGACGTTGAGCTACTTGGGCGGGGCGACCATCGCGAGCGGTGCGAATGCGAGCAATGGTGTCGTGCAGCAGTTGGGAATTGTCGAAGCATTGACGTTCCGCCGGTGGCACCTCTCGCTCATCGATCAGCTGAGTTACTTGCCGGGATCAGGCTTCGGGTTCGGCGGATTGGGAAGCGCTGGGGTGTCAACGGGCGGGTCCGTTGGATTGGGCACGACGTTCGGCGTACCAAACGAGACAGCACTCACAGGGCTAGGCCAGACTCTGGCAAATGCGTCAACCGCCGAAGCCACCGTCAACTTGACGCCTCGTGGGTCGCTGACGTTCGTCGGCGGCTATTCCTTGGTGCAATATTCCACCGGCGGCTTCGTAAACTCGACGGAGGCGAACTTTCAGGGCGGATACAACTATCTGTTGACGCGCAAGGACACGGTCGCAGTGCTGTACACGTACAGTGCCGTCCGCTACGGCAACGTCGATCAATCGATCGATCTGCATACGATTCAGGGTTCGTATGCGAGGCGCATTACGGGACGGCTGGCTTTTCAGGTGCAAGCCGGGCCTCAGTTTGGGCTCTTTCGTACGCCCATTTCTAGCGGCTCTGGGTCAACTGTGGGGGGAGCGACGGCAAGCTCCTCGACGCAATTCCTTTGGTCGCTCAGTTCGAATATGCAATATCAATTGCGACGCACCCTGCTTGCCCTTTCCTACAACCACAGCGTGAGTGCGGGAGCGGGCGTGCTGGCCGGATCCGTGGCAAACGTCGTTTCTGGATCGGTGACGCGGCAAATGTCACAAACTTTTTCGAGCGGGCTCACGGCGGGATATTCGCGCAACAACGGGCTGACGACCGAATCGGCCGGCTCCACGACGCCGACAAATCAAACGTACGATTACTGGTTCGTGGGTGCGAATTTCAGCCGGCCCTTGGGAAGAACGCTTGGCCTGACCTTCTCCTATCAGTTGGAGTATCAAAGTTCGGATGCTTCATTTTGCATTGGACCGACGTGTGGGACGAGCGTGATACGCAACTTGATTTCAGTCGGGCTAGGATGGCACGAAAGGCCGCGGCTGTTTTAGTGAATCAACTGGATCGCAAGCGAAGAAGCATGGCTAGCAGGGAGAATGTGAAATGACTCAGCGCGAACTGACACCAGCGGATTATATCGCAATGCTGCGGCGACGATGGGTGTTGATTGCGATATTTGCAGTCGTCGGCCCGCCGCTGGCCTACGGTATTTCGAGATTCATCCCCCCGCAGTACACCTCGGAAACGGTGGTTCTCGTGCAGCCGCCGACGGTCTCGACCAAGTTCGTCGAGCCCTTGGAGACGCTCGATGTGAGTGAGCGATTGGCAAGCATGAAAGAGCAGATCTTCAGCCGGACGCGACTGGAGCCGATTATCCGACAGTTCGGACTGTATTCCCAAGACATCGATCGCGTCTCGATGGATACCCTGGTCGCGAGGCTACAGGAGGCTATTGACGTCACACCGGTACAGCCGATGGCTGAGACCCGGGCAAACAACCTGCCCGGATTTTTCGTCGACGTAACTTTCAGCGATCCCCGAGTGGCGCAAGAGGTCTGCACGGCCGTAACCTCGATGTTCATCGAGGAAAACCTTCGGATTTCGCAACAGAATTCGCAGGTAACCACCGACTTCCTGTCGCAACAACTGGCCGACGCCAAGAAGAATCTTGACGATCAAGACAGCAAGCTGGCGGCGTTTAAAGGCAGCCACTTAGACTCCCTCCCGGACGAAGAGCAGACCAACCTGAATCTTCTGACGAATTTGACTTCACAACTCGATGCCGCGACGCAGGCCCTTTCACGCGCGCAACAGGACAAGAGTTTCGCTGAATCGCTCCTTACTCAACAGATTGGCGCTTGGCAAGCGTCACGGAACGGAGCCGGCTCGAATGTTCTGGAAGAACAGGTTGCCGCACTTCAGGTGCAACTGACAAACCTGCAAGCGAGGTACACCGACGATTATCCGGACGTGATCAAAACAAAGAATGATATCGCCGAACTGGAAAAGAAGATTGCTGAGAACGATTCCCGCACCGATACTAATTCAGATAAGGTGAAGACGGGCTCGATCGGCGAGCCGGCTCAGGTTACACAACTGCGAGCTCAGATTCATTCCTACGACCAGCTGATTGCGGAGAAGGCAAGCGACCAGGAAAAAATCAAGGAGCAGATTAAGGTGTTCGAGGGCCGCGTCCAATCGAGCCCAGTAGTCGAAGAACAGTACAAGGAATTGACGCGGGGTTACCAAACCGCACTCGACTCATACAACGATCTGCTGAAAAAGCAATCCGACGCGATGATGGCCAAGGAACTGCAGCAAGAGCAGGAGGGGGAACAGTTTCGCGTCCTGGACCCGGCGAATTTGCCCACGACGCCCTCTTCCCCAAAACCGCTTCGCTTCGCACTGGGCGGCCTTGGAGGGGGCTTGGCAGTGGGCCTCGGGCTGGCGTTCTTGTTGGAAATGCGTGATTCGTCACTCCGCTCCGAGCGTGATGCCGAGTTTGCGCTTCGGTTGCCAGTTCTCGCGGTGGTGCCGAGCATCGAACCCATTTCCAGCAAACGGACGAGACGACCGACCGGCGAAGCGTCGATTACTTCCGACACTAGGTTAGGCATGGGAGCCTAAAGAACATGTACCAGAGATTCTTCGGGCTCCGAGAGAGCCCGTTTAACGTCAACCCAGATCCGCGATATCTGTTTCTGACCAACCAGATTCAGGAAGCGTTGGCGGGACTCACTTATGGCATTCAAAACCGGAAGGGCTTCATTCTTCTGACCGGGGAAGTGGGGACCGGTAAGACTACCCTGCTCAATCGCCTGCTCGATTGGCTCCGCGGGCAGCGAGTTGCGACGGCTTATATTTTCAATTCTCGCTTGAACGTGAACCACTTGTTCGATTTCATGATGGCGGATTTCGAGATTCCTTGTGAATCTCGCGAAAAGAGCCAAGTTCTGTTGCGGCTCAACCAATGGTTGCTCGAGCGCTATCGTGCTGGAGAGACGGCCGTACTAATCGTGGACGAGGCTCAGAACCTCTCTCCGGAAGTGCTAGAGGAAATCCGCCTACTTACGAATCTCGAAACGTCTACGGAGAAGTTGTTGCAGATCGTCCTGACGGGACAACCTGAGCTCGAAGAGAAATTGAAAGTGCCGTCGCTCCGACAGCTGCGACAGCGTATTACGTTACGCTGCCGCACCGGCCCTCTATCGCTAGAGGAAACCTTCGGATACGTGGCTGAGCGCCTCCGAATCGCGGGCGCGAACGGCGAGCCGGTCTTTTCCAAAGAGGCGATCCAGACGGTGCATCTTTATTCGCGGGGAATTCCTCGCGTCGTGAATCTGCTATGTGAGCACGCGATGATCAATGCCTACGTCGACAGCTTGCGTCCGATACCAGCCCATCTGGTGGAAGAAGTGGCGCGAGAGTTTCAGCTCGATGAGATCGCTCCCATCGCTTCGGACGGGTTCTCTTCGGCGGCGCAGACCGCGAATACACAGGCATTGCTCGAGAATCTCGACGAGCTGCTGGGGCGCTTGCGCCAAGTCAACGCCACAGTGCCGTCTCGCGAAAGGAAACCATGAGTCGCATTCACGAAGCTTTGAAAAAGGCCGAAGAAGAGCGGTTCGGGATGCAGGGGGGGAAGGCTGAGGCGTTGCCGGAATCGGTGGTCGTAACGCCCGCATCGAAGGTGGATCCATCCGAATTGACGCCCGATGCAGCTCTGCGCTTGCCGGCAACCCCGTCCATCGCGATACCGTCTGCAGAATATCTGCGTTTCGACGATTTGCGGACTCGCTGTACCCACCCGCACTGGAATCCCGATCCGAACGTGAACGTTTTTCTCAATCCGGCTCTGAGTCCGCATGGCGCTGAGCAATTCCGCACTCTTCGATCTCGCCTCTATCAGCTCAGGAGCAACCAAACGCTACGCACCGTGTTGATTACCAGTTCCGTCCCGGCGGAGGGGAAGACTTTTGTTACGAACAACTTAGCGCAGGCGATCGTTCGCCAGCCGGATCGCCGGGCGCTCATTATTGACGCAGATCTTCGCTGCTCCCGTCTGCACGTGCCGCTTGGCGCGCCGTCGGCACCTGGCTTGGCGGATTATCTCCGCGGCGAAGCAGATGAAATGTCAATCATCCAGCATGGACTTGAAGGGAATCTTTTCCTGATTCCCGGAGGGAGAGAAGTCGCTAATCCGAGCGAGTTACTTTCGAACGGCCGATTGAAGAAACTGCTCGACCGACTGGTCCCTGTGTTCGATTGGGTGATACTCGATTCACCGCCCTGTGTTCCGGTGGCGGATGCCAACATTCTCGCGGACATCTGCGACGGGGTGCTTCTGGTCGTGAGGGCGGGGTCGACGCCCTCGGAAGTGGCCCAAAGAGCCTGTCAAGAGCTGAATGGTAGAAATATTATCGGAGTCGTCCTGAACGCCGCAGCTGAATCCCCGGCGTATGGATCGGCCTACTATCAGGCGTACGGCTACGGCACCAGCCACACTGTAAAGGAACCTCCTTCAGTCGCTCCTTAACGGGCTCGGTTCGCCTATGTGCGCGCTTAATTGAGAATCGCGAGTCTCAAGACGAGAATTAATGCTGTGGGTACTCGACTCGTCCCTGATTGCAAACTCCGTGTCTCCCTTTAAGTATTTGAATAGATTGGACATGCACTCATTCATCCAAGATGATCCCGTAGCTAACTTCGTCAACATAACACGTGGGGCTTACGAGGAAACATGTTGGCAAATGGTGGCAACAGTTTTCACTCAAGTGACTCGCCCCGAAGTGACTCCGTCGAAATCGCGACCCCGAGCTTCAACTCAACCCTTTATTTGTCAATCGATTGTGGCCTGAGGTTCTCGATCTTGGGAGAAAGTGACAGTGGCAGGTGGCTTGCGAGGTAATCATTGCCTGAATGTAGGCCTTTATGGCGGTAGCCTAGATGACCACCGCTAGCATCGGCCCCGCTAAGGGAGGCGGAACCCCAAGATGAGCCTTGATGCAGACGGCCAAGACTTAAAGTGGTTTGCACTCCAAGTTAGGACTCGTTGGGAGAGTTCGACTGCTGTCCTGCTTTCGGGCAAGGGATATGACACCTTTCTCCCGACGTTCAAGACGAGGAAGCGCTGGAACGGAAAGTTGCGAGAGATCAGTGCCCCGTTGTTCCCGGGCTACGTTTTCTGTCAGTTTGACGTACAAAAGCGCCTGCCAATTCTCATAACGCCAGGAGTGCTTGCAGTGGTTGGCCGAGGCAGAATTCCTCTCCCAGTGGACGACGGTGAGATTTCGTCCCTCCAAACGGTCGTTTCATCCGGCCTCCAGGCGAAACCGTGGCCTTACCTTGAAGTGGGCCAGAAAATTCGAATCGAGAGCGACATTCTGGGCGGACTGGAAGGGATTTTGATCAACTTCAAAGGGAGCCATCGCGTCGTGGTCTCAGTTTCGCTACTTCGTCGTTCGGTGGCGCTAGAGATTGACCGATGCTGCGTGAAACCAGCCGGCTCGATTCGAAACCCTGCTCCCAATCGGACGACTCCGTTGCTGCAAGGCATCTAGAGGACTCATAGGACATCGAATGGGAAAGAGCGATCTGAAGGTTGCGCCGTTAAGAGACCAATCTCCCCGCATGGGAAGCGAGTCGGCGGCACGTGTGGGTCGACCGTCGGCTAGAACGGTCCTTAAGAAGGAGGCATTCCAGGCGATGCTGACGCTCGAGCGACGCCGAGCGGAACGCTCCCGTAAACCCTTTGTATTGATGCTGCTCGATAGCGAACCGATTCGTAAGAGCGGAAGCGATGTTGGCTTTCCCGAGCGGCTTGTTTCGATCGTCGCCGAGGCGACCAGAGAGACGGACCTGGTAGGCTGGTACGAGGATGGCACTGTTCTCGCAGTGATCTTCACGGAGATTAATCTGGAAGGGAAGAGCCCGATCACCGAAATTCTGCACTCCAAGATCATAAGAGCTTTGCGCGAGCATCTTGGTCACAAACTAGCATCGAAGCTCGCGATCACGGTCCATATATTTCCGGAAAGTTGGGGTGCGGGTCGCCCCGATCGAGTGGCCGATATCAAACTCTACCCAGACCTGTCTCAGAAAGTTTCGAAGAAGCCGTTCCCAACCGTGGTGAAGCGCAGTATCGATATTCTCGGCAGCGGAATGTTGCTGTTGATTCTGCTCCCAGCCCTAGCAATCATCGCGCTGGCTGTCAAGCTTTCGTCCCACGGGCCCGTCATCTTCGAACAGGAACGATTGGGGCAATTCGGGAGGCGCTTCAAGTGTCTCAAGTTCCGCACGATGTACACGAATAACGACGCCAAGATTCATCGTGAATACGTCCAGAGCTTTATTGCAGGCAAAACGGAACCACAAGAGAACCGCGAGGCCGAGCCGGCCGTCTATAAAATCCAGAATGATCCACGGATCACTCCTGTCGGCAAGTTCCTTCGCAAGACGAGCCTCGATGAATTCCCGCAGTTCTGGAATGTTCTGCGGGGCGACATGTCGCTTGTCGGGCCTCGCCCCCCGGTGCCTTACGAGTTTGAAGTGTATGACCATTGGCACCGGCGCAGAGTTCTGGAAGTGAAGCCGGGCGTCACCGGACTATGGCAAGTGAGTGGGCGCAGCCGTACCTGCTTTGATGACATGGTCCGATTGGATCTGCGATACGCCCAGAGGTGGTCCCTTTGGTTAGATCTCAAGATCCTTCTAGCGACGCCGCGGGCGGTCCTTATGGGCGACGGTGCGTTGTAATCTCTGCTGCAACATCATGGCAGATTCAGACTTTCGGCGTCTCGACCGCAACAGATGGAAGAGACATCTCCCCGATTTTTTTCGGCGGCCCGGGCTTCGTCACTGAAGCGTCCGCCGGGCGGATTCGAGCAACACCCCACTGGCTTCGCTGCATCAAGCCCAGCGGTCTATAGCTTCTTCCGCAGATCTCCGAGGAACCATGATTAAAGTCGGCGTCATCGGTTATGGCTACTGGGGTCCAAACATCGTTCGAAATCTGCACGGTTTGGATTCCACGCGGTGCGAAATTGTCTGCGACAAGAGTTCGAGTGCGTTAGCTCGAGCGCGAAAAGCATATCCGAGTATTCGTGCGGTGTCGGATCCCGGCGAGGTTCTACGTTCACCAGACATCGACGCAGTAGCGGTAATCACGCCGGTCTGGACTCATTACGAACTGGCGAAGATGGCACTCGAGAACGGAAAGCACGTATTCATCGAGAAACCATTCACGTCAAGCGCCGTTCAGGCTGAAGAGCTGATCGAACTGGCAGCTCGGAAAAAACTGACGATCATGGTCGACCACACGTTCTTGTTTACCGGAGCGGTGCGTAAAATCCGAGAGCTCACGGAAAGCGGTGCTCTCGGCGACCTCTACTACTACGATTCGCTGCGGGTGAACTTGGGCCTATTCCAACACGACGTCAGCGTCATCTGGGATCTCGCACCGCACGACCTCGCGATTATGGATCACGTCATTAAAGGCGACCCAGAAGCCATCGTAGCGACTGGCGAACGGCATTTGAACGGAGTGGAAGACGTCGCATTCATGACGATCTATTTTCCGCGAAACGTAATTGCCCATATCAATGTGAATTGGCTCTCGCCGGTAAAGATTCGAACCACGCTGATCGGCGGCCAAAAGAAAATGCTGGTCTGGAACGACCTCGTGGCAGATGAGAAGATTCGGGTCTATGACAAGGGCGTTCAGATCAGTTCGGGCGAAGGAATCCGCGATCTCCTTGTGAGCTATCGAACTGGCGACATGTGGGCACCGCAAGTGGAGCAGTTAGAGGCACTCCACGTGGAACTGAACTACTTTGCGGACTGCATCATGAGCGGCAAGACTCCCTTCAACGACGGACACGCAGGACTACGTGTTGTGCGAATGCTCGAAGCTGCGGACGCGTCGATCCAGAAGAGAGGGGAGCTCGTTCGCCTGTGAACCACAACGAATTCTGCGCGATAGGGCCGGATGTCAAGCTCGGCCAGTCCGTCAAGCTTTCGAAATTCATCAATCTTTACGGCTGCGAAATCGGCGACGAAACTAAGATCGGCGCCTTCGTAGAGATTCAGAAGAACGCCAGCGTAGGACGTCGGTGCAAGATCTCGAGCCATACGTTCATTTGTGAGGGCGTCACGATCGAGGACAACGTCTTCATTGGTCACGGCGTGACATTCGTGAACGACACCTATCCTCGCGCGACCGCCGCGGGTGGCGGACTTCAAACTGAAAATGATTGGAAAGTCGAACGGACTCTTGTGAAGAAGGGTGCATCGATCGGTTCGGGAGCGACGGTGCTGGCAAACGTAGTTATCGGAGAGGACGCAATCGTCGGCGCCGGCAGCGTCGTGACGCGAGACGTGCCGCGAAATACGATCGTAGCCGGCAACCCCGCAAAGGTTTTGCGCGCAGTTCCATTTTCAACTCCATCAAAGGTGAACGGGTGACACAAGCCACGACAGTGCCATTTGTAGATTTGGTGACAATGCATCGGCAACTCGAGGATGAACTGCTCGCGGTCTGTAAGCGGGTGATCGAGACGGCCGGATTTATCGGCGGGCCGGAGGTCGAGGGTCTGGAAAAGGAATTCGGGCACTTTTGCGGCGCCCAATACTGCGTCGGCGTAAACAGTGGAACCGACGCGCTTCGCTTCGCTTTGATGGCGGCGGGCGTTCAGCCCGGCGACATCGTTCTGACCGTCCCGAATACGTTCATCGCGACGACGGAGGCGATTTCTCAGACGGGAGCGCGTCCCGACCTCGTGGACATCAACCCGGTGACGTTCAATATGGATCCGGGAGAACTGGGCAAGTATTTGGATAGGAACTGTGTTCTCTCCCCGAAGACGGGGCGCTACGTACATCGGATTCTCGGGAAACCAGTGACAGCCGTGGTGCCCGTCCACCTGTTCGGTCAGATGGCGGACATGGATCCCATCATGGAGCTGGCCGAGCGATATAAGCTGATCGTTGTCGAAGATGCCTGCCAAGCACACGGTGCGGAATATTTTTCAAAGAAGCAGAATCGCTGGGTGAAGGCAGGCTCAGTTGGACGTGCGGCCGCATTCAGCTTTTATCCCGGCAAGAATCTGGGTGCCTGCGGCGAGGGTGGCGCTATCACAACCAACGATCAAGAATTGGCCCGGAAGAGCCTAATCCTGCGCGATCACGGGTCGGCCAAGAAGTACTATCACGATGTCGAAGGCTATAACGGCCGTCTCGATTCGATCCAAGCGGGTATGTTGCGTGTAAAGCTGAAGCACCTGGAACATTGGAACGAGCAGCGCCGGAAAAGCGCACGCGTATATGAGGAACTCCTTGCTTCCATGAGTGAGAGCGTGACGCTGCCGAACGAGCCGCGGCACTCGAAGTCCGTTTATCATCTATACGTCGTGCGAACACCCCACCGAGACGAGTTGCAGAAAGATCTTGGCAAGAGCGGTATCGGAACCGGAATACACTACCCAATTCCCATTCACCTGCAACGGGCTTACAGCTCGATGGGTTGGAAGAGTGGAGATTTTCCCGTATCGGAAGCAGCCGCGGGAGAAATCCTGTCCTTGCCGATGTTCGCCGGACTGACGATACAGCAGCAAGAACGCGTGGCCGAGGCGATCTCCCAGTTTTCGGTTTCATACGCTGCCCGCTAGAGCGACTTGCGGTCAAATGTTTCCCGGTCGAATCGATGTCACCAGATACCTCGTTTGGAATCGGAACGCCAGCGGCGCTTCGGGAGAGTAGCGCCAGGAGGAACGTCCGGCTTGATGGCTGCCTCCCTTCCGACATTCTCACGCTGAATTCACTCGCGCTTCGTTCACTGAGCTGGCTTTTCGACGAAAAGGAACAGCTTTTCTGCGAGCGGGTGACGCTCGGCAAGGACGGATATAGGCGGGGCCGGGTTTCAAGGAAGCACACAGTTGTGGCCCTCCTGGGATTGCATCACTTTGGTAAGTCCGGAGAGACGTCGCCTTTCGACACCAAGGCAATAGAAAACGCAGTCCTTCAAGACCGGAGCTGGGTGAAAAGCGCCGGCGAGCTCGGACTGTCGACTTGGCTTGCGGCTGTTGGCCTTTCGGACCAGTTGGACACGATTCTTGATGAGTTCAGCTCCGATAGGGCCCTTTCGAGCTATGCTGATGGGCGCGCGGTAAAAACCTCAGGGCTGGCCTGGCTGTTGGCGGGTATCGCGCACGCAGCGCTTGCCCAACCTGCACGAACTTCGGAGCTTACCGATGTGGCGGTGGATATCTACCGACTGCTCCGTGACAACCAGAGTCAGGGAGGGCTGTTCGGACACGCGGCCTCGGCGCGATCCCCGAGAGGGGTTCTCTGGGGCCGTTTTGGAACGTTTTATGATCAGATTTCCGCCATCTACGCGCTTTCGATATTCGCCAAGGCTTTCCAAGTTGAGGAGCCCCTTGAATCGGCTCTAGCCTGCGCCAACTCGATCTGTGCGTTGCAGGGAGATCTAGGCCAGTGGTGGTCTCTGTATGATAAGCGCACGGGCTGTGTTGTGAATCGATACCCTGTACTTTCGGCCTATCAGGACGGCATTGCCCCATGCGCACTGCTAGCGCTAGGAGAAGCTACGGGCAGGAGCTTCCACCATGCAATTCGGAAGGGATTGTCTTGGATCACCGAGACAAACGAGCTAGGTGTAGATCTTCGAATTGAAGATCGGGGTCTGATTTGGGATTCGATCGACTTCGATAAGCGGAGCGCGAGATATTGGGACGCGGTTCTTGGCTTCGTGAATGTCTCTCGGCATGAGCAGGCAAGCAAGCTGAAGATTCGGTGCGAAGCTAGGCCCGATCACTTTGGCTGGCTGCTGTACGCTTTTGGTGAAGTCGGCTTACCCAACGGACGTTCGCTTGCGGCGCATGCCTGAAATTCCCAGCTACGTACTCATAACGCCGGCAAGGAATGAGGCGGACTTCGTTGAATTGACGCTCAGGTCCGTGGTAGCGCAGACCGCGCGCCCCGTGAAGTGGGTAATCGTCAATGACGGATCAACGGACGCGACCGGCGATATTGTCACGCGGTACGCAGCCGCTCACTCGTGGATTGAATTGGTGGATATGCCCGCGCGTACAGAGCGAAGTTTCGCCGGGAAGGCTCACGCTGTTAACGCCGGGCGCGAGAGGCTAGGCGGGATCAACTACGAAGTTATCGCCAATCTGGACGCCGACGTTTCTTTCGACTCGTACTACTTCGAGTTCTTGATGAATAAATTTGCGGAGAATCCGCGACTCGGAGTGGCCGGAACGGCCTTCGAAGAAGGAAAGCTGTCGTACAATTATGAGTTTGTAGGTCTCGAACACGTGTCAGGAATGTGCCAATTATTCCGCCGGGAATGCTTTGAGGCCATCGGCGGCTATGCGGCAATTAAATCTGGGGGAATCGACCTGGTGGCCGTCTTGAGCGCGCGCGCCAAGGGTTGGGAAACGCGAACATTTCTCGAAAAGAAGTTCGTGCATCATCGGAGCCAAGGAGGCGCGCTGCATAGCGGGCTTCGCGAACGCATCCATACCGGGCGGAAGGACTATCTCCTTGGAAATCATCCTCTATGGGAAGTCTTTCGAAGCTTCTATCAAATGAAGCACAAGCCCTACGTCATCGGGGGGCTCTTGGTTCTGAGTTCCTATCTATGGAACACGATCCGCGGCGTTGAAAAAACAATCCCCAAAGAACTTATGGATCTGCGCCGACGCGAGCAATTGGCACGCTTGAAGAGCCTTCTTCACCGCCGCGCCTCTCTCATCGCGCCGCTTATACTGGGGACATGTTGATGGCCCGACTGGAATCCACGAGAACAAACGACATCGAGTCCGAAATCAATCCTACATTCACGAAAGTTATGGGGAAAGACATCGAGCCCGGTTCAGCAGTCACAAGCCACTCACGGCTAGGCGACTTCGTCATCAGACAAGACGACCTAATTCTTGTGACAGGAGCAAGCGGCTTTATTGGGTCGCGACTTGTCGAGAGCCTTTTGAATCTCGGGTTTCGCAATCTACGTTGCTTCGCGAGACCCGCCAGTAATGCTGCTCGTGTGGGCGCGCTTTCTAATTTCGATGGCCACGGAGCGCGGGTCGAGGTGATAAAAGGCAATCTTTTGACGCCGCAAGATTGTCTCGCAGCGACCGATGGGGCGAGAGTCATTTTCCATTTGGCCGCAGGCCGAGGTGAGAAATCTTACCCTGACGCATTCGCCAATTCCGTGGTTACCACGCGAAATCTCCTCGATGCGAGCCTCCGCGGCAGTTGTCTGAAGCGCTTTGTTAATGTCAGTTCGTTCTCGGTTTATTCCAATCAGAAGAAACCGCGAGGCAGGCTGTTGGACGAGTCGTGCCCGGTCGAAAAGTTTCCGGCCCTCCGCGGTGAAGCCTACTGCTTTGCCAAGGTCGAGCAGGACGAAGTCGTGGCGGAATATGGCAGAAAGTTCGGCCTTCCGTACGTGATCGTGAGACCAGGTCAGGTTTACGGCCCCGGCAATGAGGGTATTAGCGGGCGCGTGGGGATCGGAACGTTTGGCCTGTTTTTGCATCTGGGGGGTTCCAACACCCTACCTCTCACTTACGTGGATAATTGCGCCGAAGCGATCGCGCTGGCGGGCCTGAGGAAAGGGATCGAGGGGCAGGTCTTCAATATTGTCGACGACGATCTGCCGTCCAGTCGCAAGTTCCTGCGGCTATATAAGAAGAATGTAAAGCGATTTCCGACTTTGTACGTTCCCCACGTCCTAAGTTACGCGCTCTGCTGCTTGTGGGAGAAATATTCGATTTGGTCACGGGAGCAGTTGCCTCCCGCGTTTAACCGTAAAAGGTGGCACGCTTATTGGAAAAGGACGCGTTACAGCAATCAAAAGGCGAAATCCCAACTGGGCTGGGAACAAAAAATTAAGACGGAAGACGGGTTGAGGCGTTTTTTTGAAAGCTGCAGAGGCAGGAGCGTTCGTGCTTAAGGTAGCCATTGTGGGATGCGGTAAAATTGCGGATTCTCACGCGTCCCAGATTCTGAGGATTAAGGGGTGCGAGATTGTCGGGGTCTGCGATAACGAACCTCTCATGGCGAGGCAGTTGTTTCAGCGATTTCCGATCAAGCGACATTTTGCCGGTTTGTCCGAACTGCTCGACGAAGCTAAGCCCGATGTCGTTCACATCACGACTCCGCCCCATAGTCATTTCGATCTGGCGAAGACCTGCCTGGAGCGAGGGTGCCACGTTTACGTCGAGAAACCGTTCACAGTTTGGAAAGACGAGGCACACAAGCTCGTGGCGCTCGCGACCGAGAAGGGCTTGAAAATCACCGCCGGACATGACGACCAGTTCAGTCACGTGTCGCGGCGAATGCGTTCTCTTGTACAGGGTGGCTTTCTGGGCGGGGCCCCTGTGCACATGGAGAGTTACTACTGCTATGAGATTGCGAAAACCGGCTACGCAGGGGCCATACTTGGCGACAAGCAACATTGGGTCAGGCGGCTGCCCGGCAAACTGCTGCAAAACATAATCAGCCATGGCATAGCCAGGATTGCGGAGTTTTTGCCGGGTGAGTCGCCCCGGGTTATCGTTCACGGCTTCACGAGTCCGCTTCTGCAGAGCATGGGCGAAACGGAAATCGTGGACGAGCTAAGAGTAATTATTCACGATGAAGATCGGACCACCGCGTATTTCACATTTTCCTCGCAAATGAGGCCGGGGCTGCACGCCTTTCGTATATTTGGGCCGAAGAATGGACTCGTTCTCGATCAAGATCAGGAGACACTAATCAAGCTTCGAGGCGCGCGATACAAGAGCTACGCGGAGAAATTTGTACCACCGGTGGATACAGCCAGACAACATCTGCGCAACGTATCAACAAATCTCAAAACTTTTCTTAGAAACGACTTCCAGATGAAATCCGGCATGAAGTACCTGATCGAGTCGTTCTACAGCTCGATCGTCGATGGCACTCCCGAGCCAATCTCTTGCCGGGAAATTCTTCTGACTGCCAACATAATGGAGAGCATCTTTACCGCGCTGAGCGGGAAATCAGCAGATCATTCCCTTCATCTCGGGCTGCATTCCAGTTCGCTTAGATAAGATATTAGGCGTCGCCGCTGTCGTCGAGACCCAAACTATGGCGCACAGAAACGTTAAGATCAAAGTCAAGGAACATTGGATGACCGTTCCCGCATTGGACGTCGATGACAACGTAATCATTGTCAAGGGAGGCTGGATCAAAATTGCGTCTCTTCTCGATGCGGACTGGTTGGAAAAGGAATTGCAAGATCCAGAACGATGCATATCAAGCTTGAAGGAAGAACGCGGAAATGGGCTGCATGCCGACATCTTCTCTTTCGGGCAAATACCTCCGGCGACTAGACCAAAACATAACTATCCGCTGGACTTTGACAGCATCGCGAGTCTTCCCACAAGCAATTTCAAGAAGTGGTGGGAGAGCGTACCGCAGGAGACCCGCAAGAACGTCAGGCGATCGCAGAAGCGCGGGGTGGTCGTTACAGTTCGCGACTTGACCGATGATCTGATTCACGGGTTGGTTGATCTCAACAATGACTCTCCCGTACGGCAGGGGAAACCATATACTCATTACGGCAAGAATTTTGAGCGAGTGAAAGCGGATCAATCTTCGTTTCTCGGCAGGAGTGAGTTCATATGCGCGTATTTCGGAGAAGAGCTGGTCGGCTACATGAAGTTGGTCTATCGGGGAAATACGGCTTCTATTCTTCATCTACTTCCGAAGGCGAGCCACCAAGATAAGAGGCCCGCGAATGCTCTGATCGCGAAAGCAGTCGAAGTCTGTGAATCAAGGGGGATTTCGCACCTCATTTTTGGAAAATTTAATTATGGCAACAAGGGTGATAATCCTCTTCGGGAGTTCAAGACCAGGAACGGATTTGAAGAAGTGCTTGTTCCGCGATTCTACGTACCGCTTACTCCCTGGGGGCAGTTTTGCCTCAAGACAAAGCTCCATCGCGGTCTCGTAGGAATTCTTCCCAAGAATGCGATTGCGCTCGGCGTAAAGGCGCGCGCGAAATGGTATAGTTTCAAGCTCTTCCAAAGCCGGTGTAGCTCAACGCCAGAGCGGCCGAATCGTACTCGGCAGATGGAGCGTTCAATTCCTCCCGCCGGCTCCAACCCCAATCCTCCAGTCGTTGATCGTTAACGCTAGAGAACGCCAGAAACGTCGAATATGCCTGGTATCACCGGTCTGATAACCAAAATGCCGCGCGAGCGAGCTGAAAAGCTCCTGTGCCGAATGCTTCGCGCACTTTGTCACGAATCCTTTTACGAAGCAGGCACCTGGATTGACGAGTCGCTCGGGGTGTACGTGGGATGGGCCCTGCGAAAGGGTTCCTTCTGCGAAGGAATGCCGGTCAAGAACGAACGAGGGGATATCACGCTCGTGTTCTCAGGCCAAGAGTATTCCGGTTCGGAAGCCCGTCGCGAACTGAAGGAAAAGGGCCATTCTTTCGATGAGCGGACCGCGGAATATCTCGTACACGTTTACGAGGAGGATCCCTCCTTTCCCCTGAGTTTGAATGGCTTGTTCCACGGCCTTGTGGCGGACCGAACTCGGGGCACCGCGACAATTTTCAACGATCGATACGGGATGCATCGCATTTGCTACCACGAATCGAGCGATGCTTTTTACTTCGGTGCTGAAGCTAAAGCTATCTTGGCGGCGTGCCCCCAACTACGCGAGGCTGACCTCCGCAGCCTCGGAGAGTTTGTGGCGTGCAGCTGCGTTCTAGGAGACCGGACGATTTTCAAAGACATCCGACTGCTGCCGGCCGCTTCATCGTGGGTTTTTCGCGACGCGAGAATCGAGCGGAAGAACACCTACTTCCGGCCCAAGGAGTGGGAAGATCAGGCCCCGATGGAATCCGAAGCTTATTATTCCGAATTGCGGAACGTGTTCTCAAGAAATCTCCAGTTGTATTTTTCCGAAGATGAACCGGTTGGGATGACCCTAACGGGCGGGCTGGATACCCGAATGATCATGGCCTGGCACAAGTCTCCGCCCGGATCAATCCCCTGTTACACATTTGGCGGAATGATGCGGGACTGCGAAGATGTACGGATCGCGCGCCGCATCGCTCGTGTATGTCAGCAGTCACACGAAGTGATTTCCATCGGGGATGAATTCCTTTCGCGCTTTCCGCATTATGCAGAACGCACTGTGCACATTACAGAGGGGGGGGTGGATGTATATCGCGCATCCGACCTCTATGTCAGCGAAAAGGCTCGGCACATCGCGCCGGCTAAGGTCGTCGGAACCTATGGCAGCGAAATAATCCGCCGTGCCGTAATGTTCAAACCGATGGCACCACCGAGCAGCTTATTCCAGGCAGCATTTGCGGCCCATATTTCCGAGGCAGAAAACACATATGGCGAGTTGCGTCGCGAACACCCCGTCACATTTGCCGCTTTTCGACAATCTCCGTGGTACCACCAGGGAATCCTCGCACTTGAGAGCAGCCAGCTAACAGTGAGGTCCCCATATCTCGATAACGACTTCGTGCGGACTGTGTTTCGCGACTCTCAATCCGATGCCTCGAATGGCGACGTCCGGCTGCGTCTAATCAATGATGGTAGTCCGGCTCTCGGGAGAATTCCGACGGACCGCGGAGTCGGTGGAATTTCGGGACATTCGTTCCCGATCTCGCGTGGACTGATGGAGTTCACTTTCAAAGCGGAGTACGCTTACGACTACGGCATGCCTCAGTGGGCCTCGCGGATCGATCGCTTGCTGTCGCCATTCCATGTGGAGCGCCTGTTTCTGGGCCGACATAAGATTTCGCATTTTCGTATCTGGTATCGAGATGCGCTGTCTAACTACGTTCGAGATATGCTGCTCGACCGGCGAACACTCACCCGCCCTTACCTTGAGCCCAGAGCGGTCGAAGCCGTAGTCAATGGCCATACGAGGGGAGGACTGAACTACACAACTGCGATTCACAAACTTCTTACCTTGGAATTACTGCAACGGCTCTTTTTCGACGCAAACTGACTGACGCAAATAGGTCAACGCGCACTGCTCGACGGCACATAGAAATGAACCCATTCATCGCGACGCTTGTCTATGTCACAGGGATTGCGGGGCTCTTTTACTTGGATCGGAACGCGTCCCTGCGCACGTCGAAAGCTCTCTGGTTGCCCGTTGTCTGGATATCGATTGTCGGATCGAGGGCAGTGTCCGTCTGGTTCAACATGTCACCGGCGGACAGTGACGTCCAAATGGACGGTAGTCCTCTCGACCGAGTGGTTTTCGCTCTGCTACTCGTCGGCGGATTGGTTGTGCTGGTGAACCGCGGCAGGAAATCGAGTGCTGCCCTCAAAGCAAACTGGCCAATCTTGGCTTACTTCGCCTTTTGCCTGGTGAGCGTCGTCTGGTCCGACTTCCCGGACGTAGCCGCCAAGCGCTGGATAAAAGCCATCGGCGACTTGGTCATGGTGCTGATCATCGTCACCGACGGCAACCCAATCGGAGCACTCAAGAGGGTCCTTGCGCGTGCGGGCTTCATTTTGTTGCCCGCGTCGGTTCTGTTAATCAAGTACTTTCCAGGTCTGGGACGCGGATACGATCCTTGGTTCGGGATGCAATCGGACCTAGGTGTTACTACCAACAAGAACACCCTCGGTGTCATTACGTTCATCCTCTCTCTCGGAGCACTGTGGCGTGTCCTGGAGCTGTTTCGCGCCAAAGGGCAACCGAATCGGCGGCGCCACCTGGTAGCCCAGTTCACACTTCTTGCTTTTGGCATGGCGCTGCTGGCGATGGCTAATTCAGCGACGTCTCTCGCGAGCTTCGCTCTAGGCTCCGTGCTCTTGGTTGCCGGGACCCTGCGTGCGGTAAGACGCCATCCCGGCGCTATTCATGCTCTCGTCTTGACGATGGTGGCCGCGGGGGGTCTATCACTGGTGATCGGCGGCACAGCCGGCATCGCACACGTAATGGGTAGGAAGGGTGACCTTACCGGGCGAACGGAAATTTGGAGCGCGCTGATACCCATGGCTCCCAACTCGGTTGTCGGCGCCGGCTTCGAGAGCTTCTGGCTTGGGCCACGTCTCGAGGCAGCTTTGCGTGACTTTCCGGGGCTTCCGCTCAACGAAGCGCACAACGGCTACCTTGAAGTCTATTTGAATCTGGGATTCGTGGGTGTGTTCTTGATTGCGTTGATTTTAGTGACTGGGTACGGACGAGCGGTGGCTACATTTCGCCGGGATCCATTGTTCGGCAGTCTTTTGCTTGCGTATATAGCCTCTGCCGCAGTTTACAGCTTCACGGAGGCGGGATTCAGGATGCTAGATCCGATTTGGATCTTCTTGCTCTATGCAGTTGTTGCTGCGTCCGCCGCCGCTCCGCGCAGGGAAGCGGTCCCTGTCGAGCGTTTCGGCGCGCCCGCAGACCGCTTCGCCACGTCATCTGCGACCCGCTCTGCCATCGCCACTACAATGATGAAGAAGTGATGGCAAAACGTCTTCACCCACGTCGGCGCTTTTCCTTCTCAGCCGGCAACCTCAGTCTACGGTTGCGCTGAGGCTTTCTGGTGGCGCCGGTGGCTGGGTGGAACTCGTTGACCCTGAACCTGAGCCATAGCACGTGTTCGCGTCGAAACTGTACGGCCCTCCTGTCCCGTTAGTCGCGGCGCCCATCACGTTCAAGAAGCAATCCTCGGCCGGATTCGTGTTCGCGTGACCGCCAGTACCGGCGATGTTACCGCCACTGACATCAGGGCCGATCAGAGGCCATGCCTTTCCGGACGGCCACCAAGGTGGCTGCGAGGCGTAGTAAAACGAAGCGGGAAGTCCTGACTGCCCGGCCCCTGTGTCTCCCTTGGTCGGAAGAGGATTGGGATAATATGCATAGCCTGCAGGCACTTCGCTAGCGCTGCCGCACGTGGTAGACCAGCCGGTGTCGCTCGAACTACCGCACCAGCGGGTTGCATTGGTAACTACGTCCCAATTGCCCCACAACAGTAAACTTTCTTTGACGACCGGATCGTTCGGAACGATCTCATCTCCAGATCCGATGTTGACACCGGGACTGAGCCGCTTTCGTAGCCGGTTTGAACGCCTGACTTGCCCCACACATTGCCAACTACGTTGAAAAAGCGCGAGAAGGAAAGCAAATAAAGTGGGGTCAGGTTTCCGGTGCACGATCCAAACGCAGCTGAGTACCACGTTGAGCCGCTCTGCCAGCACACCGGATACGTGCCGGGCATATAGTTGCGGAACATCGTGTCCATGTTATGGGGTCCGTGGAATACGTCGGCATTGATTTGCGATCCGACATTGCCTTCGTATAGATCGAAGTCGGTGTCAGAGCCGTGCAGGTTGGAAACCGGCATCGACCATCCAACGCTCGACGTATAGTAGGCTGTTGTCGCAAAGTTATAGGCCATCACAATATCAACGCAGCCGCCATTGACGGTCAACGGTCCGGCGATGGCCTCGAAGACGTTGTTCACAACGAGATCATCCGATCCGCCATAGCACTCATATCCGTAACTGGTCGAAGTGCTGTTCACGGCCAGGAAAAAGTAGTTGCTTTGCACCGTGATGTGCTCGGAGAGTTCCGTCCACACTGAGTCGCGAGACGTGCCGATCGTGCGCACTCCTTCGACCCAGCCGTTGTTAACGTTGAAGAAGGCCACTCCTGCGCCAAGAGTTCCAACGGCGCCATCATTCGACGCATCGATGGAGAGATTCTCGACACCAGCATAGTTTTCAGGACCTGTGGCCCACCACGCCTGCGGGGACTTACTTGGGGTCCAATTCGGGTCAATTAGGCCAGGCGATATACTGATATTGCTGCCCGACGCGCAAACGTGTCCGATCGTTGTATTGCCGTCGCACTGGGTCACAGTTGTAATTTGCATCTGGCTTCGGCCAGCACGGTTGGATTCTCCTGCGGCCTGCAGCATGTACGGACCGGGGCTGCCAGTCGAAGAGAAGGGAAACGTCGAAGTCGTATCGGCGATTTCCAACATCGATCCGATGTCCTGTGTGTCGTCGAGTTGATCGAGGATGATTGGGTTGCCAACCTTCAAGTTCGACGCGCTCGCCAGCGAAATCGTCGTTGTACCCTGAGCGTAGCTCGACGCCGTCCAGTTCACGGGACCATTACTGAGACCGCCTGCCCAATTCACATCGGAGCTTTCAACGCAGACCGCTGCGTAGAGTCCGTCGCAGGAATTCTGACCGGTGAAGATCAGAAACGTCTGGTCCGCGCCCATTCCGCGCACGGCAACGTTATTGTGCCCGCTGATCAAAATGCCAGAATTCAGATAAAAAGTGCCCGCGCCGAGTTGAACGTATGTATTAGGTGGGCAGGAGGTGACGGCGTTGTTGATGGTAGAAGGCGAGCCCGGAGAACCGGTCGATCCGTAAGCTGTGATCGTCGAACCACATTGCGCCCACGACCCCGACGGAATTCCTCCGGAAACGCCAGCTGAAGACCAGTTGGTAGCCCGGCTCGAACTTATGATGCCCGACCATGGAGTCTGGGCTTGAGCAGTTGCCACTACGAGACCGAATAGGAAGGATAAAAGAGAAAGTTTGCCCAAACGCTTCATGTCGACTCCTTAGTTTCGGGGATCGGTACCCCGCCTAATGTCTTGCCAATAACTTCCACGAGACGCCCCGAGTTTAACCTTCAGGCCCGAGGGAGTCCTACTGGCCCCTGGAACAGTTTGTGAGCAGGGAAGCGGACCTGTACGCCGACTGGCTGGATCCGCCATCCAACCGACGCTGGGGACCTTAGCAACGGGGGTGGTACCTTAAATGGGTCCCGGAACTCTTGTCACAGCTTAACGATCATGGCCTGGTCGCCGGGGAGTTCCAATATCGGTTCAGGGCGATCAGCCAAGAACTCCACGAAAGCCCTTTGCAGATTTGGCGCCCAAGCAAAGTCGTGGGAGATAATGACCCCGCCCGGGACCATTCGGGGGTAGAAAAACTCAAGGACACTCTTAGTACTTTCGTAGATGTCCACATCCGTGTGAACGAAGGAAAAACGCTCGCCCCCAATGCCGTCCGCACTCGCGGGGAAAAGTCCTTTATGGAAGTAAACTTTATTCAATTGGCCAAGGTAGCTTTGCACGTCCTCAAGAGAGCACGCAAAAGAACCTTTCTCGAACTGGCCTCCGAGCGGGGCCTGATCTTTCCCGCTCGTCTCTGGGAGGCCTTCAAAGGTATCGAAGAGGTGGAGCGGGCGGACTTCGTCGGCCTCTCGTATCAGGCGTGCCGACGCCCCTCGATAAACGCCCACCTCGGCCATCGATCCACCGAGCTTCGCCGTGGCCTTGACGAGCGAGAATATCTGCCAAGCTTCAACCGGAGTAAGCAACATCTCGCGACGTTTTCGGAGATCCAGGATCTGTCGCATGGCTTGACTTCTCGCAGGTTGGCGATAGGAAATTAAGCCAACGCGCAGAGTCGCAGCTAGTTCAAACAGCGAACGCCGAGTGAAAATCCTGATTTTCAGGGGTAAGCTTGTCATTCATGAAATCTACTCTAGGTGGTGGATGGGGTACAAGCTCCCCCGATAAGCGCGTCATGCGGCTCGGGATGGAATCGCGGGGCAAATCCCGGGCTTTCTTGGCAGGCTCTACGGCCGGGCTGAACGCGGGCGCAGTATGAGCTTCGAGTCTCGTCGACTCAATGCTGTTCGGGCTGGTGTTCGCGCGGCGCTTCGTCGAGTGCTGAGCCAGGAGAAACGCACCGAATTGAAGCGGCTTCAGAGCCTTGTGTCCAAGAGGCTTTCCCCGTTGCTAACGCTTGCTTACGGGACCTTCAATACAAGTGCTCTGCGCGCGGAGCTGGCGCGTCGCCTGCCTTCCGACTTTGAAATCTTGATGGTTCACAGCTCATACGATGGCCTTCTGCCAATGTATAAGGGGAGCGCAAGTGAACTTCTGGCGGTGCTAATCGACGTTTGCGGGCCTGAACGCACACTTGTGATGCCGTCCTTTGTTATGGGTGGCCGAACCTTTGACACGAAAGCGTATTTTGCGTCGCGACCGTTCGACGTCCGCCGCACGCCCTCGGAAACTGGGATGATTGGCGAGTTGTTTAGGCGGACACCGCGGGTTCTCCGAAGCCTGCATCCGACTTGCAGTATTTGTGCCATGGGCCCCCTTGCAGAAGAGTTGACCACCGGTCACCATGTGTCAAAGACCGGCTTTACCGCTGACAGCCCGTTCGGAACCATGAATCGTCGTCGCACAGCCATTCTAGGCTTGGGTGTGGAGTACTTCCGCTGCCTGACTCACGCCCACACAGCGGGACATCAGATGGGAGAAGAATACCCAATCAAGTTCGCGAAAATCTCTACGCAGGTCACGCTCATCGATTACGACGGCCGGCGCTACGAGTACGAACTGGGCCTTCCCGACCGATCGAAGAAACTGGACCTCCGCGTGCTTTGGTCAGTTCTGTCTAGAGACGAGCTCAAGGAGTGGCGATTCCACGGAGTGCCCATGTTCCTGGTCCCCGAAGCGAGGATGGTCACCGAGCGTTTGACAGAAGCTGCAAGGAAAGGCATCACCATCTACGGTTCGGCGGCGGCCCACAATCATTCAGTCGCAACTGCTCAACGGACAGTGCCGGAGTCTCAGCGATGAAAGCCGTGACGAACGACGTTCCGGCCAGCGGCAGTCCCCGGCGCGTGCTGTTGGCGGGCGACACGACGCTGGAGCCATTGGGTCGACTGCTGGAGCGCAGTCCAGAAGCACCTGTCCTGCGGTGCTCGACAGCCCCTTACGGCCAAATCTATCAGATCCTGCTCGACAGCGAGCACCCGGCGTGGGCCTTTCAGCCGGATTACCTCGTGGTTTGGACCGCGCCCCATCTGACGCTCCCTAGTGTCGGGAAGCTGACCCGCTTCGAGTCAACTACCCACGATGAGGCTTTACGGGAAGTCGAACAATTCGCGGATGCCGTCCTGCGGGCAGCCAGCCGGGTTAGAATGGTGCTCGTACCCAGCTGGGTGCTGCCAAGCAACGAGCGCTGGATTCAGACGCTTACTTGGCGGCACGCTGCCGGACTCGCGAATCTGCTCGCCAGAGCCAATTTGATGCTAGCCGAGAAATTCGCGGAACATCCTAATATCGTCCTCCTAGATGCCGGCTACTGGCAGGCAAGTCTAGGACGCCCAGCTCACGATCCACGGATGTACGCCGTGGCCAAGATTCTCTACTCCCAGGCTTTCTTCGAGAAGGCCTCAGTCGAGATCAAGGCCGTGCTGCGCGGTTCGCTGGGCTTGGCAAAGAAGGTCGTCGTTTGCGACCTGGACAACACCCTTTGGGGAGGAGTTGTCGGCGACGACGGCGCTCATGCCATCAAACTTGGCAGTCCCGATCCTGTTGGGGAGTGTTTCCATGCGTTTCAATCTGCGCTAAAGGGCCTGCGTTCGCGAGGCATTTTGCTCGCGATTTGCAGCAAAAACGACGAGAAGTTCGCCCTGTCGGTGATCGAAGATCATCCTGCGATGGCTTTGCGGAAGGAGGACTTCGCCGCCTGGCGAATAAACTGGAGAGACAAAGCCGAGAACCTACTGGGCCTCGCCGAAGAGTTGAATCTGGGCCTCGATTCGTTCGTGTTCCTTGACGACAGCCCCCAGGAGCGGGATCAGGTCCGTCAGATGCTTCCGCAGGTGTACACTCCGGACTTGCCCGCGTCACCTTCCGACCTAGCGCCGTTCGTCTCCTCGCTCGCGTGTTTTGAGACCGCCGCCCTCGGTCGCGAGGACATCGAGAGAACGCAAATGTACCAAGCCGAGCGAAGCCGCCGAGAAGCTCTCGAGGTGAGCGGCGGTGTCGAAAACTGGCTTAGCTCGCTCAAGATCCAGGTGCGTGCGGCCCCCCTAGGGCGCGAGAGCCTAGCGAGAGCGGCCCAACTCCTTAACAAGACGAACCAGTTCAACCTCAGTCTTCGCCGCCTGGACGAGACGAGTTTTTGGGATTGGGCCGTTACGACCGGAAACGCCGCGTATGTGTTCCACGTGTCCGACCGCTTCGGCGATTTTGGTCTTACGGGCCTAGCGAGCATATCCCGAGTCGGCACGGAGACCCGGATCGTGGATTTCGTTATGAGCTGCCGCGTGATGGGCAAGAAAGTCGAGGAGGCCTTGCTCGGGTACACCGTGGCTCAGGCGCAGGCGGACGGCGCCGGTCGTGTCACAGCGCCCGCTGTCGAAGGTCCGCGGAACGCGCCAGGGAGGGAGTTTTTCGCGGGAAAGTACTCGAACGGTACTGGCGCGACGATTGATCTCTCGCAGGTCGCTGTGCCGGCCTTTATTCGCCTAAGGGAGGAGGATTGAGCGCGTTACTGACGCTCTTAGCCAGCCGTGGAAAATGTGATCACAATTCTTAAAGAGATTCGGCCCGGTCAGGACTTTTCGAAGGCCGAGGATTTTTTCGCCCAGGGGGTGTTGGATTCACTCGACTTGACCGCCCTCGTTGCGGCTCTTGAGTCGCGCTACAACATGTTCGTGGACGTCGATGAGATCGTGCCCGACAATTTCCGCAACCTAGCCGCGATCCGAGCGCTCCTCGTGCGACACGGTGTAACACCATAGGTATTTTTGCGATGCCGAGCGTTCGATTTCTGTACGGGACTGCCTGAAAACGACAAAATCACGGGATTACATTCTAGGAGTGGGAGATCAAATATGAGCGGTGCGTATCCGGCTAAGAGTCTGATAGCTTCGTTTCTCAAGAGCTACGGTCCATCCAAAATCAAGAAACTACTTTGGGACAAAGAATTCTCAGCGGGCCAATGGAACTTCATCGATGACACAACGGGTGACTGCGTCTACGAGAACCTTGAGAAGTACGCGAACAATGGCAGCATCCTCGATCTGGGATGCGGGCCCGGAAACACCGCGAATGAACTCAATGCGAGTGTGTACCAGCATTATGTCGGCGTGGACATATCCGAAGCGGCCCTTGAGAAGGCAAGAAAACGGACGAGCGAAAACGGACGAGATCGCAAGAATGTGTTTGCGCAGGGCGATTTCGTCGGATACAAGCCGACACAACAATTCGATGTAATTTTGTTTCGGGAGTCCATGTACCATGTACCGATCGTTAAGATCAAAGAGACGCTCGACCGCTACGCGAACTACCTGAAACCCACAGGCGTATTGATCGTGAGAATCGCCACCTCTGACAAAGAACATGGCGGTAAAGACAAGCCCCGGCCCGCGGCGATGGTGCGGGTGATGGAAACGGAGTTTGATGTGGTTGAGAAACGCCGTTACGACGGCGTCACGTGCCCTACGGTCCTTGTTCTTCGCCCGAAGAATCGGAAGTAAACGCTCTCGCCAATTACGATTCCAGCGTGTTGAAGGAAAATCGAGAAATTCTTCGCCTGGCACGACGCTAGATATCTAACGAGATTGGGGACCACACTTTGAAAATTAGCATCTTCGGAATGGGCTACGTTGGAACCGTCTCGGCTGCCTGCCTCGCGCGCGACGGCCATGAGGTCATCGGCGTGGACCCCATTCATACAAAGGTTGAGCTTATAAATAGTGGTCAATCCCCCATCATCGAGGTGGACATCGGAGAGATTATCGGCTCAACTGTGAAGGCAGGCCGGCTCCGGGCGACGACCGACCAGAACGAAGCAATCCGCAATACCGAGTTGTCATTCGTCTGCGTCGGAACTCCCAGCCAGGCCAATGGCAATCTCGACTTAACCTACATCAGGCGCGTCTGCGAGATGATTGGAGCCGCGATCAAGAACAAATCGGCTCGCCATACGGTTGTCATTCGCAGCACGATCTTGCCTGGCACAATGCGTCAGATCGTTATTCCGATCCTCGAAGAATGTTCCGGCAAGAAAGCAGGCGCCGACTTCGGCGTTTGCAACAATCCGGAGTTTCTGCGCGAGGGATCCGCAGTGAAGGACTTCGATGCGCCTCCGAAGACCGTCATTGGTGAATTCGACCGCAGAAGTGGTGACATGTTAGCCGAGTTGTATGGAAAGCTCGATGCGCCGCTCATTCGGGCGGACATCGAAACGGCTGAGATGGTCAAGTACGTCGACAACAGCTGGCACGCTCTCAAGATTGGATTTAGCAATGAAATAGGAAACCTGTGCAAATCATTATCTATTGACGCACACGAGGTCATGAAGATTTTCTGCCAAGATAGGAAGCTGAACATCTCCCCGGCGTACTTGTCCCCTGGTTTTGCGTTTGGCGGTTCTTGCCTGCCTAAGGATCTGCGAGCTCTGGCATACAAGGCCAAGATGAACGACCTGGATTTGCCGATCATGACCGCGATCCTTCCCAGCAATGAACTGCAAGTTGCAAGAGGTTTGCAGCTCATCGTGAGGAATGGGCACAAGAAAATCGGCATTTTGGGGTTTAGCTTTAAGGCGGGAACAGACGATCTACGGGAAAGCCCCATGATAGAGGTTATTGAGCGCCTCATCGGAAAGGGCTATGACCTGCGCATCTTTGACAAGAACGTCAATCTAGCAAGACTGGTTGGTGCTAACAGAGATTACATCCTCAATCGGATTCCGCATATATCGAAGCTAATGGTTAATGGTATCGATCCAGTCCTGAACCACGCTGAAACCGTTGTGATAGGGAATAGGGACCCTGATTTCCTGGACGTGACGGAGCGCCTTCGTGACGGTCAGCGTTTGGTGGACTTCGTTCGGATCACGAATCGCAGGAGCGAAAATGGCAAGTACGACGGTATCTGCTGGTAAAGGAACTAGGGCTAAAGTCGCCGGCGGAATTTCGAAGAGCCAGATTTCGGAATCGATTGACCGCCTCTCCAGCTGGCTGGAGAGGAATGATTATCGTGGCTACGACACTTTCGACGGGTTGAACGCGAGATATGTTCGACCACTGACCTTCGAGACAGACTTGTTGCGCACGGTGCTTCAACAGGGTGTCCGCCGCTTTCCACTGAATCTGCGCCCGCTGTTGGGAATCCCAAAGAGCCGTTCCACCAAGGGCATGGGCTATCTCGCCAAAGGGTTTATGCGTCTTGAAAAGGCAACCGGCGAAAAGTCTTGGGGACACAAGGCCAAGGCTGCGCTGCAGTGGCTGGTTGAGAATGAAACCAAAGGCTACTCGGGAGCATGCTGGGGCAATCATTTCGATTATCAATCGAGGAGTTTTTATTTGCCGAAGGGAATGCCGACGATTGTTTGGACTTCGCTCATTGGACACGCGTTTCTCGATGCGCATGATCATTTTCAGAATGACAGTTATCTAAAGGTTGCGGTAAGTGCTTGCGAGCACATCGTGCGTGACCTTGATACCCTTGCCGAAGGAGACTCACTGTGTCTCAGTTACATCCCGACCCAAAACAAGCAGGTTCACAACTCTAATACCCTGGGTGCGAGCCTTCTGGCACGCACCTACCTGCACACGGGAAATGAATCCTACCGATCTTTGGCGCAGAAAGCGATTTCCTATACGGCAAATCATCAAAGGACCGATGGATCCTGGTATTACGGCGAGGCCGCTAATCTACACTGGGTCGACAATTTCCATACGGCGTATGTGTTGGACTGTTTCAAGTATTACGGCACGGCCACGGGTGACGATCGCTTTGAGGAGAATCTGAACAAGGGGTATACGTACTGGAAGAGCACATTTTTTTTGCCCGACGGCACCCCGAGGTATTACGACCACAAAACGCTGCCAATCGACATTCAGTGTTCTTCTCAGGCGATTGACACGCTTGTCTTTTTCAACGATCGGGACCCCGACAACCTCAGGCTCGCGTTGAGTGTCGCCAAATGGACCATCGACAACATGCAGGATGAGACAGGCTACTTCTATTATCGGCGGTACTCGCCCTGGCTGGTAAACAAGACTCCTACGCTCCACTGGGGGCAGGCGACCATGTTCTGTGCGCTCGCGGGACTCTACTCCCTTCTCTAGGCAAGGAAATCCTTGGTCGCGAAAAGAAAAGTTCTTATCATCGTCGAAAACCTTCCCGTCCCTTTCGATACGCGCGTATGGAAGGAGGCCAGCTCACTTCGAGAAGCCGGTTATGATGTGACAGTTTTGTCACCTCGAGGCAAGGGATACGCCCGAGGACACGAGGTGATCGACGGGGTTCACATTTACCGTCACCCTACGCCGAGAGAGGGCAATGGTCCGCTCGGCTATTTGTATGAATACAGTTCCGCGCTGTTCTGGGAGTTCATGTACGCATGGTGGATCTTTCTAAGGCACGGATTCGACGTCATTCAGGGCTGTAATCCTCCCGATGATGTCTTTCTGATTGCACTTCCGTTCAAAGCCCTGGGAATCAAATACATATTTGATCACCATGACGCGACTCCAGAGCTGTATCTCTCGAAATATGACCAAGACGGATTGTTCTATCGAATTCAGGTATGGCTTGAAAGGATGACGTATCGCTCAAGCGACGTCGTCATGGCGACCAACGCGAGCTACAGGGACCTCGCCATTACTCGAGGAAAACTCCGGCCAGAAGATGTTTTTATCGTTCGGAATGGGCCGGAAACGAAGACTTTCAAGGCCGTCGCTCCCAAGCAGGAGCTGAAGTATGGCAAGAGCTACTTGGTCGGATACGTGGGGAACATGAGTGTTCAGGAAGGCTTGGAGATCCTGCTCGATGTCGCACTCCACATCAAGAACAAAGGACGCCGCGACGTTCATTTCACGTGCGTCGGCGGAGGCCCGGGACTTCCTGTTTTGCGGCAAGCGGTCGAACAGAAGGGGCTGGGGGATACGGTAAACTTCACAGGGAGAATACCCGACCATGAGCTCCTGGACATTCTCTCAACCGCCGACGTTTGCGTAAATCCGGACAAGCCCTGCAAAATGAACGACATTTCCACGATGATCAAGATCATGGAATACATGGCCTTGGGCAAACCGATCGTGCAGTTTGACTTGAAGGAAGGCAGGTTCAGCGCCATGGACGCATCGCTGTACGCAGATGGCAAGGCAGGGGTAGAGGATTTCGCCGCAAAAATCCTCTCCTTGCTCGAAAACTCGGAAGTTCGCGAGAAGATGGGCGACTTTGGGCGCGATCGAGTACAAAAAACTCTGGCTTGGGAGCATTCGGTCCCGAATTTGCTCGCAGCCTATGACCGAGTCTTCAGCAAATCCCGGCAAGACATCGACTCGGGCAGGTGAGCAGGTGTTGTTTCGTCGGTGACGCCGTCAAGCGGAGTGAAAGCCTGTCATGAAGCCACTCGTGTCCATTCTGATCCCGGCATATAACGCTGAAGCCTCGATCGCGTCTACGCTTCAGTCAGCCATTTGTCAAACTTGGCAACGAAAGGAAATCATCGTAGTCGACGACGGATCTCGGGATCGGACCGCCGACATCGCGCGGCAGTTCGCATCAAGAGAGGTGGCCATTTTCACCGTGGCAAACCAAGGTGCGGCCGCGGCCCGAAACCACGCGCTAAAACTGTGCCAGGGTAATTACCTCCAGTGGCTCGATGCGGATGATCTTTTGGGCCCCGACAAGATCGAGCGACAGCTTTCGGCACTCCAGGAGGGCGACGGCGAACGTACACTGCTTTCAGGGTCCTGGGCATATTTCTACTATCGCGCAAATCGGGCCAAGTTTGTTCCCACGTCACTTTGGTGTGATCTTTCTCCCGTCGAGTGGTTGCTCAGAAAAATGAACGAAAACCTGTACATGCAAACGGCGACATGGCTGACGAGCCGTACGCTCGCTGAAGCCGCTGGAACGTGGGACACAAGGTTGCTGAGCGATGACGATGGGGAGTACTTCTGCCGAGTGCTCCTCGCGTCGAAGGGCACTCGATTTGTTCCGGAAGCGAGAGTTTTCTACCGGCTCACTTCATCAGGTAGGCTTAGCCAAATCGGAGCATCCAACCGAAAAAAGGATGCGATGCTGGTCTCGATGAAACTGCATCTTGCGTATCTGCGATCCCTCGAAGAAAGCGAACGCGTGCACAGGGCCTGCTTGACCTACATGCAAAACTGGTTTAACAACTTCTACCCCGAACGACCGGACATTGTCCTTGACCTGCAAAATTTGGCGGCGCAATCGGGAGGGAAACTCGAACGGCCTCGTCTGCGATGGAAATACGCCTGGATGGAGCCGATGATCGGTTTCGCAGCCGCGAAACGCGCTCAGACGATACTTCCCGAGGTTAGAGCTTCGTTCACACGCACATGGGATCGGGCGATGTTCCGGCTAGAAGATCGAGGGCCCCATCCAACGACTACAATGAGCCTCACACGCGACGGTCTAAAGCAGAATTCCTGACTACGGAAATGGAAACTTCACGTCTAGATTCGCCAATGATGGCTGCCGGACGGTGTCCCGCTCTCGGCATTGAAGTCGCCCTCTTGACCGGAGGCGGTGACAAGCATTATGCACTGGGCTTGGCAACCGCCCTCACCTCAAACGGGGTTTTGCTCGACGTGATCGGTAGTGACGATCTCGATTGCCCTGAATTCCGCGAGCCTGGAATGAACTTCTTCAACCTCCGGGGCGACCAAGAGACGGAGGTCGGCGTTCTTAAGAAAATAGTCAGGATTTTGCGGTATTACGCAAAGCTCGTTGCCTACGTCACAACCGCGAAGCCGAAAATCTTCCATATCCTATGGAATAACAAGTTTGAGTGGTTCGATCGGACAGTACTGATGCTCTACTACAAAGCCCTCGGAAAGAAGATCGTGCTGACGGCGCACAATGTAAACAGAAGCAGACGGGATTCCAAGGATTCGACTCTTAATCGAATCACGCTAAAAACTCAATATCAACTGGCAGATTATGTTTTCGTTCATACGGAAAAAATGAGGACCGACCTGATCCGGGAATTTGACGTGGACCCAGATCGGGTGGGAGTGATTCCGTACGGCATCAACAACGCTGTCCCGAACACGGAACTATCCCCGCTCGAAGCCAGGCAGCGATTGGGCATCCCGGCCGGCCAAAAGACCATGCTCTTTTTCGGCAACATTGCTCCTTACAAGGGTCTCGAATATCTTACGTCTGCATTTCAACAGGCGCTTTCGAACCGTGACGATTATCTTCTGATCATTGCGGGATGGCCTAAAAACTGCGAAAGCTACTGGGGCACGATCCGACAGTCGATCCAAGAAGACGTGCAAGAAGGTCGAATACTGCTCAAAGCCGAGTACATCTCCGATGAAGAAACGGAGGTCTATTTCAAGGCGGCGGACGTCCTGGTATTGCCTTATCGCTACATTTATCAGAGCGGCGTTTTATTCCTGGGTTACAGCTTCGGCCTCCCTGTGCTGGCAGCGGACGTCGGTTCGTTGAAGGAAGACATCGACGAAGGAGAAACTGGCTTCGTATTCAAGCCCGACGATTCAACCGACCTGGCAAGAGTGATCGATCAATACTTCGCCAGCGAATTATTTGCGAATCTCGGTCGTCGACGAAAGCAGATAGAAGAGTTCGCGATAAGGCGTCATTCGTGGGACATCGTTGGGCAACTGACGTTGCATGTGTACTCCCAGCTGCTTCGCCCCGCCTCATCAGAGGATTTGCCGAGTCATGAATCCTCGAGACTCTTGTGACCTATATTCTTGATCCCTTCGGCCGACCAGAACATCGTTTCGCTCAAATCACCGTGGAGTGAAGTGCAGACGGTCGACCCGGCGAATTCGTCGCCTTTCGGCCTGGAAGGTCTATCGGACCGGACGCTTGGAACTGAGTTTCATCAGTTCAAAACTGGTCCCGATCGAAAGTTCAAGCAAGACAAATGAGAATCAATCAAATTGACCCGACAAGGGATGCGCGATGGACAGAACTCGTAGAGCGACATCCCCAGGCCTCCGTGTTCCACACGGTGGCGTGGCTTCAGACACTTCGACATACGTATGGATATGAGCCGGTCGCGTTGACGACATCGCCTGCCACTGCCGAACTGGAGAATGGACTGGTTTTCTGTGGAGTTAAGAGTTGGCTTACGGGGCGCCGACTGATATCGCTGCCGTTTTCAGATCACTGTGAGCCTCTTTGCGACTTGCCCGAAGATCTGAACTTCATGCTTCGCTATTTACAGACGACCTTGGGACATGAGCGATGGAGGTATTTGGAAATTCGCCCAGTGAGCTGGAATCTAGGCCAAACGAAAGACATGAACGGCTTCCTATCTGCCGACACGTACCTGCTGCATATTCTCGATCTATGCCCCAAGCTAGACGACTTGTTTCGAAGCTTCAACAAGGACTCCGTGCAGCGCCGGATTCACCGTGCCGAGAGAGCCAGCCTCGTCGAGAAAATCGGAAGGTCCGATGATCTACTTAAGGAATTCTACAGTCTATTTGTGGTTACGCGGAGCCGGCAACGCTTGCCGCCGATTCCTTACGCCTGGTTTCAAAACCTTATCCGGTACCAAGGCGAGGCGCTAGAGATTCGTTTAGCTTATAACGGGAAGACTCCCATCGCTGCTATTCTGACCCTGCGCTTCAGAGATGCGGTCTACTACAAGTATGGATGTTCTGATTCCCGGTACAATAAGTTCGGCGGCATGCCGTGGCTTTTGTGGCGAGCAATCGCCGCGGCGAAATCGCTCGGAGCCACGAAATTTGACATGGGGCGGACGGAAGAGCAAAACGTTGGCCTCGTTACGTTCAAGAATCACTGGGTTCGAGAGCCTCAGCGATTAGTGTATTGGACTTTTCCGAAGGATTCTTCACTTGGTTCGGTTGACGGCTGGAAGTTGAAAGCGGCTAAGCATCTCTTTTCATGCATGCCGAATCGACTGCTCACGCTAACTGGAAGGTTGATTTACCGTCACATCGCGTAAGGAGCCGACCGTGGCAGCGAGCAAAAGTGTCCAAGCCATCCAATCGCCTTGCAGGGAATACTCGAGACGCGTGATCACGGTTTCTCCTTTTCGTGGGCGGAACACCATGGAAAATGTCAAGGCCCAGAACCGTCTCTTGGAGTAAATTCCCAGTCGAAAAATGACAAACCCGAACCACTCGGCGGATCAAAGGCTCCTGGACTACTACCGTATGGCCCCCGGTTCGCTCGCCTGTACAGCGACGACTACCGATCGCCTGTCCGCTGATACCGGGTTCTTTCAATTCGCCGCAGAGGTTTGCTACGGGCGATGTCAGTCCGGCACCACGCCCGATGTGGCCAAGTCTTCGCAATTCGAGTCCTCGAAAGGTGCCCTTTGCGATGGCGCGACTGTTCAGTTTCCTTTCAGCTTTGGCGAAGTTGTCGACAACCTTCGCATGGAGCATTATCGCCAAAGCATGATCCCGCAAAAGCAAGGCTTCACTCGAGGCCAACTGGCTCGCAGCCTGTATCAATTTATCAGACCGGCTCTCCCGGTTCGAGTCCGCCGCCACTTGCAAAGGGTCTATCTCTCTGATTGGAAGCGACTGCCTTTTCCAGCTTGGCCCGTTGACTTCACGGTCGACCTTCTTCATCAAGAGTTTCTGCGCCTACTAATGGAAGCTAGCGGCGTGAAAAGGGTCCCGTTCATTTGGTTCTGGCCAAAGGGCGCGGCCAGCTGCCTGATCATGACGCACGACGTCGAAACGTCCGCAGGGCGAGACTTCACGCCGCTACTGATGGATCTCGATGATTCCTATGGAATCAAGGCATCGTTTCAGGTCATTCCCGAGAAAGGCTACAAGATTTCCGATCAGTATGTCTCTGAAATCCGAAGACGCGGGTTCGAATTCAATATTCATGATTTAAATCATGATGGACGCCTGTACCGAGAAAAGCAGGAATTTCGTCGTCGTGCGGCTCGAATCAACGGCTATGTGCGCAGTTACGGCGCTCGGGGATTCCGTGCTGGTTCGATGGATCGGATACAGGACTGGTATGATGCCTTCGACTTTTCGTACGACATGTCCGTGCCCAATGTCGCACACCTCGAACCAATGCGCGGAGGCTGCTGCACCGTAATGCCGTATTTTGTCGGCAATATTGTCGAGCTTCCCGTCACATTGGTAGAGGATTATTCCCTGTTCCACATCCTAAACGACTATTCGATCGATCTTTGGAAGCAACAGCTCGCTCTTATCGGAGCGGAACACGGCCTGATGAGTTTTATCGTCCATCCGGATTATGTTATTGAGCGACGTGCAAGAAGGACCTATGAATCACTGCTTGATTATCTGAGACAAACCATCGCGCGAGAGAGCATATGGGCTGCCCTTCCTGGGGACGTTGACCTCTGGTGGCGGGCCAGGAGTCAGCTGAGCTTGGCGACGAGGGAAAATGTTTGGGAAATTACCGGGCCCGAAAGAGAAAGGGCACAGCTCGCGTACGCAACGCTAGACGGTGGTCGACTTATATATGAGCTTGCGGAAATCCCCTCACGAGAAGATGCGATCCGATGATTCTCAAAGGGGGGCGATGCATTTGGTCGGCTACTAGAGGCGAGGGATATCGATGGCCTAAATACTCGGCTTCCGGCTTTGGTTCGCAGTCATCCTTCCAGTAACGAAGTCTTCCGTGTTCCAGTCGGACAGCAGGGTAAAGCTTTTCTGTCCGAAACGAATAGCGCGGTTTCTCGCCCATTTGGCCACCAAATTGCTCCATCCACAAAAGCAGTCGCGACGACACACGCATGGACCATGTGTGTCAGTTCTAAGAAATATCAGTGAATATCACTAGAATGCCTTCAACAGAAGGCGTAATACTGAGACAAGTTCTGTACCAAATGTCAAACATGTTCGTCCCCAAGTTCGTCCGCAGAGATCGAGGTCTTCTTGCGTAACAACCTACTCGTTCTTGTAAGTTTGCTTTGCCTTGCGTGCGTTGCGGGCTGCAGTGGATCCAATAGTGAGACGGGTGGCGACGGAGCCGACCTGACTATTAGCGGGATTTCGGCCTCGGAAATGGCGACTACCGCTACGGTGAGTTGGGCAACCAATGAGAGTGCGAGCAGCCTCGTGGCTTACGGCACGACCCCCGCGTATGGATCGATCGTCAGCGATTCAACGCCAGTAACCAGCCATTCCCTGACACTCAACTCACTCACGTGCAATACCACATACCACTACCAAATAACTTCGGTCGGTTCGGCGGGCTCTGCCAGTACGGCGGACGCCACGTTGACGACCGGTGCGTGCCCGACTATTAGCGGTGTCTCGGTCTCGGCCGTGACGACAACTACCGCCGCGGTCACTTGGGCAACCAATGAGAGTGCGAGCAGCCTCGTGGCTTACGGAACGACCATCGCGTATGGGTCGAGTGTCTCCGATCCCACTCTGGTTACCAGCCATTCGCTGACGCTCAACTCGCTCACATGCAATACCACGTATCACTACCAAATCACTTCTGCGGTCGCCCCTGGCAACTCCGCAACGACCGCCGACGCCACATTCTCCACTAGCACTTGCCCGACCATGATCAGCGCGGTTTCGGTCACCGTTACGGCGACCACTGCCGCGGTGAATTGGGCAACCAATGAGGGTGCGAGCAGCCTCGTGGCTTACGGCACGACTACTGCGTACGGGTCAAGTGTTTCCGATTCCACTCTGGTTACCAGCCATTCGCTGACGCTCAACTCGCTCACATGCAATACCACGTATCACTACCAAATCACTTCTGCGGTCGCCCCTGGCAACTCCGCAACGACCGCCGACGCCACGTTCTCGACCAGCGCTTGCCCGACGATCAGTGCGGTCTCGGTCTCGGCGTTAACGGCGACCTCCGCCACGGTCGGCTGGGCAACCAATGAGAGTGCGAGCAGCCTGGTGGCTTACGGCACGACCACTGCGTATGGGTCGAGTGTCTCCGACCCCACTCTGGTCACCAGCCATTCGCTGACACTCAACTCGCTCACGTGCAATACCACATACCACTATCAAATCACTTCTGCCGTCGCCCCAGGCAATTCCGCGACTACGGCGGACGCCACATTCTTCACTGCCCCTTGCCCGACCATGATCAGTGCCGTTTCGGCGACGACCACAGGAAGCTCCGCCACGGTGAGTTGGACGACCAACGTGGGTGCGAGCAGCACCGTGAATTATGGGGTCACCAGCCAATATGGATATAGCGCCAGCGATCCCACTTTGCTGACCAGCCACTCGCTCACGTTGAACTCGCTCGCGTGCAACGCGACGTACCACTATCAAATAACCTCTGCGGCCGACCCAAGCAACTCCGCCAGTACCAGCGATGCTACGTTTACCACGGGTGCTTGCGGCGCCCCTGTCTCAGACGACTTCCACACGTCCGTTCTCAATCCGATGTGGGCCTTTTATGCCCAGTGCTGCGGCTCCGTGAGGATGAGTGGCACCGACGCATTGCTCGTCGTTCCGAGTGTGACGAGCCATGACATCTATAACGTAAACCAGGGAGTCGGCCTGCTACAGAATATTGCTGATGTCGATTTCCAAGTTGAAACGAAATTCGATTCCATCGTTACTCAAGGCGACCAGGTAGAAGGAATCCTCGTCCAGCAGGATGCACAGGATTTCATCTGGTTCGCCGTGTACTACGATGGAACGACCCCTCGGGTATACAGTGCCGTCACGATCGGCGGCACTCCTTCCCAGCCCTACAACACTCCCATTGCGATTCCCGCGGGAACTACCTCCTTCTGGATGCGCATCAATCGGAGCGGCACAACCTGGACCCAGAGTTGGTCCGTTGACGGTACGAACTACACCTCAAATACGTTCAGTCAGGCTCTCGTCGTCAGTAGCATTGGACCGGCAGCCGGGAATGACAACGATCCTAGCAACGATCCGGCACCGAGCTTCACGGCCGCAGTGGACTATTTCTTCAACAGTGCAAGCCCCATCAGTCCGACCGATGGAGGCCTGCCTCAGCCACCGAACCAGCCCGTCTTCAATGTTTGGTATGGCGACAACCAAACCTTCGGCCAGCTGGGCATCCCTCAACGATGGGTGAACATACTCGGGAATGTGTCTGCTCCCAGCGGTATTGCATCCGCCAGCTATACGCTGAACGGAGGCGCACCACAATTTCTCCGGGTCGGCCCCAACCCCACCCGGTTAGCGGACACGGGAGATTTCAACGTCGAGATCGATCACGCCATCCTCAACCCAGGACCAAACACGGTCGTGATTACGGCGACCGACAACTTGAATAACACCGCCACGCATACCGTCACACTGAATTGGGAGAACACGGGGCAGGTCTGGCCGCTCCCCTATTCCATTGATTGGTCCACGGTTACGAATATCTCAGACGTCGCGCAGGTGGTGGACGGCCTGTGGGCCATTCAGCCGGACGGCACTCTTCGAACCATGCAGACCGGTTACGATCGAGTGATCGCGCTCGGTGATGAGACCTGGACTGACTATCAAGTTACGGCGCAAATAACCTTCAACAGCTTCGACTGCTATGATTTCGGCGGCGGTGTCATGGTCGGGTGGACCGGATACACCTACGATCCAACGGTCACTGGGATCCTGAATCCTGATCAACCGCTCTCCGGACACCCCTTCTTCGGTGTCGGCGAATATTCAACCGGCGGAGGGCCGCCCTCAAACGCGGCGCTCGACATCTATGCCAATAGCCCCAACTACCACGAGTCGGTGCTGATCCGCGACACCTCGGGGTTGAAACTTTCTCTTGGGGTGAAATATGACTTCAAGTTTGCCGTGCAGCGGAACCCAGGCAATACGTCGAGCCTTTACTCGCTCAAGGTCTGGCCAGATAGCACTCCAGAGCCCGCCAATTGGTATCTCCAAGCGAATGGCGATGCCAGTACCGGCTCCATTTTGCTGATTATGTTCAGGACTGACGCGAGCTTTGGCAAGATCTCGGTCGTGCCACTTCCCTAGTTCCGGGCAGGGCCCGGCAGACGAATAGCTAAGAGGAGTAACCTACACTCATGCGCTTGATTTCCAAACTGATGCTCATGCCTGCCCTTTCTCTTTTCCTTATGGTACCGAGCCTCTCCGGAGCTCCGGCCTACGTTACGGGAAACGTGAATGCCTGCAGCGCGACCTCCTGTGCGGCCAGCCTGACGGGTACGAACGCAGGGGACCTGATTGTCGTCGGCCTCTTCGTCCTGGATTCCACGAGTGTGAGCTCCGTGACCGACACCCAGGGGAACACCTACACCCTCATCGGCTCGCCGCAAACCTGGTCGTTACATAATTTCGTGGAAAGGCTCTATTACGCCAAGAATATCAAGGGCGGTGCGGACACGACGACGGTGGTGCTGAGCGGCAGCAAATACATGGAAGTGCGCCTCTACGACTATTCTGGCCTGAGTACCTCATCGCCCTTGGACACCAGCGCCACGCCGCAGACGGGCACCTCCGTGACAGGCACCAGCGGGAGCTTGACGACCGGCAATGCCAATGATCTCCTCTTCGGCTTCTTCCACTCCGACAATAGTGTGACGAATACGCCAGGCTCAGGATTCACGGGGCGGACTTTCCCGGGCGACGGCTATCCCCTCGCCGAAGACGAGTACGTCACCTCCACCAGTTCCTATTCTGCAACGATGAGCTTCTCCGGCAGCGCTGATTATGTCGGCTTCCTCGTCGCCTTCAAGGCCGCATCCTCCACATCCGGTACCCCTCCCGCTCCCGGGACTCCCACTTATACGAACATCTCGACTTCCAGCTTGACGGTGAACTGGACGGCCTCAACAGGCGCAACGTCCTATATCGTCTACCGCAGTTCCTCCTCGAATGGCACTTACTCGCAGGTCGGTACGTCAAGCACCACTTCCTACGGCGACACCGGTCTCACGCCGAACACGCCTTACTGGTATGAGGTCGCCGGCACAAACGCGAACGGCACTGGCCCCCAAAGCGCGAGTTCGAGCGTGACGACGACGTCCCTCTCCGGAGCCCCGGCCTACGTTACGGGAAACGTGAATGCCTGCAGCGCGACCTCCTGTGCGGCCAGCCTGACGGGTACGAACGCAGGGGACCTGATTGTCGTCGGCCTCTTCGTCCTGGATTCCACGAGTGTGAGCTCCGTGACCGACACCCAGGGGAACACCTACACCCTCATCGGCTCGCCGCAAACCTGGTCGTTACATAATTTCGTGGAAAGGCTCTATTACGCCAAGAATATCAAGGGCGGTGCGGACACGACGACGGTGGTGCTGAGCGGCAGCAAATACATGGAAGTGCGCCTCTACGACTATTCTGGCCTGAGTACCTCATCGCCCTTGGACACCAGCGCCACGCCGCAGACGGGCACCTCCGTGACAGGCACCAGCGGGAGCTTGACGACCGGCAATGCCAATGATCTCCTCTTCGGCTTCTTCCACTCCGACAATAGTGTGACGAATACGCCAGGCTCAGGATTCACGGGGCGGACTTTCCCGGGCGACGGCTATCCCCTCGCCGAAGACGAGTACGTCACCTCCACCAGTTCCTATTCTGCAACGATGAGCTTCTCCGGCAGCGCTGATTATGTCGGCTTCCTCGTCGCCTTCAAGGCCGCATCCTCCACATCCGGTACCCCTCCCGCTCCCGGGACTCCCACTTATACGAACATCTCGACTTCCAGCTTGACGGTGAACTGGACGGCCTCAACAGGCGCAACGTCCTATATCGTCTACCGCAGTTCCTCCTCGAATGGCACTTACTCGCAGGTCGGTACGTCAAGCACCACTTCCTACGGCGACACCGGTCTCACGCCGAACACGCCTTACTGGTATGAGGTCGCCGGCACAAACGCGAACGGCACTGGCCCCCAAAGCGCGAGTTCGAGCGTGACGACGACGTCCCTCTCCGGAGCCCCGGCCTACGTTACGGGAAACGTGAATGCCTGCAGCGCGACCTCCTGTGCGGCCAGCCTGACGGGTACGAACGCAGGGGACCTGATTGTCGTCGGCCTCTTCGTCCTGGATTCCACGAGTGTGAGCTCCGTGACCGACACCCAGGGGAACACCTACACCCTCATCGGCTCGCCGCAAACCTGGTCGTTACATAATTTCGTGGAAAGGCTCTATTACGCCAAGAATATCAAGGGCGGTGCGGACACGACGACGGTGGTGCTGAGCGGCAGCAAATACATGGAAGTGCGCCTCTACGACTATTCTGGCCTGAGTACCTCATCGCCCTTGGACACCAGCGCCACGCCGCAGACGGGCACCTCCGTGACAGGCACCAGCGGGAGCTTGACGACCGGCAATGCCAATGATCTCCTCTTCGGCTTCTTCCACTCCGACAATAGTGTGACGAATACGCCAGGCTCAGGATTCACGGGGCGGACTTTCCCGGGCGACAGCTATCCCCTCGCCGAAGACGAGTACGTCACTTCTATCAATTTGTTTTCCGCAACGATGAATTTCTCCGGCAGCGCTGATTATGTCGGCTTCCTCGTTGCCTTCAAGGCCGCTGCCAGTGGCGGGACGGGCCCGACTATTAGTGGCGTCTCGGTCTCGCCGTTGACAGCGACCTCCGCCACGGTGAACTGGACAACCAATCTAAGTGCCAGCAGCCGCGTGGACTTTGGCACCACCGCCGCGTATGGGTCGTATGTCACCGATCCCACTTTGGTGACCAGCCACTCCGAGACACTTAGCTCACTTACATGCGGTACCACATACCACTATCGAATAACCTCCGTCGACTCAGCGGGCTCTTCGAGCACGGCGGACACTACATTTACTACAGGCGCGTGCGTGAGCATCAGTGGGACCTTGGTCTCGGTGACAGCGACTACCGCCACGGTGAGTTGGGCAACCAATGTGAGTGCGAGCAGCCTCGTGGCTTACGGCACGACCACGACGTATGGGTCGAATGTCACCGATCCCACTCTGGTCACCAGTCACTCCCTAACGCTCAACTCGCTAAGGTGCAATGTCACGTACCACTATCAAATAACCTCTTCGGTCGGCCCAGGCAACTCTGCCAGTACCAGCGATGCTACGTTTACCACGGGTGCTTGCGGCGCCCCGGTCTCAGACGACTTCCACACGTCCGTTCTCAATCCGATGTGGGCCTTTTATGCCCAGTGCTGCGGCTCCGTGAGGATGAGTGGCACCGACGCATTGCTCGTCGTTCCGAGTGTGACGAGCCATGACATCTATAACGTAAACCAGGGAGTCGGCCTGCTACAGAATATTGCTGATGTCGATTTCCAAGTTGAAACGAAATTCGATTCCATCGTTACTCAAGGCGACCAGGTAGAAGGAATCCTCGTCCAGCAGGATGCACAGGATTTCATCTGGTTCGCCGTGTACTACGATGGAACGACCCCTCGGGTATACAGTGCCGTCACGATCGGCGGCACTCCTTCCCAGCCCTACAACACTCCCATTGCGATTCCCGCGGGAACTACCTCCTTCTGGATGCGCATCAATCGGAGCGGCACAACCTGGACCCAGAGTTGGTCCGTTGACGGTACGAACTACACCTCAAATACGTTCAGTCAGGCTCTCGTCGTCAGTAGCATTGGACCGGCAGCCGGGAATGACAACGATCCTAGCAACGATCCGGCACCGAGCTTCACGGCCGCAGTGGACTATTTCTTCAACAGTGCAAGCCCCATCAGTCCGACCGATGGAGGCCTGCCTCAGCCACCGAACCAGCCCGTCTTCAATGTTTGGTATGGCGACAACCAAACCTTCGGCCAGCTGGGCATCCCTCAACGATGGGTGAACATACTCGGGAATGTGTCTGCTCCCAGCGGTATTGCATCCGCCAGCTATACGCTGAACGGAGGCGCACCACAATTTCTCCGGGTCGGCCCCAACCCCACCCGGTTAGCGGACACGGGAGATTTCAACGTCGAGATCGATCACGCCATCCTCAACCCAGGACCAAACACGGTCGTGATTACGGCGACCGACAACTTGAATAACACCGCCACGCATACCGTCACACTGAATTGGGAGAACACGGGGCAGGTCTGGCCGCTCCCCTATTCCATTGATTGGTCCACGGTTACGAATATCTCAGACGTCGCGCAGGTGGTGGACGGCCTGTGGGCCATTCAGCCGGACGGCACTCTTCGAACCATGCAGACCGGTTACGATCGAGTGATCGCGCTCGGTGATGAGACCTGGACTGACTATCAAGTTACGGCGCAAATAACCTTCAACAGCTTCGACTGCTATGATTTCGGCGGCGGTGTCATAGTCGGCTGGACCGGACACACCTACGATCCAACGGTCCTTGGGATCCTGAATCCTGATCAACCGCTCTCCGGACACCCCTTCTTCGGTGTCGGCGAATATTCAACCGGCGGAGGAGCGCCCACGAACGCGGCGCTCGACATCTATGCCAATAGCCCCAACTACCACGAAACGGTGCTGATCCGCGACACCTCGGGGTTGAAACTTTCTCTCGGGGTGAAATATGACTTCAAGTTTGCCGTGCAGCGGAATCCAGGCAACACGTCGAGCCTTTACTCGTTCAAGGTCTGGCCAGACAGCACTCCAGAGCCCGCCAATTGGAATCTCCAAGCAAACGGCGATGCCAGTACAGGTTCCGTTCTGCTGATCACGTTCAGGACCGACGCGAGCTTCGGCAAGATCACTGTAGTGCCCTTACCTTAGCTTGGAGGCGACATACGCATACCCGGCACAAACCACATGGAAGCCGCCGGTCCGCAGCCTAGGAGTCAGCGGAGACGCAGCGCGGATCCTGATTTCGGGACGATTTCATTGAACCCGTCTCCGAGGATTTCCAGCGCAGCAAAGCGTTGAATGCTCTGCATCCCGCTCACGACGAGGAAGCCCTCATCCGTAGAGACCGTCCACGAGCGCATCGGATCCGCGTGCTTTCTTGGGTTAGCAACGGGGATCGACCAATCGATGAAACGGTGCCGGGCCTGCTCGCAGTCGAGAAAAGCTCTGATCGACTTGTGCGAGATCATGTTCCACTCGACGGGATCGCCACCTTGGCTCCTGCGAACTGTCGTGTAGACGTCGACGTCTTCGGGGTTGAAGACTCCGAAGACGTAAGCAACGCCGCGGGTGAGGGCGCGCACATTTCTCAGCCATGGCCTGAAGTCCGAAAAATACTGATTGAATCCGCTCATAAACACCAAGTCGAATTTCGAATCCGGCAGGCCCTTGCCGGATTCGATGTCTCCCACCGAGAAGGCCATCGATGGCAAAAGCGTTCGGGCCCTCTCGGCGAACTCGGGCCGAATATCCAGTCCGCTAAGCGAGGCCTTTGGGTAAAGTGTCGCGACGTATCTCAGAAACTCTCCGGTAGCGCAGCCCACGTCAAGGATCGAGGTGGCGTTCGGAACAGTCGAAAGCGCCAAACCGCCCAGAAACTTGAAGAACTCTTTTGGCTCAGAAGGCCACTTTTCGGCGAGATAGAAACTGTCGTGACGAACGGCGGCCACCTGGCACTCCTTCAATTGGATTTGGAGCGGCGATCCTCTATCAGAAGGGCGGATAGACCGCAGGCATCTGGGCAAGAGAAGATATCAACAAAGATCCTGTCGATCAATTGTCCCTTGGTATAGTGTGAAAGTATCTGCCCCGGAAGGGGTTAGCGACAGGTCTCAGATTATGACTTTCCGCCTTCGCTCCTATCCGCCAGCAAATCGGCTCCATTTTTGGCTGTCACGCGCTCGCATGCGCTTTCGCCAACGTCCGCAATCTGGACCGAGGTCGATTGGCCTGTCTTTGGCATCATGCTCCTACGGGTGGATCAGGTGATGGCAATGACGCGGCGACCTTTATCTTCGTAGTCAATAGCTGATTTGGGCTGGGGATCGAAGTCGGATAAAGTGCGAGAAGCACGGCGGGGAATCAGGCGGTGCTTTCGCAAATTATGGCAAAAGTTTTCCCGAGTATGTCTGTCGAAATCGCACACCTCGTGGCCGTTGTTTCCGATTTCTCGGCCGCTTCTAACCAATTTTTATTCAGGGCATAAGAAGTAGCTAGCTGAGGCGCACTTGTCTGAAGTTCGTCACTTTGGCAACCTGATTGCGACCGATGCGGTTCAGTGAGCCTTGTGGCGGTAGTCTGACTAACTCCCATGGGGTCCAGCCGTATGGAGCCGCGTGCAATGGCGAGCGCGATTCGGTCGTTGCTTACGAACCGGCTGCGGACACGAAAGCAAGATTCAACAAGCCACGCACCGATGGATGAAAGCAACGGCCACCGATCAGCCGCACCTGAACCGCAGCGTGAAAACGATAGTCAGAAATTGTCCGCCAAGAATCACTCTAGCTGTCAGGGGTTGATTGAAGCAACGATGGACATCACTGTGGTTGTGTGTACCTTTAACCGCTGCCAGACCTTGGCGGATGCACTCGAGAGCGCGGCTCAATCGATCCTTCCTGATTCCACTACCTGGGAAATATTGGTGGTCGACAACAACTCCACCGACCAGACGGCTGAGACAGTACAGAACTTCTGCTGTAGATACCCCGGTCGTTTTCGCTACGTGTTTGAACCTCGGCAAGGTAAATCGTATGCCCTGAATACGGGAGTTCGAGAGTCCAGCGGCGCGACATTGGTGTTCATGGATGACGACACCACGGTAGAGCCTACGTGGCTCGAGCGACTGACGACTCCCCTATGTGATCCTGCCTGGTCCGGCTCAGGAGGGCCCGTCATCTTGCAATGGTCCTCCTCGCGGCCTCGATGGTTGAAAATGGACACCATGGCGGCCCCACTTGTCGGATTCAATCCGAACAGAGAGGCGGGTGAGATCCGAGAGGCCCTGTTCGGGGGCAACATGGCCTTTCGGCGAACGATGTTTCAAAAGCACGGGGCCTTTCGAACGGACTTGGGTCCCAGTCCCAACCGCGACACGCCCCGTCAGAACGAAGACACAGAGTTTGTTCGGCGCCTCCTTGCGGCCGGGGAGGGCCTGTTTTACGAACCGTCGGCAGTCGTATTCCACCCTGTGCCCGTCAATCGGCTCCGGAAGCGCTACTTTCTGGGTTGGTGGTTGGATAAGGGCCGCGCCGACATCCTGATGCTCGGCTTCCCTCCGAACGTCAAGTGGTCTCTCGGAGGCATTCCATTGTCTTTTGTTCGCAGAATCGTACACTGGACTGCGCGATGGATCATCGCTCTTGAACCCTCCGAGCGCTTCGCAAGCCGTTTAAAAGTTCAGTGGTTGTTGGGAATGGTCATCGAGTGCCGCCGGTCGAGCAAGTCCGTTCTTCCTACGAAGTTTGAATGAGGCCCAGTGGTTCATAGACTTGTTCTTACATTCGACGACGGCCCGTCCCCGCAACACACTCCCCGCATTCTAGATGCGCTCGCAGAATATAATGTACCGGCAGTGTTCTTTGTCGTCGGAGAGCGGCTCAAGGCGCCGGGCGCCCTTGAAATCGTCCGCCGGGCGGCGCGTGAAGGACATTTAATCGGGAATCACACCTTTAGCCACGCGAATCTGGCCGAGGCATCGCCGCAAGAAATTCGTTCACAGATCCTGCGAACGCACGATTTAATCTCAGAATTCGAACCAAGACGCAAGCTGTTTCGCCCGCCCTATGGCGCTTGCAATGACACGGTGAGGGCAATCGCGAAGGAGCTAGGTTACCGTACGGTTCTTTGGAACGCCAGTTCGGAGGACTGGAGAGTCGAGAACTCGTCGTCTGCGTGGATTGACATTGCGCTTGAACAGATCTCGGCGCAACATATCGCGATTTGTCTGTGCCACGATCAACCGCATACAGCTGAGTACCTTCCTCGATTCATAGAGCGACTGCGGCAAGTTTCGAGCCACAAATTCGTCAGCTACTACGGTCGCAGGGATTTCAAATCGCTTGTGGACGGGATAGGCCGGAGAGCGCGTGATTCTCTGAAAAGGATAGATCCCCGAGCTCAAGCAACGAAAGAACGCGGCCGGAAATGAATAGTTTCAAAGCGAGCTGGATGGTTTAGGTTATTTCATGTTGTGCCCAACGCATTGGTATTACCGTCCCGTCGAGAATCGTTCTATGAGCGTTCCACCGAAACCTCTTCGGTATTGTCGTTTGGATTTTGGTTTCCTAAATTAGAGTGAATATGAAGAACCACAAACCCCGAATTCTATACGTCACGCCAGTCTGGCCCGGCAGAAGGGCAACCGGCGTCCACGTGCGGGCGCTTAACGTACTCCGTGCGCTACAGCAAATCGGAACCGTGGAGGCCGTGCTGCTTGATGAGGAGGGTGCGAATGATGCGGACTTGTCAGAATCAGAGCGCGAGATCAAGCTTCGACATACCATTCCGGTGACGCTGCAGGGGAACAGCGGATTCATGGAAAGGTTGAGGTGGACCCTCGATCCGAAGGCAGACTATCCGTGCGGTTGCCGCGCCGGACAGGAGGCAATGAATCGCATTCTCGCCACCCCTGACGGGTTCGATCTAATATGGTTTTTCAAACCTCGTTGCCCGGATATGTTTCCGAATGCAGTCTGGCCGCGCTCGGTATTGGATATCGATGATTTGGAAAGTCGATACGAAAACTCAAGGCTAGGAGTAGGCGGCGGCGTCCTAAAAGACTTGCTCACAATCAGGCGCCAACTTGTGTGGAAGCGTAGGGAGAAGTTGTTCGGGGACCGATTCACGGTACTAACCGTATGCAGCGAAGACGACAGAGAGTACTTGACGCGCCGTGGACTGCGAACACCGATTCACGTCGTCCCGAACGGGTTTGAACGACCAAGCGTCGAGCCGGTTCGCAAGGTGACATTACCACCGAGAATTGGGTTCCTAGGGCCTCTCGATTACTTTCCAAACCGTGATGGCATTCAATGGTTCGTGAAAAAGTGCTGGCCACGCATAAAGGCTCAAGTTCCGGATGCCCGGTTGCGACTCGCCGGTCCGGGAAGCGATGGCCCTCTTAGACCTCTCGGCACGGATATTGACGGACTTGGATGGCTGTCGAACCCCTCGGACGAAATCAAAACCTGGAGTCTTATGATCATTCCCATCCGCGTAGGCGGGGGCACGCGGGTCAAAATCGCTTATGGTTTCAGTCAGAAGTGCCCAATGGTTTCAACTTCGCTCGGAGCCTATGGCTATCGAGCGAAGAGCGGGTTCGAGATGTATCTTGCGGATTCGCCTGAAGCATTCGCCGATGCCTGCATTCGAGGTATTCGAGAGCCCGAGAGGGCTGTGCAAATGGCCGAACGGGCATGGCGGCAATACCTAGAAAAATGGACCTGGGACGCAATTCACCCATCAGTTTGGGCAGCGGCGGAAGACTGTCTGAGACGGAGTGGTTGAAACTCCTTGCCTGACCCATATTATGCCGTAAGTTCAGTGCGATCGCAGGGCCCGCACAATGTCGGCATCCTCTCTGGCCGACCGAAGGTCCCCGAGGGTGCTCTCAAGTCCGCGCCGCCGGCAGAGATAAGCGAGGGCTGGCGCCCCGCACATTGTGGCAAAAGTTTTCCGAGTCTCGCGGTCGGAACAGCCCATTCGACGAGCTCACTCTCAGAGTTGTGTACTAAGCTCTTTATTCCCAGAGCCTCAGGGCTTCTCGAAACGGAACGCAATGCCCTGACATCTGAATATTTGGCACGTAGATTGCTCCTTTCCAATCCAGTTTGGTGCGGCTTACGGCGGTAGCCTATCCGGAGCTCGAAACAGTCCGCCGCAGGAATCAGCTGTTGATATGTCACACTCAAATGATACCCATCGCGCCATAATTCCAGAGGGAAAATGCGAGCGTTCGCAGATGGGCGCTGAGTCAGAACAGAAATCAATTTGGATAAGGGAGAAGGTATGAAGGTCGCGATCTTGGCTGGCGGCAAAGGAACTCGGCTAGCGGAAGAAACTGAAGTCAAGCCAAAGCCTATGGTGACCATTGGCGGGCGCCCAATCCTTTGGCACATCATGAAGCACTACGCCCACTACGGGCACAAGGATTTCTACATCGCCTTAGGGTACAAGGGCGAAGCCATCAAGCGATACATCGTGGACCACACCTCGCTTCAGGGAGACCTGACCGTTGATTTGGGCAACGGCAGCGTGAGTCGCAGTGTCAATGGCATGCACGAACTGGATTGGGTGGTTCGCCTTGTGGAGACGGGAGAAGAAACCCAGACGGGAGGCCGGATCAAACGGCTTGCGCCCCAAATCGGAAGAGAGACCTTCATGCTTACTTGGGGCGACGGCGTTTCGAATGTCGACTTGGATAAGCTGCTTGATTTCCACAAGTCGCATGGAAAACTGGCTACTATCACGGCCGTGCGGCCGCCAGCTCGGTATGGTCGTCTCGACCTGGACGGCGCTAAAGTGGCGCACTTCGCCGAGAAACCACAGCTAAGCGAAGGATGGATAAACGGAGCCTTCTTCGTGCTCGAACCCCAGGTGTTTGACTATATTGAAGGCGATGACACCTCGTGGGAAAAAGGGCCGCTCGCGCGTCTTGCGCAGGAAGGCGAACTGATGGCGTACCGCCACGACTCATTCTGGCAATGCATGGACACGCTACGTGAGAAGGTTATTCTTGAAGAGCTTTGGACGGCGGGAAACCCGCCGTGGAAAACCTGGAGGTAGGATAAATGCGGGTACTAGTTACTGGGCACAACGGGTACATCGGCTGCGCGCTGGTCCCTGTCTTGGTCCGAGCGGGACACGAAGTAGTCGGTCTGGATAGCTTCTTGTTCGAGCACTGCACGCTAGGGCCGGACGTGGAACCGGTTCCGGCGATCCGGAAGGACGTGCGAGAGGTTGAGATCGGAGATGTCGAGGGTTTCGACGCCATTATTCACTTGGCCGGTATCTCGAACGACCCGCTTGGTGATTTGAACCCCGAATGCACCTATGACGTCAATTATCGCGCTTCGGTCCGGCTTGCAAAGCTCGCAAAGCAGGCTGGAGTTGAACGGTTCCTATTTTCGTCGTCATGCAGCAACTATGGCGCTGCCGGCTCCGAGTCTATTCTCACCGAACAGGCAGCGTTCAATCCAGTGACGCCGTATGGGGAATCGAAGGTTCTCGTGGAGAAGGAAGTTTCGCAGCTCGGGGACAACGGCTTTACTCCGGTGTTCCTACGTAACGCCACCGCCTACGGTTTCTCCGCGCGGCTACGGGGCGATCTCGTGCTGAACAATCTTGTGGGATGGGCCCATATCACGGGAATGGTTCGCCTCAAGAGCGACGGCACGCCGTGGCGCCCCATCGTTCACATCGAGGATATCTCGGAAGCGTTCCTGGCTCTATTGGAAGCGCCTAAGGATGTTGTCCACAACCAGGCATTTAATGTGGGTCGCACCGAAGAGAACTATCAGATGCGCGACTTGGCCAAAATCGTCATGGAAACCGTGCCTGGCAGCCAGGTGACATTTGCGGAAGGGGCGGGGCCCGATAAGAGATGCTACCGCGTAAACTGCGACAAAATCCACAACACCATCCCCTCCTTCAAACCGCGCTGGACTGCTCGTAAAGGCGCTCAGCAGCTTTATGAGGCATACAAGACGTTTGGTCTCACGCTTAGCGACTTCGAGGGTCCGAGATACATGAGAATCAAGCACGTAGCGAGTTTGCAGTCAGAGGGAAGGCTCGACTCGGATCTGCGGTGGGTTCCCTTGGCCGTCGCCACCCCCGCACCACAGGGAGTGTGAGGGATGAACGAATCGCGAACGACTTGCCGCATTTGCAATTCCAGCGGAATCCAACCGGTACTCTCGCTCGGAATGACTCCGTTAGCCGACGGGCTGCGGCGCAAGGATCAACTATCAGGGGCCGAGCCGGTGTTTCCCTTAAACGTAGCGTTCTGCCCGCGTTGCAGTTTGATGCAACTGCTCGAAACGGTTCCTCCGGAGCAGCTTTTTTGCGAAGACTACCCTTACTATTCGTCCTTCTCTCCGGCCCTTCTGAAGCACTCGCGGGAGAACGCCCTCGACCTCATCGCGCAGCGGAAATTAACCCCGGATAGCTTGGTTCTCGAATTGGCCAGCAACGACGGATATCTGCTCAAGAACTTTGTGGAGTCTGGCATTCCAGTCCTGGGGATCGATCCGGCGGAAGGACCGGCCCGGGCGGCCGAACAAGCGGGCGTGCCGACGCTCTGCACGTTCTTTGGCGAGAATCTGGCACGTGAGTTGAAGGCAAAAGGTAAAACCGCCGATGTGATCATTGGCAACAATGTTCTCGCTCACGTCGCCGACCTGCATGGTTTCGTCGAGGGTATTCGGACCTTGCTGAAGGAAGACGGTGTCGCGGTGATCGAGATGCCGTACGTGAAAGACCTTGTTGACCATTGCGAATTCGACACGATTTACCACGAGCATCTTTGCTATTTTTCGGTAACCGCTCTGGATTATCTGTTCCGCATGCATTCCTTGTTCCTGAACAATGTGAAGCGTCTGTCGATCCACGGCGGGTCACTCCGAATTTACGTAGAAAAGAAGGAGAACGTTTCATCGACCGTGCGGGACATGTTGCAAATGGAGGCAGCCGAAAAGGTTAATCGTATCGACTTCTACCGCGACTTCGCAAAAAGGGTGGAGGGGATCCGCACTGAACTTCGGCGTCTTTTGGAGGATCTGAAAGGCCAAGGTGCCCACATAGCCGCGTATGGCGCGGCGGCCAAAGGCAGCACGATGATTAACTACAGCGGTATCGGAACGGAGTTTGTTGACTTCGTGGTGGATCGCAACACGCACAAGCAAGGGCTCTACATGCCCGGAAAGCACATTCCCGTACTCGCACCCGAAGCTCTTCTCGATCAAATGCCGGGCTATGTTTTGCTGCTCGCGTGGAACTTTGCCGACGAGATCCTTCAGCAGCAAAAGGAATACCAGCAGCGGGGAGGCCGCTTCATCATTCCCGTTCCAAATCCGCGGGTCGTTTAATCCCCAGAAGGCGCTCGCTTATCGTTACGACGGACATCTGAAATGCAGACGACTACAAAAGAAGAAAACGCGTGCAAGAGCTGTTTCTCGAAGAACGTAACGATCTTCCACCGCCTGGAAAATCTTCCTGTCAACAGTTGCTTGTTGTTTGACAACCAAGACGAGGCAAGAAACTATCCGCGTGGCGAACTTGTACTGGGCTTTTGCCGCGATTGCGGATTCATTGGCAACTTGCGTTTCAGCTCGCAGCTGGCCCGCTACACCGAGGGCTACGAGGAGCAGCAATCCTTTTCGCCGCGCTTCAATGCGTTTGCGAAGTCTCTGGCAACAAAGCTGATCAATCGTTATGATCTTCACAAAAAGACGATCGTTGAGATCGGCTGCGGTAAGGGTGACTTTCTGGTCATGCTATGTGACCTTGGAAATAATCAGGGAATCGGTATTGATCCGACCTATGTTCCGGGCCGTCTCGACGAAGTAGCTTTGAAAAATGTCCGCTTCATCCGCGACTTCTACTCCGAAAAGCATTCCGATTGCACCGGCGACATGGTCTGCAGCCGCCACGCGCTCGAGCACATTCCAGACACGGGCGCATTCATGGAAACAGTCCGACGGGCGATCGGCAACAAGACGAACACGGTCGTGTTCTTTGAATTGCCCGACGTGGAGCGTGTTCTCCACGAATGTGCGTTCTGGGATATCTACTACGAACACTGCTCATATTTCACTCTCGGCTCCCTGGCGCGGTTGTTCCGCCGGGCCGGATTTGAAGTGACCGACCTGGAAAAGGACTTCGATGGGCAATACCTGTTGCTGGAAGCAAAACCCGCGGTGAACGGCGACCACTCGGCGCCTCTGAAGGAAGAAGAGAGCGTGGAAGAGCTTTCCAAGGCAGTCGCCAAATTTCAGAGCAACTATGCGGAAACGGTTCATCGCTGGAAGCGAAAGATTGAGAGCATCCGCGAGAGCGGTAGGCGTTGCGTGATCTGGGGTTCGAGTTCGAAATGCGTGGCCTTCCTCAATACCATCGGCATCCGCGACGAGATCGAGTTCATTGTGGACATCAACCCGCACCGCCAGGGCAAGTACTTGCCGGGTAGCGGTAAACTGATTGTCGCGCCTGGCTTCCTGCAGGAATATCGCCCGGACGTGGTCATTGCGATGAATCCGATTTACTTGGACGAGATCCGAAACGATCTGAATAGCCTGGGACTCAATCCTGAGTTGACGGCGGTATGAAGGCGCTATCATCGCTGCATGGCTTAACGAGAGTTCAAGGCATCGCCGAGGGTGAAGAAGTGAAGCCGGAACTAGAGCTCGCGACGGACGGAAGGCACATCGAGGCTGGGGCAGAATGTCCGGCGTGCGGCGGCAGCGGCCTGGAGATTTTCTTCGAAATCCCAGAGTTGCCTGTGAATTGTATCGCGCTGTATGCGACGAGAGAGGCCGCCCTGAACTGTCCCAAGGCTGGAATTGAACTCGGCTTTTGCCGGCGATGCGGGGCAGTCAGTAACCTCCTGTTTGACGATGCGCGGCTGACCTACGATTCCGGATACGACAACTCGCTGCACTTTTCTCCCGTTTTTCAGAAGTACTCAGATGAAGTAGCGAGCGACCTAGTCACGCGCTACAACCTGCGCAACAAGAACGTCATCGACGTGGGTTGCGGTAGCGGCGAGTTCCTGTCACTCCTGTGCGCATTGGGCAACAACTATGGCGTGGGCTTCGATTCTGCATTTATACCGGGCCGCGCCAATCTCGAGGCTGGAAAAGGAATTACAATCATCCGGGATTATTACTCCGAGCGGTATGCCGAACACGCGGCCGACTTCGTTATCTGTCGTCACGTACTCGAACATATTGCCGAGCCGCGGCGTTTTCTGTACGCCCTGCGGGCGGCCCTTGCGCGAAATTCAGACGCAGCCATATTTTTTGAGCTTCCTAACGCTTCGTTCGTTTTCCGAAACAAGGGAATCTGGGACATCATCTACGAACACTGTCTTTATTACAGCTCGGGAGCGCTGGCAAGGCTGTTTTCGGCCTGCGGCTTTGACGTGCTCAATGTCTCTGAAACATTCAATGGGCAATACCTGTGCCTGGAAGCACGAATCTCATCGCGAGACACCGGACTACTGGGGGACGCAGGTGGCGACCTGGGGTCGATGCAGGGCGACATCCAGGGGTTCGCGCAGGAGTATCGCTCCTGTCGGACCCATTGGGGAGATGCTCTCGGTCGATTTGCTAACCAAGGCAAGCGCGTGGCCGTATGGGGCGCTGGCGCGAAGGGAGCAATGTTCCTGAATGCTTTTGCCGGCGCCGGCTCCCCTGAGTGCATTGTGGATGTAAACCCTCGGAAATGGGGTTTGTACATTCCCGGCACTGGCCAGGAGATCGCGAGTCCCGAATTCCTGAAACAGTTTAGACCGGACGTGCTACTGATCCTCAACCCTAATTATCGCGATGAAATCAGCCGTCAGGTTTCGGCTTTGGGCATCGCGCCCGTTTTGGTTTCAATTTGAAGAATCGCTAGTGGTAATCTCGAAGGGAGACCTCTAATGAACACCGTTTACGTCGATTCCGATGCGAATGACGACATTCGCAGACAGCGGCTGTATGCCGGTCAGTTGTTCGTGATTTCCCCTCGTCCAAGCACGATCGCATTGTGCGAGTTTGCAAAGAGCATGATCCGGGAGGCGTTCGGCTCAGTCGATCCGCTCGAAGCGCAATTTCACATGACAGTTGAGCAATATGTCGCAATCGTAAGCCCCCTCAAACCAAAGTTTATTCACCACCCCGAGACGAAGAAGCTGCTGCGCGAGTTGGTGGCGGATTGCGGCTGCAACTTGAGTGAGACATACGTCGACGTGCCGCGCTTGCGCATGGTGACCAGCCACGGTTATCTCACCGCTGGGGTGGGCTATGCCCATCACCTCCATCGGGATACCTGGTACTCGGGACCGATGGCGCAGTTGAACTGGTGGTTGCCGATATACGGGATCGAGTCCGAGAGCTCGATGGCGTTTCATCCGGCATACTGGTCCAAGGCCGTAAAGAACGGCTCGTCGGAATTCAACTACTATAACTGGAACAGCGAGGGTCGAAAGAACGCCGCGCAGCACATCAAGACCGACACCCGCAAGCAACCAAAGGCGGAAGAACCGATGGAACTTGATCCGCAGATTCGCCTCATCGTCCCGCCCGGCGGCGTAATTCTGTTTTCGGGCGCACAGATGCATTCAACTGTGCCGAATACCTCCGGACGCGCGCGCTACAGCATTGATTTCCGGACTGTCAATTTGGCCGATTTGCGCGCCGGGTCCGCCGCCCCGAACGTTGATTCTCATCCCGTAGGAACATCTTTGCGCGATTTCGTTCGCGGCAGCGACGGAGCGCCGATGCCGGACGAGATCGTGCAGAAGTACGATAATGCGTCGGCAGACGATGGCGTATTAGTATATCGCCCTGGGGCCGAGTAATCGTAAAACGGGAGCTCGACGGCAGACGCGAGTTATCGGAGCGTGATCGCATGAGCCAAGACTGTCCTCGTGTTACAGTTGGCGTTCCTGTGTTCAACGGCGAACCGTTTCTGGCCGAAGCGCTCGAATCGCTGCTTAGCCAAACGTTTTCCGATCTCGAGATCGTCATTTCGGACAACGCCTCCACCGATCGAACGGAGGGGATCTGCCGGACCTACGGCGCCCGCGACCCTCGCATTCGGTATTACCGAAGCGATACCAATCGAGGCGCGGCCTGGAACCACAATCGGGTTTTCGAGCTAGCCAGGGGGGAGTACTTCAAGTGGAATTCGGCAGACGATTCATGTGCGCCAGAATTCCTGGCGCGCTGTGTCGCGGGGCTCGATAAAGATCCATCGGCGGTAATGGCTTGCTCGAGCGTTCTCGAAATTGATGAGTTCGGAGAGGCCGTTAAGCCAGGCTTCATCCCCTCCGAGGTTGTGTCGGATTCCGCAGTCGAGAGATTTTGCCGGAACTTCCAAATCGATCATTCCTGCTTTCACGTCTACAGCTTGATTCGTTCCCACGTGCTTCGCCAGGTAGGTCCTATGGGATTCTATACCGGCTCCGATCGTGTTCTTTTGTCCCATCTCTCTTTATTCGGACGCTGTGTACTCATTCCCGATACATTGTTGTTTAACCGTGACCATCCCGCACGTTTCACGCGAAGCTTTGGAGAGAAGTCGCATCAAGGCACGGTGTGGTTCGATTCCGGCGCAGCGGCGCGGAAACTGTTTCCTTACTGGAGAGAATTCAGGGGTTATTGGGAAGCAATTTCACGTTCTCCGCTCGGCTGGAAAGGGCGTTTGCGCTGTTACTTGGCCATGCTCAAGTGGCTTCGGTACCACAAGGACTCGCTGCTCGCTGACGTCTTTCACTACCCCAAGAGATGGTTCACCCGACATTTCATTAGGAGCCGGGCGACAGTTCGGCCTCGCATAATTGCGTCGTCCACGGAGAAACTGAATAACGATTCCATGAGCGTTACAGTCGTTCTCTGTACCTATAATCGGTGCGAGGAACTGAGACAAGCCTTACAGAGTATTGCAGCATCTCAGATGCCGAGTTCCGCCACTTGGGAAGTGCTGGTGGTGGACAACAACTCGACCGATGCAACCGCTGGTGTAGTCGGGGATTTCTGCCGACGCTACCCGGGAAGATTTCGTTATCTCTTTGAGCCCAAGCAAGGCAAGTCCTACGCCTTGAACGCGGGCGTTGCGAACGCAAACGGTGAGATTCTCGCCTTCGTAGACGACGACGTACTCATCGGGCCCCGATGGCTTCGAAACCTTACAACCGATTTGCGTAGTGGAGAATGGGCCGGCGCAGCCGGGCGAATCCTGCCGGCAGATAACTTCAATCCTCCGGCGTGGTTGTGGTGGCAACAATGTGCCGGGATGCTTTGCGCCAACTTCGATCTCGGTAATCAGCCGGCTGAACTGGATTTTGATCACCCTTCGTGCGGGGCCAACATGGCCTTTCGAAAAGCCGTATTCGAGAAATACGGCGGATTCCGCGTCGACCTGGGTCCCAGCCCGGATCGCAACGTGCCTGGTGCGAATGAGGATACCGAATTCGCTCGGCGCTTGATGAAGGCGGGAGAGTCGTTGCGCTACGAGCCGCTCGCTCTCGTCCACCACGGCATACCACAAGCTCGAATCAACAAACAGTTTTTCCTGTCGCGGTGGTTCGATTTCGGGCGAGCGAGCATTGTTGAACGGAATGATCACCCGGACGTGCTCGGGATTCCATGGGACTACCTGAGTTTAATGCGAGGTTGTGTCCAAATTTCGGCCAAGGGTGTGCGCTGGGTGTTTGCGGGTCGAGCACACACGAGATTCTTTTGGAGATGCATGGTCTGGAAGGAAGCCGGGATGATGGTCGAACTTTATCGCCGATTGGTCGGTCGCAAAGTGAGTCAAACGGCTGCTCTGTAGCAGAAGCCGTCGGAATGCTTTCAGTGTAATGTGTGTGTCACAAATGCCTACCTCGTTGTTCTTCCAGGTTTGCGGCTCGGAGGAACACAATTAAATGACCGCTGCCGATATCCAGAGCTTGCCTGGGCTGAATATAACCGTAATCTTGTGTACCTACAACCGAGCCGAGATTCTGGCGGCCACGTTGAATTACCTCGCGGCTTCTCAGCTGCCGGATTCGATTACTTGGGAAGTTCTGGTAGTGGACAACAACTCGATCGACCGGACGGGCGAAATCGTGGAGGACTTCTGCCTCCGCTATCCCGGACGGTTTCGCTATCTCTCCGAACCCAAGCCGGGTAAGTCTTATGCCCTGAACGCCGGGGTTGCGAACGCTCGCGGCGATGTTCTCGCGTTTATAGACGACGATGTCACCATCGAGCCCACGTGGCTGCGCAATCTCACGGCGGAATTGAGCGGTAGCGAATGGGCGGGCGCGGCCGGGCGAATTCTTCCAGCGCAGAATCTTACCCTGCCGGGTTGGCTTTCGTGGGAAGACTGCGGACGTGCGTTTCGGCCCGATCCGCGCGGTGTAATTTATGGCCATTTCGACTTAGGTGATCGCCCTGCCGAGCTTGGCCGTGACCAGGCTCCATATGGAGCCAATATGGCATTTCGGCGAAGCATATTTGAAAAGTACGGTGGCTTCCGAACGGATCTGGGCCCCGGTCAGAATCGCAACACGCCTCGTCCGGGTGAGGACATCGAGTTCGGACACCGCCTCAACGCGGCGGGCGAGCGGTTGCGTTACGAGCCGTCGGCTGTGGTCTATCACCCGATAGTGAAGAACCGGTTCGAAAAAGAATATTGCTTGTCCTATTGGTTCGATTTTGGGAGGGCCAGTATTGTAGAGCGCGGCCGTCAGCCCAATGTGTATGGGATTCCGCGAGACTACTTAAGCTTGTTGCGGCGCCTAATAGAAATATCGAGCACAGGTCTCCGCTGGACATGCGCGGTCCGCGCAAACAAGAGGTTTTTCTGTAAATGCATGGTCTGGGTGCGGGTCGGTATGATCGTCGAGCTTTATCGCCGCTTGATCGATCGCAAAACAAAACTGGGCTGTTCATGAAAGTTCTTTTCCTTTGCAACAACGTAAACGCACTTAACTCCGGGGGACATCAGCGGCTGAGTCATCTCTTAAAGGCCATCGCTGCCGTGAGCGAAATCACGCTCGTCTATCCAATAGCACACAATGCTATCGGCCCGGATGTCCAAGCGCTGAGGCCTTTCTGCAATAAGGTGTACACATTCCCGCTTGAATCGCTAGCGTACCAACGAGATCCTCTGCTGCCTGGCCCGATTTTTTGGACCTGGCACAAGCTGCGCTACCTGCATCCCGTCGCTTCGGCATTCATGCAGCAGATGCGATCAGAAAACGCAAATGCTGTGGTTGCTGGCATCGGTTCGCAGCGGTTCGATCTGATTTGGTGTCAAAGAATCTCATCGATTCAGATGTTGCCTCGGTCTCCGAGGTCTCGGGTCATTGTTGACCTCGATGATCTAGAGCACCGCAAGCTTCGGAACCGGCTCCAACTGCGGAAGGATCCGCCGCACATGATCCCTCTTCAGTGGTTCGAATACTTCAAGCTTCGAAAACTGGAACATTCTCTCCACGAACTCCCGTACGAATTTGGCGTCTGCTCACGGATCGATAGAGACGATTTAGGTAGAAACACAAAGGTTTGGGTGATCCCCAATGGCGTCGATCTGCCGGCGCGGCCGGCGCGCAAAGAAAAAGAGAACACGGAGCCTGTCTTGGTATTCGTCGGCCTCATGTCTTACGAGCCGAACGCAGACGCAGCGCAGTTTTTTGTTCAGCGCGTCTTACCTCTGCTCCAGCGCGAGGTCCCGAACATCAAGTTTCTTATCGTTGGCAGGGATCCCACGCCGGCGGTCCGTCAACTCCATGATGGAAAGTCCGTCTTCGTAACGGGCACAGTGCCGGATGTCGCTGAATACCTGCTCAGCGCTTCCGTAGTGGTCGTGCCCATACGTTTCGGCGGGGGAACGCGCGTCAAAATTCTCGAGGCTTTGGCTCACCGCAAAGCAATTGTTTCGACGACCATGGGGGCCGAAGGAATCGAAGTGCAATCGGGCAAGCATCTCTTGCTTGCCGACTCCCCGGAAGATTTCGCGAAGGCATGCACGCGGTTGTTGAAGGATGCCGCGCTTTGTAGCAGGCTCGGTGAAGAAGGATTCAACTTGGTCCGGGACTGCTATCAATGGAAGAGAATCGAGGGGATGATAGAAGACATCGTTCTGGGTCGTGCAGCATCCCCCCCTCGCGTACTCGACACCGTATCCCGATAGAATCGCCGCTTCGCTCACTCAAAGCCTCGCCGGACACTGAAGCATGCAGTGGGGCGGAGGGTAGAAATCGTCCACAAGGTGGAAAGATCTTGCCACAATCGGCCGTCGTGCGGCCGCCCGCGCCGGGCCGTTGACGCCATAACCCTAAGCAATTCAGTAGGTTTGACCTGTACCGACATACCCTCTTGGCCATTTGATTGCTCATCGTCAGACTGCCTGGAATCATTTGAGCGCTGCATAGAAACGCCGCCGCTGTACCATAAGTACCAGGGTTCAAGCCGCCTGGGTTTGGCTGAAGGTTCGACAGCAGCCTCCCGTCGGAAAATCCTAAGGAGCTTGAGATCCAAGATGAATAACGGGGAACTGTGCGTCGATCCACCGGATCAGACGCTTCGTGGAAAGCCTGTAATCCCGGCGCCTGGCCCTTCCGAGCCAGAGAACGTTCCAACCCATCGGATCGAAGCATCTCGGGGATGGGTCTCTCTCGGGTTGGGTGAGCTATGGGACTACCGCGAACTCACCTACTTTTTCATTTGGCGTGATATCAAGGTCCGTTACAAACAAACGATTCTGGGGGGAGCGTGGGCAATTATTCAGCCGCTCTTCACGATGCTAATCTTCAGCGTTTTTTTTGGACGTTTGGCGAAAGTTCCTTCCGAGTCCGTTCCCTATCCTATTTTCACGTTTGCCGCTCTCGTCCCCTGGCAATTTTTCGCCACCGGGGTTAGCCAGAGTTCGCTCAGCCTCGTTGCAGGATCGAACTTGGTGAAGAAGGTGTATTTTCCTCGGTTGGCCTTGCCGATCTCGAAGGTGTTAGCGGGAGGTGTCGATTTTCTGTTGGCGTTTGCCATGCTGTTGGTTTTGATGCTCTATTATGGCATTAGGCCGACTGTCCATGTGATCTGGTTGCCCTTTTTTTTCCTCTTGGCGCTCACTACGTCTTTGGGAGTTTCGGTATGGTTTTCGGCAATGCATGTCCAGTTCCGAGATGTGCAATATGCTGTTCCTTTCTTGGTGCAGGCTTGGCTTTTTGCCACTCCAATTGCCTATCCAAGCACTCTGCTTCCCGAGCCTTGGCGAACGATTTACGGGATCAATCCGATGGTCGGCGTAGTCGAGGGATTTCGCTGGGCTCTGCTGGGAACCAAGACGGCTCCCGGGCCAATCGTGGCTGTCTCTTCATTGGTATCGATCGCTCTGCTTGTGAGTGGCACCTTCTATTTTCGGCGTCTTGAAAAGACCTTTGCAGATGTTGTTTAGGGCGAGACCATGAGCCAGCCAGCCATACGTGTAGTTGACCTCAGTAAGGAATACCACATTGGTCTAGAGCGGAAGAGTGGTCGGACCTTGCGGGAAACGATTGTCGACGCCGCCGCAGGTCCAATTCGTCGAGCCGCTAAGCTCTTGCGCGGACAGGCGACAGGGGCCGCTGAGCTGGATGCCAGTCACTGGGCTCTCAAAAACGTGTCATTTGAGATTCCGCACGGCGACGTCGTTGGCGTCATCGGACGAAACGGCGCCGGGAAAAGTACGCTCATGAAGGTTCTTTCCAAAATCACCGAGCCCACTCAAGGCTTTGCTGATATTCGGGGCCGAGTCGGGTCGCTTCTGGAGGTGGGCACGGGCTTTCACGAGGAGTTGAGCGGCCGCGAAAATATCTACTTGAATGGCGCCATACTCGGAATGCGGAAGACCGAAATCGACCGCAAGTTTGACGAGATCGTATCTTTTGCGGAGATTGGCAAGTTTCTGGACACTCCGGTGAAGCATTATTCCAGCGGTATGTACGTGCGTCTCGCATTCTCGGTGGCGGCCCACCTGGAGCCGGAGATTCTTCTCGTGGACGAGGTACTGTCGGTGGGGGATGTGGCTTTTCAAAAGAAGTGTCTTGGCAAAATGAATCAGGTTCGCCAGTCCGGCCGCACAATTCTGTTTGTTTCTCATAACATGGCAACGATAGAGAATCTCTGCTCGACAACAATCGTTTTTCAGGACGGCCAGATCGCCTACATTGGACCCTCGAAGGAAGCTGTGCAATTCTTCTTGCAAAGCATGGTCGAGCGCGAGCCGCCCGCCGAAGGGGGGCTGGGCACTAATCGGTGGTCGAACCCAACCCATAGTAAGCATCGAAGTAAAGACGACGTGATTAGTTACACAGGGATCGAATTCAGGAACGCAGAGAAGCAGACAATCCAGTTCGTTCGCTCCGGTGACCCCCTTGTGATTCGCCTGCATTATCGCGCTAGCAAGGATGACGTACGACCTGTCTTTGGCGTCGGGATCTCGACTGAATTCGGCACCGTGGTCTCGCGAGTGAGTACCTGGTTGTGCGGAGTCGATATCCCTGCCTTGGCGCGCGGCGACGGGTTCATTGACTTGTGCCTCGACTCCGTGAATCTCATGCCTGGCCGCTATTTTCTGTCCGCATGGTTGGGTGGCATGGGTCCCGTCTACTATGACAGCCTTGATGGTTGCGGTGTGCTCAACGTAGAAGAAGCAGATTTCTATGGTTCGGGAAGAACGAGCCAAGACAAGTCTGTGATCGTGCTTCTTCCTTGCCATTGGGAGTGCAATGGATTAACGGAAGGCATTGAGAACAACGGGCGCACAGGACAGGACCTCGGGGAACGCGACGGGGAAGGTCTTGTGCACTTCTAGGATGGTCCAGACCGCCAGAAACGGTTCGTTTGCGAGGCTCATCCCCGAATAAAGCAGAGGTCATCTCGCAATTACTGGATCACATGCGGAAGGTTGTTTTGGTCTGACATTGCGACTGACCGAAAAGAACCATAGGCCAGCTACTCCGATAATCCACCATGAACGCGGCTAACAACGTCTTAGGGATTCAGCGACTCGCCATCATTCCGGCCCGTGGCGGATCGAAGGGGCTTCCTCGGAAAAACCTACTGCTCCTTGCGGGAAAGCCACTTATTGCTTGTACCATCGAAGCGGCTCGTGTCGCCCGTTCCCTTCAGAGGATTGTGGTTTCGACCGAAAGCCCGGAGATCGCCGAGGTCGCCCGGCAATACGGCGCGGACGTTCCCTTTCTGCGCCCTGCAGAGCTGGCTGACGATGAGACGCCAACTCTGCCCGTTTTGAAGCACGTTCTTGTCCAACTCGAGGCGACTGAAGGTTGCACGCCCGACATCGTCGTGTTGCTGCAGCCCACCTCACCCTTGCGCCGGGCGGAAGACATTGATAGGGCCGTCCACTTGTTGGAGCAAAGCGGGGCGGACTCGGTGGTGAGTCTTTGCGCGGCGGAGCACCATCCGGCATGGATGAGGCGGCTTGACGGCGACCGGGTTCTACCTTTTGTCGAGAACGGGCCGGAATACACGCGTCGCCAGGACATGCCGCCCGTTTATCGTCTCAATGGAGCGGTTTATGTCACCCGCCGCAGGGTTCTGATGCAGGAGAATCGCATTCTCGGCCGGGATACGCGGGGCCTCGTAATGGATCCCGAATCCTCCGTGGATATCGACACACTGTTTGATTTGAAAGTAGCGGACCTTATCATGCAGGAACGACGAAATGCCAGAGCTTAAAATCAGAAACCGTCTAATCGGTCCAGAACATACCCCACTGGTCATCGCCGAAATTGGCATCAACCACGAAGGGAATTTCGAGAAGGCGATCCAGATGGTGGACGATGCCGCCAGGGTCGGGTGTGAATGCGCTAAGTTTCAGTGCCACGTCATTGATGATGAGATGATTCCCAACTCTGTCGTCCCAGGCAATGCCAAGGAAACCATTTGGGAAATCATGTCGCGTTGCGCTCTGCCCGAGGCCGATGACGTACGATTGAAAAAGTACGTGGAAGACTCCGGAATGATTTATCTCAGCACGCCTTTCAGCCGAGCGGCCGCCGAAAGACTCGAGAGGATGGGGGTGCCCGCCTACAAGATCGGGTCGGGGGAATGCAACAATTACCCGCTCATCAGACATATCGCCGCCTTTGGCAAACCCGTTATCTTGAGCACTGGAATGAACGACATCCGATCGGTAGAACCGGCTGTCGCCATCCTTCGTCAAGCGGATGTGCCCTTCGCTTTGATGCACTGCACTTCGATGTATCCGACTCCGTATGACAAAGTGCGCCTGGGTGCGCTGCGCGACCTAGCGGCGGCCTTTCCGGATGCGGTGCTTGGCCTCAGCGATCACTCGCTTGGAAATTACACGTGTTTCGCAGCCGTTCCGCTGGGGGCCTCCATTTTGGAAAAGCATTTCACCTCGGATCGCACATGGCCTGGACCAGACGTGCCGATTTCCATCACACCATCGGAATTGCAGCAACTTATCGAAGGAACTAAGGCCATCCAAGAGGCCCTGGGCGGCCATAAGACGATTCTCCCCGATGAAAAGCCAACCATTGATTTCGCCTATGCCTGCGTCGTTTCGATCTGTGAAATCCGGGCTGGCGAAGACTTAACTGAGAAGAATATCTGGGTAAAGCGCCCCGGCACGGGCGAGATCAAGGCGGTCGACTATGAACGAGTCCTTGGCAAGAAGGCACGCTCGAACATCGCACAAAACACGCAGATCAAGTGGACGGACCTCGAGTAATTGACGATGCCAAAAAACATACTTTTTGTCACAGGCACGCGGGCTGATTTCGGCAAGCTGAAACCCCTCATCAGTCGGGTCGCGGCTAGCAAGGAGTTTGAGTACCGCATCTTCGCGACTGGCATGCACATGCAGTCGAAATACGGCGCTACCATCAATGAAATTGTAAATGCGGGCTTTGAAAACATCCACCCTTTCATAAACCAGGACGCAGTTGGCAGCACGGGCATGGATCTCGCACTGGCCAACACCATACAAGGCCTCGGCCATTTTGTCCGCGAATTTACAGCGGACCTGATCGTAGTTCACGGAGACAGAATCGAAGCGTTGGCGGGCGCAACGGTCGGGGCTTTGCACAACATTCTGGTGGCGCACATCGAAGGCGGTGAGGTCTCAGGGACCGTGGACGAATTGCTACGGCATGCCATCAGCAAACTTTCGCACATTCATTTCGTGGCAAGCGAAGAAGCTCGGAACCGGCTGCTACAGATGGGCGAACAGCCAAACACAATCTTCGTGATTGGCTCTCCTGACATTGACGTAATGCTTTCTGGATCGCTTCCTTCGCTCGAAGAAGTCAAAAGTCATTACGAGATCCCGTTCGAGGATTATTGCATTTTTATCTACCATCCGGTGACTACCGAGTTAGCTGGCGCCGAAGAAAGAGCAAGGGAGATGTGGGAGGCGTTGTCGGCATCCAAACGACACTTCGTCGTCATTCATCCAAACAATGATTCGGGCTCGGAAATTCTTCTCCGGGAAATGCTGAGCCATGCCGGTAATCCGCATTTTCGCTGTCTCCCATCGATGCGGTTTGAATCTTTTCTTACGCTGCTGAAGCATTCGACAGCCATCGTTGGGAATTCCAGCGCGGGCATCCGGGAGGCTCCCGTTTATGGCGTGCCTACGATCAACATCGGCACCCGGCAGTTGAATCGCTTCAACCATTCCTCCATTCACAATGTTCCGGATGATCGAAACGCCATCTTGGAAGTGTTGCGAAACGTTCCCCCGCCATCGGATCCTTCGCATCATTTCGGCGACGGGAACAGCGCCGAGCGATTCATGGATTGCGTGAGAAGCAACTCACTTTGGAAAATTGGCAAACAGAAACAATTTCAGGATATTGTTGTAGAACCTGTAGCCAGATGAAAGCCGACCGAATCTGTCGGACCTAACGCTTTAGTTTTCCAGAGTTCGCGGCCAGAAATCGAACTGTGGCCCCTAGGAAGCACTTAGAACCAGGAACATTCTGAAGAGGGAAATTACAGATGAGCTCAGTCACACCAGGCGCTCGTGCTGCAGCCAAATCTTTTCTGAAAACCATCGGGCTGCTGCCAGTGGCACAACGCATTGCTACCGCACTCACGGCTCCGGAGACGTATCGTGCCCACGAACGGCGGTACCGGGAACTCAAGCGGCAGCATGCCCACGTCCTTGGGGAGCGCCTGAACAACGGCCAGCACAAGCAGAGGATCGCACTGCTGTGCAGCCCTTCTTTTCCCGAAGTCGAAATCGAGCTAGGCCTGGTCAAGGGCTTACAACTCGCGAACTTTGTGCCTGTAGTGCTAATTACGGACACGGGACGCGAGAGAGATTTGCTTGCTAAGCATTACCGGCTCGCAGCCGTGGACGAAATCCATTCATGGCAAGACTTCATGGATGAGGTTGATTCCGCGACTGCCGAGGCCATCGTCGGACGGTGTCACTCTGTGGAGGACCTGCTCGATTTCGAACACGTCGGCGTCCGTGTCGGCAGGCTTGCGCTTTCAACCGCGCTCCGAGGAAAGTACGCTGGTTCCTTGGATCTGCAGGTGCCCGAGGATCGACAACTTCTTGTAGATAGCGTTGCATATGGACTGGCATGTGCCGATGCGGCTCATAAGATTCTTCAACAATTCCAGCCGGACCTGGCCCTGTTCCTGGACACGACCTATTCTCCAACTGGAGAACTATTTGACTGCTGCTTGCAAAATGAAGTCGATACCGTTCAGTGGCAGCAGGGCCACAAGAGCAACGCGTTGCTTTTCAAACGCTACACTCTTGAAACCAAGCTTCAGCATCCTACCTATTTGTCCCCAGAATCGTGGCGCCTCGTTCGTGATATGGAATGGACGGAGTCGCATCGAGAGCGGCTCGACCGGGAGTTGTACAGCAGCTACGCGTCAGGTGATTGGTACAGTGTAGTGGGCACCCAGTTCGACAAGTCTATGCTCGATTCCGCTCAGCTTCGCGAACGACTCAACCTTGATCCAAACAAGAAGACCGCGTTCATATTTCCACACATCCTCTGGGATGCGGCTTTATTTTGGGGGAAGTGCCTGTTTCGCGACTTCGAAGAATGGTTCGTGGAAACTGTGCGACTCGCGTGCGCAAATGACAACGTGAACTGGGTCATCAAAATTCATCCTGCCAACCGGAGAGTGCGGGAGACGGGAAGCCTGCAAGGCGAGTATGCCGAGGTGCTCACTTTGCGCAAGTACATTGGCGAACTGCCGCCTAACATTGTCATGATTCCCCCAGAGAGCGAGATAAGTACCTACTCGCTATTCCCGATCATGGACTACTGCCTCACGGTCTGCGGTACGGTAGGAATGGAAGCAGCGCGATTGGGAATCCCCGTCTTGACCGCCGGGAACGGACCTTATGACGACAGGGGCTTTACGGTCGATTCGAATTCGCGCGAGGAGTATTGTGAGAAGCTGCGCAACATTCAGGCCATTCCCCGGCTCTCCTCCTCTCAGCGAGAGCTGGCCGAGCGCTTCGCTTATGCCATTTTCCTGATGCGTCTGTGGGACGCCAAATCGTTTACCTTACGTTATGTGCCTAATACGGAGAAATTCCTATCTCAAGGGCAGATCAACATTAAGTCTAAAGAGGATTTGTACGCCGCCGACGACCTTAGGGCCTTTGCGGAGTGGGTTGCCGATCCCAGGAAACCGGACGATTTCCTGACACAATTGCCTCAACCATTTCCTGTAGGTCGATAAAACTCGAAGCCCGCTCGGCAAGGATCCGCAATGAAGGCCATCATGTATCATTACGTCAGGAAGTACGATAAAGCCTTCCCTAATTTCCGATTCTTGGATTTCGACAATTTCAGGCAGCAGCTTGATTTCTTTGATCGCGCTTACGGATTTGTAACGGCTGAGGAGTGGGGTCGTTACTTGAGCGACGGCTCGATGCCACCTATCGATGGCAAAGTGCTCTTGACTTTCGATGACGCGGTGTCCTGTCATTTTCACTACGTCTTTCCTGAACTCAGATCGAGGAATCTGTGGGGCATATTCTATGTACCGACTTCACCATACACCGAGGGACGGATTCTCGATGTTCATCGGATCCATCTGCTGTGCGGTGCGCTTGAGGGAAAGCGCCTTCTCGAATACGCTCTAAGCATCGTTTCAGAAGACATGATCTCTCGCGAGAAGCGGGGGGAATTCAACAACAAAACATACACCAACCAACTGAATTATGAGGGGGTTTCCGAGCTTAAAAGGGTTCTAAACTATCTCGTCGATTACAAATACCGTTCCGAGATAATCGACGCAATCGCGAAAAGGTTTGATTTCCATTTCGATGCATCGACGTTTTACATCACAACCGATCAAATTGCTGAAATGGCCGCTAATAATATGCTGATCGGTTCGCATACCAAGAGCCATCCGGTAATGAGCAAACTTTCTGCCTACGAACAATCCGTCGAAATTGGATCGTCATTTGATTTTTTGTCGTCGATTTGTAAATTGCCCCTTCGTACCTATTGTCATCCTTACGGAGGCTTTCACTCATTCAACGACGATACCATGCGTTTGCTTAACGATCACGGAGTTGATTTTTCATTTAATGTAGAAGGCAGAGAGATAAACAGCCAGGATAGATTCCAGTCGATACAATGCTTGCCGCGCTTCGACTGTAATCAATTTCAGTTTGGTTCAGCCTCTTAATCCAGTGACAGTTCGCCTTGTCTTGCTTCGATCCCTTCGGCCCACAACAGCAGGACGCCAATCATCCTCGGCGGCGATGCCCGAACAACGACCAGCCGCGTACGGGGCGCCCCTCCCTGTCAGGTTTGTCTACAATGCTATCGGCCTGAGCATTTATGCCGACGCTCTCCAAACTCCGGAAACCACGCTCGTGCAGAACACGAAACTTACGATCGGCGTTGCCTTGGAGGTTTCGGGGCTAGCGCACGGACAGTTTGAACAGCCGCCGCGCTTACGGCCGAATCTAGTCTGACTGCGCGCTGCGCTCTAGAACGTATCGTTGTTCGTTCCACTCTTTGTTACGAAATTCCTTGATTTTTCGAAAGGCGGAACCACGAGCAAAGGACGCTTCGAGCGTCCATTCTGACTCTAATAACAAGAAATCGCGCAGAACAGCACCGGTCCACAAATGAGTATCGTCTATCACCAAGATCCCGCCAATAGCGAGTCTCGGAGCGCAGTATAACCAGTCAACGAATGGCATTGGGAACCCGTGGCCTCCGTCGACCAAGACCAAATCCAACGGACCGGAGTCCAAGAGTTTCGGAAGGATCTCATCGGAGGATCCGATAGCAAATCTCAATCTTTCAGTCGGTATGCCGCACTCCGCACAATGCTCTTCGATTCGCAACCTTTCAAGCTTCCAAGGAGTCACGCAGGTGTGAAGCGCGCTTTTGTAGGCAAACAGAAGCGTGCTCAGCCCTGAGCCGGTTTCCAGGGTCCTGGATCCCTCAGCGACATGTTTGTCCAGGAACCGGAGGGTGTCCCTCTCGAGCCCATAAGTCACCCTTCCGTGAACGGCAGGGCAGGTGTCAAGGAGTGACTCTAGTCTGGAGTCGAACTGGTGCCTTGGCTCGGACTGTGCGGGTTGTTCGGTCGATGCCTTTGGGTCCGCCGTCAAAGCCCCTTCGGCCTCGGGCGCCGCCGACTCCGTGTGGTCCGGTCGGTTTGATGTAATACGAACTGTTGCTTTCATCCCAGCTCGAATGGCGGCAGTGGCCCGAGGAAAGGCTTCTGAAAGCCTTCGCAAAGGTTTTGTGATCCGCCAGAAATCCGAATCGACGATATTTCTCAACAGCTGCTCGTTATGCTCGGCCTTTTGTCTCAGAACAGCCAGCTCGTATTGAAGAGTTGCGGACTCGTTTTCATCTTTCCTGAAATCCGCTTTGTATCGGGTGATCTCCTCTTGAAGGTCGGCCAAGCGCTTCTGGAGTACCGCGACGTCCGCTGGAGCGGGTTGCGGATAGGACATTTCTTCCCTCCTTGGGTCGGATTAATCGAAGTCTTCTGGGAGCAGACACCGGGCGTGCGACTCACTAACGCCCAAAGTGAAATCTAGCTTCGTTTGGGGCTCACGAAGCCAGTAGGTGTTTTTGAACTCCGAACGATGCTACACCTTCCGAGAAAGCGTTCAACCTTCTGCTATCGTGAGCTGCGGCCCACATTGATTGGATTGGCCGTTCCATGCCACTTCAGGCTGAGTTCTTGGCTGTGAGCCTCCCCCTTAGACGATCCAGAGTGTCCGAGTTTAGATCAGTTGCAAAAGTTAAGAAAGGACTGCTTGCTCTGGCACAACCAAGTTGCATCTTCCGTTCGGCAACGGTGCGAGAGGTTCCAGCCCCGGTCTTCCACGTGCGGCCCTAAAGACAATTTCTTCAACTCCATTTTTTGACGGGCCGAGCATGCGACATCGGAATGGAATGTCTTTTCCGATTAACTGACGGTCAACGCCATATTCACAGAAAACGCCCAGGAACTGACATAATAGGGCCGCGATTGCCCCACCTATGTCACTGAAAACAGGGTGGATAATCCAGGGGCTGTATCGACCGCAGAACATCGTCTGGACTCCGAATTGCGACTAGGAGTTAGCATCGATGTGTCAGTCCCCGCACATCGAAACGTTGAAGAGGAGGTTCGTTGGATGAAGAAAGCATATGTCAAGCCTAGCATCACCGCGTTGGGGTTGCTCCGGTCTGTGACGAAGTGCGTTTACAGCGGTAACATTCCCAGCTGATCGTCGGCCGGAGGTAGGGACCGCAACGCCCTGAGACAGCGATCCCTACTTTCGCCTCAAAGCCTCTGCGGATGTGGAAGCGATTCAGAACGCGCTTGGACGTCCCGCAAGGAAATGCAGCAGCCCAAGGACTATAGGCGGATCGAAATCACTTTACGTGGCCGGGGGTAGACCCACACATATGATGAATCTCCAGAGTTATCCTCAACGCAAAGAACAGGTCATCGCGCAAAAAGCTTCGAATGATTTCTTGCTGTTCGACATGAACGATGGAAACTACTACTCACTGAATGAAGTGGGCTGTAGAATTTGGGAACTTTGCGACGGGAACCGTTCTGTCGCCGAGCTGATCGAGAGCTTGGCGGCGGAATATGACGCTCCGGCAGAATCCCTCGCAAACGACGTTTTGGAGTTGATCGAGAAGCTCCAAAGCGGAAAGCTGATTGTCGAACACGCACGAACCGAGCCCCTTACCAGCTCGCGAGTCAGCCGTTGATTTTCGGCAACAATCGCTCCGGGTTCACACCGCTTCTTTCAAGTGCTCCCGCGGCGATCGATCTTGGCTCACACTCATGGGAACAAGTCTGAGAATGCGGGCTTCCAGCGCCTTCCTCTTCCTGCGTGTTTTTCTATTTGCAGCAGCTGTCCCGTGCCTTATGCGCTTCAAACTCGCCCGACTGGCTGCCCTACTCGAGCCAGGCTCGGAGCCGGCGCCCGTCGATCCGGACCGGGTACGAACGATCGCTGCTTTTGTGCAAGCGGCAATAGAGCGCGGCAGACCGGTGGTCCGCCCCGGATGTTTGACTCTAGGTCTCACACGCTACTACTTTTTCCGCCGAGCTGGATTGGACGTTTCCCTGCGTTTCGGTATGGGCAGGATCGGGGAAGACAAGGAATTTCTCGGCCATTGCTGGCTCGTCAGAGACGGCGTGCCCTACCTTGAGACACAGGACCCGCGACCTCTGTACATCGAGATGTATTCCATTTCAAGAGAAGAGAGCCGAAAACCCGCCCAAGTCAAAGCGATCGGACTGAGGCGCTTGACATGAACGTCGATAAGCAAACGCGGGGGTATTACGTACCTGGGGCCAAGCTAGAGTTTCTGTGTTCTTCCGCCATGGCCGTCTATCTCGAGGGGAGGTTTCGCATGTTCCCCGCGGACGGAGAGTCGGCAGACACGATCCATTTCGATTTCCAGGCTGTAATGGACCCGTGCGAACACGTTGTCGAGAGGCCACAAGGCGACGGAAAACCGTTTTATGAAATGCCCAACGGCGAGGCCTGCTACTTCAGGGAAATCGACGAAGCCTATCTTAGCTTCGGCGATGGATTGCGCGCGCTGTGCAAGTTTCGGTCCGGCCGTGTCCTACTTTCTCTTGTGGAGTCGGAGCCTCGAAACCTATTCGTGGCTTCTCACCTCGCGCTCACAATCCTTCTGGTCGAGATCTTGAAGCGGCGCGGTTGGTATAGTCTCCATGCGGCTGGCTTCAGCGAAAACGGCCGGGCGATCTTGATTCCGGGTACGAGCGGCGTGGGTAAGTCGACGCTTTCAGTCGCGTTACTGCGGGCGAAATTCGATTATCTTACCGATGATATGGTTTTCTTGAGGCAGAGTTCCGATGGCGTTGTGGCGCGGGGCCTGATCGAGGACGTTGACGTCAGCGATCAAACGATCCGCTTTTTCCCCGAGCTCGATTTCCTGCTGCAGGCATCCAAAATCAGCGGATTCCCCAAGAAACAGGTCCACGTCGAAGAAGTATATGGGACAAGAATTGTCGCTGAGGCCTATCCCAGGGCGATCGTACTTCCTCGCATTTCCGGCAAGGAAACAAGCGTTATAACTCAGATAGGAAGCGACGAAGCTTTGCTCGAAATCGTGCCCAACGTTTTGCTGACGGAAGCTCGTGCCTGCCAAGGCCACCTGTCCGTTCTCGCCGAGTTGGTAAAGCAAACGGCTTGCTATCGACTCGACACGGGAAAGGACTTCGACCGAATTCCGGCCCTGCTCCGTGGGCTCTTGAGTTGCGATCACGAGGCAATTTATGCCTGAGGCCTTTTGCCGGCCGGCCGCCCGGAAGATGCCAGTGCCACCTGAGGCCGACCTGCTATTCTTGATCGCACGAGTCGGGATGACGCCGGTAATCGAAGACCGGATTCGGGCTGTTGTGCGGGCAGAGATAAACTGGATCTATTTGATCCAGCTGGCAATGCAACACGAAACGACCGCGCTACTGTATTGGAATCTTCAGCGTATCTGTGGGGATAGTGTGCCTCCGAGCGTCCTCGAACCCTTGGCTGCACGTTATAAGACTCAGGCGGCGGAGGCGCGATATCGTGCCGAAGAACTTGTGCGTATTCTGGGTGCTCTCGAGGATCAGGGGATTTTTGCCCTAGGGTATAAAGGTCCAATTCTGTCGCAGCGACTCTACGGCGATTTATCGCTTCGAGAGTTCTCAAAATCTTCGGATTTGGACATTGTCATTCACAAAAACGATCTGCCGAAGGCGCACGCCGTTATTCTCGGCCAAGGTTACCGGCAGGAAGCTCGCAGTGAACGTGAACTGATCTTTCGCGAGCGCGGCGGAGACAGATTCTTGGAGCTCCACTGGCACTTCACAACGCATTTGGCGCGCGTTCCGGACGATCCCAACCGGTTCCTCCAGCGTTTCGAGATGGTTTCTTTCGCTGGAGCGACCGTGCGCAGCTTGCCGCTAGACGTTTACTTCTTGGTTCTAACTCTCCATGCGACCAAGCATCGGTGGAGAAAACTAAAACTGATCTGCGATATTGCGGAGATCCTCGCATCGCGCGATGTCGACTGGGACTACGTCGCGCGCGAAGCGGAGGATCTGGGTCTGAAACGCATGGTTGCGCTTGGCGTCCTGCTGGCTGAGGACCCACTTCAAGTCGAGGCCCCGGGAGAATTGATGCGGCGCCTGAAGGTGGACCGCGCGACGCAGCTGCTGGCCGCGGAGTGCCGTGAGGAGTTGCTTAAAGAGCCGGATGACCTCTGGCGAGAACATGCCGACATGAGATTTCTGCTCAAGATACGGGAGCGCCCGCGCGATAGAATGAACTTGTTTCTATGGGAGTGGCTGTGGCCCGAGACAATGCCAGATGAGCACGACCGAAGCTTTGTGCCTATGCCTCAGTCTCTTTCTGCCTTGTATTATCTCGTACGGCCGGTCCGGCTGGCTTGGAAGGAGATCACCGGGCGGCCGTAAGTGTCGTGCATTGGGGTTGTGGGGTTGCTTGCGTCACCCTTGCTTCCCGGCCTCGCGAGACCTGCGGATCGCCGCGCCAGGACGGTCGTCAGCGCAGCCCGATGAAGTTTGGCAGAGTGAGGCGGTATGATGTCTGTAGCTGCGACGACTGGGCTCGACCCGAAAGCGAAAAGGCACTTCGGTTTCGTCGCGTTTATTTTCGCTTCCAGCCTTCTTTCGTATAAGACTCTCAGCGCGTTGGTTGCGTATTCTTTTCACAATGCCTCCAGTTCCCACATCGTTCTAATTCCCTTAGTCTCTTTTTCCCTGCTCTATGCGGAGAGACAGAAAATATTCGTCAACACTGAAACGGGCGTAATTTCAGGAATTGGGCTGGCGCTGGGCGGGGCGGTTCTTTATTGGCTGGTAGATCGAAACTTCTTTCCACAAGGCGGGAATTGGCCGCTGTCTCTGGGAACATTGTCGGTGGTTCTCGTATGGACGGGCGGATTTCTTTTCTGCTATGGCTTCACTGCATTGCGGGCAGCGGCCTTTCCGCTTCTATTTCTTTTGCTCATGGTTCCACTCCCAGACGTCGTTTTGGATACGATCGTTCACGCCCTCCAGGTAGGCTCGACCGAAGTTGCGTATCTCGTGTTTCAGGCGGTTGGAACTCCAGTAATACGACAGGGGTTCGTGCTCTCGGTCCCAGGCGTCACGATTGAAGTGGCTCAGGAATGCAGCAGTATTCGTTCTAGCATGGCGCTTTTCATTACGTGTCTTCTTGCGGTGCATTTGTATCTTCGGACCAGATGGAAGATGGTCTTATTCGTGCTTTTGAGCCTTCCGGTATCCCTCATTAAGAACGGGATACGAATCGCGACGTTGACGCTGCTCAGCATTCATGTGAATCCGGGCTTTTTGACGGGCCGGCTCCACCGTGAGGGGGGATTTGCCTTTTTCGCGGTCGCACTCCTAATTCTCTGCCCGGTGTTCTTGTGGCTCGAAGAGTCTGAGCAGCCGCGCAAAACCTTGCATTCGGCGGTGCTTGAAAAACCAGGTGCCGAGACAATCACGAGCATCAACACTGCTGACAGCTCCGGTGGAGTCTAGCCATCGACCAGGCAAATATAGTCATCATCGGCGGGGGAATTATAGGCTGCGCGATCGGGCACGCGCTTTCGGCGCGTTGGGACGACGTGTTCGTGCTTGAGGCGCTGCCCAAAGTCGGGATGCTTACGAGCACGCGCAACAGCGGCGTGATTCACTCGGGCATCTACTATCCGCCCGGCTCGCTCAAGGCGCGACTTTGCGTGCGCGGAAATCAGCTGGCATACGATTTCTGCACGGCGCATGGGGTTCCGCATCACAAGATCGGGAAGATCGTGGTGGCGTCATCACGGGAGGAAGTGAAAGACCTCACGGCCTTGATGCAGAACGGCTGCGCGAATGGCGTCGAAGGACTGCGTATCATCGATCGAGCCGCAATTCGCGTTCGGGAGCCTCACGTGGAGGGCTTCTGCGCTCTGGAAGTTCCGTCGACTGGAATCCTTTCGAGCGAGGACTTCGTCAAGACCTACGCCCGGCTAGCCACGGCCAACGGCGCTTATATTCTGAATCACGCAAAGGTCGACCGGCTCGAGGCGCTGCCGAACGCGATTCGCGTGACGAGCGCTGCCGGAGAGATCGAAACACGCTGCCTGATCAACAGCGCGGGGCTTTTTGCGGATGAAGTCGCGGCGATGCTCGGCTCGAGCATGGCGCGGCACAAGATTTACCCGGTGCGCGGCGAGTATTGCGAACTCGTGCGCGCGAAGCAGGATTGGGTCCGCGGGCTCGTCTATCCGCTGCCTCACGCGCAAGGGCTGAGCCTCGGCACGCACCTGACGAAAACATTGTGGGGCAATGTCCTCGTCGGCCCCACGGCGCGATACATCGAAGACAAGAACGATTACGAAAGCGATCGCGAGCCGATCGAAGACTTCGCCAGAAGCGCCAAGCTTCTCCTACCCGATATCGAGCCCTCCGACTTTATTCCGGCTTATTCGGGGATCCGGCCGAAGCTCACTCCTCCGTCTTCGCCCTCGGTGCACGCTCACGGGAAAGGCATGGCGGACTTCATCATCGAGGCCGATCCGGAGTTCCCACGCGTCGTGCAGCTGATGGGTATCGAGTCGCCGGGCCTTACCTCGGCTCCGGCGATCGCCGAGCACGTGGCTGGGTTGGTTGCCGAAATTCTCGCCTGAGCGCCGCATTATTTGGCTTCGACAGCCTGCCGTAACTGTGTCGATTAGAAGTGGTGCCCGTCCTTTGTTTGTAGCAAGTTACGGACGTTTCTAATCGCCGAATGTCGATTAGAAATGCGGCGATTCGTGAGTAGCGATTGGTGAGTAGTGGCGCCGATCGTAGGTTGTCGCTGGTGGCGCGTCGGCAGAAACTCGAAAACATGCTGCGGGTGAAGCTGCGCAGCGGTAGTTCGCTTCGCTCGCGGCATTTTCGCGGAGCTGAAAAGGCCCGCGCTTCCGCCCGGCCGAAAAGCCTCACCCCGGGAAAGCGGGGTGAGCTATATAAGATCAAGAACCCCTAGATCGCGGCTGCCTTCCCAGAGCAAGTTTTCAAAGAGCGTTTGACCCTCGTCGAGAGAGCCGATGACTCGCGTCTCAATCAGACTGACAGATCGCAACGCCCGCGACTAGCTGGCCCTCGGTTCAGGTTTGGTTCAGGGCTGCGGACCTAGTCGAAATGCAAGACCGGAGCGACGATAGACGACCCTTTGCTTAGAGCAGAGGCTCGCCCGTGTTTCGGGCGATGATGGCGCGCGTTTCGTCGCGAAGTCGGACGACTTCGCGCCAGTCGTCGCCGACACCCGGCGTGGGTTTCACGAGGGGGCCAAACGTCACCATAACCCTGCCGGGCCTTGGGATGCGCGTTTCGTCGCGCAAAATGCGGCGGGCGCCGCGAATCGCAACGGGACAGATGGGGCGCTGTGTGATGGCGGCTGCCTTGAACGCCCCCAGATGAAATGGCCTGATCCCGACGGACGGCGTGAATGTGCCCTCGGGGTAGATCGCGACTGATTCGCCGCGCAACAACGAGGCGTCGATCTCCTCGGCCAGCTTAATTCTCTCCTCGGGATCGCTGCGATCGAACGCGAACTGTCCGGTGCGCCGGACGACTAGCCCGACCAGCGGCATTTTCAGCGTCTCTCCCTTCGCCACAAAACGCACGCCGCTCGGCAGCAGAGCGACCGTGACCAGCACGTCGACGTAGCTCGAATGATTCGGCGCAAAGACGCACGCGCCGCCCTTCACCGCTTCCTCCAGCGCTTCCCTCCCTTCGATCTGCACCGGAATTCCCGCGACGTACAGCATAAGCCGCGCGCCGAATCGCGTGAGCCGAGCCGCGCGCATTCGATCCGGCGTGATCGCAATGGCAAGCCACAGCAGGCACAGGCCAGCGCCGAATGACGCCAGAACGTAGGCGCCGTAGAGAAGATGGAATCCTTTTCGCGACGCGCGCTTCGCTAGCGACCACACTCGTGGTCCGGCACCGCGCGCTCCCAGCTTCGCGATCTGCATCCAGGGCGGCGCGGCTTTTTTCCCCAGTTTTCCGTCGATGAAGAGCGCTCGCGTGTCGCTGCGGCGCAATTTGCCGCTCGAGGTCTTGGGGATTGAATGCGGCGGCAATAATTCCACTAAGTCCGGCGGTGCGCCCATTGCTTGGTCCACCTCACGCGTTATTTCCGCGATGATTCGCTTGGCGTCGGCCATGTTGCGGACTTCAGCCGCTACCACAAGGCGCTCGGTGCCGCTGCGCGCGTCCGGCGCGCCGAATGCCGCGACGCATCCCCCGCGTACCCCCGGCACACGCCCGGCAATTTCCTCGATTTCCTGCGGATAGAGATTCCGCCCCGCCTTGATGATGACGTCCTTCGCTCGACCCGTGATGTAAATATTGCCGTCGGCAAGATACGCCCGGTCTCCCGAGTCGAGCCATCCTTGGCCACGCACGAGCGCCTGCGTGCCCGCCGCATTCCGGTAGTAGCCGCTCGTGCCGGATGGGCTGCGGAACCACAGGCGGCCTTCGATTCGCTCGCCCGCGTCGAGGCCCGCGTCCGTGACGACGCGCACTTCGACACTCGGCAAAGGCTTTCCGGCGCCCACAAACTCGAGCGCGGAGACATCGTCGGGTACAGCCGGAATCGCTTTTCCTTCCCTTTCAAAAACTGCGCGTACGATCCGATCGATCGTGTGTCCCGATCCAACGCGGGGCGCCGAAACGGCGAGGGATGCCTCGGCGAGGCCATACACAGGAAGAAACGCCTCGCGGCGGAAACCGTGCGGCGCAAAACGGGCAGCGAACCGTTCGAGCGTGGCCGGCTGGACAGGCTCGGCGCCATTGAGCGCTGCGCGCCACGAGCTGAGATCGAGTCCTTCGAGATCCTTGTCGGCAATCTTTCGCGCGCACAACTCATAGGCAAAATTCGGCGCGGGACTCATCGTGCCGCGATGGCGGTGAATCGCGCGCAGCCAACGCTCCGGCCGGCTGAGGAATGCCAGCGGCGAGATGATCACGACCGGATTGCCCGAAAAAAGCGGCGTAAACCAGGCGCCGATCAATCCCATGTCGTGATACAGCGGCAGCCAGCTGACCGCGACGTCGCTGGGACTTACCCCGAGACCTTCGACAATCGAGCGGATATTCGCTAGCAGGTTGGCGTGCGTCAACGTGACGCCCTTCGGGTCACCGGTCGAGCCCGACGTGTACTGAAGGAATGCGATGTCGTCGCCCTTCGCCTGATGCGAAAAGTACTCGACGGGCCGCCACTCGTTGGAACGCGGCGTTTCCGGCGCGGCCTCGCTCGCGAACCGCTGCGCGTTTAGAACGTCCTTGAGCGTGGGTACCCGCGGCTGGAGAAGGCGCGCCAGGCCTTCGGCCTGTCGGACCGTAAAGAGAAATCGCGACTCCGCATTCCGCAGGATGTTCGCTTGTCGCGTCGCGTATTCACCGATGCGATCGGCTCGCAGGGGAGGATAAATCGGCACGGGAATACCGCCCGCTAGCAGAATTCCTGCGAACGTATAAAAGAATTCCGCGCAGGTGGGCAGCATGATCGCCACCGTCTGCCCGGGCTCGAGGCCCCGGCGCCGGAGTTCGTTCGCGACCCGCGAGGCTCGCTCGTAAAGGTCGCCGAAGGTGATCGTGCGCAGTTGATCGTCTTCTTCGTAGAGATGGATGTGCGCGCGGCCGGGTTCGCCGAGCCCGCGCAGGCGCAGAATCTCGGTTAACGTCTCGGCGGCGCGAATCCGGTTTTCGAGATCAGCGAGAAGTTTCGGATCGCCGTCCGGGGAAGCCATCGGAACTACGGCTGACTCACGCGCGGTCGTATGATGCCTGCCTGGGCCGGATTCCTTGACGAGTTCGGCGTGCAGGAGAGCGTCGATCAAATCCTGGACGGTTTCGGCATCCGCGACCACTCGGTCGGGCAGCCGCACACCGCAGGCTTCGCCGAGGCGTAGCATGAGTTCGACGCGCTCGAGGCTGCCCAGGCCAAGCTCGCGCTCAAGGTGCGCCGCGAGACCGCGCGCGGTCAACTCCTCAACGCCGCGTGGCGAGCCAAGCTCCCCCAGAATTTGCCGCACGACGGCAAGCGTCTGCGCGGAAACCGCGGATGTGCGATCGAGCCTTGTACCTGTAGCGCTCATTGAATCATTAGCGAATCATTGGCCGCTTCCGAAACCTTGCCGGGTTGAGAGCATGGAAGGAGCCGTCAGGAGCTGTGTTCAGCGGCGCACAAAATCCCCGAAGGCCAGCCTATCACTGAGGCTTACAGCATTCAAATTGTTCGACTTGCATTCCCGCGCAGAACCTCGAGCCATCACATCCCCGGGGACAAAGCCGCGCCATGCTTGAAGTCCAAACATGGCGTATCGAGAGAAGTCTCAACTCGTCAGCGCCTCGATGGTCTCGGTATCGATGACACGCGAGACCATGTCCCCTAGGTCGCTCGCCGGCAAGGCTGATTTGACCGGGCTGCCATCAGAGATTATACTCGGTGTGTTACCTGCAATGTTCGCCGCGTTCTATTAGCGCTCTCCTTTCCGCTCCTTTCGGGGCGCCGCTCAACAGGGTTTCTCTGCTTCGACCAATTTCACCTCTTCTGACTTTGTAATTTCAGGTGCACGCCGATGGCAAATTTGACGCTGTTTGAAAAGCTCGATCAGATCGAGTCGCGCTACGAAGAAATGACGCGCGAACTTTCCTCGCCCGAGGTGCATGACGACTCGGCGCGCTACCAGAAGCTCGCGAAGACGCATTCCGAACTAGGCGAGATCGTGGCGAAATACCGCGAGTGGAAAGAACTGGAAAAGGGCTACGAAGGCGCGAAGCAGCTCGTGGCCGAATCGGACGACGCAGAGATGCGGCAGATGGCGCACGACGAATTGCGCGATCTCGAGGCTCGCCGCGAAATCCTGGAGCGCGAATTACGGGCCCTGCTCGTCCCCAAAGACCCGAACGACGAAAAGAACGTGATCGTCGAAATCCGAGCCGGCACGGGCGGCGACGAGGCTTCGCTCTTTGCGGGCGAGCTTTTCCGGATGTACTCGCGCTACGCCGAATCGCAGGGTTGGCGCGTCGAAATTCTCGAAAGCTCGCCCTCGTCCGTGGGCGGCCTAAAGGAAGTGGTGGCCGCGATTCAGGGGCGCAAGGTCTACTCGAGGCTGAAATACGAGAGCGGGGTGCATCGCGTGCAGCGCGTGCCCGCGACCGAGCAGCAGGGCCGCATCCATACATCGGCCGCGACCGTCGCGGTGCTGCCTGAAGCGGATGACATCGACATCAAGATCGAGGCGAAGGATTTGCGCATCGATACGTTCTGCTCGTCGGGCCCCGGCGGGCAATCGGTGAACACGACGTACTCCGCGGTTCGGATCACGCATATCCCGAGCGGGCTCGTCGTGTCGCAGCAGGACGAAAAATCACAGATCAAGAATCGCGCGAAGGCCATGCGCGTGTTGCGCGCCCGCTTGTATGAGATGGAGCAGTCGAAACAACACGAGGCCATTGCCGCCGAGCGCCGCGGCCAGATCAAGACCGGGGACCGCTCGGAGAAAATTCGCACCTACAATTTCCCGCAGAATCGCGTGACCGACCATCGGATCAATTTCACCTCGCATCAGCTGACGGAAGTGATGGACGGGAAGCTTGAGCCGCTGCTCGACGCAGTCGTCACTCACTTCGAATCGGAGCGGCTGAAGCAAGAGTTGGTGGAGGCGTGACAACTCTGTCTCAGCCGCGGCAACAAGCGCTGCCGCTCGATGTCCGGTCGGTTTTGCGCGAGGGCATCGCCCGGCTTCGCGCGGGCCGCGTTCCGTCGGATACGCTTGCCGCCGAAGTGCTGCTCTTGTATTCGATTGGCCGCGACCGCTCCTGGATTTACTCGCATGCCGACGAACAGCTCGATCCTTACCTGGTCGCGAACTATTTCACGCTCATCTCTCGGCGCGTGGCGGGCGAACCCACGCAATACCTCACGGGCAAGCAGGAATTTTGGGGGCTCGAATTCGAAGTGACGCCGGCCGTGCTGATCCCGCGACCGGAGACCGAGCATGTCGTCGAAGTCGCGCTCGAACGGCTGGGCGCGGCGGGCATCAAGATCAATATGAAGACAGGAGCGCCGAACCCGGCGCTGCGGATCGCCGATGTGGGCACCGGTTCCGGCTGCCTGTCTGTGGCGCTGGCGCACGAACTGCCGCACGCGGAGATTTTCGCCACCGATATCTCTCCCGCGGCGCTCGAGGTGGCGCGCCGCAATGCCGCGAGGCATGGCGTCGCGGATCGCGTCCATTTTATCGAAACGGATCTGCTTGGCGGGCTTTCCGTCTCGCCACTAGTCACTAGCCACTCGCCACTGCTCTTCGATCTGATCGTGAGCAATCCGCCTTACGTCGCGAAGAACGACGCGGCATCACTGCAGCGCGAGGTCCGCGAACACGAGCCCGAGGCGGCGCTCTTCGGCGGCGCAACCGGCATCGAGATCTATGCGCGGCTGATCGAACAGGCTGGCGTGCTGATTCGACCGCGCGGCAATCTGGTGCTCGAGCTTGGGTATGGCGCGGCGGATTCTGTGCGCGCGATTTTCGCCGGGCAGGCGGGCTGGGCGAATCTCTGCGTTACCAACGATCTCGCGGGAATTCCGCGCGTGCTCGCCGCCGAGCGCGTCTGATTGGCGCGTCGCGGCCTGACGCCGATTGATGCGAAAAGCCACCGCACCTGGTTCTTGCAATCCCCCACCCTTCTGCTAGCGTAATCCCAAAGAGTGCCATGCCGAATCTGGCTCACTTTCGCGCCAAGCACGACGAACTTCCGGTCGCTGCATCCGCGCCCGACGCTGCCGCCGCGATCCTGCATGTGGATATGGACGCGTTTTTCGTGTCAGTCGAGCTGCTGGCGCGCCCGGATCTCAAGGGACTGGCGGTTGTGGTCGGCGGGCAGCGCGATCAGCGCGGCGTGGTTACCTCTGCGAGCTATGAAGCGCGGCGATTTGGCGTTCATTCGGCGATGCCGCTGAGGACCGCGGCGAAACTTTGCCCTCACGCTGTTTTTCTCGACGGACACCATGAGCTGTACGGTCAATGGAGCGATCGCGTCGCTACGATTCTGGCGAAATATTCGCCGATCGTGGAAATGGCCTCGATCGACGAGGCCTACATCAATCTGACCGGGACCGAACGCCTGCACGGACCTGCTCTGGCTGCCGCGCATGGATTGCTGCGGGAAATCACGTCGACGACCGGGCTGCCATGTTCGGGCGGGTTGGGCGCGACGCGGCTTGTGGCGAAAATCGCGAGTGAGCAGGCGAAACCGCGGGGGCTCGTTTGGGTCCCGGCAGGCAGCGAAGAAGCTTTCCTCGCTCCGCTAGCGGTGCGGAGGGTTCCGGGAATCGGCAAAGTGACCGAAGCGGCGCTGAAGAATCTCGGGATCGACACGCTCGCGCAGCTGCAGGCCGTTTCGCTCGAGCGCCTGGAGGAGACGTTTGGCCGCTGGGGTACGGCTCTGTATCGCAAAGCGCGCGGAATCGATTCGTACGAGTTTTTCGTCGACGCCGAGCCGAAATCCCTTTCGCACAATCAGACGTTCGGCCGGGACACAAATGACGCTGAGGCGCTGCGCGCGACGCTGAGCCATCTTTGCCAGAAAGCGTCGAAGCGGTTGCGCGACACCGGACTTCACGCGCGCACTGTGACGTTGACGCTGCGCTTCAGCGATTTCCGAACGATTACGCGCAGCCAGACGCTGGCGGAGCCTTCCGATCTCGACACCGTTTTCTTGAAGGCGATCGGCGAACTTTTCTCGCGCTCGTGGAACGGCAAAGCGATGCTCCGGCTCGTGGGGGTCGCGCTTACCTCGTTCTCGACTGGACCCGGTCAGCTCGATTTGCTTGATCCAGGGCGGCTCGACAAACTCGAGCGGCTGGCGCGCACCGCAGACCGCTTGCGCGACAAATTCGGCTTCTCGAAACTCCAACTCGGCGGCTCGCTTGGAAAGCCGGAGCGGCGCGACGAGCGTCCGCAATGAGCGAAGCTCGAGCATTGGCGGAACGCGTTTGCCGCACTCTGCGAGATGCCGGGCATCAGGCGTACTTCGTCGGTGGATGCGTGCGCGATATCCTGCTTGGGCGTGAGCCCGCCGATTACGACGTCGCAACGGATGCGACGCCGGATCAAGTTCGGCAGATCTTCCCGCGCAGTCTGGCTGTGGGCGCGCAATTCGGCGTGATTGTCGTTATCGACGAATCGGCGCCGGGCGATCCGCTGCAGGTCGAGGTCGCGACGTTCCGCTCCGATATCGGCTACACCGACGGCCGCCATCCGGACCGGGTCGTTTACGCACAATCGGCGCAAGAGGACGCGAAGCGGCGCGATTTTACGATCAACGCGCTGCTGCTCGATCCTGAAACCAATGAGGTGCTCGATTTCGTTCGCGGGCAAGACGATCTTCGCGCCGGAATCATCCGTGCTATCGGCAACGCCGAAGACCGGTTTCGCGAAGACAAGCTGCGCATGGTGCGCGCCGTTCGGTTCGCCGCGCGATTTGGGTACGCGATCGAAGACGCGACGTTCGCCGCTATCGCGAAGCTGGCACCCGAAATCCATCAGGTCTCCGCGGAGCGGATTCGCGACGAACTCACGAAGCTCCTCACGGAAGGCCAGGCGCGACGCGGCTTCGAGCTGCTCGATGAAACAGGGCTCCTGCCCCAGCTTCTGCCCGAAATCGCGCGGATGAAGGGTGTCGAGCAGCCGCCGCAATTCCATCCCGAGGGCGACGTGTGGATTCACACGCTCTTGATGATCGAAGAGCTGCCGCCCAAGTCCTCGCCGACGCTCGCATGGGGTGTCCTGCTGCACGACGTTGGGAAGCCCCCCACGTTCAAGCCGCCATCGGGCCCCGGGGACCGCATCCGGTTCGACGAGCACGCGGAGGTCGGCACGCGCATGGCCGAGGAGATCTGCGGGCGGCTGCGCTTCTCGAACGACGATACGGCGCAAATCGCGGCGCTCGTGGCAAACCACATGCGCTTCAAGGACGTGCCCCAGATGAAGCCCGCCACGCTGAAGCGCTTCGTCCGGCTCAACCGCTTCGACGAGCACATGGAACTGCACCGCCTCGACTGCCTCAGCAGCCACCGGAACCTAGACAACTACGACTTCATGCGCCGGTTCATCGCCGAGACCCCTCCGGAACAGGTTCGGCCACCCAGGCTCCTGACCGGCGACGACCTGGTCCGGATGGGCTATCGCCCTGGACCGACCTTTAAGGCCATTCTGGAGGCCGTAGAAGAGGCGCAGCTCGATGGCCTCCTCCACACCCACGAAGAGGCTCTGAAGCTGGTCCAGAGCAGGTTTGCGACAGCAAAATGATCAAAATAAGCCTTTATATTACAGCCGTATGCAGCCTTGTTGTTCTGCGGGCCCATTTGCAATTGAATCTTTAGCGTAATATACTCACATCTTCTTACATTGACTTGCGGAAAAACTGGGATACTTTTCCCCAACGACTGCATCTAACGCCGTGTAGGCCAATAAGCAGTGAGTGAGACAACAGTGGCTATGTGGGGTACTTCTGAACCCGTATTGAGGGGGTCAAATGAGTAAGACAACACGAGTTATTCCAGCCGAGCTGGCGATTCTTCCCGTGCGAGACACGGTCCTGTTTCCTGGGGCGGTGATGCCGCTGCCGGTGGGCCGAGAGAGCTCGCTCGCGCTGCTCGATTCGCTAGAGGGTCCCGAGAAGCTGCTGGGGGTGGTTGCCCAGCTCGATCCACGGGTTGAGACACCCACCGGGGCAGACCTTCACGGTGTGGGAACCCTGGCGAAGGTCCATAAAATGGTGCGGATGCCCAACGGCAACGTCGTGGCGTTTCTGGAGGGTTTGGATCGTCTCCGCGTCCTCGAGGTGGTGGGGCTCAAGCCTTTCCTACGCGCCCGAGTGGAAGTTCAGCCGGATATCGAGGGAGAGCGCGACGCGGAACTAACCGCGCTGGAGCGCAACGTCCAGGAGCTCTTCCGGGAGGTTGTGGCGCGTTCGCCGCAGCTTTCGGACGATCTCCAGACGGAAGCCATGAACATCGATTCGCCGGCACGCCTGGCGGATTTCGTGTCCTCAACGCTTCCCGCGCTGAACACCATGGTGCGGCAGGAGCTGCTCGAGACATTCAACGTTCGCAAGCGCCTTGAGACGCTGGTGAACGAGCTCTCGAAAGAGAAGGAAGTCCTCGAGCTGCGCAACAAAATTCACGAGCAGGTTCAAGAGCAGGTCAACCAGAGCCAGCGCGAATTCCTGTTGCGCGAACAGATGAAAGCGATTCAAAAGGAGCTAGGCGAATCCGACGATTCCCAGACCGAAGTGGAAGAGCTTCGGAAGAAGGTGGAAGAGTCGGGCATGTCCGCCGAAGCGAAGAAAGAGTCCGAGCGAGAGCTCAAGCGGCTCGCGAAGATGACTCCGGCTTCCGCCGAGTACATGGTTTCGCGAACGTATCTCGAATGGATGACGTCGCTGCCCTGGAATAAAACCTCGGGCACCGGCGAAGAGCAAATCGATATCGCCAAGGCGCAGGAAATCCTGGATGAGGACCACTACGACCTCGTGAAAGTGAAGCAGCGCATTCTCGATTATCTCGCGGTGAAGAAACTCCAGCCCGGGATGAAGGGACCGATTCTGTGCTTCGTCGGACCTCCCGGAGTGGGCAAGACTTCTCTCGGGAAATCGATTGCGCGAGCGATGGGACGCAAGTTCGTCCGTATCTCTCTCGGCGGAATGCACGACGAAGCAGAGCTTCGCGGCCACCGGCGCACCTACATCGGAGCGTTGCCCGGCCAGATCATCCAGGGAATTCGCCGCGCCGAGACGATGGACCCCGTCCTGATGCTGGATGAAGTCGACAAGCTCGGGCGCGATTTCCGGGGCGATCCGGCGGCGGCTTTGATGGAAGTGCTCGACCCGGAGCAGAACTCGACGTTCCGCGACCACTATCTGGACGTGCCGTTCGATCTATCGAAGGTCCTGTTCGTGATGACGGCGAACTGGCTCGATCCGATTCCGGAACCGCTGCGTGACCGCATGGAGATCCTCGAACTCGCCGGCTACACCGAGGAGGAGAAGGTCAACATCGCGAAGCGCTTCCTGATCCCGCGGCAGACGAAGGAACACGGGATCACGCTGACCGAGCAGATCGAGTTCACGGACGAGGCGCTGCACGATCTGATTCACCACTACACGCGGGAAGCGGGCGTGCGGAGTCTCGAACGCGAGATCGCCACGCTCGTTCGGAAGCAGGCACGTCGTCTCGCCGAAGGCCAGACCGACAAACTCGTCGTCACGCCCGACGTGGTACGCGAGGTGCTTGGTATTCCGAAGTTCCGCCTTGAAAAGGAAGTCGAGGATCGCGTCAAGAAACCCGGCGTTTCGGTCGGTCTCGTCTGGACACCGGTCGGCGGCGACATCGTCTTCATCGAGGCGAGCAAGGCGCGTGGCGGCAAGCAGTTCACGATGACCGGGCACCTCGGCGAGGTGATGCAGGAGTCCATGCGAGCAGCGTTGAGCTGGGTCCGCGCGAACTCCGATCGCTACGGCATCGATCCGGACTTCTTCCGGAAGCTGGACCTGCACATTCACGTGCCGTCGGGAGCGATCCCGAAGGACGGGCCGTCGGCCGGTGTTGCGATGGTTACGGCGCTCGTGAGCTTGCTCACCGGGCGTCCGATCCGGCCGCGCGTCGCGATGACGGGAGAGATTTCTCTTTCCGGCATCGTGCTGCCGATCGGGGGCGTGAAGGAAAAGGTCCTCGGAGCGAAGCGCGCCGGGATCCGTGAGGTGATTCTGCCTCTGGAGAACGAGCCGAACGTTCTGGAAGATCTGCAGCCGGAAATGCTGGATGGCGTCCAGATTCACTTCGTCCGAACGGTGGAAGAGGCGCTCGAGATCGCGCTTGGCAAGTTCGAAAAGCCGGTGCGTCCGATTACGGGCGGACCTCGCGGCGAAGAGGATCGCCCGATCGCGGGCCCCCTGCACTAACCAGAGCAGAAACTAAAGGTTGAAGAAAAAGGGCCCGGGAAGAAATCCCCGGGCCTTTTCGTTTCTGGGCACGGCGGCGCTTTTCTATTGCGCCGCCGGACGCCTTCGCGTACAGCTAGAAAATCCTCCATGCCTTATCGTCCTCGAGAACTTGTCGTACGCGCGAGAGAAGCCTCGACGCTGCTGCTCGCCGCGCTCGATCGCGACGAAATGGTGGCGCGCTTCCTCGATCTTTACGCCGCCGAGTATCGGCGCCCCGGCCGCGCCGATCACCCCGTGTTCTATCGCGACCAGCTTGCGACGGTCCGGCGCGAATCCATTCTGGCTATGGTGCTGCGCATCGAGGCAGCGCTTCCGGCTCGCCTGAAAGTGAGCGTCACGGTGCGTGGAGCGACTAAGCCGCGAAAAACGAAGAAGGGGAAAAAGAAGAAAAAGGCGCAACCGGCCCGGGACGCAGCGATGGAGCTCGCGATTCCGTTCCTAGACCTTTTCCGCGAAGAATTCTTTGTCGCGCTGGGACGCTCTCTCGATTGGACCGACCGGGACGCAGAGGAATTCTGGCGCGACCTCGAACTCTACGAGCAGCTCACCGAGCATGCTCCCGGACGTCCGGCTTTTCGCACGTCGCGCACCGCCGCTTCCGGACCGTTCGTCGATCGCGTCGCGATGCTGCTCGATCCGTCCCTGATGGAACAAGCTCGCCGCGCCGCCGGCAAATTTCAGATTGAGCTCTACGCAGCCGCCGACCGCATCCTGCGCAAGACATTTGCGCGCCGCCACGGCGCCTGACGCGACGAAATTCCGCAACGCCTCTAAGGACGAGCTTCGAGCACAATATTGAACGGCGTCTCGGCCGCCCGCCTCACCCTCGTGAATCCTGCGGAATGCAACACCTTCGCGAGCCGTCCTTCGCCTGCCTGGGCGCCCAGCGCGAGCCCGACCTCTTGCGAGAGCGAAGCCGGCGTGCACAGCATGGTGGATGCGGAATAGAATGCCCGCCCGATCGGATTGAGATTGTCTTCGAGCTTGTCGTTGGCGAACGGCTCGACGATCATCCAGGTTCCCGTCGGTGCAAGCGTCTCGAGCACGTGCTTTGCGGCGCCTGCCGGGTCTCCCATGTCGTGAAGACAATCGAAGAACGTAACCAGTTCGTAGTCTTTGCCGGGGTAATTCTTCGCCATCGCCACCTCGAACTTCACGCGGTCGGACACACCCGCCTTGGCCGCCGCTTCCCGGGCCAGCGCGATCGAATCGGGATGGTAATCGAAGCCCACGAAAGCGGACTTCGGATACGCTTGCGCCATCAGAATCGTTGACGTGCCCAGACCGCAGCCCACATCCGCCGCGCGAGCGCCCGCTTTCAATTTCGCCTCGACGTCTCCCAAAGCCGGAATCCACTGGCTCACGAGGTTGGCGCGGTAATTCGGGCGGAAGAATCGCTCCGTGCCGACGAACAGGCAAGGATGGTGCTCGTGCCAGCCGACGCCCTTTCCCGTGCGGAACGCGTCGGTGATCTTTTCCTCGTCCTTCAGGCAGGCCGCCACCAGATAAAACGCGCCAGCCAGGAAAACCGGGCTGTTCTCATCGGCAAGAGCCATCGCGTGCTCGGGCGGCAGCGTGTAGGTGCCTGCGGCCGGATCGTATGTGACGTAGCCTCCCGCCGCCTGTGCCGCGAGCCATTCGCGAACATAGCGCTCCGCCGTCCCGGTTTTCGCCGCGAGCTCGGCCGACGTAAGTCCACCGGCGCCCGCCATGGCCTTGTACAGGCCGAGTTTGTCCCCTACGACGATGAGCGCGGCATTCAGCGCCGCTCCCATCTCTACAACGCCCTTCATCACGAATTCGTGCAGTTTCGCCTCATTAATTGGCTGCGCAGACGTAGACATCGATGGCCTCCAGGTAGCGGCGGACGGGGTCGAACCGCGGGAATTGTGCCGAAGTCTATACGTGCAAGTAAGGCAAGTCAACTCCAGCAAAACCTCGTCCAGGGCGGCCTTTTTGCTATCCTCGCTGCAGTGATACAGATCTTCTATATTCTCGTGGTTCTGCAGATTGCCCTCGGGCTGTACTCGCTATGGGAGGGCTTCGAGTGGATGCGCATGGTCAGCCGGCGTCTCGGATCGCACGGCGGATTCTATGCGCCCCTGGTCGCCTTAATCTGCCCGTGCAAGGGCACCGAACCGGGACTCGAGGACAACCTCACCGCGCTAACGCAGCTTGATTACGCGAACTACGAGATCTATTTTTCGCTCGCCACCAGCCTCGATCCCGCGGTGAAGGTGATCGAGCGCGTGAAAGCGGCAAGCCAGCGGCCGGTGCACATTGTGATCGCGGGACCGCCCGAGGCATGCGGCGAAAAGGTGCACAACCTGAAGCGGGCCGTCGAGGGACTGCCGGAGAAATTCGAGGTCTTCGCGTTCACGGATTCGGACGTCCGACTGCCGCGCAACTGGCTGGGCAAGCTCGTCGCTCCCCTGCAGGATCCGCGCATCGGGGCCTCCACAGCGTATCGATGGATCATCCCGAGCGGCCGCTTCGGCGCGGGTGCGTTTGCCAGCGCCATGGCGTCCGCGTGGAACGCGTCGGTCGCCACGATGCTCGGGCGCCCGCGCGATAATTTCTGCTGGGGAGGAGGCACCGCGATTCGCCGCAGGAATTTCGACGACGCCCAGGTATCCGAATCTTGGAGCGGAGCGGTGAGCGACGATTTCGTTCTGACGCGTGCGCTCGAATCCGCCGGCAAACCGATTATTTTCTGCCCCGAGTGCATGGCTCCGACGCTGCACCCATGGACGGGCGCGAGCCTGCTGGAATTCACGAATCGGCAGATCGCGATCACGCGGATTTATTCCTTCCGGCGGTGGGCGCTCGGCGCGGCGGCGCATCTGGGCTATTCGCTGACGTTGATCTACGCTGCGATCGTGATCGTGACGACGTTAATTTCCGGCGACCCGTGGGTTCAGCTCTTCCTGATGGCGATGGTGATTCCCCTGCTCGCCGCGGCGAAGGGCGCGATGCGCACGATTGCCATCGGGGAGTTGCTGCCGGCGTGGAAGGCTAAGCTCAACGAATGGAGTTGGGTCTGGCTGCTGCTCGCCCCGATCGTGCCCTTTCTCTTCGCATGGAATTTCGTGTCCTCCCTCTTGACCAAACGCATCCGCTGGCGCAACATCCGCTACGAGCTTGTCTCTCCTGGCGTTACTCGCATCCTGACTCGCTAGCCGAATCGCGCGGACGGTAACTTTTCGGTGTGTCGCGCGTAATGCAAAGAAGAATGCGGTCCCGCAAATCCCAAGTCTTGGAGGATCGACATGGCCAGCACAGCCGTTCCGTCAGCGGAACTGCCGGAAAACGTAAGCTCGATCGGTCGTATTTTCGGCGCCATATTCAGCCCCAAGGCCACTTTCGAGTCCATCGCTCGCAGGCCCACGTGGATCCTGCCGATCGTCCTCAGCTGCCTCGTCTTTCTCGGGACCGTGGGTTTGTTCGGCCACCGGGGCGGATGGCCGAGCTATTTTGAAAAACAAGTGGCGAGCAACAACCGCTTTCAAGAGATGCCCAAAGATCAGCGGCAACGGGTATTGGCGGCGCAACTCAAGTACGGCCCGCCCGTGGCGTACGTCGAGGGCGTGATCGCTCCGCTTCTGGGAGCTCTCGTGATGGCCGCGATACTTCTGGGCCTGTTCAAGGGATTGGCCGGAGCGCAGTTCGGATTCAAGACATCGCTTGGCATCGTCGCGTACGCTTGGGTGCCTAATCTGATTTCAGGGTTGCTCGGCATTTTGGTGATCGCCCTCAAAGATCCCGCCACGGTGGACCTGCAAAATGTCGTTGCGTCCAACGCCAGCGTTTTCGTCTCGAGCGATTCGGCGAGGTGGCTTACAGGCCTGCTTGGTTCGATCGACATTTTCTCGTTCTGGGTCATGTTTCTGCTCGCAATCGGCTACAGCGCGGCGGCGCCGAAGAAGCTTTCCACGGGGAAGGCGTTCGCCTGGATTTTCTCGGCATGGTTGATCTACGTGCTCGCAAAGGTCGGCTTATTGGCCGCGTTCGCCTGATACACTCGCTCGGATGGGCTTTCATTTCGAAGTGCTCGCCACCGATCCGTCGGGCGCGCGGCTCGGGCGTCTCACCACTCCGCACGGAGTGATCGAGACGCCGGCGTTCATGCCGGTCGGCACGGCCGCAACCGTAAAGGGACAGACGCAGGAGAATCTCGAAGAGCTCTGCGTCCAGATCCTTCTTTCGAACACCTACCATCTTTTTCTGCGCCCCGGCCATGAATTGATCCGGCAGATGGGCGGCCTCCACAAATTCATGTCGTGGCCGCATCCGATTCTCACCGACTCGGGCGGCTTTCAGGTGTTCAGCCTGAGCGGTCTCCGCAAAGTAACCGACGACGGTGTTACGTTTCGCTCGCATCTCGACGGCTCCCAGCATTTTCTGTCACCGGAAAAATCGCTCGACGTTCAGATGGCTCTTGGATCGGACATCGTGATGGTGCTCGACGAATGCATCGAAGCGCCCGCGCCTGAATCGCGTGCCCGCGAAGCCGCCGCGCGCACTCTCGCGTGGGCGCAGCGCTCGCGCGATCATTTCGCTCTGCACGGCGACCCGGCGCGGCAAGCTGTCTTCGGTATCGTGCAGGGAGGAACGCATGCGGCGCTGCGGCGCGAAAATGCAGATGCGCTCGTCGAGTTAGATTTTCCCGGCTATGCGATCGGCGGCCTTGCGGTCGGTGAAGCGCACGCGCTCACGTGCGAAATGACGCACGCTGCGGCATCGCGACTTCCGTCCGATCGCCCGCGCTATCTGATGGGCGTAGGCAAGCCGGAGCAGATCCTCGATTACGTGGGCCTCGGAATCGACATGATGGATTGCGTGTTGCCCACGCGCAGCGCGCGGCACGGATGTCTCTACACGTCGCAAGGCCGCGTTCTGATCCGCAATGCGCAATATGCGAATGATCCGCGGCCCATCGACGAATCGTGCCACTGCTCCGTATGTAAGCGATACTCGCGTTCCTATTTGCGGCATTTGTATTCCACAGGAGAATTTCTCGCACTCATCTTGAACACCCACCACAACCTCTACTTTTACCTTGACATGATGCGTCAAATTCGCGAGGCTATCGGTTTTGGGAACCTGGAAAGATTCCGCTCTGACCTTCAGGCACGCCTCCAATAGGCAACCCAAGCGGGCGCTGGGTGCGGCAAGGGATGGGGCAGCATCTTTGGGGAATGGGAAGCCTGCCGCCCCGGCAGGCGGCGCGTTTCGAGCAGAAGAGGCACAAAAATCATGATATCGAGCCTGATGATTCCGGCAACGTTCGCCCTGCTGGCCCAAGCGTCGCAGCCCAGCGGCATTGCACTTTTCCTTCCTTTAGTTCTCATTATGGTGATTTTTTATTTTCTGATGATCATGCCCGCGCAGCGCCGTCAGAAAAAGGTCACCGAAATGCTCAAGAATCTGAAGAACGGCGACAAGGTAATCACCAGCGGCGGTATCCACGGCACGATCGTCGGCTTGGAAGATGATTCCGTTCAGCTTCGCATCGCCGAGCAAGTGAAGGTTAAGGTATCGCGCAGCGCCATTGCCGGACTCCAGGCTGAAAATAAGGAGAGTTAACCAGCCCGCATGAGTTCCCAGCTCAAGTGGAAGTTCGTTCTCATAGCCGCCGTTATTCTTGCTTGTATTTACGGCTTGATCGGTTTGCCGCAATTCCCGACTTCGCTGACGCAAGTGAAGGACAACCTTGCCAGTCGCATCAAGCTGGGCCTCGACTTAAAAGGAGGCAGCCACCTCGTCCTGCAGGTGCAACTCGAAGAGGCGATCGCGCAGCGTTGCGATGAAGCGCACGATGACCTCATCCAGCAACTCCACGGCAAGAGTATCGGCTTCAGCGAAGTTCGTCAGGTGGACGACACGCACATTCTCGTCCGCGGCGTTGACCCCAGCTCGTCGGCGAATCTTCGCGACTTGATCAGCAATCAGTTCACGGATTGGGCGATGTCTCCCGCGCCCGGCGAAGTGAACGCCTACCTGCTGACGCTGAAGCCTTCCGTCATCGACGAGATCCACACGGAAACGATGAATCAGGCTCTCGAGACGATCACGCGCCGCATTAACGCGCTGGGCTTGACGGAGCCGACCATCGCATTTACCGGGCGCGGCAACGACGAAATTCTCGTGCAGTTGCCCGGAGTAGGCGATCCCACAGCCGCGAAGGAAGTGATCCAGGCCGGCGGGCAACTGCAACTGGTTCGCGTGGCCGATGGTCCGTTCGCGTCCGAGGCGGAGGCGCTCGCGAAATACGGCGGCGTGCTTCCCCCAGGCACGGCTCTCGTTCCAGGCAAACCCCAGTCCGCGCCTGCAGGCCAGCCATCGCAGCAGGTCTACTACCTACTGGATCGATCGCCCATCGTAACCGGGCAGGACCTACGCGATGCCAGCGCGAGTCCCAGCACCGATAATCCGGGCGAATACGAGGTTGACTTCAAGCTGTCGAATGCTGCGGCCGCTCGCTTCGGACCGTTTACGGAGCAGCAGGCGGCGATCGGCGGGCGCATGGCGGTCGTGCTCGATCATCAGGTGTACGAAGCGGCCACCATCAAAGGCCGCATCGACGATTCCGGACGCATTACCGGCGATTTCAGCCAGGAATCGGCGCAGAATCTCGCCCTCGTGCTGCGCGCAGGCGCACTCCCGGCGTCGATCAAATACCTCGAAGAGCGAACGGTCGGTCCTTCGCTTGGAGCGGACTCGATTCGTGAAGGCGTTCGGGCCTCAGTGAGCAGCTTGATCGTAGTAATGATCTTCCTGGTGGTCTATTACCGCCTAAGCGGTGTCAATGCTGTTGTGGCCCTGATCCTGAATTTGCTGATCCTTCTCGCGTTCATGACGTTCGCGGGCGCCGTCCTCACGCTGCCCGGCATCGCCGGCGTGGTCCTGACGATCGGTATGGGCGTCGACTCCAACGTGCTTGTCTTCGAGCGCATTCGCGAAGAGTTGCGCGCGGGCAAGGCCCCCGCCGCGGCGGTCGACACGGGCTTTAGCCGCGCGTTCTTGACCATCATCGACACGCACATTACAACGTTGGTCTCGGCGGCGTTTCTGTTTCTCTTCGGCACAGGGCCGGTCCAAGGCTTTGCCGTCACGCTGAGCGTCGGATTGGTGGCTAACCTGTTTACGTCAATCTACGTATCGCGGGCGATTTTCGATCTCCATCTGTCGCGAATGGGACGACAGGAGCCTCTAAGTATATAGGCCACTTCATTTGGGGGACGTCCGGTGGCAGGCATTCGATCCGCGGTAGAGCCCGGAAGGCGCCGGGAACAAATGGCAACTGGGTGGTGTCAAATCTAGACGGATAGGACTGGGATGGAATTCTTCCATGGTGTGAACGTTGACTGGATGGGGAAGGCGAAGTACTTCGTCAGCGTCTCCCTCATCCTGCTGGCCCTTGGGTGGGCAGCCGTAGCGAAAAGCCACGGGCTGCGCTACGGCATCGATTTCCGCGGGGGCACATTGGTCTACGTCCGGTTCGCCCAAACTCCTCCCATCAACAAGATTCGCAAAGGCCTCGAACAGGCGGGCCTGGGAAACAGCACGATCCAGCAGATCAGCGATATTTCCGACCCGAGCTCGAAAAACGACGTGGTAATCGGCCTCGAGCAAAGCGGCGGGACGAATCAGTCGCTGGACGCGGGCAAGCAGAAGATCGTAGATATCCTCAATAAGACCTTCGGCGTCGATACAAGCGCGAGCGGCAAGCAAGACTTCAATTCCATAACTGCCTCGGCGCTGGGCGCCTACCTCACGCAGAAAGATCCTCTCTCGCTCGGCGTCAATGCAGGGGACCGCTACAACCAGTTGGCCCAGCGGCTCGTTGACGCGCGCGACAAAGACCACGGCGGCGTGATCACGAATTTCGACGAATTGAAAAATGTCGACGGCGCGACGCCTGCCGTTCTGAGCGATCTCTCGGGCGGCTTTTCACTCGGCGAGTTCGCAGTGCGCGATGTCGAGATCGTGGGACCCAAGGTCGGGGCCCAGCTCCGCCACCAGGCCTTCTGGGCAACAATGTATGCTCTGGGCGGCATGTTGGTGTATATTGCGTTCCGCTTCGAGTGGGTATATGGGGCGGCAGCGGTCATCGCCGTGTTCCACGACGTGCTGATCACGCTGGGCTTTTTCTCGCTCTTTCATTACGAAATCTCGCTGACGGTGATTGCGGCCTTGCTGACTCTCGTTGGTTATTCGATGAACGACACGATCGTGATCTTCGACCGCGTGCGCGAAAACCTGCGCTTGATGAGACGCGAGTCGTTCACCGAGATCGTCAACAAATCCATCAACCAGACTCTCTCTCGCACGATCTTAACCAGCGGCTTGACCTTCCTCACCGTTCTCGTTCTGTACGTGACCGGCGGCGAAGTGCTCCGCGCTTTCGCTTTTGCCATGGTGGTTGGTGTTGTGGTAGGAACGTACTCCAGTTTTGGCATCGCAGCACCCATCGTGGTGGCATGGAACAAGTATCACGGCGGCAAGGGAGTCGCCGCCGCACGCGCCGGATCCGCAGCCGAGAAGCGCGTGCCGGCAGCCGCAAGGAGGTAGGATCATGTTCGATCAAATGGTTGTATCGGGCAACCAGAACAAGACGCACAAGTCTTGGACCGTGGGGCTCTCGGCGCTGATTCAGCTGATCGTGGTGTGTGTTTTGATCCTGATCCCGCTGATTTACACCGAAGCTCTGCCCAAGGAACTGACGTCGACCTTCCTGGTCGCGCCGGCTCCTCCCCCACCGCCGCCTCCTCCAGCCGCTATCGTGAAAACCGTCCGGCCGAAGTTCATTCAGCCGACGCGCATGGTCGCGCCGACCGTCATCCCGAAAAAAGTTGAGATCGTCAAGGATGAGGCGCCCGACGTGGCCGGAACTGCCGGCGGCTTCGGCGTCCCGGGCGGCGTTGCAGGCGGCGTGCTTGGTGGAATCGTGGGTGGCGCTGCGCCTCCGCCTCCGCCGCCGAAGCCGGTTCAGTCGGGCCCGGTGCGCATCGGTGGCAACGTTATGCAGGCGAAAGCCATCGATAGAGTTCAGCCCACTTATCCGGCCATTGCCAGGGCGGCGCATGTGCAGGGCACGGTTGTTTTGCACGCTATCATTTCCAAGGATGGCACTGTCCAACAGTTGCAGCTGATCTCCGGTCCTCCATTGCTGGTCAACTCGGCAATGGACGCCGTTCGCCAGTGGCGCTACTCGCCCACTGAGTTGAACGGAGAGCCGGTCGAAGTCGACACGACGATTCAGGTGGTCTTTACGCTGGGCGACTAGCAGGATTCGGGGTCCGTTCGCGGGCCCGGAAATTGTAGGGCGCGGGGATTTGCGACCGGCAGAATCTTACTGCCGTGATCGATAGGCAGGCACGGAGGAGGAGCGAACGCTATGCTTTTGAATTTAGTGTGGGCCGGTTTAGTGATGTTGCAGGATCAGGGCGGCAGTGATGCCGGCATGAGCTGGAACCTGATCGACATGTGGCACAACATGGGTCTTCCGGCTAAGGCCGTCGTTTTCGTTCTCTTCATTATGTCCGCCTGGTCGGTGGGCATCATGATCGACCGTGCGTTGATGTACAGCGCCGCACGGAAACAGTCGCGCGTGTTCGTCCAGCAGGTTGCGGGCGCTCTCAAGGACAACAAGCTCGACGAAGCCATCTCGATTGCCGAGCGTAACAAGAAGAGCCACATCGCCAAGGTCGTCGCCACAGGGCTTTCCGAGTTTCAGGCGGCTTCGGCGCAGGTAAGCGACGAGGAAGTGATCGAGGCAGCCAAGCGGGGTCTCGAGCGTTCCGTCGCCATCGTGCACGCGGAAATGAAGCGCGGCCTCTCCGGCCTCGCGACGATCGGTTCGACCGCTCCTTTCGTCGGACTGTTCGGCACCGTCATGGGCATTATCAACGCGTTCAAAGGCATCTCGAACCAGAAGGTCACCGGTCTTTCGGCCGTGGCCGGCGGTATCGCTGAAGCCCTCGTGACCACCGCGCTCGGCCTGCTGGTCGCCGTGCCCGCCGTGTGGACCTTCAACTATTTCACGAATCGCGTGGAAGCCTTCGACGTGGAGATGGACAACTCCTCCATGGAGTTGATCAACTACTTCATCACGCGCCGGGGCGGAAAGAAGTAACCAATGGCTTACAAACCCAAAGCGCCCCCGGTGATGGCCGCCCCGAACGTGATTCCCATGGCGGACATCATGCTGGTGCTCCTGATCATCTTCATGGTGATCACGCCCATGTTGCATAAAGGCGTGCAAGTGAATATGGCGGCGGCCCGCAACGTGGACTCAATGCAGCCCGCGGATCGCGACGACGCGATTATCGTGGCGGTCACGCGGGACGGCAAAACCTACCTTGGCAACAACGAGGTCTCGTCCAACGAGATCACCGACCAGGTCAAGGATCTGATTGCCAATCGTCTCGACAAGACCGTGTACGTCCGCTCCGACGCGCGCGCCAAGTACGGCGACGTGGTGGGCGCGGTGGACGCGGTCCGGGCGGCCGGAGTCGAAAACCTCGGCCTCCTCACCGACAGGTTGGCATCGAGCAAGACGGGGCCGCCGCCTCCGCCTGATTCGGGCGGCCAATAGCGAGACGCGCAGTAAAGGAGTATTCCCATGGGAATGGCAGTTGGTGAACAGAAGGGCGTCGTATCCGAGCCCAATATCGTTCCTCTGATCGACGTGCTGCTCGTGCTGATCATCATCTTCATGGTGATCACGCCCCGGACGCCGACCGGCCTGAAAACTCTGGTTCCTCAGCCGCCTCCGCCGAACCAGAAGCAGGAACAGCCGGACGACAAGACGATCGTCGTCTCCGTGCTCCCGGGCGGCAAGCTCATGATCAACCAGGACAGCACTACCTGGAATGATCTCGGCAATCGGCTCTTCGATATCTTTAAGGAACGGGCAGACAAGATCGCGTTCGTCAAGGGCGACGATAACGTCGAGTTTGCGGACGTTGCCAGAGCCATCGACATCATGCGCGGCTCGGGGATCGATCACGTCGGTCTCATCACCGCTAAAATCGAAGCGGGGCAATAACTAAGGAGAGTAAGAATGCAGCGCAAGCCCCACACTATATTTCTCGTGGCCGTACTTGCGGCCGCGGTCGCTGCGGGAGCCGGATGCGACAAGCTTCGCGCACGAGACAAGCTGAACAAGGGCGTTCAGGCATACAAGAACGGCCAGTTTGACCTGGCTATCGAGGACTTCAAGCAGGCCAAGCAGTACGATCCCAGCCTCACCAACGCTCAGATCTATCTGGCCACCGCCTACGCCAGCCAATACGTTCCCGGCGCGCCTTCCCAGGAAAATATAAATAATGGCAAGCAGGCGATCGCCGAGTTCAAGGAGATTCTCGATCAGGACCCGAGCAATCTTTCCGCGATCGATGGCATTGGCTCGATCATGTACAACATGGGTAGTTCGCCCTACGACGAAGCCGAAATCGAAGAGTCCAAGGCCTACCATGAAAAGCATATCGAGCTGAAGCCGGACGATCCTGAGCCGTACTACTGGGTCGGCGTGATCGATTGGGCTCTCGCGTTTCGTACCAACCGCGAGATGCGCGACGATTACAACAAGAAGTCCAAGAAGCCCCTGAAGGAAACGGATCCGCTGCCCCCGGCTCTCGCCAAGGACTTCGCGGACAAGCGTGGCGCCGATGTCGACGAGGGTATTGCCAAGATTCAGAAGGCCATGAGCCTCAAACCGGATTACGACGATGCCATGGCGTACCTCAACCTGCTCTACCGCCAAAAGGCCGATATGGAACCGACGGAGGCCGCTCGCAACACCGATCTCGACGAGGCCGACAAGCTCGTCGACGAGGTCAAAGCGATCAAGCAGCGCAAAGCCAACCTGCCGCCGAGTTCTTAAAGGCTCCGGCTTAAACAATTGGGGCGGGCTTTTCAGCCCGCCCCGATTTCCTTCTCGTTCGATACTTTCGCCGATGATTACGTCCGCGTTTCGACTTCGATGTCTTCCCCTTGCGATTCGAAGAGATCGGCAAGCTGCAGCCTGAGGTTCCCGGGATTCGTCGAGTAGGATAGGCCCGTATGCACATCCACGAGGCCGGCGCGAATCACCTTCTCGATTTCACCGTCGAAATACTGCATGCCTTCGTTTTCGCCGTCGCGCATCGCGTCCAGCAGCGACTTGCCCTCGGTTTCGCCCCGTTCTACGTACTCGCGCGTTCGCATGGTGGATTTCAAAACCTCAAAGACCGCGACGCGCCCGCCTCCATCCCGCCGCGGGATCAATCGCTGCGACACCACGAAACGAAATGCTTTCGCCAGCCGGTTCCGGATCGCGTTCTGATCGCTCAGCGGGAATACGCCGATGATACGCTCCACGGTCTTCGACGCGTCCGTGGTATGCAGCGTCGAGAACACCAAGTGCCCTGTGTCCGCCGCCTCGAGCGCTACTTCGATCGTCTCCTTGTCGCGCATTTCGCCCACGAGGATCACCTCGGGCGCTTGCCGCAGCGCCGCTCGCAGCGCCAGCCCAAAGCTGGGCGTGTCGCTGTGCAGCTCGCGCTGATGGACCGTGGCGCGCTTGTGCATGTGCAGGAATTCGATCGGGTCCTCGATCGTGATGATGTGGTACGCCTTCTCCTCGTTGATCTTGTTCAGAATCGCGGCGAGGGTCGACGATTTCCCGCTCCCCGTCGGGCCGGTGACCAGCACGATTCCGTTGCGCAGGTTGGCCGCCTCCGCAAGCTGGGGCGGCAGGTTCAGCGCCCCGAAATCCGGGACCGAGCTGGGGATGACGCGCATCACGATCGCGCAGCTGCCCCGTTGCGTGAAGATGTTCACGCGGAAGCGCGACACCTTGGCGAGGCTATAGGAGATGTCGCACGAGCCCTCTTCCTTCAGCTTCTGCAGGGCCTGCGCGTTTTTGCCGATCAGGTCGGCGGCGAATTGCGCCGTGTCCTCCGGCGTCAGGATGCCCACGCCCTGGATCCTGAAAGGCACCAGCTGGCCATTTGCTTTCGCTTGAGGAGGCCGACCGGGCGAGAAAATCAGGTCGCTTGTCTTCGGGTTGGCCGCGATGATCGTGGCGATCAGATTCGGCGTTGGCACCTTTGCGACGGCTTGTGCGGGTGCAGGCGGTTGCTGCGGTGCTGCGGGCGGCGCGGGCGGCCGTGCGTCCATCGGATGGTCCTCCCTGGGGTTCGCCTGGGGGAGGGCCCAGACGCAATCACGAGATGTAATTATGGAACAATACGCTGGCTGTGAACCGGGGAATGACCGTCGGTGTTGATAATCAGTTAATTGACCCGGACAATATCGCCGGAGGAATTCGAGACCACGCGGAGCCTCACTAAAGCTTATTGAGGCCGTCGAGCGCCGCCACTTTGTAGGCTTCGGCCAGCGTCGGGTAGTTGAAAACAGTGTCGCGGAAGTACTCGATCGAGCCGCCGTAGGAAAGCACTGCCTGGCCGATATGAATGATTTCCGTGGCGCGCTGTCCAATCACGTGGACGCCCAGCAGCTTGCGCGTGTTGCGGTTGAAAAGCAGCTTAAGCATTCCCGTTTCGTCGCCGAGCATCATGCTCTTCGCCAGTTCCGCGTATTTCGACACGCCGACTTCGTAGGGAATCTTGGCGGCCGTGAGCTTCTCTTCCGTGTGCCCGACCATCGAGATCTCCGGAATCGTGTAGATGCCGTAGGGAAAATGCTCCTGCATGTGTTCCGACGGAGCGCCAAACATCCGGCAGCTCGCCAGCCGTCCCTGTTCCATGGACGTGCTCGCCAGGGCGGGAAAGCCGATCACGTCTCCGGCCGCGTAGACGTGCGGAATCTCCGTTTGGTAAGAGGCGTTCACCGTGATTTTTCCGCGAGGGTCCGGCTTGAGTCCCGCCGCTTCCAGGCAGAGCTGATCTCCATTGGCTTGGCGGCCCACGGCGTACAGCAGGACGTCTCCGCGAACCTTCTTCCCGCTTTCGAGTTCCGCGAATACGCGGTCCCGCTCGGGGTCGTAGCCGACCCGGGTGACTTTTTCTCCCAGTCGGAAAGTCGTCCCCATCTGCCTCAGGTGATAGGAGAGCGCGTCGACAATCTCCCGGTCGACGAAATCCAGCATCGCGGGCCGCTGGTCGATCAGCGTCACCTCGGCGCCCAGCGCGGCCATAAACGAGGCATATTCCAGCCCTACCACACCCGCGCCGACGACGATGATCTCTTTCGGAACGCTGCTGATATTCGTGAATTCGTCCGTATCGAGAATGCGCTTGCCGTCAAACGGAATATCCGGACTGCGGGCCGGACGCGTGCCGCAGGCGATCAGAATGTTGTCGCCGCGAAGCGTGATCTTATCCGCTTCGCCTTCAACCTCGATTGTGTGCGGATCGGCGAATCGCGCGAGCCCCTGAAACACGCTGACACCGTTCCGTTTGAGCTGGGCGCGGATCACGTCCGTCTCGCGCGAGACGATGCTCGTCACCCGAAACGAAAGATCCTGTAGCGAAACGTCGCCATTCCCGCGGTAGTTATTGCCGTAAAACGTGCGAACCGCGATTCCCGTGAGCTGAAAGATCGCCTCGCGCACGCTCTTGCTCGGAATCGTTCCCGTGTGGACGCACACCCCGCCCATCATCATGTGCCGGTCGATCACCGCGACCCGCTTGCGAAGCTTGGCGGCGCAGATGGCTCCCTTTTGCCCTGCCGGGCCACTGCCGATGACAATCAGGTCGAAGGATTGGTCGCTCATGACTTAACGATTATCGCCCACTAATTTTAAAGGAAAATGAATGCAGCCGTGAAAGGCCAATTCATATCTCATCGGCAGAATCGCCAAATACTCTACAGGTCGCACGAATACTGTCCCAAATGGTCTCCAGCGAGCTTCTTGCCCAGGACCGTTCCATGCGCCCCGTTACGCGAGAACGACAAGATCGATTTCCACCCGGATATCCAGCGGAAGCCGCGCCGCCTGAATCGTTGTGCGCGCCGGAGGATTCTGCGGAAAGTAGCGCCCGTAGACCTCGTTCATCGCGGCGAAATCCTGCATGTCCTTCAGATAGACGTTAGCCTTCACGGCCCGATCGAGCGATGAGCCGGCCGCTTCGACGATAGCCTTCAGATTCTCCATCACGCGCACCGTTTGGGCGGCCGTGTCTCCTTGAACAAGCTTTCCGGTGGCGGGGTCGAGCGGCCCCTGGCCGGCGGTAAAAATAAAACCGTTCGCTTTCACTGCTTGCGAGTACGGCCCCAGCGCCTTCGGTCCCTTTTCAGTCGATATGATTTCCTTCACGCATCCTCCCGTTTCAATTTCCGTTCGCTTGGTACCTGCTCCTGAAATCCGCCGGGATCCCATCTTGATTGAGCCACACGCGAAACAACCCGGCGAGGTTTTTGCCGCTCGATTCCTCGAGCGCCGAGCGCAAACTATCGTAGCTCGCTTCCTGCCCGCGGAGCACGTCGACCATATGCTTCAACCCGCTCCGCATCGCGTCCGCTCCGCACGCATCCTCGAGAGCCACGAAGAAGAGTGGCGCTTTGGCCAGAGCGATGCGGCGCTGGGCCGCCGGGTCGTTGAGCATCGTGATGCCGAGTGGCTTCTCGGTCGCGCTCTTTCGCGCTTCATCGTATTCCGCGAGGTACTTTTCGATTCGCTTGCGGCGCGCCGCAGGCCCGTTCCGCGCTTCATCGACGACGATGGTGGCGTACTCGGGCAAACCTTCGCCCAAGCCCACGGCCGCGTCGGGCGCCGGATACATTTGATCGCCGAACCAGTTATGTGCGAGCGAATGCGACACTATCTCGAGAAACTCGTCGCTGCCGATTCCAAGAGCGAGCGCGGCAGGATTCACCAGCACTCCTCCAGGGAAGCTCGCTGCCACCGGCCCGGAATCATCCAGGTTGTTATGCCCGCGCAGTTCGGGCGACTCCACCACATGCGGCGCGGAAATGCTTCGATCGAGTGGCCCAAAATCCTTCACCAGAATATTCCACGTCTGCGTGATCTCCGCCACCGCTTGCTGTGAATCGCTTGGCAACGGTTTCAGCGTCCAGAAGGTCGCGGAATCCGGTCGGGGCTCAACAGGTGATTGCACGTAGTTTCCCGCCACGGCGAATGGCGGCAGATCGTCCTGCGAAAGCACGAAGCGGAATTCCGTTTCGCCGCCCGCCTTCTTTCGTCCCTTCGGAGTTCCCCGCGCCAGCACCAAAAAGTTCGACGGCACCAGCACGGTGTAGGGCGTCTTCTTCGGTCTTCGAGGATACGGAGAGAGCACGTGCTTCGGCGGCTGCAGCGCCGGGAACCAGCCGCGCGAACCGAGATGGAATTCATTCGGGCCGAGCGTGATGCGCGGGCCACGATCTTGCGGCGACACGAGATCGTATTCGATGGCCAGTTCCAGCGCGCTCTTATGCTTCCACGGTGGATCGAATGGGATGCGGAGCGCATTCGGCTCGTCTTGCTGATATTCGGCCGGGATGCTCGCAGGAGCGATTTCGTGGCCGTTCAGTTCAAAGCGAACATTCTGCCGTCCGAACGCTTTCTCTTCCGGCAACGTTACATCCACGAACGTCAGATCGCCGTTTCCGGTGTTTTCGAGCTTGAAGATGCCGCGAATGTGGAGCGCCGGAGATTCGCCAGGAACAAAGCGGACCTCCCGCGATTCGCCGAGAATCTGATAGCCGGGAACGAGCGGAACGTCGCACGAAAAAGCACACAGGAAAAGCAGAACAGGGACGAGAGCGAAGGCTAGCGTGCGCGGCGCGAGTCGATTCAAGATGCGAAGATTCTACCGGGAGGGCGCACGCGCGGGCAAACCGTAGTTCACGACCCGGCAAAATGCTTGAGGATTTCTCTGTCGTTGGCGCCGTGGCGCCGGAACGCGAGGATTGCATCGGCCTGCGAATCGGGCACGCTCTGGCGCACGAGTTCAAGCAGCGTCGATTCGCGCATCCCGGCGTTTTGCAGCGTCGCGAGCGAGACGCCGCCCAGCACGGGCTGCCCTGCAGCGTGGTGCTGGGCCACTTCGAGGATGATCTCGTCGGAAAGGCCGGCAAGACGCATCGCCTGCAGTTCGCCCGCCATGAGTCCCAGCTGATTCAGCTGAGCGAGCTTGACGATCGTGCCCTCGCCCATTCCCGCTTGCACCAAGCCCGCGATCGCGTCGCCCGCGTCGAACTTCTGGTTTCGGCCGTGGAAGATGCCGAATACCTGGACGCAGGCCGTATCGTCGAATCCGGCTCGTCGCATCGTCGCGACCTGCGCGACTTCGGGCGCGGTAATCTGCAGAGCCTTCAGCTGCTGCACCGCGTCGTAGTTCATTCCCGCGCCATCTAGCGGTGCCGTGTCTAATGGCGGGACATTGTGGCAGCCGAGGAATGCCAGCACGACGATCATCGCGGCAAGCCGCGCGAGACACTTCGAAGTTCGCGTGGTTCCACAGGAACCGCCGAAAATGCGGTTTGCCAGGATGTTCCCCATACTTTGATTCTACGCGTCTAGCGGAGGTGCAAGCCTTCGTGTGGCCGATGAATCACGGGGTACGTAGCGGAAAAGTTCATACGTTGTAGACGCGTTCGATGTCGAATACGCCGGGGATGCGCCTGATCCCGGCGAGGATGTGCTCGAGCTGCTTGCGGTCTTTAACGTCGAGTCCGACGTCAATGCGCGCGCGAATGTCCTCGCCGCCGCTTTCAAACGTGCGGATATTCGCGCCGGTCTCGCTGATGACGCTGGTAATCGCAGCCAGCATCCCAGGGCGGTCTTCGGTGAAGATGCGAAGGCTCACTGGGAAAATGGACTGAGTCGATTGGGCCCACTCGACGGGGATGCGGCGCTCGGTTTCATATAGAAGATTTTCGACGTTCGGGCAGTTCTTGCTGTGGACGGCGATGCCGCGGCCGCGCGTGACGTAGCCGATGATGTCGTCGCCGGGGATCGGGTTGCAGCACTTCGAGCGGTAGACCATCAGGTCGTCGTGTCCGCGCACGACGATCGCGGCATCGTCCATGCCGAGCATGCGCTTGACGGTCGCTACAGCCTTGCGCGGCTTCTCTTCCGTCTCGGCGAGGGGCTGGCCGGTCGCTTTGGACAGCACTTGCCGCGCGGACCACTTGCCGTAGCCCAGCTCGGCGTGCAGGTCCTCGATACGGGAACAGCCATACTCGGCTGCGACGCGCTGCCAGTCTTCGGCCGCGATTTTCTTGAGGCTGAGGCCCGCCGAGCGCGCTTCCTTTTCGAGCAGCCGCCGCCCGACGTCCGTGGCCTGCTCGCGCTCGTGCAGATTGATCCACTGGCGAATCTTGGTGCGGGCGCGCGACGTGTGAACGAACGTGAGCCAGTCGCGCGACGGCGCATGTCCTTTTTGCGTGACCACTTCGACGACATCGCCATTCGCGAGCGCGTGGCGCAGCGGCACCATCTCGCCATTCACCTTCGCGCCGGCGCATTGGTGCCCGACCTCGGTATGCACGGCGTAGGCAAAGTCGATCGGCGTCGCGCCGCGCGGCAGCACGACCACACGTCCCTTCGGTGTGAAGGTGTAGACCTCTTCCGGGTACAGGTCGACACGCAGGGTCGAGAGGAACTCGCTCGGCTCCTGCATCTCCTGGACCCACTCGATCAAATGGCGCATCCAGACGATGCGCTGGTCGTCCGCCGAAGCAGGCGGAGCCTCGCGGCCGCCGTCCTTGTATTTCCAGTGCGCGGCAACACCTTGCTCGGCGATGCGGTGCATCTCTTGCGTGCGAATCTGCAACTCGAACGGCTGACCGGAATGAATCACCGCGGTGTGCAGCGATTGATACAGGTTCGGCCGCGGCATCGCGATGTAATCCTTGAAGCGGCCCGGTACCGGCCGCCAAATCTGATGAACGACGCCGAGAGCCGCGTAGCAATTCTTCACCGAGTCGGTGACCACGCGAATCGCCAGAAGATCGTAGACCTGATCGAGGTTGCGCTGCTGCTTCTGGATTTTCTGGTGCAGCGAGTAAAGCCGCTTCACGCGGCCTTGCACCTCGGCGGGGATTCCGTTTTCGACCATCTTGCCGCGAATCGATTCCTGAACTTCGAAGAGGAATTTGTCGAATACTTTCTGCTTCGACGCGACTTTTTTCTGCAATTCGAGGAACGCTTCGGGCTCGAGATAGCGAAACGCCAGATCTTCGAGTTCGCCGCGGATCAAGCCCATGCCGAGCCGGTTGGCGACCGGCGCGTAGATGTCGAGCGTTTCGCGCGCGATGCGCTGCTGGCGCTCGGGCGCGAGGAATTCGAGCGTGCGCATGTTGTGCAGGCGATCGCCGAGCTTCACCATCACGACGCGCACGTCGTTGACCATCGCGAGCAGCATCTTGCGGACGTTTTCCGCCTGGCGATCTTCCGGGGCGAGCAAATCGAGCTTGCTGATTTTGGTGACGCCTTCGACGAGCCGCGCGACATCCGGGCCGAACGATTCGGAAATTTTCTCGAGCGGGATCTTCGTGTCTTCGACCACGTCGTGCAGCAGGGCGGCGACGATCGAAGTGACGTCGAGCTTCATATCCGCGAGGAGATGCGCCACTTCGAGCGGGTGCGAGAGGTAAGGCTCGCCGGAAAGGCGGAACTGCGTCTTGTGCTGCTCGGCGGCGAAGTCGTACGCGCGGCGGAGGAGATCGATGTCGTCGCCGGGCCGATTCTTGCGCACTTTGTCGATGAGCTCGACGAACCGCAAATCGACGGTGCGCCGCGCGCCGACGCTCATCGTGGTTTTTCCTACCGCGTCCATAGTGTGCACTTCCATTATAGCTCGCTGTCGCGTCGCGCCGATCATTTCGGGTGCGCTGGTGACATGTCATTTCAGTGTCGATTAGAATGTACGCCCATCGTTTATTTTCAGCGAGTTGCGGACGTTTCTAATCGCCGCAGTGTCGATTAGAAAACCCGTGATTAGTGAGCGGTGATCTGTGCCCCGGCGCGCGTGACTCGTGATCCCTCGGCTCCGCTCGGGACAGGCCCCTGCCCGTGCGGCAGGCGGGTTCGTGACCTGCCCGTCCGGCAAGCGGGCTTGTGATGGGCCGAAGTTTTCGGTCGCCTGTTGCGTTCTCTGATTGTGACCTCGCTCGCACATGTTCGTTCCTCACTGGGGCGCGAAACTGCCCCGACTCACGTTAATTCAATTCGCGATTTCCGTCTATTGTGGGAAATACGCAGACTTGCAACTGCAAGAAAAAAGGGAGGCTGATGTGCGCGCAGGGCCCGGCGGCGGCAGACGCGATGCGATCGGTCTGCCTAAGCGAGCCAGGCGCGCGTGGACACGGCGAGATAGGTGACGAAGAGAAAGACGAAGAGCAGAGTGAGCAGCGCGTGCCCAGCTACAAATCCCTTCCCTTTCGGCCAGTCGGCATGATCGTAGTAGGTGAAATCCACGATGACGCGGAGCATCCAGTAAATGCCGATGAAGGCGGCGAGCGCGGTCCCTGCCCCGCTGCCCTGCAGCATTTCGTTGTGCAACAGGAGGGTGAGTACGCCGAAGGAGATGATCGTGTACACGGCGAAGCCGCCGTGGACCCACATTAGTTTTCGGTTGAAGGAAGTGAGTTTCGTGAGGTCTTCCTTCCATCCCAGGCGGTACGGCACCTGAAAGCTCGCAATCAGCACAACGAAGTGGCCCGCGCCGGCAAGCCACAGGGCCAGGCTCATCCATTCGAGAAGTGTTCGCGGCATGTGCGCTTCCTCCTTTTATCGGCCAAAAGCGTGCAGAAAAGGCACCATCACGCGCATCACAAACCACGGATGAAACAGACACGGCAGCGGGGCAACGACGATCAGAAGCGTCCACAGGCGGCCGGCCAGTCCGCGTCCCAAGCCGATGCTACGGCCCGTGCAGGATCGCTCAGCGAGAGTGCCCAAGCCTTGGAGAAGAAAATAGGTGGTCGGGAGGCCGTAACCCGCACGCGCCGGAACCGAGATCACCAGGTCGTGAATCAGGCCTGATGCGAGAAACGCGGCGAGCGCGCCGGTGGCGGGACCGAAGCGTTTCTGAAGTGGCTGAAAGACCAGCGCGTGCGAAAGATTTCTGAAGCCGAGATTCCACCGCTTGCCCCAGAACTCGCCGAGCGATTGCGACGCGAGCGGACGGCGCATGATCGGCTCGGCATGAACCCCTGCGCGCTGCCAGACGAGGGCGACGAGCTGAAACGAACCGAAGTGAAGGAGCAGCACGAGGCCGGTCATTGCGATCCAAGCGGCCGCCATCGGATGCCGCGACACAATTGCGCGGGAAGCGATCCAAATCAGAACCGCGCCACCCGTCGTTTTCGCGCCAGCCGCCAACCATTCTCGCGGAAAGATGCGCCGCCTGCCGGCGCGGGCCTCGAAGAACTCGTTCGCGTCCATTCCTGGCCACAAGAGCAAGTAGCCGAGCGTGCGGCGCCAATTTCCGGAGCGCCGCGCAGTGGACGCGTCCCACCAGGTCTGCCATTTGAATCCCGCGAAGATCGCGGCCGCGAGAATCCACATGAATGCCCAAGCGGGGAGGACGTCTCGAACCGTGAATGCGGCGAGCAGCAGCGCAACCAGAGGAATCCAGCCAATCCATCCCGGCGCGCGGATCGCGCTGGGCGCCACGGCGAGCCGGGGGCCCGTACCTCGGAACTCGACCTGGCCAAGCGTCCTCACGACGCGTGAACCATTGCTGCCGCAGCATACGTAAAGACGAGAAACAGCAACGCAAATGTGATGGCAATGTCGCCGGCGCGATTGGAACGGCGCAACTGCGCGTCGTAATAGAAAACCTGCAGGGGCACCCGGCATAGCCAGAATACGGCCATCGAAGCGGCGAGAAATCTTCCCAGGCCGCGGCCGCTGGCGAGGTCGGGGGCAAAACCAAACGTGATTGCCGCGAACAACAAGACGATTCCTACGATGTATCCGGAATGAACGACGAAAATCTGGCGGACGATCGGCGCTACGCGGGAAAGGTTCTCGCGGTATTTCAACTTCGCAGGAAGCACAAAATTGGCGAGAGCAATTGCGATCTGAACGAATCCCGCAGTCCAAAGCGCCGCAACGAGGATCGTCATCGTCGTCTCCTTCCGTACTTTTTCCTCAGCCGGACTTTTTGGGGCGGACCGCTCCGAGCAGCCCGGTCAATTTGCCGCGAAGCTTGGCAATTCCCCTCAGGGTGCTGGCGGGCATGCGCACCGCTTCTTCGAACAAGCCTGTCATCGCCGTGAGGAACTCGAGCATGCTCTCGAGCCGTTCCCTTGTGTATTTGTCCTCTTCGCGCGCGCCCGCGGTATCGACATCGTCGACGCACTCGCGCAACACGCGCACCGTCGGATCGATTTCGCGGCGTTTGCGCTCTTCGGCCACGATGCGAAAGATTTCCCAAACGTCTTTTATCGATTCGAAATGGTCGCGGCGGTCGCCGAGGACGTGCACGACGCGCACGATACCCCAGCCCTGGAGCTCGCGAAGGCTCGTGCTCACGTTCGAGCGTGCGACGGAAAGAGTGGCGGCAATCTCTTCGGCGTGGAGAGGCTTGGGCGAAATGAAGAGAAGGGCGTCGACCTGCGCCACGGTGCGATTGATGCCCCAGCGGGTGCCCATTTCCCCCCAGTGGAGGATGAACTTTTGCGTGACGGGGGTGAGAGTGGGCATGTGCGTTTCTCTGCTTTCTGTCACTACAGAAATTACAGTAATGTTGGCCACTTGGCAAGAGATATCTTTTATGTCTCTAACTGGCTGTATAAATTAGAGTTAGACTACTACCCGCCCTTGCCATCCCGCATACCTGGCTTGTCCGAGGAGCACGCCCGGGCAAGCCCGGGCGGCAAACAGCGGCGGCGAGCCGCCGCACTCCACAGAGAGCCTCCTAGAACAAGACAGTCCTAGCGGAGAGCTTGACAGGACGTCTTATTTGTACTACATAGTCGGACAAATGGGGAGTTCGCCGACGGTCGGTAGCGCGACGGCAGCGGAAACGGCGCCATTCGGGAGAATGGCGTTCCCAGGGTGAAATATCGGAGCGGGGGCGCGCGTATCAGGCAGCAAGGGGTTTCGTCCGAAGCGGCCGGGAGGCAATTCGTGGATGCCATCTCACTTGAAAATGTGACGAAGTCGTACGACGGCGTGACGGCGGTCGACGGCGTCAGCCTGCGGGTGCGGGAGGGCGCGATTCTGGGGCTGCTCGGGCCGAACGGCGCCGGGAAGACCAGCACGATCCGGATGATCATGAATATTCTGGTGCCGGACGATGGATCGATCCGGGTGTTCGGACAGGCGGCGGGCGATGAGACGCGGCAAGCGATCGGCTACCTGCCGGAAGAGCGCGGCCTCTACCCGCGGATGAAGGTTCTGAACGTGATCGTGTTTCTCGGGTCTTTGCGCGGGCTTTCCGAAGCAGAGGCCGGGAAGCGGGGGCGCGAGTGGCTGGAGCGATTTGAGTTGAGCGAGTGGGCGGACAAGAAGGTGCACGATCTCTCGAAAGGGATGCAGCAGAAAGTGCAGTTCATCTGCGCGGTGCTGCACAAGCCGCGGCTGGTGATCCTGGACGAGCCGTTTTCAGGGCTCGATCCCGTGAACGCGGTGACCCTCGAAAGTACGATGCTCGAGATGCGCGGGCAGGGCTCGACGATCGTCCTTTCAACGCATCGCATGGAGCAGGTGGAGAAGATGTGCGACTCCATCTGCCTGATCGATAAAGGGCACAACGTGCTGGACGGCGACCTGCGGGCGATCAAGCAATCCTACGGAAAAAACACGGTACGCATCGAATTCGACGGCCCGGACAGCTTTCTGACGCACCCGGCGATCGCGAGTGTGAACCGGTTCGCGAGCGGCGCCGAGGCCAAGTTGCAGGCAGGCGGCGACCCGCAAGAGATCTTGAAGGGCGCGCTCGCGGCCGGAGCGCGCATCCACCTTTTCGAGCTGATCGAGCCTTCGCTCAACGACATTTTCATCGAGAAAACCGGACATGCGTAAAACCTGGCTGATCATCAAGCGCGAATACCTCACGGGCGTGCGCACGAAGGCGTTCATCATCACGACGATTCTGCTGCCGGCGCTCGGCGCCGGACTTTTTGCGTTGATCCTGTTTCTGGTGAATCACCAGTCGAGCCAATCTCTGCGGCTGGCGATCGTGGACGAGGCGGGCGGGATGGCGACCTCGATTGCGGAAGGGTTGCAGACGAAGCTTCCGAACGCCCAGCCGCAATTCAACATCGTTCAGTCGATCGAGCGGCCCGCCGATCCGGCAGCCGTGCAGGAGAGCCTGCGGAGCCAGATCAATGCCCGCGCGCTCGATGCGTATCTGCTCGTGCCGCAGGACATCAAGCAATCGATCGAGCTGCACACGCGCGGTGCCGGCAATTTTGCGCTGCTGGGAACGCTGTCGAACGCGCTGAATCGCGCCCTCATTTTGAAACGCTTGAGCGCGCGCGGCATTCAAGTGAACGCGAGCGAAATCGGCGGCGCCGCGGATTTGAAAGTCATCCGAGTGGGCCAGAACGGCGAGTCGGTGGAGCGAGGGCAGACGATCGGCGTGGCGATCGCGCTGGTGATCCTGCTGTACGCGTCGCTCGTGGCGTACGGCATCCTGACGATGCGCTCGGTGCTGGAGGAAAAGACGACGCGCACCATGGAGGTGCTGGTGTCGTCGGTGCGGCCCTTCGAGCTGCTGGCGGGAAAAATCATCGGCGTGGCGGGAATGGCGTTCACGCAGCTGGCGATCTGGGGGATTTGCCTGGGAGCGCTTTTGACGTACGGAGCGGTGATGTCCGCGACGATGGGAGCGGATTCGCCGCTCGCGTCGATTCACGTTCCAGCGTCGCTGCTGGCGTACGCGGCGATCTTTTTTTTGGGCGGATACTTTTTGTATTCGGCGATGTTTGCGGCGATCGGGTCCGCCTGCTCGAGCGAACAGGACGCGCAGCAGTTGCAGTGGCTGGCGATGGCGCCGCTGGTTTTCACGATGTGCATCTACAGCCTCGTGCTGAGTGACCCCTCGGGCAAAATCTCGATTATTCTTTCCGAGATTCCGTTTTTTGCGCCGGTGCTGATGCCGCTGCGCATTTCTCTGCAGACGCCGGCGGGGTGGCAGATCGGAATCTCGATCGCGCTGTTGTTCCTGACGACGGTGGGAGCGATTTACGCGTCGGGCAAAATTTATCGGGTGGGCGTGCTGATGTACGGCAAGCGGGCGACGCTGCCCGAGATGGTCCGTTGGCTGCGGTATTCGTGATTGGCTCGCCGCCCGGCGCTTGCCTTGCCAGAGCAGCAAACAACTGCGGTCTGGCGCCTTAGCCTCTTCATCAAGCCCTCGTTTCGTGCCACCGAGGTAGCCCGGAGTGCCGTGAGTCCCTTACAATTGTGCGCGGAGGACGATGCCGCTATGAACACACTAGGACCGCAAGCGCGGAGGCGTACGCCTTCGAGAGTCGGAAGCCTAATCATCTTTGCCATCCTTGTGACGGCGGTGGGATTCAGCGTGATGCCAACTTCGAGCGCACAGACAGCGTTTGGCCCGAGCAATCCGTTTTACGCACCGAGCACGCTACCGTTTCAGGCGCCGCCATTCGATAAAATCAAAGATGGCGACTACGAACCCGCGTTTGATGCCGGGATGGCACAGCAGCTGAAAGAAATACAGGCGATCGCGGATAATCCCGAGCCGCCGACCTTCGAGAATACCTTTGCGGCGATGGAAAAAAGCGGCCGGCTACTCAATCGCGTCGAGGCGGCGTTCAACGACGTGAGCCAGGCCAACCTGGATGACGCGCTCCAAAAGGTGCGGGACGCCATGGGCCCGAAACTGGCGGCGCATCAGGACGCCATCTTCTTGAACCCGAAACTCTTTCAGCGAATCGAAGCGATCTACAATCAGCGCAAGTCTCTCAAGCTCGACCCCGAATCGCTGCGGCTGGTCGAGTTCGATTACAAGCTGTTCGTACACTCCGGGGCCAAGCTTTCCGATGCCGATAAAGCGAAGCTGAAGAAAATGAACGAGGAGGAATCCATCCTCGAGAATGACTTCCAGAACAAGCTGCTGGCCGGAACGAAGGACGCGGCGTATCACACCACGGACAAAAGTGCGCTCGCGGGATTGAGCGAGGCGCAAGTCAGCGCGGCCGCGCAAGCAGCGAAGGAACGCAAGATGTCCGGGTACCTGGTCTCCTTGCAGAACACGACGCAACAGCCAAGCCTGGACGTGCTGAGCGATCGCGCGAGCCGCCAGACGCTCTTCGAAGATTCCTGGAATCGTACGGAACGCGGAGGAGCGAACGATACGCGCGCCACGATCGCCCGAATCGCGCAGCTTCGGGCCGAAAAAGCCAAACTTCTCGGCTTCCCGAATTACGCCGCATGGACGCTGGAAGATCAGATGGCGAAAACGCCGGAAGCCGTGCAGAAGTTCCTGTTCGCGCTGGTGCCGGGCTCGACGGCCAACGCCGTCGCGGAAGCGAAAGACATCCAAGCGCTGATCGACGAGCAAAAGGGCGGCTTCCAGCTGCAACCGTGGGATTGGAATTACTATTCCGAGCAGATTCGCAAGAAGAAGTACGACATCGACGAAACGCAAGTGGACCAGTACTTCGAGCTGAACAACGTGCTCGAGAATGGCGTCTTCTATGCAGCGAATCAGCTCTACGGGCTGACCTTCAAGGAGCGCAAGGATATTCCGGTGTACAACCCGGATATGCGTGTCTTTGAGGTGTTCGACGCGGATGGCAAACCGCTGGCGCTCTGGTATTGCGATTACTTCAAGCGCGACAACAAAGCCGGCGGCGCCTGGATGGACGTGCTGGTCCAAGGGTCGAAACTGCTGGGCACGCTGCCGGTGGTCTATAACGTGGCCAATTTCGCGAAGCCGGCGCCGGGGCAGCCCGCGCTCCTCACGTTCGACGACGTGACGACGATGTTCCATGAGTTCGGGCACGCGCTGCACGGGATGTTCGGCGATACCGAATACCCGACACTTGCAGGCACCAACGTGCCGCGCGATTTCGTCGAATTCCCTTCACAATTTAACGAGCATTGGGCCAGCTACCCGGCCGTGTTCGATCACTACGCCAGGAATTACAAAACGGGCGCGCCGATGCCGGCGGAGCTCGCCGACAAGATCCGGAAGACGAAAACTTTCAATCAGGGTTACGACCTCACGGAAGTGCTGGCAGCGGCGGAACTCGATATGCAGTGGCACATTCTGCCGGCCAGCGCGCCGCTGCAGAATCCGGATACGTTTGAGAAGCAGGCGCTCGAGAAAACGCATCTTGCTTTGAGCTACGTGCCGCCGCGCTACCGTTCGAGCTACTTCCTTCATATCTGGGCGAACGGCTACGCCGCCGGATACTACGCGTATCTCTGGAGCGAAATGCTGGACGACAATGCGTTCCAGTGGTTCGAAACACACGGCGGCATGACCCGCGCGAACGGCGACCGCTTTCGGAAGATGGTCCTCTCTCGGGGGAATACCGAGGACCTTGCAAAGATGTACGCCGCGTGGCTTGGCGCGGAGCCGAGCATCGAGCCGATGCTGAAATATCGCGGCCTCGCGGAACAGCAAAGTTCGGACTGAGGACATACAGGCTGGACTCGGATGGGCAGCGACGCAAAACCCGTACGGCCGAAGGCGTGGCTCGCATGGAGCTCGGGAAAAGACAGCGCCTGGACGCTGCACGTGGTCCGCGAGCGCGGTGAGCTCGACGTGGTTGCGCTGCTCACGACGGTGAACCGGACGCACAACCGCGTGGCCATGCACGCGGTGCGCGAATCGCTCCTCGAGGCTCAGGCGGAGGCGGCCGGCTTGCCGCTGGTCGTCGTGCCGATCTCCTGGCCCTGCCCCAACGAAGAATACGAACGAGCGATGGCCGCAGCCATGAATCGGGCGCGCGCAGAAGGCGTGACCCACATGATTTTCGGCGATCTGTTTCTCGAGGACGTGCGCCGCTACCGCGAAGAGAACCTCGCAAAATGCGGGATCACGCCGGTATTTCCACTATGGGGCATTCCGACGCGACAACTTGCGGGAGAGATGATCGCGAGCGGACTGCGTTCGTATCTGACCTGTATCGATCCACGGAAACTCGACAAGTCGTTCGCCGGGCGCGAATGGAACGCTGCGTTGCTCGCGGAGCTGCCTCGGGCGGCGGATCCTTGCGGCGAGAACGGCGAGTTTCATACGTTTGCGTGCGCGGGGCCGATGTTTCGCGCGCCGATCCCCGTGCGTCCCGGTAAAATTGTGGAGCGCGACGGGTTCGTATTCGCCGACTTGCTGGGGTGAACATGGGCGTCACGATCCCCGGCCTGCGCTCGCCGTTCCGACCGTGAACGCGCCCATGGCAACCAACGCCACGGACCACGCGACCTGCCGGAAATATGTCATCGTCGTCCTCCTGTCGCTTGAGGCTAGGCGACAACGCGAGCGCGCCCAATCGGGCACTCCGTGTAGCCGGGCTTCGCCGAAGCTGTAATGAGCATCCGAACACGCTGGACACAGCTCGATTGACAAAACGCGGGCCCTCGGAATAATGGAGGCACCTCTCATGAGCTCTCGCCTGGTCGTCAAAGCCGTCGCATGGTGCGTGTTGCTGGGATTCGCGCCGGGCGCGATCGCGGCGCAGGAAAAACCGGCGAAACAAGCAAAGCCAGATCCGGCCCTCGCAACCGGCGCCAAGCTTTACAAGCAAGACTGCGCGGTGTGCCACGGAGACGACGGAAAGGGGAACGGTCCGCCTCCCGCATCGTCGCCATTCAAAGAGCCGCCGCCGGATCTCACAACGCTCGCAAAGCGCCACAACGGAGAATTTCCCGCGGGCTACGTCAAGTCCGTGCTTCGGACGGGCGTGAGGATGCCCGACCATGGCCCGGCGGAAATGCCGGTGTGGGGCGTCATGTTCAAGGCGATGACGAAATCCGACGAAGCCAAAGTCACGGCGCGCATCGCAGACCTCACGAATTACATCCAGTCCCTGCAGGCGAAGTAGGCAACGGCCCAGGGGCCGGGCGCTTGCGTTTTCAATCGCCCGGGGCGTTATAATGTCCCAGGATACGAGCCAGTTTCGGCCGGTCACCAGCCTTTTCGCACCTCGCGTGGGCTTAGCGGCCGAAGGAGTACGGCATGGACCTGCGAATTTCCGAGCGAAAATCCGGAAACGTCACGATTCTCGATCTGAAGGGCCGCGTCGTGATCGGCAAGAGCAACGATTCGCTGGCGGCCGAGCTGCGCAAGCTCGCCGGGAACGCGCCTTGCAACGTTCTGATTAATTTGGCCGACGTCGTGCAGGTGGATAGTTCGGGCATCAGCACGCTGGTGCGATCGTTCGTCACGCTCGAGCGCGACGGGGGCAGCCTCAAAATCCTGAATCCCAACGGGCACGTACGCGAGATTCTCGAGCTTACCCGGCTCGTGAATTGCCTTCCCACGTTCACGGACGAGGCACAAGCGCTCGCCAGTTTCCGCGACAGCGCTGCTCACGCCTAGATCGAGAGCCCCGCGCCACACTTTCGGCACTTTTGCCTCCCCACAGCTTTATAATCGGTACTCGGCAAACTTGGGAGGAGTCATGGCGCAAAGCTGCAAGCACACCAAAGAAATTCACGAAGACGTGAAGCCGAGCGGCAGTGGCTGCAAGGAATGCCTGGAAATGGGCGATACCTGGGTTCATCTGCGGCTCTGCCTGAGTTGCGGGCACGTGGGCTGTTGCGATAGCTCCAAGAACAAGCACGCCACCAAGCACTTTCACAAGGTGCACCACCCGATCATGCGGTCGTTCGAGCCGGGCGAAGACTGGCGCTGGTGCTACGTGGACGAGATGATCGTCAGCTGAGGCGGGCGGCGTTCGTCTTGGGCACAGTTGCGGCGCGGGTTTCATGTGGGAGACGCGCTCGGGTCGTGTCAAGCCCCATACGGGATCGCCTGTACCAATAATAAATAGTGCGCGCCTGGCAACACGGTGTAAGTCGGTATCGACAAGATTCCACCTCTCGCCGATTCTGATGGCATGAGTGCCGATATTCTTGCCACAGTCGCCACGCTCCTGATCATGGCCGGGCTGACCATGCTCATGCTGGACGCGGTCCTCGGCAAAGACTAACCGCTGCGGATAGCGCCCAGCGCAACAGCGCTCCATAAGAGGGCTCTCGCCTGAACACCGCGGTCGTGCGGATGAGCACAACACCTTGACCAATCCGCCGCTTGCCACCTATCATGAATGAATTGTTTCTGCGTTGTTCGCGGGCCTGTAGCTCAGTTGGCTAGAGCGCACCCCTGATAAGGGTGAGGTCGGTAGTTCAACTCTACCCAGGCCCACCAATTTCTCATTCGATCCCCAGAAGACGCACCGACGCTGTCCGATTCTGCCGGCCGCTTGCAACGGGGCCGGCAATTCAATGTTCGTCTTCGTCGCTCGCAGAACGATTCAAGTTTTCTTGCGGGCGATGATGCTCCGCCGGGCAAATTGTCTTAAAATGTTCGGTGCTACAAGTCACCGTCAAGCGTGATGCAAGTCACATGCGCGTTTCGACGCGGCGTGATACCTTGCGCTCCTTCATCTCGGGGACGGGTGCGCGATTCCAAATAGCCCGGATATCGATGAGAAGCTTTTTGGGCTCAGCGCTGACTCGTGAGGGAAACCAGCAGGTGCAGAGGAAAGCTATTCGCAGCCGGCTACGTTTGCCCGCGCAAGTCTTCGCAGTAATTCTTGGTGCGGCAACCGGGGCGCTGGCCGAGTCGCGCCCTCCGGCACTTAGCCCGACGAACATCTTCGCGCCGGATTCCACTCCGGCACGCTCCATTTTTCGACTCTCGATGTTTGGACTGGAGGTCGAGGGCGCGATCTTCGTGGTTGTCTTCAGCCTGCTGGCCTACGCCGTGGTCAAATTCCGCCAGCGCAAGGGCGACGATGATGTCGAACCGGCGCAGGTCTACGGCAGCAACCAGATGGAACTGGCGTGGACCGTGCTTCCGGTGCTGATCGTCGTCGTCCTGTTTCTCAGCACCGCGCAGGTGATTCATCGCGTCCAGGACGCGAAGCGGCCGGACGACGCGATCCAGGTGACCGTGGTCGCGCACCAGTTCTGGTGGGAATATCGCTACGATCAATACGGGTTCACCGCGGCCAACGAGCTGCACGTCCCCGTCAGCGACCCGAAGCATCCGACGCCGACGTTCCTTTCGCTGCTCTCCGCCGACGTGGATCACAGCTTTTGGGTTCCGCGCCTCGCGGGCAAGACGGACTTGATTCCCAATCATCCGAATTCGACGTGGATCGACCCGCAGGAAACGGGACTGTTTCTCGGCCAGTGCGCGCAATACTGCGGGACGCAGCACGCCAAGATGCTGCTCCGCGTATACGTGCAAAATCGCGAGGATTTCGACAGCTGGGTGCACGAGCAGCAGCAGCCCGCCGTGTCCGATCCGTCGGTGGCGACGGGGCGCGTGCTTTTTCAGGCCAAGCTATGCTTTATCTGCCACACGGTGCGCGGCACGCCGGCCGTCGGCAAAGTCGGACCTGATCTCACGCATCTGATGAGCCGCGATACGATCGGCTCCGGCGCGGTGCCTAACACGCCGGACAATCTGCGCAAATGGATTCGCGATCCCGGCACGTTCAAGCCCGGCTCGCTGATGCCGCCGCAGAATCTGACGGACGACGAATTGAATCAGATCGCAGCGTATCTGGAGACGCTGCGCTGAAGGACTGAAAGAGAGAACGAAGGCAGAACGATGGCTTCCGAATCCATACCGCTGACGATACATAGAAACCCGCTGGCCGTGGTCTACGAATGGCTCGCGACCGTCGATCACAAAAAGATCGGGATCATGTACATCGTCTTCGCGCTGCTGTTTCTCGTGGTGATGGGGATCGAAGCGATTCTGATGCGCATCCAGCTGGCGCACGCGAATTCGACGTTCCTCTCGCCGCAGGAGTTCAACCGGCTCTTCACGCTGCACGGCACGACGGGCATCTTTTTCGTGGCGATGCCGATTCTTTTCGGCTTCGGCAACTATCTCGTGCCGCTGATGATCGGCGCGCGCGACATGGCCTTCCCGCGGCTGAATGCTTTCAGCTTCTGGATGACGGCGCTGGGTGGGTTTCTGCTGTACGGCAGCGTCTTCGCGGGAGGCCCGATTTCGCAGGGAGGCAGCGCGCCCGACGTCGGGTGGTTCGCGTACGCGCCGCTCACGTCGCCCGCGTTTTCGCCGGGGCACAGCACCGATTATTGGACGCTCTCGCTGCTCGTGGCGGGCGTCGGCAGCATCGGAGCGGCCGTGAATTTTGTGGCCACGATTCTCTCGATGCGCTGCAAGGGCATGACGCTCGGCCGCATGCCGCTCTTTTCCTGGATGAACCTCGTGATGGGCGGATTGGTGCTCGTCACCATCAGCCCCCTCACCGCCGCGCAGATCATGCTCATGGTGGACCGCTACATCGGCGGACATTTCTTCGATACGGACGCGGGCGGCTCCGTCGTAATGTGGATGCACTTCTTCTGGATCTTCGGCCATCCCGAAGTGTACGTGCTCATCATTCCGACCTTCGGATTCGTGTCCGAGATCATTCCCGTGTTTTCGCGGAAGGCGATGTTCGGCTATCCCGCGATGGTCGCGGCGACGGTCAGCATCGGATTCGTGAGCCTGGGTGTTTGGGCGCATCACATGTTCACGGTCGGGATGCCGTCGTACGGCAACGCGTTCTTCGTGCTCACCACGATGGTGGTGGCCGTGCCCACGGGCATCAAAATCTTTAATTGGCTCGCCACCATGTGGGGCGGAAAACTCCGCTTCGCCACGCCCATGCTTTTCTGCGTGGCGTTTCTCTTTCAGTTTCTGATTGCCGGCTTGACCGGCATCACGCTCTCGATCGCTCCTTTCAATTGGCAGCTCGGCAATTCCTATTTTGTCGTCGCGCACTTTCACTACGTGATTGTGGGCGGAATCCTCTTCGCGGTCTTTGGCGCCTTTTACTATTGGTTCCCCAAGATGACCGGTCGCATGCTGGATGAAACGATCGGCAAATGGCACTTCTGGCTGTTCGTGATCGGATTTCACCTGACGTTCGATTTCATGCATATCCCCGGATTGCTCGGGATGCCGCGCCGCATCTACACGTACGAGGCGAGCCGCGGATGGCAAACGTGGAATATGATTACGTCGATCGGAGCGGCTGTGCAGGCGGTTGCGATCCTGATCTTCGTCTACAACATCGTCCACTCGTATTTCAAAGGTGAGCCCGCTGGAAACGATCCCTGGGACGCGTGGACACTCGAGTGGGCCACCACTTCGCCGCCACCGCTTTACAATTTCGCGATGGTTCCGTCCGTGCGGAGCCGGCGGCCGCTGTGGGATATCAAGCATCCAGAGGATCCGGACTGGAGATACGAGTAAGGAGCGAGGAGTGAACGAACGATGAGCGCAACTCCCATCGACATCTCCGCAGCGGAAGACGCCTGGAAGCCTCCCTCGCGCGGCCGCGTGGGAATGCTGTGCCTGATTCTAGCGGAGTCGGCGATTTTCGCGATCTTCATCGCCGCCTACATATTTTACATCGGCAAGAGCCTGAGCGGCCCGACGCCGAGGCAAATTCTCTCCGTCCCGATCATTGCAAGCGCAGGACTCTGGGCCAGCAGCTTCACGATCCACTGGGCCGTGTCGGCTTTGGCCAAGGGCAAAACCGCGCTGTTTGCGGGCCTGTGGTTCCTTACACTGGCTCTCGGCGCGTTTTTCATCGCGGGGACGGCGCGCGAATGGCACCACCTGATCTATGACGAAGGCTTCACGATCCAGACGAACCTCTTCGGCACGACGTACTATGCGCTCGTCGGTCTGCACGCGTCGCACGTGATCATCGGATTGATCGCGCTGTCGGTGGTGATGATCTTTGCGCTGTTTGGCAAAGTGAAGCCGGAGCATCACGAGCGTTGCGAGGTACTTTCGCTGTACTGGCACTTTGTCGACGCGGTGTGGGTTGTGGTGTTCATTGTGGTCTATGGGCTCTCGTGATCGTTTTCGCGATCGGCGAGCAATGATTTCGGCGGGGAATTGCGGAGAAACGATATGACGTCGGCGCACGAACCGAATCCGGCAGGCCAGCTCAACGGGGAGAGCGTACAGCTTCCTTCACCGACGCCTTGGCCGCCCCTGCTCGCTTTGGGAATCGCTCTCGCCGCCGTCGGCCTCGTGACCAATGACATCGTGGGCATCATCGGCGGCGTGCTGGCGCTCACAGGCTGCGTCGGCTGGTTCCTTCAGGTTTTGCCGCACGAGCATCACGAAACGGTGCGGGTGGCCTCGAAACCGGTCACCATCGCCGTGTCGCCGAGAAAGGTCGCGCGCATCGCCGCCACAGCCGAGGCGCGGCCGCATCGCGCGCGCCTGCCGCTCGAGATCTATCCCATTTCGGCGGGGATCAAGGGCGGCCTGGCGGGCGCCGCTGCGATGGCGCTGCTGGCGGTACTGTACGGCGTGGCGAGTCATCACAGCATCTGGTATCCCATCAATCTGCTCGGCGCCGTGGTCTACGCGCAGACGCAAGTGAGCACATCGGAGATGGAATCTTTTCACCTCGTCCTGTTGCTTGTGGCAACGATCCTGCATCTCACCACGTCGATTCTAGTCGGGCTGCTCTACGGCGCGCTCCTGCCGATGCTGCCGCGAAGACCGGTCATCCTCGGCGGCCTTTTCGCTCCGCTTGTCTGGACCGGCCTGCTGTACAACATTCTCGACATCGTCGATCCCGCGCTCAACCAGCGCATCGACTGGGGATGGTTCCTCGCTTCGCAAATCGCTTTCGGAGTCGTCGCCGGCCTGGTGGTCGTGCGGCAGATGCGCGTGCCCACGTGGCAGTTCCCACTCGCCGCAAGAGCCGGAGTCGAGACGCCGGGAATGATGGGCGAAGAGCACCATTCGTAATCACCATTTGGAATCGTTGATGGCTCGCTGACAGAACTATGCCGTCCGTCGCACAAGCCGCACTCGCGTCGTGGTCGTTTCCGCCTGTCGTTACCGCGCTCAATCTGCTGACCGCCTTGCTCTACCTGCGCGGCTGGGTCGAACTGCGCCGCGTGATGCCGGGCCGCTTCACGCCTTGGCGGCTCGCCTGCTTCCTCGGCGGCATCGCGACGCTTGAGATCTCGCTCGCTTCTCCCATCGACACGTTCGATCCCTTCCTGCTCACGGACCACATGATCCAGCACATGTTCCTGATGGTGATCGTGCCGCCGCTCGTGCTGCTGGGCGATCCGCTGATTCCGCTGCTGCGCGGGATGCCGCGCTGGATTGCGCGCAACGTGGTAGGTCCCTTCCTGAGCTGGCCGCCGATCGCGCGCCTCGGCGCGCTGCTCGTCGATCCGCCGATCGCCCTGCTGCTGCTCTCGGTCGCCATGGTGGGCTGGCACCTTCCCGCGGGTTACGACCTCGCCTTGCGCTCTCCCGGTTGGCATGAAGTCGAGCACGCGTGCTTTCTCGTCACCTCGCTGCTCTTCTGGTGGCCCGTGATCCAGCCGTGGCCCAGCCGTCCGCACTGGCCCGCGTGGGGCATCCCCGTCTATTTGCTGCTTGGCGATTTCGTGAACAGCGTGATCTCGGCGTTTCTCGCTTTTTCCGAGCGCGTCCTCTACCCGTGGTATCTCACGGTCCCGCGATTGGGCGGCATTTCTGCGCAGAACGACCAGGTGGCCGCGGGCGCCGTGATGTGGGTGATCGGGTCGCTTGCGTTTCTGGTTCCCGCCGCCGTGATCACGGTGAAGCTGCTCTCGCCGCACCCGCCGCCCGTGGCGCATCGCCGGCAGCCCGCGCCGGCAAGTTCGCGCCTGCGCCGATCTGTGCTGCCTGCTCTGATCGTGGCGCTTCCGCTCGTGGCGATCGCCTGCGCTTGGATCGCGCCGGATGCGGTCGATCTCGATGGCGACGTGGTTCGCCTCGCTGGCGTATCGGGTCCGTTTCAGATGAGCGTTTTCGGCAACCCGGGCTCGCTGCGTGCGGGCCCGGCGGATTTGGCGGTGCTCGTCCAGGATCGAGGCTCCGGCAGCGTGATTCTCGATGCCGACGTTGACCTTGCGGTTCAGTCCGGCACGGCGGCGCCGGTGATTATCCATGCCACGCGAGCGCAATCATCCAACAAGCTGCTCGAAGCCGCTACGGTTGATGTTCCATCCGCAGGACCGTGGAATCTGCGCGTTTCGATTCGCGAGGGAAGCAGTCAGGGCGCGCTGGCTGCTGCGCAGGACGCAGCTCCGCCCGCAGTGGAAAGCGGATTCAGTTGGGGGTATGCGATCGCGCTCGCAGTCGGTGCCGGGCTGATCGCTCTCTATCTCGTGCTGCGAGCGAAACCGTTGCGTCGCGGCGCCAGCCTGCCGCACGCTCCGTGACGACTCGCGCCACGAGGCGAAGCGAACCTAATCTTTCCTGAGCCGTTCGGCTACTTCCGGCGGGGATTCGTGCAGCAGCGCGAGAAACACTCCGTTCGTCCATCCGAAGCCGGTCACGTTCTGCGCGTACCCGGCGACGATATGCGTCGCGGACGACCGCGAGACCACGTCGTATTTTTCGCGAATCGTGTGGTCGATGCGGAAATTCTCGAGCACCATCGACAGAAATTTCGCGCTGATGCGGTTCGCGTCCGCCGCGTATCCGTAGCGCCGCAATCCTTCGACCGCGAGCAATTGGATCGGCGCCCACCCGTAGGGATAATCCCACTGCGCCTGGCTGTCGTAGCGGCTCATCACGATTCCGCCCGGCTGCTCGAAGAGATGAAGGTTCGCTTCCACCGCGTGCGCCTGCTCTTTCGATGCGAGTCCAGCCCACAGCGGATAGAAAGTAGTCGCGTAATCGTAAGACGACCGCTCCTGCTTCGTGAAGTCGTAGTCGAAAAAGAGCCCCTTCTGCGCGTCCCAGAAATATTTCACGATACGCTCGCGGCGCTCGCCGGCCTCCTGGGCCCATCGCTGGGCGTCTTCCTTCTTGCCGAGCATCCGGCTCATCTGCTCGAGGTCCTTTTCGGTCTTATAGAGCAGGCAATTGAGGCCGACGGCCGCGAAATGGTGCGTCTCCGCGCCGTAAGGGCCGAAGCGGAACGTGACGTCGAATCCCGATTCGCGCATGCTGCGATCGCCCTTGTAGTAATCCGCCGAAAGCGCGACTTGATCGGCCGCGTCGCAGTTTGCGCCGGTCATTTGCGTCGTTCCGGGATCGCAGACGCGCACCTCGTATTTCGGCCCGAGCAGCGAATCCTCGGGATGCTCGGCGTCGACTTTCGCGAGATGCGGCCCTTGTTCGCCCTCGTGGACGAGAAAATAATGCGCGACGCCGCGATAGTAATCGCTCGGGTCGCCCATGATTTCCGGCACCGGCCCATCACCTTCGTCGAAATAGCGCGAGAGCCCGGTGTCCCCGGCAAGATGCGGCGCGCGCGTCCACTGGTCGTGATCCTTCACGGCAAAGCCGTAGGCCTTTTCGAGCCATGCGCGATCCGCTTGCCCCGCGGCATGGTCCGCCTCGTACACGGCCAGAATCATCGAGCTCAGAAACGGCGGCTGCGATCGCCCGAGGTAGTAGGTGCGGTTCGCGTTCAGCACACCGCCATAGTGCTGAATTTCGTAGAAGAAATTCTCGACGATTCCTTTCGCGAGGTCCCGGTGATCGTCGCGCAGCAGCCCGCGAATGATGAAGTAGCTGTCCCAGCCGTACATCTCGTTGAATTGGCCGCCCGGCACCACGTAAGGATTGGGAAGATAGAGCAGGCCGTGGGGAAGAATCGCGCCTGCCTGCTGCTCTGAAATATTCGACGGAAGGCGCAGCACGCGCACGTCGCATTTCTGCAGCGCCTCCGCCAGCCCGCCGGGCGGTTCCGCATCGGCCGGCAGGTACAGCGCGCGTTCACCGGAAATCTTGATGTCTTCGTACGTTTTGCACTCCGCGAGCGAGCGCCGCAGATTGGTCCAGTCCTCCGAAATGTACTGCAGGATATCGTCGAGCGACTGGAACGATTGGACAGGCGCGGGCGCGCTCGCTGCATTCGCTTCAGCGCCGGGCGCGCCATCCGCCGCACTAAGAGGATTCGCCATCATCAGGATGCTCACCCACAAGAGCCAACCGAAGTAGACGCCTGTCCCGCCGCCGCGCATAACAGCTCCCACATCCGTCCATCGCGATCACCGGAATTTGTATCCCGGCTTCAGCTCGCAACGATAGAATTTCGATTGGTCCCTGCCGACCCTCACATTGCAATCCGCCCAACTGAGTATGGGCGAAGGCCCCAGCGGAAACACCGTGTTCGTGCCGTTGACTTCCGCCTCGAAGCTCGGCCCTTCGGCGGAGGCGGGCAGCGTGAAATTGAGCGAATCGCCAAAAATCACCGGGTAAGACTCGCGCACGATGTCGTTGATCTCTTCCCGGAACACTTCGGCCTGCAGAAGGAACGTCGTCGTGTCGGACCAGCCCAGCTCCGATACCGAGATCACGCGCCCGCCGCGCGAAAAATTGTCCGTCTCGATTTTCGTGAACGGACACGGGCCGGCGATGCACAGAAGCCGCGCATCCTGATACACGTTTCCCGGCCCCGCATCGAGCGACGCCGATGCCATCGCGCCCTTCCATCGGCCGTCGGGCGAGCAGGGCGGCCGGCGCTCGCAGGGAACGTTGCTCTCGTTGACGACCTCGAATGTCTTCACGCCCGTGCCGATATTCACGGCCGTTGTGGTCTCGATCGTGTACCGGACAAAAACGTTCGAAATCAGGACGGTGGGACGGTTGGGCACGAAAATCTCCTGCGGGATGGGCTGCATATGCGCGATGTAGAGCTTGTCGCTCACGAGTTCGTTCCAATCGAGCGGCACGTACCCGGCATGGCGAAACTCGAGCGTGATGGAACGGCCGCGCTTGATCGCCCGCGGCAGAGTCAGCTTGAAGTACCCGGAAAAATCGGACTTGGCGCTGACCACGACCGCTCCCCCCATGCGGACATCCACGGTAACGTCGGTGATAGGCGATTGCTTGCGCGGGTCGGCGTCCGTCTTGACCACGGCGCCGCGCAAAGACACGGGCCTTTCGCGCTGCACGATCACAGCGATCACGGCGATCGCGAGCGCAACGCCGATGGTGACAAGGACCACCACCAGCCACGCCGGTTTTTTCTCTTCACTCATAAAGGTTCAAGCGCAGCAACCCCTGTCCTGCAAACACTTTCGCCCCGCCTCCGAGAATGACTATAATCCTATAGATGCGTGGAGATTGCAGGTCGAGACGCATTCGGCGCCGCGAAGTGCTGCAGACTCTTCTGAAAGCGGGCGTCTGTATCCCCTTCGCAGGGACCGCTTTCGGTCCTTCCGCCCTCGCATATCCCGCCAGGCAGCTGCCCTCGCCGTTTACTCCGCTTCCCGGCCAGCCGACCTTTTCGCAGCAGGACCAAGCCCTTCTCGATCAGATCGAGAGCGCGAATTTCCTTTTTTTCTGGGAGCAGGCGAATCCAGATACCGGCCTGGTGCGCGACCGCTGCAATGTGGTCACGCCGGATAAGGATAATCAGCTCGGCAGCATCGCGGCGCTCGGCTTCGGCCTCACCGCGATTTGCATCGCCGACAAGCGAGGCTTCATTCCGCACGCGCAGGCGCGCGATCGCGTCCTCAATACGATGCGGTTTCTCTGGAAGAAACTCCCGAATCATCGCGGATTCTTCTACCACTGGGCGAATATCAATACCGGCGAGCGGCTGTGGGACTCGGAAGTCTCCTCGATCGACACCGCAATCCTGCTCTGCGGCATCCTCTCGTGCCGCGAGTATTTCGAGCATTCCGAGATCACCGAGCTTGCGCATCTCATCTTCGATCGCGTCGATTGGACCTGGCTCTCGGAGGATACCAGTATTCTCCCTCATGGTTGGACGCCCGAATCCGGCTTCCTGCAATACCGCTGGGACAACTACAGCGAGATGATGATGATGTATCTGCTCGGGCTCGGATCGTTCACCCATCCGCTGCCCACCGATACGTGGGACGCCTGGAAGCGCGTCCCCTTCGAATACGACGGGATTGACTACATCGGCTCGTTCGCTCCGCTGTTTGTACACCAGTATTCGCAGGCGTGGTTTGATTTTCGCGACAAGCGCGACAAGTATGCCGATTACTTCAAGAATTCGATCCTCGCGACCGAAGCCCATCGGCGCTTCTGCATGGACCTCTCCTCCCAGTTCTCCGACTATTCGGAAAACCTGTGGGGCATCACAGCGTCGGATTCCGAGAAGGGATACGTCGTCTGGGGCGGCCCGCCGGCCACGGGTCCGATCGACGGCACCGTCGTTCCCTGCGCCCCCGGAGGCTCGCTGCCATTCCTGCCGCTCGAAACGATGGAGGTCCTTCGAAACGTCAAGGACCATTACCCGCGTGCCTGGAGCCGTTACGGATTCGTCGACGCGTTCAATCCTCTCACGAATTGGTACGACACGGATATCGTCGGCATCGACACGGGAATCACGATGCTGATGGCCGAAAACGCCCGCTCCGGCTTTGTGTGGGATCTCTTCATGAAGAATCCCGAGGCCCAGCGCGGCATGCTGCGCGCCGGTTTCCACGAAGAGGGCTAGCGTTTGTCGGGGAACTCGATCAGCGCGAGGCCATCGGGCGGCAGCACCAGCGTCAGCTTGCCGTCGCGGAAATACTCCACATCGGGCGGCGGCAACTGCGCCGCGCTGCGAAGATCTTCGATCTGCTTTTGCGTGGGATCGACCGGTTTGCCCATCGCCTCATAAGCCGGCAGCGGCGATCCGTGTGTCGAGTCGACTCGCGAAACGAGCGCGCGGCGCTTTCCGGTCAAGCCCTTCACGGCAATCGTCACCGTTTTCGCTTCGCCTTTTTCCTCGGGCAGGAACAGATTCCACACGGCAACGGCTAACGTGCCATCGCTTCGCTGCGTCACCAGCGCCGAATCCGAGCTCTCGGCGATGCGCTCATCGCCTAGCCCGTGGAGCACCCTGAACGCGTTGAACGGAGCCTTGGGTATCTCGTCCTCCGCCAGCAGCCCGAACCCGCCGTAAAACGGCTTTTTCACCACGCCCTGCTCCTCGAAAACGTCCGAGAAGGTCCAATAGGACATCATCTCCGTCAGGCCGTCGCACTGCCGGATCGTATTTGCAAGCCACGGCCCCATGAACGTCGCATCCGTCACGTCCGTTTCGTTCTTATAGCTTGCGTTGTACTCGCTCCAGATAATCGGCAGGTTCGGATCGGGCGACGCGGCCACCTCGTCGTGAACTTTCTTCGCCGCGAGATACACCATCTTGGTGCGCGGTACCGATTCGTCGATGCCGAGGACGTTTTGCGCCGTGTCGTTGCCGTAGACGTGCGTCGAAACGAAATCGACGGGCACATGATTCTCGACGCAGTGCCGAATGAAGCTGTCGATCCAAGCCGCTTGCGCCGTAGCCGGCCCGCCCACGCGCAGCCGCGGGCTCACGCTCTTCAGTGCGCGCGCCGTCGTGTCGTAGAGCTGGTAATACGTCGACTGCTTCGGATCGCCCGCCCAGAAATCGAGATTCGGCTCGTTCCACACTTCGAAATACCACTGCGACACCTCGTCGATTCCGTAGCGGTCCACGAGATGCTGGGCGAAATGCGAAATGAAATCGCCCCACTTGTTCCAATCCTTCGGCGGCGAAACGATCGGGTGATACCAGAAGACGTGCAGCGTCTGCTGCGCCGCCAGCTTCTTCGGCATGAAGCTCATCTCGACAAACGGCCGCACGCCATTCGCCAGCAGCCCATCGTAAATCTGATCGATGTAGGAAAAATTGTAGACGGGATTGCCGCTTGCATCCTCGTCGTAGAGCCCCGTCTCGTCATCGAAAATTCCGTGGAAGCGGACGTACTCGAAGCCGGTCGCCTGCTTCACCTGGCGTAAGTCCTGGCGATAGTCGTACCGCAGGCTCAGGATCGCGCGTCCCGAGCCGAACATCTGCTCCCAGAAGTGCGGAAATGGATGGCTCGGGGCGGACGGATCGACGTCGATCGTTTCCGAGAGCGGCGCAGAGGGCGCGGCGGTTTCCTGCGCCTGCACGCGATGGCCGGGAACGGATGTCCAAACGGAGGTCAGAAGCAGAAGGAGCGATGCGAAGACGGCGGCGACGCGCAGCCTAGCCCAATCTCTGGTCCAGTTCACGCGTCCCCGCCCATCGGCGCCTGTAGCGCCCGTACTCTTAGCGATAGTTGGCGGCTTGCAGCTCGAACATCTCCGCGTAGATTCCGCCGTCTTTGAGCAGCTGATCGTGTTTGCCCTGCTCCGCGATTTCGCCCTTTTGCAGGACGAGAATGCGGTCGGCCATTCGCACGGTCGAGAACCGGTGCGAAATCAGGAGCGACATTTTGCCCTGCGTGAGTTCGGCGAAGCGTTGGAACACCTCGTGTTCGGCTCGCGCGTCGAGAGCCGCCGTCGGCTCGTCGAGAATCAGCAGCTGCGCATCGCGCAGATAAGCTCGCGCCAGCGCGATCTTTTGCCACTCGCCGCCCGACAAGTCGACTCCGCCTTCGAAGCGCTTGCCAAGCAGCTGATCGTAGCCCTTCGGCAGCTTCTGGATCACCTTCTCGGCGAACGTCTTCATCGCCGCGGCGCGAATCCGGAAAGGATTGTGGGCCTCTTCGATTCGTCCGACGCCGATATTTTCGGACGCGGTCATCTCATAATGCACGAAATCCTGGAAGATGACGCCGATTTCCTTCCACAGGTCGTCGAGGTTGTATTCGCGCAGATCGATGCCGTCGAGCAGGATCTGCCCTTCGGTCGGATCGTACAGGCGGGTGAGCAGCTTGACGATCGTCGTCTTGCCCTGCCCGTTCTCGCCCACCAGCGCGATCCGCTCGTGCGGCTCTATCTTCACGTTGACGCCCGAGAGCACCTGTCGGCGGCTGCCGGGGTAGGCGAACGACACGTTGCGGAATTCGATCCCCTGACGAATCGGCCGCGGCGCAACCAGCGCGCCGGGCTTCGACTGGATCGTCGGCTGCACGGCGAAGAAGTCCACCAAGTCCGTCATGAACAGCGCCTGGTCCGCAATGCCGGAGAACGTGGTGAATACCGCCTGAATGCCCGCGCTGGCCCCTGCGATTGCGCCTGCCAGGAAAGTCAATTGGCCGATGGACAGCCGCCCCATCACCGTCTCGTAGATCACGTAGGCGTAGCCGCCGTAATAGCCGACCGTGCCGAGCACCGTCAAGAACGCGCCGAAGAAAAGCTTCCGCTTCGCCAGCCGCACATTCTGATCGTGAATCTCGTCCGACAGGCCCTTGTAGCGTCCAACCAGGAACGGCCCAAGCCCAAAAAGCTTCAGCTCCTTCGCGCTTTCCCGGCTGCCGCCCAGTATCCGAAGATAATCCATCTGCCTGCGAGCGGGTGTCTGCTCGAAATTCAGCGAATAGCCCAGGAAGGCGAAGTGGGTTTCGCCCAGGAACGCCGGCACCACGCACGCGATCAGGAAGAACAGCAGCAAAGGCGAAAAGAAAATGATGCCCGCTGCCAAGCTGAGTGCGCCGATCACGTCCTGGATCAGCCGCCCGGTCATCTGGACCATCATCACGCGGTCGGTGCCCTGCACACGCGCGCGCTCCATCTTGTCGTAGAAGAGCGGATCTTCGTAGCGCGTCAAGTCAAGCCGCGACGCGTGCTCCATGATGCTGGTGCTGATATGGCGCGTGAACTTGTCGGCCAATACGGTGTCGAAGAATGTGGTGACCCGTCCCAGCATCGCCACCGCGCTCGCCAGGGCGAACTCGATGCCCACAAGCGCCCAGAAGTAATGCGGCAGAGCAGTGTCGTGTGAAAGATGGCCGTTGATTGCATCGATAATGATCTGGGTGACCTTCAACAGCGCCACCGGAATCACGGAAACGATCACGCGCGCAATCGCGCTCATGAAGACCACTTGCGGCGCGCAGTTCCAAACCATCCGGAATATCGGCGGAATCCGGCGCAGGGCTCTCAGGCGCTCGCTCCATCGTGCGCCGGCTGTCTGCGCCTCGCTTTTATCTCCCTCGCTTGCTTTTCCGATCGACTCGACCTGTGCTGGCATCTCTCAAATCCCTCTCAAGAACACTCATTGGGTCAGTGCACGCGTCGTGCCACGTCCAACCCTCCGCAACCTCATGTATTTGAGACACTTAGTCCAAGGCTGCTTCGCACCGCCATGCGCTTTTTTCGCGCATCCCGCAATTTCTATCTAGCATGTTAGTGATCTGCCGCGATATACCGTGAATTCCGCCCGTGTTTTAAATACAATCACGTCTCCATGCGTCCCAAGCGGGAGCCTAGCCGCACGGAAGGGCAACCTTCGCGTCGAAACTTTCTGTCCTCTGGATTAAAGGCGAGCGCTGCCTCGCTGGCGCTACCAGCATTCTCTCATATGGCGAGTGCCAATGCGGGTAATCCCGATCCCGACGTTGCGCCACTCGAGCCCGCGCCGTTCGAACTCGGCGAGCTAAACCTCGTCGAATTGCAGGAAGGCATGCGTTCCGGCAAGTTTACCGCGCGCGGCCTTGCCAAAAGATACCTCGCGCGCATCGCCGAAATCGACAAAGCCGGTCCTGCGATCAACGCTGTGATCGAGCTCAATCCCCAGGTACTTGCCCTTGCGGATTCGCTCGACGCCGAACGCAAATCGAAAGGGCCGCGCGGCCCGCTCCACGGCATTCCTGTCCTCATCAAAGACAATATCGGCACCGCCGACAAAATGATGACCACCGCAGGCTCGCTCGCCCTCTCAGGCTTCGCGCCCGCGCAGGATTCCGGCGTCGCACGCCGGCTCCGGGCCGCCGGCGCCGTGATTCTGGGCAAGACCAATCTCAGCGAGTGGGCCAATTTCCGCTCGTCGCGTTCGACGAGCGGCTGGAGCGGCCGCGGCGGCCTGACGCGCAATCCCTACGCGATCGACCGCAATCCCTGCGGTTCGAGTTCCGGCTCGGCCGCCGGCGTTTCCGCAAATCTCTGCGCGGTAGCTGTCGGCACTGAGACGGACGGCTCGATCGTCTGTCCGTCCTCGGCCAATGGCGTCGTCGGCATCAAGCCCACCGTCGGATTGGTGAGCCGGGCCGGCATCATCCCGATCTCGCACAGCCAGGACACCGCCGGCCCGATGTGCCGCAGCGTCACCGACGCCGCGATTCTTCTCGGCGCGCTCGCAGGCGCTGATCCCTCCGATCCCGCCACCCTCGCCTCGACTGGGAAAATCCCCCCGGACTACACTCGCTTCCTCGATCCTAAGGGCCTGCATGGCGCGCGCATCGGAGTCCTGCGCAAGCAGTTCGACTTCAGCGACACCGTCGCTCCCATTTTCAATGCGGCGCTCGACGCCATGCGCGACGCAGGCGCCGTGCTCGTCGACGTCGAGATCGCATCGCTCGGAAAATTTGACGATTCCGAAATGGCAGTCCTGCTCTACGAATTCAAGGCGGATTTGAACGCCTACCTCGCCGCGGCGGGACCGAAAGCTCCGGCGAGTTCGCTCAAAGAGCTCATTGCCTTCAACGAGCGCAACCGCGACGCGGAGATGCCGTATTTCGGCCAGGACATATTCGAGAAAGCGGAAGCCAAGGGCCCGCTCACGGACAAAGCGTACAATGACGCGCTCGCCCAGAATCATCGCCTCGCCCGCACCGAGGGCATCGACGCCGCGATGGACAAGCAACGTCTCGACGCGATCGTCGCGCCCACCGCAGGCCCTTCGTGGATCACCGATCTCATCGACGGCGACCACGACACGGGCGGCACCTCTTCACTCTCCGCCGTCGCCGGCTATCCCAATATCCACGTGCCCGCCGGATTCGTCTTCGGCATGCCGGTCGGCGTTTCGTTCTTCGGCCGCGCCTGGAGCGAGCCGCAACTCATCCGCATTGCCTACGCCTTCGAGCAAGCCACCCACGCGCGCAGACCGCCGCGCTTCCTCCCGACAGCGAACCTCACGCCTTCGGCCTAAAGCATTATCCTCTGGGAACTCGTTAGGGCTTCGCTGCGGTTGCCGCCGGCGGAGTGGTTTGACTGGTGAATTCGTTCATGTGCATGATTTCGATGAGCCAACTTCCGTCGCTCTGCTTCGCCATCACCCAGCTCAGCAAGCCGTGTCGCGTCGCCCGCATGCTTCCTTCCGGATTCCTCACGCCCGTCATTTGCCAATCGACGTCCACCTGAGCCACTCCCGGCGCGAGAAAGCGAATGCTGCGGATCGTGCCTGTCTGCCGCGTCTCTTTGAAGGCGCCGGCCATCATCGGCCCGTAGGTTGCTTCGATCGGCCCGCGCCCCTGGTTGTGCGTTCCGAACGCATTCGTGAAATCGGTGTCCTCCGTGAATGAAAGCGAAAGAGCGTGCGCATCGTGCAGATTCCACGAATCCATGAATCGCTGCACGCTCTGCGCGATGGCGCTGCGGTCCTGATCGTGGTTCTCGGCCGTCGTCTGCCCTGCTCTTGCCGGCAGACCCATCAAGATCATCAGTCCTGCCGCCAAAACCACGAAAACGCTCTGCGCTCTTGGCATTGCCGCCTCCACCAATCCGGTCCGTCGCAGTCGATTCTGCCCGCGACTGCGCCGCAGCCTAACCCACGCTGTCTCCGGCGTCAATTCACCTTCCACCCGCTCCCCGGACCGCCAGTCGAATGCACCCTTCAAGTCATTTAAGGCATCCATTGAAAGGAGGTTCCATCCATACATGACTACATACTCGATCAAGTCCCGTTTGCTCTCGGGTTCTCTACTTATAGCTTTGGCAATTTTTGTTGGGCGTACGGCGTTCGCCGCACCTAATAGTGATCTGTCGACGGTGCCGGTCACATCCGTCGTCACCGTGCTAGGCCCCAAATTTACGGCTCCGCCGCCGGTCGGCAAGGACGATGTGATCGTCCACGTGAAGGACCAGCGCGCGGACGTCACCACATGGAATCCCGCACAAGGGGACCACAGCGAGCTTCACCTCGCGATCCTGATCGACGACGGCATCAATCTCGGTCCCCATCTACAGGAACTGCGACACTTCGTCGCAACGGAGCCGAACTCGGCCGCCATCGGCATTTTCTATGCGAGCAACGGTATGACGGTGACCGCCGCTCCTTTCAGCACCAACCATGAAATGGAGGCCGGAAAGGTGCGCGTCACGCTGGGCCCCGGCAGCGCCTCGACCAGCGTCTATCTCTCGCTGATCGACGTGATGAAAAAGATGCAGTCCCTCACCGGACGGCGCGAAATCCTCCTGATCAGCGATGGGCACGATCCTCTGCGCGGCGACCTGCAGGATCCGGACGTCGATCGCGTGATTTCCAGCTCGCAGAAGTCCGGTATCGTGATCCACACTCTGTATTCCACCGTTGGCCGGCGCGGGCGTGGTCTGTTCCGTCAGGGCCTCGCTCAGGACAATCTGATCAAAGTGTCCAGCGGCAGCGGAGGCCAGTCCTTTTTCCAGGGATTCGATACCCCGGTTTCCTACACGCCGTTTCTTGACCAGCTCGACATGGTGCTCCACAACCAGTATTTCCTGACGTTCGCCACGCCTCCGAGCACGAGGAAAAAGGGCGATTTCCGGAGCCTGAAGGTCACCACCGAGCAGCGCAACGTGTCGATCACGACCCAGACCGAAGTCTTCATTCCGGGCCAGTAGTCGCGCGTCATTCACCATAGGTGTTGCGGTGATTCGTGTATCCCGATCGGCCGTGGGGACCTCCCAGTCTCCACGGCCGTTCGCGCCTCCCCTCAAGCGGCGGACGGAATCTCCAGCAACAGCTGCTTCTCATCGACTCCGTTTTCCGTTTCGCCGCTCGCTCGCTGTAGGGGCGCTGCCTTGGCCTGAGCAAGCGAAGGCTTGCCGCGCCCCGCTACATGCAACCCACCTGTGGGTAGATAGCTCGGACTCTGTAGCGCAACTCTGTAGCGCAACGCCCGGCCGAAGCGGTTGAAACCAAACGGGTGGACGAGCGGTCCAAGAACGTGGTAGAGATAACTCACTTCAACGGCACGTTTCTGGCGCCGGACTTCCGCTTTCGGGGGGAACGAGATGAGGAAATCAGCGCCTGCGCGCTCCTGGTTTTCCGTTTTCGCTGCCGTGGCTTTGGCGTGTGCACTCGCGTTCGCCGCCATCTCGTCGTCTCCTTCGTCGGGCGCCGCGCCCCAGGTGTTTCTCGGCACAAGCGCCGGCCAAGTGGTTGGGGCGGAGTTCGATGGCCGCACCGTCTCGAACCTCGAGAAATCGGTCGCCTTCTATAAAATGCTCGGCTTCACCGAAGTTCCCGGCGTCGACAAATCCTGGCGCGACGATCCCGTCATGAACCGCATTCACGGCACCAAGGGAATCGAATCCCGCATGGCGAAATTAACGATCAATAGTAACCTCGGAAAACAGACGCCATTTACGCTCTACCTGCGGCAGTTCCGCGGCATCAAGCAGCGCAACTTCATGGCCGGCAAGACGGCGTGGGAACCGGGCGCGACCCACATCGAGGTTGCGGTCCCGGATTCCGAGAAACTTTGGTCAGACCTGAAAGCCGCCGGCATGCTCTGGCCTCGCACGTGGGGCGGCAACTTGATTCCCGCTCCCGGCCAGACAAGGGGCACGATCGCTTACACGACGGATCCCGACGGCATGGACGTCGAAATTGTCGAGCAAAGCCCGGCCATGCCCGCCACGGACACCCGTCCGGCGCGTCCCGCCACCCTCCCGGGATTCAATCACGTCGGCTTGGTGATCCTCGATGTGGATAAGGCGCGAGCTTTTTACGGAGCCCTGCTCGGAGAGCAGTTTCCCGCAACGCCGTCGCAGTGGACCAGCGGCGATTTTATGGATTCGGCCGTCGGTGGCCACGGCAATGTCCTGCGGCTACTGAATGGAACCTTCGCGCTCGCCGCGGATCCTGACGCGCGCATGCGCTTCGAACTGGTCGAATACGAAAACCGCAAGAAGCCCGTCGCAGCCTACGACATCACCGACATTGGCGCGAATTGGCTCGGCCTCGAGGTGACCGACATCGACGATCTTCTCGTCCGCCTCAAAGGCGCCGGCATCAAAGTCGTCTCCGACGGCATCGTCGAAATGAAGGGCGGCTATCGCGTCGCCTTGGTCCGCGATCCCGACGTCCACGCCTTCGTCGAGCTCTACGAACCTCCGAAAAAATAGCCGCTGTCATTCGCAGCTCGCACCGCCACCGCAAAAAAACAAAAAGCCCCGGTTCGAGTTCATCGAACCGGGGCTCGCCCGCCCGTGGCGGACTTTCGTCTGAAGACCCTTTGACTTTATCGGATGAGCCAAGCCAGAACCCGTAGGTTCCTCCGTGCGATTTCTCGCGCGGATTTTGAGTGCCGAACGGGCCCCGTGAGAGGCCTTTGGAGAGCCGTGCCTGTTACCGAAACAGGCCGTGCTCCCTTTTCTTTTAGAAAGGAGGTGATCCAGCCGCAGGTTCTCCTACGGCTACCTTGTTACGACTTCACCCCAATCATGAGTCATACCTTGAGCGTCTGCCTCCTTGCGGTTGGCACGACGATTTCTAGTACAACCCACTTTCGTGATGTGACGGGCGGTGTGTACAAGGCCCGGGAACGTATTCACGGCGCCGTTCTGATGCGCCATTACTAGCGATTCCGGCTTCATGCAGTCGAGTTGCAGACTGCAATCCGAACTGAGCGCGCTTTTTTGCGATTAGCTCCCCCTCGCGGGTTTGCAACGCTTTGTGGCGCGCATTGTAACACGTGTGTGGCCCTGGACATAAAGGCCATGCTGACTTGACCTCATCCCCACCTTCCTCTCCGTTATCCGGAGCAGTCCTCATAGAGTTCTCCCTTGCGGGTAGCAACTATGAGTAAGGGTTGCGCTCGTTGCGGGACTTAACCCAACACCTCACGGCACGAGCTGACGACAGCCATGCAGCACCTCTACACAGGTCCCTTGCGGGAAGTCTCGATTTCTCAAGATGGTCCTGTGCGGTTCAAGCCCAGGTAAGGTTCTTCGCGTTGCGTCGAATTGAACCACATGTTCCACCGCTTGTGCGGGCCCCCGTCAATTCCTTTGAGTTTCAGCCTTGCGACCGTACTCCCCAGGCGCAGGACTTAACGCGTTAGCTACGGGACTTGCCCCGTACAGGGCAAACCCCAAGTCCTGATGGTTTAGGGCTAGGACTACCAGGGTATCTAATCCTGTTTGCTCCCCTAGCTTTCGTCCCTCAGCGTCAGAAATGATCCAGCAAGCCGCTTTCGCCTCGGATGTTCCTGCGGATATCTACGCATTTCACCGCTACACCCGCAATTCCACTTGCCTCTCTCATCCTCTAGCACGGCAGTTTCGGGAGCAGCCTCTGGGTTAAGCCCAGAGATTTCACTTCCGACTTGCCACACCGCCTACGGACCCTTTACGCCCAGTAATTCCGAGCAACGCTGGCCCCCTACGTTTTACCGCGGCTGCTGGCACGTAGTTAGCCGGGGCTTCTTATACCCGTACCGTCAAACCCTTGCGGGCATTCTTCCGGGTCGAAAGGGGTTTACACTCCGAGAAGCTTCATCCCCCACGCGGCGTTGCTGCATCAGACTTTCGTCCATTGTGCAAGATTCCCCACTGCTGCCTCCCGTAGGAGTCTGGACCGTGTCTCAGTTCCAGTGTGGCCGGCCAACCTCTCAGTCCGGCTACCGATCAATGCCTTGGTGGGCCGTTACCCCGCCAACAAGCTAATCGGCCGCGGATCCCTCTTCTGGCGACTTGCGCCTTTGAAGACAAAGGCATGTGCCCTCGTCTTGTTATGCGGTATTAGCCCAATTTTCACTGGGTTATTCCCCACCTGAAGGAAGGTTATCCACGTGTTACGCACCCGTTCGCCACGAGTATCCGTATTGCTACGGACCTCGTTCGACTTGCATGTGTTAAGCACGCCGCCAGCGTTCGCTCTGAGCCAGGATCAAACTCTCGTTTGAAACTGATTGTTTCGACCGTGACTTGCGCCACGATCGGAACGAACTTGTAACATCGCTCGGTTTATCCCGCCTCATACACTGAAGCGGAACTTTACTCAAATTCCTATTTGCCCACCCAACTTGCGCCGGGCAGACCTATAGGCAAACCAAACGGGTTCTGGCTTGTATCATCCGATTGTCAAAGAGCAGGTACTCCCAGGCCAGCTGGAAGGACGACAGACAATCGCCAATTCTACAGATGCGACCCTGTCGTGTCAACTGATTTTCGATGCAACAAATCGAAATCTCGAATTTCGCGCGCGCTCTTCTCTAAGAATTCTTTCGCGTTTGTTCCGCGCTCTCACTCTAAACCAAATGCTTACAGCGAAAGTCCGAGCTCAAATAATCATTTTAACCGATAGGCCTGCAACCATCAAACGTACTTTCATGGTGGCAGGAGGCACTTCACATGACGACAAAATATCTCCGCTTCGCTCTCGCGGCCGCCCTGGCTGTCGGATTCTCGCTTCCGCTCTGCAGCACAGCGCGCGCCGATCACGATTGGCGGGACGACTGCCACCAGCGTCTCCGGCACGATAAGGAACGCATCGACCGCGATGCCGCGCGATACGGGCCGCACAGCCGCGCGGTGGACCACGATGTCGACCGGCTTGACCGCACGCGACAGTGGTGCCGCGATCATCATGCCGACTGGGACCACAGCACGTTCGACTTCGGCATCTACGTCCACCCTCACTGATTTTCGGGCTGCTTCCGGGTGCCGTGTGAGTGTCGATTAGACCCGGCACCCGGGCTGTGTTTTCCGTGAGTTGCGTCATTTTCTAATCGCCGCAGCGTCGATTAGATTGGCGCGCATTTCGCGGCGGAGTGGGTGTAGTGAGAGTGTGCGCGATTAGTTGACTAGCTGGATGGCGTGGCGGCGGAGGTACCAGCAGGGGGCGTAGCCGAGCTGCGGGAAGATGGAACGGACGCAGGGTTGCGATCGCGGCTGGTCGTAATAGATGCTGACTTTGCCGCCTTTGATCGGGGCGGCGTAGAAAGTCGTGACAGTTGATAGAACGGAATTGGGACCGCTGCGCGCCATGCGGACGTGAAGCACGGCGTCGTCTCCCGCGTAGAGAAGGATCAGCAGGGTGCAGAGCGCGATGACGGAGAACAGGAGCGCATTACGCATCGGACAATTGTCGCGTAAATCTCAAGGCTGCGGCGTCAGAATTTTTCGCGCGGATCGACGCTGCGGAATCCGTACGTTTCGTAGCGCGTGCTGATGCGGCCTTCGCGCAGGCTCACCACGGTAAATCCCTCGGGCGTACCCATGCGCGGGCCGTGCCACCAGTTGCCGCACACCGCGCCGCTGGTGATGTATTGCGTGCCCCTGTAGCTCACGACTTCGTTGACGTGCGTGTGGCCCTGGAGCACCGCGATCACGTTGTGTCCTTCGAGGACTTTCAGCACTTGCGGCGTGTTGGCGACCGTCAGCGTGTTGTACTTCGCGTTCGGATCATCGATTTGCGCGTAGGTGGTGAAGGCCGTGACGAGCGGGACGTGCGTGACGACGATTACCGGCGCGCCCGGGCGCACTCGTGTCAGATCGTCCTCGAGCCAGCTCACTTGGGGATCGTCGATGCGCGCCTCCCATTGGCGGTCTGGCGTCGGCTGGATCGAATCGAGCACTACGAAGTGGTAGCCGCGATGATCGAACGAGTAGTAGGTTTTGCCTCCGATGCGCTCCTCGTACATTTTCTTGGCGTACGCCGGATCGCTTGGAGATACGCCGCTCTTCGTCTCGATGCCGAAAAGGTCGTGATTGCCGATCACTTGATACCGCTTCATTTGCAGCTGCTGCTCGGTCTTGCGGTAGAGGTCGTAGACAAGATTCGCGCGCGCGGGTCCGACGCTCAGCGCGTCGTACACGTGGTCGCCGCCCATAATCGCGAATTCGCTCTTGATCCCGGCTATCTTCCGAAAGCACTCGTCGCATCCCTGCGGCGCCTTCAATTCGGGCTCGATGTGCGTGTCCGTGAAGAAGACGAAATCGAACGACTCGGCCGCCGGCTCGGCCTGCGCCCAGCTCAAACCATTCGCGCCCAAGGCAACCGCCGCGCCGGCCCCGGCGACGGTCTGCAAGAATTTCCTGCGATCGAGAATCACGCGGCCCTCACTTGTTACTGGTTTGCTTCGGGCGTGGTGGTATTCGCGGCCGAGGACGTTGGCGGAAGTTTCGCGCGGATCAGCGCTTCCACGCGGTCCCACACGGCGGGATCGCATTCGATTTCGGTATGCGACGTCGCGATATGGCGGTCCCACCACGGGTACGCCGCGTAGCAACCCACCGGCTGCTTGCTGTAATCGTAGCGGAAGTTTCCGAGGATCTTGGTGCGCTCCGGGTCGGCGGCGCGAATCCGGCTTGCGCCGCGGAGCAACCCGTGCGGCTGGTAGAAATTGACGGCTTCCTCGACGTTCGCCGGAATCACCGTGTCGTTCTCGTGATATTTCTCGATGCTATCTACCTGGATCGTGAGCAGCACCGGAATGTCTTCCTTTTGCAGTTCGCGCGCGAGCGTGATGGCTTCCGATGCGCCCCAGCTGTGCCCATAGAGAATGATGCGCGCGTCGTCCTTTTCGCGCTCGCTCAGGTGGCCGTCGTGGTTCGCGTCGAGCGCGCGCAGGATCGCCTGATAAGCGCTGTTTCTCCTGTGATTCTCGAAAGCCGCGGCGTAGACGCCCGTGGGATACGCGGCGCGGATTTGCGCCGCGAGATGCGCCTCCATGTGCGACAAATTATTGTGGCTGACGTAGCCGCCGACAAATCCGATCACGATGACGGGCGAAACAGGAGACGAAGGCGCAGAAGAAGCCGTCGAGGCCGCGGGCGCTTCGGTAGCGGAGGCTGTGTGCGCTTGCGGCTCTTCGCCGAAAACCAGCGCGCAGCAACCCAAAACGGCAAGCGTAATGAGACAGGCACGCATCGAGTTCGCCGGGAGGGTTTGCAAATAATAGCAAGGAATTGCACACGGGTGAAGTTCCGCGCACGCCTGCCCGAAAAAGGAGAGCCCCGTCCCTTCCGACAGAGGAAAGGACGGGGCTCGTTGTTTTCGCCGCCTAGAAGCTGTACTTCAAAGCAAACTGCATGATGCGCGGCGGCACCGAACTGCTGAAGATGTCGCTGAAAAACGCGTTGCTCGCGTCGTTGACCGGCGGATTGAATTGCGGGTGGTTCCAAATGTTGTAAAACTCCGCCCGGAACTGAATGCTGGTACCTTCGGTCACCTTGGTATTCTTGATGATCGAAACGTCCCAGTTGTGCTGGCCGGGCCCCATGATCGCTCCGATACCGGAGTCTCCAAAGCCGGTGGCGCCACCAGACGTGAGGCACGATCCCTGCACCGTACCCCCGATGCATGGCGCGCCCTGCTCGGCAAACACGCCTCCAGCGCCGGTGAATGTGCCGTACGCGGCGCCGTTTATCCAGCCGTTTCCAGCACCGTTGACCAGTCCATCTACCACACGCTGATAGTTGCTCCCCGAGCTTGCTCCTCCGATGGTCTGGCAGACGCCATCAGAGTTGCACGCACCCGTGTGGCCGGAAGTCAATTGGGCTCGAACGCCGCCACCGCCAAACGGAACTCCCGCCGAACCGTAATAGATCCGGCCGCCGAGTCCATCAGTAACTGTGAAGGGTTCTCCGTCCTGGATGGTGGTCACGCCGGAAACTTGCCAGCCTCCCAGAACCTTGCCAACAAGCCCCGTCGTTTGTTTTGTAAACGGCAGATCGTAGCTATACGCAACCACGAGGCGTTGCGGACGATTGAACGCCGCGAGTCCGTATTGCTGGCCGAAATCGAGCGGATCGTTACTCGATGCCCCTCCCGAGAGGACGTTTCCGGGAGCGGCAATTCCGCCGCCAGCTTCCGAGCCGTTTACGTTCGTGAGGCTCCTGCTCCAGGTGTAAGACGCCTGAACCAAGAGACCGTTGGTGAATTGGTGCCGAAGACCGACTTGCAGGCTGTTGTACTTGGAATCGCCCAGCGTGTTGGTCGTCGACATGCCGCCGGTGCCAAAGCCGAGAAGGCTCACGCGGCCGACGGCGTTCGTTCCTGTATTGTCGATGATCTGGGTAGAGGGATTCGTGTTACCAGCGTCGTTGAACGGGAAGGAAGTTGGAGTACCCGGCGCACCGGACCCCAAGATCATCCTCGCGTTCTGAACATCGGTTGGTTCGTTGGGTGCACCCGGAGCGAGGAACGCAATGTTGATGGGACGCGCCCAGTCGTAGAGGTGTGTGCCGTGCGAGCCGACGTATCCAACATCCAATATCCAATTATGCGCGAACTCGTACTGGAGATCGAGGTTGTATTGTTGGATGAGCGGCGTGCCCATGGTCGGCGCGTCGGAGGTAGTGGCCAGACCCTGTCCACCCTGGTTGTCCGTGATGACGGTGGCGCCTGTCGTCGCGCCGCCACTGACAACGCCCAGCGTGCGAGGGACCCATCCAAATATCAGATTCGTCGGACCGGGAACATCCAATGCGTTGGCCGGTATTGCAGGGACGGCGCCAGAGTAAGGCGAGTTACCAGCATTGTTGTTGGCTAGCAAGTTGGCGTAGACGGCATCATAGAAGATGCCATAGCCGGCGCGGATAACAAATTTGTCGCTGAACGGCTGCCAGGCCACACCGAGGCGCGGACCGAAGTTGGTAATAGGCGAACCGTTGACAAGCGTCTTGTTGGTGTTAAAAGACACACCGGTTGCGCCGCCGAGATAGCCGCCATACACGCCCACCGGCGCGGTCAGCCCGCACGGAGCAGGTACTGCTGCCGTTCCGCAACGTGCGAGGTTCGGGTTGTAATTCGACTGAACCTCGTAACCCACCAGCGTGCCTATCACGTTATTCGGCGAACCGGGACCATTGACGACCTGGTTGCCCAAGAAAAAGGAACCGGTATTGACCAAGGCCGCCTGCTCTGGAGAGCCGTTGGTAAACAGACCAGTGATGTCGGACGGCCATCCGTCGTACTCCCACCGAAGACCCAAGTTGACCGTGAGCTTTCGTGTCAGCTTGATGTCGTCTTCAGTGAAGGCGGAAAATTCGTTGGTTCGCTGGTAATGGGGGTTGCCGATCGGGCTGGAGTATCCATAGAAGTTGGCGAGAATTCCACCGGGAGCCGCCGGCGTACCGGCGTTTGGTCCGCCGCTCGAACTGGTCAAGAAGTCGGCGACCGTGGGAAAGGCCATACCGCCCCTGCCCGGAAGCGTCCAGTTGTATTGGATGCGGTCGAACTCGACTCCAGCACGAATCGCGTGCCTGCCATGGTTCCAGGAAATCTGGTCTTTGTACTGAAAGGTGTTGAAGAAATTTGTGGCGGACGCAAAGAAGTTGCCGCCGTTATTCCATGCGCCCGGGTCCACCACCGGGGCTGTAGGGCCGGTTACGTTGATCACCGGAAGCCCAAAAATCCCGATCGTTGGGATCTGAGCCGGGATCGGGTTCAGATTCTTGATATTGGAAAGATTGGCGCAATCGCCGTTGGCAATCGGAGGAATGATGCCCACCGAGCAAGCGGTGAGGTAGTCGGCAGGCGCAGCCACTGTGGTGGAACGCTGAAAAGAAACGAGCGCTTCGTTGATGAAGTTGCTCGTCACCACGGTCGTAAGCTTGAGGACCGCGCTGTCCGCGGTGTACGTCACGTCCTCTGGCGCGCCCGGATCGCAGTTGTTGACGCCCGGCGCACCCACGAAACCCAGACAAACAAACGGCTGGACTTGCGGATCCTTGGAAGTGAAGAACCTTTCGGTAAGCGTATTCTTGCTGGAGACGATCCAATCGAGGTTGGCGAGGTATTGGTCTTCGTTCGCTTGGATCGGCTGCGAGAGAGTCAGGGGCGAAGACGTAATTGGCAGACCGTTCGATCCAAAAGGTACGCTGGGGAAATAGAAACCGCCATTCACACCACCCTTTGGCCCTTTGGCTTGAAGCATGTTTATCGCGACCTGGTTAATGTTTGATCCGTCCATAGCCACTGGGACGCCCGTTCCGATTTGACCCGCAGGGCCTTCGAGTACGCCCAGCAAACCGACGTTGTTGGCGAACACGCATCCGAGATACATGCGATACGTCGAGGCATCGCAAGAGGGAGAACCGGCCACAAGATTAAGGGGAACGGTGAGGCCCGGCGTGTCGGTGCGAGTGCCGTTGGGCTCGTTGAAGGGCTCCAATTGGACGGCTGCCGCAAGCCCGGTCGCGAAGCCGTTGGTGCCGACAGCGTTCTTCTGGCGGAATCCCTGATAAGAACCGAAGAAGAAAAGTTTGTCCTTCTTAATCGGTCCGCCGACCGTTCCGCCAAACAAGTTCTCGTTCAAGATCTCCGGCTTGTTGGCCGTGTGCAAGGAATTCAGCTCTGTAAATTTGTTAAAGAAGTCATTCCCATCGAGGGCGCTATTACGGAAGAACTCCCAGGCAGCGCCATGAAAATTGTTCGTCCCGCCTCTCGTGACCACATTCACGCTGGCGCCTGGGTTCCGTCCGTACTCAGCATCGTACTGAGACGTCTGAATTTTGAATTCCTGAATCGAGTCCGGATTCGGAATTCCGATGCCGGGGAAGTTGCCAGATTGTGCGCCGCCGCCGCTGCCATAGTTGGTGAGCGTGGCGCCGTCCATCATGTAGTTGTTCTGGTCAGACCCCATCCCGTTGACGTTGATGTCCTGCGTGCCATTCCCGACCGCTGCGGCGCTGGCGACGTTGGCGACGACACCGGGCGAAAGGTCGATAATCTGTGTGTAGTTGCGCGAGCTGAGAGGCAGGTCGGTGACCGTCTTCGCACCCACCAGTGTTCCCATCGTCGCGTTTTGCGTTTGCAGTCTTTGTGTTGTGGACTCGACCGTAATCTGTTCCGACTGAGCTCCGACAGCCAGGCTCTGGTTCTGGACGGCGGTTTCCGTCGCGTTGACTGTGACCGAGGCGATCTCCGCGGTCTTAAAGCCGGCGGCGGAAAACTTCACGCTGTAATTCCCGGGAGGGAGCAGGGAGAACTTGTAGCCTCCGCTGGCATCCGTCGTCGCCGTGCGCTCCTGACCGGTGCCGATATTTGTGGCTGTGACGGCGGCGCCTGCGATGACGGCGCCCGAAGGATCGGTGACGGTTCCGGTCAGCGCACCCGTGGTGCCCGATTGGGCCGGCGTCAGGGATGCGCACAAAAGCAAAGTGACAAGGGAAACGAGCAGCGCGGACACAAGTCCACGCGCAGACAATCGTGTGTGAATCACTGGACTCCCCCCGTAGATCACAATCTCAATTCCCACCCATGCGCGCGAGCGCGCGACATTACCGAAGAAGTAGGGCCCGATTACTGAACGGTGAATCTACTTGGCCGGGAAAAACTACTATGTGGGCGTGGAAATATCACAGGCGGAAACCCAATGTCAAGGGATATAGTTCAACGACTGCGTCAAACGGGCGGGATTGCCTCGCGGTAGTACTGGCCGGTTTGTACTGGCCGGACCCGATTGAAGGGGTCCGGCCGGGTAAATCTTTCCACCGACTCTACTTACTACGCAGGCCTCGCTTCTGTCCTAGAACAGCAGCTTCAACCCGAACTGAATGATTCGGGGCGGCACGGACGAAGACGTGATGACGCCGTAGGTCGACGGCGTGTTGAGGTCGTTGCCCGGGGGATTGAACTGCGCGTGATTCCAGATGTTGTAGAACTCCGTCCGGAACTGCACGCTGATCCCCTCGGTGATCTTTGTGTTCTTGATGAGCGACGCGTCCCAGTTGAACTGCCCAGGACCACTGATGATGCCAACACTGCTGTTGCCAAAGCCGGTGCCTCCACCTGTAGTCAGGCAGGCGCCTTGGACGGTACCGCCGATGCATGGCAAAGTCGCCGTGAAAGCAGCCTGATTGATCCAGCCTGTTGCGCTGGTGACGCGGGAGTAGTTGCTACCCGATGTAGCCACTGGCACTGCCGATTGACAATTGCCTTGGGCGTTGCAGGCCCCGGGTGAAGCGAGCTCCGCACGGACGGATGTCGCCGCGCCGTAGTAAATGGAGCCACCAGCGCTGTCGACGACGGTAAACGGTTCACCGTCTTGAGCGGTCGTCACACCCGAAATGCTCCAGCCCCCAAACGCCTTGCCCATGAAACCGTGCTCGTTGCGATAAGGCAGGTCGTAGCTATAACTGACCACGATGCGCTGCGGGCGATTGAACGCTCCGAGCCCATACTGCTGTGTGAGGTTATTCGGATTGTTGCTCGACGCACCGCCGGACAGAACGTTCCCTGGGGCGGAGATGCCGGTGCCCGCCTCGCTTGAATTGATGTTGGTGATGAGCTTGCTCCACGTGTACGCCACCTGCAGCAGAAGGCCGTGCGAAAACTGGTGTTTCAGTTGGGCCTGCAAGCTGTTGTAGACGTCATCGCCAATCGTGCTCGTCAGTGATCCGCCCGTCGGATTCAAACCTAGGATTGGCACGCGGCCCAGGACGTTCCCAATAGATGGTTCGCTAGGCAATCCGAAGTTACCGGTCGTATTGGTGATCACTTGCGTCGCCGGGTTCGTGTTGCCTGGATCGTTGAACGGAAATGCGCTCGCCGGCTTTACCATTGCGAGATTCATGGGGTCGGTCGGCTCGTTCGGTGCGCCGGCAACCAAGTATCCAATGTTGACGTCGCGGGCCCAATCATAGAGGTGTGTTCCGTGTTGCCCGACGTACCCGATGTCCGCAACCCAGTTGTGAGCGAACTCGTACTGTAGATCCACGTTGTACTCCTGAATGAGAGGAGTACCCATATACTCGGAGTCGGACGTGCTGTTGTTGGTCAGTCCGGTGGCGTTATTGGCATCAGTGATTAGGGTGGCCCCCGTTGTAGCACCGCCGGAAACGAGTGCAAGAGTTCGCGGGGTCCAGCCCAGCTGTCCAGGTGAGTCCGGATTATCCAGGCTTTGCGTCGGGACGGCGGGCGTCGATCCCGCGTAAGGCGGGTTCGCCTGCTGGTTGTTTCCGAGCAGGTTGCCGTAGATTCGGTCGTAAAAGATACCGTAGCCGGCGCGAACGACGAATCTGTCACCAAAGGGTTGCCAGGCCAACCCGAAGCGCGGAGCGAAGTTGTTGATCGGAGCCGAATGCTCGAGGGTCTTGTTGTTATTGATGTAGACGCCCGTTGCGCCGTTGGGTGCCGCCAAGCCGCACGGTCCACCGCAGATCGTGGCGTTGGGATTGTAATTGGACTGAACGACGTAGCCAGCAAGCGTGCCGACGGGATTATTGAGGAAATACGACCCGGTATTTACGAGGCTAGCTTCGCTACCCCAGAAGTTCGTGAATAATCCGGTCGCGTCCGACGGCATGCCGTCGTATTCCCAGCGCACGCCGACGTTTACGGTCAATTTTCTCGTCAGTTTAATGTCGTCTTGCACGAACCAATCGAACTCGTTGACTCGCAGCGCGTGATAGTTCGGCGCATTCGGAGCCAGACGGGTCGTGAAGTTCAGGAAAACACCGTTGGGAGTATAGGCCGTGCCGGTGTTCGGCGCTCCGCTCGAGCTGGTCAAGAAGTCGGCGATGTTCCCAAAATACACATCGCCCCTTCCGGCTCCGGGCAAGGTCCAGTTCCACTGAATGCGCTGTGCCTCAAAACCAGCCCGGACTGCATGCTTGCCGTGGTTCCAGGAAACCTGGTCGGCATATTGGAAGGTGTTGAAGTAGTTGGTGTCCGCGGCGAAGAAGTTGCCCCCCTGAATGAAAGCTCCGTACTGGGGTAGCGGACAAGGCCCTAAGCAAGAGGGGAAACCGAGAAGCGAGATCGCCGGAATGAGCTGGAGTTCCGGATTCGCTGTGGCGGAAGGACCTGGGCACGAATCCGCCACGCCGTTGTTTACGATCGGGACTATGCCGACGTCGCACGCCTTCAGCGAGAACCCGTCGTGGCTGTTGGTGACTTCGCGCTGGAACGAAAAACGAGCCTCGTTCACAAGATTGTTCGTCGCGACGGTTGTGAGCTTCAGGACGCCGTCGTGCGTGGTGTAAGTCACATCCTCGGGTGCGCCGGGGTTGCAGCCGCCGAGGCAAACGAAGCTCTGGACCTGCGGATCGCTCGAGAAGAAATAGCGTTCCGAGAGGGTATTCTTGCTCGAGATAACGTAATCGGTATTGGCGAGAAACTGATTCTCGTTTGCCTGAATGGGATCCGAAATCGCCGTGTTACAAGGAGCGACACATCCGGGCGGCGCGCTGGGAACGTAAAATCCCTTGTTGTAGGAGCTCGTCGCCGTCGCCGACTTCGCCTGCAAGAGGTTGATCGCCACCTGATTGATATTCGATCCATCGGTCGCAACGGTTGCGCCGGTGCCGTAACCTAAGAAGCCCAATGCGTCCGTCTGGCCACCGAACACGCTGCCGAGATACTGACGGTAGGTCTGGCCGTTGCAGCCGTCCGAGCGGTTGCCGCAGGAATTATTGAACGGGTAAAGGCTGACAGTCGTGAAGCCGGTGCTGAAGCCATTGGTGCCGATACCGTTCAACTGGCGAGTGCCCTGATAGGAACCGAAGAAAAACAGTTTGTCCTTCTTAATAGGGCCGCCAAGGGTAGCGCCAAATTGATTTTCCTTAAACGTCGGCGGCTTGTTCTCGTTCAGCAGTTTTTCGCTCTGCTTCAGGAAAAAATCGTTGGCGTTGAAGAAATTGTTGCGGTTGAATTCCCACGCGTCGCCGTGGAATTGATTGGTGCCGCCCTTGGTGACGACGTTCACGTTCGCGCCGGGGTTCTGTCCGAACGAAGCGTCGTACTGCGATGTCTGTATCTTGAATTCCTGGATCGAGTCGGGATTAGGAATGCCGATTCCAGGATAGTTGCCGGACTGGCCGCCGCCGCCGCTGCCGTAGTTGGTGATCGAGGCGCCGTCCATGAGGTAATTGTTCTGGTCGGAACCGGAGCCATTGACGTTAATGTCCTGCGTGCCACTGCCGATCGCCGCCGCGCTCGATACGTTGACCACGACACCGGGCGACAGGTCGATGATCTGCGTGTAGTTGCGCGAGCTGAGGGGCAGATCGGTGACTTCCTTCGATCCTACAAGCTGCCCGTTGGTCGCGTTCTGGGTCTGGAGGGTCTCCGCAGTGGAGGCCACCGTGATCTCCTCGGACTGCGCGCCCACTGCGAGAGGCTCATTGAGCACAGGCGTTTCCGTCACGTTGACGGTTACCGAGGGAACCTCGGCGGTTTTGAAGCCCGAGGCCGTGAACCTCACCTTATAGTTCCCCGGGGGCAAGAGCGAGAACTTGTAGCTGCCCGTCGCGTCCGTCGTCGTCGTGCGCTGCTGCCCCGTGCCGTTGTCGGTCAGCGTGACCGTCGCGCCGGAGATGATGGCCCCGGATGGGTCTGTGACCGTCCCAGTCAGAGCACCGGTGCTCGATGACTGGGCCATTAATGCCGAAACCGACAGAAAAATGGCCAGCAAGCAGACCAGCGCTGCGGCCGCACATCCCCTAAGCGAAAAATGCGTTTTCATTACTAAATTCCCCCTTGGTCCACCCTTGTCACCCTAATGGCCGCCCAAACGGCCGAAAACGGAGAAACTAATGTCGGGTCGTGCCGGATGAGATACCATTTCGGGAATATGCTGTCAAGAACTTATATTACAATTTATTAAAGGACATAATGCGGCTCGATATGGCTCCAAAATAGGACTTATACGGAACTCTGTGAAGACGGATTATCAAACCCGATAGGTACATATTTTCACTAAGATGGCAGCCTTCCATTTCCAAATGTGCCGTTAAGGGAAGGCCCAGGCGTTCCGACTTAGGGATGCGCAACCGAGCGGCGAGCCGCAGTATTCAGCGCTTCTGGCCGACGAGGCCGGCGATTGTGTCCATGAGGTCGAACTTGGTGAGGACTTCGCGCTTGCCGTCGTCCATGGCGACGAACACGGCAGGGCTTTCGTGGCTCAGCAGGTGGGTGACGCGCTCGATCGGCGCGTTCGAAGGCACTTCGGGCAGCGGCGCGCCCATCACTTCGCGCACGATCAGCTTGCGCAGATCTTTTCCTTGCAGCGCGAGATTCAGTACCTGGTCTTCGAAGATGGTGCCGACGGAACGCTCATCTTCGAATACGGGCAGCTGCGAAATATCCTCCTGCTGCATGGTGTGGAGCGCCTGGAAGACGGTGCGGTTCGGGCCGACGACGACCGGCTGGCGCGTCTTGCCGTTCTGATGCTTCACGCGAATCACGTCGGAGGCCGTCAGCGTGACTTCGGCGTCGGCGTAGCCGTGCTCGCGCATCCAGCCGTCGTTGTAAATCTTGCTCAGATAGCGGCTGCCGGAATCCGGCAGGAACGCGACGACGAGATCGCCCTTCTTGCAACTCTTGGCGACGCGGATCGCCGCGGAAACGCATCCGCCGCCCGAGCCGCCGGTGAAAATCCCTTCGCGCTTGGCGAGCCTGCGTGTCCAGAGGAAGCATTCTTCATCGTTCACCTGAACGATATCGTCGAGCACCGAGAAATCCATCGTGGAGGGCAGGATGTCTTCGCCGATTCCTTCGACGACGTAGGTGTGCGCCGTGCCGATGTTGTGCGTCTTGAAATATTCGTAGTAGAGCGAGCCGAGGGGATCGACGCCGATCACCTTGATCTCGGGGTTCTTTTCCTTCAGGTAGCGCCCGACGCCAGAGGCCGTGCCGCCTGTGCCCAAGCCGCAGACGAAATGCGTGATCTTGCCTTCGGTGTCTTCCCAGATTTCGGGGCCGGACGTGAGGTAGTGGGCTTCGGGATTGTCCGGATTCTCATATTGATTCGGGTAGTAGGAATTCGGGATTTCGCGCGCGAGTTTCTTCGCCACCGAATAGTAGCTGCGCGGATCTTCGGGCTCAACGGCCGTGGGGCAGACGATCACTTCCGCGCCGAATGCTTTCAGCAGATCGATTTTTTCGCGCGACTGCTTGTCCGTGATGGTGAAGACGATTTTGTATCCGCGCACGGCCGCCACGAGCGCGAGGCCCATGCCGGTGTTGCCCGAGGTGCCTTCGATGATCGTGCCGCCCGGCTTGAGCTGGCCCTTGCGCTCGGCTTCGTCGATCATGCGAACCGCGATGCGGTCCTTCATCGAGCCGCCGGGATTCAGGTAATCGGCTTTGACGAACACTTCGGGAGGCACGTCCTTGGCGATCCGGTGCAGACGGATGAGAGGCGTGTGGCCGATGGCGTCGAGGATGGTATTGCATTTCACGGCGGGCGCGAGCCTCCCCCTGGAATTTTTCTTCGCAATTAGCTTAGAGACTTCGCGAAAGTCTGTCCAGAAGCAGTTTCCGGCGGCGGATTGCCGCGCGCCTGGCGGGACGGCCGGAAAGCACTGGCGTGCTATTCTTTTGTCAGAGTGCCGCAGGACGCTCCCACTGCCGAGATGCTCTTTTACGACGGGCACTGCGGCTTGTGCCACGGCGCGGTGAAATTCGTGCTGCGGCGAGATCGGGCGGGGCGCCTCTTCCGGTTTGCGCCGCTGCAGGGACCCACTTTCGAGGCGCAGGTAGCCGCGGAACGGCGCGCCGGCTTGCCCGACAGCATCATCGTGCTTACGAACGACGGAGCGCTGCTCGCCCGCTCGGATGCGGTGCTGCACATTCTGCGGCGGCTGGGCGGCGGATGGAAAGTTCTTGCCGGAGTGTCCGCGGTGCTTCCGCGAGCGGTGAGAGACGCGGCTTACGATTTCGTCGCGCGCATCCGCTACAGCATCTTCGGCAAGCGGGACGAGCTTTGCCCCGTCATGCCGCCCGATCTGCGCGCGAGATTCGATCCCTGAAGAGAGGCGGAGCAGGGGATCGGGGGCTTTGTAGCGCTGGCCTCTGGCCGGCATTTTTTCCCGGTGTCGCGCGCCGTAAAGAGAGCCGGCGGGACGCCGGCGCTACGGAAGAGGAGAAACGATGCAACGCCAGAACATTTCGTCCGGAACCAAGTGGGAACCCATTATCGGGTATTCGCGAGCCGTGCGCGTCGGCCCGTACGTTCACGTCTCGGGCACGACGGCGACCGACGCGGAAGGCAAAATCGTGGGCGCCGGCGACGCATACGCGCAAACGATTCAGGTGCTGCGGAATATCGAGTTGGCGCTGGCGAAGACGGGGGCCCGCATGTCGGACGTGGTGCGCACGCGCATGTTCGTGACGCGCATCGCCGATTGGGAGCAGATCGGCCGCGCGCACGGCGAATTTTTCGGCGAGATTCGTCCGGCGACGGCGATGATCGAGATCAGCCGATTGATCGATCCGCAGATGCTGGTGGAAATCGAGGCAGAGGCGATTGTCGCGACATAGTGCCATCGGCCTCGCCGAAGCTCAGCCACTCTTTTCAAGTTCCTCGATCATCGCGGGAACGACTTCGAAGAGATCACCAACGATGCCGTAATCGGCAACTTCGAAAATCGGCGCGTTCGCGTCTTTGTTGATCGCGGCAATCGTACGCGAGCCTTTCATGCCGACTACGTGCTGGATTGCGCCGCTGATGCCGAGCGCGAGATAGAGCTTCGGCGCGACCGTTTGCCCGGAACTGCCGATTTGCCGATCCATCGGGAGCCAGCCTTCGTCGCAGATCGGGCGGGACGCGGAAATTTCGCCGCCCATCAGCTTCGCGAGCTTCTCGGCCATCTGAATATTTTCGGGCGCCTTGATCCCGCGTCCTACCGAAACCAGGATCGGCGCCTGCGTAAGATCGACGGCCTGCTTCGCCTCGCGGAAAAGCTCAAGCGGCTTCGTGCGAATCTGCTCCGCCTTCAGATCGACGCTCACCGCTTTTACCGGCGCTTTTCCGCCGGCATGTTTTGCGGCAAGATCGGCGCGAAACGCTCCCGCTTGGAAAGAGGCGACCCACGGCGCCTCCCCGGTGAAGACGACGTCCGCCGCAGTACGCCCCTGAAACATCTGGCGCACGAAAATCAGCTTGCTGTTTTCGTAGCGATACGCAATGCAATCGCCGATCATGCCTTTCCGCATCGACGCGGCCAGCTTCGGCGCGAAATCACGGACCTGATACGTGTGCGGGAAAAGCACGAGATCGGGCTTCGCCGCTTCGACGACCTGGCGCAGCGCAAGCGAAAAACCATCCGGCGTATATGCCGCGAGTAAATCGTGCTCGATGAGGAGCACTTCGTCGAGCTGATAGCCGGCGAGTTCGTCGGCGAGCGCGGCCACGCCTTTGCCGATCACGGCGCCCGAAAGCGATCCTTTGGCCTGCTGCGCGATCTGCTGCGCCGCCGCAAGTGTCTCGAAGCTGACCTTATTCCACTTGGCGTCGCGCTGCTCGGTGATGAGAAGGATTTTCATGCTCAGAGCACGCGCGCTTCGTGGCGCAGCTTCTCGATCAATTTCGCGGCCGCCTCTTTCGGCGAACCGGTGAGGAATTCCGTCTTCTTGATTTTCTGGGGGACGTAGATGCGCTCGACTTTTTCGGTATGCGAATCGGCGACGCCGAGCGACGCGCGGTCGACGGTGGCAATCTCTTTTTTCTTCGCCGCCATGATGCCTTTGAGCGTGGCGTAGCGCGGCTTGTTGATGCCGGACTGGATCGTGATCACGGCGGGCAGAGGCAGCTCGACCCACTGAAACCACCCGGCTTCGAGTTCGCGCTTCAGCTTCATGCGGCCGCCGGTTACTTCGATCGACATGATGATCGTGGCGTGCGGCCTGCCGAGAAGCTCCGCGAGCAGAACCCCGGTCTGCCCGAAGCCCTGATCGTCGCTCTGCAGGCCGGTGAGAATGAGATCGAAATTTTCTTTTTCGATGGCGGCGGCAAGGGAACGGGCCGCGGTGAGCGGATCGAGCTTGTAGAATTCGTTGTCGGCGACGTGGATGCCGCGCTCGGCGCCCTTGGCGAGCGCCTCCTTGATGGTTTGCTTCGTACGCTCGGGGCCCATCGAGATCGCGACCACTTCGCCGCCGTGCTTTTCTTTCAGGCGGAGCGCTTCTTCGAGGGCGTAGGTGTCGGGCTCGTTGGTCTCAAATCCGATGTCAGATTCGCGAATCCAGGCGCCGCCGTCGACGATCGCGAGCGGCGCATCCTTGGCGGGAACCTGCTTCACGCAGACGCCGATTTTCATGACCTTATCTTTCGTCCCAGCGCTTGAAGATCAACGAGGCGTTTGTGCCTCCGAAGCCGAAGGAATTCGAAAGCGCGTAGACGACTTCCGCCTTCCGCGCGACGTTGGGCACGTAATCGAGATCGCAGGCGGGATCGGGCGTCTCCTGATTGATGGTGGGAGGAAGGATCTGATCGCGCAAGGCGAGCACGCTGATGCCGGCCTCGAGGCCGCCCGCGCCGCCGAGCAGGTGCCCGGTCATCGACTTGGTCGAGCTGATGGGGACTTTCCTGGCGCGTTCGCCGAAGACGCGGCGGAGCGCCGAAGTCTCGATGGCGTCGCCCATGGGCGTCGAGGTGCCGTGCGCGTTGACGTAGCTCACATCGTCGGGCGAGATTTTCGCGTCCTTGATCGCCGCGAGGGACACGCGATAACCGCCGTCGCCGCCTTCGGCCGGCTGGGTGATGTGGAACGCATCGCCGGACATTCCGTAGCCGACGATTTCGGCGATGATATTCGCGCCGCGGCGCTGGGCGAATTCGAGCGATTCGAGGATCAGGATGCCCGAGCCTTCGCCGACAACGAAGCCGTCGCGATCGGCGTCAAACGGGCGGCTGGCGCGCTCCGGCTCGTCGTTGCGCGTCGAAAGCGCGCGCATCGCGCTGAATCCGCCGATGCTCATCGGAGTGACGGCCGCTTCCGAGCCGCCGGCGATCATCACTTCCGCATCGCAGCGCTGGATAATTTTGTAGGCATCGCCCACAGCATGGGCTCCCGCGGAGCAAGCGGTAGCGGTGGCCGAATTTGGCCCTTTCGCGCCGTAGCGGATCGAGACGTTGCCGGCTGCGAGGTTGACGATCGCGGACGGAATGAAAAACGGGGAGATTTTGCCCGGGCCGCCGTTCAGATACTTCGAATGCTCGCGCTCGATCACGTCGAATCCGCCGATGCCCGATCCGATGTACACGCCGGTCGCATCGGCCATGCCCGGAGTCACCTCAAGCGCGGCCATGCGGACGGCGAAGTCGGACGCGGCCATCGCCATGTGGATGAACCGCGCCATCTTCTTCACTTCTTTTTTCTCGATCCAGTTCAGCGGCTCGAAGCGTTTTACTTCGCCCGCGATCTGGCAATCGAAAGCGGACGCGTCGAATTGGGTGACGCGGGCAATGCCGCTCTTACCGGCCAGCAGACTGCCCCAGACCTCATCGGTCCCGATGCCGCATCCGCAGACCAGACCAACGCCTGTCACAACGACTCGGCGGCTCAAAAGAAAATTCTCCTGTTCGGAATTGGACGACCGGCGAGACTACTTGCTTGCCTTGGCGTGCTTCTCAATGTACTCGATGGCGTCCTTCACCGTGGCAATCTTCTCGGCATCCTCATCCGGAATCTCGACGCCAAACGATTCCTCAAAGGCCATTACCAGCTCGACCGTGTCGAGCGAATCGGCGCCAAGATCGTCCACGAACGAAGCGCTGGGAGTCACCTCGCCTTCATCCACACCGAGTTGCTCGACAATAATCTGCTTTACGCGTTCTTCGACGCTGGCCATTCTGATTGTTCCTCCGATTTCGGCTGTCTTCTCTCGGCTATCTTCGCCCCGCGGGGCGGCACGCCAGGCAGGGACGCACCCTGCATTCGACTTGCCCATTCTATGCGCCGCGTATCGCGGGGTCAACCTTTCGGCGTACTCGCACGTCGCAGACGCTAGGTAATTGCAAACCCGAGCGGCTAGCCCATGTGCATGCCGCCATTCACGTCGAGCACTTGCCCGGTGATGTAGGCGGCTTCGTCGCTTGCGAGAAAGACGATTGCGGCGGCGATCTCGCGGTCCTTGCCGAAGCGCGCGAGCGGGATCAGCGATTTCATTTTGTCCTTCAATTCCTGCGAGAGCGGATCGGTCATTGGCGTTTCGATGAAGCCGGGCGCGACGGCGTTTACCGTGATGCTTCGCGAAGCGACTTCGACCGCGATCGCGCGGGTGAGCCCGATGAGTCCCGCCTTCGACGCAACGTAATTCGATTGCCCGGCGTTCCCCGTCTCGGCGACGACGGACGAAATATTGATGATGCGGCCCGAGCGCTGTTTGAGCATCGCGCCGAGCGCTTGCTGGATGCAGAGGTGCGCGCCGGTGAGGTTGGTTTGCAGCACCGCGTTCCAATCGTCGAGCTTCATGCGCAGCGCGAGCGTGTCGCGCGTGATCGCGGCGTTGTTGACGAGAATGTCGAGCCGGCCCATTTTCTCGAGTGCGTGCTGGAAGCCGTTTTTCACTTGCGCGGCGTCGGCCACGTCCATCGGGACCGCGAGCGATTCGCCACCCGCAGCTCCGATTTCCTCCGCGAGCGCGGCGAGCTTATCCGTGCTGCGCGCGGCGACCACGACTTTGGCGCCCGCCTCGGCCAGCGCGAGCGACGTGGCGCGCCCAATGCCTTGGGACGCGCCGGTAACCAGAGCGACTTTATCTTTGAGCGAGAACATGACCGGGAGAGAACCTACCGTACCTCTAACTCCTCGCGCAAGTTACATATCGGATTTCCCACTCGTAGAAGCAGCTGGTACCGGAAAGTCATGCGATCTGTGTTTCGATTCCGAGCTGGCGCTGAAGATACTGCACTCTCGCAGGATCGAGGTTAGCGAGCAACTGGGTCACATCGCCCGGCGAGCGCAGGTTATGGAAACTTTTTTGGGGAGCAAAATAGACCACAACCATTTTGTTCTGGTGGACCAGATTGATGACGTTATTGAGCGTGCCTTTGCTCTCTCCGTCCCACAGCATGAGACCATACTCAGCGTCGTTGACCATTGCCAGGTCTTTGGTTGAGTAGTAAGCAAAACCCCGAGAACCAGGGGCGGCCGAGATTTCCCGAGTGGGCCAGCCCGCGATGTTATTGCGGCAGTTGCCCGCCATGCAATGCACGATCACGTTGCGGAATCCGTTCTCCGCGAGATAGCGCTGGACGGCCTTATCCGCGCCACTTGCATCACCGACCAAGATCGTGAAGCCTTTGTCGATCATCGTGTCGATTCGATGCTTCACGTCCGCAGTGAGGCGCGACAACGACCGGGAGCCGGCAATAAACACTTTCGTCATCTTCGAGTCCGCGTCTTTGTCATAGCGAGCAAGCAAACGCGGGTCGCTCCTCCTCTAAGAAGACTTTGCGCCACAACGGCTGCCGTGGCGCCAGAGCGATACAGGTCGTCAATCAACAGGATAGCCTTGTCGCAAACTGCGTCACCATTTGCCTTGAAAGCGTCATGGAGCAGCTTCTCCCGCTCCGAATAATCGAAGACGTCTTTAAGTTGTGGCGTCTCCTTGGTCTTGCTGACCGCGTCAGCGTCCACCGGTTTTTGCAATCGGGCGCCGATGGCATTCGCGATCTCGATGACCGGCTGATACGCCTCGCGCCTTCGAGACGGCCGCACGGGAACGATCAGATCGAACTCCGGCTTCCAACGCTCGTTGATAAATTGTACCGCTGTATCCGCGATGGAATCGACAGTGTTCTTATCCCCCTTGTTCTTCAGCCGGTAAACGAGCTCGCCCAGGGCGGAGTATTTCGAATCAAACTGCGGATGTCCAAGCGAGTCGTGGCCCAAAAACTCGCTTGGACTGTGTGATGCCTTTCGAGAACGTAGCCCGCAGTCCAAGGCCCGCCCAGCCTCATCGGATTGACCGAAACAGCCGCCATGGAAGCAGACCAGACGAATGGTGAAGGATAGTGCCTAGGTGTCAGCGAATTCGGCGCGCGCCTGCGCGATTTTGTCGAGCGCCGCCTGCAGGCTTGCGCTGTCTTCCACGCTGAAACAGCGCACGGAGCGATCGATCTGGCGCAACAGGCCCAAAAGGACTTTGCCCGGGCCGACCTCGACAAAGACGTTCACGCCCTGATCGATCATCTCGCGGACTGATTCGAGCCAGCGCACCGGCGACGACACCTGCCGGATCAGCGCTTCCCGCGCTTCGTCGCCGGACTCGACCCCCTCCGCATCGACATTCGTGATCACGGGGAAACGTAACGCTTGAAATTTCGTCGCGCGAAGATCGGCTTCAAAGCGCTGCTGCGCGGGAAGCATCAGCGCGCAATGAAAGGGCGCGGACACGGCAAGCATCACGGCGCGCTTGGCGCCCGACTGCGAAGCGATTTCGACGGCGCGCTTCACAGCGCCCGCGTGGCCCGAGATCGCGATCTGCTCCGGCGAATTCAGGTTGGCCGCGGAGACCACTTCGCCGTCCGCTGCCTTCTTGCAGATTTCCGCGACATCCGAGGGAGAAAGCCCGAGGATCGCGGCCATCGCACCTTCACCGGCAGGGACAGCTTCCTGCATATACTGCCCGCGCCGCCGCGCCAGCTTCACGGCATCGGAAAACGCGAGAGATCCCGCCGCCACCAGCGCCGAATATTCGCCGAGGCTGTGGCCGGCGACCATATCGGGCGTCACGCCGTGTTTTTCAAGCGCGCGATACGCGGCGACAGAAACTGTAAGGATCGCAGGCTGCGTGTTGGCAGTCAGCTTAAGTTCTTCCTCGGGGCCGTCGAAGCAAAGTTTCGAAAGCGGGAATCCGAGCGCGGCGTCGGCCTCTTCGAAGATTGCGTGCGATTCGGGAAAATTCGCGTCGAGGTCGCGGCCCATGCCGGGATATTGCGAAGCCTGGCCGGGAAAGAGGAAAGCGATCTTGCTCATAGCGGTTGCGTTTTCCGCTCGATCAGCCGCGCGCCAAGACGGCCGCGGCAGCGGAAAGCTCCTGTTCGATTTTCTCGTTGACGCGCGCGCGGCAGAGTTCCGCCGCCACGCGAATGGCGTTCTTCACGGCATTCGGATTCGACCGGCCGTGCCCGATCACGGTGATGCCTTTTACGCCGAGCAGCGGCGCGCCGCCGTATTCGGAGTAATCTGTGCGCTTGCGGAAATCGTCGAAAGCGCGCTTCGAGAGCGCGTAGCCGAGCTGGGACCTAAGGCTGCTCTTGATCGCCTTTTTCAGCATGCCGCCGATATGCTCGACGACGCCTTCGCTGATCTTCAGAGCGATATTGCCGATGAAACCGTCGCAAACCACCACTTCGACGTTGCCGCGGAAGACGTCGCGTCCCTCCACGTTGCCCGTGAAATTCAGGGACGTCTGCTTCAGCAAAATGCCTGCCTCGCGCGTGAGTTCGTTGCCCTTCATCTCTTCTTCGCCGATCGAAAGGAGTGCGACGCGCGGCCGCTTCACGCCCCAGATCGTGCGGTAGTAGATTTCGCCCATCACGGCGAACTGCTCGATCTGCTCGGGCTTCGAATCGACGTTGGCGCCGACGTCGAGGATGATCGAGACTTTCTCCTTCATGTTCGGGAACGCGACGGCCAGGGCGGGGCGATCGACTGAAGGCAGCGTGCCGAGAACGAATCGCGCGACCGTCATCGCCGCGCCGGTATTCCCGGCGGTTACCAGCGCATCAGCCTTTCCATCGCGGACAAGCCGCGCCGCCACGTGCAGCGAGCTTTCCTTCTTGCGGCGGAAAGCGTGCGAGGGCGAATCGTTCATCGTGACGACTTCGGCGGCATTCACGATCTCGATGGGCAGGTCCCGCAGCTTGTGGCGCGCCAGCTCCTGGCGAACCGTCTCTTCTATGCCGACGAGCAGCACGCGCACCCCAAGCTCGCGCGCCGCCAGGATCGCGCCTTCGACCTCTGCGCGTGGCGCATGGTCTCCACCCATGGCATCGAGAGCGATGTTGATCATCTTTGCTCCAGGGAGCACCTTGCAGACCGCCAGGCGGGGGAAACTTAGGCCGTCTTGGACGAAGTGTCAATCACTTCGCGACCCTTGTAGTGGCCGCACTTGGGACACGCCCGGTGGGGCAGCTTTTTTTCATGGCAATTGGGGCACTCCGCCAGGGATAGGGGGTGGAGATGGTCGTGAGCGCGCCGTGTGGACGTGCGCCTCTTCGAATGTCGTCGCTTTGGATTGGGCATTCTGCTCCTCGTGACAGGCCGCGACTCAGACGGCAGCCTGCATGGAATACGTAGTGTAGCGTCTTATTGCTTCTTGAACCAGTCCTGCTTCAGGCGCGCAAGCGGGGCAAGCCTGGGGTCGCTGCCGTTTTTCTCGCAGCGGCATTCCTCGTTGTTGAGGTTTGCACCGCAGTGGGGACAAAGGCCGCGGCAATCGCTCGAGCAAATCACCTTCATGGGGAGCGCGAGGTTCACCTGTTCGGCCAGGACGTCGGCCAGGAAGAGGCCATCGCCTTCGAAGAACGCGATTTCGGTATCGCCGAGCGCCAGGCGTACTTCATCGTCTTTGTTGATTGAGGTCATCGGACGGTAGAAGAGATCGAAGTCGCGGCTGATCTCCTCGATCACCGTGTCGAGGCAGCGCGCGCAGACCAGCTCGATCCGGGTATGCAGGTTGCCGTAGACGCGGATCTGCCCTTCGATAAGTTCTGCCGTTGCACGCACTTCCAAGGGTTCGACCTGCCGGAATTCGCCGGAGTGGAAGTCGACGGTACCAGGGGCGTAGCTTTTCCGGATGCGGATCTTTCGGACGGCGAGTTCTTTCACATCCAGAAACATTCGATTTTCCCCGAACGCTGACGTTTAAACTTCATTATATGTCGCCGCGAGGCGGTGTCAAGGAAGCCCGGAGCAAAGGTTCGGCAAGGATACGCGCCAGTTACTCCGCAAACCCCCTGCTGCGGCCCGCCGGGAAAGGCCGGGAAGTACTACGAGACGGGCGACACGGGGGCACCGAGCAGCTCGCGGCACTGGCGCAGCAGAAAATGATCGGTCATCCCGGCGATGTAGTCGCAGACCACGCGGTGGCGCGGCTCCTCCTCCGCCAATTCCGAATAATGTTTCGGCATGCGATCCGGATGATCCAGGAAAAAACAGAAAAGCGCGTCGAGCGCGGCCACCGAGCGATCGCGCTCCTCGGAAATCGCAGGATGCGAATAGACGCGCGCGCCGAGAAACTGCTTCAAGCTGGCGTTCTGTCGGGCCACGTCGTCTGAGAATCGCGCGAGGCGGCTTGGGTGGCGCCGCACGTCTTCCACACTCTGAACGCCGGTCGCTTCCACCTGGCGGCGCGTGTTCTCGATCAGGTCGGTGGCGAGGCGATTCAGGATCTCCTTCAGCGCTTCGTTGAATTTCAACTTGCGCTGCCCGCTCGGATGGCGGCGCTCCACCTCGGCATACGCCGCATCGAACATCGGAACCTCGGCGCGCAGTTGCTCGAAATCCAATAGGCGCGCCTCAAAACTATCGTCGAGATCGGCCGTGTTGTAGGCGATTTCGTCCACCACGTCGATCAACTGCGCTTCCAGCGGCGGGCGTTCATCGAGCAGATATTCAGCGAGCGCCGGAAATTCGGCCGCGGAGTAATCGCGAGAATGCTTGATGATTCCTTCGCGCACCTCGAAGGTGAGATTCAATCCCGGGAAATCGAGGTAGCGCTGCTCGAACTGCTCGACGATTCGCAGCGCGTGGAGATTGTGGTCGAAGCGGTCCCCATGCTCGCGCATGCGCGCGTCGAGCCGGCGCTCGCCGGCGTGGCCGAAAGGCGGGTGGCCGATGTCGTGCACCAGCGCGAGCGCCTCGACCAGATCGGCATTGAGCTCAAGCACGCCCGCCACGGTGCGCGCGATCTGCGCCACCTCGATCGTGTGCGTGAGCCGGTTGCGGAAATGATCCGAAAAGCGCGTGGTGAAAACTTGCGTTTTCGCTTCCAGGCGGCGAAAGGCGCGCGAGTGGATCACGCGGTCGCGGTCGCGCGCGTAGTCGTTGCGATAGGGGTGCTGCGATTCGGGATAGCGGCGGCCGCGCGACCGCCGCACGTCCATCGCGTAAGGTGCCAGCGGCATCGCCTTCATTTTAGTGTATCGGGGCTGCGGGAGCTACTTCCGCGCGGTGCCGCCGGGCGGAAGGGGCGAACGCCGACGGATCAGGATTTGCTGGAGAGCAGCGCGAGCGCCTGATCGGCCTGCTCGGCGATCGGCGTATCGGGATACTCGGACTTGATCTGCGCGTAGAGCTTCGCCGCCTCGGCGGGATTCTTCTGGCCGTAGTGCTGGGCGAGCGCCATCATCGCGACGGGCTTCGGCACCAGCACGCTCGGCTTGGCGATTAAGCCCTGGTAGAGCTTCACAGCGTCGTCGTCGTGTCCTGTGCGATCGTCGATGCCGGCGAGCTCGAGCTGCGCCAGCGCGGCGACTTCCTGGTCGTCGTTATTCGCGAGATCCTCGAGAGATTTCTTCGCGTCATCCGTCTTGCCCACTTTTTCGTAGCCCAGCGCAGCGTAGTAACGTGCGAGCTGGCCCGCGTGCGTTCGCGGATATTTCGACGCGACGTCGGCAAACTGCAGCGCCGCGAGCGTGTACTTCTGATTGTCGCTCGAATAGGAAGGTTCGCCCGGCGTGGGAGGCGTCCCCACGGGCGCCTGGAAAACGGTCATGGCGGCGTCGAACCCAGCCGAGGCCTTCACCGTTTGGCGCTCGGTATACGTCTTCCAGCCAAAAACGCCCACCGCCGCGATCACCGCAATGATCACGATATAGAGGGTGAGCTGCTGGTGCGACAGGACGGCATCGGCGCCCTGCGCGAGCGTGTCGCGTACTTCGTCTTTCTTCAGCTGCTTCCGAGGGATATGCTGTGGCAAATATTGGCTCCAACCAGGATTTCAGATATCAAATCGTATCACAAAGCCCGCCGCACAGCTGCATGCCGCGCGGGCGCGCACACCTCAAGCGTCTGCAACTATCCTTTCAGGAAGACGCACTCGCTAGGACAAAGCCCCCAGGAGCCATCCCCGGGGCCGGAAAACCTGCCGAGCGTTACACCTTCGCGACGCTTGCTTGCGTGGCCCAGGCTCGCGCCGAGGGCTCACGCACCCCAAAAACGGCGTTACCACACCCCATCGGCGGCGGGATTCTGGCACAAACCGAATTCGGTGTCCAGAGTTTGACAGCGGCAAAAACGAGGAAAGCAGAGGGCTTGCGCTCGCGGAAGAGACGCGAATGATGCCCGTCTAGTGAGCGCCGTTGCCGGCGACGCGCGCCGGGAGCTTCTTCACCATCACGAGCTCGGCGCCTCCGCAGGCGCCGCGCTGCACGGTGAAATCGTCCATGAACGCTTTCATCAGAAACAAGCCGCGGCCCGACGTGCGCAGCAGATTTTCCTCGGCGAGCGGATCGGGAACTTCGGTCAGTTCGAAACCTTGTCCCTCATCGCAGACGTGGACGATCATGCGATCGGCTTCGAACTCGACGGCGAGACGAATCTTCTTGGTGCGATCCTGGCGGTTTCCGTAGTTATACGCGTTGATCACACCTTCGCGCACGGCCATCCCGAACTTGTGGACATCCTCTTCGGTGAATCCAGCGGCCTCGGCCACGCGCTGCACGATGTTTTCGGCCAGATCGACGCTTTCGAGCAGCGTGTCGAGAGTCACTTCGAGCTTGGATGCCTTGGTCGCCATAGAGTCCTTCGGAATGCCCCAATGGATGACGTTGATATGGGTATCACACCGCGCGCAAAGCCGTCAATCATGGTTGAGTAGTAACGAGCCTGAGAAAATCGGGTAGACGCGGCTTCTAGGCCCAGTACGAGCGGTCGAGCGTGCGGTACTGGATCGCCTCGCTCAAGTGCTTGGGCTCGATGGATTCGGCGCCTTCCAGATCCGCTATCGTGCGCGATACCTTGAGGATGCGGTCGTGCGCGCGCGCCGAAAGACCGAGCCGCGCAATCGCGGACTCGAGCAATTTCTCGCCTTCCGCGCTGATCGCGCAGTGCTTGCGGATCAGCTTGGGAGGCATCTGCGAATTCGCGTAGAGCCCTCTTTCGCCCCGGTAGCGATCGAGCTGAATCTGGCGGCCTTTCAGCACGCGCTCGCGCACGCAGGCGGAGCTTTCGATTTCGACGTTGCCGCGAAGTTCCTTGTACTTCACCGCCGGCACCTCGATGTGAATGTCGATGCGATCCAGCAGCGGCCCGGAGATTTTCGAGACGTAGCGCTGGATCTGCGGCGGAGAGCAGTGGCAGTCGCGCGTGGCGTCGCCGAAAAAACCGCACGGGCAAGGGTTCATCGCGGCGGCCAGCATGAAGCGCGAAGGAAAGCTGACGGAGAGCGCGGCGCGCGCAATCGTCACGCAGCCATCCTCGAGCGGCTGGCGCATCACCTCGAGCACGTTGCGTTGGAATTCCGGCAGTTCGTCGAGAAAGAGGACGCCGTTGTGCCCGAGAGACACCTCGCCGGGCCGCGGAATCGCGCCGCCGCCGATCAATCCGGCATCGCTGATCGTGTGGTGCGGCGAACGGAACGGCCGCGTGCCCACCAGCCCGCGCGCGTCGTCGAGCAGGCCCGCGACGCTGTGAATGCGCGTCGTCTCGATCGCTTCGTCGAGCGACATCGGCGGCAGGATCGTCGGGATGCGCTTGGCAAGCATCGTCTTGCCCGCGCCGGGCGGCCCGATGAATAAAATGTTGTGGCTTCCGGCGCAGGCCACTTCGAGCGCGCGCTTGGCCGACATCTGCCCGCGGACATCGTGCAGGTCCACTCCATACTGGCTTGCTTCCGCCAGCATCGCGGACGTATCGACGGCGACTGGACGAAACGACTCGGGCGCGTTGATCAGGTCGGCAGCCTGAGGCAGCGATTTCACCGGAAACACTTGAATGCCTTCGACCACCGCCGCTTCGCGCGCATTCGCTTCCGGCACCACGACCTTGCGGATGCCGCGCTCGCGCGCCGCCAGCGCCGCCGAGAGTGCGCCGCGCACCGAACGCACGCTGCCGTCGAGCGAGAGTTCGCCGAGGAAAACGTAGTCGTCGAGGATCTTGCCGAAGAACGTGCCCTGGCAGCCGAGAATGCCCAGCGCCATCGGCAGATCGAACGCGGAGCCTTCCTTGCGAATGTCGGCGGGCGCGAGATTCACGGTAACGAAGTTATTGAACGGAAAATCGAAGCCGCAATTCCGCACCGCGGATTTGATCCGCTCGCGGCTTTCTTTCACGGCGACATCGGGCAGGCCGACTACGTTGAAGCTGCCCTCATAGGCCTGCGCCACGTCCACCTCGACCTCGACGAGGTAGGCGTCAATCCCGAAAACAGCCGCGCTGAAGCTTTTGAAGAGCATTCCGGAACAAGGTTGGAACCTTGAGTCGCAGAATGTACCCCAAATCCCCGAGGATAACGATTGCGGAAACTACGCATCCGACAGCGATTCGCCGAAGCCGGACCCTTCCTCCTTCTCTTGTTTTTCGAGCTCCTGAGCCTCGAAGATCTCGCCGCAGTCAAGACACTCGATGTATTGCGCGTCGCTGTCTTTCGCGATCAACTGCGTTCTTTCGTGTCGGCAGGAGCGATTCAAAGTGGGCCGCATCTTCATCAAACCTGAGGGCAGTATAGCATCCGGCATTCCTCCCATCGTGTCCTGTGGAGTTGACAAACGCGGGGATTGCCACTATCAGTCATTGGTTCGGTCCATGATCAAATCCATGATCCAGTCAACGATCCGGTTCGCGATGGGCACACTCCAGGGGGAGGCTCTTTGAGCGCGGAAACCACGCTGCAGAAGCGGCTGGGCGGATTTTTGTTCTACGGCTTGGCCCTTCTCCTGGCCTACTTCATCTACCTGATGTTCGGGCCGTTCTTCGTCCCGCTCGCCTGGGCAGCGGTATTGGTGGTGGTGTCGTATCCGGTGTACGAATGGCTGGCGCAGCGCATCCACCCGACCACCGCGTCGCTCGTATGCACGGCGGGCGTGACGATTATTCTGATCGTCCCCTGCGTGTTCGTCATGATTTCGTTCGTTCGCCAGGGAGTGGAAGCGGTGCAGTCGATCCAGTTCTCGATCGCGACCGGGCAGCATCCCTGGCTTTCGCATGCGTGGGGACGGCTCCAGGATCACTTTCCGGAGCTTGGCAATGGCGACATCATCAGCTCGCTTCACCAATACACGGGAGAAGCGGCTGGTTTCATGGCGGCGCGCCTCGGCACGATTCTCAAGAATACGGCTCTCTTCTTTTTTCACCTTTTCGTGACGATCCTGGCCATGTTCTACCTCTATCGGGACGGCAACACGATGGTCGACCGCCTTCGCCAGGTGCTGCCGCTCGAAACCGAGCATGGCGACCGCATTCTCGGAGACGCGCGCGAGTTGATTTTTGCGAGCGTCACGTCGAGCCTCGCCGCCGCCGGCGTGCACGCGCTCCTCGGTGGGTTCGCTTTTGCCGTGTCCGGAATCAAGGCGCCGCTTTTCTGGGGTGTGATGATGGGCTTCTTCTCGTTCGTGCCCCTGATCGGCTCGGCTATGATCTGGGTGCCCGCCGCGCTGAGCTTGATGGTGGGAGGCCACCTCGGCCGCGGAATTTTCCTGATCGTTTTCTGTGCGGTGATCGTCGGTGTGGTGGACAATATCCTCCGGCCGTGGCTGATCAGCGGCCGGGCGGAACTCGGCGGCCTGATTGTATTCATCGCAGTGCTTGGCGGAATCGAGGTATTTGGTCTGCTCGGCGTGGTGTTGGGGCCGATTATCGTGGCGACGGTTGCCGTTCTGCTCGAGCTGTATGCTCCTTCCGAGGTTCGTGGAAACCCTCGACCTAAACGCCGTGGGAAGGGGCACGCGGCCGTGTTAGAGTAGCGCGCTTCAAGCGGGTTGTAGCCAACCGAATGGCCAAAAACTCCAAGCCGATGCCGAATCACGCCGGGCTGCCGCCGGAAAAGCTGCGCTGGCGCTGCGATCCCGCGCGCATTCCGTTCGCAACGACGGCGGACGTCGAGCCCGCGTCGAACGATCTCGGCCAGGACCGCGCGCTGCGGGCGCTGCGCATGGGCGTCGAGCTCACCGCTTCCGGCTACAATCTTTTCGTCTGCGGCCTTTCCGGCACGAGCCGCGGCGGCATGATCGTGCGCATGATCGAGGAGATGCATCCGCAGACGGAGCCTGCGCCGGATCGCTGCTACGTGAACAACTTCAAGAATTCTGATCGGCCGCGCCTGCTCACGCTGCCCCGCGGCCAAGCCAACGCGTTCCGCAAAGAAGTCGAATCCGGCATCGACTTCCTGCGCCGCCGCATCCCGCAGGTCTTCGAAGGCGAGCCCTTCCAGCGGCAGAAGACGCGCATCGTCGAGCGATTCACCCTGCGCGAAAAGGAATTGATGGACGATTTCACGCGCCGCATCGCGCGCGAGCAGTTCGCGCTTGGGCGCATGCAGGTGGGCGCGGTAGCGCTGCCTGAGATTTTCCCCGTGCTCGACGGCCAGATGGTGCCGATCGAAGAAATCCCCAAGATGGTCACCGAGGGGAAACTCGAAAGCGCCGCCGCCGAGGAACTCGAGCGCAAGTACGATCAGTTCCGCCAGGAATTCACGGTCGTCTACCGGCGCACGCTCTCGCTCTCGCGCGAACTCGCGAGCGAAATGAGCTATCTCGAGCAGGAAGCTGCGTCGGTGCTGGTCGATGGCGTGATCGAGGAGCTCAAGGAAAAATATCCGAGCACGCAGATTTCCGAATATCTCGAGGAAGTCCGGCATCATATTCTCGATAATCTCGATCCCTTTAAGGAACGCGAAGGCGAGGACGATCAGCCGCCCTCCGAGGGAGGGGGCGCGCCGCGCCCGGACCGCTCCGACCGCGACCCGTTCCGCGTCTACGGCGTGAACGTAATTCTCGCGCACGGCGAGCAGGAAAAGTGTCCCGTGATTTTCGAGACGATTCCGACGTACGCGAATGTCTTCGGCACGGTGCATCGCAGTTACGACACGCGCGGCGGCTGGAACTCCGATTTCATGGATCTGCGCGGCGGCTCACTCTTGCGCGCCGATGGCGGATTTCTCGTGATGTACGCACTCGATACGCTGACGGAAGCCGGCGTCTGGCGCACGCTGAAGCGCACGCTCAATCACGGCAAGCTCGAGATTCAGCCCGTCGACACGTTTTTTCCGTTCAGCGCTGCCGCGCTCAAGCCCGAGCCGATCGACGTTCACGTGAAGGTAATCCTGATCGGCGACCGCAACATGTACGAACTGCTCTACGATTTCGAGGACGATTTCAAAAAGATTTTCAAGGTGCGCGTCGAATTCGACGAAGAAATGAACTGGAGCGACGAAGTCTTTCGCCAGTATGGCGGGCGCCTGCGAAAACTCGCCGACGACGAAAAGCTGCTCCAGTTCGACCGCTCGGCCGTCGCATCGATCCTCGAGCACGGCGTGCGCCTCGCCGGACGCCGCGGCAAAATCACCACGCGCTTCTTCGATCTCGCCGACCTGGCCCGCGAATCCTCGTACGCCGCGCGCCACCACGGCAACCCGATCGTCACCGCCGCGCACGTGCGCCAGGCTCTCGACGCCAAGATCGAGCGCCACAACCTGCTCGAAACGAAAATCCGCGAAATGATCGAGCAGAATCTCGTCTTCATCGACACGACGGGCGGCCGCGTCGGCCAGGTCAATGGCTTGAGCGTGCTGGAAATCGGCGGCTACGCCTTCGGCAAACCGGTACGCATCTCGGCGTCGGTCGCGATGGGCAAGATCGGCATCATCAACGTGGAGCGCGAGTCGAATCTCAGCGGCCGCTTCCACGACAAGGGCGTGCAAATTATTTCGGGCTACCTGCGCCACGTATTCGCGCAGGATAAACCGCTGTCGCTTTCGGCCAGCGTCTGCTTCGAGCAATCGTATTCCGGCGTCGACGGCGATAGCGCCAGCTCGACCGAAATCTACGCGCTGCTCTCCGCGCTGTCCGAATTTCCGATTCGCCAGGAGCTGGCCGTCACCGGTTCCGTCAACCAGCAGGGCGAGATCCAGCCGATCGGCGGCGTGAACGAAAAAATCGAGGGCTTCTACGACGTGTGCCGCCTGAAAGGACTCACCGGCAAGCAGGGCGTGCTGATTCCGGCGGAAAACGTCGACGACCTGATGCTGCGCGACGAAGTGATCGAGGCGGTCGCCGAAGGACGTTTCCACATTTATCCCGTCGCGACGATTCCGCAGGGGATCGAAATCCTCACGGGAGTTCGCGCCGGCGGGCGCAACGGGTCGGGGAAATTCGAGTCGGGCAGCGTGTTCGCGAAAGTCGACGCGCGCCTGAGTCGTATGGCCTCGACCATGCACAAGTTCGATTAGCAGCAGCCGCGGCGCGAATTCGCAGCGAGGAGGGGGCGGCCTTGCCACTCACCAAAGCCGAGACCGAAGAGCTCAATAAGAAAGTTGTCCTCGAGTTTTTCGAAAAAGTGCTGATCCCGGTGGACTTCACGCTCGGCCAAGAATTTTTCGGGCCGCGCTACATCCAGCACAGCCCGCTCGCCACCGACGGCCAAGAGGGCTTGCGCGCGTTTCTCGAAAAAGCGCGCGTAGAAACGCCCCGCGCCAAAACCCACATCAAGCGCGTCTTCGCCGATGGCGATCACGTGATCGTTCACAGCCACGTGATCATCGAGCCGGGCACTCCAGGAATCGCCGTCGTCGACATCATCCGCCTTGAAAACGGCAAGCTCGTCGAGCATTGGGAAGTTTCGCAACCCGTGCCGGAGCCGGGGCAAATGCTGCATTCGAACACGATGTTCTAGCGGACCGAGCAGCAAGCCGCTGCCGCACTCATATCCAAGCGAAAGAGAGACACCGTGAATCCGCGATTCACCGGGAAGGTCGTTGTGATCATCGGAGGCAATAGCGGCATCGGGCTCGCCTCGGCCAAAGCCTTCGCCGCCGAGGGCTCGCACGTGGTCATCAGCGGGCGCAACGCCGCCACGCTCCGCAGCGCCGCGGAAGAAATCGGCCACGCCGCCGTCGCGATTCAGTCGGACATCGCCCATATCGAACAGATTGTTTCATTGATGGACGAAGTGCAGCGCCGCCACGGCCGCATCGACGTGCTCTTCGTCAACGCCGGAATCGGCGCGTTCCTCCCGATCGAAAAAGTTACCGAGCGCGAGTGGGAAGAGATCATCGGCGTGAATCTCAAGGGCGTGTTTTTCACCGTGCAGAAAGCGCTGCCGATGATGAAAGCGGGCGGGTCGATCGTGATCACATCATCGATCGGCGGCCGGATGGGCATTCCGACGAATTCGGTCTACGCCGCGAGCAAGGCAGGCGTGCGCGCGCTCGGCCGGAATTTTGCCGCGGAATTAGTGGGACGCGGAATTCGCGTCAACGTGGTCAGCCCCGGCTGCGTCGAAACGCCGATCATCCATCGCACCCCGGGCCTCCCGCCGGAAGCGATTCCCGCGCTACGCGAAGAGATGATCAAGAACACGCCCATGCATCGCCTGGGAGAGCCGGACGAAGTCGCGCGCGCCGCGCTCTTTCTTGCGTCCGACGAGGCCAGCTTCATCACCGGAATCGACATGCTGGTGGACGGCGGCGCGGCCAGCTTCTGAAATCGCGCGGTTCTCAGGCAGCGGTTGCCGGGAATCAGCCTTCGTTGTTCGGAAGTAGCCGCTTGAGCTTCAGCGTGAGATGCAGCGTCTGATCGTTGCGCTCGACGGTCAGCTTGTAGGGATGCCCGAACTGCCGGAAGAGATCGCGCAGCTGCGCGAGCGAAAGATCGGCGGCGGGATCTTCGTCGACGCCCGCAATGATGTCGCCCTTTTGCAGCCCCGCTTCCGCGCCAGGGGTTCCCGAACGCACCTGCGTCACTTCAAATGTTCGCAGCCCCGGACCGCTGGCGGCCACCGTAATCCCGCTCATGTCTTCGAGCTCGTCCGTGCGCCACTCGCTGTTCGTGTCGAAGATGATCTGCATGCGCGAATAATCGAAGATCACGGTGAAGCGCCGCAGCATTCCTCCGCCAATCTCGCCCGCGAGCTGCACGCCTCCCGTCTTGGCCTCCGGCTGCTCCGAGAATGTGGCGATGGCTTGTTGCACGGGAAACGGCCCGATCTGGAAAACCCTCATGCGCGCGAGCACCGCGCCTTGCGCCACCTGGTCCCATATTTCATCGGTCGCCGGGATCGTCTTGACGTGCGACAGCATATGATGCGCGTTCGCGTAGCGCTCCGGAAAGAGCACCGACGCATCGAGCGCGGTATCGACGCCGAAATCACCCTCGAGCGTTTTGCCACTGGTGTTCACCTTGGCCCGCACCACCGGCGTGTCTTCTGAAAATGAGATGTGCAGGCTCTTGCCCTTCCCGCTGTACTGGTAGGAAGCCGGATCGTAGAGGCGAACCGTCTTCCGCGCGTAGTCGATCGCCACCACGAAGCTCTCGAAGAAATCGCGGCCGAGCGTGCCTTCATACGCGCGGCCGAATCGTGCATCGAAATCCGGCTTCGGAATGTGCGGCAGCTCGGGCAGGGTCACGTTGACGCCGGCGAACTCCAATTCGACGCTTCCCGGCGGCACGCCCAACTCCGCGGCGCGATTCGGATCGATTGACGTCGACGCAGCCGTCGAGTCCAGCACGAAGAGGCACGGCTGGCTCTGATTTACGTGCACGGGCAACAGGACCAGCCCGTCGACGAACTCAGCGGGAATTTCCGCGACGTTCCCTCCATACGCAAATCGCACAGAGGCGTAGCCGGAGTTCGAGGAAGGTGCTGACGGTCTCGGGGCGACGCTCGTTTGTTGCGCCGGCGCAGGCCGCCGCGCCGCGAGACTCACGAGCAGCGCGATCCCAATCGCTAGGAGAGTTGTCTTCCGGCGCTGCATCGAGTGGCCGGCCGCCTCAATTGCCCGGGGGCGCGGCAGGCGTGGCAGGTGCGGCCGCTGGTGCTGCAGGCGGCGAAGCCTGTCCGGACTTGGGCGTGCTCAGATAACCCTTCGCCTGATCCTTGCCCAGATCGAAGACCACGATCTCGTACGGGGCGCGCGCGCCGCGCACGTAGAACTGCACCGGCTCGCCCACGGTCTTGTCCTTCTTCTCGATCGACTTGTCGTCGGCGACTACGTTCAGCGTGTACCGATAGTGTTTCGTGTCGACCTTCCGGAGCTGCACCTGGATCGGGCCCACGTGCTCCGGAGTCTTCGACTTCGTGAGCGAGAATTCGTAGATGTCGCGGTCGCCGAGCCGCTTCAGTTCCTCCACCTCTTCGTGGTTCGTGGCGATCAACCCGCTCTGTACGCCCAGGTCGCCGATCGTGCTCTGCAGCTTGCCCTTGGTGGCCTCGAGGTCCGCTTTCGTAGCGGAGAGATCGGTCTGCGTCCCGTTAATCTGGGTCGCCACTTGGCCGAACTTCGTGGTCGTGTCGGCCTGCACTTCGCCGATCTGCTGCTTCAATTGCGCGTCGCTCTTCTGCTGCTGCGTGCGGATGCTTTGCGCGAGGCCGCGCGCGCGGGCGAGTTCATCCTCGGTCAGCCCGAGCTTCTGCGAGGTGACGTCCAGTTGCCCCTTCAGGTCGGCGATGCGCGCATTCGTTTTGTCGACTTCCGCGGCGAGCGCCTGCGTTTTCTTGTCCGCATCTTGCGCGCTCTTGGTCAGGGCCTGGCGCCCGGCATAGCTCGCGTACAAAAGATAGCCCACCAGCGCGAACGCCGCGACAAACAGCACGGTCACCCAGCGTGGCAGCGAACTCCCTTCGCTTACGGGCGGCGTATCATCGGGCGTATTCGAGGTCAAACTCATCAAGCCTCCTCCGCGGCCAAGGCCGCACTTCCGTGCATCGGCAACTCGATGGCGGGATTATCGCCGAGCCACCCTGCGAAGTCTATCCTTTGTGCTGGTTCTGAACCAACTGCGGGCGGTTGCGAAGCGCACTCATCGTGTCGCGCCCTCCGGCCGGATTCAACTTTCCCGCCTGAATCGGTATCCGTAGCCGCTCACCGTCTCGACCACGTCCGAGTGCTTTCCCAGTTTCTTGCGCAGGCTTCTGATCACCACATCCACTACGTTGCTTCCCACGTCGTATTGGTGGCCCCACACGTCTCGAATCAGAGAAGCGCGCGCCACCGGCTTTTCCCTGCGCTCGTGAAGATAGTGAACGACCGCGAACTCAAGCCGCGTCAGCGGAACTCTTCGGCGGTCCACGATCAGACTGCGTCCTTCCAGGTCGACCAGTTCCTTTTTCTCCATCCCCAATTCAGCGGCCACCAGGCGCGCGAGCCAGCCGTCGACCGAGGCCGGGCCGAAATCGAGCATCGCTGTGTGATAAGTTCGGCTATCCAGTTCGCACGCCGCGCTTTCGATCGCGCGAAATCCCAAGGTTTGCGCCGCGGACGCGTAGGCGCCAAGGTCGTTGACCGCCAAATAAACGCGCCGCAGCTTCGGCCGCAAAGCCAGATACGTCCTCTTGATGTCGAGCCAGCAAGCCGCCTGCACCGCGGACGGCACTTCGCCCGTCGATTCGCTCAGCCAGCGGCGCAGAAACAGCACCCGCTGGCCTTTCGGGATCGGATCCTGGCGAAGATGGGCGAGCCAGCCCTTCGTCACCGGGTCTTGTTGCAGGAGCCGCCGCGGGATGCTGCCGGGCTCGAAAAGACAGTAGAACCCGGCGATTTTTCCGCTGGGATCGTAGGCTGCGGAAAATGTCGCGCGCGCCACCGTCCACCACCGCGAAAGGCACGCGGCCGCTTCCAGTCTCTCGTGCCGCTCGCAAATCGCATGAATCGCGTTTCCGTCCTCGGCGCGCGCGGGTTCCACCGTGTACGGCAATGTTCCGCTGGGAAAGAACGCCTCCCGAATCACGGGATTATCGAGCAGGTAGAGCATGTCCGCGGTGTATCGCCAGAACTCGTTGCTCGATGCTTTCTCCAATTCCAAACGCAGCTCGGAGAGCGCCGCGCGCCGGTACTCGCGATACTTGATCGGGTCGGCGCTTCTGACCGTCGCGGCAATCGCTTGCTTGATGGAATCGTGGATGTGCAGGCCATCCGCGTCGCCGTGGACGAAAGGTAGGGCGCGCAGCTGCTCAAACAGCTGCCTCGGCGCCGCATCGGGCACCATGGCCCTCAGCAACGGAACGGTCGCGCGCCGGATCACCGAAGCCGCCTCGATGCCGCGCTGCGTGAGTGGGTCGGCGATGTCGGCCAGATAAAACTGCGCGAGGTCCCCGATCACCCGCTGGATCGCGACATTCTCGAGCACGCGCTCCTGCTGACTTTCCATGGTTGACGCAGCCAGCGTCAGCGCCAGAGGATGGCCGCGAACCGCTCCGTTGATGCGTTTTGCTCGCTGTTCGGGAATGCCGGCGCGTGCGAGCAATTCGATCGCGTCCTTGTCGGAGAGCGCGTCCAGCTCGATCGTGCGAAGCAGGCGCTGCCAGCCCGGCGCCGAGCGCCACGCCGGCCCCGGCGGCTCCCGGCTCGCCAGAATCAAACGCACACCTTCGGGCAATTGCGGAACGAACGTCTGGCGCAGCCACGAATCGAGCAGCCGCAAAACTTCGTAATGATCGAGAACCAGCAGCGTGCGTCCGTTCCGGCTGGCCAGCTTCTTTGCAGCGTTTTGCGCGGACGCGATCTTCGTTCGCAGGGCCAATGCCAGCGCGCGCAGGAATCCTTGCTCGGTTGGCTCGACGGCGCGGCAGTCCAAGGTGATCGTGCGCGTTCCTTGGCTGCGCGCCTGTTCCGCAAACGCGGCTAGGAGCCGCGATTTCCCGATCCCGGCGATGCCGTGCACGTAGAAGACGGTTGGCCCGGAATCCTCGATCGCTTTCAGGAGCAGGCGAATCTCATCGCCTCGTCCGACGAACGTCCGAGAGGCCTGCTCCGCGATCACGTGTTCCACGCGCTGCTTCATGGCATTTGCCCTACGGCAACGGCATTCTAGCCCTCCCGGCCACGCTTTGCGAAGAGATACAGGAGTATGTCCGAGCCCGAAATCCGGAACCCTGCCGGCCCGCGCCTCAGCTTCGAAAAAGAGTCGTCAGACGCGGGGAGCTTCGGGTCACGGGGAGCTTTTTCCTCATGATTTTCTCATCCGCTCCTCATGACAAAATCCGCCGTCTTGTATAGATTGCTCGGCATGGAACGCAGCGGTCGCGCCAGAGCGAAAGCGAAGCCGGCCACGAGAAAACTGGAGGAATGCGATGCCGTTAATTCAAGTGAAGTTGATCGAGGACGTATTCACGCACGAGCAGAAGCAGCAGATGATCTCGAAACTCACCGAAGCGATGGTCTCGATCGAAGGGGAGAACATGCGCAAGGTGACGTGGGTGGTGATCGAGGACGTAAAGAGCGGCGAGTGGGGCATCGGCGGCCAGGCGCTCTCGACCGAGGCCGTGAAGGCGATGGCCGCCGCCAAGGCTTGACGCGAGTGCATCCGCGCAGCCCTTCGAATCGCGCATCAACTTGCCCTTAACCATTTGCGGCGCGGCCTTTCCGGGTCGCCTACAAAGCGCGGGCGGCGACTCGCTAGAGTCGCGCCCGCTCGATCACTTTCCGGCGCGCTTCCGGCCGACCCCGCCGCGCGGCCAGCGCGCTGCAACCGTAGTGACCAATCCCCCGCGAGGCGTGAATTCGCCGGTCACCTCGCACCACACGGGACGCGCCGCCGCCACGATGTCCCGCAGCATGCGGTTCACCGCGTTTTCGTAGAAGATTCCCAGATTTCGATAGCCCAGCAGGTACATCTTCAGAGCTTTGAGCTCGAGGCACACCTTATTGGGCTGGTAGCGAATCGTAATCGCGCCGTAATCGGGCAGGCCCGTCTTCGGGCAGATCGACGTGTACTCCGGATAGCGAGTCGTGATTTCGTAGCCGGGGAACTGATTCGGCCAGGTTTCCAGCTTCGGAAGCTTGGCATCGATGCCGGCGCGTGCGTGTTCGGCGGTATAGTCGGGCATGGAGTCCTCTCGCAACTTCATTTATACCGCGGATTGCCTCTAACCCGCCTGCGTTGTATAGTAAGCACACGATAGATTTTCCCCTGCACGGGGACTCGGCCTCGTGCGGTAGGATCGTACCCAGTAAATACAGTACGCTTTGAGTATCATCCGTCATGCGCCGTCCTATTAGGGGGAGGCGACCGCTCCTATGATCTGCCCTCAATGCCGAAGCGGCGACTGCTTCCGTTCTCGTCGTAGTGGCATTTCCGATTTCTTCGCCAGCTTGACCGCCCTGCGTCCCTGGCGCTGCCATTCCTGCGATCTCCGCTTTTACGCGAAGAGTGTGGCGCTTCCCTTTACGCGTTACGCGCACTGCCCCCGCTGCGGCAATTTCGATCTCCAGCATATCTCGCGAGACCGCGTGGAAAAGGGCGCCTTGCTCTTCCTGAAGCGCATGCTGGCGTTGCCTGCATATCGCTGCGATCCCTGCCGCGAGAAATTCTTCAGCGTGCTGCCCTTCCGCCGTATCGTGCCTTCGATGCTTCCGGCTCCGGAGCGTCGCATTTCAGCCGACTAAGCCGCGCGTACCGTCTCGACCTTCCGTCCCTTCCGTTTTCCGGAGACGCTTGCAAGCGGGCCCCGCCCTGAGACATACTTCCCGACGCAAGGGGGGAACATGAGCCGCAAACCGAAGCAGCCGAAGAGCGCCGTCAAGGGCGCGGGAATGAATCGCCGTAGTTTTATCGGAACGCTCGCCGCGGCGGGCACGGGCGCCGTCGCAGGCGGCTTGTCGTTCACGCCCCCGGCGAAGGCTGAAACTGTGCATTTCTCGAATCCTCCAGGGCTCGGTGGCGGCGGCCCATTTCGCAGCGAGTGCGACATTCACGATTGCGACGTCGAGGGCGAAATCCCCCTGAACATCGACGGCGCGTTCTACCGCGTCGGTCCGGACTGGCAGTATCCCCCGATGAAGGGCAATATCCCCTTCGACGGCGAGGGCCACGTGAGCATGTTCCGCATCTCAAACGGCCACGTCGACTTCAAGAGCCGCTATCCGCGGACGCAGCGATTCGAGGCCCAGGAGAAAGCGCGCCGCCGTCTTTTCGGCATGTACCGCAATCCTTTCACCGACGATCCCAGCGTCAAGGGAGTCAGCCGCGGCACCGCCAATACGCACGTCGTCTATCACCACGGCTATCTCTTCTCCCTCAAGGAAGACAGCCCGCCGGTCGCCATGAACCCGCTCACGCTCGAGACGGTCGACAATTACTACACCTTCGGCGGCGGCTTCCACAGCCTCACGCATACCGCTCACCCCAAATTCGATCACGCCACCGGCGAAATGATCTCCTACGGCTACGAAGCGAAGGGGCTCGATACGGATGACGTCTACGTCTTCTCCGCAAACGCCAAGGGTCACATCACCTGGGAAGCATGGATTAAAGTTCCTTACGTCGGCATGATTCACGATTTCGCGGTCACGCAAAAATACGTGGCCTTCCTCTGCATTCCGATGGCGACCAACGTCGCCCGCATGAAGGAGGGCCAGGTGCATTTCGCCTGGGATTCCACGCTCCCCACCTGGTTCGGCGTGATGGAGCGCGGCGGCGACGGCAAGGATCTGCGCTGGTTCAAGGGACCCGAACGCTGCGCCACGCACGTGATGGGCGCTTTCAACGACGGCAACAAGATCTACGTCGATATGGACATGGCGCTGAAGAATCAATTCCCCTTTTTCCCGAATCTTCACGGCGAGCCATTCGATCCGAAATCGGCAGCCGGCACCGTCCATCGCCTCTCCGTCGACGTCTCGGACAAGACTCCGCGCGATTACGGCATGGAGCAGCTTTTCCCGCAGACCGGCGCCTTGCCCCGCCAGGACGACCGCTATCAGACGATTCCCTATCGCTACGGCTTCATGCCGACCTCCGATCCCACGAAACCGCTCAACCCGAAACTTGGCAACGTAGCCTTTCGGCCGACCAATTCCTACACGCGCTTCGACCACGCCACGCGCACCACGTCCGAATTCTGGATCGGCGATGACTCGAGCTTGCAGGAATGCTGCTTCGTGCCGCGCAGCAAGGATGCCGCGGAGGGCGATGGTTATCTCGTGGGCGTCGCGAACCGATTGCTCGAGGGAGGCCGCGCCGATCTCATTATCGTCGACGCCCAGCACATGGAAGACGGGCCCATCGCCAAAGTCCGGCTGCCGTTCCGCACCTACAGTCAGGTGCACGGCTGGTGGGTATCGGCGGACGATCTGCCCGAAACGTAGCGCGGGGACGACGGCAGAAAAAATCTAGCGCGGCGATTTCGGATCCGTGTCGACGTTGCCGAGCGAGATCAGCAGCCGCCGCAGTTTCGCGCGGTCTTCGAGTTCCATTCCGACCATCTCGAATCCGGCTTGGTGCGGCCTCACGAATCGCACCACGGCCTGCATGCTGATCGACCGCAATCCCGCGGGAATCTTCAGCGTCGCTTCGGTCCCCACCGCGAGCTGCACGTCCCCGCTCAACAGCCCGCCCTCAAGGCTCATCACGCTGATCGACGAAGGATATTTCCCCCGCGCGGACGTCACCACCGCCGGCACGCTGCGCGGTAGCCGGATTCTCCGGTAGCGGCGATGCCGCACCACGTCGCGCTCGGGAATCGGGTCGAGCGGCGCGAGCGCCATCACGTCAGCATCGAGGCCTGATTGCGGCAGGAACGTCTTGATCCAATCCGGATCGATTTTCGCGAGCGCCTGCGCGGCCGCCATGCGAATCTCTTCGGGATACGTCCAGCCGAAAGCTCTGCGCGCCTCGACGAAATTCCGCAGCGGCGCCTCCGCGTCGGCCGCCCGCATCCGCCCGAGCGCCTCGATCGCCTTCACGCGAAGATAGTCGGCGCCCTGCGGCAGCAGGTCGCCCATCGCGAGCCGGATCAGCGTCGCGGTCGTCGCCGGATCGCCGCACATCCCGATTTCATCGAGCGCCAGCGACACGGCCGCCACGTCGAGCAGCTCGAGCGAATTCGCCAGCAGCCGCCCGCGCTCCGGCGCCCCGGCCACCGAAAGCTGGCGCACAATCGCGTCGTGAAAGCTCCGCCCGCTGTGCCGCAAGCGCATCGGCAGCAATTCTTCCATCGAGACAGGATCGAGACGGCTCAGCAGCCCCGCCACCACCGCGGCTTTCGCCGGCGCGTCGGACTTGAAGATTTCGCGCAAATGCCGCGCGCACGCTCCGCCCACGGCCTTGGCCAGCTGGACGATATTCTCGCGTTCGGTGCGGCGCCCCGAGCGCGCCAGTCGCACCGCTAGATGCTCGCCGGCGCCATCCGGGATGCGGCTCAGCACGGCGACAAGCCCTTCGGGCATCGCCTCCGCCGTGAGCGCTTCTTCCACGAATTCCGGCAGTCGGTTCTCGACGCCGATGCGCGGCCGCAGGCTCTGCGCCCAGCTCGGCCGCAGCTCTTCGAGGTCGGCCAGCGAGTCGAGCGACTGCTGCATCGCGCGGTAGTAACGCCGCTGCGCCGATTCCTGGCTTAGCCGCACAAACGCCGCTCCCAACAACGTCTGCAGCTCCGGGTCCTTTTCGGCCAAGAGCTGCTGGCCGATCTGGGCGAGCGCGTCCTGCAATCTCTGGCTGGCGGCTTTGCTGTAGAGTTCCGCGAGCTGCCCCAGGCCGATCGCGGCTTTCTTGCGCGCTTCCGCGTCCCTGCTGCGCACACACGACGCATATTTCAGCAGCACGTCACCCGCGGCCTCCGATTCGCCGCGCCCCAGCAACTCTTCCACGTATTGCTGCACGTTGCGCGGCGGAATGCACCATGCCTCGCTCGACGTCAGCACCGCGCGCTTCCCCGATTCCGGCACGGCCGCCCAGAACTGCCGGTCGAGCACGTCCGCGTGCGACTCCACCGAAATCCCCGCAGTGCTCATCTTCTCTTCGCGGGCCTTCAGCAGCTTGCGCAGCGTTTCGAGCTCGTGGCCCATCTTGTCCAGCATCTGCCGGACGGCGTTCACCCGCACCTCGCCGCGCTGGAACCGGTCGAGCGCGAAGCGGATCGCCAGGTCTTCCGCCAGACGCAGCAGCATCGCCTCGTCCACTTTCGCCGAGGGAGTCTTGGCCGCGACGCTCGCCAGCGCCTGCCGCAGCGTCACCTGCGCGTTTTGCGGCAGTGTCGCGAATCGTTGCTGCCAGCTGGCCGCTTCCAAATGCGGGCGCGCGTCTGGCCCGTGCGCCGCCTCGCCAAACTGCGCGAGCATCCGCAGCAGGTTCTGCATCTGCGCTTCGTTGAGCGGGTCGCCCGGCGCGCTCGGACCCGCGTCGAGCGCTGCGCCAGGCTCGACGGTAACGCCCGAACCTAGCCAATAATCGACGGCCGCGCCCGTTCCACCTTCCACATCTTCGGCAGCCGGTTCGCCGCCGCCCGGCCCGCGGTCGTAGAAGCTTCCAGTGCGCTTGCCGGTGCCCGTTCCCGTTCCCGTCCCGCTGCCGCCCCCGCCGTGCGCGCCTTCGGCCGCCGCGATCAGCTGGATCATCTTTTCGGGGCTGCGGAACCAGTCCTGCACGCGGTCGGCGTCCGCGCCGAGCGTCCTTACCGTCAACTGCGCCGCCATGCGCGCGTCCGAGAAGCCCGCATCCTCGGCGATGAAACGAATCTCGTTGATCCGGATTCCGCCCGAGTTCTTCTTCCCGAAGTGCTCTTCCAGTCGGTCGCTCAGTGGGGCGACCCGCGGCCCCGTCTCCATGAACACTCGCACCAGGCTCGAGAACTCATCGCGCCGCACTGTCGATTGGAAACAGATGCTCGCGACGCCCGCCGCGTTCAGCAGCTCGGCAAAGCTGCGCTCGGCAGCGGTTGATTCAAGAGGTACGCCATCCAGCAGGAGCTGCGACCCGGAAGCGCCGAGGAGGAGACCCGAATCGCCCGATTGGCGCACCGCCTCCTCAAGCTCGTTCCACGTGGAATTGAACTGTGCCGCCGACCGCGCGTGCTCTAACCCATAGAGTCTGGCGTACTTAAACAGGACATTGAGGCTCCTCACAAAGGCGCGTGCGTTCGGTATCGTCGGCTCGCTCGACACAGATAGTTCACCACCTGGCGGGGGCGTCATATAGATCGGCTCAATAACAAGTGTACTAGAACGTCTGGCGGGGAAAATGGTACGGAAGGACTAGGGTAGCGAACGTATCAACTACGTGCGTAGCGGGTTAGCCTAGGCGGGCAGCAGAATTTCGACGTCCAGGCCCTTCAGCACCGGTCGCACCCGACGGATCACCTCGCTGGCCCAGAGCTTTTCGCTCAGCATCACCAGCGATCCATTCTCAAATCCGCAGACCGCGCAGAAGAAGTACTTGGGGAATGCCTTGTCGTACGCGTCCACGCCTCGCCGCGCGAGCTCGCCTTCGAGTTCGGCATCTCCCGATTCGGCCGAGCCGCCTGCCCGCGCACCGAAAGTCTCCGCCTGGAACCGGTCGATCAGGGATTCGAGCGCTTCTGGCTCCGGCGCCGGAATCACGAGCGATCGGGCGCTCGCTTCCCGGTAGGCAACGCCGTGGCGGTCGCAGAAATCGCGTACGCGATCGACGTGGCTGAAGAAATCGAGCACCCAGGGCTCTTGCCCAGCCGCCGCCGGCAGCACCCGGCTCCAGATCCGCGCGGCGTCGGGTCCGCGGACCGGCTCGCGGTTTTCGTCATTTTCCGTCAGCTCGAGCCCTACGGCCTTCGCCCCGGGCCCCAGGTCGAGCGCTTCGATTTCCAGCAGGTGCCCCACTATTCGTCGCCTTCCGCATGAGCGAATTTCTTGAAGCCGGGCGATTCCTTCCGGACCTCAAGCCAGTCGAAAAACGTGTCCGGAGTTTCGAGCCAGATGGCGAACCAGTGCGCGATCTCTTCCTTCTCCTCGCGTTTCTCCGGGTCCACCTTGTGATTTCGCGCGATCATTTCCGCGCGCCGCCTCCCCAGCCGCGCCACTTCGCGAACGCGCTCCGCGGCCGCCTGCTCCCCTTCGATCGCGAATTTCCGCAGCAATTCATCAAGCCGGACGAGGCACATTTCCGCTTCTTCGAGCGTCGAGAAGTGCAGCAGGTCCGCAAACTCCTCTTCGTAGCGTCCTTCCGTATCCGCGCGCGTCGACCACACCACGCGCATCCCCGCTTCCTCGAGCACGCTCACGATATAGTCAGGCGAGGTCTTGCCCTTCTCGCCGAGCTGCGCGATCAATTGCCTGCGGATCTGCTCGATCTCCGCCGGCGTGAATCTCGGCGTCCGCAGCGCCTCCGCCGCTTCCAGGATCAGGGCCTTCTTGGTCGAAGACCGGTCCGGGGAATCTTCGTGCGTGTGCTCTGCGCTCACGTGCTTCCTTAGTGCGTCGTCTTCTTCGATGCGGCATCCGCGCCCGCTGCGTCGGCATTCAGGCGGTGTCGCAGTCGCGCGACGTTGCGATCGTGTTCCGCGAGCGTGCGCGCGAAAAAGTGGCCGCCCTGGTCGTTCGCCACAAAATAGAGGTAATCGGTCGTCGCGGGCGCCAGCGCCGCTCGCAGCGACGCCTCACCCGGATTCGCGATCGGGCCCGGAGGCAAGCCCGCGTGCGTATACGTGTTGTACGGCGAATCGACCTGCAGATCCTTGGGCTTCACGTCCTTGATCGGATGTCCCTCGAGCGCCAGCGCGTATTGCACCGTCGGATCGCACTGCAGCGGCACTCCCTTGCGCAGCCGGTTGTAGAAGACGCCGGCCACGAGCGGCCGCTCCTCCGCGTCCGGCGTTTCCCGCTCCACGAGCGACGCCAGCGTCACCACCTGCAATGGCGTCAGCCCGTCCGGCAATTGCTGCCCATCTGGCGGCCGAATCGAATCCCATACGGCCCGGAAGTTCCCCACCATGCGCTTCGCGACTTGGTCGCACGAGTTGTGCCGCGTGAAGTCGTACGTCGAAGGGAACAAAAATCCTTCAAGGCTGTGCGCCGTCGGGGCGATATTGGAAACAAGCGACGTGTCGTGCGTCGCGGCCAGGAATTCGTCGCGGTCGCAAATCCCCTGCGCCTGAATTTCATCCGCGATGTCGAAACTCGTCCAGCCCTCGGGCACCAGGATCGAGCGAATGTAAATCCGCCCGCGCGCCATCTTCCAGAAAACTTCACGCGTGTTTACGGGCTGGTCGAAATAATATTCGCCTGCTTGAATCGGTCTGCGATAGTGCCACACGCTGAAGAGCGCGAACGCCAGCCGGTTGCGGATCACGTCGTCCATCCGCAGAATCCCGGCAATGTCCCATCGCGAAGCCCCGCGCGGAATATCGACGAAAACTTTCTCCGGCCGATGCCCGCGATAGGGACGGCTGATCTGCGAATCGAGCCATCCGGCGCCGGCGCCTAACGCCGCAATCGCCAGCAGTGCCAGCAGGCCAAGCCGCTTCATAGTCGGCTAAACCTTCTCCGTGATAGCGCCCCGCACCGGCGGCTGGCGCTCGAGATATTCGCGCAACAGAATTGCGGCAGCCACGTCGTCAATCGGCGCTCGATCCCGCCCTCGCACCCTCGTGCCGCCCACCATTTGCTCCGCCTCCCAACTCGTCAGACGCTCGTCCAATAGCTCCACCTCGATGCCCAGTTCCTTTCGAAGCCGCGCCCCGAATCGCGCCGCTTCCTCTGCCATCTCTCCCGCCTCGCCGGTGATATGCACCGGGTGGCCGACGATGATACGCGCCACACCCTGTTCGCGGCAAATCTGCCGCAGGCGCCGGACGTCCTCCGCGCGGTTTTTCCGCATCAGCGTCTGCAGCGGCTGCGCCGTGAGCCGCAACTCATCCGATACCGCCAGGCCGATCCGCTTGCGCCCATAGTCCAGGGCCAGAATCCGCCGCCTTTCGCGCGCCGGCGCATCGGTTCCGCGATTCCCGCTGATGTCTGGATTTACCGCCGCCATCTCCACTTTATTCATTCTAGCGGACCTGCGTTACGGCTGTCTCCCACGCTCGCCGTTTTCCCATGCCGGCCGGAATCCTTCGATCTTCATGTCCTCGCCCAGGTTCGTGTCCTTCATCAGCTGCTCGATCTCCGGACGCGTCTGCCGGGGACCGACCCGCGTCTCGGCATCCGCCAGCGCATAAGCCGTCACGGCCGCGATCCCGACATTGCGTTTCAGTTGCGCGATGTCCACCTTGTCGAATGTGTCCGACGCCGCATGATAGTTCAGTATGTAGTTTGCGGGCTCCTGATTCGCCACCAGAGTCGGAATGCCCTCCAGCAGGAAATCGAAGTTGTCGGTGTCCACTCCCGCGTCCAGGGTGAAATCCTTCACGCCAAGCGATCGCAGCGGATCGAGCGTCGTCCGCGCCGCCGCGAGCACGTCCTTCCGCCCGCCCAGCGAGAATCCCGTGATCGGCCCGTCTCCCTCGTCGAATATCACCGCCGCGTCCATGTTGTTGAGGTCCGTCTCGTGCGCTTCCACGTAGGCCCGCGAGCCGAGCATGCCCTGCTCTTCCCCCGTGAACAGCACGAATCGGATCGAGCGCCGCGGCACCGACCCCGACGAATGAATCACGCGCGCCGCGTCGATCAGCATCGCCACGTTGCATCCATCGTCGAGCGCGCCCGTTCCCAGGTCCCACGAATCGAGGTGCGCGCCCAGCAGGACGAACTCGTCCGGATTGTCGCGCCCGCGAATTTCCGCCACCACGTTCTCCGCTTCCGCCGACCCGCTGCTCACATGGTTCGGCATATCGAAATGGACGCGCACCTTTTGCCCGGAGACCAGGAAGCGCGCCATTCGCTCCGCATCTTCCCGCGCCACGATCGCCTGCGGAACGGACGCGAGCTGCCCGTCGAGCGCAGACGTGTGCCGGTACAGCAGCAGATCGGGCCGCGTCGCCATCCAGAAGATTGCAGCCGCCCCGGCTTTTTTCGCTCGGTCGATGATTGGCGGATCGATCCGGTATTCGTCGGCGAGGTCTTGCCACGTCGCGAGCACTTTCGTGTGCACCAGCACGATCGCGCCGTTTGCAGCAGTTCCAGCCCTCGCAAATCCGGCATCGTCCCCGTCGCCAACGTCGACAACATCGGCGGTAATTCCGCCTTCTGGCGTTGCAGGCGACCATCCGGTGGAGACTATACGTACTAGGAAAGGCTCCGGCGAGAGCACGTCCACATGCGTGTGTCCTTCGCTCCATCCCACGGGCACCGCGAACTTCTCCGTGTGCACTTCGTCCACGCCCGCATGCCGCAAAGCTTCGACGGCCCAGCTCACGGCGCGATCCGCGTCCGTCGAGCCCGTCACGCGTCCGCCGATCGTGTCCGTGAGATACCGCAAATTCTCCTCAAGGGGCGACGCGCCAAGCGCGCTCTTCATCATTGCCGGAGCCAATTCCGCGCACGATTTGCCGACCACGCACGCTCCCGTGCCCTGCGGCACCTGCTTCCAGCCCGGCGGTAGGTTGATCGTACCGTTCTGGCCCAACGCAGCCGGCCCGGCGGTGACAATTCCGGCAAACGCGAGCAAGAAAATCGCGGATTTGGCCCCTCCGCGTCGCGACGCGTCACATCGCGCTCGAAAAATTCGCTCGATCACGTTCGATTTCCTCATGCGCGCCGGATTATAGCGAGTCGGCCGCAGCCAATGAAAGCGGCCACTACAGCTCCACTACGGCAGAAATTTCCCGGGTCACGCACTTTCTACACATGATACAGGTATTGCTGTATGCAAGCCGCGGTGTATACGCCTCATTCAAAACGCGTTACAAATGCGATAGCGTTTGGCATACCATCTGCCTCCGCGAGCAGCGGCCCTCGCAACAAAGTCAGCAAATCCGGGGCACGCCAAATCTTCGGCGTTCCTCGATAGCTTTAGAAGTTCCCGTTTGCGCAGCAAACCAGCTCAGTTTGTAGTGTCGCAGCAAAGCGCAGTTAAACCAGTGATTTTGCCCGCTAGGGCAGAACGGGAAAGGCCTACACTTGAAGAAAGCTCTTCCGAAGTTCACCACTCAACCAAAGAAGTCAGACGTCAACCGCCCCGGCTCGTTTGTGTTTTGCGAACGCTCCACCGGCGCCGCAAGATTTCGCGCGGAATCTACCGACGATCTGAATTGCACCGTCGAACGCATGGCCGGCCTGCTCGCCATGCAATGCCTGGTCCGGGGCTCCGATCCGGACGATTTCGAAATTCTTGTCGCGGCCGAACGCACCTTCGCGAATCGCCTGCAGTCGCGCGCCAAGGAACTCCTCGAAGAAGGCCGCGCCGTCGCCAGCCCGTCCTGCTTGAGCCCGCGGCAGCAGGAAATTCTCCACTCCGTGATCCGCAACAAGGCGAACAAGGAGATCGCTTCCAAGCTCAACATCACCGTGCGCACCGTCAAGTTCCATATCTCATCGCTCTTGAGCCGTTTCGGAGTCGACAACCGCGCCGAACTCGCCCGCCGGGCGGCCGGATTCCTGCGCCCTTCCATGGACGACATGAACGCCGAAGCCGCATCGGAGGCGTCCGGGCGTCGCACCCTGGGACCAGTGGTCGTGGAGCGTACGCCGCTTCAACTGGCGAGCACGCCTCGCAACCCGCAGTTCGCGCGGCGAGCTCTCTCCGCCTGAAATCCTCGCGTGGGCCGGGACCGGTTACCACCGGATCCCGGCTCGCGCGTTCCTTTCGCTTACTTCCACTTCAATTTTTTGATGTCGACGGTCGGCGGCGGGAATTTCATGTTCATGCCTTCGAGCGTCTCGGTGATGATGTGCGAGACGGCGAGGTTGCGGAACCACTTCTTGTTTGACGGAATCACGTACCAGGGCGCGTGGGGCCCGTTGCACTTTTCGAGCGCCGTTTCATAGGCTCTCGTGTAGTCGTCCCAGAATTTCCGCTCCGCGAAATCGGCCTCGGAAATCTTCCAGCGGCGGTCGACATCGTCGATACGCTGCTGAAAACGGCGTTTTTGCTCGTCTTTGCTGATGTGCAGGAAAAACTTCAGAATTTTCACGTTGTTCTCATCCAGTATTTTTTCGAAGTCGTTGATCTGGCCGTAGCGCTGGGACCACACGTCCTTCGGCACCAGATCGTGGACGCGCACCACGAGCACGTCTTCATAGTGCGAGCGGTTGAAGATTCCGATGTCGCCGTGCTCGGGCACCGCCTTGTGGATGCGCCACAGAAAATCGTGCTCGGCTTCTTCCGCCGACGGTTTCTTGAACGGCGTCACTTTGCAGCCCTGCGGATTCACGCCGGCCATCACGTGGCGGATCGTGCCGTCTTTTCCCGCGGCGTCGAGCCCCTGCAGGACGACCAGCAGCGCGCGCTTGTGTTCCGCGTAGAGGAGGTACTGCAGCTTGTCGAGCTTCTCGATGGTCTTCTCGAGGGCCGCCTTGGTCTTGTGACCTTTGTCCCAGCCGAGCGTGTCCTCCGGATCCCAGTCTGAGAGACGCACTTTTTTGCCCGGTTTTACCGCGAGTTCTTTGCTGAAGTTCGTCGCCATCGCGTTTTTGTCCTCACCGTTCGCATCGTATCACCAGTGCGGCGAGCCTCGTATTTTCTGCAATAACAGGGGACTCCACCACCCCCCTGGCGGGGGCTTAACCGGCCCCCAAATGCTCGAAATTGGCGGGTTCTTGCACTTTATCGGGCCGGCGCGGCCGCATTTTCGCGGCCGGAGGCCCGAGTCTTCACGTGTTCCGGCCGGAATCCCACTCCCACGATGCGAGCCGGAATCCGGCGCAGCAGCGGCCACCGGCGTAGGAGTTTCAAGGGCAGGGGCAAGTTCGCGATCTTCGTTTTGCTCTTCAAGGCCGGGGTGACGACGCGGTCCTGAACAAACACCTGGAGGCGTTGGGTGGCGCGCGTGGGAAACATGCGCCGCTCCTGCACCTTCCGGAGATCGCGGATCGAAACCGTTCGGCTGCGCAACGGCGCGGCCAGCAAGTTGGCGGCCGCGACCGCGTCCTGAATGGCGAGGTTGATTCCTACGCCGCCGATGGGTGACATGGCGTGGGCGGCGTCGCCGATGCACAGCAGCCCGGGGCGATACCATTGCCGCAATCGATCCACCGCTACGGACAGCAGCTTGACGTCGTCCCAAGTTTTCAGCTCGGCGACGCGATCGGAAACGAACGGCGCGATCTGGGCGATGTCGCTTTGAAAACCGGCGAGGCCGGCCGCGCGAATCGCGTCGAATCCGCCCTTCGGGATCACGTAGGCGCACTGCCAGTAATCGGCGCGATTGATCATCACGAGAAATTTGCCGGCATCGACGCGGCCGAGAGACTGCGGCGGATCGCTCGGCGTGCGCGGGATTCGCATCCAGAGGACGTCGATCGGCGCGCCGAGCGTCATCACCTCGAATCCCGCCTTGGCGCGAATGGTGGAGTGGCGTCCATCGGCCGCGACCACGAGATCGGCGCGGACGTGCAACTCTCCCTGCTTCGTCGTGGCGCGAACTCCTTTGACGCAATCTCCATCGACCAGAATGTCCGTCGCCTCGCATTCCATCCGCACGTGGAATCCGGGATAGCGCCGCGCGTTCTCCGCCAGGAAGTTCAGGAAATCCCATTGCGGCATCAGGACGATGAATTTGCACTGCGTCGGCAGGTGCGAAAGATCCGCGATGGGCACGGACTGTTGACCGACGTAGGCAACAAGCTCGCGCACCTCCTGATGCGGCCGCTTCAGGAAATCTTCGAGAAGGCCGAGCTCGTGCAAAACCTCGAGCGTCGAAGGATGGACTGTGTCGCCGCGAAAATCGCGCAGGAAATCGCCGTGCTTTTCGAGCACGGTCACGTCGACGCCGGCACGCGCCAAAAGAAAACCAAGCATCATCCCGGCGGGGCCGCCGCCCGCGATACAACAGCCGGTGCTGATCCGCTCGGGCGTTGCGTTCGGCTCCTGCTGCGCCGTCGGATCTTTCGGCATCGCGGTTGCGCCTCGCGTTCCAACGTGGCACATTTGCCCATGCCGCGCAAGCAGGCGGCGGCGATGGACCGCGACGTCGAACGAACGCGCAAGAGAGGAAAGAGGAGCTTCAGCGGCTAAAGCCGGTTGGGTTGTTGCGGCTGACGTCGCGGCTGAAGCCGCGACCTACAAAGATTCTTGCCATGCCGCGGCAAGCGGGCGCGTCCGGTCGTGCGAGCAGGCGCGGTGCGAATTTCAGATTTGAAATTTCAGGATTTCAGATTCAGCCGATGCCGAGACGAATCGCATTTCTGCGAGCCATCAACGTAGGCGGGCACGTGGTGACGATGGCGGCGCTGCGCGGCCATTTCGAGAAGCTGGGACTCGAGCAGGTGGAGACGTTCATCAACAGCGGCAACGTGATTTTCACGACGAGCGCGAAGGACGATGCCGCGCTCGAGCGCAAGATCGAAGCGCACCTCGAAGAGGCGCTGGGCTACGAAGTGAAAATGTTCCTGCGCAGCGAAGCGGAAGTCGCCGCCATCGCGCGCTACCAGCCGTTTGACGCCGCCCGCATCGCGGCCGCGCCCACGCTCTGCGTCGGCTTCCTCGCCGCCCCGCTCCACGCCGCCGCCCAAAAGCTCCTCATGGCCATGCGCACGGACATCGACGACTTCCACGTCCACGGCCGCGAGCTCTACTGGCTCTGCACGTGCAAGCAAACCGAATCGAAATTCTCGAACGCGCGCTTCGAGCGCACGCTGAAGCTGAGCGCCACGTTCCGCGGGTTCAACACCATCGCTCGGCTCGCCGAGAAATACGCTCCGGGAGCTGGAGCTTAGGACTCAGGCGTCGGAAGGCGGTGGAAGCGGAAGCTTGGCTCTGGACCCAATTTCCCATAACCCCGTTTCAGGCCAACTTACGAATTGCCGACAACACGGAAGTTGGCCTGATCAGTCAATACAAGCGCGTTTATGACGACTTTCGATGCCAGCCCCGCCCAGCATTGCTTCGGATTGGACCCCTTCAGCGGTGCATTGCTGACTCCAAGCCAGTCAGACGAGCAATCTCCTGATTCAAGATGCTTAGATTGGCGCTGAGGAAACTCTCGATCATCTGAAGCTCTGTTATGGAATATCGCGCCGCAAGTGACTCCATGCTGCTTCCTAAACCATCGTAGAGTCTGGTCAGTTTTGCCATTTCACCCGGCACCAGCTCGATCAGGACCTTGCGCCGATCGCTCCCGTCCTTCGTCCGTTTCACGAAACCAGCGCGCTCCAATCTGTCGAGAATTCCCGTGATTGCCCCGGTCGTCAGACCGGATGCCTCTGTGAGCCCTCCAGCAGTCATGCAAGCTGGCCGCGACCGGGCCAGGATATCCAGACATCGCGTATCGGTCGCATTGAGGCCGACCTTCCCCGCTATCAGGGTATGGAAGAAGATGCTTGTCGTTGCCAGTTCACGGCCGAGTTCGTGCCCGACACGGCGCAACAGGGCGCTCCTTTTGGATTGCTTGGCACGCGTCGAATTCGAGCTTGACATTATCTTAGCTCCTAAGATATTTAACAGCCTAGGTAAATAATATCCCTGCGCACCACGGAGTATATGCAATGGCAAAACCCAGCGTACTCATAATCGGGGGCGGCATCGCGGGTCCCGCCATCGCCCTGTTCCTGAAGAAGGCTGGCTTCCAACCGGTGGTATTCGAAGCCTACGAGCGTGTCTCCGATATCGGCGGCGGATTGCAGATCGCCCCCAACGGTATGCGGGTACTGAGCCAACTCGACCTTGCCGAATCACTGCGTGCGTCGGGCGTAGAGAGTAATGAATTCTGTTTCGAGGACGAGGCCGGCAAAGAGCTGGCTTGCCTTCCGAACGGCCCTTCCTCGATCTATGGCTTGCCGGCGATCTTTATCAGCCGCTCTGTACTGCACGCGACTATTCTTCAAGAACTAGAAAGGCAGGATATCCCGATTCACTACGCGAAACGGCTTCAGGGAGTCTCCTCCAGCGGCAGCTGTGTCACGGCGGAGTTTTCGGATGGCTCGCACGCCGAAGGGTCGATTCTCGTCGGCGCGGACGGGATCCACTCTCAAACGCGCCGAGCTGTCTTCCCTGATACTCCGCCTCCTTTTTACACGGGCCTCATGGTCGTCGGTGGATTCGCACGGGATCCGGCGCTGCAACCGGCGATCAGCAGACTCCAGTCTCGGGCACACATGATCTATGGCGTGAACGGCTTCTTCGGCTATGGCTATTACGATCCGGGCGATCCCACAGCCGTAATGTGGTGGAGTCATCAGCAGCGGATGCCGGAACCATCGCGAGAGGAACTACACGCTGTTGATTCCGAGAGTCTTCGCGAGCAACTGATCGAACGGCATCGCAGCTGGGCCGACCCCGTCCCGACAATACTGCGTAGCGCCCAGCGTATTCTCTGGGGGCCCATCCATGACTTGCCGGATCTGAAGACCTGGTCGAAAGAACGCATGGTTCTCATCGGCGATGCCGCGCATGCGATCAGTCCTCATGCGGGCCAGGGCGTCTCGCTCGCACTTGAGGATGCAATATGCCTTGCAAAACATCTGCGTAAGGCATCCTACGCAGACGCGTTTGCAGCTTATCAACGAGACCGTCAGATTCGAGTCGGCAAACTTGTAGCCGAGGCCCGCAAACGCGGCGACGCGAAACATGCTCGAACGTCTGGCGAGGCCAGAATCCGCAACTTCATCATGAGCATCTTCCTGCGCCTGCGAGGCAGCCGAATGTTCGATGAGGCATATCATTACACCGTTGAATGGGACTAAGGCCCACGTTCAGAAGCGACCTTGGAACGGACGGATGTAATGCCCTGATAAGTCGGCTTGTCGAACGTGATTTCCGGATTGCTCCTGGATCATGGGCTATTCGGAAGTAATCCTGGGCCAGAAGTCCGCTTGGGGAAGCTCGACGTTCCTGTCCGGGAGGCTTGCGCCCGATTCCGGCCTTCGCTTCTGCTGCGTATATTCATAAGCCAGCTTCTCGCCCCCCTTGCTCAATCGTCATCCTCGCGCTTGATCTCGCGGAAAAACTTCACCAGGTCGCCCTCGCGCAGCTTGCGGCAAATCCGAAAGAGCGAGTCCTGTTCGCGGGCGTTGGCCGCCGCCATCAGCGCCTTCACCAGCTTCGAGTGAATGGACAGCACCTGCCCCAGGAATTTCTTCCCTTGCGCCGTCATTCCCACCACGATCATCCGCCGGCCCTTCCGCTTTTCGTGCTGCCGCGACTTCGGCAGATGCGCTCGCGCGAATTCCACCGGCGGCAGCGTCACCACGGCCCGGCGCGCCCATCCGAACCCTTCCAGGCGATCGATCGTCGCCGCCAGGTTGTGCCGCTCGCTTCTGCGCCTGCGGCTCACCTCCACGATAGGAAGCGCCCCCTCCCGGTACAGCAGGTGCAGGGTGCGAAATTCCGCCAGCGTCAGCCCAAACGACGCGAGCGGCACCCGCACTTCCGCCTTCAGCCAGTCGGCCGCGTCCAGCAGCTCCAGGTACCCGCGGAAGGCGCGCGCCGTTCGCTCCGCCCGGGTCGGATATCTCGTCATGATGCAAAATCCTGCCAAAATTGGATTTTTTTGACGTTTTAAGCGGCTTTAACCGCCCGACGAATGGGTCATTCATATACCGCGCGGAGCCAGGATTCCATCCGTTTGAATACGTAATCGCCAGCCGCGTTTCTGCGGCCGAATCAGGGTGGAAGCGTGGGCCTTTTCCCCCTGAGAACAGTCGAAGGGCAGGCCCGCGAAAAGCGACGCTCACTTACTTTGCGACTTCGTTGCTTCAGCCCGCAAGGGCAAACCGGTGGAAGCGTGGGCCTTTAGGCCCTCGAAAAGCGATGCGTAGTTGCGCGGCTTCAGCCGCGGGCCCCTTCTTGAAAGCTCCCACATCCGAAGCGAAGGGCCCCGACATCGAGGCCCTCCTCAGGAGGCCGGGGCTTCCAGCCCCGGCGCAACACACGCCGCTCGCAGGGCTTTAGCCCCTGAAGAAACTCTTCACTTCCGCCGCGGACTTTTATGAGGAACCTTTTCCATAAACGTGAAGAAATCGGCGCGAGTTGGGATTAGTATGTCTGCGCTGCGGCCAGGGCGGGGGCTCTGGCGCGCGAGGATCGCTGTCGGGGGGAATGCGGAATGAAATTGCGAAACTCAAAATTCGGACGGGCGACGCTGCGGCATTTGCCGGCGGGCGGTCCACTGGCTTGGGCTGCACTGGCGTTGCTGGCGATATTCGCAGGGCTCGCGGGTTCGGCTGCGCCGGCGCTCGCGGCTCATCACGCCGCTGGCGATGCTGCGGTTCCTCGCGCGGCTGCGGCGCCTGACGGGGCTGCTGTTACTGACGCGACGCTGCTGAACGGCTGGAAGAGCGGCGAATGGCTGATGGCAGCGGGGAATTACAAGGCTACGCGGTATAGCCCCTTAAAGCAGATCGACTCGTCGAATGTGAACCGGCTGGGGCTGGCGTGGTATTACGACACGGATTCGCTGCCCGGGACGCTCGAGGCTTCCCCTGTGATTTCGAATGGGACGCTGTATGCGACCGTGACGTGGGGCGTGGTGTTTGCCGTCGACGCACGCACGGGAAAAGAGAAGTGGCGCTGGGACCCGAGCGTGGGGCATCAGAATTTTCCGACGGGCTCGCTGGGAAATCCGGACAAGGTGCGCACGGGGCCGAGCCTTTGCTGCGGGCCGGGCAATCGCGGCGTGGCGGTGTATGACGGCAAGGTGTACGTCGGGACGCTGGACGCGCGACTCGTGGCGCTCGACGCGGAAACGGGCAAGGTGGTGTGGAGCGTCCAGACGGCGGACAAGAACGCCGACTACAGCATTACCGGCGCGCCGCTGATCGTGAAAGACAAAGTGATCATCGGCAATGGCGGCGGCGAATTCGCCGTGCGCGGATTTATTTCCGCGTACGACGCGGAGACGGGCAAGCTCGACTGGCGCTTCTACACTGTGCCGGGCGATCCGTCGAAACCATTCGAGAACAAAGCGATGGAAGCGGCGGCGAAGACGTGGTCGCCGGAGATTCCCTGGTGGAAATTGGGAGGCGGCGGCAATCCCTGGAACGCGATCTCCTATGATCCGAAGCTCGATCTCCTTTATTTCGGCACGGGGCAGGCCGGACCGTGGGTCCAGAAATTTCGCAGCGCGATGGGGCAGGACAATCTGTACATCTGCTCGATCATCGCGGTGAAGCCGGGGACGGGGAAGTTCGTGTGGTATTTCCAGACCACGCCGGGCGACGAGTGGGACTACGATTCGATCGCCGATCTGGTCCTCGCGGATGTGACGATCGACGGGAAATTGCGCCACGTGATCATGCAGGCGCCGAAGAATGGATACTTTTACGTGCTCGACCGCAAGACCGGGAAATTTATTTCGGCCGCGCCGCTGCAGAAAATCACCTGGAACAAGGGTCTCGATCCCAAGACCGGACGGCCGATCGATAATCCCGAGGCGCATTACGGCACGACGCCGACGGTGATTTGGCCGGGGCCGGGCGGCGGGCACGTGTGGCAGGGAATGTCGTTCAATCCCGAGACCGATCTCGTGTATCGTGACGCCGGGAATGGGTTCGAGCTTTGCGTACGTGCAGGCGCCGGAATTCAAGCCGGAGCTCGGTGAGTACAACTGGGGGATCATTTTCCGGGATGCCGCGGGCAGAGGCACGGGCCCGGTCGCAGCCCGTGGCAATGGCGCGCCGCCTCCACCGCCGCGCCCTCCCGCGCCGCCCGCGGGGAATTTTCTTGTGGCGTGGGATCCGGCGACGGAAACGGCGCGGTGGAAAGTGCCTGCGACTGGTGGCGGCGGGACGATGACGACGGCCGGGAATCTCGTGTTCGCGGCGTCGAATAGCGGCGATTTCGAGGCGTTCAGCGCGGATACGGGCGCGAAGCTGTGGAGCGTGAAGCTGCAAGCAGGATTCGCGAATCCGGTTTGCTACATGCTGGATGGCAAGGAGTATGTGTCGGTGCTTGCGGGGCGACAGGGCAAGGGGCGACTGTACACGTTCACGCTCGACGGGAATGTGGCTGTGCCCGCGGCGCCTGCGTCGGGGACGGCGGCGGCTCCGCCGGCGGGCGAAGCGCGGTAGCGTTCAGTTCGTTCAGTCAAAGTCGAGAGAATGCTGCAGAACGGTGAGCCCCCCTGCCTATCCCAGGAGGGGCAAGCCCAGCTTCTTTGCTGCTTTCCGTAGATCCTCATCGAGGGTCGCTAAAGGCAAGTTGCGGCGAAGGGCCAAGTCCAAATAGATTGCGTCGTAGCAGGTCAAGTCATGCGTTCGGCACAGCGTGAGCAAATTTGTGAAGGCGCGATTCGCAGCTTCGTCGTCGCGTTCGATTCCGAGCTTGCTCAAGTCGGCGATGAAAGCGTCGGACTGCGCCGGCGCGATACGGCCCTTGCGCTCCGCCAATGCGAGGACGTTCGTGACTTCGATGAACCACCATGCCGGCACGAGCGCGGTTTCGCGCTCAAGGCGGGCGACCAGAGCCGCGGTTTTCGGCGTCGCCTCGTCATGGAACAGCCAAGCCATAGCGATCGAGCAATCCAGCACAAACGCGGCACTCATCGCCGCCCTTCGGCGATCAGATCCTTGACCTTCAGCCCGCCCAGAGACAGGCCCGCACTCAATTTCTGAATCCGTCCGATAGCGGCGGCGCGTTCCTGGGCGGTTGTCTCCCGCTTGATCGGTACGAGCTTGGCGACGGCCGAGCCGTGTTTGGTGATAACGATTTCTTCGCCTGCCTCAACCTTTGCGAGTAACTCAGAGAAGCGCGTCTTAGCCTCGTAAGCTCCGACCGTGTTTCCGCCTCGCCGCATGTTTCTGCTCCCTTTTGCACTAGTCGGAGACTAGTCTATTCTTAGACTCGCGGCACGTCAAGGGCCGGCGCGCCAGCGTGAATGCTTGACGGGTCGAGAACCGAGTGCCGTTTATGGCCGCTACGCCCACGCCGTGTCACAGAATTTTCATGCTCGATCTTGGCTTTGGACGTATGATGACTTTTGCGGCTTGGGTGTGCCCCATGGCGACTGTCACTCCCGAAATTCCCGTGCTGACCGATGCGACGCCCGAAAAGGCGCCGGCGCCGAAGCGCGAGTATCCGGGCGCGCTGGTGGTGGTGGAGGGGATCGACGGGTCAGGCAAAAGCACGCAGCTGTACCTGCTGAAGCGGTGGCTCGAGATCGGCGGCTACCGGATTCATTTCACGGAGTGGAATTCGTCGCCGCTGGTGAAATCGGCGACGCGGCGCGGCAAGCAGCGGCGGCTGCTGACGCCGACGACATTTTCGATGCTGCACGCGGCGGATTTCGCGGACCGCTGCGAGCGTCAGATCCTGCCGCTGCTGCACGGCGGATATTTGGTGCTCGCGGACCGATACGTCTACACCGCGTTTGCGCGCGACGCCGCTCGCGGCTGTTCGCCGCGGTGGCTGCGCAATCTCTATAGCTTCGCGCCGGTGCCGGACATTACATTTTATTTTCGCGCGCCGCTCGACGTGGCGGTGAACCGCATCGTCGCCGGACGGCCGAAGCTGAAATATTACGAGGCCGGCATGGACCTCGGCATTTCGCTTGACCGCGCCGAAAGCTTCCGCATCTTCCAGGAACGCATCCTCAACAACTACGACCAGATGATCGAGACGGACCGGTTCGTCCTGATGGACGGCACGGCGCGCGTGAACAAGCTGCAGAAGCTGATGCGCAATCTGCTGGTGGAAAAAATCAATCTCGCACCCTTCGCACCCAAGAAAAGAAAATGACGCGCAACGGCTCTCCATCGTCTGCTGCCACGAACGGGGGCTCGAACGGCCCTTCGGGCGGACGCTCGGACACGCGCGCGACCAAGTCCTCGAAAAAGGGACGCAACGGCACGGACCTGCTCTCGCGTTTCTACGGCATCCCGCTGCCGGGCGTGAAGCCCGAGGAGCTGAGCGGCAGCCTGATCGTGGTCGAGGGCACGGACGGCTCGGGCCGCTCGACGCAGATTTCGCTGCTGACGGAATGGCTCGAGTCCGAAGGATTCGCCGTGCAGACGATGGGGCTGCGGCGGTCGTTTCTGGTGGGCGAAGATATTGATGCGCTGCTCGCCGAAAATACCGTGACGCGCATGACGCTCGCGCTGATGTACGGCACCGATTTCTTCGATCAGCTCGAGCGGCGGATTTTGCCGGCGCTGCGATCGGGGTTGATTGTGCTGGCGGACCGCTATATCTTTACGCTGATCGCGCGCGCCGCCGTCCGCGGGATCGGGCGGGACTACCTGCACGGGATTTACGAAATCGCGCTGCGGCCGGACCTCACGTTCTGGCTCAACGTGCGGCCGGAAGTGGCGTTCGACCGCGAATTCAAGAAATCGCAGACGATCAGCTATTGGGAGTCGGGCCGCGACATGTCGCTTTCAAACGATCTCTTCCAGTCCTTCATCCGCTACCAATCGTTGATCAAGCGCGAATTCGAATATTTGTCGAAGCGACACGGCTTCATCGAAATGGACGGCGAGGGAAGCGTCTCGGACGTGAACCGGGTGCTGCGCAAGCGCATCGCTTCGCACCTCGGCATCCGCGGAACGCACTACAAGCCTTCGCACGCGCTGCAGCACCTCTGGCGCTGACGAGTGGCCGCCCCGGTACATCTGGCAGCGATCGACGCCGGATCGAACGCCATCCGGCTGGTGATCGCGCGCGCTACGTCTTCGCACCACATCGAAATCCTGGAAAGCGAGCGGGCCGCCGTCCGGCTGGGGCATAACGCCTTCACGCGGCATCTGCTGGACGACGACACGATCTCGCAGGCCGCGCGCGTCTTCCGGCATTTCCGCGACCGCATGGACCGGCACCAGGTGACCGCATACCGCGCCGTAGCCACGGCCGCGGCGCGCGAAGTGCGCAACTACCGGAAGCTGATGGAGCGCATCCAGCGAAAATCAGGCATCGAACTCGAAGTGATCGGCAGCGAGGAAGAAGCGCGGCTGGTCTGCTCGGCGGTGCACTGGGCGCTCGGCGACAAGATCCGGCCGCGTGTGATTTTCGATCTGGGCGGCGGCAGCCTGGAGATCAATTTTTTCGAGCGGGGCGAAGTGCGCGAGCGGGTGGCGCTGCCGCTGGGGACGATCCGGCTGATGGAAACCTATGCGATCGACGGCGCGATCGATGAAGACAGCGAGAAGCGGCTGAAGCTGCACGTGCTTGCGCTGCTGAAGAGCGCGATGCCGTCGCCGCCGACGCTTTCGCGCGCGTTTGCGGCGGGCTCCGGCGGAAACGCCGAAGCGCTGGCGCGCATCGCGGCCGGCCCGATGGTCGGACGCACGCCCACGATCAACGTGCGGCTGCTGAAGGACCAGACGCTGCGGATACTCCGGCTCGACGTGCCCGGGCGGATGCGCGCCTTTCGCGTGCGCAAGGACCGCGCCGAAGTGGTCGGCATAGCCGGGATCATCATCGGCACGGTGGCGAAGTGGCTCGACCTGCGCTCGATTCTCGTTCCCGGCGTGGGCGTGCGCGAAGGGCTGCTGCTCGATCTCGTCGCCGAGCAATATTCGGGTGGCGAAACGTCGGCGGAGGAAAAGGATCGCGCCGAGGAACTTCTCGCCGGGACGCGCTGGTTCGCGCGCCGGCTGAATTACGACGCGCAGCACGCCGAGCAGGTGTCGCGCCTCGCGCTTTCGCTCTTCGATCAGCTGCGCCCGATCCACGAGCTCGGGCCCGAACATCGGCTGCTGCTGGAAATCGCGGCGATGCTGCACGACATCGGACACTTCGTTCACCGCAAATCGCACAACCGCCACGGCGAATATTTGATTCGCAACAGCGAGATTCCCGGCTTGCGCGGCTGGCGGCGCGACATGGTCGGCGGGCTGGTCCGCTACCACAATTGCAAATCCGAGCCGCAGATCGAGCACGCTTCTTACGCCGCGCTCGACGGCTCGCGGCGCCGCGAGCTGCGGCTGCTCACGTCGCTCCTGCGCATCGCGGAAAAACTGGAATCGGAGCACGCGCAGCGCGTGGAGGGCGTCGACGTGCAGATCGCCGGGCATCGCGCGATTTTCCTGATCCGCGCGGCCGAGGGCACGCGGCTTGACGTGGCCGGCCTCGAGCGCAAAGCGGCGCTCTTCGAAAAGGAGTTTCACCTCAAGGCGGAGTTCCGGCGCGTGCAGCGAAAGGAAAAGGTTGCGTAAATCATGATTCTCTATCTTGTCCGCCACGGCATCGCCGTCGATCGCACCGATCCGAAATCTCCGGCCGAGGCGGAGCGCCCGTTGACCGCGCGCGGCGTGCAGAAAACGCGCGAGGCGGCGCTGGGATTTTGCGCGCTGGGCGCGAAGCCGGACACGCTGATCACGAGCCCCTACGTACGCGCGGCGCAGACCGCCGAGATATTCGCCGAGGCGCTGGGATTTTCGCCGGAAAAGATTCGCGTGAGCGAGTCGCTGAAGCCGGCGCAGAATCCCGCCGAAATCGTGAAGGAACTTTCGCACCTCAAGGCGAAGGAAATCGCCCTCTTCGGCCACGCGCCTCATCTCGATCTGCTGATCGCGCAGCTGGCGGGCTCGCGCGGGCCGTTCACGGAGATCAAGAAGGCCGGCGTTGCGTGCTTCGAGCAAACGTCGGCGCACAGCCGGTGGAATTTGAAGTGGTTGTTGAGCGCGAGATTCCTGCGAAAATTGGGGGCCTGAAGATCGGATCCACGCGCGCCTTCAAAAGGCCCGCGCCTCCACGCGGCTTGTCGCGATCGTGACGGAAAGTCAAAAGCTCCACCCTCACAAACCGAGGATGGAGCACCCGGAAAAACTGAGGCGTCGCGATTCGGATTCTCCTAGGCGGTGCGGCGCTGCGGAAATGACGCGGCGACGAGCGCGTGTCCCCACTGAAATCCTGCGCGCCACACGAGCCACGGAGATTCGGGCCCGGATGCTTTCGCGAGGAATTCGTCGAGACGCGCTTTTCGCTCCGCCGCGAGTTTCTCGAGCCACCCGGCGAGCGCCTCGGCATGGAGTTTCGAGGCTTCCTTGCGCAGCCGGCCGCGCAGCACGTCGAGGTCGTGGACGTCGCCCAGCTGGTCCTGCATGGCTTTCAAGTCGCCGGCCCAGGCTTCATATCGTTCGGGCAGAAAATTCTCGACGATGTAGCGGAATTCTTTCAGGCCGATCCGCAGACGGTGCCACGCCACTGCGCTGCGCCGCTTGCGCGCCAACTGATAGAGCTCGACGGATTCGTTCAATTTGCCCAAAGCCAGCCGCTGGAATACCACGCTTCCCGACGGATAAAAATTAGCCTTCTCCGGGAGCTTGCGCGCGAGCTTTTTCCATTCCTTGCGATCGAACGCGCCGAGCGCTTTCGCGGCAACCGCTCGCTGCTTCTTTTCGTCGCTAGCAAGCAGGCGCAGCATGTGTTTGCGAACCGGATCGCCGGCTGAGCCCAATTTCTTGACCCAGTCGCGCTGCACTTGCGTGTCGCGCAGGTTGCCGAGGGCGTGAAACAGTTCCCGGCTGCCCTTCTTGAGCTTCCGCCAGCCGGAGCCGGCGCTCACTTCGCTTAGAGCTTCGGCCATCGTCCGGCAACGTCGCAACGCGACGCGCAGGTCGTGGACTTCGCCCGCATCCCAGTCCGGCTCGATATTGGCCGCTTTTTCGAGGACGCGCTCCATCCACACGTCAAGACCAGCGCGCTTCTTGGAAATAGCTGGAGGTAAGGAAATTGTAACCGCCATGGAAAACGCCTATCGACTCGGGAAGGCCGGAACGGAAAGCCTATCTTAGCGCGGCGCGCTTGATTTTTCCAGCAGCGCCGTGGGCGGGTCTACGACAAGACTAGGAGACGAACGAGCAGCCGACGCGCATGCGTCCATCGCCGGCCGAGAGGATGTAGGACTTGCGCAGGATCACGCGCACCGGTGGAAGAATCGGCACGTGCAGCACGGCGTGAAACTGGTCGGGAATCTCTTCGTGGCGTTCGAATAATAGAGCGACGCCGCCGTAGCTGAGATCGATCACCTTGGCGGTTTTCTGGCCCACGTCGGTGAGCACGGCGTGCGCTTTCGTGCCACCCAGCGAGACGCGCTCCCATTTGCGATGCTCGGAGTGCGGCGCGGGCGCCGGGGTCGAACTCGCCGGAGGCTGCACGGGCGGAGGCACGGGCGTGGGAGCGGCCGGCGGTGGCGGAGACGAGACGGGCGGCACGGCAGCGGGCGCCTTCGGCGGCGCCGTCGCGGCAGGCGGCGTGGCCGGAGCACTCTCACGCGCCGGATGCGTCTCGATCGGAACCACTCGCGGCGCGCGGCCGGAACGCTTAAGTTCGTAGAGGCGTTCGTCCGCGGTGCGCAGCAGATCGCTTTTCTGATCGCCATCCTGCGGATGCACGGCTACGCCGAAATCAAGCGTCACGCCTACTTCGATCTTGAGCGGCACGACCTCGGCCTCATAGAGGGCGCGAACGCGGCGGCACAAGGTGACGGCCTGCTCGGTATCGGTCTGCGGCAGCAGCAGCGCGAATTCGTCGCCGCCGATGCGAAACGCGAAGTCGGCGGCGCGCAGAGTCCGGCGCAGAGTGGTCGCCGCAAGCTGCAAAATGTGGTCGCCGCGCAAGTGGCCGTGGCGGTCGTTCACTTCTTTGAGGCGGTGGAGATCGAGGATCACGATCGCGAGGTGCTGGCCGTAGCGTTTCGCGCGATTGAGCTCCTTGTCGCAGTATTCGTCGAAGAGCCGCCGGTTGTAGAGGCCCGTCAGCGGATCGGTGGCCGCGTTGATCTGGAGTTTTTTGAGCTCTTCGTACTCCATCACGATCGGCACGCGGATGAAATTCGTCGAGGACAAAACGTCGACCATGGCCGTCGCCAGCGCCACTTTTCTTCCAAGGCTGTCGGAAAGTTCGCGCCGCCGCTGCAGGATTCGCTGCCAGTAGTCGTTGCTCTGCTGCTCGGGCAGATCGATCTTCGCGATCGTATGAAAGAACTGGCGCAGGAATTGGCCGCGCACAGTCTCGTCGAGACCTTCGAGGGTCTCGACCAGCAGATCCAGAAAAGAGTCGTCGGCCGAGGGCTGCGACGGCGAAGCGTCGGATGGCTGGGGCATCAATGAGTTCCGAGTCAAGCGAACGTGCTTCTAGTCGTATCCTGGATTTAGGACCCTGCGGGGCGGTATCACTGTAGCAAGGGACAGTCCAATCCCGGATGAAGAATATAACCCGGGACCCGGCCCTAAGTCTGTGCCAATACGTAGATTAATCGTCGAGCCGCCAGGAGTTCCACGTCATAGACGAAGATACCACGGAAAAGGGCTTCCACTTTTTGCTCGGGGCGGTGTCGCGGAGAGGCAATCCTTCGCCCGTGGCAAATCAGCCGATCGGCTTGAGAAACTCGACGCCAACCAGGTGCACTTCCCCAGCTTCCTGCTGCCGCTTGACCCTCGCCTGGATCGGCGGCATCCCAGCCGGAACTAAGCCCGAAGAGATGATCGACGGTGCGGGAATCGTGAGGGTAATGATGTCGCTGACAGTCAGTGAGCGGGGACAAATCAGGAATGCCCCTAATCCACTGATATCAAGTGTTTTACCAAGCTCCACGAATTGCTCACCATGAGCATCTCGTCCGCGAATGAAGAGCGGTACCTGGAGATGAATCCGGTAGAAGCGACGACGATCGTCGTAAGGCTGCGATGCCTTCTGCTGCACGATGTTTTCTCGAACGCTCATTGGTACCCGAGTATTAGTACTCACCCTCACCACCCGTCCCTCTTGCAAGTTCTCTACCCGTGCACGTGGCTCTTGTAACTCGTTTATTATGAGCACTATGATGACTTCGCCCCTCTCGACACAAGAAATATCTCCTTCTAAATGTTCCGGTTTGATGCAATTGATTTCCACGTATGTGCAAACACTGGGACGCTTTTACCATTGACTCTGCTTATCGCCTTTGCGAGCATACGGTTCTTCGAGCCCATCCCCACTCGATTCGACGATCAAAAGAATAGAGTGGTGTCTTTGCCTGTTTCCGGGAGCCGGGTGGAGGGCGAGTTGGCCAAGAGTTCGGCAGCAACCGAAAAGCGAGCCAGCAACCAGGTGGATTTTCAGCTCGTTGCCAGTCTGCTCGACGCGCTCGATCGCCCGCTACTCGTTTCCGACCGCGCGGGACTGGTGCTCTTCACCAATCTCCACGCGCAGAACGCTTTGAAGGCTCTTGCCTGGAACGCGAAGCCCGATCCCAATCTCTTTCGCGACATTCTGAACGCGGACGGCAAGAACGTCCTGACCCAGCTCGAGCGCGGCAAGCAGGACGTGATGCTCCCGATCGAATCCTCACAAGGCAAGTCTCTCGCGCGAGTTCGCTGGCTGCCCGAGCCCGATTGGCTCGCCGTGTACATCGAGCCCTACCCGGAAGAGGCTGCGGCCGACGAGGCGCAGATGCGCCAGACGGTGCAGGAGCTGATGCAGGAGCGGGAGATCACCTACCGCAATCTGCTCGCCGCGTATTTGCGCTTGCAGGAAGCCAATCGCCAGAAAACGGTGCTGCTCGGCTCGGCGGCGCACGAATTGAAGACGCCACTGGCAGTGATGAAAGGCTACTACGATCTTTTGCTTTCGGGTTCGCTCGGGAAGCTCAGCGAGCGCCAGCAGGAAATTCTGCGCGAATCGAAGGAAAGCTGCGACCGCCTGGTGCGCCTCGTCTCGATGTTCCTCAACTATTCGGCGCTCGAGAGCGGCAAGCTCGTTCTGCAGCTTTGCGAAAACGATCTCCGGGACTGCGTCAACGATCTTTCCATCCGCTGGCAGGACGCGTTCCAGCGCGCCAACGTGCGTCTGGACGTGCAGGTGCATCCCGACCTGCCGCTCTTCAAATTCGATTACCAAAAAGTGCAGCAGTGCGTCTTCAATCTCATCGACAACGCTCTCAAGCACACGCCCGCCGCCGGGTCCGTCACGCTGCGCGTGCAGCCGCATTTCTGGGAGCGCCGCATTTCGGACGCATCTCCGAGCGAGGAACGGCGCCGCGGCAGCGGCCCGCGGCCCAATAGCGTGCTGATCTCCGTGACGGATACGGGCCACGGAATCGCGGCCGAATTCCATCAGGAGATTTTCGAGGAGTTCGTGCGCGTCGATCCGTCGTCTTCGGGCATGGGACTGGGACTGGCGATCACGAAGCGCTTGATTCAGGCGCATCGCGGAAAAGTTTGGGTAGATAGCGAACCAGGGCGCGGGAGTTCTTTCTCGTTTCTGCTGCCAACAGATGTGGAATAGGATAAGCCTATGACTCGCTCCGCAACGACACCGATGGCGCAAAAAGAAAAGATCCTGATCGTCGACGACGAACCGAGCATCCGGAAATATCTCCAGACGCTCCTCGAGGTGGACGGGTTCGAGGTCGAAGCGCTGACCAATGGCAAGGATGCGCTCGCGCGCATCGGAAACGGCGAGCGCCCGGACTTCATTATCCTCGACGTGCTGATGCCGGAAATGGACGGTCTGGAAACTCTTCGCCAGCTGATGCAGATGGACCGGTCGCTCAACGTCCTGATGCTGTCCTGCTCGAACGAGGTCACTACGGTGGTCGAAGCGATCCGCCTGGGCGCGCTCGACTATCTGACCAAGCCATTCGAAAAGCCGGAACTCGATGCCGCGTTCTTGAAGTGCCGCCAGAAGAAAGAGCTGCGCACGGAGAATCAGGCGCTGCGCGAGTACTGCGAGGCCCTCACCGAGGATATTTCGTTCCTCGCGGCCAGCCCGCAGATGCTCAAGATTCGCCAGCAGATTTTGCAGATCGCGCCGGTCGACGTGCCGGTGTTCCTCAGCGGCGAAAGCGGCGTGGGAAAAGAAGTGGTGGCGCGCATGATCCATTTGCGCTCGCTGCGCCGCCAGCAGGCTTTCGTGAAAGTCAACTGCGCCGCGCTGCCCGGCGAGCTGCTCGAATCGGAGCTCTTCGGCTACGAACAAGGAGCTTTCACGGGCGCGGTCCGCGCGAAGCCCGGCAAGTTCGAGCTCGCCAATAAGGGCACGATCTTCCTCGACGAGATCGCCGAGATGAGCCCGCACTTGCAGGCCAAGCTGCTGCACGTGCTGCAGGACGGGCAGTATTCGCGCCTCGGCGCCCGCGCCGTGGTGAATGTCGACGTGCGCGTGCTCGCGGCCACGAATATGGACGTGAAAGAAGCGATGAAGACGGGCCGCTTCCGCGAGGACCTCTACTATCGGCTCAACGTGCTCTCGATCCACATTCCGCCGCTGCGAGAGCGCACCACCGAAATCCCGCTGCTCTTCCGCCATTTCCTGGCGAAGTACAGCGAGAAATATCAGAAGTCCGCGCCCGAACCTTCGAAGCATCTTCTCGAGGCGGCGCTGCGCTATCCCTGGCCGGGCAACCTGCGCGAGCTCGAAAATTTCGTGAAGCGCTACGTGATTCTCGAAGACGACGAAGGCAGCTTCCGCGAGTTGCTCGAGATGACGGGCCAGCAGCAGCGCGTCGTTCCGCGCGAAGAGGCGGCTCCTCCGAAAGAACAGGGTCTCAAGGCGCTCGTGCGCGGCTTGAAGGACGAAGCGGAAATGGAAGCGATCGCCGACGCGCTCGAGAAAACCAACTGGTGCCGCAAGGATGCCGCGCGCATGCTTGGCATCAGTTACAAGGCGCTGCTTTACAAAATGCGCGCGTTCAATCTGGACTCGGGACGCGGTTCGCGTTCCGCCGCGGCGCGCGAAGCAGCGAAGGCGGCCGCCGCAGCGAAAGAAGCCGCGAAGGAAAAAGACGCGGCGAAAGAAGATACGCCGGCGGCTCTTCGCACTTCTTAGCGACGCGAAAAGCCCGCGGGGATTAGCGAGGAATCGACGCCTCGCGCCCTTCGTAGTGTCAATCGATCACTCCCTGCTCGGTTGCCCTCTTGGGCGGTGTGCTCTGAGGGCGGGCAAAATGTTGCATATCTTGAGCACACGCAGCGAAATAGCACTACCCATTTGACCTTCCGTTGTTCTAGTATTCCGCTCCGACACAGGCTGCACGCAGGCTTCTTTCGCTCGAATTTGGTTATGGTGGTCATGTACCGCGCGAGAACGCTTGTTGCCGCCAAAGGGGTTGTCGTTCGTTTGATGTCGAACGGGTGGCGCGGCCGTCCCAGCGACCAGAGCTATCCTGCGGACACAGATTTGGTATAGCGATTGCTCCCTCTTCTGACTGGGGGAGCCGTGTGTACCTCAATTCCAGTCTTGAAGGAGCCGCACGGATGACGGAGCGTCGAATGGCACGCCGGTACGATCTTTCACTGCCGGTGAACGTCCGCCTGCCAATTAATCGTGAGCCGAGATCCCACAGCGGCCAGACACGGGACATTTCCACGCGCGGTGTGTACTTCACCGTCGAAAAAGATCTCGCCCCGGGCACCGAACTCGATTTCACTCTTACGTTGCCCGCCGAAATTACGCGCGGCACCGAGGTTTTCGTCCGCGCGCATGGACGCGTCGTTCGCGTCGACAGGCGCTCTACCACGGACGATCAGGAGCCGATCGGCATCGCCGCCGTGATCGAACGCTACGACATTATTCGCGGCGAAACTTCGCGCGCCTGAAATTTGTCGGGGCGCGCGGCGCTGCAGCCGCGGCGGCTGCTCACTCGCCTTTGCTTTCCCCATTGGCACTCGTAACGGCAGTCTTCTTCTTCGAATCGCAGTTGAGTGGCACATTCCACCGTACGTTGAACATCGATTCCACTCCGATTTTTTCGCAGCGCCTTCGAAAATCGCGCAGCGCTTTGAAAAGAGTACTAGAACTATAGTTGGAAGACTCCTTCCCCAAAGTGCTAATGATTTTCAACGTCTCTTAGACTAGAGGGACCGCGTAGTGCGTTCAAGGCGACGAGATTCGGCGAACCGCCTGGAAAATTTGTGCGTTCAGCGAGGAATTGCAGGCGATACCAGACACAAGCGCGAAAAATGCAATTGCCCGCGGTTTTGGCGTCCCATGTGCAGCACAGTTCACTTCAAATGGCATCTGTCGCACCCATTAGAACCGACATCGCGGCACGTCCACTTGAGGGGCCGCCCGATCATATCTATTTTGGTCCATCGGCGGCGATGCAGTCCGTGCGCCAGAAGGTGGAACGGGCCGCGGGACTCAACGTGCCGATTCTAATCCTCGGCGAAAGCGGCACCGGCAAGGAAATCCTCGCGCGTTTTATCCACAATCAGTCGCCGTGGCGTAACGGACCGTTCGTGAAGGTGAATTGCCCGGCGATCCCCGGCACGCTGATCGAAAGCGAGCTTTTCGGATTTCAAAAGGGCGCATTCACGGGGGCGCACGCCGATAAGCCCGGCCGAATCGAGACGGCGCAGGGCGGCTCGCTCTTCCTCGATGAAATCGCCGAAATCGACGCGGGCCTGCAAGCCAAGCTCCTGCACGTCCTCCAGGACGGCCATTTCACGCGCATCGGCGGCCACGACGAAAAGCGCATGGACGCGCGCGTGATCTGCGCCACAAATCGCCAGCTTCACAAGGAAATCGAGAGGGGCAGCTTTCGCGCCGACCTTTTCTATCGCATCAACGTGATCAGCATCACGCTACCGCCCCTGCGCGAGCGCCGCCCGGACATTCCGTATCTCGCCGAATATCTGCGCGGGATGTTCAATCGCCGCTTCCAGCGCGAGGCCGTCGCCCTCTCGAAGGAAACGATTCACCTGCTGCAGCAGCGCGATTGGCCCGGCAACGTCCGCGAGCTCGAAAATTGCATCGCGCGATACGTCGTCCTCGGCTCGGAGGAATCCTTCTACACGGATCGCGTCGAGTCCACTCCGGTCCATTTCACTTACGAGCCGACGCCCGACGGCAACATCCCGCTCAAGCGGATCTCGCAGGAAATCACGCGGCGCATGGAACGCGATGTGATTCTCAAGGTCCTGCAGGCCAACCAGTGGAATCGCCGGAAGACGGCGCAGGTTTTGAAGATCAGCTACCGCGCTCTTCTCTACAAGGTGCGCCAGGCCGGCCTGCCCGCCAAGCGCCCGCGCCATAAGCTGGGTTCAGTCGAATCCGACTAGCTGCGGAATCGCACGTTTCGGCGCTCCTTTTTGAAACTTTCTCTCTCAAGTTCTGCGCGCCGCGCGCCGATGGTCTACCCGTGTCTGGTATGAAATCCCTTCTTGCGTCTACCTTGCTCCAGCTTGGCAATTCCGTTAGCCTCAACTCAGGTAAGGGCCATGTCCAAAAACAACGGCAAGTCGAGTCTCAAGGTCTGCTTGCTTTCGCCGCACCCGATGGTGCTCGACGAATTCCAGCGCCTGCTCGAAGACTCCGGCTTCCAAATCACCTCGAAGCAGCTCGATTCGATGCTGGCCCCTGACCTGCGCAATCTTGAGCTACCCAAGGCTTCGGTATACGTCGTGGACGCACATGCAGCGCGCCAAGCCACAGGCGCGCTGCTGGGCAATATTCTCGATAGGCACTCCTCGGCTCGGCTTTTGGTGGTGGGAGACGAGCTAAAGGAAGCCGAAAGCCACGCCCTGCTGCGCCAGGGAGTGAAAGGCATCCTGAGCTATGCCGAGGCGCGTCAGCAACTTGCGCGAGCCTTGCCGCAGGTGGCCGCCGGGGGGATTTGGGTGCCGCGCCCGGTGCTTTCGCGCTTCGTCGATTCGATCCTCAGCAGCACCCAGGGACGCCGCCTCCGCGCCGATTCCCCGAGCGAACTCAGCCGCCGCGAGCAGGAAGTCCTCAGCGGGCTGCTCGAAAATCTCGCGAATAAGGAAGTCGCCGACCGCTTGCATATCTCCGAGCGCACAGTGAAATTCCACGTCTCGAATTTGCTGGCGAAGTTCGGCGTCCGCCGCCGCGCCGACCTGATCCTCCTCTGCTACCAGCGCCGCGCCGACCAGTAGCATCCGATTAGCCGCCATTGGCTTCCCTTCGGTTTTCCAATACCGAAAACCGTTCGCACAACTTGATAGAATGTCCCTGCCAATGCCTAGCTTTTCCATCGAGAATTTCGGCTGCCGTGTGACGGAAGCGGACGCTTCTGCGCTACGCCGCGAATTGCTCGCGAGCGGGCTTACGCTTGCCGACGACCACGCCACCGCTGAAGTCGTGGTGCTCAACACCTGCACCGTTACGGGCGCAGCAGACGCGCAGGCGCGCGACGCGGTGCGCAAAATCCATCGCGCGAATCCGGAGGCGCGCATCGTGGTTACGGGCTGCTACGCGCAGCGCGCGCCCGAAGAACTTGCCGCTCTCGACGGTGTCGCCTTCGTCGTCGGGAACTCGCACCAGGCGCAGATTCCGGGCCTGATCCGCGAGCGTCCATCTGCCGCCGGCGTGCGAACCGATTTCGTTCCGCTCGCGCGCCTCGATGACGACGCCATGTCCCTCGCGCGCGGCCCCGCGAAAATCCTTACCGGCGACATCTTCGCCCAAACCGGCGTGAACATCCCGCTTTCCGGCGGCACGGAGTCTTCGGCGCCGGATCGCACGCGGCCTATCCTGAAGATTCAGGACGGGTGCAACAATCGCTGCTCCTACTGCGTGATTCCATTCGTGCGCGGGCGCAGCCGGAGTCTCGCGCCCGGCGCCGTCATTGACGAAGTCCGTGCCTTAGTAAGCGCAGGCGTACGCGAAATCGTGCTCAGCGGAATCAATCTCGGCAGCTACGGCCGCGATTTGACGCCGCGCGCCGCGCTTGGCGATGTCGTCCGCCGCATCCTCGACGAAACCGCTCTCGAGCAACTGCGCTTCAGCTCGATCGAGCCGCAGGACGTCACCGAGGATTTCGTCGCGCTCGTCGCGTCGTCGCCCCGCATCGCGCCGCATTTCCACGTCCCGCTGCAGTCGGGCTCGGACCACATTCTGCGCGCCATGCATCGCTGGTATCGCAGCGCGCACTACGCTGAGCGCTCGCAGTTGATTCGCCGGCTGCTTCCCGATGCCGCCATCGGCGCAGACGTAATCGTCGGCTTCCCGGGCGAAACCGGCGCGGACTTCGAGACGACGGCCGAATTCATCGCCGCGCTGCCATTCACCTATCTCCACGTATTCTCGTTTTCGGAGCGCCCCGGCACAGCCGCCGAGAGTCTCGACGCGCGCGTTCCGGCGCAGGTGATCCGCGAACGCGCCCGCGCGTTGCGTGCGCTCGGGGAGCAAAAGGCAGCCGCGTTCCGCGCGTCGCAATCCGGCCGCTCGTTGCGCGCCCTCACGCTGGCGCGCAGCGACGACCATTCGACCGAAGCGCTCACCGGAAATTACCTCAAGGTCCGCGTTCCAGGACGCCATCCGGCCAACGAATGGCACGAAGTGCTGGTCGATAACTGACCGCACTTTCCTGCGCGGAGGTGTCTTTCGGTCAAGCGCCACTAAATCCATCAACCGTCCCTCCGGAGGGACTCGCCCTCTTGTCGCTGGGATTCCCGGCACTTCGCCGCGCCTGCGGCGCTCGGACGGCTTTCGCAAAGAGGTCAGCTCTCGAAAATTACTTCGGCCAGCGCTAGATTCCCGCTGTGCGTGATCGAGAGCGAAATATTCTTCACGCCCATGCGCTGCGCGATCTGCGCGGCGACGCCTTCGAGCCGCAGGGTAGGCTTGCCGCTCGGCTCGCGCGTCACTTCGATGTCGCGCCACCGAACGCCGTGGCTCCATCCCGTGCCGAGGGCTTTCATCGCCGCTTCCTTTGCGGCAAATCGCGCGGCGTAGCGTTCGTATTTGCCCTTGTGGCTCTCGCAATACGCCACCTCGGACGGCGTGAACAGCCGCTCGAGAAACGGCGCGCCATGCCGCACGATCGCAGCCTCGATTCGGTCGATTTCCGCAATGTCCAATCCCAGCCCGACGATCATTGTTCTAATGGCACTCAGTTTTCGTGGCACAGACAATCCTGCCTGTGCGGTTTCGCTCGGCGATTAGTGTCGCGAATCGTGATCGCGGGCCGCAACCGAGAAAGCGAGCGGCGCCCGCGCACGTCACGCCGCGCGATTATATAATGGCATCGCCTCCCAACATGCCCACAACCACCACCAAATCGAAGGCGCAGGTGAAGCGTGTCGCAAAGACCGCGCAGCCCAAGAAGTCCGCGGCGTGGATATTACGCCGCGCAGGCGGCCTGCAGATTCTCGAAGCGCCATCGCTCGCGCGCCTCAACTGGCTCACGCACGGATTCAGCACGCGCCGGGGCGGCGCAAGCGAACTTCCGGCCGCAGGCCCTGGCAACAGTGCGCGCGGCAAGGGCAGCGCGGACGCCTTGAATCTCGGCTTCACCGAATGGGACTCGCGCGAGCGCGTGCTCGAAAATCGCACGAAATTCTTCCATGCGCTCGGTGCCGACAAAATGCGCATCGTCACGCTGCGGCAGATTCATTCGGATCTGATCCACCGTGTCGATCGCGTGGATGAATTGAGCAGCCGATTCTCGGAAGCGCCGAAAGCCGACGCGCTCTTCACGCGCGAGCCTGGCGTTCTGCTCGCGGTACAAACCGCCGATTGCATTCCGATCCTGCTCGTCGATCCAAAGCAGCGCGCCGTGGCCGCGATTCATTCGGGCTGGCGCGGCACGCTCGCACGCATCGCCGCAAAGACGCTCGGCCGCATGCAGATGGAATTTGGCACGCGCCCGGAAGACGTGTTCGCCGCGATCGGCCCGGGCATTGGAGGCTGCTGCTACGAGGTCGGCTCGGACGTGGCGCGCGAATTCCAGTCGCAGTTTCCCGAAGCGCGCGAGTGGTTCGACGGCCCGTTCGATGCGCTCGCCTCCGGCGAAAACGATCCGAACTGGCTTCCGTGGCTCACCATGCGCCCTCCGGGACATCCGCCACCGGCGCCGAGCGTTCATCTCGATTTGATCGCCGCGAATCGCGCACTCCTAGCAGCCGCAGGAGTCCCGTCGCGACACATCTCCGCCTCGGATTTCTGCACCGCCTGCCGCACCGACCTGTTTTTCAGCTATCGCCGCGAACGCACGACGGGGCGCCTAATGGCCGCAATTGGAATTGAGCCGCCCGGTTCGTCTTGAGCGCGGCGTTCTCGTCGTTCGGCGATGCGCGTCAATCGTCCCTCCGGGACTTGCGCGCTCGGCTTCCGCGTTCCCGGCACTCCGCTGCGCCTGCCTCGCCGGCAGGCGGGCTTCGTGCCGGGCTAATTACAATCCTCCGGCGCTAGACGGCTGCGGCAGCCGCTTCCGCCAGCGACAGTTGCCCGCAGGCGGCCATCACATCCTGCCCGCGCGAATCGCGGATGAAACATGGCACGCCCTTATCCATCAGGACGCGCTGAAATTCCGCCACGCGCTGCGGCTCGGGACGCTTCAGCGGCAGATCGCCTGGATTCCACGGGATCAGATTCACCTTGGCGCGCAGATTCGCCAGCAATCGCACCACGCGGTGCGCGTCTTCCACCGAATCGTTGAATCCGCCCAGCAGGACGTATTCGAACATCAGCCATTCGCGCGTCTTCAGCGGATATTTCCGGCAAGCGTCGAGCAGCTTTTCCAGCGGGTACTTGCGGTTGATCGGCATGATCTGGTCGCGCTGCTCGTTCGACGACGCGTTCAGCGAAATCGCCAGGTTCGGCCGCACTTTTTCCTGCGCCAGCCGCTCGATCCCCGGCACGATTCCGCTGGTCGAAAGCGCCGCGTGCCGGGGCGCAATCGCGATTCCCTTCGGGTCGAGCAGAATCCGCAGCGCCGCCATCACCGCGTCGTAGTTCAGCAACGGCTCGCCCTGGCCCATCAGCACGATATTGGTTTGCGGCTTCAGCGCCGCGCGATTGTCTTCGAGCGCGACGAGCACTTGCGCCCACGATTTCGCCCGCGGTCAGGTTGCGCATCAGCCCAAGCGTCGCCGTGAGGCAGAACCGGCAATCCACCGCGCAGCCCGCCTGCGTCGAGATGCAGATCGTCTGCCGCGATTCCTCCGGCATGAACACGGCCTCGATCGTCGCTGGCTTCGCTCCATTAGCCGCCTCGCCCACCGCCAGCACGTATCGCACAGTGCCATCCGACGAGAGGTGCCGCCGCACGATCCGCGGCATCTCGATCGCCGCCTCGCGCGCGAGCCGCTCCCGCAGCGCGGCCGGCAAGTTCGTCATCGACGCGAAATCGAATCGCCGCTCCCGGTACAGCGCATGATAAACCTGCGCCGCGCGATACCCCGGCTCGCCGATCGTCTGCAGGAATTCGCGCAGCTCTTCCGGTGATTTCCCGAGCAGGTTTACCCCGGTATTTGTAGCCTGGAGAGCCATATCGATGCTGATTTTAGCACGTAGGAACGAGTGTACGACCGCGGGGCGGCGTTACCTGTCGACCTGGGCCTCGCGGCAGGCGTGAGCTGTGGACGACTGCCCGGATCGAAACGTTGGTATCCCGATTCCCCACGATAACGACGTTGCCAGAATGCAGGGCGAAACCCAGCGGTGACGGTGACACGCTTCCCCCCGCATGCCACAATAGAAGCTTACATGACAAACACAACTTCAACGGTGCAGAAGGAAGTGCTGCCGAACGGGCTCGTAGTCCTCACCGAGCCGATGGACCACGTCCACTCGGTCTCCGTCGGCATCTGGGTGCGCTCCGGATCGCGGCGCGAGCCCGCCGAGCTCAACGGCATCTCGCATTTCATCGAGCACATGGTGTTCAAGGGCACGGCGCGGCGCACCGCCGAAGACATCGCGCGCGAAATGGACAGCGTGGGCGGCATGCTCGACGCCTTCACCTCGAAGGAAATGGTCTGCTTCAACGCGCGCGTCCTCGACGAGCACCTGCCGCGCGCCTTCGACGTGATCGCGGACATGGCGCTCGACCCGAAATTCGCGGATGAAGACATCGCGCGCGAGCAATCCGTGATCCTCGAAGAAATCCGCATGACGCAGGACAATCCCGAAGACCTCGTCCACGAGCTTTTCACGCAGAATTTCTGGGCGCCGCACGCGCTGGCCAAGCCGATTCTCGGCACGCCGGAAACAGTGTCGTCGTTCACGCGCGACACGCTGCAGAAATGGTTTCGCCAGTGGTACGCGCCGAATCATCTAGTCATCACCGCCGCGGGACATCTTACGCATGCGCAGCTCGTCGATCTCGTGGCCGAGCGCTTCTCGAAGCTCGCGCCTTCCGGCAATGGCGCAGCCGATTCCGTGCCGCAGGCCGCGCCGCACGTCACGCTGCGCAGCAAGAGCGAGCTCGAGCAGGTGCACATTTGCATCGGCGTCCCCGCTCTTCCGCTCACCGACCGGCGCCGCTTTGCGGTCTCGCTGCTCAACAACATTCTCGGCGGCGGCATGTCCTCGCGCCTGTTCCAGAATATTCGCGAGCGACAGGGCCTGGCCTACGCCATCTTCAGCGACATCAGCTCGTATCGCGACGCGGGCGTGCTCTCCGTCTATGCGGGCACCTCGCTTGAAACCGTCGACAAGCTCATCCGCTCCGTCCTCGACGAATTCCGCCGCATCAAGGACGAGCCGCTCGGCGCCGAAGAGCTGCGCCGCGCCAAGGACCACCTGAAGGGCGCCACGCTAATCGCGCTCGAAGGCTCCGGCTCGCGCATGAACAGCCTCGCGCGCTACCACATCTACTTCGATCGCCACTTCACGCCGCAGGAGCTGATCGCCATGCTCGAAAGCGTCACCGCCGAAGAGGTCCAGCAGGTCGCGCGCGAATTTTTCGCCCCCAACCGCATCGCCGCCTCCGTCGTTGGCAACCTGAACGGCTTCAATCTCACCCGCGCCGACCTCGCTTTCTGACATGCTGGCTAGATTACGGATTCTTAAGTAACCATTGATATATCCCTGCCGCCGCCTTAGGATGGCCGCGGGAGGTTCACCATGGCGCGTCGCTGGGCCACCTTAATCGGGTTCGCGCTGTTTGCGTTTGCAGCACAAGCACAAACAGTTGAGGTCAATCAACAAAACCGCACGATCGAATTGACGACCACGAGCTCGATTGACTTGACCGCCGACCTTGTCTCCATTGAGGTGGGTTATCACAATTGGGGACCCACTCACGACGCCGCTTATGACGAAAACATGCGCGTCGCGGAAGCGATATTGAAGGCCTGGACCGACGCAGGCGTTTCTCAGAAAGAAATTTCGACGCAGGAACTTTCGTCGAATGCCGTTTCGGCGCAGGATCTGAAGGAAATACCAGCTGCTGAGCGCAAGGATAAACAGTTCGAGGCAATGCAATCGTGGGGAATAACGGCGAAGCCGGAAGTGGCCCAAAAGCTGATTGATTTGGCGGTTTCTGCCGGGGCCAACGTCGTGAATGATCCGCAATGGCAGCTTTCGGACCCGAGCGCCGCTGAGGCCAAAGCTTATGCTACGGCCTTGGAACAGGCCCACGGCCTGGCCGAGCAGATGGCGAAGTCGTTCGGGGCAAAGGTCGGCGCTCTCCTTTACGCCACGAACCAGACACGCATCATGACGCAACTCGCCAGCCTCGCCTCTGCCACCATTGAAACAGAAACGTCCTCAGTAGGCGGCCGAAAATGGCCACCCGTTCACCCGGTCAAGCTTCTGCCACCCAAAATCGAACGAAGCGCCACTGTGCGAGCCATCTTCGCCCTTGAGTAGAACGCCGCCGTCCGCAGTGTCTCCGTGCTCTGTGGCTAATTGGAAACCATCGGTTCACAGGACGCATCGAACCCGGTATCATAAGGACTTACCCGAAGCCTGAGGAGATCGATGGGCGTACCTGGACCGGTATCGCAGATGTGGACGGTGGCGACCTACGTCATCGGCCAGAAGCTCAAAGGACGCAAGCAGTATCCGCTCGTCCTGATGCTCGAGCCGCTGTTTCGCTGCAATCTCGCCTGCGCCGGGTGCGGCAAAATCCAGTATCCCGCGCACATCCTGAAAAAGCAGCTCACGCCTGAGGAATGCTTCCGTGCGGTCGAAGAGTGCGGCGCGCCTGTGGTCAGCATCCCGGGCGGCGAGCCGCTGATGCATCCGCAGATGCCGGAAATCGTGGCGGGCCTGGTCGCGCGCAAAAAGTACATCTACCTCTGCACCAACGCGCTGCTGCTGAAAGAGCGCCTGCACGAATTCACGCCCAGCAAATATCTTTCGTTCTCGGTTCACATGGACGGCCAGCGCGAGCACCACGATTTCGCCGTCTGCCGCGAAGGCACGTACGAGACGGCCACCGAAGGCATTCGCATGGCGCTCGATCGCGGCTTCCGCGTCACAACCAACACCACGCTTTTCGAGGGCGCCGATCCGCAGAGCGTCCGCCAGTTTTTCGACGACATGATGGACCTCGGCGTCGAGGGCATGATGCTTTCGCCCGGCTACACCTACGACAAAGCGCCGGACCAGGAGCACTTCCTCAGCAAGAAGAAGACGCGCAACCTCTTCCGCCAGATTCTCAGCAACCGCTCCGAAAAGTGGCGCTTCAACCTGAGCCCGCTCTTCCTCGAATTCCTGATGGGCAAGCGCGAGTACAAATGCACGCCGTGGGGCATGCCCACGTACAACATTTTTGGCTGGCAGAAGCCGTGCTACCTGCTGCAGGACGGCTACGCCGATTCGTTCAGTGAGCTGCTCCGCGAAACCGAATGGAGCCGCTACGGCACCGAAAGCGGCAATCCCAAGTGCGCGAACTGCATGGTCCACAGCGGCTACGAGGCCAGCGCCGTCAACGACACGTTCAGCTCCGTCGGCGGCTTCCTCGCCACAGCGCGCGCCACGCTGTTCAACAAATACAAAGATCCCGACGCGATGGGCGGCGCCACCAGCGCCCCACCGAGCCGCAGCCAGCTGGTGCAAATCGCCGCGCCGAAGGCATAGCTGTGGCACAGACAATCCTGTCTGTGCTCTTCGCCGCGAGGAATCGACGACACCCAGCTCCAGCGATCAAGGCGCAGAGAAGTTGGGCCAGGCGGAATGCCCGGGGTTTCAACCCCGCCGCAAGCGCGCAAAAAGTAAAAGGGCTTCAGCCCTGGGAGCGTTTGTAAGGCAGCGAAGCCCGCCGCTTCTTCAGGGGGTCAGAGCTTCAGCTCTGACACAAGAAACGGCGCGAAGCCTGCCTGTCGGCGGACAGGCGCCTACCTTTGAGCAGCTTCTATCGCAGCATGTAGTTCGATGTGACTGTGCGAATCCTAACGGCTCGGGGACAGTTGAAATGACCGACACCAATACAAATCCGGCAGCAGCCTCCGCCGAAGAAGAACGCCTCGGCTTCGTCCACGAGAATCTCGAGGGCTGGATTCCCTCGACCGCCACCGACCCCGAAATCCGCGAAGCCCTCGAGAAAGCCTTCGACTATCGCGGCGACATCACCATCACCCTGAAAGACGGCCGCGCGATCGAAGGCTACGTCTTCGACCGCAAATCGAAAGGCGCGTCCCTCGCCGATTGCACGATCCGCCTGATGCCGAAAAACGAGCTAGGCAAACTCACGATCGCCTACACCGAGATCGCCGCGCTGGCCTTCACGGGCCGCGACACCGCCGCCGGCAAATCCTTCGCCGCCTGGGTCAAGAAGTACAACGAAAAGAAAGCCGCCGGCGAGAAGAACATCGGCATCCCGTCGGAATCGCTCGAGTAAGGCGAAGGCAGTAGGACGGAAGCAAGGATGCAGGGAAAAAGCGCCTGCCCGATCTCGTCCGAGCCGCTCGACTAATCCTCGCAGTCTTCGTGCCCTCAGTGCCTCCTCTGTGCACTCCGTGTTAAGCCTTTCTCGGGTTTTCCCTTCTCAGCGGCCTCTGCGTCTCAGCGGTGAACGCATTTTTCTTGAGAAACCGAGGAAACCTCACCGCTGAGACGCAGAGAGCGCAGAGGAAACGAGAGGAGAGAGGCTTGTGCCGTTGTCCTTGCCTCCTGCTTCTCTGCCTCCCTGCATCCATTTGTGTGTTTTTCCTTTGATTTCGCTCGCGCGCTCTGCCAATATGCAAAACGTCTCTGAGGGCAACCGCATCTCGTTCCGGATCTCCATTCTCGCTTCCGGCAGCACGGGCAACTCCACGTTGCTCGAAACCAGCAGCACCACCCTCCTTATCGACGCCGGGCTCGGCAAAAAGGAAATGCTGCGCCGCTTCGAGGCGCTGGGCCGCGCGCGCCCCGAGCGTGTCGACGGCATCCTGGTCACGCACGAACACTCCGATCATTCGACCGGCCTCGCGCAGATGGCGCGCGAATTCAATTGCCCGGTCTATCTCACGGAGCCTACTCATCGGGCAATCGTAAAAATGTTCACTGTCGAGGATCCCGAAAAATCCAGCCCCAAAGCCCAGATCGCTCGCGTGGAATATATAGAGGCTGGCGAGGACTTCGAAGTTGGAGATATCGCAATTCATCCGTTTAACATTCCGCATGACGCGGAAGACCCCGTTGGATTTTCATTCCGTGCGAACGGCACAAAAGTCGCGATTGCGACCGACCTCGGCTATCTTCCGTTGCCTGTGAAGGTGCATCTCCGAGACGCCGATTTCTTGCTCCTCGAATCAAACCACGATTTAGAGAAGCTGAAATTCGGTCCGTATCCGTGGCACGTCAAGATGCGAATCAAGGACCGGCGTGGGCATCTTTCGAACGAAGACGCTAGCAACTTTCTCGGTGATTCGGATATCTTTGAAGCTCGAGCACGCTATATCGTTCTCGGGCATCTTTCCGAACAAAACAATGATCCATCGCTTGCTGAGATTTGCGCTCAGCAGGCCCTCAACAGTCGCCCGTCCAACGTCGCATTTGGGGGCTCGCTCCACATCGCCCGGCAGCGCACCCCCCTCGGCCCCTTCGAGCTGTAGGTCCTGTAAACCGGCAGAGAAGCCCTGGGAGGGGCGGCTAGGGGACTGAATGTAGCGCCGGGATCGTCAGCTCGGCGTCTTCAATCTCTCCTCTAACCTTGTCTTCTGCGCCTCCGCGGTGAGTCATCGGCACAACTCGTGGGTTGTCTTCTGATATATATCCATGATATATATCAGAAGCGAGGCGCATCGTTATGGCCAAGACCGGAGTCGCAAAGATTTTTCGCAACGGACGCAGCCAAGCAGTCCGCCTGCCGCGCGAATTCCGCTTTGAAGGGGACGAGGTGCGCATTCGCAAGGTTGGGGATGGCGTGCTGCTGGAGCCGCTGATTCCTGACGCGAAGAAGTGGCTTGCCGAATTGGAGAGGCTCAACACGGAACCTTTCATGCAAGACGGCCGCAAGCAGCCGAAGACTCCTCGCCGGAAGATCTTTCGTTGAGCTACCTTCTCGACACGAACGCCTGCATCGCCCTGATCAACCAAGGGCCCCGATCCGTTGGCGCGAGACTGGACCGGGCCGTCGCAAATGGGGGGCAGATTTTCGTCTCGGTGGTGGCGGCGTTCGAATTGTGGTACGGAGTGGAAAAGAGCGCGCGCAAGGAATCGAACACAAGACGCGTCGAGGCATTCTTCTCCGGGCTGTTGACCCTGCTTCCGTTCGACGAAGGCGACGCCCAAAGCGCCGGGAGAATTCGCTCGGCCCTGGAGGCAGTTGGGACGCCGATCAGCGCCTATGACTTGCTGATCGCCGGCCAAGCTCTCCATCATCGCTTGACGCTAGTTACGGCGAATGTCAGGGAATTTAGCCGAATCAAGGGTCTCGCTTGGGAAGATTGGACGAAGATCTAGCCACCCGCTCGCGCTCTCATCGTCAGCCCTTTTTGCTTTCTCTGCGTCCTCTGCGTCTCTGCGGTGAATCCCTGGTTTTTCTCCGTGTTGCCTCTGTGCGCTCCGTGTTAAGTCACTGATTCGCGCGGGGCGAGAAAGTCCTTCTTCGGCCACGTAAGCAAATAGTGTATCTTCCCCTCACTTCCTTCTAGGAGCACGCACATGGACTTGGGCATCGGCGGCATCGTCTCGCTCGTAATCGGCGTCATCGTCTTGGTGCTGGTTCTCCGCCTGATTTTCGGCTCGTTCTTCACGATCGAGCAGGCGCATGCCGGGGTCGTCCAGCGTCTCGGAAAGTTCCTGCGCGTCGCGCCGCCGGGACTCAATTTCAAGACGCCCTTCATCGATACGGTCGTCGCCACTCTCACTCTGCAGGTCCAGCAGCTCGACGTGAAAGTGGAAACGAAGACCAAGGACAACGTCTTCGTCCAGATCCCGATTTCCGTGCAGTACAAAGTGACGCCCGAAAAAGTCTACGACGCATTCTACAAGCTTTCCGACCCGATCAAGCAGATCGAATCGTTCGTCTACAACGTGATCCTCGGCCACGTCCCGAAAATGACCCTCGACGAAACATTCGACCAGCAGGCCCAGATCGCCATCGACGTGAAAACCAGCCTCGATGCGTCCATGCAGGAATTCGGCTACTCGATCGTGAAGTCGCTGATCACCGATATCGTTCCCGACGAAAAAGTGAAAGCCGCGATGAACGACATCAACGCCGCCGCCCGCGAGCGCGAAGCGACGGTGTCGCGCGCCGAAACCGAAAAGCTCCTGCTCGTGAAAAAGGCCGAGGCGGACGCCGAATCCAAGCGTTTACAGGGCGAAGGCATCGCCAATCAGCGCAAAGCCATCATCGAAGGCCTGCGCGATTCCGTCGCGAAATTCTCCGAATCGGTCGAAGGCGCCACGCCGAAAGACGCGATGGCCATGGTCCTGCTCACGCAATATTTCGACACGCTGAAAGAAGTCGCCGGCACCAATCGCAGCAACACCATCATGATGCCGCACACCCCCAACGCCCTCGCCGACCTCTTCTCCCAATTCCGCAACGCGGTAATCACCGGCGACCTAGCTGTAAAAGGCACCGACGGCGCCGCCACGCCAGCCCCAGCCCCGCACGCGTAGATTTTGGTTTATGTAGCTCACCCCGCTTTCCCGGGTGCGGCTTTCTCCGTTGTGGCATTCGATAACCTACAAGCACGATAGCGGCAGCAAACGAGGGGGAAACTCTGTGGGCGATTAGATTTTGACGTCCTTTGGGTGCAAGACCGTCAGGTCGGGTATTTGTTTGAAATCGTCCTTCTCGTCGAAAGTCAAAATGTCCGTAATGCTGTTGTTTTTCATGATGACGCTGTGAATTATGTCGCCGAGCCCCGAGTGGTACCTCAGAACTCCCTGCCTCACATGGTAGAAGAATTCGGGGAAGTCATAGTCCCGCTGCGGACTCACTTCGGCGAAGTAGATCTTTAGGCTCCCCAGGCGTTTTTCGCTGACGAGTTGGCTCTCAATCTGCGCGACGTCGCCGCGATCCATTTTCTTCTGGGATACCAGAATGTTCAACATTTCCGTCACGGCCCAAATGGAAGTACACAGTTGCACGTCCTTCAGTTGGGCGAACACCGCCAACGCATTTTCGACCAGCTTTTTCTTGGATTCTTCCGCTTTGTCTAAGGAGTAGTGAGCGATCAGGACGTTGCTATCCAGATAGATGCGCTTCATTTTTTCTTCGCGCGAAAGTAAACTCTTTCCTTCTTTCGGACCGTCTTTAGGGCCTTGAAAGAGACCGTTTCGCCCGACTTGGTCTTAAACTTTACCCGTGCCGGCTTTTTTACGGTCTCGACCGCGACGAAGCTGACATTCTGCCTGGCCATTTGTAGATATTATCATTGCACGCTGCCAGAAAGAACCCGAGAGAATGTGGACGGCGCGCGCCTCAATCTGGGCGCAAATACTTTTGAGCATACGACGACGCAGGGCTCCGTGCGTTGCTTTTCAGGTATGATGGAGCAGGGAGTTTCCCCCGCCAATTTCCGTAATCCGAGGAGCTGCGATTGATCGCACGATACACGCGTTCGGAGATGGGCCGCGTCTGGAGCGACGAGAACAAATTCCGGAAGTGGCTCGACGTCGAGCTGGCCGCGACGGACACGCTCGCCGAGGCGGGCATTGTCCCGCGCGAGGCTGCCGCGAAGCTTCGCGAACGCGCGCGCATCGACGTCGCGCGCATCAACGAAATCGAGGCCAAGGTCCGCCACGACGTGATCGCGTTCACGATCGCGGTGCAGGAAACGGTGGGCGATCCCGAAGCGGCGCGCTGGCTGCATTACGGACTCACCTCGAACGACGTAGTCGACACGGCGCAGGCGCTGCTCGTGCGCGAAGCCTCGCAGCTCATCGAAAAGGACATCGCGCGCTTCGGCGAAGTGCTCGAAAAGCGCGCGTGGGAATTCAAGGACACGCCCGAGATTGGCCGGACGCACGGCATTCACGCCGAGCCGATCACGTTCGGGCTCAAGGTCGCCAACTGGTACGCGCAGAATCGCCGCGATGCCGAGCGCTTCTCCGTGGCCGCGCGCGAGATGGCCGTCGGCAAAATTTCGGGTGCGGTCGGGACGTGCACGCACCTTGGTCCCGAAACCGAGCAGAAGATCTGCCAGCGGCTTGGCCTCGCCACCGCGCCGATTACGTCGCAGGTGATCGAGCGCGACCGGCATGCGCAGTATCTTTCCGCGCTGGCGATTGTCGCCGCGTCGCTCGAGCGCGTGACCACGGAAATCCGCCACCTGCAGCGCACCGAAGTTCGCGAAGTGGAGGAGCCGTTTGGCGGCGAGCAGCGCGGCAGTTCGGCGATGCCTCACAAGCGCAATCCGGTGTCGAGCGAGCAGATTTCCGGGCTCGCGCGCGTGGTCCGCGCGAATTCGCTCGCGGCGCTTGAAAACATTGCGCTTTGGCACGAGCGCGATATTTCGCACAGCTCGGTCGAGCGCGTGATCCTGCCCGATTCCACGATCCTTGCGGACTACATGCTGCACCGCACCACCGAAATCGTCGCGAACATGAAGGTTTTTCCCGAGCGGATGAAGCGCAATCTGGACGCGACGCACGGCCTCGTTTTTTCCGGGCAGCTCTTGCAGGATCTGGTGGAGCACGGAGCGCCGCGCGAGGATTCTTACAAGTGGGTGCAGGGCCACGCCATGGCCGCGTGGGAATCCGAAACGAGTTTCAAGGATCGCGTCGCCGCCGATCCGAATATCCGGAAGTTCCTCGACGAGAAAGCGCTCGCGCATACTTTCAATCTTGCAGCGCCAGCTGCGCGCGGTCGATGCGATTTTTCATCGCGTCTTCGGCGCAAAATCCTCCGCCGCGCACTGAAGAACGATCGCTCATTCGGAGTCTCGGGCGTCCCGCCGGCTCATTCTTACGCATCCACCCGGGAAAGCCGCCGTCCGGAGGCCAGCGCTACGGGAAGTTCGCGTAACCTGGCAAAATAGCTGCCACAATCGGCATTTCTTGCACATTCAGGGCCGTATAACCTCCCGCTAGGCGCATCATGGATGCGCGTCTTATTGCAGTTATTTCGGGCCATCCCAAGGCACAAACTACCGCAGAGACGCAGAGAGCGCAGGGAAGGAACTCCAGCAATCTTAGTTTGGAACGACGGGCCCGAGCGTCGAGCCGACGCGGAATTTCTTGTAATCGGAGTAACGATCGATCGCGTTTTGCTTCAACTTCACGAAAACGATGCGGCCGGCGAAGTGCACTTCGGCGTACGACGGCAACCAAACCTCGCCATTGATTTTCGCCTGCTCGAAAACGAAGTTCGAGCCCTTCTGCAGTGAAGCCAGCAGGCCGCCTCCTACTTTCACCGACTCCGCGAAATGGGCTTCGAGCCGGACGATCTCGCGCGCCTGCTCGTCGACCCACATCACGCCGGCAAGCTTCTGAATGATGCGGTCGATTTCCTTCTTCGGTTTGTAGTTCGGGTTGCCGGCGAAATCGAAGGCGATCACTTCCTGGCCGCGAAACATCTCGCGGCGCGGGCTCGTGAAGGTTTCGGCGCGCAGGAAGTCGGAAAGCTGGGCGTCGTCCTGTTCTTCTTTCTTGGCCTGTTTCCTGGGATCGGCTGCCAGTTCGGCCTGTTCCTTCTTTAGCTTGTCGTAGCGCTTGTTGAAGCGGTCGTCTTCTTCCTGCTTGTCGTCGCCTTCGAGCGGCTTGCCGTCTTTCGCGAGAAGGTGGAGCACCTGCTCGTCGCCGACGTAGAAGACGTCGTAGTCCTTGAGCGTGCGCGATTTCACGTTGCCATTCGAATCGGTTTTGTCCTCTTCCTCCGCGAGGTGGCAGGTGTAATTGCGGCGGAGTTCTTCGAGCGCGTCCTGATTTTTCTGAATGTCACGAAGGAGCGTGGGGATGTCAGGGAGAGGCCGCGTGTCAGGAGGCGCGGCGGAATGCGGCGCCGGATTTGCGGCTTGCGGGGCTTGCAACTGTTGCGCGGAAGAAAAGGGAACGGGCAGCACCGAAAAACAGAGAAGCACGGCGAGCCGCGACGCATTCGAGGCCATCTTCATCCGAACACATTTTAGCGGGCGATGGCCGAAGAGCACAGACAGGATTGTCTGTGCCACGGAAAACCTTGAGGGGCAAACGACCGTCGCTATTGGACGCGCTGCATGTAGCGGCCTTCGGAGGTATCGACGCGGACTTTGTCGCCGGTGCCTACGAAGGGCGGGACGTTGATGACCAGACCGGTTTCGAGTTTTGCGGGCTTCATCACCGCGCTGGCGGTGGCTTTCTGGATGCTGGGCTCGGTTTCGACCACCGTGAGATCGACGGTATCGGGCAGCAGGACGCCGATCGCCTTGTCGTCGTAGTATTCGATTTTCACGGGCATGTTGGCGATGAGGTAGTCCTTCGAATCGCCGACGATATCGTTTTGCAGGGCCATCTGTTCGTAATTTTCGGTGTTCATGAAGTGATGGCCTTCGGCGTCGCTGTAGAGATATTCAAAATCGATTTCGTCGACGGTGACTTTCTCGATCGAATCTTCGGCGCGGAACCGGTAATCGATCATGGAGCCGGTGCGGAGGTTGCGCATCTTGGTCTGCATGGCAGCGCGTTTGTTGCCGGGCGTGCGGTGGTCGACGCTATACACAGCGAAGAGGTCGTCCTCGTGCTTGATGATCATTCCCGCGCGCAACAGTGTTGCCTTCATGGTGACCGCTCCTGAATTCTCGTGTGGAGGTTCCCCTGCGGGGGATTCCTGGCCGGGGGCATGGACCCGCCGAAGCCGCGTCCGGCGCGCGTTTCGCGTCCGACGCGAACCAGCATTATAGCGGCCTAGAAGTAATGCGGTCAAACGAGCGAAGGGATCCGTCGTGACCTAATTGATTTACTTAAAATCATACGCTGCCTCGCACAGACAGGATTGTCTGTGCCACGAATTCACATCCGAGCGCCCCATCCGGCTGCCTGCCGCGAGACATCTGAGGGTATAGTCTACGCCTCGGGACTGAGGTTCTCGTGACATCGAACGAAACTTCTATCGCAATCATCGGTGGCGGCATCGGCGGGCTTGCGGCGGCGCTATCGCTTTTGCGGGCGGGCCTCGATGTGCATGTGTACGAGCAGATGCGGGAAGTGCGCGAAGTAGGCGCCGGCATCCAGATCAGTCCGAACGCCACACGTATCCTGCACCGGCTCGGGCTTGCCCACACACTGGAAAACATGGGTGTGCAGCCGCTTGCCTTGCGCCAGCGCCGGTGGGACGACGGCCGCACGTTGGGGTGCGCTGCGCTCGGCGCGGCGCTCACGACCGCGTGTGGCGCGCCTTACTATCAGTCTCATCGCGCCGATCTGCTGAATGCCCTGCTAGGCAGTCTGCCTGCGGAGCGCCTCCACGTGGGGCACCGGCTCACGGATTTGATCGATCGCGGGGATCGCGTGGAAGCGCAGTTTGAGAATGGCGAGAGCGTTACCGTCGACGCTCTGATAGGCGCGGATGGAATCCATTCCGCGGTGCGCCGAATCCTGTTTGGGGGCGAGAATCCACAGTTCACGGGTTGCGTCGCCTACCGCGGTTTGGTGGCCGCTGACCGGCTCGCTCATCTGAAACTCCCCGTGGAGTTCGAAGTGTGGATGGGGCCAGGCAAGCATGTCGTGCACTACTTCGTGCGAAGCGGGGACCTGGTTAATTTCGTCGCGATCGTCGAACGGGATTCGTGGACGCGCGAATCCTGGACCGAACAGGCAGACGTCGCCGACCTATTGGCGGCGTTCGAAGGGTGGCATCCTCAGGTGCGCGCAATCCTCGAGGGTGTGGACGAAACATTTGTGTGGGGGCTCTTCGAACACCGGCCGATGGAGCATTGGTCCGCCGGACGCGTGACGTTACTGGGTGATGCCTGCCACGCGATGCTGCCTTTTATGGCGCAGGGTGCGGCGCAGGCGATCGAAGACGGCGCGGTGCTGGCGACATGTCTTGCGAAAAACAGCGGGCGGGATATTTCGGAAGCGCTACGCTCGTATGAAGCGTTGCGATTGCCTCGGGCATCGCGCGTGCAGGCCGCCTCCCAAGAAAACAAAACCCGCTTCCACCTGCCCGATGGTCCTCAACAGCGGGAGCGAGACGCGCTGCTGGGCAATGCATCGACCGACTGGTTCCTCAAAGCGATTGCATGGGTGTATGGCCACGACGCCGCGGCGGTTGCAGATGCTCCGACCCCCTGAAAAAGCCCGCGGCTAAAGCCGCATTTTCGGGGCGCTTTTTCGCGAGCCTGAAGGCTCGCGCTTCCACCGAGAAACATTCAGCCTCCACACCCCGATCGGATCGAGCTTCCAACGGCGGCGCACGTGGAACGTGCGGGGAGCACGCCTGGGCAAGCCCAGGCGGCAGACAGCGGGAGCAAGCTCCCGCACTCCACGGGGTACTCCGCGAACCGCGAAGAAGAGGCCCGCGGCTAAAGCCGCTTAACTGGCGTCGCTTTTCGTGGGCCTGAAGGCCCACGCTTCCACCATGTGCCGGGTCGCAAAAACGGCGACCCGCCGCTACAAAGGCAAAGGCCCAGAGCTAAAGCCGATTTTATTGTCGAGCTATTTCGCGGGCCTGCCCTTCGTTCCTCAGGGTAAAAAGGCTCACGCTTCCCGTCGCAGCACGTGGCGCCCGCGGGGAGCACGCCCCGCCTACGCTCGGGAGCTTCGGCCCGGCGAGCCGGGCAAGCCCGGGCGGCAAACAGCGGGAGCGAGTCTCCCACACTCCACAGGGCCCGCCCAGTTTTCACACAGACTCTGAAGGCCCACGCTTCCACCCTAAAAATCTTCGTCGTCTTCGAGTTTTTTCAGACGCGTGGTTTTCATGGCCAGGCGGAAATCGCGGGAGCGGACGTCGGCTAGGATGGCGCGGCGGGTTTCGGGGGCGAGGCCGCCGGGGCCGATTACGCCTGCCGTGTCGCGCGGGAAATGCTTCACGAAGATGGCGGCGAGGTGCGCGGTGGCGTAGGAGATGGGGGTCGAGACCATGCCGCGCTGGCGGATGGTGTAGAGCGTGGGAAAGGTGGCGTCCCAGCGGATCATGAGCGGGTCGTCGCCTTTTTTGCCGCGGACGACGACGGCGGCGGCGAAGCGCGCGTTTTCGAGGATGCCGGTGCGGATCAGCTTCGCGACGCTGCGCGGCGTGAGCGTCTGCGGGAAGCGCTTGCGGATGATGCCGGCCGAGCGATTGAGGCGTCCCTGGCGATACCAGCGGCGGAGGCGGTCGAAATCGTTGCCGCCGATTTTGGCGTCGACGTCGCGGAGCTTCAGCGTGTAGGGCAGCAAGCAGACTTCGTCCTGCGCGGCGAGATAGACGGGAACTTCGCCGATGGGCGGCGGGAAGCGGAATTTTTCGCGCTCGTCGAAGCGCTTGGCGAGAAAAAAATGGCCGTTGCGATAGACGCGCGGGAGCGAGACGGCTTCGTCGTAGGCGACATCGGCCGACCAAGTGGAGATCGGGTCCTTGCTTTCCGTGCTTTCGAAGAGGCGAATCTGGATGGATTCGACGGAATCGAGCATTTCGGCGGCGCGCTCGGCGAGCAAATTGGTGAGGCCCGGTGCTGCGCCGACGCAGACGAGCGCCGCGCGATTTTTCGCAACGAAGCGCTTGTGAAAACGGAACTGCTCGGGGCGAAACGGGTGCGCGGTGAGGTGCGAATTCAGGTCGAGGTAATGGCAGCGCAGGCGCAGCGCCGCGCGCAGGATGATCTTGTTGAAGACGGCGGGCGAGGCGTTGACGATCAGATTCGCGCCGCGCCCCGCGCGCACGATCGACCAGAGATTGCGCGCGTTCGCTTCGACGACCTTGATTTCGCTTTTCTTGCCGAGAAAGCGGCGGGCGCGGTCGATATCGCGGTCGCCGCACCAGACGGTGTGGCCCTGGCGCGCCAGGAGATTTGCGAGAAGGGAGCCCGTGCCACCCGCTCCCAAGACGAAGATGCGCATCGGCTTGAAACTCTACCATATCCTTTGTGGGTCATACCGACGGCAAGCGGGGTGCGTCATGAATCTTGCGAGAGCGCTAGAAGCTGTTTAGCTGTTTCTCAAATGGGCGGCCGGAAGCGAAGACTTTCTTCAGGGGCTGGAAGCCCCCGCTAGCGGCCATCTTACGCCGGGGCTGGAAGCCCCGGCCTCCTGGGGAGGATGGCTTCCTGCGGATAGCGGTAATGTGGGAGCCGACGTCTACGGCACTGGAACGCCCGTCGCGGAGGTAAAGGGAACGACGGCTGCGACGCGCATTACCGTCGATTGACGCGGGACAACTCGAGAATGAGCGCATCACTTGCGGCGGAGAGGGATTGCAGTTGAATCCACTCCGCTGCAGGCGTTATTTCTTGAGCGCGGCCTGCCAGTTCAGCACGACTGTAAACGGAGCGCTGGCGTTTGGAGCCGCGGGCGCGGGCATCAGGAATCGCTTTCCGTCGGCGCTGACATCCCAATAGAGCAGGCCGGGAGTCACCTTGAAAAGAGGTTTTGGAATTCCCGCCTGAAAGACTCCCTTCGTATCGACGTCAACGGCCATCGCCATTCCGCCCGGGGAGAGATAGAAGAGCTCTTTGCCGTCGCGGCGCCAGAGCGGACTTCCTCCGCCGTCTTTCGAAACCATCCACTTGCCGGTGATCGGCGCGCCACTCGCAGCGGAAGGCGCACCGTCGAACGGCCGGACGTAGATTTCGTCTTTGCCCGATTCGTTGGACTGGTAGGCGATCCAACGGCCGTCCGGAGAAAAACGGCCGAAGGCCTGGTCGAAGGTGGACTGCTCGAGGACGAAAGGTTTGCGGCCGCCTGGACTGTTAGCGAGTGGCAGGACCCACACGTGAGTGGGCGCAACAGGGTTGTAAAAGAGGAGGAAGCGCCCGTCGGGCGACCAACTGCTTGTAAGCTTCTGGCGGTCGGACTTGAACAAGAGCTCTTCGTCACCCGCGAGATTCGAGGTCTTTTGGTACAGGTCGAATCTCGAGTTCTTCAAACTCGCAAATGCGATACTGCTGCCGCCGGGGGACCAGACAGGGTTCGCGTCCCAGCCGGAGCCAAACGTGAACCGCGTGGTGACGCCATGAGCGAAATCGTAGAGCCAGATATTTCGATTGGAGAAATTCTGAGGATCGGCGCGCTCGAAGGCGACTTCTTTTCCGTCCGGGGAAATCGCAAGGGTTCGAAGCAGGCCCGGATCACCGATCGCGCCAAGCGGCTTGCCGCTTCTGTCGAACCAAGTCAAGCGGCCTTGGATATTGCCCCTGCTCGGTCCGCTCACGGTTGAGGCTCCACTCCAGTAGGCCAAGACGCCGGTCGGAGAGACCGAAAAGCTCGCGACCTGCTCGGCCACAGGGACAGGCTCGCCGGCGATTTGGAGCCGGCGTGGGTCTAAGGGAAGCGCCATCAACGTACCGGCTCCGTTCGACACCGACGCACGCACGAACAGCACATAACCAAGAGACGGATCCGAGGAAGGCACATAGATCGGCTGCGACGTGTCTCCTGACAGCTTGATGACCGGGGGCCCTTGCGGCTTCGAATCGAGAGTGCCGATGTAGACTCCAGCGTTCGGCGTGCCCGGCGGACCGACTGAATAGACGAAATGCACTCCATCCGGCAGCAACGACGGAAAGGCACCGGCGCTCGTGCCCATGAGCGAGGGCGTTCCACCAAAGTCGGGCACTTGCTCGAGTTGTCCGAGAACCGAAAAAATAATCTGGTGATCCTGTTTCCATACGCCGCCAAAAACAATTGAGGAAACGTCGCACAGAGCCTGGGGAGGACCACCCGAAACGTCGATTTTCATGAGCTTTCCGGCGGTCGTAAAGGCAACGGAGTTGCTATCCGGGGACCAAAACGGCCAGCCAGTTGCACCTTCCGTGCCGTCCAAGGGCCTGAGTTCGACCGTATCGAGCGACCGGACCCAGAGGTGGCTGAGGGCGTCCGCACCCGTAGCGATGAACGCCAGCTTGCGGCCATCGGGCGAAAGGCTGGGCGCGCCGCCCGTGAAGGTGGTTTTGTCGGGCAGCGGAACTTCGAAGCGTACCGCTTGCACGGGAGCCGCGGTGTGACTCTGACGAAAGTAGAGAAACGCCAAGAAGGCCGTGGCGAGGATGAAGAGGGCCGCGACACCGGAGACGAGCCACGTCCAGCGCGATCCCTTCGCTGCGGCTGTGCCTGGGGGCGACGCGGCCGTGTCCGGCGCTCCGGCAATTACTTCGTCGAGGGCGATGCGCGCGTCGCCGATATCGCGCAGGCGCTGTTTGGGATCTTTCTGCAGGCAGCGTTGCAAGAGAACGCGAACGCGCATCGGCGTGGCGGCGGGGAGGAGCGACCAATCGGGGTCGTTCTTCAATACAGCGGCCAGCGTTTCCGTGACGACTTCGCCGCCGAAAGCCATTTTTCCCGCGAGCATTTCATAGAGCACGCAGCCGAAGGCCCAGATGTCCGCGCGGCGGTCGACGACTTTGCCCTTCGCCTGCTCGGGGGACATGTACGCCGCGGTGCCGAGGAGCACGCCTGCTTGCGTGGCCATGCGGCTGATCGTTGGCGAGTTGGCGATGTCGGCCGAGGCGGCGTCGCCTTCGATTGCTTTGGCGAGGCCGAAGTCGAGAATCTTGACCGCGTCGTCGCGGGTTACTTTGATGTTGGCGGGCTTCAGGTCGCGATGCACGATGCCGTGCTCGTGCGCGTATTCGAGCGCATCGCACATCTGCCGGGCGATCAGCAGGGCATCGTCCATGGGAAGCGAGCCGGATTTGAGGCGCTCGGCGAGAGTGGGGCCTTCGACGAGTTCCATGACGAGAGCGTGTGTATGGCCGGAATCCTCGAAGCCGTAAATCGAGGCGATGCTGGAATGATTGAGCGAGGCGAGAAACTTCGCTTCGCGTTGGAAGCGAGCCATGCGTTCAGCGTCGTGCGCGAAGGCATCGGGCAAGACTTTCAGCGCGACGTCGCGGCCGAGCTTGGAATCGCGTGCGCGGTAGACTTCGCCCATCCCGCCAGCGCCAAGGGGAGAGAGAATTTCATAGGGGCCCAAATGCTTGCCGGACTCAATCGCCATAGGTCCCCGTCAACTGGAGTGGGCACAGTATAGATAACGCACGGGTTTTTGCGAACGAAAGAATTTCTTGCGAGCCGCGTTACCGCGCCGCGGGAAAGTTCTTCGCGGCTTCCTGCGCGGTGGGGAATATTTCGATTACTTTGTGGACCTGGGTGAGTTTCAGGACGCCGTCGACCATGCCTTTGGCTCCCGCGAGGCGCATGGTGCCGCCGGACTTCTTAACTTTCGAGTAGCACTTCACGATCTGGCCGATGGCGGCGCTATCGACGTGATCGACGGCGGTGAGATCGAGGATGAAGCTTTTTTCGCCGCGCTGGGCGTGATCGTCCACTTCGCGGTCGAGTTTCTGGCAATCGGCGCCCATCACGAAGCGGCCCGTCAGTTCCAACACCACGATTCCGGGCTCGATCTGTTTTTTTTCGAATTTCATTGGCGAGGTCTCCGCGATCCTTATTCTTCGTCGTAGGGAAACTGATGGATCATGCGTATGCAATCGGCGAGCGCCTCGAGCACCGAATGGCCCCAGCCGTGGGGCAGGATCGCCGCGAGCTTCTGGTTGACGTGCTTGTCGGCCTCCGCGAAGAAACGCGCGTGCTGGCCCTTGGGCCGGTCGACGTATTCGCGCAGGGTGATCCGGAATTCGATCTCGCGGCCGTCCTGTTTCTTTTTCATCGAGTAGAAGGAAAGCTGAGCGAGTTCGTCGGAAGGACTTGCTTGTGCGTGATGCCACTCCGCCACGGTGGGCCTCCTGGGCCAGAATGAGGGCGAGATTATACCTTACGAGTTGACGGTTTCGGTGCGGGGGATGCGGGCGCGGGTTTGGAATTTCAGAAGGCGGGACTCGAGGCTGACGCCATTATCGCTTCGCTTTCGGGGACGGAAACGGCTAGAATGCCGCGCATGTCGGCGGGATCATTTCAGATCGCGGGGCGCGCGGGGACGAAACCGAGTATCCACGTTCTCAGCGTGAAGGGCACGATTTCGCATTCGACTGCGCCTGCGTTGCAGGAGGCGGTGGGCAGCGTGGCGGCGCCGAGTTTAATCATCGACCTGACCGAGGTGCCTTCGGTCGACTCGATGGCGGTGGGCGCGCTGGTGCGCGTGTATGTCTCGTGCACCAAAGCGGGACGAAAGCTCGCGTTTGTGGGACTGAATCACCGCATCCGAAACGTGCTGCAGATTGTGGGCGTCGATCCGCTGTTTGAGACGTATGCAACGATCCCCGAAGCCGAATCCGCGTTGAGTTGATCCGCTTTCCCATAGAAAACCTGCAGATGCATTCATGAACCTTCTTGCTTGAGGGACCCGGATTCAACACGGGTTTCATTGACAAGGTACAAATCGGGCGCGTATCATTTCAGTCGGTGAAGCGTCGGAAGTTGAGCGCTTTATCCCTTCATGCTCTAGCCCCCAATCAGGGTGGAGTGACCGAGGTCAATGCCTCGGTAAGCAAGACAGGAACCCTTACGGAGGCCGCTCCGCATGTCACCCGAAAACGAACCGAACCTACAACCATCTGCTATCGACGCCGCAGCCGGCGAAAGCGCCGAAGGTGAAGTAACCGCTGCGTCAATACCCATGAGTGCCAGCCCGCAGGACGGGGGAGGGGCTGCTACGGGTGTGGCGCCGGCGCGCGAGCGCGCAACGATTGCAGAAGTGGCCGAAGGTTCGCAGGACGGCACGGGCCAGAAAACCGCCGCTGAGACGCCGGAAGCGCCCGCGAGTACAGAGGCGTCAGCGTCGGATTCCGAGACGGCCGAAACACTCGAAACGATGGACCAACTGATGGACCAGTTTTCCGCGCCCGAGCCTGTGGCGGCAGAAGGCGAAATTTTCGATGGCCGGGTGCTGGCGGTGACGGAAGCGGGCGTCGTGGTGGATGTGGGCGGGAAGTTCGAAGGGCTGGTGCCCGCGCAGGAATTCCTGGATTCGGGCGCGCCGATTGAATTCGGCGAAGGGCAGACGATCGAGGTCGAGCGGCTGCACGAGCAGAAGGACGGATACGTCCTGCTGTCGCACGTGCGAGCACACCGGCGGCGCGTGTGGGAGCGAATCGAGAAATCGTATCGCGAACACACGAACGTGACCGGGAAGGTGCTCGAGCGGATCAAGGGCGGGCTGGTGGTCGATATCGGCGTGCGCGCGTTTTTGCCGGCGTCGCAGATCGAGCTGCGGCCGGTGCACGATCTCGAGGGGTGGAAGGATCGCGAGATCGAAGTGCGCGTGCTCAAGTTGAATCGCAAGCGCGGCAACGTGGTGGTGAGCCGGCGCGCGATTCTCGAAGAAGAACAGAAGACGAAGCGTGATGCGCTGGCGTCGACGCTTTCCGAAGGCGCGGTCGTGACCGGGCACGTGAAAAACGTGACGGACTACGGCGTGTTTGTCGATCTGGGCGGGATGGATGGGCTTCTCCACGTGAGTGACTTGGTTTGGGGACGCGTGCCGCATCCTTCGTCGATCGTAAAGCCGGGCGATGAGATTCAAGTTCAGATCCTGAAGTTCGATAAGGACAAACAGCGGATTTCGCTGGGACGAAAGCAACTGCTGCCCGATCCGTGGGCGACGGTGCCGGAGCGTTTTCCGACCGGAGCGCGCTTGCAGGGCAAGATCGTGGGCGTGACGGACTACGGCGCATTCGTGCAGATCGAGCCGGGCGTTGAAGGGCTCGTGCACGTGAGCGAAATGAGCTGGTCGAAACACGTTAAGCACCCGTCGAAAATCGTGAAGGTGGGCGACGAGGTGGAAGTGGTAGTGCTGGAAGTGAAGACGGACCAGCGGCGGATTTCGCTTGGATTAAAGCAGACGCTGCCCGACCCGTGGGAACAGGCGGCGGAGAAGTATCCGGTGGGATCGCTGGTGAGCGGGCGGGTGCGGAATCTGGCGGATTTTGGGGCGTTCGTCGAAATCGAAGAGGGCATGGAAGGGCTGATCCACATCAGCGACGTCAGCTGGACGGAACGCATCAAACACCCGAGCGAGAAGTTCAAAAAGGGCGACAAGATCGAAGCCCGCGTATTGAAAGTAGATTCGCAGAACCGAAGGCTCTCGCTCGGCATCAAGCAAGTGAACGATATCTGGGCGAACTGGTTCGGCGAGCACAAGATCGGCGAAGTGCTGAAGGGCAAGGTAGCGCGGACGACGGATTTTGGGGCGTTCGTGGAACTGGCCGAGGGCATCGAGGGTCTGTGCCACGTGTCCGAGATCGAAGAGCGGCGGCCGAAGGGCGAGCGGGACGGTCGAGATAACCGCGACAGCAAGGCGAAGGGCTCGCGCGCGGAGCGCGTGACGGCGGTGCTTTCGCCGGGGCAATCGTACGACTTCAAAGTGCTGCGGCTCGAACCGGAACAGCGGAAGATCAGTCTGAGCTACCGCGCGGCACAGAAGCAGGCCGAACGGCAGGAGATGGAGACGTTCCGGTCGTCGAAGTCGTCGCCGAATGCGACGATCGGCGACGCGATCATGGCCAAGCGCCAATCGTCTTAGGGGCCCATCCGAAGCGGACGCGGCTGGATTTTGGGAATCAAAGGGCGAACCCTCAAAGAACTGAAACAGGGGCGTTTCCGTAAGTAAAGTCGTTTACGTAGTACCCATTTAGTGATATGCAAGGGTTGTGCGGCGACCCCCCGCCCGGCGCGCAAACGGCCACGCACGCAATGCTGAGAGGAGGCTGTTCAAGAGATGGCAGAGGGACCGGGAGAGCGCGAAAATAAGGACCACAACACGGTGACGAAGGCCGACCTCGTCGAGGAAGTCACACGCGTGACGGAACTGCCGCGCAAGGAATCGGAAGCGGTGGTCGAGACGATCTTCGAGAGCATCATCACCGCACTGCAGGGCGACGACAAGATCGAGATTCGCGGGTTCGGAAGCTTTCGCACGCGACAGCGGCGCGGACGCACGGGCCGGAATCCAAAGACGGGGGCGAAAGTGGAAGTGCCTCCGAAGAAGATCCCCTACTTCAAACCCAGCAAGGAACTGAAGGATCACGTCAACAACCCGCAGGCGGCGGGCGCTGCCACGGGATCGTCCGAGCCAGCGCAGGACTAGCGCGGATGGACTATCTTTGGACGCCCTGGCGGTACCGGTATATCGCCAATGCGTCGAAGGATGAGCGGTGCGTTTTCTGCGACGCGCTGGCCGCGAACGAGGATGCGGAAACGCTGATCGTCCTTCGAGCCGAGAAGAATTTCATCATCCTCAACCGCTATCCGTATACGTCCGGGCACGTGATGGTGGTGCCGTACGCGCACATCGCGGACTTCGCGGCGGTCGAGGCTGAGACGCTCGCGGAAATGATGAACCTCGCACAACGGGTGCAGACGGCGCTTGGCCGCACGTACAAGCCTGACGGCTACAACCTCGGCATGAACCTGGGGCGGGCGGCGGGCGCGGGAATCACCGGGCATCTTCATTTGCACGTGCTGGCGCGATGGTCGGGCGACGCGAATTTCATGACCGTGGTGGGCGAGACGCGCGTCGAGCCGGAAGACCTGGCGACGACGTACGAACGGATGCGCAAGGCCCTGATCAGCTGATTTTCCTTGCTTCTTCCTGCCCGTCGCGATTCGCGGTGAAAAGGCGCGGCTCCTTTGGATTGCGCGGAGTTGTGTATACTGGCGCTGGGATTGTCCCGGGGGCAGCCATCACGCCGAAGCCATCGCGATCGATCGAACCAGCGGACGAACCTACGATAGTCGCGGCCTACAGGCGGTATCCCGAGAACACGCAGCCGCCACTGCTGTACCCTGCGTATCGCTCGACGCTGCATCGCAACCCACGAAACGCGCTGATGCTGCTGCCGCAGACGCTTTCGGAAGTGACCGGCCCAGTTTACGGGCACGGCGACGTCACGGAAACGGACAACGATCTCACGCGCCACGGCGAGGGCGAGCCGATCGGCGAACGCATCATCGTGACCGGGCGCGTGGTGGACGACAATGGACGTCCCGTGCCGCACACGCTGATCGAAATCTGGCAGTGCAATGCCGCGGGGCGCTACCGGCATAAAAGCGACGAGCATCCTGCGCCGCTCGATCCGAATTTCACGGGCGCGGGGCGAACGCTGACGGACGCGCAGGGCGGCTACCGGTTTACGACGATCCGGCCCGGGCCGTATCCGTGGGGCAATCATCCGAACGCGTGGCGGCCAGCGCACATCCATTTTTCGCTTTTCGGGACGGCGTTTGCGACGCGCCTGGTGACGCAGATGTATTTCCCGGGCGATCCGCTGTTCGCGTTTGACCCGATCATGAATTCGCTGCCGGACGACAAAGCGCGGCAACGGCTGATTTCGAAATTCGAAATGGATATGACGCAGCCGGATTGGGCGCTCGCATTTCGATTCGACATCGTGCTGCGCGGGCGCGAAGCGACTCCGTTCGAGACGAAATAGAACAGCGCATGGACATCGACCTCATACCGACGCCATGGCAGACCGTGGGACCGTATTTCGCGATCAGCCTCGCGGGCGGGCATTCCGTGGAGCATATTGCCGGACCCAACACGAAAGGCGAGCGCGTGAAGCTGATGTGCGCGATGTTCGACGGCGAGGGGCAGGGCGTGGACGAGGCGCTGATCGAAATCTGGCAAGCGAATGCCGACGGGAAATACAACCATCCCGACGACACGCAGGACAAGCCGGTCGATCCGGATTTTCTGGGATTCGGCAGGCAGGCTACGGACGAAAACGGCGCGTGCGTGTTTGAGACAATCAAGCCGGGGCACGTGCCGGGGCCGAATGGCACGATGCAGGCGCCGCATCTGGTGGTGTCGGTGCTGGCGCGCGGGATTTTGCGGCGGCTGCCGACGCGGATTTATTTTTCGGGCGATCCCGCAAACGAGAAGGATCCGGTGCTGGCGCTGGTTCCAAAAGAGCGGCGCGAGACGCTGATGGCGCATCCGGTGAAGGACCAACCGGGCGCTTGGCGCTTCGATATCCGTGTGAGCGGCGAAAACGAGACGGTATTTTTCGACGTCTGACCGTGATCAGCGCGGCGAAGCCATTCCCATGCAGCGGCGAACGCGCGCGATGCGCGGGCGATTCGCGCGAGAAAGAGGAACTGCGTGCCGGCGCGGCTCATCGATAGTCTCGCAACCACAGGCCCACTGGCCGATCTGTTCTCCGACGATTCCCTCCTGCAGGCGATGCTGGATTTCGAAGTGGCGCTGGCGCGGGCGGAAGCGCGGCTTGGCATCGTGCCGGCGAGCGCTGCGGACGCGATTCAAGCGGCGGCGAAAGCCGCGAATTTTGAGTCTGCTGCGCTGGCGCGCGACACGCTGCGCGGCGGCACGCCGGGCATTCCGATCGCGAAGGCGCTGACAGCGAAAGTGTCCGCGAAAGATCCGGAGGGGGCACGCTGGGTGCATTGGGGCGCGACGAGCCAGGACGTGGCCGACACGGGGCTGATGTTGTTGCTGAAACGCGCACAGCCGATTTTCGCGGGCGACTTCGCGCGGCTTGACGCGGCGCTGCTTCGGCTTTCCGAGCGGCATGCGAAGACCGTGATGCTTGGGCGAACGCTCTTGCAGGCGGCGCCGCCCGTGACGTTTGGGTTGAAAGCGGCCGGATGGCTGGCGGCCGTTCGGCGAGGCTGGCTGTGGCTCGACGACGCGTTTCAGGACGCGCTGATTTTGCAGTTCGGCGGCGCGAGCGGAACGCTGGCTGCGCTTGGCGACAAGGGTATCGACGTGGGGCGCGCGATGGCGAAGGAACTGGGTCTCGGCTTTCCCGATGCTCCGTGGCACGCGCACCGTGACCGGCTGGCGGCGCTGGTTGCGGCGTGCGGCGTCCTGACCGGGACGCTCGGAAAAATGGCGCGCGATATCAGCTTGCTGATGCAAGGCGAGGTCGGCGAAGCGGCCGAACCTGAAAGCGAGGGACGCGGCGGCTCATCGACCATGCCGCAAAAGCGGAATCCGATCGCGTCGGCTGTGACGCTGGCGGCGGCGAGTCGCGTCCCGGGACTGGTGGCCGCGTTTCTCGCGGGCATGGTGCAGGAGCACGAGCGCGGCGTGGGCGGCTGGCAGGCGGAGTGGCCGACGGTGGCGGGCGTGATTCAGTCGACGGGGCTGGCGATTGCGTCGATGGCGGAAGCAGCCAACGGGCTCGAGGTCGACGCCGAACAGATGCGCGCGAACATCGAAGCTACTGGCGGCAGCGTGTTTGCGGAGAAGGCAGCACTGCTGCTCGCAGCGAAGCTGGGCCGCGAGGAGGCGCGGAAAATCGTGGCCGAAGCGGCGCGTCGCAGCGAGGACGAAGGCCGCACACTCAAGGAAGTGCTCGGTGAAATTCCGGAAGTTACGCGAGCGCTCGGCAGCAGGGCCCTACGCGATCTCGAAACGCCGGAAAAGTACCTTGGCGTCGCGGAAGAATTGCGAAAGCGGCTGCTCATGAGCGAAGGCCGCGAAGATTCGAAACCAAGGAAGCGCTGAAAACGATGCCGTTTGCGACGATCGACACTACGCGGATTTTCTACAGGCTTGAGGGGATTGCCGGGCGGCCGGCGATCGTGCTCTCGCATTCGATCGGATGCGATCTGAGCCTCTGGGCGCAGCAAGTGCCCGACCTGCTGCAGCATTTTCAGGTGCTGCGGTACGACACGCGCGGGCACGGCGCTTCGGATGCGCCGGCCGGTGCCTATTCGATCGAGCGGCTGGGGCGCGACGCGCTCGGGCTCGCGGATGCGCTGGGAATTGCGAAGTTCGCGTTTTGCGGCGTGTCGCTTGGCGGGATGATCGGGCAGTGGCTTGGCGTAAATGCAGGCGAGCGGCTCACCGGGCTGATTCTCGCGAATACGTCTCCGCACATTGGACCGAAAACATTTTGGGACGAGCGGCGGCGCGCGGTGCTCGAAGGCGGCATGGCGGCGATTGCGGACGGCGCGATGCAGCGATTCTTTTCGCGGGAGACGCTCGCGGAAGGGAACGTGTACGCGAGTTCGATTCGCGCGGTGATACTCGGGACCAATCCAATTGGATACGCGGGCTGCTGCGCGGCGATTCGCGATATGGATCATACGTCGGTGCTTGCGAAGATTCGCGTGCCGACGCTCGTGATCGTCGGCGAGCACGACGTTTCAACTCCGTGGATGGGGCACGGCGAGGTTCTGGCGCGCGCGATTCCGAGTGCGCGCGCGGTCCATTTGCCGGCAGCGCATCTTTCGAATGTGGAGCGGCCGCGATCGTTTACGGCGGCGATCTACGATCTGCTGCGGCCGAGCGCGGCGCCGGGGAACTACACCGATCCCATCGACGAAGGCTTTGCGGTGCGGCGGTCGGTGCTGGGCGATGGGCACGTGGAGCGTTCCATCGCGACGACCACGGATTTCAACCGGGAATTTCAGGAATTGATCGCGCGCTATGCGTGGGGGTCGATCTGGACGCGGCCGGGGCTCGACAAACGCACGCGGCGGCTGCTCGTGCTGGCCATGATGGCTTCGCTGGGACGCTGGGAAGAGTTTCGGATGCACGTGCGCGCGGCGCTCGAGCACGGATTCGAGCCGTGCGATCTGAAGGAATTACTGCTGCAATCGGCGATCTATGCGGGCGTGCCCGTGGCGAACACCGGCTTTCATATTGCGATGGAAGAGATCGAGAAGAAGACGTCTAGCGCGAAGGCGTGAGCTGGATCGTCGGAGTTGCCCTCAATTCTTCGTCAGCAGGTCAAATGCTTTGACGCAGAGAGCGCCGAGAGGCACAGAGGGCACGGAGATTTATCCGTAGTTGGGTGGTTTTACGGACTGGTCCATGCCCATTGTTTTTTGGCCGCCTTGGGCTACGTTCACACTGACGAGGCCGGGTTCTTGCGACGCGAACGCTGCTTTCAGGGCTGGCTCTAAATCTTCGGGCCGATCTACTTCGCGCGCGTTCATGCCGTAGCCTTGCGCGATTTTCACTGCGTCGATTCCGGGGATGTCGATGCCGGGGACGTTTTTGCCCACCTGCGTGAAATCGCGGAAGCCTTTCAGCGCCGAATAATTTCCGTTGCGGACTACGAGGAAAACCACCGGTGCCTTTTGCTGTACGGCGGACCACAGCGCTTGAATCGAATACTGCGCGGAGCCGTCGCCGACCGGGCAAACGACGCGGCGCTTCGGGTGCGCCAGTTGGAGTCCCACGGCTGCGGGCAGGCCGAAGCCGAGAATGCCGCTGCGGACGGAATAGAACGAGCCGGGTTTGTCGAGCTGGATGTAGCGGTCGAGATCGCCCTTCGAGGATGGGCACTCCTCGGACAGAATCGCGTCCGGCGGCATCAGCTTATTGAGCACGCTGAAAAGATAGGCCGTCGAAATCGGATATTCGGGGCGCGGGTCGGGCGGCTTCGGGCTCGGAGCCACCGTGCGCTGAGCGGGCTTTACGCGCTCGACTAGGTATTTTGCGGCTACGGCGATGTTGCCGACGATGCTGGTTCCTGCGAGCGCCGACGAAGCGTCGAGCGTCGAATTCGTGATCTGGAAAAGCTTTGTTCCGGGCGCGATGGGATCGCCCGGGACGTAGGCGTAATAGAGAAAAACGGGCGCGCCGAGAACGACGACCGTGTCGTAGCCGGCGAGCTGCTCGGCGAGCGGCTTCTGCGCGGGCAGCAGGCCGCCGCGAAAGAGGCGGTGGCTGCGCGGGAACGCCCAGCGAGGCGCGATCGGCTCGGCGTAGACGTCGGCGTTCAGGCGCTCGGCGAGCGCGACGACGTCGTGAAACGCTCCGTCCTGCTCGATCTGGGCGCCGGTGACGAGCGCGAGATTGCGGCTCGCGTCGATTGCGGCGACGACTTCGTCGAGGAGCGCAGGATCGGGCGAGACCGATTGGCTCACTTTGCGCGCGACGACCGGTTGGCAGGGCTTGTTCCAATCATCCATGGGGATCGAGAGGAAGACCGGGCCGCGCGGCGGCAGCATCGCGAGGTGATAGGCGCGCGCGATGGCCGCGGGAACGTCTTCGGGGCGGAGCGGCTCGTAGGCCCACTTTACGTAGGGCTTCACGACCTCGACGGCGCGGCTGACGAGGAAAGGCTCGGCGAGAATCTGGCGGCGGTCCTGCTGGCCGGTGGTGACGACGAGCGGAGCCTGGCAGAGGTGCGCGTCGATGAGGGCGGAAAGGCCATTGCCGGCGCTGGCGATCGAGTGGAGATTCACGAAGGCGGCTTCGTTGCGCGCGAGGGCGTAGCCGAGGGCCATGCCGGCGGCGACGCGTTCGTGCAGGCCGAGGACGTACTGGAAGCCGGGAGGCATGTCCTTGAGGAAAGGCAGCTCGCTCGAACCGGGATTGCCGAAGATGGTGGTCATCCCAAGATCGCGGAGCACTTCGTAGGTGGCTTCTCGTACCGTGGTCACCGCTGCGGGCCTCCCCCTGAGAATTGTGCCAAGAATCCTTGGGTGAATATATAACCCTGGCGGGAAATGTCCACGCTGTTTCGGGCCGGCGGTATCCTCGTTGGCCGCAGCTGCGGAGCACGTAGCGTGTGCGGGGAGCACGCCCGGGCAAGCCCGGGCGGCAAACAGCGGCGGCGAGCCGCCGCACTCCACGAAGTGAGCATCCGTTCGCGCAGGCACTCTGAACGGGCGCGAGCGGGGAGGAATGTAAGAGAAAAGTGCGACTAAAAGTTGCGCGTAACTTTCGGCTGTGGCGGGGCGTTATAACCAATTGCCCGGGTGTGCGTAGGCGTCGTATGCTGTCTCGCCCCAGGGCGGGCTCGTTTCAGACAAGGGAACATATCGAATGGCCGACATGATTGTGGTGCAGGACCTTGTGAAGAATTACGGGGAGTTCTGCGCGGTGAAGCAGATTTCGTTCACCGTGCCCGAGGGAAAAATCTTCGGATTTCTCGGGCCGAACGGCGCGGGGAAAACCACGACGATCAAGATGCTGACGACGGTGCTCGATCCGACGAGCGGAAAAATCCTGGTGAACGGGCACGATCCGACGCGCCAGCAGAAGCAGGTGCGGCGGTCGTTCGGGATCGTGTTTCAGGACCCGAGCCTCGACGACGAGCTGACCGCGTACGAAAACCTGGACCTGCATGGGGTTCTTTACGGCGTGCCGGGCGGCGAGCGGAAAAAGCGCATCGAAATGCTGATCGATTTCGTGGGGCTCGGCGACCGGAAGAAGAATTTCGTGAAGGAATTTTCGGGCGGCATGAAGCGGCGGCTGGAAGTGGCGCGGGCGCTGCTGCACAAGCCGCGGATTCTGTTTCTCGACGAGCCGACCGTGGGGCTCGATCCGCAGACGCGGAATCACATCTGGGGCTACATCCAGCAGCTGAGCAAGGAAGAAAACGTGACGGTATTTTTCACGACGCATTACATGGAAGAGGCCGACCGCGTGGCGAATGACGTGGCGGTGATCGACCACGGGAACATCGTGGCGCAGAGCACGCCGACCGCGCTGAAGGAAAAGACGGGGTGCGCGACGCTCGAGGACGCGTTCATCGCGCTGACGGGCCACGCTATTCGCGCCGAAGAGGCGAACGCTACCGATCGTATGCGGATGATGGGGCGGGCGTGGAGAGGCGGGGGGCGGCGATGAGAGCGATCTACATTCTTTGCGTGCGGCAATTGAAGCGCTACATCCGGTCGCCTGCGCGGATCATCGGATCGCTCGGGCAGCCGATTTTGTTTCTTGTGGCGCTGGGATTCGGATTCAAGGCGATGTTCGCGCGGGCGGGCGGCGGGAATTACCTCGACTTCCTCTCGCCGGGAATCATCGCGATGGCGATTCTTTTCAACGCGGTGTTTTCGGGAATCGAAATCATCTGGGATCGGCAATTCGGATTCCTGAAGGAAACGCTGGTGGCGCCGGTTTCGCGAGTCGAGATCGTTTTCGGGCGAATGCTCGGCGGGGCGCTGGTGGCCTTGGCCCAGGGGATTATCGTATTCGTGATTTGCCTGATCGCCGGATTCCGGATCACGGCGTCGCCGTACGTCCTCCTGGCCATCGTCTTCATGTTTCTGATCTCGCTGCTCTTCGCGGGAATCGGGACCGTGTTCGGATCCGTGCTTCAAGACATGCAGGGTTTCCCCCTCATCATCAATTTCCTGATCATGCCGATTTTCTTTTTCTCCGGCGCGATCTTTCCCAGCAACGGGCTGCCGAAAGTGCTGCAGATCGGGCTACGGCTGAATCCGCTGAGCTATGGCGTGGACGGGCTGCGCGGCGCGTGCAGCACGGTGTTTGCTTACGGCCTGGCCACCGATCTGGCCGTCGTGACGCTTATGACCGGGATTCTGCTGGGCATAGGCAGCTACTTCTTTTCGAAGATTCAGCTGTAGCTGCGCGGAGCGTCAGCGGCGCCTGCGTTTCGGGCGGCGCTGCTTTCCGAACATGCGCGGATCGTAGGAGAGCGGCTCGACGTCGCGGATGCGGATTTTCCGGAAGCCGGGATGCGCTGGGTTGATCAAGCAATTGCTTTCACCGGGAGCCAGAACCGAAGGCACGAGCAGCACGCAGCGTTCCCCTTTCTGCACGAATTCATCACCCCAGCTCGCGAGTTCCGCTGGCGCCGGATATTCCCTCCAATTGGCGGGCAGGTCTGCGACTGCAACGCGCTCCGCAATCAACTCCTCAGGCACGTCGGCGACCGCGAGAACCAGATCGGACGGGGCATCATCCTGATCGAGATGGACGAAATACTCAAGCATGGCGAGCGATTGATGTTCCGAGGCGTAACTGAGGCGCGTGCCGGGGCTCGACCAGCGGCCGCCGTAACGATAGGTGCCTTCGCCGTCAAACGGAACGTGCGCGTAGGCCTTGCGCAGCACGCGATAAAACTGGATCAACCGATTCCGCCATAGGCGATGCGACCCAGGATATTTTCGACTTGCCGCGCCCCGGGCTCGGTGTCGATCGCCGCGAGCGGGACAAGGCCGCCCAGTGCGCGGTTGGACCGCTTGAGCCAACGCATGGCGCGCGCGTGATCGCCGAGGCACTCGCCGGCAAGAGCGACGATTCGCGCGAGGCGGTACAGCCGGTCGGATTCGTAAGCGGCGAGGCGTCCGCCGTGGCGACGACGCTGCAAACTGCGAGGCGAGAGATCGAGTGCGGCGGCAAGTTCCTTCAGGGTCAGGTCGGAAGCGCGCATTAGTTCCTGCACGACCGCCGAGGGAAAGCCTTCACGGATCGCTTCACGCAAGTCGCGATCACTCGATAATTTCCGGCCAAAGGCGTGGGGGCCACCGAGCTTCGCGACCACGGTATTGAGTTCGTCTACCATTCTGTCGCCCATGATAGCGACAAATGACGCACCCGTCAAATGGGCAATTTCCCGAAGGTTTCGCACCATTGACTCGCACAGACAAGATTGTGTGTGCCACCTAGAATCATCGGACGATTTAGCCGGACGGAAGGGCGCTGATGGCGATCCGCTCGTCGCGGCCGGGATCGTTTTCCTCTTTGCAATCGTCGTTGAAGACCATTGTGGCGCGGGAGGTCGTGTCGTAGGCGGGCCAGTGCGGCAGGCTGCTGACGTTGGGATTGCCGGAGTGGGCGAAGGCGGTCCAGGCTGCGCTGACCTTATCGGCAAGCACGGCGACGTCGGGGGCGCTGCCGTTTAGTCCCACAGTTTTGTCCGTGTTGTCGAAGACGAAAGCGAGCTCGATTCCGTGCGGCGAGCGCAGCTTCCCACCGAGCACCGGCGTGCGCCAGTCGAAGATGTACATATAGGCGGGAGCGGCGCCTTGCGCGGCTTTGCGCTCGGCCTGCGTGATGGCGTTCATGCGCATCATGCGATCGGTGGTGACGGCGAAGTAGATATCGCTGGGCGTGGCGCCGGGGCGATCTTTCTTGTACGTGGCGATGAGGCTGTCGAGTTTTGCGTCGTCTTCGAGATGCAGGTATGTCTTGAGGCGCGTGCGCATGTCCGCATCGTTCAGGGAGAAGAGCGCGGGATCGCCGAGGCCGAGCAGGAGCGTAGTTTCCGTGCCATTCGTCCCGATCAGCATGGGGACGTTTGCGGACTGCGCGGGGGCATCGGGATCGAAGGGATTGCGCGGCAGCGAGCGGCCATCGACGACGGGCCCGAGGCGCATCGCGTTCGGGCCGGTGAGCGAGCGCATGGCGTCGAGCAGGCGCTGCATGGGGAGCGTCTGCAATTCGTCAATATGATCCGGCGTGATGCCGAGCTTGGCGACGAATCTTTCGGCGGATTTGTTGGCATCCTCGCGCGAGATGCTTTTCAACGTCGAACCGCTCTCTACGATGGCTTTGTGAAACAAGCCTTTCGCCGGGGGCATCGCCATCAGCGTGCTGACTTTTCCGCCGCCGCCCGATTCGCCGAAGATCGTGACGTTCGCGGGATCGCCGCCGAAGTGCGCGATATTGTCGCGCACCCATTCGAGCGCGAGGACGATGTCGAGCATGCCGACGTTTCCGGAGTCCGCATATTTCGCGCCGCCCAATTCGGCGAGATCGAGATAGCCGAAAACATTAAGCCGGTGATTCAGGCCGACGATCACCACGTCGCGCTTGTGCGCGAGATTCGTCCCATCGTAGGTGGGCGCGCCATCCGATCCGCTGGCGTATCCGCCGCCGTGCAGCCAGACCATCACGGGGCGTTTGCCGCGATGCAGGCTCGGCGTCCATACGTTGAGCACGAGGCAATCCTCGCTGATTTCGCCCGGGCCGTTGATATCGCCCATGGCTTTGCGAATGTCGGAGCCGCCAGTGGCGCTCGATAAGATCTGCGGCGCGAGCGGGCCGAGGTTGATGGCGTCGCGCACGCCGGTCCACGACGCGGGCTTTACCGGAGGCATGAAACGCATCGAGCCTTCTGTGGACGCTCCATAGTGGATGCCCTTGAAGGTGTAAACGCCGTCGGTTGAAACGCCGCGCAGCTTGCCGAGATTGGTGTCGACGATGGGGCCCGCGGATTCCGCGAGGAGCGAACCCAACGAGCCGCCCGCAAGCGCGGCGCCGCAGCCCACGAGAGACGATTTCAAAATGTCGCGGCGACGAATCATCGGGCCACTTCCTGTTGCAACACAGGAGCCGCCACTTCGCCGCGAGGTTTCGGCATCGCCGCAAACACGATCGCCACGATCCCTGCCGCCGCCAGCAGCGCGTTCAACTCGAACGCCGGCGTGTAGCTCTTGTACACGTCGAAAATCCGCCCGCCAACGAGACCAGCCGGCGACGCAATCAGCGAAACGAGAAGCGTCATCATCCCGTATAACTTCGGGAATGCGGCTGGGCCATAGTAGTGCGCGACCATCGTTCCTACGCAGGTGAACGCCCATCCGTATGCCGCGCCGTTGAGCAGCGCCGCGAGATATGCCATCCACAGTTCGCCCGGCATCGCGGCAATCGCCATGTACGATCCGACGAAATACACGGCCAGCCCGAGCACGAATGCCACACGCGCATTCATGTAGTCCATCAGGATGCCGCCCAGCCACCGCCCCAGCAGCGTTCCAATCGTCAGAAAGCCCAGCGCCAATTCCGCGTCGGAGGCTTTGAATCCCACCCCGATCAAGCGTCTCGTCCAATGCGCTACAAAGAGGAAGAACGGAAACGTGGAGACAATTCCCGCGAACGCGATCAGCCAGTATGCACGCGTCGCGTATGCCTGGGATGTCGTCCAGGCGTACTTCGTCGCCAGCGCGTCGGTGCGAGACGGCTGGCTTTGCTGTTGCGGCGGGATTCCATCGACCGTTTGCCCCATCGACTCCGGACTTTCCTTCACGAAGAGCAACGCGAGAAGACCCGCCACCACCACCGCACCCGCTACGATGAACCAGCCCATCCGCCAGTTATTCCCGTGGGCGCGGATCACTTTGCCCAGCAGGGGAGCCGCCAGCCCCGCAAATCCCGACGCCGACACCGCAATCCCGTTTGCGCGCCCGCGATATTTCCGGAACCAGCGCGCCACGGCGGTAAACGCCGGAACCAACGTGGCGAAGCTAATCCCGGTGCCCATCACCACGCCGAACATGATCAAATACCCGACAGGCGTCTTCGCCACCAGCGCCATGTACAGTGCTCCCACGCAGATGATCGCCGAGCCCAGCGCAAACGTCGCCCGCAGTCCGATCTTCACGATCGAGATCGCCACGACCACGGCCGCGAGACCCACGGAAATATTCAGCAGCGTGAATCCCAAACCTCTGGTGCTGCCGCTCATCGTGATGTCGTGAATCATGAAATCGTTGATGATCACGCTGCCACCGTAATACGGGAAACCCATGTTGATGAAATCCAGGCAGAACAGTACGGCGACCAGATTCCAGCCGTAGAATTTCATTTTTTCCGGCACGTGGCTCCTCCCAACGAGTGTTGCCGAATCGCGGCGCGTGAAGACCGGCGCCGAGCCGATGCACACTTCTACCGCCGTAAAATCGCGAAAAAGCGCGCCCCCCGACCCCAGGCGTCCCTGCATTCTAGTTTGATCCCCTCACTTTGCAAGATGAATATAGAATGGGCGGCAAGATGATACGCACGCAGGTGGGAATCGTCGGCGCGGGGCCCGCGGGGCTGTTGCTTTCGCATCTGCTTCATCTCCAGGGGATCGAATCCGTGGTGGTCGAAGCGCGCAGCCGGCAGTACGTGGAAGAACGCGTGCGCGCGGGACTGCTCGAGCAAGGCACGGCCGATCTGATGGTGGACACTGGCGTGGGCGAGCGGCTGAGGCGCGAAGGGCTCGTTCATCACGGGATTTATCTGCGGTTCGGCGGAGCGACGCATCACGTCGACTTCAAGGATCTTGTGGACCGGTGCGTTGTGGTGTATCCGCAGAACAAGGTGGTCGCCGATCTCTTCGACGCGCGGGCTGCGGCGGGCGGGCAAGTTTTCTGCGAGTGCGAGGATGTGAGCGTGCATGACTTTGGCGAAACCAGGAGCGCCGCCCATCCGAAGATTCGGTTTCGCCGCAGCGGCAAAGAGGAAGAAGTGGTGTGCGATTTCATCGCTGGATGCGATGGCTTCCATGGCGTGTGCCGGCCGTCGATTCCGGAGGCTGCGCTGACGATCTACGACCGCGTCTATCCGTTCGGATGGCTGGGGATTCTGGCGGAGGCGCCCCCTTCATCGGATGAGTTGATCTACGCGTATCACGAACGCGGTTTCGCGCTGCTCAGCATGAGGTCGCCCGAGATCAGCCGGCTGTACGTCCAGTGCGCGCCCGACGAGGATATTCGCAAGTGGCCGGACGATCGCATCTGGGACGAGCTTCACAAGCGGCTAGCGACGACCGACGGGAAGTGGAAACTCACCGAGGGGCCGATTCTGCAGAAGGGCGTGACGGGGATGCGCAGTTTCGTCGTGGAGCCGATGCAGCACGGGCGGCTGTTTCTCGCGGGCGACGCGGCGCACATCGTCCCGCCAACGGGAGCGAAGGGATTGAATCTGGCCGTGTCGGATGTCCAAGTGCTGGCGCGCGGATTTGAGAGTTTCTACGGCGCACGCAAAAAAGATTTGCTCGAACGCTATTCGACGACGTGCCTGCGGCGCGTGTGGAAGGTGCAGCGATTCTCCTGGTGGATGACGTCGATGCTGCACCTGTTCGACACGGACAACGCGTTCGATCAGCGGCGGCAGCTCGCCGAGCTCGATTACGTGACGAGCTCGCGCGCGGCTTCGCGGACGCTGGCGGAAAATTACGTGGGCCTACCGATGGAGTGGACGACGGGCTGAACTGCGAAATGAAAATGCCGGGCGCGCGGAAAATGCGGCGCGCCCGGCGAGTTCTTTTCCTACTGCGTGACTGTCTTTACCGCGTCGCCGATCTTGAAGCCAGTTCCGGAAACGGGCGAAGCGATTGCCGAGATGTCGTCCACGTCGGTGACACGCACCACGCCGACAGGAGTGGACAGGCGGCGGATTACCTGACCCGTGGACGGGTCTTTGATTTCCTTAGTGACGCGCTCGACGGAGAGTTCGTCGCCGACCTTCAGGCCTGCCTTCGCGCCGACGTTCAAAACAATCTGACCGCTATCGACGGACGCGACGAGGCCGGAGACGACGATCGTCCGCACGTTGATCTTGGTATTGTCGGCGATCAGGCCGGTGCTCAATTGCTCGACGGAAGCTTTTACCGCCTCGCCTAGGATCGTCTGCTGGAAGTCGCTGCTGCCGAAGTCGACCGCGCCGCCGCCCCAACCGTGCCAATTGCCGCCGCCGCCCAGCAAGCCCGTGCTGGACCGCGAGGATTCGCCGTGTCCTTCGGCGACGCCTAGAATTTCAGCGGTGTCGATATTGACGATGCGTGCGTCGATATTCACGATCGCTTTGGTATTGGAGTGGTGAATTCCGCCGATGCCGAAACCGCCAAAGCCGCCGCCACCGCCGCCGACGTTGGTGTTCTTGGTGTCGTTTCCGAACTGCGTGACCGCGCCGACGATGATGGCATCCACGCCGAGGAGTTGGCCGATTTTGGCCGCGGAGTTGGGATTGGCGCGATCGCTATTCGAAAAATTCTGCTCGGCCATGATCTTGTCGAGGACCTGGCGCTCGATCACGGAGTAGGTGCCGTCCTGCACGAGATACTTCACGAGAAGATCGGTGATGCCCTTGCCGACGTCGACGTTCGTGCCGAACGCGGCGGCTGAGGCCGTTTGCACCGTGGCGTAATCGAAGTCGAAGATTGCGACGCGCTTCTTGCGTCCCTGCGGAGCGGCGGGGGTGGCGCCCGGCGCGGCCGTTGCCGTGGTCGGCGCTCCCGGAGGAGGAGGCGTCTGCTGCGACTGCGCGTGCGCGGGCAGCGCTTGCACGGCGACAAAAATCCCCAGCGAGAGAAGGGCCCACAGAGTCTTCTTCATGAGTGATCTCCGATTTCAAGGATACCGAAAAGCTATCGACACGATCCCCGGCTGACCGGAATCTTACTGGCCTTGTGTTGCGGGTGTCAACCACGCTGGATGAATGGCGTGCGCACGTTTGCCGGTCACAGCGCCGCTTCCGATTAGCGCCCGAGCAGCGTCTAATGCGAGGGGGAATCCCATGGCAATTCACATCCTTGCGGTGGTGGTGCTTGGCCTGATGTGCGGAAGCGAACTGAGCGTGGCAGCGTTCGCGCATCCGATTTTCAACAGGCAGCCGTTGGAAATACACATACGGCTGCGCGCGGCATTTGCGGCCTTGCTCGGGCGCGTGATGCCGTTTTGGATGTCAGGGTCGACCGTGCTGAATCTTCTGTTGCTGCTGCCTTTCGAACATTTGAGCGGCATCGCCTGGCGACTGACGGTTGCCGCCTTTGCGGTCCAAGTGCTAGCTGTGGTGTTTTCGCTAGTGGGGCCCGTGCCGATCAACAACCGGATTACCAGGTGGACGCCCGAGTCGATCCCTGACGACTGGAAGACGCAGGAGCATCGCTGGGACGTATATCACTGGTCGAGAACGGTCGGATTGATCGCGGCGTTTGTGATGCTGGTGCTTAGCGTTGGCCTTCGCTAGGGACCGCTGTCCCTTCACTCGTGGGTAGGCGGCAAATTATCGCTTGCAATATACAAGTGACATTTGCTATTTTGCGGCGCGTGCCTGAGAAGCTTAGGTCGAAATCCCGGTCCGGCTGTCCCGTCAGCATCTCGCTGGAGAGATTCGGAGATCGCTGGTCGCTGCTGATCATTCGCGATTTGATGGTTCGCGGATACCGGACATTCAAGGAGTTTCAGGAAGCCGGCGAAGGGATCGCGACGAACGTGCTGGCGGACCGTCTAAGAAAGCTCGAAGCGGCGGGGATCATTACCTCCGAAGCGGATAAAGCGGACGGGCGAAGATCCAACTACCGGCTCACGGCAAAAGGAATTGAGCTCGCGCCGGTGATGCTGGAGCTGCTGATCTGGGCGTCGCGACACGAGGAGACCGGCGCGCCGTGCGCCGTGATCGAGAACATGGCGCAGAATCGCGAGGCGGTGCTCGCGGAGACAAGGCGGCGCTGGGCCGAACGCGATCCGAATCCCTTGCTGCCAAGATTCGATATTGCGGATGGCGCTCGCAACCCTGCGCGCGATGGGCGCAGCGGCTGAACACTTTCGCGATGGGGTTCCCGGACCACGAAGCTCAAAACTCGAAAGGGGAGGGCACCATGCAATTGAATACACATCTGAACTTCAACGGCCAGTGCGAGGCGGCCTTTAAGTTCTACGAGCAAGCGCTCGGCGGCAAGATCACTTCCATGCACACTTTCGATTCCACGCCGGCAGGCCCGCAGGTTCCCGCGGACTTGCAGAAGAAAATCATGCATGCCGAGATGAAAATCGGCGATGCGATCCTAATGGGAGCGGACGCTCCCGCCGCCGAGCGCTATCAGGCGCCGCAAGGCTTTTCGATCACGTTTCAAACCGACCAGCCCGCCGAAGCGGATCGCGTGTTTGAGGCACTGGCGCAAAACGCCCAGGTGAAGATGCCGATCCAGAAGACTTTCTGGGCGGCGCGCTTCGGGATGCTCGTCGATCAATTCGGAATACCCTGGATGGTCAACTGCTCGCAAGCTGCATCCGCGAATTCGGGACAGTAATTCTTCAAAGGGCCGCGCAAAATCCAACTTATTCTTGGGAGGAAGTGACGATGAGCAAGGTGCGGGTACTGGTTGGCACGCGCAAGGGTGCGTTCATTCTGACGTCGGACGGGAAGCGCGAGAAGTGGGACGTGAGCGGACCGCACTTTGCCGGCTGGGAGATCTATCACATGAAGGGCTCGCCCGTGGACCCCGACCGGCTGTACGCGTCGCAGACGAGCGGGTGGTTTGGTCAGATCATTCAGCGATCGAGCGACGGAGGCAAGACGTGGGAAACGCCCGGCGGCGAAGCGATGCCCACGCCAGGTTCCATGCCTGCTGGCGCGAGCAATAAATTCGTATACGACGTGTCTCCTGCGTCCGGCAAGCCGCTGACCACGCATCAGTGGTACGACGGCACCCAGCACCCGTGGGAATTCAAGCGCGTTTGGCATCTCGAGCCCTCGTTGGCCGACGCCGAGACGGTTTACGCAGGTGTCGAGGATGCGGCTATTTTTCGCTCGACCGATGGCGCCAAATCGTGGCACGAATTGTCCGGCCTCCGCGGGCACGGCACCGGCCCGAAATGGCAGCCGGGCGCGGGCGGCATGTGCCTGCACTCGATCGTGCTCGATCCGAGCGATCCGCAGCGGATGTTTATCGCGATTTCGGCGGCGGGGGCGTTCCGCACAGACGACGGCGGCGCGACCTGGAAGCCGATCAATCGCGGGCTCAAGTCGCAATACATTCCCGACCCGAATGCCGAGGTGGGCCACTGCGTCCACCACATCGCGATGCACGGCGCGCGGCCGGGCGTGCTCTACATGCAGAAGCACTGGGATGTGATGCGCAGCGACAATGCGGGAGATTTGTGGCAGGAAGTGAGCGGGAACCTGCCCACCGATTTCGGATTCGTGATCGACGTCCACGCGCACGAGCCCGAAACCATTTACGTGGTGCCCATCAAGAGCGATTCGGAACATTTTCCGATGGAGGGAAAGCTGCGCGTCTATCGCAGCCGCAGCGGCGGAAACGAATGGGAACCGCTGACGAAAGGGCTGCCGCAGAGCGACTGTTACGTGAACGTGCTGCGCGACGCGATGGCGGTCGATTCGCTCGATTCGTGCGGCGTGTATTTCGGCACGACGGGCGGGCAGGTGTACGCTTCTTCGGATGCGGGCGACAGCTGGGCGCCTATTGTCCGCGACCTTCCGGCCGTGCTATCGGTCGAAGTGCAAACGATGCCGTGACTCGGGTGCCATGATTCAGGTCATGCTTCCCCAACATCTGCGCACGCTGGCGCGCGTCGACGGCGAAGTGTCCGTCGACGTGGAGGGGCAGGCGACGCTACGCGCCGTGCTCGATGCGCTCGAGGCGCAGTACCCGATGCTGCGCGGGACGATTCGCGATCACGTGACGCAGCAGCGGCGGCCATTCTTGCGATTCTTCGTGTGCCAGGAGGATTGGTCGCACGAGCCGGCGGATACTCTGCTGCCCGATGCTATTGTCCTCGGTAAAGAACCCCTCATGATTATCGGCGCCATCGCCGGCGGCTAGACTGCCGCCGCTAGCGGGCTGTTGTAGCAACGTAAAAATGTCACCCTAATGGCAACGTGAAAATGTCACCCTCCAGTGAGGTTTGAATGCTCGAGCCGGGTGTCGCGGTAGTAGAGCGAGACGCGGCCGTTGAGCGCCTGATGGATCTGAACTTTCGCTCCAGCGAAGCTGAAGCGGCGAGGCTGCGGGTGAATCTGCAGCCGGCGGCCGTCCCACTGCACGACGTTGTCGTTGCTGACGATGCGTTCGTGGGTGAAGCAGCAGATGCGTTCGAGATTGCGGGGGGCCGGGCGCCAGGCCTTTTCGGCTTGGCGGGGAGTGCGAGCGAAGCGGCGGTTGTAGTCGGCGACGAAGCGGGCCAGGACGCGATTGGCCGCGTCGATGTCGCAAGCTCGCGCCAGACGGAGTTCGCTGGTGAGGCGGTCCTGGAGCACGCCCCAGAGGCGTTCGATGCGGCCTTTGGCTTGAGGGCTTTGGGCGGCGATGAAGGTGATGCCGAGTTGTTCAAGAGCGCGACCGAACTGAGTGGGGTGGCGCTGGCCGGCGAGTTGTTCGTCGAGCGACCAGTGATCGTCGTTGCGGGTGAAGACGCCGCTGCGATCGCCGTAGAAGGCGACGGGAACGCCGAAGCGGCGCAAGAGGTTCTGGAGCAGGCGGAAATAGCCCTGGGAGGTTTCCGAGGGGAAGAACTGAGCGGCGAGCATTTTGCCGGAGGCATCGTCCTGCATGCCCAAGGCGGTGAGTAGCGGGCCGCGGCTTTCGAGCCAGTCGTGAGGGGAGCCGTCGAGCTGCACGAGTTGGCCTTCGCGAGCGGAGCGCAGACGGCGTTGACGATGAGCGGGAGGACGGCGCTTGCGTGGCGAGCCGACGCCGCTGGCGCGGAGCAATCGGCGCAAGGTTTCTCGGCTGAGAGAGAAGCCTTCGTTCTCGACGAGCTTGTCGTGAAGATGATGATCGTTGAAGCCCGCGTAGCGCGTGCGAGCCAGAGCGAGGATGCGGTTGCGTGTGGATTCCGGGGTGCGTCGGTGGCTGGGGCGGCCGCGGCTGACGTGCGCCAGCGCCGCTGCGCTGCCTTGCCGGTAGCGGGCTTTGAGGCGTTTGATATGCCGAGGCGATAGGTCGAGCAGCTCCGCGGCGCTGGCGCACGTCAGATTCTCTTGCACACATCTGGAAATGACGGTCACTCGTTGCAGTTCCTTCTGACTCAACGTCCATGTCCCCTGTCTCATGGGGTGACATTTTCACGTTGCCGTTCAGCGGTGACAGAATTATGGAGCTAAGACACAGTTGCCGCCCGCGATTGGCTCGCATGCCTTCGCGCGGGTATAATGGCCGGATGGGAATGAGCCGGAAATCGCAACCGATACACGGGACGACGGTCCTGTGCGTCCGCAAGGACAACAAAGTGGTGCTCGCCGCCGACGGACAGGTGACGATGGGCGAGGGCGTGATCAAGCACAACGCGAAGAAGACGCGGCGCCTCTACAACGATAAGATCGTGGCGGGATTCGCGGGAAGCACCGCGGACGCCCTTTCGCTTTTCTCGCGATTCGAAAATAAGCTGCAGGAGTATCACGGGAATCTGCCGCGCTCGGCGGTGGAATTGGCCAAGGATTGGCGCACGGACCGCTCGCTGCGGCATCTCGACGCGCTGCTGATCGTGGCCGACGCGAAGAACACGCTGCTGCTCTCGGGCACGGGCGACGTGATCGAGCCGGACGACGGCATCTGCGCGATCGGCTCGGGCGGGCCGTACGCGGTGGCGTCCGCGCGGGCGCTCGCGAAGCACACGAAGATGGGCGCCAAGGACATCGCGCAGGAAGCGATGCGCATCGCCAGCGAAATTTGCATCTACACAAACGATAATTTCAGCATCGAAGAACTATGAGCGGCAAGTCGGAGAAAGACATGGTGATCTACTTGTCCGGAGACCAACAGGCGGCGGAACCGGAAGCGCTTCCGTCATTCGACGAGCTGACGCCGCGGGAAATCGTCGTCGAGCTCGATAAATACATCGTGGGCCAGAACGCGGCGAAGAAGGCCGTGGCGATCGCGCTGCGAAACCGCGTGCGACGGCAGAAGCTGCCGCCGGAGCTCGCCGAGGAAATCCTGCCGAAGAATATCCTGATGATCGGACCGACCGGCGTTGGCAAGACGGAAATCGCGCGGCGGCTGGCACGGCTGGCGGGCTGCCCGTTCGTGAAAGTCGAAGCGTCAAAGTATACGGAAGTCGGCTACGTAGGCCGCGACGTGGAATCGATGGTGCGCGACCTGGTGGAAACCTCGATCGACATGGTGCGCGAGGAAAAGCTCGACGAAGTGGCCGAGCGCGCCGAGCAATCCGCGGAAGAGCGGCTGCTCGATCTCTTGCTGCCGTCGGCGCCGCCGCCCACAGAAATGAACGCGCCCGGAGCGATGGGCGCTGCTGGCTCCGCTGCTGCCAGTGAGGCTCAGCGGCGCGAGCAGACCCAGCGCACGCGCGACAAACTTCGCGCGCAGCTTCGCGAGGGCAAGCTCGACCAGCGCCTCGTCGAAGTGGAAGTGCGCGAGCGCTCGATGCCCTCTTTCGAGATCATCACCAATCAGGGCGTCGAGGAGATGGACATCAACGTGAAGGACATGCTCTCGGGCATGTTCGGCCAGCAGAAAAAGAAGCGGCGCATGACGGTGGCCGAGGCTTTCGATTACCTGATTCAGGAAGAGGAAAATCGCCTGATCGACATGGACCAGGTGACGCGCATCGCCGTCGATCGCGTGGAGCAGATGGGCATCCTCTTCATCGACGAGGTCGATAAAATTGCGGGACGCGAAGCCGGGCACGGGCCGGACGTCTCGCGCGAAGGCGTGCAGCGCGACATTCTGCCGATCGTCGAAGGCACCACGGTCAACACGCGCTACGGAATGGTCCGCACGGACCATATCCTATTCATCGCAGCCGGCGCGTTTCACACGACGAAGCCCTCGGACCTGATTCCCGAACTCCAGGGCCGCTTTCCGATCCGCGTGGAGCTGAGCTCGCTTTCCGAAGCCGACTTCATCCGCATTCTCACCGAGCCGAAAAACGCGCTCATCAAGCAGTACATGGCGCTGCTCGATACCGAGGGGCTGAAGCTGACGTTCAGCGAAGACGCCATCGCCTCCATCGCTCGCTTCGCCGCCACCGTGAACGAGCACACCGAAAACATCGGCGCGCGCCGCCTGCACACGATTCTCGAGAAAGTGCTAGAGGAGATTTCGTTCGAGGCGCCCGAGATGAAGAAGAAAACGGTGAAGCTCGACGCGGCGTACGTCCAGAAACAGCTCGCGAATATCGTGAAGGACCAAGATCTGAGCCGCTACATCCTCTAAAGGCGCGACACTCGAAAATGGGAATTCGAAACTCGCGAGCTTCCAGCCGCTCGTCGATGGGCCGCGCCAGCGGCCGTTTTCGAATGATCGAGCTTGCCACTGCTGCCTTGGCCTGCGCGGCGGCCATTGCGGGTTGTGCGTCGCCGGGCGAGCCCAGCGACCGAAAACCACCCACTCCGCAGGCTGTGACCGACCTTTCCGCTGAGCAATCGGGCAACGACGTCGTTCTTACGTTCACGCTGCCCCAGGAAACGGTCGACGGCCGGGTGCTCGATGAAGTTCCTTCCATTGAGATCTTTCGCGACTTCCAGGCCGCCGGGGCATCCGCATCGCAGCAGGCCCCGCCTGTGAAGCTGGCGCTGACGATTCCCTCGGGCATGGTCGACCGCTACTCGAAGGGCGGCCACGTACGGGTCGTCGACACCCTGCAGGCATCCGACTTCGAGGGCCATCCGAGCACGGCCGCGGTTTACATGGTTCGCACGCGCGTCTCGCTCAAGCGCGATTCGCAAAATTCGAATGCGGTGAGCTTGCGGCTTTATCCCGCTGCCGATCCCATCGACGATCTGAAAGCGGAGGTGACGCCCTCGGCCGTCGTCCTCAGCTGGACGCCGCCTGAGAAGACGATTGTGGGTCCCGTGAATTCGGTCGGCCCTTATCGCATTTATCGCGCAGAGATCGATTCGCCGTCCGCCGCTGGCGCCGACACTTCGAAGGCGTCGCTGGCGCTCGTGAAAATCGGCGAGACGGATGCGCCTCCGTTTTCCGATACCCAGGCGATTTTCGGCGCCACCTACAAATATTCGGTACGAAGCATGGTGCAGTATCCGGACGCTGCGATCGAATCCGGCGATTCGAATCTTGTGACGCTCACGCCGAAGGACACTTTCCCGCCCGCCGCCCCGCTGGGCCTCGTGGTTGTCCTCGTTCCTACGCAGGGAGCCACGTCCGCGCATCTCGAGCTTTCCTGGGCAATCAGCCCTGAAACCGACATTGCGGGCTACAACGTCTACCGAAGTGAGGAGGCTGGCGTTCAGGGCACGCGGCAGAACGCCGAGCTGTTGATTGCGCCAGCGTTTCGCGATATGAATGTTCAACCCGGCCGCCGTTACTTCTACAGTGTCACCGCGGTAGACCGCTCGGGAAACGAGAGTCCCGCGAGCGAAGTTGTCTCTGGCGGAGTGCCGGCCGAAGGACAGCGCACGCCATGACTGACGACAACCCAATCCAAGCCGAACAACCGGACGAAACAAGAACGTCGCACCCGGCGCTGCGGATCGGCGTCTATACGGGCGCGCTGCTGATCGTCGCCATGCTGGGAGGCCTGGTGGCAGCGAACCGGATTCCCGGCCTCGAACGCTACGCTCTCGAGCGAAATGGGATTATCTACGCGCTTTTTATCGTCTTCATGCTGATTCCCGTCTGCCGGTTTCTCAACCGGCCGGAGCAGATGCTGACGGCGTCCATGATAGGATGGGTGCTGTTCGTCTGCGCGTACGAATTGGCGGGGCTGTATTTTCACAGCCTTTTCGACGTGCTGGGGACACCGTTTCAAGCGCTGATCGAGGGAGCCGTGGTGTACGGCGTTTTCGCCGGAGGCTCCTGGGTAGTAGGCATGTTGTTTCATGCGCGGCGCCATCCCATTTTGCCGGGCCGCAGGCGGGCCGGCAACGAGACACCTCATAGCCGATGAAACTCTGCCGCTTTGAACCAATCGAATCCGCAAAGCGAAATCCAAACAGGACCATGCGCGAAACGATGGCGGAATCGCGCGCCGGGATCCTGGAACACGGAACGATCCGGGAAATTTCCGGAGAGCTGTGGGGCGACCGCCAGCCGACGGGTCGCGAGTGGCGCGTGGACCAGGTGCGGTTTTTGCCTCCCTCGTGGCCGAGCAAAATTATCTGCATGGCGAAGAATTACGTCGACCACGCGATCGAAATGGACAGCAAGCCTCCGGAAACGCCGATCATTTTTTCGAAACCGCCCTCGGCCATCATCGCGCCGCTCGATCCGATCCTGATGCCGTCGATTTCGAAGCGCGTGGATTACGAGGGGGAGCTGGCGATCGTCATCGGTCGCCGCTGCCATCGCTTGCGCCCGACGGACAACGTCGCGCCGTACATTGCCGGCTATACTTGCCTCAACGACGTAACCGCGCGCGATTTGCAACGCCTCGACGGCCAGTACACCCGCGGGAAAGGCTTCGACACGTTTTGCCCGTTTGGTCCCGTGCTGCAGACCGACGCGCCCACGCCGCAGACGAAGGTCGAAACGCTGGTGAACGGAGCGCTGAAGCAATCGGCTCCACTCTCGGATCTGATTTTCCCGATCGATGTCGTGATCCGCTGGATCGCCGAGGCCATGACGCTCGAGCCCGGCGACGTGATCCCTACGGGCACGCCGGCAGGCGTTGGCCCGCTTTCCCCGGGCGATGTGGTTGAGGTGCGCGTCAGCGGCGCCGATACCCTGCGCAATCCGGTGGTCGGCCCAAAAGATTAGAGAAAGATTAGAAACGCGGCTGCCCCATTGATTGACTGGCCGCATTCCGAATCTCCCCGCTTGTGCGCCCGCCGTGCTGCGCTAACATAGTTTTGCCTTGAAAAACTTGCTTTCCGATTGGCGCGATTTTCTTCCATTGGCGGGACTCGTCGTCCTGGCGGCCGTGGTCATGATCTTTTGGCTGCGCAAGAAGCCTGAGGACGAGAACGAACTCGAGCGCCAGCGCCGGTCGTATCTGAACCGCGTGGGCCGCATCGTCGAAGGCCAGGTGCTCGAAATCGTGGACCACAAGGGCGTCGCGCCGCAGCCGCCGTCCAACGGGAATGGCAAGAGCGGACTGTTTGCCAAGAATCACGCTCACCCGGTATCGAACGGCTCGCAGAAGCTGCTGTACTACACCTACTCGATTTCCGGCGTGACCTACGAAACCGCGCAGGACGTGACGGGGCTCGAAGAGCGTCTGCATCTTACCCGCGTCGCTACCGGCCAAATTGCCAGCGTGAAGTACGATCCGTCGAATCCCTCGAATTCGATTCTGATGGCCGACGATTGGTCGGGCTTGCACTGACGCCTACGCGGCGGCGTCGCCCGCTCGCCCCCGGTCCCTCGTCCGCGCCGCTGTGTTACACTGATTGCAGGAAGACCTATGCAGCGCGAGTTCACAGCAATCATTGAGAAAAAAGGCCGCTGGTATATCGGAACGATCGAAGAAATTCCAGGTGTGAATACTCAAGGTAGAACTCTTTCTGAAGTGCGCAGGAACCTGAGGGAAGCAATCGAATTGATCGTCGTATCGAATCGCTTGCTCGCGTCCAAAGAGCATACCTCCCAGGCCAAACGCGAACCGATCACAGTCCGAGTGTAAGCTCGCCCGCAAATGAAGCGCCGCGATCTCGTGCGACATCTCAACGAGCACGGCTGCCGGCTATTGAGGGAGGGAGGGCGCCACTCGGTATATTGGAACCCCAGCAACGGGACGACTTCCACCGTTCCACGTCATCGTGAAATCCACGATTTTCTTGCTTGAAAAATCTGCCGCGATTTGGGCATTCCCGCACCCGATTAGCAACGGCAACAACAAGAACTTGAAACTCGCTTTGCAGATTGCTAGGGTGATCCGGGCCGTGAATCATCGCAGGCGCGTCGCTGGTCGGCCACAATCGCGCTTTTGGCTGCCCGCAACCCTCTGATGGCACAGAATCCAAGACATCACGATCGGCTGGACGAGCTTCGCAAACGGAATGCCGAAGCCGAAGCGGGCGGCGGCGCCGAGCGCCGTCAACGCGAGCACAAGGCAGGCAAGCTCGGCGCGCGCGAGCGCATCGATTTGCTGCTCGATGAAGGCTCGTTCGAGGAGCTGGACAAATTTGTCCGGCACCACTGCCGGGATTTCGGGATGGAGGAGCAGCGGCCCGCAGGCGATGGATTCGTCACCGGCTACGGCCGCATCGATGGGCGGCTGGTCTACGTTTTCGCGCAGGACTTTACCATTTTCGGCGGGTCGCTCTCCGAAGCAAACGCTTCGAAGATCACCAAGATCATGGATCTCGCGATGCGCCAGGGCGCGCCCGTGGTCGGGCTCAACGATTCGGGCGGCGCGCGCATTCAGGAAGGCGTGATGTCGCTCGCGGGGTATGCTGATATTTTCCTGCGCAACACGCTGGCGAGCGGCGTGATCCCGCAGATCAGCGCGATCCTCGGCCCATGCGCCGGCGGCGCGGTCTATTCGCCCGCCATCACCGACTTCATTTTCATGACCCGCGACACGTCGTACATGTTTATCACCGGGCCGGACGTGATCAAAACAGTGACGCACGAGGACGTGACCAAGCAGGAGCTCGGCGGCGCGATGACGCACAATGCGAAAAGCGGCGTCGCGCACTTCATCGCGCGCGACGATGCGGATTGCCTCGCGATGATTCGCGAGCTGGTCGGCTATTTGCCGTCGAACAACGTCGACGATCCGCCGCGCCGCGAAACGAGCGACCCATGGGACCGCGCGGATGCCGTGCTGAATACGCTGGTCCCCGAAGACCCGCAGCAGCCTTACGACATCAAGGACGTGATCCACGCGGTGGCGGACGACGGCGAATTCTTCGAGGTTCAGGAGCACTTCGCGAAAAACCTCGTGGTGGGGCTGGCGCGATTCGACGGGCGCCCCGTGGGGATCGTTGCAAACCAGCCGGCGTTCCTCGCGGGCGTGCTGGATATCGATGCGTCCGTGAAGGGTGCGCGCTTCGTGCGATTCTGCGACGCCTTCAATATTCCCCTGGTCACGTTCGAGGACGTTCCCGGATTTCTGCCGGGCACCCAGCAGGAATTCGGCGGAATCATCCGGCACGGCGCGAAGCTGCTGTTCGCGTTCGCCGAAGCCACAGTGCCGAAAGTGACCGTGATCACGCGCAAGGCGTACGGCGGCGCGTATTGCGTGATGGCGTCGAAACACATTCGCACTGACATCAACTATGCGTGGCCCACGGCCGAAATTGCGGTGATGGGACCGGAGGGAGCGGTGAATATCGTTTACAAACGGGAGATCGACCGCGCGCCCGAAGCCGACCGCGAACGCCTGCGTCAGGAGAAGATCGAGGATTTCCGCGAGCGCTTCGCGAATCCTTACGTTGCGGCGGAGCGTGGGTATATCGATGCCATCATCGAGCCGTCGCAGACGCGCGCGAAGATCGTCACGGCGTTACGGTCGCTTGAAAACAAGCGCGATACGAATCCCAAGAAGAAGCATGGGAACATCCCGCTGTGAGCTTTTCGAAACGCCCATCTGAATGCCGCGCTGGATTTTCAAACCGATTTCGAGTAAGATTCCGCGGGCTTGTTCAGAGCGCCACCTCCTAGGGGAAAAAAGAAAACGACAATGACGAAGAATCGCGTGAAGGAACGAACGATACTCGACTCGCTCGACACTCTCGTGGAAGAGCACCACCTCCTGAAGCATCCTTTTTATCAGGCGTGGACCGAAGGAACTCTTTCCAAGGAGTCGCTGCAGCTTTACGCCGAACAATACTATCAACACGTGCGCGCGTTTCCCGAGAACCTGCAGAAGCTTGCCCTCCGCACGGATGGCAATCTGGCGAAGCTGGTGAATGAAAATCTTGCGGAAGAGCTCGATCCTTCGGCTCCCCACCCGCAGCTCTGGCGCCAGTTCGCCGAATCTCTCGGCGTGAGCGATGCCGACCTCGATCGTGCGCGCCCGCTTCCGGGAATTGCGGCGCTGCTCGACGCGTTCGATGAAGTCGCGTCGGAGGGAAAGCTGGCGGAGGCCGTTGCGGCGTTTTACGTCTACGAAGCTCAGGTGCCGGAAATTGCGACGCAGAAGATTTCGGGACTCAAGCGCTTCTACGACATCAACGATCCGCGTGCTCTCGCCTATTTCGGAGTTCATGAAGAGGCTGACGTACGCCATCGCGCTGCTTGGCGCGAGTGGCTGGCGAGCCAGAAAGACACGGATACGTTCGGCGTGCTTTGCGCGGCCGAACGCATTCTGAAGGCTCTGTGGGGCGCTTTGGACGCGGTGTATCCGCAGGCTTGCACCGCCGCAAAGAATTAACCAACGGGGGGAGGAGCACGGCGGCTCGCAACCTGCGGGCCGTCGCGCTCTTCGCGGTCCTCGGCTTCAAATCCGTGGTTTCAGCTGGCCTTTAGCACCTTCACTCCGTCGCGGCCTCCCACGTAGACCTCCTTTGCAAATCCCAGGAAGAGTCCGTGTTCCACCGCGCCGATCACGTGGTCGAGATGGTGCGCGACCTCTTTCGGCTTTTCCATAGGGCCGAACGCGCAATCCATGATGTAGTTTCCGCCGTCGGTGACGTAGATCTTCTTATTCGCGCCGAGCCGCAGAGAGGGATTCGCGTCAAGCGCCTGTAGCTTTTGCTGCGTCGCCTGCCAGCCGAACTTGACGGTTTCAACGGGGACGGAAACGAGCGAGCCCAGCCGATCGACCAGCTTGGTTTCGTCCACCACGATCGCCAGATGCTTGCTCGCGGCCGCGACGATTTTTTCCCGCAGCAGCGCTCCACCGTGCCCTTTGATCAGATAGAGCGTACCGCGCTCGACCTCGTCCGCGCCGTCGACGGTGAGGTCGATCTGAACGTGAGCGGCGAACGTCGAGAGCGGGATTTTCAGCGACCGGGCCAGCGCGGCCGTCTTCGACGAGGTCGGAATGCCCACGATGCGCAGGTGCTCCTCGGTCATTCGCTTTGCCAGCGCGTTTATAAAGAAGGTCGTCGTCGAACCGGTTCCGAGGCCCAGAACCATTCCATCTTGCACGAGCTTGGCCGCCATCTCGGCGGCGGCCTTTTTCCACTGATCTTGTTGCGAAGAGTCCAAAAGATCGCTCGCTTTCCGCGCTGCAACCCGTCGGTGGCGCAACGCGCGGCCATGATAACGGTTTTTGCGGGAGGCTGCCAATCGCGCGGGTTTAGGGAATGGGCGTGCTAGAATTTCGTTCTTGCCGATGTACGTTTCTTTGGGGTGGGAATGTTCCGGAAAATCCTGATCGCGAATCGCGGCGAGATTGCGGTCCGCATCCTGCGCGCGTGCCGCGAACTGGGTGTGCGCGCGGTGGCCGTTTACAGCGAGGCGGACCGCGCCGCCCTGCACGTTCGCCTGGCTGACGAAGCTTACCCGATCGGTCCGGCGCCTTCCCGCGAAAGCTATCTTTCCATCGAGAAAATTGTGGGCGTGGCACGCGCGGCGGGCTGCGATGCCGTTCATCCCGGCTACGGATTCCTTGCCGAAAATGCGGCGTTCGCGCGTGCCTGCGGCGAGGCGAGCATCACGTTCATCGGGCCTTCGCCCGAAGCGATGGAACAACTAGGGTCGAAGACAGCAGCGCGGCACGTGGCTCGCGCGACCGGCGTGCCCACCGTGCCCGGGACGCTCGATCCGATCGAGAATGCCAACGCCGCGCTCGCAGCCTCGAAGCCGATTGGCTTCCCGGTGGTGCTGAAAGCCGTGGCCGGCGGCGGCGGCAAGGGAATGCGGCTCGTGGAGAACGAAGCGGCCATATCCTCGGCGTGGCGCGATGCTTCGTCCGAGGCGCAGAATGCGTTCGGCGATGGCCGACTCTACATCGAAAAGTATTTGCTGCGGCCGCGCCACATTGAGATTCAGATTCTTGGCGATCATCACGGCAACATCGTTTATCTGGGCGAGCGCGAGTGCTCGGTGCAGCGGCGCTATCAGAAGGTGATTGAAGAGGCGCCGTCACCAGTGATGACACCGGAACTGCGCCGCGCGATGGGCGAATCGGCTGTGAAGCTGGCGCGCGCCGGGAAATATGCCAATGCGGGGACCGTCGAATTTCTCGTGGACGCGGAGCGGAACTTCTATTTCCTCGAGATGAACACCCGCCTCCAGGTGGAGCACCCGGTGACCGAAATGGTGACCGGGCTCGATCTCGTGAAGCTGCAGATTCGCATCGCGGCGGGGGAGCGACTGCCGCTGGCTCAAAACGACATCGCCTTGCGCGGCCATGCCATCGAATGCCGGATTTACGCCGAGGATCCGGACAACAATTTCTTCCCTTCGCCCGGCAAAATCATCGAGCGGCGCGTCCCGGCCGGACCCGGAATCCGGCTCGACGACGGCGTCTACGCCGGCTGGACGGTGCCAAACGAATACGATCCTTTGCTGAGCAAGCTGATCGCATGGGGCGCGGATCGCACCGAAGCGATCGCGCGACTCACGCGAGCTCTCGCCGAGCACTACGCAACGGGAATCAGGACGAACGTCGGGCTTTTCCGCCGCATCCTCGCTACTCGCGACTTTCAGAACGCAGACATTTACACGCGGTGGCTGGACGATTTTCTCCATCGCCCGGCGCAGCAGCCGGCGACAGCAAATCGGCCGCCGCACGCGGAAGACGCGGCGCTGGTGGCCGCCGTGTTGTGGCACATCAGCCGAAATGGCGCGTCTGGCAACACGGACACGCTGCGCTCTGGTACCGCTGGATCCCGGTGGAAGCTCGAGGGCCGCCGCGAGCAACTGGATCGCGCGCCGGACTGAATAATGAAACTCACCATCGAGCTCGATGGGAAGACGCGCACGGTCGAAATCGGCTCCGATGCGATGCGCGGCGCCGCGGGCCTGCTCTGCACCGTCGACGGCCGTGCAGTGCCAGCCGACGCAATCGAAGTGGCGCCGGGCATCTATTCCATTTTGATCGAAGGCGCCTCCTTTGAAGTCCGCGTTGAGCCCTCCGGCATTGGCTTGCGAATCACGAGCGCCGGACGCGAATATGCGGCACAGATTCGCGATCCGCGACAATGGCGGCGCAATCGCGGCGCTGCCGAGGAAGCCGAGGGCAGCCAGCGGGTAGTGGCGCCGATGCCAGGCAAAGTAGTTCGCGTGCTGGTGAAGGCGGGCGAAACGGTGGAGGCCGGCAAGGGCATTCTGGTCGTCGAGGCAATGAAGATGCAGAATGAGGTGCGATCGCCGAAATCGGGGAAAGTCGAGCGCATTCTCGTTTCGGAGGGCCAGACGGTGAGCGCCGGCGACGTGCTGGCGATCGTGAGCTAGCCTTTACGCTAGTTTGCGGCCGGAAGCTTTCCCGCCGATTCCAGGATCTGGCGGGCAAGATAGTTCGTGACGTGCGCTTCGTCGCGAGCCTCGATCAGATACGCCGAGCGAAGAAGCTGTTCCTTGCGCGTGCGAAGCGCGTCCCGGATGGCTTGCTGCACCTGCGGATCGGATAGCTGACGATCGCCCGCCGCCTCTTTCGCAATCAGCTTGAGGATGCGGTAGCCGCCTCCGTTTTCGGGAATCGGCTGGCTCACTTCGCCCACTTTCAGCGCAAGCACCGCAGCTTTCAGAGCGGCCGGAGACCGGTTCAGCGAAGACTCGGCGAGAAAGCCGAGATCGCCGCCGGTTGACGCGCTGGGATCCTCGGAATAATCCATCGCGAGCTCGCTGAAATCCGCTCCGGCAGCTAATTTTTGCTCGAGCATCGCCGCCTTGCGTCCAGCTTCCGCCTCGTTCATGGCTTTGTCGTTCTTCCGATTGTGAATGTTCGGGTCGGGCCGGGGCGTGATCACGATCTGCGCGATGTGGTATTGCGGCTCGGTGACGTTGAACTGCGCGCGATTCTTGTTGTAGAAATCGGTGATGTCCTGATCGGTGATGGAAATCTTCGCGACGACTTCGCGGTTGAGCAGCTTCTGAATCGAGAGCTGGCGCCGGATGTCGCTCCTGAGGTCGTCAACGGTGAGCCCGGTTTCCTCGAGCTTCTTCTGAAATTCCTCTTCGGTGTAAGGGCTCTTCGACTCGGTAAACTTATCCTCGACCTCGGCGTCGCTGGCGACGAGGTTCATCTTCTGCGCGCGCTCGATCAGGATTTCGCTGTTGATCAGCTCGTCCAGGATGCTGAGCTTGAGCGAGAGAGCTTCTTCCTGCGAGGGCGGAGGCGCGTCCGCATTCACGCGCGAGCGGAAGAGCTTATCGACATCGTCGCGCTGAATATCCTTGCCGTTGACGACGGCCCAGACGTCCGGGCCTGGAGCCATTTCCCTGTTGCAGGACACGGCGAAAGCGCAAATCACCAGCAATCCCAGGGCGAAAATTCTGCGCTTCAACCGGAACTCCTTGCGAAAAGGTGAGATCGCTTCAGGCGGCTTTCGTCACGCGGCCGGCACGGATGCAGGCGGTGCAAACGCGCACCTGCTTGCGGGCGCCATTGACGACCGCGCGAACGCGGCGGAGATTGGGATTCCAGCGGCGGCGAGTGACGTTGTGCGCGTGGCTGATCGTATTGCCGTAAAGCGGTTTTTTGCCGCAAAATTCACATGCAAGTGCCATGGTTCGATTGCTCCAGACGGGGAGTTATTTGGGAAAACGCCCAAATATGATGCTATCAAAGAATTCGAGCAGCGGGAAGCGATTTGGGTGCACGCCGAGCCAATGTTCTATGCTTGCGAGCCTAGGACGGCTTGGCCGGGGATGACAGTCGGAGAATCGCAGCGCCCAGCACATCGCGGCTCGTACGGTCCTGCACAAAAGCGACGACGCGTAGATTGTCGCGCTTCCAATCCTTCGCGAGGGCCACTTGCGGCTCGGCCGCGAAGGATCCGGCTGAATCAAGGCGGCCGAGGACTTGAAACTCGCGCACCACGGCGCGATGGACCAGTTGATCGCCGGCGTTTTCGCCGCGAGTCACATTCGATGAGAGGTCGTCCTCGGTGATCACGAGAACAACCTCGGCGAGATCCCCCGCGCGCCAGTCGGTCGGCGGTCCAAACCGGACGCGAAGCCGGATGGTTCCTGCCGCGTCGGTACCAGCGTTGGGATCCGAGAGCTGCTCAAGATCAAGCTTGGGTTTTGGGTCGCGCGCCACCTTCGCGATGGCCGCCAGCGCGTCATGTTCGTCGCTGCCAACGAACTGCGACTTGCCGTCGACAACCATCTGCGGCGTGTACGGCCCAGACGTGCGGAAGAAGTGCGCGTAATCGTCCTGCCGATTGCTGAACTGCGACGACGAAAAGGGGTCCTTCCAGCCGAGATCGTTCCAGTAGTCCACGTGCTCTTCAAGCGCGATGATGTCCGCGCCAGGGACCGGCTGGTTCCGCTGCAGGTGCGCCAAAAGACGGTCGGCCGGAGGGCAACTGGAGCAGCCCTCGGATGTGAACAACTCGACGATCACAGGAGTCGCGGTCGTACTCGCGGCACGCTCGATTTCCGCGCCAGCACTCGCAGCGTAAGGCGCGGTGCCAAAGATCCCACGTCCGGCGCCGATCGCCAATAGGACGAGTCCGAAAGCTATCGCAAAAAGTGAAACGCGCATCGCACCCTCTCAGTTAAAGTACGCCACGGACTTGCTGGTTGGATGTACTTGGTGATGCCTGGGACGCGATTTCGTGTTGGTCTCGTCAGAAAAGGCGGGGTCATTTTTCCTGTACGCAAACTGTCCTCGAGGGCAATGTTTTCTGCACCGCAACCGTGCTTAACTCAGACGGAAGGCGCAATGGGCTCGATAGGACGCGACGAGGGAGGGGACGGAGCGAAGCCGCCGATTTCCGCCCAATTTCTAATCGACAATCGGCGATTAGAAACCGTTGCAAGTCCATCAAAACAAAAGACGGGTGCGCGTTCTAATCGACACGCTAAGCGTAGGTCGTTCTTAGCGGCGTTTCGGCTGTAGGCCGAGGTAGGCCATCACTTTCTGCAGATCTTTCCACACCTCGCCCTTGGCGGCGGGATTGCGCAGCAGGTACGCGGGGTGATACGTGGCGATCAGTTTCGTGCCGCGATAGTCGAACCATTCGCCGCGAAAGCGTGAGATGCCTTGCGTGGTTTCGAGCAGCGTCTGCGCGGAGCACGCGCCGAGGCAGCAGATCACTTTCGGCGCGATCACGCCGAGCTGGCGCTGGAGAAAGGGCGAACACGTGGCGATCTCGTCTTTTTCCGGCAGGCGATTTTCGGGCGGGCGGCATTTCACCACGTTGCAGATGTAAACGTCCTCGCGCTTGAGACTCATCGCCTCGATCATCTGCGTGAGCAATTTTCCCGCGCGGCCGACGAACGGCTCGCCCTGCTCGTCTTCGTCGCGGCCGGGGCCCTCGCCGACGAACACCAGCTGCGCTTTCGGATTGCCTACGCCGAAGACGATCTGCTTGCGCGCCTTGTGCAGCTTGCAGCGCGTGCAGTTCGGAGTGATGTCGGTGCGGATGCGCTCGAGCGTGTCGCCCTCGATGCGGTCGGCGGATTCGAAGAGCGATACACCCGCCGCGCGCTGGATGACGGGTGGCGCGGGATCGGGGGCGCGCTTCGGAGCTGCAGCCGCCGCTATGGCGGGCGAAGAAGTCGGCGCGCGAGTCGCAATCTCGTCCGAGGCTCCCACCCTCCCCAAACCGGAGGATGGGGCACCCGCAAAACCTTCTGTCGCACCCAGCTGCTCGGATGATTGGGACGCGCGGTCGAGATAATACGGGCCGATGCCAAGATCGTCAGCGTAGCGGAACCACGCTTCGGCGTGGGGACGTTTCGTTTGGTCCATGAAGTTTTCGATTATCGTGGACCGCAGAGGATTTCACAAGCGGCGCAATTGCTTTTCGATCAGCGGACGAAGGGGTAGATTTCGTCGGCGATCCAGTAATTCGCTAGGGCAACGGCAAAGGCCGTTCCTGCGAGCCATAGGATCCAGCGGCGGCGCTTCCAAATCGCGCCCAGGGAGGAAAGCTGCAGCGGAACGTCGAGCAGATAGGCCGCGCTGTAGCAGATGTTGGCCAGCATCGCCAGGATGGTGAGAAGCACGAACGAGGACATCTTGAGCGCCGGGCGAAAATGCGGCCAAGTCGCGAGAAGCCACGATACCGTGGCCGCAGCGAGCACGGCGTTGTAGATGAGGCGGCGCGGCTCCCAAAAGCGGGCCGCGTCGTTGACGATTCCTCCGAGGGTAGGGGATGACGCTTGGCCATTTCGCATAGGCTATCTCCGATCTCCTGCGCCGGGCAGAACCCTGCGGGACGTCCATCACCTATAGAGTACTTTGTATAACAAAGTTGCGAGCCAATAGCAAGGGCCTTGCGCGATCGGACCTGGCAGGCCACAGCAGATCCCTCGCTGCGTCCCGCGCGCGCAGAAACCGCGCGAACGGCAAGACGCGGGACTCCGCTCGGGATGACAGCTTTCGGCGTTTACTTTCGAAGATCGAGGACGGCGTCGAGGATGCGGTTGGCTACTTCGAATTTCGGGAGCTTGGGCAGCGGGATCTCGCGGCCGTCGCGGAGGAAGATCGTGACGATGTTGGTGTCGCCGTCGAAGCCGGCGCCTTCCTGCGTCACGTCGTTGGCGACGATCATGTCCGCGCCCTTGCGCGCGAGCTTGGCTCGGGCGTTTTCGGCGAGCTGCGCGGTTTCGGCGGCGAAGCCGACGAGAATCCGCGAACGCGAACCTTTTTCGTGGCCGAGCTCGGCGAGAATGTCGGGCGTGGGCTCGAGCTGCAGCGTGAGCGAGCCTTCGCCGCGCTTCAGCTTCTGCGTGTGCGACGCGGCCGGGCGGTAATCGGCGACGGCCGCGGCCATGATGACGATGTCGGCTTCGGCGGAACGCTCGCGCACGGCGCGATGCATTTCGTCGCTCGTGCGCACGGGAACCCAATCGACGCCGCCGGGAACCGTGATGTCGGCTGGGCCGCTGACGAGAATCACGCGCGCGCCGCGGCGGATCGCGGCGTCCGCGAGCGCGTAGCCCATTTTGCCGGACGAGCGATTGGTGAGGAAGCGGACAGGATCGATATCCTCGCGCGTGGGGCCGGCGGTGACGAGCACGGTGCGGCCTTCGAGATCACGGCGGAGGCCGAGGACGTCGCGCACTTTTTCGACAATCGCCTCGGTGGCGGCGAGGCGGCCCGCGCCCGTCATGCCGCAGGCGAGGTAGCCTTCGCCGGGATCGACCACGTGGACGCCGCGCGCGCGCAGCGTCGCGATATTTTCCTGCGTGGCGGGATGCTCCCACATGTTGACGTTCATCGCGGGCGCCACGATCACGGGTGCTTTCGTGGCGAGATAGAGCGTGCCGAGAAAATCGCCCGCGATGCCGTGGGTGAACTGGCCAAGGATGTCGGCGGTGGCGGGAGCGACGAGCAGCAGATCGATGCGCTGCGCGATGGCGATGTGTTCGATCGCGCTTTCGAGATTCGCGGGCGCAGCATCACCCGCAGCGAACATGTCGGTGATCACTTTTTGCCCGGTGAGCGCGGCGAAGGTGAGCGGCGTGATGAATTCCTGGGCGGCGCGGGTCATGACGACCTGCACGTCGAGCTTTTCCTGCTGGAGGCGGCGAACGAGCTCCGCCGCTTTGTACGCAGCGACTCCGCCGGTGACGCCTAGGGCGATTTTCATGGTGCGCTGATCCCGGGGCTAAAGCCCTGCTTATCCAGACCACTTATCGTGGGGCTGAAGCCCCACGCTTCCACCGTTCAAGGCAACAGCAAATCCCTCGCTGCGCCCTTCCTTCGTCAGGGCAAGCGGGGGAAGCAAAGGAGCGTGGAGCTCACTCGCGCTTCCCACGGCGCACGCGGCGCGTGTCGGGGAGCACGCCCGGGCAAGCCCAGGCGGCAAACAGCGGCAGCAAGCTGCCGCACTCCACACGTGCCCATCCGGTTCTCGGAGGCACTCTGACGGCTCCCGCTTCGACCGTAGATACGGCAGAAGAGCACAGACGGGACGGGATTGTCTGTGCCACTTCATTCGATGCGGGATGCGCTATTTGCGGCGCTTGCCGTCTTTTTCGTCCGCGGGCAGCTCGGGCGTTTCGTATTCGAGGAGGCCGAGCAGCAATTCTTCCTCGGCGATGCGCGACGTCTTGCGGGACTTCGGATTGTCGAGGAGCGGACGCCCGCCCATCATGAGTTGCCGAGCGCGGCGCGCCGTTACGACGACGTAGGCGAACTGGCTTTCCGGTGGTTGCTTAGATACTGCCATCAAGATCAGCCTCCAAAGGATTTCAGAATTTCGCGTATCCGTTCTTCTTTTTGCGACGTGAAACAGCGCGAAGCAAGAGCAATCGCCTGCACTTCGCGGCCGGCACGATCGAGATCGTCGTTGACGATCGTGAAATCATACTTATGGTAATTGAGGATTTCCTGACCGGCGCGTTCCAGCCTCCGGCGAATTTCATCCTCGGAATCCTGACCACGTTCCCGAATGCGGCGTTCCAGATCGGCGGCCGAGGGCGGCAAAACGAAAATCGCGACCGAGCGCGGCACCTTGCCTTTCACCTGCAACGCGCCCTGCACGTCGATTTCGAGCACGAGGTCTTTCTTCTGCGCGAGCGCTTCGTCGAGCCACTTGCGCGGCGTGCCGTACCAATTCTTGCCGAAGACCTGTGCGTGTTCGAGGAATTCGCCCCGCGCCACCATCTGCTGGAATTCCGCTTCTGACACGAAATTATACCACTTACCGGCGCTCTCCGTCTTGCGCGGCGCCCGCGTGGTGCACGAAACCGCCAGCAGCGTGCCCGGAAGCTCGAGAATCTTCTGCACAAGCGTCGATTTGCCCGAACCCGAAGGGCCCGAAACGATGAGTACCAACGGCTCTTTGTGAGGCTGCTGGCTCTCGCTCATTCGATGTTTTGGACCTGCTCGCGGAGTTTTTCGATCTCGGATTTAATTTCGAGGCCCATCTGCGTGATCTCGAGGCCTTCGGCTTCGTTGCCCGGCGTTTTCGAGAGCAGCGTGTTCGTTTCGCGCTGCATTTCCTGCAGGAGGAAATCGAGCTTCTTGCCGACGTCCGAAGCGCCGGTCAGCAGCGAATCGAACTGCTTCACGTGGCTCGCGAGGCGCGTCAGCTCTTCGGACACGTCGCTGCGTTCGGCAGCGAGCGCGGCTTCCTGCGCTAGACGCGCGGGATCGAGATGAGCGTCGCCGAGAAGTTCCTTCAAACGCGTTTCGAGCCGCCGCGCAAAAGCGGGCCGCGCGCGTTCAGCGAGGACTTCGACTTTCCCCGCGAGGCTCGCAATGCTGAGCAGACGGCCGGACATTTCCTGGCGCAGGGATTCGGCTTCGTGCTCACGCATGCGATCGAGCTTGTCGAGCGCCTCCATGAGACATTTCGCGGCGACGCTTTCGAGGCGGCCGATTTCTTCATCGAGAGACGCGGCGGGAGGGCCGATCACTCCGGGAAGGCGCAGGATTGAGGCGAGATCAGGTTCGGCGCTGGATCGAGAATTTCTCGCGCAGCGCGTGCACGGCTTCGAGGTACGCGGCGGCGACTTCCTGATTCACGCCGACGGCCGCGGGCCCGGCGAGTTCGTAGCGAACCGTCAGATCGAGATGGCCGCGGCGAACGCGTTCGCGAACGATCTGGCGCATGCGAGGCTCAACCGGCTCGAAACCCTCGGGCACGCGCAGATGCAAATCGAGGAAGCGATGATTCACGCTGCGGATCGACACGCGCAGGCTGAATCCGCCAAACGCCGCCTGCGCATGGGCGTAGCCCGTCATCGACCGCAAGCGCTGGACCGGTTTCGGCGATTCGGCTGGCGCGGATTGTGTTCGGGCTTCGGACATTATTCGGGACCTGCTCCGCGCGACACTGGCTCCGCGTCGCGAAATTGCATTTCGTACAGGCGCGCGTAGAGCCCGCCGCGCGCGAGAAGCTCGTCGTGCGTGCCGCGCTCACGGATGGCGCCGTCTTCGAGGACGGCGATCATGTCCGCGCGCCGGATGGTCGAGAGGCGATGCGCGATCACGAACACCGTGCGGCCCGTCATCAGGTTGTTGAGCGCGCCTTGCACCTGCATCTCCGATTCGGAATCGAGTTCCGAGGTCGCTTCGTCGAGAATCAAAATCGGCGCGTCCTTCAGCAGCGCGCGTGCAATGGCCAGACGCTGGCGCTGCCCGCCGGAAAGCCGCTGGCCGCGATCGCCGATCATCGTCTGATAGCCCTGCGGCATCTGCTGGATGAAATCATGCGCGAGCGCCGCCTGCGCCGCAGCGATGATTTTCGCGTCCGGCATCTCGGGGCGACCGTAACACAGATTATTGCGCACCGTGTCGTTAAAGAGGATGGTCTCTTGCGTGACGATGGCCATTTGTTCGCGCAGCGAACGGAGCGTGACCTCGCGAATATCGTGCCCATCGATGCGGACCGCGCCCGATGTAGCGGCATAAAAGCGCGGTAGTAGATTCACGAGCGTCGTCTTGCCGGCACCACTCGAGCCGACGATCGCAACCAGGGCGCCCGCGGGAACCTTCAAGTCAATATTCCGCAGGATCAGTGGACCGCTATCGTAGGAGAAGCTCGCGCGATCGAACTCGACCGACTTCGTAAGCGGCGGCAAAACCTTCGCGCCCGGCTCGTCGATGAGTTCCTCGGGCCGGTCGACAAAGGCAAACACCTGAGTCGAAATTCCGATCGCCTGCAGAAACAACTGATAGACCGTCCCGATGCGCTTGATCGGCTCATAGGCCTTGAACAAGGCGAACGTGAAGGCGCCGAACGCGCCGATCGTCATGCGGCCGGCCTTGATTTCGCCGCGGGCAAAGAGAAGCACCAGGGAGATCACGACGGCGCCCAGCAGATCCATCAAGGGCGACGTGGCCGCAAAGGCGCGAATCCAGCGCATGTTTTCGCGCAGCAAGTTGCGGCCAGCCTCGCGGAATTTGCGAATCTCAAATCCTTCCATGCCGAAGGCTTTCACCACGCGATTGCCGCTGATCGTTTCCTGCAGAATCTGGCTGAGATCGGCGAGGCGCGCACGGCTCTTTTCGGACGAGCGGCGGATTCGCTTGCCCAGCTTGCCGGTGGGCCACACGACGAGCGGAATCAGGACCGCGGCGCCGACGGCCATGCGCCAATCGATCACGAGGAGAACGAGAACGTAAGCAATCAGGCTGAAGATCTGGCGGAAGAGTTCGGCCATCCAGTCGGAAAATGCCGCGCGCATCTGCTCGATATCGCTGATCACCGCCGACATCACGCGGCCGACGGGGTTGTGCTGGAAGAAGCCTACCGGCTGCTGGACGATCTTCGAATAGACCGTGTTGCGCAGATCGGTGATTCCGGCCAAGCCCACGTATTGAATCAGCGTGCTGCCGAAATACTCGGCCAGCCCTTTGATAAAGAAAAGAAACAGGAGCGAAACGGCGAAAACCGACCAGACGTGGTGAATGCGGTGCGGAACAAACGCGTTGAGGTTCACGACGTACTGGGTGCCCGGTATGGTGAACAGGGCCAGCTTCTGCACCGTCGAGTGCGGGTTCAGAATCACGTCCAGGGCAGGCTTGATCGCCAGGGCCACGATCAATTCCGCGACGCCCATCACGGCGATCAGCAGAATGCCGAGAGCGAGCAGCGTCGTATAGGGACGCAGGTAGCGCAGCAGGCGCCGGATTTCGTCTCGTTCCGTAAGCTGCGGAATATGTTCTGTCATTTCAGGCAATTCGGCTGGTCGCTTGCCGAGTTCGACTAGCCTAAGCAACCGCGTGCGTGTCTTGCAAGGCGTAATCGCGGCGCGCGTGCGTGGCCGCAAACGCGCCGGGGCTAGCCCGGTGACTTGTCCAGGTCGCGATGCACCACTTTTGTCGTGTAGCCCTCGTGCTGCAGCGAGCGCCGGATCACTTCCGCCAGTGTAACCGAGCGATGCCGCCCCCCGGTGCAGCCGAGCGCGATCGTGAGATAACTTTTGCCTTCCTGGATGTAGTGCGGGATCAGGTAGCCGAGCAGGCTCTCGATCCGGCGCAGGAATTCGCCCGTCTGCGGAAACGACCGGATGTAGCGTGCCACGCGCCGGTCCTTGCCCGTGAACGGGCGCAGGCGCGGTACAAAATGCGGATTCGGCAGAAAGCGCACGTCGAACACCAGGTCGGCATCGGCCGGAATGCCGTAGCGGAAGCCGAAGCTGACGACGGACACCAGCAACGGACGGCTTCCCGCTTTCTGAAACCGGTCGATGATGAATTCGCGCAGCTCGTGGACGTTGAATTTCGTGGTGTCGATGATCACGTCCGCGACGCGACGAATCGGGGCCATGCGACGCCGCTCGGCGCGAATACCCTCGGCCACCGATTCCCCATTGCTGAGCGGGTGCGGCCGCCGCGTTTCGCTGAAGCGGCGCATCAGGGCTGCATCGCTCGCTTCCACGAAAACCAGCGTGATCGGATGTTGGCTGCGCAACTCGCGGTAGATCCCCGGCAGCCTTTCGATCTGCTCGCCTTCGCGCGCATCCACCAACAGAGCCGCTCGTTCAACCTCTCCGCGGCCCTCTTCGTAGAGCTCGGTGAAAGTGGGAATCAGCGCGACGGGAAGATTATCGACACAGTAGAACCCCAAATCCTCGAACGTGTTGAGCACTGTGCCCTTGCCGGAGCCGGAAAGGCCGGTGACAAGCACAAGTTCGCGGGAATTCTTCTTGGGGGCCGAAATCTTGCGAGGTGGACGTTTCCGTTCGGAGGGCTTCACGGCAGACCGACGCTCAGGCCTTGACCCGGCGCCGGTGGGTACTCGGGATCCGGAGGTCTTCGCGGTACTTTGCGACCGTACGGCGCGTGACGTGGATGCCTTCATCGCCGAGCTTTTTGGTGATTTGCTCATCTGTGAGGGGATGGCTCGCGTCTTCCTCTTCGATCATCTGCTTGACGCGGCGCTTCAGCGAAAGCAGCGACATCTCGCTGCCCTGGGGCCCATTTACAGATTCCGAGAAGAAGCTGCGAAGTTCCAATACTCCTTGGGGCGTGTGCACGTATTTATTGGCTACGGCGCGGCTGACGGTTGAGGGATGGACACCAACTTCCTCGGCCACCTCCTTGATCATCATGGGCTTCAGGTGGTCGGGGCCGTAATCGAGAAAATCGCCCTGGCGCCGCAGAATCGAATGGCACACGCGCTGAATCGTGTGCTTGCGCTGCTCGATATTTTTCATCAGCTGGATCGCCGCGGTGAACCGCTCTTTGACGTAATTGCGCACGTCGCGGTCGGCAGCATCGCGCGAAAGCAGGCGGCGGTAGGTCGGGTTCAGGCGCAGCTGGGGCAGGTCGTCGTCGTTCATGAAAACCTGCCATTCGCCGTCGACCTTGCGGAACTGCACATCCGGCTCGACGAGGCGTGGCTCGGTCTTGTTGTAGCGGAGGCCCGGCTTCGGATCGAGGCGCTTGATCACGTCCACGGCGCGCTTCACGAGCTCGACGGGGCGGTTGAGGGCCCGCGCGACTTCCTTGAGTTGATTATTCTGCAGGAGCTTGAGGTGCTCGGCGATGATCTGCTGCGCGAGGGTATTCTGCGGATCAATGATCTTGATCTGCAGCAGCAGGCATTCGGGCAGATCGCGCGCGGCGATTCCCGGCGGATCGAATTCCTGCACCATGGTCAGCGCCTCTTCCACATCTTCCATGGAGTAGTTGCCGGACTCCGCGATCTCATCGAGGGTGGCCGTCAGGTAGCCGTTCTCATCGAGGTTGCCGATGATTCCCTCGGCGATTTTCCGCACGGTCTCGGTGCAGATCGCGACGCTCAGCTGCCAGGAAAGGTAATCAGCGAGGCTCGACGGCGACGAAAGAAACTTGTCGAAAGAAGGCTTCTCGATGTCCTCGCGCTCGCTGCCTGCCACTCGCTCGGCGCCAGTATCGAGATACTGCGTGAAAAACGAGCCAAAATCGAATTCGTCGAAGGGATTGGCCGCTTCGGTCTCGGGAACTTTTTCCGTTTCCTTCTTGAGAAAAGCCTCGTCGGTGTAATTCTCGACAGCCACGCCCTCTTCCTGCATCTCTTCGAGGACCGGATTGGCCATGATCTCCTGATTGATCATTTCCCGCAGCTCAAGGCGATTGAGGGCGAGAACGCTGACCATCTGCACGAGCCCCGGCGTAAGGATCTGCTTCTGGGCGACGCGGAGATTGAGTTTGGGTGCGAGCCAATTCATAAATTCAGTTCAGCCGGAATCCTTCTCCCAGGTAGAGGCGGCGAACATCGGGATTCGCAGCCACTTCAGGAGGCGTGCCGGAAGCAAGAATCTTCCCCTCAGTAATAATATAGGCCCGGGTCGTGACGGCGAGCGTGTCGCGAACGTTGTGGTCCGTAATCAGCACTCCGATTCCCGCGTCGCTCAAATCGGCGATGATTTTCTGAATATCGATCACCGTCAGCGGGTCGATGCCCGCAAAAGGTTCATCCAGCAGGACAAACGAGGGCGAAAGGACCAGCGAGCGCGCGATTTCCAGGCGCCGGCGCTCTCCGCCCGATAGAACGTACGCCCGGCTGTATCGAACCCCTTCGAGTCCCATTTGCGAAAGCAACTCCTCGACGCGATCGCGCCTTTGTTCGACAGTCAGAGACAGCGTCTCCAAAATCGCCAGCAGGTTCTCTTCGACCGTCAGCTTCCGAAAGACGGAAGGCTCTTGGGGAAGGTAGCTGATGCCGCTTCGGGCCCGTAGGTACATGGGGAGGTCGGTGATGTCCTCGGCGTCCAGCAGAACGCGCCCATAGTCCGGACGCGCGAGGCCGACCAGGATGTAGAAAGTCGTGGTCTTTCCTGCGCCGTTCGGCCCGAGCAGCCCAACCACCTCGCCCTGTTGAATCTCCAGAGTGACATCATCGACAACCTTCCGACCTCGATACGATTTCCTTAGATCGGCGGCCTGAAGTTTCAACATGCCGGTTCATTTCTCAACCCGGTGTTTGGTCAGCGTGCGCGAACCTTCTTGCGAATCAATCAAAATCGTATCATTCGCAACAAAGAAGGTCAACGAACGCCCCGTCGCGGTGTTGCTAGAACTGTCGCTTACGGTCGGTTGGCCGCCCGAAAGAACGAACTTTCCGTCGGCCGCTGTGTATTCGCCCTGCTGCGCCACGCCCCGGCGGTCGCCCTGGCGGACGACGACGTCGCCCTGCGCCAGGACGCGGCTCAATTGCCGGCTCCCGGCAGGGGCCAAAGTACCGGCTTGGCCAGCGGCCTTTGGCGTGCCCGGGGTGGCTGGACCAAGAAAGACGTCCAAAGTGCGCGATTCGAGCGTGCCTTGATCCGAACTCGCGGTCACTCCGCCCTCCAGATGCGCCTTGCCCAGGTCGGCCCAATAGGTTAGCGACGGCGCGACTACTTTCCATAGCGTCGGTCCGGACGTCTTGGAATCCGTCGCATGGGTCGAAGAGGTTTTGTGCGCCTCGGCCGCTTCCCCGAAAGGCGCCGCGAAAGGGCCGGCGGCCTGCGGGAAGACCGCAACCACATGGCCCGTGGCTTCAAGCTTCTTATCGTCGCGCCACAACGCTATCTGATCGGCATCGAGCACGGATTCCCCCTGCCAGAGGCGCGCGTGGCCGCTGTAAACGACGTGCCCCGAGCTGACAGACCCCACCAGCGTATCGGCAGAAATGTGCGCGGCTCCGGCCCCCAATCCCACCGCGTCGCCTGGGCCGCTAGAATCTGTCGCAGGCAGATACGTGGAAGCCACGCCGCCGGAAAGACGGAGGTCGCCCGTCTTTTGATTGATGCTCGCATTCGATGCAGTCGTGCGGCTCACGGCGTCCGAAATTACGGGCGAGCCGTCGAGCGTGATCGTATCGGTCGAGCGCACGATGCGTGCATGGGCGGCGGTCGCGCTGCGGTCCGCCTGCTGGAAGTGGACGTTCCCGGTCTCATCGAGCACGTCCCAATCGCCACCGGCGCCGAACGTGACCGCCATCTCAGCCGCCGAAATCACCTGGGGCGCGGCCGAGCCCGTCTGGCTGTGGACCTCGACGCCGGAATGGCCGAACAGCTTTTCGAGGCGCCTGCCGTCGCCGATCTCGGCGACAAACCGCTTGGCGGCGAGCGCGGTTGTGGCGTCTCCGCTGTGCGAATCGATCGTTGCCGGCGCAAGCGTGTCGACTTCTTCGATGTGCTGCCGCTCGACCGCCGCGCCGGGTGCGCCCTTGGTCGCTGCGCCGGCACCCACTCCGAATTTCACGCGCAAGGCTGCCGTCTTCAGCACGCGCGAATCCGCGCCCTGCTGCGATTGCGCGATCACGTCGCCGGTGGCCGTCATGTCTCGAATCAGGTTTTTGCCGGGCAGCATCGCAAACTCGACGTGGTCCGCCGAGAAGCGATCGGTACCCGCGGGCGCCTGCCGCGCGCCGGTTACGCCGCCGTCAGCGACCACGCGGTCGACCTGGCCGTCGGGATTCAGGAAACCCTCGAATCGCGCGGCTGCCACGTCGATCTTGCCTGGGCCGTCCGTCGCGTGAATCTGGGGATGCCCGTCGGCGACCACATCGCGGGCGTGGTCGTTGTCGTCGAGGCCGACGGTGATTTTATCGGCTGTCAGCTCGCGGCTTCCCTCGCGGACGGCGGCCGGGCCGGCGAGGATCACCTGGCGATTGTCGCGATTGATCTCGAGGCTGCTGCCCGTGGCGCTCACCGGCAGGTCGCCGGTCCTGGGCGACGCGGCTAAATCGAATTCGACGGCGTGCTCCACTCGCACGATCGAATCGCTCGTGGTGTAGCTGACTCCGACGCCGCGTCCCTGGCCGCCCGGAAAGCTGAATTGCACGGGAGCCGCGGTCGACGCCTCGCCCTTGTCGCGATCGAAAGACAGATCGCTCGTTTTCACCTGGATTGCATTGGCGGATACCGAAGCGGACGCGCTGTGTCCCGCGGCCGGCTTCGCGCCATCAACGTCGATCTCAACAGGGCCTTGGCAGTGCACCACTCCGCTATCGACCCCGTAGCTGCATTCGCGCGTGTGAATATTGTCGTTGCGGCTTCCGTCGCGGCCGTAGAGCGTGATCCACACGTCCTGCAGAAGCGCGCGATTCTGATCCTTATATTGCGTGAGGTGCGAGGCGCGAACGGTGAACAGCGTGCGATTCTGGTCCACTTTCGAGAAGGAGAACTGGTCGGACTGCTGCGCAACGGTCGCGGGCACCGCCGCAGGGCCGAGGCGTAGCGCGCGTGCACGGCTCACTGAGCGCTGGACGTACACGCCGACCACGGCAAGCGCAGCCAGCCCCGCCGCAATCGCAGCCCAACGCGCATAACGCGCGGCCTCCCGGTTGCGCAACTTGAAAGCCTCCTAGGCGATTAGAAGCTGAGTATAGGGGCTCGGTTTGCAGGGGACAACAGGAGAGCCTTTGCAGGCGGCTTTCGGGGATTGCGCGAGCGTTGCGGCGTCTAGCCTGCGGGGAGAACGCCCAGGCCCGCGGCGGCCACGCTGTCGCGCGTCGAATTCTTCACGGCGTACATCGCCTCGTCCGCAAGATGCAGCAGCTCAGCCTTGGTGCGCGAGTCCGTGGGATAGGAAGCGACGCCGACGCTTGCGGTCACGCTGATGTTCAGGCCGCTTTCCTGCAGCCACACCATCTCGCGAATCAGTTTATGCAGGCGGCGCGCAACGCCGAGCGCATTTTCCTTCGAAGTCTGCGGAAGCAGGACGACGAATTCGTCGCCGCCATAGCGGAACGCCAGATCGATCAGCCGGCACTTTTCCTTAATCGCTTCGCCGATTTCGGACAGCAGCTTCGAGCCGACCAGGTGCCCGTGCGTATCGTTGACGCTCTTGAAATGATCGAGGTCGATGAAGATCAACGAGAATTCAAACGCGTAGCGGTGCGAGCGGTAGATTTCCGTGTCCAGCATGAAATTCAGGTGCCGCGCGTTGTAGAGGCTCGTGCAGTCGTCGGTAATCGTGAGTTCGTGAATTCGCTGGACATGCCGCGCGTTTTCGATCGCGATTGCGGCGTAATCCGCGAGCGCCTCAAGAAGCGCCAAATCGCGCTGGCTGAAGCCTTCCGGCCCCACGCAATTGATGAGTTCGATCACGCCGAGGCACTGCTCGTGAAAGCGCACCGGCACGGCCACGATCGAGCGCGTCGCGGTCTTGGTCCGCTCGTCGACCTGGCCGAAGAAACGCGAGTCTTTGCTCGTATCCGCAACAACGACGGCTTCGCCCGACTCGGCAACCCAGCCGGCAAGCCCCTGCCCGACCTTGATCCGGACGTCTTTCAGCGCTTCGGCGCCCTTGCCCGTGGCAATCTGGAAGTAGAGTTCCTGCTTGTCGATGTCCATCAGCAACAGCGACCACGTGTCCGGGCGCAGCACCTCGTTGATCTTTTCCATGATCGTGCGCAGGACCTGGTCGAGCTGCAGGGATGACGTGAGGGCCTTGCCGAGTTCGTGGAAAACCGTTACCTCGTGGCTATCCGGCGTAATCGGCTCGATTTCCGGATGGCGGCGGCGTTCCGCGCCATCGAACGGCTTCGGCTCGTGCGAACGGCGGTTTCGTCCGCCACCGGGTCCAGTGCTGACGTCTTGGGGTTCTCGGGACAATAGTTGCATTATAGTGAACGCCTTTCTCCGCCCGCAACGGACATTCCTGCGCGATTGCCGAAAGGCCAATGGCTGCCGGAACGCCTCTTTTCCGGGCGGCATTGACACGCCTCCTAGCCACGCCTATATTTTTTCCCTGGTTCCCTCGGAATGCCCTCGACCCCTTTCGGCGAACATCTGAAGCGCGAACGCGAAATGCGCGGCGTTTCGCTTGAGGAGGTGTCGGCAGCCACTCGCATCAACACGCGCTTTCTCGAAGCGATCGAAAACGAGAAGTGGGAGGAACTGCCCGGCGGCGCGTTCAACCGCGGATTCATTCGCGCGATCGCGCGCTTCCTCGGCCTCGATGAAGACGGCCTCGTCGCCGAATACTCGCTCGAGACCAAAGGCGCTCTCGACGTTCGTCCGACGACCGCACACTCCGGCGATATCCCGCGAAACTGGCAACCGGCCCTCGTCGGCGCGATTGTGGTGATCCTGGTCGTCTTGCTTGGCTGGTTCGTCTTCCACCGCTACGGCGCGAAAATCGCCGCGCGTTTTCATCGGCACTCGACTGAGGTCCCTCACGGCGAGCTCGGCAAACTCCTGGCCAGCCAAGGCCCCGAAGGCGAGACCCAGATCGTCCTGGGAGGCTCCCATTAGCGCCGAGCTGCTCGGACAGGTTCGCACGGGGCACGTGCGCCCGGAGCAAAAGCTGGCCGTCTGCACTGGCAGCGTGGCCCTCAGCGCCGAGGACCGTGTCGAGATACTGGCGATTCTCGCGGCCGACCCGGACCAGACGATTTCCGAGCGCGCCCAGAACACTCTCCTCACGCAAAGCATCCAGCACTTTCTCGCCGCTGCGGGGCGCCCGGACGCCGACCTGCGTCTTTTTTCCTACTGCGCTGAAAATCTGGCGGACAAGCCCGGAATCGCCAACGCGCTCGCGAAAAACGCGGCTTGCCCGACGGCGCTGGTGACGCGCGTCGCCGGACGTCTCACGCCGGAAGGAATCCAAGCACTGCTCGATAATCTCGAACGCTTCGTCTCCGATCCGCAACTCGTGCTCGCCGTCTCTGAATCCACGGCCGCCACCGACGAACAGAAAGCGCTGCTCGATGAAATGCACAAAAGCGCCGCGGCGATTACCGAAATCGAAGAAGCGGCGGTTGAGATCGAGCCCGATCCCGTGAAACGCGAAAGTCTGATGCAGCGCGTGGCCCACATGAACGTGGTGCAGCGCCTCACGCTCGCGCTCAAGGGTGGGCGCTCCGAGCGCATGCTTCTGATTCGCGATCCCAACAAGCTGATCCAGCGCTGCGTCCTGCAGTCGCCACGCCTTACGGATAGCGAGGTCGAGGCGTTCGCCTCGATGAGCAGCCTCCCCGGCGAAACGCTGCGCTCCATTTCGCTCAACCGGCTGTTTATGAAAAATTACGCGATCGTGCGGAATCTCAGCAATAACCCCAAAACGCCGCTCGATGTCTCGCTGCACCTTCTTCCCCGCCTCACGGCGACCGACCTCGTGAAACTCGGCGCTAACAAGAACGTTCCCGAGACTCTGCGGTCCTCCGCCGTCAAGCTGAATCGCAAGCGAAAGGCCGGAGGCTAGGGAGCAACCCGTGGCCTCTGAACCAAGTCCGAAGGTCCAACGCAGCGCTGCGATTCCGGCGAAGGCTGCCAAAGAGCCTTCCGCAGTGATCAGCCCGCGAGGCGTTGAGCGATTGCGCTCGGGCCATTTGTGGATCTATCGAAGCGACGTTCGCTCGGCGCAGGCCGAGCCGGGCGCGATCGTCCGCCTGGTTGATGAGCGCGGCAACTTCCAAGGGCGCGCGTTTTACAGCGATAAATCCCAGATCGCGGTCCGCCTGCTGACGCGCGAAGACCGTCCCGTCGACCGCGCGTTCTTTGCCGACCGCCTTCGCCGGGCTGCAGCCTACCGCGGCCTGGTCGTCGAAAATTCGGAGGCCTGCCGGCTCGTCTACAGCGAAGCCGATCTGCTGCCCTCGCTCATCGTCGACCGCTATGGCGACTATCTCGTGGTGCAAACGCTGAGCCAGGGCAGCGAGCGCGCGAAAAGCCTCCTCGTCGAGATTCTTGTCGAGCTGTTTTCTCCGCACGGCATCCTCGAGCGCAACGATCCGAAGGTGCGCCTGCTCGAAGGCCTCGAGCAGCGCGTCAGCGTCCTCTACGGCGACATTCCGCCCGAGATCCCGGCACAGGAAAACGGTGTCACGCTCGTGCACGACCTCCTGAAAGGCCAAAAGACCGGCTCGTTTCTCGATCAGCGGGAAAACCACTTGGCCGCGCGCCGCTACGCCTCAGGCGAGGTACTGGATTGCTTCAGCTATCAGGGAGGATTTGCCCTCACGGTCGCCGGCAAAGCCACGCACGTCCAGGGCATCGAAATGGCTGCCGCGGCGATCGAAGCGGCCCGCCGCAATCAAGAGGTGAACGGAATCTCGAATGTCGATTTCCGCGAGGGGAACACTTTCGATCTTCTGAAGGAATATGACGAAGCCGGCCGCCGCTTCCAGATGGTGATCCTCGATCCTCCTGCGTTTGCGAAAAACCGCGACAGCATTCCCGCGGCCCAGCGCGGTTACAAGGAGATCAACCTCCGCGCCCTTAAGCTGCTTAAGCCGGGCGGCTTCTTGCTGACCTGCTCCTGCTCCTACCACATCACCGAGCCGCTGTTCCTCCAGATCCTTGCGGAGGCCGCAAACGATGCGAAGAAGTCCATCGTCGTGGTAGAGCGGCGGACGCAAGCCCAGGATCATCCCATCCTGCTGACGATGCCGGAGACACACTACCTTAAATGCTTTATAGTTAAAGTCTTATGGTAGAACGAACTCGACTCGGATGGCTCGGTGTGTCGTCAGAAAATACTTGACATAAATACGCGCATATTTTATGCTTCCGATGCGCTAATGTAGAGCGCCAAATTTCAGATGGAGGAAGTAGCCATGTCGATTACCCGATGAGACCCTTTCCAGAACCTCGCCGCGTTGCAGGATCAGGTCAACCGGCTCTTGGAGGCGCCGCTGGCTGGCCGCCGCGCCGAAAATTCAAATTTGACGGCCTGGGCGCCTGCCGTGGACATCTATGAGACTGAGAATGAGCTGGTCATCAAGGCCGATTTGCCGGACATCGACGAGAAGGATCTCGATGTCCGCGTCGAGAACAACATGTTGGCCATCCGCGGCGAACGCAAGTTCGAGCAGAAGGTCAAGGAAGATAACTATCTCCGAATCGAGCGGACTTACGGTTCGTTCAGCCGGAGCTTCAGCTTGCCGACAACGGTGAACACCGAGTCGATCCACGCCGAGTACAAGAACGGCGTCTTGACGGTGCAATTGCCGAAGCGGGCCGAATCCAAGCCGCGGCAAGTAAAAGTCAACGTGAGCACCAACGGCAACTAAGCATCGTTGCTGGGAGCACCCCGGGGCTGGACGGGCAAACCGGCCAGCCCCTTTTCTTCCGCGGCACATTTGGACGACCGGGGACAAAGTGAGAAGATTTCGCCATGCTGCGATATGACAAATTGACCGTAAAGGCCCAGGAAGCGCTGCAAGCAGCCCAGGAAATGGGAGGGCGCTCGGGCCAGCAGCAGATTGAGCCGCTGCACCTTTTGTGGGCGCTGGTCGCTCAGGGCGACGGTGTGGTGCCGCCGCTGCTTCAAAAACTGGGCGTGTCGCCCACGGTGCTCGCCGCCGAAGCGGAGAAGCAGATCGCGCGCCTTCCCAAAGTCAGCGACGTTTCGAACCAGTCGCTGAGCCGCGCTGCCAATGATGTGCTGGAGAAGGCTTTCAACGAGGCGCAGCGCCTGAAGGACGAGTACGTTTCAACCGAGCACATCCTGCTCGCCATTGCAGGCGCGGATCGCGATCCTGCCGGGCAATTGCTGGTGAAGAGCGGCGCGAGCCACGACGCCATCCTACAGGCGATGACAGCCATTCGCGGCAACGTCCGTGTCACCTCGCAAAATCCGGAATCCACGTATCGCGCGATCGAGCAGTACGCGCGCGACCTGACCGAAGCCGCCCGCCGGGGCAAGCTCGATCCGGTGATCGGCCGCGACGAAGAAATTCGGCGCGTGATGCAGATTCTCGCGCGGCGCACGAAGAATAATCCTGTCCTCATCGGCGAGCCCGGCGTCGGCAAGACAGCCATCGTCGAAGGACTCGCCGGGCGAATCGTCGCTGGGGACGTGCCTGAGGTTTTGAAACCGAAGCGAATCGTCGCGCTCGATCTCGCCGCTCTTGTGGCGGGAGCAAAGTATCGTGGCGAATTCGAGGACCGGCTCAAAGCGGTCCTCAAAGAGGTCACGGAATCCGAAGGGCAGATCATCCTCTTCATCGACGAACTGCACACGCTGGTCGGCGCGGGCGCGGCCGAAGGCTCGATGGACGCTTCGAACATGCTGAAGCCTGCTCTGGCTCGTGGCGAGCTGCGCGCTATCGGCGCGACCACGCTCAATGAATATCGCAAGTACATCGAAAAGGATCCGGCTCTCGAGCGCCGCTTCCAGCCCGTGATGGTTGGCGAACCGTCCATCGAGGACACCATCGCCATCCTGCGCGGCCTGAAGGAACGCTACGAGGTCCATCACGGCGTCCGCATCAAAGACGCCGCAATCGTCGCGGCGGCGATGCTCTCTCAACGATACATCACCGACCGTTTCCTGCCGGACAAGGCCATCGACCTGGTCGACGAAGCAGCCGCGGGCCTGCGCATGGAAATCGATTCGCTGCCCACGGAAATCGACCTGCTCGAGCGCCGCGTGATGCAGCTTGAAATCGAGCGCCAGGCGCTGCGCAAGGAAAGCGACGCGCACTCGAAAGAGCGCCTCGCGCAAATCGAAAAAGAGTTGAGCACGCTGCGCGAACAATCGGGCGCCCTCAAGGCTCACTGGCAGACCGAGAAAGAAGCGATCGGCCGCATCCGCAAGCAGAAGGAAGAAATCGAGCGGCTCAAGGCCGAGGAGCAGCGCTTCGAGCGCGCGGGCGATCTCTCGCGCGTCGCGGAGATTCGCTACGGAAAGCTTGCGGCCGCGGAAAAAGAACTCAAGGCCGCACAGGATCGCCTCGCGGAATTGCAGCAGGACCACCCGATGCTCAAGGAGGAGGTAGGCGAGGAAGAGATCGCCAAAATCGTCAGCAAGTGGACCAGCATTCCCGTCGGCCGGCTGCTCGAAGGCGAAGTGCAGAAGCTCGTTCACATGGAAGAGCGGCTGCGCCAGCGCGTGGTGGGGCAGGACGTCGCACTCGCTAGCGTGGCCAACGCGATCCGCCGCAGCCGTTCCGGCTTGAGCGATCCGCATCGCCCGATCGGCTCGTTCCTCTTTTTGGGTCCGACCGGTGTCGGCAAGACGGAGCTCGCACGGGCGCTCGCCGAATTCCTGTTCGACGACGAACGCGCGATCGTGCGCCTCGACATGTCCGAATACATGGAGAAGCATTCGGTCGCGCGGATGATCGGCGCGCCTCCGGGATACGTCGGCTACGAAGAGGGCGGCCAGCTCACCGAACAGGTGCGGCGTCGCCCCTATTCCGTGGTGTTGCTCGACGAGATCGAAAAGGCGCACCCGGACGTGTTCAATGTCCTGCTACAGATTCTCGAGGACGGCCGTCTGACGGATGGAAAGGGGCGCACGGTCGATTTCCGCAACGCGGTGATCATCATGACCTCGAACGTCGGCTCGACTGCCATCTTCGATCTCGCGGGCAAGGATCCGAAGCGGGCGCGCGAGGAAGCGATGGCGGCTCTGCGCGAGATTTTCCGGCCGGAATTCCTGAACCGGATCGACGACATCGTTCTCTTCAAGCCGCTTGGCAAGGACCAGATCGAGACGATCATCGAACTGCAGATGCGCAACGTTGTGAAACTGCTCGCGGCGCGGCAGATCACTCTACACCTCACGCCCGCAGCCAAGACGCTGCTCTTCCGTGAGGGCTTCGATCCGGCGTACGGCGCGCGTCCGATGAAGCGGGCGATTCAGCGACTGATCCAGGATCCGCTGGCGCTCAAGATCCTGGACGGCGAGGTCAAGCCAGGCGATCAAATCACGGTCGACGCCGACTCGAAGACCGGCGAAATGAAGTTTCAGCCCGCGGCCGCAAAAGCGGGAGCGTAGGAAAGGGCTCCGGGTACCTAACCATGAAGACGTTCAAGACGGCATTTTTGCTGACGGCTCTCACGCTGCTGCTGTTGTTCATCGGGCAGGCTTTTGGCGGGCGCGGCGGGATGACCATCGCGCTCGGCTTCGCGATCCTGATGAATGGCGTGGCGTATTTCTATTCGGACAAGATCGCGCTGATGTCGAGCGGCGCGCGCCCGATCAGCCGCGAAGAAGCGCCTCGCCTCTATGCCGTGATGGAGCGCCTCGCGGGCAAAGCCAACCTGCCGATGCCGAAGCTGTACCTGATCCCGCAGCCGGCGCCCAACGCTTTCGCCACCGGCCGCAATCCTAGCCACGCGTCGGTAGCCGTCACGCAAGGCTTGCTCGAGCTGATGAACGACGACGAGCTCGAGGGAGTAATCGCGCACGAGCTTTCGCACGTTCGCAACTACGACATCCTCACATCATCCATCGCCGCCACAATTGCCGGCGCCATCACCTGGGTTGCGTCGATGGGCCGCTGGGCCATGATCTTTGGCGGATGGGGCGGCAGCGACAACGATCGCGAAGGCGGCGGCCTCACGGCCCTGCTGATGCTGTTTTTAGCGCCGCTCGCCGCAATGCTGCTGCAGCTGGGCATTTCTCGCCAGCGCGAATATCAGGCGGACGCTTCTGGCGCCAAGATGGTCGGGCATCCGTACGGTCTGATCAGCGCGCTCCAAAAACTCGGCACGTACAACAAACGAATTCCCACGGACATGCCGCCTTCCACCGCCGCACTCTGCATCGTGGCTCCGCTGAGCCCACGCCAATTTTTCGCCAGCCTCTTCAGCACGCATCCTCCGCTTGAGGATCGAATCGCACGGCTGCAGTCGATGAGCGTCACACGCTGAGCGGCAGCTTTTCCCTTGATGATCGGCTTTTTCTCCGCGCCCGCGGCAAGTACTAGCTATTTCCTAAATGTCCAGTACGCAGAAAGCCTTACAAGCACGTAAAAATTGCAGGGTTTCTGGCCCGCCCTTCCACGAATGCGGCCCCGGGACTGGGGCTAACCAACTGCCCACCAGCGACTTACAGCCGTGTGCCCCTGTGGTACCGTTTGGCTCGGGGCGTGCTTCTACCGGCTCAAGCAAGGGGTTTCCACGGAGGGCAAAAAGATGCTCGAAGAAAAGAACGTAGAAGTGATTCACGAAGATGCAGCGCCGCGGTGGATCGGAATCGCAGTCGTTATTCTCGCAATCGTTTCGCTGGCGGCTCTCGGTGTGGGCTGGACAGCGTCGACGCGATCGCACGAACTGCAACAGAGTCTCGCCGCGCAAACGACGCAGACGAAACAGAACGACGATATTCTGAATCAGCGCCTCGCGAAGGCCGAAGACACCAACGCACAGCTTCAAGGCGAGCTCAGCGTGGTGACCGACAAGATGAAGCTCACCGAAACTGAGTTGAGCCGCGCGCGCTCGCAAACCAAGAAGATCAAGGATCAAGAGGCGCAGGAACTCTCCGAGCTCCAGAACAACGTCAACGGCCAACTGGCGACGAAAGCCAGCGTCGATGACGTAAACAAGCTCGGCACCGACGTCACGGGCGTCAAGACCGATCTCGAAACGACCAAGAGCAATCTGAACATGGCTCGCGGCGAGTTCGGCACCCTGATCGCGAAGAATCACGATGAGATCGACGAGCTCCGCCGCCTCGGCGAACGCGATTACTACGAGTTCACCATCAATAAGAAGGGCGAGCGCGAGAAGGTGGGCGACGTGATGGTCGAACTCCGCAACGTGAACCCCAAGAAGAACATCTACACGGTGGCGATCTACGCGGATGATCAGCGCTACGAGAAGAAGAACCGCTCGGTGAATGAGCCGATCTACTTCTTCACCAACGGCAGCCGCGCACCGATCGAGTTCACCGTCAATTCCGTGGGCAAGGATAAGATCAGCGGTTACCTAAGCGTGCCGAAGGCCAACACCACGCACGCGCAGGCTGCAGGCAACTGACGAACCCGCTTGCCTGGTCCCTGGGGGCCGCAGCAAGCGCCGGGAACGCAAAGGGCGTCCGCCACAGCGGACGCCCTTTTTCTTTTCGCGGGTGCTTATTCGGCTTTGCTCAGCGCGCGCTGTTTGCGGCTGAGAAATTTCTTGGCGAGCGACGGAAGCTTGTCGTGCGGAAGTTTCCCCTGTTCGTAGAGCTTCATCTTGGCTTTCGCCGTCTTGCGGCGGCGGCGCTGCCTTTTTTGCGCCACGTAACGCTTGTCGTATGCCATCCGATTCCTCTTTTCGCTCGAAATGCGTGACATCCGATTGTAACGGAGAGGCAACAGGATGCAAGCTCGCTGTGGTTTCGCAGCCGAATTCGAGTAGCATTTTCCCTGGGCGCACCAACACGTATTTCAGGACGGATTTCGCAGCCATGCCTACTACGGCCATCCATGCCAGCCGCATTCTGACGCCGGATGATGAGATCAGCGACGGCGTGATCGTCGTCGAAGGCAGCCGCATCGCCGCCATCGGCCACCGCGACGAGATGCGCCTGCCGCCCGACTGCGTCGATTTCGTCGCCACCGGCATGACGGTCGTGCCCGGCTTTGTCGACGTGCACATCCACGGCGCCGGCGGGCACGACGTGATGGAGGGCGACGAACGCGCGCTCGATCGCGTCACGTCCACGGTCGCGCACCATGGCACCACGTCTATGGTCGCGACTACGGTGACCGCGCCCGTCGATGAAACCTGCTGCAGCCTCCAGGGAATCGCGCGCTACATTCGCGCGCATGAAAATGCGGAAACCGATCACCTCGCCGCCGAGATTTTGGGCATTCATCTCGAAGGCCCGTTCATCAGCAAGGCCCGCCGCGGCGTTCATCCGCCGGACGCGCTCGTCAAACCGTCGGTCGAGCTGCTTGGTAAATTCATCGAGGCGGCCGACGGCCTGGTGAAAATTGTCACCTTGGCGCCCGAACTTCCCGGAGCGATCGAGCTGATCGCCGCGGCGGTCGCGGCCAAGATCGTCGCAGCGATCGGCCACACCGACGCAAATTACGATCAAGCGCGCGCAGCGATTCACGCGGGAGCGCGGCACGCGGTCCACATGTACAACGCGATGCGCCCGTTCGAGCACCGCGATCCCGGCGTTGTCGGCGCGATCCTCACCGATCCCGAAGTGACCGCCGAAGTGATCGCCGATCTCGTGCACGTCGCGGGACCCGCGATTCAAGTGCTGATCGGGGCGAAGGGATTCGACACGGTTCTTCTGGTGAGCGACGGCATCGCCGCCACGGGCATGCCGGACGGCAACTACCGCTTGGGCAATTTCGAGGTTTCCGTAAAGGATGGCGTCGCTCGAAACAGCGAAGGCAAGCTGGCGGGCAGCACGCTTACGATGGATCGCGCGCTGCGCAATGTCGTCGCGATCGGCGTTCCGCTGCAGGATGCGGTCCGCATGGCGACGGTTCTCCCGGCGCGCCGCCTCGGCCTCGCCGGCAAGAAGGGGATCATCGCCGTCGGAGCCGACGCCGATCTCGTCGCGCTCACATCCGATTTGCGCATAGCAGGCGTGATGACGCGCGGCGCGGGCCTCGCGTAATTCGTGAGCAGCGATTGGTGATTGGTGAGTAGTGGGGTGGATGGCCCGGGTTCAGCCGAGAAGCGAGGGCGAACGGCTGGCCTGACCGGAGCGCCGATGGGCTCTCTTCAATTCCAATACGACATTCCAGTTGAAGAATTCGTCGCGGCGCAGTCGCTTTACCACAAACTACGGGGAGCCACTCCTACATATCGGCGGGCGGCCTTTTGGATTCTGCTCGGCGCGGCCCTCATTGTTGTAGATTTGAATGTCAGCCCTTCCGCGCTGCCAGCTAAGGATATTTCAGCGGTGCCTCTCATCGTTGTTATGGCGTTTGGAATCTCCTGGGTGTATGGCGGAATACGCATGTTGTTCCCTGGCAGATACTACCGCCGTGCCTACCGATCATCGGATTTGGCGGGCAAGTCGTACAGGGCTGGCTTAGACGAAAACGGCTTGCGGATCGTCGGCGAATTCTGCGAGTGGAGCGTTCAATGGCCCGGGGTGCAACTCAAGGGAGAGGACGAGCGGGTTTTCATCTTTTACGCGGCAAACACGATTGTCATCTTTGGCAAGAAATTCCTGAGCACCGAACAGCAGCAGGAAATTCGCAAGCTCGGCGGACTCAAGCCGTAGCAGACAGAAGCAGATTCGTCGCTTCGCTCGGAATGACAGACGGAAAGTCCTCACCGCGCAGGCGGCGACTACGAATTCAGTGGGATTTTCAATTCTTCGGCGAGACGGTGCGGGTCGAACGGGCTGCATGCGAAGAAACGACCCGCGACTTCGAGGGTGGGGACCTTGCGGCGCCCATTATTCACGCGCAGGACGATCTCTTCGGCGCCGGGCGTTTCATCGATATTGATTTCGCGAAACGCGATCTTGCGGTCGCGCAGGAAATTCTTCACGCGACGGCAATCGCAGCACCACGATGTGCTGTAAATTGTGACAGCTTCACTCATTTCAAATCGTTCCCATCGTCCCAATTATTCGATGCGAAGAAAAGGGGCGGGATTCAGCGCGCGCGCCAGAGGGTAACCGCCGCGCTGCCTGCGCGGCCCCAAGCCTACTTGTGCGATCCAACCGGCCCACCTTGCTTGCCGACCACCTGCGTCCGCACGAGAGCGCGTTCCACGGCAAGCCTCTGCTCCTGCCAATCGGGGCTTCCCGTGCTGGTTTTCGCCAGCTCCGCCTGCGCCCGCTCCTGCTCGGCCCGGACTTTCTCGATATCGATTTCCTCGGGGCGCTCCGAAATTTCGGCCAGCACGATCACGCGGTCCGGCAGTACTTCGGCGTAGCCCTGCATCACGGTGAGGTAGCGCGTTTCCCCGCCTTTGCGATACGCGAGGATCCCGATGCCGAGCTCCGTGATCAGCGGAGCGTGGCCCGGCAGCACGCCGAGGTAGCCCTCCTTGCCGGGGATCTCGATCGCCTGCACGTTTTCCTGCAGCACGTGCCGCTGGGGCGTGACGACTTGCAGTTCGATGGCTTCAGGTAGCATTCGTTCGTTCCCGTTTCGCTTCGCGCCCTACGCGACGGCCGCCATCTTCTGGGCCTTTTCCTGCGCTTCTTCGATCGTGCCCACCATGTAGAACGCCTGCTCGGGCAGCGCGTCGTGCTTGCCTTCGACGATTTCCTTGAAGCCGCGAATCGTGTCTTCGATTTTCACGTACGTGCCCTTCAGGCCGCTGAACTGCTCGGCTACGAAGAACGGCTGCGAGAGGAAGCGCTCGAGTCGGCGCGCGCGTCCCACCACCTGCTTGTCGTCGTCCGAAAGCTCTTCGATTCCCAGAATCGCGATGATGTCCTGCAGTTCCTTATAGCGCTGCAAGACGCCCTTCACCGCGCGCGCCACCGTGTAGTGCTCCTGGCCGAGAATGCGCGGGTCGAGAATGCGCGAAAAGCTCGCCAGAGGATCGACCGCGGGATAGATGCCGCGCTCGACGATCTGCCGGCTCAGGTTCGTGGTCGCGTCGAGGTGCGTGAACGTCGCGGCCGGCGCGGGATCGGTATAGTCGTCCGCGGGAACGTAGATCGCCTGCACGGACGTGATCGAGCCGCTCTTCGTCGAAGTGATGCGCTCCTGCAATTCGCCGATTTCGGTGTTGAGGTTCGGCTGGTAACCTACCGCGGAAGGCATGCGGCCGAGCAGCGCCGATACTTCCGATCCCGCTTGCACGAAGCGGAAAATGTTGTCGATGAAGAGCAGCACGTCGAGATGCTCTTCGTCGCGGAAATATTCCGCCACGGTCAGGCCGGTCAAGCCGACGCGAAGGCGCGCGCCGGGAGGTTCCGTCATCTGCCCGTAGACCAGCGCGCAACGCGATTTTTCCGGATTGCCGGCCTCGATCACGTGCGATTCCTGGAATTCCAGCCAGAGGTCGTTGCCTTCGCGGGTCCGCTCGCCGACGCCCGCGAACACCGACACGCCGCCGTGCTTCATGGCGACGTTGTGAATCAGCTCCTGAATCAGCACCGTCTTGCCAACGCCCGCGCCGCCGAACAGTCCGATTTTGCCGCCCTTGAGATACGGCTCAATCAAGTCGACGACCTTGATGCCCGTCTCGAACATTTCGAGGTTGGTCGACTGCTCCTCGAGCGACGGAGCCGCGCGGTGAATCGGATAGCGCTTGTCGCACTTTACCGGGCCGAGCTTGTCGACCGGCTCGCCGAGCACGTTCATCACGCGCCCTAGCGTGCCGCGGCCCACCGGGACGGTAATCGGCTCGCCGAGATCTTCGGCTTTCATGCCGCGCACGAGGCCTTCGGTCGGCTTCATCGCGACCGCGCGCACGCGGCCTTCGCCGAGGTGCTGTTCGACTTCCGCCACGATATCGAGCGGCTCCGGGACGTCAAATCCCTCGCTCGTGATCCGAATCGCGTGGTGAATCAGCGGAAGGTGGCCTTCCTCGAACAGCACGTCCACCACAGGCCCGATCACTTCCGTAACGTGGCCGATCTTCTTGTTGTCAGCTGCCATTTATATTTCTCCGTGATTCGTAACTCGTGATAAATACTCAGCGCCTAGCCGATGCCTAGGACATGGCGGAAGCTGCGCCGCTTACGATCTCGATCAGTTCCTTCGTGATCCCTGCTTGGCGAATCTTATTCATTTCCAATGTGAGCTTATCAATGAGTTCCGATGCATTACGCGTTGCCGCATCCATCGCCGTCATGCGCGCCGCCCATTCCGCCGCCGATGACTCAAGCAGGATGCGGAACACCTCGGATTCCAGGTAGCGCGGCACGAGCCCATTGAAAATCTCGGTCACGGGCTCTTCATAGATGTAATCGACAAGCGATTTTCCGCTGGGCGCCAAATCGTGCGGCAGCGCTTCCTCATGCGCCTGGATCCCGGTCCGAACATTCTCAGCTTTCTCCGTGGTGAGCACCGCGGGATCGATCGGCAGCAGCTTCTCCGCGCGCAGATTCTGCACCATCACGTTCTTGAATTCGTTGTAGACGGCGTAGACCGCGTCCACCTCACGCTTCGCATAAAGCTCGGCAATCTTCCCGGCAATTTCTTTGGCGATCGGGAAATTCACGTTGCCCGATATGTTGACGTACTCCGCGACGAACTCCCAGCCCGCTCTCTTGAGCGAGCTGCGCCCCTTCTTGCCGATCGGCAGGACGCTCACTTTTTTCGACGAATTCTCGCGCAGCACCTGCATCGCGCGACGGAGCACATTCGAGTTGAACGCGCCGGCCAGGGAGCGGTCGCCCGTCACGACCACCACCAGAATCTTCTCCTCAGGCCGCCGCTCGAGCAGCGGATGCGCGGTCGACTCCATGCGCGCCGCGGCCGAGCGCAGCACGCGCAAAATCTCGCGCGCGTAAGGGCGCGCCGCAAACACGCCTTCCTGCGCGCGGCGCAGCTTCGCCGCGGCGACAAACTTCATCGCCCGCGTGATCTGCTGCGTGCTCTTTACCGAGCGAATGCGGCGCCGGAAATCGAGAAGTGTGGCCATCGATCGTCAGTTCTAGCTTTGCTGCAGGCGCGGCTGCGGCTGCTGCCGGCGCCATGGTCGCGAGGAAAGTTTCCTTGAACGATCCGATCGCCTTGAGCATGTCGGCCTTCAGCGCGTCGTCGATCGCCTTCTTCTCGCGAATCGTTTTCAAGATTCCGCCGTGATTCGTCTCGACGAACGCATACAGCTCGCGCTCGAACCGGCGCATTTGCGAGATCTCCAGATCGTCGAGGAAGCGGTTCGCCCCCGCGAAAATGATCAGGACCTGCTTTTCGACCGGCAGCGGCTGATACTGGTCCTGCTTGAGAATTTCCACGAGCCGCTGGCCGCGCGCCAACTGCTGCTGCGTGGCTTTGTCCAGCTGCTCGGTACCGAACTGCGCGAACGCCGCGAGATCGCGGTACTGCGCCATATCGAGCCGCAGCGAACCCGCCACCTGCCGCATCGCCTTGATCTGCGCGTTGCCGCCGACGCGGCTCACGGAAATGCCCGCATTGATCGCGGGGCGAATGCCGGCGTTGAAAAGGTCCGCTTCGAGGTAGATCTGGCCGTCGGTAATCGAAATCACGTTCGTCGGAATGTAGGCGGACACGTCGCCCGCCTGCGTTTCGATCACGGGCAGCGCCGTCAGCGAACCCGCGCCGAGCTCATCATTCAATTTCGCTGCGCGTTCAAGCAAGCGCGAGTGCAGGAAGAAGACGTCTCCCGGGAACGCCTCGCGGCCGGGCGGACGCCGCAGAAGCAGCGAAATTTCGCGGTAGGACTGCGCGTGCTTCGAAAGATCGTCGTAAAAGCAGATGGCGTGCCGCTTGGTGTCGCGGAAATATTCGCCCATCGCCGCCGCGGCGAATGGCGCGATGTACTGCATCGTAGCCGGTTCGCTGGCCGAAGCCGCCACCACGATGCTGTATTCCATGGCGCCGTAATCGGTGAGCGTCTTCACCACCTGCGCGATCGTCGAGCGCTTCTGCCCGATCGCGCAGTAGATGCAGATCATGTCGCCGCCCTTTTGGTTGATGATCGTGTCGAGGATGATCGCCGTCTTGCCGGTCTGGCGGTCGCCGATGATCAGCTCGCGCTGTCCGCGGCCGATCGGAATCATGGAGTCGATGGCCTTGATGCCGGTCTGCAGCGGCTCGCGTACCGGCTGGCGGTCCACAACGCCCGGCGCCAGGCGCTCGAGCGGATTGCGCTGATCGGTCTGCACGGGCCCCTTGCCGTCGAGCGGCTGGCCCAGCGGATTCACCACGCGGCCGACGAGCGCATTTCCCACCGGCACGGACATAATGCTCTTCGTGCGCTTGACCGTGTCGCCTTCGTGAATCTCCGTGTAGTCGCCGAGCAGCACCGCGCCGACCTGATCTTCTTCAAGGTTGAGCGCGATGCCGAAAACGTCGTGCGGGAACGAAATCATTTCGCCCGCCATGCAGCGGTCCAGCCCGTGGATGCGCGCGATGCCGTCGCCCACCGAGATCACGGAACCAACCTCTTCCACCGCGACCGTCTGCTGGTAGTTTTCGATCTGCTCGCGCAGAATCTTTGTGATTTCGTCAGCCTTGATATTCGCCATTCCCGGCTCCTATTCCGTTTCGAGCTGCTCGCGCAGCCGCGTCAATTGCTCGCGCACCGAACCGTCGTACACGGTCGATCCCACACGGATCACCGCGCCGCCGACCAGGGATTCATCGTGGAGGAAGCGGGCTTCGATCTTTTTCCCCGTGCGTTGTTCGAGCGCCTTCGTCACCCGTACTTTTTCGGCGGAGCTCAACTCGCGCGCGGAGGTCACTTCGGCTTCGGCAATGCCCAGCCGCGCGTTCAATTCTGTCTCGAACGCATGCTGGATTTCGCGGAGCATTTCGGTTCGCCGGTGGTCGACGATCAGATACGCGAAGTTCCGCACCGCGGGGGCCAGATCCATCTTCGCCGCGACTTCCTCGATCACCTTGTGCTTCATCTCCGGGCCGATTGCCGGGCTCTCGATGAAATTTCGCAAATCGGCCGAGGCGATAAAAGTGTCGACGAACGCCGCGAGGTCCTTCTTCACACGCTCGCCGGATTTCTGCTCGAGCGCCACGTCCGCCAGCGCGGCTGCGTACCGGGATGCCAGCGCGCCGTTCAATTGACGCTCCCTTCGAGCTCAGCCACGAAGTTGCGGAAGAGTGCGGATTCCGTTTCGGGCGTGAGTTCGGCCCGCAACACAGCTTCGGCGCGTTCCACGGCGATTCGCGCCGCGAGCGCCTTCAATTCGAGTCGCGCCGCCCGCTCCGCCGCCACGATTTCTGCTTGCGCGGACCGTTCGATCGCCTCCGCCTCGGCCTTGGCTTGCGCGCGCAGACGCTCGCCTTCCGCTTGTGCGCCGCGCTTTGCGTCCGCGCGCATCGCCGCCACTTCCGTATCGATTCCGGCGAGCTTTGCCTGTGCCGCACGGCGATCGGCTTCAGCGGCTTCGCGCGCGCGCGTTCCCTCGGCGATCTTTGCGGAGATTTCTTCGGCGTGGTGGCGGAAATAAGGAACGGCCTTGCGCACCGCGTAAATCACGATTGCGAGAACGATCGCGAAATTCAGCCAGCGGAAAACCCAGCCAGTAGAGGAATCAGCGGGCGAGGGCTGGTCATCCTGCGCGGACAATGGAGCCGCCAGCAGGAGGAAGCACGCTGCGAATGAAGCGGCCAGCCGCACTCGGCCCCAGAGCGATACCGGAGCGCAAATCATCGCGCGGTACCGCCGGAAAGAGACGGCTTCTCGAGGATCATGCGAGCGATCTGATCGGCCAGCACGGGCGCCTGCCGCTCGATTTCGGCGCGTGCGGCGGCGGCCTCCGCGGTGATCTTCTTCTTCGCGGCCACGACGTCTTCCTGCGAGCGCGAACGCATCACCTTCAGTAGCTTGGCGCGCTCGTCGAGCGCCGCCTGCCGCGCCGCTTCCTGCTCGGCATAGATTTCGGCGCGGGCCTTGCGCAGGGCCTCGTTGTAGGTATCAAGTTCCTGCTTCGCCTCGGCTTCGACGGCAGCCGCCTCGCGGCGCGCGCCTTCGATGCGGGCGTCGCGCTCGGCCATCGTTTTCTGGATCGGGCCGAAAAACGCCCAGCGCATGAAGACGTAAAACAAAAGTACGATGACGACCGTAGGCACAGCTTCGAGGAACAACTCGCCGAGTTGGTGGAGAATCTCCATCGTAAGGAAGGCGCTGTGACCGCTCCCGCTATTTTAATCTAGGTGTTGCGATGTTCCGGCTTTGTGCCCCACCGGCACACACTTCAGGACGAGCAAAGCAGAGAATTATCGCATCCGGGCTCGGCATGCGTCAATTCCTTTGCCGCGTTCGCGCGAAACGCTCATCTGGATGCTGCCTTCGCGCCTGTGGCCGATTTGGCTAGCAGCGACGCCAGCTGAGCCCCCTCCGCGACCGGCGGGAAGCACGTGGTTTCGACGCAGACGAAGGCTTGTGCGACCGATGCGTCGAGGTGCGGCAATGTCTCGCGCAAGGCCGCCGGAAGCGAGCCGGCGGCGAGTCTCTCCGGCGTGACTCGCAACACCACTTTGCCGAAGCGATAGACTCCGTTCGCGGCTCGCTCGAGTTCATCTGCTTTGGCATCACCGGCCGCGCCGGTGATCACGACTTGGAGCGGGTGGCGGGCGTGGAGGAGCGCCGCCAGCGCGTAGGTCGCGGCGAAAAGCCCATATTGCGGGATCAGCCCGACGAACGCTTCGAGCGTTTTCTCGGCCCAATCGCGATAGAGACGCTCGCCGGTGAGCGCATGCAGCCGGTCCAGCACAATCGCGGCGACTGAATTTCCTCCCGGCGTAGGTGAATCCTGCAGCGGCTTGCGGCGCACTTCGAGGCCACCCATGGGGGCTGCGTCTTTGGCGCGATCGAAGAAGCCGCCGCCCTCGGGATCGCCGAAGCGCTCGACGGCGAGGCGCATCGCGCGCTCGGCAATGTCAAAATAGCGACGGTCGAACGTCGCTTCCCACGCGTCGAGGAGCGCGGCGATCGTGAACACCTGATCGTCGAGCGAACCTTCGAGACGCGGCCCGCCCACGCGGTGCAGAAATCCCTTCGACTCGTCCCACGCCTCGGCGAGGATGCGCTCGAGCGTCTTCAGTGCGAATTCGCGGCAATCTCGCGCCATCCACGAACTAAGGACGTGCGACGCTTCCAGGTAGGCTGAGACAAACATTGCATTCCATGCGACATAGACGGTTGTGTCTACGAAGGGCGTTGGTCGCGCAAGTCGTGCCTTGAGCATCTTGTTTTCTGCAGAACCAACCCGCTCGTGCACGTAGTCGAAATCCTTGCCCAGTTTTTCGGCGATCTCACCAAAACTACGCGCGCGCCAAAGCACATTCTTGGCAGGACTGTGATGCATTTCTCCGTGCGGTTGAACGTCGAAGTACAGTTCCATGACCGTAGCTTCGTCAGGGGTGAGGGCGGCACGGAGTTCGTCGACCGTCCACGTGAAGTAATCACCGTCATCATCGAGCGTCTGGTCTGCATCCTGGCTCGCGTAGAAACCACCTCTCTCCTTATCTGAAAGAACCTCAGTCATCCACGCGACAGTACCCTCCGCAACTTCGCGATAAAGATCATTTCCTGTCGCCTGGTAGCCGTGGAGATAATTCTTCAGCAGCTCCGAATTGTCGTACGACATTTTTTCGAAGTGCGGCACGCACCAGCGCTCGTCCACGGAGTAGCGATGGAATCCGCCGCCGATCTGATCCGCGAAGCCGCCGGCGGCCATGCCGTTGAGTGTCGCCTCGACGATCGCGCGCAGATTCTCGCCGCCGGGCCATTTCTCGCGCTCGAGCAGCAGATCGATCGCCGAGGAGTGGGGGAATTTCGGCGCGTCGCCGAATCCGCCGTGCGTGGGATCGAATCGCCGCACCGCCGCTTCGACCACCGCGTCGACCACCCGCGCATCGAATTCGCCGCGCGCGCCCTGAAAAATCTCGGCCTTCGCCACCGCCTGTTCGAGCGCCTGCGCGGAGTTATCGACTTCGGCGCGGCGCTTCTCGAAGGCATCCGAGATCGCGGCGAGGATGCGCTTGAATCCGGGCCGTCCCATCGCGTCTTCGGGGGGGAAGTACGTGCCGCCGAAAAATGGCTTGCCGTCGGGCGTGAGGAACGCGGTGAGCGGCCAGCCCCCCTGCCCGGAAATCGCGCTGATCGCGGATTGATAGCGGGCGTCGACATCGGGACGCTCGTCGCGATCGACCTTCACCGGAATGTAAAGCTCATTGATCATCGCAGCGATCTCGGGATTTTCGTAGCTCTCGCGGTCGATCACATGGCACCAGTGGCACCACACCGCTCCGATGTCGAGCAGCACGGGCTTGCCGGCCGCGCGCGCCTTCGCAAACGCTTCCTCGCCCCACTCGTGCCAGTCAACGGGCTGGTGCGCCGCCGAGCGAAGATAGGGGCTTGCAGAATTCTTCAGCCGGTTTTCAGGCGCGCCGCTCATCGTTCCGGAATCTCCTCGTTTGCGAACATTGTTACGCTAGCCCTCTCTACCCACGCTAACACACACGCAAATCGACACGCCATTTTCGATGATCTCGCCGAGCCGCGGGGAAAAGGGATGCGCTACTCGCCTCAAACTTTCTTGGCAAGCATGCTCAGGGCAAAGAAGAACGCCGAGAACAGCACGATCGTAGGTCCCAGAAGCGAGAGCTTCAGCACGAATGTGTTGAGCAGGAACCCCGCGAGCACCGAGACGAGGCTCACCGCAACGGAAAACACGAGGAAAGTCGAAAGCTTGTCGGTCAATTGGCGCGCAGCGGCAGCCGGAAGGATGATCAGCGCGCTAGCGAGCAGTGTGCCCATGAAGCGCAGCCCCACGAGCACTGTGAGGCTGAAAACCAAAAGAAACGAAAGATTCACGCGGTCGACGTTGACACCGGTGGCGGCAGCAAGGTCCGGCGAAAAAATGGCCAGCGCGAGGCCGTCCTTGAGCAGAAACAGAGACACCGCTACCACGAGCGTAGCCGCGAGGCCGAGAAGAAAACCGAGCACGGAAACCTGCTGGAGTTCGCCGAAGAGCGCATCGATCAGGTCCTGGCGGGGCGTGACCGCCGCGCCGATTGCCAGCGCCGCCGCGAAGACCACGCCGATCGTTGCATCCGTCGTCAGCCCGGTTTTTTGCTGCAGCCGCCAGACGAGCAGCGTGCCGAGAAAAAGCGTAGCCGCGCCGCCAATCAGCGGGTTCACCTTGAAGAGAAACGCCGCGCCGAGCCCGGGCAGCGCGAGGTGCGAGATCACGTCGCCGGCCAGCAGCATCCGCTTCATCAGCGCGAAGCAGCCGACGAGCCCCGCTGCAAGCCCAAACAGCAGCGCCAGCGCCAAAAACAGAATTTGCCCCTCATGCATTTCGTTTATTTCCCCACGGCACGGGACTCGCGCGCGCGCACGTCAGCGTCCTTCGGCATGACGGTAATATTTCGGCGGCGCCGCGTACAGCGCCTCGAGCGTCTCGGGCGTCAACACTTCCCGGGGCGGCCCCATGCAAGGCGTACCCTTGCTGAGGCACAGGACCATATCGGCGTAGCGATACACGACGCTCAGGTCGTGCGAAACGAGAATCACCGTGATGTGCTTGTCGCGCTGCAACGCGTGCAGCATGTCGTACACGCGCTCTTCTGCCAGCTCGTCGAGGCTCGCGGTGGGCTCATCGAAAAGGATCACGTTCGGCTCGCCCAGCAGCGCGAACGCGATCAGCGCTTTCTGGAATTGCCCGCCGGACAAATGTCCGATGCTCGTGCCCAGCACATCGTGCGTGAGGCCGACCTCCGACGAAACGCGATCAAGCTCCGCGCGCGAAAGCTTCAGCACAGCGGCCTTTGCCGCCAGCAAATCGCGAAGGCGCAGCGGAAGCTGCCGATCGGCCTCCACCTTCTGCGGCACGTAGCCGAGCCGCGCGCCGGAGCTCCATCGAATCGTTCCGGTGTGCGGGATCAGACCCAGCAGCGCTTTCAACAGCACGGTCTTGCCGGCGCCGTTCGGGCCGATCACGGCAAGACTCTGGCCCGCTTGCAGCTCAAAGCTCAAGCCCTGAATCACGGCGCGATCGCCGAGAACGATCCCCAAATTTGTCACTGACAGCAGCGGATCCGACATAAGAAAGACGCCCCTTGCCGCGCGCTGATTCTAGCGGTGTCTCGCGCCGAGCGAAAGCCGCGAATTCCGTACGCGCCGTGCCTGCCGCTCCGCCCGGTGCGCCGCGAAAACTCTTGACACCGGCGGCCGATTTATACTACATAGTTGGACAAATGGAGAAGGCAACCGGGCTCGGACAGTTCGAACAGCTGGTACTGACGGCGATTCTCACGCTGCGCGACGACGCCTACGGCGTCACGATTCACGCCAAGGTGCAAGAACTCGCGCAGCCCAAATCCGTGTCGCTCGGCGCGATCTACGTGACGCTCGATCGCCTCGAAGACAAAGGCTACCTCGCGTCGTGGCTCTCCGATCCCACGCCCGAGCGCGGCGGCCGCGCCAAGCGGTGCTACAAGCTCGAGGCGCTGGGCGAGCGCGCGCTGCGGGATTCGGCCGTCACCGCCAAGCGCATCTGGGATAGCAGCGTCGAAGCGTGGGGCAAGGAGTGGGAGCGGAAGTGGGGCCGACAGTGGGGCAAGGAGACAACATGACCCAACAAGCGCCTCCCGGGAAACTTGAGATGGTCGTTGCGCTGCTCACTCCGCCCGCGCGCCGGGAAGAAGTGCTCGGCGATCTCTACGAGCGATACAAGAGCCCCGCACAGTATGCGGCCGACGCCGCATTCACGTTGCCGCAAGTGGTGGCGAGCCAGATCCGCCGAACGGCCGATCCGGGAGTGGTCCTTCTCGAAGCGCTCGCGCTGTATTTCTGTTTTTTTGCCGGCGACGGCCGCACCGGCGCTGCGGGATTTCTGCAGCAGCCGCAACTCCTGCGCATCTTGATCCAGGTAATCAGCGCGCTCTTCGGATTGAGGCTCGCCGACGCCTACATGACCAGCCGGTCCCCGCAGCAGCTGAGCCTGAGGGCAGCAACTGGCGTGGGCCTGGCGTGTCTGTCGCAAAGTCTGATTTCCACCGCGCTCCCCGATTTAGCGCTCTCCGGCTGGGCGCTTTTTCGAGACGGCGGCTTCGCGCTGACGGTTGTGTCCCTCATGCAAATCGCTTCTCCGGCGTATGGCGGCGGCTTGACGCCTGCGGCCGCGAGCAGCAAACCGGCGAGACGAGAAGATCCGAGGCGCAACAAAGACGCGGCGTTCGACACACGCTCGCGAGGGCGAAGCCTGTGGGAATATTTCGCCGCGGCGTTTGTGTTCCTCGCTTTCGGCCTGCTCTTCGCCGAGACCCAGAATCGCGCCGTGCGCATCGGCGCAGCGCTGATCCTCTTCGCCGGATTATGGCGCGTGCTGAGCAGGTCGTGCGCCGGCTCCAGCACGAAACCAACGAATTGAACACCGCCATCGACGCGCCTCCCGTTTCCGGTTCTGCCATACCATCGGACTCCGAAATTCGCCAAATCCTCGCCGACCGAATCGACGTGCAGCACCGGAGCGTCGGCATCGTGGTCGGCGTGATCGGCCCCGAAGGCCGACGCGTGATCGCGCACGGGCGCCTTGCGAAGGGCGATTCACGCCCCCTCGACGGCGACATGATCTTCGAGATCGGCTCGGTGACCAAAGTTTTTACAGCGTTGTTGCTCGCGGACATGGTCCAGCGCGGTGAAGTAGTGCTCGACGATCCGGTCGCAAAGCATTTGCCGCCGGGCGTAAGAATGCCGGAACGCAACGGCCGTGCGATTACGCTGCTGCACCTCTCGACGCATACTTCCGGCCTGCCGCGCCTGCCCACGAACATGGGCGTTTCCGTGATGCATTCGAAGAATCCTTACGCGAACTATTCCGTCGAACGGCTCTACGCGTTTCTTTCGCAGTACAAACTGGGACGAGACATCGGCTCGCGGCAGGAATATTCAAACGTCGGCGTCGGACTCCTGGGCCACGCGCTGGCCCTGCGGGCTGGAATGGATTACGAGTCGTTGGTTCGCTCGCGCATCTGCGAGCCGCTGGACATGAACAGCACCTGGATCACGCTCACGCGCGAAATGAGGAATCGGCTGGCCAAAGGGCACGACCTCTTCTTGAGGCCCACCGAAAACTGGGACATGCCAACGCTGGCAGGGGCGGGCGCACTTCGGTCCGACGTGAACGATATGCTGACTTTTCTGGCGGCGAATCTCGGTTACACGGAATCGCCGCTGGCGCCTGCGATGGCCGCGATGCGCAGAATACCTGAATCGAGAGAGCGTTTCGGGCGCGAGCTTGCGCTCGGGTGGAACATCCTCCCGCTGAATGGGCGCGAAATCCTCTGGCACAACGGCGGCACGGGCGGCTACCGCTCGTTCGTCGGATTCGATCCAAAAGCCGGCACCGGAGTGGTGGTGCTAGCGAATGCCTTCACGGGCGCCGGCGTGGACGACATCGGTATCCACATACTCGACCCGCGCGTGCCGGTGCGCTCGTTCGGCGGCATCGCCCAGTGGCTGCGGCAAAAGCTGCTCCGCGTCTGATTCGCTTCCGTCAGTAGGCTTGCTGCGCCGGAACGAATTCCGTCAGCACAGCCTGTCGCATCAGATCCGGCGGCAGCAGGCCCTGCGCGAGGATGAAATCGTGAAACTTCTTCTGATCGAATTTCTTGCCGAGGGCTCTTTCGGTTTCCGCGCGAAGCGACAACAGGCGCGTGAATCCATAGAAGTATGAAGTGGCCTGCCCGGGCGCCCGATAGGTGTAGCGCTCGACTTCCTGCTCGGCAAACGGCTTGCTCAGATTCACGTCTTCCATCAGCACGCGCATCGCGTCCTTCGGCGTGATCTGGCCCGACTGCAGCTCCGGATCGAGGAACGCCCGCGCCGCGCGCTGCATCTGGAATTGCAGCGAGATCAACTGTCCTTCGAGCGGCATGTACGGACGCGTGATGTATTCGGCGTAAAGGCCCCATCCTTCCACATTGGTGCTATTGAACGCGTAGAGTGCGCGCGCTTCCGACACACCGTGTTCGATCATGGAATCGAATTGCAATTCATGGCCGGGGCGTGCCTCGTGCGCGATGATCGTCCACGAAGCCGCATCGTAGCTGAAGTCGTCGATCTTCTCGGTCTTTTCCCCCGCGGTCGGCGGCATGTTCAGCGGCAGCACGAACACGCCCTGCTCGCCCGTGTTATGCAACAGCGGAGGGGCAACCATGTGGGGCGCCGGCTGTTCCGCGCTCTCGGCCGGCGTCGCCAGCCGGATGCGCGCCGGGCGGTCGGGCAGCGTCACGAGGTTATGCTTGACGATGATGGCCTCGATGTCCGCGAGGCGCTTCTTGTAAAACGGCAGAATATCGTCGCCCTTGATCTGATCCTGTTTGAGCCTGCGGCACACGTCGCGATAATCGGTCACTCGCCACTGGCGCTGCGCGGCGATCTGCATGGCAAGCGCCTGCATCTGTCCCTGATAGACCTGGAACTGGTGGTGCGCCATATCCTCGAGGCGCGCAATCGGAATATCGATTCCGTAGCCCTGCAGGTCGAGCGCATATTCCTCGGGCGGAAGGCGGAAATCGGGGCGCGCCTTCGGCAGAATCGTGGCGCGGATCCATGCGTCGTAGTCGGTGAGCTCCGTCTTCAGCTTTGCAAAAGGCTCTTCCCATCCGGTGACGCCGTACTGCTGGAAGAGAGCGGGAATGCCTTCGATGTAGTTTTGATTGCGCGCGAGCTCGGTTTCGATCCTCACTTTCGACGGGTACTCCATGTTGGGCTTGGCCATCTGCTCTTCCGCGCGCTGCTTCAAGATTTCAGTGAGTGGCTGATAGCCCGGCTCGATCCCCGCGTATTTCCGCAAGCGAACCACGGCCGCCTTGCGGCGCTCCGGCGCCACTTGCTCGTCGAGCAGGACGCGAATGCCATCGAACACATCCTCGCTCGCGTTTTCGAACGGGACTTTGTGAGCCTGGGCGTAATCGTGTTTCGCAAGTTCGATCTGAATGCTGTGCAGCAGGATTTGCAGATCCTGCCGGACGTTCTTGTCCTGCTCGACGGCTAGCGCGTGCATCAGCTTGCGCTGCACCACCTTCGTCTCGGCGATCTCGGCGTCGTCGTCCAGCTTGGTCGGCTGCGAAATTCGTTCGTCGAAGGCGGCCAGTCCCTGCGACGAAGCATTCTCCGGCGAATGCCGGTTCTGGACGTCGAGCAGCAGGTCGGTGTACACGTTGCTTTTCGCGACCCAGCTTTGGTCGGGCGCACTATCTTGCGCGTCGGCGGTCACGGTCGGACGCGCTCCCGCGAGACAAAAAGAAAAACAGACTGCTACGACAAGCACACGCGTAGTTCTCTCCAAGTAAGAGTTCTCCTTGCTGCTATGAAGTGCCCTGGAAATGATTGCACGTTGTAGACGCGCGAGGAAGGCTTTCGTAAGCAAAAAACGACGCCGGGCCACGGCGTCGCTTTTCGAAATTGCTGGCTGCAGCGAAAGATCGATCAGGAAACGAGGTTCGTGGTATTCGTCACGGCCATGCGGTGGACGTCCGCGGTGCTGAAGCCCGCGTGCAGCATCTTCTGCGCGAACATTGCGAAGCCATCGGCGACCGGCGGATTGATCGTCTGCCCGAGGTCGGTTGAAAGCACTACGCGCTCCGGTCCAACCTTGCGGACGCTGTCGAAGTAAGCGTCCCACGGCGCTTTGTTCGTGTACATCGTGGTGAAGCAGTGCTCGATCGTCGCGCCGTGATCGGCGCACTCCACCTGCTCGGCCGCGGTCATGTTCTGCGACGGAAATTCCGCGTGCGTCACGACAACGCGCTTCAGCCCCATTTCCTTGGCCGTCTTCACGAGCTGCAAAATTTCCTTTTTGCTCAGGTGGCCGGTGGCGAGGATCATGTCGTACTTCTTGATGATTTCCAGGCAGCCGCGCGCGGCGGCGTTGACTTTGCCGTCGGCGCCGACCACGGTCATCGGCGCGGGCGACACGCCGGTGGCCGCAAGCTCGCGCTGAATCTTCGCCCAGAAAGGCAGCTTGTCCGTGGGACCGTCCGTGCGCCCGGCGGTTTCATTGGCGGCGTCGACGGTCGGCATCCACACGATTTTATTGCCCGACCGGCCGGCGATTTCGAGCGCCACGGGATTCAGCCCGCCGACGCTGTGATTCAGCGTGATCGCCCCAAAAGCCTGGATGCCGGGAACGGCTTTCGTCACCACTTTCGCGCGCTCGTAGGTGGGCGCGTAGTGCGATTTCAGCACGAAGCCCTTCAGCTTGTGCGACAGAAATTCCTTGGCGAGATCGAGATCGTCGATGCGCCGCGCGATCACGTCCGGCGCGACGTGCACCTGCAGGTCGTACGCTCCTTCGATTGCTTTCCATGCGGTGTCTGTAATCTGAATCGGCGCTGCTGCGGTTTCCACGGCCATGATTTTCCCCCGGCTCCCTAGTTTTTCCGACGCTCGAATTCCAATCAAATACTCTGCAACCATGGTCGCTCGCGTGTCAAGCGGGCATGCGATCCGTTGATGGTTGGAGTTCGGCAAAGTCCATGGTATTAGACGAGCTATGCAGCTGAGAGAGATCGCATGGCCGGGCGTCGCGACCCTCGTGTGGGACGGTGACGAGTTGCTCGACGTGACGAACGGTCAGCGGGCGCATGCGGACGGTCCGCCTGCCCTAAGTCGGTTCAACATGACGTATCAATTCGACCGCGCCATCAGTCTACGCAGCGGCGCCACTCATTGGGCGGTCGCATACACGAACCGCAATACGAAAGCGCTGCTGATGAAAAATGGAACAATCGATCGTGAGCTGAATCGTAGTTTCTACTGCGCCAACGACTACGACTATCCAATTTCCATCGGTCCCGCCGCCTCCGGCGGCGTCCTGGTCGCGCATTGCCCCCATGCATTTAATCTGCTCGAGATTGAGGATGCGGAGACGGGAGCGACGCTCGATTCGCTGGAATCCGAGGCCATGGAATTTCACTCTCGGCTAAGCTTTTCGCCCGACGGGAGGTTCTTGAGCGACGCCGGCTGGTTCTGGCACCCGTTGTCTGGCGCCGCGGTTTTTCAGACTGTCTCCGGAGACGGCGGCTCTTTGCAGTTCGACCGAAACCCAGTTTTCCGTACGGAATTTTCCGAGACGCATGAGCTCGATAGCATGGCCTTCCTGGGAAACACCGAACTCACTGTCTCCTTCGTTGCAGATCACGAAGGAATGAAGCGGGGACCAGGACAACTTTGTATCTGGTCTCTCACCCACGGAAGGTGGAAGTCAAGAGTCGAAGTAAATGAGCCCATCGGGATGATGATGCCGTGGAAAGAGTTTGTCGTCAGCTTTTACGACCATCCGAAGTTGATCTCACTTACGAGCGGAGAAGTCGTCCACCGATGGGACGGAATCTACTCCGGGAAACAACTGGGACCGATCGAGCTCGGCGATCCACCGCCGCCGCCGATCGCCCTGGATCCCGTGCATGGACGATTTGCCGTGGCAAACTCCAAAATCGTGACGTTGGTTACGCTGTAGACCCGGTCGGGGACACTTATTGAATGGGATTGCGGTAATCGGCGTCGCGGGGATCGATGGGCTTGCGGCCTGAAAAACCTTCGTCCTGGCCGTGGTAGAAGCGGATGCGATCCTCGCCGAGCCTCCAGCAGAGATACACTTCCTCGCCGTCGATGCGCGACGGGAAATCGAGCAGCCCGACTTCGAGATCCTTCACGATACAGCCGGTGGCGTGAATTTTTTCGAGCGCTTCGCGGATGGTCTGCTCCAGGCGATTGCGCTCACCGCGCAGGCGCGAGGTCTTGTCGAATTCCACGAGCATCCCGCCGGAGCGCTGGATGCGTTCGGCGAGCTCCGAGAGCAGGTCGTCGAATTCGCCGAATTTGCGGCGCGCCTCGATCGCCTCGATCAGGACAGGCTCGATCTGCACGCGCAGGCGTTCGGCTTCCGACAGCGAAAACAGTTTGGATTCTTCGTCGCCCAATTTGAATTGCTCCGAGGAGCGGCTCAGCCGCCGATGGACACCATTGTACGCGAGGGCGGGGCGAAACCGGGCTCGTTGATGCGGTGACCCTTTTCTTTTCCGTGCACGATCGAGATAATCTCGCCGGCGATTTCGCGGTCGGTCGCTCCGCCGCGCAGCAGCGGCTTCAGGTCGTGGTCGTCCTTGCTGAAGAGGCAAGTGCGCAGCTTGCCGTCGGCCGTCATGCGGATGCGCGAGCAATGCCCGCAGAAGGGCTGCGACACGGGCGAAATCAGCCCGATTTCGCCGCGCCCATCCGCGAAGCGGTACTTGCGCGCCGTTTCGCTGCGCTCGTGCGCCACGGGGACCAGCGGCCAGCGCGCCGAAATCCGGCTGAGCACTTCCGCGCCCGTCACCACCGAGTCGCGCGTCCACGAACGGTCGGCATCGAGCGGCATATACTCGATGAAGCGCATGATCAGGTCGCGCTCGCGCGCGAATTCGGCAAACGCTTCGACCTCGTCGTCGTTGATCCCGCGCACCAGCACGGCATTCACCTTTACCGGCCGTAGCGCCGACGCCTGCGCCGCATCGATCCCGGCGATCACCGCCTCGAACGTCTTCGTCCGCGTGATACGCTCGAATTTCGCGCGATCGAGCGAATCGAGGCTGATGTTGATCCGGTTCATCCCCGCGGCGACGAGCCGGTCGCACCGCTCGGCCAGCATGTAGCCGTTCGTGGTCATCGAGATGTCTTCCACGCCGATCGCCTTCAGGCGCGCAACGAAATCTTCCACGCCCGCGCGCACCAGCGGCTCGCCTCCGGTCACACGCACCTTGCGAATCCCCATCGGCACCATAATCCGCGCCAGCCGCTCGTATTCGTCCCAGCTGAGCAAGCTCGCCGACGGCATGTGATTCTCCGGATTCGCCGACCGGCAATAGACGCACCGGAAATTGCACCGGTCCGTCACCGAAATCCGCAGGTCGGTGATCTGGCGGCCAAATTTGTCGGTTAGCTGCATGCGCTCCTTGGATGCCCCGGGCTCCGGTTTGGAGCCACAAACAAAAACGCCCAAATCCATGTTGGACTTGGGCGACACGCCCGGCGACGCCTCGGCGCGCCCGGCATTCCCCTTTCCAAGCACGGGAGGCCCGGACGTTTCCGTCCGAACCCTCGACCCCGGAACATCGGGGTATCGCCTCGCGGGCCATGGGATGTCTCTCCTTCAGGCCGCGGAGGTCGGAGAATTTCAAGCACGATTCTAGCTGCGTAACTCACAGGAAGCAAACCGCATAGCCGCTACGTTTCTATGCGGCTGATAACGCCATCCATATGCGAATAGCGCCGACGGAGCCTTGCGGTTACGCCCGGAAGCGGCTGATGTTGCGAATCTCCTTGCGGTAATCGGGGGCGGAAATTTCGATGGTGCGGCACATTTCGTACAGGCGGGAACGGATGCGCTTGCCGACGCGGTCGGTCAGCGTGTCCTCGAACGTTGGCGCGCGCATTCCGGCCACGCGCGCGGCGGGCGCAGGCGCGGTCGCGGCGTCCGCATCGAGGAAATTCGTGGTGAGGATCGTGACGCGCTTCTCGTTGTAGCGCGTATTCAGGATGTGCCCAACGGTTTCGAGCGCCCACGGCGAGGGCTTGCTCGATCCCACATCGTCCAGGACCAGAATCTCCACCTTCAGCACCGGCTCAAGGACGCTCATCTCCGTCGACTGGCTCTCGGCGTTGTAACTGTCCTGAATCTCTTTCAGCAGCTCGCGGTAATCGTAAAAGAGCCCGCTGTGCCCCCGCTGCACGATTTCCTTCAGCGCGGAAACGGCGAGGTGCGTCTTCCCGGCGCCGCACGGCCCCATCAGCAGCAGGCCCTGATCGTTCTGCATGTCGCGCACGGGAGAAAACTCCTCCGCAAACCGCTGCACGATGAGCTTCGCCTGCGCGAGGCTGCGATTCCAAGCAGCCAGCTGCTCGCGCGTGGCATTCTCGATTTCGTTGTCGGCCTCGAAATTTTCGAAGTCGCAGTGGCGATACCGGTCGGGCACGCGCGCCTTCGCGAGCACGCGCTCCGTCTTGTCGCCCATGGTGCAGTCGCACGGTACGGCCCACACCATCTTCGGTTCGTCGGCCGCAGCGCCGGGGCGAGCCGTTTCGCCAGAAGCCAGCGCCTGCGCGCCTTCCGCGTTCCGCTCGACCACTTTCCACCCGCTGCCCTGGCAAGTAGAACAATCCGCTCGCGCCATGCAGGAAGAATAAGCGCCGCGCGCCGCGCGTGCAAGCGCACCCGCGTTGTGCAAATTGGAATGCCTGTGGGAATTCTGCGAGGGGGGCTCTCAGATACTGCGTGGCGCGAGAAAGCCCGGGGCTAAAGCCCCATATAGGCAGGCTTTTCCCGTGGGCCTGAAGGCCCACGCTTCCACCCGGGCTACTTGATCACGCGGATCGTGTGGCGTGGGGCCGCGCGAACGATCGCGTTGCGCTGGCCCGGCGGCTGCTGCCGCGAGGCCACGAAATCGCGCGCCACCTCGCTGCGCACGTAGCGGATGAACTCCTCCATGTGGAGCTGCATCTCCGCCATTTTGTCGCGCATGTTGAGGATGATTTCGATCCCGGCGAGATTCACGCCGAGTTCGCGCGTCAAATTCAAAATCACCTCGAGCCGCTCGAGGTCCTCATCCGTGTACAGGCGCGTATTGCCCTGCGAGCGCGACGGCTTCAGCAGCCCGACGCGCTCATAGAGCCGCAGCGTCTGCGGATGCAGTTGATACAGCTCCGCGACCGCGCTGATCATATAACCGGCTTTGGCCCTTTTTCTCGGACGCATTGCCATTGTCTTTCTCCTACTTTGCTTCTCCAACTGTGGCGCGCGCGAAAAGCTCGCTGCGCGGATCTTCGGGCTCGAGCTTGCCGAGCTCTTTCAAGAGATTGCGCACGCGCTCGTCTTCCGGCTTCGGCACCACGATTTGCACTTCGACGATCTGATCGCCACGCTTCCCGGGACGTCCCGCCGACGGCGCGCCTTTTTCGCGCAGCCGCAGCTTTTTGCCGCTGTTCGTGCCCGGCGGAATGCGCACCTGCGCGCGCCCGTCGATCGTCGGCACTTCGACTTTTGCGCCGAGCGACGCCTCGGGCACCGTCACCGGCACCACCGTGTAGAGATCGTCGCCGCGCCGATCGAAAAACGGATGCGGCTCAACATTCGTGATGATGTACAGATCGCCCGGAGGCGCGCCGTGCATCCCGGCGTTTCCGTAGCCCGCCACGCGCACACGCGAACCTGTCTTCGCGCCCGGCGGAATCCGCACGTCGATCGTTTCGACCTTCTGCACGCGCCCTTCGCCGCCGCAATTCCGGCACATCGTGCGCAGCTTTCCGCGGCCGCCGCATCGCGAGCAGGTGATCTGAAAGCGCATCTTCCCGCTGACTTGCGTCACCTGACCGGTACCGTTGCACGTAGGGCAGGTTTTCTCTTCGCCGGCAAACCCGGCGCCGTGGCATACCGGGCAGACATCGAGCCGCGTGAAGCTGATTTTCTTCACTGCGCCATGCATGGCCTCGGCAAAGCTGATATCGATCTGAAACTCGAGGTCGCTGCCCGGCTCGCCATTCTGGCCCGCCTGAGCGGCAGTGGCGCCCCTGAAAAATTGGCTGAAGAGATCGCGGAAGCCTGTTCCACCGGAGCCGCCCTGCCCGCCAGCGCCAAAATCGAAGCCGCCAAAATCGAAATGGATGTCTTCCGGCGACGCTCCCCCGCCGTATCCCGCTCCCGAAGGCGGCATCCCGCCGGACCCAGGGGTGTTGAAACCAAACTGGTCGTACGTCTGGCGCTTCTTCGTGTCCGAAAGGACCTCGTACGCTTCCTGAATCTGCTTGAACTTCTCTTCTGCGGTTTTATCGCCCGGATTCAGGTCCGGGTGATACTTCCGGGCGAGCTTGCGATACGCGCCCCGGATTTCCTTCACCGTGGCCTTACGCGCTACTCCCAGCAACTCGTAGTAATCAGTTTTTGTGGTGGTTGCCATCGTCTTCTAGATGCGCCCGGGAGAGAGATTCCGCCTTCTCCGAGCGTCAACAGGCGTAGGGGCGGGTTGGAAGCCCGCCCCTATCGTCCTTACCTCAACATCGGTCTTAGTTCGGCTTCTTCGACTCATCCACATCCACGAACTCGGCATCGACGACATCGCCTTGCCCGTGGCCGTGCGGCTGCGCGCCTCCGTCGGCGCTCGGACCGCCGTTGCCGCCCCCTGGTCCCGCGCCGCCTGGCTGCGATCCAGCCGCGCTCTGCGCTTTGTACAGCGACTCGGCGATGCGATGCGACGCCTTCGTCAGGTTGTCGACCGCCGCGTTCAACTTCTCGAGGCCGCCTTCAGTCACCGCACGCTTGCCTTCCTCAACTGCCTCTTCGGCCGCTTTCACGTCCGCTTCGGCGAGCTTCTCGCGGTTTTCCTTGATCAGCTTCTCGGTCTGGTAGACCAGGTTGTCGAGCCGGTTGCGGCTCTCGACCTCGGCCAGCCGGTCCTTATCCTCGGACGAGTGCGACTCCGCTTCCTTCTTCATGCGCTCGGCTTCGTCCTTACTCAAGCCGGTGGACGCGGTGATCGTGATCTTCTGTTCCTTGTTGGTCGCCATGTCCTTCGCGGACACGTTGAGGATTCCGTTCGCGTCGATATCGAACGTCACCTCCACTTGCGGCATGCCGCGCGGTGCCGGCGGAATTCCCATCAGATGGAATTTGCCGAGCGAGCGGTTGCCGCTGGCCACCGGGCGTTCGCCTTGCAGCACGTGGATCTCGACCGACGTCTGGTTGTCCGCCGCCGTCGAGAATGTTTCCGACTTGCGCGTCGGGATCGTCGTGTTGCGCGGGATCAGCGTGGTCATCACGCCGCCCAGCGTCTCGACGCCCAGCGAAAGCGGCGTCACGTCGAGCAGCAGGATATCCTTCACCTCGCCGCCAAGCACGCCTCCCTGAATCGCCGCGCCGACCGCGACCACTTCATCCGGATTGACGCCCTTGTGAGGCTCCTTGCCGTTGAAGAGGCCCTTCACGATGTCGACCACTCGCGGTATGCGCGTCGAGCCGCCGACCAGCACCACTTCGTCGATCTTGTCCGGCGTGAGGCCAGCATCGCTCAACGCGCGCTTCACCGGTTCCACCGTCCGCTGCAGCAACTCTTCCATCAACTGCTCGAGCTTTGCCCGCGTCAGTTTGAGCTGCATGTGCTTCGGCCCGGAAGCGTCCGCCGTCAGGAACGGCAGGTTGATCTCCGTCTCCTGCAACTGCGAAAGCTCGATCTTGGCCTTTTCAGCGGCTTCCTTCAGCCGCTGGATCGCCATCTTGTCCTTGCTGACGTCGATGCCCTGATCGCGCTTGAACTCGGCCGCCATCCAATCCACGATCCGCTGGTCGATGTCGTCGCCGCCCAAGTGCGTGTCGCCGTTCGTCGATTTCACTTCGACGACGCCTTCGCCCACCTCGAGGATCGAGATATCAAACGTGCCGCCGCCCAGGTCGTACACGGCGATCGTTTCGTCCTTCTTTTTATCGAGGCCGTACGCAAGCGCCGCGGCCGTCGGCTCGTTGATGATGCGCAGCACTTCGAGACCCGCGATTTCGCCGGCCTGCTTGGTCGCCTGCCGCTGGCTGTCGTTGAAATACGCCGGAACGGTGATTACCGCCTTGCTCACTTTTTCGCTGAGAAAATCTTCCGCGGCTGACTTCAGCTTTTGAAGGATCATCGCCGAGATTTCGGGCGGGCTGTACACCTTGCCCTGTATCTCGACGCGGGCATCATCGTGCGGGCCCTTTGTCACTTTATAGGGTATGCGCTTCGCTTCTTCGACGACCTCGTCGTAGCGGCGGCCCATGAACCGCTTGATTGAATACACCGTGTTTTCCGGGTTTGTGATGGCTTGCCGCTTGGCCACTTGGCCTACCAGACGCTCTCCGCTCTTCGTGATCGCCACTACCGACGGCGTCGTCCGCGCGCCTTCCTGGTTGGGAATCACGACGGGCTCGCCACCCTGCATTACGGCCACGACGGAGTTGGTCGTGCCCAGGTCAATACCGATAATCTTGCTCATTGAAATCCGCTCCTATCAGATCAGACTGGCTCAGTTCTCGGGAATCTGGGCCGCCGAAAGTCATACTACACGTTGAGCGTATCATTGTCAAGTTTCTTGTGTGTCCGTATTCTACTGTATCTGAGCGCCTTACCTTCCGCCAAAGCCCTCGACTCCATCGCCCGCCTTCCCGCCGCCCGCGCTTCCTGGAGCCTCTTAAAACCTCTCTCCCTCTATGATGCATCTCAGCTTATAGGGGCTCGGGTGATTTGCCGGATGCGCTACACCTTGCGTCATCGTTTGAATGACTTGGGTGTGTTTGGCGGTACAATACCGCCGCTTACGTAACCTTGGGGGAGGCTCACGTTGAATCTCTGTTCGCACTTATTCTCGAAGAACTCGCCGAAGGGCCGCCCGCCGTGGCCAGTTCTCCTGATTCTCTTCGCTCTAATTCTGGGCTTCGGCGTCGCGACGCCGTCCGCCCATGGGACAACCGCTAGGACAGCGCGCAAGACCACCCGTGCCGTCGAGTCTCTGGGACCGCCCCTGAAGGCTTACGGCTCGAAAGACGCGCCGATCACGATGGAGGTCTTCACGGATTATGAGTGCCCGTCGTGCCGTAACCTGTATGAGAACACTTTGCGGCCGATGATCAGTGACTACGTCGCCTCCGGGAAGGTCTATCTCGTTCACCACGATTTTCCGCTCCCGATGCACAAGTACGGCTTCGAGGCGGCCCGCTGGGCGAATGCCGCCGCGCGTGTTGGCGAATTCTCGGCCGTTGAGGCGGCCCTATACGACAACCAGGATGCCTGGGGCGCGGACGGCAACATCGAAAAGTACGTCGCGGCCTCGATGTCGAGCGCTGAATTCAAGCGCGTCCAAAAACAGATGGAAGGCTGCATGGCCCCCCCAGGCGCAGCCGTCGCGCCGAACAGCCACGGCTGCCCACTCGACGCCTACATCGAGGCGGATCGCGCCATCGGCATGCGCATTCCCGTCCAGGCGACGCCGACCTATATCATCACCTACAAGGGACAGCATCTGCCGGCGGCGACGGGTTTCGTGTCCTGGCCTATTCTCAAGCAGTTCTTCGATTCGCTTTTGAGCCAGTAGCGAGTCGTCACCGACAATCGCCGAACCCCCTCGATGAACACGCTCAACGCAGTGTTGACCTGGATAGCCGAGAACGGCTACTGGTTCTTTCTGGCCGGGCTAGTCGCGTTTTTTTGCGTTCGAGATCCTCGCAAGCGGCGCGGCCTCGTGCGCATTCTACTGGTCTTCGGCAGCATCGTAGTCGGATCGATCTTCTTGGCCGCCGCGTACGGAAAGCTCAAGCCGTTGCCGGGCTTCCCTTGGTCGTGGCGCTCGGCGAAAATTTCCCTTTCACTTTTCGCGATCCAGGTGGAGTCGTACCAAATCCTTCCGCCGGGCGCCGTGAAATTCGTCGCCCATTTCCTGCCTTTCTTTGAACTCTTCCTCGGATTATGGCTCTTCAGCGGGATCGGCCGGCGCTTCTCGTCGCTCCTCGCGTCGCTGGTGCTGTGCGGATTCATGATCGCGATCAGCTACGCCTACCACAAAGGCCTGAAGATCGATTGCGGCTGCGGAATCGGCCCTCCGGTAGAGGCAGGCCCCGCCGCTCTGCTGCGCGACGGCTTGCGCTTCCTTCTGCCGAGCCTGCTCCTGACAATCGGCGCGTTCTGGATTCGCCGCAAGCCCGCGGTGTCAGCGGCCGCTCCCGCAGCCGCAACAACAACGCCATCGCTGCCATGATCTCGCCGGTTAGGGGGTCGGAGCCTTCAGCTCCGACATTAGGACTGCAGAAGGCGGGCCCTCAGCTAGAGCTCGGCGCGGGCTGCATCGAGCAGCGTGCGCAGGTCGCTGGCAATCGTGGCCGAGCGAATCTGGTCGAGCCCGATCGCGACTTGCTGAGAGTCCTGCGGGTGGCGATCGAGGCGGCTGATCAACTTCAGGATGTCGCGTCGCGAATCCTTCGGCGCAAGAAGTTCCGCCGCTTGCAGGTAGCGGAGCGCGACGTGAGGGTCAGGCGTACCGATCACGCGGGCGTGAAACGAGAAGGTGCCCGACGCGACGGCCTGCACTTTGATTGCGGCCGTGTTGTTCTCGTCGCCGCCCGTGACAACTTCCTGCGTCTCGCCCCGCAGAAAGCGCAGCACTCCCGGCGTTTTGTTATCGACCACCAGCCGCAGCTTCTCTTGCGACCCTTGCACGCGAACCACGAGATCACCTTTCTTGCCCGGCAGAATCGCCGGACTCGGCGCTTCGAATGAAAGTGCGACGATCGAGGTCTTCGCCGCAAATTGCGCGGTGTCTGTCACGACGGAAATCGTGGCGGGCCCGGCCTCCACTTTCGGTCCCGGCAGCACCACAATGCATTCCGGCGAGGCCGCGAGCACGAGGCTCATCTGCCCATTGATTTTCACCAGATTGCCGTCGGCGTCTGGGCTTAGCGACGTGCCGCAAATCGAAAATTGATCGTGCAGCGAAATCAGGGGCGCCACGGAGATCGACGGCGACGGATCGCCCGGCGGCGCGTCCACGAGCGCGGCGAACGAACCGCCCGAGGCCTTCGCGAGAACGTAGCCCGCCGATGCCGGCGCGTTGAAAAGCGCGCGGCCCGTCGGATCGGTGGTCACCTGCTGATCGCCGATCTCGAGTTTCACGCCCGACGCGAGCCTTCCATCCACACCGAGAGCCGCCAGAGTGGCAGGACGCCCGGCGACGATCCTGGGCGGCAATACGATGCTCACGCTCCACGTGGTGAGCGGAGTCGAAGGTGCCTGCGCATCGAGCGACGCAGGGGCCATGAGTCCCGCCGCGAAGAGGAATGCAAGCGACAGGAAAGCCGCCAGCAAAAGCGAGCCGATAGGTTGTGAGCGAATCGATCGGACCATATTCGTGCAACACCACTTTGAAACGAACCAGCGCGACGCCGCCCCCGGCGCCAGCTCCCATTGTAAAGCGTGGCGAACTTCAGATCAGCATCAGTTATCGAGACGCACCACGAAGGTGGTGAATTGCTCGCTGGCATGCAGCTGGACCGCGAGCTGATGCGCTGCCTCTTCGGTGGGCAGGCGTCCAACGCGCACGCGGTAAAAAACGCCGTTCGGCGAATCGTACGTCGCGATGCTCACGGACGAATAGCGCGTCGCAAGCTGCGCCTCCAAGCGATCGGCGTTTTCGCGACTCGCGAAAGCGCCCACCTGAACCCCGAAGTAGCCCTGCGTCGGATTCGGGCCGGAAATCACTTCGAGGCGCACCTGCGCGGTTCCCGGGCCAACCATTTGGATGGCCTGCGCCGCGGAAAGCGATAGATCGATGATCCGGTTGGCGACAAATGGGCCGCGATCGTTGATGCGAACCTCAGTCTGCAAGCCGTTGCGAAGATTGGTGACGCGAACCATTGAGCCGAAGGGCAGCGTCCGGTGCGCGGCCGTGAATGCGTGCATGTCGTAGATTTCGCCATTCGATGTGCGGTGGCCGTCGAAGGGTACGCCGTACCACGACGCGACGCCCTCTTCGACGTACTGGCCCGGAATCGCCGGCTGCGTCTCAGCCGATGGCGGCGGAGTCGAGGGCGCCGAAGGCTGCGGCAGCGGGGCCGGCGCGGGCGCTTGCGGCGTGTACGTGCGATGAGCGCAACCCGCGGCTGCGAGTGCGATGGCCGACAGGAGCGCCAGCCGCCGCAGGAGAGTCATTCCTCCGCAGCGTGTTTCATGCACCGTTTCGCGCTGTGAATCCATCCGCGCGCCGGAGGATTTCACGCAAGTTCCCGGTTCACTTGTTTGCACTCAAGTTCGGTATTATAGGAACGCGCTCGCGTTCCCGCAAGGAAGCAGGCAAGTGGTCGCGTGCCGCAGCGCTTTGCGGTCCCATCGTCCGGCAGACAGGAACGGTAAACAGCACATGAGTGGATTCTTTGGAGGCTCGCAGCCGCGGCCGAAAATTTGCCCCTCGTGCGGCAATCTGGTCGGCTCGGTGGCGACGCGCTGCCCGCAGTGCGGCGCGAACGTGCGGTTCTCCCTCGCGGCGGCCAGCCGGTCGCTGGGCCAGTTTCTGCCGACCGCATCGCCGGCCACGTATGGGTTCCTGACGATCTGCTGCGTGATTTTCGCGGTTAGTTTTCTCGCGACCTTCGCGAAAAACGGCGGCATCGGCATGTCCGGCGGCGGGATTATGGGGATTCTGAACTTCGGGGCGATCGACGGAAACGTGTTGATTCGCCTCGGCGCCTCGCTGCCCTTGTCCATCGACCTTTTGCAGCCCTGGCGGTTTGTGACCGCAATTTTTCTGCACGCGAGCATCCTGCATATCTTTTTCAATATGTGGGTGCTGATGGACATCGGGCCGCAAATCGAGGAGCTGTACGGGTCGGCCCGCTTCACCTTCATTTGCGTTATGACGGGCATCTGCGGCTACATGCTGAGCAGCTTCATGGGGAAATTCAGCGTGGGCGCGTCGGGGGCGCTGCTGGGATTGATTGGGGTGATGCTCGCGGTGACCACGGGCCGGCGCAGCATCGGCATGCAAATGATGCGCAACCAGATTTTGCGGTGGCTGATTTACATCGTTGTTTGGGGATTTTTGTTCCCGGGCGTCGACAACTGGGCGCACTTGGGAGGATTCGCTTCGGGATTCGTGTTGGGGAAGCTGATGGCCGATCGGACGCCGGCGTCGCCGGAAGAGCGCAAGCGGGCCTACGCAATGGGCTGGGGCGCGGCACTGGTGGTGGTGGCGAGCTTCGTGATGGCGGGATTGAGCGCGCTCAGAAAATAGCGGGCGTGGCACGCGAATTTATTTCGCCACGGGACTCGGCGTTTCCTGCAGCTGGCGCGCGACCACGATGCTGTAGTGAATTCCCGAAATCACCACGAACGCAGCCACGCAGTAGGCGCAGGTTTCGCGCAAGAGCCGCAGCGGCTGGTTTTCCCACACGGCCAGCAGCAACACGAGCGTCACGAGCGAAATCTCGAAGAATGTCGTCGCCTTTCCCCAAATACTCGGCGGAAACGGGCGGTATCCGACCGTGAGCAAGATGACGGCGCACGCGACGAGAATCAGCACGTCGCGGCCCAGCACCAGAATTGCCAGCCACCAGCCGATTTTCCCCTTGAGCGCGAGGACGAAATACGATGAGGACAGCAGCAGTTTATCCGCGATGGGATCGAGATACGCGCCGAGCGGCGTCCGCTGATTCAGTCCGCGCGCGAGAAATCCATCGAGACCGTCGCTGAGTCCGGCGAGCACCAGGATGCCGAGCGCCCAATCGTAGCGATCGTACTTGATCGCGATGATGAAAAAGGGAAGGAAGGCCAGGCGCAGGAACGTGAGCTGGTTGGGGACGGTCAGGATTCGGTTGCGTATCGGCATGATCCGGTCAGTTTTGGTGAATGCGAATCCGCAGGCAGGCCCTCGGTCAGGCGAACTGCGCGAGGTAGTCCACCAGCGAGCGGCCCACCTTTTTCTCGAACATCTCCGCAAGCGACGGAATCGAACCGCGCGCCTCATCGAGCGCGATCCGCTCGATGCGTAGCATGGGGAAGAACAAAGTCGGCAGGCCGATGCGATCGCCCTCCGGGTGCAGAACCTGGAGGATGAAATCATCGAACGAGCCGAGGTCGATTCCGCGCAGCGTGACGCCGGCACTCGAAATCTCCACGAGCTCGCCCCAGAGCCGCTCCTTCGGACTATGCAGGCTCACGACGACAATCGAGCGGGGCTCCATCGCTCCTCCCAGAAATTCGAATCAGACGGAAATCGTTTGCAGGCCGGGCGCGAACTCAAGCTTCGCCTCGGTCAGCTTCCGCACGTCGTCCGGCGTCACGCCGGCGGCTACTTCGCGCAGCAGCAAGCCCTTCGGCGTTACCTCGATCACCGCGAGCTCCGTGACGATCAGATCGACCACGCCGACGCCCGTGAGCGGCAGCGTGCATGTTTTCATGATCTTGGGCCCGCCGTCTTTCGTGGCGTGCTCCATCGCGATGATCACGCGCTTGGTGCCGGCCACCAAGTCCATCGCGCCGCCCATGCCCTTCAGCATTTTCCCTGGGACCGCCCAGTTCGCGAGGTTGCCCCTTTCGTCGACTTGAAGCGCGCCGAGCACGCTCACGTCGATGTGGCCGCCGCGAATCATAGCGAAAGAATCGGCGCTTGAGAAATAGCAGCAGCCGGGAATTTCGGTGACCGGCTCCTTGCCCGCGTTAACAAGATCGGCGTCTTCTTCGCCTTCATACGGATACGGTCCGATGCCCAGCATGCCGTTTTCCGACTGCATGATCACTTCGACGCCCGGCGGCAGGTAATTCGGGATGAGCGTGGGGATGCCGATGCCGAGATTGACGTAATAACCGTCGCGCATTTCACGCGCCACGCGGCGCGCGATGATTTCTCGTTTATCGACTGGCTGGGCCATCACGCTGCCCCGCGCTTGCGTTTCGGTCCGGGCTCCATCGGTTTCAGGTAGTTCGTGCCCTGGAAGATCGCATCGACAAAAATTCCCGGCGTGTGAACGCCGTCCGGGTCGAGTTCGCCGAGATCAACCAGTTGCTCGACCTCCGCGATCACGTAATCGGCGGCGGTCGCCACGACCGGATTGAAATTGCGCGCCGTCTTGCGATAGACGAGATTACCCCAGCGGTCGCCCTTCCACGCCTTCACGAACGCGAAATCGCCGCGCAGCGCGGGGACCAGCACGTGCTGGCGGCCGTTGAATTCGCGCACTTCTTTTCCCTCCGCCGCCATCGTGCCATATCCGGTCGGCGTGAAAAACGCGGGAATCCCGGCGCCGGCGGCGCGCATGCGCTCAGCCAGCGTCCCTTGCGGGTTCAACTCCATCTCGATTTCGTTATTGAGCGCGAGCTTCTCGAAGAATTTGTTGCTGCCCACGTAGCTGGCGATCAGTTTCTTGACCTGGCGATTTTCGAGCAAGAGTCCGATGCCGTAGCCGTCGATACCGGGATTATTCGAAGCGACCGTGAGATTCCTGGCTCCCTGCTTCACCAGCGCGCGAATCAGATTCTCGGGGACGCCGCACGTCCCGAAAGCGCCCATCAGGATCGTCGCGCCGTCTTTGACGCGGCCGATCACTGCTTCGGCATTTGCCACGCGCTTGTCCATCCGATCTCCTCGAATCGTGATCGCAGCGGAAGGAATAGTTCAGTTTACTACAGCGGACATTCCTGGGGTGCGTGCTTCCTGCTACTTCTGTTCGACGCCTCTGCGGCTCACGCCCTGGACAGCCGCGCCCTTCAGCACACGGATTCTGGCGGCTACGCGTGCCGCAGCGTCGTCTCCGTTTGTCGATTTTTCGATCTCGGCCACCAGCGCCGAGCCGACCACGGCCGCATCGGCAATCCCGCCGAGCACGGATACATGCGACGGCTGCGAAATCCCGAATCCGACGGCCAGCGGCAGTTTCGTGAATCGCCGCACACGCCGGGCGAGTTCCGGAAGATCCTCGGGAAGCGAGCTGCGTTCGCCCGTGACGCCCGTGCGCGAAATCAGATACAGGAAGCCGCTCGAAACCTCGGCGATTTTTGCGAGGCGCGCATCAGTTGACGTGGGCGCTGCGAGAAAGATCGTGTCCAAGCCGTGCGCCTGCATCGCGGCGCGATAATCACCAGCCTCTTCCGGCGTGAGATCGGTGGCCAGCGCGCCATCCCCTCCCGCCGCGGCCGCGGCGCTCGCGAATTTCGCCACGCCCATTTGCAGGATGGGATTGTAATAGCTGAAAAGGATCAGCGGGACGTCACTCTTCGTCCTCACCCGCTTGACGACATCGATCACGCCCGCAAGCGTCGCCCCAGCGCGCAAGGCGCGTTCGCTCGCACGTTGGATCGTCGGCCCGTCCGCCACGGGATCGCTGAACGGAACGCCGAGCTCGATCACGTCCGCGCCCGCTTCTGCGGCCGCGACCACGATTTTCTCCGTCGCGTCGAGCGACGGATCGCCCGCGGTGATGTAGGCGACCAGGCCCATTTCACCGGCTCGGGCAAGCTGTACGAAGCGCGCACCGATCCTGCTCGTGCTCACATTCACGGATTTTCCTGCGGCTTGCTTGATCGACGACGACGAGGGTGATTTCGGAATGGCGGCTTCAGACATAGCGCGAAAGCGTTTCCATGTCTTTGTCGCCGCGGCCGGAGACATTGAGGATCACGAGCTCGTCTTTTTTCATTTTCGGCGCACGCACGATCAGCTCGGCCACCGCGTGCGCCGATTCGAGCGCGGGAATGATGCCTTCCTTGTGCGCCAGCATCCGCGCAGCCTCGATCGCGGCTTCGTCGCTCACGGGCGTGTATTCGGCGCGGCCCTGGTCCGCGAGCCACGCGTGCTCGGGACCAATCGCCGGGTAGTCGAGGCCCGCTGAGATCGAGTGCGTTTTCGCGATCTGGCCGTCGGCGGTTTGCAGCACGTAGGTGTACGTTCCTTGCAGCACTCCCGGCCGCGCGCCTGCAAAGCCGCGCCCCTCTGCGAGCCGCGCCGCGTGCTCGCCGAGCGTATTTCCGCGTCCGCCCGCTTCGATGCCGATCATCTTCACAGCGGCATCGCCGAGAAACGCGTGAAAGAGCCCGATCGCGTTCGAGCCGCCGCCGACGCACGCAAAAAGATAATCGGGCAGCCGCCCTTCGGCCTGCAGGATCTGCGCGCGCGCCTCTTCACCGATGATTTTCTGGAAATCGCGCACGATTTGTGGATATGGATGCGCGCCGAGCACGGAGCCGAGAAGGTAATGCGATGTGCGCACATTGGTCACCCAGTCGCGCATCGCCTCGTTGATCGCGTCCTTCAGCGTGCGGCTGCCCGCGTCGACGCCGATCACTTCGGCGCCGAGCAGGCGCATGCGGTCCACATTGAGGCGCTGCCGCTCCATGTCCTCGGTGCCCATGTATACCGTGCAGCTCAAGCCGAGCCGTGCCGCGACGGTTGCCGTCGCGACGCCATGCTGCCCCGCGCCGGTTTCCGCGATCACGCGCGTTTTACCCATGCGTACGGCGAGCAAACCTTGCCCGAGGCAGTTGTTGATCTTGTGCGCGCCCGTGTGCAGCAGGTCTTCGCGCTTCAAATAAATGCGCGCGCCCCCCAGATGCTCGGTCAGGCGCGACGCGAACTGAAGCGGCGTCGGACGACCGGCGAAATTCTTCAGCAGATCATCCAGCTGCGCGCGAAACGCGGGATCGGCGCAGGCCGAGGCATAGGCTTGTTCGAGCTCTTCGAGCGGCGCTACGAGCGTTTCAGGCACGTATCTGCCACCGTAGGGCCCGTAGCGACCTCGCGTGTCCGGCACTACCTGGGCGATCGCACTCATGCCGACCTCTTCGGTTTCTGCGCGCTCTTTTGAGCGTGCCGCGCCGCGCGCATCAGATTCTTCATGAGCGCTGGATCTTTTTTCCCCGGGCGCGCCTCCACCCCGCTGCAAATATCTACCGCGTACGGCCGCGCCGCGCGAATCGCAGCCCCGATGTTTTCCGGCGTCAAGCCGCCCGCGAGGAAGATGCGGCCGTGTTTCTTCGCGCGCCGCGCGATTTCCCAGTCAAACGTTTTTCCGGTCCCGCCGCGTTGCCGCCCATCGAACCCATCCAGAAGCAGCGCGGTCGCCTGCTTGAATCTTCCCATTTGTCCTGTGCCCGCCGCCGACGCTTTCACCCGAATCGCTTTGATCACCGGAAACGACCGCTTGAGTCGCGCCACCATGGCCGGCGTCTCGTCTCCGTGCAGTTGCAGCGCGTCGAGCCCAACGGCGCGCGCAATTTCGAGCATCTTCTGTTCGCTCTCATTCACGAAGACGCCGACCACCAAAGTCTGTTTCGGCAGCCGGCTCACAATCCGCTTGGCCTTCGCCGGCTCGACGTATCGCGGGCTGCCCGCATAGAAATTAAATCCCAGCAGCTCGGCGCCCTCGGTCACGGCCCGCCGCGCATCCACCCAATTCGTGATCCCGCAAATCTTTACCTTCACTTTGGCCATTGCCTTCAGCCGCCGATCAGCGCGCGCAGCGGGACGGCCGGATCGGGCTCCTTCATCAGATGTTCGCCGATCAGGAACGCGTCGAAGCCCGCGCCGCGAAGCCGCGCCAAGTCGTCATGCGTGCGCAATCCGGACTCGCTCACGGCGATGCACTCCTCGGGAATCGCCTCCACGAGTTCAAGCGACGTTTCCACGCGCACGTTGAAATTCCGCAAGTCGCGGTTATTCACTCCGATGATGCGCGCTCCCGCCGCGACCACGCGCCCCAGTTCTTCGCGCGTATGTACTTCGACGAGCGGCTCCATCCCGAGCGAGCGCCCCAGTTCCAACAGCTCGCGCAGCGTCTGATCGCCGAGGATCGCCGCGATCAGCAAAAACGCATCTGCGCCCGCCGCGCGCGCCTCCCACACCTGCCACGGATCGATGATGAAGTCCTTCCGAAGCACCGGAATGCTCACTGCTTTGCGCGCCGCCTTTAAGTCCCCGAGCGAGCCTGAGAAAAACTCCTCCTCGGTCAGCACGGACAACGCCGCGGCGCCCGCGCCCTCGAGCCTCGGCGCGAGATCGGCGGGCGTGTAGTCTTCGCGAATCACGCCGCGCGAAGGAGATGCCTTCTTGATCTCCGCGATCACATTGAAACCCGCGCGCGAAAGCGCGCCGGGAAAATCGCGCGGCGGATCAACCTTGCCGACCGCCAGTCTCAGCGCAACATCGGGCAGCACACGTTTCCTGTGCGCGACCGACTCGCGCCGCGCCTCGACGATTCGATCGAGGATGGTCCTCTCGCGTGAGATCGTTTCCATTCTTTCGTTTGGGACACGCCATCTCGCCCGGCGTGCGTCACAGCCCGATTTTAGCTCGATTGGAGGTCGTTGGACCATGCTAACGGGGCACTTCGGACGTGTCAATTTGACGCGTGCGCAAGTACAGGCGAGATGAGCGGCTCCGAGAACCGGATGGGAATCCCGAAATTCGAGCCGCCAAAGCCCTTCAGTATCGCGTAGGTGACGCCGATGACTTTCCCGTCCTGATTGAAGAGCGGACCGCCCGAGCCGCCGGAAGTAGTCTGCGCGTCGAACACGATTTTGTCCGGGAGGATGTCGCCGATGTGGCCTTGCGTGATCAGCGGGTGAATCAGGTCGCGGTGGGCGAGCGCATCGAGAATCTGCGAGACGTCGCCGCCGCTTTGCGTCAGGATCTGCTGCGCGGTCTTCTCGTCGGTGCGCGCGAGAATTGCGGCAAGCCCCGTGGCGTAGCCCATCAGGATCACCGGATCGCCCGGGGTTGTGGCGCCCTTGGCGGAATCGATGGAAAGGGCCGGCCGCTTCAGATCCTGCATGTCGACACGCATCGTCGCGAGGTCGGCGTCTTTCGAGATGTCCTGTATCTCGGCGTGAAACGCGCGCGGATCGCCGGGAAAGTACGCGCGAATCGAGGAAATCTCGGCCTGGAAGCCCTGGCTCGTCACGGCGTTGAGTTCATCATTGTTCCACCAGGGCTCGGCGACGTGGCGATTCGTGATGATTCGGCCGTCGGACCCTACAGTGAAGCCCGTGCCAAACACGTCGACCGTCACTTCGGGCCCATTTCCTTGGAGGGTCAGGAGCGGATTGCCGTCGCTATCCTGGATGGGTTCGCCCTGAGGATTCAGGCCCGCGTAGCGCAGGCGTTGACTGCTGTCCTGGCTGCGGAAGCCGACGGTGACGTGCAGCAAGCAGACGCTCTGGACGTCCTTGGCGATAAAGCCGTTCGCGGAGTCGTCGCCTTTTTCAAGGCGCTTGAGACGTGCGTTGGTGTCGTCCAATTCCTTCTGTAGTTCCTGCGCCTGGCCATCCGCCGAAGTGGCCATCTGAGCGCGCAGGTCGGCCGCATGCTTCTGGAGTGCGTCTCTTCCTTCCGCTGCGCTGGCAGCCGCGTTTTGCGCGTCGCGCAGGCGTCGTACCTCGGCGAGCATATCCTGCTGGTTGATGATTCCGTGCTCGAGGCGGGTAATCGTGGCGTTGGTACGCTGCACATCTTTCTTGGCGCTATGCGCGAAAAGAAAATACGTTCCCGCCATCAGGAGCGCGATCGCGAAAGCCGCGCCCACGCCGATCTTCAGCCGACGGTCGAGCGAGGTGGCGTCGTTGGTCATCTTCTCGGTGACGGCGAGCGCCTGAAACGCCGTCTGGGCCATCTGCTGGCCCTCTTCGGCAAGGCGCGTTCGCGCCAGCAGCTGGCCATCCGCCCGGTGCGCCCGCACTTGCGCGCGAATACGTGCCAGGAACTCCGTCGCATCGAACGGCCGCGAGATCGCATCGTCGGCACCGAGATCGAGCGCTGCAGCGCGCTCCTCTGCCGTGGACCCCACGAGCAGAATCACGCGAACATTTTCCGTGGCTGCCGACCCGCGAATCGCCGCCACCACGTCGTGCGCATGAAGAGGCGCTTGTTCGGATAGCGAGGCGTTCGCCGCCACGACAGAAACAGCGTTCAGAAGAAGCAGGTCGGGCGTGAGTTGGCGCGCGGCATCGAGGCCCTCCCTGGCATCTTCGAATGCCGAGACGTCGAAGCCCGCGCCCCGCAAAACCAGTTCCAGCGCGTTGCGGCTGGCCACATCCGCTTCCACGAGCACAACTTTTTCCGCAGCTTCGTTCACCGGGCCTCTACCTTTCGCCGCGGGCAGCCGCGCACACGTGGCAGCCCGCCAATACCTGACCGTTGCATACTACTATGACGACTTTGGGCCTCCGGGAGATTCGCCTAAAAAGGCTTCGAGGGCATATCGAGAGAACCTCATTCTTGCAATCCGCTCGACGATGTTAACCTAGCGCGGCAATGAGTGCGCTCGATCAGCTGAACGCGAAGATCGTCCGGTGCCGCAAGTGCCCCCGGCTGGTCGCGTACCGCGAGAAGATGGCGCGGGAGAAGCGCTTGTCGTACCGAAGCTGGAAATACTGGGGCAAGCCGGTACCGGGATTCGGCGATCCCCGCGCCGAACTGCTCGTGCTGGGGCTCGCGCCCGCGGCGCATGGCGGCAACCGCACCGGGCGCGTCTTCACCGGCGACCGCTCCGGCGATTTCCTCTACAAGGCGCTCTACGAGGCGGGCTTTGCGAACCAGCCCACCGCGACCCATCGCGATGATGGGCTGTTGCTTACAAATGCCTACGTGGCAGCCACGGTGCGCTGTGCGCCGCCGGCCAATAAGCCCTTGCCCTCGGAAGAGGCGAACTGCCGCCCGTATTTCGAAAAGGAGCTCGATCTTCTTCACCCGCGCGCCCTACTCGCCCTTGGCGGGATCGCCATGCGCGTCTATCTCGGCTTGCTAAAGGAGCGCGGCGCAATCAAAAGCGCTGCGGCCTTTCCATTTCGCCACGGCGCAAGCTACGAGATTGGCGCCGGCATCCCGCACCTCTTCGTTTCGTATCACCCGAGCCAGCAGAACACCTTCACCGGAAAATTGACTGAGGCGATGATGGCGCGCGTTTTCGGCGATATCCGCAACTTTCTTGAAAGCGACTCGCGCCAATGAGCGACGGCGCGAACGCCCTCCCTGATTCCGCGTCCACCAACGCCGTCATCGCGTTTCGTGGCGTGCATTACACGCTGCCGAACGGCCAGGTTTTGCTGCGCGATATCAACTTCGCGGTGCGACGCGGCGAGACGCTGGTGCTGCTTGGCCGCAGCGGCGCGGGCAAGACGACTGCGCTCAAGCTCATCAATCGCCTGCTCGAACCGTCCAGCGGCGAGATAGAAGTCGACGGCCGCACGACACTCACCTGGGATCCGATCGCGTTGCGCCGCCACATCGGCTACGTGATCCAGGAGACGGGGCTCTTCCCGCATTACACGGTGGCGGAAAACGTCGCGTTGGTGCCGCGCCTCGAGCGCAAGGCTGCTCCATTTGTCCGTGCGCGCGTCGAAGAACTACTCACGCTCCTCGGTCTCGATCCGGCGCGCTATCTTGAGCGCTATCCGCATGAACTGTCCGGAGGCCAGCGCCAGCGCGTGGGCGTAGCGCGAGCGCTTGCGGCCGATCCGCCGATCCTGCTGATGGACGAGCCCTTCGGCGCGCTCGATCCGCTTACGCGCGCGGAGGTCCGCGAGGAATTTCAGGCGCTGCAGAAGCGGCTCGGCAAGACGATCGTGATCGTGACGCACGACACCAGCGAGGCGCTACTGCTCGGAACGCGCATCGCGCTGTTCGAAGCAGGCGAAATTCGCGGCGTCTATTCCCCGCGCGAATTCATGGCATCGGGCGAGCCGGTGGCCGCCGCGTACCGGGAGCAACTGCGACGCATGGATCAGTTCGAGAGGGGCACATGAACGTCATTCAATATTTCGAGCGGCACCCGGATGAGATCCTGCAGGCTACGATCGAGCACATCTGGCTCGTGGGTGTCGCCATGCTGATCGCCGTGGCGATTGGCGTCCCGCTGGGGATTCTCGTCGCGCGGCGGCCCTGGCTCTCGAAGCCCATTCTCGGGACCGCCAACGTCGCGGAAACGATTCCGAGCCTCGCGCTTTTCGGATTCCTGCTGCCGGTTCCGTGGCTGGGCGACCGTGCCGCACGCCTCGCCATCGCGGCCCTGGCGCTGTACGCACTCCTGCCGATCATTCGCAATACGGCCGCGGGAATCACGAGCGTCGATCCCGCCGTGCGCGAAGCCGCGCGAGGCATGGGCATGACGCCTCGCCAGATTCTGTTCAAGGTCGAGTTGCCACTGTCGCTCTCCACGGTTCTCGCCGGAGTACGCGTTGCCACCGTGCTGACAATCGGGATCGCGACGATCGCCGCTGCCATTGGAGCCGGAGGACTCGGCGAGTACATTTTCCGCGGGCTCGCGATGGTGAATAATTCGCTGATCCTCGCCGGAGCGATCCCCGCGGCCCTGCTCGCGCTGGGCGCGGACTTTTTCCTCAGCGTTCTCGAGCGATGGCTGCGACCGGCGCGATGAACCCACGATGAGACGCCTCGCAGCGCTTCTGATCCTGGGCTTGCTCGCGGCGGCGTGCGGCTGCGAGCCTCGACCGCGCGACACGATCGTAATCGGCTCGAAGAATTTTCCGGAGCAAGCGCTGCTTGGCGAAATTCTGGCGCAGCACATCGAAGCGCGCACCCATCTTCACGTGGAGCGCCGCTTCTACCTCGCGGGTACGTTCATCTGCCAACAGGCCATGCTGGCGGGACGCATCGACGCCTACATCGAATACACGGGCACGGCGCTTACGGCGATCCTGCACGATCCGATCGAGAGCGACCCGAGCGCTGTCTTCGCCCGCGTGCAAAGCGAGTACAAGCAGCGGTTCGATTTCGACGTCCTGCCGTCGCTCGGCTTCAACAACACGTTCGCGCTGGTAATTCGCGGCGAAGATGCCCGCCGCCTGCACGTGAAAACCATTTCAGATGCCGTTCCCTATGCGCCGCAATGGCGCGCCGGCTTCGGATACGAATTCATGGAGCGCCCCGACGGCTATCCCGGCCTCGTGCGGACCTACGGCCTGCACTTCAACGGGCCGCCGAAAATATTGGATCTGGGCTTGCTGTATCGCGCGCTGCTCGACAAGGAAGTCGATCTGGTTGCGGGGAATTCGACCGATGGATTGATCGCCGCGCGCGATATGGTGATCCTCGAAGACGACAAACATTATTTCCCGCCGTATGAAGCCGTTCCCATCGTGCGAGCCGACACCCTGGCGCGCTACCCCGAGGTGCGAACCGCAATCGAGAATCTGGCGGACAAAATCTCCGACGCGGAAATGCGGAAGATGAATTATGCGGTGGCGGGAGAAAACCGCGATATCGAGGACGTAGCGCGCGAGTTCCTGCGCTCCACCGGCTTGGACTGAAGGGTGCCGCCGGTTCTTACGAGTGCGGCACCTTGAGTTTCTCGAGCTCCTCCATCACGTCCGCTCGCGTCAGCACACCCTTCCTGATCAACACGCGGACGGCCGCAGCGAGCGCTTCCGGCGTTGTTGGCAAATCGGCGGAATCGAACTCCGTTGCTGCCGATCCACGCGCTTCCTTCGCCGGTGCGGGCGGCGGAGGCGCGGCCGCCGGCTTCTGAAACTCCGGTCCCTCGATGGTAGGTGGCGCAATCTTCCGCAAAACTTCGAAATCCTGCGGCCGCATCCCCGTGAACGACACGCCCATGCCGAAATTCGTCTGCGAAGAACGCACCCTGCCCGAAAGCTGCAGCGTCTTGTCGTCCGGGCTGATCGCGATGTCGACAAACGTGTCCACCGGCAGCGGCGAGAGCATTTCCACGTAGCAGCCGCCAAGCGAAATGTCGGTGAGGGTGGCGGTCATGCGCACCGAACCATTTTGCAGGGCGATTTGCGCGGCCATCCGGCACGTGTGCCGGACGAATTGGCGCCGCTCACGGCCGTTCCAGGGTCCGCCGCTTCCCGACGACACAGACATTGTGGGCGGAGGCGGCTGCCGAGAACCCTCCGGCCGCTGCGGATCGAAGGAGTCGGGTTCCCACTCTTTCGGCGGGATACCCCAGATGTACTTGCCAGGTTCCAGGCAACGGAGCCCGGCTTGCCCAGCCTTCGAGCTGCCGGTCGCGCCCGCCCACTGGACGCGAAACCAAGCGCTCTGGTCGCCATGCTCGACCTCAACCTTTTTGCCGGAAACCACGATTCCACTGAGGCCCTTGAGGCAAGCGCCCGAGCAGCTGATATCGCGCGTTTCCGCCGTCAGGACGAACGGAGTCCCGCGCGAGTCCGCGCCTCGAACGACAACCGGAAAACTAACGGCGATGCGTGGCTCTCCACGACGCCCCATACGGCCTCCGACCAGCGCCTATCATGCGCCCACGCCCGCCTACGAGAGGTATTTCCAAGTTAATACGCGTACCAGTACGGGTCAAGAGACGGACAACTGTCGCTTTCCAAAGGAGTAACGACTCTCGACAAGCTTGAGAGGAGGATACCCGACCTCAGGGCTAGGCTTCCTGGAGGTTCTTGAAGTGAGCCTCGAGCGCCGCACAATACTGATGCTGCGCCTCGAGTTCCGCCTGCAGCTTCTTTATCAGAAACTCCAATCGCAGGATTTCATTGCGTAACCGCTGCACGTCAACAGCCGCCGGAGGCGCAGCTTTTGGCGAAGCTGTGGCGGCAGGCAGGCCGCCGGTCCGCGGCGTGCCGGTTGGCACCGTGGCGCCGGCGTTCCCGGGGCGCGACGCCATCGAAGCCATTGGCGGAGCCGGCGCAGGGCCAGGCGAGAAAAGTCCTGCCAGTGAGTTCGAGGGCCTGCTTGGCTCAGGCTCGTTCGCCTGCATTCCTTCGCTCGAAGGAACCGACGGAGTGAGGTGGAGCAAGCCCTTCACCCGGGCGATCAGGTCGCGAGGCTGAAACGGCTTGCGAATCAGCTCGTCTGCTTTCACCGCTGTCGCCTTTTCGGCGACTGTGCGATTCACCACGCCCGACATCAGAATCACGGGCGTGCGCGCAAACCGTTCATGCTGCTTGATGAACTGGCAGACTTCGTAGCCATCCTTGTCCGGCATGATCACATCGGTGATCACCGCATCGGGCGCCGTCTCGCCAAACTGCGCGATCGCCGAGGCCGCATCCGGACACGTGATCACATGGATGTTTTCCTTGCGGAAGGCGATCTTGATCACCTCGCGCATGGTGGCGCTGTCGTCGATGAAGTAGACAGTCGGGGTACGGGCAGCCGTGAGAGTGTCGGTTTCGCTCATGACGACTCCTTTTCGACGTGCTCGGAATTATCCTCCGCGCCGTCGCGCTCGTTTTCGTCGAATTCGCGCATCGCATCGAGCAGCAGATCGGTAGCCGAGCGCAGCACGGTCCGCTGGGCGGCCGTCGCGCCGTACACGAATTTGTAGACGCCGCTCGCCGCGCACTGGCAGGTCTTCACGATCTGCGTCACGGCCTCGTCGCCGAAAAGCGGCCCGCTTTCCGCGTGGACGATTTCGCCGCCCTCGAAAAAGATGATGCCGTCCGTATCGACGCCGTTGATGTGCAGCGCGCCCGTCTGGTGCGCCTGCCCGAGCATCTGGATCACGCCCGGAAGATCGAGATGCGAGAGGCTGCCGCTGAGCGCGGTATCAGCGGTCGAAAGCATCTGCGTCGGCTGAAAACCGTCCTGGCGGCTCACCAGAAGGTTGCGCACGTGCGCCGCGATTTCGGAAGGTTGGCGGCGGCGGTCGACAAAATCATCGCAACCGGCGCGGTAAGCTTCGAGCTGCGCCTGGTCGCCGCCGCTGCCGATCGCGATCAAGGGAATCCCGGCGGTCTTGGGATCGGCGCGCAGGATCGGCGCCATGTCGAGCGCCCCCATTTCGCGCAGATTGGTCGCGCAGAGAATCGCCGCGGGAGCATTCCATTCGAGCATCGTGAGCGCGTAGGCGGCTTGCGTGCTCGGTATCACGTCGAATCCCTGCTGCTTCAGGGCATCGCCCAGGCGTTTCGCGAAATAGACGTTGCTGTCGATCAGCAACACGCGCGGAAGATTTGCCGGTGCGTTCATGGCTGCATCTCCCCGTGGTTCGACGCCGCCGCTTTTGCGGGCGCGGACATGATCAAGGCTTCGAGGTCGAGCACGTCCACCGAATCCCCGCCGATGGCGATCGTCCCGGCCACGTGGGCGGGGTGACCGCTCTCCGCCGGGCGAATCTCGCCCGTGGCCATCTCGCATTCGCCGCTCACGGGAATCGCGCTCAGCTCCCTGCCTTCACCGGCGCAGCGCGCCACGAGATAAAACTGCTGCCCGTGCGCCTCCTTGCCGAGGAGCAGCGAACCGGCATCGTAGACGGGCAAAATGCGTCGGCGGCGAATGATCACGCCGGAAACCGAGCCTGAGGTATGCGGAAACTTGTGCAGCTTCACTGGCGGCGCAAGTTCGGCGACAAGTCCCGCGGGCAGCGCAAAGCGGTGCGCGCCGATGCGCAGCAGGACGAACGAATTCCGCCCCGTGTTGTCTGGGCCGATCATGCTTGTACGGACCCTTCCATCTCATGCTGCGGCGCGAGCGGCTTGATCGCGCGATCGAGCGCGACGAATTCCCCGGCCGAAAGGAATCCCGAAGGCTCGACCACCGGAATCACCGAGTCGTCGACGTACGCGAGCCCGCGATACCAGCGCCGCTCGTCGCCCGCGAATGCCTGCGGCAGCCCGTACACCGCCGGAATTTCCGCCATCCGGTCGATGCGATCGACAAGCACGGCAACTCGCAGCCGCCTCAGGATCAACACGAGCGTTGGGCGCGAGACCGGCAAAGCGAAATGCACGCCGGCGTTCACCACGTAGCAGGTCCGGCGGCCCCATTCCAGGATGTGGCGCACCTTCGGCACCGCCTGCTGCTCGATCTCGTTGGCCGCGCCCGCCAGGCCGTCCGTGCTACGAATTTCCTGCACCGATTCCGCCGCGATCGCGAACATCTGATTCGATACCCAGAACAGAATCACGGCCTCGGGCTTGCCGCGGCGAGCGGATTTGTCGCTGCGTTCACTCCCGGCGCTCATCGCGCACCCGCGGGGACCAGGCGAGCCAGCTTCGCCACGCGTTTCTCGATCGCTGCCGCAATATCATCGAGCGCGAGAACTTCGTCGACCGCGCCCGTCTTGATCGCCTCGGCCGGCATGCCGAAAATCGTCGAGGTCGCTTCGTCCTGCGCGAGCACCGCGCCTCCCGCCGCCTTCACCGTCTTTACGCCCTTCGCGGCGTCAGCACCCATGCCCGTCAAAACGACCGCAACGGTAAGCGAACGCGCGTAGGCCGAAATTGTTTCCAGCGCGACGTCGGCGCACGGACGATATCCATCAATGCGGGGCCCCGGATCGAGCAGGATTTTCCCGTTCGACGAAAGCTGCAGGTGGTGCGAGCCGGGGCACAGATAGATCACGCCCGGCTGAGGCGTTTCACCGGCCTCGGCCTCCTTCACAGGCAGGGAAGCGACTTCGCCGAGCTGCAGCGTGAACTGCTTCGTGAACGCCGCCGGCATGTGCAGCACCAGAAACACCGCGGCGGCAAAATCCTTGGGCAGCCCGGAAATCACGCGCGTCACTGCCGCCGGACCGCCGGTCGACGCCGCAATCGCAACCATCGGGAATTTGCCGCTCGTTTGCGCCAGCGCAGCGCTGTTGGCGATTTTCGCGGCTGCGGAGAGCGGCGCGTGCGGCATCGGCAGCTTCGAACGCGTCGCCGTGCGGACCACGCGAACTTTCGCCGCCAGTTTCAATTTCCGCGTCAGCTCGTCGCGCACCGCTTTCATATCGAGATCGATTCCGCTCGAGGGCTTCGGCACGAAATCGATGGCGCCCAGTTCGAGCGCCTTCAACGTGCTCGCCGCGCCTTCGCGTGATTCCGAGCTGACGATCACGATTGGCCGCGGATGCTGCGACATGATGAGTTCGGTCGCCTGCAGCCCATCCACGTGCGGCATGTTGATGTCCATAGTAATCACGTCCGGCCGCAGCGAATCCGCCAGAGCGACGCCGTCGCGGCCATCGCGCCCCTGCCCGACCACCTCGAGCTGGGGATCGGAGTTGATGATCTCCTGGAGGACTTTGCACATGAAGGCGGAGTCGTCCACCACGAGCACTCGTATCTTTTTTTCCGACGCGTTCATCATCTCAACTCTGGCGCAGCGGCAACGGTACTCCCGCAGCCGGGCGGCCCTTGGGCGTTTCCGAACCGATGAGTCCTTCGACGGTCGCAATCAACTGATCTTCCTGCACCGGCTTCGTCAGAAATCCGGATGCTCCTTCCTTCATCGCGCGGTCGCGATGCTTCGCGCCGGCGCGCGACGTGACCACGAGCACTGGAATTCGCCGCGTCATCGGGTCCTGCCGCAGATGCGCCATCAATTCGTAGCCGTTCATGCGCGGCATTTCGAGGTCGGTGATCACCAGGTGGCAACCTACTTGAGCGACGATTTCCGATGCTTCGAGGCCGTCGGATGCGAGCTTCACGCGATAGCCCGCCTTTTCCAGCATGCGGCCCACGAATTTGCGCACGCTGATCGAGTCGTCGGCCACCACCACCACGCGGTCGTTCTCGATCGCGTCGACCGCCTCGGATGGAATGCTGCCCGCAGCTACCGCCTCGGCGCCCGGAGCGAAAACGCGCGCCGCCGGAGACGACGCGGGAAGCGCGTGGCGCTCCATCGTGTCCGCCGCAACCAGGCGATTGAGGTCGATCAGCAGAATCAGGCTGCCGTCCGACGCGATGGTCGTGCCGGGGAAAAGCTTCACCCTGCGCAGATAATCGCCGAGATTCTTGATCACGATTTCGTCTTTGCCGAGCACCTCTTCGACGACCACGCCCACATGCTTGCCCGCGACTTTCACGATCACCATGTGGAAGTAGCCGTTCAGCGGTTCGAGCGGCGGCAAAGCCAGCTGTAAATCGAGGCGCACGACTTCGGTGACGACGTCGCGCACGCGAGTCAGCAGCTTGCCTCCCACATCTTCGATTTCAGCGGGCTTGAGACGCCGGATTTCTTCGACGACCGCAAGCGGCAGTGCGAAAACGGACGTACCGCAGCGAACGAACAGCGCCTGTGAAATAATCAGCGTGAGCGGCACCTTCACCGTGAAGCACGCGCCGTGGCCCTTCTCCGAGCGCACGTCGATCTCGCCGTTCAGCGAGTGGACGTTCGCACGCACCACGTCGAGTCCAACTCCTCTGCCCGCCAGCTCCGACGTAGAAGAGGCCGTCGAAAACCCGGGGCGGAAGAGGAATTCGCGCAGTTCGCGCTCGGTTAGCTCGGCGGCGGCCACCGGCGAGACGGCGCCGGAAGCGATCACGCCCCGGCGAACACGCTCGTAGTCGATCCCGCGCCCATCGTCTTCGACTTCGATGAAAATATGGTTGCCGCGATGGTAAGCGCGCACCGAAACGCGTCCCTTTTCCGGCTTGCCCGCCCGGCGCCGCGTCTCGGCGTCTTCGATTCCGTGTGCGACCGCATTCCGCACCAGATGAATCAACGGATCGGAAATGTGCTGAATGATGTTGTTGTCGAGTTCGGTTTCGGCGCCCTCGAGCGCGAGATCGACGGGCTTGCCGCTGCTCTGCGCGGCATCGCGCACCGTGCGCGAAAGGCGGGTATAGAGGTTGCCGATGGGCACCATGCGCGCGGCAGTAATTTCGTCCTGCAAATGGTGCGCCAGCTTCGTGAACTCGTCGATATCCGTATCCACGCGGCCCATGAACCCCTCGAGTTGCGTGAGGACTTCGGAGACGTCCGCCGAAATTTCTGTAAGCGAACGCGACAGGATATTCACGTCGTCGTAGCGATCCATCTCGAGCTCGCTGAACTCGAGAAGATCGTTCGACATGATCGGCGCGCGCGCTGCATGACGCGGCCGGAACGTATCCATTTGCGGCGCGTGGCTGCCCGGCACCAGTGTCGAGGCGATGCGTGTGAATTCGTGCTTCTCCTGAAACTCCGAAACCTTGCCGGCGAGGCGGCTCTTCGAGAACGTGAGCACCTCGACCAGCTTCCCAAGCTCCGAGAGACGGCCCAGCATCCGCGTACGATTGATGACGAGTTCGCCGACCGCATTCATCATGCGATCAAGCCGCTCGAGCGAGATGCGCACGGACTTCGCTTGCGGCAGAGGCTGTGCTCCGGCGGAACGCGCAGCCGCAACCGGCGCTGCCGTTTCCGTCGCGGAACTTTGCGCGGCCGGAGCCACCGTCTGCGTCTCGCCCGCTTCCTCTTCTACTTCCTCGGGGGCGAGTTCACCGATCCGTGCCAGCAATGGATCGACCGCGGCGGCCATCTCGGCGTCGCCCGACCACTGCCGGTTCAAGAATTTGCGCAAGACGTCTACCGATTGCAAGCACAAGTCGACGATCTCGGCGCTGGGCTGCAACGCTCCGTCGCGGAGATGCCCGATCAGATCCTCAACGCGATGCGCAACCGCGGAGAGCCGGTGCAAGCCCACCTGCGCCGCCGAGCCCTTCACTGTGTGGATCGACCGAAATAGCCGGTGAATGTCGTCCGCGTTCGGGTTTCCCTCGAGCGCCAACAGGCATTCCGTCACCGCCTGCAGATGCTCTTCAGCCTCGGGAATGAAGAATTCGAGAACCTCATCCGGCACTTCCGCATCTTCGGGCAGATTCTGCGCGAACGACGGAGAGGCGAATACCTCCGGGATGGGTTCCCCGAATCCAACGGAGCCGGATTCCGACTCAGCCGCCATTTCCGCGGAGGGCGCCGCCGGGAATGCAAAAGCGTAGCGCGTCTTGAACGCGCCAATGTCGTCGACCGTCTCGATGCCGCTCGAACTGATCTGCAGCAGGTCGAACTCGAGTACCGAGATTGCGTCGGAGAGAAATTCCGTGAGCGGCCCGTGCATATCCGGCGTGAGCGTCGCGTTCATCGCATAATGAAAGATGTGCGCCATCTTCGCCGCAACTTCGGAGAATTGCGGAAAGCCATAGCTCGCCGACGTCCCGGCCAGCGTGTGCGCGGCAATGTAAAGCTTTTCGAGATCCTCGGGCTTCGTCGACGGTTCCTGCAACAGTCCGGCATACTCCCGTAGATACTGGAGGTTCTCGGAGGCCTCCTGCAGGAACAGCTCGACCGATTCTTGATTCGGGCCGTTCACAGCGCTCCTTCCTTTACCATGGCCGCGCGACGAGGTTCCACCGCTGCGCCCGGCTTCCGGTACAGGCGGCAATCGCCGAGGACGACCGGCTCGAAAGCGACGGGCGAATTTGAGAGCGTTTCGGCGTGGCCGAGCAGGAAATATCCTCCCGGCTCGAGCGCGTCGTAAAAGCGGCGAAGAATCGCCAGCCGGCGCTCGCCCGAGAAATACATGAGGACGTTCATGCAGAAAATGCAGTCGAATTTGCCGACGTACACGGATTCGGCGAGATTCATCTGCGCGAACGAAACCATCCGCCGGATGCGCGGGCGTACGTGAAATCCATGCTTCGTCGACGTGAAATACGTGTCGACGCGCGTCTCCGGTTCATCCTGCAGGCTGCGCTTCGAATAAACGCCGCGCTCGGCATGCCGCAGCGCGCGGCGGCTGATGTCGGTGGCAAGGATTTCCATGTCCCAGGCCTCGGCGAATTTCAGCGATTCGCAGAGCGTGACGGCGATCGAGTAAGGTTCCTCGCCCGTCGAGCAGCCGGCGCTCCAAATGCGCAGCGTACGCGGGTTCTGCCAGAATTTCCGCTCCTGCAGTTCGGGCAGGATTGTCTTTTCGAGCGCCGAGAAGACCGCCGGGTAACGGAAAAAAGAAGTTTCCTGTGTCAGCAGCCGCTCGAGCAGCGCTTCGTACTCGATGCTTGACCCGCGCACGAGCCGCAACAGCTCGGTCCCAGTCGCGAGGCCTTTTTCGTCCACGTATTCACGAATGCGAGTCGAGAAGAATCGTTCGCGCGAGGAATCGAACAGGATCGCGGAGCGCTGTTCGATGAGCGTGCGAATCTCGTCAAGCTCGGATTCGGCCAGATGCGCGGTCGTGACTGGATGCGGTCTCATGGTCGGCGTTCAGCTCCGGCAAATTCCCGCCGGCTCGCGGAGTTTGCCGTTAACGATTCGCTCCTACCGGCGCCACCGGCCGGCTATCATCCGAAGACGAAGGCGCCGCATGCGAGGCCTGCGCCGATTCCATGGGCCGGCCCGACTGCGAACGGAACTGGGCCAGCGCCTCGTTGAGCTGCTCGGACAGCTTCACCATGTTTCCGACGGTCGAAGCGGTCGAACGCGCGCCCTGCGTGGTCTGCCGCGTGATGCCCGAAATGATCTGCATCGCGTTGGCCACGCCTTCCGTGCCACGCACCTGCTGTTTCGAGGCGAGCGAAATTTCCTGAACGAGTTCCGCCGATTGCCGAACGACGCTTGAAATCGCTTCGAGCGCTTTTCCGGCCTGATCGGCGAGGCTCGCGCCGACTTCCACCTCGCGCGTGCCCTCTTCCATCACGACCACCGCTTCGTTCGTCTCGGCCTGAATCGCCTTGATGAGCGCGGCGATATCTTTCGTCGCGCTGCGAGAGTGTTCGGCCAGCTTGCGGACTTCGTCGGCAACGACCGCGAAACCGCGGCCCGCGTCGCCCGCGCGCGCCGCCTCGATCGCGGCGTTGAGCGCGAGCAGGTTGGTCTGCTCGGTGATGTCGTTGATCACGTTGATGATTTCCGAAATTTCGAGCGAACGGTCGCCGAGGGACTTGATCTTCTTCGCCGTCGCCTGCACCGAGGCCCGAATCCGCTGCATGCCTTCGAGCGTATCGCTCACGGCGCGGTTGCCCTGCTCGGCCGCGTCGAGCGCGCGGCGGGCCGCTTCGGCGCTGGCCTCGGCGTTGTTTGACACCTGTTTCATCGACACCGTGAGCTCTTCCACGGCCGAAGAAGTATTCGTGATTTCCTGGTCTTGCTGCGTGGCGCCGGCCGTCATGTCGTCGGCGGCATCGAGAATCTGATTGGCGCTGGTGCTCACGTCGATGGCCGCTTTGCGAACGCGTTCGAGCACCTTGGTGAAATTATCGAGCATGAAGTTCACGGAATCGACCACGTTGCCGAGCGCGTCGTTGGTTACCTTGCCGCGAATCGTCAGGTCGCCGCGAGCCACCTGGTTGATCGTATTGAGGAGATCCGTGATGCTGCGCTGCAGCGATTCCTGCGCCTGCTGGTTCGTCATGGCCTGCGTCACTTTAGCGGCGCTGCGATTCAGATTCTCGGCGATAAACGCAAATTCGTCGTCGCCGCCAACCTCTGCGCGCGCGCGGGCGTCACCAGCCACCAGCCGCTCAGAAAAGGTCGCGAGATTGCTCAGGGGCTTGAGCACGCGCCCGCTGAGGACGAAAACCACCGAGAGCGCCCCGGCCAGTGCGAGGCCGATCGCCGCAAGCAGCGGCCCGCTCGCGCTGCCGGGTAGAGACCCAATGTCGGTCAGCGCCAGCCCGCCCGCCTCCTTGCCGGCGTGGTACGCCAGTCCGAGGACCCCGAAAAATGCAATCGTGGCCCAAAGGACCAGCATCCAGACTGTGGTGCTCAAACGAGATTTCATGACTTCCTCCCCCTAAACTTGCTCCCGGCGAAATTGCGCTCGCGCCGGCTCAAATCACGGGCACCGGGAAAACATCCGTCAGGCGTCGCAGGTCGATCACGAGCGCCAGGCGATCGTCGTGCCGCAGCATCGCGCGGCAGTGCGGCACTTCGGCCGGCGCCTGGTCGAGCAACGCGTCTTCGGTCGCCGAATACGTTCCCACCACTTCATCCGCGGCAATGCCGAGCCGCAGGTCCTCGCGATTCGCGTCGCCCTCGATTGCCGCGACTACTACATGCTTCGGCAAGAGTCCCGGCCGCCGCCCTTCCGTGAACGCGATATCCATCAGCGGCACGATCGTCCCACGCAAATTGAACACCCCCATCAGGAACGAAGGCGCCAGCGGGATCCGCGTCACGATCGGCCAGTCAACCACCTCTTCCACCTCGAGCACCGAAAGGCAAAACCGCTCGCGCCCCGCGCGGAATACGCAGTATTGCCGCTCGGGACGCCGCTCTTCCGGCGGCGCTTCCCCCTCGAGAAAATCGCCGCCGTCGAACCCGATCAGCCCCGCGTTTTCGGGGTCCAGTGGCATCAGGCAAATCTCCGCACGGCGCTCAACAGCTCATCCGGCGTGAACGGCTTCGCGACGTACCCGTTCGCGCCCTGCTGCTGGCCCCAATAACGGTCGCTCGGCGTGGTCTTGGACGTCACGAGAATCACCGGAATCTGCGAATAGTGCTCCTGGTTCTTCAGGTCGCGGCAGACCTGAAAGCCGTTGCGTTGAGGCATCACCACGTCGAGCAGGATCACGTTGGGCCGCTCTTCTTCAATCGTCTCTTCGACCTTGGTCGGATCGGACAGCGCGACCGAATGAAAGCCTCCCTGCTGAAGCACCGACTGCAGCAGCCGGATTTCCGCCTGCGAGTCGTCCACGACTAGAATCTTCTTCACCACTGGCGCACCTCCACGCTGAAATCTTCCCCGAGATAGAAATGCAACTCGGCAGCCACTGCCGCCTGCTTTCTCTGGGATGCTGCGTATTTGCAACCTGCTTATTCCAGGGTATTTAGAGCAGAGGTACTAAGGCTTATCGTCGTCCGGCGAGGGGATGCGACAGCGGGTCCGTCTCAGCGTGAGATTCCGTCTCACCCGCCTGCATCTCGGTCATTAAGGATGAGAATCGCTGCATTACTTCGTTCAGGCGCAGCGCCATCGTGTGGATGGCGTGAATCTGCTCGCGGCTCTCGGCCGACGCGCGGCCGGGCTCGAGCAACAGCAGGTCCGCGTTGCCCAGCACGGACGTGAGAGCATTGTTGATGCTCGGCCGCATTTCGAGCATGTAGCGTCCGAGAGTGGCGTGGCGTTGGCTCGCGAGCGCGAGGCGTTCCGCGCGTTGTGCGCGCCCCACGGCTTCAACGCGGCGCAGCGCCTCGATCGATACCAAGAGCAACGTGCGCGTCCAATGGTCCTGTCGCGGAACGAGCAGGAGTTGCGGATATTCCTGTTGCAGCGCTGGGATATTTTCGCCTGTTTCAGCTACATAGACGGCTGCTGTACCGGTCAATGAGCTGAGAGGAACGAGAATTGTGGAAGCACTCCCGCTGCGGACCGGGCCCACAATTACGAGGTCGTATCTCGCTTCGCTTCCCGGCCGCCAAACGTCGCTCGTGACAATCGTGATTTCCGGAACCACCGGCTCCGCCTGCCAGTGCCCCACGACCGCGCGCGCGAATTCCGTGTCGTCGGAAACGATCAGCACGCTGGCGTCATTCAAGTGTGGCATTGCATCTTTCTTCGATCGGACGGTGGCTCAGGACTTGAGCTTCTCTGCTTCTTCCATGAAGGAAAGGAGCCGTTTCGTGCTGATTCCAAGGTTGACGGCCGCTTCCGTATTCTTCGAGCGTTTTGCTTGTTCGACGCGCCCGTGGAAATACGACACTTCGTTGCGCGCCAAGCCGAGCGCGGCGTTCAATGCAGTTTCGTCTCCGGATCGTTTGCGGCGATCGCTGGCCACCGCGAGCAACGCGCGTGCCACAACGGCGCGACGCAGATCCTCCGACTCCGGGCTGTCTTCGCTCACGAATGCCGCGACTTCCCACGACGAGAGCAAAACCTTCGTGTCCTGCAGAACCACCGTGGACATCGAACGCCCGCGCGAAGGCGGCGCCGCGATCAATTGCTCCCAAATCACTTCGAGGCACTTCTCTGCGTCCATCGGCTCGAAAGAAGGAGGCGGAACCACTACCGCAGCCTCAGCGGCCATCGTTTCTGGTTTTGCGGGCGACACGCGTTTCGCCGGTGGTTCGGCCGCTTCCGGTTTCTTTGACGCAGCAAGCGGCCCTGGCCGGTGATTTTGCGGCGCGGGCTGGGAAACGACCTGCGGCGCGGGCTCAGGTTCCGGCTCAGCCTCGGGCTCCGCGCTCTCCGCGGACTCGTCCGCGAAAAACCCCTCGAACATCATCGGCGCCGCGGCGGAAACATCCGCGTGCGTCGGGGGCGCAGTGGCTGCGATGCTCTTCGACGCCTTAACCGGAGCTTTCTTCGCGGGCTTCTTCGTGCGCTCGAGTGCGTCTTCAAGATCGGCGCGAAGAGCAAGCAGCTGCTCGAACGCATGGCTCACCGAATTCTCGGTGTAGTCCTTCTGAAACGGCTGCCGCCAGTTTTCGCAGAAAAACCGCAGCTGTATAGTGGTTTCAGCGGCGGAGAAACCGGCGCGGCGGCAATCGATCGTCTTCACTCCAAGCTTGTCCAGCGAGTTGATCGTCTCGCGCACTGCCTGCAAGTCCGCATGCAGCATACGGATGAACGCGCGCCGCACGAGAAAACTGAAGCGGCAAAACGCCACCAGCGCCGCCGGATCGTAGAACATGCACCCGGCCGAATCCTTCAGCATGCGTCCCTGTTCCACGAGCCCGGCTTCCATCAAATCGCGCAGGCTGTGGCACGATGCGACTTTGGCCAGAATTGTCTCGAGCGGCTCGCACCATTCGAGCGGCGTCGGGTCCGCTTCCGCGAGCACAGGCCGCAGAACTTCCGCCACGTCGTCGAGCGTGATGTCCTTGCTGTACAGCTGCTCGGGCGCGCACATCGCGAAATATTGCACGAGCAGCAGGTCGATCTTGTCGCGGTCCGCGTCGGTCTTATCGGGCTTCCGCAGCTGGCGATGGATCAGCGAGCGCAGCGCTTCCTCGCTCGCGTTCAGAATTTCCGACGGCACTTGGCGGATTTGATAGGCCAGCACGCGCTCGTCGACGCTGCCGAGCCACTGCAGCACGTTGTCGAAGACGCTCCGCGTGGGCCGCGCCGGAGGCATCTCGCCGGCCGGGTAAGGCAGCAGCGCCAGATTGAATTGGGTCGCCAGGGCCGCGTAGATCGGATACACGGCGCGGGCTTCGGCCCACTGCGCTGCAAGATCCGCGGGACCGTCGGCAGCGGAGACCTTCGGTTTGCTGGGCGGTTGCATCGTCGTGCCGCTAGTTTTTGGTGTCATGGTTTTATGATCCAGTTTCCAACCTCGCTCACGAAGCGCGCTGCCACGGCCTTGCCTCCTTCGTGGTACCGCACGGCGACCACGGTCGCACGCGCGTCAAACGAGCCATCGGAGTTCACCAGCCTCACGCGATCCTCGAATTCGAGCGGCAGCGACGAGGAAAACAGCACCTCGTGCGCCGTTCCAAATTCGATCACAGTCTGCTCCTGCAAGCGCCGCCGCCCGGCGCCGGCCGTCGTCACGCGCACCGGAATTCGAATCGCCGACGCACTCGGAAACAGCTGCGCCAATTTTTCCACGCACGTCTGCTCGGTTGGCGGCGAAGCGATCACAGTGTCACGCGACAAGAGGCCCCCAGTTCACACAGGTATACATCGACAATCGGAGCACGTCCAAGAAGGGACTGCACGAGTGCAGCCAAAGATTTCGCCGAGCTAGTGGTCAGAAGTGGTTTGTGCAGCGTGACTTACGATGAGAGATCGCGGAGCAATATTTTCGCGTTGTCTCAGGCTGACACAGCCGCGTCTCAGGCCTGCGCCGAAATGGACTCGAGAATCGCCCGCTCCGGCTTGTCTCAATCTCTAAGAAACTGTCTCGACGAGCTGTTTCTGCGAGGAACGCGCCGCGATGTTGTAGCGCTTCAGCTTTCGATACAAGGTCGCGCGGCTGATGCCCAGCATCCTTCCAGCAAGAGCCTTGTCCCCGCCGGCTTGCTCGAAAACGCGCAGAATCGTCATGCGCTCGAGATCGGCCAACGCGGTTGTGGAAAGCTCGGTTGCATCCTCCCGCGCCAGATCCGAATCGTACGCGCCTCCGATCGTGGGCGGCAAATCGGTCACGTCGATCGTCCGGTGCGCGCCCAGCGCGATCGCTCGTGCGATGCAATTCTCGAGTTCGCGCACGTTGCCCGGCCAATCGTATTGCAGGAAGCTTTTCATGGCCGAGGGTTCGATCTGCGTGTTCTGTCCCGGCGCGTAACGCTCCAGAAAACAATGGACCAGCTGCGGAATATCGGAACGCCGTTCCCGCAACGACGGTAAATGCACCGTCACCACGTTCAGCCGGAAGTAGAGATCCTTCCGGAAAGTGCCGGCGCGGTAAGCCGCTTCGAGATCGCGATTCGTGGCCGCAATCACCCGCACGTCTATCGGGACGCTGTCGTTGCGGCCCACGGGACGAACTTCCTTTTCCTGCAGCACCCGCAGTAGCTTGGCCTGCATTTCGAGCGGCAGCTCGCCGATTTCGTCGAGAAAGATCGACCCGCCGTTCGCGGCCTGAAAAAGCCCGGGCTTCGACTTCACGGCTCCCGTAAAGGCACCCTTCTCGTGCCCGAAGAGTTCGCTCTCCATCAACGTCGGCACCAGCGCGCCGCAATCCACGGCGACGAACGGCATCTGGGCCAGCGGGCCGCGAAAGTGGATCGCTCGCGCCACCAATTCTTTTCCGGTCCCACTCTCACCCGTGATCAGTACGGGCGTGCGGGTTTCCTTCAGCCGTGAAATCATCCGCAGCACGTCCTGAATCTTCGCCGACGTGCCGATAATGCCCTCCATCTGCGTTTCCGTATTCACGCGCTCGCGCAAGAACTGGTTCTCCGTCACGAGCCGCACTTTTTCGGCCATGCGCTGCAGCAGCTGGCGCAGCCTCTCCACCCGAAAAGGCTTTTCGATGTAGTCGTAAGCGCCCTGCTTCATGGCGTCGACCGCGGATTCGATCGAGCCGTGGCCGGTCATGATTGCCACTTCCGTCCGCGGCAGCGCTTTCTTGATCTTGCGCAGCAGGTCCGTGCCGGAAAGGCTCGGCAGCTTCAAATCCGTCACGACGATATCCGGAGGGGCTGTTTCCAGGCATTCGAACGCCGCTTCGGCCGTCTCGGCTTCCGCGCACGCGAAGTTCAGACCCTGCCCCACCGTCATGCAGAGCCGGCGAATGCTTTGCTCGTCGTCCACGATCAAAAAGCGGAGCCGCGATTCTTCTTTCATCTCTTCCTTATCGTTGTCTTTCACGCGGGCAATTCATGAGTCACGTGCGTCGATACCGGCAGGCGCACCAGAAACGTGCAGCCCACGCCATCCGGATTATTCCGCGCGATGATCTCTCCGCGATGCGCGCGCACGATTCCGTAACAGATGCTGAGGCCAAGCCCCGTGCCCTTTCCGACCTCTTTAGTCGTGAAGAACGGATCGAAGATGCGGTCGGGATGCGAAATTCCGGGCCCGTTGTCGCGGAAGGCGATTTCGATCTGCCCTTTTCCGTGCCACGTGCTGATTTCGATCTTCCCCGGACGATCGACTTCCTGAAGCGCGTCGTACGCGTTGTTCACGATATTCAAAAACACTTGCTGCAGCTGATTCGGATCGCCCACGGTGAGCGGCAAGTCATCCTGGTAACGCTCGGCGGTCTCGACGCCCCGATTCGACAAATCGTACGCGCGCAGCTTCAGCGTCTGCTGCACCACGGAATTCACTTGTAGAGGCTCGCGCTGCGCGGGCATCTGCCGCGCAAAGCTCAAAAGATTTCGGACGATCGTGCGCGTCCGCTGCGCCTCCTGCAGAATCACTTTGAGCTCGCCCTTCGCTTCCTCGGGAATTTCCGTGTTTTCGAGCAGCAGATCGGTGAAACCCACGATCGCCGCCAGCGGATTATTCACTTCGTGCGCCACTCCCGAGACGAGCTGCCCAAGCGCCGCCATTTTCTCCGTGTGCATCAATTTCGCCTGCAGATCGGCGGCATCGGTCACATCGGTCATCACGACGACGATGCTGTTGATGTCGCCCTTCTCGTCTCGCATCGGGCTCAGGCTGATCGAAAACTTTCCCGTCGCGCCGTTCCCGCGAAACGCAGGGATCTCCAGATTCTCGACCGAGCTTCCCTGCAGCGTTCTCTCGAGCGCCTCTTCGAGGATGGGGCGTCGCGAGAGCGCAGCCATCTCGACCAACGGATGCCCGAGCAGATCCTGCTCGCGATAACCTGCTTCGAAGCAGCGCCGGTTCGCGTAGCTCACCAGCCTCGCCGTGTCGAGCACCAGAATCATGCTCTGCGTGTTGTTCAGGATATTGCGATTGAAATCGCGTTCGCGGCGGTAGCGACGCTCGGCTTCGCGCCGGTCGGTGATGTCCTTGAGGACGTGAATCGTGCGCACTTCATCTGGTTCTTCGCCGTGAATGCGCGAAGCGGATATCAGGTACGTGCGGTCGCCGGCCGTGTGCACGAACTCCTCGTGCGCGGCCTCGGACCTGCGGCAGAAAGGGCAGCGCCCCGGGTGGATCGGCGAATCGAGGAGCCCCAATTTGCCCACATCCTTGCCGACGGACTCCGCGGGATGCGTCCCCAACAGATCGGCGAGTACGCGATTCAAGCGCAGCACCCGTCCGCCCTTGTCGTGAACCACGATGAAATCCGAAATCGCGTCGATATCTTCCACCCACTGCTTCCGCGACCGCTCGATCCGCGAGAAGAGGCGCACATTCTCGAGAGCCACCGACGCGTGCCCCGCCAGCGCTTCCAGAAGCCGCCGCTCCGTTTCCGAGATTTCGCGCTCGATGTCGGCCAGGCAAAGAACCCCCAGGCACTCTCCCTCGCTCCCCATGAGCCGCAGCAAGATTGCGTCGTGCCATCCCAAAGCTCCCGCGACATCCTTGCCTAAGAGTTCGGTCGCGCTCCCAATTCGAAGCGGGCTCGAGTTCGCCGAGTGCTTCCCCAGGGCGGTCGCAAGTTGATTTTGCGTCGCGCGGCTCAGCTCACGAGTGACCTTCGCAAGCGCAGCGATTTCCCAATCGCTTTGGCCACTGCGACTTAGCGCCAGAACCGCCGCGTGCGCCAGCATCATTTCCGCGGCGCGGCAGGTCAGGCGTTTCGAGAATTCAGCCAGGCCGACAGACGGATTTAGTTCCAGCGTAGTGGTGGAAAACTGCGTCAACAGGCTCTCGAGCGAGCCATCGACACGAGCAGGCATTTCCCGGATATGTCTCAGTGCACGCATGAGGATAGGGGTTGCGCGCCTCGCCTATACACTGAGACGTTACGGCCTCATCTCATTTTGAGTCAAGAAACGCTCCCGGTACCGTTGCTCTAAGCGCCACTCGGTTTCGTCGCAACCTGAGACCCCAATGCCCCCTCCCATTGACCCGTGAGACAACTGTCGCTGCGGCCGTCCGTGGGCGCCAACCTCCGATGTCCCGGCAACCCACTGTCCTGATGGACCTTACCCCTCCTATTACCCAATTACATAACCTCTTACGGCTTCCTTTCCGCATGGCATCACCCGTGCATTTTCCACGACCGGAGTTCTCCGATTAGGAGAAAGGGACAAACATCTATGAGGCCCCGTATTGGCATTGTGGGACTGGGATTGGCTGTGGTTCTCGCGGGATCGGCTTTGTTGCCGCTGACGGGAAAGGCGCAGGAAGCTTCGACCGATAGCACCAAGCGCAAGGTAGAACACAACGTCATGCCCGTCTATCCGGAACTCGCCCGGGAAATGCACGTGATGGGCAAGGTTAAGCTTGAGACGACGATCGCGGCTGACGGTCGCGTGGTCAACACAAAGGTAGTCGGCGGGAGTCCGCTGCTGGTCAATGCGGCGCTCGATGCCATGAAGCAGTGGCGATTCGAGGCGGGTTCCAGGGACACGACGGAGACATTCATATTCGACTTCGACAAGCCGGAGTAACGCAACAGGAGGCTGCGGCTTCGCAGGCGGGGGCGGAGGTTTTTTGAAATGACGATCAGAGAGAAATTCTACTCGGTATTCGGCAATACCGGCGAATCGGTCACGGCACGGAAGATGAAGCTCCGGGTTTGGATCGTGGGGGCTGGACTGGTCCTGACTCTCGGCGGTTCGATTCTGCTCCCGCCGAAAGGAAAGGCGCAGGACTCCGAGATCGACACGTTGAAGCGCAAGGTGCGCGTCAAAGTCGCGCCTGAGTATCCGGCGCTCGCTAAGCAGATGAACGTCACCGGCAAGGTCAAGATCGAAACAACGATTGCCGCGGACGGGCATGTGACGAATACCAAGGTGATCGGCGGTAGTCCGCTGCTGGTCAACGCCGCCCTCGATGCCGTGAAGAGATGGCGCTTCGAGCCGGGGCCAAAAGATACCACGGAAGTCATCGAGTTCGAATTTAGCGGGCAAGATTAACGCAACAACACGGGCGGGGGCTCGGCGAGTGGGAAGCGGAGGCTTTTCAACATGACGATCGGCAAGAAGCTCTACGTGGGGTTTGGCGCCATCCTAGCGATCATTCTCTTCCTGTTCGTGATCAATATCGTAGCCGTGATGCGCCAGTCGAGCACGCGGGACGCGGTGAAGTCCACACTGGACGACGTCCAGACGATCGAGGATGTCCGTTACAAGGTGATGGAGAATCGTCTTTCCCTTAGCAACTACCTGCTCAGCGGCGACCTGCGCGACGAGGGAAAAACCAACAAGGGAATCTCCGAGCTCCAGAACCTCTTGAAGCAGAGCGAGATGAAGGTCAACGATGCCAACCTGCGCTCGGCGCTCTCACAGGTGGAAGACAACGAAAACCAGTGGGCGGAAAGCTTCGCGAAAGACCTGATCGCGAAAAGGCACCAGGTGGATAGTGGCGACGCCACGGTCGCGGACCTGCAGATCAGTTACTTGCAACACGATCCCAATTCCTGGGTCAATAAGTCCACCGGTGTGCTCGAACAAGCGAGCAACGCCGTAAAGAGGGCTCAAGACGAGTCCAACGCATCGTCCAGGGATGCCGATATGTGGAGCGGGATCATGACGACCCTCGGCACGCTCCTCGCGCTGTTGATGGGCGTTGGCATCGCATTCTACACGGCAAAATCGATCAAAGATCCCATCTACCATCTGATTGACGTCGCTCGCAAAATCGGCGATTCAGGCGACCTCGATCAATCGATCGATATCCATCGTGCCGACGAAGTGGGCATGCTCGCCGAGAATTTCAACAAGATGATCCTTCATCTGAAAGAAATGGCGTCCGTCTCAGCGGCCATCGCCGAAGGCGAACTCTCGGTCACCGTCCAGCCGCGATCGCAGCAGGACACGATGGCGAAAGCCTTCACCCGCATGACGCACGGCCTCCGCGATCTCGTGCGCCAGGTACGCGACAGCGCTTCGCAGGTGGCGAGCGGCGCGGGGCAAATGGCCGCCGCTTCGGACGAATCCGCGAAAGTCAGCGTGCAGGCCGCCTCGGCCATCGACGAAGTCACCAGCACGATGCACGAGATGAGCATCAACGTGCAAAACGTGGTGAAGAACACGCAGGTGCAAGCCTCGAGCGTTTCCGAAACCTCCGCTTCGATCGATCAGATGGTCACTTCGATTCAGCGCGTGGCGGATACCGCGAAGATGCTCGTCGATATCTCGCACCGTTCGCGCGAAGAAGCGCAAACCGGAATGGTCACGATGGACAAGGCCACCACCGGCCTCAACCGCACGAGTCAGGCCATCCAGGCTTCGGCCGAGATCATCGACGTGCTCGGCCGCCGCGCCGACGACATCGGGAAGATCATCGAGGTGATCGACGATCTCGCCGAGCAGACCAACCTGCTCGCCCTCAACGCCGCCATCGAAGCCGCGCGCGCCGGCGAGCACGGTCTCGGCTTCGCAGTCGTCGCCGAAGAAGTCCGCAAGCTCGCCGAGAAATCCACGCAGTCGACCAAGGAAATCTCCGAGCTGATCCAGGGGATTCAGAAGGAAGCACGCGAAGCCGTCGAAAACATGGAAAAGAGCACCACCATGGTTCAGGAAGGCCTGCTGCTCAACAAGGATCTCAGCCTCGCGCTCGACAAAATCTCGGACGTCGTTTCCGAGGTCTACAAGTTCTCGCAGGAAATCGGCGCAGCCACGATGGAGCAGTCGAACGGCTCCTCGCAGATCGCCAAGGCCACGAGCCGCCTCACCGAAATCACGCAGGAAATCAATTCCTCGGTCGAGGAGCAGGCTTCCGGAGCGCAAGCCGTCGTACGCGCCATGGAGCGCATGCGCGAACTCGTTCAGCAGTCGACGTCCAGCTCCACCGAACTCGCCGCGACCGCCGAGCAGATGTCCAAGCTTTCGCGCGTCCTGCTCGATTCGATGGACCGCTTCTCGCTCGAAGAGAATCACGCGGATAACCGCCGCCCCGCAAATCGCCGCGCGGCGTCGGCCGACCGCCATACCCACACTCCCGCGGATTACGCGGAATTGGTGCGATCCTGAGAACAGCGACGCACACCATGGAAAAGGAACTCCAGGTCGTCGGCTTTCGCATTGGGCGGGAGACGTTCGGGCTCCCGATTTCCATCGTCCGCGAAATCGTCCGCGTCCCCGAGATCACGTCCGTCCCCAACGCGCCGGACTACATCGAAGGCGTCATCAACCTTCGCGGCCGGATCATTCCCATCGTCGATCTGCGAAAACGGTTCGGCGACAAAGCCTTCGAAGCGAACAAAAAGAATCGCATCGTCGTCGTGGAGCTCGAATCCCGCGTGATCGGCCTGATCGTGCACTCCGCGTCCGAGGTGCTGCGGATTCCGCCCTCGGAAATCGAGGCCCCGCACAACGTCTTTCAGGAAGGCGAACTCAACTACATCACCGGGGTAGGCAAATTGAACGGGCGGCTGGTGATTCTGCTCGATCTCGGCCGCATTTTGCAGCGCGGCGAGCTCCGTCGCCTGGATGACGCCGCCGAAGCCCTCGCCGCTGTTCCCGTCGGAAGCGGCGCGGCGAGAGATATCTAAGAATTCGAACGGGCCCGAGCAACAACGAGGGACGAATGTCCACCACACTCACTACGCAAGTGCAGCTCACCGAACCCGAACTCAAGCTTTTGCAAACGCTGGTTTACCAGGAATGCGGCATGTATTTCGACGAGCGCCGCACTCATTTCCTGCGAGACCGCCTGCAGCGCCGCCTCAAAGCGTGTCAGATGGACACGTTTTACAACTACTACCGCCTGCTCACCAGCCGCGAAGGCAAGCAGGAGCTCACGGCGCTGCTGGAAAATCTCACGGTCAATGAGACCAGCTTCTTCCGCATTCGCCCGCAGCTCGATCTCTTTCAAAAAGTCACTCTCGAGGATCTTCTGAAGCGCAAGCAGGAGCGTCGCGATTGGACGCTGCGCATCTGGAGCGCGGGATGTTCCACCGGCCAGGAGCCCTATACGCTCGCCATCATGGTTTGCGACGCGCTCGCTTACTACTACCTCCGGAATCCGCTGCCATTCGAAATGCCGACTCCGAAGCCGCTGATCCCGCCGCCGTGGAAAGTCGAAATCCTCGCGTCGGACATCAACTATTCCGCGCTCGTCACCGCCCAGCAGGGTCTATACAGCGAGTCGCAGATGGAAAATGTCGACTACACCTGCCGCCTGCGCTATTTCGACAAGATCGCGGACAAATACGCGGTGAAGCTGGCGCTCAAGAGCCTGGTCCAGTTCGACTTTCACAATCTCAAGGCGGAATTCCTGCCGCAGCACAACGACATCATCTTCTGCCGCAACGTGATGATCTATTTCGACGAGGCGGAGCAGAAGCGCCTGATCAACAAGTTCCATCATTGCCTGAATCCCGATGGCTACCTGTTCGTCGGCCACGCCGAGAGCCTCTTCGGCCTTACCACCAAGTTCCACATGATTCATCAGAACAACGCGACCGTGTACCAGCGACTCGAGGGGCCTCAGTGAGCTTTCCTTCCGACGAACACGCTTCGGAGCTTCGCGACCTCTTTTTCGAGAGCGCGGAGGAAATTCTCCAGAATATGAACGAAGCCGGTCTCGCGCTCGAAGAGCAGCCGCGCGACAAGGAACAGCTTCGCCACGTTCGTCGCGCCGTCCACACGCTGAAAGGCGACTCGGCCGCCTGCGGTTTCCGTCAGCTCAGCGAACTCGCCCACGAGCTCGAGGATGTGCTCACCCCGGAGCTCGCCGAGCAGAATGCCGCCACGATCGCCGAGGTAGTCCTCACGGCCGCCGACACCTTCCACGAAATGCTCGCGGCCTACCGCAATAAGCTCCAGCCGCCCGCGGGCGACGCCTTGCGCGAACGTATCACCCGTCTTCTCGATGCGCCTGCGCCGAAGTCCCAGGACCCCGCATCCCAAGCCAAGTTCGAATGGAACGAATACGAGCGCCTGTTGATCACCGAAGCGTTCGGTCGCGGCGAGACCCCTTACAACGTCGCCCTGCACGTCGATCCCGAAACGCCTTTGCCGGCCGCCGCTTACGAGCTCGGCCGCAAAGCCCTCGAAGGCGCCGGAAAGGTTCTCGCGATCCGCCCGGAAAAAGGCGCCGCCACCGAGCAAGTGCGCCTGATCGAAGCCGCCCTTTCGAGTCCGATGTCCGTCGACTGGATCCGCAGCCGCTGCATGGTGCCATCGGTCGTCGGCAATATTTCCGTCGATCGCATTCCCGCGCCGCAGCCGGTCACGCGCGACCTGCTCGATATCCTCATCGAGTCCGAAGCGGCCGCGGTCGCCGCTGGAATCAAACCCGGGCGCGGCGAGGCGGGCGCGTTTGTAGACGAAGAAGCGCACGAGACGGGAGCGCCAGCAGGCCTTGCGCACGCCGCCACGGAAAACACGCTGCGCGTCGACGCCGGCCGCATCGACACGGTGATGAATCTCGTCGGCGAGATGATCATCAGCAAATCCATGCTGCAGCGCGCCCTGGCCGAATTCGAGCGCCGCCACGTGAAAGACCCGCTGCAGGCGAAATTTTCAGACGCCCTCTCGTTCCAATCGCGCGTTCTCGGCGAGCTCCAAAAATCCGTGATGAAGATCCGTATGGTGCCCGTCGAGCAGCTCTTCCGCCGCTTTCCGCGCATCGTTCGCGATGTAGCCAAGCTTCGCAACAAAGACATCGGCATCGAAATCGCCGGGCAAAATACCGATCTCGACAAAACGATTCTCGACGCGCTCGCCGAGCCGCTCGCCCACGTCGTTCGCAACGCCGCCGACCACGGCATCGAATTCGCGGAGGAGCGCCAGGCCGCCGGCAAGCCCGTGCGCGGCACGATTCGCCTCAACGCGTATCACGACGGCGACCAGGTCGTAATCGAAATCTCCGACGACGGCCGCGGCCTGAATCGCGAAAAGATCGTCCGTCGCGCCATCCAGCATGGAATCATCTCAGCCGAAGATACGCTTCGATTGAACGACACGGAAGCACTCCAGCTCGTCTTCGCGCCGGGCCTCAGCACGGCCGACGAAATCACCGAAATCTCCGGGCGCGGCGTCGGTCTCGACGTCGTGAAGACGGCCCTCGACGAGCTCAAAGGCTCGGTCGAAATCGAAAGCGAGCCCGGCAAGGGCACCACATTTCGGCTGCTCGTTCCGCTCACCCTCGCGAGCATCCAGGCTCTCCTGTTCCGCGTTCATGGTCGCCTCTACGCCGTGCCGCTCGCGTCGGTCGCCGAAATCACGCGCATCACCGACGGCGAAATTCATCGTGTCGATAATCACGAGGTCTTCCAGTTGCGCGAGCAAGTCCTCACGCTCGTGCGCTTGGACAAACTCGGCCCTCAAGTCGTCAGCGAGCGCGCCAAGCGCCTCTTTGTGATCGTGATCGGCAGCGGAGGCCGCCGCTTCGGCCTCGCCGTCGATAGTTTGATGGGTGAGGAAGAACTGGTCATCAAGCCTCTCGAGGATCAGCTCGTCACGTCTCCTCTCGTGAGCGGCGCTTCGATCCTGGGCGATGGCACGGTCGTGCTGATCTTGAACGTTCCGGCGGTAATTTCGCATCTCTCCCGAATCCCGGCCGTGGGAGCAATCGCATGAGCCAAAAAGTCCGCGTCCTCGTGGTCGACGATTCCGCGCTCATGCGCAAGCTGATTCCTCAGGCGCTTGCGGACGATCCGTCGATCGAAATCGTTGGCACCGCGATGGACGGCTTGATCGGCCTCCGCAAGATCGAAGAGCTGCATCCGCACGTCGTGACGCTCGACCTCGAAATGCCGCGCATGGACGGCCTCGAGATGCTGCGCAAGATCACGGGCAAGCATCGCGTGCCGGTCATCGTGGTCAGCGCCCACACCGAGGAAGGCGCGTCGCTCACCCTGAAAGCGCTTTCGCTCGGCGCATTCGATTTCGTCACCAAGCCGCAGGACGCCGCTCTCGGCCGCCTCCGCCAGATCGCCTCCGAGCTGGCTCTCAAGATCAAAGTCGCTGCATCCTCGGGCGCGCCCAAAGTGATCCTCACGGTGCCCACGCCCAAGCACAAGGAGCCGCGCCCCTTCTCGACCAAGCCGCGCTGGCCCTCCCGCATCGTCGCCGTCGGAATCTCCACAGGCGGTCCCAACGCGCTGCAGTATCTTTTCTCGCAGCTTCCCGAAGATTTTCCGGGCTGCCTCGTCGTGGTGCAGCACATGCCCGAAGGTTTTACCGAAATGTTCGCGCGTCGCTTGGACGAATCCTCGTCGCTCGAAGTGAAGGAAGCCCAATCCGGCGATCTCTTACTCGCCGGCCGCGCGCTGATTTGCCCCGGCAATCGCCATATCAAAGTCCGGCGCATGGAGCATGGCGACGTTGCAATTCTCGTCGACCAGCCACGCGTCAACGGCCATCGGCCATCGGTCGACGTGCTGTTCCATTCCGTCGCGCAGGAGTTCGGCAACAAATCCATCGCGGTGTTGATGACCGGAATGGGCGAGGACGGAGCCGCGGGCCTCGGTGCCGTTCAAGCGGCGGGCGGCTTCACCATCGCCCAGAGCCCCGACACCTGCATCGTCGACAGCATGCCTCGCTCGGCCATCGATCGCGGTTTCGCCTCGCGCGTTGTTTCTCTTCCTGCTCTTGCCAGCATGCTGCAGGCGAAATGCATGTCCGAACGCCCGGCCGACGAGCCGGTCACATCTTCCGCAACAAAAGAATCCGCCGAAATAGGGTCTTCGCGAAGGAGAACGCCATGAAACAATTTGAGCCTTTGACACGAAAGAAAGATCGGCAGCCGGTCCGCTATCTGATCGTGGACGACTCGGTCTTTGCCCGCAAGAGTCTCGCGAAGATGGTCGAGTCCTTCGGCGGCCAGCTGGCCGGCGAGGCGGGCGATGGCTGCACCGCCATCACCGAATACGCCCGCACCAAGCCGGATATCGTCCTCATGGACATCACCATGCCGCAGATGGAAGGGATCGAGGCGGTCGAGCGCATCGTCCAGGAACATCCCGATGCGCGCGTCGTCATGGTCTCGTCTGTCGGCTACCAGGACAATATTCTCGCCGCTCTCCAAAAGGGCGCGCGCCATTTCGTCCAGAAGCCGGTGAAGCCTGACGCGCTTTACGAAATTATCCGCTACGTGCTCAACGACGACGGCGTCACCTCTCCCGTCGGCGCAGGGGAGAATTCGCGATGAGAATGGACCTGATCCAGCCTTTCATCGGCTCGCTCGATTCGGTTCTCGCCGTCATGATGAAGGCCCCGGCGAAAATCGTCGATCTCGATATGGAAGAAGAGGGCTACCGGCGAAAGGGTCTTGCTGCCGTCGTCACGTTCAAGGGCCAGATCGAAGGCCGCATCGTCCTCGATATGGAGCCTCGCGCCGCGGCTCAAGTGGCCGGCTATCTCAGCGGAGCCGAAGTCGATCCCTCGGAGCCTCTCGTCCACGAGGCCGTCTGCGAACTCGCCAACATGGTGATTGGCAACGCCGTCACACAACTCAATGATCGCGGATTTCAATTCAAGGTGTTCCCTCCATCGCTGCTCACCGAAGATCAGTGCGCGAAAGCGGGACAGGATTCGGAAGCGACGGTTCTCTGTTTTGAAACACCGGCGGGAAACGTCCACCTCAATATCGCCATGCACTACCACGCGCGCCGCACGCGCGAACGCACCCCAGTTTCGGTCGGCTAGATTCTTTAGCGCCAGCTTGCTGGAGCCAATGCCGAGACACTTTGGAGTGCGGGAGCTTGCTCCCGCTGTTTGCCGCCTGGGCTTGCCCGGGCGTGCTCTCCGCACACGCCACCTGCGCCCGTCGGCTTTCCTACTGCGCCCGCGGCCCGATGCGCCGGTATTCCGTCCCATGCCGAAACAGTCCCGCCTTCGGCATCTCTTCCGAATACACGATCCGCGCCGGCAGAAAAATATTCGCCGCATCCGGCGAATACGGCACCGCCACTTCGATCGATGCATCCGCGTCGTAGCGCCGCTTGCTTCGAAAGCACATCCCCACCGGCGAAATGTCTTCGCAGACGGCCAGCTCGTCATCCGCGCCACTCTGCCGGATGCAGGCCGTCAGCCGCGTCTTCAGCCGCATGCGCTGCCGCTCGCGCTGCTCGCCTTCGGCCGGCGTGCCATCCCCATCGCTCGTCTTTTTTCCGCGGGCCGCGCGCGCGTTCAGTTTTTTCTCGTCTTCATGCGGCGCCTGCGTCCAGATGCTCGGCACGCGGCACGTCTTGCAGTGCCGCGCGATGCCGCGATTCGTCTCGAATCCCCGCAGCTCGAGCTCATTCAGATAGACGACCTCGCGGCTACGGCAGTAATTGCACTCGAGCAACATCCGCGCCACGGCTTCCATCGATTCGGCCACGGGCGGAAACTCCACGCCCCAGAGGTCCGTCGAAGGATCCTCGATTTCGATCCCGTAAAGATATCCGTCGCGCTGGTGCCCGAACTGATTCACCACGCGCACGTCGGTTTCGCGGTGCGATTCCGTGGGCGCCTGTCGCCGCAAATGGATCGTTTGCTCGGGCGTGAGTTCGCGGGGGAACACGATCACGGCCCCTGTCCGATTAATCAGCAGAGTCTTCGCGGGCTCCTTGAATTCCTGTCCTTGGCTGTCCTTGCCGGAAACTTCGAGCAATAGGGTCAGCGAGACGCGGTCGCTCCGACGCTTCGCCGACGGCGGCAGTGCCATTTCTGCCCTCCTGAGGGTGAGAGGACTTCCCCGGGCCAAGATAACATATCCGCGCCCGCCTTTCGCGAACGCCGAAATCTACGCTTCCATAAGCCGCACACCCTCAAGCTATAATGCATCCCCATGAAATCAGTGCAATTGGAACGAACTGCCGCGGTCGGCTGCTGGACAGGTGTCTCTGCTCGCCGGATCGCGCGCGCCGTGCTGGCCGCGCGCAGCTGGGCCCTTTTCGCCCTTCTCGCGCTGGCCTGCGCGCAAATCGCACACGCCCAGGACACAACTCTCCAGGGGGTCGTCCAGGATTCAAGTGGCGCGGCCGTCCCCGGCGCCCAAGTTCAATTGCACGCCAACTCCTATTCGGCGCAAACGGTCACCGACTCGTCCGGAACATTTTCCTTCGATCGCGTGCCCGGCAATTCCGGCACGGTTACCATCACGGCCAAAGGTTTCCAGCAGGTCGATCAGAAGTGGACCGCCACCGCTGGCGCCTCCACGCATCTCACCGTTTCCTTGCAGCCTTTCACCATGAACCAGCAGGTTATCGTCACTGCCGCGCGCACCGCCACGCGCCTCAGCGATTCACCCGTCAGCGACATCGAACTCACGCGCCAGGATCTGCAGGAAACTCCCGCGCTCACTCTCGACGACGCTCTGCGCCAGGTCCCGGGCTTCAGCTTGTTCCGCCGCTCCAGCAGCCGCATCGCGAATCCCACCACGCTCGGCGTGTCGCTGCGCGGGCTAGGCAGCGGCAGCGGATCGAGCCGCGCGCTCGTCCTCGAAGACGGAGTCCCGCTCAACGATCCCTTCGGATCGTGGGTCTACTGGGATCGCGTGCCCGCCGCATCGATCGCCAGCGTCGAGGTCGCGCAGGAAGGCGCCTCGAGCCTCTACGGCAGCGAAGCTCTCTCCGGCGTGATCCAGTTTCTGACGCGTCCGCCCGCCCCTGCCGGCCTTTCCATCGACGCCTCCTACGGCAACCAGAACACGCCCAATCTTTCCCTCTGGGCGGGTGGCGAAAAAGACGGCTGGTTTTCCACGTTCGGCGGCGAGGTATTTCATACCGACGGCTACTACTTGGTTCCGGAGCAGGATCGCGGCTCGATCGACACCATGGCGAATTCCGAGCACGGCACCGCCGACCTCACCGTCGGCCGCAAGTTCGGCTCGCAGGGCCAGAACGAAATTTTCGCGCGCGGCCTCTACTTCGACGACTCGCGCAACAACGGCACGCCCTACCAGACCAACAGCATTCGCATGGGCCAGGGCGTTCTCGGCGCGAATCTGAATCTTGGCGCGATCGGTTCGCTCACGCTGCGTTCCTACGGCGACTTCGAGACGTATCATCAGGGCTTTTCTTCCGTCGGCGCGGGCCGCAACAGCGAAACGCCCACGGACAAGCAGACCGTCCCCGCCCAGGGCATCGGCGTCTCCGCCGTCTGGACGCGCTCCGCCGGCAAGCGCCAAACGCTCGTCGCCGGTGTCGACGAGCACGAGGAGCTCGGCCACAGCGACGAAGTCCTGTTCTCCGCGAAAAAAGATACAGTCGCCGGCGGGCACCAGCGCACGGTCGGCGTTTTCGGCGAGGACATCATCCAGCTCGCGCCCACCTGGCTGCTGTCTCTTAGCGGCCGCTACGATCATTGGACGAATTTCGACGCGTCGCTCTTCACCGATCCGTTCACGCCGCCCCCGCCCGCTTCGACGCTAGCCTACGCCAACCGCTCCTACGACGTTTTCGATCCGCGCGCCACGCTCCTGCATCAGTTCAACGGCCACGTATCCTGGTCCACGTCGGTCTATCGCGCGTTTCGCGCGCCCACGCTCAACGAGCTCTATCGATCGTTCCGCCAGGGCACCACAACAACCGACGCGAATCCGAATCTGAAGCCGGAGCGCCTCACCGGCGTCGAATCGGGCCTCGACGTTCACACCTTGAGCCAGCGCCTCGAACTGCGCGGAGTGTTTTTCTACAACCAGGTGATCGATCCCGTCTCGAACGTCCCGTGCACCAATACGACGCCCAACTGCGCGCTCGCCTCGAGCGGAAGCACGCAGCTCCGCGAAAATCTCGGCCGCACCTCCGCGCCGGGATTCGAAATCGATAGCGTCGCCAACATCACGCATCACATCCAGCTCTCCACCGGCTATCAGTACGTCGACGCAAAGATTCTCAGCGCGCCGGGCATCACGCCGTCGCTCGCGAATACCTGGGTCGCGCAAGTCCCGCATCACGACCTCACCTTCCAGGCGGTCTACGCAAATCCCAGGATCGTCACCGTTTCTTTCGACGGCCGCATGGTGGGCAAGCAATACGACTCGACCAGCAATCAGTTCCTGATGGGCGGGTATTTCCTGCTGGACGCGATGGCGACCCGCTCGGTCGGCCGCGGCGTGCAACTCTACTTCGCCGCGGAAAATCTCCTCGACCGCGGCTACCTCTTCTCGCTGAACGGCGGCCCCGAACTCGGCCTCCCCATCACCGCCCGCTTCGGCATCCGCTTCAATCTCCCCGAGCGCTAGATTCGCGCGGCAAAGGATTTGTAGCGGCCGCCTTTTTTTACCCTGAGCGAAGTCGAAGGGCAGGCGAGCGGCTTTGCTTTCAGTCCGGTTTTGTAGCGGCCGCGTTCGCGCTTTTTGCGAAGGCGGGCAGCCTTTTCTTCGTGGGCTGGAAGCGTGGACCTTTTTACCCTGCCCGCCCTGACGAAGGAAGGGCGCGAAGACGAAGGGCAGGCCCGCGAAAAGCGCGCCACAAGAAAAAGGGCTTCAGCTCCGGGTCGCTGCCTGCCGCGCGGATTTCAAAGCGAGAATCTCGGGCTTCGCAATCTCCGGTGGTTTGGCAAATAGCTCGCTCGCCTTGGCGAAAAGCGCCTTCGCGATTTCCCCGTTCAGATGAGCGTTCCGCCCGTTTTCATCGGCAAACGTATCGAAGATCCCGTACTTCCCCGGCCCCATCTTGATCGCGTACCACGTAAGTGTCCCCGCCTCGGCTTCCGCCAGAGGCTGCGCCGACTTCAAAAACTCTTCCACTTCCTTCTCTTTCCCCGGCTTCGCTTCCAACTGAGCCCAAATCGCAAGTTTCCCCATGGTGTCGTCCTCCGGTCGGTTTGATGCCGCAATTAGGCTCCGGGTAGCGGACCCGAGCAAGGAGCCACGCGCCGCATAGGTTTCCTGACGGCCACCCTTAGAGGATCAGCGCAAATCCAGTCCCCGGCGTCTCCGGGCGGTCGAGCCTCTGCTCTGAGTCGAGCCTAGCACGGGAAGCATTCGATTCGACTTTCAGTTGAAACGACGGCGCCGAACGGCCGTTGCGCGGCCAGCGCATTTCTGGTGTAGAATCCCGCGCGGTGTGCTGTGCTTTCCGCGCGACGAATGCACGCAATCCAGGATCTGTGGAGAAACAAATGAGCAGGGTGCTGAATTACGGCCTCATCGCCGTTGCCGCTATGCTGCTGGCGGGCTCGGCGTCCGCTCATCACTCGCACGCGATGTTCGACACCGAAAAACAAGTGACGCTCGTCGGCACGGTGAAGGAATTCGACTGGAATAATCCGCATTGCTGGATTCAGGTGCTCGTATCGGATCCGAAGGACGCGAACGCCGCTCCCGTCGAATGGGGTGTGGAGATGGGCGCACCCATCCAGTTGATTCGTCACGGCTGGAAGCCCGACAGTCTGAAGCCCGGAGACAAGATCTCAGTGGTCATCAATCCGTTGCGCGATGGCCGGCCCGGTGGTCAGATCGTTTCCGCAATCGGCCCGGACGGCAAGCCGATCGGTGCGGTGCCGGAACCAAACGGCAAATAGATGAAACGAGTGGATGAATTCGGGGGAGGATCGACCATGATTCGCGGGGCGATTGTAGTGGCGGCGCTACTGCTCGCCGGCGGCGTCTACTTCGCTCGAGCGCAATCCTCTTCGAAAGGGCGCATCGAGGCTTTCGCCAAGCTGCCGGATTGGTCGGGACTTTGGGAATTTGATATCTGGACGGACGAACTTGACGGGCAGCAAATGGGCCCGAAGGGAATGGAGAGGGCGAAAGTCTATGCCGCGCAAATGCAAGCGACCTTCACTCCTTCATGGCAGGCAAAGCTCGCCGAACTGAAAAAGGTGGCGGACGCCGCCAAAACTGCCGACGGCGCGGAGCCGCCCGCATTCGAGGAATTCGGGCGATTCGGCGGATGCGGCTGGACGCCCGGGTTTCCGGCGACGATGCTGCCCGGGACATATGAGTGGCGGGTGACTCCTGAAGAAACGACTCTCATCAGTCTTCTTGGTTCGGTGCGGCACATCTATACCGATGGACGCTCGCATCCTCCGAAGGATGAACTGTGGCCAATGAGCCAGGGCGATTCCATCGGACACTGGGAGGGCGACACGTTGGTGGTCGACACCGTTTCGATCAGGTCGCCCGTCTATCTTCCGGGGCTGGCGAGAGGAGCGGGAGTTCCTTTCGTGCCGATGAGCGACGAACTTCATACCGTCGAGCGCATTCGCATGCTGAGCCACGATCAGATGCAGATTCAGTTCATGATCGAGGATCCGATCGCGCTGGCCAAGCCCATCAACGTGACCTTCATTTGGAACCGCGTGAAAGATATCGACCGCATGGAACAAAACGCCGATGATTGCGACGACCCCTCGACGGACCGCAATCCGATCGTCAACGGCAGATATACAACCGTCGTAAAGCCAACTCCCACGACGCCGGCGCCAACCGAACCACCTGGCCGCTAGCCGCCACGCATGGTGCAGACCAGCGCAAATCAGCAGGACCTTACGCCCTCGAACGCTCATGGCGAGTTTCCGTGTGTCTCAATACTGCGTCGAATAGCCGATAGGGGGCGGGTTTCAAACCGGCCCCACTCGGGCATGATCGACGACGCTGGCGGTTCCTAAGGCGCGTAACGGGTGAAAACAAAGTCGCGAGGAGCCTTCGCGTGGCAGGGAAAGCAAGTCTTGAGCTGTGCGTCGGTGCCAGGAGTCCCGTCCGCATTGAAGTGACCAAACCCCCAACCTCCCGTCGCGGCATACTTTTTTGAGTCCCTGATCATGAACTGAGTGTTCGTGGGCGGGCCGGGAACGTAAGACTGGACACGGCCAAAGACTTTGTTGTTTTCGTCCGACGGGACGTGACTGTAGTGCAACGCGGCAATGATGGTGCCGTCCGGGTACGGGAGCTTCCCGTCGCGGTAGGCCTTGATTGCTACATCGTTGCCCAAAACGGCAGCGAAACTGTGGAGATTGCCTTCTTCGTGCGCCACGGAGACCAATCGCCAGTCGCGGTATCCGGACGGAATCTTGGTAACGAAGACCGGGGTAGCGTCGTCACCGGCGCGTCCATATACAGGGGCCCTGATGACGACAGCGCCGGCTAGCACTGCGCCTGCGACCAACAAGAAAACAATCCGTCTCGATGGGGGATTCATCGTGTGCTCCTTTGCGTCTTTGTCTATGACGTGGAAGGGGATTGGTCGGGGTTTTCTGGTTGCGAGTAGCGCCGCTGCGAAGCTATCTGATTTCGCGAGGAACCGCCTCCCACTCTACTTCTTTTTTCCATTGTCTTGGGCGGAATTAGTCGCTCTTTTGGGGAATGAACGTGGGGGGTCGTAGGGGCGGGTTTGAAACCCGCCCCCACTCACAACCGATCGGCGCCGTTAGCGGCTCGCGCCCGAAGATTCCGCCGGGAAATTGAATTTGACGCCTGAGACGAAATTTAGCCGCAGAGCCGGATAGCCGAACGACTCCTCGTAATGCTGGTTGAGCAAATTATTCAGCCGCCCGTAAATTTCGACGCCGTGCGGCAGCTGATACGCGAACCCCGCATTCGCGTCGACGTAGCCCTTACTCCAGAAAAGGCATTGCAGCCCGAGTGTGCACGCGTAGCTGCCGTAATTGGGCTCGAGATCGAGGACCGCGCCGCGAATGCTGGCATTGGAATTCAGCATCAGCCGCCGGTGCGTCCACGTCACGTCGTAGCCTGCCGAACTCCGCGGCCGCCGGATCAGCTGCTGGCCCACCGAGAAGGGCAGCGCGACGTCGCTCGTCGATCCGTTGAGCGCGAGAATCGCCGTATTCAGCCAGGTATATTCCGCGGCGATTTCGAGAGAGCGGGCCGGATGCAACCGCAAGCTCTCCTCCAGCCCATACGCGCGCGAGTTCGCGATGTTCGCCGACGAAAACGTGCTGAGATTCGCAAACGATCCGCCCAGCGTGACGATCTGGTCCTTGTAGCGATTGTAGAAAAACGTCGTGTCGAGCGCGGCCTTGTCTCCCCAGAATCGCTGCTCGACGCCCGAATCGAAGCTGATATTTTTCTCGGGTTTCAGCTGCGGATTATCCGTAAAGCCCAACTCGAAGCCGTCCGGCGGGCGAATGCCCGTCCCGAAGCTCCCGTGGATGCGCGTCGCGCCGAAAAATCCGTCGCCCGATTCCCGCGCCAGATACGCCACCGAAATTCGCGGATCGACTTGCGTGATCGAGCTGGCCGGAATAAACGGCCGCCCCGCGTCCGTCTCGTCCACGGGCAAATCACCGGTGCGGATGTTGTCCACGCGCACGCCTGTGCTGAGGAACCAGCGGTCCCCTGCGTTCCAGCGATTCTCGGCGAAAAACGCGTAGGTATCGCGCGGCAGCGTAAACGGCGCCTCGCTCGCATCAGTCACATACGTGTCCTCGTACGTGTCGTGGTCGAACTCGAATCCCGCGACGAGCGAATCTTTCGCCGAAAGCGCGATCTCGCTGCGCGTATTCGCGACGACACGCACGTTCTTGGTGAACGAGTTCCCGAACTGCGACGGAAACGAAAACTGATCGGTGGCCGCGCTCACTGTCGTCACCTGCTGGAAGCGGTTCGAAAATCGTTCAGTGTAATTGGCCTGATAGCCGAAAAGATCCTGCTTCTCAAATGTCGCCGCGGCCGCGAATCCCGGATACAGCCCGTCCGGATCGGAGCCCCACGGCCCCGGATTCACCTCGCGCCCCGCGTCGCCGAAAAAGTGAATGTTGAATTGCCGCCGCGGGCTGCGCGAATAGCCGAGGCTTACGAACGACGTCTGATTGCGATACGTGTCGTACGGCACCGGCCCCTGCGTGCTAAGCCGCGCCAGGCTATACGACCAGCTCAGCCCGTGCGTGAGCCCCGCGCCGCTGGTGGCGATGCGCCACGTGTCGTAGCTGCCGCCTTCGCCGAGAAAACTGAAATGGGGTGCGCCTTCGCCGGGTTCGCTGATCACGTTGATCACGCCCGCGACGGCGTTTTCGCCGTAGAGCGCGCTCTCCGGCCCGCGCATCACCTCCACGCTCTGCACTCCATCGACGGGCAGCGGCGCGAGATCGAAGCCGCCGCCGAAATCGTTCATGGGAATGCCGTCGATCATCACGAGGTCGTAATTCGAATTTCCGCCTCGGATGAATGCGCTCGTCACCGCGCCGAGCTGCCCCGTGCGGTTGATCGCGACGCCCGGCACGTTGCGCAGCGCATCGGCCAGCGTGTCGACGCCCTCGTCCTGAATCTCCTGCTGCGTCACCACGGTCACCGATGAGCCCGTCTGCGGCGCGAGCGCCCCGCCCAGCGATGCCGACACCACCACCTGATCCTGCACCGCGGTCAGCGCAAGATGCAGGTCGGCAGTGCGCGTTTCACCGCTCGCCACGCCGACCTCCTGCAGCAGCGCCGTAAATCCGGGCGCATTCGCGGCAATCGTGAACGTTCCCGCGAGCAGCCCGTCGAATCGATACTCGCCTTTGGAATTGGTTTGCGTGCCGCCGACCGCGACCATCGCGGAGAGCAGGCTCACGCTCGCGCGGACCACCACGCGGCCTTGCGGGTCGTAGACGGTTCCTTGAATCGTCGCGGAGCGGAGCGAGCCGGAAGCGGAAGTGTGTGCGCCCGATGTCTGTGCGATGGTCGTGCAAGCGGAAAACAGCGGAAGGGCAAAACAGAGCAGAGCAAAAACACGAAGTCTCATGGTGTCCTCCTCTCCCTCTCGCGCGGGAGTTGAAGGTTGTCCCGATCGGCGCATGCGATCTGCATGCGAAATCGGGATTGAGACTCCGCCGGTCTCCTGGCTTGGCGAATTGTCCCGATCGAATCGATCGGAACTGCGGCGCGGCCTTCCCATCCCGCCAGCGAATCGAATGGCTTCGATTCACCGCGCGGGCCAGTGGCGCGCGCCGAAACTACTTCGCCTTACAGTCGCGCGGCGGCGACGGATTCACACCGTCTTCCCGTGCGCGGAGTCTCAGGTGATTGTCGACACCAGCCCCGACTAAGAAGCCAGCGTTTGCGAGAGCGGAAAAAAACGGCCCCCGCGAAACAGAAAACGAAAATCTCTAGAAGTCTCTTGTTTGGTCCTAGAAGTTCCGGGTGCCCCATCCTCGGTTTGTGAGGGTGGGGCTTTTGCGCCCATCTACCACGCGCGTTCCCACTGAGCTCCAACCGCCGTTAGTGCAAACTACCCACTGCGAGAGAAGTTCAGAACTAGTAGGGGCGGGTTTCAAACCCGCCCGATCTCCGCTTCGAATCCGACAGACCCCGTTTCGAATTTCCTATTTCGAATTTCGCTTCCCTACGAATTCCCGCGCAAAATCACGCGCGGCTTTCCCCCAGCGCGCATCTCGACTTCAATCGGCGCCTCGAACACCTCGGTCAACAGCTCCGGCTCGTACACTTCCGCCGCCGTCCCCACGCGCAAGCACTTGCCCTTGTGCAACAGCACAACGCGGTCCGAAAAATCCGCCGCAAGATCGAGCTCATGCGTCACAACAAGCACCGTGTAGCGATTTTCATCCGCCAGCTTCCGCAGCCGCCGCAGCAATTCGACTTTGCCGCCGATATCGAGATGCTGCGTCGGCTCGTCGAGCAGCAGGAGCGACGGCTGCTGCGCCAGCGCCCGCGCCAGGATCACGCGCTGCTTCTCGCCGCCGGACAGGCGGTCCATCCAGCGATCGCGCAGCGCATCCGCGCCCACCTGCGCCAGCGCGTTTCCCGCGAGCAGGCAATCCTCATCCGATTCGAATCGCAGCCGCCGCCCGTGCGGATAGCGCCCCTGCAACACGTATTCCCACACGCGCAGCGGAAACAGCAGCTCGCTTTCCTGCTGCACCAGCGCGATGCGCTGTGCGCGCGTCCGCAAATCGAGCTTGCCGATTTCGGTGCCGTCGATTTCGATCCGGCCCGAGAGCGGCTTCTCGATGCCCGCGAGCAATCGCAGCAGCGTCGATTTGCCGCTCGCGTTAGGACCGAGAATCGCCACCAGCTCGCGCTGCCGGGCCCCAAAACTCACCGGGCCCAGCGAGAATTTCGGTGCGGACCTGTCCGTGGCCGCGTAGGCGTAGCTCACCTGCTCCACCTTCACGCGCGGCACATTCGCGCCCAGCGCAAACGGCTTAGGCGAGGCGAGCGAAGGCGTCGGCGTGCTCATCGCACCCTCCGCCGCATCAGGTAAATGAATACCGGCGCGCCCGCGAGCGCCGTCATCGCGCCGACCGGCAGCTCCGTTGGCGCCACCACCGTGCGCGCGAGCATATCCGCCACCACGATCAGAATCGCGCCGCCGATCGCGGACGTTGGAATCAACAGCCGGTAATCGCTGCCGAAAAGCATGCGCATCAGGTGCGGCACCAGCAGCCCCACGTAGCCGATCGCGCCGCTCACCGAAACCGCGAGCCCCGTGAGCACGGACGCCGCGACGTACACCACGAATTTCACGCGCTCCACGTTCACGCCGAGATGCCGCGCCTCCTGCTCGCCCGTGAGGATCAAATTCAAGTCTGACGCCGTGGAATAGATCGAGCCGACCGCGATGATCAGGACGAAGTAGAGCCACTTCGTATTCACCGTCGACGGCCCCTGCAGATCGCCCATCAGCCAGAACGCCATCCCGCGCAGGTCGCGCCCGCTGAGCGTCGTCATCAGAAACATGATCACAGCCGAAAGAAACGACGCGGTGATGATTCCCGCCAGCAGCAGCGTGGCGCTATCGAGTTGCCCGCCGCGCCGCCCGAGAAAATAGACGACCGCAATTGTCGCGAGCGCCCCGGCGAATGCAGCCACTTGAATCAGACCGGGTGCGTGCGGCGCCGCGATCAGGCTGATGATCGCGCCGAGCGCGGCCCCGCTCGAAACTCCGAGAACGTATGGATCGGCCAGCGGATTCCGCAGCAGCGCCTGAAAACCCGCGCCGGATGTTGCCAGCGCTGCGCCCACCAGAATCCCCAGAGCAATCCGCGGCAGCCGCAGCCCGAACACCACCAGCTTGTACTCGGAGGGAATGTCGTTCCAGCGCCCAAGCGCGCCCTGGACCAGCGTCGTGACGATATCGCTGATGCCGATCGGATACGCGCCCATGCGCAGCGAAATCACCACAGCCGCAAACAGCACCAAGCCCAGCCCCAGGCAAATCGCGGCCACGCGCCGCGACGTCAGCGGCCGCACGTGTCGCACTCCCATCCGGCTTCCTGCGCGCCGGCGAACGCGAACCGCGCGTCGAATTTCGCATCTCGGCCTTCGTCATTCCGCGCAAACGCTTCCGGATGGACTTCATGCGCGAGCTGCTCGATCGCATCCACCAGTCCCGGCGCGGGCCGCAGCGCTTCCTCGCTCACATCTACCACGTGCCCCATCTCGACCGCGTCCAGATCGCGCCACACCGGCTTCGCGCGCAAATCAGCCAGCTCCGATTTCGCCGCGCCCGAGTGGCCGCTCGTGAACACGATGTAATCCGGCTGCAGCCGCACCACTTCTTCCAGGCTCAGCTGCGGCCAGTTGCTGTCCGAAAGGACGATCGATTCGGCCCCGGCCCAACGCAGCGCGTCCGCAATAAAGGTATTTTCCCCGATCGTGATCAGCGGATCCTCCCACACCACGAACAGCACGTGGACCATCGTCACATCGGCCAGCTTCGCGTGCAGCGCGTCGAGCCGGTTCTGCAGGTGCGTCACGAGCGCTGTTCCGCGGTCCGGCACGCCGGCTACGTCGGCGATGTGCGCGATCGAATCGAGCGTGCCGCGCACCGTATGCGAATCGGTGGTGTAGACGGCGATGCCCAGCCGCGCCAGCGCGTCCGCGGTCTCTTCGCGATTAATCGAGGTCGTCGCGAGCACCAGATCGGGCCGCAGCGCCACGATCGCTTCGAGGCTCGGATTCTGCGGGTCGCCCACGTGCGGCTTCTGCTTCGCGGCCGCCGGCGTGTCGCAGAAGTTGGTGTCGCCCGCGAGCTTGTCTTCGAGGCCCAGCGCGTACACGGTCTCCGTCAGATTCGGCGCGAGCGTCACGATGCGATTCACCTGCGCCGGCATCACCACGCGCCGCCCCACTTCGTCGGTCACCACGCGCGTAGCGCTCGCCTGCGCCCCGCCGCGCGCCGCAAACCGCCCACCAGCCGCTCGCGGCGACGCAAACGCGCACAAGATCATCCCGACGATAGCGGTCCTCACAACCAACGCGCCCACTGAATTCTCCATGTAAACCGAACCCGCCCGCGAAGATGCAAGCGAAGCGAGCGATCTGTTCCTGTCTCTGCATCCTCTGCGTCTCTGCGGTGGATTCGTGGTTTTCTCCGTGCTCTCCGTGCCCCTCTCAGTGTCCTCTGTGTTTCGAAGAGCCGCCCGGCCGGCTCACATCTAGCCACTCGCCACTGCCTCCAACAAAAAAGCCTCGCGAGAATAGCGAGGCTGATCGCCGCTCTCTTTCTCGCGAAGAGTGCTGGCTCCGTCTGGCTCTCGGGGGCGTTCCTGACTCTCGGGCTGCGCGATTCGCGCTGCGCCGATCACAGTGGCGGGACCGTGGCCGATTTTCACGGCCTTCCAGAATCCCCGCGCCAGTTCAATTGTAGCTCGCGAGTCTAAGCCGCGCTCACCCTCATGTCAATCCAAAGGGATCCATTCAAATCCGATCGGAGCACCGAGGGTCGGTCAGAGGCTGCGGCGAGCAGCGGTTTGCGTAGCGCCGGCGTCTCGCCGGCCTTCTTCTTGCTCTTTAGGGGGTCGGAGCTTCAGCTCCGACATTTGGAGCGAAAAACGGTGGGCTGTAGCCCCTGAAGAAACTCTCCGCGCGTACATTTACGAGAGAGTTTCAGCGGTTCTTCCACTTCGGCGCGCGTTTTTCAACCAGCGCTCGCAAACCTTCCTGCGAATCTTCGAGTTCGGCGAGTTCGTTGAGGAAAACTTTCATCGAGTTGCGCACCCCTTCGCGCAGCGTCACGCCAAGGCTGCCGAGAATGGCCTTCTTCGCCATCGTCAGCACAGGACCCGACTGCGCCGTGACCTTCGCAATCACGTCCGCAACTTTCTTTTCCAATTCCTCCTCAGGCACCAGCCAGTTCACGAGCCCGATATCGCGCGCGCGTTCAGCGGTAATCGTCTCGCCGGTCAGCACAAGCTCCAGCGCCTGCTTCGGCCCCAGAATGTAGGGCAGCACAGCCGCGGCCAGCGGCGGGAACACGCCGAGCTTGATTTCCGGCTGCGCGAATTTCGCCTTGGGAGTCGCAACCACGAGATCGCCGAGCGCGGCCAATTCCGCGCCGCCGCCGAATGCCGGCCCGTTCACCACCACCAGCAGCGGTTTCGACGTATCGAGCATCGCCGCAAACGCGCCATGAAACGCGTCCAGCAGCTGAAAAACGCGCCGCTGCGTATATTCGCCGAGCTCGATCCCGCCGCAAAACGTCTTGCCCGCCGAATCGAGGACGATCAGCTTGATGTGACTCTGCTCGCCGAGTGTATTGATCCCCGCGGTCAGCTCGCTGATCATCCGCTCGTTGAGGAGATTGTGTTCGGGACGATCGAGCGTCAGCCGCGCCACCGATCCCTCGACGCGCGCCTTCACGAACTGGAAATCCGCAAGTTTCGGCGCAGCCAGCGCCAATGTGCCGAGGACTTCTACTCCGCCGCGCGGCTCTAAGGACATGAAATCGCTCCGTTTAATGCGGGTTTTGGAAGGCGAGCCCGGGAAAATGCCCGCCGCACCCCCGAAAGCACCCTGAAGAAGATTAGACTGTTTCGATTTCGACCGCCACGCCCATTCCGCCGGACACACACAATGTAGCAAGGCCCCTGCGGCCCGCGCGGGGAGCGCCTCCCGGGGCATTTGGACGGCGGATTTCGTGAATCAGCGTGGTGAGGATGCGACTGCCGGTGCACGCGATAGGATGCCCCAGCGCGATCGCCCCGCCATTCGGATTCAGGCGCGCGCGGTCGAAATGCAAGTCGCGGTCGCAGGCCAGCACCTGCGCAGCAAACGCTTCGTTCAGCTCCACGGCATCGTAGTCCGCGAGCTTCGTGCCGGTCCGTTCGGCAAGCTTGCGAATCGCCGGCACGGGTCCAATGCCCATCACGCGCGGGTCGACGGCTGCCACCGTCGCATCCACAATGCGCGCGATCGGCTTGAGATCGAGCTCGCGCACCTTGCGCTCGCTCGCCAGCACCACCGCCGCCGCGCCATCCGTGATGCCGCTCGAATTGCCCGCGGTGACCGTGCCCGTCTTGCTGAAAACCGGCGGAAGCTTCGCCAGCGCCTCCATCGTCACATCAGGACGCACGTGCTCGTCTTTCAGCAGCACGGTCGTATTGTTCTTTTTGTCGACAATCGTGATCGGGACGATCTCTTCCTGAAAATGGCACTCCGTGGCTGCGCGGCCCGCGCGCGCGTGGCTTTCGAGCGCCAACGCGTCCTGCTCGTCGCGTGGAATCTTGTACTGCTCGGCCAGCAACTCAGCCGTCTCGCCCATGATCATCTTCGAGATCGGGCAAAGGAATCCGTCGCGGTACATTCCGTCGATCAACGGCTGATTGCCCAGCCGAAATCCCCAGCGCCCCTCGACCAGATACGGCACGCGGCTCATCGACTCCGCCCCGCCCGCCACCACGATCTCCGCGCCGCCCGTAAGAATCTCCTGCCAGCCCAGCATCACCGTGCGCAGCCCCGAGGCGCACGCCATGTTCACCGTGAACCCCGGCACATCGTCGCCCAGCCCCGCGCGCCACGCGATCTGCCGCGCCGGATTCGGCCCCACGCCCGCCGGCCGCGCGTTACCGAAAATCACCTCATCGACATGCCACGGCAAATCGCTATGCCCGCGCCGGATCGCGCCATTCCCAGCCGCGAGCGCCGCAGTCGCCGTGCCGCCATCGAGCGGCTTGTAGTCGAATTCGCCCGGCGTTCGCTCCAGCGGCAACGGCTCGCCAAACGCGCGATCGAGCGCCGCCCGCACCGCAATCGTCCCCAGATCGGGCTGGGTAAAATCCGCCAGCATCCCGCCGAATTTTCCAATCGGCGTGCGCGCCGCGCTCACGATGTAAACCGCCCCATTCTTCGCCATAAACGGATTGGATGTTAGCACAGCCCTTTCGGATCGGTCGTCGCGCCCCGATTTGCCAACCACCCACACTCCGAGTAAGATCGCGCGCGCAATATAAGGTTTAAACGTAGCGCCGGGTCCTTTAGCCCGGAATTGTTCAGGTGCGACCGCCTAGCCAAGCGCGATTGATCTCACGAGGAGCTATAAGATGAGAGGATTCACGTTCGCAGGAGCCGTATCTCGCTCAGCATTCTACTCTGCCCTCGCGCTCATGCTCCTCGCGATCCCCTGCGCCCCGGCACACGCGCAGCAAGCCAAAGCCTCCGACTACCCGCCGCCCAAGCCCGCGTTCCCGGGCCAGACCAACGCGCCGCCGCCCGCGCAAAAATCGCCGGCGCTCCAGGTCGACACGGTCATCCCGCGCTTCAACGGACCTTGGTCGCTCGCATTCCTGCCCGACGGCCACATTCTCGTCACCGAGCGCTACGGCTTCATTCGCGTCGCGCACGCGGACGGTTTCTACTCCGCGCCGGTTACCGGCGTGCCTGACACGAAGATCGTCGCTGCCGAATCGCTGCACGACATCGCCCTCGATCCCGATTTCGCGCACAACCGCCTCATCTATTTCACCTATTTCGCGCCGCCGCCCGGCGAGGATCCCGGGGCCTATCCGATCGACGATTTCTATAAGAACGTCTGGGACGCTTCCGTCGCGAAACGTCGCACGATGCGCGTCGGCGAAGAGCGTCTGGCTCGTGCGCGCCTTAGCGACGACGAAAAGCATCTCGAAAACGTCCAGGTGCTGATCGACGGCGCGAACCGCCGCATCGTCTTCGCGCCCGACGGCACCATGTTCGTCACCGGCGCCGACCGCTTCCGCTTCTACGACGCGGCCTATGACAGCTCGAATCACGAAACCACCGATCCCGATATCCTGCGCAATTTTACCGGCCGCGTGATTCGCATCAATACCGACGGCTCGATTCCCAAGGACAATCCGTTCCTCGACGATCCGACGGTCCTGCCAGAAACGTATTCCTACGGCCACCGCGATCCCGAGGGCGCCGCCATCAATCCCGCCACCGGGCAGCTCTGGGTCGTCGAGCACGGCCCGCTCGGCGGCGACGAGGTCAACATCATCAAGCCCGGCGGCAACTACGGCTGGCCCAACGTCAGCTACGGCCGCCGCTACAACGGCGACCCGATCGCTGGCACCGGCGCCACGCAAAAGGAAGGCACCGAGCAGCCCGTATATTTCTGGTATCCGGACATCGCACCCGGCTCGGCGATGTTCTACACGGGCGACATGTTTCCGGAGTGGAAGGGCAATCTCTTCGTCGGCGGACTGGCTGCAAAGGCGCTGATCCGCCTCGTCATCCAGGACAATAAGGTCGTCGCCGAAGAACGCTTGCTCACGGATCTCAATCAGCGCGTCCGCGACGTCGTGCAAGCTCCCGACGGCTCTCTCTACATCCTCACCGACGACGGCCGCCTGAGCCGCGTCACTCGAAAGAAATAGCTAGGCCTGGCATGTCGAACTGTCATTCCGAGCGGAGTCGCGCGTCTTGCCTTCCCCGCGCTTTTTGCGGGCGCGCGGCGTAGCCAGGAATCTGCTTTCTCGACACACCGGCACACGCGCGGCCCGCTGCAAGCTCATGAAAGCGAAGCTCCCATGTCCGTCGCGGTCGCCGCACCGACTTCGCGAGCGTTCCGGAAGAGAAGTCCCGCCCAACGAGCGCCCCCGCGCCTCGATGAAACTCCTGATTGACACCGCGAAGTTTCTTCTGCTATAGGGTCGCGCCATAGCCCAGGCCTAACGCGATAGAGGAACCGATCTCTTGGGGGGAATATGAGATCCAAGTTCGTCATCGGGCCCTGCTTTTTTGTTTTCTGCTTCTGCACGATCCTCTCGGCGCAAACCATCTCCACATCCCAGATTCGCGGCACGATCGTAGATGCCACCGGTGCGCCCGTACCCGGCGCCCAAATCAGTCTCACGCAGACGGCCACCGGCGCGGTGCGAACCGCGACCAGCGGCACGGATGGCGACTACTTATTGCCCGAGCTGCCGGTAGGGCCGTATCAACTTTCGGTCACGAAAGAAGGCTTCAGCAAGTACGTCCAAAACGGCATCGTCCTCGAGGTCGGCGTGAACCCGACAATCGACGTCTCGCTGAAGGTCGGCACGATGTCCCAGGAGGTGACCGTCGAAGCCCAAGCCACGATGGTCGATACGCAGAACACCGGCATCGGCCAAGTGACCGCTCCTCAGGAAGTCCAGGATCTGCCGCTCAATGGACGCCAGCTCACCGATTTGCTGTCTCTCGCGCCGGCCGTCGGCGAGGGCAGAGCGTTTCGCGCGTCGTATCCGTCCTCCGCCGTCATTTCGATCGCGGGAGGCGCGCAGGGCAGCGTCGCCTACTGGCTCGACGGCGGCACGCACAACGATCCGCTGAGCAATCAGAATCTCCCGCTGCCTTTCCCCGATACGGTTGAGGAATTCAAGGTCGAGACCAGTTCGCTGCCCGCGCAATATGGCACGCACCCGTCGGGCACGGTCAACGTGGTCACCAAGTCCGGCACGAACTCGTTTCACGGCGACGCCTTCGAATACCTGCGCAACTACATCTTCGATTCGCGCAACACGGCCTTCGCGGCCGCCTCGCCGGTCATCGCCGGCTCCGAGCAAGCGGCGCTCGCTAACTCACCGCGCGACGACCTGAAGCGCAATCAGTTTGGCGGCACGGTCGGCGGCCCCATCAAGAAGGACAAACTCTTTTTCTTCCTCGGCTGGCAGGACACCATCCAGCGCTCCACCAATCCAGCGACGACGACTTTGCCCACCGCAGCGATGCTGGCGGGAAATTTTCAGCCGTGCCTCGGCACGACTCCGATTTTGGGAGCTCCCTACGGCACGGGTGGCGCGGGGCCGAACCAGATTAATCCGGCGGAGTACAGTCCCGTCATCATGGCGCTCGAGAGCCATCTGCCGGTGGCGCCGGCAGCGGATGCTTGCGGCACGATCGAGTATCAATCTCCGGCGAACTTCACGGAAAATCAAGGAGTCGCGCGCATCGATTATCACCAGAGCGATAAGAACACGATCTTCGGGCGCTACTTCATCACGAACTGGATTCAGCCTCCCGGCAATCCGGATCTGCCGCCCAGCGCCGGCGGCCTGCTCATCGCGGCCATCGACGGCCAGTCCGACCGCGTCCAGAGCCTCACCCTCGGCGACACCTATCTGATCAGCTCCAACATGGTCAACAACGTGCGCGCGACGGCGAATCGCAGCGATAACGTCACCGACCAAAACTCGACCGTGGATCTCGCGGACCTGTTTTCGGCCGCAGGCGTGCCGTCCTCCGCGATCAACATCTATCAACTGGGCCCGCCGAAGTTTCCAAAGTACATGCCGGGTTTCGACGTAAACGGAGGCTTCTACGGCTTCACCGCCTCCACGCCCAGCATCCAGCCGTACGACACACTTGAATTTTCCGACGATGTGACTTTCACGCGCGGCGCTCACCAGATATCGTTTGGCACGGACTTCATCAACCTCCGGGCCTTTGCCACCAACTATCTGAATAACCAGGGAGAGTTCACTTTCGACGGGTCGCGCACCGGCGCGCAGCTCCCCAGCCAGGGACTCGCGGACTACCTGCTCGGCTACACCTCGGCCACAAGCGGCTACGCGCAAGACGCCCCGATTCCCTCGCTCCAGCACCAAAATGTCTTCGCGATCTACGCGCAGGACGCTTGGAAAATCACGCGCCGCGTCACCATCACCGCCGGACTTCGCTGGGATCCATTTTTCGGACACTCGGTTCCCAACGGGCAGGTGGTCACGATCTCTCTGCCCGACATCATCAACGACGTTCACAGCACGAAATTCCCGACCGCCCCGGCGGGATATCTCTTCAGCGGCGATCCCGGCGGCCCTGTCGGCAACAAATTGACCAAGAACGCGCTCGACAAATGGAGCCCGCGCATCGGCGTCGCCTGGGATCCCGAGGGCAACGGCCGCATGTCGATTCGCGCTGGCTTCGGCATCTTTTACGATTTCCCGAATTTCTCCTACGATCAGTTCGGATTCGAAGAGCCCTACGGGGGCGCCGTCACGGTTCCCGCGAACGGCTGCACCACGACCTGCCTCACCAATCCTTGGGCGAATTTCTCGTTTACGGACCAGGGTAGCGTCACGCACAACGGCGAAGATCCTTTCCCGCAATATGTCGGCACCGGTCCGGCGAACGCCGCCTATCTTCCGGGATCGCTCGTGTTCAGCTACCCGCAGAGCATCAAGCCCACATACGTGATGCAGTACAACCTCAGCGTCGAGCACCAAGTGGGCGCGAGCTGGCTGCTCTCGATCAGCTATCTCGGAAGTCAGCAGCGCCATCTGTGGGGCAACAACGAAGCGAATCCCGGCATGCAAGGTCCGTGCCCCGTCGCGTATCCGCTGCCGAATGGCGTTTCGTGCACGCCCGGCCCGTGTCCATCGGTCGCTCCTCCTTTCGTCTGCTCCACTTTCCCAGGCCCGCCCGGAAATCCGGGCCTCTTCACCCTGAGCGAGAACCGCATGCTCCAGCACTACGGCTCGCTGTGTTCGCCAACCACGTCTTGCTACGGCGAGACGCTTCTCTTGGAAGAAGGGGGGACGGGAAACTACAACGGTCTCCTCTTATCGGCTCAACACCGGTTCGCGAATCACTACACCTCAACCACCAATTTCACGTGGTCCCATTGCATCTCCGACAACTACACCACCACGCTCGGCTTTTTCCTCGCAGCGGAAGAAGTTCCGTACGACCGCCACGCGGATCGCGGCAATTGTCCCAGCGCCGACACGCGCCTCATCTTCAACGAATCTCTAGTCGCGGAGACGCCCCACTTCTCGAACCATGTGACCGAAATGATCGCCGGCCATTGGAGAGTTTCTCTTTCCGGCCTCGTGCAATCGGGCTTGGATTTTTCGCCGATCCTCATCCTCGATTTTTCGGGAAGCGGCAACGGTCTCACGCAACGGCCCAGCCTGCTGCCGGGCGCCGACCCCTATTGCCATCCCAAAGGACGAGACTGCTGGCTGAATCCGGCCTCCTTTGTTCCGCCGGCGCCGTACACCTTCGGCAATGTGGGCAACAACAGCCTCTTTGGCCCCGGCTCGATCATCGTGAATACGGCGTTGTCCCGCCTCTTCCAAATCACCGAAAGCCAGCAGGTGGAATTCCGCTGGGAAGTTTTCAACCTTCCCAATCACGCGAATCTCTACCCGGCCGGGACGGCCTTCGTCGCGCCCACATTCGGCCAGCCCACTCCGGCGAGCACCGCGGGCCTGGGCGCTCTCAACCAAACGGTCAACGATCCGCGCATCATGCAGTTCGCATTGAAGTACAGCTTCTAGTTCGACGACACCCTGGGGCGCGCTTGCGATTTGCACGAATCGCAACCGCGCTTCTCTGTGTCGTCCTCTTTCCCGGCGCGTGCGCGCGGCCCCGCCGGCGAACTCCGATTCGAAATTCCGGTATAATTGCCCGGTGAGCCGCCAGCCATCATCGCCGCAGCACATGCAGTGCATGGAAGTGTGGGGCGGCAGCCAGCTCACCGCGCGCACGGTCGAGCTCGGCGGTCTCGACGCCTGGGTCTACAGCAAGCCTTACCAGCAGGCGCAGCGCGGCGGCGACGTCTACTACGCCTCGAGTTGCGCCACCGGCCGCATCACGCGCCTCCTGCTCGCCGACGTCTCCGGCCACGGCACCACCGTCGCCGCCACGGCCGCCGATCTGCGCACGCTGATGCGCCGCTTCGTCAATCGCCTCGACCAGACGGAATTTGTTCGCGAGCTGAATTCGGAGTTTGCCGCGTTGTCGCGAGAAGGCTCGTTTGCCACCGCTATCGTCGGCACGTTTTTCGCGCCCACCGGCCGCCTGATCCTCTCGAATGCCGGCCATCCGCGCCCGCTTCTGTATAGCGCCGCCGACCGGCAATGGAATTTTCTCGGATCCGAATTTTCCGCGGGAGCCGGGCCGCGAGATCTGCCGCTCGGCATCATTGCGATCACCGAATACCAGAATTTCGATATCGAGCTTGCCGATGGAGATTGCCTGCTCGCCTATACCGACGCGCTGATCGAATCCCGCGATGCCGATGGAGAAATGTTCGGCGAGGAAGGCTTGCTGCGGGTCGCGCGCCTGCTCGGCGACGTCCCGCCGAATAAAATGATCGACACGCTGCTCGCCGAGATCGCCGACCGCCACCCGGACAACCTCACCGACGACGACGTCACGGTTCTCATGGTCCGCGCCAACGGCAAAAAACCGCGCGTTTCTTTGGTCCAAAAAACAAAGGCCGCGATGAGCTTGCTAGGCGCGCTCGTGCGCTCGATCAATCCCAGCGCCGAGCGCCCGCCGCTCCCCGACGCGAATCTCGCCAACGTAGGCGGCGCCATAATCCCGGCCCTGGAGCAGCGTTGGCGCGCCCCCACCTCCACGCGCGAGTAAGCGGACGCCAAACCCATCGTGCCCCAAAGATGACGCCAGTTTGCCTTGAGTGGAACGAAGGGCGGCGTCGCGCCGGCCCTCCAAGGTGTGAATGTAGCGGGGCGCCCCTAAGCGCGGCGCCAATTCGGAGACGCGGTGACGACACAATCTCGCGGTCAGGTGGAAGCGCGGGACTTTCAGTCCCGCGAAAAAGCGCACCTAAAAAGGGGCTTCAGCCCTGGGATCTTCGTCTTTGACGTTTCTTCAGGGGGTCGGACCTTCCAGGTCCGACAATGAAACGCGCGCGAAGCGCGCTTCCGTTGCGCAGGTTTATCCGCGGCATGTACTGTGTCCCGGCGTTTGGCGCGGGCCTAGTTTTGCCGCGCTCCTGAGCGCGTCCCCCGCAGGATCCCCTGCACCGGCTCCAAAGTCCCATCGATTCGCCCCACATGCAGCCCCAAAATTCGCGCGATCAGCGGATACACATCGACATTCGCAAATGGCTTCACCGCGTACCCGACGCGAATATCCGGCCCCGCCGCATAAAAAATCGCGCGCATCGACTTCATCTTCGAGGGATCGTACCCATGCTCGCCCTTCGGCGGCGCCTGCACGCCGCCCGTTGGCGTAGCCCCCGGTTTGTCCGGCGCATGCGCGCGAATCAAATACGGCCCGGTGGGAATCACCACGGGATCGCCAATGCGCGCATTGCGATTGAAATGCAAATACGCGGGCACATCGCGCCACCGGTAGACCACGAACTTGTCGCTCGCCCCGCGCAATTGCTTATACGCGCGCTCCGCCGCCGCTTCGTTCGGCGCGTACAGCAGCGAGCCCACCGTCACGAATTTCGAAAGATCGGCGTAGTGGTCGAGATCGATCCAGTCGCCCTCCACCGTCGTCATCCCGTGATCCGCTAGCACGATCAAATCGACCGGCAAATGCAAAGTCTTCAAATCCGCCATCAGCTTGCCCATCAAAGCATCCACGTGATGAACCGCATCCCCGGTTTGCGGGCTCTCCGGACCGTCCTGATGCCCCGTATGATCCGGCTCGTAATAATAGAGCGTGATGAAATGCGGCCGCTCGGCCGCCGGCAGCTTCAGCCACGCGATCACCTGATCGATGCGCTGCTCGTCGGGAACGGCATTGTCGTAGTGCAAATAATACGAAGGGCGCTCGCCGGCGATTTCCGCCTCCGAGCCGGGCCAGAAAAAGCACGCGGTGCGCATCCCCTGTTTCTCGGCGAGCGACCACAGCGGCACGCCGCCATACCAGCTTCCGTCGCGAACCGTATCCGCATTCCTCGACGCATAGCTTTGTTTGCGCGCCGGATCGTAGAAATTGTTTTCGACGATCCCGTGATGCTCGGGATACAAGCCGGTCACGATCGTGTAGTGGTTCGGAAAAGTCACCGACGGAAACGACGGGATCATTCCATCGGGCGCGCTCGCTCCCTCCGCCGCAAGCCGCTCCAGATTCGGCGCGCCGAATTTCGCCGCGTAGTCGTACCGAAATCCGTCGAGCGACACGAGCACGACGTAATGTTTGGACCGCTGCGCCGCTGCATTCGGCCCGTGTGCGACGGAAATCACCGCCGCGAGGTTCGCGCTTTGCGCGCGAGCAACGGGCCACACGTTCAGCCACAGCCCCGCAACAACGAACACTGTCCGCAAAAGTTTAATCACCGCGTTATCCGTTCCCGCGTCGCGATACTTCGGCGTTCGCGCGCGCAATCCGGTCGAGAACCGATCATAGGGCACCGGCATGGGGCCGTCGATCCTGTTCCGCATCGTACCGATCACCGAATCGCCCACAGTCGTATCAGTTTTTCCTTCTTGACTGCATAGATTCTCAGAATGATAATGCGCGTTTCTTGCGAGGTACACCGTGTCGTTCTCTCATTCACTGTCTATTCACACGCATTTTTTCATCGGGAAATGGGCGCGGTTTACTTAGGGTGTGGTGGTCTGGGGTTGAAGTGTCCGTAATGTAAGGCGGTGGGGTGTGGGCCGGCCGGGTTTGCCAGCCCGCAACAATTATATAAGGGGCGTGTCATGACGCGATCGCTACGAGTGCGCTTCGGGTGTCTCTCGATTTTCCTTCTGGCCGTATTTGCATTCCTTCCCCACGCCGCCTTTGCGCAACAGACACTCGGCTCCATCAACGGCGTCGTCAGCGATACCAGCGGCGCGGTCGTGCCCCAGGCGGACCTCAGCGTTCGCAACGTCGCGACCAACCTCACCGTCACCGCCCAGACGAAAGGCGACGGATCGTTCAGCGTCGCCGACCTTCCCATCGGCACCTACGAAGTCACCATCAGCAAACAGGGCTTCGAGAAGGCGGACTATCCGCAAATTCTCGTCCAAGGTAACTTGACGACAACCGTCAGAGCCACCTTGCAGCCCGGCGAAATAACGACATCGGTTACCGTTGATGCCACGCCCCTATTGAATGAGACCGACACCTCCAACGGCTACACGCTCGGAACCGACGTCATTCAGTCCACGCCGCTCGGCACGGGCAGCTTCACGCAGCTCGCGATTCTTGCGCCCGGCACGAGCGCTGATTTCCTTTCCGGCTCGGGGAGTAACGAAGGTCTAGGCAACCAGGGTATCTGGGCCAATGGCCAGCGCGACACCAGCAACAGCTTCACCTTCAATTCGGTGAACGCCGATAACCTTTTCAACGGCAACTCCACCAGCAACATGGCCGACAGCCGATTCACTCTAAATACCGGCGAGGTCTTCGGCGCCGGCGGCCAGGTGCAGACGAACACTTCCGTCTACGATGCCATCGGTGAGGGTTTGCCGACGCCTCCGACGGAAACCATTCAAGAGCTTCAGGTCACCACTTCGATGTACGACGCCTCGATGGGCCAAAAGAGCGGAGCCCATATCGAGTTGACCACAAGATCCGGCACCAACGACTACCACGGACAGGCTTACGAATATTTCCAGAATAGCGCGCTAGATGCCGCGCCCACGTTTGTCGTGCCGAATCCTTTCTTCTCGGGTGCACCGCCCCTTCATCGCAATGTTTTCGGTGGCACGATCGGCGGGCCCATCAAGAAGGACAAACTTTTCTTCTTTGCTTCCTATCAGCGTCAGCAGCTGAGCGACGCCCTGAACGGTACGTTTAGCGGCGTGCCGACTCTTGCTGGCCTCACCGACGCGGACCGCTCCGATCCGCAGGCGCTTGTGGACCTTGTCAACTATGACGCGGGTTTGTCCACCTCGTTGGGCGGAACGTGCACCAATTCCAGCAAGGTGAAGTGCATAACGGCCGGTCAAGTTGACCCCGTCGCGCTAAACCTCTTCCAGCTGAAGCTGAAGAACGGTCAGTACCTCATTCCTTCCGACTCCATCGTCACCAATCAGCTTGCACCCGAGTCGTCTCTACAGAAGTTCAATGCCGCGATTTCGGGGCCTCCCAGCACCTTCGATGCCGACCAGGCCAACGCCAATATCGACTACAATTTCAGCTCCAGCGACCGCATCGCGGCCAAATACTATTATCAGAACGATCCCACCACGAGTCCTTTCGCGGTCAGCAACGTGAGCGGATTCCCGCAAACTCTCAAGGCCGGGAGCCAGGTCCTCTCGCTCGACAACACGACCGTGGTTTCCCCGAACGCAACGTGGGAGCAGAGATTTGGATTCATTCGCCAGATTGCAAACGTCACCACCGGCCAGGCCATCACCCCGGGCAGTGTGGGGCTCACTCTTCCGAATGGCGAGCTGTTTCCCGGCATTACGGTCGATTACGCCGACGAGGGAGCGACGTCGACCACCGGCACGATTGCGCCCTTGCATGGCAACACGCTCCACGTCGGTCCGTCCACGAACTTTGCCAACGCCGGTGTCTTCCAAAACCAGTTTGAGGGTTCGTCCAAGTACGACTGGGTTCTCGGAAAGCACACGCTGTCGTTCGGCGGCACGTTTGACTACACCCAGTTCAACGTGGACAACCACGAAAACGACGTGGCCGAGCTCGAGTTTTACGACTTCTCCGATTTCCTCACCGGCACGCTCGGCACCAACGGAACGCGCGGCCCAACGAAACTTAGCGGTGTCACCCTCCTGGACGGCGAGACCAATCGCCACTTCCGCGCAAAAACTACCGGGCTATACGCTCAGGACGACTTCAAAATTCTGCCGAACCTTACGCTGAATATCGGCGTGCGCTGGGATTGGGATGGTCCGCTCTATGAAGCAAACGGCCTGCTGACCAACTTCTATCCCAAGGATTTCGGGTACGATCTGACGACCGATACCTTTAATCCCGTCGGCGGTACGCCCGGCATCGGCATCGTCGTCGCGGGGAACAACAAGACATTCGGGACGAAGGGCGTGAGCGATTCCACGCTCACGGGCCGCCAGTGGGGTTTCGCCCCGCGTATCGGCGTCGCCTGGAGTCCGCGCAAGAACCTCGTCGTGCGCGCCGGCTTCGGCATGTTCTACGATCGAGGAGAATACTTCTCCGAGCTGTCAACCAGCGCCGGCCTCGGCATCAGCGGGCCCTTCAGCGTCACGACGCAACAGCCCTTTACGATTCCGATCCTGTCGCCTTCCTGTGCGAATGCTTTGAATTGCTTGTCCAACAGCCCGTTTGGCACCACGCCCCCCGCTCCGCCGACTACTCTCGCTGGCCTCGCCGGGCTCGTGCCCAACATGCGGGCTCTGGCCGCCTGCGACCAGCCCACCGCTCCGGGACTGCAGCAGCCGAACCAGCCCTATTGCAACGTCAACGGCGATTCGACGGCTTCTCCTTTCCTGTTCGGCGGCTACAATCCCACCAACGTCCTTCCGTACTCCGAAAATTGGAGTCTCGATCTCCAGTGGCAGCCCAGCAATGACCTCGTTGTGACTCTCGGCTACCTCGGGAATCGCGGCGTTCACCTTGTTCTGCCCATTCCGTTCAACCAGCCCGAAATCGCGACGCCCACCCACCCGGTCAACAACCAGATTTACTCCTACGGTTATCTCGCGGCGAATGGTTCCGACTGTGATGGTTACAACGACGCGACGTCCACCTGCTTCCAGCTCCCCGCCGAGGAAGTTCAGACCCAGTTGGGGCATTATTCCTTCTCGGACGGCAATACCGCCCTTCGCTCGCCCTATATCGGGATCAGCCCAAACGCCGACCTGTGGACTACGAACGGCATTTCGTTCTACAACGCTCTGCAACTCAGCGCCACGAAAAGGCTGAGCCACGGCCTGCAGTTCAATGCTTCCTACACCTACTCCCACGCTCTCGACGAAGGCAGCGGCCTTGGCGCCGGTCTTTTCTTCAACGGCAACAACCCCTTGGACCCACGCAGCTCCTACGCGTCCTCCGATTTCGATCGCACGCACGTATTCATCATCAGCTATCTGTACGATTTTCCGACGATCAAGGACGCTCACGGCCTGCTTAACATCGCCGCAAACGGCTGGGGCGTCACCGGAGTCACAACACTCGAAAGCGGCGAGCCGTTCAGCATCGTCGACTTCTCCGGCATCGCCGGCGGAATCTATTACAGCGCGGATGATTACATCACGAACCCGCTTCTTCCTCTCGCTCCCGGCGTCACGCCGCAACAGGCGATGTCGAGGGCTGGCGGCGGCGGCAATCTCGTGAACGGTTCGCCATACGTCAACCCCAACGACTTCTCGATTCCGTCCCTCTCGCCCGGACAAGATGGAGTGCCGCCCTGCCAGACGATCAGTAGCTACAGCGTCTGCGACAACTTCGAAACCGGATACGGCTCGACGGGCCGCAACGTTTTTCGCTCGCCGTTCCAAACTCGTTTCGATTTCTCGGTGTTCAAGAACTTCAAGCTCACCGAGCGCTTCAACCTGAAGTTCGAAGCGGACGCCTTCAACCTCTTCAACCATCCGAGCTTGGACGCGCCCTACAGCGACTTCGAGCTGAACCCGTGCTTCAACCCGGTTCCGTGCTACACCACCACGCCTTCCCCAAGCGAGGGCTACGGCGTGATCGACGGCACCATCGGCAGCAACCGCTTCATGCAATTCGCGCTGCACCTCACGTTCTAGCACGCATCCGCCGCTCTCCGGCTCGCCCACCCCGGGCCGGAGAGCAAGATCTCGTCCCGCGATCGCAGGCGGCCTATCCAGCCCGGCCGCCTCTTCGTGCCGCAAATTCCGCGCAGCACACCCGCGTGCGCAGCCTTGACATCCTCGCTCCGGAAAGTAAGCTACCTGTGATGGAACCAAACACGCGAATGAATCCGCGAGGGCTCAGCGCCGAAGCGCTCCAGAAGGAAGCCGAAGCCGCGCGCAAAGCCGCGCACGAGATGTGGGTCGCTGGCGTCACCATCGTCGGAGCCTTCGTCTTCGTTCTCGTGCTCGTCGTACTCGTGGTGATCATCGGCCACATTCAGCTCTTCTGATTTCTCGCTCGCGATCACGCACGCGCGCGCGAAAGAAACGCCTCGGAGCCGACCGCATGAGAGCCTACGAGATTCCGCCGAATCCGAAATCGCCCGACGATCTGCGCCGCGTCGAGTGTCCCGATCCTACTCCCGGCCCGCTCGAAGTTCTCGTGCGCCTCCGCGCCGCCGGGTTGAATTATCGCGACCACGCCATCGTTCTCGGCGAGTATCACACGCACCTCAAGAAGCCCACGATTCCGTGCTCGGACGGCGCGGGCGAAGTCACCGCCGTCGGCCCCGGCGTCACGCGCTTCAAAGTCGGCGACCGCGTGATCCCCACGTTCTTCCAGGTGTGGATCGACGGCGCGCCGCCGAAAAATCGCGGCGCCCTCGGCGTTCCGCTCGACGGCACTCTCGCCGAATTCATCGCGCTGCATGAAGACGGCTGCGTTGCTATGCCGCCGAGCCTTTCGTTCGAGGAAGCGGCCACGCTGCCGTGCGCCGGCCCCACGGCGTGGAACGCGCTGATGAACGCAGGCAAGTGCGTGAAGCCCGGCGACACGGTGCTCTGCCTCGGCACGGGCGGCGTGTCGATGTTCGCGCTGCAGTTCGCGCGGGCGGCGGGCGCGCGCGTGATCGTCACCTCGTCGAGCGACGCGAAAATCGAGCGCGCGAAAAGCCTCGGCGCGTCCGACGGCGTGAATTACAAATCGCATCCCGATTGGGAAAAGGAAGTCCTCGCGCTCACCGGCGGCCGCGGCGTCGATTGCGTGATCGAAAATGGCGGCGTCAATACGCTCGACCGCTCGTTCCAATGCCTCGCCTGGGAAGGCAGAGTCGCGCTCATCGGCGTGCTCGCGGGCGAAAAGGGCCACGCCGACCCGCACGATCTGATGTTCAAGCGCGGCAGCCTCCACGGTATCGGCGTAGGCACGCGCGTCACGCTTGAGCAGCTGATCCAAGCCATCGAAGTCAATCGCATCAAGCCCATCATCGGCAAAGTTTTCTCGTTCGACCAGGTCCCCGAAGCCTTCCGCACGCAAGCCACCGGCGATTTCATAGGCAAAATCGCAATCACCATCTGAATTGTGGTTGCCTTTGTAGCGGCCGCCTTGCCTTCAGGCGGGCGCTTGTTCTCTATTAACGCAGGGCGAAAACAACAAGCACATACAGGTCAAACGCAAAAGCAGATATCTGACGCGCCGGAAAGCGGCGGATTCGGGATGACAGGGTCGGACAAGCCGGAAAAGGCGCCCGCCTAAAACCAAGGCGGCCGCTACAAATGCCGAAACAAGACCGACCCATCCGGCGCGGCGTCGGCGACTGCCGAAATATCCTGCGTAGGTATTTCAACGGACGAAATCCTGGCTCCGACGAGTGTATAGAGCAGCTATTCGTCGGGCGGTTAAAACGGCTTAAAAAGCCAAAAAAAGCCGATGTTGGCGGGATTTGGCACCATGGCGAGGTTCCCAACCCTGGAGGAGCGGAGCGAGCGGGCCTTTCGGGGGTATATGGAGCTGCTGGAGGCGGCCGACTGGCTGAGGGCGGAGCTGCGACTGCCGCTGGAGTTGTTTGAGGTGACGATGGGGGAGTTTCGGCTGCTGTACCTGCTGCACCGGGAAGGAGCGCTGCCCATCACGGAGATAAGCCGGCGGCGGAGGAGCGAGTGGAACAGCACGGTCGAGTTAATCGGGCGCCTTGAAGGGCGTGGGTGGGTGCGCCGGGCGGTGGCGACGCTGCCGCCGGTGGAATGGAAGCGAGCGCACCTGGCAAAATCGAGGCGCAACGAAGAACGCCGCGGGCGGCGAATGGGCGTGGTCGGGACTAACGGCGGAAGGGAAGCGGTTCGTCCAGCGCATGCTGCCCCGGCACATGAAGTACGTCCACGCGCTGTTGGCGGCGCTCGATGCGCGGGAACAGGATTCGCTCTTTCGGATCTGCCGCAAGCTGCGCACGGGAAATCCGGTGAGGTTCTTCGCGGAGATCAGGCGTGAGGATGAGGAGTAGAACAGTGGCGAGTGACGAGTGGCTGGTGGCTAGAAAAACGGAAGCCCTAGGGCGATTTGTAGAAATGTCCGGTTTCCGGTTGCATAATTGAGTTATGAGACTGGCCTACGATCGGCAAACCGATTCGCTCTACATCGACCTGAACGCGCGCCCGAGCGTCGATTCGCGCGAGGTTCAGGACGGCGTGGTCATCGACCTCGATGAAAAAGGCCGGATCGTCGGGATCGATATCCAGCACGCCTCTGAAATTCTCGACCTCGGTACTCTCGAAACCGAATCTCTTCCTCTCCGCATTTGACCCGGCAATCGTCTGCGCTAGTCGATTGCCACGCGCCCGTGAGAATCTCACCTTGGCAGACTGCGCGAGAACACGGACACCAGGCTTGTCGGTACCGCCCAATTTTTATCTGTTGCCTTCGCTAATTCTTCGCCTTATGATAGCATGCAACAGCGAGCAGAGAGTTTATGATAAAGATAACAGTCAAGGGCCTTGCGAAATTTATGCGAAAAGGTCCCGCCGTACAGCGGACCGTCCTACGCGACTTCAAGTTTCCCAAAGAACCTGAAGCCAGGGCACAGACTGTTTACTACGCCGAAGCACGTAACGGCATTCGCGAATACCACGACTCCGAGAACGATGCTTCGACGCTGGTCCGCTCCATAGATATTCTTCGCATGAAGGCCGATAGAGCGGGCGGACAAAAGAAGATCCGTCTCGAGCACAACATTCGAGCAATCGAGCGCTACCTTCAACATTTCTCCGGGAAGCGTTTCCAAATACTCAAGAGTCCCAATCTGACTTACTCCCACGGTGACGTTACGGTGAGCGCCGCGCCGGACTTGTTCGTGAGGGAAGGAAAAGATGAAAAGCTTATTCGCATTGATCTCGGGGCTGACCCCACCGATGAAGACATGATTAGAATCATTCTTCAGGTGACCTATGAAGCTGCTGTTTCGGCCGGCATGAGAATCAAGCCGTCACACGTTGTCTATTTGGACATATCACGGGGCACGCAGCATGTTGGAGCGAGGGCTCGAACTAGATTAAGTCGCGACATCGAGGCTGCCTGCGAGAACATCGAGGCTATGTGGGGAGGGATCAAGAAAGCGTAGCGCAGTGACCACTGAGGAATGTCCCAATGGCTAAGCTTTTCCACGAGATTCGGGATCCTATCCACGTTTTCGTTCATCTGGATTGGCACGAGAAAAAAGTGCTCGATTCGCGCCCCTTCCAGCGGCTTCGGCAAATATCTCAGCTTGCCCTTACTTACTTGCTCTATCCAGGAGCGACGCACAAGCGATTTGAGCATTCGCTGGGTGTAATGGAGCTAGCGGGTCGCGTGTTCGAGGTAATCGTCAATCCCGCTAACGTTACAGATGAGGTGCGAAGGTTACTTCCTGAATTGGGCCACGCAGATGGGCTGGCGTATTGGAAGCACGTCTTGAGGATGGCCGCCCTCTGTCACGATGTCGGACACCTGCCGTTCTCTCACGCGGCCGAAGATCAGTTGTTGCCAAGTGGCTGGACCCACGAAAGACTGTCGCGCTCTTTAATAGAAAGCGATGAGATGAGGTCAATTTGGAGATCAATGACTCCTCCGCTTGACCCAGAGCACATCGTCAAGCTGGCGCTTGGCGTGAGGAAAGCAAGTGACCTCATTTTTTCGAAATGGGAAAGGGTTCTCTCGGAGGTCATTGTCGGAGACGCTTTCGGCGTTGACCGCATCGACTACTTGCTTCGCGACTCTCATCACACGGGGGTAGCCTACGGCAGGTTTGATCATTACCGGCTTATCGATGAGATTCGTGTCTTGCCGACGTTCAAAGATTCAACTGAGGCGGCGCTCGGCATCAAACAAGGGGGAATTTACTCAGCGGAAGCACTCGCGTTGGCTCGATACTATATGTTTTCGCAGGTCTATTACCATCCGATTCGGTTGATCTATGATCGACATCTCCAGGACTTCCTTACCGCTTGGCTCGCAGATGGAACGCTCCTAAAGGATGGAGTGTTTTCGACGAACCTTGAAGATCATCTAAGAATGACCGACGACGAAGTGAACGCCGCAATGCGGGTTGCGGCATTCGACTCGAAACGAGCCGGTCACGACCCCGCTAGACGTATCATGACGCATAATCATTTTCGAGTTCTTTACGGGAGAAATCCGCAAGACGCTAAGGTAAACTCTGATCCCGGGGGAGCGATAGCACGAGCAGCGGCTCAGGTGTTTGGAGTAGATTCGATTCGCTATAGCCAGCCAAGACTCAAGAACGTCGCCTCAGATTATCCGGTCCTCACGCGAGACGGCCGAATCGAACCAGCCATTTCGGTCTCAGAGATGTTGTCGAAACTACGGCCGACTTCCATCGATTGTGTGTTCGTTAAACCAGATCACCGAGAGAAAGCAGAGCAATGGCTCTTGAAGAATCGGGAGCAGATTCTAGCCGCTGCACAGGAACAGGAGGACGAAGATCATGAAACGAAACCAAAGGGCGGCGGTGCTGGCATTGCTAACCCGACGGATGCTAAGTAAAGGAAGCTGGTGCGGAGAGACCCATATTCAGAAGGCGACTTTCTTCCTACAAGAGTTGATGGGCGTTGATTTGGGTTTTAGCTTTGTTCTATATAGACACGGCCCATTTTCCTTTGATTTACGTGATGAATTGTCGCTGATGCAAGCCGACGATCTCATTTCGCTGCAAGTGCGGCAGCCTGGATACGGTCCAGCTCTTGTGCCGACTCAGTTTAGCGAGATTTATCTTGAGAGGTTCCCCAAGACTTTGGCACAACACCAAGCGTCCATCGAATTCGTAGCGAGCGAGCTAGCTGGGATGAATGTCGCAGAGCTCGAAAGAATCGCGACTGCGTTCTACATCTCCGAGCGTAGCGATGGCGAGCCGGTCGAAGATATGGCCGAGGAACTTGTTGAACTCAAGCCGCACATATCGATTGAGGGAGCGATTCAAGCCTTTGAGGATGTGGATCGCCTCAAGGAAAGAGCGCAATCCTACGGCCTATGAATTCCCGGCAGCTCGCGATGGCTGTTGACGACGGCTTCGAGGGCGCGGGCAAAGTCTCCGTCAAGCGTGGCTGTGGGGGCGTGGGCCTCCGCGAGCGCGATCGATTCCGAAAGCAGGCGGCCGGGATGCGGTTCTGCTGAGCGAAGCACGGCCACGGGGCGAGAGTCGCTCTCGATGACGACTTCGGCGCCTGCGCGAACGTGGGCCAGAAGGGTCGCCAAGTCGGTAGCGGCAGCTTCCTTTTCGGAGATGTGGACGACGTTCTTCGGCATGGGGCGATTCTACACCCCCGTGGAGGCAACCGAAAGCGGCAGCAGGAAAGCGCGGTGCCGAGTGGCAGACAGAAGCAGAAGAGAGATTCTTCGGCCAGGAACGGGCCTCCCTTCGCCACATCTCTCAGGACGAGCAGAATGACGAGCGCGCGCAGCGTGCCGCCGTATTAACTCGCTACGTTTCTCCATCCGCGCATCACGAATCACAAGTCACGGCCTCACCCTGGGAAAGAAGGGTGAGCTACATAGACACCTTCACTTCTCACGATTGTCCGATTCCGCTATCCTTGTTTCCCAATGCTTGATCTTGGATACGTGCGGGAACACTTCGACGTGATTGAGAAAATGGCGCGGGACCGTGGCGTGACGGTCGATCTGGAGGCGATGCTTGATCTTGGATACGTACGGGAACACCTTGACGTGATTGAGAAGATGGCGCAGGACCGCGGCGTGACGGTCGATCTCGATGCTTTTCGGAAGATTGATGCGGAGCGGCGGAAGATCATTCATGCGACCGAGACGAAGAAGGCGGAGCGCAACAAGGCCAGCGAAGAGATTGCGCGGTTGAAGAAAGCCACATCGACGCCGCGCGAGGAGCGAGCCGGCTCCGAGGGTGGCGAAACCACTGCCGCGAATATCAAGACGATTGAGGAGCAGGTAACGCTGGCAGACCTCCTCGCGGAAATGAAGGAGCTTTCGGAGGAACTGAAGCGGAACGACGAGCGGATTGCGGAGCTTGACGCCGAGCTGCGGCAATTTCTGCTGACGGTGCCGAATATTCCGCACGCGAGCGTGCCGGTGGGGCACGGGGCGGCGGAAAATATCGAGGTGCGGCGGTGGGGCGCGCCGCCGAAATTCGATTTCACGGCGAAGCCGCACTGGGAGATTGGCGAGGGCGCGGGGATCATCGATTTCGAGGCGGCGATCAAGATCGCGGGCTCGCGGTTCGTCGTATACAAGGCGCTGGGAGCGCGGCTGGAACGCGCGATCGCGAATTTCTTTCTGGATGTGCACACGCGCGAAAGCGGATTCACGGAGATTCTGCCGCCGTTCCTGGTGAACACGCAGTCTCTGACGGGCGTGGGGCAGCTGCCGAAATTCGCGGCGGACATGTTTCACCTCGAAGGCACGGACCTGTGGCTCACGCCGACCGCGGAAGTGGAGTTGACGAGCTATCACCGCGAGGAAACGCTCGATGCGGACACGCTGCCCGTGAAACTGTGCGCGTGGACGGCGTGCTTCCGGAGCGAAGCGGGCGCGGCGGGGAAAGACACGCGCGGGATGAAGCGGCAGCACCAGTTCCAGAAGGTGGAGCTTTTCAAATTTACGCGGCCGGAGCAGAGCTACGAGGAGCTGGAGTCGCTGGTGCGCAGCGCCGAGCTGGTGCTGCAGAAGCTGGGGCTGCACTACCGGGTGGTCCTGCTGTGCACGGGCGACATGGGATTCGCGTCGTCGAAGACGTATGACATCGAGGTGTGGCTGCCGTCGAGCGGGGAGTTTATGGAGATTTCGTCGTGCTCGAATACGGAGGCGTTTCAGGCGCGGCGGTCGGGGATCAGATTTAAAGCGAAAAGCGGCGGCGGGAAGTCGGAATTTGTGCATACGCTGAATGGGTCGGGGCTCGCCGTCGGGCGCACGTGGATCGCGATTGTCGAAAACTATCAGCAAGCCGATGGATCCATTCTGATTCCTGAAGTGCTGCGGCCGTACATGGGGGTGGAGAAAATTCCGGCGAAATAGCGGGGCGGAAAAACGAAACTCGAAATTCGAAAAGCAGAAAAGCAGAAAAGCAAAGACATGCTGCGGGTGAAGCTGCGCATCGGTGGCGCGCCCGTCTGACGACGGGCAGGTTTCGCGCGGTCGTTTTATGATCGGAGCTGAAGCTCCGACCCCCTAGGTTCGCTGCGCCCGCTGCAGCGGGCGCCGACAGGGACCGCCGGCCTGAAGGCCGCCGCAACGAAAACCAAAGACAAGAGCACAAAAAAGTGGCAGGGGCTGCGGCGCGAGTCCTGGCGGACTCTTTTGCCGCGACACCTGCCACCGAAAACCTACACCTGCGAACTGCAAATCCGGAACTGCGAGCCGCGATCGGCGAACTCCTAGCTCGCTCGCGTTAACTCGCGGCTTCGAGCTTGTCGATCGTGAGGGCGCCCTTCTCGATGTGGCCGGTGACCTTCACGGGATGGCCGAGCGCATCGTCGGGGACGATGGAATCCTGGTTGGCGATGGGAATGACGTGCTTGGTCTTGTCGTTGACGAAGACCCACTTGGCGTTCTTGGTCTTGACGCAGGTTTCGGCGCAGGCTTTGTGGTCCGCGCTCATGCCCTTGGCGCCGCAGTGGCTGTCGCTGATCCAGCCGGTCCACGTCATCGTCTTGTCGCTGGCGTTGGTGGTGACGGTGGCAACGCTGATCGCGGCAAACAACAGCGCGAGCAGACCGAACATGCTGATGGCCCTCTTCATGATTTCCTCCTCAGATGGTTACTGCCTGGCTGGCCGTCTCTCCGCGGACCGTTTTGTTTCAGACTGAGTAGTTCTTGTGGAGATGGGTGATCGGTCGCGGAAGAAGCCGCCGGCTCCCCCCAGTTTGGGCATATCGGTTATACCCCAGGCACGGGCGCGAGGCCACAAGAATCGTTTTCGTTATGGCCACACGACGCACGGGGGGCGGCGAAATGCGCGAGTGTGCCGAATGCTGACGCGGGCTCGTCGTGCGGCGGATGAGCAGCTACGGCTTCTAACCGCAACAGGCTCTCGCGTTCTTTTGCATAAATGTTCGCCGCAAAAACGGAGAGTTTCTTCAATCGATCGCTCCGATTCAGTCCGATTTCGCTTTACCCCGCCATCGCGCGCTATATCATCTGGATGTTCCCCGACGAGCTCGTCGACCATGCTCAAACGCCTCTTCTCGCGACACATCTCCGGCGAAGTCCGCCCGATGCTCGCCCTGGCCACCCCGATCATCCTCGCCGAAATCGGCTGGATGACGATGAGCATCGTCGACACCATGATGGTCGGCCGCCAGGCGGACAGCTCGGTCGCGATCGCCGCCGTCAGCCTTGGCGGAATCCTTTACAACGCCGTCGCGATCTTCGGCACCGGGCTGATGCTCGGCCTCGACACCGTGGTTTCGCATTCCTACGGCGCGGGCGATCTCGACGACGCTCACCGCTCGCTCGTCAACGGCGTCTACCTCAGCCTCTGCATGGCGCCGGTCGCCATGGGCATCATCCATCTGCTCGAGCTGCCGATGCACTCGATCGGCACCGACCCGGCCGTACTCGCGCAAGCCGTTCCCTACCTGCGCGCGGTCAATTGGAGCTCGCTGCCGCTGCTGCTCTACTTCGTTTTTCGCCGCTACCTGCAGGGCATCGACCTCGCCAAGCCGGTCATGTTTTCCCTGATCTCGGCAAACCTCATCAACCTCGCGGGCAACTGGGCGCTGATCTACGGCCATCTCGGCTTCCACGCGATGGGAACGGTCGGCTCCGGCTGGTCCACCTGCGTCGCGCGCATCTACATGGCGTCGTTCCTGATGGTCTACTGCCTCTATTACGATCTGCGCTACAAAATGGGCCTGCTCAACGCGTCGCGCTGGCCGAATTTCCCGCGCGTGTGGAAGCTCGTCACGCTGGGCTTTCCCGCGGCGGCGCAGCTCGGCCTCGAGGTCGCCGTATTCGTCGTTGTCACCGCGCTGATCGCGCGTCTCGGCGCGGTTGCGCTCGCCAGCCACCAGATCGCGCTCAACACGGTGAGCTTCACCTACATGATCCCGCTCGGCCTCGGCGGCGCCGCTGCCGTGCGCGTGGGACAAGCCTTCGGCCGGCGCGATCCGCACGCCGCCAGCCGCGCCGGTTGGACAGCCATGCTGCTCGGCGCAATCTTCATGACGTGCATGGCCCTCATCCTCTGGCTCTTGCCCGCGTACATCGTGCGCATCTACACGCCCGATCCGGTGGTGATCCACGGCGCGACAAAACTCCTCTTCGTCGCCGCATTCTTCCAGCTCTTCGACGGCCTGCAGGCCGTCGCCACCGGCGCCCTGCGTGGCGCAGGAGACACGCGCACGCCCATGATTCTCTCCGCGTCCATCTATTGGCTCATAGGCGTGCCGCTAGGCGCGTACCTGTGCTTCCAGCGCAGTTGGGGGGCGTCGGGCCTCTGGTCCGGCCTCTCCATCTCGCTAATCCTGATCGGGAGTGTCCTGGTCTACGTCTGGCACCGCAAGTCGCATTCCTTCGCAGCAGCCGCCGCAGCCCCAGCCCCGTGAGCCCGCCCTGAACTTCTCAAACGCGGTTGCCACATGGGCTCTTCGAGCTCCGACCCCTAAGAAAGATTTCGCAGCTAATGTCGTGACTGGAAACCACGACCTACAAGGAAAATCGAAAGGCTAAATCGAGGGGAGCTGCGAGGCGTTCCAGCCGCCGCCTAGCGCTTTGACGAGGAGGACGCTGGCGGCCATGCGGCGGGTGAGGATGCTGACGGCGGTTACTTCGTCGGAGAGCGCGGCGCTTTGCGCGGTGGTGACTTCGAGGTAGTTCGCGACTCCACCCCTGTAGCGGCTGATCGAAAGATCGAGCGAGTGTTGCGCGGCGGCTACGGCGCCGTCCTGCGTTTTGGCTTCATGCTGCAGGATGCGCAGCGCCGCGAGGTTATCTTCCACATCCTGGAAAGCGCTCAGCGTGGTCTGGCGATAATTGTCGACGGACTCATCGTAGGCCGCGCGCGCTTCCGCCGTGAGGCCGTGGCGCTGGCCGCCGTCGAAGATCAATTCCGCGGCTGAGCCCGCGAGCGCCCAGAAGCCGGCGGGACCTTGCAGCAGCGTTCCGAGGCGCGAGCTTTCGAATCCTCCATCGCCGGTGAGCGCGAATTGCGGGTAGTAGGCCGAGCGGGCGACGCCGATTTCCGCGTTGGCCTCTTCCACGCGACGTTCGGCCGCAGCGATATCGGGGCGCCGCTGGAGCAGCTCCGACGGCACGCTCGCGGGAACGGATGGAGGAGGAGCCGCGAGCGGCGTCGGCACCCGGCTGAATTCCGCCGGCGGCTTGCCGATCAAGACGGCGATCGCGTGCTCGAAGGCGGTGCGCTGCACGTCCGTGTCTTCGTCCTGCGCGCGCGTGGTTTCGAGCTGCGTTTGCGCTTGCGCCACGTCGACGGCAGAGGCGATGCCGCCGTGGTAGCGGCTATTCGTAAGCTCGAGCGCTTTTTCGTAGGAGACGACCGTCGAATCCAAAAGCTGCTTCTGCGAATCGAGGCCGCGAAGCTCGAAATAATCGAGAGCCAATTCGGCGTGCAGGCTCAAATCGACGCCGGCAAGATCCGCCGCGCTCGCTTGCGCTTCGGATCGCGCGGCCTCCACGGCGCGCCGCACGCGCCCCCAGACATCGGGCTCCCATGAAGCGTCGATCGGAAGCTGAAAATCGTTGTAGTTCACAGGGGAGCTGGCGCCGAAGAGAGGGCCATTCTGCGACTGGTGCGTGCGCCCGGCCGATCCCGCCCCTGAAACCGTAGGATAGTATGCCGCGCGAGCCACCTGTACCGCGGCGCGGGCCTGCGCGAACTGCGCCTGCGCGGCCTTGAGGTTCTGGTTTGCGGCCGTGACCTGATCTTCGAGCGAATCGAGTTCCGCATCGCCGTAAATCTCCCACCACCTGCCTTTGGCAAAAGCGTCGCTCGGCTGCGCGCTTTCAAAGCCCGGGCTCGCAGCTTCCTTATAGGCGGTGGGAACGTCGGCGGTCGGACGAACATAATTCGGCCCGACCGTGCATCCGCCGAGCGGCAGCGCCATCGCGATCAGGGCCGCCGCGCAGCGGATGCAACGACGCAAAGGGGCCGGTCGAACGATGCGAGTCACAGGCTGTTTATTTTGTGTAAGAGACTCGCCAGATTGAGTTCGAGCCGTCATCCGTCACCATCAAAGCGCCATCGTTTGCGACCGTCACTCCCACCGGGCGTCCCCAGCATTCGCCCTTGTCGTTGACGAACCCGGTGAGGAAGTCCTCATAGTCGCCGACCGCGTGCCCGTTCTTCATGGGAGCCATGATCACCTCGTAGCCGGTGCGCACGGAGCGATTCCAGGAACCGTGCTCGGCCCCGAAGAGTTGTCCCTTGTATTGCTTGGGGAACATCTTGCCTTCGTAAAAGGTGATATTGAGCGAGGCGTCGTGCGGTTCAAGCAGGATATCGGGCACGATCACCTTGTCCTTCAACTCGGGGTGTTTGCCGGGAAAGCGCGGATCCTGGTTGCCGCCGGTGTAATACCAGGGCCAGCCGTAGAAGCCGCCATCCTGGACGTGCGTAATGTAGTCGGGCGGAAGATTGTCGCCGATTTCATCGCGCTCGTTCGTCGAAGTCCACAACTCTCCGGTCGTGGGATTCACGGCGAGGCCGGAACCATTGCGAATACCGGTGGCATAGACCTGGAGATCTTTACCGTCGGGATCGGCGACGAGAATATCGGCGCGATGGAATTCCAGCGGGTCGGGGTCGGGATCGCTCGCGGGAGGAACATTCGAGTGCGAACCCACCGAGATGAACATCCGCTTGCCGTCGAGCGAGAAAGCGACGCCTCGCGAGAAGTGGTTCGGGCCAGCGGGCAGATTGGCCACCACGGTTTCCGGATCAGCGGTGGCCTTCAGGTCGCCATTCGAGTACGGGAAGCGGAGGATGGCGTTCGTGTCGCCCACGTATAGATATTTCGGGTTAGGGCCCGCCGGATAAAACGCGAGTCCAAAGGGAAGACTCAGCTTCGAAGCGAAGATCGACATCTGGGCCATTTTTCCGTCGGGTCCGGCGCGGAAAACCAGGATTTCGCCCTGATTCTGTGCGGCGGCGAAGAAATCGCCATTCGGCGCGGTGATGATCGTCCGCGGCGACACGGGCTTGCCGTCGTCGCCCTTCAGGCTTTCCGCCCAAAGCTCGACTTTAAAGCCCTCGGGCGCCTTGGGCCACAGGTCGCCGCGCGGAATCGGCCGCGAAAAAACGGCGGAGGATTTCGTGGCGTACGGGTCCGGCAGATCCTTGGCGGTGATGTGATGCATGTGGCCCGGCGTTTCAGAGGTGTAATCCTGAAACACGCCCGGAGTGCCGGGCTTCGCGTTCGGGTCCACGGGGTGCGCTGCCGGCGGCGGGCCGCCCTGCGCGCGCGCGGCTCTTTCCACGTTCGTAACGACAAACAGCAACGCGACGCTCAGCGCAATCGCAATTGCCAATCCCTGATAAAACCGTCTCATCGATTTCCTCCTCAGAGTCTCAGTTCTCTCGTGGTTCCTTATACGTTTCCTTAGGCCGATGCGTTTCAAGCTCGTGCCGACCGAGAGAGTACTACGAATTCCTACGGATTACCTTGCGAGCTATTTCCGGCTTCCCCCTGCGCCGCATTTGTCCGATCGATGCGGACCAACTCACCCGAAATCAGCGAATCCGGCGGATTCACAATAACCAAATCGTCCGCCTGCAGGCCAGAGACAACCTCGACTTCGTTTCCCATGTCGCGACCGAGCGTGATATTCACGAGCTGAGCCTTGTTGCCGCCGTTGGGAACCATGCCGACCTGCAGCCCATCCGAACGAAAAATCAGCGCGCTGACCGGCAGAATCAAGGCCGGCGAGCCCGAGGGCACTTTCAGGTGCACCTGAACGTAAGCGCCCGGCAAAAGTTCGCCCGTAGGATTCTTGACGTCCACCTCGACCAGCAGCGTGCGCGACGCCAGATCGATCGAGTCGGCCGTGCGCACCAGCGTGCCATGGAAGCGGCGGCCCGGAAATTCCTGGAGCGTGAGATCGGCTGTGAGCCCGGGCTTGGCCGCGGGCGAATACTGCTGCGGCACGTTGACGTAGACGCGCAACGTTTGAACCGCGGCGATATGGAAGAGCTCCGTGGCCGGGGAACCCGCGCCCGAATTGATCAGGTGCCCGATGTCGGTGTTGCGGGCCGTGATCACGCCGTCAAACGGCGCGTAAATTTTCTCGAACGACTGCAACTCTTCGAGCCGCCCCACATTTGACTGCGCGGAGGCCACCATCGCCTTCTTCGCGGCAAAATCGCTGGTTGCGTTGTCCACGTCCTGCTTCGACACGGAATCGCTTTGCGCCAGGCCCTGATACCGCTGCGCCGTAATTTGCGAGAGCTGCATATTCGCCTGGGCCGTATTCAAATCAGCGCGCGCCTGGTCCAGCTGCTGATCCACTTCCGGCGTCTCGATATCGGCGAGCAGCTGCCCGGCCTTCACGTGCGCGCCGATGTCGACGTACCATTTTTTCAAATATCCGTCCGTCCGGGCGTAGATCGGAGAATCGTTGAACGCCTGCATGTTCCCGGGGAGAACAATTTCATTTTGGGGCGCACCCATCTTCGGGCGCATCACGTTGACGGTGGGGATCGCGTTTTCATCCGTCTGGGCAGCCAATGCATCCTTGGCTCTCAACCGGGGTATCACTCCGGCGATTACGACGGCCGCGACGATCGCCAGCGCGATCACGGCCGCCAACACTCCGTGCTTCGATCCACTGCCTCCCGGCCCAGGCGCGTGCGCACCCGTGCCTGGAATCTCGCCTTCTTGTCTATCCACCATGGCCTTTTCTTCTCGTCTCTATATCACTGTGTAGACGGCAATTGTCTCGCATCCGTTTCATTTGCGGCTTCAGGTGTCCTGCTCGTTCTGCTGCCAGCCGTGCACGATGCTGAATACCACCGGCACGAAAAACAGGGTGGCGACGGTGGCAAACACGAGCCCGCCGATCACCGCGCGCCCGAGCGGCGCGTTCTGCTCGCCGCCTTCGCCGAGGCCGAGCGACATCGGGAGCATGCCGATGATCATCGCCAGCGCGGTCATCAGCACGGGCCGGAAGCGCGTGAAGCCGGCTTCGAGCGCCGCTTCGGACGGCGTTTTCCCCGCCTGCAATCTTTCCTTCGAGAAGCTGATCACGAGGATGCTGTTGGACGTCGCTACGCCGATGCACATGATCGCGCCGGTCAGGGCCGGCACGCTGATGGTCGTCCCGGTTACGAACAAGCACCAGACGATTCCAGCCAGCGCCGCCGGCAAGGCCGTCAAGATGATGAACGGGTCGAGCCACGACTGGAAGTTCACGACGATCAGCAAGTACACGAGAACGATCGAGAATCCGAGTCCCGCCAGCAGGCCGATGAAAGACGAGTTCATCGTCTCAATCTGCCCACTGACCTTGATATCGGAACCTTTCGGCAAGAACTTCCGGCTGTCCTTGATGATCGGCTCCATGTCGCTCGCCACGCCGCCGAGATCGCGCTTGTCGACATTGCCGAAAATATCGATTGCCGGCTGAATGTCGTAGTGCGTCACGACGCCCATTTCGGCGCCGCGGCTAAACGAAGCGAGATTGCCCAGAATCTGGGGCGGCGCGCTGCTGCCGTTGGACGAAACCGGGATGTTTGACAGATCCTGCAGATTCGTGATCCGGTATTGCGGCGTTTGCGTGGTGATGCTGTAGCTGACGCCCGTCTTCGGATCGAGCCAGAAGGAAGGAGCGGTCTGGAAACTGCCGCTGAGGGAAATCAGCAGGTTCTGAGCGATCTGCACCTGCGTGAACCCGACCTGGCTCGCTTTCGTGCGGTCCACATCCAGATGCAATTTCGGATAGTTGAAGGGCTGCTGGATTCTCAGGTCGACCATGCCGGGAATGAACTTCAGCCGGTTCAGCAACTGCTCCGCGAAGTCGCGGTTGGCCACGAGGTTGCGCCCCACGATCTTGACATCGATCGGCGCCGGCAAGCCGAAATCGAGAATCTGCGTCACGATGTCGACCGGCAGCTCGTAAAACGTGACGCCGGGGAAATCGTGCGCAAGTTTCACGCGAAGATCGCGGACGTACTTGATCGTCGGATGATGCTTCGGCGCGAGCTCCACTTGAATATCCGCGTCGGACGGCCCGATGGGCGCGGAGGTGCTGTAGGAAAGATTCAAGGTGCTGTAGGGCAGCCCGATGTTGTCGAGGACGGTCTTAAATTCCGAAGGCGGGATTTCCTGCCGGATATCGGCTTCGACCCGGTCGCACAGCGCCGCCACGTCCTCGATGCGCGTTCCGGTGGGAGCGCGAAGATGGAAAATGAATTCGCCGCTGTCGACGCTGGGGAAAAAGTCTCGCCCCACGAGAGGCACGAGCGCGAACGAGAGCACGCAAGCCGAGAGGAAGACAATCACGAAAACCTTGCGATGGCGGATCGCGCCGGCCAGCAGCCCGTGGTACCGCTCGCGGAACTTCTCAAACCCTACCTCGAATTTCGCCTGCATGCGGACCAGCGGATTTTGCGATTTCTGGGTCTGCTCGCGGCGTTCCTCTTCCGTCCGCTCGAGGAGCAGGTAGCGCGCCATGGTGGGCACCAGCGTCCGCGAGAGCAAATACGAAGCCATCATCGCAAACACGACCGCTTCCGCGAGCGGCACGAAAAGATACTTGGCGACGCCGGAAAGGAAAAACATGGGCACGAACACGATGCAGATCGAAAGCGTGGATACCAGCGCGGGCACTGCGATCTGCGACGCGCCGTCCAGAATCGCCTGGATGATTTCCTTGCCCTGGTCGAGGTTGCGGTTGATGTTCTCGACTTCCACGGTCGCGTCGTCCACCAGGATGCCGACCGCGAGCGCCAGGCCGCCGAGCGTCATGATGTTGATGGTCTCGCCCAGGGCGCTGAGCACGATCAACGAGGTGAGCACGGAGAGCGGAATCGAGACGGCAATGATCAGCGTGCTCCGCCAGCTCCCGAGGAACACGAGGATCATGAGCGCCGTGAGGCAGGCCGCAATCGCGCCCTCGCGCACCACTCCGCTGATCGACGCTTTCACGAAAATCGATTGGTCGGACAACGCGTCGATATTGAGGTGCACCGGCAGGGTGGCCTCGATCTGCGGCAGCATTTGGCGGACGCCGTTGATCACGTCGAGCGTCGAAGCGTCTCCGAGCTTCAGGATCGACATCAGCGAAGCGCGTTGCCCGTTCACGCGCACGATGTTGGTTTGCGGAGTGAAACCGTCCCGGACGTCGCCGATATCCTTGATGTAGATGGTCGAGCCGTTGACGGTCTTGATCGGCAGATCGTTCAATCCCTCGACCGTGAGAGGCGATCCGTTCATGTCCACCTGATATTCGTACGCGCCGATCTTGGCCGTGCCGGCGGGAAGAATCAGGTTCTGCGCGTCGACCGCGTTCACCACGTCGAGCGGCGAAAGCCCCTTGGCTTGCAGCTCCGCTGGGTTGAGATCGACCATGATCGTCCGCTGTTTGCCGCCGTACGGATAGGGAACGGCGATGCCGGGAACCGTGATCAGCGCGGTGCGCACGAAGTTCTGCCCCATATCCGCCAATTGCTGCTCGCTGACGCCCGCTCCCGACAATCCCAACTGCAGAATCGGCACGGACGATGCGTTATAGGTGAGGATGAACGGCGGCGTGATTCCCGGCGGCAGGTTGCGGACCGTGCTCTGACTGATCGCCGTCACCTGCGCGATCGCGCTGCCCATATTCGTATGCGGGTGAAAGAAGATTTTCACCAGGCCGATGCCGTTGAGCGACGTGGATTCGATGTGCTCGATGTCGTTCACCGTCGTCGTCAGGGAGCGCTCGTAGTTGTAGATCACGCGGTCCGATATCTCTTGCGGGGAAAGGCCGGTGTACTGCCAGGCGACGTTGATCACGGGAATATCGATGTTGGGGAAGATATCGACCGGCGTGCGCACGATCGACACCACGCCCAGGATCAAAATCAGAATCGACGCGACGACGAACGTGTACGGACGGCGTAAGGCAAGTCGAACAATCCACATCTGTTTACGGCTCCTAGAACCTTGAAGAAACTGCCGGATGCACCCGGCATGAGTGCCGGCTTGCCCGCTCGCCCCGGGGTATTATCGCACGCGCGAGGCGAATTCCCGGGACACGAAGGCCTTCCACTCGTGGGGCAAATCTGTCCGAAGAACGAAGGATTCAGATGACCCGCGGCGAACGGTGGATTCACGAGTTCGCAGCACCACTTCACTTCGACGACTTGATTTCGACAAAAGTTTCCTCGTTTGCGGGCCGGGTTCCGCGTTCCGGCCCGGGGAGTGAGCGCCAGGCGTTTGTGCTTGACGGAGGCAACACGCTTGCGCCAAACTTATCCCGTTCAAGTCGATCGTCCTGTCAGGTAACTCCATGATGGGTGCGCTGCTCAACCTCTTCCTCCTGCTCATCGTGATCTTGGGGTCTGTTTTGTGCGTATTGGGTCCGGTGGCGGTTCTTGGCGTCATGTTCTGGAAGTGGCATAAAGAGCTCGCCGAGGGCATTCGGTTGCGGCAGGCGAGGAGCACGCAGGTCAGGTGATTTGGCAAGCATGGCGATTCGTCTCGGGGACGAGTCGTGCGTTAAGGCAGTTGCATCGTTGTGAGACCCCCTCCCTCTCGCTGATGCTCGGCTGAAGTATTTTTCACCAGCGCAGATGTGCCGATTTGGCATATATTACCGGTTACCGAACCGATATCAGGCCAGAAGAGGTTTTCCACGGCCGCGTATGCATTTTCCCGCAGCGCGCGGTTGTGGTGTCGTAAAGCCTTGTAGCTCAGGGGAGAGGGGCACTCGGTCTGTGGCACGGCAATTGCACACTTGAATGGTTCCAATGAATTCAATCGGCCAATGATCGAAGTAAAACCGAAGGCAATGAGTAAGCTCGAAGCTATCGTAGAGTGGTTATTCCTAAGGGGCACACCTCTTAGCAGTACCCTTCGAATCGCGGTATTGATCGCGCTCGCCCCGGTCCTTCTGGCGCTTCCATTTATTGGACGCGATATGGAACATCATCGCGCAAGCCAGCAGGCGCTCGCGCCGCGGGCGATCGGCGCGCGCGGCTCCGCGTACGAATCCGACGTGAAATTGTCCTCGCGGCCGTTATATCCCTATTCGGTGATTCCGGGCGGAGTGGAAAGCGAGCAGGAACTCAAGAGCGCGATCCAGCACGATCCCGTCGTCGCGGATCACTACTCGGATTTCGATGTCGCGAAGGCGCACCTGATTCGCGCGGACCACGACCAGATGGAATACGTTTCCTATCGCATGGGCGACCGCGTGTTTTGGACGAACCACCAGCTCCGAATCCACAGGGGCGAGCTGCTGATCACGGATGGAAAGCACGAGGCGCGCACTCGCTGCGGCAATCGTCTCTCCGACCACGCCGTCCAGCCGACGTCCGCTGCGCAGCCATCTTCCGAGGCTCTTGAACCTGCGACAGCGGCCCCGCAGCTCCTGGCAGGCAATTACCTGCCGGACGAAATTCCGGAGGCACGCACCCCCTTGTTTGGGTCTGGTCCATCTTCTCCCGGCGGCCCGATCGGCTCGGCGATACCTCCCGTGTATTTTCCGTGGGTCGGGGGACAAAGTGTCTCTACGGGATCGACCCCTCCCGTAACCCCGCCCGTCGGCACGCCCGAGCCGAGTTCGCTGATCATGCTGGCAACGGGTCTCGGATCAATCCTGGCTTTCGCCCGAAAAAACCGCCGGTCCTGAAAATCTGACAAGAAGGATTACCGCCACGATATTGCCCGGATGTTGCAGAACTTCACGGGTTCGCCCATGGAGGTCTCAGCGAAAGAGGCCCATTATCTCTTGATCTAGCACCCCGGAATCCTGCTCCTTCTTTTGTTGATCTCCTCTTGGGCCTTCCATTTGATTTACCGGGGATGTGCTTCGGGCCAGATGACGGCCGATTGTTTGTTGCGTGCTTGGAAGTCGGGGCGACAGAATCGCGGGACGCTAGACGCGGCTCAGTGCTCGCTTCCCCGTTCCTTCTCGTAGAGTTGTTCGAAAAAATCTAGCTGCGCGCGATTCGGCGCCGGCCCGATTTCGGCTCGATCGCCCAAGACCATTGGCCGGTCTCTCGTTCTGTCGTTAAAGGCGGGCCATCTCGCCAGACCCTTTCCGTTTGGATCGCCGTTCGTCGCGAAGTTGACCCAATACGACGAGAGCATGTCTGAATCTTGACGATCGAGGTCCGTCCACGCGCGGGGCGGCAGCAGGTTTTGGAAAATATACTGGGCTTCGGATCCGTGAGTAGCGCCAGAACCAAACCCACCGCGAGAAGTCGAGCCCACGGGCGGAGGAGGCTGATGCGTGAAGTAGTAGAGAAACACTTTCGAATGCCCGGTCTTCGCCTGCGCGCGCGCCCAAATACGCATAACAAACGCCAGCTCGTCACGAAACGCCGCAAGTTGCGACGCGTTCGCTTCCTCATCCGAGTCCGCCGGATAGAGCTTCAGGAACGCGTCCGCCTGGTCGCCGAAACGCGCGCGCGAACGCTCGATGAACTTCTGGGCCGTCGTGGGTTGAAGGAAGAATGTTCCTTCGTCCTTGTTCGATCCGCTGATCAAAGGCACATCATTCTGCTTGCCCTCGGCGAATACCGTTCCGACGTCTTCCGGCAGAAACCATCCATCGATCACGGGTCCGCCGCCGCGGCCGCCCTTGAGCAAATCCTCCGCCGGCATCGCGCGCAGGTCTTCCAGGCTTTGAGCGTGCAGCGTCTCAGCCATTTTCACGCCAGCCTCTTCCGCCTCCGCGAGGGTTCGTTCGGGTGCGAGAGAGAGACCCATCCACGCGCCGCTTTCACCGGATGCCCGCTGGAACAGCCCCTTCGCGAGCGGCGATCCCATGAGATTGGCAATGCTGGCTGCTCCGGCCGAATCGCCGAAGACGGTCACGCGCTGCGGATCGCCGCCAAATCCGGCAATGTTCCTCTGCACCCATTGCAACGCGGCGACCTGATCCATGAATCCGTAGTTGCCTGACGCATGATGCTCGGATTCCTTGGTCAACTCGGGATGCGAGAAGAATCCGAACACGCCCAGCCGGTAGTTGATGGTGACGAGCACGACGCCCTTTTTGGCCAGTGCTTCTCCGTTGTAGCCCGGAGCCGATCCCGAGCCGGTTTGATAGCCGCCTGGATGAATCCAGACCATGACGGGCCGCCGCTCGTTGGCCGAAGCGGCCGCGGTCCAGATATTGAGGAACAGACAGTCCTCGCTCATTTTGGGCGGATTCGCCGCGGGAGTCGGGCCGCGGAATGCCGGCTGCATGCAGTTCGCCCCGAATTGATCGGCTTCTCGAACACCGTCCCAATGTGCCGCGGGTTGCGGCGGGCGCCAGCGCAGGTTTCCAACGGGTGGCGCGGCGTATGGAATACCCCGGAAAACGCGGACAGCGGGATCCGAGCCCGCGATACCCGAGACTAAACCGGAATCAACATGAACCGGCTGGTCGATGACCGCCGGGGACGCAAACCATCCTGCCAAGGCCAAGATCGTCGCGATGCAAAACGACGCGGATCGCATGAAAACGCTCCTTTGAAAAACTTTCGAGCCGCATTTCTTCGACGCATGCGGCTGGCGCTCTGGCTGCGACGAATCGCTAACCAGCGCCTTGAAATGCGCGTACGGGCGGAATCTATCACAGAGGGTTGGGTTAAGTCCCGATGGTCGCCCTACCGCACATGCGCGGTAGCTGCGTCGATCGGTCACATGCCACGGACGCTGGACGCGCTACTTCGATCGCCGCAAGGTCATCTCCACCTGTCCTTCGCTCCAGCTCTTTCCGCCGTCATTCGACACATCGAGGCGATAGACGAAGGCGTTGTCATTTTCCACTTCGTAGTGTTCGCGGACTAGAACGCTGGGCGATTCCGAAGTGACTGTTACATTTCGTCCACTCACGCGGACCGATCCCGAATCCTTGTTTACCTGCTTCCGCAAGAACGAACCCGACACGTTCAGGTACTCGATGATCCATGTCTTTCTTTGGGCGTCATATTGTCGAAGGCTAATCCCCAGATAGGGACTCCCGTCCGGAGCCGGGCCGTGCAGTTCATCGGCGACCGCTGTCCCATCGAGGATATATCGACCGATCCATGTCACATCGTATTCGGCGAATTTCCCGTCCTCGATTTTCGTTTTCCCCTTTCCCTCCCATTTCCCGATGAGGAAGGAAAACACGCTCAGTTCCTGCGGCGCGCTCGAGCCCTTTTCTCCGTAGGGTGTCATCGACGGATCACTCATTTGAATGCTCCCCCTGTGCGCTCGCAGTAGAAGTAGGCGCCTTGACCGCGGCAGGATTCTACAACGCTTTCGTCGCGACGCTCACTCACCGAATTGTGTCCCAAACGGGACTGTATTGCTTGCCGCCCGATGTGATGATGGGCCATGACTAAGAGGAAGAAACCGAGGAAAGAACTCCCCGGAGCACGCTCGCCAGCGTCACCAAGGAAATGGCGCAGCCACGGTTCGCCGAATCCGCCAGGAAGGAAGAAGATGCGAACCTTCACGTCACGGCGCACCAGAAACCACCTAAAGATTCAGTCGAGCCAGGGTCACATATCTTGAATTCCGTGGATACAGCGATTGGCGAAGGCGCCAAAGAGCCCAGCCCTAAGTGGCGTGAACGGCTGAAGGCGCTGCGCAACAACACCCCTTCGATCGTTCGAATGGTGTGGGAATCGGCCTCGAAAGTCGTCGTGGCGAGTCTCGCGGCAAGATTCGTCGCCGCATTGATTCCGCTGGCTATCTTGGCGGTGACCAGGGCAATCATCAATGCGATCTATGGCTTGCTCTCGCGCCACGCGGCGCTCCCTCGGGGTTTCTGGTGGTTGGTCGCGCTGGAATTTGCCCTTGCGAGCCTGGGGACAATTCTCGTTCGCATCCTCGATTTTTGCGATAGCGTGCTGGCCGATAAATTCACTCGCCACATCAGCACGCGAATCGTGAAGCATGCTGCGCGTCTTGACCTCACTTCCTACGAGGATCCGCTCTTCTACGACATGATGGAGCGCGCCAGGGTGCAAGGCACGGACCGCCTGATCATGATTCAATCGGCCGGGCGCCTGTTCCAGGAGGGCATCACAGCGGCCAGCTTGGCGGCCAGCATTTTCATCTTTTCTCCATGGCTTCTTCTCGCTCTCGTCATCTGCGTCGTTCCGGCTTTTCTTGGCGAGACGCACTTCGCCTTCCTCGGTTATTCACTGTGCTTCCGCCAGACGACCGCTCGCCGCCAGATGGACTACCTGAGGACCCTGGGCGGGAGCAAGGAGAGCGCCAAGGAATTAAAGCTATTCGGGCTGGCGCCGTACGTCGTGGGCCGTTACACGGCGCTTTCGGATGAGCTCCATCGCCAGACGGTGGGTCTGGCAAAACGCAAGCTGCTCTTCGGATCATTTTTGACGCTTTTGGGAACGGTCGGGTATTACGGGACCTATGCATTCGTGATCTATCGAACGGTCACGGGCGGACTGTCTCTCGGCACCATGACCCTCTTGGTGGGAGCGATTGCCGGAGCCAGCACGAACATCCAAGGCTTCTTTTCGACTTTTTCCATCATTGCCGACCAGGCGATGTTCGTGAGCGATTTGATGAGGTTCCTCGCCATACAGCCGGCGATCTTCTCGAAGCCCGGCGCACTGCCTGCTCCGCGACCCATTCGGCGAGGGTTTGAATTCAAGAACGTTTCGTTCTCATATCCGGCAAACCCAAGGCGCGTGCTCAACAACATCAGTTTTCTCCTGGAGCCTTCCTCGCGAATCGCTCTGGTTGGCGAGAATGGCCAGGGGAAGACAACCATCGTGAAACTGCTCACGCGGCTGTACGATCCGACCGAAGGCCAGATCCTTCTGGATGGTATAGACCTCCGTGAGTACGACCTCGAAGATCTCTGGAAGGAGATTGGCGTGATCTTCCAGGATTTCGCGCGCTACGAGATGACCGTCTCCGAAAACATCGCGATCGGTCAAATCGAAGAACGAGACAACTCATTCCGCATCCGCGCCGCCGCTCATAAGAGCCTGGCGGAGACATTTATCCGAAATCTGCCGAAGCGTTACGAACAGCCTCTCGGCAGCCGGTTCGAAGAAGCGATCGATCTCTCGGGCGGAGAGTGGCAGAAAATGGCGCTGGCCCGCGCCTATTTGCGCGACGCCCAGTTGCTGATCCTGGATGAGCCGACGGCCGCGCTGGACGCAAAATCCGAGCATGAAGTGTTCGAGCGGTTCGCTGAGCTCACCATAGGCAAGATGGCGCTTTTGATTTCCCACCGTTTCTCGACGGTTCGAATGGCGGACCGAATTATCGTCCTCGAGAGCGGGGCAATCGTCGAACAAGGGACGCATGACGCCCTGATCCAAAAGGGCGGCCGCTACTCGGAGATGTTCGAACTGCAGGCGGCCAGCTATCGCTGAGTTGATGGCCCTGAGTCAGCCGGTCACCGGGTGAGCAGAATTGGACAGCTTAGATAGGAGTAGTTCGGCCAGACTCTGGCCATGATAACGAAATCAATTCCGGCATATCTGGAAGACGAGCGCCAAAGGGATAAAGACGCTCAGGCGCCGGTAAAAGAACCCGCGCGAATCCAACCTCCGGTATGCCTGTGCTGAATACGTGGTGCTCGATCGCGAGTCTCGCTTTGTGCATGGGAATGAGCACTCCTTCGCATGCGCAGGCCGTTCACCCAGTCCCACCAACCCCTATCGACATCAAAAAGGTCGAACTCGGTGGCAGGGCTTGGAATCCTCAATGGGACCAGATCATCGAGAACGCGTTGCCACCCGAAATGCTTTCTTCCCAGGTTCCCCGGGGCGTGCGTCGATTCTGCCCGCGGTTTTACGAGATGGGAGCGGCAGACAAACGCACATTTTGGGCCTATTTCTTCCAGGGGCTTGCGGGCGCTGAAGCCGGACTCAATCCAAATACGAGCGTGCCTCACGGCGAGCGGCAAGGCGCACCAGCCATGCGCAGTGAAGGGTTGTTGCAGCTTGCCTATGCGGATCACGACCGTTACGGGTGCGATTTCAACCGGCAAATGGACCGTTCGCTCGACGAGAACGATCCGCGCAGGACCATTCTCCAGCCGAAGAACAATCTCGAATGTGGAGTGAAGATTCTGGTCAACCAGATCATCGTCCACCACAAACCATTGCTGACCCTGTCGGGATACTGGTCGACGTTGCACCCGAGCGGGCCGAGCTTCGATGTATTCGCCAAGCAGATGACAAATCCTCCGAATGCATGCGGTCTATCCACCAATTCGCCGATCGATAAGTCGGCTACGACAAAGTCGGTGCAGGACGACGCGAACCGGGGTGCAGCTCCCAAATAGTTTCGCCACCCGGGGGTCCGCTTACCCGCACCGATCTACTTCTGCGAGATGTACTTCTGCGTGGCGGAAATTCCTTCTTGTGCGGCTTCGAGATTGCGGATTGTAGGCGCGAGGTCGTGCCGATCGAAACACTGGGCTACGGCCTTGCCGATTTGATCGAAGCGCTCGGTGGCGAGCGCGATCACGCTCGGTCCGGCGCCGCTGAGCGCCACGCCAAGCAGCCCCGGCATGCGCGGCAGCGACAGCACATCGGCAAGCCCGGGGATCAGCGCCTGACGCGCGTGTTGATGGAGGCGGTCCTGCATGGCGTCCCACAGCAAGTCGTAGCGACGGTCTTCGAGCGCGGCCACGAAGAGCGCCGACCGCTGCAAATTGTAGACAGCGTCGACGCGCGGCACCGTCTGCGCGAGCACCGCGCGGGATTTCTTGGTCTCGAGCATCAGGTTCGGCGTGACCACGATCAGGCGGATCACCTTCGGCCAACGCTTGCGAATCGCGACTACGCTTCCGTCGCTGCGCGTGAACGTCACCACCAATCCGCCGAGCAGCGCGGCGGCCACGTTGTCGGGGTGCCCTTCCATCTCGGTGGCGTAGCGCAGCGCTGCGTCCTTATTGATCGGGCGCCCGGCGACCGCGAATCCCAGCGCGATTCCCGCGACGACTGCCGCGGCGCTGCTGCCCAGTCCGCCGGCCACGGGGATCTCGTTCTGCACGGCGATGCGCACGCGCGGCAGCTGAAATCCCTCGCGCTCGGCCGTAAGCCGCATCGCGCGGAAAATCAGATTCTGTTCGGGATCTTTCGGGAGTTGCGCCGTGCCGCGCACGCCGCGGCTGCGCGCCACGGTGCGGGAGTGCGGTCCCGCGAGCAGGGAAGCGCGCACGCTCAGGTACACTTCGAGCGCGAGGCCGAGGCAGTCAAATCCCGCGCCGAGATTGGCCGTCGACGCGGGGACGCGAACCTCGAACGAGCTTTGGCGCGCTGGGCTCATGGATTCCTGTGACTCAGTGCGACCTCACCGGCGATTCTTCGGCGGAAATTCTCCGGCGCGCCGCCAGCTCCTCATGAAACTAGAACGCGTCTCGCGAATGCTCGTTAGGGGGTCGGAGCTTTAGCTCCGACATTAGGAGCGAAGAAACGTGGGCTTTAGCCCCTGAAGAAACTCTTCGCCTCCGCCGCTAACATCTACGGCGCAATTTTACTGGCGCTGTTTGAGGCTTGCGAGAATAGCAGATTTTGTGGCCGCTACGCGCTCGGGAGCATTTTGGAATGCGCCGTGGATTGGTTTCGGCGCGGCGCCGTCTTTCGCGGCCGATTCGACGACGAGCGTCCCGCGATGGTAATTGCTCATGTAGTCCGGATCTTTCAGCGCGTGGCCGGTGAGCACGGCGACCACATCTTCGCCGGACTTGATGTGCCCTGCGGCCACCAATTTCTTGATGCCCGCGACCGTGGTCGCCGAGGCAGGCTCGCAGCCGATGCTGTCGCGGCCGATGATCGCTTTCGCGTCGGCGATTTCCTGCTCGGTCACCGCGATCACCTGGCCGTGCGATCGCACCACGGCTCGCAGCGCCTTCTTCCACGAAACGGGCGCGCCGATTTTGATCGCGGTGGCGAGCGTCTTCGGATTCTCGACGGCTTCGAGCTTTTCGGGCAGCTCTGCGTCTCCCGCGAGCTGCGCTGGAGTGAGCTTCGCGAAGAGCCGCGCGACGGGCGCCGCGCCTTCCGCCTGGATCACGCTGAGCTTCGGCAGACGGCGGATCAATCCCATGTCGAGAAGTTCCTGAAAGCCTTTGCCGAGCGCTGTGCTATTGCCCATGTTTCCGCCGGGCACAACCACGTGATCCGGCACCTGCCACGAGCACTGCTCCATGATTTCGAATGCGACGGTTTTTTGCCCCTCGATGCGAAACGGATTGATCGAGTTCGCGACGTAGATCGCAGGATCGTCGCCGAGTTCCTGGATCAGGCGCATGCAATCGTCGAAGTTGCCGTCGATCTCAAGGACCAGCGCGCCGTAGTCGAGGCTCTGCGCGAGTTTCGCGGCGGACACCTGGCCGCGCGGCAGCAGGATCGCCGCCTGAAAATCGGCGCGCGCGGCATACGCCGCAAGGCTCGCGGCGGTGTTGCCGGTGCTCGCGCAAACCGCGGTGCGCGCGCCCGAAATCACGGCCTGCGTCATCGCGGCGGCCATGCCCGTATCCTTGAACGAGCCTGTCGGATTGTATCCCTGGTGCTTCAGGCGCAGGCCCGCCAGGCCGCAATATTTTGCCGAGCGCGGTGCATGCAGCAGCGGCGTATTTCCTTCGAAGAGCGTGACAAACGGAGCGTCGTCGTCGAACGGCAGCATTTCCTGATAGCGCCATACGCCGCTCGCGTCGCGCGGCACCTTCGGATACGCCTTCGCGGCCGCCCAGCGTTCGCGCACCACCGCGGGATCGCTTGGCGGGACGAGATGGCAATCGATCTCGAGCGTCTCGCCGCACTTCGCGCAGACGTAGACGCGCTCGCGCAAGCCGTAGCGCGCGCCGCACGCGCGGTTGACGCAGCGCTGCTCGGCGGTCTGTTTCTCGACCGGATTGGCGATCTTGCTCATCGTTTTCAGGAAACCGTGACTTTGGATTCGGACACAACGCGCGCGCCCAGTTCGAATTCGCGATGCACCGCCAGCAGCGCCGCTTTCATGTCCATGTCCGAAACCACGAATGAGATATTGGTCTCGGAAGATCCTTGCGCGATCACCATGATGTTCACGTTCTCGTGGCCAACGGAGCTGAACGTGCGCGCAGCAACGCCTGGGGTGCCGCGCATGTTTTCGCCGACCACGGCGACGATCGCGATATTCGAAACGAGCGTGATGTGCTCCACCTTTTCGTGCGCCACGTCCTGCGCAAATTCCTTGCGCAGCGATTCGACGATCGCTTTGGCCTCGAACGCGGACACGATGAAGCAGATGTCGTTTTGCGAAGACGATTGCGAAATCAAGAGGACGTTTGCGTGGAGTTCCGCCGTCGTCGAAAATGTGCGGCCCACAACATCCGGCACGCCGACGATTCCTGGCCCGCCCACCGTGATGAGCGCAACGTCGCGAATCGCCGTGAGCGCTTTCACGCCGCCGCCGTTGCTGCGGCCCTTCGGCGTGATCTTGGTTCCGGTGCGCTCGGGCGAAAAGCTGTTGCGAATCCAGACCGGGATGCCGGCTTGTTCGACGGCGCGCAGCGTTTTCGGATGCAGCACCTTGGCGCCGAAGTACGCGAGCTCGGTCGCTTCGCGATAGGAAATTTCGGGAATGGTGCGCGCCTCGGATACCAGGCGCGGATCGGCGGTCAGCACGCCGTCGACGTCGGTCCAGATAATGATTTCGTCGGCATCGAGCGCCGCGCCGAGAATCGTGGCGGAGTAGTCCGAGCCGCCGCGGCCGAGCGTGGTGAGAACGCCGTCGACCGTCGCGCCGATGAAGCCGGTGGCCACGGGAATCACGCCGCATTCGAGCAGCGGGCGCAGGCGCGTCTCAGAAGAATAGCGCGTGCGGTCCATGATGGGATCGGCGCCGCCGTGATATGCGTCGGTGACGATGAGCTCGGTGGCTTCGACGGACTCGCTCAGCACGCCGAGCTCGACCAGCGCCGCCGCGACCATCGGCGCGGACAACCGCTCGCCGAGGCTTGAAAGAGAATCGAGCGTGCGCGGCGTGAGCTCGCGGAGCAGCGCGGTGCCCTTGCAGAGCTGGTCGCCTTCGCCGAATATTTTCTCGAGCTGCGCGGTGAGCCGCTTGCGCTTATCGGAATCGCGGATCAGCGACGAGATGGCCGCTTCATGCTGCTTGCGCAGCGCATCGAAAATGGAGGCGAGCTGGTCGAAGTCGTTCGCCTCGGCGCGCTTGGCCGCTTCGATCAGCTTATTGGTGACGCCGCCCATGGCGGAGACGACAACGACGATGGGGCCCTCGCGCGAAGCTTCCTTCACGATCTGCGCGACCCGCCCGATACACGCGGCATCGCCCACAGACGTGCCGCCGAACTTCATCACTCGTAATGGCTTTTTCATTTTTAGAAGGACCCGGCGCGAAGCGATTTGAAATGCCTGGAGCTCGTGGCGACCTGGCGTTCAGGACGGCCGCGCCTCAAAAAACTATACACCATCGGAGCGGATTTGCGATGGGTGCGAAAACGGCGTGTGGTGGCGCGGTAAAGACCCTTAAACGCGCTTACAGTGGCCATTTGGTGCAGAAATGGCGGCCCATTGATCGCGTTAGTCATTTAGAATCAGTCACTTGGTAATTTTGGAGGGCGTTTGCGGCTTTTCGTGAATTCCGGTGATTTCGGAGGCGAGGCGGCCGGTGTAGATGGCCATGCCGACGGCCGCATTCATGCCGATTTTTTCGAGCGCGGCAACCTCACGCATGCTGCGAATCCCGCCGGCCGCGGTGATCGGGAACTTCGTTGCGCCGCGCAGCCGACGGAAACCGGCGATATCCGTCCCCTCCATTGTACCTTCATTGTCGACGTAGGTGGAGAAAAATTCGGAGCAGTAGGGCTCGAGCTGGGGGATCACGTCGGCGGGGCGGAGCTTGAGGCGCTCTTTCCAGCCGCGGACGACGATGTGGCCGCCCTCGGTGTCGAGAGCGATGATGATGCGCTTACGGCCGACGCGTTTTGCGAGCTCGCCCAAGAACTTTCGCGCGACCCGGCCATTTTCGAAAGCGGCGCTGCCGATGATCACCTTTTCCGCACCCCACGAGAGGATTCTTTCGGCGCGCGCGGGAGTGCGGATGCCTCCGCCGACGCGCACCTTTGATTTTGCGGCGCGGCAGAGGCGCTTGATCCAGCGCGCGTTCGAGCCTTTGCGCATGGCGGCGTCGAGGTCGATCACGTGGAGGATCGGATAGCTGCGGAAGCGGTCGAGCAGGCCGAGGATGTCGTCGACGGCTAGGGCGCGCTTGCGGCCTCGGACGAGTTGGACGGCTTGGCCGGCTTGGAGGTCGATGCAGGGGATGATCATGGTTGTCGAGTGTGAGAGGGCCGAGTGTCGCACCTACGGCGCTCTTGATTCCGCCTTATTTTTCCCAGGCCTTCCGGCCTGGGCTAGATTGTGTCGCGCGTCCCGCGCTGAGTAGCCTGCTTTTGGAAGCCCACGCACGTAGTCGCGCTCGCCAGAACACGACGCGGTACAAGCAAGACTTCTGGCAGGGCTCGCGCCTCCACCGAAAGCCGCAAAGACAAAAGCACAGACAGGATCGTCTGTCCCACTGAAGCCCCATCATCGGCTTGTCCTGATCGGGACTTTGCGCTCCGCCAGGAATTCTTTTAGGGCTGCGATCGAATGCGTTTCCGTGTGGAAGATCGAAGCCGCGAGCGCGGCGTCGGCGCGGCCTTCCACGAAGACGGCGCGGAAATCTTCGAAGGTGCTGGCTCCGCCGGATGCGATCACAGGCACTGGGACCGTAGCCGCGATTTTGGCTGTGAGTTCGCAATCGAATCCGCTGCAGGTGCCGTCGCGGTCGATCGACGTGAGCAGGATTTCTCCGGCGCCACGCGAGACGGCTTCGGCGGCCCATTCGGCGGCGTCGCGACCCGTCGCTACGCGGCCCCCGCGCGTGTATGCCTCCCAGGAATCGCCCTTGCGCTTTACGTCGAGCGAGAGCACCACCGCCTGCGCGCCGAATTGCTGCGAGAGCTCGGAGATCAGCTCGGGGCGCTCGACCGCGGCGGTGTTGACCGTGACTTTGTCGGCGCCGGCGCAGGAGCACCTTGCGACCCTCTTCCATCGGCGGATGCCGCCGCCGGCGGTGAGCGGGATATTCAGCTGCTCGGCCACGCGGCAGATCGTGTCGAGAAACGTGGCGCGTCCTTCGAAGGAGGCGCTGATATCGAGGACCACCAGCTCGTCGGCGCCTTCGCGATTGTAGCGAGCGGCGAGATCGGCGGGGTCGCCCATGTCGCGCAGGCCCTCGAACTCGATGCCCTTCACGACGCGGCCTCCATCGACATCGAGGCAGGGAATGATTCTTCGCGCGAGCGTCATTGGACGGACTCCAGGAAATTTTGCAGCACGCGCGCGCCCGTCTCGCCCGATTTTTCCGGGATGGAATTGCACGCCGCGCAGATTCTTTTGTTCGATCACGGCAGCGAACGAGACTCCATGATCGCATGCGGCGACCGTGGGCGCGGCGGCAGCGGGGGCTGCGTAGGAATGCGCGAAATAAAAGTATGCGTCGGCGGGAATGCCGCGCAGGAGCGCGCTTTCTTGCGTGAGGCGCACCTGATTCCAGCCGATGTGCGGCGACTTGACGTTGGTCGGGAGCGCGCGGACTTCGTCGGGGAAGAAGCCGAGGCCGCGCTCGCCCGGGGCTTCCTCGCTCGACGCGAACATCGCCTGCAAGCCGAGGCAAATGCCGAGAATCGGAACGCCGGAATCGCAGGCGGCGCGCAGCGATTCGGTGAGGTTGCGTTCGCGCAAGCCTTCGACGAACGCGGCGAAGTGGCCAACGCCGGGCAGGACGATCACTTTTGCGGCCGCGACCTGTTGTGGCTCGACCGCGCGCTCGGTTTCGGCGCCGAGTTTGCGGAGCGCGCGCTCGACCGAGGGTAAGTTCCCTGCGCCGTAATCGACGATTGCGATTTTCACTGCGTTCTCCTCTGAGGCATCCCCGATTGCTCGTTTCTGCCGGACACTCCGCAAACAGCAGATCCCTCGCTGCGCCCCGCGCCCGCATACACCGCGGGAAAGGCAAAACCGCGCGGGACTTCGCTCGGGATGACAGTGTGCGTGGTTTTTTCGGCAGCCTGTCAGTCATCCTCCATTTGCGGCCTACAAAGATTTCCGCTTCATCACACCGCTCTATAGCAGGCCCTTGGTCGAGGGCAACACGCGGCGCAATTGGCGGTCGCGCGTGACCGCGAAACGCAGCGCTTTCGCGAACGCCTTGAAAATCGATTCGACCTGGTGGTGCGACGAGCGCCCGTACATCAATTTTAGATGCACGTTGGCCGCGGCGGCTTGCGAGAACGCGCGAAAGAAATCCTCCATCAGCTCGGTCTGGAAATCGCCGACGCGGGCGGCGGAGATTTTGTAGCTGCAGACGCAATACGCGCGGCCGGAAAAATCGAGCGAGGCTGCGGCGAGGCAATCGTCCATTGGCATGAGGAAATAGCCGGCGCGCAGGATGCCGCGCTTCGAGCCGAGCGCCTGTTTTACCGCTTCGCCGAGGGCGATGCCGACGTCTTCGACGGTGTGGTGCTGATCGACGTCGAGATCGCCGCGCGCCGTGAGGTCGAGGTCTAACGCGCCGTGGCGGGCGATTTGTTCGAGCATGTGGTCGAAGAAACGGATGCCCGTGGTGATGCGGGATTTGCCTTGGCCGTCTAGATTCAGGCTCAGGGCGATGTCGGTTTCTTTTGTGGTGCGGCGAAGTTTCGATTTTCTCATGCCGTCATCCTTGGCTTTCGGACGATGCCGCTCTTCCCTTTCGACGTCAGGGCAAAAGGCCGCGGCGGCGTTCCATTTGAAGCTACAAAACAGTCTCGAGCATTTACGCGCGGGCCGGGATCGACTCCGGCGCGACATTTGAATCCACACTTCCGGGCTAAAGGACCCGGCGCTACGTTTAAACCTAAGGCGCCCGCCTAAAGGCAAGGCGGCCGCTACAAAACCTCCGCTGCGTTTAGGCGCCTGCGCCGATCAGCAACGGCTTCAATTCTTGCAGCAGGCGGCGCATTTGCGCTGGGGTGCCCAGCGTGATGCGGACGTAGCCTTCGCCGTTGAAATCGCCGAGCGATCGCGGACTAGCATCCCTCCGCGATCTAGCGCCGCTACGATCTTTTTTGCGCTTTCGCCGAAATGTGCCAGGACGAAATTTCCGGCGCTTGGGAAATGGCGGACGCCGAGGCGCGCGAGGCCGCGCTCGAGTTGTTTTTTGCCGGCGCGGACGTCGCGGACTGTTTTTGCGATGAAGCCGCGATCCTGCATGGCGGCTTCGGCGGCAGCGAGCGCTGCGACATTCACCGGATAGGGCGATTGCGCTTTCCTCATGGTGGCGGCGAGCTCGGCGTGGACGAAGATGCAGCCGAGGCGCAGGCCCGCGAGACCGGCCGTCTTTGAGAAGGTGCGCGTGACGATGAGATTTTTGTAGCGGCGAATCCACGGGATGACCGTGACGCCCGAAAATTCGAAGTAGGCTTCGTCGATGACGACCATCGTGTTTTTTGCGGCTGCGAGAATGCGGCGCAGGTCGCTGTGAGGGAGAAGATTGCCGGTCGGGCTATTCGGATTCGGCAGGAAGAAGACGCGCGGTGCCGCTTTCAGCTCGGCGAGAATTTCCTGCCATGGGAATTGCATCTCGGCGTCGTAGCGCGGGGCGGCGATCTTCGCGCCTGCCAGCTCGGAATAGAATCGGTACATCGCGTACGTCGGCTCGACGAACAGAACCGTGTCGGCCGCTTCGACGAAGGTGTTGACGACGAGGCTGAGCGCTTCGTCTGTGCCGTTGGTGAGAAGCAATTCGTCCGGGCGGACGCCAAAATGGCGCGCGGCTTTGCGGCGCACCGTTTCCTGCTCGGGATAGGACGAAATCGTGGCCGCGGCGAGGCGCGCGAGCGCGCGGCGGACGGCCGGCGAGCAGCCGATGGGATTCTCGTTGAAATCGAGGCGCAGCTTTTCGGTGCGGCCTTCGAGCGGCGGATGATACGCGCGCATCCGCTGCACGGCGCGGCGCACCGGGATCGGGAGCGTGGCCGTGGGCTTCACTTGCGCACCTCGACGGAACGTTCGTGCGCGGCGAGGCCTTCCGCTCGCGCGAATTCCTCGACCACCGGCGCTAGGCGCTGCACTCCCGCGCGCGAGACTTCCTGCACGCTGATGCACTTCACGAAATCTGTGACCGAGAGGCCGCCGCGCGTGCGTGCGACGCCGCCGGTGGGCAGAACGTGATTCGTGCCACTGGCGTAATCGCCGAAAGATTGCGCGCTCCAATCGCCGAGGAAGATACTGCCGGCGGAATCGATGCGCTCGAGCAGGCCGTCTTCGCCGCGGGGAAGGCTCAAGTGCTCGGGCGCGAAGCGATTTACGAAGCGCGCGGCGGCCGCGAGATTCGGCGCGACGAAGGCGCCGCCATTTTTCTGGAGCGAGCGGCGGGCGAGATTCGTCTTCGGCAGTTCGGCCAATTGCTGATCCACCTCGCGAGCAACCTCTCGCGCGAGGCGCGACGAGGTGGTGACGAAAAGCGAAATCGCGTCGGGATCGTGCTCGGCTTGCGCGATGAGATCGGCGGCGATGAATTTGGCGTTGCCGCGCGTGGCGAAGACGAGCGCTTCGGTGGGGCCGGCGAGCATGTCGATCGCGCAATCGTTGCTGACGATGCGCTTGGCGGCGGTGACGAAGCGGTTGCCGGGGCCGAAGATTTTATCGACGCGCGGAATCGAGCGCGTGCCGTAGGCGAGCGCGGCGATGGCCTGCGCGCCGCCCACGCGAGCGACTGCGTCGACGCCGAGCGCTTTTGCGGCAGCGAGCAGCGCGGGCCCAGGCTGCGGGCTGGCGACGACGATGCGGCGCACGCCTGCTTCCTGCGCGGGGATGACCGTCATCAGCAGCGTCGAGACGAGCGAAAATCGGCCGCCGGGGAGATAGCATCCGACCGAGTCGATGGCGCGCACGCGCTGGCCGGCGCGGACGCCGGGCTCGACGTCGATGGTCCATTCCTGCGGCTTCTGGCGGCGCGCGACGGCGCGAATATTGCGCGCGGCGTGTTCGATTGCCTCGAGAAAAGCCTTCGAGATGCTTTTGCGCGCGGCCGCCAATTCCGCCGGCGGCACCCAGATGGTGCGCGGGGTGAGCGACACGCGGTCGAAGCGCTTCGTCCACGAGAAGAGCGCGGCATCGCCGCGGCGGCGCACGTCGGCAACGATGCGCGAGGCGATGCGCTCGGCATCGCGGCTGCGAGGCACGGCGCGACGCGAAGACTTTTTCTTCGTTCGCGCTGGTGAGCGGAAGAACGCGCATCAGTACACGACCTTATTCAGCGGATACTCGACGATGCCCTCGGCGCCGGCGGCTTTCAGCTTCGGGATGAGCTGGCGCACGGTTTTTTCCTCGATGATGGTGTTGATGGCGAGCCAGTCGGAATCGCTGAGCTGCGAAATCGTGGGATTGCGGAGCGCAGGAAGGGCAGCGACGACTTTGTCGAGGTCGGAGCGGCGCACGTTGAGCATGAGGCCGACGCGCGTGTAGGCCTTGATCGCGCCATCGAGCAGCAGAACGATATTTTCGATTTTCTCCCGCTTCCAGGGATCGGCCCAAGCCTTGCGATTCGCGATGAACCACGTGGCGGATTCGAGCAGCGTATCGACCACGCGGAGGTGATTCGCGCGGAGCGACGAGCCCGTTTCCGTGACTTCGACGATCGCGTCGGCGAGCTGCGGGACTTTTACTTCGGTGGCGCCCCAGGAAAATTCGACGCGTGCGCTGACGCCGTGCTTCGCGAGATAGCGCTCCGTCATTTTCACGGCTTCGGTGGCGATCACTTTTCCTTCGAGGTCGCGCACGGACTGGATGTTCGAATCTTCGGCGACGGCGAGAACCCAGCGCACGCGGCCGAGGCTCGTCTTCGAATAGATCAGCTCGGAGACTTCGTGGACGTCCGCGCCGGTTTCGAGAATCCAGTCTTTTCCGGTGAGGCCGGCGTCCATTGCGCCGTTTTCGACGTAGCGCGCCATTTCCTGCGCGCGAACCATCATGCATTCGATTTCGGGATCGTCGATGCCGGGATAATAGCTGCGCGAATTCACGGAAATGCGCCAGCCCGCTTTCGCGAAGAGCTCGACGGTGGAATCCTGCAGGCTGCCTTTGGGAATGCCGAGTTTGAGGCGGCTCATTACTTGCTCCCTTTCCCGTAGAGTTCTTCGGGTGTGAGGACGCGCTCGGCGATGATTTTGTCGTCGCCGTTGCGATCGATCTCGCGGAAGAAGCAGCTGCGATAGCCCTCGTGGCAGACGGCGCCGCCTTCGAGTTCGGCGCGGACGAGCAGCGCGTCGCGATCGCAATCGACGCGCAGCTCGCGGAGAAGGAGCTTTTGTCCGCTGGTCTCGCCCTTGAGCCAGAGCTTCTTGCGCGAGCGGCTGTAGAAGGTGACGAAGCCGGTTTTCTGCGTGAGATCGTACGCCTCGCGATTCATGAAGCCGAGCATCAGGACTTCGCCGTTCGCGTGATCCTGGACGATCGCCGGGATCAGGCCGTTTTCCTTTTCGAAATCGAGTTCCATCTCGTCTCTCCCCAAAAAACAAAAAGCCCGCCGGCGCTTGCCGCGCCAGCGGGCTGATGAGTGCAGCTTTGTCTTGCGAGCTAGCCACACCGCCGCGGGCACGGATTCACGTGATGATGGTGATGGCTATGATGCGCCCGCGAGCAGTTTCATAACGGTCTCGAAATTATGATACGTGGCCAAGTTTGTCAAGCGGCTAGTCGCGGAATGCGTGTCACGAATGGTGAAGGGTCAGCAGGAGCGCCAGCGGCAGGACCAAGACGAGCGCTATGATCAACCACGAGGACGCGTGCCCGAAATTCAGCGTGTACCCGATGCCGAATCGCTTCTCGACAAACAGAGCCGGGTCGGCCGGGTTGAAATACAGCACTCCCATTTTCCAATGCTCGTCGAGCGTGCCGTCGCCCACGAGATTTAGCGCGTGCGCGTCCGCGAAGGGCGCGCGGCTTTTGTTCATCCAGTGCGCCAGAGGGAATATCCCCGCCAACAGCAGGATTACCAGAACGAGAACTAACACGATTCCGGGATTGCCGGTCAGCGGGAGCAGCGCCGCAGCCGACATGCACCCGGCCAGAAAGAATTCGACCGCCACGAGAAAATAGGCCACCTGATGCGGGAAATCGACGTGGAGCGATCCGGAGCCACGCGCACGCTGGACCCGCGTGTGGCGCAAGGTGCCATACGTCAGCACAGCGAGGCCGACGATGATCGACGCACCGAACAACAGCGGCCCGTAGACGCCTGCCGGCGTTCGCACCGACCAGCCGTTCGGCTGGCCGTCGATGCCCCAGTGAACGGGGAAGCGATCCGGAATTTCGTTCCAATGCAATTGCAGGTAGATCGCCGTCGCTGCCAGGACCGCAAACGGGCCCAGCTGCAGCAGCCATCCGCCCGGCAAGTGCGCCGCCCGAGGCGCGAGCACGGCTTCGCGTACCATCGACGGCTTCACGGCGTGCGGCCTCACGCGCTCGCGCGCCATCAACAGCGCGACCAGCGGACCGAACGCCAGCCAAACGATGCCGACGATCAGGGCGGGCCACCATTGCGGCGCCATGCCGGCCACGATCAGCACAACGGCGACGGCCAGGTGAACCGTGACCTGCACTTGATAGCGCCGCAGAATCTGCTGCCCCCCCGGTGTTTGGCGGAATTCGGGCGGGGTGGTGACCGCGAAATAAATGCCAGGGCGCGTCCATTCCGGCAGCGTCCAGAAAAGCCAGGCGAGCAGGAGCGTCGCGCAGACCGGCACAACAATCCACCATCCAAAATGCTCGATCATCGCGCGCCTCCGGCCTCGACTTTTTTCGCGAGCGCCGCCATCCGGCCTGCGATCGCCGCGCGCGGCACTCCGTCCGCGATCGCCTTGGCAATTAGTTCTTCGAGACGCCGCACGAAGCCTTGCCGTGCTTCGGGCGTCGGCTTCGGTCCTTGCCGCTCGACGACCACTGCGCCGCGGCCGCGCCGCAGGTCGAGCCAGCCTTCGTCGGCAAGGACGCGATAGGCCTCCGCCACCGTGTTGTGATGGACGCCGAGATCGACCGCAAGCTGCCGCACAGTCGGAAGCTGCTGGCCGGCGTCAAACGCGCCCGAAACCAGCAACGCGCGAATGCCGCTCACGATCTGCTCGTAGACGGGTCGCGCCGACGCCAAATCGACGCGGAGGATGGGTGCGTTCGCCATTGCCTATTGTACACATACAATATACACGTGTAGTTCCCGCGTCAAGCTTTTCCTAAAGGCGTTCGTGGAATGGAGAGGTTGAGGTCAGGCAGGAGGTCTTCGTGAATGTAGGGAGTGCCACTCCCCTGCATATCCGGCGGACGGCGATTCCGCGCGGATCGCCAACTCTCACGCTCTTGTCCAGTTCCGACCGAAGAATTTGATTTTGTTATGGACGGCGGACGGCGTAAACCGCCAGGACGACCGGAACGAGGAGCGTCAGCGCCATGATCACCCAGGCGGCGCCGTGGCCGAAATTCAGCGTGTAGCCGATGCCGAATCGCTTGGGCACGAAGATTGCGGAGTCGTCGCGATTGGCATAGAAGACGCCGAGCTTCCAGTGGTCGGAGTCGATTGTGTCCGTCGGGGATTCGGCGGCATGTGCGTGCACGTGCGCGTGGTGCTTGGCAAGACGCGCCATCGCGAAAATGAGCGCGGCGAGCATCGCGACCGTCGCGACCAGGATCGGGATGATTCCCGGATTGTGATTGCCCATGAGCGGCAGAAGACCCACGAATGCGAAAATGACCGCGAGGAAGAATTCGAGCGAGAGGAGGAAGACTCCCATTTCGCGCGCGAAGTCGCCGGCCACGGAGCGCGCGGCCGACCCGCGCACCGGGCGGCCATAATGGAGTGCGACGTAGGAACTCGCCGCGACGGCTCCCATGACGGCGGCTCCAAAGAGAAGCGGACCAAAAACGCCCAGGGGCGAGCGGGTGGACCAGCCGTTCGCGCTGCCGCTGGCGGCCCAGTGGACCGGGAAGCGATCCGGAATATGGCTCCAGTTCAGGGCGACGTAGGCGGCGGTCACGGCCAGAATCGCGAAAGGGCTGAATTGCAGCGGCCATCCGCCGGGCATCGGCGTCGGTTCCGGGGCCAGGGCGGAGGCGGTGTTCGAGACGCTCATGGGCCAATTTTAGGCGATTCCCGCCCGAAGCACAGCCTGGTTAAGCGGTTCGGCATCGCAAAAGTTACCTGGGCGCTTATTACCTGAGGAGGTCTTCCAGCTGGATCTTCGCGTCGGTTTTGGCGTCGCGGTATTTCACGATGACAGGGGTGTAGAGCGAGAGGTTCCAGTCTTTGCCGCGGCCGCGGGAGATGGCGCGGGAGCCGGCGACGACGACGGCGTTTTCGGGGATGACCAGAGGCTCGTCGGGGCCGGCGGTGTGCACCTCGCCGGTGACGACGTCGTACACCGGGGTGGAGCGATTGAGGATCGTGCCGGTGCCGAGGACCGCGCGGCGCTTTACGACCGTGCCTTCGTAGACGCCGCAATTGCCGCCGATGAGCACGTCGTCTTCGACGATCACCGGCATCGCGCCGACCGGCTCGAGCACGCCGCCGATCTGCGACGCGGCCGAGATGTGGCACTTCTTGCCGATCTGCGCGCAGCTGCCGACCAGCGCGTGCGAGTCGATCATGGTGCCTTCGTCGACGTACGCGCCGACGTTGACGTACATGGGCGGCATGCAGGTGACGCCTTTCGCGATGTAGCAGGCGTCGCGAATGCTCGAGCCGCCGGGAACGATGCGCACGCCGGAGGCGGCGGTAAGCGTCTTCACCGGATACGTGGATTTATCGAAGAACGGCTGGCGCGCGGCGTCAACCGACATATCGACGATCGCGCCCATGCGGAATCCGAGCAGGATGCCCTTTTTCACCCAGGCGTTCACCGACCAGCCGGTGGCGGTCGCGGGATTCGGCTCGGCCGCGCGGATTTCGCCGGAATTCAGCGCGTCCTTGAATTGCTGGAAAAGGCGGCGCTGCTCTTCGGTGTAACTCGCGGGATTTTCGTCGAACAGGCGCTCGATCTGGTTCTTCATCTCAGCGGGCGGCATAGACCTTCTGCACCAGCCCCACGGCTTCGAGGGCGCCCCGAATCTTTTCGAGATTCTCGGGTTTCGGCGCGACGAGCGGAAGCCGGAAATACGGATCGAGCAGGCCCATCAGGCCGAGCGCGGCTTTCACGGGCCCCGGATTCGTTTCGACGAAGTTCGCTTCCATCAGCCGGAAATATTTGCGGTGGATTTCGCGGGCGGCCACAAAATCGCCGGCGAGGCAGAGCTGCGCGATGCGCGTCATCTCGGCGGGAATTTCATTCGAGGCCACCGAAATCAGGCCGCGGCCGCCGAGCGACATCAGCGGAATCGTGATTCCGTCGTCGCCCGAAAGGACCACGAAATCGTCGGGCACCATATCGAGCACCACCGCCATCTGCGCGATGTTGCCCGAGGCTTCTTTCACGCCGACGATGTTGTCGATTTCCGCGAGACGGCGGATCGTGGCGGGCTCGATGTTGACGCCGGTGCGGCCCGGAATGTTGTAGAGGATGATCGGCAGCGAGATCGCCGCGGCGATCGCTTTGTAATGCTGGTAGAGGCCTTCTTGCGTCGGCTTGTTGTAGTACGGGCTGACGGAGAGGATGCCGTCCGCGCCCATCGCTTCGTAGTCGCGTGCGCGCTCGATCACCTCGGCGGTGTTGTAACCTCCGGCGCCCGCGACGACGCGGATCTTGCCGCGATGCGCCTCTTCGATCGTAATCTCGACCACGCGGCGCAATTCGGCTTTCGAAAGCGTGGGGCTTTCGCCCGTGGTGCCGCAGGGGACGAGGAAATTGATCCCCGCCTCGGCCTGGCGGCGCGCCAGCTTGCGCAGCGCTTGCTCGTCGAGCGAGAGATCCTGGCGAAACGGGGTGACTAGCGCTGTACCGCATCCTGTGAACATTGCCGTGCCTCCTTGCTAACGATTGCTCATTTCGACGCCGCCGTGAAACTGACAGCAAGACTTCCGGGCTAAAGCACCCGGCGCTACGTTTAGACCTTCAAACCTTCAAACCTTTACTGCAATTCGCTTACGATTTCGCGAAAATCGAAAAACCCTTTTTTGCCGGCGACCCAACGGGCGGCGCGCAGGGCTCCGCGTGCAAAACCTTCGCGGCTGCGGGCTGTGTGCGTCAACGTGATCGTGTCGGCGGCCGAATCAAAGCCGATTTCATGAATTCCGGGCACTGTGCCCGCGCGGCTGCTGCTGGCGTCGATTGGGCGGCCGTAGCCGCTCCGTTTCATTTGCTCGACGAGCGCGAGCAGCGTGCCGGAGGGCGCATCCTTTTTCGTGGCGTGATGCATCTCCCACGCCCACGCACCGTAGTCGGGCTGGCGCGCCATGAGCCGCGCGGCCTCGGCTACGATCTGCGAGAAAATATTCACGCCTACCGAAAAATTGGCGCCCCAGACGAGGGCCGTGCCGCCGCGTTCAACGGCTGCGCGCGCGCGCTCGATCTGGCCGAGCCATCCCGTGGTGCCGACGACGCAATTCACGCCCAGCCGCGCCAGCCGCTCGATATGTTCTATGGCTGTCGGCGGCGTCGAAAATTCGACGGCCGCGTCGATGCCGCGAAAATTTTCTTTCGTCATGCCCTCGAACTTCGCGTTGTTGTCGACATCGAGGCGCAGCTTTACGTCGAATCCGTATTCGGGCGCGAGCTGCTCGACGAGGCGCCCCATTTTCCCGTAGCCGACGATCGCGAGATTCACGCCTGAAGCCTCCGCACCACGTCCGCGTACATATCGACCGCCTCGGAAAGCTCGCGCTTGGCGATGCGTTCGTTTTCCGTGTGCGCCACTTGAATGCTGCCCGGGCCGAGCAACAGCGGCTCGCCCCAGGATTTGCCGAAGACGGGCACGTCCGTGGTGAACGAGACGACCGTGGTCGGCAGGCCGTCCACCGCGCGAAACCGGATCGGCGCGATGCACAGGACTTCTTTCAACTCCGCGCGGGCGCCGACGGCGCGCGCGAATCGCTCGCGAATCAGCGCCGGATCACCGACGAGCCGCACCAAGATTTCCGCTTTCGCTAGGTCCGGAATCACGTTGGGCGCGCGGCCTCCGGAAATCGTCCCGATATTCATGGTGCAGCGGCCGAGCAGCGGGTCCTGCGGCAGAGGGACGCGGCGGATGGCGTCGAGCGCGTCGAGCAGCTTTTCGATGGCGGATTCGCCGAGCTCCGGATACGCCGAGTGCGCCATCCGGCCGCGGGCGATCAGCTCGAAGCGCAGCGTGCCTTTTGAGGCGAGCGCGAGGCGATTGTCCGTGGGCTCGCCATTCACAAGGTAGCGCGAGCCGCGCGGGCCTTGCGCCGCGACCGCTGCGCCCGCGCTGTTGCGCTCTTCACCGACCACGAAGAGCAAGCCGAAATTCGTCACGCCGTCGCACAGCAGCTTTTCGGCAGCGGCGGTCATCGCCGCGATAATTCCTTTCGCGTCGCACGCGCCGCGACCCCAGATGTAATTTCCGTCGTCGCGCGACGGGAAAAACGGCGGCACGGTGTCCATGTGCGTCGAAAGCGTGACCAGCGGCGTGCCCCAGCACGCGAGGACGTTGAAGCGGCCCGGCTCGACGTCCATGCGCTCGACCTGCCCGCCCGTGGCCCCGGCGATCTTTGCGAGATAGTCCTGCAGGAACGCGCCGACCGCGCCTTCGTTGTCCGTGATCGATTCGATGTCTACCAGCGCGCGCGTCAGCTCGAAAACGTTCATGGGCCTGCCTGGATTATTGTCCGCAATGGTGCGCGGTCACGCAGAAAATATTGCCGCTACAACTGCGAGGGATTGGGACGCAAAGAGAAGGGAGATACGCGAGAGGCGCCGCTCGTGTGTCTTCGCTCCTCGATAGCGCTCCATTCGCCGCAGCGAATGACAGTGAACGAGCCTTTCAGCTCATCCCCCAACCGTGCCGGCCGCAGTGAGCCGGACGATTTCGGCGGAGTGTAAACCAACCCCTTTCGCGCGAGCCTCCGAAGCTGCTCGGAACCTCGGCCGCGCTACTCATGGCCTCCGCACCTCTACCAAGAACGCTTCGAGTCTAGCGGCGGGCTTGGGGCAAGTCAAGATTCTTCGCCGCCCAAACTTTTCAATTGCACACTGCGTAAAGGCGTTACACCATGCGCCCGACGTGGCTGACGAAAAGGAAATTCGGGACGCGCTTGAGCGGGAAAAGCATCCCGAACGGAAGCATACGCGCGCGGAGATCCGCGCGATGGAGAACGCTCTGCGAAAGATCTACGAGTATGGGGACGAACGGGAGTTTATGCAGTTTTTGCGCGGGATCGGGTTGAAGGACGAGTCGCCCGAGTTCGCTGCAGCCGTGAGCGTTTTCCGTTCTTTGCGGCGCGGGAAGCATTGAGAGCCATCTGCTCGAGTGCGAGGCGCTTCTGCTTCGCCGTCTCCGCAGGCAGAGTGCTCAGCTGATCGAGAATGATTCTCGCCGCGCGCCCCACTGCCTTGTCGAATTCGGTTTTCTTCTTGGCCATTACGCTTTTACCTTCTGAACCAAGATAACAGCGCGCGCCCCCAACGGCAAGTTTGGCAGAGTTCGGCGCCGTTCGCGTTCGGTAACCGTTTGAACATTCGCCTGCGGCGAACGCCCATCAACCGGGGCGTTCCGAGCCCTTTTTGCATAAAACTGGGAGGAGCCCACTTTGGTCATCATGATGGAAATGCCGAGGGGACGTCCGGCCCCGAACGCCTCCGTCTATCGGGCGCTGGACCATCTGCAACAGGCCGAGTTCGAACTCCTGGCCGCAATCCGACCGGAGAACCATGCCCAGAATGCCGATCTGCTGGAAGTACACGCGGCTTTGTGGGACGCGATTTCCGTGCTGAGGAAGGCTATTTCCGAGAGGCGAGGATTCGCTTAAAGGCGGTCCGCGTGCGGCCCGCGCCCGGCTTACTTCACGTTCGGCACGGCCTTACTGGTCTGCAGCTGGCGCGAGAATTTCCAGTTTTCGGTTTCGAGGCGCGCGAGCTCGACCTCGGCGCCGACGAGATAGCCAATCACGGAGATCAGCTGAATGTCGCGGCGGCTGTGAATGTGGGGCTGCTTGTGCTGCACGTTGATCACGCCGACCAGCCTTTCGCGGCACACCATCGGGACGGAAAGGAACGCTTCGAATTTGTCTTCGGGCAGTTCGTTGAAGGCGCGGAAGCGCGAATCCTCGTAGGCCTTGCGCGGAATCGACACGGGCTTCTTGTGTTGCGCCACCCAGCCGGTAATGCCCTGGCCCATGCGGATGGTGAGATTGTCGAGCGCCTCGACGTGCGGATTTTTCGAGGCCTTCAGCATCAGGTCGCGGCCCTCGAGAACGTAAATGAAGCACGAATCGCATTTGATGAAATCGGAAATGAACCGCACCACGCGCCCCAGCACCTGCGCGAGCGGAGCCGCCGAAAGGCGCTTGCCAATTTCGAATAGAAAATCGATATCGAGGTAGGCGTCGGAGCCCGAAATAGAACCTGCTTGCTCGTTCACGTTGGGCAGTCTAGCCACCAGCCCACACCCGGGCCAATTCAAAATTCGGTTCGGTAGAATCATTTTCGGCGATGGGTGCGAACGGCGCGGTTGTGTTACGCGCGCGTTACAGCGGCCCGGCTCGGCGGTGGCTCAGTTGTTGGCAGTGAGGGATTCGGCGGGGATGAAACCATCGTTGCGGGCGGCTGCCGCAGCAACGGGCGGCATGGACGCGCGATCCACGCGATTGTAGAGCGTATCGCGCTCGACCGGAACGCGCCCGGCGGCGCGGATCAGGCGCTCGAGCTCGGCGCGCGTGAGATGCTCGGGCGTGGTGGCGCCGGCATCGTGATAGATCTTTTCCTCGACCACCGTGCCGTCGATATCGTCCGCGCCGAATTGCAGCGCGATCTGCGCGATTCGCGGCGTGAGCATGATCCAGTAGGCCTTGATGTGGTCGAAATTATCGAGCATCAGGCGCGAGACGGCGATCGTCTTCAGCGCGTCCATTCCGGTGGGCTTGGGAATGTGCGCGAGGCCCGTATTTGCGGGATGAAATTCGAGCGGGATGAAGGTCTGAAAGCCATGCGTCTTGTCCTGCGTTTCGCGCAGGCGCACGAGATGGTCGACGCGCTCTTCCAGCGTTTCGACGTGCCCGAACAGCATGGTCGCGTTGGAGCGCAGGCCGATTTCGTGCGCGGTGCGCGCGATCGATAGCCACATTGTGCCCGAAACTTTGTGGTCGCAGATGATGCGGCGCACGCGCGGATGAAAAATCTCGGCGCCGCCGCCGGGGAGCGAGTCGACGCCCGCTTCCTTCATCTTGAGCAGCGTGTCTTTGATCGAAAGCTTCGAGAGGCGCGCGTAGTAGTGCACCTCGACCATCGTGAACGCCTTCAGGTGCACCTGCGGGAAGCGCTGCTTCAGGCCGCGGATCAGGTCGAGATAAAAGTCGAACGGGAGATCGGGGTGCAGGCCGCCGACGATGTGAAATTCGGTCGCGCCCTCGGCCACGCCTTGCGCGCCGCGCGCGAAGGATTCCTCGAGCGAAAATGTGTACGCGCCGGGGGCATCGGGCGAGCGGCCGAACGCGCAGAGCTTGCAGTGCGCCACGCAGACGTTGGTCGGATTGATGTGCCGGTTCACGTTGAAGTAGCAGATGTTGCCGTGGCGCTGCTCGCGCACGTGATTCGCGAGCCAGCCGACCGCGAGCAGGTCGTGCGACTGGAAGAGCGCGAGGCCGTCGTCGGCCGTGAGGCGCTCGCCCGCGAGGACCTTTTGCGCGATGGGTTCGAGCCGCGCGTCCGTGATGTGCAGTTCCGACATGATTAGCTATGCTGCCCGCCATTGCTACGGGCGCGTCACGACGACAGCAGCGCCCCAGAACAGCAGGAACAACAAACTAATATAGCCATTCACGGCGAAAAACGCAGCATTCATTTTGCTGAGGTCGTTGGGCTTCACGAGCGAATGCTCGTAGGCCAGCAGCGCGGCGACCACGGCGATTCCCGCCCACGCCGGCCACGCGAGATGAAAGCTCCAGGCGAGCCACGCGAGCAGCGCGACCATCACGACGTGCATCACGCGCGCGAACAGGAGCGCCTTCGCGATGCCGAGCTTTTTCGGGATCGAGTGCAGGCCGGCGGCGCGGTCGAATTCCACGTCCTGGCAGGCGTAGAGGACGTCGAAGCCGCCCACCCACAGCGTGACCGCCGCGCAGAGGATCAGCATGCGCGCGTCGAGCGAGCCGCGAATCGCGATCCATGCCGCCGCGGGCGAAATGCCGAGGCAGAATCCGAGGACGAAGTGCGACCACGACGTGAAGCGCTTCGTATAGGAATAGAAAAAGAGAATCGCGAGCGCAACGGGCGAGAGTTCGAGCGCGAGGCGATTCAGCTGCCACGCCGCGATCACCAGCACCGCCGATGCGAGCGCCGTGAATGCCCAGGCGAAGCCGAGCGAAAGTTCGCCGGCCGGCAGCGCGCGCTTGGCCGTGCGCGGATTGCGGCGATCGTATTCGACGTCGGCGATGCGGTTCATCGTCATCGCGGCTGACCGCGCGCCCACCATGGCGACGACGATCCAGAGGATTTGGCGCCACGTTGGCAGGCCACCGCCTGCGCGCGCCGCCAGCAATGCTCCCACGAGCGCGAATGGCAGCGCGAATACCGAGTGCTCGAATTTGATCATTTCGAGCACGGTGCGTATGCGGCCTTTAGTCATACGAGGTCAGCCACGGAGACACGGAGTCACCGAGAAAACCGCGAATCTGTTTTTCCCCTTAGGCATTCTCTGTGTCTCGGTGCCTCCGTGGCAATTCCTCACGGCTTGCCTTTCCAGCGATACTGCTCGTCCTGCGGCAATCCCATCTGCGCCAGGACACGATAGGCGAATTGCTCGACCACGTCCGCGATCGTTTTCGGCTCGTAGTAGAACGCGGGCATCGCGGGCATCACCGTGGCACCGGCGTCGTGGACGCGCAGCATATTTTCGAGGTGAATGCGATTGAGCGGCGTCTCGCGCAGGCACAGGACGAGCGGGCGGCGCTCCTTCAGGCAAACGTCCGCGGCGCGCGTGAGCAGGTCGCTTGCGGTGCCCGCCGCGATCGAGCCCATCGCGCCCGCCGAGCACGGGACGACGGCCATCGCGTCCACGCGCGCGCTGCCGGAGGCGATGCTCGCGCCGATGTCCTTGTTGGGCAGGTACTCGAATTTTTTCGCGGCGGTGCCGGTGAGCAGCGCCGGCAATTTTTTCGCGTCCGGCGCGACGACGCCCAACTCGGTTGAAAGCAGGCGCAGCCCCGCGTCGCTGGCTACCAAAAAGACGCGCTCGACGCGGCGGTCGGCGTCGAGAAGGCGCAGCACCGCCTGCGCGTAGGCCGCGCCGCTCGCGCCCGTCACTCCGACCGTGATGATGCGGCCCTCGGTTGTCGCCATGGGAGTCAATCGAAACTTCGAGTCTAGGCGGGCGATTTCGGCAAAGTCAAGGCGCTGCCGGGGGTAGCTTGCGAGGCAGCGGAAAGTGAAACACCCCGTCGGCGCTCCCTGGTACCTACTTGTCCGGTTGGGCCCGCAGCGTTAACCAGGAGTTGAGAGTCGCCGCGTGAGGACTGGACGTTCCCTATGTCGCTTCGCATGTATAATCGCGGCGCTCATGCCTCTGGTTCGCGGGAAAGCACTGCCCTACAACATCGTCCCACGCGGAGTCGACAGGATCGGCGCGGTTCAAAACGAGGTGAAAGCAGCATGAGCGGCCCGCCTTCGATTCACATCACGCGCTGGGGTGATTCAGGCCCACGGGTTGTGCTCGTCCACGGCGGCGCGCAGGGCACGGCCGTCGGGGGCGAAACCAACTTCTCGAATCAGAGAGTCCTTGCCGAGCGCGGCTGGCAGCTGATCGTGCCGGACCGGCCCGGGCACGGGAAAAGTCTCGACCCGAATCGTCCCGACGATGCCGAAGCGGACGGCATTTGGGTCGCCGATCTGCTCGGCGACGGCGCGCACTTGCTCGGGCACTCGTTCGGCGGGTGCGTGGCGCTGTCGGCGGCGGCAAGGCGACCCGAAGCGGTGAAGTCGCTCACTCTGATCGAGCCCGCGATGTTTCAGTTCGCAACGGGCGATCGAGCAGTGCGACGCCAGCTGTTCGCGATGACGTGGGCGATGATCTTCTCCTTCTCAGACGCAGGTCTAGCGAGGCGGATGCTCAAGCTGCTCGGAATTCCCCCGGAAGTGCGCGGCACTGGCGATGAGAAGCAGCTGGCGCGATTGGGAAGGTCGCTTCGTCGCGTCCGGGTCCCGAACAAGGGGGTACTCAGGCGCGAACTCGAGGTAATCAAGAGGGCTGGCATTCCGCTGCTCGTGATCACCGGCGGCTGGAACCCCGCGTTCGAGGCCAGCTCCGACGCTGTCGCCGCTGCGGCTGGCGGCCGACGCGCGGTGATCCAGGCGGGGCACCATTTCCCGCAGATTGTGTCGGACGAACTCAACCAGGTGTTCGCTGCCTTCATGCAGGAGCGCGAGGCAGCCGGCTGAGCGCTGCGGGGGCACCGATTCGCGCGAGCGGCCAGCTTAGACTTGGTTCTTTCTCTTAGTACCCAACTTGTTCGGTTCGTGCGTCGATCCGGCATTGAGGCGAATTGCGAAGGGAAAAGCAGTCATTTGCAGCCGCACAACCTGCTCATGGACCTCAGATCCGGACCCCCATATCCGTCAAAGAGCAGACAAAGCTCGGTTTGCTTGTACTCTGTGAAGCGGAACCGGAAAGACTGTAGTGGTTTCCCGCCCGAGTACACAACCACCAGATGCTGTTCCGTGAGATTTAAACTTTCTATCTTGAAGCCCGTTTTCTGAGGCCACGGCGTTTTCTTTCCATTGTCGATTCTAAACATGAGCGTCTTGAGGTCGAATGGAATGGTAAACCGATCGCAGCAGCCTGGCGGATCTGGAATCACACAAAGCATCCCCGACTTAGGCTCAGCGGAAGTCGGAAGCGCAAATAGAAGACTAATGACAAGGAGAATTACCGCCGCGTGTGCGACGCGTTGCATAGTTTTCTCGCCTCCGTGGGATATCGTTCCCGGCGCGATTGACTAAGGTTATGACAGAGCATCTTATACCACACGACTCCCTCTCGTCTAAGCGGACATCTTAAAGCAGCACCAGAGCACGCGACGCCAATCACCCAGACGCGCTTGGGAATGTCCGGCTTGTAGAAAAAAGCGCCGATTCCGAGGGCGGCTACTGCATGCGATAGCGATGACGCCACGCGAAGGCTCCTCTAAGCCCGCTTGATCACGCGGACCAGCAGCAGGAGGAGCACCGCGCCGACCACCGCCATCACGAGGCGGCCGAGCAGGCCGTAGGCGGCGAGCCCGAGCAGGCCGAAGACGAATCCGCCGAGCAGCGAGCCGACGATGCCTACGATCAGATCGACCGCGAGGCCCATGCCGCGCCCTTTCACGATTTGTCCCGCGAGCCAGCCCGCGAGGATGCCGATCACGATCGTCCAGATGAGCCACATAGAGTGTTGCCTCCGAGAGGATGAGATTCAGGGTGCGGGGCGCGTGCGCGGCCGGGTTGGCGCGCCGGGTCGGCTCACTCTAGCACGAATGCGCGGGCAAGCGCTGCGGCGAGCGCGGCTTCTTCGTCGGGGAAAACCGTGCGGAGATCGAGGATCAGGCGGCGCTCGGCGACGCGCGTGATGACGGGCGTGGAGCCGCTCGCGGGCTTGCGCAGGCGCTCTTCGAGCAGCGCGGCGGAATGGATGCGGCTTGCGAGCGCGATCAGGTGCGTCGGCAGCTTTTGGTCGGGCGTCGAGCCACCGCCGATTACGGAAAATCCCGCGCGCACCTGAATCTCCGCATCCGCGGGCAGCGCCTCGCGTAGGAAATCGGCGAAAGCCATGGCGCGGCGGCCGATGTCGTCCGCGGTGAGACGAATCATGCGGACCGTGGGGATTTCGTCGAGCGCGCCGCGATGGTATGCCTTGAGCGTGGTCTCGAGCGCCGCGATGGTCAGCTTGTCGACACGCAGCGCGCGGAAAAGCGGATTCCGGCGGATGCGCTCGACCATCTTTTGTTTCCCGGCGATGATGCCGGCCTGCGGCCCGCCGAGCAGCTTATCTCCGCTGAACGAAATCAGCGCGACGCCCGCGCGGCCGCTTTCGCGCGCCAGCGGCTCGGCGATCCCATTCGGGCGCAAATCCGTGACGCAGCCCGAGCCGAGATCTTCGAACACGGGAATTTTCTTGCGGCGGCCGAGCGCCACGAGTTCTTCGAGCGACGGCCGCTCGGTGAATCCGGCGATGCGGAAATTCGAGGGATGGACGCGCAGCAGGAGCCGCGTGCGCTCGTTGATCGCGCGCTCGTAGTCGCGGATGCGCGTGCGATTCGTCGTGCCGACTTCCCGTAGCACCGCGCCGCTTTCGGACATGATGTCCGGGATGCGGAATCCATCGCCGATTTCGATCAGCTCGCCGCGCGACACGATCACTTCGGCGCCCTTCGCGAGCGTGTTCAGGATCAAAAAGACCGCCGCGGCGTTGTTGTTGACCACGATGGCCGCCTCGGCGCCCGACAGCTCCGCGAGCAGGCGGCTCGTGTGAACGTCGCGCTTCCCGCGCGCGCCTTTCTCGATGTCGTATTCGAGATTCGAGTAGCGCGTCGCTGTTTCGGCGATCTGCGCGATTGCCGTCGCGGCCAGCGGCGCGCGGCCGAGGTTCGTGTGCAGGATCACCCCGGTCGCGTTGATCACGCGCCGCAGCGAAGGCGCGAGCAGCGCCTCGACGTCCGCTGCCACGTGCGCCTCGATGGCTTCGATCTGAAGCGCGGCCTCAGCGCTTCCGGAGCCGTTCGCTCCCGATTTCAGCTTTGCGCGGAGATCCGCGAGGACGTTTCGCGCCATCTGCGTCACGACGCTACGCCCGGCTTGCTCGGCGAGCGCCACGAGCGGCGCGCGGCCGAGCAATTCGTCAACGGACGGAATTTCGCGCAGGAGCGAATTCACGTCTTTCGCTTTGCTTTTCGCCGCTTTCGCGCTGGAATCGATGGCCTGCTTCATCGCCGCCTATTTGAACATGCAGCCATCCGCGCGGCAACCCTCGGGTCCGCCGTTGTAGCGCTGGCCTCCGGCCGGCGTTTTTCTCCTGAGGCGACAAACACGGAAGATGCCGGCGAGACGCCGGCGCTACGTGCCGCGCTCCCGGCTTGGGCGGTGGACAGGTAGCTCAAGCGATCTATGAAACGCCATGATAATCTCTCACACCGAGGAGCAATTCGGGGAGGAGCCGATGGCGGGCAAGATCAAGCTTCGGGTGAACGAGCGGATGCACGAGGTGGATGCGGCGCCGGATACGCCGCTGCTGTACGTCCTCGCGGACGATTTGCAGCTGCAAGGGCCGCGCTTCGGCTGCGGGCTCGCGCAATGCGGCTCGTGCTCGGTGCTGGTGAATGGCGACGAGATCCGCTCGTGCGTCACGCCGGTTTCCGCCGTCGAAGGCAAATCGATCACGACGCTGGAGGGATTGCCCGCGTGGTACGGGAAGCGGCACAAGCTCGCGAAAGCGCCCGCGCTCCATCCGGTGCAGCAGGCGATGATCGACGAGCAGGCTGTGCAGTGCGGCTATTGCTTCAACGGCATGATCGTGCAGGCCGCCGAGCTGCTTTCGAAGAATCCGCAGCCGACCGAAGCCGAGATTCGCACGGCGATGAATGGGCACCTCTGCCGCTGCGGCAGCTATCCGCGCGTGATCAAGGCGATCCAACGGGCGTCACATGTGATGACCGCTACACTCGAGCACGAGGCCCGGAAAAAACAATTCGCACAGGACACTAAGGCGGCCGAGGTGGCGCGATGAGCCGCGAAGGGCTTTCGCTAGCCGTCGCGCTTCCGCGACGCGACTTCCTGAAGGCGGGCGGAGCGCTGGTGATCGGCTTCAGCAGCGCGGCACTTCTCGGCGACGCGGTCTTCGCGCAAGGACCGCCGCCGCAAACCTTCTCCGTTCCACGCAGCGGAGCCGCCGGTCCGCCGGACCCGAAGCAAATCGACACGTGGCTTGCGATCCACGGCGACAACACGGCGACCGTGTACATCGGCTACGTCGAGCTCGGCCAGGGCTCGACGACTTCGCTGCTGCAAGTCGCCGCCGAAGAGCTCGACCTCGACATGAACCAGGTGAGCACCGTGCGGCTTGACACGGACATCACGCCGAATCAAGGCGGGACGTATTCGAGTTCGTCGATCGCGCGCGGGTCACCAGCGATTCGCACGGCCGCGGCCGAAGCGCGCGCAGCGCTGCTGGCGATGGCGTCGAAAAAGCTCGAGGCGCCGGTCGAGAGCATGACGGTATCGAAAGGCGTGGTGTCGACGCGCTTGGGCGGAAAAGCCGTGACCTACGGCGAGCTGATTGGCGACAAGCGCTTTGATCTCGCGTTCACCGGAAAAGCGCCGCTGAAGCCCGTGGCGGACTACACGCTGGTGGGCGCGCGCCCGCCGCGCAACGACATTCCCGGCAAGGTGAGCGGCAAATACGTGTACCTGCAGCATCTGCGCCTGCCTGGGATGTTGCACGGGCGCGTGGTGCGGCCGCGCGGGCAGGGCGCGTACGGCGCGGGCGCGAAGGTGGCGACGCTCGACGAAAGTTCTCTCGCGCATATTTCCGGAGCGCGCGTGGTGCGCAAGGGCGATTTCGTCGGCGTGGTGGCCGAACGCGAATGGGACGCGGTGCGCGCGGCGCGCGACCTGAAAATCACGTGGGACATGCCCGCGACGCTGCCCGGCAGCGACGGCGTCTACGCGGCGATGCGCGCGGAGAAAACAAGCGACCACGTGGTACTCGAACGCGGCGATGTAACGCCTGCGTTCTCGTCGGCAGTGCACGTGGCGGTGCAGACTTATCACGGCGCGTACCAGGCGCACGCGCCGTTTGGGCCGAATGGCGCGCTCGCGGATGTAAAACCCGATTCCGCGCTCGTGATCTGCTCGACGCAGGATGTCTACGGCACGCGCAACACGCTCGCCGGTATTCTCGGACTGCCGGCGCAGAAAGTGCGCGTGCAATATTACGAAGGCTCGGGAACCTACGGCCACAGCTGCTACGACGACGTGGCGCAGGCCGCCGCGATTCTTTCGCAGCTCGCGGGAAAACCGGTGCGGCTGCAGTTCATGCGCTGGGACGAGCACGGCTGGGACCTCTACGGCCCGGCGCACTTGGGCGAAGTGCGCGCGGCCGCGGACGAGAACGGGAAAATCACCGCGTACCAATACGACGGCTGGCACCACAACTGGAGCGCGGTCGAAACGTCGCAGCAGCTCGCGCTCGGCACGCCCGCTGCGGAATGGCGGCTTGGCGCGGCGCAGCAGGTGAATCCCGGCTGCTGCGGCGCGATGTACGACATCGCGAATCTGCGGCTCGTGAACCATCAGGTGCCGGGGCTCGGCTACTTGAAAGGCGCGTGGCTGCGGTCGCCGCTCGACCTGGCGTTTGCGTTCGCGTCGGAGCAGACCATCGACGAGCTCGCGCGGCAGGCGGGCATCGACGCGTACGAATTCCGGCGGCGCAATATCAAAGACGATCGCTGGCTCGGCGTGCTCGACGCCGCCGCGAAAGCGGCAAACTGGCAGGCCGCGCCGCCCGCTGCAAACGTGTCGAAGGAGACGATCGTGCGCGGGCGCGGCATCGGGCTCGGCACGCACCTCACGTCGTATGGCGGGGCGGTGGCCGAAATCGAAGTGAATCGCGAGACCGGCAAAATCGCCGTGAGGCACATGTACGGCGCGATCGACGCGGGGCTCGCCGTGAATCCCGCCTTCATCGAGAATCAGATCAGCGGCCAGTTGGTGCAGACCGCGAGCCGCATGCTGCACGAAGAGGTGACGTTCAACAAAACGAACGTCACGAGCCTCGATTGGAACAGCTACCCGATCCTGCGTTTCGAGGAGTGCCCGGAAGTGACGGCGGTCGTGGTGCAGCGGCTCGATCAGCGCTCGACCGGCGCGGGCGAAGAGGTGATGGCCGCGGCTGCCGGCGCCATCGCGAATGCGTTTTTCGATGCGACCGGCGTGCACATCCTCGAATTTCCGATGACGCCCGCGCGCGTCCTCGCCGCGCTCAGCCCCAGCTAGCTGAGCTGTCGCGTTGAAATGCCAGTCTTCCGAGAATCAGAGAGCGGGAACCAATTCAAGGATGCCGGGAGCCACATAAAGTTTCGGGTGCTGGGTTTTCGAGGCCTCCTTCAAAATGCCTGCGCTTACCAGCTTCAAGACGTTCAGTTTTGCGCCCGCATATGATTGGTTCAACTTTTTCGCGGCAAGAGGGACGGTCAGCGCCGGAAGCTCGAAAAGAGTGTCTATCAAGACGAGACACGAGCCCGGGGCGTGGGACGATTGCATCTTGACTCGATATGCATCGCGAAGCGCAAGAAGCTTCTGCGCGCGGTCGACCGCATCCTTTGCCTGTTCTGCGACCCCGACGAGGAAGAACAGAATCCAGTCATTCCACGTTCCTCGCTGGCTTACGCTTAGCAAGTGATCGAAGTATTCGTCTCGGTGGTGATCGAAATAGCCACTCAAGTAAAAGAGGGGCTTCGAGAGAAGCTTCCAATCGCACAGCAGCAGCGCCAGGAGCAAGCGGCCGATCCTGCCATTGCCATCGCGAAATGGATGGATCGCTTCGAACTGGTAGTGAACGAGCGCCAGACGGATAAGAGGTGGAATTCGCGTTTCCTCGTGCAGAAATTCCTCGAAGCATTCCAGAGCATCGTTCATTTGCACCACAGGAGGAGGAATGTAGCGCGCGTTTCCGAATCCTCCTTGCTTGCCCACATAGTTCTGCACGTCGCGGAAGTCTCCCGGGCGCTGATCCTGTCCTCGTACGCCTCGCATCAACTTTCGATGAGCGTCCCGGATCAGGCGGAGGCACACAGGCAGTCTCTGGAGTTGATTCAGGCTGAAGTTCAGCGCGTCAACGTAATTGCGTACCTCCTTTACGTTTTCTGCGGGCGTCTTGGTCTTGTCCACTTCGGCAAAAAGCAGCTGTTGAGGGTCAGCTACCGTGCCCTCAATTCGGCTCGACAGAAGAGCCTCACGCTGCTGGAACGTTCGGATGAGCATGTGAGGATTGGGAAGCGTGCGGCCGATGCCATCCAACTGGCCCAAGGCCCGCGCTGCTTCTTCGAGGGGGCTAATAATCCGAGCTTCATATTCGAGCGGCGGCGGTAAGGGATTGGGGACAAAGGCAAAATGTCCGTTGGCGATCTCAACAAGGCGCCCGGGACCGGATGCGAAACTCTTCGGATCGATCATGGGGTCTCGTTCAAGCGCAGTTTAACTCCACCCCATGATATTATACTTTTCTTCACAAAACTATAACTTGCCCATGCGAAGTGATAGCGGACTTGAACTCCAGCTCCTCCTAAACATATAACAATAAGACTGTTGCTTGGAGGGTGCCACGATACCCCAATGATGGCGAATTCCAGGCGAATACCGGACTAGCTACCGAGGTTTTGCAGGAGCTGCGCGGTGGAAAGCGGGCGCTCGGATTTCAGTGTTACGCTGAAGAGGCCGCGGGGGTCGCGGCTGCTGTCGTAGGAGAGCCAATATTTTCCGCCGGCGAAGAGCTTGCGGGCGAAGGCGTCGAGGGCGGGACGCGCGGCTTCGAAGGTTTCGGCGCGATTCGGGGCGAGCAGGCGGTCGTTGATGAATATCTCGATTTCCTGGCCATCGAAACGCAGCTTGCCGCTCATGCGCGGCTCTTCCTCCAGGCGCTGGCAGACGGTGAGCGCGGCGCGCGCGGCCTGCCGCAGCGCATCCTGATTGTCGCCATCGACCGCGGTCTTGCGGTTGTAGCGCACGCCGAGGCGATTGCCGGCGTTGTCCACCGCGTAATCGGCCTGAAACCCGATCAGAACCACGCCGGGGCCGCTCGGCACGTGCCGGTAATCGGCAATGTCGAGCAGCATCTCCTCGAAGGCGCGCCCGGTAATCCACGAATGGAAAATCGGGATCAGCGGCTCGAGATCGACGCTCGCCGGATCTTTGAGGAACAGCTTCACGTTGACGTGCTGAAGCGTGATCTGCTGCGCGGTAGCGGCCATTAGACGGTCACCGCCGTTCCCATGCGGTTGTAGCAGCGTGCGCGGCGTCGACGAAGAGCTGCGCTTCGTCGATCAGGTAGCGCGCGGAATCGGGCGTGTACGGCTTCCCCGATTTTTCGGGCGATTTCTCGTGCGCGTCGAAGAGATACTGCGCGAATTTCCCGCCCGCGAACGGATCGAAGAATTTCTGCGTGTCGTAATAGCGCAAGCGGAATTCGGAAACAATTTCGTCCGGGTCGTCGGGAATCGTGGAATAGCTGATTTTCACGAGCGCTTTCGCCGCGTCGCACCATCGAGCGGTACGCGAGTGCGCCCGCGTTTTGCGTCTCGCCCTTTTCAAGAAGCAGCTGCGCTTCGAAAAGCTTCGCGCTCGGCCGCCGCCAGATCGAATTCGACCGACGTGACCACTTCGCCCGCGCATTCGCCCTTGCCGATGTCTTCGAGCGTGTATTCGCGCGGATCGCCCCAATCGCTGAAGAACGAGCGGTCGTTTGCCGGCGGCTTCGCGAGATCGTCGAGCAGCGTTTTCAGCTCCACTTTGCCCGTGCGCTTCACGAAATCCTTGAACGTCTCGCCGCTGGTGCGGTTGGCGACGTATCTTTCGGTCAGCCGCGTCACCACCTGCGGAATATTCTTCGACGGAATCGCAGCCACCGGCAGGCCGTAGGAGCCCGCGTTGTGTTCCCACTCGCCGCCGAGCACCACCTGGAAGTGCGGCACCGCGTAGCCCGCCACTTTGCGGCTGACGCCGTAGAATCCGAGGTCGGCGACGTGGTGCTGCCCGCAGCTATTGAAGCAGCCGCTGACTTTGATGTGCAGGTTCTGCACGGCTTCGTCGAGCTCGAAACTCTTCTCGGCGAGCCGCTTGCGCAGCTCGGCGGCAAGCCCGCGCGACGACGAAATCCCAAGCTTGCAGGTGTCGGTGCCGGGGCACGAAACGATATCGACGATCGTGCCGGCGCCGGGCATGCCAAGCTCCGCGGTCTTGAGCGCTTCGTGGAGCGCGGGCAGGTCGGCGTGGCTTACCCAGCGGATCACGAAATTCTGCTCGACCGTGGTGCGGATCGTTTCCTTCGTGAATCTGCGGACGATGTCGGCGAGCGCGCGAAGCTGCGTCGCGGTGATGTCGCCGAGCGGCAGCGCGACCGTGACGGTCACGTAGCCCTTCTGCTTTTGCGGGCGCGTGTTCGTCTTCAGCCAGCGCTTCAACTCATCGGAGTTTGCCGCGGGCCAGTCGCCGCCCGGACGCAGCGGCTCTTCGTGGGCGCGCAATTCGTCCTCGATGTAGGCAGTCCAGCGCGGATCGTGCGGCAGGGTCTTGCGCTCTTCGAGCACCAGCTCCTGGAACTTTCTCGATTCCCAGATCCTGAACCAGGAACTTGATGCGCGCGCGGTTGCGATTCTTCTTTTCGCCGAGCCGCGCGAACACGCGCGCGATCGCCTGCGCGAGCGGCAGCAGCTCTTCCGGTACGGAACGAACGAGTCGAACAGCTTCGCCATGTAGGGCACGGCGCCAAGGCCGCCGCCGACGTACATCTCGAAGCCGCGCTTTTCCTTGCCGTTTTCGGTGCGCGTTGACGGCGATCAAGCCCAGATCGTGCAGACTCGTCAGGCCGCAGGCATGCTGCGCGCAGCCGCTGAACGCGGGCTTGAACTTGCGCCCGAAATTCTGGCAATCGGGATGGCCGAGCAGGAAATCGCGCAAGCGCGCGGGCATACGGCGTGACGTCAAACGCTTCGTCGGCGCAGACGCCCGCGTAGGGGCAGGCCGTGACGTTGCGCACGCGAATTGCCGCAGGCCTCGCGCGTGGTGATGTCCACGGCCGCCAGGCGGCGCATCAGGCTCGGCGTGTCGTCGATCTGGATGTAGTGAAGCTGAAAATCCTGGCGGGTGGTGACGTGCGCGATGCCGTCGGAATATTCCTCGGCGAGATCGGCCATCGTCTCGAGCTGGTCGGCGTTCAGGCCGCCCGCCGGGAATCTTGATGCGCTGCATGCCGGGCGCGTCCCACATCGTGTTCGGGCCCTTGGTGAGATCGCCCGAGGGATAGCGCATCTCCTGCACTTTTTGGCCGTCGTGGCGCTGGCCATTGTCGTAGCGCTGGCCGTAGGTGCCGCGGCGCAGGCGCGTTTCGGCGAAGAGCCGCTCGTCGAGCTTGCCCTGCTTGCGCAGCGCGATTTCCGTTTCGAAGATGTCGACTTCGCGCGCCAGAGCTTCCGGCATTTTCCCGGCCAGCTTCCCGGCCCAAAGTGAATTCGAGACTTTCATTTCGCCTATGCCTTTTCGTTCCTGGATGTCGCCTGATGACAAAAAACCCGCCGACCTCTGAGATCGGCGGGTTTGGATAAGGGCTAATCTGCTATACGACTAGCGTCATCCGCCGCACGCCGACAGCGTCATACAGCAGCAACAACAACTTGAGGCGACGCACGTCGCATGGACGGACAAACGCATACCTAAACGCTACTCATACCAGCGCGGAAAGTCAATACGCGATCCCTGTTTTTGGGGGCTGGAGCCGCGCGATTGCCGACTGGCGCCGAACTGCATGCGTGAGAGGCAAAGCTTCACAAATTGAACATATAGAGCAAAAGCCGGGTCAGGAACAGATCCGCCACGAGCACCGCCAGCGAGGATGCGACAAACGCCATAATCGTAGCCCGGCCCACGCCTTCCGTACCACCCTTCACGCGCAACCCCTGATAACATCCGATCGTGGCGATGAGAAAACCGAAAATGAGCGGCTTCGAGAAGCCGATCACGATATCACCGGCGGCCAAGGCGTTGATGGCGCGCGTCCAGAACTCTTCGGCGTTCAGGTGCAGGGTGATGCTCGCAACCACGAATCCGCCGAGCAGGCCCGCACAATCCCCCACCGCGACGAGCAGCGGCAGAATGAACATCGTCGCGAACACGCGCGGCGTCATGAGCTTGCGAATCGGATCGACGCCCATGCTTCGCATCGCGTCCACCTGTTCGGTTACCACCATGGAGCCCAATTGCGAAGCCATGCCGGTCGCGTTCCGCCCTGCGACCAAAAGCGCCGTGAACACGGGGCCCAGCTCACGGAGGAGCGAGAGCGAAAGGGCGTCGCCCGTCAAGACTGTTTCGCCGAAGCGCCTGAATTGCGACGCCGCATTCAGCACAATCACGCCGCCCACGCAAATGAGCGCGACGATGACGATCAGCAACGAGCCCACTCCAATCAGGTCCATCTGCTCGATCAAATCGTCAAAGTAATGCGTCGTGCTGAAGAAGGCCCGGACCGACTGAAGGGCGAGGGACGAGAAATCCTGCACGCAGAAAATACTCGACTTCAATCTCTGCTCGATGCCTGAGGAAACCGAAGTTGATTTCACAGTTGTACCCCTTGTCAGCATGGATTGCATCATTGGATGGTGAGGCATTCACAAGAAAACTGGAAGGAGCCTACATCAGGATGGTCAGACCCGTCAGGGGCAAACTGGACCCAGTCACCCATACCATCGATGTTTTCAAGCTCAAACCTGCCCCGGCCGTTGTGCGGATCGCTCGGCCTGGGCGCGCGGTTGGACTTTACGCCACGTCGACCGCGGGGTAGCTTTCGACGTACTCTTCGCCATTCGCGCCGTAATAGGTGCAGGTTCGCGCGACGAGATCGACGTCGTACCGCACGATCCCTGCTCGCCAGGTGGCCATCAGGAATTCGGGAAACGTGCTGCGGCCGGCCTGATCCGTTCGCAGCGCCGCGATCAGCGCCTCGCGATCGAATGGCGGAACGTCCGCCATTCCGGTGGCGAGCGGCGTACCGACTACCGCCACCGGACCGGCGTCGGTCAAATAGAGACTCTGGCACGCGGGCAGGTGCCACAGATTGCGCTTCACGCCCGCTCGCCGCAAAGTCTCAGCCAAATACGGAAAGCCGCCCACCTTTGGCCTTCCCGCCATTGCCCGCTGTTGCGCCTCTTGTAGCCTTTCAATTGCAGCGCTCATTATGATCCCTCTCGTTCCTGCGACGTCGACCTAGGGGACTCAATTTCAGTACTCAATAGCCATTCGCGCGAATTCGATACTTTGCCTCGCCGAGTTTCGTCAATCCAACGCTCTGCGCCGCCTCAGCCTGCCTTTTCCCCAGCTCGACAGGATCGAAGTTTGGGCGCTCTCCGGGATTCTTTATGGGCATCCCAACACCCAGAAAGAATTCTTCGATTCCCGACGGAGTGTAAACAAAAAAGAGCCTCCCGGTCGTTGACCCAACGTTTGTCCATCGGTGCGGCACATTCCGCGGCCCAAAGAAGAACGACCCGGAGTCGCCGATCGCCGTTCGATCCCCGATCGTCATTTCATACCGGCCGTCGAGAATGTAGAAGCATTCATCTTCGTGGGAATGCTTGTGTAGAACCACGCCCTCGCGCGGCTTGTTTTCCGCCAGCAGCCAGGTGCACGCCTTTCCCGTATCGCGGCCGACCGCTTTCATCGTGAAAGCGTGACCCGGAATCCAAAACCACTTTTCGGGCTGCTCGGGGTGCTCCTCAATCTCACGGGGAGCATTTCTGGCGGAGGCGCCTAGCAACAGCGGCAGGGAGGCTAAAGTCGCACACAAGAGTTTCCTTCGCGAAGTCATCGTTGGGCCCTCATGGACGCCGACGATATGCATTCGAGGTGGGCCTGGTCAAGTGCTTCAGCGGCCGAGTTCCTAGAGAGCTTCGAGCGGAATGCCGTGCGATTTCGCGAACGACAGCTTGTCCCAGTATCCGCGCTGAAACGCGATCTTGCCGTTGCGAATGTGGAAGAAGCCGCAGCCGCGCAGGCCCTTCGGGTCACGCCACTCGAGGATCGCCCATTCGCCATCCTGAAATAAGTTCTCGGGGATGCAGACCATCTTGGCGCCGGCGAAGCCTTTCGCGAACATCTCGCGAATCGCGGCGCGCCCGTTCACGGGGCTCTCCGCCACCTGATGATTGATGGCGTCATCCTTATAAAGCGAGGCAAGTGTCTCGACATCCGCCCGGTTGAAGGCTTCGATCCAGGCGCGCACCACGTCTCTCGGTTCCGTTGGCATACGATACGCTACCGTATCACGCACGCCTCGTTCAACCACGCGCGCATTGACTTCCGCCCGGGCCCACGTAAAATGACTGCGGTGGCGATGGAGTTCGCCCTCAACCGCTGTCCTCTCTTTGCGCCGGACAGATGATGACTCCTGACAGGGATCCTGTCGCGGAGGCATGTCCCCGGCAACGATCCACACCGAGTAATTCGAGCGAGATCGAACCATGCAAGGCGCGTGGCGTCGCGCGTCAACTTGCCCGGGAAGCGCGCGTCCCATGGTGGCTGCGAGATGAACGAGACGAAATTCAACATTCCGCCGCACGCCGGCAGCCCGCTCAACGAATACCAGGCGCGCCGGTTGCGCGTCACGTGCCAGTACATCGACAAATTGCTCGGCGACGTCGAGTCGATCCTGCACGCGTCGGATTCGAAGACGGCATTTCCGCGATATTCGTCCGACTTTTCGCCGGAGCAGCGTCGCACCATTGAAGAGTACGTCGCCCGGCTGCGCGCCCTGATCCTGTGCGTTCTCGAGGCCCAGGGAATTGCCGCGCACCAGGCGCCGATTCCGGCATTGCACGCCATCACGGTGGCGCTCGACGCGATCGGCATCGAGATCGAAGAACTCATGCCAGAGCACATGCGCGGCTACGGCGAAGTGCCGGAGGCTGCGGCGACGGAGCTGACCGGGATCGTGGACCAGTTGCGCGGCCTGACCGCGGAGTTCGACGCGTGCCTCCGCGGAGCGAAGCCGCGATGATCGAATCGAAGACAGTGTAAACTGCTGGGCCATGCGGCGCGGTTTTCGGCCGCTGCATCGCTGCCCGCCGGGCCGCCGGCATCAGCGCTTCGCCAGGCGCGAAAGGACGCAAGACGTTCGCTTGATGACTAAATATCTCATGGTCGGCCTCGGCGGATTTTTGGGGGCGCTGCTGCGATTCTGGGTGGGCGGCTATTTCGGGAATCGGTTTGGGACGCGCTTCCCCTACGGCACCTTTTTCATCAACATTACGGGATCGTTCCTGATCGGACTCATTTCGACGCTGCTCGCCGAACGCACGCACTGGAGCGCGAACTGGCGCTACCTGATCCCGATCGGTTTCATCGGCGCGTACACCACGTTTTCGACTTTCGAGTACGAGACGTTGCGCAGCCTGCAGGACGGCGAAATGCTGATGGCGGGGCTGAACGTCTCGCTGAGCGTAGTCGTCGGATTCGTTTCGGTGTGGCTGGGCGTGGTGGCCGGAAGGAGCATTCCGTAATGCGAATCGCGATGGAGTTTGCGAGCTCCACGAGGAGCGGAGCGATGAAACGGGAGGCGTCATGCTGAACGCCGGGCCAGCGAAAAAAGTGAGCATCTACGTCGGCGAGGACCACCAGTATCACGGGCAGTCGCTCTACGCCGCGATTCTCGATTTCCTTTTTTATCGCGGCATTTCGGGCGCGAGCGTGGTGCGCGGCATCGCCGGATTCGGCGCGGACCATCACATGCACACCACGCGGATCGAGCGGCTCACCGAAAATCTGCCGATCAAGATCGAGTTCGTGGAGTCCGCTGAAAAGGTGGAGGAGCTGCTGCCGAAGCTGCACCAGCTGGCCGGGACGGGCCTGATCGACGTGCAGGACACGCTGGTGGTGAAACCGTCCGAGGAGTCGGCGAAGGGCGCAACAAAGGGCGCGGCCGTCGCGCTGAAGCGCGAGGGAAAAGCCAAACTAATGCGCATCTTTATCGGCGAAAACGACAAATGGCACGACAAGCCTCTGTATAAGGCGTTGGTGGAGGCGATGCGTGCGAACGACATCGCGGGCGCGACCGTCTATCAGGGCATTCTCGGCTACGGCGCGAACCGCCGGATTCACAAAGACAGTGCGCTGCATCTGTCGCACGACCGTCCGATCATGCTGTCGGTCGTCGACGACGAAGCGAAGCTGCGGGCCTTCGCCGCGATCCTCGACGAGATGGTGCTGCAGGGGCTCGTGGTGATGTCCGACGTAGACGTGATCAAGTACACGCACGAAGTTCCGTCCGCGGAAAAGGGAAAGGAGGCGCAGAAATGAAACTCGAAGGCAAGGCGGTGATGCTGCGCATCCATTTCGGCGAAGACGACAAATGGCAGGGAAAACCGCTCTATCGCGCGATCGTCGAAAAATGCCGCGAACTCGATATCGCCGGCGCCACCGTGTTTCGCGGGATCGAGGGCTACGGCGCGAGCACGCTGATCCGCAAGCCGCACCACCTGCTCTCGTTTTCGCACGACGCGCCCGTGATGGTCAGCGTGATCGACTCGGAGGAAAAAGTGCGGAAGCTGATCCCGCAGCTCGATGCCATGGTCGCCGACGGCCTGATCGCGATCTCCGAGGTCGAAGTAATCCGCTACGTGCATCAGGACGGCGTCCGCTCGTAGCCTCGGCGCGTCCAGGCTCACTCGTGCGTCTCACGACAAAAGGGTCGGCAGTTCCGGCGCGGCCGACGACACCTGCTGCGAGATCGACTTGACGTGGATGTCGCGCTGCGGGAACGGGATTTCGATGCCTTCCTCGCGGAACGCGTCGAAGATGGCGAAGTACAGATCGCTTTTCAGCCGCTGCGGCGTCTGCACCTGCCGAACCGTCCAAACGCGCAGCTCGAAATCGAGCGAGCTATCGCCGAAATCGAGAAAAACGATTTCGGGCGCGGGTTCGGGCAGGACGTCGGGATGCTGGGAGGCGATGCGCGACAGAATCTCGCGCACCTCTTTGGGATCGCTGTCGTAGCCGACGCCCACCGGCAGGGAAATCCGCACCTGACGATCGTTGGCGGTCCAGTTGGTGACGCGCTGGTTGATAAATTCGGAATTCGGCACGATGATCACCACGTTGTCGTTCGTTTGAATCCAGGTGCTGCGGCCGCGCAAGCGCACCACGTCTCCGAGCGTGCCGCCCACCTCGATGCGGTCGCCGAGTTTGAGCGGCTGCTCCAGCAGCAGCACGAACCCCGCCACGAAATTGCTGACGATCGCCTGCAAACCCAACCCGACTCCGATACCCAGCGCTCCGCCGACCACCACCAGGCTGTTGAGGTTCACGCCCAGCGATTGCAGCCCGATGATCAGGCCCAGGATAAACACCAGGTAGGACGTCACGCGCGCCGCCGCATAGCGCTGCCCTTCTTCCAGCGGCACGTACGTCAGGATTCGATTCTCCAGCAGCGTCATCGTGAGATGGCACACGAGAATCAGCACGACGATAAAAGTCGCGACCTTGGTCAGGAAGAATGTCGTGATCGGGAGCCCGCCCAGCGTGAGAAACGGCCGCAACAGAAATTCGTGCAGATGCCTTCCCGCGTCTCCCAGCTCAGGCGCAAACCACGTGCCGAAAACTCCGAACGCAACCAGCAGCACCAGCAAGCCCAGCAAGCGCAGTCGTCCGCTTCGCGAAACGTTCATAATCGCTCCCTCTCTCGTGATCCGGTCATCGACCCACGTCGATCCGTGTCTTCCATTATGTTTGGGAATAGCGCGGGCCGAGATTCGATGTGTACGACGATTCGCCGAGGAAACGCAAGCCGCACGTGCGGGCGGCGATTAGGGAGTGGAGGGATTGCGGCGCGGAATATTTGACGTCAACTTCGACATCACGAATTCCTCGATCACGTTGGCGGCGCCCGTGGCGCCGATTCCGATGAGCGCGCCCTCGAACGTCGGGCCCACGCCGCGATTGCTCGGTGGATCGTAGGCGTTTCCAATCGCGCTCGAAATCAGATTGCCGCCGAGATTCGAGTAATTCGGTTGCCAGCGGCCGTTATCGCCCTTGCAGAAAAACGTGTTTCCGAACGCGTACAGAAAACGCGATCGCGTGCTGCCCGTTCCCTTATAGAAATAGCGGGGATCCTGTTTGAAGAGCGAGGGCAATATCGCGCTGCCGATGAAAGTGGCCGTCACGTAATTCGCATACGTCGCGCCGAAGCGCTCGCCGTAAGCCGCGGCGCCCTGGCCGTAACCGCTGTAGTAATTGGTGGCCTGTTCGATTCCCGCAGTCGCGGCTACCACGACGTAGGTGACCGGATCGATGGTCGCCTTCAGAGCCAATTGAAACTTCTGCTCCGGCGCCAGCGGCGCCGCTTCCGGCACGTAGCTCACGTAGAAATTCGGGATCACGCCGAGCACGCGTTGTTTCTCTTCCGCCTTTAGTTCCGCTTGGGCCTCCGTGTGGGGGGTCACATGGACCTCCGTCATCACCGTCGCCAAAGACATCGTAATCGGCGGAAGGTTGAGAACTCCTCCTCCGTTCAGCACTCCGGATGTCGTTTGCGTCGAGAAACCTTGCGCGGTGACGGTGAGCTGAAAAGGACCCGGTGTGACATTCGCGAAGAAAAACTGGCCGTCGCTGTCGGCCACTTTCTCCTCGCTGGAGGACTGATCGGCGCGCGTGAGCCTGATGTGCGCGCCGGAAACCGCAGCGCCCGTCGCATCGACAACCGTGCCATTGATGATTCCGGACGGCGACTGCTGCGCTGGGGGAGATTGCTGGGCCTGGGCGGCACAGCTGAGGCCGCATGACAGGACGACCAAACCGAGCCAGGCGAGGCTGGCGGCGAAAAGGATCGATCGCCGTATCTTTCGACCTAAGGAACGGTTGGAGAGGCCTCTTTTTGTCGAAATCACGGCTATCGTTTTATAGCCTTCCATCACGCTTTCAGCAAGGGCCGTGCATGGACGCTGTATCGAGTCCGGCAAATGGTTTCCCTCAACTTGGATCGAGCGGCGATGCTCGTTGCCAGATCGAAATCGGCTCCCTGGTAGATGCAAAGCGCCGCAACAAGGCTGCTCTCTATCGACGGAATCTCAAATTCTTCGCGTACTCCCTGCGCCTCTGTGTCCTCTGTGTTTAGTTCGGAGTCCAAATCGTTCCGGCCCCTGAAATCAGCCCCCGAATTGACTTCAACCGCCGGAATCCGGTAGCGTGGCGCGCAGGCCACGGTGAATCCGCGCGCCGGAGGCTGCCCGCATGCTGCTCTCGCCGCACGCAATCGCTCTACTCGCCGAACCGCATTTCAGCTTCCCGCAAAGTCCCGTCGCGAACGAAGAGATCGTGCTCCGCTGGATTCACATCGTCTCGGGCATCCTCTGGATCGGCCTGCTATATTTCTTCAATCTCGTAGCCACGCCGACGATGAAGGCGCTCGACGCGCCGGCGCGAGGCAAAGTGTTTCCGCCGCTGATGGAACGCGCCATGTGGTGGTTTCGCTGGTCGGCGGTGGTGACGGTGCTGATGGGGCTGCGCTACTTCTGGATCATCCTCGCGGCGGACGCGAACAATGCCGGCGATCCCAGGCTCGCGTGGCGCTGGATGGGCCTGTGGCTGCTCGTGTGGCTCGTGGCCTTCGTCCTGATCTATCCGTTTCAATTGCCGCACACGGGGATCCTCGATAGCCCGTGGGTGCGAACGATTGCGATCGCTGTCATCGTTATCGGCGCATCGTGGGCCGCGCTTGAGACGAATGCGAGCCCGGAATCGTCCAACGCGCAGCTTTCGATCAGCGTGGGCGGCGGGATGGGATTGCTCCTGCTGCTCAACGTCTGGGGCGTGGTGTGGCGCGCGCAAAAGCGCCTGATCGCCTGGACGCGCGCGAGCGTGGAGCAAGGCACGCCGATGCCTCCCGAGGCGGCGCGACTTGCGCGATGGGCGTTTCTCGCGTCGCGCACCGGATTTTGGATCTCGCTGCCCATGCTCTTTTTCATGGCCGCCGCCGAGCACTATCCCTTCCTGAGCGGCATGCCGAAGTAATTCGCGGCAGCTAACGGATTCGCCAGCCGGGCTCGCAACTGACGAACCCGTTCAGCCCCGTCGCGTCGTCCAATAGTCGAAGAGCCACGACACTCCCGCGGGAGGTTGCCATGAGATCGCCTGCTCGTTGGAAATTGCCGGTTCTGCTGCTGGCAACAGCATTCATCGTCTTGCAGCCGGCGCTGGCGTCGTATGTCTATCCGTTGTCGTCCGAAGCGATTCGCGAAGCCTATTTCTTGGGGAAACGCAACGACGAGCAAACAGCAGCGTTTTTCACGAAATATGTCCACGCGCTGCCGCCACCCAAGAGCGGTCCGTACGTCGCGGCGATCGGCGTCGATACGCCCTATTCCTCGATCGTAAGGCGCGTACAGAGCGCCTCCGACGAGTATCACGCGCAAGAGGCCGAGCAGGAGTTTCTGGGAAAACCGGGCACGTTCGGTGTGTGGGTACAGATCGATTTCACACCGTCATTCCCGGATCCGAGCCAGTTCAGTTCCCACGGCACGAACGCCATTGTGATGCCGGCTTTTTGGCAGGACTTCAAAATCCGTCTGGAGCAGGACCGTAAGATCGAACCGGAATCCGTGATAGGCGGACCGTCCTATTCGGACGTTGGCCCTCTCGATCAATACGGATTCTCGGGGGCCGAGGTAGACCTCGACTATGATCCCTCGAAAATCGACGCTTCGACGCCCGCAACGGTCGACGTCGTCACGCCCGACGGGCAGGATGTGCAGACGACGTTCGACCTGGCGGAATTGCGCTAGGCCCCAGCGACGCTAGTGCGTCGGCGCCTGCTGTTCGATGAAGTTGAACGCATCCTCCACGGCTTTCGTCGAGGCGTGCGCTCCCTTCAACGTATTCGTATATTGAGGGCGGCGCCGTGGCGAAAAATCGGACGGATCGAAGCCTCCGCGCTTCACGCGAAACACCCACGCAAGCTCGTAGTGGGTTTTATCCGCCTCAGTGGGAGACATCAGCGCCGTATCTACCGTGGTCAGCGGATCGAAATCGGAGAAGCCGCTGCCGTCCGTGTGCACCGGCGTGGGCATCGCCGAAATGTACGAATCCGTGTCATGCGTGAAAAGGATCACGAAATCCACGCTCTGGAGGTTCGGCGCGGGACAGATGCCCGAAAACTCTTTCTGGCGCGTGTCGGAGAGCCATTTGTACTGCTCCGCGCCCAGGCCATACGCCGAGAAATAGACGTGGCAGTTGGGGTCGGCGCTGGCGTTTTCCGGCAGCGTATCGGGGTATTCGTCGGACTCCGGCATCGTCCCGATCGGCTTGGCGGCGATCTCGCGCATCGACGCATCCGCCGGCGCAGCGGCGGCGGGCATGGCGCTCGGCACCGGGATCGGCGGGTCCATCACGGCCGGCGAAGCCGTCGATGCAACAACCGCCGGGCTGCTCGAGACAGCGGGCGTAGGCGCTGAGACGTGCGCTGCGACCACCATAGGCTTCGTCACGACCGGAGCCACGACTGCCTGCTCGCGCGCTTCGATTGGCGCGGCTGGCGCGGGCGCGACGCGTACATGCCTCGGCGCAGCGGCGCTCGCGGACATCACAGGTTTCGATTTCGCAGGAATCAGCGCGACACTCGGTGCAACGGAAGCCGGCGCCGGAGAAACAACAGGAGCGGGCTGCGGCGCAACGGTCGAGGCCATTTCCTTCGGCGCTTCCGTCACCGCGGGAGCAGGAGCCGCTGCCGCGGACGCAGTCGCAGCCGATTCAGCCGCGATGCGCCGGGCGCGGTACGCCGCGGCAATCGCTCCGAGATCGCTCGGATCATTTACCACGGTCACCGCGGTTTCGGACGTGGCCGCGTTGTGATTGCCGAGATCGTATTGCTGATCCTGAAAGGGTGGCAGGTCGGGGAAGGTGCTGTCCGGCACGTAGCCGTCGACGCCGCTGGCCGTACGGATTTTCACGTAGCCCTTCACGCGCGAAACGATTTGCACCGTGTCGCCGCAGGGAATCTTGGCTTCGACGTCGAAGCTCGTCAGTGAGTCGTAGACCCACACGCGATCCTGATTCGCCGCGCACTTCACCGACGCGACGCCCGACGGAGCTGCAAACACCGCGGGGCACATTGCGATGCCAATTCCCGAGACCATCAGCGGATAGCGAATCCAGCGATTCATGGTTCCCCCAGGTTGGAGCTTTGCCTTTGGCGTTAGCTTAGAAACGCCGTAAATGGACGCGAATCGGATTTGTATTGGGAGCGAGGCATCCGCCGCGCACGGAGCGAGAGGAGTGGGCAAGGCATAAGGAGCTCCGGATCAGTGACTATTGTAGCCGGGTGCCGCCCGGCACGCCGAATATGCGCCCCGTGCGCGAGTCAAACAACTGGCCGAAGGGGCAATAATGGTACAGGTCGAAAAGGCCAGCTATTTCGCCCTACGAACGCCAGCGCAGGGTGACGGGCCCCGCCATGGGATGGCGCAAGGGTTCGCCGGTGCGGCGGGATTCGAGAAGCGCCGCTTTCAGCTCAAAATACCAGCGCGCCTGGCGGTCGGCGTCGTCCACGAGCATCATGCGGTCTTCGTATTTCAGGCCGAGCCCTTGCTTCTCGATCACTTCCGTATCCTGGCGGATAAAGCGCGGCCCGAGCACGTAAATGATGAACGGGACGATCGGAAACCACGGAAGAATGTTCCAGGCGGCCACAAAATCAAGCCGGCAAAGGTCGCGCTTGATCGGCGTGACCGTCGTGCGGCTCGAAAGCCAGTAACGCCCGGCGCGAATCTGCTCGAAGCGCTGGTTCGGCAGGACGAAATCGATCGTCGTCGTGGCAGGCTCGCCCGTGATCAGCTTGAGAATTTTGTACGGCGCGCTATTCGCCGACGGCGCGTGCGAACTCATGCGAAAACCATAGGGAATCGGCTCGAACTGCTTCGCTTTGTCGCGGATGCTGCGCCGCGTTCGCCACCACCACGCCTGATGAACGAACGGCCCATGCGCCGGATCCATCAGCCCGATGATGCCGTGATCGACGCTGCACGGCAGATCGGCCCAAAGCTGCGCCATTTTGTAGCCCGGACTGAACGTCGGCAGCTCCGGCACAGGTGGAGGAGCGTCTGACTCACCGGCAGCGGCGCGGCCCTCTGAATTCGTCATGAACGCCCAGACGTAGCCCTCGCGCTCTTCGCAGGGAAAGCTGCCCGCGTAGATTCGCTCGCATTTCAGCTTCGAATCGGCGGTGAGCGACGGGATGTGGCGGCACTGCCCGGTGTGCGCGTCGAATTGCCAGCCGTGATACGCGCACTCGACCGAGGCGCCGTCGAATTGCCCGAACGACAGCGGGAACGCGCGGTGCGGGCAAACGTCGCGCAGCGCGAACGGTTTTCCCGCTGAATCGCGTCCCAGTACCAAAGGCACCTCGAGCAGCAGCGTCCGCACAAGCCTTCGCCCATACAGCTGGTCGCTGCGCAGCGCCGGGTACCAGAATCCCCAAAGCATTTCGTCGGCCTGGTCGCTCGGTTTGGAGGGAGTGCCTGTAGCTTCGCTCATCGCGGGCGGCTATCGTAGTACATTCGCGGGCTCAGCCGCAAAGTGCGAAGTGCGGGCGTGTGAAATTGTGCGTACGACGATCGGAAACTTCGAGTCGAAAGCGGAGCGAAGACGGCGCGAAGGCTTTTGCCGGTACGTTCGTACCGGCAGGAATTGAACCATGCGACCTATCGACCGCTCCGAACGGTACGGGCACAATGACTTCAGATTCGAGACCGTGCGGCAACCGGCGTAAGACCAGGAAGGGCAACCTTCGCGGCAGCTAAAGCCTGAAGCACCCTCGGATTGTTAGCACCTCCATCACCCATGCCCCGAGCGGCCGGTCCCCCCACCGGCCGCTCCCCCTTTTTAGGCTCACCCTGCGGAGTGCAACTCGTTACGCGAAACGTTTTGTGGATAGATGGGACCTGTTTCGGCCCGGCGAAGCCGTGGGTGGAAGCGCGAGCCTTTTCACCCGGAGCGAGGTCGAAGGGTAGGCTCGCGACAAAGCGCGCTTTACAAAAGGGCTTCGGCCCCGGGTTGCGACGGCGGTGTGTTAGCGACGGCGCGCGAGCGGGCGATAGCCCCTGAGCGATCGTGGCCGCATGCGGAAACGCGGCGAGAGCGGCGGAGGCACGTTGTGGAGCGGCGAACCGCAGTTTGCGCAGACCTCGATTTGGGTGGTCTGCACGCGAAACCAATGCCCGCGCGCGGCACACTCGGGATTGAGGCACTGCACGGTCCAGCCCGGCAGATATTGCATCGTCTCGCCTCGCAGTGAATGAGGGCTCGCGGCGGAAGAGGAGAAACGCCGCCGAAACGCCCGTCCAGCAAAAACGCCCCGTAAGACAGGCCGGATTGTGCGCCGTGCGGCCTAGTGTGTCAAGAAAATTGTACACAATTAGTTGGGGTCAGCTTCCTGCAGGCATTCTGATGAGTTTTCGCGGCTGTCGAATGGCAAAGCGTTGAGTCCAGCCGGAAGCGCGCGAGGGCGCGGCTAGTTCTGATTCTGATTGTTGGCGGGCGGATTGGGAGCGGGAGAACTAGTGGCGGCGGTACCGACCTGCGATTGCAGATCGTTCATTTTTTTCTGGAGGTCCGCGACCTCCTGCTGCTTGGCGCCGATCTGGTCCTGCTCGGCTTTCAGCGCGGCGGCGCCGGCTTTGTCCGACGAATAATCCGGCTTCCCGTAATACATCTGCTGGTCGAGCACCAGCTTCCGCTGCAGGATATCGAGGTCGGTTTTTAGGCTCTCGAGTTGTTGTTTGTCCGCATCGAGTTCGGCGGCTTGCGCGGCCTTGTCCTTATCGTCGACGGGCTGCGCGTTCGAGTTCGCGGCTTGCGCCTGGTCCTGTTGCTGATTGCCCTGCTGCTGATCGCCCGTTTGCTGATCGGAGGTTCCCTGGCCGGTCGTTGCGCCAGTCCCCTGAGTCGAGTCTCCTACCACGCTGACCGCACCCGGATTGCTCGGGATGTTGTCGTTGTCCCAGACCTTAGCGGCCTTGGGCTGATCCTTCTTGTCTTCGCGGGTGCGGCGCGCGGCCGCTGCCAGCGAATCCTGTTGACCAGACTGCGACGAGTCCTGCGGTTGCGCCGCGGCGAGCGGCGGAATGGCCAGCGGCGAGGCCAGCAGAATCGCAAGTCCCCACTTTGCCACCTTCATCGCACACTCCCTTGGCAGACGTTCGGGTGCCGTGATCACGCCCCTATGGTAGTCGCCGCGTCCGCCCGATGGCAACTCGCGTTGGCAGCCGCATCCAAAGAGACACCTGTACGCAGGTACGGCGAAAGACTCAGCGAATCGTCGCCCGCATCTCTCCGCTCTTGCCGCCCGCCAAGCGGAATTTTGCCTGATTGCGTATCATAGCCGGTGGGGCGCCCCGTTTCGGAAAGGCAGAGCGATGAACAAACGGAACCTGATTCTCCCCTCCGCCGTATTGGCTCTCGCATTCGCTCTGTGCTCGATTTCAGCGAACGCTCGCCCGCAAAATTCGCATCGCGATTTTTCTTTCGCCGCGCGGCAAGCAGGCCAGGCCGCGCCCGCACCCGAAACGCAGCCTCAGCAAACCGTCACTGCCTACACGCTGCCGCCCGCCCTCTACGAAAAGGCGCATCACCTCGGCGAGATTCGCTTCCGGCTCGCGATCATCAGCTTCGTGTACGGCCTGATTGTCCTCTGGCTGATCCTGCGGCTGAAGCTCGCACCGAAATATCGCGATTGGGCGGAGAAGGCGGCATCCAACCGCTTTCTCCAGGCGCTAATCTTCGCGCCCCTGCTGATCCTCACGATGGACGTCCTTGGCCTGCCCGCCGACATTTACGAAAACTGGCTCGACCGTGCCTCTGGCCTGTCCGTGCAGGGCTGGGGCTCGTGGGCCTGGGATTGGACGAAGAGCGAATTCCTCAGCGTGCTCGGCGGGATCATCATGGTCTATCTCCTCTACGCGGTGATCCGGAAAAGCCCGCGCCGCTGGTGGTTTTATTTCTGGCTGGTGTCGCTGCCGCTCGGACTGTTGCTCGTGTTCGCGCAACCACTGGTGATCGACCCACTGTTCCACAAGTTCGAGCCGCTCGAACAGAAAGATCCGGCGCTGGTGGCCTCGCTTGAAAAGATGGTGCAGCGTTCGGGGCAGGATATTCCGCCGGAGCGAATGTTCTGGATGGGCGCTTCGGAAAAATCGACGGAGCTGAACGCCTACGTCACCGGCTTCGGCGCGTCCAAGCGCATCGTGGTGTGGGATACGACGATCGCCAAGATGAACACGCCGCAAATCGTCTTCGTCGCCGGCCACGAAATGGGCCACTACGTCCTGCACCATATTCCGAAGGGAATCGCTCTCGGCGCGATCTTCTTCCTGATTATTTTTTATCTCGGCTACCGCTCAATACGCCGGTGGGTTCTGGGGCAATCGGGACAGAAATGGGGGATCCGCGCCGTCGAAGACTGGGCATCGCTGCCGGTTTTGCTCCTGCTCCTCAGCATTTTCTCCTTCGTGGCGAGTCCCATCACCAGCGCCGCGAGCCGGTATTTCGAGCATCAAGCCGACCAATACGGCCTCGAAGTGACGCACGGATTGACGCCGAATTCGGGCGAAGTGGCAGCGCAATCATTTCAAATCTTAGGGGAAGTCGACCTGTCAGACCCGAAGCCAAATCCTCTTGATGTGTGGCTCTTCTACAGCCACCCAACGATCACCGAGCGCATCCGCTTCGCGCTCAGCTACGACCCATGGGCCAACGGCGGCCACGGTGAATTCGTCCACTAAGAGCGGCGAAGGTTTAAATGTAGCGCCGCGGCCTTAAGCGCGGCATCTTCGGCTGAGGTAACCTCAATTCCGCGCATGCAGCGTCATACGAATGCCTTGCCGGGGCCGCAGCGTGACGAGCGGCTCCGGCACCACCTCGTGCCCCGGCACCAGCCGCAGCCGGAATTTCTGCGCCATCGCTCCAATCACGATCGCCGCTTCCATCAGCGCGAATCCCTGCCCGATGCACCGCCGCGGGCCGTCGCCAAACGGAAAATACGCGCCCGCGGGCAGCCGCTGCGCCAATCCGTCGAGCCAGCGTTCCGGGCGATACGTTTCCGGGTCGTCGAAGAAGCGCGGATCGCGGTGCGTCACCCACGGCGCGAGCAAAATCGTCGCACCAAGCGGAATATCGTAGCCGCCGATCTGGCACGGCTCGATCGCCATACGCGCGACCACGTACGCCGGCGGATATAGCCGCAGCGATTCGTTCATCACCGCTTGCAGGTACGGCAGCCTCTGCAAATCGGCCACCTCCGGCGGGCGCCCGCCGAGCACGCCGCGCAACTCCTCGTAGAGCCGCTCTTCGATCGCGGGATTCTGGCTGAGCGCGTACCACGTCCACGAAAGCATCTGCGAGGTGGTTTCGTGTCCGGCGATGAAAAGCGTCATCGTCTCGTCGCGGAGCTGCTGCGTCGTCATGTGGCTGCCGTCTTCATCCATCGCATCCATCAGCAGCGCGAGGAGATCGTTGTGATGCGCCGCGCCGCCATTGGAGCTCTGGCGCTCGGAAATGATGCGATAGACGAGCGAATCCATGAACGCGAGTTCCTGATTCGCGCGGCGATTATTCGGCGTGGGCCACGTCTCGGGAATGCGCACCGGCATGCGTTGCCGGCGCAGCGAATAGCGCATCAGAAAGGTCATCGCGCGGCCGACCTGTTCGGCCTCGCCGGGCAGCGTGGTGCCGAAAAGCGTCTTCACGGCGATGTCGAGCGTGAGCCCCATCATGTCTTGCGACACGTTGCGCTCTTCGCCGTCGCGCCACTGCGCGATATGCCTTTCCGCGATCTCCGCCATCGTCGCGGCGTATTCGTTCACGCGCGCGCGATGAAACGCCGGCTGCGCCAGCCGCCGCTGCCGCCGCCAGAAATCCCCTTCGCTGATCAGCAGGCCCTGGCCGAGCATCCGGCCGGTGATGCGCCGCGTCAGCTCGCTCTTGTGGAATTTGCTCTGCTGGACGACCAGCACCTGTTCGATGAAATCGGGGCCATTGAGCAGGATGCGTTCCTGCATCATCACGTGGAAGCGAACGATATCGCCGTACTCGCGCGCGTACCGCTGCATCGTGCCCAGGGGATCGCCGCGCACCTCGAAAGCCACGCCGACCACCGGCAGGCCCTTCGGCCCCGGCGGCACCCGATGTCCGTTTGACGACATGATTGTTGCGCGAGCGAATCCGCGCAGCCTCCTGAATCATCCGATTGTACCGTGACGCCCGCGTTTTGGCGCTCGCATGGGACGGGATAAGATGGTTCTGAACCTTCAATCGCAGTCGGCTGCAAAAGGGACACCTGTGGAATGTGAAAAGCCGGAATGGGTGGCGCAGGTCGAGGGCATCCTCGGAGCGTTGAACGAGGGCGTGATGATTGCCGACGCCTGCCACAAAATCATTTTCGTCAACGGGCGCCTGGCCGAAATGGTCGGCAGCCCCACCTCTGAACTTATTGGCCAGTTCGCATCCGAGTTTTATACACCGGGCGAATACGCGTATCTGATGGCGCACTCCGCCGAGAACAAGCTGGACGGCCAGAGCCGCTTCGAATTCGTGCTGCCGCAGCGCAACGGGAGCCGCCTGCCGGTGATCATCAGCTCGCGGAGCGTCGAGGATATCGACGGCCACATGTTCGGCATCGTGATGTTCACCGATATCTCGGAGCAGAAGCACGCGCAAAAGCAGCTCCAGCAAGCCAACGTGCAGCTCGAGAAGCGCCACAAGGAAATCGAGGACGATCTGGCCCTCGCCGCACGCGTGCAGCAGAGCCTCGCGCCGCAATCAATCGTCTGGGGCGGCATGCGCGTTGAGACGTTCCTGCAAGCCGTGCGCACGATCGGCGGCGATTTCGGTCTCGTCACGGCGCAGGACGACGAGCACCTCACGCTGCTCGTCGGCGACGTCTCGGGCCACGGTATCGGCTCCGCGCTCGTGGCCAATCGCCTGTACGCGGAAATCCAGGCGGAAATGCGCAGCGGCGCCGGACTCGGCGAAATGCTCGGCGAGCTCAACCGCTTCGTGCTGCGGAGCATCGGTAGCTCGTCGTTTTTATTTACGGCCGCGGCAGCGCGGCTCGACCGTGGCGGCCGCCGCATGATTTTCGCCGGCGCGGGACATCCGCCCGGCATGGTGGTGACGCCGGGGCGCGAGCCGCGCCTGATCGAATCGCGCAGCATGTTGCTGGGTGCGTTCGAGGACGCCGTCGAGTCCGACGCGGAGCTTTCCGTCGATCTCGATCCGGGCGACCGCGTGGTGCTCTACACCGACGGCCTCACCGAGGTCTTCGATTCCCAGCGCGAGATGCTCGACGTCGACGGTCTTCGCAAAATCGTCGGCGAGACGTCGCACTTGCCGCTCGGCGAAATGAAGCAGGAGATTCTCGATCGCGTCGCCGCCTGGCGCTCCGGCCCGCCGTCCGACGACACATCGCTCGTGCTGCTCGAAGTCCTCTGACGCTGCCGAGCAGTTTGAACGTGCGCCGCGCTATAATCCCGCTTTGGGCGGACGGCGTCTCGCTCCTCGTGGCAGGAAGAAAGCGCTCCATCGCAGAGACGCAGAGAGCGCAGAGAAAGACTGAGGGCGCGCCGGGAGGCGTCGCACGAACTTGCTGTAGAGGATTCGAGCGCTCGGTTCGCCTGAACGAAGTGAAGGGCCGAGTGGAAGCGCGGCTCTCGGTTCGTCCTGAACGGAGTGATGGGCTGGGTGGAAGCGTGGGCCTTTAGGCCCGCGAAAAAGCTGGCCCTGAAATCGGGCTTTAGCCCCGGGCCTTTTCTTTAGGGGGGTCGGAGCCTGCCTGACAGCAGACAGGCTTCAGCTCCGACATTGCGAGCGAAGAAGGGGGGGCCCTAGCCCCTGAAGACACTCTTCGCTCCCTTTCAGTAACGATTGGGGAGGCATCCGTGGCAGAAACAGTCCGACTCACAACCACCGCGAAAGCCGCGGGCTGCGCGGCGAAGCTCAGCCCCAGCATCCTCGAAAATGTTCTGAAGCGCCTGCCGCAGCAGCACGATCCCAACGTCCTCGTCGGCTTCGAAACGAGCGACGATGCCGCCGTTTACAAGCTCTCCGACGATCTCGCGCTCGTCCAGACCGTCGATTTCTTCACCGCGATCGTCGACGAGCCCGATCTCTTCGGTCAGGTGGCCGCCACGAATGCGCTGAGCGACGTTTTCGCGATGGGCGGACGCCCGATCTCGGCGCTCACGATTGTCGCGTTTCCGACGGCACAGCCGCCCGAAGTGCTCGAAGCCGTGCTGCGCGGCGGCCTCGCGAAAATGATGGAGGCGAACTGCACCGTCGTCGGCGGCCATTCGATTCGCGACGACGAAATCAAGTTCGGCTACGCCGTCACCGGGCTGATCGATCCGCGCAAAATCTGGCGGAACGTGGGCGCGCGCCCCGGCGACACGCTGATCCTCACCAAACCGCTCGGCACCGGCGTGATCGCCACCGCGCTGAAGCAGGGGAAGGCCGAGCCCGAATGGGTCGAGGCTTCCACCGCTTCGATGACGCGCCTGAATCGCGACGCCGCCGACGTCCTGCACGAAATCGACGATGCAGCCGCAGCCGGCGCCAAGCCGGTCCACGCCGTCACCGACGTGACGGGCTTCGGTCTGCTCGGCCACTCGCGCGAAATGGCCATCGGCAGCGGCGTCTCGATCCGCATCGATCCCACGCGCATCGCGTATCTTCCCGGCGCCATCGACGCCGCGCGCGGCGGCTTCCTCTCCGGCGGCCTCGCCAACAATCGCCAGTTCGTCGAAGGCTGCGCGCAATTCGCTCCGTCGATCCCCGAGGAGTTCCGCTCGCTCCTGCTCGATCCGCAAACCTCGGGCGGCCTGCTCGCGTCGATCGCGCCCGAAGCCGTCCCGGCGGCGCTGGCCGCATTCGACCGCCGAAACGTCCCCGCCCGCGTAATCGGCGAAGTAGTCGCCAAGCGCTCCCCGCTCATCGAAGTCGCCTAGATTTCCAATGCCAGCGGGTTTCCAAGGTCGATCAGCAATATATTCGCGGTGTCGGCGTTGCGGACGATAGTCATCGACTGTGGCGCGATCTCACCATGCTCCAAACCGCGTATTGCGAAGCCAGACTGGCGGCACGATCATCTCCAGCCATGGAACGATCGCGACGACCGTCGTGATGAGAGACGCGGTGCATGTCCGCCAAAATGGAACCTGACTGCCAGAGCAGTCCAGCTTTGGGCAAAACCTCGAGCATTCCTCGTCCGCGTCCTTCTGCATTAGAAGATATCTCCGACTGCGGTTTTGCTCTGTCTGATTTGCGAGCATCTTGCGCTGCGCCGTCTCGCTGTCCAGTGCTGACTGAGTGTCGGTCAACTGCTGCTGGATTATCGACGATGTCTTTGACTGTCGCCGATAGGTCTCGCGAGCATCGATCTTAGCGTTATGCTCTGATTGCTGGTCAGGTTCTTGATTTCGGCTTCGGTAATCGACATACGGCGTCGTCTCAGTGCTGGAAGTTCCGTTGTATGTCGCGACGAGTTTTCCCAGCGTCTCGACATAAGCCAGCTTTCCCGACGTACTGTCGGGGGCGTACCCACAAGGTGTAATCACCAGACGTTGCGAAATCGCGTCGTCTCGTCGCGATGCTCGATGACATGACGCTCGCACCGCATTGTGGCCGCAGAAGTCGGCTCCGCTTCCGAGGATTGTCTGGACTCGATACGCGGACGCGCTAACGTCAATTCCATGTGCTCTCCGCGCATACCGTTGAGGCGAGCCAGCAAGCGTTACATGCTATATCGTCATCTCTGGAAAGGTCCCGGCGTTGCATCGCACCGTCTCGCAGCCGAGCGCACCAGCAACGTCAGACCGCAAACTCGAAGATCGGAATTCTGCGATTCAAGGTGATCTCCAGTTCCGATGGGCCGAAGCGTAAGAACGCCCTTACAGCCAATTGACGAGGTTGTGCTCGCCGATGAACCGCACGTAGCTCAAAGAGGTCGAACATCGGTGCGTCAGATGTTGACGATGGATCTGGTCTTCCCTTGCGCCGACGACTAGGAACTGGTAGCGTCTGGAGAACACGCAAAACTGAGCCGCAACGAAACCTTCCCAAGCAGTCGCCTGAAATGGGCGAATCGTGTACACTTTCCCGCGTTCACTTCCTTCATGGACCCGGTAACACACGGCATTGCAGGCGCGCTCCTCGGCAAGGGATTTTTCTCCGACCGCGAGGAGAGAGTGGCGATTTTCGCGGCCACGCTCGGCGCCGTCTTCCCCGATATCGACATCTTCTACGAAGGCTTCGACGAATTCGCGCATCACGATCCGCTGGCGATCGTGAAATACCATCGCGCGATCACGCATTCGTTCGTGGGGCTGCCGTTTTTCGCCCTGCTGCTCGCCGCGCTTACGCTGCCCGCCGTCCGATTCCTCAAGCGCCGCTATCCGCGCTTCCACGATCTCGAGGCGCCGCCCTTCTGGCTGCTCACCGTGATCTACGGCGTCGGCATCGCGAGCCACATCCTGCTCGACGGCATGACGTCGTTCGGCACGCGCATGTGGTTCCCGATTTCGAGCCGCCGCGTGGCGTGGGATTTGCTCTTCATCATCGACTTCGCCTTCACCACGATCATCCTCGCGCCGCAGGTGATCGCCTGGATCTGCCGCGATCCGGCGAAAAGCCGCGGCCGCGCGCTGAAAATGTGGATCGCGTTCACGGTGGGCGATCTGCTCGTATGGCTCGCTGGCGGGCGCGGCGACCTATCCGTTTCATTTCTGGATTGCGGTGCTGGCGAGCGCGATTCTCGCGGCGCTGTTTTTCGTGCCCGCGATGGGCGGCTGGGGATTCAAGCTGACGCGCGCCGAATGGTGCCAGGCGGGAACGTGCTGCGCGGTCGCGTATCTATTCTTCTGCTCGGTCGCGCATCACCGCGCGATGCTCAAGGTCCGCGCGTTTGCCGACGAGCATCACGTCGAGGTCGAGCGCATGGGCGCGCTGCCGATCCCGCCGTCGCTGCTCGATTGGAGCGACGCGATTCGCGCGCCCGACGGCGTCTACACCTCGCAATTCGATCTCCGCGAAAAGAATCCGCCGCAGTTTTATTTCGTCGCCGATTCGCCGCTGGACGATTACATCCTGCGCGCCATGACGATGCCCAACGTGCAGCTCTTCTGGCAATTCTCGCGCTTTCCGGTGATTCGCAGCTACGCGGGAAGACGGCGTGCACATCGTCGAACTCGGCGAAAATCGCTCGACGAACAGCCGTCGCCGCGGCCCGCAGCCGTTCACCTATCGCGTGGTCTTCGACGGTGCCGGCAGGGTGATCGATCAGGGCTGGCTCACCGAAGGGATGCCCGGGCGCGAGATGCAGCATCTGGAGCCGCAAGAACCCGGCGCGCCCGAAAAGAACGCTCCATGAAAATCCTGATCTTCAGCGACATTCACGGAGACCTGCGCACGCTGAAAAACATCGTCGCGCAGCCCGCCGATCTCTATATCGCCGCGGGCGACCTCGCCACCTTCGGCAAGGGCCTCGATCGTTGCGGCGAAGTGCTCGAGCCGCTCGGCGACCGCCTCTGGGTGCTGCCCGGCAACCACGAATCGCACGACGACACGCGCGCCTTCTGCAAGGAATTCGGCTTTGTCGATTTTCACCGGCAGGTGCGCCCGCTCGAATCGGCGAAAGGCACCACGCAGTGGGCCGGCCTCGGCTACAGCAACATCACGCCGTTCCAGACGCCCGGCGAATATTCCGAGGAGGAAATCGCGCGGGCGCTCGCGGCGTTCGACGGCCTGCGCCCGCTCTACCTCGTGGTCCATTTCCCGCCGCTCGATACCAAGCTCGACGAATACGCCCCCGGCAAGCACGCCGGCAGCCCCGCGCTGCGCGAATGGGTGCTGCGCGAGCAGCCCGTCCGCCTCTTCTGCGGCCACATCCACGAAACCGCCGGCCTCACCGACCGCCTCGGCGCGACCGAATGCCTCAACGTCGGCAAGCACGGCCACACAATCGAGATTTAGGCGCCCCGGGGCTGAGAGCCCTGTCTTACGCCACGCTATTCGGGAGCCCGAAGACTCTCGCTTCCACCGTGACTCGACACTCGACATTGGTAAGGCGGCCGCATCGTGCGAGCGCTCCCAAACGGGCGTCATTCTGAGGCCCGCCTTTGGCCGAAGAATCTCTCTTATTTCAGATTTCTGCACACTCCACGCCGAAGAGAAATCCTTCGGGCACAAGACGGCCCTCAGGATGACGACCGCTTCGATGGATCACGCGAGGGGAACGCTACCGGGGGTTGTTTCTAGTCGGCGTTGCGGGATAAATCACGAGCTGCCGCCGGTCGCCCGAGCCTTCACTCGCCGTGCGCACGCCGGGCGCGCCATTCAGTTCCAGGTGAACGATCCGCCGCTCGCGCGACGACATCGGGTTAAATCGAAATTCCTGCCCCGTCTCGCGGACGCGCTGCGCGGCCACGCGCGCCGAAAGCTTCAATTCCTCGAGCCGCGTCGCCCGGTAATCGCCGCAATCGAATCGCACGCGGTCGTGCAGTTGCGGATTGAGCTTCAGCCAGCGATGCGCCACGTGCTCGAGCGCCAGCAGCAGCTCGGCGTTGCGCTCGAGCAGAAAATCCTGGTCGGGCCCGCGAAACGACACCACGATCGATTCGCCGTCCGGCCCGCCCTCCGTCGACGCGATCTCGTATTCGATCTCGAGCCCCATTTCGCGCACCACCAGCTCGACGAACTTCTTCAGCTCGATGGCCGCTTGCTCGCGGTCGAGAGGAATGTCGCGCGCCGGCTGTTCGCGGCGCGGGGGACGCGATTGCCCTCTTTGCGGGGCCGATCCTCGATAGTCGCTCATTCTTTTTTCTTCTTGAATTTGCTCCGCGAGGGCAGCGGCTGCGAACGATTCAAATACCACTGCTGCACCACGCCGATCAAGTTGCTCGAGAAATAATACAGATTCAAGCCGCTCGACAGGTTGATGAAAATGAATCCCATGAACACCGGCATCAGCGCCATCATTTTCTGCTGAGCCGGATCGGCCGCCGCCGTCGGCGTGGGCGTCATCTTCGTCATGAAATACGACGTGACCACCATCAGGACCGGCAAAATGTAATAAGGGTCCTTCGCCGAGAGATCGTGAACCCACCAGACCCACGGCGCGTGCCGCAGCGCGATCGCGCCGTTGAGCACGCGATAAAACGCCCACAGCACCGGCAACTGCACCAGCATCGGCAGGCAGCTTCCCAGCGGATTGATGCCCTCGCGCTGGTACACCGCCATCACTTCCTCATTCATCTTCCGTTTGCGCGGATCGGACATCGAGTATTTCTTGTACTTGTCCTGAATCGACTTCACTTCCGGCGCCACCATCTGCATCTTGCGCGCCGAGTGGAACGTCCAGATGCGGATCGGCAGCAGCGCCATCGTCAGCAGCAGCGTGAAGATGACGATCGTCCAGCCGTAATTCGGAATGTACTTGTGCATCCATTCGAGGACGAAGAGCAGCGGCTTCGCGATCACGCCGAACCATCCGAACGACACGAGTTCCTCGAGCGACGGATGCACCTTGCCGAGCAGCGTCAGATCCTTCGGCCCGATATACACGCGCACTTTCAGCGGGCCGGGATTCATCGCGCCGACAGCCATTTGCGCCTCGGGCTCGGTGACGGCCTGGCCGTTCGACGCGGAGTGGTGCCACTGGCCCCAATCCCACAGGGAAATGTCGGTACCGTCCGGAATGAACGCCGCCGCAAAAAACTGGTCCTGTATCCCCGCGTATTCCATCGGACCGGCCAGCTCGAGCGGCTGGACCTGGTTGCCGGGCTGGCCCAGCTTCTTGAAGGCCAGCGTATTCAATTTGTCGTTCTGCTTGTAAAACACGCTGACGAACTGCGATTCGCGAAATGCCGCGCGGTCGCCGAATCCGCCGAGCCACGCAATCGTGGCGGGCAGCGGCTTCCCGTCAAGCGTCACCGCTACTTCCACCGACAGCTGGTAATCCTGCGCGAAGCTCAGTTTCTTGGTGACATCGAGGTGCCCATCGCTCCAGTGAAACGTCACTTGCACCGGCGCAGTCGCGCTCTCGGTCGACGGCGTCATCTCATAAAGCGCGGAGTTTGCTTCGTCTTCGAGCTGCTTATCGGCGAGCACGATCGAGAAAGGCCAGCCGAGTTCCTTTGAGGCGTCCGGATTCACGAGGTCGAGCGGACGCGGCGGCGTCTCCTCATTCAGATATTTTTTCAGCTGCCAGCTGTGCACCACGCCGCCGCGGTTCGACAGCTCCACGTGGTACACGCTGCTGTCGATTGCAAGGTTCGTCTCGGCCTGCGCCTGAGCCGGCTTCGCTACCACCAGCTTCGCCGGGGCGGTAGCAGCGGCTTCTTTGGCGCCCGGCTTTGAACTTGTTCCGTGAGCGGCGATCGAAGCAGTCTGCGCGGCGGCCGGCGCCGGTTTCGGCGGCTGAACGGGCGGCTGGAAAAAGTGCATCCAGATGAATGTGATGGCGATTACGAGGACAACGAAAAGAATCACGCGGGTCTGGTCCGACATCTCCTTCACTGCCGCAGCTCCAGTCCGCGCAGATTGCGAGCCGGTTCCGCGGTGGCCTGGTGCGTCGCGGCTTTCGCCGCAACCTCAGCGCCGTCATTCGTCGAAGACTTCGGTCCCTCGAGTTCTTCCGGCACGGGATCGAATCCGCCCTGCGTGAATGGACGGCATCGCAGCAGCCGCTTGATCGTCAGCACGCTGCCCCGGCGGGCGCCGTGGCGCGAAACCGCTTCATACGCGTAATTCGAGCAGGAAGGATAAAACTTGCACGCCCCGCCCGTGAAAGGCGCGAGCAGCAGCATGTACAGCCGAAGGAGAGCAAGCAGCGCCCACGCGCCGAGCGATTTTGCCGATCTCTGGGCCGATGTCTGGCCCGACTTTCCGGCCGCCGCTACTCCGCCGCTTTCTTCGCGCGCGGCAGCAGCCCCAGCAGCTCCGCTCCCAGCGCCAAGAACTTCGCCGTCGCAACCGAGCTGCGCGGATGAATCACAATGTCCCATCCCGGGGCAATCTCCTGTCGGTGCAATCTCAGAATTTCACGCATCCGGCGGCGGATTCGATTGCGCCGGACCGCGCTTCCCACCGCCTTTTTGATGCTCCAGCCGAACCGGCTGACGTCGAGGCCATTGGGGCGAAGAAAAATCGTGAATTCGCGGCTCGTCCGCCGCCGCCCCTCGCGATACACCGCGTCGTATTCGACGCGATGCACCAGCCGGCAGGCGCGCGGCAAAGCGAGCGCCCGCTCGTCAGACGCGCGTGAGGCTATGGCGTCCCTTTTTGCGGCGCTGCGCGAGTACTTTGCGTCCACCTTGGCTCTTCATGCGTGCGCGGAACCCGTGCTTCTTGTGGCGGGCGCGCACGTGCGGCTGATATGTCCGTTTCGGCACCGATCTATCTCCTCTGCTTGGTTGGCCCTTCTCGGCGGCGGACTGCGCGCTCGGATACGCTTCGAGGCCTAATGTGAATTACGTAGTGTATGCGACCAGAGTTACACGGTCAAGGAAGGCTCGCTGCAAGCGAACGGTCATTTTGAGCGTTTCGCGCGATCACGCGGGCGAGGATGGAAAGGGGTTCTTCAGCTTCGCCGGGTGACGCGCCGTCGCTCTTTTCGTCACGCGGCGTTTCGTCCCGCCGTCGCTCAGCGCCAGCTTCAGCTCGCGCTCGATATCTTTCTTCGCTTCCGGCGCGATCCCGACAAATTCCACTCCCACGCCCACCCCGGGGAGGCAGTAGCGCACCTCGCACCGAGTCTCGACAACCGCGTTCGTGACGGCCATACGGAACTGCAGATTCAATATGGCGCCCTCCGGGAAATGCCGGCTGGTGCTGATGAACATCCCGTTCGCGCTCAGGTCCGGCGCCTTTACAAGGGTGCGCTCGTTTTGCCCCTCGTACGTCACGTTGATTTCCCGCAAGCAGTGCACCCGCGAATTGCCGCGCGCGACCCCGGCCTTGCCGTCGAACCCGTTGTCTTTGCTCATTCCAGCACCGTTTCCCGCGTGGTATCGCCTGCGCGCAGCAGTCTCCCGTGCCAGCTATCCCGCTTCGCGCCGCACGCCGGGCAAAATGCGAACCCTGTCGCAAGTTCACGTCCACAGGTCGAGCACGCTTCGGCGCTCATCTCTCCGAAAGGCACCACGCGCCGCACCTCCTCCAGAGTTGTCACGCCGTCGCGCACCAGTTCCAGCGCGTGTTCCTGCATGAACTTGAGCCCGTTATGCCGCGCCAGTGTCTTCATCTCGTCGTTGTGATTGCCGGACCGCGCCGCCTGCCGGATCGCGTCATTGAAGCGCAGCATTTCGTAGATTCCCACGCGCCCGCGATAGCCCGTGAAGTCACAGTTTTCGCACCCTCTCGGCACACGGTGCACCGCCGGAGGCTCCCCGAGTCCCGCCGCCATCAAGCTCTCCACATACTCCTGCGTGGGCGCCGACGAATCGCAACAGTCGCAAAGCTTGCGCAGCAGTCGTTGCGCGATAATTGCCGTCATGGCGCTTCCGATCTGAAATCCCGGCACTCCGAGGTCCATCAGGCGCGTAACCGCCGAGATGCTGTCGTTGGTGTGCAACGTAGAGAGCACCAAATGGCCCGTCTGCGCCGCCTTGATCGCGATATCCGCCGTTTCCAGGTCGCGAATTTCTCCTACCATCACTACGTCCGGATCCTGGCGCAGCACCGAACGCAGCGAAGCGGCGAACGTCAGCCCCGCCTTCACATTCACCTGCACCTGGTTCAGTCCCGGCAACGTGTATTCCACCGGGTCTTCCACGGTGACGATGTTGATCGAAGGCCGCCGGATCGTTTGCAGGCAGGAATACAGCGTCGTGCTCTTGCCCGATCCCGTTGGTCCCGTCACCAGCAGCATCCCCTGAGGCAGCCGCAGGATTTCCCTCAGCTCTTCCGCGATCTCGGAGGGCAGCCCGAGCGAAGCAAAGTCCTGCGTCGGAGATTCGCTCTCCAGCAGCCGCAGCACCACCTTTTCTCCGTGCTGCGTCGGAAGCGTGGACACCCGTAAGTCGATGCGCCGCCCGGCGATCTTCACGACGAACCGGCCGTCCTGCGGCGCGCGCCGCTCGGCGATATCCATATCGGAGAGAATCTTTACCCGCGAGGCCACTTGATTCTGCAGGGCCCGGGGAATGCGCTGGAAATCGCGCAGGATGCCGTCGACTCGAAGCCTTACCGCCGTCTCGCCTTGTTGCGGCTCGATATGAATGTCGCTCGCCTTCTTCGCGGCCGCGGCCTTGATCATGCCCGCGACCAGATGGACGGCTGGCGTCGTCTTCGATTTCTGCTGCAGCTCCTGCTGCATTTCCCGCATGGCTTCCACGTTGCGCTGTTGCGAGCTCGACGAGATGAATTCCATTCCCATCGTGTCGTCGGCCACCTGCACCGCCTCCGGTGTCCGCTCCGGCAGGCCATACAATCGCTCGAGCGCAGCCATCACTTCGCCCTGGAATCCGAAGCGCGGCACAATCGCGCGCCCTGTCTTGAACTGAAGTTCATCCAGCAACTGTACGTTTTGCGGTTTTGCCATGACCACGACGAGCTTCTTGTTTTCAATCCGTACCGGCAGGGCCAGGCATCGTCGCGCCAGATCCGCGGGAACCAGATTGAGCACTTCGGGTGGCGGATCGAGTTTTTGGCAGTCCAAGTACTCGACGCCCGTCACTTCGGCGACGGCCGCCGTCAATTCGTTCTTGGAGACCAGTTTGCGCTGCAGCAGGAGTTCACCCAAGTGGACGAATTTGCCCTGCTGGTCTTGCAGCGCCTTCGTTAAGTCGGTCGGGGAAATATGGCCGCGCTCGCAGAGAATTTCCCCGAGCCGTTTCCGTTTCATTTGTCGATTTCCCTCCGGCGGGCGCACACTTGCGCCGCCAGAATAGGCGGTGTTATGGAAGGGGGTTACCTACTCCTGGTATATGAATAGCACCTTCGGTCGCCGGACATGCGGCTTCGCTCGGCCGTGGTGCCGTCTTGTGCAATGGCGGCAACCCGGCCGCGGGTCCGATTACTTCTTCGGGCCGAGGATTTCCTCGGCTTGCTTGGCGTCTTCGGCACGCACCAGCAGCCGGACGCCGCCCATCCACAGCCCGGGCTCAGTGCCGCCCGCATCGTCCGCGCTGATGATCGAATGGACGCCGGACGCTTCGAGCGCTCCGTGGGCGAGTTCCGCATCGAGCTTATTCAGATAATCGCGTACTACGACGAGTTCGTGATCCTGTGTTTTCTTCATCGCTTCTTGTCCAGTGGGCCGCGTCCTCTCACACAAGGACTGCAGCCATGCTGCCGCATCGCTTTCCCGGTCATCAAGGCTATCAGGAATTAGATGAAACGGAGGCAAAGACTGGATCAGGTCGAGGTAGGGTCAGAAGCCGGTCGCGCCAAAGGCCTGCTTCACGTTGGCCTGAAAGAGGTACCAGAGGATCCAGACGTCAATCGCGGCAAACACCAGCCGCCGGACCAGGAACAGCAGGAAAAACACGTGCATATGGGCGAATGGGCTGAAGATCGATCCCAGCGATCCCAGCAGGCTCAGCCCCACCAGCACGATCGTCACGATCCGCGCCCAGTTTTGAAGCTTCAACAGGCCCACGCCGATCACTACTTCGACCACCGCGAGAATCAGGAAAAAGACGGCGAATATCGCCGCCCCCACCCCCGCCATCGTCCCCATGCGCGCCGAACCCAGGCTCGAAACCACCGCCCCGCCCAAGAGGCTCAGCAGCGCCGCCACCACCAGAAATGCGCCTGCGGCGAAAGCGAGCACCGCAAGGATCGTTACCCCAGTCGGACGCTGCATCTCGAGCTCCTTCGCGCCAGGCAGTCGGCTGTGATTGCGATTCGGTTCCCGCCGCATCACGACGCACGCGCGGGGTTCGGGCGACGGTACCGCCAAGCCCCTTGCCGGTCAAGCCCAAACAAGGCTCTCGAGGTTCCTCTCGTGGCCGGAAAAGACCGCGTTTGGGCCGCGGAGCCGTCGGGTGTAGACTCCGACGCAGCCGCGAGCGATTCTCCCGCCCGGATTTCGCCACGAATCCGGCTGATCGAGGAGCTCCACGGCAGGCAGCGCAGCAAGACGGCCGATGAGAGAACCCGCAACGCGCTATTTTCGACTCCCTGGAGCCGTCGTCATCGGCACGCTGCTGGCGTGCGCGGGCGTCGGACGGTTGTCCGCCCACGCCCAGTCATCTTCCTCCCAGCCGCCATCTCCGCCCTCCGCCCCGTCGGCAAGCCCTTCGGCAGAGGCGCCGCCATCCCAGGCTTCCGCCGCCAACGCGCCCGAAATGAGCACGCACGATAATCCCGTGCCTCTTGAATCGCGCGTCAATCTCGTTCCCGTCCGCGTGGTGGTGCGCGATTCCAACGGCAACGCCATCGCCAATCTGCATCGCGAGGATTTTCAGTTGTTCGAGGACGGCAAGCCTCAGATCGTCTCCAATTTCACCGTCGAGACGCTGGCGTCCCCTTCGGGCAGCTTGATGAACGCGAGCGAAAACAAGCCGGGCGAGCCGGCGCCTGCGGCGGCCAACGCGGCGTTCCTGCCTCCCGCGCGATTCGTCGCTCTGCTCTTCGACGATCCCCACCTGAACCTTCAGGATCTGATGCAGGCTCGCATCGCCGCCAGCAGCTACGTCGACAAATATCTGGTCCCCACCGATCGCGTCGCGGTTTTTACCGTCTCCGGCCAGACCCAGGCCGATTTCACGGACGACCGCGCGAAGCTTCACCAGAAACTCGCCGCCCTGCTGCCGCGCGGAGTCACGGCGGGCGACCCGTCCGTCTCGGCCGACTGCCCCGTCATGGACTATTACGAAGCCGTCGAAATTCAGGATCACCACGATGACGACGCGATCAACATCGCGACGCAGGACGCGATCGCCTGCCTCGCCGCGCAATCCGCGAGCCCGGCGTCGCAGACCCCCGGCGCTCAAGCCGCTATGACCCAGCAAGCCCAAGCGCTCGCCGAGGCGACGGCCCTCCGCATGGAAGAAATGGGTGACGAGGAAACGGCGTACGCGCTGCGTCGGCTGAAGGAAGTCGTCGAGCGCATGTCCGTGCTGCCCGGACAGCGCAGCATCGTCCTGATCTCTCCCGGCTTCATCTACCCGAATCGCGAAGTCGAATTCTCGGAACTCGTCGACCGCGCTATCCGCGAGAATGTCTTCATCAACACGCTCGACGCGCGCGGCCTCTATACTCCGGACCTTGGCGACATCTCACAGGCCACCAAGGATCCCGATCCGGTTACGGCCGGCTATCGCACCAGGCTCCACGTCGAAGGCCAGGCCTCTCAGGTCGAGGTGCTGATGGATCTCGCCTCCGATACCGGCGGTTTGACGTTTCACGACAACAACGATCTCGGCGCGGGCCTGCGCGAAATCGTGTCTGCCCCCGAAACCTACTATCTCCTCGCGTTCGTCCCGCTGAATATGAAATACGACGGCCGCTTTCATTCGGTGCGGGTCCAGCTGGCCGAGAAAAACAAATATACGATCCAGGCCCGCAAGGGCTTCTACGCGCCAAAACACGGCGAGACTCCTCAGGAGGTGGCCGCGCGCGACATTCAAGACGCCCTCTTTTCGCAGGAGGAGCAGCACGGGCTCCCCGTCGCGCTGCAAACCCAGTTCTATAAGACCGGTGCTGCCGACGCGAAGCTCGCCGTTCTTGCGCACCTGGATCTCGCTCACATGCGCTTCGAAAAAACCGGCGGCCGCAACGACAACGACCTCACCGTCGTCGCGGCGATCTTCGATCGCAACGGCAACTTCGTCGCCGGCACGCAAAAAGTGATCGAAATGAAGCTGCGCGACGAAACGCTCGCAAAGCTCAGCCAGACCGGCGTCACGGTGCGCACGAATTTCGACGTGAAACCCGGCGACTACGTCGTGCGCCTCGTCGTGCGCGACGCGAACGCCGCGCAGCTAGGCGCCGAAAGCGGCGCCGTAGAAATCCCGTACTAGGTGGACGTTCTGAGCTGTGTCTTTGTAGCGCGGGTCGCCGTTTTTGCGACCCGGCACACGGTGGAAGCGCGGGCCTTTAGGCCCGCGAAAAAGCGCCGCAGTAGAAAAGGGCTTCAGCCCTGGGCTTTTCTCCTGGGCGCGAACCTTGTGAGACGTCGGATAGCTTCTTGGGGGCCATGCATGGGACGTGGGGAAGGTGCATCATGAGCATTCAAAAAATCGCACGACTTCTGCCTGCGATCGCGCTCGCGACGAGCGCGGCGTTCAGCGCTCCCGCGCACGCGCAGCAGCAGCCTCCTCCGCCTCCGGCCGCTGAGGCCCCCGCCCCATCCGCCCCCGTGATCCACGCCGAATCGCGTGTCGTCCGCGTCGACGTGGTCGTCACGGACAAAAAGGGCAACTACGTCCACGACCTCACGCCGAAGGATTTTCGCGTCTACGACAACGACAAGGAGGAGCAGATCGTCAACTTCTCGTTCGGATCGTCGCCGGCCGGCCCAACAGCGCCGCCCGAGCGCCACTACATGGTTCTCTTCTTCGACGATTCCACCATGGACCTCAGCGACCAGGCTCGCGCGCGCCAGGCAGCGCTGAAATTCATCGATGCCGATGCCGGGCCCGACCGCGTGATGGCCGTAGTCGATTTCACGGGCGCGCTTCGTATCATCCAGAATTTCACGGGCGATCCCGCGCAGCTCAAGCGTGCAACCGAGTACGCGAAGTCATCGGCCGTGTCATCCAACGATTCGGATTCGCCTGGAGCCGCCGCGCAAGCAGGTGCGCCCATGCCCAGCCTCTTCAACACTGGAAACGATTTCGGCGTCTACACGTTGCTGCTCGGGATCCGAAATCTCGCCAAAGATCTCGCCGCCGTTCCCGGCCGCAAGAGCGTGGTGCTTTTCACCGAAGGATTCCCGCTGACGCCCGAAGCGGAGATCGAGCTCACCGCGACCGTGTCGGCCTGCAATCAGGCGAACGTCGCTATCTACCCTCTCGACGTGCGTGGTTTGATCGCGCCGATGCCGAGCGGCACGCAGCTTTTGCGCCGCGCCGCGCCGAACGCCGACCAGCCGCATCTTGTACTGGCAGCGTTCCCGCAGAAGGGAGGCGGTGGTGGCGGGGGCCGAGGCGGCGGTGGCGCCCCATCTCCCGGCGGCGGTGGAGGCGGCAGGGGTCCAGCGCCGGTCGGAGGAGGCGGTGGTGGTAGCGGAGGCGCGCCAGGTGGAGGCCGAGGTACTGCGGGCGGCGGAGGCTACGCCCCGATGTCTCCGTATGGGACAAATCCGTACGGCGCCACGCAGCCTCAAATGATTCTCCCGACGCTTCCAGACACGGGCACCGCGAGTCAATCGGTGATGTATGCGCTGGCGGACGGCACCGGCGGCTTTCCCATCATGAACACGAACGATCTCCTCGGCGGCCTCGCCAAAATCGCGCAGGAGCAGGACGAATACTATTTCCTCGGATACTCGCCCTCCGATTCGCCCGACGGCTCCTGCCACACGCTGCGCGTGAAAATGGACCGCGGCGGCCTGAAAGTACGCGCCCGCACCGGCTATTGCACCGCGAAGCCCACGGACATGCTCGCTGGAAGGCCGGTCGAAAAAGATCTCGAAGCCCGCGCCGCGGCCGCATCCACCGGCGATATCGCCGGCTCGCTCGAAGCGCCCTTCTTCTACACCTCGCCCAACGAAGCCCGCGTCAACGTGAGCATGGAAATCCCATCCTCCTCTGTGCAGTTTTCCAAGGACAAAGGAAAGTATCACGCCGATATCAACATTCTCGGCATCGCCTATCGTCCCGACGGCTCGATCGGCGCGCGCTTCAGCGATCAGATCACTTACGATTTCGAAAAGGACGAATGGAAGAATTTCCTGAAGTCGCCGATGCATTACGAAAATCAGTTCCCGATTGCGCCGGGCAAATACCGCCTCACGGTCGTGCTCTCGGCCGGCGGCCAGGATTTCGGAAAATACGAATCGCCGCTCGCGATCGATCCCTTCGATGGCACCACGTTCAGCCTCAGCGCCATCGCGCTCAGCAATAAAATCGAGCCCGAAGCGGGCATGGGTGGCGAGTTCGAAGCCGATCTGCTCGCCGACCGCACGCCGCTGATCGTCGGCAGCATGCAGGTCGTTCCATCCGGCAGCAATCGTTTCAAGAAAACCGACACGGTCGCCCTCTACGCGCAGGTGTACGAGCCGCGCCTCGCCGACGCAAATCCGCCCGCCATTCGAATCGCTTTCCGCGTGGTCGATCTCAAAACCGGCAAGCAAGTCTTCCAGGCGCAGAACATCGATCCCGCAGCCTCGATCCAAAAAGGCAATCCGGTCGTCTCGGTCGGCCTAAAAGTTCCCGTGAGTGACATCCCCCCGGGAAATTACCGCCTCGACCTGCAGGCCTACGACACAACCGGTTCCATGACCAAAATCCGCACAGTAGAATTCGTAGCGGAATAAAGGAGGTTGCAGTTGCCTTTGCATGAGCAGTTCCGAATGCACCGTGCTCCGTTTGTGGGGGAGGGGCCTTTGCGCTTTCTCAAATTTCAAATCTGAAATTATCTGAAATTTCAAATCCCCCCCCGGAGTCCCCAATTTCGGTATACTCCCACGCGTTCTCGGCCCACCGTCACGCGCTTGGGGGGATTCCATGAAATCACCACGAACGCTCGCATTCGCCGCAAGCCTGGCCGCCGCGGCGGCCCTGCTCGCCGCAACCAGCACGTTCGCGCAAACGCAGGCCCCGCAGTTGCCGCCGCCCCCAGGGAATGCGCCTCCGCCATCGCTGCAAGCCAACGCCGATCCCGGCTACGACGCCGCGCTAGCCGCGTGCAAGAATCCGCCGCCGAAATCTCCCGCGTTCCGCTTCGGCGGTCCCGGCCCGGCCCCTCGCGATGATCAGGTCACGGAAATTCCCGGCGTGATCGCCGCCGGCCAGCAATGGAAATTTCTCTGGCAGGCTGCCGGCAACAATGGCGACGGAATCGTCGGCACGCGCGACGGCGGTCTGCTGATCGCGCAGAACGACAACTCCGACGTAGTAAAACTCGATAAAGACGGCAACGCTTCGATCGCCTACACCGACACGCACACCGGCGGCGCGCTTTCGATCGATTCCAAGGGCGCGCTCTTCATCGTCGAGCGCGGCCTGCACCCCGCGATATGGGAACTCGCGCCGCACCGGCGCGTCCTCGCCGACCGCTTTCAGGGCGACACGCTCGATTGCATCGGCGGCGTGCTCAATGATTTGATGGCTGACCGCAAGGGCGGCGCGTACTTCACCATGGGCGGGCTGTATTACGCGAGCCCGAAAGGCGTGGTCACGCAGTACGGCGAAAATCTGCGCACCAACGGCATCATCCTCAGCCCCGACGAAAAGCACCTCTACGTCACCAACGTCGGCGCCGTCGTCGTTTTCGACGTCCAGCCCGATGGCTCGCTCACCAACCAGCGCGATTTCGCCAAGCTCCAGGAAAAGACGGCGGGCGACGGCAGCGCGATCGACTCCGACGGCCGCCTCTACGTCAGCACCGGCCCCGGCGTTCAGGTGATCGGCCCCGACGGCACGTGGCTCGGCCTGATCCCGACGCCGCGCTCGATCATCAGCGTCTCCTTCGGCGGCCCCGACCGAAAGACGCTTTTCATCCTCGCGCGCGGCGCCCAGGATTCCACCGGCCAGCAAATCGCCAACGCCGCGCAAGTCTACTCGATCCAGATGATCGCGCACGGCCCGTCCAAGCGTCCGAAATAGGCAAAGAGCGAAACCCCACATGTCGACTTCGGCATCCGACCGCTTGAATCTCGCGACCATCGTCGCGATTGCGCTTCCCGCATTCGCGCTCGAGTCCGTCGTCCACGAAGTGCTCGGCCACACTCTCGTCGCCTACGCGACCGGCGTAAAAGTCGTCCTGATCACCAGCACCGTCCTCCAGTTTCGCGACGGCACTCGTCTCGCCGCCGGCGCCGGCCCCGTGGCGAATCTGCTTTTCGGCGCGATCGCCTTGCTGCTGCTCCGCTCTTTTCCGAGATTCTCTTCGGCGCGCCTCTTTGTCTGGCTGTTCGCGTTCGCCAATCTCTTTCTTGCCACTGGATACATTCTCTATTCCGGCGTGCTCGATCGCGGCGATTCCGCCATCGTCATCGCCGGACTCCAGCCCGCCTGGCTCTATCGTCTGGCCCTGATCGTCTTCGGCGTCTTGGGCTACCGCCTCTCCGTGCGCCTCGCCGCACGCGACATGCTCGCGCTGATTCGCAATGGCAGCCTGCTCCCCGGCGATGTCGAGCGCATCCTCTATCCGTCGTGTATCGCCGGCTCTCTCCTCTATATCGTCGCCTCGATCTTCAATCCCGTAAGTCCCTCGATCATCCTTTCCGACGGCCTGTCCGAGGCCATCGGCATCTCCGTCGGCTTGCTTCTTGTTCTCCGCGTCGTTCGACGCCTCGCTCAGCGCCCAACGTCGCCGATCGACAACCAGCCGCCGGTCGCGCCCGCATCGTTGCCGTTCAGTCTCGCTTGGCTGATTCTCGGCTCCGTCGCCGCCGTGCTCTTCGTCATCCTGCTGGGCCACGGCATTCGCCCAGGCTGAGTATCCAGGGCCTGCGACGCGCTCCGCCCGAAATCGCAGTACACCACCGGCGACCCGCAATAGGAGAAGAAGATGACGCCCGACAACCATGTATCGGCAGTCGTTGGTCTCGCAATCTGGTAAGAGCCGCTGGTTGATCCCTGTTTTCCGAGGTGGGATTTCTGAGGTTGGAGTTCTCGACGCTACTTCCAGCCGTGTAGCCTCATCTCACGCAAGCAGCCAAAGCAGCTTCGCCGCCTCCGCGCACTGCTCGATTGTCTGCTGATCGCGCGCTGAGAACGCGTCCGACTTCTCGCTCTCCACGTCGACGGTCCCAATCACCCGCCCATCGGGTGAAAGCACGGGCACGATAATTTCCGAGAGCGTGCTGCCAAACGCCGTCAAATACCGCGGATCCTTGCGCACGTCTCCCACCACCACCGCTTTCTTCTCCGCGATCGCCGCGCCCGTCAGCCCCTTCGTCACCGGAAACGTCGGATACTCCGGCGCGCCCGGCCCGCTCCATCCCATGATCGACACATTCTCGGCGCCCACTTCATAAACGCCCACCCAGCGATAGTCGCCAATCTTCCGGATCAATTCCGCCAGCCGCGTCGCTCTCTCGGCGCGAAGCCCGCCGCTCGCCGCCGTCATGCGAATCTGGTTCAGCGTATTGTCCATCACAATCGGCATCGTATCTCCTGTTTGCGACGGCTGCTAGTCTGCGTGGGAGTAAAAGATGAAGGCCGCGCCAATGGGAATCCCAGCTACGGAGACATCCCGAATCCACTGTCCAGAACTTGGGGATGTTATTGGATAAAGGGATGCAATTTCGCGCACAAAGCGATCGCTTGTCGGTAGGACCGTGACCCGCGAAATGGAGTGCTTGTTCTCTAACCCCAATCCTTCGCTCAGTGCGCGAACCACAACTCCCGTCGCTTCAGGCAGCTTCAGCGCATCAGTCCACGGTGCGGAAACGATCAGATTCCACCCCGTTGAAGACGAACCATCTTCATTGTAGAGCATCGCCAGCGAGAATTCTCCGCGCTGTGAACGCAGCGTTTCCACGACCTTTTGAATATCTCCCGGCGTTGTCCAAATTGCAGTTGGCATCGTCTACCACCGTTTCGAAAGATACGCTAATACTCCGTCCGGATCAGCTTTGATCGCTTCTAGCGCGCTTTCTGCCCTCGCCTGACCGTATGTACCTTCCGGCTGATATCTCCATTCCGGCCTCCAATCGGTCGCGACCGACCAATTGTTCAGAAGCACACGGTTCGTCTTCGGCGTGATCTTGATCTGCTCTTGCAAACCGGCAAGCAACGTCAATTGTTCGAACTTGTGCGTCCAGAACATCGGCCCGTCGGGATACTCTGGAATCGCGAGCGTCGCGCAAATCACCGCCTTCAAAGCCAATTCTACGACGTACCCGCAGAGATAAACACAGCCATCATAAAGCCCGGCAGCAAACAGCGCCTCGGCTTCGCGAAGTCTGAGTTGCGCGAGATCTTGCAACTCCTTGCGCGTCGCCATTATTTCAATCCAGCAAGCTTCCCGATCCCGCGCATCTTCATTTTCGCCATGCTGCCGTACTGCTTCATCATCCGCCGCATGTCCGCGTACTGCTTCAGCACCTGGTTCACTTCCTGCACAGACGTTCCGCTGCCGCGCGCGATCCGCTTCCGCCGCTTGCCGTCGATCACGTTCGCGTCGGCTCGCTCGGCCGCCGTCATCGAATTGATGATCGCCTCGATCGACTTCAACTGCTTCTCGTCGATCGACGCGTCCTTCGGAATCTTCGCGAACGGCCCCACCTTCGGCAGCATCCCCATCAACTGCTCGATCGAGCCCATCTTGCGAATCTGCTGTAGCTGGTCGCGGAAATCCTCGAGCGTGAACTCGTTCTCTCGCAGCTTGCGTTCGAGCTCCCGCGCCTGTTTCTCGTTTACGTTCTTCTGCGCCTTCTCGATCAGGCCGAGCACGTCGCCCATGCCGAGAATCCGCCCCACGATGCGGTCCGGCAGAAACGGCTCGAGCGCATCGTATTTCTCGCCCACGCCGACGAACTTCACCGGAGCCCCCGTCACCTTGCGGATCGAAAGCGCCGCGCCGCCGCGCGCATCGCCGTCCATCTTCGTCAGCACTACGCCAGTCACGCCCAGCCGCTTGTGAAATTCCCCGGCCGACCGCACCGCGTCTTGCCCGATCATCGCATCCGCCACGAACAAAATCTCCGCCGGGCCCAGCTCTTTCTTGAGCATCGAGAGCTCGTTCATCAACTCATCGTCGATGTGCAGCCGCCCCGCCGTGTCCACCAGGATCACGTCGCACGCCGAAAGTTTCGCCTCACGCACCGCGCCGCGCACGATCTCCAGCGGCTTGTCCGTGCCCGTGCCCGGCCAGATCGGCGTGCCCGTCGCCTTCGCCACTTGCGCCAGTTGCTCGCGCGCCGCGGGACGATACACGTCCGTCGACACCACAATCGGCCGGTGCCCATGCTCGGCGAGCCATTTCCCGAGCTTCCCGGTCGAAGTCGTCTTGCCCGATCCTTGCAATCCGCAAATCAGCCACACCGACGGCGGCCGCGACGAAAACTGCGGCCGCGCCTCGCGCCCGAGCAGCTCCGCCAGCTCGTCGCGAACGATCTTCACCACCTGCTGTTCGGGCGAAAGTTGCAGCAGCACTTCGGACCCGAGCGCCTTCTCGCGCACGTGCCCTATGAATTCGTCCGCCACCTGCAAGTTGACGTCGCCCTCGAGCAGCGCCTCGCGGATCTCGCCAAGCGCAGCATCGAGGTGCTCCTCGGTCAGCTTCCCCTGCCCGCGCAGGTTCTTGAATGTGCGTTGCAGTTTCTCTGTGAGCGTTTCAAACATCTACGCCGGTTCCTTTTTTGTAGGGGCGGGTCTTCGACGCGCCCGCTTTTCGCTCCAACGTCCGGTCACGCCACGCCGGCTCGGTTCGTCTTCGCCGTCATGAACGCCGCGACCTCCGCCGTCGGCGCCGCGCGATCGACAAATCCAAACGTCCCCTTCTCCTTCATCTCGCGCGCCGCGCCAATCAACCCGCCGAACGCCGCTCGCGCCAACACGCCGCCCAGGCTGATCCGCCGCACACCCGCTGCCTCGAGCTCCGCCACCGGAAACGACAATCCTTTGATGCCCGCCAGCACGTTTACAGGACGCGGCGCCACCGCCGCGCAAACCGCCCGAATCGCGTCGAGGCTCGGCAGTCCCGGCGCAAACAGCACCTCCGCGCCCGCCTCCGCAAATGCCGCCAGCCGCCGAATCGTATCGTCCAGGTCGGCCCGCCCATGCAGAAAATTTTCCGCCCGCGCGGTCAACGTAAACGGAAACGGCAGCCCCCGCGCCGCCTCCACGGCCGCAGCGACGCGCTCCACCGCGAGCGTGAAATCGAAAATCGGACGCCTCTCATCCCCGCTCGCATCTTCCACCGACCCACCCACGATCCCCGTGGCGGCCGCGAGCCGAATCGTTTCCGCAACGGTCTTCGGATCGTCGCCGAAACATTTTTCGAGGTCGGCTGCTACGGGTACATCCAGCACATCGGCAATCGCGCGGCAGTGCGCGAACAATTCATCGCGCGAGGTCGTCCCATCGCGCTTCCCGAGCGAATACGCAAACCCGCTGCTGGTCGTCGCAAGCGCCTCAAATCCTATCCCCGCCAAAATCCGCGCGCTCCCCGCGTCCCACGGATTCGGAATGATAAACGCCCCCGCCCCCGCCGCCTCGATCTTCGCCCCAACCGCCGCCGGCAGCCGGTGCAGCGCCCGAAATTTCCCCGCCTTCTCGCTCTGTGTCCCGCTCATCGCAAATGTTCTCGCTGTCGCCCGCTACCGACGTATCATCGGTGGGTCGTAGGGCCGCTGCCACTGGCCCGAGCGTCTCGCGAGGCCTGCCGCGGTGGCACCGCCCGGGTGTACGTTCCAAAGGTGCGTGTGTAGGGGCGCCTGCTTGCTGCGCCCCGGCCCTGCCATGCGGCACCGCCACGCACGTCGATTCTAGGTGACGCTGCCATACCGGTCAAACATCGCCCACCCCAGTCACAAACAGTGTTTGTGGCAATCGCGAAGTCTTGTGGGTCGTGGCTCCCAGCCACGACATAATTCGCGAAATCGCGATGGGCTTCAGCCCCCGAAGCTCCTGCGCGCGGTCGCGACGCAGACTCGCGCACAATAATCCGGCACGCGAGTCGACGCCACAACCCCGTGGAGTGCGGGAGCTCGCTCCCGCTGTTTGCCGTCCAGGCTTGCCTGGACGTGCTCCCGGCACACGCCACAATCCCCGTTGCATCCGCAACACAGCCTTAACGCAATCCTATTGCTTCCGCCTCAAACGCCAACTAACATTTCCGCATGGTTCTCGAGAAATTACTAAACGTGTGCGACGAAGAGCTGCGCAAAGCCGCCCGCGCGATCGCCGCCGTCTGGCACACGATGGGCGAAGCAGACGAGCGCGCCCTCCACATGCTCTTCGTCTTCCTCGGCCTCCGCTAAGCACGCATCACGTCGCGCGTGAAATTCTTCGCATGCTACAACTCCGCCCCTGCCCCGGCTTGACTCCGGCAACCCGCAGCGCAAGAATGGCGGCAGCCTCGCACCCCATGTAGAACCCTCGGCGAGGCGCACGGCCCGCAGTTTCGCGCCGCACCCTCCGCGATCCGCGCCGCCGCTAATCCGCAACCGTTGCGACGCTAACCGCGCTGCCGGCATCCATACCATCAGCACGCCAGATCGCAGTCGCCGAAATCGAGGAGGGCATCATGTACGTCGTCATGGGAGCAAGCGGCAACACGGGTCACATCGTCGCCGAAAGCCTGCTCGAAGCAGGCAAGCAGGTCCGAGCGGTCGGCCGCGGCGCCGAACATCTGCAGCGCCTCGTAACCAAGGGTGCCGAGCTCTGCATCTGCGACGCCACTGATCGTCTCGCGCTCGCCAAGGCCTTTGCCGGCGCAGAGGGCGTCTACGTGATGATCCCTCCGAATCCCACGAGCCGCGATTACCGCGCCTTCCAGGATCGCGTCACCGACTCGATCGCCGCGGCGCTCGAAGCCTCCGAAGTCGAATACGCCGTCGCTCTCAGCAGCTTCGGCGCCGACAAAAAAGACAAAACCGGCCCCGTCGTCGGCCTCCACTATCTCGAGCAGCGCCTCAGCCAGATTGCCAGCCTCAATGTAGTGTTCATCCGCGCCGGATATTTCATGGAGAACACGCTCGCCCAGATCGGCATCATCAAAGCGATGGGCACCACCGCCGGCCCGTTGCGCGGCGACCTCGATCTCCCGATGATCGCCGCGCAAGACATCGGCGAATACGCCGCCGACGCGCTGCTCTCGCTCGAATTCACCGGCCAGAACACGCAGGAGCTTCTCGGCGAACGCGACCTCAGCATGATCGAAGCCGCCTCCATCCTCGGCCGCTCGATCGCCAATCCCGATCTCTCCTACCTCCAGCTGCCGCCGGCCGAAGTCCGCAGCGCGTTTATCGGCATGGGCATGTCGGAAAACACCGCGGACCTGATGCTCGAAATGTGCGACGCGCTCAACTCCGGCCACATGGCCGCGCTCGAAGAGCGCACCGACAGCAACACCACGCCCACTTCCTACGAAACCTGGGTCGAGGACGAATTCATCCCCCGCTTCAACGTCAAGTCAACCTCGGCGTAGCGCCGGCCTGCCCTGAGTCCCTTCGAAGGGCGTCCCGCCGGCCGAGCGCGTTGGCGTTGTCATGCCCCGCGCGTGCGCCGGAAATATCGGATGATTCCTTTTCTGCCGCCCGTAATTCCAGGCGTTCCGATGCCGCGGTATTTCTCGAGAGGATCCGTTGCTTTGTCTTTTCGTTTTTTCTTTTTCATAGAGAGCGACCACAGCTGCTAATCGTAAACTTTAGACCGTACCATTCTAGCTTGTATTCTCCGCGCCCTCTGTGCCTTCTCAGTGTCCTCTGTGTTGAGACACACTTGCACCACGGCTCCGCACAACATTCGGAGCTCCCGACGCACGGTACGCGTGATTTGAGGGGTCGCGCTCAGTCGTTGAAAATCGGCAAGCACAGCGGCGGCTCGATATGAAAATCCAGCCGCGCAATTTCTTCGAGCGCCCGCTGCAGCACCGCGCTATCGCACGGCTCGAGCGTCATCACAAACGACAGCGCCGAGTGCGGGAACCCCGGCTTCTGCAGCAGCGCGTCGATGCTGATCTGATACTTCGCCAGCACGGTCGCGAGCGCCGCCACGATCCCCGGCCGGTCGCGCACCACGAACCTCAAATAGTGCGGCACGGTGAAATCGCCGCTCACCGAGTCGGGCGTTTCCGCCGCGCCCGGCAACGCCTCGGCCGGCGCCCCGGCGCTCCGCGCGATCGCATACAAATCCGAAATCACCGCCACCGCCGTCGGATCGCCGCCCGCGCCGTAGCCCGAAAAAATCGTCCGCCCGCCGAACTCGCCCGTCACCGCCACGATATTCTGGCTGCCCTGCGTGTGCGCCATCAGCGACGCTTCCGGGATCAGCGCCGGCTGCACCGCCGCCGCAAGCCGCACGCCCGACGTCGTATCCTTCAGCGCCACCGAAATCTGCCGGATCGTGCAATCCAGCTCCCGCGCGTACATGAAGTCCGCCGATTCGATCGGCGCTATCGACCGCGCCGCGATCTGCTCGCTGCGTACCCGCAGCCGCAGCCCCGCCTGCGTCAGGATCACAAGTTTTGCCCGCGCGTCGATCCCGTCCACGTCCGCCGTGGGATCGGCCTCCGCGTAGCCCAGCTCCTGCGCTTCCTTCAGCGCCGCGCCGAAGCTCGCGCCCGTCGCTTCCATTTTCGTCAGGATGAAATTGCACGTGCCGTTCAGGATCCCCGCGATTTTGTAAAGACGGTCGCCCGCCAGCCCTTCCTGGATTCCGATGATCGCCGGAATTCCTCCCGCCACCGACGCGCCGAATTCCAGCCGCTTGCCCGCCTTCCGCGCCAGATCGACCAGCTCCGGCCCCGCCTCCGAAATCAGCACCTTGTTCGCCGTCACCACCGACTTCCGCTTGCGCAGCGCCTTGCGCACCCATTCGCCCGCCGGCTCGAGCCCGCCCACCAGCTCGACGACCACGTCCACGTCCGAGCCGATCACCTCGTCCGCGATCGGACGTCCACCGAATCTGCGCCCCAAGCCCCGCGATTTTTTTCTTCTCGATGTTCCGGTTGCAGATGTGCGTCAGCACCAGCGGCCCGTTAGCATCCGCGGCGAGAATCTTCGCCACGGACCGCCCCACGGTCCCAAATCCAATCAGCCCAATCTTCAATTTCTTCCCGCCGCGTGATTTCGCGGGCGGCTTGCCCTTCGATGAACGCGATTGCGCCAACGCCACGTCACCTCATTATCAGATTTGGTTGCGTCACCCGCGCGGACACGCGAGCAAATCATCCTACCAGATGACCCCGCCTCGGAGTCACCGCGGCTTCGCTCAGTTTCCGGGGCGAGTAGTTTGCACGTGACCATGGCACCGCGCGATACTATCGCGCAACGCTTGGCGCCCTAAGAAGGTTTTCCGGGTGCCCCATCCTCGGTTTGTGAGGGTGGGGCTTTTGATCTTGCGCGATGCCACTCGGACTCAAACGCATCTACGGAACCAACGATCTGCACTTTATCACGTGCAGCTGCTATCGCCGTTTGCCTCTTCTGGGCACGGCCCGCGCGAGAAACATCTTTGTCGAAGTTCTCGACCAGGTCAGGTACCGATTCGTGTTCAAACTGGTGGGGTACGTGGTCATGCCCGAACACGTCCATTTCCTGATCAGCGAACCCACGGTGGGCACGCCATCGACGGTGATGCAGATGCTCAAGCAGCGCGTCTCACGATTGGTACGAGAAGGAACTGCGGACGGCAAGGACCACAGCTTCTGGCTGACGCGTTTCTACGATTTCAACGTCCGGACCAAAAAGAAGAAAGTCGAAAAACTTGTGTATATGCATTTGAATCCCGTGAAACGAGGATTGGTCGAGCAACCGGACGACTGGCCTTGGAGTAGTTACTTGTTCTATCAGGAGAAGGGAACGATTCTGATACCGATCGATCGTGTGGAGTGAACCTCAATTCGTAGGGATCAAAAATCAAAGTCAAAAGCCCCACCCTCATAAACCGAGGATGGGGCACCCGAAACGTCGAATGCAGAGGACTATGTTAGATTTCGACCGGTTCGGTTCTGAACGCGCCGGAGGAAGGAGAAACAAACGAAATGAAACGCTACTTGATCGGCGGAGGATTTGTTCTGGCTCTTGCGATTGGAGTATTCGCGGGATCACATGAGGGCGAATTCACGTGGTACAAGGTCACCGGACCCGGGCCATATCACGTCGATGTCGTTTCTGGCCACGGGAAGGCGTGTTATGTGTTTACCGAGGAGTATCAGAAAGGAAACGCGGGAGAACAGCCCGTTCTGCTTTGGTGCGAGGCTGGCACTCCGCAACAATAGGAGTCCCACGCCAAAACTAAAGACAGAAGCTAGGCGGCGCCGAATCTTTCGGCGGCGCGGGCTTTTGCCTTTGCGGCTTCCTCTTCGCGGTTTTTCGGGCGCGCGGTGGTTTCGAGCGACTGGAGGAGATTCAGCGAGATATTCGCGATTTCGTCGACGGCGCGCGCGAACGCGAGTTCGTTCGATTGCGACGGCTTGTTGAAGCCGGTGATTTTCCGGACGAACTGGAGCGACGCGGCGCGCACTTCGTCCGAAGTGACGGGCGGATCGAAATTGAAGAGCGTCTTGATATTCCTGCACATCGGAAAAACCCCTTTTGAAAATCGATTCGTGCGCCTGGTAAATGTAGCTCACCCCGCTTTCCCGGGGTGAGGCTTTTCGGCCCCCTATTTTCCCTCTCCGACCTTCGCTTTGTATTCGCGTCGCCCGTCCCAGCCCGGTTTTCGTCCCACCGGGCGCCACCGAGCACGATAAGCTGCCAAGAGCCCGCCAAAAGTGGATTTTTTCGTCCAGATAAGGCCGCGGATAAGCCCCCGACGGCGGCAACATTGTTGCCGCCGCGGGAGCAGGTTTTTGCACGCTGCTCGCGCGCAAAAAATTACTGGCTCGCGGCGCGGCTCCGCCGAATCTGCGCGGCGGTCCACGAACCAAACGACCCCTCGCAACGGTCAGTTCAGGCCGGCTTGCGTGGCCTTGACCAGCGTCACCCCGGACTTGGTCGCGTAATAAATGCTGGCGGCCTGCGTGAGGCTGCTCTCGTTGTCGACCACGATGCCCGTGGCGCCGCCCGCCGCGGCGAGCGCCGTGGTGACGGAGGTGACGAGCGGAAAGCCGCTGGTGATGTCGAGGCTCATCACGCAGCCGCCGGTGCCGCCGCCGACCGTAGCGATGCAGCCGTTCGTCACGCCGACGAAAAGAAAATCCTTGCCGAGCGTGGGATTGAAAATTTCCGTGAGCGGCGACGAATCGGCCGGGCCCGTGGCGAGAGGCGTGAATGCGTTCGTGGTGGAATTCATCACGCCGCTGCCATTGAAGCCGACGCTGTAGAGCGTCGGAATGTTTCCGATGCCCGTGCCCGCCACGTACATGAGCGGCGTGCCCGATCCCGTGTACCACGCGTTGTTGAAATCGACCGCGTACGGGCCCGTGTAGATGGTGTCCGCCGGGCCGACGGGAACGGAGACGCTCGTCGCCATGCTCGTGGGAGTCTGCACGATGATGGCGTTCGTCCCGTTGGAATTGAACGACGCGTAGACCATTTGATTCGTGCTGTCGACGATCACCGGAAATTCGGACGTGGTGCCGGGAGCCACCACCGCGCCGTAGACGACCGACGGCGACATGCCGGTGTCCGTGACGGAGTCGATGCGGCCGTCGCTATCCGTAAAGAAAATCTTGTTCGATATCGAGTCATAGACCGGAGTCGACGGAACAGCGTCGATCGCAACGCTCCACACGATTGTGGGCGCCGCGCTGCCATTGAATACGTTGCCAAGCTTGTAGAGGTAGCCCGAGCCGCCGCCGGACCAGCTGTAGGTGGTGACGTACGCGACGTCGCTCGCATCGTTCGGCGTGTAGACGATGAACGGCGCGTTCGTCGAACTCTGATTTGTAGTGCCGCCGTCAGGCGAAAGCAAAACGCGCTGATCAAGAGCGTTGTTTCCGCCGGCCGAGCCCGGCACAACTGCGGCAGTCGTGCTTGTGCCGTTCGTCCCCGTGGTGCCGATGGTGAGGATGTGAAAATACGAGCTGCCCGTCGGCAGATTTTCGATGTAAGCGAGCTGCGCTCCGCTTTGCGAAATCGAGAGAGATGCGGGGACCTGTCCCGAGCCCGAAGCGTATGCGAACATCACGTTGGGTCCGCTGCCGGAGCAGTAGGCGCCCGGCGTGGTCGAGCTATAGAGATTGTTCACGCCGACGATGTTCGCTTGGCCGCCCGACGCGGGGGTCGCGGGGACGCCGATCGCGACGAAATCGTGCGTGCAACTCGGAGCGGCGGTCACGTCGAAGACATATTTTGCGGGAAAAGTTTGGCCGGCGCCGGGAGCGACGTCGAGCGTGAACGGCGCGCCCATATTGTTGTAGCCGGTGTTGTCGTAGAACTGGAAGTTGTCGGCACCGTTGCTGAAAATGTTGATCTCGAAATCCGCGCCCGTCAAGAAGAGCAGCCCGCCGTTATCGATCCCGGGGTCGACGGAGGGGTACAGGAGATCGTCGAACAGGAAGTAACCGCTGGGGCTGTTGACTTCCACCGGCCCGCCGGGATAGAGCGGGTAGGAGCCCACGTCCTTGCCCGCCGTCACAGTGAGCGTTCCGGCGGTTGCGAGAAACTCGCCGTTGCCGTTGTCTGTGGAGTTGAGCGCGCCGTAACCGCTGTCGGGCCCGATCGCGAAATTGAAATTGAATAGCGGCTCGAAAGCGGATGTGGAAGGAGATGACGCGAGCGCGAGGTTCCAGTCGCGCGTGGCCTTGTCGCGCGCGCCGAAGCCGCGAAAGCCGGGCAACCAGGGCTCGGGATGGCGAAGATGCCAATTCTGCATCCAGCGCGGATCGCTTTCGATGCGCGCCATCACGAAATTGTTTCTGGAATTGGGATAGAGGACGTGGCGGTGCGACCAATCGGAAACAATGCCGAGGCGCACGCGAGGCGCCGGTTGGCCCAAGAGAAGCGCCGCGGACAGAGCGACGCCCATTGCTGCAAGGATAGCTTTCATATTCGTCTCCTGGCTGAGGTCAGAGACAAACGCGACGCCTAATCGCTTGTGTTACCGAAACCCGATGGGCCGAATGCTGAAACAGAAACTTGCACACGAGCGGCACGCGAACCGAAGCCTGCGCGGCATTCGATGTAACGGCTCGAAAAATCTATTGCGACGCGTTCTCTCTGCTCGCCGAGGCGGACTCGCTCGTCTTCGACGATGGCGCGTGATAGCGCGTCAAATACAGCAGAAACGGGGTGACCTCGAACGGCATTTTCTCTCGCGCGGAACTGAGCGCGACGGCCTTCGCATGCAAGAGCTCGACGTGATCGTCCCATGGATCGACCTTCACGCGCGCGCCGAGCGGCAACGCCGCAACCTGATCGAGCTTGTCGGCCTGGAGCGGCGGCCCGATCGTGGCAAGCGCGGAGCTGAACTCGACGCCATTTCCCAGGCGCGCATCGATCAGCGCGGGAAGGGAAGTGGAATCGGCGGAGAGCTGCTTGAGAAAGAGCGCGGCGTTTCCGAGCTTGTCTTTATAGGGCGAATTCTTGAGCCATTCGAGGGCTTTTTTGTTGGCCATGTCGACATCGGCGGGCGTGGCTTTAAACGAAAAGCGGGAGAGCGCTTCGCCGGCGGTGACGTTGGTGGTGTCGTTGAATCCCCACTGATCCGTGGAGGGCTTGGTAATCATGATCGAGGCGAGCTCTTGCGCGAGGACGGCGGCAAGGCTGGCTTCGTCCGGCAGCGTATCGATCAAGCCGCGGCTCATCACGATCGTGTGGCCCACCGAGAAGGATTCGAGCGTGGTGGTGAGCATCACGCGGCAGTGCACGTCGATGTCGAGATTGTTCGTGACCTCGAGGTTGTTGACCACCGTCTCGAGCACTTTGTCCACTTCTCCCGGAGGCGCGAGCAATCCGATGCGCTGCAGGCGGTCGACCACGTTCACCTCGGCCTTCTCCTGCCACTGGCGCTCGGCTTCAACCGGAGAATAATCCTGCGGATTGGCGCCGCTATCGGGTGATTGATTGGCCGATTGAATGGGCGCGGCCTGATTGAAATCGACGGGGCGATTCAGGTTCGTGAGGTCGTAGCCCCACAGGCGCGTCTGCGCTTTGAAACGAATCGCGGAGCCGGATTCGGTCCTCAGCTCCGACTCCTGGCTGTAGATCGCAGCGGGAAGCCAAAGGCCGGGCTGAAGATTCATGCGCCAGCTATCGAAGTGGAGATTGAAACCAATTCCTTCGTTGCCGACCGATTGAAACATGCCGTTGAAGCGGACGATCGTGAATCCCTGATCTTCCGCCCAGATGCGGCCGTCGAAGCGGCTCTTGCCGGACTTGGGGAGCGGCGTCACATCGAAGACGGCGCAGCGCACTTCGCCGAGAAATTCGCGGCCGACGTAGCGGAATTCGTAGTGCTCGCGATCGAAGCCGTTCGGGTCGACGTACACCATTTTCAGAAAATCATCCGGGACGCTCGACGACGATCCTTCGAGGTGCGTGAACGGATTGAAGGAGCCGGTCAGGCCTTTCTTTTTCTTGTGCTTCCCGTCGAGCATGGAATCGTCGGTGATTCCGCTGGAGAGCTGGGCTTGGCCAAGGAAATATTGGTCCTTCATCGGGACAATGCCCATGTCGGCGTCCGGCTTCATGTCCTGCACGTAGGTTTCGACGATCGGGTTGTAGCCGCGGATCGCGCCGACTTCCTCGTGCTCGCGCGCGATCACGCGGTCGATGGCCTGGTCGACGCTGGTCACCGGGCCGGTGGCCGCCGCGGTATCGCCGGCCTGCGGCTGGGGTGATTGCGATTGCGCGGCAACAGTACCTGCGCCGGCGAGAATGCCCGCCAAGAAGATCGCAACGGAAAATCGATTCAACGCGCGCATGACTTCCCCCTTCGGTTCGACGCCTGGTTGATTTTTGCCTTCGCCTAGTTCAGTGATCCTGGTTAATAAGCAAGGGTAGCAAGGAGCGGCGTCTCGCGGGGCGATCACGCGGCTGCCTTGTGCCCAATGGATCAGTTGATGATTCGCGCGGCGGCGGTGCTGCATTGGGGCGACGACGCTCCCACACTCGCGACAGCGTATCCATCCCGTGCCATTGGATTTGCGAGAAGACGTTCTGGTTGCGCGCGAAGAAATTTCAATTTGAGACTGGAAATGGAGCTGCACGAGCCGCTGCTGCAAAATGCGCGGGCGGCGCTGGCCTAGAGTTTCAGGGGGCGTTCGTTCCAGGCTACGTCCCAGTAGCGGCCGAATTTGCGGCCGTTTTCGGTGAAGACTCCTACGCGCTGGAAGCCGAAGCGTTCGTGAAGGGCGGCGCTGGCGGGATTCGGGAGCGTGTATCCGCCGACGATGCGGCGAATGTCTTCGGCCGCGAGCGCATCGAAGAGCACGCGGTAAAGTTGCGAGCCGATCCCTTTGCCGATGGCGCGCTGGTCGCAATAGATGGTCGTCTCGACCGTGGTTTCGTAGGCGGCCTTTGGACGAAAGCGCGTGGTGCCGGCGTAGGCGACGACCGCGCCGTTTTCCTCAGCGACGAACAGGCGGTAGCGTCCCGTGGCGCTGAACTGGCTGAACCAGGCTTCGCGCTGCTCGACGGTGTAAGGCTCGAGGTCGAAGGTGACCGGCGTGTGGACGACATAGTGATTGTAGATTTCGGTGAGGCGAGGCAGATCGGCGCGAACCGCCGGGCGAATGGACGTACCGGACATGTGTGGTCTCTGCTACATCATAACTTCATGGCTGCGGCCGCGATAGATTGTGAAAGTCGTACGCGGGCTTTGTCACAATGGTGGTCGCGGCGCTCTCGACCTTCAGCATCATTTCGATAGCGTTCGTTTCTCCGCCCCGCAGACGCACCTTCTGCACGAGGGGTAAAATCCGGCCACGGCTACAAAAACATCGTAGTCGCCCGCCGGTAGATCTCTGCGGAAGGCGGTGGTGGCAGCGTCGAGCGCGAGCCGAGTGAGTCCGTCGCGGTGGCCCGGCTTATTGCCGGGCGGTTCGGGATGGATCACGACAAGCGCGTCCGTGATCGGGGTACCGGTCGGGTCGACGACCCGAACGGTGAGCGTCGCTTGAGGGGCGCGAGCCGCGGCGGACGCGGTCGAACAAAGAAGCACACACAAGGCGATCTTGCCCGTGAAAGTCATAGAGCAGCCTCCTTGGTCCGCAAGCTAGCACGGATGGGGCGGATGACGCATAGATTGCGATTGGTGAAAGGGGCTGGGTCCGCTATACTGGTTGGATTGAAGTAAGGAGGAATTGCTCGTGTTAACGATACGCCTTGCCCGAATCGGCAAGAAGAAGCGCCCGTTCTACCGCGTGGTAGTGACGGAAAAGACGCGGCCGCGCAACGGCCGTTTCGTCGAGATAGTGGGAACCTACGACCCGCTGAAGAAGCCCGCTGCGGTGGAGTTCGATCGCGAGCGCGTGGCGTACTGGCTGAGCAAGGGTGCACAACCCAGCGATACTGTTCGAAGCCTTCTGCGCAACCCCAAGCCTGCTTAAAGCGTCCCATTCTACAGAGTGTCATGTTCATAGTTATCGTACCCGCTCAAGCGAATTTCTCCGCTGGGCACGGCACACTGTGGAGGAACGGTCATGAAGGAGCTGGTGGAGCAGATTGCGAAAGCACTCGTAGACCATCCGGATCAGGTTCAGGTGAATGCAGTAGAAGGGGAACAGGTAACGGTTCTGGAATTGCGGGTTCATCCCGAAGACCTCGGCAAAGTAATCGGGCGGCAGGGGCGCACGGCCAAATCGATACGTACGCTTTTGGGCGCCGCGGGAATGAAGCTGAAAAAAAGGTTTACGCTCGAAATCCTAGAGTAGAGTGACCACGCAGCAATTCCCAGCGGCGGCGGGTGTCACCGTGGCGCGCGTCGTGCGCCCACATGGACTGCGTGGAGAAGTAGCTGCCGAGATCCTCACCGACTTTCCCGAACGACTCACGCGACTCAAGCAAGCGTATCTTTACGACCCTAAGAGAGACGCGGCGCGCGGCCCCGATGCGGAGCTGGGGCGGCCCGTCGGGGTGCGTTCGTGCTGGTTGTCGCACAGCCGCGGCGGCCAAGCGATCTTTCGCTTCGAAGGCGCGGACTCGATGTCCGATGCGGAGAAACTCGTCGGGCTCGAGGTGCGGATTCCGCTGTCGGAGCGCGCGCCGCTTCCCGGCGGCAGCTATTACGTCACCGATCTGATGGGCTGCGAGGTGCGGGAAAAGGACGCGCTGGTTGGCGCGGTGCGCGACGTGGAGCTTACAGGCGGCACTCCGCTGCTCGCAGTGGATTCGCCTCAGGGCGAAGTGCTGATTCCGCTCGCCGAAGAGATTTGCGTGAAGGTCGATCTGGCCGCGCGGCGGATCGATGTGATCCTGCCGGAAGGCTTGCTCGACTTGAATCGGTAGCTCGCTTTGCCTCGTTCTTCTTCGTTGGAACTCCCCTGCGGATGTCTCGCTTCGCTGTGAATGTCACGCTAGTATGAGCAGCGAGAGGTCGGCGTGCGATTCGACATCATCACGATATTCCCGGAATTTTTCGGCGGGCCGCTCGATTACGGCATCGTGCGGCGGGCGCGCGAGGCGCGGCTGATCGAAACGCACGTGCACGATCTGCGCGAGTTCACGCACGACCGGCACAGAACGGTGGACGACCGGCCGTTTGGCGGCGGCGAAGGGATGGTGATGAAGCCCGAGCCGCTGTTCGAGGCGGTGGAATCGCTGACCGGCCCCGCTGATGCGCAGCGGGCGGCGGAGACGGCGATCGTGCTGTTGTCTGCCGCGGGGAAATTGTTCCGGCAAGAGACGGCGCGGCGATTCGCGAAGCTCGAGCGGATCGTGCTGCTCTGCGGGCGCTACGAAGGAGTGGACGAGCGCGTGGCCGAGCATCTGGCGACAGACGAAATCTCGATCGGCGATTTTGTGTTGTCCGGCGGCGAACTGGCAGCGGCGATGGTGCTGGACGCGGTGACGCGATTGATTCCCGGCGCGCTGGGGAATGAGGATTCGGCGGTGAATGAATCTTTCAGCGAATCCGATGCGGAGATTCACGCGACCGTGGAACGCGGCGATGGTCACCCAGAGATGATTTCAGATCGCGGGATCCTGGATTTTCCGCACTACACGCGGCCGCAGTCGTTTCGAGGATGGGACGTGCCGGAAGCGCTGATGAGCGGGAACCATGCGGAGATCCGGCGGTGGCGGCGCAAGCGGGCGCTCGAAAAGACGCTGCGGAACCGCCCGGACCTCCTCTCCTGAGTCCGGCGAGAACCTGCAGGCGAAAACACGCAGACGGCCTCACGATACTGGCAAACAAGCAGCGATTTCGTGCCTGTCGCCATTTGAGCCTTGACAATGTAGAACGATCAGTAGTAAACGCTGCACATTAACCTGCAGACTGGTGCCCAACCAAGCCTGTTGCAGGCTGTCTGAAGACCCGCGCCGGGTGGCGCGAATCCTAGGGCCATGTTCGTCGGACAGTTTTCGGGGGAATGAAAATGCCAAGGCTTGCCAAGCGGTCGGGTGTGTGTGTGTGTCATTCACAATTTGCCGGATTCAGGGTTGCGTGGGTCCTACTGGTTTGCCTGCTGGCGCTGTGCATCTGCGTTTCCCCGGCTTTCGCCCAGAGCGCTTCGACGGGCGCGCTGGCTGGAACGGTCACGGATGCTTCCGGGGGCGTGATCGCGGGAGCGACCGTGACGGCGACGAGCCTTGAGACCGGGCAAACGCGGAGCACGACGACCGACGCCAATGGCCTCTATAAATTTTCTCTGTTGCCTCCTGGGAATTACGGCGTGAAGTTTTCCGCGACCGGCTTCAAGACGGCGGAAATCCCGTCGGTGACGGTGAACGTAACGGAAACTGCAAGCGCGGATCGCAGCCTGGAGATCGGGTCGCAGACGCAGGAAGTGACGGTTTCTTCCACGGCAGTCACGCTGCAGACCGAGAACGCGACGGTAGGAGGACTGGTTGCCGGATCGACGGTGACAGCGCTGCCGCTGAGCACGCGCAACTTCACGCAGGTGATCGACCTTTCGCCCGGGGTGGTGGCGAACGTGGCAACGGCAACGTCGGTCGGCAACGGGACGCAGGACATCAACGTCAACGGTTCCGGCTCCGATCAGAATACGTACATGATGGATGGCGTGGTCACGACGAACTACGGCAGCGGCGGCGCAGCGCAGTCCGGAAGTTACGCCGGGATCCCGATTCCGAATCCTGATTCGATTCAGGAGTTTAAGGTTCAGACGTCGCAGTACGACGCGGCGTACGGGCAGAATCCGGGCGCGAACGTGAACGTGGTGACAAAGAGCGGCACGAACCAGTTCCACGGCTCGGCATGGGAGTTCAACCGCAACAACATCTTCAATGCAAATGATTTCTTCTACAAGTTCTCAGAACTAGGTGAAGGGCTCCCCAATAAGCCGCCGACAGTGAAGCAGAACCAGTTTGGCGGCACTTTTGGCGGACCGATCATCAAAGACAAGTTCTTCGTCTTTGGCTCGTATCAGGGTACCAGGCAGCTCAACGGAATCGGCAGCAACGGCTTCGCTACCTCCTTGACTGAAGTCGACCTGCTCCCACTCAACGAGCCGGGCGTTCCCTTCGCGAGCGCGCGCGGAGACGGCAACGCGGGTATCATCAACCAGGACTTCGCACCGGGCGGAACGCCCTGCGCTTACAACACGTATAGGGAGTATCTGGGATGCGCGTTTGCGGGCGAGACTGACTTTGCCAGCGGTTTAGGCGAGTCAGGCAACTTCGTCAATCCGAACGGATCCAACATCAGTAACACCGCCCTCAATCTCCTGCGGCAGACGGAGAAGATTCCCCAAGCTCAGGGAGGCTTCAACAACGGCTATTACCTTCCCAGCTTGCGTTACAATTCGGCGGGTCTGCCCTTCTGTATCGCGAACGCCACCTCGTGCGCAACGCCGACAACGATTTCGCAACCTACGGTCGCCAACGAAAATCAATACATGCTCAACAGCGACTACCTGCTGAACAGCAAGAACACCATATCGGAAAAGTTTTTCTTTTCCGCCGACCCGCAAACCCAGAGTTTTAGTTGCATCGTCACCGGCTGCGACCCGGGCGCCCCGGAGGATGCGAAGTATGCGTCGACTTCCGCGGTTCTGAAGGACACGGCGATCGTCACAAGCAATTTTGTGAACGAGGTATTCGTCTCCTTCCAGCGTTTGTACCTTAATGTCGAAGACGGCGACACAGTCCAGGCGTGTGCGGGCGACGGGACCACCCCGCTCGGCATCATTCCTGCGGTCAATGACGGCGCGGCTTGCCCCCTCTCGGCACAGGCGGCGGGTAATCGCGAGGATTCTCTGATCCCCATCATCGGCAGTCTCGGGATTCCCGGGGTAGGGTCGCAGTGGGGAGCATGGAGCGCTGGAGGGAATTTCTTTTCGGCGACCCGGAGTATCCAGACCAGCTTCCTGACGGGCGACCAGATTTCCTGGAACCACGGGAAGCATTCGTTTCGAGCCGGCGTCAACACACAGCGCATCCAATGGAATTGGGCGCAACCCAACAGAGAGAGGGGTTGGATCGTCGCTGGTGATATGGCCGACATCCTGCTGAGCAACAGCGGCCTTGCCTCCGATGAGGCCAACGGTGTCGCAGGTACCCCCGTTTCCGCCGGTTGGTTCATAAACTCTACGAATCGCCTACTGCCCAATGGCTCGCCGAATCCTCATCACTGGCGCATCAGCGAATACTCGACGTTCGTTGAGGACGACGTCAAATTGACGCGCCATCTCACCTTGAACGCAGGCCTTCGCTGGGAATACGATGGATGGCCCAGCGACGCGCATGGCGTCTTCACGAACTTCGGGGCCCAGCAAGCCGGTCTGGTGAATACGGGTACTGTCCTGCTGAACGACGGTGTCGGCACCCTCGCGGGCTACATCGTCCAAAAGAATTACAACCGGGGCGAATACAACGGCCTAACCGGTGAGTTCGGCTCGACGGGCATTACCGTCAACAGCAACAAGACGCTGTTGAACGGCTCTCCCCTTGACAACTTTTCTCCGCGCCTCGGTCTGGCGTGGCAGGTGATGGATAAGCTGGTTGTCCGCGCGGGGTACGGCATGTTCTTTGACCGCGTTTACGGAAACCTGGTCGGGGATAACATCCTGGGCAATATGCCACCCTACGCCACAGGCGTCGGAGAGAATCCGGGCCAGACCCTGCAGAATCCGTTTTGTCCCTCGTGTCCGCAGTTCCTCGGATTCATCCCGCGGACGCTTTTCTCCACGGTTGCGCCGCAGCTTACAAACGCGAATCCGGCGTTCGGCCTGAGCAATCTAACGGACGAATTCGGAGGCAATGCTTCGGGCCTTCTCGACTCTGGCGACGACCCGGCGATGCGCACTCCGAAGATCCAGCAATACAATCTCGACGTTCAGTACGAATTTGCCCATGGGTGGATCGCGGATATCGGCTACGTCGGATCGCACGGAATTCACCTCTATGATTGGAACCGCGATCCGAACCTCGCGTATCTCGTGGATTGCGGCCCAGCTTCCGCGACGTGCAATCCGCCGACGGACCAGGTGAATATCAACCTTGAGCGGCCGGCGAGTTCGTTTCCCATCAACGACAACGGCAACAGCCGCGTGCTGGAGAATACAAGCGGCAATTATCTTGGCCGTGTCGCGTACCTAGGCCTGAACCCGGGCAACTTGCAGCAGGTGGAGACGGATGGAAATCACCTCTACAACAGTTTGCAAGCACAGCTCCGCCACACGTTTTCCCGCGGCCTGACCCTTCAGGCTTCCTACACCTGGAGCAACCTCAAGACCGACATCAACGCAAGCGAAGCCGGGGCCGGAATTGCGACGCCCGGCAACGTACTTTCCGGCAGCGCGTCGTCGAACGATCCGTTGAACGACCGGCAGCAATACGGGCCGGCGGCGTTCAATCGCCCCAACCGGTTTGTGCTCAGCTACAACTACGAGTTGCCTTACAAGAGCGAGGGATGGAAAGAGAAGGCTCTCGGCGGGTGGGGCGTTTCCGGGGTGACCACGATTCAAGACGGTCTGCCGTTCACTATTACCGATGGAGCCAACGGCAACGAGGCGACCCTTTTGTACGGCACGTCCCTCCCGGCCACCGGCCCGGTTGACCGGGCCGAGCTTTCTACACCCGTGGACTGCAGCGCTGTCACCGGCAATTGCAAGTCGGGGGTGGCGCTTGCCACTTCCGGCAGCATGTACTCGCGCGTGGTCAGCGGGCTCAACGGGGGCAGCGGGCTGATTAATCAGGGCGCGTTCATGCTGGCCCCCGAGTTTGGGGGGACACCTAGCGAAGCGGGCGGGCCGTACACGGGTGCCTGCACGGGAGCAAATCCCCAGTTCGTTGGGTGCGGCACAGGCTTCGGCGATTCCGGTGTCGGAGTCATGAGGTGCTGCACGCAGCTCAACTTCGACATGGCGATCATCAAGAACACGACCGTCGGGGGACTGCGGGAGGACGCCAGCCTGCAGTTCCGGGCGGAGTTCTTCAACCTTTTCAATCACGCACAATTCAACGAACCCGGCAACGGTTACGGCGCGGCGGCGTTTGGAGAAATCACGTCGAGCTCGGTGCCTGGGCGCATCATGCAGTTTGGGTTGAAGTACACGTTCTAGCGGATTGGTTGGGCCGGCTGGCGCGGCTCCCGTCGCGCCGGCCGGAGCCGATTGTGAACGCCGCGTGAATAATTTCGTGTAGGCAGCGGCCGGCCAATTCGCTATAATCCGAGATTGTGCGTTGTGTGCTGGCCCCACCTAAGCGGGTCTGCAGGGAAAAACAGTCATGAAACCGATCATCGCTACGGTGCAACAGTCGCAACTACGCAAGGACCACCCGGCATTTCGCCCCGGCGACACGATTCGCGTGCATGTTCGCTTGAAGGAAGGCGAGGGCGACAAAGAGCGCATCCAGCCGTTTGAGGGCGTGGTGATGAGCCGCCGCGGAGAGCTGTCGGGCGAGAGTTTTACCGTGCGCCGCGTAAGCTTTGGCATCGGAGTGGAGCGCATCTTTCCGGTGCACTCGCCGATGATCAGCAAGATCGACCTGGTGAGCGAGGGCCGCGTGCGGCGCGCCAAGCTGAATTACTTGCGCTCGCGCAAGGGTAAGGCTGCTCGCATCAAGCGCGCTGCTCCGAAGCTCGAAGCCGTCGGCGCCGCCGCCGAGTAGTTGCACACCTGTTTCGCGACAATTTAAATGCACTTCGGCCCGCCCGGCTGCAACCGGTGCGGGCCTTTTTGTTGCCGGCGACAGCTTCAGCGAATTTGTCGCGATCGCGGCGCTCGGCATCGCACGAGCGTGTGCTAAAATCCGCGCCGATGGGACGTCTTTGCTGCTCACGCTACGAGCGCGAGGCGCGCCAGCACGGCTGGCAGCGCATCGCTGGGTTGGACGAAGCAGGACGCGGGTCGCTCTTCGGGCCGGTGGTGGCGGCGGCGGTGATTTTAAATCCTCGGCGGCGAATCGTCGGGCTGGATGATTCGAAGAAGCTCGCGCCCGAGCGCCGCGGCGAGCTGGCGATACGCATTCGGGAGCACGCGCTGGCGTGGGCCGTGGCGGAGATCGACTCCAGCCGCATCGACGCCTGGAACATCTACCAGGCGAGCCGGCAGGCCATGGTGGCGGCCATCTCGCAGTTCAATCCTTTCCCGGACTACCTCCTGCTGGACGCGCTCGAGCTCGATCTTCCGATCGAGCAGAAAGCGCTGATTCACGGAGACGCGCGATCGGTATCGATTGCGGCGGCATCGATCCTGGCAAAGGTCGATCGGGACCGGCGGATGGAGGAATACGACGACCTCTACCCGCAGTATGGGCTCGCGCAGAACAAGGGCTACGGCACGCCGGACCATCTGGACGCGCTGCGGCGGCACGGACCGTCGCCGCTGCACCGGTATTCCTACGCGCCGGTGCGGGAGGCACGCTGCTGGGCGACCGGGGCGGAGCAGGCTCCGCTGCCGCTGGACCCGGACTTGACCGCTGCTGCCGCAGATGCTGTAGCGGGATCGAGTCCGTCTGCCGAACCGGCTCCCTGACCGTCCGCGAACCTACCTTTACACGGCGTGCCAGCCAGGGCACCCCCGCTTCGCCCTGTTATCCCCTTCGGCACCACGCCCTCTTCACCGCATAGACCCTGGTTTTTCGCGCGTGCTAACCTTCAAAGCTGATCCGCTCTCTGACCCAACGCCCCGCCTTAGGGCCAGAGGCGGGTGGGGCATGCGGAACCGTTCATGGCGTTCAACAAAAGCAAAGCGCTCGAAAACGCGCTGAAGTACCTCAACCAGGGCAAGGTCGCTCAGGCGATCGGCGAATATCAGCAGATCCTTCGGCACGACGCGAAGGATCAGGCGACGCTGATGACCGTCGGCGATCTGTTCGCGCGCCAGGGCGACATGCCGCAGGCCATCGAGTATTTCGAGCGGCTCGCGCAGGTCTACCTCAACGACGGTTTCAACAGCAAAGCCATCGCGATCTACAAGAAGATCGCCAAGCTCGCACCGAACGAACTCAAGCCGCTCGAGCGCCTGGCCGACCTGTACGTCCAGCAAGGCGTGCTGAGCGAGGCCCGGCCATTATTCCTGCAGATCGCCGAAGCCCACCTGAAGGCCAACCAGGCGCCCAAGGCTGTGGAGGTGCTGCACCGGCTGCTCGACGTGGAGCCCGAAAACCCACGCGTGCAAATGCGGCTCGCCGAGCTCTACAACGTGATGGGCCAGAAGAAAGAAGCCGCCCAGACCTATTTTGCGTACGCGCAGAGGCTCTTCGATCATGGGGACACCGAGGAAGCGCCCAAGCTGATCGACCGGGCGCTCGAAGTTGACCCGACGAATGCCGCGGCACAGTTGCTCAAAGGCAAGATCCTGACAGCCGCGCACCGGGACGACGAGGCGATCGCGGCTCTCGAAAAGCATCCGGAAGCCGATGGTGGCGGCGACGTGACGACGATGCTCGTCGAGCTGGAACTGAAGGCAGGCCACGCCGAAAAGGCCGCCGACCGTGCGCGCAACCAGCTGGTGCGCGGGAATTCGCATTTTGGTCTGCTGCTGAAAGTGGCGGATACGCTGATCGAGTCGGGCAAAGCGAAAGAAGCGATTCCGCTGCTGCGCGAGTTGCGCGATCCGATGACGGAAGCGAACGAACAGGACAAATTTCTGCAGGCGCTTCTGAAGGCCACCGAGAAGCTGCCCGGCGATATCGAGTCGCGGGAATTCCTGGCCGATTTCTCGCGACATACGAGCGATCCCTTCCATCTGGAATCGGCGCTCAACGAACTGATTGAAGCCTACGCCGAGGCTGGGGACTTTGGCACCGCTGAAGAGCGGATGCAGGAACTGATCGAGAAGAACCGAGGCGACGAGCGGCTGCTGATCCGCCTCGATGAGCTGCGCCAGAGAGCGCGGGGAGGCGGACCCGTCCCGGCCGTTGCAAAGAAGCACCCGGTCCAGGCGTCGAAACCAATCGTCGAGACGAGCATCGCCGCCGAGGGCGAAGAGGAAGAGCGACGGAAGCCGTCTGCCGCGCAGGTGCGCCCTGTGATTGCGGAGGAACCGCTCGACGAAGAGACGCAGCGATACGTATCGCAGGCCCTGACCGATGTGGACCTTTTCTCGAGCTACGGCCTGACGCACAAAGCGACGCATCTGCTGGAAAACGTGCTGCAGCGCGCGCCGCGGCACACGCCGACTCTCGAGCGGCTGCTCGATTTCTACCTGGGCGCCGGCGACGAGCGCCGCACGGCGGAACTGGCCGCGCAGCTCGAACAGATTCATCGCGAGCGGCAGGATACGGTCAACGCCGACCGGTTTGCCGAGCTTCGCGGAAGATTTGAGAAGGCTGCGGATGCGAGCGGGGAGGCAGCGGCTTCGGCGGCTGCCGTCGAGCAGGATTCGGCTGCGATGGAGATCGCGCCGGAGCCCGTGGCGAGCGAGCCCGCGGCCGAGATCGAAGTCGCTCCCGCCGAGCCCATTTCGCTGAACGAAGAACCTGCACATGCGACGCCCGCAACGTCAGCCACGCCGGCCGAATTCGAAATCTCGCTGATGGCGGTCGACAGCGACGAGCCCGCGGCCGAGGTGCTGCAGGCGCCCGTTGAGTCAACTCCGTCTGTCGCGCCTCCGGCTGCTCCTCTCGATCTCGATCCGATCATGCCCGCCCAGCCCGAGGAAGTGGCTCCCGCTGCGGCGCAAGCTTCGGGCGAAGAGCTCGATCTCTCGGATGAGTGGGAAGCGATGGCGCAGGAAGTGGCGGAGCCTCCAGCTAGCGCCGCGGAGGAAGTAGCGCCTGAGCCCACCGCTGCGCCCGAAGAACCGACGCCGGTCGAGGTAGCCGAGGCAGGCGAGGAGCGAATCGAGATTGAGTTGCCGGCAGAGATCGAGCTGCCAGCGGAGACGGAGTCGGCCGAGATTCCGATTCTGGAGATTCAAGATGCGACGCCCGAGCCGGCGGCGGAAGAACCCGCGTTCGAAATTGTCGAAGAGGCCCCGCCTGTCGCGGAGGAAGCGGCTCCCGCTGAACCGATTACGTACAGCGGCACCGATTTTGAACTGGAACTTAGCGGCGATTCCGCAGGAACCGCCGGCAAGCACGGCGCCGAAACGACCGAGGATTTTCTCAGCGAGCTCGCAGCGGAAGTGGAAGACATGGAAACGCCGCAGGCGACGCGGGCGAAAGCTCCGGCTGCTCCGGCCAACGGCGCGCCTCCGCCGCCCAAACCCGCGCCGATGCCGTCACCTGCGGCATCCGCTGAACACACTGTGATTCGTGATGCAGTGCCGCCCGCGCCCGTGGTCAGCGCGGCGGATTCGGCGCCTTCGGCGACCGTCGAAAGCCTCAACGAACTGGCCGAAGTCTTTCAGGAATTCCGCAGCGAACTCGGCGAGCTGGCCGACGAAGACGAAGATCTCGAGACGCACTACAATCTCGGCATCGCGTACCGCGAAATGGGGCTGCTGGACGAAGCGATCGGCGAATTCCAGAAAGTCGCGAAAGCGGTGCAAAAGGGCAAGCCGTTCCCCTACGCGATGAACTGCGCGACATTGCTCGCGCTCTGTTTCGTCGACAAGGGCGAACCTAAAATCGCGTCGCTCTGGTATCAGCGCGCGCTGGAGACGCCGCGGCTCGACCAGGAAGCGGTGCTCGCGCTGCGATACGATCTCGGAGTGGCGCTCGATCTTGCGGGCGAATCCTCGGCTGCGCTCGACAGTTTCCGCCAGGTCTATGCGATGAATATCGACTACCGCGACGTAGCCGACCGCATCGCAACACTGCAAAAAGCCTGATCTCCGGTTGCGGCATCGCGAAGAATCTCCCATAATCCTAGTTCCGCAATGAATCGCATCGTGCGCGTTCCCGTTCTCCTGATCTGGCTGGTGCTCGGGTTGATACTCATACTCGTGCCGTGGTCGGACCTATGGGAGACGAATTACCTCTTCTATCAGTATCCGGCGCTGGGGCTGCTGCTGAAAAATCCGTTCCTGCGCGGCGCGATTTCGGGGCTGGGATTCATGAACGTCCTGCTGTCGCTCGAATCGTTTCGCCGCCGAGTGCCAACCGTTGCCAACCGCACCTGAACCGATCGTCTGCTGCGTGACGCACCGGAAATCGCTTGGCGGGGACGAGCCTGCGCGAAGCGTGCTCGCGAAGATCGAGATGGCGATCGCGGCGGGCGTGGACTGGGTGCAAATTCGCGAAAAAGACTTGCCTGCGCGCGAATTATTCGAGCTTGCGCGCGCGGCCGTCCACGCAGCTACTGCGCGTGCGGCGCTTGTTTTCGTGAACGACCGGCTGGATGTGGCACTCGCAGCCGGGGCTGCGGGCGTGCATCTCGGAGGGGAGTCGTTGGGCGCGCGAGACGTGGTGCGCTGGTGCCGCGGCGGGAATGCGCCAGCGGGATTTCGCGTCGGCGTGTCGTGCCACAGCGTGGAAGAGGTGCGCGAGGCGGAACGCGCCGGAGCGGATTACGCATTTTTCGGGCCGATTTTCGATTCGCCAGCGAAAAGGAAATTTGGCGCACCCCAAGGAATTGCGAAGCTGGCGGAAGTTTGCGCTGCTGTGCGGATGCCCGTGATTGCGATCGGCGGCGTGGATGCGTTTAGTGGCGCGGAGTGCATTCGCGCGGGCGCGGCAGGAATTGCGGCGATTCGAATATTTCAGGACGCGAGCGGCGCAACAGAGCTTGCGGGGACCGTCGCGCGATTGCGTCGCGCGGGCGGCGAGGCCTAGGACATCCAAAGCTGCCGCATCAATGTGGCTGCGAGAACCTCAGGCTCGCATTTGCGGCGGCGCACATGGCTTGTGCGGGGAGCACGCCCGGGCAAGCCCGGGCGGCAGACAGCGGGAGCAAGCTCCCGCACTCCACGGGTGTTGCGGCTTCGGCTCTCACGCAGGAAACTAGCCGGCGGGACGCCATCGTTCCGCTACAGGCGAGCCGGCGCTACGCGCTCAGCCAGCGGCCGACCGGCTGCCAGCCTTCGACGTGATCGCAGATCACCTTGATGACCGCGGTGATGGGAATCGCGAGAATCAGTCCCATCGCTCCCCAGAGCCATCCCCAGAAGAGAAGCGAGACGGTGAGAGCGACCGCGTTCAAACGCATGCGCCAGCCGACCATGGCCGGGACCAGCAGGTTGGCGGCGACGATGTGGAAAAAAGTGAGCATCGCGACGATGCCGATGAAGGGACCGATTTTGTGAAACTGCGCCGCGCCGATCATCAGCGGCGGGACCCAGGAAACGACGAGACCGATATAGGGCACGAGATTGCAGAGTCCGGAAACCAGGCCCGTGAGAAATGGGAATTCGAGCCCGATGGCCCAGAAGAAAAGCCAGCTCGCGAGGACCAGAATCAATCCCACGAGCGCCGTGCCCATCAAGTACGTGCGGAGCACGCGCGTGACGTCTTCGAGCGCTTCTTTCACCTGCGTGCGGTCGCTTGAACTGAATAGCTGCATCGTGGCGTGCACGACCTGGCGCTTCGCGGCGAGCATGAAGAATACCAGAAACGGAACGAAGCTCGCGGCAAGAATGAAACCGTAGAGCGAGCTCAAGCGGCCGACGAGCGCGTCTCGCACCGGATGCGACTCGGCGAGAGTGACGACGCGCTCTCCACTGCGCGACGCGGGCGTGATTTCAGATACGTGCGCCTCGAGATTCGCGAGCCTGCTGTCGACGGCCTGGAAGACTTCGCGCAAGGGCGCGCGGTATTTGGGCCAGTCCGTGCCGAACTGATCGAAGCGCTCGACGAGCGTCCAGCCGAGCGTAGCCAGCAAGGCGATCGTCACCAACACAACGATCAGCGAGCCGAGGGCGCGCGGGATGCGGATCATCTCGAACCAACTGACGATCGGGTCGAGAAAATACGCGGTGAGTACGGCGACGAGCAGCGTCACGAGGACGGTGGAGGCCCAATAGCAAAAAGCGATGACAATGCCGGCCGCGATGATTTTTCCGCTGACGGAACCTGCGCTAGCTTTCGTCTCTGTGAGGGACATTGGGCACAACGATATCACATGGCCTGCCGATCCAGATGAATGCGTGCGCGTTCCGTTACCTGTGGCGCCGCCGTGGGCGGATGGAGCGCAGCGTAACCGTTGCGCGCGCGATTTGGCGGCGGCTCCGCGAATCGGAGGCGCGTGAGTGCTAAAATTGTGCACGCGCATTTCGGCGCGGGGGGAATTCCAATCGAGAAAGTAAAACAGCTTTTTGGCACGGATGGCATCCGCGGCGTTCCGGGCGAGTATCCGCTGGACGACGCGACCATCGAACGCATGGGATTCGCGCTCGGCGAGCACCTTGCGTCGCGCAAAGCGGTGCCGAGCGGGCGGCCGCGCGTCCTGATCGGGCGGGATACGCGCGAGTCCGGACGGCACATCGCCGAGACGATCGCGCGCGGGCTCGCCGCAGCCGGCGCCGAGGCGGTGTCATCCGGTGTGTTAACGACGCCAGGTGTTGCATGGCTGGTGAGCCGCGAGGGATTCGACGCCGGCGTGGTGATTTCGGCCTCGCACAATCCTTACCACGACAATGGCGTGAAGCTGATCTCGTCGCTCGGAATGAAATTTCCGGACGCCGAAGAGGCCGCCATCGAAAAACTGATCCTTTCAAAAAATGGCGCGTCGGGCCGAAAAGCGCAGCAGGCCGGAAGCGGCGAGATGGGCGTGGCCGGCGCGAATGGCAACCCGAAGCTGCACGAAGACTATCTCGAGGGGCTGCGAGCGGCGGTTTTCGCCGGCGCGAAGCTTGCGGGAATGAAAATCGTCCTCGATTGCGCGAATGGCGCAGCGAGCAAACTCGCGCCGGAACTGTTTCGTTCGCTAGGGGCGCACGTGACCGCGATCAACGACGCTCCCGATGGGCGCAACATCAATTCCGGCTGCGGGTCGCTCCATCCTGACGAGATGCAAAAGCGCGTGGTGGAGGTGGGAGCCGCGCTGGGCGTGGCATTTGACGGCGACGCCGACCGCGCCATTTTTTCGAGCGCGACGGGCCGGCGCGTGGATGGCGACGGCGTGCTCTTGGCCGCGGGGCGCTTCCTGCAGTCGACGGGCAAGCTGAAAGGCGACGTGATCGTCGGGACGACGATGGCGAATCTGGGGCTGGAAAGGGCGCTCGAGAAATCGGGCCTGAAGCTGGCGCGCACGGACGTGGGCGATCGGTACGTCCTGGAGGAGATGCAACGCATCGGCGCAAACCTGGGCGGCGAGCAATCGGGGCATATCCTGTTCCTCGACGACGCGACCACCGGCGACGGCATGCTGACGGCGGTGAAGATGGCGTCGCTCGTGGCCCTCGCTGGGCCGCTGGATACGCTTGTGGCGGACCTCAAAATCTTCCCGCAGAAGATCGTGAACGTGAAGGTAAAGTCGAAGCCGCCGCTCGAGACGCTGCCAGAGGTAGCGCGGACGCTCAAGAAGGCCGAGGAGGCGCTCGGGAAGTCGGGACGCGTGGTCCTGCGCTACTCCGGCACCGAGCCGCTGGCCCGCGTGATGGTCGAGGCGGAGCGGAGCGAGGATGTCGAGCGCTGGACCGATGCGCTGGCTTCAGCGCTGCGAGCGGCCGTCGGCCTCTAGGAAGGCAGACTGATCGGATTTTGTTATCGAAACGATCGGTAAGATTGATTCTTCCAAAGAACGTAGAAATAATGGCCAAAGGCTTTCAGAAAGTGGATTCGCCCCCCTTGCGGATAGCCCTTAGGTATAGTCATCATTAACTAAGTACATGTAAATCAGCTGCATAGACATGCTCGTAAATATGAGCAGACGTGGCACGGCGCGTGCAAAACATATGCCCGGCTGTCTCTTATCCCGGGGTGGGCCGGTTTCGTCGCGCCGAAACCGGAGCTTGGGGAAGAGCAAGAACAAGGGGGTCCGGGTGGGCCCCCTTTTTATTTGGATCGGCTGCTTTCGGCGAAAATGGAAGGGCTCCCGTTGCGACGGGAGCCCTTTTTGTTTTCCTGACGATACGGGAGCGTCCTAGCTGCAGCCGGACGTGGAACCGCAGTTGGAGCACTTGTAGCAGCTGCCGTTGGGCGTCATGAGCATGCCGCACTCGGAGCAGTAGGGAGCGTCTTCGATCGCGGCGCGCGGGCGCGTGAAGGTCTCGGTTTCCGCAACCCGTGCTGGCGCGGGCGCCACCGGCGCCGCAGAACTCGCCCCAGCGACGGCCGGCGCCTCATCGAGAGCCGCGGCATCGCTGTCGAGATAGTCGGGCGAGATGAACTTACCGCCGAGCCAGCGGCCGATGTAGTCGACGACCGACTTGGCGTAGCGGATCTTCGGATTGCCGGTGTAGCCCGAAGGCTCGAAGCGCGAGTTGCAGAACTTGTCGACAAGAGCGCGGAGCGGCACGCCGTACTGCAGCGAGATCGAGACGGATAGCGCGAAGGCGTCCATGATGCCGGAGAGCGTGGAGCCTTCCTTCGCCATCTTGATGAAGATTTCGCCGGGCTTGCCGTCGTCGTACATGCCGACGGTGATGTAGCCCTCGTGTCCGCCGACCGAGAATTTGTGGGTGATCGACTTGCGCTCCGGGGGCAACTTCTCGCGGCGCGCACGATCGAAGAGTTCCTTCTGCTGCGGGGCGTTTTCCGCAGCGGCAGCGGCGACGGCTGCAGGAACCTGCACCGCCTGCGCAACCGGCGCAGGAGCGGCCTTTCCGGCAGCCGCAGGGGCCTTCTCGTCTTCCTTCTTGCCCGCCGCCGAGAGCGGCTGCGAGCGCTTCGAATTGTCGCGATAGATGGCCACGGCCTTCAGTCCCAGCTTCCAGGATTCGGTATAGGCTTCGGCGATGTCTTCGACCGTCGATTCCTCCGGCATGTTGATCGTCTTGCTGATCGCGCCGGAAAGGAAGGGCTGAGCCGCCGCCATCATGCGCAGGTGGCCGCGCCAGGCGATCGAGCGGCCGCCGCCCATGGGCGTAAGCGAGCAATCGAACACGGGAAGATGCTCGGGCTTCAGTCCGGGCGCGCCTTCGATTTTGCCCTCGGCGTCGATGTAGTCGACGATCTTGGCGACGTCCTCGGGCGGGTAGCCGAGCCTCATCAGCGCCTGGGGCACGGTGTTGTTGACGATCTTGATCACGCCGCCGCCCACCAGCCGCTTCTGCTTCACGAGCGCGAGGTCAGGCTCGATGCCAGTGGTGTCGCAATCCATCATGAAGCCGATCGTGCCGGTGGGAGCGAGCACGGAGACCTGCGAATTCTTGTAGCCGTGTTTTTCGCCCAGATCGAGCGCCGCGTCCCACGATTCCTTGGCAGCGCGTAGCAGGGAGGGCTGCACGTTTTCCTCCTTGATCGGGCGGAGCGAATCGCGGTGCATGCGGATCACGTCGAGCATCGGCTCGCGGTTTGGCGCGTAGCCCGGGAACGGCCCCATGCGCTCGGCGATGCGCGCGGATTGCGCGTAGGCCTCGCCGGTCATCAAGCCGGTGATGGCGCCGCAGAAGTCGCGGCCGCCGTCGGAATCGTAGGGCAGCGCGAGCGACATCAGGAGCGCGCCGAGATTCGCATAGCCGATACCCAGCGGGCGGTAATCGTGCGAATTCTTCTCGATCTTCGGCGTCGGGTAGCTGGCGTTGTCGACCAGGATCTCCTGCGCCGTGATCGTGACGTCCACCGCGTGGCGGAATCCCTCGACGTCGAACTGGCCGTTGGGCCCGAGGAACTTCATCAGGTTGAGCGATGCCAGGTTGCAGGCGGTATCGTCGAGGAACATGTACTCGGAGCAGGGATTCGACGCGTTGATGCGATCCGTGCCCTTGCAGGTGTGCCAGCGATTGATCGTGGTGTCGTACTGCATGCCGGGATCGCCGCACTGCCAGGCGGATTCGGCCATCTTGTCCATCAGATCGCGCGCGCGGAATTTTTCGAGCGGCTTGCCGTCGTTCACCTTGCGCGTCCACCAGTCGCGGTCTTCCTCGACGGCCTGCATGAAATCGTCGGTGACGCGGACGGAATGGTTGGCGTTCTGGAAGAAAACGGAGGAATAGGCTTCGCCGTCGATCGCGGGGTCGTAACCCTGCTCGATCAGCACGTGGGCCTTGCGCTCTTCCTTCGTCTTGCTCTCGATGAACTCGAGGATGTCCGGATGATCGACGTTGAGGATCACCATCTTGGCGGCGCGGCGCGTCTTGCCGCCGCTCTTGATCACGCCGGCGAAGGCGTCGAAGCCCTTCATGAAGCTCACCGGGCCGGAGGCGATGCCGCCGCCGGAAAGCGTTTCGCGGCTGCCGCGCAGGGCCGAGAAGTTCGTGCCCGTGCCGGAGCCCCACTTGAAGAGCATGCCCTCGGTCTTGGCGAGGTCCATGATCGAGTCCATGCTGTCCTGGACGGAGTTGATGAAGCAGGCGGAGCACTGCGGCTTGGGCTGCACGCCGACGTTGAACCACACCGGCGAATTGAAAGCCATCTTCTGCTCGACGAGCAGATGCGTGAGCTCGTCGCGGAAGGCGACCTTGGATTCGGGGGTGGCGAAGTAGCCGCCCTCGTCGCCCCAGCGGACGATCGAATCGACCACGCGGCCGATCAGGTGGCGCACCGAGGTTTCGCGCTCGGGCGTGTTGGGCTTGCCGTGAAAATATTTCGAAGCGACGATGTTCGTCGCCGTCTGCGACCAGGACTTCGGGACTTCGACATTTTCCTGTCGGAAGATTACCTGACCCTTTTCGTTGCCTATGAGTGCGGTGCGGCGTTCCCATTCGACTTTGTCGAAGGGAGACACCAGTCCGTCGGTGAAGCGGCGCTTGAAATCCAGACCGGTAGTGCGCCGGGCTGTTTCTTCCACTTGCGAATTCAACATCATCTTTGTTTCCGCCATCTCTGCCTCCGCGCCGGCAGTCGTGCCTGCCTTCCATAGGCAGGCCGCCGAAAAAGTTAGCCGGGTGCCGGGCAGGGAGGAACTACAATCCCAATTATACGCCCAACCGGAACCCGAAGCATGTTGCGTGTAACGACGACTACACGGTTTGAGAGGATTTCAACGATCGCTGGCAGGCGCTTGACCCCCGAAAAGCGTCTGCCAAAAACCAAAAAAGAGAAAAAGCGCTGCTAGGCCGCGTCTAACACCAAGCGCGGTCTGAGGAGCGCACGCCTTTAGTATTCGGTTGAACCCGGTCGGAATCTCGCGTGGGCGGTCGTGGCGCTGAGCAATCCGACCGTGCACGTAATGCCGAGTCTGGTTGCGGAGTATCGTGGGTTGCGGAAAAGTTGTCAAGCGAAAATCGCACAGGGACCACAAAATATCAGGTGGTGCGTGTCGAAAACGTCTACCGGTAGTGGTTCTGGCGGGCGCGGCCACTAGCGGTGTCGCACATGCAAATGTGCTTTGCGAAGCAACATTCGCGTATTGACAGCGTGCGCGGAGCTGAAAAAAACTATAGTGGAACTGCGATGAATACGCCTGCCATCGAAATCACGGGGCTGACCAAGGATTATCCGGTCGGATTCTGGCGGAAGCGCATGCGCCGGTCGCTCGATCATCTGACGCTGGAGGTCGAGGAGGGCGAAGTATTCGGATTTCTCGGGCCCAACGGCGCCGGAAAAACGACGACGCTGAAGCTGCTGACCGGGCTGATCTTTCCGACCGAGGGCACGGCGCGCGTGCGCGGCCGGTCGATCGACGACGTTCGCATGCACCGCGAGATCGGCTACCTGCCGGAGCAGCCTTACTTCTACGATTACCTGACCGCGCGCGAGTTGCTCGATTATTACGCGCGATTTTCGAATTACACGGCCGCGGAACGGCGCGAGCGCGTGGAGCGATTCCTCGTGCTGGTGGGCCTGGCGTCGGCGGGCGACGTGCAGCTGCGAAAATTCTCGAAGGGCATGCTGCAGCGCGCCGGCATTGCGCAGGCGATCCTGCACGATCCTCCGGTGGTGTTTCTCGACGAGCCGATGTCGGGGCTCGATCCGATCGGACGGCGCGAAGTGCGCGACATCATTCACGGATTGAAGCAGCAGGGACACACGGTGTTTTTCTCGACGCACATTCTTTCGGATGCGGAGATGCTGTGCGACCGCGTGGCGGTGCTGGCGGGCGGAAAGCTGCAGGGCGTGGGCGCGCCGAGCGAGATCGTCTCGCTCGAAATCGCGGGAATGGAAATTCTTTTCGAAATGCGCGAGGGGCGCGCGCTCCCTTCGGCGTTGTCCCATGCCGTTGCGATTGGGCCGCGCTATCGCCTGGAAGTGCCCGAGGCCGAGCTATATGGCACGCTCGACAAGCTGCGCGAGTGTGAGGCCCGCATTCTTTCGATCACCCCCGTGCGGCCCACGCTCGAAGACTATTTCATCCGGCTGGTGGGGCGCGAGCAGACTCCCGTCCACGCGCTGGAGGGGATGGCCCGATGAGCGCGATGCCCGGTGTGGTGGCGATCAATACGTTCCGCGAAGCGGTGCGCGACCGCGTGCTTTACAATCTCGTCCTTTTTGCGCTGATGATGATCGGTGCGGCAATTCTGGTGGGACAGATTTCGATCGGGATCGAGCGGCTGGTGATCATCAACCTCGGGCTTTCCGCGATTTCGATCTTCGGCCTGGTGATGGCTGTTTTTATCGGCGTGGGCCTGGTCTACAAGGAGATGGAAAAGCGCACGCTTTACACGCTGCTGGCCAAGCCGATTCGCCGGTCGGAATTCCTGGTGGGAAAATACGGCGGGCTGCTGCTGACGCTGCTGGTCAACACGTCGTTCATGACGCTGGGACTCGGCGTCGCGCTCTATTACGTGGGGCGGCCGTTCGTCCATAGCGACGCGTGGATCTTGGTGGCGATCTATTTCATCCTGCTGGAGCTTGCGCTGGTGACGGCGCTGGCGCTGTTTTTTTCCTGCTTCTCGAGCCCGATGCTTTCGGCCTTGTTTACGCTGGGAATCTACGTCACCGGCACATTCGGGACGGACATTCGCGATTTCGGGCAGGTGACGAAAAACCCGGCTCTCAAGGCGGCCACGCACACCCTGTACTATCTGATACCAAACTTTCACAATTTCAACGTGATTTCGGCGGTGGCGCACGGGGAAGCGATTCCCGCGTCGCTGATCTGGCGCAACACGCTCTATGCCGCACTCTACGTGGCCTTCGTGCTAGTGGCCGCTTCCGCCGTATTTTCGAGACGGAATCTGAAATGAAGGCGAGTTCTTCTATCGCGAGTCGCGTGCCATGGGCTTCGCTCGCGGCGATGGCGTTGCTTTTGGGCGCGATCGCGATTTTGCAATTGGGAATCGATGCGCAGACGCAGGACTTTGCCAGCCAGCGGGAAGTGCTCCTTCTGAGGTCTCCCAACGCGATCAAGAAACTTAGCCTCGGTTACGACTCGCTGCTGGCCGATATCTACTGGACCCGCGCGGTGCAGTATTACGGCTCGCGCTTGACGGTGCACAGCCGGGACTTCGATTTGTTGTGGCCCCTGCTCGACGTCACGACGACCCTGGATCCCAAGCTGATCGTCGCATACAGATTCGGCGCGATCTTCCTCTCCGAACCGCTGGCCGGCGCGAACCGTACGGACCTCGCGGTCGAGCTGGTGAAGCGTGGCATCAAGGCCAACCCGGACAACTGGCGACTGAACAACGATCTCGGCTTCCTCTATTACTGGCGAATGAGAGATTTTCCCGATGCTGCCGCCGCGTACCTGGCCGGAAGCAAGAAGCCGGGTGCACCCATCTGGACGGGCGTGATGGCGGCACGTATATCGACGCTAGGGGGATCGATCGAGACCTCGCGCGTGATGTGGTCTGAAATATATGAATCGAACCAAAACCCCGTCGTTCGAAAGAAAGCCGCGGAGGAATTGGAAGCTCTCAAAGTGCAGGAAGACGAGCAGCATCTCGACGAAATCGCAGCCGAGTACCAGAAAAAATTCGGGCGTTATCCGGCGTCGACCGAGGAATTGCGGGAGGCCGGGTATCTCAGCGTTATTCCGGGCGATCCGGAGGGTTATCCTTACGTCTTGGGGCCCGACGGAAAATCCAGCCTCAACCCGCGAAGCCCCATTGTGATCCCGGCTCCTCCAAAGCTTCCAGGCGCATCCAAGTAGCGCAGAGCCCGCCGAGGTTGCAGGAAATCAGGGAGAGACGGGCGGCGATTTTCAACCTCAGAGAGTCCCGGCTAGAATGCCGTTGAACCATATGCGCAGACGCCCAGGCCTTTCGATCCGAATATCCGTCGCGTCCGCTTCGATACTCGCGGTTCTAACGACGCTCTGCCTCGCGTGTCCGCAGGCCAAATCGCAAACGGGAGCATCAACAAAAATCGTTCGCGCGTCTCCCGCGCAGGCGCCCCCCGCTGACGAGATCCAGGCCCACGCCAAGAAACTGATCGAGAACCAGCACAAGAACGATCAGGCGCTCGAGGAATACGAGCGCATCGAGCGCTATCAGGATTTCACCACCGGCGCCAGTCCGCAGACGATCCAAGACAAGGTCTACCGCGTGCTTCCCGACGGCGGCGGAACCGTGAAGATCCTGCTGAAAGATAACGGAGCGCCGACCGCTCCCGCGGAGTACCGCCGCCAGCTGCAGCTATGGAACGACATCCTGCAGCGCATGACCCAGCCGAATGACTCGAAAGCCAAGGCCGCGCGCGAGAAGTATGAAAAGCGGCAGCGCGAGCGATCGGACTTCGTCGATGCGGCGGGCGACGCGTATATCGTCAAATGGGCGGGCCGAGAAGTTCACAATGGACGAAACTGCGACGTCTACGAGCTCACGCCGAATGCAGATTTTCATCCGCGCTCGATGTTGCAGGGCGCGCTCGCGCACGTCACCGCAAAAATCTGGGTGGACCACGACAGCAACGAACTGGTGCGCGGCGAAGCGCACGTGCTGAGCGATATCTCGTTTGGCGGAGGCTTGCTCGGGAAACTCTATCGCGGCAGCTTCGTTTCGATGGAACAGGCCGAAGTCGCTCCCGGGATCTGGCTGCCGACTCGCACCGAATACGAGTTTACCGGACGAAAATTCCTGTTCCCGTTCGCGGAACATCAGGTGATCGATGCCGGCCACTATCGCCGCCTGGGCTCGATTCAGGACATGCTGGCGATCGCCCAGAACGAGTTGGCTACTGGGAAAACCTTCAGCGAAGATCCGTAACTTTACCCGCCGCCCGGTGTTAAATAGGGGAATACGAGCCTTTGCTCCCACAAAGGAGAAGTCCCTATGCGGCGTCTATCGCAGGTAACCGTCGAGGCGTGTTTTGCGGGCCTGTTTCTCTGCGCGGGATTCGCGTCCCACGCTGCGGCACAAACCAATACGACCGGTGCGACGAATCCATCGCCCGGGCAAAGCGCGGAAGCCGGGTCCCAGGCGCCATCCGCGCCCGTCCAACCGCCTGCCAAGAAAGTTTGGACGAATGATGATGTGACGGGATTGCGGGAGGATTCCGTGATTTCCACATTCTCAGCGCCAAGGCCGAAGGCGACGAACAACGGCGCGAAACCCTCGAATCCCAAAGGCAAAGGCACGCAGTGGTACCAGAATCGAATCGCGGGATTGGAAGCGAAACTTCCGCCCATCGACGACCAAATTGGGCAGCTTCAGGCAGCGCTCAGCGGGCAGACCGTGAATACCGTCCGCAAGTGGGGCGGTACCAAGCCGGACGACTGGAGAGTGGAACTGGCTGATCTCCAGAAAAAGCACGACGATATCCAGGACCAAATCAATGCCCTGAAAGACCAAGCGCGCCACGACGGAGTACCGCCGAGCGCGCTTCCCTAACCGCCAAGCCAGCACGGTCGGTGTGACGACCGCCCGGTTGGGAACTTCAGGGGCTGAAGCCCGCGACACTTTGCGGGGCTTACGTTGTGGCTGGAAGCCACGACCCACAAAGGCTCGCGGTTGCCACCCACACCCTGAAAGTTGAGTTACCGCGCGGCCGCGGCCGCTTCTTTTTCGATTGGGGCGCCGATCAGGTTGCCCCACTCGGTCCACGAGCCGTCGTAGTTCTTCACGCCGTCGTAGCCGAGGAGATATTTCAGGACGAACCAGGTGTGCGAACTGCGCTCGCCGATCCGGCAGTACGCGATCGTCTCGCCGGAACCCGAAACGCCCTTGCCCTGGTAGAGATGCTTCAACTGATCGGCTGATTTGAACGTGCCGTCTTCATTAGCCGCTTGCGCCCAGGGAATATTGGCTGCTCCGGGGATGTGGCCGGCGCGCTGAGCGGTCTCGTTCATTCCCGGCGGCGCGATTATTTTTCCCGTAAATTCATCCACCGAGCGGACATCCACGAGACTCCCATTGGCTTTCTTTTGCACGATCTCGAGGACATCTTCGCGGTAGGCGCGAATCGATTCGTCCGGCCCGGTGGCGCGGTACGTGGTGGGAGTCACTTTCGACGCTTCCGTGGTCAGCGGACGCTTCTCTTCGAGCCACTTCTTGCGGCCGCCATTCATCAGGCGCACATCCTTGTGGCCGTAATACTTGAGCTGCCAGAGGGCGTAGGCGGCAAACCAATTGTTGTTGTCCCCATAGAGGATTACAGTCGTGTCGTTCGATACGCCGGACTGGCCGAGGAGCTTCTCGAGGGCGGATTTCTCGATCAAATCGCGGCGAACGTTGTCCTGAAGCTGCGTCTGCCAATTCCATCCCACGGCCCCTGCGATATGGCCCTGATCGTAGGCCGTCGTGTCCACGTCCACTTCCACCAGGCGGACCTTCGGATCATTCGCATGGTCCGCGACCCACTGCGTCGTTACCAGCACTTCCGGGTGCGCATAATCAGCCATGTCATTCCCTCCCTCTGCATATCGGATGTCGAAGCGGCTACATAAGACCCAAACACGAAAAAACCCGCCGGGCCAGATCCTCTGGCGGCGGGTCGCAAAATCCCGAGCTAGAAGACGCCTACGTGCTTTGCCTGCCCGTGCCAGAGAACATCCGATCGCAACAGCAGCGACAACCTTGAGCCGACCTCTGGCAGCAAATCATCATGGCCGCAGCATACGCCGAAACCAGCTTCAGTGACAACGCTCTTCTGCATCGGGCACGCGCCGGTCAGACGGCCGTTAGCGGACCCGAATCGGACGATTCGTATTCGACGCGCAGCAACCAATCGAAATGAAATCTCTGCAAGGCGAGCCACTTTTCAAGCTCTTCGCGGTTCGGCGCTTCGAACTCAACCAACATCTTGCCTTCCTGCATATTCACCAGGACGCGCCGGGCCGCCACCTGGCCTCCTCCGTGATGCAAACGCGCCGTGAGTTCTTCTGCTCCCTGACGGGTGAGGCAAGCCAGCGTGTGCTGCGAGAGATACCGTGCCACCCACCCTCCTATCGGCTGCGAGCGCGAATGAACGCCCTGCATGGGCCATCATGGGATACCCCGTTCGGCCGAAAAAAGCAATTGGATGCGACTGCCGGACCGGCGGGAAAACTGGACGGGAGTACAGGTGCACGAACGGGAAACCCGCGGCGCCAAAATCAACTCGCGGCGGCGGCCAGCCGATAAGATAGGTCCATCAGGCCCGAGGTGATTTTATGACACGCATTCGATGGTCAGTATTCATCGTTTTCGCGGCGGTTCTAACGATCGCCGCAGCCGGTAACGCTGGCGTAAGGATCGGCGCAATCGCGGGGACCGTGGTCGACTCCCACGGCAATCCCGTGGCGGATGCGACCGTCACGATGCAAACCTCCTACGGGCAGAGCCCGAGCGCCACGCATACCGACGCGAAGGGCCACTTCGAGTTCGCGCGATACGAAACCGGGCAATACGACCTGCAAGCCTACTGGCACGGCATGTTCTCCGAATGGACCAAACGCGTGGTGATCCGCTCGAACAAGACCACCGAAATCAGGCTTCGGCTGCCGCCCGCTGCCGACATAACTGTCGACGTTTCAAAATAATCCAAGCGACCGTCGGCCACCTCCGGGGGCAAACTGCCGTTCTTCAGTACTAGGACGGTAGTACGGCCCGACTGCGCCTCCGGAACCATTGGTGCGACCGCAGCTCGTCGCTAGCATGCCTTTGCGGGACGGGAGGCTGCATTGCGGGGACGACGGCTCTAAAACGAGCCGGAGCACGCTTCCCGACCCGCCCAAACCATCCTGCCGGCGTAACCCCTTCTGACCCCTGTCGGCAGGATGGCTTCCTTTCGCGCTCGCGATTCGCAAAGTGGTCCATTCGTCGCAACACAACCGCGTCGCCCTGCAGAGATTTGCCTATTGAGATGCCACGCGCGCGGCCGTGCTCCAGCGCATCGCGGCGAAAGCCGAACCCAAATTGGGGGACTAGAAGGAGGTCGCGGCGAGAAAGATATCAGGCAGCCCGTTTGAATCGATCGCGACCAGATTATTCGCGGCCGAAATAAACGAGACGGTATGGCCGTCGCCGCTGAGGGCCGGGACGATGCTGTCCCCATTCGCCGCGGCTGACGCGCCGGCAGGCTGGCTGGCTAATGCGGTGCGAGGGATGCAGGCCGTGGTGCCGCTTGGGAGATCGGCGCACGTGCTGCGCACGAAGACGTTTTCGACTCCATTCACCACGTTCGGGGACAGGTTCGTCGACTTCGTCGAGAACGCGATTAGGACGCCTCCCGGGCAAGTTCCTTCCGTGGTTGTGGTCGCGTTGCACACGCTCACGCTGGGGTTTTCGCTCAAGGCGTTTCCGGGAGTCACGGGCGTTGTCGCGGTGTCCGGCGTGGAAACGAGCATGGGACTCGATGGACTGCACGTTGCCGGCGTGGTGACGACGACGCCGATGCAAGTGTCGTACACGTAGACCTGCTGCACTCCCGCCGACGCGATTCCGAAATCCGTCGCCGTCGAAGCAAACGCCACGAATCGGCCGTCGGGCGAGATTGCGGGCTCGGTGCTTGCGCCGTTTGCCGCGGTGGCGCCGCCATCGGGCGACGACACGAGGTTGGTGATGGGCACGCAGCTGTTGACGCTCGATCCGATCGTCGTCACGCAGGTCGAGCGCTCGAAGATTTCCTGGGCGCCGTTCGGATTCGGCGCGGTCGCGCCGAGATTCGTCGCCGTGGATGCAAAGGAAACGTACAGGCCTGTGTTTGAGATCGCGGGATCGGAGCTTGGCTTGTTGCCCGGCGTTATCCCGTCGGGCGTGGAAACCAGATAGGTCGTCGGGACGCACGAAGTCGTTTGCGTGGCGGGAGTGGCGCCGGCACAGATGGTGCGGATGTACACCTGCGGCGTGACGCCGTCCACAACGATGCCGGAAACAAGATTTGTGGCCAGCGAAACGAACGCCACGTACTGACCGTCGGGACTGATCACCGGATTGTAGCTGGCGCCGTTTCCTGCGCTCGATTGATCGGCGGACAACGAGACGAGGACCGGCGTGCACGAGGTGGTGGTGCTTTGGCAGGTGGGCTGCCAGTAGACCTGTGAGGTGCTGCCCGGCGTGGATACGTAACTCACCAGGTTTGTGGCCGTAGACGTAAAAGCCACGTTGGCCGCACCGCTGTCGAGCGAGGGCTCGGAGCTTGGCCCGTTGGCAGGACCGCCCCCGATTCCCGTTGTGAGCAGGGTCGTCTTCGGAGTGCAGGCGGTGCCGGTCGATGTTGTGGTTGAGAGGCAGGTATCCCTAAAGAAGATGCCGCTCGTGCCGTTCGTAAGATTCTGCTGCGTGACCGTCCAAAGCAGATTTGTCGAGGTGGATGCGAACGCGATGAATTCGCCCGTCGAACTCGTCGCCGGTCCGGCGGTTGTCAGCGTGGGAACGCCGCTCGTGCACGGCGTGCCGCAGACTCCGTTGTTCGCTTGCACGCCGGAATCCGCGATATCGACCAGCACGGGCAGCCCGGCCGATTCGCTGGGATCAACGGCGAAAGTGAGGATGTTCGAGGTGCCTCCGCCAGGACCCGGACTGAACACCTGCACCTGATCCACGCTGCCCTGCGCGAGATCCCCGGCGGTGAGGTTGACCTGGAGGCTCCCGCTATTGCCGAAAACGGTTGCGCGCGGTGCGCCATTGATCAGCACCGTCGAATTGGACACAAAGCCGGCACCCGCTACGGTGACAGCCGTAGCTGTCGTCGTTCCCGCTGCGGCCGTGGCGGGACTCAACGAACCGAGGCTCGGCACGGGATTCGTGACGTTCAAATTCATGGTGTTGGAGGTGCCGCCGGCCGGCGCAGGATTGACTACGACAATTGGCACGGTGCCGGCCGTCGCGATATCGGCGGCGGTGATCGTGGTGCTCAACGAGGTCGCGGTTCCGCCTGCAGGGCGGAGGTTGCCGTTCACGGAAACCTCGGACTGAGAAACGAAATTGCTCCCGTTAATCGTCAGCGTGAATCCGCTTCCGCCCGCGGACGCCCCGGATGGCGATAGCGACGTGATCTTCGGCAGCGGACTCGACGTCGCATTGATCGTAAATATGGCGGCCAGCGTAGTTCCGCCGCCGGGTGAAGGCGTCGTGACAACGACCGACGCCGAACCCGCGTTCTGAATCAAGGTCGCGGGGACTTGAGCCGTGAGCTCGCTAATGGAAGTGAAGAGTGTGACGAGCGGGGTGCCATTCCAATATACGGTGGATGCGGGCGTGAGGTTGCCGCCATGTACCGTCAGTGTGAAACCCGGCTGTCCCGCCGAGATGCTCGCGGGAGAGAGCGTGATATTCTGCGAAGGCGTAGGATAATTGATCTGCTCCTGGCAGGCCGTTAGCAGCGCGGCCGAGAGACAGATCGAAATCCACAAAAATACGCGAGATCGAACCTGCAATTCCTCACCCCTGATTCCACAGAGCGGCTGGAACGCCTTAAACGCAATCGTAGAGACTACTAAAGATGTGTCTTGCGGGCAATCGGGATGCCTCGCCCGGCGGGATTCGCTCGCCTTACGCGCGGAACTACAGAACGGCGTAGTACGTGAAAATCGTGTAGTCCGGGTTCGCGTGGCGCTTGCCCGAACCCACGATCACGGTGCGCGTCAACCAGTCGTGCGGGCCCACCGGCGTATCGAAATACGGCGTGCAGCGGAAATAGAACGGGCGGTCGCCGCCCCAGCTTGGGTCGTTGCGGTCGATCGGCTTGCCGTCCATCGGATAGAGGTAGCCCGTATTGTGGATGTAGATCATCGTGCCGTCCGACGCCTGGAGCATGTAGTGAGCGTCGAGCACGCCGTTGCCGGCGTAGTCCGCGCCGCTCCGCGGCACTACGCGGCCCTGCAGCCGCGGTCCCTCGATCACACCCAACATGGCCGGAACGTAGGCGCGACGCCCGTTGGGCGTCTGGAATGAAACGCGCTCCTTGAAATCGATGCGTATCTGAAAGACGTATTCGAGCTTGATCGGCTCGATCTCGCCGAGCGGTTTCACGGCCCCCGCTGCGGGAGATGCGGTGTCCGTCTGCGGCGCGCCGGGGGTTGCAGCGCCGGCGCCCGCCGCTGACGCCGCCTTCGCAAGGAATCCGTCGAGGGCGCCTCCGGCGAGCAACGCCCCGCCGAGCGCGGAACCCTTCAGCATCGAGCGGCGGTCCATCGGGGTACTTGTCGGCAAACTGCCGCGCTTGCTTTTCATCGAAGCATTCCTGGTGGCCGGAGCGGCCGAACGAACGACTGTCCGAAAAGAATTTTATTGCGCCGGTTCTGCGATCGCGCACTCGAAGCTCGATGCGTCCTCCGGATTGCCGGTGCCTTTGTAGCGCGCGTATTTCGGATACGCGCACAGAGGCCGCGAACGGCCGGGAAACGCTTTGCCCGTCGCGACCACGGAATCCGGAGGCGTTCCGTCCTCGACCCACTTGACCACCGCGCCTAGCAGATCGAACTTATCCAGCGTCGCGGGACCGCCCTGGCAATGATTCATGCCGGGGACGAAAAAGAAGCGGCTCCAGCTCTCGACTTGATCGAGGCCGCCGTTGTCCGCGGCCATGCGCGTGTAATACGCCAGCGTATCCAACGACGAAAACACGGGGTCGGCCGTACCGTGGTAGAAAATCAGCTTGCCGCCATGTTCGGAGAACGAGCTCAGATTCGTCCACGTGGTGTCCGTGAGCTTCTGAACCTGGTCAGCCTCGACGTTAGCCACCATTTGATCGATGGTCAGAGTCGCCCGGGGTTGCACGGCGGCCAACGGGTTCGGTGCCGCACTTGGCAGGAAACTTGAAAACGCCGCGCCAAAGCCTCCGGCCGATGGGAGAATATCGCCCGGGTCGTACGGCCACGTGGCATACACGTCGTTGCCGCGCGAATCCTTCGGGCCGCTGAACGCCCTTTCGAGCGCGCCCACTTGCTGCGACGTGAGGCAGGCATCCGTCTTCGCGCCCTTGCACGTGAGAACCGCAGGATCGAAACGGCAGGCCTGGACGTTGAAGATCATGCCATCCTTCAGCCCATCTTTCGTGTCGCACGCACTGAGGATCGCATCGCCCAGAAGTTTTTTGTCGCTCGCGGAAAAGTCTTTGCTCGGGTCCGGCTTGCCGGACGCATCTTTGGGAGCGATTTCGGCGAACGCGTTCCTTGCCCACGTGAGCCCGATGTTCGAAAAGCCGGTACGCATGGCCGGGTCGCCGGAAATAATTCCGTCAAAATAGGTCGGGTAGCGCTGCGACATCAGCATGCCCTCGCGCCCCCCGGTGGAGCAGCCGTCGTAGTAGGAATGCTTCGCGGGCTGGCCGTAGTAATCCGCGATGATCGCCTTGGCGAGCACCGTCACCCGGCCGACCGCGATATAGGCGAAGTCGAGTGCGGCCAGCTGATCCTTCATGAAAGCGGAATCGAACACCGCGCCTTCGTGTCCCGTGTCGGTCGATACGACCGCAAAGCCGCGCACGAGCGCCGGAGAATCTGCAGCGGCCTGCGCGCCAAAAGGCGCTCCCACGGAACCGTTCAGCCCGCCGCCGCCCTGGAACAGGAATCGTCCATTCCAGTGATCGGGCAGCGCGATGGCAAACGCGATCGCGTAGTGCTTGCCGTCGAGGCCGGTGCGCGGATCGATCACGCCGTCCGCGCGGCAATACGCCGGCACCGCGACCGGAATCGTGTCGCCAAATTGCGAGGGACGGATCGTGTCGGGCGCAGCGGCCGGAACGGACTGCGCCTTGGTGATCGTCATCCCCGATCCGGGAATTTGAAGTTTCGTCAGGTCAGCGCATTTTTGCGCCGGAGCGATTTCGGGCGCGGCATCCTGCGCCTGCGCGCACGCAGCCGACGCAAGCAGCAGACACGCCCCCGCCAAATACATCCGCTTCATTCCGGGATATTTCATTATCAGCCCCCCACCCAACCACACAAGTCGCCAAACGCGGCGGAGCATAACAAACCCCGCGCGCGCAGGGCAATCTCTCGATTCGTTGGCGTTGTTCGCGGCGGAAAGCTACAGCCGGAAGAGTTTGCGCGCGGTTTCGCCGAGGACGTTGCGCTTCGCCTGTTCGCTCAGAAACGGGAGCCCGGCGATGCGCGCGGGCACGTCGAAATCCCAGTGGGGCCAGTCTGACGAGTACATCAGCTGCGACTCGGCGCGCACGGCCTTGAACGTCGCCTCGAGCATGTGCGGCATCGTCACCTCGAGCGGCTGCGAGGTGAAGTACATCTCGGCGATGTATTCGCTCGGCAGGCGCTTGAGCAGCGGCGCGTCCGATTGCCGCATGAGGTATTCGTGGTCCAGCCGCTGCATCATGAACGGCACCCACGCCAGCCCGCTTTCGATCCAGATCACGTTGAGCTTTGGGAATCGCTCGGGCAAGCCGTTGACGATCCAGTTCGTCATGTGCGTCATATTGCAGGTGACGAACGACATCGAATGCACCGAAAGAAATCGGTTCATCGTGGCCGTCATCGTATCGCCCCACGTCGGGCCCGCGTGAAACGCGAGCGGCAGGCCGCGCTCCTCGAGTTCGCGGTAGATGCGCATGTACATATTTTTGTGCACGCCCGTGTGCCGCTGGCTCGTGATCATGAAGCCGACCACGCCGGGCGTCTCGCCGAACTCCGTGATCGTTTGCAGGCTCGCGTCGGGATCGTGAAACGGCAGGCTGAGCAGCGTCTTCACGCGCTCTTCGCGCGGCAGGATCGTCTCGGTGAACCAGCGGTTATACGCGAAGGTCATCGCGGTGACGATGTCGGGCTCGGGATGCAGCCCCATCTCGAGCATCGGCTGCGGAAACACGACCTGCATCTTGATTCCCATCGAATCCATGGCGCGGCGCACCAGCGTGAGGTCGCGATGCTCGTCCGTTTTCTCGACGTGTTCCGCGAGCTCGGCCTGGTGCGGGATGCGTCCGAACACATCCTGAAACGTGAGGCCCACCGGATGATTGCTGAAGGCGAGCTGGCGCGCGCGCGGCCAATCCTGCGTCATCGTTTTCGCGTTGTGGCGCAGCACCGGATTTTCGAGGCGATCGAGAATCTCGTCCCAGGAATCGAATTCCACGTGGTGCGCGTCCACGTCGACGATGAAGTAGTCGTCGAGGTGATAGCGCGCGATGTCGCGCCGCGCGTTGGCGAGGATTTCGCGCGAGTCGGTGCGCGTGGTGATCTGCTGCACCGCGTGTTCGGTTGCGGTGCGCGAGCCGTTCAGAGTCTTCGTTGTGCCCATGGACGCATCCTTGCCCCGGCGTAGCCAGCTCTACGGCGCGGTGCGCGAAAACCAGAGCGCGAGGTCGAATGGGTTCAGGTGATGCGCGCGCAGCAGCGCGCAGGCCATCACCATCGCCTCCGTGGTCGAAACGGTGCCGTCGATCACGGGAATCGCTTTCCCTCCCGGCGCGGCGTCTTCCACCGCAGCCGCGTAGAGTTTCACGGCGCCGCTCACGAGATTCGTCACGCCGGCGGACGGCACGCTCGCGATTTCGCCCGCCTCGGTTGTCCGTTCGATCTGCGCGCACAATTCGGCCGCGAGCGCGGACAATTTCGCGGCCTCGTCAGACGGTGACATAGATTCCGTCCGCGCCCTCTTCCACCGCCACGCGAATCAATTTCGCCGACGGCCGCCCAGGATGCACGCCGGTCCGGATATCGTACTCGAATCCGTGCCACGGGCAGACGATGTGCAGCTTCGATTCGTCGAAAGCGAAGCCGCGGCTTTCGCCGCCCGGCTCGATGATTTCCGTGACGCGCGGGATGATTTTGCCCTGGCACACGGGCCCGCCCTGATGCGCGCAGGTGTTCTCCCAAGCGTAGAGTTTGCCTTCGACGCGGAAGATGCCAATCGTCTTCTCGCCGATGTCGACTACGAGGCGGCCGCCTTCGGCCACTCGCTCGCCTGCACCGACGTACACTCGCTGTGACGCCACCGGCATGTTTCACCAAATTTAGTAAACGAGTGCGATTGTATGTTGATTGGTACTGGTGTCGCAATTCCAGATTACGACGATCCGTTTTTGCAGGCTCCCTTGGCGGATTTAACGCACTGCTCGGGTGCCATGACGTGTCCGAGGCGCGGACGTGCGGCGACTTGCATGCCAGGGCGCGTCGCGCGGTGGCACAGACAATCCTGTCTGTGCCAGGCAGCGTCCTAACTCGAGGTTAAGTCAATTGGGACATCATCGAGCGATTCGAAGGGCGGGGCTTTAAGTTAATTCACCGGGCGCGAGGGAACGTCTCCGGCCCAATCCGCCTGCGAGAATTCGACGCCCCAAAAGTGCGGGCTCGGCGAAAGGAATTCGACGCCGACGCGCGTTCCCTTGTCGGATGTGTCGCCGATGTAGACGACGCGGCACTCCTGCTCTTCCTCAGTCGCGGGATTGATGAGAATCATCTCCGCGCCGAGCTCCAATGTCTCCTGGAGGTAAAGCAGGCCGCCGTGCGCGTTGATCACGATGGTCTGGCTAATCTCGCGGAACTTGCGCCCGTCGGTGTTCTTCCCCGCAGCGCGTACCGCCAGCCGCGTGAAGACCCGCGAACTCCGCCGTTCCTTCGAATAGGGAGCGTCCGTCATCATCATAAGTATCGTGCAATGCGCTGCGGGGCGAGTCAATTGCGCGAAACGCCTGCGTGCCCAAAGAAGCAGTTTGCGAAAATACTGTCGGAATCAGGCAGGCTTCCGTAAGATGTGCCTTGGAGCCGGCGCCCGCACCTCGCTGGCCAAGGCGGTTTAGGCCGCGGGAGCCGCTTATGAACGTCGTCGATTACATCGAATCCAAGCGCGAAAATAATCTCAACGAGCTGAAAGAATTCCTGCGGATCCCGAGCGTCAGCGCCAAAAGCGAGCACAAGCCCGATATCGAGAAGGCGGCGCACTGGGTGGCGGAAAAGCTGCGCGGCGCGGGCCTGGATAAGGTCGAAATCGAGCCCACCAAGATGCATCCGCTCGTCTACGGCGAATCGCTGCAGGCGCCCGGCAAGCCCACCGTCCTGATCTACGGCCACTACGACGTGCAGCCGGCCGAGCCGCTCGATCTCTGGACCACTCCCGCCTTCGAGCCCACCGTGCGCGACGGAAATCTCTTCGGCCGCGGCACGGCGGACGACAAAGGGCAGGTTCATATTCACATTAAGGCGCTCGAGGCTTTGCGCGCTGCGGACGGCAAGCTGCCGATCAACGTGAAAGTGATGGTCGAGGGCGAGGAAGAAGTGGGCAGCGTGAGCCTTTGGGATTTCGTGCGCTCCAATCGCGAACGGCTGAAGGCGGACGCGCTGATCGTTTCCGACACGTCGATGCTGGCGAAGGGCGTGCCTTCGATCACCTACGGGCTGCGCGGATTGAACTATTACGAAATCGAATTGACGGGCCCGGCGCAGGATCTGCACTCAGGTGTTTTCGGCGGCGCAGTGCCGAACCCGATCACCATCCTCTCGGAAGTGATCGCGAAGCTGCACGACCGGAATTTCCACGTCACGGTGCCGGGCTTTTACGACGACGTTGCTGTCCTTTCGCGGGAGGAGCGCAAGGCGCTGAATTCGCTGCCGTGGAAGGAAAAGGAGTTTCGCAAGACGGTGGGCGCGCCGGCGCTGTGCGGCGAGAAGGGCTACACCATCATCGAGCAGATCTGGACGCGCCCCACGATCGAGATCAATGGCATCTGGGGCGGATACATCGGCGAAGGCGCGAAGACCGTGATTCCGTCGAAGGCCTACGCGAAGATCTCGACGCGCCTCGTGCCGAATCAGGATCCCGCGAAGATCGCGAAGCTGGTGGAAAAGCACATCCGGAAGCTGCTGCCGAAAACGGTGACGTGCAAATTCGAATTGTTGAGCACCGGAAAGCCGTGGGTAGCGCCTTATTCTCATCCCATCTTCCAGAAAGCGATTCACGCGCTGGAGTCGGGCTTCGGGAAAAAGGCGGTCTTCATCCGCGAGGGCGGCTCGATTCCGTTCGTGACGCAGATGCACGACACGTTCAAGGTTCCCTGCGTCCTGCTCGGATTCGGATTGCCGGATGAGAACGCGCACGCGCCCGACGAGCACATCGCGCTCGAAAATTATTTCGGCGGCATCAAGTCGGTCGCGCTGTTCTACGAGCAGCTCGCCAGCCTCTAACAAAGTGCGCGGCGTCCCGCAATGGGAAAAGCCTTATTTTGCGGGGGTTTTTTAAACGTTTCGCTTGCGTTCGCCTGGTAGGACGGCTATAGTGCCACGCGGCATCTGCGATGCTGGCACGAAACATCCGTTACAAAACTGAGGAGGCAAGAGAATTCGATGGCTACTCCGTTGAGCAAGTCCAAGATCATCGCCCACCTGGCCGATAAGGTCAGCACTCCCGAAAAGCCGGTATCGAAGAAGCAGATTGCATCGTTCTTCGACGAGCTGTTCAAGCTCGCGGTGAAGGAAGCCAAGAGCGCGGGGAAATTCGTGATTCCCGGCATTGGTCGCGCCGTGAAGGCGCACCGCAAGGCGCGTATGGGACGCAACCCGGCGACGGGCGAAGCGATCAAGATCAAGGCCAAGACGGTCGTCCGCCTGCGTGCAGCCAAGGCTTTCAAAGACGCCGTCCTGAAGTAGGCCCGTCCGGCGCAGACATCCCGGCAAACCCCCAAAGTTGCCTCTTGACGCGCGGAGCGGCTCGAAGGCTTGGGGGTTTTGTCTTTTCATCTCATCCGCTTCCTTTCAACGCCGCAATCCATGCGTGAATATTCCGGCCTTCTGACCGATCTTTACGAGCTCACGATGGCGGCCGGTTATTTGCAGACCGGCTTCGACGCTCGCGCCACGTTCGAGTTGTTCCCGAGGCACCTGCCGCCCAAGCGCAACTATCTGGTGGCGGCGGGGCTCGAACAGGCGCTGGACTTCCTCGAGAATGTCCGCTTCACGGCCGACGAAATCGACTTTCTCCGCCAGCACGTTCTTTTCCGCCGCATCAGCGCGAAGTTCTTCGACTACCTGACGGCCTTCCGGTTCACGGGCGACGCTTGGGCCGTGCCGGAGGGCACGCTGGTGTTTCCGGGCGAGCCGCTGCTGCGCATTACCGGTCCCATCGCCGAAGGCCAGATTCTCGAAACTTACCTGCTGGCCACGCTCGGTTATGAAACCACGATTGCCAGCAAGGCGGCGCGCATCGTGACCGCCGCCGCGGGCCGGCAGGTGGTCGATTTCGGCGCGCGCAGGGCCCACGGCGGGGGGGCCAGCCTGCTTTCGGCGCGCGCGGCCGTGATCGGCGGCTGTCTGGGAACCTCGAATACGCTCGCCGCGCAGATGTTTGGGCTCGGCGCCTACGGGACGCAAGCGCATTCCTGGATCATGGCGCACGAGGATGAGGGCGACGCCTTCAATCAGTTCCTCGACACCTTCCCCGATGGCGCCGTCCTGCTGGTCGATACGTACAACGTCCGCAACGCCGTGAAGAAGATCATCGCGAACGGCCGCAAGCCCGCCGGAATTCGCCTCGATAGCGGCGACCTGACGGCCGACAGCCGCTGGGCGCGGCGCGCGCTCGATCGCGCGGGCTGGAACGACGTGCGGATCTTCGCGTCGGGCGATCTCGACGAATATCGCATCGCCGAATGCCTGCGCAAGGGCGCGGCCCTCGACTCGTTCGGCGTCGGCACGGCGCTCAGCACCCCGGGAGATGCGCCGCACCTCAGCCTCATCTACAAGCTGGTGGAAGTCGATCGCGGCGGAAAAATCCGCGAAGCGGCGAAATTCAGCCGCGCCAAAGCGACGTATCCGGGCCGCAAGCAGGTGTTCCGCCACCTCTCGAAGAAAGGCGAGTTCGCGGGCGACACGATCGCGCTCGCTGACCAGCCGCCGGATGGCGGCCAACCACTGCTCGTCGAAGTAATGCGAGGCGGCCGCCGCGTCGGGCCCGCGGAACCCGTCAGCGCCCTGCGCGAACGCTGCATGGCCGGGCTCGCGCACCTGCCCGAGAAGTATCGCCAAATCAACAAGGCCGCCAACTATCCCGTGCGCTACACGAAGAGCCTGACGGCCATGCGCGATGCAGTAAAGAAGCGCGTGCACCGCTTTGCGATAAAATAGGAGCTTAGACTCGGTCGGCGGCCTACGAGAATGGCGAGTTTCGAAGAAGCTTGGGCGGCTGTTGCTGCTCCGCGTGAAGGGGAGACGGTTTCGCCGCAGTTGCGGCCTTTACTGGAGTCGGTTTACCGCCAGTTTCTTTTCGGTCTTTTGGACACCGAGCAACTTGGAGCAAGCCTGGAAAAGCTATTGGCGTTTCTTGCCGGCGAAGGCCGGACAAACGCGAACTGTTGGGCCGCTGACCTGTTCTTTGCGAACTGCATAGGGTGGGAACGCGATTGGGGAGATTGCGATCTTCCTGAAGGTCTGCACGACGTTCTGGCAATGATGGGCGAGGCGCTGCACGACACGGTCAAGGCACCTTCGGTTGCGGAGAACGTTGGCTGCTTGCCCGAGCAACTGCTCGAGCGGCTGAGACAAGCGCGGCGCACCGACACCAACGACGTACCCGGATGGAGTTGAGTATGCCATCGCGGAAAATCATTTTCTGGGAAGTGGATGCGCAGGCGGACTTCATGCTGCCCGGAGGGAAACTTTACGTGCCGGGTGCTGAGAAAATCATTCCGAATATCCAGCGCCTCGTGAGCGCGGCGAGCGCGGCCGGCGTGTTTCTCGTGTCGAGCGGCGACGCGCATCTCGAAGGCGACCCTGAATTTCAGAGGTTCCCGCCTCACTGCCTGCGCGGAACGCCGGGCGCGCGAATCGTCCCCGAGGGAATCGTCGAGAATTCGCGCAGGATTCCGAATGACCCATCGCAGCCGTTGCCAAAAGATATTCTTGGCGCCCCTCAGGTGGTGATCGAGAAGCAGACGCTCGACGTCTTCGACAATCCGCACACGAGCGAGCTTGTCGACCGGCTGAGCGAGCGATTCGGTGAAGACGCGGAGTACATCGTCTTCGGCGTGGTCACCGAATACTGCGTGCGGTGCGCGGCAAAGGGGCTGCTCGAGCGCGGACGAAAAGTTTGCGTGGTGCGAGACGCGATCGAAACGCTCGACGCCGCAACCGGAAACAGCACGATCGAGGAACTCCAGTCTCTCGGCGCGCGGATGATCTCGACCGATCAGGCGCTCGCCGAAATTGGCGTATCCGTTTCCAACCGATTCGCGATAAAATCCGGGCCGAATTAGTATGGAATCCAGGACGCCCGACGATCGTCACGAACAGGCGCAGGACCTTTTTCAGCAAGCGTACCGCGCGCAGATGACGGGCGATTTGGAAGGCGCCGCCAAGCTGTACAAGGCTTCGCTCGAAATCATGCCGTCCGCCGAGGCCCACACATTTCTCGGCTGGACCTACCACTTCCAGGGCAAGATTCCGGACGCCATCGCCGAATGCAAGCGCGCGATCGAAGTCGATCCCGATTTCGGCAATCCCTACAACGATATCGGCGCGTACCTGATCGCGCTCGGGCGCCTCGATGAAGCCGTTCCGTGGCTCGAGCACGCGATCCGCGCGCCGCGCTACGAACCCCGCCATTTTCCGCATTTCAATCTCGGCCGCGTCTACCTCGCGAAGGGAATGTTCAATCGCGCGCGCGATTGTTTTCAGCAGGCGCTGCGCATCGAACCCAACTACACGCTGGCCCGGCAAGCGATCGAAAATCTGCGCCGCATGGTGAACTAGGAAGGGACTGCGTCCGCTTTCACCGGATGCACGATCTTGCCGTAGAGCAGCATCAGCGCGGACGTGAGCACGCCGATCGCGACGATTACCCACCACATTTCCGCGGGCTTGTGCAGCACGTCGCCGAATTCGTGCAGTAAATATCCCCCCAAAGCCCCGCCCGCGAGGTCGCCGATGGCGATCGGCAGGAATGCGTAGCCCATGTAGAGACCTTGCTGCTCGGGCGGCGCAAGCCTGGAGCAATATTCGTAGTAGCGCGATGCCTGCGTGAGCTCGCCCAGGGCGAGGATCACCAGCATCACGCCGAGAGTCACCATGGTTGGGTGTACGGCCAGCAGAGTCCATGAAAACGCCGCGACCAGGAAACCGATCGCGATCGTTTGCACGGCTGGTATTTTCCGCGTGAGGTAGGTGACGAGAATCTGAAAGCAAATGACGGTAATGGCTTCGACCGAGAGGATGCGGTCAACGGCCGCGTGGGGATCGACGAATTTCCGCATGAAGATGGGCACGGTGAGGAAAATCTGCCAGTAGATGATGTAGAAGCCGGAAGAGATCAGGAGAAACGTCACGTAACGCAGATTCCCGAGGACGATGAACATGTTCTTCAGGGCGGTCGAGATTTTCCCCACGCGCGCATCGTCGGTGCGCCCGGGCTCACGGTAGAAAAACAGCGTCACCCAGAACATCAGGAACACGCTGAGTGACGCGATGCGAAACACATTCGCGATTCCCCAGCCCATTTTCTGGCGCACCACCCAGGCCATGATGGGACCGACCGCGCCGCCGATATTCACGAGCGTGTAGTAAATCGAGTAGCCGAGCGAGCGGACATTTTCGGACGACGCGCGCGCCGTGGTGCCTGCGACAACAGGTTTTACCAGCCCGGGCCCAAGCGACGGAACGAGAAGCACGAGCGAGACGAGCCACTTGTCGCCGATCGCGTGGCGCAGCGGTGCCATCCAGGAAGTTTCGAGGGAGCCGAGCAAGAAATAGCCAATGGTGAGGAGCAGATACGCCAGCAGCAGCGTGCGCCGAAAACCGAATCGGTCGGCGAGCGTGCCCGCGAGAATCGCGAGCGCGTAGACCACGAATCCCGCGATCCCCTGAATCGTTCCAGCGAGCTCGCTCGAGAAATGAAGCTGCTCCGTGAGGTAGATCGCAAGCACGGCCGTGGTGCCGTAGTAGGCGACGCGCTCGAAAATTTCGGTGAAGTTGGCGACCCAGAAAGGGAGCTGAAAGCCGGAGCGGATTTCTTCAAAACGCTCTGCGAAAGGCAAAGTTTCCTCGTCAGGGCGGGCGAAGATCGCGCCGCGGCAGGCGCCGATTGTAGCGGAAGCGAGACGTTTTACGGCGTCAAATCTGAATTCGGGCGCGTCCTAAGGCCGAGGAAATTTCTGCAATAACAGGGGACTCGAGGACCCCCCTAGCGGGGCCCTTAACCGGGCGGAAATGGACGGTTTTGGCGGCTTTTGGCGCGCACTAGCGGGAGCGGCGGCCTCGATCCCGGTTTCGCCGACTCAAGCGGTAGCCAGCGAACTCTGCGGGCGCAGGCGGTTGTAGGCCGCCAGCACCAGGGCGCCCAGGCCCCAGATCGTGACGATCAACCCGATCCACCAGCCCGCGAATGGAATCATTCGAAGCGCGCGAACGACCGCGAGGCCCAGGGCCAACCGGCCCACCGCCGGCCCGAGACCCACGGAATAACCAAGAATTTTCTCGCCGAGCCATGAACCGATGAAAATCTGCGACGCGTAGATGGAGATGAAGTAGAGGAAGAGGGTGGAAATTCCGAGGCCGAGTCCAACGATCGTCACACAGGCAATAATGATCGCGATCGGCGTGGCAAAAAGGAACAGAGCGCCGAAGCCGACCGCCGGCCCAGCCTTCCGGGTTTCCTGCACGGCGTCGGCGAAAAATCCGGGGATGACCAGAAGAAGCACGAGGCCGAACAAGAAGCTCGCGCCCCAGAACAAAACCTGGTGCCAATAGTAGTGGACCTGAGTGTAGTCGGGGCCGCGCTTGGGCACGGTGATCTGTATCGGGCTGGCGAGCTTTGCGCCCGACGCAACTTCGGGCTGGCCTCGGCCTTCGTACTTGATGCGCCCATCAATCTCGGCCGTGGGCCCAATCGTAAAGCGATCGCCTCGAGTCGTAACGTCCTTATCAAATTTGCCGTTGACCGCGAGGTCACCTGCCAGAGCGACTACGTCGCCTCCGACGTGACCGTCCAGTTCTGCGCTTTGAGCGCCCAGCATCATCGAGCGACCTACGCTGGCTTTCTCATCCAACGTCAACTGTGCTACCCAAGCCGTTACGTTCCTCTCAACCGTTGAATTCAATGAGACGGTCTCGCCCCACACGCGGACATTTCCATCGACTGGACCGTTCAAGATGATCTCCCGCCCGAAAGCGATGACGTCGCCTTTGACATGGCCATTCACCGTGAGGCTGTTCGAAAATGAGATCAAGTCGCCATCGACGTCGCCATCGATGCGCGCGCGGTCGGCGGTTATGATGAGGTCGTTCTTCACCTCTTGACCGGCGGGCAGCGTGTAGCTGGGATCGCCATGCTGCAGCTCGGCGGCGCCGGCTGAGGGAGGCAGCGCGAGCATGCAGGCGATCGCGCTGACCACGAACGCAATCGTGGTGAAGCGCTGCCAGTGCTTTCGCAGCAGCCAGAGTGTCACCGTCGCCAAGGTTGTTCCCGCCAGGAATTCCGGGAGGCTGCGCATTGAGTCCCATCCTTTCCAGAAAGCGCCCGTGAAGAAAAGCATCGTGAGGACATTGCCCTGCGTGAAACCTGCCTGCGCGGCCTGGGTGATCGACGGCTGGATGACTCCGGTCCACAGCGTGTAAGCGCCGCCCATTCCGAGCCCGAATGCGACGATCCAGCCCCAACCGATGCTGCTGCGCGTGGGCTCCGCAATGAGGCGCGCGGGAATCGATTCTTCGTCGGAGACAAGGGACTCGCGCAGCCAGATCGCTTCTTTTTCGAGGGCGCTGAGGAGGGCGCGGCAGGAGCTGCAGCCAGGAAGGTGACTCGATACACCGCGGGCGCGGTCGGCGTCGAGCTGCCCTTCGAGATAGAGCAGCCCGGTCATTTCATCGAAGTGATCGTCGAAACGATCGTCGGAGTGGGCGTGAAGGCCGTCGCCTGGTTGGCTCATGTTTTTCTCCCTGCAGTAAATCCTGCCGCGCTCGCGGCGGGGCCGAGCGCTTCGCGTAATTGATGTCGCGCGCGGAGCAGAAGGACTCCCACGAAAGCGCGGCGCACGCCGAGCGTGTCCGCGATTTCGTCGTAACTCATATCCGCGTAGTAGCGCAGGACGAGCGCCATGCGGGCGCGGTCGGGCAGCTTGGCGAGGCCGGTGCGAACTTCCTTGCTGGTGTGTTCGAGTCTGCAATTTTTCGAGCTGGCTCGGATCGGGATGCTCGAGCGGCAGCGTTTCAAGGTCGCCGGTTTCGAGGTCCTGGCGGATGCGGCGGCGGCGCAGCGTGTCCCAGCAGTGATTGCTCGCGACTTTATAGAGCCAGGCGATAAACGGCCGGGACGAGTCGTAGGTGCCGATCTTTTGCTTCACTTTCATGAAAATTTCCGTGGTCGCGTCCTCGGCATCCTCGCGTGTCGGAAGCACCCGCCTGCAGAAGCGAAATATAGCTGCGGCGTGCTGGCGATAGAGCTCGCCCCAGGCGTCTGAATTGCCCGCCCGGACCTGGGACAGCAACTCCGCCAGTTCCGCTTCGTTCATCGCCCCGGTCGTCTTTTGCCTGTCCATGATTAGATACGCAAGCGCAAGCCGGAATATTTCACAACTACCACAAAGGGCCGTACTTGCCCGCCAGAAAACGGCGGGCAGGCCCACCGCGGCGAGCGGGGCCTGCCAGGGCGGACAGGTCTGCCACAGGCGGACAGGTCTGCCAGGATAGCTGATCGGGCCCTACCGGCTGACTTACGAGCACGAACTTGGGCCGGGCACCCCCACTAAGTGGACCCGGTCCATTAGAGCGCATTTCCGATGGTACAGATAAGCCGGACGGCATTCTTTCCAACAGCCGCGCTCTTGACGCTTCGGCGAAAGGCGCGTAAACGTTTGTCCCGAAAGTGCCCGCGCCTCTAGCAGGCAGAAGGATGTGCTGTGTGACAAGACAGCTGGCAGCAGTATGTGTTTTGGCAGCGTTCGCACTTGGAGTCGCGTCGCGCTCCGTTTCGGCACAAGATAGAAGGAATCTGAAAGGTATCGACAGTGTTTTCGTGGTAGTCGAAACCCTTCCTGACGGCGCCAGCAAACTAGGGCTTTCCGAAGGGGTTGTTCAAACCGATGTCGAACAGAAGCTACGACTAGCAGGTCTGCGCGTCGTCACGAATCAAGAAGGCGAGAATCTCCCCGGTTCTCCCTATCTGGACGTACGGTCTAATCGCGACCGATCCTCCTGAAGCGGTCGCGATTGAGATTAGCCTAAATGAAAATGCAACGCTAGCGCGCAACGGTGACTTCGCACCTGAAGTTGAAACGTGGGAAAAGGTTCACGTAATAGCGAACCCGAGCGGTCAGGCTGTTCGCGACAAGAGCAAAGATCTGGCCGGCGAGTTCCTGAACGACTGGCTGGCCGCCAATCCCAAGAAGGAGTGAGAGACTGTATGGCAGCGAAGTAAATCACACGGCCAGATCGACTTAGACAAACCGTCCCTTGCGAGCGCACCGTTATGGTAACTTTCCAAACGAGCAAAATGGGCCGCGTCAGCCGCGCAGCTGATGCATCTAAACGGGGAGTTGCGGAAGCCCGTCTTCCGCCTAAAGGAGAACCTCATGAGTACCGCGACGACAGCGCCAACCGCCGTTACTTACACCATCGACCCGGCCCATTCCGGGGCCGGCTTTAAAATCAGGCACCTGATGGTCGCCTATATTCGCGGAGGATTCGGCGGCGTCACGGGCGATGTGATTCTCGATCCCACCAACCCAGCCAATACTAAGATTAGGGCCAGCATCGATACCACGACCCTGCATACACAGGACGAAAAGCGCGATGCGCACGTGAAAGGCAAGGATTTTCTGGAGACGGACAAGTACCCCACCATCACCTTCGTGTCCAAGAAAGTGACGCAAGATGGCAAAGACCGATGGAAGATCGTCGGCGATTTGACATTGCACGGCGTCACGAAGGAGGCAACCCTCGATGTCCAAAGCGCAGGCGTTGAGGCGAAGGATCCGTGGGGCAATCTCCGCACCGGCGCTGAAGCCACTACGGTGATCAGGCGCAGCGACTATGACCTGAAATTCAACGCTCCGCTCGAGACCGGTGGCGTGATGCTCGGCGACGACGTGCACGTCCATCTTGATATCGAACTAATCAAGAAGTCCTGATCAAACCATCCAAAGCATCCTTATTGGAATCGTCTGCGCCACGACTCGGGATTCTCAAGTCCCGTTAGTCGGCGATCGACGCGCTTCCAACAATCAGAAATAGGTTACGCGAGAGCCTTGCCGTACAGCACCAGCAGACGGCTCCACGCCTTCTCGGCGAGCGGCTCGTTGTAGACGCCTGAATCCGGCGGACACCAGCCGTGCATGGCCGCGTACACTTCGATTTCCGCGGGGAGTCCCGCCTTGGCGAAGGTTTCCTTCATCACGGTCTTTTCGTCGGGGGCGTGCATATCGTCATTTTCGGCGATTGCGACCAGGAACTGCGCCTTGCTCGTCGCGGCCTGAAGATGCGGACTGTCCGGCATAGTGGTCACCAACCCGTTGCCGCCGTGGAAGGAGGCCACGGCTCCGACGCGGTCCGGCACAGCATAAGCGGTACGAAAGGCCATCGCCCCTCCCATGCAATAACCCTGCGTCCCGATCTTGCGATTCTTGGCGACCGAGGATTGCTGGTCCAGCCATCCGACAAATGCCTTCGCATCCGTCACCTGCGTGGTCTCGTTCAGGGTTCGCGCGAGCGGCAGCAACTCCTGGATCGGAGTCGCGGCACCTTGAGCCGCAGTGGGAGCTTTCTGGGTCCGGTAGAAGGGATTCACCACCAGCACCGAATAGCCCTCCTCGGCGAGCCGCTTACCCATCTGGCGGAATGCCGGCCGCAGCCCGAAGATGTCCGGCCACATCAATACGCCGGGCGCGGTGCCAGTAGATGGATGGACGAAGTAGCAGTCCGCAGCGCCGTCCGGCGTCGTCACGGTCACGTCTGATTCGGTGACCGCTGCGGCGTTGGCTACCTTGGGCAGCAGCATGGCGACGCCTGCTGCCAGCACGATGCCGAACTGCTTTCGCGTGATTAGACCGAGGGCTTCGTACCGTTCCTGATCCTCGGCGGAGTGATCTCGATCGCACATATTTTCGCTCCTTATCTTTATCTTTCGTTTCTCACCGGCGCTGGGCCGCCGGGCTTGGTTGCGCGGTAGATTGCGAGCGCACCATCATGTTTTATCCGGGAGTTTCCATTTCGCGCTTGCGGGTCGTTCGCAGCGCTGCCGCGATGAGCACCATACCTCCGCTAAGCTGCGGTTCGGGAACGTTTTCTTCAAATTTCAGCTTCTCAGGACCGCCATGCTCGTGCAGCACCACTGCCTTCGTCGCGTATCTGCCGCCCGCAGAGCTTCAGGCATATATCTGACGAGATCATACCCCGGATGCGCTGAGAACCGCGCAGGGTGCCGTGCGGGGCCCGCCAGAAATCGGCGGGCAGGCCTGCTATACTTTTCTTTCAGCTGATTGCATGCCAGCTAAGAATCCAACGCCCAAACGGCTGTTTCTGGTCGACGCGATGGGCTATATCTTTCGCGCCTTCTACGCGCCGATGGACCGCCTCCAGACGTCGACCGGGGTCCCCACCAAGGTCCCATACCTCTTCGCTACTATGATGCGGCGGCTGATCCAGAGCAAGGACTTGCGGCCAGATTACGTGGCCGTGGTCTTCGACGTGTCGGCGCCGACCTTTCGGGACAAGTTGTTTGCGTCGTACAAGGCCCAGCGGCCGCCCATGCCGGACGACCTCGCGGTGCAGATACCATTCGTGCGACGGTACTGCGAGGCGATGCGGTTCTCTATCCTCGAATACCCGGGATACGAGGCGGACGACGTGATCGGGAGCCTGGCGCGGCAAGCGGCGGGCGAGGACCTCGACGTCTATATCGTGACGAGCGACAAGGATCTGATGCAACTGGTGGGAGGGCGCGTCCGAGCGCTGAACCCGGCGAAGGGCGACCTGATCGCCGACGAAAAGAAGGTCGAGGAGATCATGGGCGTGCCGCCGTCGAAGGTGGCGGACGTGATGGCGCTGATGGGCGACAAGATCGACAACATTCCCGGCGCTCGCGATCCGAACGAAAAGACGGCGCCCGGCGAACGCCGCAAAGCCAGCATTGGCGAAGTAGGCGCTCGGGAGCTCATCCAAAAATACGGCAGCGCCGAAGCGGCTCTTGAACACGCCAGCGAAGTGAAACCGACGAGTCGCCGCGAGGCGCTCGAGAAGTACGGCGAGTTTGTCCGGCTGAGCAAGCAATTGGCGACGATTCCGACCGACGCGCCTGTGCCGCTGTTGCTCGACGAGCTGCGTTTGAAGGAGCCGGATGCGGCGGCGCTGCGCGCGCTCTACGGCGAGCTTGGGTTTACTTCGCTGCTGAAGGAAATCGGGACTGTGGCGGACACCCGGCCGACGGATTATGCGGCGCTGGAGTCTCCTGCGGCGCTGCGGAAATTTCTGGAAGCCATTCCGCGCGGGGAAGAAACTGCGCTGTGGCTCTCGCTCGATTCGGAAGAGCCGGACGACGAGGGATTCGGGACCTGCGTGCTGGGAGTCGAGGCATCGTCGAAAGAGGGATCGGCGCGGTTCGTGGCGAATGATGCCGAGAACCAAACCCTCGGCGCGATCCAGGACTGGCTGGCCGACGAGAAGCGGGCGAAGGTGGTGCACGATCCGAAGCTTGTCCAACTGCTCGCGAGCGACGGTTCGACACAACGCGGCGACGAAATCGTCGGCGGGATTCGCCACGCGACTGCGCTGTACTCCTACCTGATCCGTCCGACGACCGCGAATCACGCGTTTGCGGAAGTGGTGCTGCGGCATTTGAACCAGACGCTTTCGGGCGCTCCCGGCGAGCGCGCGGATTTTCTGCTGCGGCTCGCGCCGATTTTGCGAAAAGAAGTGGAGGCTCTGGGGCTCGTCGACCTTTACGAGAAGATCGACTTGCCACTCGCGGCGGTGCTGGCGCGGATGGAGGCGGCGGGCGTTCGCGTGGACCAGCAGGAGCTGGAAAAGATTTCGGCGGCCGCGGAGAAACAAATTATCGAAATCGAGAAGCGCATCTTCGAGCTCGCAGGCTTCGAGTTCAAGGTGAATTCGCCGCAGCAGCTGGCGGAGGTGCTATTCGACCGGCTGAATCTGCAGCCGTCAAGGAAAACGCGTGCGAAGGTGCGGTCGACGGCGGCGGAGGTGCTCGACGAACTGGCGCTGATCCACGAGCTGCCGCGCAAGGTGCTCGAATTCCGCGAGCTGGCGAAGCTGAAATCCACGTACGCGGATGCGCTGCCGCGACTGATTCATCCGGCGACCGGAAGGCTGCACACGCGATTCAGCCAGACGGGCGCGGTAACGGGGCGGCTGAGCTCGTCGAATCCAAATTTGCAGAATATTCCGGTGCGGACCGAGCTCGGGCGCGAAATCCGGGCGGCGTTCGTGGCGGCGCCGGGGCATCTGCTGCTCTCGGCGGATTATTCGCAGATCGAGCTGCGGATTCTCGCGCATCTTTCGGAGGACCCGATCCTGGTGGAGGCGTTCCGGCGCGGTGAGGATATTCACTCGCGGACGGCGCAGGAAGTGTTCGACGTGGCGCCGTTCGCGCAGACGCGCGAGCACCGGCGCGTGGCCAAGGTCATCAATTTCGGCGTGATTTACGGGCTTTCGGCGTTCGGCCTGGCGCAGCAGCTCGGCATCGAGCAGCGCGAGGCCGCGAAATTCATCGCGGCGTATTTCGAGCGCTACAGCGGCGTGAAGAAGCTGCTCGACCAGCAAATCGCCGAGGTGCGGCGCACCGGATTCACAAAGTCGATGTTCGGGCGCATCCGGCCGATTCCGGAGATTAATTCGCCGCAGCCCAGCATGCGGAATTTCGCCGAGCGCACGGCGATGAATACGCCGATGCAGGGCGCGGCGGCTGACTTAATCAAGCTGGCGATGATCGAGCTCGACCGGCGGCTGGCGCGCGACTTTAAATCGCGCATGATTTTGCAGGTTCACGACGAGTTGCTGTTCGAAGCGCCGGAAAAAGAGATCCCGCGGCTGACGGAAGTCGTCAAAGAAGTGATGCAGGGCGTGCACGAGCTGCGCGTGCCGCTGGTGGTCGATACGAAGGTGGGGCCGAATTGGCGGGACATGAAGTGACGATCGGGATCGGGATCAAATTGCGGAAGGGGTGACGCGATGGCGCCGAATCATAGCGAGGCATTCGTACAGCTGGTGCAGGACGCGAAGAAGCGGGTAAAGGAAGAAGATTTTCGCGAGACGAAGAAGCGGCTCGACACGGGGGAGAAGATCGTCCTGATCGACACGCGCGAGGAGTCGGAGTGGGCGCGCGGCCATATTCCCGGGGCGGTTCATCTGAGCAAAGGGATCATCGAGCGCGACATCGAGAAGACCGTGCCGGATAAGGATGCGACCGTGGTGCTCTATTGCGGCGGCGGATTCCGGTCGGCGCTCGCGGCGGATAATCTGCAGAAGATGGGTTATCGCAACGTGATTTCGATGGATGGCGGCTGGCGCGGGTGGACCGAGGCTGGATTTCCGGTGATCAGGGATTGAACGGGGCCGACGCGAGGCCGCTAAGCAGGCCCTTACGGTTCGTCCGAGATTCGTGTAAATTATCTACGATCACTTCAACCGGGTTGGGGCGTGGTCCAATCGGTAGGGCACCTCACTGTTAATGAGGACGGTGTTGGTTCGAGTCCAACCGCCCCAGCCAACTCCTCCGCAGGCGTGCGAGTACGGGCCGACGGCCCAGGGCTGAAGCCCTTTTTTCCGCTGCGCTTTTCGCGGGCCTGAAGGCCCACGCTTCCACCCACGCGGTCGGGAAACCCGCGAACCGACTATGAACTTCAAAAGAAAAAGAGAAGAGAGGCAAACACACCCCGCCGGGCGTTCGAGAGGGGTAGGTAAAATGAAACCGGCGGGAATGGCCGGGGGAAGGAAGCCGGCCCAGCCCTCAATCCCCGAAGGGATCCTCGACTTTCCTTCCCCGGACGCGTGTTTCTTGTCGCACGTTCCAAACCAAAGCTAAGTTCCTGAAAGCAAACGGCGGGAATTTGTATTCGCGGGCAAAAATTCCTTGGAGCCAGTAAAAATTCCGAGGGAAGAAAATAGTCCTAAGGGAATCGCTGTATGCGGCTTCTGCGTACGTGGCCCGCGTTCGCCTGTTCTTTCGCTGGACTTAACGCAGAGGACGCAGAGAGGCGCAGAGTTCACGGAGGTGCGGCGCCAAGCTCCTACGCTCCCTCTGATTTTTCTCGGATGCCGCCACTCTCGTGCGTTCCTTGACCTTGCGCGGGCGCTCTTGCTATGGTCAAGGATTACGCTGGGCTCATTCTACCCAGTGTATAGAGAAGCTCCCTGTGCAGGGCCACTCGATATGGGTTTGAAGAAAATCGTCATCCGGGGCGCCCGGCAGCACAACCTCAAAAACATCAGCCTGGAAATACCGCGCAACACGCTCACCGTGATCACGGGCCTTTCGGGATCGGGCAAATCCTCGCTTGCGTTCGACACGCTGTACGCCGAGGGACAGCGGCGGTACGTCGAATCGCTGTCGGCGTACGCGCGGCAATTCCTCGACCAGATGGAGCGGCCGGAGGTGGACTCGATCGAAGGGCTTTCGCCGTCGATTGCGATCGAGCAGAAGACGACGACGCGGTCGCCGCGCTCGACGGTGGGAACGATCACCGAAATCTACGATTACCTGCGCGTGGTCTACAGCGCGATCGGGACGCCGCACTGCCCGAACTGCGGGCGCGAGATCGCACGGCAATCGACGGAGCAGATCGTGCAGTCGGTGGTGGCGCTGAAGCCGGACGATCGCATCATGGTGCTCGCGCCGGTGGTGCGCGGGCGCAAGGGCGAATACAAGAAAGAACTCGAGAAGTACGCGAAGGATGGCTACGTGCGCGCCCGCGTGGACGGCGAGCTCGTGAATCTCGACGAGCCGCAGGCGCTCGACCGCCGCAAGAATCACACGATCGACGTCGTGGTCGACCGGCTGCTGCTGAAAAAGGGAATCGCGCAGCGGCTCGAGCAGTCGATCGAAACGGCGCTGAAGCTGACGGGCGGGCTGGTGACGATCGCGGTGGTGGGCGGCGAGGAGCATGTGTACTCGGAAAAACTCGCGTGCCCGGAGTGCGGGATTTCGGTGCCGCAGCTCGAGCCGCGGTCGTTCAGCTTCAATTCGCCGTACGGCGCGTGCCCGGAATGCCACGGGTTGGGCTCGAAATACGATTTCGATCCGGCGAAGGTGATCGTGGATTGGACGAAGCCGCTTTTCGAGGGCGGGCTGGGGCCAGGGTCGGGGTCGGGTCCATTGCAGCGGACGATGCGGATTGCGGCGGAGGCTTACGGATTCGATCTCGACACGCCTTTCGAGAAATTTTCGCGCAAGGTGCAGAACCTGATCCTGCGCGGCAATCCGGCGAATGGCAGCTCCGGCAAGGGGCTCAATTTCCAGGGCGTGCTGGGATACCTGGAGAGCAGCCTCGACGAATCGAAGTCGGACACGTATCGCGAGTGGTTGACGCAGTATATGTCGCCCGCGCCGTGCGCGGCTTGCGGCGAGCGGAGACTGCGTCCCGAAAGCCTGGCGGTGAAAATCGCGGGGCTCTCGATTGCGGATTTCACGGGGCTGTCGCTGGCGGATGCGCGCGCGGCGGTGGATAAAATTCGCGCGAAGCTCACGGCGCGGCAACTGCAGATCGCGGGGCGTCCGCTGACCGAGATCGCGGAGAGGATCGACTTTTTGCTGGCGGTCGGCCTTGGCTACCTGACGCTCGATCGCTCCGCGGCGACGCTTTCGGGCGGCGAAGCGCAGCGCATCCGGCTGGCGACGCAGATCGGTTCGCGGTTGCGCGGCGTGCTGTACGTGCTCGACGAGCCTTCGATCGGATTGCACGCGCGCGACAATGGGCGGCTGCTGAGCACGCTCGAGACGCTGCGCGATCTTGGCAATACGGTGCTGGTGGTGGAGCACGACGAAGAGACGATCCGGCGCGCGGACTACGTGGTCGATCTAGGGCCGGGCGCGGGGAAGACTGGCGGGTATCTGGTGGCGGCGGGAGCGCCGGAAGAGATTGCAGCGAATCCCGCGTCGCTGACGGGGCAATATCTTTCGGGGCAGGTGAAGATTCCGGTTCCCACCGAGCGGCGCAGCCCGAACGGCAAAGCGCTGACGATTCTCGGGGCGCACGGAAACAATCTCAAGAATATCGACGTGGCGATTCCGCTCGGCTTGCTGACGGTTGTGACCGGCGTTTCCGGGTCGGGCAAATCGACGCTGGTGAACGATATTCTGTATCGCGCGCTCGCGGCGAAGCTGTATCGCTCGATGGAGAAGCCGGGGGCGCATCGCGCGATGACCGGCGTGGAGCAGATCGACAAGGTGGTGCAAATCGACCAGGCGCCGATCGGACGGACGCCGCGGTCGAATCCCGCGACGTACACGGGCGTGTTCGCTCCGATCCGCGAGCTTTACGCGATGCTGCCGGAATCGCGCGAGCGCGGGTACAAGCCGGGGCGATTCAGCTTCAACGTGAAGGGTGGACGCTGCGAGGCTTGCCAGGGCGACGGGCAGCGGCGCATCGAAATGAATTTCTTGCCGGACGTGTACGTGACGTGCGAGGTGTGCCGCGGCAAACGATACAACGCGGAGACGCTGGCGGTGCGCTACAAGGGGCTTTCGATCTCCGATCTGCTGGATCTGCCGATCGAAGAGGCGCTCAAGGCGCTGGAAAATATTCCGGCGATCCAGATCAAGCTGCAGACGCTCGTGGATGTGGGACTGGGGTACGTCCAACTCGGGCAATCGGCGACCACGCTTTCGGGCGGCGAGGCGCAGCGGACGAAACTCGCGCGCGAGCTTTCGCGGCGGCAGACCGGGCGGACGCTGTACATTCTGGACGAGCCGACCACCGGGCTACATTTTGACGACGTGAAGAAGCTGCTCGACGTGCTGAACCGGCTGGTGTCGCTGGGGAATACGGTGCTCATCATCGAGCATCACATCGACGTGATCAAGCAGGCCGACTGGATCATCGACCTCGGTCCCGAGGGGGGCGAGGCCGGCGGGCGCATCGTGGCGCAGGGTTCGCCCGAGCAGGTCGCGCGCAACAAAAAATCTTACACGGGACAGATTTTGGCGTCCGCTCTCAACGGGGCGAAATCCAATGGGAATGCGACAGCCACAGGCTGAGCGGGAGAGCGCGCGATGAGCACCGACGATCACGCACTGCCGCCTGAGCTGCCGGAGCCGCCCGGACCTCCGGAGCCTTTCGAGCCGGGGCCGCAATCGATCGAGCCTGTGGCGCTGGGCGATCCTTTTCAATCTTCGCAAGCGCCGCCGGCGGGCGAACCCCCGCGCCTTTCCAGGAGCGCTCTTTCGGACGATCTTCGCGTGCCCTGGGATTGGCTCGATATCGGACTGCTGGTCGCACTGACGATCGGCGGCTCCGCGGTGGTGGGACTTTTGATCGGGATGGCGCTCAAGCTGAGCGGCGTGTCGCTCGCAAACTTGCGAAAATCGCCGGGCACGATGAGCGTCCTCGCGATCGTGGCCCAGATGCTGCTCGATCTGGGCGTGCTGGCGTATCTGGCCGCGCAGATGCGGCTGCGATTTCACTCGCCGTTCTGGCGGACGATCGGCTGGCGCGCGATCGAAACGCACGCTGGGGCGGCTCCTTACCTGGCTTTGATTTTCGGCGGGATTCGCGCTGGCGGCGATCGTCGCGGTGGCCGAGGCGGCGTTTCCTCCAAAGCATCCGCTGCCGATCCAGACGATCACGCAGAGCCCGCACGCCGCGCTGCTTTTCATGCTGACGGCGGTGCTCGTGGCGCCGGTGGTGGAGGAGACGGTTTTTCGCGGCTATCTCTATCCGGTGGCGGCGCGCAGCTTTGGCGTGGGGATGGGCATCGTGATCACCGGGACGCTTTTCGGCTTGATGCACGCGCGGCAGTTGTGGGGCGGCTGGTGGCAGATTGGGCTGCTCGTGATCGTGGGGATCGTGTTTACGATTGCGCGCGCGGCTACGCGCACTGTGGTGGCGAGTTATATTTTGCATGCGAGCTACAATGCGCTGCCGGTGATTGCGGCGGTGCTGTCGTCGGTGAGGCTGCGGCATGTTTTGCCGTTGCACTAGAAGCTGCAGAAGCTGAGAGTTGCCTCGGGCACACTGCGGGAAGAAATGGATGAGTGCGCGCTGGTTGGGCGCAAAGGCCCCACCCTCATAAACCGAGGATAGGGAACCCGGAACTTCAAAGGCAACGGCGGGCACGGAGTTGAGTATGCGGAATCGGTTAAACTTTGTCGGATATTTGCACGGGGCGCTTGTGGGCGCGCCTGTCACGGAGAGGAATTCCATTGCGCAGCGTTGAACCGATTCAGTGGACTCGCGAAGGCGTCGTGATGCTGGACCAGCGGCGGCTGCCGAGCGAGGTGGTGTATCACACGTACACGGATTACCAGGACGTGGCGCGGGCGATCAAGGACATGGTGATCCGCGGCGCGCCGGCGATTGGCGTGGCGGCGGCGATGGGCATCGCGGTGGGCGTCGAGCGGTCGAAGGCCAAGACGCTGGCGGAATTGCGCGCGGAGTTTCCGGTGATTTGCGACACGCTGGCGGGCACGCGGCCGACGGCGGTCGATCTATTCTGGGCGATCGAGCGATTCAAACGGCGCTTCGAAGAGCTGGCGGGCGCGGCGGAGAAGAACGGAGCCGACGGTATCTCGGGAATTCGCAGCGGGCTCGTGGCGGAAGCGGAGAAAGTTCATGAGGAACGGCGGGCGGCCGACGAGCAGATCGGGCGCTTCGGCGCGGAGCTGATGCCGGCGAGCGGGCGAGTGATGACGCAGTGCAACGCGGGCGCGCTGGCGACGGGCGGGATCGGGACGGCGCTCGGCGTGATTCGCGTGGCCGTCGATACGGGGCACAAAATCGAAGTGCTTGTGCCGGAGACGCGGCCCTACCTGCAGGGCGCGCGGCTGACCGCATGGGAACTGCATCGGGACCACATTCCGCTCACGCTGATCACGGACAACATGGTGGGCCACTTCCTCAAAACGGGGAACGTGGGCGCGGTGGTGGTTGGCGCTGACCGGATCGCGCGCAACGGCGACACGGCGAACAAAATCGGCACCTACGGAATTGCGGTGCTGGCGCGCGAGCATGGAATTCCGTTTTACGTGGCGGCGCCGATTTCGACGATCGACATGTCGATTGCTTCAGGCGAACAAATTCCAATCGAAGAGCGCTCGCAGGAGGAAGTGACGCATCTCGCGGGCGTGCGCATCTCGGCTGATGTCCGCGCCGCGCATCCGGCATTTGACGTGACGCCCTCGAAATTTATCGCCGCGATTATTACGGAGCGTGGCGTGGCGCGGGCACCATTTGAGGAATCGCTTGCAGCCTTGGCAGGCGCGAGGGGCGAGGGGTGAGGGCGAGGAAATGCGAGGCCAAATCAAGAGCTATCGCGATCTTCTGGTTTGGCAAAAGTCTATGGATTTAGTGGTGGCCAGCTACGGACTGGCGGCGAAGCTTCCTCATCACGAAAGTTACGGTCTCATTTCGCAAGTCCGCCGAGCGGCCGTATCTATACCCGCCAACATCGCCGAGGGCCATGGGCGGAAGCACACCGGGGATTATCTACGCCATCTTTCGATTGCGCGCGGCTCTCTACTCGAACTCGAAACACACTTCCAGATCGCCGTGCGTCTCGCCTATTTGTCGTCCCACGATATCGAAGCGATTTTGGTTGCGACGGACGAGGTCGGGCGCATGCTCTCCGGTCTCATTCAGAAACTTCGCGATAAGGCCAGCTAACAGACTCGCCCCTCATACCTGGCCCTCGTCCCTACTCGTAGCGAAGGGCTTCGACTGGATTCAGGCGGGCGGCTTTCCATGCGGGGTAGACGCCGAAGAAGATGCCGATCATTCCGGCGACGGAGACGCCGAGGGCGATCAGCGTGAAGGAAACCGAGGCGGGGAACGACGGGACGGCGAGCCGGACGATCAAGACGAACGTGGAGCCGAGCACCACGCCGGTGGCGCCGCCGACGATCGCGAGCGTGACTGCTTCCAGCAGAAACTGCGTGAGGATATTGCTGCGGCGCGCGCCGATTGCTTTGCGGACGCCGATCTCGCGGGTCCGCTCCGTGACGCTGACGAGCATGATATTCATCACGCCGATCCCGCCCACCAGCAGCGCTACCGAACCCACGGCCATCATGACGATGAAAATTCCGCTCGAAATCTGATTCCAGAGATCGAGGAACGTGTCGGTGGTGAGAATCGCGAAATCGTCGTCCTTGTCGGAAGAGAGCTTCCGCATGCGGCGCATGTACTCGTCGATCTCATCGACCACGAGGGGAAGATTGTCCGTCGTGTCGGCCTTGGCCATGAACACCACGTTCTTGAATTCGGGGTGCAGCTTTTGGATCATCGAGAAGGGGACGAGCGCCGTGTTGTCTTCGGGATTTTCTCCCGTGCCCAACGCCTGCTTCTGCTCTTCCAGAACGCCGATGACGGTGAATACCTGGCCCTCGAGCAGCACTTCCTGACCGACCGGGTCCTCCCCATTGGGAAACAGAGTGTTGGCGGTGATGTGGCCGAGCACGGTGACAGCGGAGCGGTGGGCTTCGTCCGTTTGATTGAAAAACCGCCCACGCTCGAGATTGAAGTCGCTGATCTGCGCGACGGCGGGCCCCTCGCCCGTCAAAATCACGTTTTTCGCGCGAAGGTCGCCGCGGCGCACTTCACTGGCGCCCGCGCCCACGGCGTAATTCTCGATTTGCTCCACGGGCGCGGCGGCTACCACGTGCGGCAATTCCCTCAAGCCTTTGACCCATTCCGGATTGAGATCCTTGCGCTGCAGCACTTTCGGCGAGAGGCGGCCGAGCGTGGCCCAGGAAAACTTGGAGACGATCACGGTGCTCGAACCGAGCGATTGGATATTGCCCATCACGTTGGAATTGAGGCCGTTGATTACCGCGCCGATCACGATGATGGTGGTGACGCCGATCACGATGCCCAGCACCGTGAGAAACGAGCGCAGCGTATTGCGACGCAACACGTCGAACGCCAGCGAGAGTGATTCCTTGAATTCGCCGAAGCCGCGTCTCTGAGCCACGATTCGCCTCTCCCTTACTCGGACCTCAACGCGACCACCGGATCGAGGCGCGCGGCCTTGGAGGCCGGATACACGCCGAAAAACAGGCCGACGCCCGTCGCCACGATCAGTCCCATGAGGACCGACCAGATCTGCACGGAACTGGGCAGCGAGGTGGTCAAGCTGACGATTTTTGCCAGCAGGATGCCGAGGATCACACCAAGCGCGCCGCCGACCGCCGCGATCGTGGCCGATTCGATCAGGAATTGCATGCGGATATCCGCCTGGCGCGCGCCCAGGGATTTTCGCAGGCCGATTTCGCGCGTCCGCTCGGTGACGGACACGAGCATGATGTTCATGATCACGATGCCGCCGACGATCAGCGAGATCGAGGCGATGCCGATGGTGACGCCGAAGAAGGTGCTGCTGATGCTGCCCCAGATCTGGAGGAACGACGCGTTCGTTTCCATCGCGAAGTCGTCGGCGTCGCGATACTCGACGTGGCGGCGCGCGCGGAGGAGCATGCGGACCTCGTCCATCGTGGCATCGAGCGACTTGGTGCCGGCGGCTTTCACCCACAGGCGAGCCGAGTCGTTGGCGCCGTAGATTCCTTCGTACGTGGTGATCGGCATGATGACCCAGTTGTCCTGCGACTGGCCCATCACCGAGCCGCGCTTCTTGGCGACGCCGATGATTTCGCACTGACCGGTATCGACGCGGATTTCCTTGCCGATGGGATCGGAGCCGGGGAGCAGCTTATCGACGATGTCGAATCCGACGTCGCACACTTGCGCGCTGCGGGCCACGTCGAGCCGCGTGAAATAGCGCCCTTCGGCGAGCTCGCGGCTGTAGACCTCCGGCATCTCGTGCGTGAATCCGATGATGTTGGAATCGTCGAGGGTGTTGGTGCCGTACTTCACCTGGCCGGTTTTATCGAGGCTGGCGGCGACGGCTACGCAGCTGCGGCAATTGTCGCGAAGCGCTTCGTAATCATCGAAGTGGAATTTCTTGCGCTTCTGCGCGGACTCCCACTGATCGATATTGGTGATGATCGAGGGCGAGCGATTGATCATGAAGACGTCGGCGCCGAGGTTGAAAATCTTTTCGGCGACGTAGTCGTTGAGGCCGTTGACGAGGCTGACGACCGCGATCACGGACATCACGCCGATCACGACGCCCAGCAGCGTGAGCACGCTGCGCATCTTGTGCGACCACAGGCTGGCCGTGGCGATGTGGATGGCTTCGCCCAGGCTCATGGAGGTTTTTCCGGTCATAGGGGTGTTCGGCGGTCCCAGCTCGAGGTCCCGGCTGGCCTATTATACTTATACGCAGGGGAGGGCGCCGAAGTTGCGCTGGAAATTGCCCGGGGTTCGCAGGTAGTACGCGGGAAAGAGCCGATGGGGGCGCCAGCGCTACGACTTCTGGTCCGAAAAGCAAAACGGGGGAGCCGTGAGGCTCCCCCGCCGCGTGCACAACCCAATCGGCTTCTGGTTAGAAGGTTAGCTTGAGTGCGAACTGGCCAAACCGCCGCTCGTCGTTGTTGCCGCCGAGGGCCGAGTTGCCGAGACCGCCCTTCTGCTCGATCACCTGGAGCCCGGTCGTGGTGGGTCCACCGTAGTAATCGAAGTCGGGGTTCACGTAGTAGTTATGATGATTGAATATGTTAAACGCCTCAGCTCTGAACTCCAGTCCGAACCTTTCCGTCAGCCGGAAGCTCTTGCTGATCGAAAGATCATCGTTCCAGGCACCGGGCGCGCGGAAGCCGTTTCTTCCGGTCATGTCGGCCGGGTAGGGCCCGAAGTCAGAGAGACCCAGCGTCGGATTGAGCGGACCGATGGCGGCCGGAGCCGGGATGTTCAACGCGGTAAACGTGTTGGGTGAGCCAGGCACCGGCACCGGTGTTCCCGTGTGGTACTGCGTAATCGGGGTCGCAGGCGTCAGCCGCGGAATCGAGTAGAAATTAATCAGGTAGCTCTCGTCGTAAATGGAGAATGGAATTCCGCTCCGGGCCGTGAAGACGCTAGCAACCGTCCAACCGCCCAGTGCCTGCCGCTGCCAACCGCTTCCATCCTTGAACCACGGCGTCTGCCAGATCGGAGATATGACGATGCGGTGGCGAACGTCGAAGTCCGAGCTTCCGTAGTCGAGCTTGGGATCCAGGAAGTTGGTGTAGCCGAGCGATCCCTGGGCCAAGTCGTCCGAGAAAGTGGTGCTGAGGTCGTCGAGAGAATGCGCCCACGTATAGTTCGCGACCAAGCTCAGACCGGTGTCGTGCAGATTCTGGGTCTGGAACTTGACGTTGAGCGCGTTATAGGAGCTGATGCCGCCGCTGCCGCGGAGGTTGATCGCCGCATATTGCGAGTTCGGCCGCGTGTAGCACACGTTGTCGCCCGTCGTCGGGTTGGTGTAGGGGCAGGCCGGGTCCGTGATCAGCGGGGCTCCGAGGTATTCCTGAGCCGCGCCGATCATGTTGATGTTCTCGAGATCGTAGAGATGGATGCTGTGCGCACCGCTGTACGACACGTCCAGAAGCGTATTGGTCGCGAGTTCGTGCTGGAGGTCCAAGCTCCAGAACTGCGTCTGGGCTACCTCGTTGTTAGCTCCGTCGTCGCGCAACTCAACGGGAGGAAGCGGAGCCGACGCTCCGGGGAGACCTAGAGGACCGAGGTCGTTGTTCGTGACGAAATAGTTGCAATTGGTTCCGATAGCGCCCGTGGTGCCGTTCGCGCTGCAATTGTCGCTCAGCACCGCGCTTGCCGGCGGGTTGAAGCTGGCGTTATACGTGACGTTGCCAAAGTTACGCTCGTAGCTGATGCCGAAGCCCCCGCGCAAAGCCGTCTTGCCGTTTCCGAAGAGATCATAGGCGAAACCGACGCGCGGCGCGAAGGTGCCCCAGCGGGGCTTCCAGAATTCGCCAATCGGGCTTTGGCTGGTGAGGAAGACACCGCCGTCAGCCACGTTCTCCGGGTAGCTGCCAGCGCCATCGTAGAAGTTGGAATCGAGGTCGGCCTTGTTGTTGTGCTGCACGCCGTAGTGCTCGTAGCGCAGGGCGTAGTTGAGCGTCAGCTTGCGCGTAAGTCTAAAGCTGTCACCCGCGTACAAAGCCCAATCCTTGTACCGGTAGCTGCGCGCGGGATTGGCCGCCGGAAGGGGTGGCGTCACGGTGCAGGCAGCGGTTTGGATTTCATTTCCGAAGGCATCGGTGGCGCAGGGCAGCGCGCCTTGCGCGTCCACGCGAGCCTGAAATTGGAGCGTCGGACTTGCGAATACGCCGTTTTGCATGTCGCCGCCGGCATTCACCAAGCTGCTGAGCGATGGACCAAGATCCGAGCCGAGCACCTCGTTGGCCTGATAATACGCCCCATAGGCCACGTTCAACTGAATGTAAGTAAACTCACCGCCGAAATGCATGGTGTGCTTTCCCTTGGTCCATGCCACATCATGGGACAGTTGGAACGTGTTCTGAGGACCGCCAAATGGCAACCCGCCCGAACCTTCCGCGGTGTTCTCCAGTCCCGGCAACTGGATCACATTACCCGTCACATAGTCGACCTGCTCCTGATAGCTGCTTGTGCTGAGATACAGGTTCGGAGTCTGCGTCAACGTATTGTCGAAGCTGTTGCCCGTGTTGTAGCGCGCAAAGCTCAACTTCGTGGTGCTGAGCAAGTTATCGTTGAAGACGTGGGTGAGCGAAAAAAGCGAGCTGTTATCGAGACTCGCGTTGCCCACGTTGTACTGCGGGTAAGGACTGTAGAAAGTGGACCCGCCAAAATCGTTCTCGCTGTAACGAGCAAAGCGGAAGAACATCGTCGTTTTGTCGCTCAGGTTGTAGTCAAGACGCCCCAAAAGATTGTAGGTGTTTTGGGGAACGCCGCCGCCCGCATTGAACGGGGCGGTGAAGTTGACCACATCGAACACGGGCTGGGTCGGCGAAACAGGCGTAATGCCGTTGATCAATGGAAACGTCCCGCCAGGGAAGGCGACGCTCGAGTTTGCAGCCAGCTGTCCCGCCGTAACAACCGTGCCGGAGACCGGGTCAGCGCCCGTTCCGAACTTCGTAAAATAGGCCTGATCGTTGGCTGGGAGGAGGCTGACAAAAGACGGATCGAGAATTTCCTCGGTCTGCTGGGAGTTGCTGCGCACTCGAACGAACTCTTCCGAGAAGAAGACGAAGAGCTTGTTCTTGATGATCGGAGCACCTGCGTCGTAGCCAAAGTTGTTGCGCGCGTAAATGCCCTTGGGAACGCCATTCGCCACGTTGCCGTAGGTGTTGGCTGTGTACGCTGAAAGGCGATTGAACTCAAACGCGTCGCCGTGAATCTGGTTCGTACCGTGCTTGCTGTCGACGTTGACGACGCCGCCGGAGGCGCGACCGTACTCAGGACCGAAGTTATTGGTAATGATGCTGAACTCCTGAATCGAATCGGCCGGCACCGGCTGGCCTGCGATCTCACTGAATACGCCTATGTTTTCCACGCCGTCCAAAAGAATTTCAGTGCCGGTTTCGCGTTGCCCGTTGATGGAATAGCCGACGCCATAGCCCGTGATGCTCTGGCCGACGGTGGTCGCCGCGTTGGGCGCGCCTCCGTTGCTGGTGATGTCACCGTTGCTGACGTTGCCGGAGAGGGCGACGAAATCGTAAGGGTCGCGATTCAGGCTGGGGAGCTGGGCCATCTGCGTCGTGCCGACCAGCTGCGAGAGTTCCTGGGACTGGGTATTCACCGTCGTCCCGCCGGCGCCGACCACTTCCACCGTCGTCGTGGTGCCGGAGAGCGATAGCTGAGCATCGAGGGTGACGTTTCCGCCGACTGTGACCTCAGCCTGCGACTTGAACGGCTGGAAGCTCCCGCTCGTGACGGTCACGGTGTAAATCCCGGGGATCAGGCCCTGAATCAGGTATCGGCCTGTAGTTCCCGACGTCACGGTTCTTGTCGCGCCAGTCGCGTTACTCTTCGCTGTGACCGTGGCGCTCGGAATCACTGCCCCAGTCGAGTCGGTGACCACACCCGTGACCGCGCCTGACTCCGATTGCGACCAAGCTGGCTGAGAGGCCACACCCGCCATCGCGAGTACCAAGCCGAAAATCAAAAGCAAACGCTTGCAAGTCATACCCCCTCCTCAATTTCCTTCCAAATTCAAATGATTGCCGTGCTTCCCAGGTCACCTGGCTCCAAAAAGTCGCGCACCTAAGCGGGTGCCATGCACCCAGTGCCCATCGGGTAAATTTCCGGCAAGACGGGAATTGCGGACAGCAGCCCCAGCTTCTAATGAGAACGTACGTAGCATAGGCAAGTCCAATTCCACAACACAGAATCTAATAAGCGTCGTAAATACATATCTTTACAGTTACACGAGTTTCGGTATTATGGCCTCTATCCAGTTTTCCATATATACAAATACGAAGGGACAATAGCTGCATATGATATGCGTGGCCTTTTCGAGTAACTCCCCTACCCTCCACCCGCATCAAAACGGGGTCGGTCCATTTCGCCGATGTTTCGGGACCCCTCGCCCACTGGGGTCTGGCGCCGATGAGGCGCGAAAAAGGGGCACGGGCCTGCGCGAGGGCAGTGTCAAAATCTCAAAATCGAATTCTCCTGAGGAGGAGACACTTCATGGCACGAAGACTGTCGCTGTTGCTTGGGTTGGTTTTGCTGATCTCGCTGGCTCCGCTAAAGACGCAAGCGCAGGACAAGGTCGAGGTCTTTGGCGGCTATTCCTATATGCGAGTGGACGCTACTCCCGCCTTCAACCCTGAAACCACCGGGTTTAACACCAATGGGTGGGAGATCGCGGGACAATATAAGTTCGAGGATTGGCTTGGCGGCGTGGTCGACATCGATGGGCACTACGGCTCGCCGGACGGCGTGAGCACATCGATCAACACTTTCCTGTTCGGGCCGCAGGTTTCGTGGCCGACGCGGGTGTCTCCCTTTGCGCACGTTCTGGTCGGCGGCGCTCACGTGAGCACCGGGCCGTTTGCCGATACGTCGCTTGCGGTGGCCATCGGCGGCGGTATCGATACGGAACTGATTCACGGCATCTACTGGCGGGTGATCGAAGGCGATTACTTGCCGACGCGGTTCTTTGGGAACACACAGAACAATGTGCGTGTCTCGAGCGGAATCGTGTTCAAGTTCTAGGCCGACCTAGGCTTACCGCCAATCGCGCTTCGGCAGCGTGTGGCTTGCTCTCGGCGAGCAGCGGGAGCAAGCCACAAGTCGTTGCCGCGCTGATTCCCTAGTGCATAGAGAACGTAACCGTTATATGCGTTTCCACCTCGACCGGCTGGCCGCTCAGCCTTGTGGGCTGGTAGCGCCACTGCTGGACGGCCTCGATGGCGGCCCGCGCCAGGATCGGATTCCCGCTTACGACTTCGAGCTCCTGCACCGTGCCGTCGGTTCCAATTCTCGCTTGCAGCTCCACAGTCCCCGATAACCCCATGGCTATGGCGACCGCCGGGTAGTCGGGCTGGACGCGATGGATCAGGAGTGCCGCCATCACTCCTGCGCTGACCTTGAGCGGCCCCTTCGTGACCGTCGGGCTCGGCAACTCGATGGGCCGACCATCGCGGCTTCCGCCGGGAATGTCCGGTCCAGGGCCAAAGCCCACAGGGCCGTCGCCGATGGTCACCCTGATAGGGAGGCACGGGCGTGACCGCCATCTGTGCGGGCAGGACGGCGGGCGCGAGCAGCGGCCACAGCAACATCGCGCCTACGACGGCCGCTTCCAGAATCAAGGACCCGACGAAAGCTTCCCGGCGAAGCCTCCTGGCTCGGCCCGTTGCTCCGGAATCGCTATCCATCACGCAGTTCGACAGGTTTCCCAACTCGTCCATAGACACACCTCCGCGCTCGAATAGACAGCAGGGGGAACGCATTGTCGCCTGAGCCGGATGCTCAGGGCTCGCCGCTGGCCCTCCCATTCGCTCGGCCTTATTCCCGGCCAGCAATGGGTGGCTGCTGCGATCGTCCTGTTCTGTAATGATAGACACCAATCGACGGAGCCGGTTCCCACCCTTATTACTAGACGGTCGCCGAACGCCAGATGATTGGCCCGAGCACTGCAGCTTTGGGGCTTGCGGGACTGTACGAAAGCGTGAATCGGTTTTCGAGATTCGAGCGTCTAAGAATTCGTAGACGGCCCAAAATGGGCGCGAGTAAGCGGTTATAAGAGAGGTGGCGTCATGAGTCGTAGTTCTCTCGATACAGTGGGTGTTCGATATACGGGATGGGCGGCGCTGAATCGCGATCCGCAAGAGGATCTCGTGGAGTTCACATGCCCGCACTGCGGGACGCACGGAGCGAAGGCAGCCCGGCGACCGCGGTCGGAGTATCACTTCACGGATGGGTTCGTGCAGGATCTGCAGGGCGAGATGAGCGTCTGCCGCAACTGCAAGCAATCGCTGCACCTGTCGCCGGTGGTCCTGCTGCACGACCAGGGCGAGCAGAAGCGGTTTAACGCGGTGTTCCTGGCCGATCTCGAAGTTTCCAACAACTGACGCGTTTCTTTCTGTCTCTCCGCAGGGCCAAAGAAAAGGGGGAGGATTCCGATCCTTCCCCTTGAGCGATCCTTCTCCAAATTTCGATTCGAGTAAAAGCCGCTTCCTAGTCAGCGTCGAGGGCGAGGTGGTGTGTTTCCATCTCGGCGCGTACCCGGTCGAATGCTTCATCGACCGTATCGGCGAACTGCAGCAATTTGTAGTCGGCTTCGCTGATGGTTCCGCTGCGCACCATGTGCCGCCAGTTGAGCACCTTGTCCCAGTATTTACGGCCGTAGATCAAGATCAGGTGGTGCGACGAGAGTTTGCCCGTCTGCAGCAGCGTGAGCAGCTCCCACAATTCGTCCATGGTGCCGAAGCCGCCCGGGAAAACGATCAGCGCCTTGGCCATCTGGGCGAACCAGAGCTTGCGCATGAAGAAATAGTGGAAGCAGATATTCAGCTCGGGCGTGATGTAGGGGTTCGGCAGCTGTTCGTGCGGCAGCTGAATGCTGAGGCCGATCGACGAGCCGCCCGCTTCGGCCGCGCCGCGGTTGGCCGCTTCCATGATCCCGGGCCCGCCGCCGGAGCAGACGACGAAGCGCTTGGGATGCGGACCGAGCGTCATCGCCCAGGAGGTGATGCGGCGCGAGAGCTCGCGCGCTTCCTCGTAATAGCGCGACATCTCGACAATCGATTTCGCGGCGACGATCTTGGTTTTCCATTCGGGCGTGCGGCGCCCCTTCGCGGCTTGCTGCACCTTTTTCAGCGCTGCCAGGGCTTTGTCGCGCGGCTGGATGCGCGCCGAGCCGAACATCACAATCGTGTCGCCCACGCGCGCGCGGCGCAGCCGGTTGATGGGATCGATGTACTCCGCCAGGATGCGCAGCGGGCGGGCGGGCAGGCTCTCCATGAATAAGGGATCCTTGTAGGCAAGCTTGGACATGGGCAGGTGTCTGCCGGGACGCTTCATGATTCCCCCTCAGCGAAATGAATGCGAAACCATTCTAGTACGTTCTCGCGGCGACGCGGGCGCGCGGAATGGCTAGGTGTCGCGCAAAGCGCACGGTTCGTCCTTGTGTGGCGTTTTCGGAGATTCACTGCGAGGTGTGCGAAGCGGCCTTCGGCGGCGCTGAGCCCGCTGCTCCTTCTTCGAGCAATTCGCGCGCGGTGAAGATGGAGCGGTAGTTGTATTTCGCGCGCAGCATGTCGGAGCCGCCCTCTTCGCGGTCCACGAGGCTGATCACGGCGACCACTTCGCAGCCTTCGCGAGTGGTGGCCTCGATGGCTTCGAGCGTCGAGCCGCCCGTGGTGCATACGTCGTCTACGATCGCCACGCGCTTGCCCTGCGTCTGGTCCATTCCTTCGATTTGCTTCTTGCGGCCGTGGCCCTTCGCTTCCTTGCGGACGAGGAAGCCTTGCACGGGCCGCCTTTCAATGGCGCTCACCACAATCGCCGCGGACACCACCGGATCGGCGCCCATGCTGAGCCCGCCGATGGCGTCGGGCCGGACGCCCATTTCGTCGAGGAGTTCGAGCACGCAGTAGCCCGTGAGGAGCGCGCCTTGGGCGTCGAGCGTCGTCAGCCGGCAGTCGAGGTAGTAGTTGCTCTTTTTGCCGGAGGCCAGCGTGAATTCGCCGCGCTTGATCGATTTCGCGCGCAGTAAGTTCGCGAGTTCGTTCCGATGACTCACCTCGTTCTCCCAATCTTTCGGTATAGCCTAACCGAGCTCCAGAAAGCGACCAACAGTCCCATTGCTGCCAGGCCGAACGCGATTCGCTGAGGTTTATCGCCTGAGCTCAGAGCGCGATAAGCGAAGGCAGCCGAATAAACGAAGCTCAAAAAGGCCCACCCGCCCACTGCATTTCGCCGTTCGCTGCGCTTTCTCTCGGCTTCCGGAACATGCTTGAGATCGCGAAAGCGATCTCTAAGCCAGAGCAACATCGCGGAGAGCGCGATTGCTGTCGCCCCAAGCGCCCAGACGATTTCTTGATTACTCACTACTTCTTCTCCGGCTCGGCGGCGCCGTTTTCCTCTTCGAGGATGGCGGCGGCAGCGGCGATGCGGTCGCCTTCGTCGAGGCGCAGCAGGCGGACGCCCTGCGTCGAGCGGCCGGCCTCGCGGATCTCGGCGGCGTGGACGCGGATCACCTTGCCGTGGCCGGTGATGATCATGACGTCGGAATCCTCGCGCACCTGCAGCGCCGCGACGACCGGACCGTTGCGGTCGGTCGATTTCAGGTTGATCACGCCCTTGCCGCCGCGCGACGTAACGCGGTATTCCGCGAGCGGCGTGCGCTTGCCGTAGCCCTTTTCGGCGACGGTGAGCATCAGCGAGGTGAGCGATTCGCGAATCTCGTCGCTTTCGAGCTCGTCGAGATTCTGCGTGTCCTTCTTGTATTCCTTCTGGATGATTCCGAAATCCACCTGCGCCGCGTCCATCGACACGACGGAATCGCCCTTCGCGAGGTCCATTCCGTTGACGCCGCCCGCGGCGCGGCCCATCGAACGCACTTCCGTCTCGCGGAAGAGAATGGCCTGGCCGTCGCGGCTCGCGAGGAAGACCATCTGTTTTCCGTCGGTAAGTTTCGCGCCGATCAGCTCATCGTCCGAATCGAGACTGATGGCGATGATGCCCGAGGGGCGCGGATTGGAAAACTCCGTCAAGCTCGGATTTCTTCACTGTGCCGTTTTTCGTGGCGAGGAAGACGTAGCGGCCCGTCTCTTCGAGATTGCGCGTGGGGACGACCGCCGTGAGCTTCTCGCCGTCCTGGAAGCGCACGAGATTGTTGATCGCTTTGCCGCGCGTGGCCGCCGCGGCTTCGGGAATTTCGTAGACCTTGAGCCAGTAGACGCGGCCTTTCGACGTGAACAGCAAAATGTAGCTGTGCGCCGACGCGGTGAAGAAGTGCTCGACGAAATCGTCCTCGCGCGTTTTCGCGCCGATGCGGCCCTTGCCGCCGCGCGACTGGTGGCGATAGGTATCGACCGAGGTGCGCTTCACGTAGCCGGCGTGGCTGACCGTGATCGCCATCTCCTCGTCCTTGATCAGGTCCTCGAGCTTGATCTCCTCGACACGATCGACGATCTGCGTGCGGCGGTCGTCGCCGTAGGCCTTCATCACTTCGCGCAGCTCGGCGACGATCACGGCTTTCAGCTTCTTGTCGCTGGCGAGAATCGATTCGAGCTCGGCGATGCGCTCGCGAATCTGCGCGAGTTCCTTCAGGATTTCGTCGACGGAAAGCTGCGTGAGGCGGTGCAACTGCAATTCGAGGATCGCGTCGATCTGGAGGTAACTGAGGCCGAGGCCTTCGCCGCTGCTGGCGACGGTGATGCCGTATTTCTTGGCGTCGAGCTTCACGCCCTTGATCGTGGTTTGCTTGCCGCCGACCAAGACGCTGACGGACTTGTTCTCGAAGAATTCGTGCAAATTCTCGCGGGCGTTCGCACGGCTGGACGATCCGCGAATGATCTTGATCACGTCGTCGATGTGATCGAGCGCCACCTGATAGCCGAGCAAAATGTGCTCACGCTCGCGCGCCTTGCGCAGTTCGTACTGCGTGCGGCGGCGCACGACGTCCACGCGGTGCTCGATAAAGAGCTGGAGCAATTGCAGCAGGCCCAATTCGCGCGGCTGTCCGGCCACGATCGCCAGCAGGATCATGCCGAAGGATTCCTGCATCTGCGTCATCTTGAAAAGCTTGTTGAGGATGATTTCGGGCTCTTCGTCGCGCTTGATTTCGATCACGATGCGCATGCCGTCGCGGTCGCTTTCGTCGCGGATGTCGGCGATGCCGTCGATTTTCTTGTTCTGGATCAGCTCGGCGATGTGCTCGATCAGCCGCGCTTTGTTCACCTGATACGGCAGCTCGGTGACGACGATGTCCTGGCGGTCCTTGCCACGCTGCTCGATGGCGGCCTTGGCGCGCACCTGGAACGATCCGCGGCCGGTCCTGTACGCCTGCTCGATTCCATCGCGGCCGTAGATGTAGCCCGCCGTCGGGAAATCCGGGCCGGGGACGATCTTCATCAGCTGCTTCAAGGTGATTTCGGGATTCTCGATCAGCTGGATGCAGGCCTGGACGATTTCCGTCAGATTGTGCGGCGGAATGTTGGTCGCCATGCCGACGGCGATTCCGCTCGCGCCGTTGATCAGGAGATTCGGAACTCTCGCAGGGAGAACCCGAGGTTCTTCGCGGGTCTGGTCGAAGTTGTCGACGAAATCGACCGTCTCCTTGTCGATGTCCGCGAGCATTTCCTCGGCGATCTTCGAAAGGCGGGCTTCGGTATATCGCATCGCCGCCGGCGGGTCGCCGTCCACCGAGCCGAAGTTGCCCTGCCCGTCGACCAGCGGATAGCGCATGCTGAAATCCTGCGCGAGCCGGACGAGCGCCGGGTAAATCACCGCCTCACCGTGCGGATGATAATTGCCCGAGGTATCGCCGCAGATCTTCGCGCACTTGCGGAAGCCTCTGTTCGACGCGAGGCCGAGATCGTTCATCGCGATCAGGATGCGGCGCTGCACCGGCTTGAGGCCGTCGCGGACATCGGGAATGGCGCGCGCCAGGATTACGCTCATCGCGTAATCGAGGTACGACTTCTTCATTTCCGATTCGATATCGACCGGCGTCATGATCGACTGGTTTTGCTCGTCAGCCATTGAAACCCTTTCGTGACTCGTGACTGGTGATCCGTGATTCGTGTCTTGCTATTTCGCTGCGGGGTCGTATTGGATCGCGCAGACGAGATTGCCCTCGGTGTCGAGAAACTTGCCGATCCAGCCGACGCCCGGGATCGGTGCTTTCTGCATCAAGATTTTTCCACCATTCGTCTCGACCGCTCTCGCGACCGCGCCCACGTCGGCCACCGCGATCGAGCATTCGAAGCCGTACACAGGCTGCGACGCCGAATTGAACTTGCGCGATTGAATGGCGCCGAGCGGCAAGAGCAGGTTACCCGCCGGGTCCTTGATCTGGCAGAAGTCCGTCATGGGCCCGCCGCCGAAGCCCTGGAAAGCCCAGCCGAACACGCCGCCATAGAATTTGCGCGCGCGCTCAAGGTCGTCGGCATGAATCGCGAAATGCGAAAGTTGATTCGTCATTGTTCTCCCAAGCCCCGGAGGCGTGCCACTAGATATCGAGATTGACGACGTCGAGGGCGTTCTCCTCGATGAATTTGCGGCGCTCCTCGACGTTTTCGCCCATCAGCGTGCTGAAGATGGTTTCGGCGGCGACGGCATCCTCGAGCCGGACCTTGAGGAGCGTGCGTGTCTCGGCGTTCATCGTCGTGGCGCCGAGCTGCTCGGGATTCATTTCGCCCAGGCCCTTGAACCGCGTGATGGTGAATTCCTTTTTCGCGTCTTCAAGCACATAATTCAGCAGCAGCAGCGCGCTTTCTTTCGTCGCTTTATCGCCATTGTGCTGGATCGTGAAGGGCGGCTTGTCGTTGTCCGCGATCGCCTGGCGCAGCGTGTGGAGGCGCTTGTACTCGGGCGACGCGGCCAGCGCCCAGTTGATGCGCTTTTCCGTGCCATTCTTCAGCACCAACTCGTGCAGGCTGTGCTCTTCGTCGAATTCGAGTTTTGACTCGAACTCCAGCTTGGCCTTTTCGATTTCCTTCATCAGCTCCTGCAGCTTTTTCTTGTCCGCGAAATCCGTCTTTTTTTCGAGGTCGCTTCCAGCGAGCAGATCGACCAGCCTTGGCTCGCGCAGGCGGCGGCCCAGCTTCGCGGCCACCTGATCGTATTCCTGGACGTTGAGCAGGAACTGCGTGAGGTCGCCGCCCTCGAGCGTCTTGCCGTTCTTGCTTTTCACCGTGTGTTCTTCGGTGGCGCGCTTCATGAGCTCGCGCGAAAAATCGCGCTCGTCGCGGATGTAGCGGTCCATCTTGCCGCGCTTCACGCGATAGAGCGGCGGCTGCGCGATGTAGATGTGTCCTTTTTCGATCAGCTCGCGCATGTGGCGGAAAAAGAAGGTGAGCAGCAGCGTGCGAATGTGGCTGCCGTCCACGTCCGCGTCGGTCATCAGGATCACTTTGTGGTAGCGGAGCTTCGAGGCGTCGAAATCGTCCTTGCCGATGCCGGTGCCGAGGGCGGTGATGATCGCGCGAATTTCTTCGTGGCCGAGCATCTTGTCGTAGCGCGCCTTTTCGACGTTGAGGATTTTGCCCTTGAGCGGCAGGATCGCCTGATAGCGGCGGTCGCGGCCGCCCTTGGCCGAGCCGCCGGCGGATTCTCCCTCGACGATGAACAGCTCGCAGCGCGCCGGATCGCGTTCCTGGCAGTCGGCGAGCTTGCCGGGAAGGCCCGAGGAATCGAGCGCGGATTTGCGGCGCGTGAGCTCGCGCGCCTTGCGGGCGGCTTCGCGGGCGCGCGCCGCGTCGATGCACTTGCCGATGATCTTGCGCGCGATCGAGGAATGCTTGTCGAAATACTCGCCGAGCTTTTCGTTCACCAGCGATTCGACCAGGCCCTTGATGTCGCTATTGAGCTTGCCCTTGGTTTGCCCTTCGAACTGCGGCTGCGGCAGCTTCACGGAAACGACGGCCACCAACCCTTCGCGGACGTCGTCGCCATTGATTGTGACTTCGTCCTTCTGCTCCTTGAGCATGCCGAAGGAATTCGCGTAGTAGTTGATGGTGCGCGTGAGCGCCGAGCGGAAACCGGAAAGGTGCGTGCCGCCGTCGACCGTATTGATCGTGTTGGCGAAGGCGAAAATGTTCTCGGCGTAGCTGTCGTTGTATTGGAGCGCAATTTCCACTTCGACCTGATCGCGCTTGCCCTCGATGTAGATCGGGGAATCGTGCAGGACGCCCTTGCCGCGATTGAGATGCTTCACGAATTCGGCGATGCCGCCTGTGAAACGGAACTCCGTTTTCTTGCTGGAGCGCTCGTCGTCGAGCGTGATTTTCAGGCCCTTGTTGAGGAACGCGAGCTCGCGCAGGCGCTGCGAAAGAGTGTCGAAGCTGTAGGTGGTGGTCGAGAAGATCGACGGATCGGCATGAAACGTGATTTTCGTCCCCGTCTTTTTCGTTTTGCCGGAAGCTTTCAGCTTCGAGGTCGGGTCGCCTTTCTCGTACGACTGCTCCCACACCTCGCCGTCGCGCCAGATTTCCAGATCGAGCCAGTCGGAAAGCGCGTTGACCACGGACACGCCCACGCCGTGAAGTCCGCCCGAAACTTTGTAGGTGTCGCTATCGAATTTTCCGCCCGCGTGCAGCACGGTGAGAACAACTTCGGCGGCGGGCTTCTTCTCCGTGGCGTGCATGTCGACGGGAATGCCGCGGCCGTTGTCGATGACGGTGACGCTGTTGTCGTCGTGCACCACCACGTTGATCTCATCGCAGTAGCCCGCCATCGCTTCGTCGACCGAGTTGTCGACCACTTCCCAGACGAGATGGTGCAAACCGAGTTCGCCGGTCGAGCCGATGTACATCGCGGGGCGCTTGCGAACCGCCTCGAGGCCTCCGAGAACTTTGATCGAAGTAGCGTCGTACTTGTGCCCGCCTGCCGTCGAGGCAGGCCCGGCAGCCTTTGCGGACGGAGTCTCTTTGTCACCCATGGATGGTGCGTCTCCTCAGTGCGTGCGGACTGCGACTGCCTCCGAGCAAACTTAAGCTCGGGCGATTTTCAAACGTGCGTGGGAAGGCTGTCGTGCGGAAGTGCGCGACACTTGCCCGCCACTGCGGGCTTGCCTTGCCCATTGGCCCCGCTCTCGCTCGCGATGCAGAGTCGAGCTAGGACTCGAAGGGTGTATCTCATCTCCATCCCGCTCCACACCGAAAATTCGGAGGAGCGTGGCGGAGATCCTCGTTTCCCCCTGCGGAAAGGGGGTGCCCGGCTGCGTCTTTTTGCGGCGCGATTTCAGGCTCGCCCGTTCTGGTCGGGCGCCCGCGCCGAGCAAGGTGCAGGCCGAACAAAGTGCCGTTCAGGAGGATTCCGGAACGACTAAATTTTACCGGAATGGAGGGTAATTCACAAGCCGATTCTTGGGGCCTAAATTGGTTTTATTTGTATTGTTTTCAGTGGATTAAAAGCGGTCCAAGTGTGCAGAACCACGCGGGAGAAGGGACTTTCTCGAAATGCGAAAAAGTGTGCGGGTAAACAGAGAAAAGCCGCGCGATTTCAGCGTCCTCGCGCGGCTTTTGGGCGATCAAATGCGCATCGGCATTACGACGTAGCGATAGCGCATGGATTCGTCGCCGAGCGGGCGGAGTTGGCCTGCGGACTGTTCGTCCTTGAGCTCAAAGCTGATCGGGCCATCGGCCGCGGCGCTGAGAAAGTCCAGCATGTATTGCGCGTTGAAGCCGATGGCAATCGGATCGCCCTTGAATTCCTTGTCGATCACTTCTTTCGCTTCGCCGTATTCGGGGCTGGACGCGGAAATTTCCACGCCTTCCTTCGCCAGCATGAACTTCACGGCGTGCGAGCGCTGATCGGCAAGCTGCGAGACGCGGCGCAGCGCGTCCTGCAATTCGCTGCGCTCGAGCACAATGGTTTTGTTCGCGTCGCGCGGCAGAACGGCTTCGTAATTTGGGAATTGGCCCGTCAGTTTGCGGCAGGTGAGTAGGCGGGGGCCGAATTGAAAAAAGAGATGGCTCTCGTCCTGGCCAAATTCTACAAACGCGTTGTCGCCCGATTCCGCCGCGAGCCGCTGCACTTCGTTCATCGCTTTCTTGGGGACGAGCACGCGCGTCTCGGTCGATAGCCCTTCGAGCTTGTGGTCGATTTCGACCATTGCGAGGCGGTGGCCGTCCGTCGCGACCATCGTCACGGAAGCAGGCTTCAGCACGAGCAGCGCGCCATTCAGTGTGTAGCGCGATTCCTCGAGTGAAATTGCGAAGGTGGTCTTCGCGATCAGGCTTGCGAGTAACTCGGCAGGAATTCGCACCAGCGCATGCGGGAAATTCGGCAGCGCCGGAAAATTTTCTTTCGACATGCCGATCAGCTTGTAGCTCTTGCGGTCGCACGTCACCTGAACGTAATGGTTTTCGAGGAGCTTGAATTTAATCTCTTCGTCGGGCAGTAGGCGCACGAGCTCGAGAAGCTTTTTCGCCGGGATCGTCCCGGCGCCTTCCTTCTTCACCTTGGCTTCGCACGACGTGCGGATGCTCAGCTCGAGATCGGTCGCCGTGATCGTCAAGCGATTGCCGCTCGCCTCGCACAGCAGATTCGACAGGATCGGGATGGTCGTCTTGCGCTCGACGACGCCCTGCGTAAGATTGAGCTCTTCCAGAAGATCGAATTTCTTTACGCTGAATTCCATTTGCGTGCGGTCCTTGTGGTTCGGCGTCGATTTTCGTTGCGGCTACTGTGAACAGCTATTTTAAAGAATTAAGAAACAATTAAAACCGTAGTAGCCGCCGCATGTGTGAATCTGCGGAAAACAGTCTAACACGCGGCGCGAATTACACTTCCATGCCCGCGTACACTGTGGATAACTCCGCGGCCCGTGCAAAAAACCTCAAGCCAGTCGCCGACCGTGAAGCTTTTCCGTGGGTATCCACAGCGAGAAGTGACCTTCACCGCGCGAGCGGCCTTAACTCTATCCGAACGAGTCGAGTAGCTTGTTGATCGTTTTGTTCAAATCTTTATCGACTTGCCGAAGGCCCTGAATCTTGTTGATCGAGTGCAGCACCGTGGTGTGGTGCTTGCCGCCAAACTGCTTCCCGATTTCCGGCAGGGAAGCCGACGTAAGCTGCTTCACGAGAAACATCGCAACCTGCCGCGGGAAGGCGATCACCTTGGAATTGCTGCGGACTTTCAGATCGGCAGCGCGAAGGCCGAAATGCTCGCCGACGCGTTTCTGGATCTGCTCGATCGTCACTTTCTTTTCCTGCGTCTCGATCACGTTCTTGAGCACCTGTTGGGCGGTCGAAAGATTGATCTCGATGCCGGTGAGCGACGCGTACGCCATCAGCCGAATCAGCGCCCCCTCGAGCTCGCGAATGTTCGATTTGATCGAGCGCGCGATGAACTGCGCCACGTCGTCCGGCAAGGCCAGGTGCTCGCTGTCGGCCTTTTTCTGGAGAATGGCGATCTTCGTCTCCAGGTCCGGCATCTGGATGTCGGCGATCAGGCCCCATTCGAATCGCGAGCGTAGGCGTTCTTCGATCGATGAAATGTCTTTCGGTGGGCAGTCCGATGAGATGACGATCTGTTTCTGCTGATCGTAAAGCGCGTTAAACGTGTGAAAGAACTCCTCTTGCGTCCGCTCGGCCCGCGCGATGAACTGGATGTCGTCCACCATTAGCACGTCCATATTGCGGAAGCGCTCGCGAAACGCCGGCATGCGCTCGAAACGAATCCCGGCGATCACCTCGTTGGTGAATTTCTCGGCGCTGATGTAGGTGAGCCGCACGCCGGGATTCCGGCGTCGCAACTCGTGGCCGATCGCTTGCATGAGGTGGGTCTTCCCAAGTCCCACACCGCCGTAGAGGAACAAGGGGTTATAGGATTTTGACGGCTGCTCGGCCACGGCCTGCGCCGCCGCATGCGCGAACTGATTCGACGCGCCGACAATGAACTTGTCGAACGTGTAGCGCTGATTCAGTTGGTGGTCGGCGGAATCGAAGTCCAGCTTTGCCTGGGCCACCGCCGCCGGGTTGGCCACTGGCTGTTCCGCCTCGACACACATGAAGTCGATCACAACTTCCGGGCGCCCTACCTCCGCCAGCACAGCCTGCAAGAGCTCGCCGTACGTTTGCTTCAGCCGCCTGCAGAAAAGCCGGGTCGGCACGCGGACCATCAGGTGGTCGCTTTCGAGGCTCTCCTGGCGCGTGGGACGGAACCAAGTGGCGAAGCTGTGGGGATTTACGCGGCGCTCCATGTGCTGGAGGACCTTATCCCAAAGTGTCATCAAAAATAGCCCCCATGCAATTTCCACCGATGTGGAAATACTGTGGAAACCCACCTCCCGCGATAGGAGGCCTATATTGGTTTGGTCGATCGGGCTCGATGCCGCAGACCGCGCCCCGCCTTAACCTGCGGCATGTCGATGTGTTCGCGCTCGATTGTTATCGGAGTACGTGCGCGAGGGGGGATTCTGCCTAAAGGAAACGCGCTGAGCAAGAGGAAATTCAACGAAGTTATGCTGCGTGTTTCACAGGCGATTCACAGTTTTTCCACAGGCCGATTTTCGTGTTGCTTCCGGCGAAACTTCGTGAGCACGGCATGTTTTCGAGATTTTTTGGCACAAAATCTGGATCGTTTGCCGGCTCGTTGCGAATTTCCACAGGCAAAGCCTTCTCGTCAGTACTGTGCAAAACTTTCACGCGCCCCGTTCTCGTCGTAGATGAACGCAGAATTACATCGCCGACTACGAATCGAGGCGAAAATTCAGGCGTTCGATTGAACGCGCGCGGCCAGTGGACTCGTCAACATCGATCAGCACGCAGTTCATCTGGATGTCGCCCTCGGCCACCACGAACCGCGACGGCATGGTGTTGTCGAAAAAGTGTTCGAGGATGCCCTGCTTCTCCATCCCGATCACCGAGTCGTGCGGGCCCGTCATGCCAACGTCTGTGATATACGCCGTGCCGTGCGGCAGCACCCGGAAATCGGCCGTGGCGACGTGGGTGTGCGTGCCGAGGACCGCGGAAACCTTGCCGTCGAGGAACCAGCCCATGGCCACCTTCTCCGAGGTGGCTTCGGCGTGCACGTCGACCACGATCACCTTCACATCGGGCGGAATTTTCGCGAGTTCGCGCTCGGCCGTGCGGAAGGGATCGTCGATCGGCGTCATGAATGTGCGGCCCTGCAGATCGAGCACCGCGTAGCCCGTGCCGTTCTTTTCGCCCACGTAGAGCCCACGGCCCGGCGAGCTGCTGGGAAAATTCGCAGGGCGCAGCAGGCGCGGCTGCGTCGGAAAATACTCGATGATTTCCCTGCGCTTCCAGATGTGGTTGCCGCTCGTGAGCACATCCGCTCCCTCCGCGAAAAGCTCCTCCGCGATGCGGGGCGTCACGCCGAAGCCCGAAGCCGAGTTCTCGCAATTGACGATGCACAAATCAATCTGCCGCTGGGAGAGGATGTCCGCGAGCCGCTCGTGAACGATCTTGCGGCCGGGCGAACCGACGATATCGCCGATAAATAGGATTTTCATCTGTGTGGTTTCTAGAAGCGGAGCGGTCCACTTCGCCGTGCGTTGCTAGGCCCTGAACCCCACAAATAGGTGGGCGCCCTGCGCCTGCCTTCAGGCTTTCCCGAAACGGCGAGCCGCCCCGGGACATGCACAACGGCAGGACGACGCGAGCACCCTGGGATCCAGTGTTGGTTCAATAGGCTTTCGCAACGTCACCTGCGTCGCAGGCTGACTCCGCGCAATTCATTGTAGCAGGAATTTTCAGACGCACGATTTGCCGCTCGCGAGGCGAAGACCGCGCACGCATCGCGTGCACTTCGAGCCGGCTTCTACGTGTCGTCGTAGTCCTCGGTGAGAGATTGCAGGAAAGCCGTCAGCGCAGCCACGTCTGCCTGGCTGATCGACATCGACTGAAACTCCGGCGGCGCGTTGCGCAACTGGCCCTGCCGCGCGAGTTGCGAGCTGTTGATGTAGAACATCACCACGTCGGTGAACGTCAGCTTGCTGCCATTGTGGAAGTACGGCGCCGAATCCTCGAGATCGCGCAGCGTGGGCGTCTTGAATTGCGCGATGGTGCTTGCGAGTCCCTGATCGACGGCGCAATTCTGGGAATTCGCGCACACGATCGACGCGAGATTCGCCTGCGGATTCGGAATATCCGGATTGAGGTACATGTTCCAGAGCCCGAGGTCCGCGTACTGCGGGCTTCCGGGCACCGCAGCGTGGCGGAATCGCTCGGTCGCGTTCGGGTGAGTGGTCGTGATCGGCAGATACGCGTCGTAATTCTCGTTGCGAGCCGCAAGCCCCGGGATCGAGAGCGCGGCGAATGCGCCCGAGCCGTTGGCGGCGTCATATTCTTCCTGTGCGACGCCCGTATTGTGGAAGCGGAAATCCGTGAAGTTCGGGGCCAGGTGGCACGCGGCGCAATTTCCCGCGTGCTGCGAGCCGTCGGTGGCTCCACTGGCCGACGCGAGGAAAATCTTCAGCCCCGCGAATTCCGTTGGTCCGAACTGGAATGGCTGCGCGTGATATTTGAAGCTACCGTAGGTGCCGTCCACCCAGATCGGACTCGAGAGCGCCAGCAGCTGCTGGTAGAGATCCTGGTCGTACTGCTGCTCCGTCTCGCCCGCACTCGGCTGCTGCGGCAGGTGATTGATGCGCACGAAGACATCGTACGGCGAGGCGTAGTAACGGCCGAGCTCGTCCTGCTTGAAGAGCAGCCCGTACATATATTGGGCGATGAGTTGCGCCACATCATTGAGGATCTGATCGTCCGTTGCCGTCGAGACGTTCAGCCGGTATTGCGCGGGCAGCTTGCAGTCTGACGGGATGCTGGGGTCGGTGCCGAGAAAAATCGTGGCGTACGAAAGATTGCATCCGTACTCGGCCGCGGGCGTGTTGATTCCGTTGTCGCCGCGAATCACCGCGGCGATGTGCGCCACGGCCTGCTGATATTGATCCGGCGCCCAGCCGAAGTTGCGGCCCGTCAGCGTCGTCTGTACCAGGTCAACGGGGTCGATGAACTCTCCGTCGAAGTGCAGGAACGTGGGCCCTTTGTGCGGCTCGAGCGAATTCACCATCTGCATCGCGTTGCGCGGCGTATTCGTGAAGCCGCCCATCGGGCGCGGCAAAGGGCTGCGCGTCGTGAAGTCGGCGTAGGTGCGATTACCCGCGTGCGGAACGCCCTCGAACTCGACCACGAAGTGGCACGAGCGGCAGTTGATCGACTCCCCCGCGAACGGGCCGGGCATCGGCGCCGGCGCATACACGTTCTGCACGGTGCTGACGACCGGATCGCCCACGGCCAGCGGCGCATTCACGTCCGTCATGTTGGCCGCGAAATATTCGGCGAAGCGCGTCTCCACAAACAGACGTTCGCCGATGTTCTGGTCGGCAGGCGCCCCTTCCTGCTCCGTGAGCGGAGGAGGAGCCTGGCCGGAGCTGCAGCCGCCGAGCAGCAGAGCTCCGGCGATGCAGAAAACCAGCATGCGAATCCACAGACGATTTCGTTTCTTCGGATGTGTCATCGGGACGGGCCCTGTCGTGAGGATGTTGCGATTCTGCGCGGACCCGAAGCAACGCTCGGGCCGAGGCTTTTCACGTAAGCGATCACCTGCCAGCGCGACGGCTCCGGCATCATGCTCCACGACGGCATGCCGCGCGGCAGGTTGCCGTTTCGCAGCAGCCACGCCAGCTCGCCGTCGGTCGCGTCCTGCACGCGCTCGCTGCGAAGGCTGGGACGCTTGCCGCGGCCGAGCGCGTCTGCGCCGTGGCACGTGGCGCAATGATCGGCGAAAAGTTTCGCGCCAGCGGCGATTGCGTCCTGCTGCCTTGCGTACGGATTCACGCGCGCGCGATCCCTCTTTGGCACGTGCTTCAGCCACGAGCCGTTGGCCGCCGCCATGCAAGCGATCAGAGCCAGCGCGCCCGCCAGCAGCCGCGTGAACGCGATGGCGTTTCCTGGCCTGGTACGATCGCTCGACGGTGCTTTTGCCGCGATCTCCAAACGATTCGGCGCGCTCATGGCAGCATCCCCCGGACGCTCCTGAAAAATTGCTGGAATTCGTACGACACCTTCACGCGGTACACCACGCCGAGGCTGTTGTCGTTCAAGCCGAAATTGGGAGAAAACGAAAGCGTCGGCCCGTGGGGAATCGAGAAAGAGACAATCGGCCCCAGATATTGCGACGTCGCTCTCCATCCAAAGCCGTTCGCGTCGCCGAGCCCGCCGTAGAGCTCCGCGCCCGCCGCGAAATTCTCGCGGCAAAACGTACACTCCTTCGGGCTCGCCGCAAGAGCCAGCGGCCGGCTTACGCCGATCGCGTAGCCGAATTCCCAGGGGTCACTTTCGTTCAAATCCTTCTCTGTGATGAAATTCTCCGAGAGGTTCCAGCCGTGGAAATTGCTCGAGAGGATCAGCTTCATTTCGAGCGAGCGCTCGGTAATCGCCCGCTCGATGCCGTTGGGGACGATGTAGTTCTGCACGCCGTCGTGCCCGGTGATTTCGAGCAGGCTGCGATCGGCTTCGTTCAGATTCTCGTATTCGGCATACAGGACGGGATTGATGAAATGCTCGCGCATCAGCGGGCGAAAGCGATTCTCCCAACGGAAGCCGTTGTAGACCGTGCTGTCGTTCTGCGTGGTCTGCCCGCTCAGGTAGAACTCGGTGGTCCACCAGCCCTTCACGCCATATTCGAATTCGATGGTGCCGCTCTCGAACGGATTTCCATTCTTCGGCGACGCCGCGGTTCCCCGGAACTCCACCTCAAGGTTTCCCGGCTCCTCGAGCGCGTGCGAGTAGGTGACGAAGTATTGAGGCTCCTGTGCGTGTGCGCGTGGCGCAAGACTCAGCGCGGCGAGAGCCGAGCCGAGAACGACCGCAACGAATCTCGTCGCACACCGCACTGGGCGCGCGTGTCGACGCCAACCGAATCGAAGATTCACAAAGGCAGCTCCCGCTCTTCCAGTTGCAAGTCAGTATCAACTCGATCGAGGCCAGGAGTCTAGCTTCTGTTGATATCGAGTGTCAACAACAAAGTTGAAACTCGATTACAACTGGAAAGGAACGGCGGACTCTTTATGAGTCCGCCGCCATCGATGCGCGCGATGCGTTGGAGGCGTCTTCTCGGAATGGAAAACTAGAAGTGGAAGCCGATCTCCGCCGTCACCGTTCGCGGCGTTACGTAGTGCGTGCCGCTAAACGTTGAGAGGAAGTTGTAGAGCGCGTACTCATTGGCGAGGTTGATCACCGTGATGCGGGCGCTCCATTTGTACCGGTCTCCATGAAACAGGTTGTCGTCCCCGACCGCGAGATCGAAGAGGTTTCGCTGCTGGATGCGCGGTGGGTTCTTGTCGTCGTTCTCGGTGCCGGGTGCGGGCACCTTGACGAGGGTCGAACCAAACTGCGCTGCCGGGCACGCGGTCACGCCGCCGACCGTGGGCAAGGTCGACGTAATGAAGGTCCCCATCGGATTCCCAGCCGACGGCGGAGTTGCATGAGATGCCCCGCAGAAGAACCCCGCCTCGAATTCCTGGTCGGCGCTCAGCGGGTTGCCGAACGGATCCTCCATCAGGATCGCCGGCTGGCCTCCGTCGATTACGGATTGTGGGCAATCGTTGTTCGCGTTTGTCCCATAGCACGGAGCAGCGCCTGCCACTAGACCGCTGTCGTAGCGCCAATTGAAACCGATCCACGGCAAGCGCAGCGACGGTTGGTACTGCATGTGCACCGTCGAGTTAAATTTCTCATCGTGGTCGATACGGAATACCCCGCTCGGCGCCGCGGGATTTTCGCCCGCGCCTCCGATTTGCGGACTGAAGAAGCGCGCCGCAACGCTGGACATGATCACGTAGGCCGTAATCCCGTGCAGGTTCGTGATATTGGTGCGCGCCGTGAATCCGGGGATCTTGGACCGATCCCATTCCACCGGGAACGTGATCGGCGTATTGCCGAGCACGCTGAAGTCGTAGCCGTTGTGCGTGTACTTCCAGATGTACTCGCCGTCGAATACGACGTGTTTTCCGAAGGCCTGTTGCAGACCGGCATGGAACTCATTGCGAAAGCCGGGATTCAACGGAGTCAACGAATTCGATACGCATGCGAGAAGCGGGTTAAGAACCGGGTTGGTGCAGCCGATGCTGGATAGCACCAGGTTCTCGTTGAAAGGCGTTTCGAGCGTCCGCGCGTAGGACACGCGAAGCACCGTGTTGCTTTGTTTGATGTTGTAGGCGATGCCGAGGCGCGGTTCTGCTTGCTGCGCCTTGGAAATGCCGTTATACACGTCACCGCGTATCCCCAGATTGAAGCTCCAGTTGTTCTTGGTAATCGTGTCCTCGACGTACAGTGCGAGTTCCTTCACGTCCGTGTGGCCGTGGAATTGGTAGAGACCGCCTCCGTTCGTGAGGTCAAAGGCGCACGCCGTATTGGGCATCGGAGTGCCATCCGGATTCTCGCAGCCAAGCTCCGCGCCGAGCGTCGGATCGACGATCCCGATGCCGTCATTCTCGGTGAGGAACGTCTGCTCGTAGCTGACGCCTGCCTTGATGTTGTTGATCCCCTTTACGTAGGAGACGCTGGCTCGAGCTCCGGCATTGGTGAGGAAACGAAGCTGCGTGACGGTTTCTCTTTGCAGGTCGGTCGGCGCCAGGTCGGCGAACGGATCGCCGCTCGGATAGTAGTTGTACTGGTCGTGGCGCACCCACGCACCGGCCGTGAGTACGGTGTTCAAATTGATCACGTGCGTCCAAGTCGGTGCAATATTGTACGTAAGGATCTGCGAACGTTGATCCGCAGGGCCCACCGGCTGCGTGCACGCCGCGATGACGCAGTTATTCGACGTGTTGGCGGGTATGCCGCCGCTATCGACAACCACTCCGTACCATGGCGAAGCGAATTGCGCGTCGTAGGAATTCGGCGTCTGGAACCACGACCGCGAGAACTCCAAATTGACGTGAAACGAATCCGCCTGCGTGATCTGGTAATCCAGGCGATCGAAAATATTCTCTTCGTTCCCCTTGTCATGCATCACGACGAATTCGGGCGGATCGAGAAACCGGCTGGTGTTCAGCCCGTTGGCCGAAATGAAGTTCCCCCAGTTCTGCCCCCCGTAGCCGAGATTGAAGCCGCCATTGACCGTACCGAAGGAGCCGTAATCCGCCGTCACCTCACCATGAGGCGTCGTCATGCCCTGGCCTGAGCGTGTGGTCACGTCGATCACCACGCTCGTCTTGTCGCCGTATTCGGCCGGTGGCGCGCCGTCGATCACCTCGAGCGATTGGACCGCATCGACCGGAATCTGGTTCGAGAACACCTTGCTTTGTTGATCCGTGATGGGCTGCCCGTCGACCGAAAACGAATTTTCCGCGTGGTCGCCGAGGCCATGAAAGAGCCCGTTCGAATCCGCCGCGATGCCCGGCGAAGCCAGCGTCACAAGCGAACTTAGCGACGAGGACTGGCTTTCGAGCGGCAGTTGATTGAACAGCTTGCGATCGATATCGGTATGCGCGGTCGAATCGTTCTCGATCAGGTCGTTGCCGCCTTCAACCGTCACCGTCTGCGTCGTCCCGGGAAGTTGCAGGCTGATCTTCAACGCCAGCGGCACGGCCGATCTCACGTCGACGTCCTGCACGTACTCGGCGAAACCTTTTGCCGTCACGGTCATGTGGTAAGGGTTAAACGGCACGTTCGGTATGGTAAAGTTTCCGGAAGAATCGGTCATCGCGCTCTCTTCAAAACCGCTGACCGGATCGTGGATCGTGACCGTCGCGCCAGGTATCACCGCGCCCGACTGGTCCGTCACTGTGCCTCCCACGTTGACCGAGTTTCCGCCGCCCTGCGCCCGTAAGCCCGGCGCCATAAACCATGAAGCCACGCACAAAAGCAGAATCCCAAGAACCGCTCTCGCGAATCTCATCAAGTGTTCTCCCTTTAGGAATGCGGCCCCGGCATATTCCGGAGCAGCCGATATATGTGAATGTAAATATCGGCGCGCGCCGCACGAAGCGTCGCGAGCCGGGAGAATTCAGTTTTCGAGGATTTTCGAGTTTAAGCGGGCGGGCCGCGGGGATTGCTCGGCGTGTAAACGGGGTCGAGACTGGGAACAAAATGCTCGGCGGCGACGAATCGCGCTACCGGCACGGGCACTTCGACCGCCACCGGCGCCGCAGCCTGTGGTGTGGCTACGTGGCCGACCTGGCAAATCTGGCACTGCTGTTCCTGGGAGGCTTGCGCGTGCCAGTGGGCCAGCGCGTGCGTCGTCAGCGCGCCCAACGTGAGGATGAGCGCTACCGCCAGTGCTCGTCTGCTGATTCGCTTTACCATGCCCAACTTGCCTGAACCCCTTACAGAACCCCTAAAAACTGTAGCTTGGATGACCCGAGAGCGCCAATGGTTTCGCTCGCCATTGCCTCGAATTCGCAATACGGCCGCCTCCAAAATCAAATCCGCGTCAAACCTGCAGCACGTCGCCGTCCTTCGCAACCATCTCATAAAGGACCGGGTTGACGAAGACGCCCAGCAGAAGCCGCGACACCAGCCCCGCCACGATCACGATCGCGAAAGGCTTCTGCGTGTCCGAGCCGATGCCGGTCGAAAGCGCGGCGGGCAGCAAGCCCAGGCACGCGACGAGCGCCGTCATCATGATCGGCCGCAGCCGCAAGAGCGACGCCTCGCGCGTCGCCGTGCGGATGTCCTTGCCCTCCTGCCGCAGCTTGTTGATGAACGACACGAGAATCACCGCCGTCTGCACCGAAACGCCCATCAGCGCCAGTAGCCCCAGCACGGACGAAACGCTGAACGGCGTGCCCGTAAGTTTCAACGCGATCAGCGCGCCCACCGGCTCCGTGATCAGCACGCCGAGCGCGATCGTCACCGGGAATTTGAAATTTCCGTAGAGTGCGAAGAGGATCATGAAAATCAGCAGCAGTGCGAGCGGCCCGATCACTTCTATCTGCTGCCGCGCTTCGAGGTACTCGCTGTACTCGCCGCCCCAGGTGAGCCGGTAGCCCGCCGGCAGCGACCTCTGAATATCCGCAATCGCGCGCTGTCCTTCGTTCACCGCGCTCTCGAGATCGCGCCCCTCGACGCTGTACTGCACGCCGATGTAGCGCGAATTATTCTCACGGTAGATGAACGAAGCCCCGCTCGCCTCTCGAATGGTCGCGAGCTGGCTCAGCGGAATCTGCTGGCCGCTCGGCGTCGCGACAAGCAGGTTGCCGATCTCCTGCGCGTTCTCGCGGAACTGCGGCTTCATCCGCACCACGAGGTCGAAGAGCTTCTCGCCCTGAATCACCTGCGTGGCGGCTTGCCCGCCCACGGCCGCCTGCACCACCGCCTCGACGTCCGCCACGTTGATTCCGTAGCGCGCGATTTTGTCTCGGTCCGTGTCGATCAAAAGGCTCGGCTGCCCGAGTTCGCGCACTACCGTGAGCTCGCTGAAGCCGCGCACCTGTGCGAGCCGCCGCTTCACCTCGAGCGCTTTTTCCTGCAGCACATTCAGGTCCGGCCCGTAAATTTTCACTGCGAGCGAGCTCTTCAGGCCCGTGAGTGCTTCGTCCACCGCGTCTTCCGCCGGCTGCGTGAAATTGAAAATCACGCCGGGGAAGGCGGCGAGCTGCTTCTGAAGATCGGCGGTCAGCTCGACTTTGTTGTGAATCGGGCCCTGTTTCCAGGTTGCGTCGCCGTACGGCTTCAGCCCGACGTAAAACTCGTCGTTGAAAAAGCCCGTCGAATCCGTGCCGTCGTCGGGCCGGCCGAGTTCCGAGCCCACGTCGGTGACCATCGGATACTTCATCAGGATATTGCGCACCTGCGGGCTGAACTTTGCCGCTTCCTCGTACGAAATCGTGTACGGCATCGTCGCCCGCACCCACAGCGCGCCCTCGTCGAGATGCGGCATGAACTCGCCGCCGATGAAGGGAATCAGCAGCAGCGTCACGCCGAAAATCGCCAGCGCCAGGACGATCGTCATTTTCGGGTGTTCGAGGCAGCGGTCGAGCTGCCCGGAATATTTCCGCCGAATCCACTCGTAGGGACGATTGGTCGGTTCGTGCACGCCCTTCTTGAACCAGTACGAGCACATCACCGGCACAAACGTAAGCGTGATGATCAACGCGCCCACCAGCGCGATCGACATCGTGTCCGCCATCGGGTGAAACAATTTTCCCGAGGGCCCGCTCAGCGCGTAAATCGGAATGTACCCGGCGATGATGACCGCGACGGAATAGAAGATCGGCCGGTCCACGTCCTTCGCCGCCGCGAGGATCACCTCGTGCAAATCGTAGTCTTGCCCTTCGCGCAGCCCGAGCTCGCGGAAGATGTTCTCGACCATCACCAGCGTGCCGTCGATGATGATCCCGAAATCGATGGCGCCGATCGAGAGCAGGTTGGCCGCGACCCCGCGCGCGTGCAGGAAAATAAACGAGAAGAGCAGCGCGACCGGAATCGTCAGCGCGACGATCACCGCCGCTCGAAAGCTCACCAGGAAAAATACCAGCACGATCAGGACCAGCACCATGCCGCGCAACAGATTGTTCTCCACGGTGTCCGTCGTCACGCGCACCAGGTCGCTGCGGTCGTAGTACGGCCGGATCTTGATATCCGGCGGCAGGATATTCCCGTTCAACTCCTTCGTCTTCGCTTCGACGCCCTTGAGCACGTTTTGCGTCTGCTCGCCCGTGAGCATCAGGATCACGCCTTCCACGGCGTCGTCCGTCTTGTTGAATCCGAATTCGCCGAGGCGCGGCGCGTTGCCGATCGTCACATCGCCGATGTCTCGGACGCGCACCGGCACTCCGTTCTGCGATCCCACCACCACGTCGCCGATGTCCGCCGTGTCGCGCAGCAAGCCTAGCCCGCGCACGTAGTAGAACTGCCCGCCCTGCGAGTAAAACCCGCCGCCGGTATTCGAATTGTTCACCGAAAGCTGCTGGATTACCTGCGGGACCGAAATGTGATAGCCGTATAGCCGCGCCGGATCGAGCAGCACCTGATACTGCATCACCGTGCCGCCGAATCCCGAATCGTCCGCGACGCCGGTCACCTGCTTGTATTGCGCGCTCGATCACCCAGTCTTCATACGTCTTGAGTTCCTGCGGCGTGCGGTCCGGGCTCTCGATCACGTAGCGATAGACGAGCCCCGACGGGCTCGAAAGCGGCGCGAGCGTCGGCGTCACGCCCGACGGGTACGTCACCTCGCTCAGCCGCTGAAACACCACTTGTCGCGCGAAATAGTTGTCCGTGTCTTCGTCAAACGTGAGGATGATGTCCGAAAGGCCGTAGAGCGAAATCGAGCGCTGTATCGACATCTTCGGCACGCCGTTCATTTCGATTTCGGTCGGCAGCGTGACCAGTCGCTCGACTTCCTCGGCTGCGTGCCCGGGCCACTGCGTGATGATCTCCACCATCGGCGGCGAAAGATCGGGATACGCGTCCACCGGCATGCGCTCGAACGAGAACGCTCCGCCGACGGCGATAAACACCGTCAGCATCATGATCAGGAACCGCTGGCGCAGCGCGAATTGGACGATGCGATGAATCATTCCCGCTAACTAACCCCGCGTCATTCTGAGGCCCGGATTTTGGGCCGAAGAATCTCTCTTCGCGTGAAGCGTCCGCCGAGCATGTCCCAAAGAACCTGGCCTGCCGCAATCAGTGCTGCAACGAATTCGCGAATTGCAAAAACAAGCTGCCGTCGCCCACCACTTTGTCGCCCGCCGAAAGCCCCTGACAGGATCTGCGTCTGCCCGTTCTGGCTGTCGCCGATCTCAACCGAGCGCCGGCCGAACTGGTCCTCGCCGTTTTCGATGTAGACGAACGGCTGATTCTCGTCGTCGCGCAGCACCGACGCATCGGGCACCGCAATCGCTTTCTGGATCGCGCCCGCCGTCACCGTCACGGTGCAATACATGTCCTTCTTCAGTTTTTCGCCGGGATTGTCGACCACAATGCGTGCCTGCAGCGTGCGCGTGTTCGGATCGAGCGCCGCCGAAATATACGAAATCCTCCCGTGGAACGTATCGGGGTAGGCGTCCGTTTGCACGGCTACGTCGTCGCCCATCTTCACGTACGCGAGATCGTTCTGATAGACATTCGCCAGCACCCACACCGTGCTCATATCCGAAATCGTGAACGCCTGCGTCTGTCCCGCCTGCATTACCTGCCCCGGCGACACGAGCCGCTCCACGACCTCGCCGCCGATCGGCGCGATCACCGGAATTTCCGCCGACGAAGGCGCCTTCACCAGATCATCCGGATTCTTGATCCCGAGAATCTTCATCCCCTGCTCGGACGCGTTCAGGTCCGCCTGCGCCTGGTTGCGGTCCGACTCCGCCTGCAGCAGGTCGCGCTCGGCGATGGCCTTGTGCTGGTAAAGGTCCTGCGCGCGCTCGTAGTTCTTGTCCGCCACGCGAAACGTGTCGCGCGCCTTCAAATAGGTATCGAGCAGCTGCGAATAATCCGGGCTCGTCACATCGAGCATCGCCTCGCCCTCGCGCACGTGCTGCCCGGGCACCACCAGGATCCGGCTGACCGGCCCGCCGACCTGCGTAATCACCGGCGTCGTTTTGAACGCGTTGTACTCGACCGATCCCGTAAGCCGCAGCGTGCGCGTGAGCTTTTGCGGCTGCACGGTCACCACCTGCACGTGCGACATCTGATCTTCGGGGATCGTGAAAAGCTGGGGCGTCGCCGATTTCGACGCGTTCGAGGAGTACGACGTCAGGTCGTTCGCGTTCTGGCTCGAGCTGCATCCCGCGAGCGCGCATGCGAATGCGAGTCCCGCGGCGGCGCCGAGCGTGCGCGTACGGCGGCAGTTGAACCTGTAAACGCTCATGGCAGTGTCCTCGTTCCCACCGCTTCCCGTAGCTGTTCGAGCGACAGCAGGTACGCGGCGAGCGACTGCCGGTAAGCGAGCTGCGTGGCGCGGTAGCTGCGCTCCGCATCGAGAAAATCCAGCAGGCTCGCGGCGCCCCGTTTGTACGCGTATTCGCTGATGTCGCGGTCTTGCTGCGCTTCATCGAGATAGCCCGAGCGGTACAGCTGGATCACCTGATCGTTCGTCTTGAGCCCCTCGTACGCGTCCCTTACGTCCGTCAGCACCTGGTCGCTCGTGAACTTTGCCTGCTCCTGCGCCTGGGTGATCGCGGACTGCGTGCGCGCGATTTCGCCCTGGTTGCGGTCGAAGATTGGCAGCTGGATCTGGCCGAAAAGAGAGGCCGTGCTCAAATCGGCGATGTGCGTGTAATTGATCTGCGCGGTGATGTCCTTCTTGCCGTTGGCTTTCGCCAGGAGGTACTGGCTGTTGGCGGCGGTGACGCCCTGCTGCGCCGCCCGCAGGTCGGGACGCGTCGCCAGCGCCTTCACCTGGAAATCTTCGAGGTTCCCGGTGATCGGCTGGTACTCAAACGGTCCCGTCACGTCGTAATCGGCCGGCACCGATTCATATCCCAGCAGTTGCCGCAAATCCGAGAGCGCCTGCACCCTCGCCAGCTGCGCTTGCGACGCGTCCGTCTGAAACTGCAGCATCTGCAGCTTGATTTTCAGGTAGTCGTCTTCGCTGATGTCGCCGGCCTTGTAGCGGTCCTGGCTGATGTCGACCGTGTTCTGAAAGCTTTTCAGGTCCTGCTGCGCGAGGTCGAGCGTCGATTCGGCGAGCTCGACGTTCGTGTATCCCGACGCCACCTGAAACGCGAGGCTCCGCTCGTTGTCCGCCACCTGCGAGCGCGTGACGGCCGTCTGGTCCTTCGCCGCCTGCAGCCGGTGCTGCCGCTTCTTCCCGCGCTCAAACAGATAGCTGACGCCCAGATCGAACTGCGCCAGATTGTCGACGTAGTTCGAATCGAACTGATCCCAGTTGAAGACCGGCAGGAACTGCGCGTCGCCCAGCAGCACCGGATTCGGCCGCAGGTTCGCGGTGATTTCCTCGTCCTCGCTCTGCTGAATCGTGGTGCGCGCCGCCAGCAACGCGTGATTGTGCGCGAGCGCCATCTGGATCGCTTCGTCGAGCGTGATCTTGATAGGCCCTTGAATCGACGAAGTGGCCTGCGCGAAAGAAGGCCCACTGCCGGTTGCAAAGCAGAATACAGCCGTGCCCAACGCAAATAATGCGAACTGCATGCTTCGTGTACGCATGGACTTCAATCCTCAGTCGACGAAAGGGATGTGGACCGGCGTGCCCCGAGCGGCACGAGAAACGGAGAAGGGTTCTTACGCGGAGGGCGGAGCGCGGGCGGGCAGCCGCCGGATCACGGGCGCGGACGCAAGCCCCGTGTCGCGCGGTTCAGGCGCAGCAGCAAGCAGAGCCATCGTTGGCTGCGAATCGACCGCGAGCGGCCGATCGATCGGCTGATGACTCAGATGGCAGATGGAGCAGTTGGCCTCCGAAGCATCGGCGGAGTGATGGTGGTAGACGCTCACCAGCGTCATGCCGATGAGCAGCAGCGACAACAGCCCTACAGGAACGAACAGGCGCCGAATTGGCTGTCGCTTATGCATCTCTCACAAACGCGTGCTATACGGGTGGCCCCACAAGCATGATTCTCAATCATATAGCAGACGGCACCAACGGGAAATGGGTTGCATGCGCAGAGTTGCGAGGAGGAATTGCTGGCCGCGCAGATGCTCGGCTCTGCGCTGCCGTAAGTGTGCAGTTTGTAGGGGCGCTGCTCGCTGCGCCCCTTATAGAGGTAACGCAGTCCCAAGCGAAGAACGCAATTGAAGGCTCGCTTTGCGTTTGCAGCCCGGGCGCAGAAAGCCCAATTTGCAGCTCAGTTCGACGCTTCGAGCGCCTTCTCCACCAGCGCGACGCACTTCTCGACGCGCTTGCGCAGCGGCCCTTCGATCTCCTGCTGCCGCGCGCGCTGCGCGAACATCTCATCGGCGATATTCAGCGCCGCCAGCACCGCCACCTTCACCGAGTCGACGATGTGCGTCGCATCCGCCACCTCGCGCATCTTGCCGTCGACGTACGACGCGAGTTCACGCAGATGCTCGTCGTTCTGCCCGTCCGAGTTCACGCTGTAAATCTGATCGTAAATTTCGATTTTCATGATGTAGCCTCGCGCGCGTTCCGGCTGGAGAGAAGTAATGTAGCTCACCCCGCTTCCCCGGGGTGAGGCTTTTTTGCAGCGCGGGGGTTCTTCCGTTGGGGCGCCCGGAGAGGTGATTGTCGCGCGAACGTGGGACGCGCTCGGCGCGGGTTCAGCCTGTAGGGGCGCCGCTTGCTGCGCCCCATCGAAGAGGCAGTGCAGCAACGGGCACCCGCGCGCTTAAGCCAACGGCCGTCATTCTCGCTCTGCTGAGCGAAGTCGAAGGGAGAACCAGCGTCGGCCGGAAGAATCTCGGGTGATTTTCGTACAAGCGCGGGACGCGCGGCACAATTTAGCCCAGGCCGGGAGGCCTGGGGATCGATGGTCAGAACGGAACGAGCGCCGTGGGTGCGGCACAAGGCCCCGGCGCTCAGCTCGCCCGCAGCGCCGCCCCGAGCTTCGTCTCGAGCGCCCCAACAATCGCCGCCGAAAAATCCGCAATCTGCGCGTCGGTCAACGTCGCCTCCGCGCTCTGAAACGTCACGCGAATCATCAACGAAAACTTCCCCGCCGGAATCTGCCCCCCGCGAAACAGATCGAGGGCCTCGACGCCGCGCAATTCCGGAATCGCCAGCGCGCGAATCGTCTCGACCACCTGCGCGAACTGCACGCCATCCGCCAGCACCAGCGAAAAATCCCGCTCGACTGCCGGAAACCGCGGTATCGGCACGAATTTTCGAGCAACGCCCGCCGCCTCGACGCCCGCCAGCATCGGCTCGAGCTGCAGCTCCGCGATAAATACGTCCTGCCGCAGCTTGAGTTGATCCGCAATACGCCGCGCGAGCTGGCCCGCAACGCCAGGTGCGGCCCCGTTGGCGTCTTTGTGCGAATGTGCGAGGCGCATGCGCGTCGCTCGCCTGCCGGACAGCCACTGCGGCCCGCCGGACTCCCAAGCGAATCCCCCGGCAAGCTGGCCAAGGGCGTCCAGATCACCCTTCAAATCCGCGAACGTAAATTCCCGCGCGCTCTCGTGAATCGTCTTCTCGCGCCCCAGCCCCGTCGCGCCGAGCGTGAGGACCATCCTCTCGACCGGCTCGCCATCCCGCAGCGAATACGCCTTGCCAATTTCAAACAGCCGCAAATCGCGCTGCCCGTGGTTCAAATTCCACTCAAGCGCGTCGATCATGCTGACCACGCCATTCGACCGCATCACGGACGCATCTTCCGCGAGCGGGTTCCCGATCAGCGCGGGTGCCACGCCCTCCGCACGGAACAACTCATCGCGCCGCGCATCGACCAGCGGAATCGCCACAATTTCCTGATAGCCCAGCGCGATCACGCGCTCGCGCAAACGATCGAGCGCCGCCGCATGCGGCAATCGTTGCGCCGGCCGCTTCGCGGGAGGCAGCCGCGGCGGAAATTTGTCGTAGCCGTAGTGCCGCGCGACTTCTTCGATCAAATCGATTCCGCGCGTCACGTCCTGCCGCCACGACGGCTGCTGGCACTCCCACGCCGCCAGCAGCGACCCGTTGCTGCCGCGCTGCGCGTCCTTGCGCACGGGATGAAATCCGAGCGCGCCCAGGATTTCCTCGATGTCGCGGTCGGGAACGTCCGCGCCCATCACGCGCAGCAGCTCCTTGCGCGAAAGCTCGATCGTCGCTCCCGCCGCGCGCCCCGGATACACATCGACCACGCCCGCCAGCAGCTCGCCGCCGGCCACCTGCTGGATCAGCTCGGCCGCGCGCCGCGACGCCAGCTCCGCCATCTCCGGATCGGCGCCGCGCTCGAATCGGTACGACGCCTCCGTGCGTAGCCCTAGCGCCTTCGACGTCCGCCGCACCGAAATCGGATCGAACCACGCCGACTCGATCAGAATATTCCTGCTGCTGAATCCGATTTCGCTTTCCGCTCCGCCCATCACGCCCGCAATCGCCACCACGCGCGCCGCGTCTGCGATCACGCACATTTCTTTCGCGAGAGTCCGCTCCGCGCCGTCGAGCGTGCGGATTTTCTCGCCCGCCCGCGCGCGCCGCACGACGATGCGCGTCTCGGCCTGCCCGCCGGGGCGGGCCAGCTTATCGAGATCGAACGCGTGCAGCGGCTGCCCCAGCTCGAACATCACGTAGTTCGTCACATCCACCACGTTGTTGATCGAATTCTGCCCGATCGCCTCGAGCCGCTGCCGCAGCCAGTCCGGAGAAGGCTGCACCTTCACCCCGCGCAGCACGCGCGCCGTGTATCGCCCGCACAATTCCGGCGCCTCGATTTCGACGCGGGTTGCGTCCGCCGCCTTCTCGCTCGCTTCTTTCAGCTTCGGCTTCAGCGATTTCACCGGCAGCCGGTAGATCGCCGCCACTTCGCGCGCCACACCGTAATGCCCCAGGCAATCGGGACGGTTCGCCGTAATCTCCGCGTCGAGCACCGGCCCCGCCGGCGTCTCCTCGATCGAGTCGATCGCCACGCCCGCAAGCGACAATCGCGCGCGCAGCTCGTCCGCAGCAGCCGTCGCCTCCACGAATTCCTTCAGCCAGTTGTAAACAATCTTCATTCTGGTGTTTTCAGTGGCACAGACAACCGCCCATAATAGACATGCGTCTGATACTCAAACCGCACGCGCCCATCTTCCGCATGCCGGTCGAAAATCTCGCGCAGTGCCGCCAGCATCGGCTCGTGCTTCGGATGCCCGGCGGGCGGCGCATACGACGAGCTCAAAAGCCTCCCGCGCAGCCCGTCGAAATCGAATACCTGCTCGTTCGGCAACAATTTCTCGCTGCCGGCGCCGCTCCCGAAAAAATCCTTCATGCGCGCATACTGCGGATACGTCTCCGCCACCTTCGCGTAATCGTCGCAATACTCGCGCAGCAGCGCCGCGTACTCGCGCTGGAACGCCGTCCGGTCGCTCACCCGCTCGTTCCAGATGACGCCCACCCATCCGCCCTGCCCGCCGGGGCCGGCCGGCCTCAGCAACCGGATAAATTCCGCCCGCGCCGCCTTCGGCTCAAACCAGTGAAACGCCTGCCCCGCGACGACGAAATCCGCGCAGGCATCCGGCAGCGTCGTCGCTTCCGCCGATCCCGCCACGCTGCAGAAGTGCGGATACTTTTCGAGAAATTGCTCGCCCGCGTCCCGCATCGCGGCATTCGGCTCGACGCCATACACCACGTTGCCGTTTTCAAGAAAAAGCTGCGCCAGCAAGCCGGTCCCCGAGCCAACATCGACAACCACCGACTCCGCCGTCAGCCCGCACCCATCGCGCAGCACGTCCAGCACCTCGCGCGGATACCCCGGCCGGTACCGGACGTAATCCTCCACGCGACTCGAAAACCGCTCTTTTGAATCCGTCGCCAATTTCGCATCCGCCATGGCACTTGAACCGATCACTTACGCCGTGCGCTATGCCGTCCGATCCATTGGGCGAGTTCGCCTTCGGAAATCTGGCCCGCGGCTAGCGCAAACATCTCGGACACGACATCGTCGTCGGTCGCTCGAAATTGGTAACCGTTCAGGCCGAGAAATGTAACCAACGCTAGAAAGGCTACGCGTTTGTTTCCATCGCGATAAGGATGGCTGCTCGCAATGCCGAATCCGTAGGCCGCGGCCAGCGACTCAATGTCTGTCTTCCGTTCGTACCACCATTTCTGGCGCGGTCGGGCCAGGGCCGATTCCAGCGCGCCTTCATCGCGAATTCCGTGAAGTCCCCCATGCTCGAGCAGTTGCTCGAAGTGGATCGCATCTAGCACGATCCGGCTCAGCCAGTGCGGCTCCGACTTGCGCGGGGCCACGGCTTCACTTCGCGAGCGTGTGCAGGGCGTTGCGGTATTTCTTCGCCGCTTTCGCCGCGATTTCCAACGCCCGTTCGGTTTCTGGATCGTACGGCGTCAAGAGAATGCCACGGTCGGTTTCCACGGCCAGGACACGATCGCCGGGCTCCAGCCGGAATCGGTCGGCCATATCCTTTGGCACCGTCGCGCTGACAGACCCACCGGCTTGCCTCAGTTTGATTTCCTTCGTCATTCCTGAATAGTAGCACATTAGTGCTACCCACCGCAGCGTCCTCCCGATTGAAAGGGCTTCATGGAAACTGGCGCAAAAACCGCACGTCATTCTGAAACAGCAGCGGCAATTCCGTGATCCCGTACTTCATCATCGCCAGCCGGTCGACGCCCATGCCGAACGCGAACCCCGAAAGCTTCTCCGGATCGTATTTCACGAATCCGTAGACCGCCGGGTTCACCATGCCCGCGCCGAAAAGCTCGATCCATCCGGAAAATTTGCACACGCGGCAGCCCGTCCCGCCGCAGACGTGGCACGTCGCGTCCACCTCCGCCGAGGGCTCCGTGAACGGAAAATAGCTCGGCCGCAGCCGCGTCTTCGCTTTCGGTCCCAGAAATTCGCGCACGAAATATTCGACCGTGCCCTTGAAATCGCAAAACGTGATGTCCGTATCGACCGCCAGCCCTTCGATCTGGTGGAACATGTATCCGTGCGTCGAATCCGGATTGTCGCGCCGGTACACCTTCCCCGGCACCACGATCCGCACCGGTGGCGCCTGCTTTTCCATCGTGCGAATCTGCATCGGCGACGTGTGCGTGCGCAGCAGGTGCCCGCCCGCCGTGGCCGGTTTACCCGCCATGCCGCGCTTGTCCGCCGCGGCGGACGAGCCTGCCCGTCCGTCAGGCGGGCCTTCGATGTAGAACGTGTCCATGTTGTCGCGCGCCGGATGGTGCTCGGGAATATTGAGCGCCTCGAAATTGTAGTAGGGCGTCTCGATCTCGGGCCCTTCGACCACGCTGAACCCGATCGAAAGAAAAATCCGCAGCAGCTCGTCGAATGTCTGCCGGATCAAGTGCCGCGTGCCGATCGCGCGCTCCACGCCGGGCAGCGAAAGATCGATCTGATCGCGAGCCGCGGTCGCCTGTTCCGCCGCCGCTTCGATTTCCTTGCGCCTTTCCTCGAGCGTCGCCTCGACGTGCGCCTTCAGCTTGTTCAGTTCCTGCCCGACGGCCGGCTTCAGCTCTTTCGGCGCTGGCTTCAGCCAGTTGTCGCCAATGCGTGTCAGCGCGCCGGACTTTCGCCCGGTCCACTGCGCGAGAAACGCCGGCCATTCATTCGGGTCCGATCGCCGCGCAACATCCGCGTCGAAGCGTTCGCGCGCTTCGGCGAAACGCGCCGCCACTTTTTCGGGCGTAGTGTCGCCAAGCTGTACCAGCGTCTGTGTTGTGGGATCAGTCGTCATCGAGGGGCAGCACCGTCAAAGGTTTTCCGGGTGCCCCACCCTTGGTGTGTAAGGGTGGGACGCCTCGCATGAACAATTCGCCGCAAAAGCCAGTCTACGCGGTCGTGCCTGCCTGCCGGTCAGGCAGGCTTCGACGCAGGCGCAGCCTTCATATGCTGCTTCGCCGCTGCCACCAGCAACGTAAATCCCTCGGCGTCGCGCACGGCCATATCCGCCAGGATCTTCCGGTCGAGATCGATCCCGCCGGCCTTCAGCCCGTGAATCAACTGGCTGTACGTGGTACCGTTCGCGCGCGCCGCCGCTCCGATGCGCTGGATCCATAGCGTGCGGTAATCCCGCTTGCGCGTCCGCCGGTCGCGATACGTGTATCGCAGCGAACGGTTCACCGCTTCCTTCGCCGATCGAAAGAGCTTTCCCTTGGTGAGGAAAAATCCCTTCGCGTGTTTCAGCAGCTTTTTGCGCCGTGCGCGGCGCTTCGTTCCGCGTTTGACTCGAGGCATGGCTCTGGTTCTCCTGTGTTGATTTCCGAAAGTCGGTTACGCGGAGAGGATGCACGGCCGCGCGCGCCCGCCCGAAATCCGGCCTGGCACAGCGCAACAGCACTAGTCTCCGCGGCGTGTTCGTTGGGCTCCCGGCGCTTCCGATGTGACTCGGAGGCAGGAGCAAGACAAACCGGAAATTCCGGTTTGTGGCCTTCGTCCAAATGGCGGACTCAGGGCTGGCCGGCAGGCCCGCCGCGGCGGGTTACGCTCTGCCTGGCCAAGAGAAACTAGGTCACCAACTACGTCACTCGCGTCGTCATTCTGAGGCCGGTGTATGGCCGAAGAATCTCTCTTCGCTTTCAATCTACGAGGAGAAGGAACGCCCGAGCGGTATCCAAAAACAATCGCGAGCCGCTAAATCCCGTACGGCAGCGCGAGGCGAATGTTGTGCACGTCGCCCGGATTCACTTCGACCTTGCCCGCGAGTTTCCGCTGGCGGCGTGGCGACTTGGTGCCGAGCAGGTGGCGCTTGCCCGAATGCCATCGCATGATTTTTCCCGTCGACGTCATCTTGAACCGCTTCGCGGCTCCGCGGTGGGTCTTCAACTTCATCTTCTTGTTCTTTTTCACGAATCCCTCTTCTGCAAATTTTTTGTCGTTGCAGTCTCTTGCACTTTAGGGGTCGGACCTTCAGGTCCGACATTCAGCGCCACAATCAGATGGGCTTTAGCCCTGAAGATACTCTTCTACGCCGTTGGCTGCGCGGGTCGCGCCGGCGCCGAAGCCACGGCTCCCTTTTTCGGCGCGAGCAGGGCGAGCAGAATGTTCGCTTCCATCCGCGGCCCGAATTCCACCTGCGCGTGCTCGGTGATTTCCTTGAGCAGCCGGTCCATCTTCGCGCGGCCCACGTCCTGGTGCGCCATCTCGCGCCCGCGATGGAAAATCATCGCCTTCACTTTGAAGCCGTCGCCGAGGAACCGGATGATCTGGTTCTTCCGCACCTGGTAATCGTGCTCGGCGGTGGAAGGCCGGAACTTCACTTCCTTGATGTGCGAGCTTTTCTGGTGCTTCTTCTGCTCGTGCGCTTTCTTGTTCTGCTCGTACAGGAACTTGCCGTAATCGACCAGCTTGCACACCGGCGGCACTGCGCTCGGCGAGATTTCCACCACATCCAACCCCGCATCCCGCGCCGCCTTCATTGCGTCGAACAGGGACATCACGCCCATCTGATTCCCCGCTTCATCAACCACACGGACCTCGCGAGCGCGAATACGCTCGTTCACCCGGAGACCACTCGAAGCTGAACCTCGTTGTTCTGCGATAAACCCACCTCCGGCCGGCGAAAGATCGTCTTCGCCGCCCGTTTTCTTGTCGCCGACTTCGCACAGCGCTGCCTGAGGCGACAGGCCAAAAAGTATAGCACGCCAGGCCCGCCCACCGGCAATAGGGTTCACCGCGTAGATAGTGTCCTGATTTCAGCGTGGCACAGACAATCCTGTCTGTGCGGAACAGCGTCCAATTCCACCCACCGCGTAGGGTTTGAAGAACGGAGTTTGTTGCACTGCCACAGCCGCGGGTCTACTCCGTTTTGGTGAAGGAGAACTTCACGGTGCGCGGAGCTCCGCTGCCACCTTGACCGCCGCCACTTTGACCACCGCCCTGCCCGCCGTTTCCACCCTGTCCGCCACCGCCGCCCTGGCCGCCCCGTGCGGGACCGCCGCTGATCACCATGTCGTTGGTGTAGTGTTTGCCGTCGGCATCAAGCGTCCACACATCGTGAAACTTCATTCCGTTCGCCATGGTGGTATCGCAGGTCAGGACGTTGCCCTCTATTTTGCCCGTGGCTTTCGCACCCGCCCACATCCCGGTGTCCATGCTCACCGTGCTGCCGTCGGTCGGGTACTTGCGAATGATCGTGAGTTCCGGACCGCCATTGCGCCCGGGCTGCAATTCCGTCATGACGATCACATTGCCTTCGAGCGCCAGCTTGCGCGTCATCGTCGGCGTGCCCGGATCGCTTTTCCAGTCTCCAACGAAACCCTGTGGGCCCTGCGCAAACACAGGCAGCGCGATCATCAAGAAAGCTGCGGAGAACAGTAGTCGCTTCATGCGCAGGCACTCCTCGATTGTGGGCTGCTTCCAGGGAGGCACTCTATCACGGCTGCGGCGCCGGCCGAAACTCGTGTCCGAACCCTCTGGCGAAAACGCAATCTTCAGCCATAATCGAAACCACCAATGCCGCTCATCGATTTCGTCGGAACGGTCGCAGCCGTGTGCACCACCACCGCGTTCATTCCGCAAATCGTCAAAATCCGCCGCCAGGGTGGACGCGACCTTTCGTACCCGATGCTCTTCCTTTATCTAACGGGCATCGTCCTCTGGCTCCTCTACGGCCTCCTGATCCACGCCGCCGCCGTAATCTGGGCCAACGCCGCCACCAGCTTCCTCATCGCCGTCGCCCTCGTCCTGAAATCCATCCATCCGAATCGTTAGCCTCCACTGCGCTGAAGTGGGTCCCGCCGACAGAGTAAAGAATTACTGCGCGGAGAAGGCGATCAGCACGTTGCCGGAGTTGCTGCCGACGACCGCGTAGCCTGAGCCGATGAAGAGCATGCCGTTGACGATGGTGGGGCCGATGGCGTTGATGGCGCCGCCGTGTGCGGCGACTTTGTTGACCGTATCGTAGGGGTGCGCGGTGTCGTATTCCCACAGGATGCGGCCGTCGCTCGCGGCGACGGCGTGGAGCTTGCCGTCCGATCCGCCGACGAAGACGACGCCAGGAATCTCCGTAGAGGCCGAGGAATTCGAGATGCGCGCGCGCGGCGGTACCGGGAATTTTGTGTACCAGACTTTTTCGCCGGTGGCCAATTTTACCGCGACGATGCCTCCGCTCTGCAATCCGTAGTAGACGTTTTCATCGTCCGCACAGCCGCCCCACACGATGCCATTGAGGCGCGCGAAGAACGTGCCCTGCTGCTCCTTGGGAACATCGACCACCTGCTTGTCCCACAGCACCGCGCCTTTATTGTCGGGATCGAGCGCGATCACGTGGCCGTCCTTGGTGCCAAAGACGACGACGGATTTGCCGTCCGGGAGATTTTTCAGGATCGGAGAATTGCCGATGTCCTGGTCAGGTCCATTCACCTTGGGGCAATTGTCGGTGCGCGTGGCGCCGTTGCAGCCGCCCATGAAGGCGTCGCCGGCCTGAAACTGGTAAACCCAGAGAACCTTTCCGGTATCCATGCTGAGCGCCATGACGGCGTCGGTGGTGTCGGGAGCGGGGTCGGTCTGGCCGTCACCCGTGCCGAAATAGACGGCGCGGCGCTTCACATCGAGCGTGGGCGAATTCCACACGGAGCCGCCCGAGGGCGCCCAGAGTTGCACGCCCGCCGAATTCTTCCCGCGCGGCTTGGGCGTGGGGACCACGTAGGTCTTCCAAACGATTTTGCCGGTGTTGGCGTCGAGTGCAGCCACGCTGCCGCGGCCCGTGCAACACGGATAATCGAGCGACGAGGCGGAGAACTCCTCGGAGGAGGAGATCGGGACGTAGACGCGACCGTCGTAGACGTTGGGCGCGGCGGTGACCCGCGCGACGAAGTGGTCGTCCACGCGCGTGACCCACAGCAATTCGCCCGTCTGCGCGTCGACGGCGTAGGCATTCGCGTGCGAGTCGCCGAAATACGCGGCGTACTTCGTGGCCCCGTGGCCCGTGACGGGCGCGACCGTGATCGCCGTGCGGACCGAGCCCTTGGCCTGATACGACCAGTAGACGCAGCCCGTATCCGCGTTGAGCGAATAGACGAAGCCGATGTCGCTGCCGACGAACACGCGCCCGGAAACGACGGAAGGCTGGCCGAACGCGGAGAGCCCGGTCGGGTAGCCGAACGCCCATTTCACTTTCAGATTAGGCACGTCGCTCGCCGGGAGGCCGGCGCCCACGGCGCTTTGGAAGCGCGTGTTGGCGGGATCGTTGCCCCAACCGTTCCATTCGGGGCCGGCGGCGGGATCGGCGAACGGAGGATTCGTCGCGCAGTGATTGGGCATCGACTTCGCGTCGCCCTCCTGCATGCTGCCGAGCGGACGCCCGCTGAGGAAGGTGGCGAGCATCTTTTTCTGGTCGTCGGTGAGGCTCTCGCCCTGCGGCTTCATCACGCCGGTGGTCAGCGCATCGTAGATTCTTTCGGGCGGCATCTGCCGAATCGTGTCGGGCGAAGGCGCTTGCGGGACGTTGGGATTTCCGTGGCAGACCATGCAGTGCTGCTGGAAAGTGCCAATGCCGGTTTCCGTGCCCTGCGCGAGATTCGCGGTGGCGGAGGGCGGAGCGGAAGGCGGCTGAGTTTGGGCGGGGACGGGCGGCGGCGCGGGAGCTTGCGAGTTCGCGTTTCCGCCCCAGCCGAGGCAGCCGAAAACTCCGGCCACTGCAAGCGCTACCACGCGCACAGTTTTTCTCATCGCCGTGTGCTCCCTTAGCCGATCGCTATTTGTCGCTGATGCCGCCCCAGGGTGAATCGAGATGATACTGCAATCCCGATCCGACCATTTCGATGCGATGAATGAGCCCGCCCGTGATCTTGAATGCCTCGGTGACCTCGAGGCTCGACGGGCGGTTGAAGCCCTTCATGGAGACGGTCTGGCCGTTGGTGAGGTGAATCGTCTGCACGGTGCCGTTTTGATCGAAGATTACGTTGGCCCACACGACGCCGCGCTCCTGGTCGACGAGCGGGAAACGCCGGTGGTCGATGCGCGTGACGATGGCGTAGTAGCCGCTCTTGAACTGCGCCATGCAGCTCATCGCAAAAGCGTTGAAAGGCGCGTTAGGCGAGAGCGTGGCATTGTTGGTCGTCTGCATGCCGTTCTCGACGCGATTGCAATCGTCGGCGAAGGGGTAGACGGCCTTGCCGTCATTGTTTTCGAGACCCGCGAAATACATGTTGGCGGTCGAAATCATCTGGGAGCGGGAAACGCGGTCGGCCTCGGGAACCGTGGTGGACCAGATCGGATCGGGCGTGCTGGCGTCGAGAGTAGCGATCCCATTCGGCCCGCCGCCGCCCTGGCGATAATAGGTCGTTTCGATTTCCGTGATTCTGCCGAGCTCGACGCGCAGCCGCATGCCCATGATCAGAAGATGATCGCCTTCGTGCATGGTCACCATGCAGCCGATCTGTTCCATGATCGGATCGGAGAAGCAGAGGCGGAAGTGGCCGACCTCGGTGGCCGTGCCCCAGAATCCGTCGCCCACGTCCATAGGCTGATCCTGCTCGGTGTAACGGACGTCTTTCGCGAGAGGCAGCTGCTTCGGATCGTGTGCGACGAGGGCGTTGAGATACTGAGTGGCGAGGCCTTCGAGGCACGCGCGATCGCAATCGAGTGGAATCGGGCCGTTGGCCTGGACCCTCGGGGCGAAAATTCCCGCGCCCATGCCGAGCGCCAAACAACATATCGTGGCCGCAAGTAGGAATCGTGCTCGCATCGTTTTTCTCCTTCGCGTTTCTTACAGCGCAAGCCGGCGCGCCGGAAAGGCGGCCGCTACGAAAACCGTACACGGTGCGACGCGCCATTAGGCGCCGCCCGTTCCATAGCCCGCGATCAGTGGCCGGCGCCTTCCGTCCAGCCATTGCCAAGGCCGTAGGGAAGCGTGACGAACGGGAAGGCCTCGACTTCGTGGATCAGGCCGCCGCGGATTCCGAAAGTTTCCATCGTATAGAGATTCAGCATCATTCCCGGAGGCGAGTCCGGAGGAGCGCCGCGGCGCGTGCCGTCTTCAATGAAAAAGGGAAACGTGGCCACAACGCCCTTCTGCTCGTCGACGACCAGGACCCGGCGCGGGCGGATCTTCTTTATGAAATTGAGTATCTTCGTGGAGATCTGATCGGAGCAGGTCATCATGCTGATCTTCAGCTGTTGCTGGCCCTGAGGCGTATTCGGATTCGGCAGCACCGGCGAAGGCATCATGCGGGCGCCGGGCGGCGGATTGTTCACGGTCTGGTAGCCGTTTTCGTGACGCACGCAATCATCGGCGAAGGCGCCGATTTTGCCGTCGTCGCCCTCGAGCGCGTCGAAGTAGGAGTTCGCGGCCCAGATCAGGACGTCGCGCGACGTGCGCTGCGACGCGGGAACATCCTCGACGAGGTCGGGACGCGCGGTGGTGAGCAGCGGAATCGCCGTGGGATCGACGCCCCGCGTCCATATCTGCTCGATCTCCTCAATCTGGCCGCGGTCGACTTTCAGGCGCACGGCAACCAGCGAGTCCTGTCCGTTGATTTTCAATCGCGTCTGCTCCGCCACCTGGCCGAAGACCGGATCAGCAACTTCGATTTTGAAGCTCGTGGGCTCGACCTTCGAGCGCCAAAGCATTCCCTCACCGACGTTCATTTCCGCCGTGTTTTCCGTCATGCGGACGTCGCGCGCAAGAACCGGCACGGCCGAGGGATCGTGCTTGAAGATGGCGCCCATGTAGCCGTCCATGATCGCGATCAGGCAGGCGCGGTCGCACGGTTTGACGATCGAAGGGCTCCATTCGGGAGCGGGAGTCGGAGCTATTGGCTCGGACTGTGCGTAGGATGAGTGCGCGCTGACAATCGCCAGGGTGAGTGCTGGCAGCAAACAACCAAGAAGGCGGCGACTTTTCATGGATTCCCCCCCACGGAGTGCAATCTCTACTACTCTTTCGGGCGCGTCGCAAGCGGGGATTTTTCTGGTTGGGTTTTTGTGACCTGGTGACAGGTGGATTGGGCGCACAGCTCAACGCAGAGGACACCGAGGAGGCATAGAGGCCGCGCGAAGGAGCTGAAGCTTCTCAGCGTGCGGGGCTGCCTGGGTTCGCGGCGATGCAGGCGTCGATTGCTTTGCGCGTGACAACCGCCCACTGGGGGAAGGCGCGCGATTCGACGTATTCGACGGCTTCGGAATCGCTGCCGCCGACCGATTCGTGGAATTCGTAGAGGATGGGATGCTCGGCGACGGCGTCGTCGTCGCGCGGGCGCACGAATTGGATATTCTCGTAAGCGGTCAGCTGCGTGGCGAGTGCGGGACACTGGGCGACCGAGAGCTTCCAATCTCCGACCTTCAGTTCGGGCTTCAAATCGGCGTAGGATTTCGAGGGATCCTTGGCGTGCAAAGCGAGGATCTGGTCGAAGAGCGACGCGCCCTGCGCTTTGTGAACCGTCGCGTGCAGCTCGTGGCGGTCCTGCGTGTCTTCAAGAGCGAAGGAAAACTCCGGAACCTCGTTCAGCCCCTCCTGATGGCCACGCACCGCGATGAAATCGCCTTCGGCGTGTTCGACCGGGAAAAACTGATCGAGCGCTAGCGGAAAGATCTTCTGTACCCACGCGCGATCGGCGTCGGTCGGCGGAGTGCCGTCCTGCGCGGGCGCCGCTGGGGTGGCAAACACAAGAACCGTACCCACGGCCGCGACTGCGGCCAGCCGCGCGAAAGGCCTTGCTGCTCGCGGCTTCATTTTGCCTTCGCTGTCGCCGGCGTTTTTTCCGAGCTGGATTCCGACGGCGCAGGCTGATCGATCGCGCGCGCGGCAATCTCCTGCTGCAGATCGGCGATGAACTGCTCGAGCGGGCGCGGGCCGAGATCGCCCTTGAAGCGGTGGCGAACGGAGACGGTGCCCGCTTCGGCTTCTTTGCCGCCGAGGATCAGCATGTAGGGAATTTTTTCGAGCTGCGCGTCGCGAATCTTGGCTTGCAGCTTTTCGTTGCGCTCATCGAGATGGACGCGCACGCCCGCGTCCTTGACGCGCTGCGTGACCTTCTTCGCGTACTCCTCGAATTTGCCGCTCACCGGCAGCACCGACGCCTGCACCGGCGCGAGCCACACGGGAAACGCGCCCGCGTAGTGCTCGATCAGCACGCCGAAAAAGCGCTCGACCGAACCCCACAGCGCGCGGTGGACCATCAGCGGCTGATGGCGCGCGCCATCCTCGCCGACGTATTCGAGCTTGAAGCGGCGCGGCAGATTGAAATCGAACTGCACGGTGCTGAGCTGCCACGGGCGGCCGATCGCGTCGACGAGCTTCACGTCGATCTTCGGGCCGTAGAACGCGGCTTCGCCGGGAATGTATTTGTACGGGACTTTCATGCGCTCGAGCGTGCTGGTGAGCGCATCTTCGGCTCGCTTCCAGTCTTCCGGAGTGCCTGCGTAAATTTCCGGATGCGCGGGATCGCCGCCGGAAAGCTCGACGACGTAGTCGCTGAAGCCGAAAACGCGCAGCACTTCCCAGGCAAACTCGACGCAATCCTGAATTTCCTTTTCGATCTGCTCGGGCATGCAGAAGATGTGCGCGTCGTCCTGCGTGAAGCCGCGCACGCGCAGCAGGCCGTGGAGCACGCCGGAACGCTCGTAGCGGTAGACGGTGCCGAGCTCGGCGAGGCGGATCGGCAGCTCGCGATAGCTGCGCAGGCGCGACTTGAAAATCAAAATGTGGCCGGGGCAGTTCATCGGCTTGAGCTGGTATTCGGCCTTTTCGACCTCGATCGGGCCGAACATATTTTCGCGATAGAAATTCGCGTGGCCGCTGGTCTTCCAGAGATTCAGGTCCATGATGTGCGGCGTGAAGACGAGATCGTAGCCGCGCGCGAGCAGATTCTTCGCGCAGCCAGTCTTCCATCTGCTTGCGGATGATCGCGCCCTTCGGGTGCCAGAAGATCAGGCCGGGGCCGGCTTCGTCCTGAATGCTGAAAAGATCGAGCTCGGTGCCGAGCTTGCGATGGTCGCGGCGCTTCGCCTCTTCGAGCTTGTGGAGATATTCGTCGAGCTCCTTCTGATCGACGAAGCAGGCGGCGTAAATCCGCTGCATCTGCGGATTGCCTTCGTGGCCTTTCCAGTAGGCGCCGGCGACGTTCATGAGCTTGAACGCCTTGATGCGCCCGGTGGACGGGATGTGCGGGCCGCGGCAGAAGTCGATGAATTTGCCGGTGGTGTAGAAAGACACCATCGGCTCGACGGCCTTTTCCTCGACCAGCTCGCATTTGAATTCCTGTTTCGACTGGCGATAGAGGTCGAGCGCCTCGGGCTTGGGCATCAGCTTGCGTTCGTTGGGGATGTCCTTGGCGGCAAGCTCGCGCATCTTGGCCTCGATTTTCTCGAGGTCTTCCGGAGTGAACGGCTGGTCGCGCAGGAATTCGTAGAAGAAGCCGGTGTCGATCGGCGGGCCCGACGCCGAGCTTTACGTCCGGGTAGAGTTCGAGCACGGCCGCGGCCAGCAGATGCGCGGCCGAGTGGCGCAGCACCTGCACCGCGTCGGGATCCTTTGCGGTGAGGATCGACAGCTTCACATCGTGGTCGAGCGGGCGCGAGAGATCGATGAGCTCGCCATCGGCGCGCGCCACAAGAGCCTCTTTGGCGAGGCGAGGCGAGATTTGCTGCGCGATTTCAGCGGCGGTTGTTCCGCTCGGGACTTCGCGTGTAGCACCATCGGGCAGCGTGATTTGAAGTGTGGCCATTTTTCCTTTTCGAGCCTTCGTTGGGGGGCCCGGAACTGTGTCGATTAGACTAGGAACCAATTCCTTATTTTCAATAGTTTAGCCCGATTTCTAATCGCCAGAGTGTCGATTAGAAATTCGCTTTTCAGAGCCAGCGCCCCCGGCGGCTTCCCCGCCGTTGGGCCAGTCGCCATTCGCTTCGCGCCCAGGACAAATGAGCCTCGCGCTTCCACCGCGTCCCATTTCAATAGGGACAGCAAATTACCGTAGCACGATCCGAGGAGGATTTCACCCGCCTGCGGGCGCAGGAAAGGTACAGGTGCGGGAATGCGGACTGCTTGCAGTTGCCGGCACACGGCGATCGCTCTCTTGCCATCGAACACCGTTCCCCGAACGGCCGGCTCAACCGTTACCGCTACGGAGGTCTCAGGTAATAAATAGAGTTTTTACTTCGCCGGCATTTCGCCGTGGAATGGATCGGCGCCGATCGTGCCTACCAGTTCGTCGAGGTACGCCGGGGAGCTTACGCGGGCTAGCTGCGCGTGCGCCAGGGCTGCGCGCGACTCGAAGTCGATGTCGTCCTGCGGCGGGAATTCCTGTTCGGCGACGCGGAATTCCTCGAGCGCGTGGATGTGGCGCTGCCAGAGCGCGATATCGCGCTGCTGCTTCACGCGCAGGCGATCCTTGTACCAATCGCTCGCGAGCAGCGACTCGCGCGTGAACATCGCACGAATCCCGGGATCGTCCAGACCGTTGCCCTCATACGAGCCGTGCGCCATGATTTCAAGCAGCGCGCGCAGCGGCGGGCACGCCGCCTCCACACTGCCATCCTCGAAATAATTCAGGGCGACGCGCCGCTGCGTTTCCACGATCGCGTCCACACCCGCCGCGAACATCTGCAAATCCTGCATCTCGGGCCGCAGCAGCTCGACCGGGAACACGACGTCGGGCGTCTCGAAGATGCGGCCGAGGAAATGGTCGACGAAGGCTTTGCTGATGCGGTAGCCAAGGCGGCTAGCCTGCACGGTGCGGCCGTCGAGCGCGAAATCGTCGATTTTCTCGAGGTAGCCCGCCGCAATCATGGATTGCGGATCGCGCTCGGCGACGCGCATGCGGCACCAGATCTCGGGGACAAGCAGGCTGACGTCGTGATCGACGCGATAGTGCGGGCCGATGTAGCCGGCCGAGGTGGTGAAGCCCGCGTCGCCGGTCAGAACCGCCGAGACGAGCGCGTTGTTCAGATCGACCACGGGCCACAGCGCGTTGAATGGTCCTTTGGTGAGCGCGCCTTCGCTGCCGAAGCCGGTGGTGGCGGGCGATTTGCCGGTGAGGCTTGAAATCAGCTCCATGAAAAGCTCGGGCAATTCCTGATAGTGGATCGGGCCGTAGATGGCTAGCGGCGGCAGGCCGATGGCGGGATCGCCAAGCGTGTTGCGGCGGCCGGCGAGCACCGCGCTCACCGGAAAATAGACGGGGCGCGCTGCCGGAATTTCGCGTTCGAGGCGCGTGGCGATTTCAGCGAGATAGGTTTCGCGCGGCGCAGTGAGGTCGGGGCGCCGCTGCAAGTAGCGCGGATTCTGCGAAGGCTTGCCGTTGACGAGGCGCGGGTGCGAGGAGGCGACGACGTACCCCGCCTGAGCGGCGGGCGGGCCTTCGTCTGCATTTGCCGATTCCGCGACGAACTCCTCGAGCAGGCGCTTCATCGGGTCGGTGTAGCGGTCGAACTCGACCACGTGATCCACGAGAGCGCAGGCTTGCGACGGCGTGAGCGGCTCGTAATTCGACATGAAAACGCCGGGACCAGCCATGTCCGATTCCGCCGTCCAATCGACGCCGGGGCGGATGGCATCGTCGGGACGCTGAAACAGCAGCGTCTCGCAATTCGCGACGAGCTTCACGCTTTGCTGCTTCGATTCCCGATCGAGATCGCTCAGGCTGGCGGCGGGCAGGACGACCGAGGCGGTGATGTCGTCCTCGACCTGCACTTTTTCCGCGGGGTAGAAATCGGGGCGCAGCTTATAGATGCGCCAGGAGCCGTCGCGATCGTAGCCGACGCGCAGGTAATTGCTGACGAGCGCTTCGCCGTCGAGCTTGAGTTCGTGGCCGAGCGCGCCGTTGACGCGGTCGACGGTGAAATGTTCGCGCCAGTTGTCGCCCCACTCGGGGCGGTAGTAGCGCTTCACGGTGAAGAGCAGCTGGCGCGCGGTCTGCGGCAGGCGGCGCAGCCACTCGTTGTGCTTGTCCGTGTACTCGGGCGAGGGCGTGAAGAGCTGAATCACGGAGCCGTGCGAGCGCTCGGGGCTGAGAATCGGGCGGCGCGAGCGCTGATCGGCCGGGCGATTCTTGTGGACCGTGGAAAAATCGCGCTCAAGGATGTCGTCGATCAGGTCCATGTCCGCCTGGTAGTCGCCAACGTAGACCGGGCCTTTCAGCAGGGCGTGCGCGATCGATTTCGAGATTTCGGATTTGCCGCCGCCCGAAACGGTGGAAGGTTTGTGGCACAGCGCGCCTTTCGGGCGCGAGCCGACGAGGCGCCAGGCATTGCCGGCCAGCTGCTTTTCCAGTCGAATGCGGAAGCCAGACGGCAGAACATAGGTCGCGGACGGACGGATGGTGAGCTGATGCGTCTGGCCGTCGTGCTGCCAGCGGACGAACCCTTCGCGCACCAGAAACGCCGAATTTTCGGGCACGTAGTAGATCTCCGGAAAGCGGCGATCGATCGCGTAGCCTTCGGGCCGGCGCTCGACGAGCGGGTCGAGCAGATGCATCGCGTCCGCGAAGGTGGCTTTTTTCAGGCTCACGGTGCGATCGGCGTAGAAATCCTGGCCGAGCACGTATGTGGCGAAGGCGATTGCGCCGCCCGCGTGCTCTTCCTCGGCGAGCCCGAAGAGATTCGCGGCGTAGCTGATTTGCGTTTTCACTTCTTTCTTGCAGTAGCCGTAGTAATTGTCCGCGAGGATCGTGATCATCACGCCGCGATGATCGCGCGCGCAGATTTTGAAGGCCGAGCCTTCGTTGTAGAGCTCGTCGGGATTGCGCCAGCACATGCCGTCGCGGCGCTGGCGCTCGGTGGCCTGGTCGTAGTGCGGCAGGCCGAGCGCCGCCTTCTTCATTCCGACGAGGTGCGGCGCGAGGATCACGCAGCCGGTGTGACCCGTCCAGTGCGCGACGTCGAGGCCGGCGTCATTTTCGGGCAGATGCGGATCGCCCGCATTGCCGAAGATCGATTCCACGAAATCGAGATTGCTGACGAGGCTGCCGGGCGCGAAGAAGCGCGTCTCCATCATCTTGGCCGGCTCGGTTCCCGTGGCGGGGCAGACGAGCGGGCGCAGCAGCAGGGAAACGAAAAGGCGCGCAGGCGATTCCTGGTGCGCCGTGAACGGGAGCATCAAGACGTCGGTGGGCGGACGGAGGGCCGCGATCAGCAGCGCCGCGAACGCCTGCTTCGGCACGGCTTGCTTGTCCGCGGGAACCGGGAAGCCGCCTTCGGCGATGTGGAAAACGCCGCGCGTGGTGCGGCGGTCGCTCGCGGGATTGTGCAGCACGCCCTGGCGCACCCGATAAGAGCGCAGATACGGCGAAGTAAAACTGTGCGAATCGGGCGGCAGCGAAAGCGTGCGCGCGAGCCCGGCGCGGTCGAGCACGAAGGTGGTGGCCGGAAGACGGGCGACGCCTGCCGGCAGACAATCCCCCAGATAATCGTCGATGAAAGATTGAATGCGCGCGTCGGCGGGACACAGATATTTTCCGAGCAGGCGTTCCTTCTGGAAATAATTGCGGAGCAGCGGCTGGGCGACTTGCAGGAATGGAGCTTCAGGGGAAGTCTTGCCGGGTGTTTGTCCAAGCGCGGCTAGCTTCAGATGAAGGTATTGGATGAGTTCGAGCGCAGCTTGAGGTGTGGCCATTGTGACGTCCTAGGCCCCCCACCCCCATATTGTCCTTCCCCCAAATGCGGCATCGAGGAGTCTACCAAAAAGAAGGGAGGGGCGCAGGTTCTGTTTTTCTCCTCTCAGCAAGTCAAAGGCAACGGCCCGGGGCTGAAGCCCTTTTTCATCGCGTGCTTTTCGCAGGCCGCTGCGAACGGCCCATTCGACGAGAGCACGATGACCTACATACGTCGTTGTCGGCGGAGCCTACGGGATGATGATGCCGGGGAGGCCGCGGAAGTGGGTGTTGGCGGTGACCAACTGCGCCTGGCAGACGCGCGCGGTGGCGTAGACGATTGCGTCGGTCGGCGTGAGCCGATGGTCGAGGCTGGCGTTCGCGGCGGCGAGCGCAATGGTCTCGTCGAGCGGCACGACCCGGCGATGGAGCGCCTGCGAGACGAAACGGTCGGCGATGGAGCGGCCGCGCTGCTTCGCGAGGTGCCGGTAGACCTCGTAGAGGACGAGCGACGGCACGATCACGGAGGCGTCGCCCTCGAGATAATGGCCGAACGCGGCGGCCTTCGAGTCTTCGGTCAAATACTCGAGCCACCCGGAGGAATCGACCAGATAGGTTTCAGAACCGCTCCGAGTGCTCACGAACCTCGTCTTTCCATCTCATCCCTTTGGCGATGCCGCGAAGCTCCTTGATCGAGCGGCGAGGCACCAGGCGAAGCGTGCCGTCGAGGGCGAAAATCAGCAGCTCCTGGCCCGGCTCGATCTTGAGCTCTTCGCGAAGAGCCTTGGGGATCACTACTTGAAATTTTGGGGAAACTTTGACTGTGGCTTTGTCCATCGCACTGGATTCCCACGGAACTATATCGATAGCCACATCGTATGTCAAGAGGCCTATCGATGGCTATTTAGTATGACGAAGACAGGAACGATCCTAGATCAAACTGAGTCGACGTAGGTTACGGGGACCGAATTGAGCTCTGCAGGCGGTGTGAGAGATGAATGCTTCATGAACGCCTCGCAATCTTGCGCGCAGAATTATTTTCGCGCAAGGAAAATTCTGTCGGCGCGTCGACATGACATTGCGCGCGTGGCTGTCAAATGTGCGCATCGCGCGGAAAATTTTGCGAGACATCGGCGCGAGTTTCTCGCGCGAGCGGCGAGGCAAGCGGAAAAATTCAGGTGGCGGCGGGCCGACTCGTGTGTTATCCACAACAGCGTGACTTAGGCCTGACAGGAGGATTACCGGTGGGGAAATTTCTCGGCGGTCTTATCATCGGATTGATACTGGTTCCCGTATGCGCGGTGGTCTATTTTCTCGGCGGGTTTGCGCCCGTCGCGGTGACGGGCCCTTCGCTTCCATTCGAACGCATCATCGCGGGAGGCGGGCTCGAAGCGCGGGTGCGTCGCGAGGCGCCGAAGCGCGATCTTTCGACTTTCACACCCGCCGATCTGATGGCGGGCGCGCAAGGCTATCGACGGCATTGCGGCGGATGCCACGGCCTGCCCGGCGAGACTCACAATTTTCCCGAGCCGAAAATGTATCCACCGCCTCCCCAACTGTTCACTCCCGATGGCTACGTGACGGACGATCCGGTCGGCGTCACCTTTTGGAAGATCAAGAACGGGATTCGGATGACCGGGATGCCGAGCTTCGCGAACGTCCTGCAGGAAGATCAGATGTGGCAGATTGCAGCGCTGCTCGCGAGCGCGGATAAGTTGCCGCCCGACGTGAATGACTTGATGAAGCAGCCGCTCTTCCCGCCGCCTCCGCCGCCGGCAAGCGGCGCCCCTTCGACTTCCAAGGTCGCACCATCCGCCACGTCTCCGCATGCGCAGCCCACCGGTCCGGCGGGTGCCGCGCCGGGTGCCGGGATGACGCCGAAGAACGTGAAGCCGATGATGGGGACGGAGCATCATGGTGGCAACGCGCCACCGCAATAAACCCGTTACGCCTCGACGCGCGTTGCTCGCTCGGGATGACGATCCCTGCCTGCGGCGGGCAGGCTCATCGGATCGTCAGAAATCGACGTGGAAGCGCAGGCCGGGTACGGTGACCGGTCCACGCGCCTGGTTGTAGCCGGGATTGTTGATGTGCTGGATGTCGAAGGACGCGAAGAAGCCGCGCCACAGGTGCGCGGTGTAGAAGCCTTCGAAGATCTTTTCAGGGCCGTAGGTGAGGCCGCCGTCGCCGAGCAGGAAGCCGACGCCGCCGAGCGCGAGATACTGCTGGTGCGCGGCAACGATTCCGTTGGCGATGAAGACGACTCCGGCGCGATCGTTCTTCCGGTGCCACGATTTCCCAGTCGTGAAGCCGCCGAGCTCGAGCGTGCGGTCATCCTCCGTGTAGGCGAAAGACTCGTTGCGGCCGTCGCTCCAGCCGAGGCGGCCGAACACGCCCACCTGCGAATTGATAGCTTGCTCGAAATTCAGGCCGAAGCCGTATTTGTGGCGTCCCTGGCGGCGGGTCGACATGATTTCGGGCGTAGTCGTCTCGTGGTCGAGATAATCCGCGTTGGCCTCTTCGTAGTTCCCCATATCCGCTTGATTGAGGTAGCTCAGCAGCCGGACGACTCCCGCACGGTGCGCGATCAGGTTGCCGCGCGCCTCGAATTCCAGATTTTGCGCGCGCGCGCGGGCCACGTCGGCATCGAGATGGATGCCATTGGCCACTTTCGGCATCAGCGCCTCGGCGAAGCGGACGGTCCACCAATGGTCGTCATATTCGAGCAGGACGCCGTCAGTATAGCCGCGCGTGTTCGCGGCGTAGTCCCACGCGCCGTTGTTGTCGGCCGTCCAATTCAGGAATTGCAGGTGGCTGTCCGAGCCCCAAGTGTTCAGGTCGAAGAAATCGGCGACATCGAATTTCCCGACGCGGAATTCGATGCGGCGCGCCGGCAGCGACGTGGCGAGATGGAGTTCATCGCGATCGGCCTCGATCCGGTCGTCGGAGAGCGGAATGATCTGGCGCAGCATGAAGCGCGCGACGTAGGGATCCTGCGAGAGCGTCGTATTGCGGACCACGTCGAGATTGGTGACGCCGGCGAGACCGAGCGCGTTGCTGATCCCGTGGCCGCCCGCGCTTTCGATATCGAGATACACCTCGGTGGTCGGTGTGAGCTCGTAGCCAAGATACAGCGTGTAGACTTTCGACGTCGCGTTTTCGGCGACAGGGCGCAGGCTATTCGGGCCGCTGTATTTCGCCGGAAACGCGCCGTGCCACTGCAGGATGATGTTCGCCTGGCCCGAAATCCAGTAGCGACTGGTCTCGGAGTGCGGGAAAAGCGTGAGCGTGTCACCCGAGTCCGAATCGGAGCTTGCATCGGGCGCTGCGGGAGGATGCGCCGGCGCGCCGGGCTGCTGCGCTTGAGGATCCTGTGCGGCGGGCTGCGCAGAAGCGCTGGCCGAAGGTTGGTTTTGCACCGCTGCGGCAGCATTCTGCGCCGATGCGGCCCGCGGCGTCGCGGCGCACGCGGCGAATGCGCAGAGAATCCACGGCGCGATTTGGACGGGACGGTTCCGCATGATCCTGGAAGACCCTCGGATGAAAGGCGACCACGATTATGGCTCGATAGAAGAGCACAAGCATCGTTAAGATTGTGTAAACGCGGGACCGCTCGCCGGCGCTATGGCCGGCGCTATGGCCGAACGGCGGTCGGCATCACCAGCTTTTCGACCACGGGCACGGGCAGCGGGCCCTGGTCGAGCACGAGATCGTGGAATTTCAGCATGTCGAAATTTTTCCCCGCCGCTTCCTGGTAGCGCTTCCGAAACGCGAGCCACTCGCGCAGGCCGACGTAATACGTGGGCAGTTGGGTCGAGCTGAGCTTCGCGCGCAATAGCTTTCCCTCCGCTTCGGCCTGTGTCTGAAACGTGTCCTTTGTCATCAGGTCCATGGCCTGCTCGTCGGTCATGCCCATGGTCTGCATGCGGATGTCGAGGATGGCGTTGGCGAGCAGGCGCAGGCGAATCTTGCGCATCATCATGCGGAACTTCGGATTATTGTCGAGGAAGCCTTCGTCCATCATCACCTGCGCGCCGTACTCCGCCCAGCCCTCGATATAGGCTCCGTTTCCGAGCAGCGACAGCACCAGCCGCCGCGATTCGGGCTGGATGTCGTTGAGGTGCTCGAACTGGACGTAGTGTCCGGGCAGCGCTTCGTGGAGCGACAGCCATTGCAGCGTGTAGTTGTTGTATTCGCGCAGCTTCGATTCGGCCTGCGCTTCGGGCATTTTGGGATCGATCGGCGTCACCCAGTATTCCGCCTCGGCCTGCGGCTCGAGCGGCGGCGCGCTGTGGAATCCTGCGACGGAATAAATGCCGCGCATGAAGGGCGGCGTGGGAATCACTTTCAGGTTGTCGCGCGAGGGCAGCGAGACGATTTTCTTGTCGCGAATGAATTGCTTGATGCCGACGAGATCGGCCTCGATCACCTGCTGCAGCTGGTCGCGGCGCGGATGCTCTTCGGAGATTTTGTCGAGCACCTCGCCGATGATTTTGTTTTCGCGGTCGCGGCCGGTCAGGTCGGAATGGTCGCCATGCCCCGGAAACATCTGCGCGTGCATCGGCAGCGCGAGCTGCAGCATTTCCGCCCGCACGGCCTTCAACTCCTGCTGCGCGTCGGAGAGAAGCTGCTGGGGCGTGATGTCCGTTTCCATCACCAGGCGGAATTTCTCGGCGTAGAGCTCTTTGCCAAGGCGCCAGGTCCGCGGCGCCGGCTGCTTGCCGAGATCGTCCGCGAGCCATTTCGAGAAGCTTTGCAGCGCGGCGATGGCGGGCGGCGCGACACGCTCGTATTCGACTTTGAGCGGCGAGCCGGCCGGGATTTCCTGCGCGATCGTGGTTTGGATCAGGTCGATGTCGCCGTCATTTTCGCTGATGGCGGTTTTGACGAAGATTGGATCGGCATCACTGAGGTACGCCTTCACCTGATCGAGCAGGCGCGGCACCTGCTCCACGCGCGCGAGGACGTGCCCGATGCGCACGTCGTGCGGCGCGTAATTCTGCGTGAGCGGCAGGAAGAGCGCATTGCCGATCAGCTCCACTGGGACGGTCGGGTTGTGGCGATAATTTTGAATCTTGTCGAATTCGAGCAGGCTGAGCCCGATCTGGTCGTCGATAAGCTGCCATTCGGCGGCGTCCTGCGGGTCGAGCGACGCGGGCGGCGTCTCGGCGCGGAAGCGCTCGCGCCAGTGCGCGTAGAAGGCGCGTTGCGTAGCCATCGATTGCAGGCTCATGTCGTCAAGCTCGGCATCGAGTGCGATCGTCTTGCCGGTTTTCGGGTCGACGTACGTGTGGTAGCCGGCTGACGACGCGGTGGTCGGCGCGAGCACCAGCGAGTCCTTCATGAATTCATCGCTCATCGCCGCGAATTTCGCCGAGTTCGCGTCAACGCGCGCTCCCGGCGCATCCGCGCCCGAGGAAAATGCCAGCAGCGGCGCAATGATCAGCGCGCTCAGCGTGGCGCAAACAAACGACAACGACGCAGTCCCAATCGACATCGCCAACCCCCGTTTCGATTTCGTCGCGACAGTGTACACCGGCCGGCGGGGCCTGAAGGAACATGTCTCTCCACCCTACTCCACGTCCTCATGCATGATCTCCGAAACAAATTTCATAATGTCGCCCTCGCGCAGTTTCCGGCACATCCTGCTCAGCGACTCCTGCTCGCGTCCATCCAGTGCGCGCATCAGCGCTTTCACCACCTTGGCATGTCGCGGCAGCGCGGTTCCCACGAATTTCTTTCCGCGCGCCGTCAATCCGATCACAGTCACCCGCGTGCCTTCCCGCTGCACGCCCCGCCGCACTTTCGACAGGCGGCTTTCCTTCACCTCCGCCGCCGGAAGCCTTATGACGCCTTGCCCCACCCATCCCCGCTCCTCCAGAGCCTTGATCACGAAGCCTAAATTTTGCCGCGTGCACGCCCGCCTCCGGGCGGCAACCGGCAGCGTCATCGCCCCCTCGCTATAGAGCATCTCCAGCAGGCGAAAACCTCCCATCGTCACGTCAAACGATTCGAGTTGCCCTCGTAACTCGGCTTTCAGCCAATCAGCCGTGTCGATCAAATCCAGATAGGCCCGGAAGGCGCGCTGCGTCTTCTCTCTTTGCGTCGGCAAGTGTGGCATGTGGCAAAAACCTCCCAAAACCGGCTTTTTCCCGCCATTTAACGCCCTTTAAGCTGCTTATGGAAGCAAAGTTCTTGCACCCATTGCAGCAGGAATTGCACGGCTGGTTCGCCCAAAATGTTCCCCGACTCTTGAGTCCGTCACATTGACGCTTCGTCGCCCGAGTGCTACGTTGCAACCCGCATACTTTTGGGGGAATACCGTGAAATTTGGGCCATTTTACGAATTGCAGGTGCCGCGTCCCTGGGACCACGAATCGGAGCACCGCCTCGTCCAGAATTCGCTCGACCAGGTCGAATTGTGCGACCGCCTCGGTTTCGATTACGTGTGGGCGACCGAGCACCATTTTCTCGAGGAATACGCGCACAATTCCGCGCCCGAGGTGTTTCTCGCGGCGTGCAGCCAGCGCACGAAAAATATCCGCATCGGGCACGGAATTGTCCAGCTGCCTCCGGCGGTGAATCATCCGGCGCGCGTGGCGGAGCGCATCGCGATGCTCGATCTCGTGAGCAACGGCCGCGTGGAATTCGGCACGGGCGCGGGCGCTTCGGAAGCGGAGCTTTCGGGTTTTCTCGTGACACAGGACGAAAAGAAGGCGATGTGGGCCGAAGCGCTCGAGGCCATCGTGCGGATGTTCGTGGAGGATCCGTTTCGCGGCTACGAGGGCAAATATTTCAAGATGCCGGCGCGCAACGTGGTGCCGAAAACGTATCAGAAGCCGCATCCGCCCATGTGGCAGGCGTGTTCGCGCAACGACTCGATCGTGCAAGCCGCGCGGCTCGGGCTTGGCGCAATGACGCTCGGCTTTCCCGTGCCCGACGAAGTGCGGCCGTGGGTGAAAAATTATCGCGACGCGCTCGAGAATGAATGCGTGCCCGTGGGCCAGCGCGTGACGACGCAATTCGGGGTCAGCCTGCCGTTCCTTTGCGTGCGCGACGAGAAACAGATCGAGCAGCTCGGCGCGGAAGGATTCAAATTTTTCGTTCACGCGCTCGGGCACTACGCCATCTTCGGGCGGCACGTGCCCGGCAAGACGAATATCTGGGAGGACTTTCACGCGAACGCGCGCGAGTCGGTGCTGCCGAAGGGCTGGGAGACGAGCTGCGTCGGCACGCCGGAAATGCTGCGCAAGCGGCTGCGCGATTTCGAAGATGCGGGCGTGGACCAGATCATCTGCGTCTCGCAGGCGGGAAATATCTCGCACGAGACGCTGTGCGAGTCCTTCGAGCTGTTCGCGAAGGAAGTGATGCCTGAATTCAAGGAACGCGAAGCGAAACGCGCGCGCGAACGCGCCGAAAGCGACGCGCGCATTTGGGAAAAGGGCTGGGCGCGCAAGCCGAAGGTGGTCGCACCTGACGCAGCGCCCGCGCCGATCCCAGCCGCCGGCCGCCACTGAAAAGCATTATTTCAAGGGAGCTTCCGTTTCGCCGTACGTTATCGCCTTGAGGGTGCCGGCGAGCGGCGCGTTGTCGTTGAAGATGACGCTTGCGCCGCTTCGCTCGATGCCCAGCTGCTTCCAGATGGCGTCGAGGTCCACATCGTAGGGGCTGTCTTTCATTTTTTCGTAGAGGCTCGTGAGCACGGGAACGCCCGTCGCTCGATCGCCGGCGGTGAGCGCGCGCTGCAGATCCCAATCCTGCGTGATGTTCCCGCCCGCGTCCAGTATTCCGCGCAATGCGTCGTCGAGGCCCTTTTTGTTTTGCGTCTCGCGATGAATTTCGATATCGGCCAGCAGGCAGAACAAAGCTCCGCCCCAATAGGTGCGGCCCCATGTGTGCGTGTTATCGAGCCCCTGGTCTCCGGGAGCGGGCAGGCCTTGCGGAAGATCTCGCACAACTTCGTACCACATCTGCGTGACGTCGAAGTGATGCGCTCGAACGCGCGCGATCGGCTCGACGTAGGTGGCGATGCCCTCTTCGATCCAGTGGTGGTTGTCCGCGACCGAGGGGAACGCGAGGTGGACCATCTCGTGCGTGAGTTCCCAATCGGACTGGAAATCCGCGCGCGTGGTTTCCGCTCCCACTTGAATCGTGATCAGGCCGCCGTCTTCTCCGTACGTCACTCCGTGACGCACGCCCTCACCGGCGACCGGCCTGATGCGGATCAGAACGTGCGGCAGCGGAAAACGCCCATAGTAGGTGGCGACGGAATCCGCCGCCGAGCGGATCCAGTCCAATAAGCCGTCTTTCGAGAGGTCGAATGGCCCTGGCTCGACGACGATGTCGAGGCGAGATTGCCGGACTTGAATCGTGGTGGAATTCATTTCGCCCGCTGAGGCTGAGAACGGCAGGAGCAGAACCACGAAAGCGAGTATTCGCAGGGCCGCCGCAACTTTTGTATGGCGCTGCGTCCTTCCCGAGACTCTCAATCGATGGGCCAAGTGAAACTTTCTGCCGGATTCAGGCTGCCGGCCTTGGTGACAGCTCGCGGCCCTTGGATTTGCCGGCGAGGCGGACGATCAGTGTATCGAGCGCGAAGAACCCAGGGCCGAAAATCAGGATCAGCAGAGACGCGGCGAGAAACGTGTACGGATCGGCGCTATAGAATTTGCCGGGGTCGGAGAAGAACGCAAACAGCGCCTCGCGGTCGGCCGTGATGTACGCGACGAGCATGTCGATCGCCAGCGCCAGGCTGGTGACGCGCGAGAATAATCCGATCGCCAGCAGGATGCCGCCCGCGAATTCAACGAACGCCACGAACGCGGCCGTCGGCCCCGGGTGCGGGATGCCGAGCGATGTGAAAAAATCCGTCACCTTCGCAAGATTGTGCAGCTTGCCCCAGCCGGTCTCCGCCAGTTGCCAGCCCCAGTAGAGACGCACCACGAGCAGCAGCGGCGACTGCAGGTACGACACGATTTGCACGAACCATGCGTGCAGTCTTCGGATCAGATCGAGCAGATTGTTCATGAGCGCTTCGAGACCTCGCTGGGATCACGACTCCTTCGACTTCAGGATTTTCTTCGGGCCGTTCTTGAGGCTGTGCGATCGGTGTGGCAGAACCATTCGAGCGCCGCCGCGTGCTGGAACCAGTGCTCGATCTTTACCGGCTGCTCGGCCGCCGGAAGTTTGCTTTCGCGGAACGCCGATTCGATCGCGCGGCCGAGCGGCTTGCCTTCGCCTAGGGCGCGCAACATGAGAAATTCTTCGCGTTCGAGCCGCCGGAAATAGACGGAATTGTCGGCGCGGTGGACCGCGAGCCATATCTTCGCGGGCTTCAGGCGCGCGACCGCCGCGACATGCTTCTTTTTGTGCTGCTCGCGGAAGGCGTTGCTCGCGAAATCCTTTTCGCCGCCCTTTTTCACTTCGAGTAGAAGGTCGTCGACGGGATAGCGAAGGTCGAGCAGCGTGACGCAGGGCTGCAGCGCGAGCCGTAGATTTGTCGCCGAAGCGCCGCGCAGATCGTCCGCTTGCACCGCGGGCTCCTGCTCTCCGTCGAACGCTTCGATATCCGCCCATTCGAGGCGCACCATGTCGAGCGCGAGCGCCTGCCGCCCTCCGGCCCACTTCGGATGCTTCCGAAGCCACGCCTCGAGCCGCGAACCGAGATTGCGCAGCGTGAACGACTGCGACGGGCAATCGGTGAGGTACGCTTTCGACATCGCGTCGAATCGCCGCTCGCCGAGCACCGCGCGCAGGCCCGGAAAGTCTTCACCGAGGCTCGAGAGGATGCGCCACCAGTATTGCCGATTGTAGATTTCGAGGCGCTCGAACGACGTGAGCCGGTCGTTGGGTTTGATGAACGCAGCCGCTTCCTTGCGCATCGACCGGCCCTTTGGCGCGCGCGCGCGCATGTGCTCGGACGGCGTGAGCGGCGTCATCACCGCGCGCGCCATTCGTCGTTGCAGCGCGGCCAGCTTCATACGGCCTTCGCCAGCGACGTGCTCGCCAGGAATTTATTCGCTTTGAGCGCTTCGTCGTGCACTTCGTCAAACGAGGGAATGCGATCGTCCCATTCGAGCAGCGTCGCCGTATGCCCGGCGCGCTCGATCGCGCGTGCGTACAGCCGCCAAACGGGATCGATCACTGGATGGTCGTGCGTGTCCAGGATGTACTTCCGGTATTTCGAGTGGCCCGCGATGTGAATCTGCGCCACACGCTCGGCCGGAATGTTTTCCACGTACGCGCGCGGATCGAAATTGTGATTTTGCGACGAAACGTAGATATTGTTCACGTCCAGCAGGATGCCGCAGTCGGCGCGCTCGACGACCTCGGTGAGGAACTCCCACTCCGTCATTTCCGACGCGTGGAACTCGGCGTAGCTGCTGACGTTTTCCACCGCGATCGGCACCTCGAGGAAGTCGCGCACCTCGCGGATTTTCTGCGCCGCGATCCGCGCCGCCTCAAACGTGTACGGCATCGGCAGCAGATCGTGCGTGTAGCGGCCGTCGACGCTGCCCCAGCAGAGATGATCGGTGAGCCACGGCGTCTTGGTGCGCTTCACGAGCGCCTTCAGACGGCGCAGATGATCGCGGTTGAGCTTGTCCGCAGAGCCGAAATACATCGAGACGCCGTGCTGCACCACTTTGTACTGCTCGAGGATTCGATCGAGGATGTGCAGCGGGCGGCCGCCGTCGATCATGTAGTTTTCGGAGATGATCTCGAACCAATCGACGACCGGCTTGCGCGTGAGGATGTGATCGTAGTGCGGGGCGCGCAGCCCGATACCGATTCCGAATTCGCTGAAGCCGTTGAATTTGTTTGCGGGCATGGCCTTGTGATTCCAAACAAAAATGGAAACGCACGCAGAAGTGAAGAGGGCCGGATTGCCTTCCCGGCCCTCGATCTGCGGGTTGTTGCAAGTCGTGTCGCGCTTACTTCATCGAGCCGTCGGTTGCGCAGCCGCCTTTGCCCTTGCAGGAGTTCTTGCCTTTGCAACCGTTGTCGCTGCTCTTGCAGCCGCCCTGGCCCTTGCAATCGTTCTGGCCTTTACAGGCGTGCTTGTCGGCTGCGGTGTTGGCATGCGAGCTCTGGCCGAGATCCAGAGCGGTTGCGGACGTCTCGGAGGGGTTGGTCTTGGCGGGGAGATTGGCGGCCTGGACCGCCGCGCTGCCTGCGAGCAACCCAGCCAGCGCCGCGCCTGCCATCAAGGCTTTCTTGGAATGTGTCATGGTGAATCGACCTCCTGATGAGTTTGTCTTCCTTGTGACCGCAAACGCTCTGTCACACGCCCTAAGTACGCTCGCCCAGGTGGTTTGGATTTCCCAAACCCGGTCCATGGCGGTCCGAAGGCATGCCCTTGAGGGAGGATACCCCGTCGCCCGGTCGGCCACAACATCGCTGGCTAGGCCGGCTTCTCTTGCCAGTTGCGATTTCCGCACCCCCGGCCTTAGGATTGCGCATCGAAGTCGGCGGGAGGGATTCACATGACACAAGATGCAACAGGCTCGGCCATTCAGGCCGCGAAGCCCGTGATCAAGCCGCCTTTCACCCAAGAAAGCGCCCGCGCCAAAGTGCAGGGCGCCGAAGATAGCTGGAATTCGCGCGACCCGGAACGCGTCGTGCTGGGTTACAGCGAAGACACCATTTGGCGCAATCGCAGCGAATTCCTGCGCGGCCGCGAGGAGGCCAAAGCGTTTCTCCGCCGCAAATGGAATAAGGAACTCGACTATCGCCTGAAGAAAACGCTGTGGTGCTTCACGGACAACCGCATCGCCGTCACTTTCGAATACGAGTGGCACGACGACAGCGGCCAGTGGTATCGCTCCTACGGCAACGAGCTGTGGGAATACGACGAGAACGGCCTCAATCGCCACCGCATCGCCAGCATCAACGATGCGCCGATCAAAGAATCCGAGCGGCGCTTTCGCTAAGGTTGGCAGAGAAGCTGGACATTTCATCGGGAAACCCGACAACGGGGAAAACATACTTGGGGAAGATCTACGCAGGGACTTCCGGATGGGCGTACGCGGGATGGAAGCCGGACTTCTATCCCGCAAAGCTGGCGTCGGCGAAGTTTCTCGGCTATTACGGGACACGGCTGAATTCGGTCGAACTGAACTACACGTTTCGCCGCCGCGTTACGGAAAAACTACTTTCAGGCTGGATCACCGCCACGCCCGCCGATTTCAAATTCGCGGTGAAGGCCAATCAGAGCATCACGCATGTGTTGCGTCTGCGCGACGCCTCGAAAGCGACGCTCGAATTTATCGGTTCGCTCGATCCGCTGCGCGACGCGAAGAAACTCGGCCCGGTGCTGTTTCAATTGCCGCCGTTTCTGAAATGCGATCTCGCGCGGCTCGAGGAATTCCTCGGCGGGCTGCCGAGGGGCACGCGCGCCGCGATGGAATTCCGGCACGAATCGTGGTTTTCGGATGATGTCTACAAGCTGCTGCGCAAGGCCAACGTGGCGCTCTGCCAGGCCGAAAGCGAGAAAATCGAGACGCCCGACGTGGCGACCGCCGACTATCGCTATTTCCGACTGCGCAAAGAGGACTACTCGGCGGGCGCCCGCAAAGCGCTTTCGCGAAAAGTGACGGACGCGGCCAGCGAGGGCGACGTTTTCGTTTATTTCAAGCACGAGGACACGCCCGAAGGCGCGCTGTACGCCGAGGCCCTGCTGAACGACGCCAAGCCGGCCTGAATCCGCCGCGTCGCCCAATTGCGCGGCGAAGGAGTTCGCATGCCCGAACTATCGAGACCCAGCCGATGGTCCCAAACGCGCGCGCCGGGCGCCGTGATTCTAATACGGCTGATGGTAGGGCTGGTTTTCTTCGAAGAGGGAATCCAGAAATTTCTGTTTCCCGCGATTCAGGGAGCGGGACGCTTCGCGCGAATCGGCATCCCCGCGCCCACGCCGACGGCCTATTTTGTGGGCCTGGTTGAGATCGCCTGTGGGGCGCTGATCGTGCTCGGGCTTTTTACCCGGCTCGCGGCCATCCCGCTGCTGATCGATATTTCCGTCGCGATCGCCTCGACGAAAATTCCGATCCTGCTCGGCCACGGATACTGGCGATTCCATCTGTCGCAGCTTAGCCGCCACGGCGCGTGGGCGATGTTTTCCGAAGCGCGCACCGATTTCTCGATGCTGCTCGGCCTGGTGTTTCTGCTGATCGTCGGCGCCGGCCCCTTGTCCCTTGACGCGCGCCGCTGAGTGCTGCCTGGCGCGCGAGTTTCAGGAAAAGCCTTCCGGTGCCGCGTGCGGCTGATACAACTCCTCGAGCCGCGCGATTTCTTCCGCCGAAAGTTTCACGCTCACGGCGGCAACGGCAGCCTCGAGGTGCCCTGGTTTCGTTGCGCCGACGATCGGCGATGTGACCATGGGCTTGTGGAGCATCCACGCCAGCGCGATCTGCGCCGGAGGCAAGCCCCGCTGGCCTGCGATTTCGTTGACGCGATCGATCACGAGCTTGTCGATGGCTTCCGTTTTCTCGAAGAGGCTCTTCGCGAAAGCATCCGTCTTGGCGCGTTCCGTCTGCGGCTCGGGCGACCACGGCCGCGCCAGGCGTCCGCGCGCGAGCGGCGACCACGGAATCACGCCGATGCCTTCGGACGCGCACAGCCGCAGCATCTCGCGCTCTTCCTCGCGATAGAGCAGGTTGTAATAGTCCTGCATCGAGACGAATTTCGCCCAGCCGTTCGCGCGCTGGATGCCGAGCGCCTTCATCATCTGCCAGGCCCACATCGACGACGCGCCGATGTAGCGCGCTTTGCCCGCGCGCACCAGATCGTTGAGCGCTTCGAGAGTCTCTTCGAGAGGCGTGTCGTAGTCGTAGCGATGGATCTGGTAGAGATCGACGTAGTCGGTGCCCAGCCGGCGCAGGCTCTTGTCCATTTCAGAGAGGATGGACTTCCGCGAGAGGCCGCGCCCGTTTGGTCCCTCGCGCACGGGCCCCCAAACCTTCGTGGCGATCACCATCTCGTCGCGCTTCGCGAAATCGCGTATCGCGCGGCCCAGCACCTCTTCGCTCTGGCCGCTCGAATAGATGTTAGCCGTATCGAAGAAATTGATCCCCGCCTCGAGCGCGGCCTTGATGTAGGGACGGCTGTCTTCCTCGCTGAGCGTCCACTGCCAGTGCAGGATTCCGCCGGTCGCCTGGCCGTAGCTCATGCAGCCGAGGCAAATCCGCGATACCTGCAGCCCGGTGTTTCCGAGCCTTACGTAGTCCATATCCCATTCTCCTTGGTGATCACAGCCGGACGAATTGGATGCTGATGGTCAGCGGTCGGACTTCGATTAGATATTGGTGCCCAAGAGAGGACTCGAACCTCCACTCCCTTGCGAGAACTAGCTCCTGAAGCTAGCGCGTCTGCCAATTCCGCCACTTGGGCAAGTCGTGCAGCACTACGAGGCGATTCCATATTGCCTTCGGGGCGAAGGTTTGTCAACGCGGCACCCGCCGGCAAAATCGTCCCAATGGGCCATTGACCCGGCGCGCTGGAATCGCCTAGAGTTTCTGCGAAGGTCGCGAGGGGGAGGAGGACAGACCACCATGGCCAGCGCCCGCGCGATGATCGAGCGTCGCCGTTCCAGCCGCGTTCCCATCAAAGTTTCCGTGAAGGTTCTTACGGGCGAAGCTGAGGGGCACATTGCCCCGGCTGAGGCTGTTTCCGTGAGCCGCTATGGCGCGCTGCTGCGCGCTTCGTTTCGTCCGCCCGTTGGCTCGCGCATCGAAATCCTGCACGGCGTGTCCAACGAGGTCCGCGAATTTCGCGTGATCTCCGCGCGCGATCTGCGCAAGGACGGCCTCTACGAGCTCGGCGTCGAGATTTTTCACCCCACGCGCAATTTCTGGGGCGTGCAATTCCCCGGCGAGCGCTCCGCCTGACATAATCCCGGCCCGCATAACTTTCGACAGTGTTCCGGAACTTCAGGGGCTGAAGCCCGGCTCGATTTGGCACGCTTATGTCGTGGCTGAAAGCCACAACCCACAAAGATTCCCGCTGACGCCCACCCGCCCAGGTGGTGCTATAATCCGCCAAAATTAATTGCCGGGCCCACATGGACCCAAAGGAGCCTGCACCGGGGCGCCAACTGTGGGCGCTTCTCGCCGCTGCGGGAGGGGAGGTAAACCATGGGAACTCTCGGAATGCTGCTCGTCGCCTGGGGAGCCGTTACCACCATCTTGATCTGCGCCTTGATTTATCGCAGCACGCTCGAAACGCGCGAAGAGGACCAGCTTTTCCTCGATTCGGCGCAGGAGATTACGGCTTCGGAACAGCGCGTGATCGTCGGCCGGATACAGAAACTGAGCACGCCGATCGTAACGCTCTGGGTGCTGTCAGGCGTTCTGCTCGCGGCGGTTGCGGGAATGTGGCTGTATCAGGGCTACCAGAGTTTCTAGAATCGCGCGGCCTCAGGGCTTCACAGCGGTTTCGGTTGGCTGGGCTTCGGGCGATGCCGGCGTTGCCGAGCTCGGCGTGGCGGATGTCTGCTGGGTCGGCTCGGCCATCACCTCGTTCGTGTGGTTATGCACGATCAGCCAGTTTCCATTGACCTTGGTCAAGACGAGCGTCGTCTGGCCGCGTGTTGAGAACGGGCGGCCCTGCGTCATTCCATCGAATTCCCACTGATACGACGCCCACGCCACGTCGCCATGCACGAAAATATCCGTGTTGCGGCGAATGAGCTGCATCCCTTGAAACGCGGCTTTCTCGCGATCGTAGAGCGCGGCGTATCGCTGCCATCCGACCACCGGGGGGTCGTAGGTGCTCTGCACGAACGTGCAATCGTCCGAATAATATTTGTGCATGATATCGGCGTTACCGACCTGAAACGCGCCGAGCATTTCGCCGATATCCTCGTTGATCGTGTTGGACTCGATTTGCGGCGTGTCCGGCAGGGCTGGAAGCGGCTGGGAATCGTTCGGCATGTCCGAATTCTTCGCTTTTTTGTTTTTCTGGCCCGCTTCGCTCGGCGAAACAGACAGAATCAGGGCCGCCGCCGCGACACAGGCGCAGCCTCGCAGACAGGAAAACTTGCGGGAATACTCCTTCATTGCGCTCCCTCCTCAGCGGCTCGGAGCATAGCACGAAGCGAAAAGCGCGGGGCCGCACGAAGTCTGAGGGCGTTGCACGGATTGCCAACAGCAGTACCAGACCTCATCTCAGCGAGACGAGCCCCGCTTGGAAGAATCGCCGGCGCTACCGTGCCGCTGAGTGACGCGTCTGGCTGATGAGGTTCACGAAGAGGCGATACGCGCCTGGCACCCCGGCGGGCAGCTCGCGAAAGAACGAAATACCGGTGTAGATGTACAGGCCCTTGCCGTCGCGCGCGTAGATCAGGCCCCCATCGGCTTCCGCTTCGCCCGTATCGGTGAAGCCGAGAACCGGGTGGTAGCGCGGGTCCCAGGTGCCCCAGAAATAGATGCCGCGTTCCTGCACCCAGCCCTCGAAATCGGCCATCGTGATTTTGTTCGGGGAATTCAGCAGCGGGCTATCGGGCGCGAGGAATCGCACGGGCGAGGCCGGGTTGGTGACGCGAATGCCTTGCGGCGGAATTTCCGCTTTGAACGGCGCCGGCAGCAGCTTGGCCCACGCGAAATCGCGCTCGTATTGGACGAGCAGTGTGCCGCCATCCTGTACGTAGTCGAGCAGCCGCGGATTTGCGGCCATCACGTCCGGTCGCAGCTCGTAGGCGCGAATGCCGACGATGATCGCATCGTATTGCTTGAGGTCGCCGAAAGCCAGCGCTACGTCGTCGAGCAGATCGACCTGGATCCCGATCTGCCGAAGCGATTCGGGGACCACATCGTTGTCGCCGGCGATGTATCCCACGCGCAGCCCCGCAGGCACGGTGAGGTCGAGCACGTGGACGGTCGCGTCCGCCGATTCGCTCCAGTCGCGTGTGGGCAGCGTCGGGATCGGTTCGAGCGACGTGCGAAACGTTTCATCGTCGATCTTCGCGTAGGGATTTAGCGGATACGCTCCGAGAGCGGTTTTTGCCTGAGGCGTCGCCATAAACCGGATCAGGCGGTCGCCCGGCTCGGAGAAGCTGAGCGGCTCGGTGGGCTTTACATTCCAACCCGTAGGCGCGTCGAGCCCTACAGAGACCGTCGCAGCCTTTGTGCCGTGATAGCGCACGCGCGCCAGCAACTGCACTCCGGCCGCCGCTTTCTTTGCCGGGACCATCACTTCTCGCGGGTCTACGGTGAGCGTGACGGCGGGAATCAGCTCGAGCTGATACGTCTCAACACCCGTGGTTTTGGCTTCTGACGATTCCACCGGCTGGCGAATCTTGAAATCATAGCCGTCGACGTCCGCGCTGAGCGCCAGCGTGACCAGCGGCGGCGGGAACGGCAAAATCGCGTCTTCGGGCGAGGTCGGCGGCTTCGCGCCCGCGGGCACCGAGACGTTGAACTGATACGTTTTTGCATTGCCCTTGCCGGGAGCGAGCGTGACGCTCCATCCGGACGGCACCACGAGGCTCGATTGGTCGAGGGTCCACTTCACCGGCGCCGCCGATTGATCGAGGAAGCTGACGGTGACGCCGAAGCTTTCGCCCGCTACGAGTTCGTGCCGGTCGGCCTGCGTATCGATGGGCAGCGCGATGTCCTTCACCAGCGCCGCGTCGATCCGTTGGTGGACGCCATCGAGCTCGAGGAGAGCCGCCGCGCTATCGTCGCCTCCCGCACTTGCCACCTTTTCGCGCAGCGCGACGATCTCCTTGCCCGCCTGCGCCAACGAATCCGCCGCGGCGGCGCGATTGAGTTCGAGAGCTGATTTAGCCGCTGCCGCTAGGTCCTGATCCGTCGCATCGAGCGAGGGCGCCATCACCGATTGCAGGCTCGGGAAGCGCGCCGCGAGCGACGTGATCGGCTGCGCCAGCAGCTTCGGGTCGAATCCGCCTCCCGGCTGCTGGCCGTGCTCGGTGATCAGCGCCGTCGGCCGCCGGAAAAACGGGTTGCCCGAAAGCGACGGCGTGCCCTGTGATCGGTGCTGCGCGTGTCCTTCCAGGCCCATCTCGACGTAGCTCTTGCCCCACAGCGGAGAGACATCGTTGATTGGCAGTGTCACCGCTCCCGCGGGCGCGGCCGGCGCGACGGGACCAAACCCGAATCCTGCGGGGCGTAACTCGAGTCCCACCTTCCACGGCTTCAAACCTTCCGCGATCTGCTCCGGGAATTTCGTCGGATCGGCCGCATCCGCCACGGCTTCGGGCGTATAGATGCCGCTCGCCTGATGCTGCCCGTGCCCGAAGTGCACGCCGCCCCATCCATTGATCACCACGTCGGGCCGGAAGGTGCGAATCACGCGCACCATGTCTTCGACCGGCAGGTCGCCCCACGCCTTCATGGTCTCCGCTGCGCTCTTCGAGAATCCCGTGTCGACCGCACGCGTGAAAAACTGCTTCGCGCCGTAGTGCTGATCGGCCGCCAGCAATTCCGTGGTGCGGATTACGCCGAGCGCTCCGTCCTGCTCGGGTCCGATCGCGTTTTGTCCGCCCTGGCCGCGCGTGATCTGCAGCATCGCGACGTCCGCATCGATCCCACGGGCGAGATACGCGATCAGGCCGGCGGTTTCGTCGTCGGGGTGCGCCGTGGTGTAGAGAATTCGCGTGGCGACGCGCGCCTGGTTGATCGCCTCGACAGCGTCCGGCAGTGACTGCGCGAGCAGCGCGGCGACGGTCAGAGCGGCTGCGGCGGCAATCGCGATCGATCGCATCGTGAAGCGGTTTATGAGGACTTTTGTTCGGCGATTCACCGAGCCTCCTGAAATGGCCATTGGCGCGACCATAAGGCGCGCCCCAAATATACAAGAATACCAACACTCGCCGCCCCGAGCGAAGCAAGCATCGGCGTGCGCCCGGTCGCAACGAAAATTCCCGCCCATCCCACGATCGCCACGATCACCGGCACCGGATAGAGCCACATGTGAAACGGCAGCCGCTCGCTTTTCCATCGCCGGTGCAGCAGGACCAACCCAACCCCTTGGCCGATGAATTGGATGAGGCACCGCATCGCCAGGATGGCGCGAATCACCGAAAACAGGCTGAACGCGAGGCTGAAAACCATCGCCGCGGCGCCCAGCGCCACCAGCGCGACGGTGGGGAAATGCTTTTTCGGGTGAACGCGCGCGAAGACCGAGAGAAAATTTCCGTCGAGCGCGGCGGCGTAGGGCACGCGCGAGTAGCCGAGCATCGCCGCGAACACCGAGCCCAGCGCCGTGATCAGGATCAGCACGGTCGCGAGCGTGGCCCAGTGGCCTCCGTAGGCGCGCTCGATGAACGTGCTCACGACGAATTTCGAGAGCTCCGCCTCGCGCCACGGAATCACGCTGAGGATACTCGCCTGCATCGCGAAGTACAGCACCGAAATCCCCAGAATCGAAATGAAAATGGCGCGCGGGATGTTGCGCTCTGGATTTTTCATCTCGCCGCCCAGGTTGCAGACATTGTAGTAGCCGAGATAGCTGTAGATTGTTTGCACCGTGCCGTGGCCAAGCGCCGCGAAGAGCAGCCAAGAAAGATTCCAGTCGCCGCCGGAGAAATCAAACACGCGATGCGCGTCGAAATGCCGCATGCCGCCCCATACGATCCACAAAATCGTCCCCACCACCACGACGCTGAAGACCACCGAGATGCGGCCGATCTCCGTGATGCGGCGATAGAGCAGCAGAATGACGAACGCGACGATCAGCGCCGCGATCAGGTTGTCGTCGTGCGTGTGGATCGCGCCCGCCACTTTCACGAGGAATCGCGCAAGCCCGCTCGATTTGTTCACCAGGTACGCCGAGTAATCCGCGAACCCGAGCGCACCCGACGCAATGCTGAGCGGCCCTTGAAATAGCGTCTGCCAGATATAAAGGAACGCGAGCAGCCGCCCCCAGCACGCCGGCCCGTACGCCTCGCGCAAGAAAACGTAGCTGCCGCCGGCCTCCGGCATCGCCGCGCCCAGTTCCGCCCAGATGCAGCCGTCGCAAGCCGCGAGGACCGCGCCCGCCGCCCACGCCAGCAGGCTTTCCGTCCCGCCGTGCATCGCCTGGATCACGAATGGGATCACGACGAACGGGCCGATGCCGACCATGAACGTCATGTTGAGTGACGTCGCTTCGATCAGGCCGAGGCCGCGTTCGAGCTTTTGGGGTTCGCTCATGTGGCGCGAAAAAGCCGGGCAAAGCATAGCAAGAAAGCGCGCGACGCCATCGCGTCTTTTGGCTGCCAGGCGTGAGTCAGCGCTGCTTTCACACAGAGAGCACAGAGCAAATCACGAGGACACGGAGAAGCTCTGCTCGGGGGCTCCGTGCCCTCTGTGGCTTTTCTCAGTGTCCTCTGCGTTGAATGCGGCGCTTCAATCCACCTCGCGCTCCAACTCGGACCGCGCTACGATATCCGCGCATCGAGCCGCACGAGCGAGGACCCGCGCCGCGCATGGTCTCCACGAAGATCGGCATCGCCATCACCGTGGCGACGGTTGCGATTCTCGCGATCGGATTCTTTCGCGCGCACCGCCGCGCTTCGTTTCCGCCGCATGGCTGGCTCGGGATCGTCGCGCTTGTCGCGGCGGAGCTGCTGATGTTTCGCGGCGTCGAGCCCGTCGCGACATATTTCACGCCCATCGCCTGGAGCGCGTGGATTCTGATCGCCGACGCGGCCGTCCTCGCCATCACAGGCCGCTCGCGACTCAACGATGCTCCGCTCACGCTCGCGCGCATGGCGCTGCTCTCGATTCCGCTCTGGATGATTTTCGAGGCGTACAATCTGCGCCTCCGCAACTGGACCTACGTCGGCGTGCCGCCGGGGTGGCGCGGCGTGCTCGGCTACGCGTGGTCGTTTGCCACAATCACGCCGGCAATTTTTGAGACATCCGACTTCGCGCAGGCGCTGCTGCCGCCGGCGCCGGCGCGGCCGCGGAAAATCGCGGCGGTCGCCGAGTGGGTGCTGATCGTGTGCGGCGCGGCTTGCCTGATCGTGCCGATCGTCTTGCCGCAACACATCGGCGCGTATCTATTTGTGCTGGTGTGGATGGGATTCGTCTTCCTGCTCGATCCGCTGAACCGACGCCTCGGGCTGCCTTCGTTTCTCGGCGATCTTTCCGAGGGTTTTACACGGCGCGTCTACGGATTTTTTCTTTCCGGCTGGATTTGCGGCTGGCTCTGGGAGTTTTGGAATAATTGGGCCGCGGCCAAGTGGCACTACACGTTCCCGATGTTCCAGCAGTGGAAGATTTTCGAGATGCCCGCACCAGGCTTCCTCGGGTTTCTTCCGTTCGCGCTCGAATGTTTTGCGATGTACGTGACGGCGTCATGGCTGGTGGGCTGGCTCAAAAGAGTGAAATGACCCGAGGGGGCGGGGAGGGCTTTTTTCTGCTGTAAGTTGGTCACCAAGGATGACCTCGTCGGGGGCTTAAAAAGCCCCTAAAGGGTCGAAAGAGGGCTCAATTTGGCGAGTTCTTGCGACGTGAAGCGGATGTGTCGCACCTACGGCGCTCGGTCCCGTCTACATCTCGCACCCAGGCCTTCCGGCCTGGGCTAAATTGTGTCGCGCCTACGGCGCTTGGGCACGTGCTTCGGGGCAACGGGCGAGAGCGTCAGGAATGTCCCCGGCCGTGTGAGTGTGATTCGGCTCTGAGTGCCGTGGACGCGGTGCATCCGCCCAGACGGTGGCTGTCATTTGAAATTCTCAATCCTGTGCTAAAACACTTAGCCCATGAAGCTGCCGACGCTGATCCTCGGTCTTTTCCTCGCGCTGTTGGTATCGGCGAATCCTGCGCGCGGGGGTGGCCTTGTACTTTCGCCGGAGGCCGCGCACGCGCTCGATCAGACTTACTCGGGCGATCCTGATGCCGCGATCGTTACGGCGCGGCACATCGAAAGCGAGGAGCCGCAGAGCCCGGTTGGCTACCTGCTCGAGTCCGAGGCGCAATGGTGGAAGACGTACTGCGCCGCATGTGACATCAAGTGGGGACAGATCGACGCGTGGAAGCGCGAACGAAAGCCCGAGGACGAAGCCTATCTCGCGCTCGCGGACAAGGCGATTTCGCTCGCGCACGATCAGATCGCGAAATCCGATACCGCCGACATGCACGTTTATGCGGGGCTCGGCTACGGGCTCAAGGCGCGCCTCTACAGCCTGCGCGAGGATCGCCGCGCCACGGCGCATGCGGGAGTCTCAGCGCGCTCCGAATTTCTGCGCGCGCTTCAGCTCGATCCCGACATGGCGGACGCAACCGCCGGGCTCGGCTTCTACAACTATTACGTCGACACGCTTTCGGCGGCCGCGAAGATGTTGCGCTTCTTCATGGGCATTCCCGGCGGCAACAAACAGGAAGGTATCCGCCAGATGCAGGTGGGGATCGATCGCGGCGCGTTTCTTTCGGTCGACGCGCGTTTTTATCTCGCGAAGAATCTGCGTTCGTACGACCAGCGCTACGCGGACGCGCTGGCGATCGCCGAGCCGCTCGTCGCGCGCTATCCGCACGATCCGATCTTTTTGCTGCTCGTCGGCAACCTGAACGTGGAGCTTGGCCGCAACGCAAAAGCGGCCGAATATTTTCGCGACGTCCTCGCGCCGCCGAATCCTGCGTCCGATCCTGATCCCGACTGCGCGGCTCGCACCCGCGACCTCGCCAAGTCGTTTCTGGCGGGGTTGCACGGCACGCCATAATTTGCGCTGCATTTCGTCCGCTCCGCATCTAATGGAGTAGAACTCGCGCCAGCCGGCATCGGCCGGCGCGAAAGCAAGGAGGTACCCGCGTATGTGTCGGACCGCGAAATTAGGCGCTGCTTTGCTGCTGGGCGCGGCGCTGCTCGCATCCGCTGCGGCTTCGCGCGCGGCGGATTCGATTCCGCCGGGCACGATTCTGCCGGTGGTCCTGAATTCCACGCTTTCGTCGGCGAAGATCAAGCCGGGCCAGATCGTCACGGCGCGCCTGATGCAGGATGTGCCGCTGCCTGACGGGCAATCCATTCGCGCCGGAGCCAGAGTGGTTGGTCACGTCACGAGCGTCGCGCCCGCATCGAACGGAACCCCCGCGAGAATTTCGCTACGCTTCGACACCCTGAAGGCGTGGCGCCGGCAAATCCCCCTCACGACCAACCTTCGCGCGATCGCCTCCTTCATGGAAGTCGAGGAAGCGCAGATTCCGCTCACCGGTCCCGACCGCGGCACGCCCGAGGATGCGTGGACGACTACGCAGATCGGCGGCGACGCCGTTTACCGCGGAGGCGGACCCGTCGAAGGGCCTCAGGGAAAAGTCGGGATACCGCTTTACGACGGCGTCCTCGTTCGCTTGAGCGCGAATCCGGATCGAGGTTGCCGTGGAGCGACTGACGCCAACGAGGCGCCCCAAGCGCTGTGGGTTTTTTCGTCCGATGCATGCGGCACGTACGGTTTGCCGGACTTGAAAATCGCCCACGCCGGACGCACCGATCCGGTCGGCGAGATTGTCCTCGAATCAACGAAGGGGCAGCTGAAGGTCAACGGGGGATCGGGCCTGTTGCTGCGGGTTGATTCAACTGAGGTGCCCGGCGCGTGATTTGCGACGCTGGCAACGCCAATTTAGCTTGAGTCCGCGAACCCGGGGCTAAAGCCCGATCATCTGCCTACGCTGTTTCGAGGGCCTGCCCTTCGTTCCTTAGGGTAAAAAGGCCCACGCTTCCACCGTATGCCGGGTCGCAAAAACGGCGACCCGCCGCTACAAAGGCGGGGTCGAAACCCGGAGCCCCGATTCGCGGGTCCCACACAAACTGGCGTCCTCGCCCAACTCTGAAGGCCCACGCTTCCACCCGCGGCACTCCGCGCGCTTCCGGCGTCAGCTGCGGGCGGATTCTTCTTGTTCGAAGGCGTGATAGGACGAACGGACCAGCGGACCCGACTCTACGTGCTTGAATCCCATTTGCTCGCCGAGGCGCTTGAATTCGGCGAATTCGTCCGGGTGGACGTAGCGCTCGATTGGCAGGTGCTCCGGCGTGGGTTGCAAATACTGGCCGAGCGTGAGGATGTGCGTGCCCTGCGCGGCGATTTCTTCCATCGCGTGGAGCACTTCGTCGCGCGTTTCGCCCAAGCCGAGCATCATCCCGGTTTTCGTCGGGACATCGGACGCCATCTCGCGCGCGCGGCGGAGCAGTTCGAGCGACCGCTCGTAGACCGCGCCCTTGCGGACGCGGCGGTAAAGGCGCGGCACCGTCTCCATATTGTGGTTCAGCACGTTGGGCCGCGCCGCCATCACCGTGCCGAGCGCATTCCAATCGCCGCGAAAATCGGGGATCAGCACCTCGACGCGGCAATCCGGGATGCGCCGCCGGATTTCCGCGATCGTGCGGGCGAAAATCGCTGCGCCGCCGTCCGGCTGATCGTCGCGATTCACCGACGTGACCACTGCGTACCGCAGACCCATGCGCTCGGCCGCTTCGGCCACGCGCTCGGGCTCGTTTTCGTCCGGAGGCCCGATCGGCTTTCCGCTCGGGACCGAGCAGAAACCGCACGCGCGCGTGCAGATGTTGCCGAGGATCATGAACGTCGCCGTGCGATGGTCCCAGCACTCGCCCATGTTGGGACAGCGCGCGCTCTCGCAGACCGTGTGCAGGTCGAGCGTGCGCATGATGCCCTTCAGCTCCTGGTAATTCGAGCCTCCGAAAAAGCGGATTCGCAGCCAGTCGGGGCGGGGCTCGCGCGCGGCGGGAGCGGGCGTTGAGGGAGCGTTCGAAAGAATGTTGAAAGGTGCGGCCATTAGCGAACTCTCGACCATTCTACGCATTCGACGAGCGCGAAACAAACGCGGAGAGATCGCCGGGGACGAGCCCGTGAGGGGAGATTTCTTCGATTCGGGCCGCTCGAACGGTTCAAACCGACACAGAGGCATGGACCGATGTGTTGTATGTCTGCCACATGCGCCGGACGCATCCCTAGAAAATGCCGGGTAAGCCATTAAAAACAAACGCTGAAAATTTCATTGGCGCTGTCGCAGAACTGCCTTGTAGAATGGGGACCGCTCGGGATGCCATACCAAATCACAATTCAGCGACCTGTAGAAATCGAAGGCGTGGGTCTTCACACGGCCGTTCGCAGCCGGCTGCGGCTCGTTCCTGCGCCCGCAGACACGGGAATCGTGTTTCGCCGCACCGATCTCGACAACTTCGAGGTCGAAGCACACGTGCGCAACGTCGCGCGCGTCAGCTACGCTACCAGCCTGCTGCGGCAGAGCGTCCTCATCTCGACGACCGAGCATTTGCTGGCCGCGCTGTATTGCTGCGGCATCGACAACGTCTACGTGGAACTGGACGCGCTGGAGCTGCCGATTCTCGACGGCTCATCGAAGCCCTTCATCGACTTGTTGGCGCGCGCGGGGACGCGCCGCTTGCGCCGGCTGCGCCGCTACATTCGCGTGGTGAAGCCGCTCGAATTTTCCGATGGCGACCGCCGCATCGGCATCTACCCCGCGGATGAATTCAGCGTGCACTGCTTCGTGGATTACAATCACCCGGCGATTGGGCCGCAGGATATCGAGGTGGCCGTCGATCGCGAGACGTTCAGCCGCGAATTGGCGCCGGCGCGCACCTTTGGCTTCGTGAAGGATTTCGCGCAGTTGCAGGAAATGGGCTTGATCCGCGGCGGATCGCTCGCCAACGCGCTGGTCTTGGACGATGTCTCCGTGATGAACGGGCCGCTGCGCTTCCCCGATGAGTTCGGGCGGCACAAGGCGCTCGACCTGATCGGCGACCTGGCACTTGTGGGACGTCCGCTGCAGGCGCGCATCGTCGCCTATCGCGCGGGACATGCACTGCATACGCAACTCGTGACGCGGCTGCTTGACGACCGCTCTCTTTGGACCGAAACGACCGCCGCGCCCGGGGTGCCCGCCGAGGCGCCGGATGCCTCGATTGCCGCAACCTCCTCTGTCGAAGCCGATTAGCCTCGAAAGCTCGGATTTCAAATCTCAGATTTCGAAATTTCAGATTATTTCAGGCCTGAAATCTCGGATGTCGATTCTCAATTTCCCCGCAGTCCCGCAGCATCGTTGGTGCATCCAAAACACGCGGTAGTAAGGTTGGTTGCTGTCGAATAGCGGAGGGCCGCCACAATGCGAATTCTGGTGGTTGGTGCAGGTGCAGTCGGCGGATATTTCGGCGGGCGCCTGGCCCAGGCGGGCCGCGACGTCACGTTTCTCGTTCGCGCCCAGCGAGCCGAAGAAATGAAGGCCAAGGGGCTACGGATCACCAGCCCTTACGGCGACCTCACGCTGCATCCTAAGACCATCACCACCGGCCAGATCGCTGCGCCCTATGACGTGATTCTGCTGAGTGTGAAAAGCTATTCGCTTTCGAGCGCGATGAATGATTTTGCCGCCGCCGTTGGCCCCGAGACGATGATTTATCCCGTCCTGAATGGCATGCGCCACATCGACCTGCTCGCGGAACGCTTCGGCAAGCAGGCTGTCCTCGGAGGCGTGTGCATGGTCGCGACCGAGGTCGACGCCGAAGGCCGCATCCGGCAGCTGACGAATTTCCAGAGCCTCGTCTACGGCGAGCTCGACGGCAGCGTCACGCCGCGCCTGCAAAAGCTCGACGAGACGCTGCGCGGCGCAGGCTTCGATGCCGCCATTTCCACCGACATCCTGCGCGACATGTGGCAGAAGTGGGTGATGCTCGCGACGCTCGGCGCGCTCACGTGCCTTTTCCGCGGCAATATCGGCGAGATTGCATCCGTGGCCGGCGGCGCGGACCTTTCGCGCATGGCGCTCGGCGAGTGCGCGAGCATCGCCGCGGCGAACGGCTATCCGCAATCGAGCGCGTTCCTCGAGGACCTGACTGCTAAACTGACCACCAAGGATTCGAAGCTGACCTCGTCGATGTATCGCGACCTGATCAAGGGCGCGCCGGTCGAAGCCGATACGATTCTCGGCGACTTGCTCGAGCGCGGGCGGAAGCACGGCATGGCGACGCCGCTGCTGCAGGCGGCCTACGTCAACCTCTCGATTTACCAGCGCGGGCTCGACCGCGTGAAATCCGCCGCAACCTGAGCGGGCGGCCCTGACGGGGGTGAGCGCGGGGCGGCGTGCGCTACTCGATCGGCGCACTATCCGAGCTGGCCGGCGCGTTTTCGTCGGCGCGAATCACGCCCGTCTGATCCGTGTAGAAGCTTCGCCGCCCGGTGGTTCCCCGATTGACCGGATCGGCGCGCACTTCGTAGGAGCTTGAACCCGGAAGCGTGCAGCCGCGCGCCTTCGCATCGTCGCGCAGAATCTGCGTCCCGGTCGGTACATACGTAAACATGTAGCCATCCTTCAGCCCGGAGGCCAGCTTCGCGTCGATCAGCTGCGCACGATCGCAACTCGGCCCGCCATCGTCGCCGCCGTCCATTGCCGCCAAGCTCGGCGGAAAGCCGTTGCCGTATTGCGATGAATACGTGATGGCCGCTACGTCAATCGTTCGTAGCGACCCAACCGCCGTCGCTTCGTTCGCTGCCTGCCGCGCCCGCAGCAGATTCGGAATCGCGATTGCCGCAATGATCAAGATGAACGGGATGAAGAACAGCCCGGCGTACCCGAGCACCAAGCCGGTGATCGCCATCCCGCGCCCCGTCAATCGGCCCGCCGACCGCTTAATGTCCGAAAGCGAGACGTGGCCCAGAATGATCGCCGCAACCGCCGCCGGAAAAATCCACATGAACAGGCCGCAGATCAGGCTGGCGATCGCCTTGCCGCTATTTTCAGCGGGCCCGGCGACGCGGGAGCCGGGCAGCGGCTGGAGTGTCCTGGGTGTTGCGAGGCCGGGCACCGATCCAAGAGCCGCTGCGGGCGTCGTGGACGGCGCCGCGCCCGGTGCCTGCGCCTCGGCCGGCAACGGTGACCCGCATCGCACGCAAAACTTCACTCCCAGTGCATTCGCCTCACCGCAACGCGGGCAGAGCATTCGTCGCGCCTCCTCGGGCGTTGTGACGCGGAACTTGCCGTTGCTTATCGTGCCGCCGAAGAAAAGTCAACAAATTCACCGATTGCAAAATCGCGGAGCGGGAGTAGACAATACGCGCAGTGGCTTCGACCGACATTTCCATCATTATTCTGGCGGCGGGCAAGGGAACGCGCATGCGCTCCGACCTCGCCAAGGTGCTGCATCGAGCCGGCGGGCGTCCGCTGATCGAGCACGTGATCCGCGTATGCCAGCGGGCGCGGCCGGCGCAGATCCTCGCGGTGGTGGGACATCAGGCCGAAGCGGTGGCCGCGGTCGTCGAGGCGCTTGACGTGCCGATTCCGGCGCAGACGATCGTACAGCAGCCGCAGCGCGGCACAGGCCACGCCATGCAGGTGGCGCGGCGCGCGATCCGCAAGAGCGCGAAGCTCGCGGTGGTGCTGCCGGGCGACGCTCCGCTGCTGCGCGCCGAAACGCTCGCGGCTCTGATTGATACTCACCGCCGCAGCGAGGCCGCTGCCACGATTCTCAGCGCCGAGCTGGCCGATCCCTCGGGCTACGGGCGCATCGTGCGTGATACCGAAGGCCGCGTGCAGGCGATCGTCGAGGACAAAGCGCTTTCGCCCGAACAGCGCGAAATTCGCGAAGTGAATTCCAGCATCTATTGCTTCACGCTCGCAAAACTTTGGCCGTGCCTTGCCGCGCTGCGCCCGGAAAATGTGCATCACGAACTCTATCTTACCGACGCGATCGCGCTGCTGCGCGAGCGCAACGAGCGCGTGCTTGCCTACGTGGCCGCGGACTCGAACGAGGTGGCCGGTTGCAACACGCGCGCGCATCTGGCCGACGCCGACCGCGTGCTGCGCGCGCGCAAGGCCGCCGAGCTGATGGACGCGGGCGCCACGATCTACTTGCCGGAAACCGTGGTGATCGATCCCGACGTGACCGCGGGCCCTGACACCGTGATCGACCCGGGCGTGCGTCTGCTCGGGAAGACGCGCATCGGCGCGCGCTGCCAGATCGGCGCGGGGAGCGTCCTGATCGACATGCGTGTGGACGATGACGTGACCGTGTTCCCGCAATCGCATCTTGCGTCGTCGCGCATCGGCGCGAAGGCGATGGTGGGGCCCTTTGCTCGGCTGCGCCCTGGCTGCGATGTGCGGGCCGGCGCGCACGTGGGCACGTTCGTCGAGATGAAGAACACCACGCTGCACGAGCGCGCGAAAGCGCCGCACCTTAGCTACCTCGGCGACGCTACGATCGGCGCGGAAACCAATGTCGGCGCGGGCACGATTACCTGCAACTACGATGGCTTTGCGAAATACGAGACGAAGATCGGCAGCCGTGTGTTTGTCGGCAGCGATTCGGCGCTCGTCGCGCCGGTGCGCATCGGCGATGGCGCGTACGTCGCGGCAGGATCGGTGATCACGGAAAATGTTCCGGCGGATGCGCTGGCCATCGCGCGCGGCCGCCAGGCCAACAAGCCCGGCTGGGCCCGCCAGCGCCGCCTGGCGATGAAGAAGGACGCGCAGCCGAAGCCAAAGAAAGCGGCCCGGTCAAAAGCCCGCGCGAAGTCCCAGCCGAAAGGCACTCGTCGCAGGAAGCCCCGCCACCGATAGCCTGGGTGGAATTGTTCGCGCAGGTTGCGTAGCGCTGGCGTCCCGCCGGCGCTTCTTGGATGCTGAATCGGCGCGGGAATCAGCGCTAGAGCGAAGTCCGCTTATTTCTTTTCGGCGAGCTGCTTCTGCAACCGCGCATTCTTTTCCGCGACGCCGCGCTCGAGTTCTTCCTTGTGCATCACGAGCTTGCGCGCGATATCGGGATCGGAGAGTCCCAGGATTTCCGCCGCGAAAATGGCCGCGTTCGTCGCGCCCGCCTTGTCGATCGCCATCGTCGCAACGGGAATTCCGCCGGGCATCTGCACGGTTGCAAGCAGCGCGTCGAGCCCGTTCAGCGTGCTCGTCGCCATCGGAACACCAATCACCGGCAGCGTGGTATTCGCCGCCATCACGCCCGCCAAGTGCGCCGCCGCGCCCGCTGCCGCTATCACGATTTTCAACCCGCGGTTCGCGGCCGTCGTCGCATATTCATGCGCGCGCGCCGGCGTCCGATGCGCGGACAGCACCTCCAACTCGTACGCGATGCCGAATTTCTCGAGCGTTTTCGCGCACTCGCTCATCATCGGATAATCCGAATCCGATCCCATCACGATCCCCACCGCCGCGCGCTTCTTGTCTTCCGCCACCGTTCGTGTCTCCTTATCGCGCCGTCTTTGCGCTGCTTGCATCTTTGCGCTCGAGATTCTTTGGCCCGATATCCGTTCGATGAAATGAACCGTCAATGCGAATCCGGCGCACCGCTTCGTAGGCGGTCGCCCGCGCGCTGGCGAGAGTCTCGCCGGCCGCGCTGACGACGAGCACCCTGCCGCCGTTCGTGACGCACGTTGTGCCCTGCCGCTTCGTGCCCGCGTGGAACACAACCGCGCCCGGCAACTTGGCCGCGTCGTCAAGGCCCTCGATCGCGACGCCTGTCTGCGGATCACCCGGGTAGCCCTTTGAGGCGATCACCACGCACACGCTGGCGCCGCGCGACCATTTCGCATCAAACCCGCGGAGGCTGCCGGTCGCCGCCTGCAGGCACGCCTTCCCGAAATCGAAATCCGCGCGCAGCAGGACCGCTTCCGTCTCGGGATCGCCCAACCGGCAATTGTATTCGAGCACCTGCGGCCCGTTGGGCGTGAGCATGAGGCCGAAGTAAAGGAATCCGCGATAGGGCATCCCGTCCGCTTTCAGTCCGTCGAGCGTCGGCCGGACGATCATATCGATAATTCGCTCTTCGATCTCCGCAGGCAGTATCTCGTCCGTCGAATAGACGCCCATGCCGCCCGTATTCGGCCCTTCGTCATTATCATAGGCGCGCTTGTGATCGCGGGCGGGCGCCATGCGGATGAAATCCGTCCCATCGGTGAGGATGATGTAGGAAAGCTCATCACCCGCGAGCGTTTCCTCGAGCAGCAGCCTCGTCCCTGCGTCGCCAAACTCGTGGTGCTCCATCACGCGCTCGATGAACGCTCGCGCTTCGTCCTCCGACGCCGTGACAAGGACGCCCTTTCCGGCGCACAGCCCATCGGCCTTGATCACCAGCGGCCATTTCACGTTCTTTAGCGCCGCGTAGGCTTCCGCCGCCGATTCGCATATTCCGTAGACGCCCGCTGTCGGGATTCCGTGCCGTTCCATGAACTGCTTTGCGAAAATCTTGCTGCCTTCGAGCTGCGCCGCGGCCTTCGCCGGCCCCAGCAGCGCGAGACCTCGCTTCGCGAATTCGTCCGCGATCCCTGCGACCAGCGGCACCTCTGGGCCAACAACGGTGAGGTCCGCGCCGAGTCTCGTCGCGAGGTCGGCGGCCGCCTCGGGATCCTTCACGTCGAGAGGCAGGCATTCGGCGTCGCCCGCGATTCCCGCATTTCCGGGCGCGCACCAGACTTTTTCAACGGACGCGCTCCGCGCGAGCTTCCACACAATTGCGTGCTCGCGTCCTCCTCCGCCGATCACCAGAATCTTCATGGGTGTATTCCGAAGAGAATCAAGAACGATACGGCGGCCGCTCCGACAGTGTCAACCTCGATTCCCGCCTTCCCGCGCCGCCGGCGCTTGCCCGCGTGCAACAAAAGTGTTTTCATGCATCTGTGCACTGGGACTACGCGCTCATCCTGCTCGTCCTCGCCACCATGGTGCCGCTGCTCGGCAGGCGCCGGGTTCGCAGGCTGATGGAGGCGTCGAGCACTACAAAGACCGACCGTCTCGTTCTCTACGCTTCGACGATCGCGTTCCAGTGGATTGCCGTCGCCGTAATTTTGTGGCGCACGCACGCTCACAACCTGCCTCCCGCCAGTCTCGGAATTGCCGTCCCCAAACCCGGCCTCGCGCTGATCACGGCGACTGTGCTGTCGGCTTTGATTATCGTGAACCAGATCGTGGCGCTGCGTCGCCTTAGAGAACATCCGGACAGCGCCGCGCACGGAATTCTGCCGCACCTCGCGCTGAAGGTCTTTCCGCAAGACGGCGTCGAACGGCTCGCATTCACCGCGCTCGTTTCGACCGTGGCGATCTGCGAGGAATTGATTTACCGCGGTTTCGCTCAGCGCGTCTTCCAGGATTGGGCAGGAGGCGCGGTAGGCGCGGGAGCCGCAGTGGCGGCTGGCGTCCTAGCCTCGGCGGTCATTTTCTCGCTGGCGCACCTGTATCAGGGAGCTCGGGGCCTGGTCTCTACGTTTGTAGTGGGATTGCTCTTTTCGATCGTACGCGCGTTTACCGGGAGCTTGGTTCCGGCATCGGTGGCCCACTTTGCAGCCGACATTATGGCGGGATTCCTTGCGCCTGGGTATCTTCGAGCCGGACTCGCCAGGCCGAACGCGGAGCCTGCGGCTCTTACACCCGCATCGCGGCCATGAGAATGTGAAACTACATGTCTAGTATATGAAAGAGACGTCAAATCAGCACATTGCAGAGACCCTCCTTGACTATGGCGTCGCGACAGACGCAAAATCGCCCCTAGTCGACGGCATTCAGGCCTATATCTCACTTCTTTTGCAGTGGAATCGGACCATTTCACTAACGACCGTCACCGATCTTGAAGAAATCGTGCGATTTCACTTCGGCGAGAGCTTTTTCGCAGCTTCCGCCGTGCCGATCACCGGTGGTCGGCTCGCCGACGTAGGCTCCGGTGCTGGCTTCCCCGGACTTGCGTTGAAAATGCTCGTACCGACGCTCGATCTCGCTCTGATCGAATCGAATGCGAAGAAGGCTGCATTCCTGGAGGAGGTCCGGCGTCGGATCGAGCTAAATTCTGTCTTCACATTTCGAGGCCGTATGGAAGATTTCGATCGCGAACACGATAGCAGCTCAATAGTGCCGTTTGATTTCATCACGGCACGGGCCTTCGGGCAGTTCGACGAGCTTCTAGCGTGGTCCGCGATCCACTTGGCAAAAGCCGGCAAGCTCTTGCTTTGGCTCGGTGAAGAGGATGCTGCATCCATCTCGAAGATGCCCGGTTGGCTTTGGGAAGAACCTGTGCGAATCCCTGGTTCGCAGAGACGCTACATTCTCGGTGGATCGGTACAGGAGTAAGGGGCACCAGGGTTCCACGTGGAACACATCTTGGGCCTCGGGTCTCGATTTGTTCCACGTGGAACACCTGCCGATTCTGATTCTCTCCAAATGTTCCACGTGGAACGTGAAACATCTTGCATCTCACGAAATCTCTGATACATTCGCGCTGAAACTGGGGGATTCTATTGGCACGTGTGATTGCCATCGCCAATCAGAAGGGCGGCGTTGGAAAAACTACGACTGCTGTAAATCTGGCCGCGTGCTTGGCGGCCGCCGAGCAGCGCACCCTAATCATCGACTGCGATCCGCAAGCCAACACCACCAGTTCCCTCGGTTTCTCGAAGGATCCCGCGCGCCGGACCCTCTATCAGATACTTGCGCTGAACGAACCTGTTGAGCGCGTCGCGATCGATGCCAATGTCGAAGGCCTTGACATCATTCCGTCCGATAAGAATCTCGTCGGCGCCGCTGTCGAGCTCGTCTCAATGGACCGCCGTGAGTACCGGCTCAAGGAAGCGATCCGGCCGCTCCTCGACAAATACACCTTCATCATCATTGACTGTCCGCCGTCGCTCGACCTGCTGACCCTGAATGCCTTGGCTGCCGCCGACTCGATATTGATCCCGATTCAGTGTGAGTATCTGGCGATTGAAGGCGTCTCCGAGCTCCTCGACACGCATATGCGGATCCGAAGGACGATCAACACGGGGCTCGAGATCGAAGGCGTGCTTCTTACAATGTATGACGACCGAACGACGCTCTCCAAACAGGTAGCGGCTGATCTGCGCAGCTTCTTCGGACATCAGATCTTCGAGACCATCATCCCCCGGAATGTGCGGCTGGCCGAGGCTCCAAGCCACGGAATGCCTGTCATATTCTACGACATAAGTAGTAGGGGTGCCGAAAGCTATATGCAACTCGCGAAGGAGGTTATTGCCAATGCCCAGAAACGCCTTGGGACGGGGACTCAGCGCCCTGATCAGGGAACCGGAACCATACCCCCAGCAGTCTCCGCAGCAGCAGCCGGTGCCGGGGGCGTCGGGGGCCGCAGCGGCGGTGGCGCCAGCTCTGGACCCGAATCAGGGCCCGAGTCAGGCCCCGAACCTGGCACTGAGTGACGTTCTGCTGCAGGTCGATATCGATCTCATCGACCCCAGCCCCTATCAGCCTCGCACCCGCTTTCGCGAGGAGGCTCTTGAGGAGCTGGCGCGCTCGATCCGCTCGAGCGGAATTGTCCAGCCGCTCGTCGTCCGACGGATCGGTCTTCGCTACCAGCTGATCGCCGGCGAGCGTCGATGGCGCGCCGCGCAGCGGTCAGCGCTCCCGCGCGTGCCCGTGGTCGTCCGCGAGGTTCCCGAGGAAATCGCGCTTGAGATGACGCTCGTCGAAAACCTCCAGCGCGAGGACCTGAATCCGATGGAACAGGCGCGCGCCTTCCAGCGCCTCACCGATGAATTCAATCTCACGCAGGAACATGTCGCCGAACGCACAGGCAAAGATCGAGCCACGATCGCCAACGCCCTCCGCCTCCTGAAGCTCGAATCCATGATCCAGGAACTGATCGAAGAGGGTCGCCTTTCGGCCGGCCACGGCCGGGCATTGCTCGCAATCGGTGACTCCAAAGAGCGCCTCGAACTCGCGCGCCGGATCGCCCGTGGCGGGATGAGCGTCCGTCAGGTGGAACGCCTCGCTGCCCGCAGCGCCAAGCCGCGTTCCACGCCGTCGGTTTCGGCGGTCGATCCGAATACGAAAGCGGCGCTCGATGCGATTCAGCACCGCTATGGAACACGCGTCCTGCTCCACGCCCCACGCCCCGGCCACCCCGGCACGTTAGCTTTTGAATACTACGACCCTAGTGATTTGACCCGCATCTACGACCAACTGATGCGAGAATAGGGAAGTCGCCGAAATCGTACGGACGTCGGGGGAAGAGATGGCTTGGGGCTGGTTCGAGCGCAAACAGCAGAATTCCGGCGAATGGAGCGGCTTTCTCGAGCAGGGCGTCAAGCTCGAGGGCCGACTAGAATCCACAGGCACGTTCCGCATCGACTCATCGATGAAGGGTACCCTCATCTCGGAGGATACTCTGATCCTCGGCGAGCACGCGGTGATCGAGGGCGAGATCATCGGCAATCGCGTGGTAATCGGCGGCCGCTTTGAGGGGACGATTCGGGCTCGCGGCAAGGTCGAGATCCAGCCGCAGGCGATCGTTACCGGGGAAGTTCACACGCCCTGCCTGGTTATCGAACCGGGCGCCATTTTTGACGGCCAGTGCCACATGCTCGCCCCGACCGAAGCCGCGAAGCCCGTCACCATCCCGATCCGCTCAGCCGGCCAGGCGCGCTAGCCCAACCGTCGCAGCGGCTATTCGACGACGATTCGCAGGAATTTCTTCTTCCCGGCACGCAGCAGGAATTCGCCCGGCTTCGATAAATCGATCTCGTGTTTCACGTCGTCGACCCGCTTGCCGTTGATTTCGACGCCGCCCTGCTTCATCAGCCGTTCCGCCTCGCTGCGCGAAGTCGCGAGCTTCAGTTCCACGAGGAGCACGGCCAGTTTTTTAGCCGGGCCGCGCGCCAGCACCTGTCGCGGCGCCTCTTCCGGCGCCTGCCGCCCGCTGAATACGCGCTCGAACTCTTCGCCGGCCTTCCGCGCCGCCCCTTCGCCGTGGAACCCTGCACGATATTGTGGGCAAGTTCCATTTTCGCTTTCTTCGGGTGCAGAACGCCGGCGCGCACATCCTCCCGCAGCCGGACGATCACGGGCGACCCAAAATCGGTCAGCAGCTCGTAGTACGACCACATCAGCTCGTCCGAAATCGACATCAGCTTGCCGAACATTTCGCCCGGCGCCTCCGTGATTCCGACGTAATTCCCGAGGCTTTTCGACATTTTGCGCTCGCCATCGAGCCCCACGAGAATCGGCATCGTCAGCGCAATTTCGGAAACCTGCCCGTATTCGCGCTGGATGTCGCGATGCACCAGCAAATTAAATTTCTGCTCGGTCGCGCCGATTTCGACATCCGATTCGAGCGCCACCGCGTCGTAGGCCGTCAGCAGCGGGTAGAGCAACTCGTGCACGGAAATCGGCAAATTCTTTTCGAGGCGCGAGCGGAAATCCTCGCGTTCGAGCATCCGCGCGAGCCGGTAGTGCCCGCACAGCCGCACCGTATCGTAACTCGACATTTTCCCGAGCCACTCGCTGTTGTAGCGAACCTCGGTTTTCGCTGGATCGAGAATTTTGTATACCTGCGCCAAATACGTTTTCGCGTTCGCGTCCACCTGTTCGCGCGTCAGCGGCGGACGCGTCTCCGATTGGCCCGTGGGGTCGCCGATCATCGCCGAAAAATCGCCGATCAGGAAAATCGCTGTGTGCCCCATGTCCTGAAAATGCTTCAGCTTCCGCAGCACAACGGTGTGGCCCAGGTGAATGTCCGGGGCCGTTGGATCGACGCCGAGATACACGCGCAGCGGCTTGCCCGTCGCGATCGATTTTTCGAGCTTGGCTTTCAGCTCGTCTTCGCGAATGATTTCTGCCACGCCCTTTCGCAGCAGTGTCAGCTGTTCTTCCACCGGCTTGAATTTCCCGTTCGTCACTCGATGACCTCGTCTACCAAAGCTCCTACGGATTCAGCAGCACACGTCGCCCGTCGATCCGATACCGCCCCTCGAGCACAATATTGACGGCCTCGGTGTAGATCCGGTGCTCCTCGCGCAGAATCCGCGCCGAAAGCGTCTCGACGGTGTCCGCGTCCTCTATCGCGACCGCGGCCTGCACGATAATCCGCCCCGCGTCCAGCTGCTCGTCGACAAAATGCACCGTCGCGCCGGTAAATTTCACGCCGTGTTCGAGCGCCTGCCGCTGCGCCTCAAGCCCCGGAAACGCAGGCAGCAGCGACGGATGGATATTCAGAATACGATCCGGAAACGCGCGCACGAAATGCGGCGAAAGCAGCCGCAGGTATCCCGCAAGGCACACGAGATCGACTTTCTTCTCCTGCAGCACCGCAAGGATTTGCCGGTCGAACACCTCGCGCTCGAGCCCCTTCGACGCAATGCCCAGCGCCGGAATTCCGCGGGCGCGCGCGCGATCGAGTCCCGGCGCATCCTCGCGATGGCTCAGGACGATCGCAATTTCAGCGTTCGGAATCCGCCCCGCATCGACGCTCGCGGCGAGCGCCTCGAAATTCGACCCGCGCCCCGAAAGCAGCACACCCATCCGCTTTTTCATGTGAAAGCGAAATTAGCATAGTTCGGAGAGGCGACAAAGCGACGGTGCACCGGGTTCTTAGATCGGCAGTTCGCCGGAGTAGCTCACGCGCTGTTTCCCGCGCGCCGAGCTCTCGATGCGCCCGATCAGGTAAAATTTCTCGCGCCGCCGCTTGAGTTCCGCTTCCACGCGCCCCACAAATTTCGCTGGGACCACGAGAATCATCCCTACGCCCAGATTGAACGTCTGCAGCAGCTCGTCGCGCTCGATCCGGCCCAGACGCGCGAGGTAGCGGAAAATCGGCAGCACGGGCCACGATCCCAGCTCGACCACGGCTTTCACGTTGGGCGGCAGCGCCCGCGGCAAATTTCCCGTGATGCCGCCGCCGGTGATATGCGCGATCGACGACACCCATCCGCGATCGAGAATCGTTTTCAGCAGCGGCCAGTAGGCGCGATGCGGCTTCAGGAGTTCGGCGCCGATCTTGTTGCGCACTTCGGCCACGTACGTATCCGGCTCGAGCTTCGCCACGCCGAAGCACAATTTGCGCGCGAGCGAATAGCCGTTGGTATGCAGCCCGCTCGACGGCAACGCCAGCAGCGCGTCGCCCGGCCGCACGCGCCGGGGATCGAGGATCTTCTTCCGCTCGACCGCGCCCACGATGAAGCCCGCGAGATCGTAGTCGCCGCTCGCGTAGAGGTCGGGCATCTCGGCCGTCTCGCCCCCGATCAGCGAGCATCCCGCTTGTTTTGCCGCGCGGCTCATGCCCTCGATCACTTGCTCGATCACTTTCGTGTCGAGCTTGCCCATCGCGATGTAATCGAGGAAAAACAGCGGTTCGGCGCCCTGCGTGAGAATATCGTTCACGCAGTGGTTCACGATGTCGGCGCCGACGCTGGAATGAATTCCAGTCGCGACGGCCACTTTCAGCTTCGTCCCGACGCCGTCGCAGCTGCTCACGAGCACCGGCTCGCGCCAGCGTTTCCGGTCGAGCGCGAAGAGCGAGCCGAATCCGCCGATCGGCGCGATCACGCCGTGCCGGAAAGTCTTTCCCGCCATCGCGGCGATCCGCCGCTTGGCTTCATCCGCGACCGAAATGTCCACGCCTGCGTCTGAATAACGCATCGAGGAGGCTCGTTTTCTGGAGGGGGCTGGGCTGGCTCGCAATTTTTAGAACGTGTGAAACAATCGGTGCCAACGAATCATGCTCGGATGAATGATCGCCATGAAATAGGTTTCGAACCGCTCTCCAAGATGCCCGGGGTTCCAAACTTCTTCCGGCGCGTTGATCGACATATAGATGATCACCGGCGTGCCGATGAAATTTTGCCGCGGGACAAATCCCCAGAATCGGCTGTCGTTCGAATCGTCCCGGTTGTCGCCCATCATGAAGTAGTCGTCCTTCGGAACGACCAGCTCGCCATTCACCGTGTCCTGCGCCAGTTCCGCGGCCCATTCCGGGCGGTCGACAAACGGCAGCTCGTTGGCCTGCGCCGGATAATTCTCCGACGGCAGGTCCTGGAAATCGGGGGCATGCTCCGTGTACGGTTCCTTGAGCGCGACGCCATTCACGAATACCGTTCCGCGCACGATCTTGATGTGGTCGCCCGGCACGCCGATCACGCGCTTGATGAAATCCGGATAATCCTGGTCGGCCAGCGGCGCGCGAAACACCATGATCTGCTGCCGCTTGGGTTCGCGCCAGAGCGGCACGTGCCACCGCGTGAACGGAATTCCCGCGTCGTAGCCGATCCGGCTCACAATTAAATGATCGCCGATCAGCACCGTCGGCTCCATCGAGCCGCTCGGAATCACCCGCGCCTGCACCAGCGCGCCTTCGATCACCAGAAACGCCACGATCACCCAGAACCACGAGACGATCTCGCTCCACACGCGGTCGTTCGCCGTGGTCTTCGCGTTCGCCGGTCGTTTCCCGGGTTTTTCGGCCACGATGGGTTCCGCCACGTCAGCCTTCACGATGAGCCTCCACCTCGAGTTGCACCAGCTCGGTCGGATAGCTGCCGGTGTAGCACGCTGTGCAGAAATTTCCCTCTGTGTCTTCCACGGCCGCGCGCAGCGATTCGAGCGAAAGATAGCCGAGCGAATCGGCGCCCAGGAATTCCCGAATCTGTTCGACGGAATGCTGCGCCGCGATCAGTTCCTCGCGCCGCGGCGTATCGATGCCGTAGTAGCAGGGCGAGATCGTCGGCGGGCAGCTCACGCGCACGTGCACTTCAGTTGCGCCCGCGTCGCGCACCAGCCGAACGATCTTGCGGCTGGTCGTCCCGCGCACCAGTGAATCGTCCACCAAAATTACCCGCTGCCCTTCGAGCATCCGCCGGATCGGATTCAGCTTCAGCTTCACACCGAAATCGCGGATCGCCTGCTCGGGCTCGATAAAGGTCCGCCCCACGTAATGATTGCGGATCAGCCCCATGCGAAACGGTATTCCCGATTCCGCTGCGTAGCCCACGGCCGCCGGCACGCCCGAGTCGGGCACCGGCGTCACGATGTCGGCCTCCACAGGATGCTCGCGCGCCAGCAGGCGTCCCAGCCGCTCGCGGCTTTCGTTCACCGGGCGCCCGAAGATCAGGCTGTCCGGCCGCGAAAAATAGACGTGCTCGAAAATACAGTGCTGGTGCTGCTTTTCCGCCGCGAAGCGAATCGATTCGACTCCGCTGCGCGAAATGCGTACCATCTCGCCGGGTTCTATTTCGCGGACATACTCGGCGTCGATCAGATCGAACGCGCACGTTTCCGAAGCCACCGCCCACGCGCCGTCGAGCCGCCCCAGCACCAGCGGGCGGAATCCGCGCGGATCGCGGATCGCGTACATCTCATCGCGTGTCAGCACCAGCAGCGAATATGCACCCTCGACTTGGCTCAACGCATCCGCCAGCGCGCCCGGCAGATTGCGCGCCGCGCTTCGCGCCACCAAATGGACGATCACTTCCGTGTCACTCGTCGTCTGGAAAATCGAGCCGCGATGTTCGAGCCGGCGCCGCAGTTCGAGCGCATTGGTCAGGTTGCCGTTGTGCCCCAGCGCCACTTTTCCCTTGTTGCAATCGATCACGATCGGCTGCGCGTTGATCAGGGTGGTATCGCCCGCCGTCGAATAGCGCGTGTGCCCGATGGCCGCGGGCCCTGGAAGATGCGCGATCACCCCGGGCGTAAAAATTTCCTGTACGTGCCCCAGCGATTTGTGGATGTGGACGTCCGAGCCGTCCGACGAAGCGATCCCCGCCGATTCCTGCCCGCGATGCTGCAGGGCGTACAGCCCGAGGTACGTCAGCTTCGACGCCTCGGGATGCCCGAACACGCCGAACACCCCGCAATGATCGTGGAAATGATCGTCGTCGATTTGGATCAGTTTGCTCACGTTGCTCGCGCCGCCCGCTGCCTCGGCCAGTATCCCGCCCGCACCGCCGGCAGCACAAACCATATTACGACGCCCGCGTTCAGCGCCGACCATAAAATAATATTTCGATCGAGTGCAAGCGGCCCGTACATCACGACCAGCGTCACCACCACCGCAAGCTCAAGAACCGAAAGCGCGATCGCGCCGATCTGGCCCCACTGCCGCCACCGCAAAATTCCCCAGGCGCACGCCGGATACAGCACCCACGGGACAACCAACAGGTAGTCCTGATACGTCAGTGGAATGTGATTGCGCAGCGCATGCGTGAAATGCGGAACATTTTCGTAGATCAGCCCAATTCCCTTGAACGCGAAAAACGCCGCCACCAGCCATCGTCCCCATTGGGCGATTCCATTCACGCGCTAGCCTCGACCGCTTTCTCGAGCGATCCGGTCCACGCCCGGCGAAACGAATCGATCGCGCCGCGCACCACCGGCGCACCTTTATATTGGATGCGAAATTCGCCGCGCGTGACCTTTCCGATGCGTAGCCCCTGAACCCCGCATGCGGCGGCAACTGATTCGAGCCGCGCAAGCGACGCGCTCGGCAGCGACACGACCGCCCGCGCCCCACGCTCGCCGAAGAGTGCGCTTTCCGCGGCCTCGCCGTCCGCCGTGGCGCTCGAATCCACGTCCGCCGAAAGCCCGCTGCTCTCGAAGCACGATTCCGCGAGCGTCACAGCAAGGCCGCCATCGCTCACGTCGTGCGCGGAGGCGATGACTCTCTCGCTCGCAAGCCTCACCAGGCATTCGATCAGCCGCTTCTCCGCATCCAGATCGATTGCCGGCGGCGCGCCCGCCACCACGCCGTAAATCGTCTTCGCATACTCGGACGAACCAAACGAGCTCGCATTCGTAGCGCCGGCCTTCAGGCCGGCGTCTTCGCCTCGCGCTGATCGGCCGCCATCCAGTAGCACAATCGCGTCGCCCTCATTCTTGAATGCCGAATCCACCGCGCACTCCGCATCCTCCATTAGCCCGAGCACGCCAAGAATCGGCGTCGGATAGATCGGCCTGCCCAGCGTCTCGTTGTAGAAGCTGACATTTCCGCCCGTAATCGGCGTCTCCAGCACGCGGCACGCTTCCGCGATGCCGTCGATCGCTTCCGTGAACTGCCACATCACCTCGGGTTTTTCCGGATTGCCGAAATTCAGGCAATTGGTGGCCGCAATGGGCCGCGCGCCCGTGCACGCCACGTTTCGCGCCGCCTCCGCCACCGCGTGCATCGCGCCGAGCCGCGGCGAGAGGAAACCCCAGCGCCCGTTACCATCCGTCTTGATCGCCAGCGCGCGCCTCGTATCTTTCAGTCGCAGCACCGCCGCGTCGCCCGAGCCCGGCCCCACGCGCGTGTTCGTCCGCACCATCGAATCGTATTGCTCGGTGATCCATTCCTTCGACGCGATGTCGGGCGAAGCCAGCAGCCGCCGGAAATTCTCGGTCAGATCGGCGCCGGCCGGCGCGAATTTCAGCGCAGGTGCATTCGCCACTGTCGCGGCAGCCGCCGGAGGCGCAGCGATTGGACGCTCGTATCGCGGCCCCTCTTCCGCCAGTGCATGCGCGGGAATTTCCGCCGCCACCGCGCCGTGATTGAGCACGCGCAGCTTGCCATCGTCCGTCACGCGCCCCACCTCGACGGCATCGAGCCCCCACTTGTGGAACACGTCGAACACTTCGCGCTCGCGGCCCCGCTCGGCAACTAGCAGCATCCGCTCTTGCGATTCGCTGAGCATGATGTCGTACGCCGTCATGTTGGTTTCGCGCTGTGGCACGCGCGCCAGATCGATCTCGATGCCGAGCCCGCCGCGCGACGCCATCTCCGAGCTCGAGCTCGTCAGCCCCGCCGCGCCCATATCCTGGATCGCGACCACCGCGCCGGTGCGCATCGCCTCGAGGCACGCCTCCAGCAGCAGCTTCTCCATGAACGGGTCGCCCACCTGCACGTTGGGCCGCTTCTGCTGCGATTCCTCGCTGAATTCCGCCGACGCCAGCAGCGACGCGCCGTGAATCCCGTCGCGCCCCGTTTTCGCGCCGACGTAAATCACCGGATTGCCCACGCCGCTCGCCTTCGCGAAGAAAAGCTCCTCGCGTCGCGCGATCCCCAGCGCCAGCGCATTCACCAGAGGATTATTCGAATAGCACGGCTCGAAAATCACTTCGCCGCCAACCGTCGGGACGCCAAAGCAGTTGCCGTAAAATCCGATCCCGCGAATCACGCCGTCGAGAATCCGCCGGTTCCGCGCAATCTCTTCGCCGGTAGCGTTTCCCGCGGCCGGTCCCGGGTCGATCGGCCCGAATCGCAGCGAATCGAGCACCGCAATCGGCCGCGCGCCCATCGTGAAAATATCGCGCAGGATTCCGCCGACGCCCGTCGCCGCGCCCTGAAACGGCTCGACGAAGCTCGGATGGTTGTGCGATTCGATCTTGAACACCGCCACGAGCCCGTCGCCGATGTCGACCACGCCCGCATTTTCGCCCGGCCCTTGCACCACGTGCGTCCCGCGCGTCGGCAGCTTCTTCAAGTGAACGCGCGACGATTTGTACGAGCAGTGCTCGCTCCACATCACGCTGAAAATGCCAAGCTCGGTGAGGTTCGGATCGCGCCCGAGAATCTTCTGGATGCGTGCGTATTCGTCGGAGGTGAGGCCGTGCTCGGCCGCGATCTGCGGCGTAACTTTAATTTCGGTTTCGATCATCTCTTGGTGTGGGACAGCGGTTGAGGTCTGGTTGTTGAGTTTCTCTGCGCCTCTGTGTCTCGGTGGCGCATCCGTACGTCACGCCGGCACGCGTTCCGCAGAAGCCGCCGCCTTCGCTTTGCCTTCCGCGCGCGACAAATACTCGACCATCGAGCGCAAAATCACCAGCCCGTCGGTCGATCCGAGCGCCGCCTCCACCGCCCGCTCCGGATGCGGCATCAGCCCCACCACGTTGCGCTCGCGATTGCACAGCCCCGCAATGGCCGCGAGCGCTCCATTCGGATTCGCCTCGAAATCATCCACGCCCGCGTCGCGCCCATCCGCATGCACGTAGCGAAAGACGATTTGCCGGTTGCCCTCGAGCTCCGCAAACGCCGCCGCATCGCAGAAATAATTTCCCTCCATATGCGCGATCGGCATTTTCAAAATCTGTCCCGGACGAGCCAAGCACGTGAACGGCGTATCGGTGCTTTCCACGCGCACGTGCACTTGGCGGCACAAAAATCGCAGCCGCTGATTGCGCAGCATCGCCCCCGGCAGCAATCCCGCCTCAAGGAGAATCTGGAATCCGTTGCACACGCCGAGCACCAGCCCGCCCGAGCGCGCGAACCGGCTCACAGCCTTCATTACGGGAGAAAATCGCGCGATCGCGCCCGTGCGCAGGTAATCGCCGAAAGCGAAACCGCCGGGCAGCAGGATCGCGTCGAAGCCCGACACTTGCTCCGATTGGTGCCAGATGAATTCGACAGGCTGTTTGATTACGGACGCGATGGCATGGTAGGCGTCGTCATCGCAGTTCGACCCGGGGAACACGACTACACCGAATTTCATCGCGGGAGTCTCCGAAACGTCAGTTTAGCACACGCGCGATTACACGCCGACGACTTTGCTCCGCCGCTCGAGCAGCGCGACGTCGCGCCAGCGGCCGTCCATCGAGCCGAGCTTTTCGCGCTTGCCGATCACGCGGAATCCGGCGCGCTCGTGGAGTGCGATGCTCGCCGAATTCTCCGGAAAAATCCCGGCCTGAAGTGTCCAGATGCCTTCGCCCTCGGACGCTTCCACGAGCGCGGCGAGCAGCCGCGCTCCAATTCCGCGCCCTCGCGCGCGCTCGGCGACGTACACGCTAATTTCTGCCACGCCCGAATACACGCATCGTCCCGAAACCGGACTTAGCGCCGCCCAGCCCAGCACGCCCACGCCCGCGCGTGCTACGAATCGGCACGTCTTCAAATGCGCCGCATCCCATGCGGCCCACTCGGGTGCAGATTTTTCGAAGGTAGCGTTTCCCGTTGCGATCCCCTCGAGATAGATTGCACGCACCGCCGGCCAATCGTCCGCTGCCATGCATTCGACCACGATTTCCCGCGCGAGTTCAGTTTCCATCGCGAGATTATAACTCGCGCCAAAAAGAAAACGGCCGGCAGTCTCTGCTGCCGGCCGTTCCAGAGCTTCGGTTAGCGAGGAAGCTTACCGATGTCCGCCGCCATGGCCGCCACCGTGAAACCCGCCGCCTCCGTGGAAGCCGCTATTGCCGTGGAATCCCCCGCCACCATGAAACTGCGGAGCGCCTCCGCCGTGGAACCCGTTACCGCCGTGGAACCCACCGCCTACCGACCCGCGTCCGAAGGACTGGAATCCGGGACGCCCGTAAACTCCTGCGTGGCCCCATCCCGGACGGCCCCAGTATCCGGGACGTCCGTAGAAGCCGCCGTGATACCACGGACCAGCTCCGATGAATAGGCCGCCTGAAAACCAGCTAGGTCCGTAGTATCCGTAAGGCGCGCAGGCGTATGGCGCGTATGGGTAGTAGCCGTACGCACATATAGGCGCCGGTTCTACGTAGCCCGGGCCCACGCCGACCCCGATTCCGACGGAAACGCGCTGCGCCTGAGCAAAGCCGATCGGTGCCAGACAAATCGCAAAAAGGGCTAGAACTCTTAGATATCGCATGTCGTGCTCCTTCTGAGACCCAAGAAATCCGATCTCAAACTTCATCGCTTCCAAAACTCTGGTCAGCCTTTTCACTGACTGTCGCCCCCTACAAATGCACAAGCATTGCCAAAGAGCCGACTTCGGGTGGTCGTCGCATAACCATAATGGTATCAGCGGTATGAGGGGGAGCCGCGGCGGTCCGGGAGACTCGTCGACCGAGCCGCAAGGTGGTGGTTTTCGAGCACCCTGGTGGTCCTCGGCCAGTTCGGATGCCGGCGAACTCCTAGTTTGAAGGGGTCGCGAGAGTGGGCGCGCCAGCGGGATGTTCTTGCTGTACGGCGCGTGACCGGGGTTCGCTTGGAGGCGCCAGAATCCACGCGAATCCGTCTTCTTCGCTGATGCTCGCCATGGTTTCGCGCGCATTGGGTGGCGCAATGGCGTCGAGCGCCGCGCGCAGGAACTGGGTGGCGTCGGTCAAGTTGATCCTATTGCTTTCGCCCTGGAGCAGGCGGTTCGCAACCGCGGCCATCTTGGGATCCGACGCCGTGACTTTGGCGAGACGCGGGTCGTGGTTGCGCAGCAGTTCAAGCAGCGAGGGCGATGGGTCGTCTGGCGGATACGAGAACTCGACGAGCGTCTTCGGCTGCCCCTTTTCCGGCGGCCAGAACTGCAAATAGCCCGGCCGCAGCACCCGCGTCGTCCAATAGTCGTTGTCTTGTTCCTCCTGCTGGATTCCGTAGGAGAGCTGCCAGACTTCCGGCCCATAGCCGGGCAAATAATCGATCACGATCAGCTGGGCGATAGGCTCCGCGTCGGGCAGATCCAGCTTCTCGTGCAGATCGGGCACCACCTGATCGAGCCGCTCGAGCAGGCCCTGTCCCACGGCTTCGATATCCGTGGCTTCGTCGCCACCCGCACCGCCGACGCCAGCGATGTGCGGCGTCTCTGCCACTAAATGGCTGCGAAGGTGAGGAAGCTCCTGATCGAGCCGCGCGAGTTCCTGATGCGACGACGGCGAGAGCCAATCGACCGCGCCGAGTAGGATGCCGATGCGATCGGTCGAGATGGGAACCGGAATCGGAGGGTGCGACCCCGCCTCGATAGGGTTCTCGACAGTGCCCACGAGAATCGCGTCTTTCACCACCGCAATAACCACGCGGCCCGCAGCCAGATTGGCCACCACCTCTTCAGTCGGAGTGCCAGGCTGCTGCGCGTGGGCCACGGGCAGTACAGGCGCAACGGCAAGCAAGGCCGCGCCTATAACCCAAAGTGAGCCGCGAATCCCGAGAGCCGGCTTGGGCGGCAACCTCATATCTGCATGATCACCCAACGCCAGCGGCTTGTATAGATAGTCTCCTGGGCCTAGAGGAGTCTCGTCCACAAAAGCGAGCACCCTGCCCGGATAAGCGTTTCGAGCACAAAAGGAGGGCGGCCGTAGGCAGAGCCTCGCTACCTTTAGTAAAATAACGAGGACTGGCGATTTCATCCGGCGAAGCCCCTAGGCGTTCCGGGATCATTGTCCGGAATTATTGAGAGAGGCGGGAGCTTGCGATCTCCGAAGAGCGTTCGGCACAACGGCAAGAGAGTTACTGAAATCATCGAGGCGCACGCCCGGTTTGTGCGCGGGCAAGACGGCGGCGTGAGGGCGGACCTCACCGGCGCGGACCTGTCGCGCGTCGATTTCGAAAAGGCGGAGCTGGCCCTGGTCAATTTCCAGGGAGCGAACCTCGAAGGCGCGAGCCTGCGCGAGGCGAGGCTGAGCAATGCGAATCTCAGCGAGGCGAATCTTCGCGGCGCCGATTTGCGCAAAGCGGACCTCACCGAGACTGACCTGCACAAAGCCGACCTCACCAAGGCGCAAATCGGGGGCGCCGAGATGTTTCGAGCGAACCTGAACGGCGCGATCTTGCGCCAGGCGGACCTCGGAGTCGCGAATCTGCGCGATGCGGACGTGAACGGCGCCGATTTCACGGGCGCGAGCCTGAAGTCAACCATCTTGCGCGAAACGAAGCTCGACGGCGCCAAGCTCGACGGCGTGGACCTCTCGACTACGCTGCTGCCGCCGGGATATCTTGCGTCGAAGGGCCACGCGTCCGGCTCCGCGAAGAGTTGAAGCGCTGAGAGGCGAAGCGCATGTCTGAGCCGTGGATCGCAATCGACGACTACAAGCCCGGGCGAGGTTGGCCGGAAACCAACCCGCGCGCGCGCAGCTGCTGCCAGGCGCTCGAGCGCGGCCAGATTCTTTTTTTCCGCGATCTCCCGTTTCATCTTCCAACGGAAGACCGCGAATTCCTGCTCTCGCAGTCGTGGACCGAGCTCCGGCTGCACAAAAACGTCTCGTACCGCCCCGAAGAGGACGCGCTCCGCGGCGTCGCGGGCGACCCCGCGACCGTCGAGCGCCTGCATTCGATCCTGCGCAACTACACGGCGCAGGTAATCGATTTCGCCGCGAAATCCCTCGCGCCCTACGCTGGAAAGTGGACGCTTGATTTTTCAAGTTTCCGCCCGCTTGAGGAAGAGCGCCGCGGCCTCCCGCTGCACAAACGCAACGACCTGCTCCACGTGGACGCGTTCCCCAGCCGCCCGACGCGCGGAGGACGTATCCTGCGCGTGTTCACGAATCTGAATCCCACGAGGCCGCGCGTGTGGAACGTGATGCAGGATTTCGAAACGCTCGCCCGCCACTACGCCAAAGATGCCGGGCTCGACAAATTCGCCGAAGAATCAGTCATCAGTCGCACCGTGCAGGACTTGGGCGGAAAACTCGGTTTCCGTGGCATGGGTCGCACGCCGTACGACATGTTCATGCTGCGTTTTCACGATTACCTCAAGGAAAACGCCGAGTTCCAGGCGAATTGCCCCAAAGTGCGCATCGAATTTCCGCCGCTCGCCACGTGGCTGATCTACACGGACGGCGTGGCCCACGCAGCCATCTCCGGCCAATTCGCGCTTGAGCAAACATTCCTCATTCCGCCCAGCGCGCTCGTCTCCAAAGACCAAGCCCCGTACCGCATTCTCGAAAAAATCGCCGGCCGGCCCCTGATTTCATAAGTCGCGCAAAGCCCCAAGCGTTTCCTCGCGTTCTCCGTGTCCTCTGCGTCTCAGCGGTGATCCGCTCTTTCTTCGTCGGTGTTCTCTGGGCTTCTCGCAGTGGCCTCGGTGTTGAGTCTTCCTAAACCAAGCAAAGCTCTGCACGCAAAGCAGCTTCGTCTTTTGTTCTAAGGCCACCTACAGCTTTTAGCCTATGACGCTTTCGCGCTTCGCCTTTCGAGTTTCCGTTTGGCGCTGCTCCACACGCGTCTGTAGCATCGGAGAGGGCAAATCATGCATCGCGAAAACAACGAACTCGCGAGTGAAAAGAGCGCGCATTGGAGCAACGAGAGCAGCCGATCGGACTCATCTGCATTCTCGCCGCGGTCTACTTCGTGGCCGGCAAGCTGGGACTCAGTATGGCGTTCGTTCATCCCAGCTCGACGGCCGTGTGGCCAGCCACGGGGATTACGCTCGCCGCGTTTCTGATTCTGGGTTACCGCGTCTGGCCCGCGATTTTTATCGGGGCGTTTCTCGTCAATATCACGACGGCCGGCTCGGTGCTGACGTCGCTCGCGATCGCCACCGGGAACACGCTCGAGGGCGTGGTGGCGGCGTGGCTGATCATTCGCTTCGCGAACGGGCGCAACGCATTCGATCGCGCCAACGACACATTTCGATTCGCCGGGCTCGGGTTGGCGAGCACGGCGATCGCCGCCACCGTCGGCGTTACATCGCTTTCGCTTGGTGGATACGCGCCCTGGCCGCACTACGGCGCGATTTGGACCACGTGGTGTCTCGGTGATGGCGTGGGCGACGTGCTCATCGCGCCGCTCGTGATCCTCTGGATCGCGGATTTCCGCCTTCGGTTCGATTGGCGCGAATATGGCGAGCTTTTCGCGTTAGTTGGCGGCCTCGTCCTCACCGCTCAAATTGTTTTCTGGGGACTATTTTTCTCCGGGCCGAGAAATTACCCGCTCGAATATTTGTGCATTCCCTTTCTGGTCTGGGCGGCGATCCGGTTCGGCCAGCGCGAAACCGCCACGGCCGCGGCCATTCTCTGCGGCATCGCGATCTGGGGAACGCTGCACGGCTTCGGTCCCTTCGCGATCGGATCGAAAAACGGTTCGCTACTTCTGTTGCAAGCATTCATGGGCATCATCTCTTCGATGGCTCTGGCCCTCGCGGCCATGTCCGCGGAACGGAAGCGCGTCGAAGACCAAGTGCGCAGCCTCGCCGTCACCGATCCGCTTACCGGCCTCGCGAATTACCGCATGCTCGTCGATACCCTCGACGCAGAAATTCGCCGCTTCGGCCGCACCGACCGGCCATTCGCGCTGCTGCTCCTCGATATGGACGGCCTCAAGCAAATCAACGACACGTACGGCCACCTCACTGGCAGCCGCGCCCTGTGCCGCCTCGCGGATATTCTGCGCGTCCACTGCCGCAGCATGGATACCGCCGCGCGCTACGGCGGCGATGAGTTCGCGATCGTGATACCCGAAGCGGACGTGGAAGACGCGAGCCGCGTCCTGCGGCGTATTCAGAATCGCGTCGCCCGCGACACCGAGCACCCTCCGTTTACCGTCAGCATCGGCGCAGCCGTCTACCCGGCCGATGGCGGCACGCGCGACGACCTGCTCGTCGCCGCGGACATGGCGCTCTATCGCATGAAGCGCGTCCACAAAGGCAGCCACTCGCTCGCCAGCCAGTGGTACGACGCCGAGAGCGATTCGTAGCTCGCCCCGCTCTCACCGTGAAGCCGCGCGAAGTAACACGCTGTTAACATCTCCCCGGACCCCCTCAGGTAACATTCCTTTTTTGCATCAACGGCGAAGGATCGTGGGAAGAGCGATTTAGGACCGGCAGCCGCACAGATGTAGAGCCCAGGCCGAAACACCGTGGAGTGCGGGAGCTTGCCCCCGCTGTTTGCCGCCGGGGCTTGCCTCGCTCGCCGCGCCGGAGCTTCCGAGTGTAGGCGGGGCGCGCTCCCCGCACACGCCACGTGCGTTGCAAGTGGAAGCGCCGCGCCTTTAGGTTCGCGAAACAGCGCCGCCGTACTTGTGAGATGGAATAAAAATGACGAAGGAGCCCGATGGAGAAGAAGAATTTCCTGTTCGTGTCGCTCACGGGACTCATCAGCGACATCGCCTGGCAAGTTTCGAAGGAAGGCCACGAGGTTCGCTATTTCATCGGAGACAAAAAGGAAAAAGACATCGGCGACGGCTTCGTCGCCAAGTCCAAGGACTGGGAAAAGGACGCCGACTGGGCCGACATCATCATCTTCGACGATACGCTCGGCCAGGGCGAAAAGGCCAAAGCGCTGCGCGAAGCCGGCAAAAAGGTGGTCGGCGGCACGCCCTACACGGATCGCCTCGAGGACGATCGCTCCTTCGGCCAGGAAGAGCTGAAAAAAGCCGGGGTCAACATCATCCCCTACGCCGAATTCTTCTCCTTCGACGACGCCATGGACCACGTGGTGCAGAATCCCGCGCGCTACGTGATCAAGCCGAGCGGCGAAGCGCAAAACGTGAAGCGCCGCCTGTTCGTCGGCGAAGAGGACGACGGGCAGGATGTGATCCGCATGCTCGAAGCGTACAAAAAGGCGCTCTCGGACGAGATCAAGGTCTTTCAGCTCCAGCGCCGCGTCACCGGAGTGGAAGTCGCCGTCGGCGCGTTTTTCAATGGCAAGGCTTTCATCTACCCGATCAACGTGAACTTCGAACACAAAAAGCTTTTCCCCGGCGAGATCGGCCCGCCGACCGGAGAAATGGGCACGTCGATGTTCTGGAGCGACGCCAACCAGCTCTTCAATCAGACGCTGCTGAAAATGGAGCCGGTGCTCGCAGCCGAAGGCTACGTCGGCTACATCGACGTGAATTGCATCGTCAACAATCACGGCATCTACCCGCTCGAGTTCACCGCGCGCTTCGGCTATCCCACGATCAGCATCCAGCAGGCAGGGATGCTGACGCCGATCGGCCAGTTTTTCTGGGATCTCGCCAACGGCAACGACCCCAAGCTCAAAACGCGCAGCGGCTTTCAGATCGGCGTGCGCATCGTCCTGCCGCCGTTCCCCTTCGACGACGACGAAACGTTCGATTCGTTCTCGAAGAATTCGGTGATCGTCTTCAAAAAGCCGCCGCAGGACGAAATCCACATCGAGGACGTGAAGCAGGTGAACGGACAGTGGCTCGTCGCCGGCACCTCAGGCGTGATCCTGATCGTAATCGGCACCGGCCCCACGATGAAGCAGGCCCAAGCGCAAGTCTACTCGCGCATCAAAAACGTGCTGATCCCCAACATGTATTACCGCACGGACATCGGCGACCGCTGGGTAGAAGACAGCGACCGCCTGCACACCTGGGGCTACCTGCGCTGAAGAAAAGACCGTCATTCTGAGGCCGCGGTTTCTGCGGCCGAAGAATCTCTCTTCGACTACAGCTACATCGCGGGGTATCGTTTACTTCCCGGCGGAAAATTCCACAGGCTCGTCGCCGCCATACCCAAACGCCGCCCCACGCGCCGCAGGTTTGCGCCGGGTCTCGATGCCAAGCCGCTTGATCTTCTGATTAAGCGTCGAGAGCGGAATCTGAAACCGCTCGGCGGCCTCGGTCTGATTCCAATTCGTGCGCTCGAGCATATCCATGATGATCCGCCGCTCGACCTCCTCAAGAATCTCGAAAAGCGAAGGTGGCGGCGCGGCCCCGCGCGACCCGATTTCGCCCGGCAGCGGCGGCAGAAATTCCGCCAGCTGCAGCCGCACGCCCTTCACGATCTCCCGCGTGCGCACATTTTCCGGCAGCAGATCGATGTCGAGCGATTCGTGGTTCGACAGCACCACGGCCCGCTCCACCACATTCTCCAGCTCGCGCACGTTCCCCGGCCAGTCGTAGTCCATCAGCAGCTTCATCGAGCCGTGCGTAAAAGCGCGCAGCGGCTTCGCATTCTCGCGGCAGAATTGCTCGATGAAGCGCGACACCAGCAGCGGAATATCTTCCTTGCGGTCGCGCAGCGGCGGCAGCTGCAGCGAAATCACGTTGAGCCGGTGGTACAAATCGTCGCGGAATCGTCCGTCGCGCACCAGCTTCCGCAAATCTTCGTTCGACGCCGCGAGGATCCGCACGTCCACCTTGATCGTGTCCGTGCTGCCCAGCCGCATGAACTCGCGCTCTTGGATCACGCGCAAAAGCTTCGCCTGCGTTTCGGGGCTGATCGTCGAAATCTCGTCGAAAAAAATCGTGCCCTGGTCGGCGACTTCGAAAAGTCCCTTCTTCGAAGCGATCGCGCTCGTAAACGCGCCCTTCACGTGCCCGAAAAGCTGCGATTCCAGTAGGTCGACGGGAATCGAGCCCGTGTTCACGGGAATAAAAGCTTTGTCCGCGCGCGCCGACGCCGCGTGAATCGCCTTGGCGATCAGCTCCTTGCCCGTCCCGCTTTCGCCCGAAATCAGCACGGTCGACCGCGAAGGCGCGAGCTGCGTCACCAGATCGAAGAGCGTGAGCATCTTCTCGCTCTTGCCCACGATGTTCGGGAAGTTGTACCGCTGCTTCAGCGCCCGCTTCAGCTGGACGTTTTCCTCGCGCAGCCGCCGCCCCTCGATCGCCAGCGAAACCTGCGTGATCAGCTCGTCGTTCGACCACGGCTTGGTGATGTAGTCCTGCGCGCCGCTCTTGAACGCCGCCCGCGCCATATCGATCGACCCGAAAGCCGTAATCAAAATGATCGCGAGGTTCGCGTCGCGCTGCTTGATTTCGCGCAGCAGGTCGAGCCCGTTGTGATCCGGCAGGCTCACGTCGAGCAGCACGAGATCGTAGGGACTCTCTTCGAGCTTTTGCAGCCCGGCCGCGGCGGTCTCGGCGAGCGTCACCTGAAATCCCTCGGAGCTCAGCAGCGCCTCGAGCCCCTCCCGGATTTCGAGTTCGTCGTCGACAACGAGAATCGCGCCTCTAGGCATGGACCGCTTTCCGGGCTACGGGAAACTCCAGGCGGAACGACGTGCCCTTTCCCGGCGTCGAGCGCACGTCGACTTTGCCCGCGTGTTCCTTGATGATTCCGTAACTCACCGAGAGACCAAGCCCTGTGCCGCGTCCGGTGGCCTTGGTCGTGAAAAAGGGATCGAAAATCCGGTGAAGATGCTCCGGCGAAATCCCGGCGCCCGTGTCGACCACTTCCACTTCCACCGACCCGTTGTGCGCGCCCGTGCGGACTTCCAGCATTCCGCCGCCCGGCATCGCATCGCGCGCGTTCATGAAGAGATTCAGGAACACCTGCTGCAGCCGCGTGGTCGAGCCGAGCACCACCGGCAGCGGCTGCGCGTAGTTGCGAACCACGCTGATGCTCGCCGTCTTGAACGGATGCTGCACCAGCGTAAGCGTTTCCTCGAGCACGGCGTTCAGGTCCACGTCCACGGGTTGCGTCCCGCCGGTGCGCGAAAAATTCAGCAGGTTGTTCACGATTTCGCTCGCGCGGAATGTCTGCTTCACGATCCGCTCGATCGTTTTCTGCCGCGGATCGTCCGCCGGGATCTGCTTCGCGAGCATCTGGATGTAATTCGAGATCACGGCGAGCGGCGTATTCACTTCGTGCGCCACGCCCGCGGCCAGCAGTCCGAGCGACGTCAGCTTCTCGGTTTGCACCATCTGATCTTCCAGCCGCACGCGCTGCGTGATGTCGTCAAGCAGCACCAGCCGGCCCAGGCGCGCGCCGTCTTTGCCCAGCAGGGGCGCCACCGACGCGTTCACCACCACGTGCTTGCCGCTGCGCACAGTCAGATGAAACTTATAGATGCCCGAAACGTGCTCGGCGGTCGCACGCGAAAAAATCTCGCCCGAAAGATCGCGCGGCAGCACGTCGTCGATCTTGCGGCCGATCGCCTCCGCGCGCGGAATCTCCAGCAGATCTTCCAGCTGCGGGTTCCACGATTCAATGCGATCCTCGAGGTCCGCGGTCAGCACGCCGATGCGCAGCGACTCCACGATGTTCTCGTTGAAGTCCTTCAGCCGCTCGATCTGCAGCGCCTTCTGCTCGAGCGACTGATAGAGCCGCGCGTTTTCCACCGCGATCGCCACGTAGCCCGCGATCGTCGAAAGCAGCTCGAGGTCTTCGCTCGAAAGATAATCGCCGTCGACCGTCTTGCCCAGCCCGAGCACCGCGGGCGCGTGATCGTGGAAGCGGCACGGGATGAAATAGTTGAGGCCGAGCTCTTCGATCGTTCCGCGCGCCGATTCGGTATCTTCCGTCGCGGACCGCGCCGACTCGAAAAAGAGGCAGCCGTTCACCAGCGCCGGCCGCGCCGGATCGAGAAAGCTCAGATCAAGCGGCCCTTCCGAGCGAATCCCGATCGACCGCGACAATACGAACTGCCCGGGCCGCGCCGAATCCTCCAGAAACACCGCGAGCCGGTCCACCAGCAGCGTCTGCGAAACGCGATCCAGCACCGAGGACAGCAGCGGCTCGATGCGGACTTCATTCGTCAGCGCGCGCCCGAATTCAATCAGCGTGCGGCGATAGTCGAGCCGGTCGCGATAGAAGAAATGATCCAGCCGCGCCTGCACCCAATCGCGAATCGGCTGAAACAGGAACGCCGCCACCACAATCGCGATAATCGCGCCGCCGGGACCCGTGGGCCACGCGGTGTGAAACAGCTCGCCGATCACCGCAATCGCCGCGAAGTAAATCGTCACCACGCCGGCCGTCGCGAACGTGTACGCCAGCCCGCGCTTGAAAATGATGTCGACGTCCATCAGCCGGTAGCGGATCACCGCGTAGCCGAAGCACAGCGGGATCAGCGCCAGCGAAAACACGGAAACCTTAGTCCACGACGGCAGGACGGTCGAAAACAGGAACGGCAGAATGTACAGCAGGAAAACCGGAACGATTCCGGCGATCGTGCCGCCGGTCACCCACTTCAGCTGCTGCCGCAGCACGCCGCTCGGCGCGCGGAAATAGCTCGCAAGGAAGACACCAGCCGCCAGAAGAAAGTAGGACCCGAGGTAGAGAAGATCGATCTGGTCGAGCAGCTGGCGGCTGCTGATCGATGGCATAAAATCCAGCGTGCCCGTGGCCACAAAAATCTGCAGGGCCAATAGCATCGTCGGAACCACGTAGACGCCCAGCGGAGCGATTCTGCCCCAGAAGGTTCCCTTGCGCTCGGGAAACACCAGCGCGAAGTGCAGCAGCAGCGCGGGCTGCAGCAGCAGCGCCACGGCGTTGCTCCAGTAGATGATCCAGTCGAACGAGTTCAGCTTGCCCGTGTAATGAAAGCTGTAGAGGACGAACGAGGCCAGGCAAAAAACGTAAAAATGAATCGCCCGCGGCGCGTTCCACCGGCGCACGAAAATGAACAGCCCGATGAAAAGATAGAGCAGCGCGGTCAGCCGCAGGTAGTTCTCGATCGACGACGAGGTATCCTGCGGAACGGTGATCAGCGGCACGTCCAGCGATTCGCCGTTGCGCCGGATCCCGTATTTCACCTCCGCCCAGGGACCCAGCCGGTAGAGAACGCGCGTCACATCCGTCGCGCGATGGATCGGGACGCCGGCCACGCTCTTCACGTCGTCGCCTTCGCGAATCCCGGCCCGATCCGCCGGCGACCCTGGAACGATGTGCCAGGCCGTCACACCCTGCGCCGCGTCCATCCACGTGACGCCATCATCAGGCAGAACAAACCGGGAGCGCTGCTGGAAGTTGAGGGCCGCGAAAATAATGGCCGCAAGGGTAACTAAGGCAAGTACAACCGCCCCGAGCCGCGTTCGGAGGTGCTCGTTCATCGACAAATCCGGTGACTACCCTTCCACCCAAGTTTATGCTTCATGCTAGCACGTGAGCTTCCAGCAAACCAGCCCGATCCCCGCATTTAATCTGCTTGTTTTGTGCGTGTTACAATTTATTGACGGAACGCGCGCAGGGAAGATTCCATTTGTGGAAGGCATATTCCCAATTCCAGTAGACGCAAGCAACGACAGCCCTTACGGCTTCCTCAGAATTGAAGGCTCAGTCCACCCTTGAAGAACCGGTACGACGGGATCAGCATCACCGATCCGTCGCCCGTCGTCACTGGGACGTAGCCTTGGGCCAGAAGGTTGCCGACATCCGCTTGGACTTCCATGTGGCAGGGGAACACATTCGGCAGCGGTTGCCGGATCTGCATGCTGAGGTAGGGGTCGATCTGATAGACGGACTCGCCGTAGGAGTCGAGTCGCGAGACGGTCGCACCGCTCAGCCACTTGTAGCTAGCGGAGAACTGCGTGCCCAGATGCGGCACCGTCGCCGATACCCTCCCGGCGAGGCTGTGGCGATACCGGGTGTCCAATTCATCGCGCAGCGACTCGGCCGCCGAATTGCCATCCGGAGCGAGCGCGCCCGCATAGGCGTAAACAATCGTCGTGTCCAGGTGCGACCCGAACTTTTGCTGGTAAGCGACGCGCGCGCCCGTCGAGCTCGACGAGCCGCCATCGTAGGCGAATGCTTCCGAGAAATAGTCCTGCAGGAAATCCGGCCCGTCGACCGCGCCGCCACGCCCGATCACCGCCGTGTGGCGCGAGAAATCGTGGAACACCGCCGCGCTGATGTCGGCATGCTTGCCCATCGTATGATCGACAGCGAGTTCCTCGTGCAGCCCGCTCTCAAACACCGGCCGCCCGTCGCGAATCAGCAGCGTCGGCAAGGCATCAAGCGTGTTGACCGCCGATTCGAGCGTGCTGCCCGAGGCCATGTCGTTCTGCCACGGTCGCGCTGCGGCGATCAGCGACGCTCGCCAGCGCGACGAAATCTGCACGGCCACCTCGCCGCGAGGGCGCAAAGTCGAAGTGGTGCCGTCGAATCCGGCCATCAGGAATTCGGCCCCGTAGCGGATGCTCACGCGATCGCCCAGGCTCAGTTGATCGTCGTGCGACATGCGCAGGCCGCGAAACGTCGGCCCGCCCGGAGTCAAACTCGATTCGCGCACCAGGATCGTCGTAACCGGCCCAACGCCGGCCTCGCCCGAAGGCAGCCACTCGGCTGCCAGCCCTGCCGACGACGCCGCATCCTGATAGCTGAACTGCCCGGCCATCAGCACCTGACCCTTCGCTCCAACACCCATTCCGTACGCAAAGGTCGTGCCGGGAGAATCGGCCTCATCCGAGACGGACCCCGGATGATCCGCGCCGGAAGTGACGTCCAATCGCGCGTGCGCCGTTGAGGTTTCTGGTCCCTCGGAATTTCCCATTGCCACGTCCGGAACGTCCTGCCAGCGGAACACCGAGCGTGTCGCCGCCGAAGTGCGCAACACCCACGTCCAGTCGTCCGACGCCACCTGTTCGTCCGTCGGGCGGCGCAGCTTTTCGAAAGAAGAGAGCACCGATCCGAGCACAATCTGGAGCAGAGCCGCGTGCTCGCTATCGACTTGGATGTGCTGTTCGACCGCCGGCAAGAATCCCGCCAGCGTCACCGTGATCGAATACGTGCCGACGGGCAGCACCGAGGTAGAAAAGCGCCCGCGCGCGTTCGTCAGCAGCCGGATCGTCGCTGCGGAATCTAAGAGTTGCTCGGACGATACCACCACGGTCGCGCCCATCTGCGGCGTTCCCGCCGGATCCACAACCACGCCCGCGATTCTCGCGGCGTTGGGCGCCGCGTGAAGGGGCAGGACGAACAGGCAGACCAAAGACGCTAGGCCCAAGAGACGAATCGTTCGATAGCCCAACGCTTCACCTCCCCTGCTTTTCGCTCGCTGGCACTGGCTTGACGGTAAAGTCCGTCGTGGGGGTAATCGTTTGCTTGGAGACGTTGTCGGTCACAGCCACTTCGAGTTTGTACTTCCCCGGCGCGAGCGAACCCAGAGTGATCTGGTTGGCGAGCGTCATCTCCTCGCCGTGCTCGGGGATCTTGTCCGCGGGAATGTCGAATTTCAGCGCTGGCGCCGTTTGGCCTTTTTCGTCCTTCGTGACGCGGAATTCCACGGAAGCATCCGCCTTGTGGGTTTTGTCGTCCACCTTCAGGTTATAAACCTGGAGGAAGACGCCCATGCTCTCCTCTGGCGTGAAAGTCTGGTCGAGCTTCGGACGCACTTTCAGGTCGCCGAGAACGAACTGGCCGAGCCCGATATCCTTTGTCGACACGCGCTGAATGTCGTCGGCCAGGATCAGCGAGCTGTTGCTGAGCTGGTCGTCGTCAAAGCGCGGCACGTCGAGGCGCGCATTCACCACGCCCACGTTGCCGCTGTTGATGTCCTTGATCACGATGTCCAGCCGGTAGAGCCCCGGTGCCAGCGGCACGGCCTTCTGGTAGATTCTCGAAGTCCCGAGCGACCCCTGCAGCAGCGAGGCCGGTATGTCGGTGCGCAGCGTATCCTCAAACGTCTGAATCACGCGCCCGCCAAGGCTCGTGATGCGCGCGAACAGATTCATATTCGCGCTGTCCACGCCGTCTTTCTCTTGAAAGCTCAGCTGGCGCACCGGAATCTGCACCGTGATGGGCACCAGAACCGTGTCCGACGTGATTCGCAAAAAGTCGTAGCGGTAATCGAACTTCACCTGATCGCGAATGATGCGCGAGGTTGACAGCGCCTCCAGATCCTTGAACTTCACCGGCGGCGGCCGGAAGATATTCGCTTCCAGTTCCAGGCGCGTGAACTCGTTCATGCTTTCCGACTGCATATTCGCGCCCATCTGGCCTTCGGCCACGTTCGTGCCGTCCGTATTCGAGAAACGAGATGATTTGTCCGCCATCCCCATGGATTCCGCAAGCGTCAGGCCGGCGCCCGGCACGCGCAACAGCGCGTCTTTCTCGCTGGGGTCGGTTGTCAGATGGTATTCGCCCGTGCCTGATGGATCGACGAACTCAAGTTCCACGTTTTCGCCGATGCCTTCCAGATACCGGTAGCGCCAATCCTCATACGCATACGTCGTGGTTTCCCCGCCGCCCTGGTCCATCGGGCGATCCCACGTCCCGCCCGTCGGGTGCGCATCGACTTCATCCGGGGGACCCCACATGATGTAGATCTTGCCGCGATCCGTCTTCCAGCCGGGAATGCCCGAGGCGTAATGCTCGTTGGCATACGCGATGCGGCGATAATGTTCTTCCTTGAAGGTGTTTTCCGCGGAATCCGGGTCGGGATTGCGCCGTTGCCAGAAGGCTTCGATGAACTGTTCGCGCTCTTCGTTTGTGGTCAGGTGGAGGAACGTGTGGCGTTCCTCGGGCGTGATGATGTACACCACGTCCTGATCGAGCCAGGTCTTGTATTGCGAGTCGAGTTCCTTCTTGAGCTCGCTGTCGCTCTTCTGCTTCTCTTTTTTGTTATGTTTCTGCTCTTTGCGGCTTTCTTGCTGATCCTGCGCTTGGCTTGATGGATCGGAAGGCTGAGCTTGGGCCTGATCTTGGGATTGATCCTGCGATTGGTCTTGCGCAGACGCCCGGTGAGGCGCCGATAGGACAAGCCCCCCCATTAGCACAACAAATGGGAATGTCTTAACGAAACGATCCATAATGGCATCCTTGTCCGATTGGGCTAGAATCCTAACCTGTCCCAAGGTACAGGTCAATCAGTGTTTCAGGTGCCCTGGCCGCTAAGCCTCTTGGAATCCGAGGGCTCCCAAGGGGTTGCTCTTCGAGAAGCCGGCTCGGGCAACACCGATCCTCTCCGGGTCGATCTCATGAGCGAGCGCTCCCATGACGCAGAACTGATTTCCTTTTGATCGCAAACGGAACCGAATTACAATGATTCCCAGTCGTCGGGGTGGCGCGTAGGATCGTGAAGTGGTGACCGAGGAACCTGGGTTACCCGAGAACAGGGCCGGCTCGGCCCGCGCTGAAAAATCGTAACGCCTGCCTCTAGCCGAGAAACATTCTGTCCCGTCCAAGCGTATGTATCAGGTGACGGGTAAAGTTGTCAATCTGGGACCCCAAAATCCGAAGGCTGGTTCAATGAAGACTTGGCAGAAAATTGGCATCGGCGTAGGTGCGGTCGCCGTGCTTGGCGGCATCGCCTGGTTCAGCATCGTCAAGCAGAACGAAGGTGTGGTCACGGTGCAGACCGGCCAGGTCGTGCGCCAGGACTTGACTTCCGTCGTCACCGCCTCCGGCGAGATCCGCCCGAAAAATTATACGAACGTGTTGGGTGAGGGGTTGGGGAAGATCACGGACATCGACGTAAAAGAGGGTGACAACGTCAAGAAGGGCGACGTCCTGCTGCACCTCGAAAACATCCAGCCGGGCGCGGACGTCCAGGCGCAACAGGCCAGCATCGACGCAGCCGTAGCCGGCGTGCAGGCCGCGAGCGCGAACTATGACGCCGCCGTCGCTACCGTCGCGCAGCGCCAGTCCGATCTCGACAAGGCCAAGCTTGACTGGCAGCGCGGCCAGCTTTCATACAAAGAGCAGCTAATCGCGAAGCAGGAATACGACACGGACAAGGCCACCTACGACAGCGCCGTGGCGGCTCTCGCGTCCGCGCAGGACCAGGTGGATCAGGCTCGCGCCGCCCGCGAGCAATCGCGCTCGAACCTCGCCCAGAGTCGCGCCCAGCTTCGCCACACGGCTGACGTGCTCGCGAAGACGACCTACACCGCTCCGATCAGCGGCATCATCAGCTATATCGCCGTGCGCGTGGGCGAAAACGTCGTGCCCGGCATTCAGGGCACCGCCGGCAGCTCGATCCTCACGATCTCGGACATGAGCGTCGTCACCGCCGAAGTGATGGTCGACGAAACGGACATCGTCAGCGTGAAAAATGGCCAGCCGGCCGACGTCAGCATCGACGCCATCCCGGACAAAGTGTTCAAGGGCCACGTCACCGAAGTCGGCGAGCTCGCGATCCTGCGCACCTCCGGCGCGGCCTCGATGACGGAGGTCACCGCGAACGTCCAGGAAGCGCGCGATTTCAAGGTGGTCGTCACGCTCGACAATCCGCCGTCTTCGCTGCGCCCCGGCCTTTCCGCCACCGCCAAGATCCAGACGGCCAGCAAGGGCAACGTCCTCACGATTCCGATCCAGGCGCTCGCCGAGCGCTCGCAGAAGGAACTCGACGAAGCCAAGAACGGCACCAGCTCGAGCAGCAACATCACGCTTGCGGCGGCCAACGACGCGGCCAGCAAGGATATTCAAGGGGTGTTCGTCGTGCGCGCCGGGAAGACGCAATTCGTCCCGGTGCAGACGGGCATCACCGGCGTCTCGAATATCGAAGTCACCAGCGGCCTGCAGGAAGGCGACACGATCGTCACCGGCAGCTTCAAGGCGCTGCGCTCGCTCAAGCCCGGCACGAGCGTCAAGATCGACAATTCCACGCCCGAGCTGGACGATACGTCGTCGACATCATCGTCCTAGCTCGCGGCATCGTAGCAACGTGGCGTAACGCAGCGCAGCGTCGCAGCTTCAGATCGGCCATCTTCGAGGAGCTCAATGCACATGGCGGTGGAAGAAACCGGCTCGCAGAGTTACCGGCAGGATCTCGTTGACGCCGGCATCGTCATCCTGACCGAAGATCTCTGGAAGACTTACGAGATGGGCACCGAGCAGCTGCATGCGTTGCGCGGCGTCAGCATGCAGATTCGCAAGGGCGAATACGTCGCCATCATGGGTCCGTCCGGCTCGGGAAAATCCACGCTGATGAACCTGATCGGCTGCCTGGACACGCCGAGCAAGGGCGACTACTGGCTCGCGGGCCGCTTGGTGAGCCAGCTCGACGACGACGAGCTCGCCTACATCCGCAATCGCGAAATCGGTTTCGTCTTTCAGACGTTCAATCTGCTGGCGCGCGCCACGGCGTTGCACAACGTAGAACTGCCGATGATCTACAACGGCACGCCCTCCGAGGAGCGCATCGAGCGCGCCAAGCAAGCGCTCGCGCAGGTGGATTTGCGGGACCGCATGATGCACAAGCCAAACGAGCTTTCCGGCGGCCAGCGCCAGCGCGTGGCGATCGCGCGTGCGCTGGTCAACAGTCCCTCGATCCTGCTCGCCGACGAGCCCACCGGCAACCTCGACTCCGCCACCGGCGAGGAAATCATGGCGCTCTTCGCGCGCCTCCACGAAGGCGGCAACACCATCATCCTCGTCACCCACGAACCCGACATCGCCGCCCGCGCCCACCGCATCATCCGCGTCCGCGACGGCAAAGTCGAAAAAGACGAAGCCACCCGCTGACCTTTTTTCAGTTGTCCTCCGCGTTGACACTCCCTTCGCGTGCTCTTAAGATTCCTGCACCATGCCCGACCCCGATGCCTTTGTCGGCAAGCTGATTTCGCATTACCGAATCGTCGAGAAGCTGGGTGGCGGCGGGATGGGCGTGGTGTACAAGGCCGAGGATGCGCGCCTCGGTCGTTTCGTGGCGCTGAAGTTCCTGCCGGATGAGCTCTCGCGCGATCCGCAGGCCCTGGAACGTTTTCGGCGCGAAGCAAAGGCTGCGTCCGCGCTGAACCATCCGAACATCTGCACGATTCACGATATTGGCGAAGAGAGTGGTCGTGCGTTTATCGCCATGGAGCTGCTCGAAGGGCAAACCGTCAAGCATCTGATTCGCGGCAAGCCGCTGGACGCGGAGGAGATACTCGATCTCGGCGTGCAGGTGGCGGATGCGTTGGATGCGGCCCACGCGCGGGGGATCGTGCATCGGGACATCAAGCCGGCGAATATTTTCGTCACCCAGCGCGGGCACGCAAAGATATTGGATTTTGGTTTGGCAAAGATGACCTCCGAGCCGCAGGCTCCTGCAACACCGGATTCGACGGCCCGCACCGAAGTTCGCGAGGCGCAACTAACCAGCCCGGGCTCGACGCTGGGAACGGTGGCGTACATGTCTCCGGAGCAGGCGCGGGGGAAGGAGCTCGACGCGCGGACGGACCTGTTCAGCTTTGGAGTGGTGCTGTATGAAATGGCGACGGGCGCGCTGCCGTTTCGCGGCGATACATCTGCCGTGATTTTCGAGGCGATTCTGAATCGCGCGCCGGTGGCGCCGGTGCGGCTGAATCCGGAGCTGCCGCCGAAACTCGAGGAGATCATCGAGAAAGCGCTGGAGAAAAACCGTGATTTGCGCTACCAGCACGCTTCGGATATTCGCATAGATCTGAAACGCCTCCAGCGCGATGGCGGCTCGGGGCGCTCAGGAGTTATTTCCGCCGATACGCCGAGCCATGAAGCGGCCGCGAGCGGAGCTTCGGCGCCGATGCTGCCGATGGAGGCGACGAAGAGAGATTCTTCGGCCCTCGGCAGCGGGCCTCAGGGTGACAGCGTAATTTTGAAGAAGCGGTCGCTGCTCTGGGTAGCCGGGGCGGCAGTTGCGGTGGCGGCACTTGTCGCCGCTGGCGTTTTCGCGGTGCGGTACTGGCTGCCGACGCGCGGCGCGGCCGTCCATTCCGTAGCGGTGTTGCCTTTTACCGGCGCGGGTGACGGTCCCAACGCCGCCTTTCTGCACGACGGCATCAGCATCGGCGTGACCGACGCGCTTTCGCAACTACCCGGGCTGCGAGTGATGGCCAGCGCCGCGGTGATGCGCTACGGGGGGAAGACTCCCGATCCCAAGCAAGTGGGACACGATCTGAATGTGGATGCGGTCTTGACCGGAACGATCCAGCAGGAAGGCGACATGCTGTCGGTCGATGCCGAACTTGTGAACGCCGCGGACGACTCGCAGATCTGGGGCGAGCAGATCAGCGAGAGCATGGCGAATGTTTCGATGGTGCAGCAGGAGATCGTGAGCGACATTTCGGACAAGCTGCGAGTGAAGTTGTCCCCCGCCGTAAAGCAGCAATTGACCCAAGCCAAGGCGGAAAATCCGGACGCCTATCGCTTGTACCTGCTCGGCCGCCAAGAATTCGATGGATTTTCTCCGGTGCACTTCACGAAAGCGGCGGATTATTTCCGCCAAGCGATTACCGTAGACCCTACCTACGCAGCCGCCCATGCGGGCTTGGCGGACGCGAGCACGATGCTGGCGCTGTTCAGCCCCTCGTCGAAGTCTGCTGCGATACTTACGACGGCGCAGACTGAAGCCGACGAGGCGCTGACGCTCGACCCGCGCTCCGCGGAAGCGCACGAGGCGCTCGCGCTGTACGATCGATCGACGTGGAAATTTCAGGCCGCCGAAAACGAATTTCGCAAGGCCGAAGAGCTAAACCCGAACTACTTTAACGCTCTGGAAGGCTATGCAGGTTATCTGGCACGTATGGGACGCTTCGACGAAGCAATGGAACAAGCGGAGCGGGCCGTAGCGCTCAATCCCTTATCGAACGGCGCTCGACTGGAGATAGCTCTGGTGTTGGAATTGGAGCGCAATTATCCCGAGTCCATCGCTCGGAACGAAGTAGTGCTGCAATCCGACCCCAATGATTTAGTCGCGTACGATCAAATCAGCAGTTGCTATTTCTATGCCGGAAACTACGAAAAGTCCATGGAGTCGTGGGAGCGACGGTTACAAATCGAGGGACAGCCCGGGGATGCCGCTGAACTAAAGCAGGCGTACGCAGCCGGAGGAATGAAAGGCGTATATCGATGGGACATCTCCCGAGACAGCGATGCTTCAAAGTCGGGATACGATCCGATGGGTGTCGCCGAGGATTACGCAGATCTGGGCGACAAGAACAACGCTTTTGTTTGGCTGGAAAAAGCCTACGAGCAGCGTGCCTCAGGCCTCATATTCCTCCGGTTGCTGCCCGACTTTGATAGCCTGCGCTCCGACCCGCGCTACGCCGACCTGGTGAAGCGCATCGGCTTTCCGAACTGAACATGCAAACGCGGGATCAAATGATTGGCCAGACCATTTCGCATTACCGGATCACCGAAAAGCTCGGCGGCGGCGGGATGGGCGTCGTCTACCGCGCCGAGGACATGACTCTGGGCCGGGACGTCGCGCTGAAGTTCCTTCTCGGCGAAGTTTCAAGCGATACGCCGGCCCTCGAACGCTTCCTGCGCGAAGCCCGCGCCGCCGCGGCGTTGAATCATCCGCACATCTGCACGATCTATGAGATCGGCGACCACGAAGGCCATCGCTTCATCGCCATGGAACTGCTGCAGGGTCAGACGCTCCGGCAACGGATCGGAGGCCAATCGTTGGATGTGAGCGCGCTCCTGCGTCTGGCGGCGGAAATCGCCGACGCGCTCGACGCCGCGCACGCGAAAGGCATCGTCCATCGCGACATCAAGCCCGCCAATATTTTCATCACCGAGCGCGGCCAAGCGAAGATCCTCGACTTCGGCCTCGCCAAGCAGATGCCGCAAAGCCGTTCGCTTGCAGCAACCGCAGACGGCACCACCGAGGACGATCCGCATCTCACCAGTCCCGGCGTGGCTCTCGGCACGGTGGCCTACATGTCTCCCGAGCAGGTGCGCGGCGAGGAGATGGACGCGCGCACCGATCTGTTTTCATTCGGTCTCGTGCTCTACGAGATGGCCACGGGACGGCAGGCGTTTTCCGGCTCAACCTCGGGCTCGATTTTCGACGCGATTTTGAATCGGGCGCCTGTTTCGCCCGTGCGGTTGAATCCCGATCTCCCCCGTGAGATCGAGCGAATTCTGAACAAGGCGCTCGAAAAAGACCGCACCCTTCGCTATCAGCACGCCTCGGAATTGCGCGCCGACCTGCAGCGCCTCCAGCGCGACACCGGCTCCGGGCCCGCTCTTGCCGCGCAGCCATCGCCAGCGCCCGCGGGTCGTCGAACGAAGGGCGCGGAGAGATCTTCCTCCGGCAAGCACCAAAAGGCGATCGACTCGCTCGCGATCCTCCCGCTCGAAAATGCGAGCGGGGATTCCGAGACCGAATATCTGAGCGACGGGATCGCTGAGACGCTGATCAATACGCTTGCGCAGCTTCGCAAAATGCGTGTGATTCCGCGGGCGATGGCGTTTCGCCATCGCGGCCCCGGTCTCGATCCGCTGGCCGTCGGACGCGAACTCGGCGTGAGAGCGGTGCTGGCCGGCCGGCTGCTCCAGCGCGGCGAAGACCTGATCGTCTCGGTCGAACTGGTGGACGTTGAGCGCCAGGCGCAGCTCTGGGGCGGCCGCTACAACCGAAAGATGACGGACCTGATTGCGCTGCAAGAAGAGTTGACGACCGAGATATCAGACAAGCTGCGGCTGCAACTTACGGGAGAGGAAAAAAAGAAACTCCGCAAGCGCCCCACACAAAACAACGAGGCCTTCCGGCTCGTACTTGAAGCGCGGCACGCCGCGGACAAGACTTATCCGGAAGCAGTGAGCCGGGCCATTCCGCTTTGTGAGCGGGCTATCGACATCGATCCGACGTACGCACCAGCGTACGCGGCGCTGAGCACCGCGTGCATGATGCAAGACGTCCTGGGATATGCGCCTCCATCCGAAGTTCGCCCGCGCGCGGAATGGACCGCGCAGAAGGCGCTTGCGTTGGACGATGGCCTGGCCGAAGCGCACCTTAGCTTGGGCCTGACTCGCTTCTATGGTTGGGACTTCGCGGGCGGAGAAAAGGAGATGCTCCGCGCCTTGGAGCTGAATCCGGACTCGGCCCGCGCCTGGGGGCAGCTTCAGTTTCTATACTCGGCCTGGGGCCGCTTCGACGATGCGGTAGCGGCCGCAACGCGCGCCATCGACTTGGAGCCTCTTTTCGATACGTCCCAATTTTGGTTGGGCGTCGCGCACTTTGTTGCAAGACGTTTCGAGCCGGCTATCGGCCATCTCCGAAAAGGCCTCGAATTCGATCCCCACAACACGTCCTGCCTGGGCGTGCTGTCGCTTGCGTATGCCTGGGGCGGTGAGCCCGAGAAAGCCATCGGGCCGTGCGCGGAGATCTTGGCCTCGGCTGGCGGAATGATGCAGATTCTAGGACAGGCGGGCGCCACCTACGCCAAGATTGGCAAGTCCGAAGAGGCGCACAAAATTCTTCGCCAGGCTGAAAAATCCTGGAAGCCGGACGGTCGGTCCTCAATCTGGATTGGGGTTCTGTATGCAGGTCTCGGGGAAAAAGACGCAGCGTTCGACTGGCTGGAAAAAGCGTTTCAGGAGCGCACTTCGTTTCTCGTCTATCTCAAGGTTCATCCGATCTTCGACAATCTGCACGGCGATCAAAGATTCGACTCGCTCGTAAAGCGCACCGGCATCCCCGACTGAGCGCAGCGACGACTCTCCGTATTTCTCCTACTATTCGCCGCGCATTTCCTGATGTAAAGAGAGCAAGCACTTTGCTCCCGAAAGCTGGCTAAACCGGCCCTAGATGGCCGGAAAAGGCCAATTTTGGCAGGTTTTTGCCATGTCGCGCTGGCCGAGCCAAAAAGACAAAACTGTCCGAGCGTTCCAAGCCTTTCTGAACGTGATGGATACGGCGGAATGGTTCAAGAACGAGCTGCGCGGGCCGCTCGAGTCATTTGACCTGACGATGGCCGGATTCCGCGTGCTCGAGATGCTCTACCGCGAGGGAGCGCTGCCGGTGCCGGACGTGGCACGGCGGCGCCTGTGCACGCGGCAGAACATCTGGTTCGTGATCGCGAGCCTCGAAGAGCGCGGATGGGTGCGGCAGATGGTGGTGAAGATGCCGGCAGCGGTGGTGAAGGAAAGCCGTCTCTCGAAACTCCGGCGCGGAATCCGGCGCGACGGGCCGCGCGTGAGCGTGGTGGGGCTGACGAAGAAGGGGAAGGAATTCGCGGGGAACGTGCTGCCGCGCCACGTGAAGGTGGTGAAGGCGTTGATGCGCGCGCTCGACGGGCGCGAGCAGGAGTCGCTGAGCGAGATGTGCGAGAAGCTGCGAGAAGGCGATGCCGTGAAGTTCTTGCGCGAGATGCAAATGATGGACGAGGAAGAGGAAGCGGCCGAGCTGAGGGACAAAGTGACGGCAGAGCTGGAGCGACTCGCCGGCCCAAAGAGAGTCAAGCTCCCGAAGGCGCTGATGCGAGTGCTCAACCGCGCGAGCAGAAGTCGTTGAGCGAGATGTGAGAGAGGCTGCGCGAGGGGGATGCGGAGGATTAAGGAGCTCGGGGCTGTCCGGTCACCCGAGTTGCACGTTGCCAACTTCACCTCAAAAAACTGCACGCCGTCTCCGCAACCGACGGCCACGTCCTATGGGACTACGACACCGCGCATCCCTACGACACGGTGAGCAAACGCACCGCGCATGGCGGTGCCATCGACGTGCCCCCTGGCGCAGAAAGAAAATCGCCTCAGCACGGAAATCGTCCCGGGAGATCCCAAATGAAAAGCACGCTACGTGCGACACCCTCAACCGAACACACGGTGAAGGTAATCGAGGCGTTCAACGAAAGCGCTTGCGCTTTTACTGTAATTACACTTTAATTACAGCAATGAAATGCGACCGAAGAACAAAGTTGGCACGGAGAGGGCACAACTCTCAATATCTGAAAACACTGATCGCATCCTGCAGGACGTTGCCGGCATCGGAATCTTGGGTAAGACGAAGGCCGAGGTCGCAGCCCGAATCGTTACTGACTGGATATGGAGCAACGAGGACAGATTGCTTCGGCAGGGGATAAAACTGCGTGGGTTGAGACGAGAAAAAGTCAACCGCCGATAGCGAGAGGCAAAGAATCGAACTTTGTTTTGGTTCCACGCACTAGAATGGCGGGAGGACTAGAATGGAGCCGCTAACTTCTATGTCCGGCGAACGCGCAAACTACCTCTCCATAGCACTCCGAGCTCGCGCCGCGATCAAGACGCTGAAGTCTCTCATGAACGCGAGCCAGAGGACTCTGTCGATTCCTGCTGAGTTGGAACACGATCTTAAGAGCGTGGTGCAATCACTGAAGGCTATCGAATCCCCTGAGCCTTCGCATTCAAAGCTGTCGCACGAAGCTCCGTATCGTCGTTTTGAAGAAGTCCAGACTCTCGACGAAGTCGGCCGCTCCTTTAAGGATCCGCAACTGCTCGCACCTCTTGAGGCGCTGCTCAGCGGCGGGTGTGAACAGGACGACATGCGCACCGCCATTCGGCTCTTTTCAGCGATAGAACGAAGAGCCCTTTATCATTACAGCGATCCGTCCTGGGCGGGCCCGGGCTTCTAAACGTGAGGCCACTTCGCGATCAGCTGCAACGCGAGGTGGCCTCTCTGTATGGCTTCGTAGAAACGATTTCGCGCGCGTGTGATCCGCCACCCCAAGCGGTTTCCTACTCCGAATCATCCAGCAGGTTCTTCGAATACGTCAGCCATCTCGCCAAACGCACAAAGACCCACATCTCAGGCTTTGAGCGTCATGCAACGGACGACCCTGAAGAGTTCGTTGAAGCTCGGACCGAATTGTGGACCCTGCGCGCCGCATGGCGACAGCTACATGAGTTCATAAAGCCGAGCGTCGACGCCGATACCTTAAATCAACCGACGGCGTTGGTGGCGGCACTCGTGGACCGACTTCATGAGCTGAAGGGTTTCCAATCCACCGATTTCACCATTTTTCACACCGACTCGTTCGACTACGCACAAGTGAATCCCGCCGCAACGGAAGATGCGGTGACACAACTAGCCCGCATTGTTGATGCCGAGCAATTTCCTCCCAATTTGGGTCTGATCGGCATCCCCAATTCTCAAGGAAACGCACTCCTTCTAAACTGCCTGTTGGCGCACGAAATCGGCGAATATGCGTACGCAAAGCGCGGCGTTGAAGCAAGCTTAGCCGCGGGCGCGGCAGCGTCCCTCGAAAAACACATGGGAGAAAACTTCTCTGGGAAGTCCCTGACTGTGCAGAGCCGCCTGAGGAAAACAGTCCTGCAATGGGCTAAGGAGATATTTTGTGACCTGTTCGCAGTGCGACTCGTAGGACCGTGCTACAGCTTTGCATACATTGAACTGTTCGATCTGCCGAACCTGCTCGACAAAGACGGCGTGCTCATTGCTAACGATGCAGAACCGCAGATTCGATCGTATAGCACCTACCCATCTCACCCTTTTAGGGTAAGAGCGCAGTCGGACCTGCTAAGAGGGGATGGTTGGTGGGACCTCATCAAGAATATGGATTCGCGGCACTGTGAGGTGCTGCGGCCGCTGCTCGAACTAAATCCCGAGGCCTTCATACAAGCCGAGGATGCCACAGGCGGAGATAGGACCGTATACGTGAAGTGTTTAGTCGAGCTTATGCCGCAAGTGAAAAATCAAGTCGGAGTTGTTACAAACGGAATCGATCTCAGGCTGCACGAGTACGTGGACCTTTGTAAACCTATCGCGAACTACCTGAGCAACGGAATAGTGCCCTCCACCTTAAACGTAGAGGGACCAGATGGGAAAAACCAAGAGGTTCACGCTACGCCGATAACACTTTTGAACGCCTCATACGGATCCTACCTGGAGGGCTTGGAAGATTTGATGAGCAAGATTAAAGGCCAGGACGTGTCATCTGCTCAACACCGAGCGTTCTGGATGAAGAGAATCGAGAATTGGACCGCTAAGGCACTGGAAGATGTCGCTCTCCTCCGGAGCTCAGCATGACGAATGGAACCGTGCCGCCCAGCGGCGACAAAGAGCACGACGATCTTGTGCACGGCGTCCTCTCGCGGCAGAGCATAGAAGACAGAAGAAAAAAACCAATCAGCGACGCTGGGAGTTTGGTGATCACTCCCTTTCTTCTGAGACCCGACCCGTACGACTACGACTCCATCGATCTGCGCCTCGGATCGTACTTCTTGATTCCGCAAAGTCCACCCGCCCCCTTCCTCGACCCGACAGAGGGAGACTCCTCGAGGCACTCTCACCTGAAAGTCCACAAACCACTCGGCTCCTACCTCGTAATTCCGGCCCATCAAACCGTTCTGGGCGCGACCTTGGAATTCATTAAGCTACCGAGCGATGTGTCCGGCCAGATCCTCACAAAATCATCTGTAGCGCGAACCTTCATGCTCATTGAAACGGCGCCGTGGGTACATCCCCTGTATAGGGGATGCCTGACGTTGGAGATCGCAAACGTTTCGAACGCCCCGCAGGTACTCTATCCTGGCGTTCAGATCGGCCAGTTGATTCTCATCGCAAACGATAGACCGGCCGATGAAACGCAACCCCTGAGCGGAGCTTATGTTGGACCCACAGAGCCAGAGAGCCCGACACTAAAACACCCCAAGGACGTGTTGCGCGAAATCGGCATCAAGCGATACCGCAGCCCACATTCGCCGAAATGGGAGAGTACGGAAAAGTGAGGACTCGTCCAACCTCTCACTCCTCGCGTCCTCCGTTGCGATCTCCCGGACAAATGCTCGGCAAAGGCGGGAGGATAAAAAGGCTGCGGCGCTATGCGTGATTGCCGCATCGGCAAAAGTGCTTAGTGCCGAGTGCCGAGTGCCGCGGAGCGCTACGACTGTGCGAATAGATTCGGGAGGAGGGCGGCGGCGGTGCCTTGGAAGCTTTGGGTGAAGGCGGGGGCGTTGGCTGGGGGCTCGGGGCCGATGTAGACGGTGCGCGTGTGGGCGCGGCGGCGGACGTGGGCGACGAAGCTGGCGGCGGGTTCGACGACGCCGGAGGTGCCGATGGCGATGAAGACGGTGCAGAGGCCGAGGGCCTGAAAGATTTCGTCCATGCAGAAAGGGGCTTCGCCGAACCAGCAGATGTGCGGGCGAATGCGACCGCCGCAATGGCAGCACGGGAGCTGGGCGGGCCCTCCTTGCGAACGGCGGGTAAATTCGTAGGTATTCGTGTCGTCGAAGGGCGGCTCTTCGCAGGTGTCGCAGCGGCTTTTGAAAAGTTCGCCGTGCATGTGGACGACGCGGATCGAGCCAGCCTGTTCGTGGAGATTGTCGACATTTTGCGTGCAGAGGTACAGGCGGTCGCCGAGGCGTTTTTCGAGCGCGGCGAGAGCGAGATGAGCGGGATTCGGTTTCGCGGCTGCGGCGACGCGGCGGCGCATGGAATAAAATTCCCAGACGAGTTGCGGATCGCGTTGCCATGCGGCGGGCGAGGCGACGTCTTCGAAGCGGTAGTCGCGCCAAAGGCCGCCTTCATCGCGGAACGTCGGAATGCCGCTTTCGGCGCTGATGCCGGCGCCGGTGAGGACGAAAACGAAGTCGTGCGGCGAGAGTTCGATCATCGGCCGATTGTTTATTGTGACACGATTCGAGGCCGATTGCGGATGGTCGGCTAGAGGCGAAATCGAAGATTTGTGTCGCGCCTCCGGCGCTTGGGGTGGGTTGTTTCGGAGGACCCAGTGCTTCCGCACTGGGCTAAGTTCTGCCGCGCCTCTGGCGCTTGGGGTGCGTTGTTTCGGAGGACCCAGTGCTTCCGCAATGGGCTAACTTCTGCCGCGCCTCCGGCGCTTGGGGTGCGTTGTTTCGGAGGACCCAGTGCTTCCGCACTGGGCTAGCTTCTGCCGCGCCTCCGGCGCTTGGGTACGGTGTTTCGGGGGACCCAGTGCTTTCGCACTGGGCTGACTTTTGCCGCGCCTCCGGCGCTGGGGCCGTCAACTCTGAACTCTCAACTCTCCACTCTCAAACCCACAACTCTGAAGTCCCGACTCACAATCTCCCTCTCAATCGGGGATGCCGATGCGTTTTACCAGGGCGTGAAATCTTGGGTCGTCGCGCAGGTTGTCCCACAGAGCATGGGACTTGAAATTCGCGAGAAAGCTCACGCGGTCGCGATAGGCTTTCTCGAGCCAATCGAAGGCCGCGTCTTTGTCACCCAGCCGCGCGTAGACCGCTCCGATAAACGCGGATTGCGGGGCGCCCGGCTGCCACGTTTTCTCGATCTCGGCGACCATTCGGCGCGCCTCTTCGGTCCTGCCGACTTTCGCGTAGGTGGCCGCCGCAAGCAGGCCCACCGTCGGCACGTGCCGGCCATGCGCCAAGGCCTTCTCGCATTCCTCGATCGCTTTTTCCGGTTGGCCCCCGTAGGCGTACGCGTCGGCAAGTATCAGGCGGCGCACCGGGCTCTCCGGATCGGTTTCCATGGACTGGCGCATATGCCGGATCGCCTCGTCGAATCGCCCCGCGACAAAGTAGGCCAGCCCGAGTCCGTACATGCGCGAGGCAGTGAGAGGATCGAGTTCGAGCGCCCGCTTGCCGGCGGCGATCGCGTCGTCGAATCGCCCGCGGGTGATGCTGAACATCATCATGGCGTTGTGCACGTCGGCCGAGTCCGGGTCCAGCTCGAGGCCGCGCTTCTGCTCCTGGTCCGATCGAGCGAAATCCCAGCTCTGCGCCAGCAGAAACGAGAGCGTGATGTGGGCGACGGCGAGCGTATCGTCCAGCTCGATTGCTTTCTTGACGGCTGCCATCGCCGGAGGAAACACCTCGGCGGCTGGAGCGTAGCCGAGCATCGCCATCAGCCCGTATCCGTGCCCCAGCCATGCGTACGCCGCCGCGTAAGCGGGATCGATTTCGATCGCTTTCTTGCACAGCTCAATCCCCTTGCGCGTCTGCTCGGGAGACGACGTGCGAAGGTGATACTGCGCCTGCAGCACCAGCCGGTACGCCTCGTTGTTTTGCGTCGGCCGCTTGCGCAGTTTTTTCTTTTCCTCACCCGTCAGTTGCAGCCGCAGCTTCTCCGACATCTCCGTGGTCAGCTCTTCCTGCAGCGTCACCAGATCCGCCATCTTCCGGTTGTAGCGCCCGCCCCAGATCTGCGCCTGCCGTTCCACGTCGACCAGCTCGACCGACACGATCAGGTCGTCCCCGCGCTGCACCATGCGCCCCACCAGCACCGCCCTCACTCCGAGTTCGTTTCCCACGGCCAGCGGGTCCACGCCGGGCCCGCGATGCCGGAAGGCGACGGCGCGCGGCACGATTCGTATCTTCCGAAGCTGCGCCAAAGTGTTGATCAGCGTCTCCGCGATCCCCTCGCTCAGGTAATCGGCTTCTGGATCGCCGCTGGCATTCTCGAGCGGCAGCACGGCCAGCGAATCGATCGCGCTCGCATGCTTCCCGGATGAAGATCGATCCGCCTTCGACGGCCGCCCGGACGAAGTTCGCGCGAGCGCCGGAGTCTCCGCCGTGCCAGCGGGTGCGGCCGGCATTTGCTGGTCGCGCTTCACTCGCTTGAGGTCCGCCAGAATTCCCGACGCGCTCTGATAGCGCAGGTCGCGGTCTTTTTCGAGCGCCCTGCGGATGATTTCCTCGATCCCCTTGGGCAATTCGGGATTTCGCTCGGAAGCGGGCGCCGGCTCGGCCGCGAGAATCGCGTGAAAGATCACGGCGGAGGTGTTTCCGTCAAACGCCTGCCGGCCCGTGGCCATTTCGTAGAGCACCGCTCCCAGGCTGAAGAGATCGGCGCGTGCGTCGAGATCGGCGCCCCGCACCTGCTCCGGCGACATGTACGCCACCGTGCCCACGGCCACTCCCGGACTCGTCAGATTCGGATCGTCGTCTTCCGTCGTGCCGTCCATCGTCGCGCCGGTCAGTGTTGCCCCTTCCGTGCCCGCCGTCGCCGCGCGGCTTTGCGGCAGTTGTTTCGCCAGCCCGAAATCCAGAATCTTCGCCTGGCCTCGCGCCGTAATGAAAATATTTGCCGGTTTGATATCGCGATGAACGATTCCTTTCGCGTGGGCCGCATCGAGCGCATCCGCGATCTGCGTCGCCAGCTCGAGCAACAACGCCCCCGGCAGCGCCTTGCCTCCGATCCGCTGCTTCAACGTCTGGCCCTCGAGCAGCTCCATCGCGATGAAGCGGTGCCCCTCGTGCTCGCCGATTTCGTGGATCGTGCAGATGTTGGGATGGTTCAGGGCAGCCGCGGCACGTGCTTCGCGCAAGAACCGCTCGAGCGCCTGCTTGTCCGCGGAAACTTCGTTCGAAAGAAACTTCAGCGCGACGGTGCGCCCGAGCGTCGTGTCCCCGGCCGTGTAGACCACGCCCATCCCGCCCCGGCCAAGCTTCTCTCCCACGCGGTAATGCGACACCAATTTGCCAGTGAGTGAGTCCGGGAGGGGCACGGTGCAGGAATCTTACGGGGCGGCCGGAGGAGTGTCAACGCGACCGCCCACGATCGTCGCGTCACATCAAGCACGGCGATCGAACGCGTCAAGCGCCGCATCTTCGTCCGGATACATTTCGAAAAACGCGTTCAGCCGCGAGATGGCCAGCACCTCCAGCACTTTCTGGTTCACGCCCGCCAATTTCAACTCTCCGCCCGCCTGCCGGACAGCCGTATAGCAGCGCACCAGCTCCCCGATGCCGTAGCTGTCGACGAATTCCACGCGCGCGAGATTCAGCACGAATTTCTTCACCCCATACCCGCTCGATACATGAATCTCGTCCCGAAGCTTCGTGCGCCCATCCGTCAGCGTGAGCTTCCCCACTGCCTCAACCACGATGACGCGTCCCATCTCCCGCGTGTGAACCTGGAATCCCATCCCGCTTCACCCCGGAAAACCCCGGAAACCAAACGATGTCGCGACAGCATACGCCTCTCCGCGCAGATATGCGCGTGCTTTGCGGAACTCGATTTCGCGATCTGCGCGAGATGGAGTCGTTGAGCCGGATAAGCCTCCCGACGAAACCGGTATTCATGCTGCACTTGTTGCAGCAAAATACGCGGCGCGCCACGGTAGTATCATGGAGTCGTGAAACAGCAAAACTTCGTTGCCGGGACCATCTTGTTCGCTGCGGCGCTGGCGATTTTTGCCGTTGGGTGCGGCGATCCGGCGCCGAAAACCGACGCGCAGCTCGGCTTGAACGCGCAGCAGGCGCGCGGGCGTCAGGTCTTCGACCACTATTGCGGCGCGTGCCACAACGCGTATTCGTCATCGGGGAGCAAAGGGCCGAGCCTCAAGGGACTCTACAAGAAGCAGTTCCTGCCGAGCGGGCTGCCGGCGAACGACCGCTTCGTCGAGCAGACGATTGTGAACGGGCGCGGCATGATGCCGCCGCAGGGCGATGCGCTCGACCAGCAGCAGCTTGATGATCTCGTCTCATATCTCCACACCTTGTAGAGCGAAATCCGAAAATCGAAATTCGAAACTCGCGCTGGTGTGAAGGTTTAAACGTAGCGCCGGGTTCTTTAGCCCGGAAGTGTGAGCTTCGAACGAACTCGACGACATGCTGCGGGTGAGGCTGGGCAGTGGTGGCGCTTCGCGCCGTCTTATGTGGCAGGGATGAATCCCTGCCCTTCCACCCTTTTCGGCTGCGCCGGGGAAATTGCGCGCGTGCGTGCGCGGCTCCCGAATGTCGGATTTCGATTTTCGAATGACGCGCTATTTCGCGAATATGTTGCGGGCGAGGAACCACGCATTGGCGGGGCGTTCGGCCAGGCGGCGCATGAACCACGGGAACCAATACGAGCCGTAGGAAACCAGGACGCAGGTGCGGTAGCCTTCGCGCGCGAGGCGCAGCTGTTCGGCCCGCTGGATGCCGTAGAGCATGGCGAACTCGAGGTCGGCTTTCGGAATTTGCCGCGCGGCCGACCAATCGATGATGCGCGCGATCAATGGACGGTCGTGCGTGGCCATGGCGGCTCGCACCCCTGCGCTGCGCGCTTCTGGGCTCAGCAACAGTTGCGCGAGGCGGAAATAACTTTCGTCGACATCGGATTTTTTCGGATACGCGATTTCGGCGGGCTCGTTGTACGCGCCTTTCACCAGGCGCACCGTGGCGCCCTGGGCGATGAGCGATGCGACGTCCTTTTCCGTGCGATAGAGATACGCCTGGACACACACGCCCACATTGCGAAAGACGCGGCGCGCGCGAGCGTAGAGTTCGAGCGTGACGTCGATGTACGGGCTCTGCTCCACGTCGATCCAGAGCGTTTTCGACGCGGCGGGATCGGCTGACGCGGAGCTTTCGATCAGCTTGACGAGATTCGCGAAGCAGAATTCCTTGTCGAGATCGAGGCCGAGCTGCGTCAGCTTGACGGAAATCTCGGCCGGCAGGCCGGCGGTGCGGACGCGCGCGATCAGGTCGAGGTATTGATTCGTGACGGCGTCGGCCTCGTCGCGGCTGGTGACATTTTCGCCGAGGTGCGTGAGCAGCGTCGCGATGCGATTGCCGGCGAGCGTGCGTGCGGCGGCTAACGCGGCGTCCGCGTCTTCGCCCGGCAGGAAGCGGCTGGCGGTGCGGCGGACGAAACCGAGTCGCGGCGCGCGTTCGCGAAGCCACGCGCTTTGCGACGCCTTCAGAAAAACGTTGCGGAGCAGACTCATTTCATCGGCGCCTGCGACGACGGCGCTATTGCGAGTGGCTCATCGACGCTGAAGAGCCGGCGGGACGCCGGCGCTACGAGGCCGCGCGTCATTTTCCCTGATCGGCTGCGGCGGGGGCCGACGTTAGAGCTTTCAGCAGGCGCTCGTAGAAGACGACGCCATCGTCGAAGGATCTCAGGCGCAGGCGCTCGTCGCGAGCGTGCGCGCGGACGTCGTTGAATTCGATCGCGACGCCCGAGATGCCGTAGGTGGGCATGCCGGCAGCGTTGGTGTAGACGCCGTCGGAGGCGCCGGTGGCCATCGTCGGGATCACGACGATGCCGGGCCACATGTCGTGCGCGATTGTTTCGACCGGGTCCATCACTTCGGGGCGCAGCACAACGGGCGGCGCGGGCGGCTTCGTCGGCGCGGTGTCCATCACCACGCCGGCGTCGCTCACGTAGCGAACCGCGATCGCCGGATCGGCGAGAATCTCGATGAGCTTGCGGCGCACTTCTTCCTGCGTGTGGCCGGGAAGAATGCGGCAATTGACGATTGCCTGGGCGCGCTGCGGCAGCGCGTTGTTCGCGAGCCCTGCATTGAGGCGCGTGGCGACGCACGTGGTGCGCATGGTCGCGTTCGAGAGCGGATCGGCGGAAAGGCGCGCGATGGCGGCCGCGCCGGGGTTCTTGCGTGCGATGGCGCGCATGTCGTCTGCGGTCTGGCCGGATTCGACCGAGGCCATTTGCAGAAAATACGCGCGCGTGACGGCGTTGAGCTCGAAGGGGAATTTGTAATGCTCGAGGCGCGCGAGGCCGTCGGTGAGGTGATAGATCGCGTTATCGGGCACGGGCAAAGAACTGTGGCCGCCGGGATTTTTCACTTCGAGCTGGTAATCGGCGTAGACCTTTTCGCTCGCGTCGACGGACATCATCACGGGCTTGCCGTCTTGCGTGTAGACGCCGCCGCCATCGGCGTTGAGGACGTATTCGGCGTCGATCAGATCGCGATGATTGCGCACGAGCCAGTCGACGCCGTTGGAATCGCCGCCTTCTTCGTCGGCGGTGAGCGCAAGAATAACGTCTCGGTCAGGGCGGTAGTGTTCCTGGGCGAAGCGAATCAACGTCGTGACGTAGATCGCGTCGCCGTCTTTCATGTCCTGCGTGCCGCGGCCGTAGGCGAAGCCGTCCTTTTCGACGAACTGGAAGGGATCGGTGGCCCAATCGTCGCGCGGAGCCTCGACCACGTCGAGATGGCCGATCAGAAGAATCGGGCGGCGCGCGCCGGTGCCGCGCAGACGCGCGACCATATTTTCACGGCGCGGGTTGGGGCCGAGGACTTGCACGTCGCTCGCCGGGAATCCGGCGTCGCGCAGGCGCTGGGCCATGGCTTCGGCGGCGGGCGTGGTGCTGCCGACCGAGTCGGTGGTGTTGATTTCGACGAGCTGGCGGAAGATGCCGCGCGCAAGGGTCTTCGTGGAATCGTCGAGCTGCGCGGGGAGCGCGGCAGCGGCGAGAGCAACGAGGATCGCGACTGCGAACGGGGCTTTGATTCTCATGGTCGTGCGACCGCCCAAAAGGAAAGCGTAACAGACCGGCGGGGCGTCGCGCCCGGGTTTTTTGTTTCGCGCCCGGCGCCGATTCTGTGATACTTCTCAGCGGCTAAATTCCATTCCCTATTCGAATAAGACGCGAGGCGAGCCAACCCGTGCGGCTCGGGGCGCCTCCAAGCGATGAAAGTTTGCGTGGCAATCCGAGGAGGACGGAGTCGATGAGAAAGCTGGCGGGACTTTTCGTTCTGCTCGTGTTGTGCGGCGTGGTGGCTCGGGCGCAGGACGCGCCGCCGGCGGATGCGCCTTCGCAGGATTCGAGTTCGCAGTCGACGTCATCGTCGTCGTCGGATACAACGACTCCGGATGAGACCAAGAAACCGGTGAAGAAGAGCACGGCGTTTTCGCCGAAGTACGAGATTTCCGCGGGGTTCGATCACCGATCCTTCGGCACGGCGGGCGCGCCGAAGACCGGGATGAACGGCTGGGACGGCTCGTTCGATTACAACTGGAAGCGCTGGCTCGGTTTTGAGGGGGAGATCCAAGGAGTCTACGCGACGACCTCCAGCACACAAGCCGCCACCGAAATGCAGAGCCTCTATACGGCTCTGGCCGGGCCCGTGTTTTTTCCTTTCGGACACCACAAGCTGTCGCCCTTCGGACACTTCCTGTACGGCGAGGGATATTACCGGCAGTCGTTCGGTCCTTACGGCGGCATTGGGAGCGATCTCAAAACCTTTTACTCGCAGGCGTGGCAGGGCGGCGGGGGGTTGGACGTGCATATCAAGCCGCAGCTCAGCGTGCGCGGGATGTTCGATTACGGAAGCACGCATTTCGGGGCGAACAGCAACGGCACGGGCGGCCAGGGCAGCTACCGGATTTCGGTCGGCATCGTGTACTACATCGGCAGCCGGTAGTTCTTCTCGCCTGGAACCGCGAAATCCTCACGGATTGTGTAGCCGCTGATTTCGAGGGTCATCATGCGCGCCGCGAGATCGAGGATGCGCGCGGCGGCCTGCTCGGGGCTCACACCGCGCGCGTGAATATTCGAGATCAGATTGCGGTTGGCGTCGGTGTGGGTCGCAGACGGGCGATAGGCCATGTACGCCGAGAGGCTTTCGACGGTCGCGAGGCCGGGTCGCTCGCCGATCAGCAGGACCACGACTTTGGGCGCGAGCAGTTCTCCGATTTCATTCAGGATTCCCACGCGGCAGTGATGGACTGCGAACGCGCGGCCGATTTTCCAGCCGCGTTCTTTGGCGCCGCGATCGAGCAGCGGGAGCAGCGGCGGCACTTGCGCGGCGACGGCTGGGACGGAGAGGCCGTCGCCAATTGCGATTTGAAGATCGGCTTCTCGCGGGCAGTCCTTTTGCAATTTTTCGCGGCTTGCATCATCGAAGACGCGGCCGAGATCCGGGCGCAGCAGATATTGGTCTTTGTTCGCGGCTCGCGTTTGGACTTCGAGTAAGTTCCATTGCTTCATGAAATCCGCGCCGAAGGATACGGAGGCGTTGAATTCTTCGCGGACCGCGTCGCGCGCGGCGGCGTGAGCTTCGCGCAGATCGATTTGCGTGTTGGTGCGATAGGCGGCTCCGGCGCGGCCTGCGAGGAGGCGCGCGGGAGTGCGCGCGCGGATTTTTTTCACGATTTCGGGGAGGCCGGACGATTCGAGTTGGTTGGATTCGTCTGCCATTCGATTTCCTCTAATCAAACCATCTCATGTGGCGCGTGCGGGGAGCACGTCCGGGCAAGCCCGGACGGCAAACAGCGGGAGCAAGCTCCCGCGCTCCACAGAGTCTGAAGGCGCGCGCCCTTTCATTGGACGTATTCGTCTGCCATTCGGGCGATTTCCTCTATTCAGCCCAAAGGCCCCACCCTCACAAAACGAGGACCCTTCGGCGCTCAGGGCAGGTGGGGCAACCGGAAATTCAAAAGCAAAGGCAACGGCGCCCGCCTAAAACCAAGGCGGCCGCTACAAAGGCAACTGCGGCATTCGTCCGGCATCAGGCGATTTCCTCGAGTGAGGATTCGAGCGCGTGCATTAGCTGGCGGCGGGCCGGGGCGTCCAGTAGCGCGGGCTGGCCTTCGCGGTAGATGCCCATGCGTTCGAGCCACACCAGAAATTCGGGCGCGGGGCGGAGATTCAGCAGGCGGCGCGCGGCGAGCGCGTCGTGGTAGCTCGTGGACTGGTAGTTGAGCATCACGTCGTCCGAGCACGGGACGCCCATGAAATAGTTGCAGCCGGCGGCGGCGAGGAGGATCAGAAGATTGTCCGCGGAATTCTGGTCGGCGGCGGCGTGATTGGTGTAGCAGACGTCGCAGCCCATCGGCAGGCCGAGCAGCTTCCCCATGAAATGATCTTCGAGGCCCGCGCGAATGATCTGGCGCTCGTCGAAAAGATATTCGGGGCCGATAAAGCCGACGACGCTATTCACGAGAAACGGCTCGAAGGCGCGCGCGACTCCGTAGGCGCGCGCTTCGAGCGTGAGCTGGTCGACGCCGTGATGGGCTTCCGCGGAGAGCGCGCTTCCCTGCCCGGTTTCGAAATACATCACGTTGTCGCCCCTCCAAGGAGTGTCGCGGCGGCGATGATGTTCGAGGACGCGTTCGCGCCCTTCGCGCAGCATCGCGAGCGTGATGCCAAAGCTGCGATTGGCGGCTTCGGTGCCGGCGACGGACTGGAACAGGAGATCGACGGGCGCGCCGCGGTCGAGCGCGGCGAGTTGCGTCGAGATGTGCGAGAGGCAGCAGGCCTGCGTGGGAACGTCGTAGGCGTCGATGAGGCGCGCGAGGGCGCGGAGGATCGACGCGACGGTGTCGACCGAATCGGAGGCGGGATTCACGCCAATCACCGCGTCGCCGCAGCCGTAGAGCAAACCCTCGAATGCGGCCAGGAGGATGCCGCCGATGTCGTCGACCGGATGATTCGGCTGGACGCGGATGCCGAGGACGCCGCGCTCGCCCATGGTGTTGCGGCAGCGCGTGACGTTGCGGATGCGCGCGGCGGCGAGGATCAGGTCCTTGTTGCTCATGATTTTCGCGGCGGCGGCTGCGATTTCCGGGATCAGCGCTTTTTGGAGCTGGCGAAGTTGCGCGCCGGTGGTGGCGTCGTCGAGGAGATATTCGCGGAATTTGCCGACGGTCATGCTTTGCAGCGGCGCGAAGGCTTCGCGGTCGTAGGTGTCGAGGATCAGGCGGGTGACGTCGTCGACGTCGGGATCGATGAGTGGCTGCGCGACGATTTCGGCGAGCGGGAGATCGGCGAGCTGTCGTTTCGCGGCTACGCGTTCGCGTTCCGAGCGAGCGGCGATGCCGGCGAGTTGATCGCCGGACTTCTCTTCGTTGGCCTTCGCGAAAAGCTCGCGGAGGCTGGAGAATCGGAAGCGCTCGGGCATCGGAGTGACGCGACGGAGCGGGAAATTGGCGTCCTCGTGGAAAGTAACATCAATCGCGGGCCAGGGGAAGCGACGGGCTGACCGAGCGAGCGGGTGTTCGAAACAGCACGGGCAGAAGAGCACAGACAGGATTGTCTGTGCCACGGAGATCAGGTTTCGAGTTTGTAGCGGGTGGCGGCGAGCGTGTAGAGGCGGCGCCAGAGGAGGCGGTTGATGGTGACGACCATGGCGGCCATGACGATGGTGGCGGCGAGGAGGACGCGGAAATTGCCGGCGTCGGTGGCGGAGCTGATGACGGCGCCGAGGCCGACGGTCGAAAACGTCTTGCCTTGGAAGTGGAAATATTCGGCGATGATGCTGGCGTTCCATGCGCCGCCGGATGCGGTGACGAAGCCGGTGATCAAGTAGGGGAAGATGGCGGGGAGGAGGAGCTCGCGCCAGCGTTCCCAGCGGCCGAAGCGGAAGACGCTCGTGACCTCTTTCAAGTCGGTGGGGATGGCGATTGCGCCGGCGATCACGTTGAAGAGGAGGTACCACTGCGTGCCGAGGAGCAGCAGCACGATCGAGCCAACGCCGAGCCCGCCTCCGATGCGAATCAGCAGCAGAAGAATGATCGGAAAGAGCGCGGTGGCGGGAACGGACGCGGCGATCTGCGCGAGCGGCTGGGCGATAGCGCTCAACTTTGGATGAAGGCCGATCATCATGCCGGCGGGAACGGTCCAGAGGGCGGCGAGGGCCAGCGTCAATTCGACGCGCAGGAACGTGGCGCCGGCGCCGAGGAAAATGCCGTGCAGTTCGGGGCCGGTGAGCGACACGAGCAGCATGCTCATGCGCGCGAACGCGTAGGCGATGCCAAGAAGCGCGGCGGCGAGAATCACGCGCGCGGTCCAGGTGGCGAACTTGCTCGGAGGACGACCGGTGACCGCTTGATGCTTGCGCGCGAGATAGAGAGCGAAGCGTTCGCGCGCCGGACGGATGGTTGCCGCGGCGACGAGCGGCAGCACGCGCGAGCGCTTCAACAGATCGAGAATGGGCGAGTGCGGCGCGGCTATGGCCTCGACCTGCTCGAATTTGAATTTCTCGGCCCAGGCAATCAAGGGGCGCCAGATGAGCTGGTCGATGAGGACGATGATGCCGATCATCACGCCGAGTCCCCAGAGGATGGCGTGCGTGTCCCCCGCGTTGGCGGCGGTTTGCAGATAGGAGCCGAGGCCGGGGAGGCGAAGATCTCGATTGCCAAGGACGAACATTTCGCAGGCAATCAGGAAAAACCAGCCGCCCGCGACGGACATCATCGAATTCCAGATCAGCCCGATGGTCGAGTAAGGCAACTCCAGCTGCGTAAAACGCTGCCACCAGCTCCAGCGATAGATGCGGGCAACCTCCTGCAATTCGCGCGGGATGCTTTTGAGCGAGGAATAAAAGCTGAACGCCATGTTCCACACTTGCCCGGTGAAGATCAGGAGAATCGATCCAAGTTCGAGACCGAGCTCGCGTGTGGGAAACAGCGCCACCATGGCGAGCATCACGCCGGGAAGAAAACTGAGAACGGGAATCGATTGCAGCGTGTCGAGCAGCGGAATCATGAAGCGCTCGGCCTTGGCGTTGTAGGCGGCGATGTATCCATAGACGACGCTGAAGACGAGGCTGATGAAATAGGCGAGCGCGATGCGCAGGAACGAGAACATTGCGTACTTCGGCAGGGCGCTCGGCGCGAGGCTGATTTCGGCGTGGTCGCTGACCGGGGACATCCAGTGGTGCGTCATCGCGAGCAGCGCGTAGAAAAGCGCCAGGCCGGCGAGGACGATGGGCAGGTCTTGCAGCAGCGAGGTGACGTTCAAAGGCAAAGATGCCCATGCGGGCAGGCCGGACGATTTGTGATGCAGAGGCAGCTTCATGAGTGCAAGGGCGCGTCTTTGGTGGATTCGGGGGAAGCTTCCGGGAGTTCGGCGGTGTGGAGGCGAATGCGATCGGATTCCGGATCGTAGGTGAAGATTTCGGCGTAGCGTCCCCAGTTGAGAGCGGTTTCGAGCTGCTGGCGCGTGCTGTTTTCGGAAAAATGCTCGTCGAGAAGATCGTGGAAGAAATCGAGCGGCATGGTGCGATCGGATTTCTTTTCGAGGGCGGCGCGCATTTGTTGCAGCAGCGGGACGTGGGCGAGCACGGCTTCGCGGAAGAGAGTTTTTTGCGTCGGGATGTCGGCGACGGCGAAGGCGCGGCCTTCGGGCGTGATTTCGACGTCGCCCTCGCGGGCCTTGGCGAAGCCGAGGAGCGAAGCGGCGTCGATGATCGGGAGCATGTCGTCGATTTCGAGATGGAGATCGTCGGCAACGTGGTAGAGGTCTTCGGAGCCGCCGCGGTCGACGAGCAACTCAAGCAAGCCGGAAATTCCGCCGGGGCGCGCGTGGGGCAGCGCTTGCGGCGCGGGCTTGGCTCCGGCCTGGGCGGCGGTCGGCGGCGCGAGCTCGAGCTCGGGCTGCGTCATGACCTTGTAGATGTAGTCGACGTAGAGCAGGAACGCGGCGGATTTGCGGTCGCGCGGGTGATCGAGCGGAACGCGAAAGTCGGCGCGCAGGCGCGCGGGACTGTGGCCGAGGACGAGGATGCGGTCGGCGAGCAGAACGGCTTCCTCAATATTGTGCGTGACGATGAAAATGCCGCGCGTGGGCATTTTCTTGGCGAGCCACAGATCGAGGAGTTCGCCGCGAAGATTTTCGGCGGTGAGAACGTCGAGCGCGGAGAAAGGCTCGTCCATGAAGAGGATTTCGGGCTCGACGGCCAGCGCGCGCGCGAAACCGACGCGCTGCTTCATGCCGCCGGAAAGTTCCTTGGGATACGCGCTCTCGAAGCCTTTCAGGCCAACGGTGGCGAGCGCCTGAAGAGCGCGGCGATGGCGGTCGGCGTGGTTCATGCCGCGCGCGAGGAGCGGCCCTTCGACATTTTCGAGAACGCTGAGCCACGGGAAGAGCGCGAAGCTCTGAAACACGATCGCCACATTCGGAATGCATTCGCCAAGAGGCTTGCCGTGCCAGAAGACTTCTCCGGCGGAGGGCGCCGCGAGGCCGGAGAGAATTCGCAGGAGGCTCGATTTGCCCGAGCCCGAGGGACCGAGAAGCGCCGTGATTGTGTCGGCTTCCAGCGAGAGGTCGAGCGGCGCGATCACCTCGATCTGGCGTCCTTCGGGCTGCTGGAAGCTCTTTTGGATTTGGCGCGCCTCGATGATCGGCGGCGCAGCCTCCGGCTGTTTCGCGGCGGCGGGTTCTTCTTCGACTGCTACGGCGGAGTCGTCGCCTGCATCGGCGGCAGGCGGGGGCGCCGGCGTGCTTTCGGCGCTGGCGACCTCGTTCATCAGGTGGCGCCAGGTTTCCTCGGGCAGCTCTTCGAGGAAGCGCTCGCGATTGGCAGCGTCCATTTGATCGAGGATCGCGCCCATTTCGGCGGCTGGGCGCGAGTGAAGGAGAACGTAGGCGAGATAGTAGGGGAAATAGGTGATCAGCGAGGCGGCGAAGTCGACCGGCAGGCGCGCGAAGAGGCCGCGCTGGCGGCCGAAGGAGAGCTTGCGGATGGCGTCGGCGGCCGCGGAGGGTTCGAGGGCGCGAAGCTCGTCGATCGCCTGATCCCACTGGCGCTGCGAGACCAACTCTTGGAGTTTTCCGTGGGCCGGCGGCTTCATGGGCGCGCTACAGGCTACTACGATTTCCGAAAAAGGCGCATTACGCGCGCGTGATTTGGCGCGAGAGCGCGAAGCCGGGCTCAGATTTGTGTTGCAGGCGAAGGGCGGGCGTAGGAGATTACGGCAGGATGGAAATTTCGCTCGAAGGCGCGGGCCGGAAGACTGCGGTGCTGATCGCGGGGCTTGCCGTTTGCGCGATCCTGGCGGTCCAGGCGGGCGAACTTTGGCTCGGCGACTACCGGATTCACTCGAACAATATTGATGAGATGGAGCGCGGAGCGGCGCTTCTGCCCGGCGACGCCCAGGCTTGGGATCTGCTGGGACATTATTACCAGTGGGATTTCACGAATTCGGATGTGCCGCGCGCGCTGGGGGATTACAGGCACGCGGTTCGCGACAATCCGCTGGGCGCGGACTACTGGATCGACGTGGCGAGCGCCTCCGAAGCCACCGGCGACGATGCGGGCGCGCGGCAGGCGTTTGCGCGCGCGCAGGCGGCTTATCCGGCGTCGGCCGAGGTCGACTTCTACTACGGCAATTTTCTTTTGCGCCAGCAGGAGTATCCCGCGGCGTACGCGCAGTTGCGTCGAGCCGCGATGGCGGACCCGAAGCTCTTGCCGGTGGTGATCTCGCGCGTGTGGCGATCGAACGAGGACGTGAACCAGATGCTCGACCAGGTGCTGCCCGCGGATCTCGACGCGTACGCGGACGCGCTCGATTTTTTCTGCGCGGGGCACCGGGCGGATGAAGCGCTGGTGGTGTGGGAGCGGATGCGGCAGCTCGGGAAGTCGATCCCGCTGGACGAAACATTTCCGCTGCTGGATGAGTTGATTCACGAGGATCGCGCGGACGATGCGAAGCGCGCGTGGCGCGAGGCGGTTGCGGCAGCGGGTTTGCCGAATGAAGAGCCCGCGGGCGGGTCGTTGATCTGGAACGGCAATTTCAAGGAAGAGTTTGCCGAGGGCGGGCTCGGCTGGCGCTGGGATTCGCCCGGGGACACGTCGATCGATTTCGATGCGCAGACCGGACCGAACGGGTCGCGCGCCGTGCGGCTCGATTTCACAGGCGGAGCGAACGTCGCGATCGACGCGCCGTACGAATATGTGCCGGTGGCGCCGAACCAGCAGTACCACTTTCACGCGTCGATGCGCACGGACAGCATCTCGACGGAAAGCGGGATGCGTTTTGCGATCGCCGATCCGAATCATGCGGACGCGGTGAACGTGGTGACCGACAGCGTGACGCGGACAACGTCGTGGACGCCGGTCGAGGCAGACGTCGCGACCGGACCCGACACGCATTTTCTGGCGGTGCGGCTGGCACGATATCCCAGCCGGCTCTTTGACAACAAGCTCGATGGAACGGTGTGGATCGCGGATTTGTCGCTGGTTCCGTCGAGCGCTCCAGCGCCGGATGTGGCGAGCCGTCCGCACGCTCCTAGTGCTGGTGCGGCCGGGGAGCCGCCAACGCAATGAGCGCGCTGCGAGTGGGACTGTGCGTGCTGATCGCGTTCAGCGTGCTGGCGTTTGGGACCGTGCAGGTTTGGTCCGAATCGATTCTCGAGGCGGGCGCCGGACTGCTGTTTTTGTACTGGGCGCTTGTGGTGTTTCGCAGCGCGGACGCGAAGATTCAGTGGAACTCGCTGAATGCGCCGCTGCTCGGCTTGATCGGCATCGGGCTGCTGCAGCTTTTGTTTCGCGGAACGGAGTATCCGTTTTTGACGCGCGTGGAATTGCTGAAGCTGGCGGCGTACTTCATCGTGTTTTTTCTGAGCGCGCAGGCATTCCGGACGCGCGCCGATCTGACCGCGCTGGCGTGGTGCGTGATTTTGTTCTGCTTCGCGGTTTCCGTGCTCACGATCATCCAGCATTTCACGGCGGGCCAGTCGATCTACTGGGTCGAGCAGGTAAACGGGGGCGAGCCGTACGGCCCATACGTGAACCGGAACCATTTCGCGGGATTCGTCGAATTGACGCTGCCGATGGGGTTGGCGCTGATGGCGTTTCGCGGAGTGCGTCGCGACGTGCTGCCGCTGATGACGCTGTTTACGATCGTGCCGCTGAGCGCGCTGGTGCTATCGGGCTCGCGCGGAGGGCTGCTCGGGTTCGCGGTTGAGATTTGCATCCTGGGCTGGATGATGCGAAAGCGCGGGGCGCTGCGCAGCGGTAAGGTGGCGGCGATCGGGGCGGTGGTGATTGCGGCGCTATTGTTTGTATCGTGGGTCGGAGCGAGCCTCGCGCTCCAGAAACTCTCGGCCATGAAATCGCCCGAAGTGAGCGTCGGTCGGCGCGTTTCGATGGCGCGCTCGGCCGTACATATTTTCCTCGATCATCCGTTTAAAGGATGCGGACTGGGTACGATCATCGCCGTGTTTCCGCGCTACGAAACGGATTACGACGGCCGGGTCGTGGAACACGTTCACAACGATTATCTGGAGGGCTTGGCGGAGACCGGGCTGCTCGGAGCCCTGTGCGGAGCGGCCTTCCTCTGGCTGCTTTTCCGGAAAGTGAAAGAGAACCTCGATGCGGAGCAAGGGCACTTTTCTTTGGGGCTCCATGTGGGCGCGCTCATGGCCGTTGGAGGATTGCTCGTCCATAGTTTCGTCGATTTCAACTTGCAGCTCCCCGCAAATGCGCTTCTGTTTCTGCTCCAGGTCTACCTTGTGACTACGCCGGCGCTGCCATCGGACGGCGTTCGTCCGAGCGCGCGGCGGCGTGTGCGGGAGCATGGCGAGATGGCGGAGCAGACGATCCGGGCTTAAGACCGCGTGCGCCGGGTAGTACTCAACCCCAATGTATCTTTCCAGTTAGGAGATTCCAAAGTGCAATTAGGGGGTGAATCTCTCGATTGACACGGGCGTTGACGCTAAGCCATAGTTGACGCGGGGTCATCTCTAGCGATGGTTGCAACAGTCCGGGGGGTTTCGGACTGGCGGTGGGCGAAGCTTTTCTTGATTTCAGCTGTCCTGCTGATGGTTGGGACCGTACAGCAGGCGTCCGCGCAGGAAACACCCGAAACTCCTAAGCAGAACAGCGAGAAGGTGCAGGAGCTTGCCGCCCTGGCGAGCGTGCGGCCGGTTGACTCCGTGATCGGGAGCGGCGACCTGCTGCATATCGATGTCTTCGATGTGCCGGAACTTTCGCGCGACGTTCGGGTTAGCGATACGGGCGATATCAGCTACCCGCTGATCCCCGGAAAGATCACGGTCGCGGGGCTTACTTCTTTCCAGCTGGAATCCAAGATCGAGCAATTGCTACTCGCGAACGGATTGGTGTCGCATCCCCAAGTGTCGGTGTTCCTCAAGGAACAGAATAGCCAGCCGGTGACGGTGGTGGGCGCTGTCGGTCATCCCATGGTCTATCAGGTGCTGCGTCCGACGACGCTGCTCGAGGTGCTGACGGCCGCCGGGGGCATATCGGACAACGCGGGCAACGTGGTCATCGTCACGCGGCCGCAGCACGACGACGGCACGAAGGCCGAGCCGGCCAGCGCCACGGTGAACGGCAAACCGGCCGAGCAGAGGATCACGATACCCGTGCAAAATCTGCTGGAGTCGGGAGATTCGGTCTTTAACATTCAGATTTATGGCGGCGACACCGTCACGGTGCCCCCTGCCGGCATCATCTACGTACTGGGGATGGGTGTGACGACGCCGGGCGAATACGTCCTGCAGGATCGCGGCGAGCAGATCACGGTGCTCAAGGCGCTCGCGCTCGCGCACGGGCTGACAACGTTTGCGAAGGCCAACTCGGCCGTGATCATGCGCACCAATCCGCAGACGGGTCAGCGGGACAACATTCCGGTTGAACTGAAGAAAATCGAGGACCGGAAAGCGAGCGACGTCCCGATGAAATCGAACGACATTTTGTACGTCCCGGACAGCGCCGGGAAGAAGGCGTTGGCGCGCGGGACCGAGGCTGCGCTGGGCGTAGGAACGGGCATCGCCATCTATCGCGTTCAATAGTTTGGGCGAGTGCGATTGCAGGTCGTGAGGAACCGTGGGACCCATGGAAGACAGATACGCCATACGTGAGCGGAAGGCGGGCGAATCGCTGACGGTGATTCCGCCTCCGGCCGTTGTGCCGTGGGACGCGGTACCCCGGGAGCCGCACCTTCTCGATTACGTCATCATCCTCCGCAAGCACCAGTGGCTGATTCTGACGTTTCTGCTCACCGTGGTGACGGTCGTGACGATCGCCACGTTCAAGATGAAGCCGGTGTACGAGGCGGCGGCGCGCGTCGAGGTCGACAAAGAGTCGCAGCTGAACATGCAGTTCCCCGACGACCAAAACTCCTACGACGAATACATGGACATGGACACGTACCTCGAGACCCAGACGAAGATTCTGGAGAGCGAGACGCTGGCCATGGACACGATCCGGTCGATGGACCTCGGAAAATATCCGGAATTCGGCGGGGCCTCGACGCCGGCGGCGTTCGGGCAGGGCGGAGCCGCGCTGCGGCGGCCCGCGATTCTCGGCGAATTCCTGGGCGATCTGACGGTGCGGCGCGTGCCCGACAGCCGTTTGATCGAGGTGAGATTCGACGCCGAAAATCCTCAGCTCGCGGCTGAGGTGGTGAACACGCACTTGCAGAACTACATCGAGGAGAATTTCAAGAGCAAGTACGACGCAACGACGCAAGCGTCGAACTGGCTCTCTTCCGAGCTCGAGGAACTTCGCATCAAGGTGGAGAAGTCCGAAGACGCGCGGCTCGCCTACGAGCGGGAAAACCAGATCTGGCAGATCGACGAAAAGCAGGACATCACCACGCAGAAGCTCGCCGACCTGAGCAAGGCGGTCACCGACGCCCAAACGGACCTATCGGGCAAGGAAGCGTTGTACCGCATGGCGACTTCCGGGGAAGCCGACGCGGTTCCGGCGGTGCGCGACAACCCGGTGATCACCGGTCTTGAAAACAAGAAATCCGATCTCGACGAACAGTATGCCGACGCGTCCAACCAATACGGCCCGAATTTTCCGAAGGTGCAGAGGATCCGGGAGCAGCAGGCGGAAGTGAACGCCGATTTGACGAAGTCCCGTCAGGTGATCGTGGACGGGATTCGCGAGGATTACAACACCGCGCAGAGCCACGTCGAGCTCCTGCAAGAAGCGCTCGACAAGCAGAAGGCTGAAGCGAACAACGTCGCCGAGAAGCTGGTGCAGTACAACATCCTCGAGCACGACGCCGAAGCGAACAAACAGCTCTACGACGGGCTGCTGCAAAAGTTGAAGGAAGCGACGATCACGGCGGGGTTGCGCTCGAGCAACATTCGCATCGTGGATCCGGCGCTCGTGCCGACGAGCCCCTCGCGGCCGCAGAAGGCTCGCAACATCCTGCTCGCGCTGTTGGTGGGGCTGGTCGGAGGCATCGGCCTCGCGATCTTCCGCGAGTATCTCGACAACACGGTGAAATCGCCGGACGACATCGAGACGCTCACCGGATTGCCGTCGTTGGCGGTCGTGCCATCGCTGCCGGGCGTGAACGGGAGCGGCGGCCGTTTCTCGAGGCTATCCAAGGAAGCATCGCAGGCCGCGGGCGGGCCGCGCGTGGAGCTGCTGTCGTACGTGCAGCCGAAATCGCAGATCTCAGAGGCGTTTCGCGCGCTGCGGACCTCGCTGCTGCTTTCGCAAGCCGAGCATCCGCCGCAGGTGATCCTGGTGACGAGCGCGCTGCCGCGCGAAGGAAAGACGACCGCCGCGGCGAACCTGGCCGTGACTTTCGCGCAATTGGGCGACCGCACGCTCCTGGTGGATTCCGACATGCGCAAACCGGGCATTCGCCGCGCGATGAACCTGACGACCGCAAAAGACGGCGGATTGAGTTCGTACCTGGCGGGCGTCTCCACTCTCGACGAAGTTACGTTTCCGCATCCGGCCATCAGCAACCTGGCCGTGCTGACGACGGGGCCCGTGCCGCCGAGCCCGGCCGACCTGCTTTCCTCGCACCGGATGCGCGATGGCATCGCGGAATTGCGCCGGCGGTACAAGTTCATCGTGATCGATTCGCCGCCGATCATGGCGGCGACGGACGCCGTGATTCTTTCGGCGCTCACCGATGGAGTGTTGCTGGTGGTGCGGAGCGGCCAGACTCCGAAAGAAGCCTTTACGCGCGCACGCGATCTGCTGGCGGCAGTGAAATGCCGCTTGCTGGGCGTGGTGCTGAACGCAGTGGACTCGAACGCACCGGATTATTACTACGCGTATCGCTACTATCCGTACGCGTATGGATATGGCTACGGCGAGGAAGTGGGCAAGAACAAGCCGTTGGCTTCGGAACCCGACGAAACGAAGGACTCAACCACCTAGGAGGCGTCTCTTGCGGCACCTGATCACCGGCGGAGCTGGTTTTATCGGATCGCACCTCGCGGAAGCGCTTCTGGCGCGCGGCGACGAGGTGTTTGTGCTGGACGATTTGTCGACCGGCAGCGTGGAAAACATCCGCCACCTGAAGGCGCAGCCCAAGTTCCACTACTTCTTCGATTCGATCACCAACAAACATCTGCTGGCGGAGCTGGTGGACGAATCGGACATCGTGTTTCACTTGGCTGCGGCGGTGGGCGTGCGCCTGATCGTCGAGAGCCCGGTGCGGACGCTCGAAACGAACGTCTACGGCACGCAGCTGGTGCTGGACGCGGCCTCGAAGAAAAAGAAGCTGGTGTTCACGGCGTCGACTTCGGAAGTCTACGGCAAGAGCAATCAGGTGCCATTCAAGGAAGATGCGGATCTGGTGCTCGGGCCCACCACCAAGGGACGCTGGAGCTATGCCGCGTCGAAGGCACTGGATGAGTTCCTCGCGCTCTCCTATTGGAAAGAAAAGAAGCAGCCGGTGATCGTGGTGCGATTCTTCAATACCGTGGGACCGCGGCAGACGGGCCGCTACGGCATGGTGCTGCCGAATTTCGTGCGACAGGCGCTCGAGAACTCCCCGATCACGGTCTACGGCACGGGGCAGCAATCGCGCTGCTTCTGCGACGTGCGCGACACGATCGAGGCGGTTTTGCGGTTGATCGCCACCGACCGCTCGATAGGCGAGGTGGTGAACATCGGCACCGACGAAGAGATCTCGATCGAGGGACTGGCGCACCTGGTGAAGAAGCGCACCAACAGCACCTCCGAGGTCACGTACATGCCGTACGACCAGGCGTACGAACCGGGATTCGAGGATATGCCGCGGCGCATTCCGGCGCTCGAGAAGCTGCAGCGCCTCACGGGGTTCCGGCCTACGACGCCGCTGACGGCGATCGTCGATCGCGTGGTGGAGCACTTTCAGCTGAAGCCCGAGGCGGATTTCACGCCTCAATCCGCGCGCGTCGCACAGGCCGCCGTTGCCGCGCCGGAGTGACGCGAGAGTTTCGGCATGTCCTGCTTGGAAGCTGACCAGGGGTAGCAAACGAAAAGTTTTGTGCGCGAAGACCGTTTCCAATTTGTTTCCCGCATAACTGGCTGATGTCGCCGCCAGCTCCAGCATTTCGCGAATCATCTCCCAAGCCTTCGCCACAGCCCGCAACCACGGAAGCCGGTGGCCGGCTGCTTTCCTACGGATGTATCGCGCTGCTGGTGCTCGGCGTGATCGTACGCATATTGATCGTGGCCCTGCCGGGGAACGCGCTGCGGACCCCGTGGGGCGGCGGCGGCGACACGCCGGCGTACGTCCTGCTGGCGCACAATCTCCTCGCGGGGAAAGGCTACGCGTACGCGGGGCAGCCGACGGCCTACCGCGCGCCCGCCTATCCGTTTCTGCTGGCGGCGTCGATGAAGATCCTCGGCGCGCACGCGATCGCCGCCGTGCGATGGCTGCAATTCCTGGCGGGCCTCGTGACCGCGTATCTGTGCTCGGTGGTCGCCGGGATGATCTTCGGCAAATCCGCGCGCAAGCCTGCGCTGATCGTCGCGCTGTTTTTCCCCACGCTGATCATCATGACCGGCGAAATCCTCACGGAAGCGCTGGCCACGCTGCTGTCCGCGATTTTCCTCTATTTGCTGGTGCGATTCTTCCGGGCGCCCTCGTGGACGATTCTCGCAGGCTTGTCCGCGATCGTCGGTCTCGCCACGCTGGTGCGTTTCAACATGGCGCTCTTCGGCTTCGTGGTGCTCTGGGCTGTGATCTGCTGGAAAATACCGATGCCCAAGTGGCAGGCCGCGGCGCTGACGATTCTTTTGCCGGGCCTGATCATCTCGCCCTGGCTGATTCGCAATTACGTCGTGTTTCATGGCGCGTTCGTGTTGTCCACCGAAGGCGGCCCCACCGCGGCGATGGGGATCCTCGCGCCCCAGGGACGCGCGCGGCCCGGCGATTCCGAGCGGCTGATCGCCGCGCTCGGATGGCTGCCGCCGATGGCGCTCGAAACGAACGACGCGAGCCGGCTCCGCCTGGGCGACGAGGCGGACCTCAACCGGCAAGCGTGGCGCGTCACGCTGGGGCTTTGGCGCGCCACGGGATGGGGGCTCGTGCCGCTGACGATCGAAAAGCTCGGCTATTTCTGGCTGAGCACGGACCAGCTTTTGTCGACCGATTCGTTTCGCACGATCGTGCGCGTGGCGAGATCGGCGGGAGTGGTCTTCTACTGGGCGCTGCTGGCGCTGGGGATCGCCGGCTGGTTCCGGTTGCGCGCGCTGCAGCCGCGGCTGGCGTACGTATTCCTGTTCTACGCGGTTCTCGTTACAATTCTGCACGTGCCATTCAACATGAATACGCGCCTCCGCATGCCCTTCATCGATCCCTGGCTCGCGATGCTAGCCGGCGCGGGCCTGCTGATGGCGGCCGAGCGCATCGGCTTGCTCCCCGGCGGCGGCCACGCAAGGTGACAGCCACTCTGAAGCGACTGCTATCGTCGGCAGCCTTTATCGTGGTGATCGCACTGGCGCTGCGCCTGGCAATTCTGTGGTGGACGTGGCACCGGGCCGCGCCCGCGCCGCCGAACGTGCCTTACGGATACGAGCTTGGGTGCGTCGCGAAATCGATCGCGTCGGGCCAAGGGTTCAGTTCGCCGCTGCCGTTCTTCGATACGGGGCCGACGGCATGGCTTAGCCCCGTCTTTCCCTACATCGTGGCCGGAATTTTCAAGATTTGGGGAATCTACAGCGTCAAGTCGCACATCGCGATCCAGATTCTGAACTGCATTTTCTCGGCTCTCGCGATTTTCCCGGTGTACGCGATCGCGAAGCGGTCGTTCGGCGCCCGCGTCGCCGTAGGCGCGTCGTGGCTTTGGGTGGTGCTGCCGGACGCAACGCACGTGCCCATCGCTGACCTGTGGGAAGCTTCGTTCGCGGCGCTTTTCCTCGCGCTGCTGTTTTGGGCGACGCTGGCGATGCGCGGCGAGCGTTCGATCGCGAAGTGGGCGGGCTATGGCGCCCTCTGGGCCGTGGGAGCGCTGATCAATACGTCGCTGATCGCCGTCCTGCCTTTTTTTCTGGCGTGGCTCGCGTGGGAAGCACGCAAAGAACGGACTCCGTGGCTGCGACCCGTCGCGGTCGCGAGCCTGGTGTTCGTGCTGGGAATGGCGCCATGGACGATGCGCAACCACGAGTGTTTGGGAAATTCGTGCCGGTGAGGTCGGTGCTCGGCATTACCTTGTGGATGGGCAATAATCCCGTGGCTGTCGGCATCGATTCCTTTCCCATGCTTCCCACTCTGAATTTGGCGGAGGCCGAGAAGTTCCGCCAGATGGGCGAGATCGACTACGCGCGGGCCAAGGGAAGAGAAGCTGTCGCGTTCATGCGGTCCCACCCTGCAAACACCCTGCGCCACGTGTTTCGCGATATCGCATCCTTTTGGCTGACCGTCAGCGATCGCCCGACGAGGCTTGGTCGACCGATCCTCCATACGTGAAGGCGCTTCTCGCGCTCAATGGTCTCTTGGTTTTCCTGGCCGTCTGTGGAGTTGCCGTCGCTTGCCGCCTTCGTAATCCGAGCGTCGTTCCGTTCGCCTCTGTCCTCGTCGTGTTCCCTCTCGTGTACTACGTGACGTATCCGCTGGTACGCTTTCGCTTCGCGATCGAGCCGGCGCTGACAATCCTCGCGGTGTACGGTGCTCTTTCCGCACAGCGATGGCTGCTCCGATCGATGCTAGTGCGGCGTGCGGACCAGATAGATCTTTTCGGTCTTGGTCTGAAGCAACCACTTCCAGCGAGAAGCCGTCCGTTGCGAGTCGGCGGGGCCACCAGTCGTTGGCGGTGCCATCCGAGTACAACAGGAAGCTGGGGTGGTCAGCAGCGAAAGCCTGAAACTCATACACTTGAAGTGGATAAAAAGACTGCAGCGCAATGAGGCTCCTATCAAGACCATCCGTTCCCGCGTATGCGACTTCCTGCGGGAGGTCCCAACAGCAACCAAGCGCTTTGCGAGTCTGGGCGAGGCGTAATAGACAAATGACAGATAATCAAGAGTGTCAGACACCACGACAGGAAGATCTGAATGTCCCGCCAGATTCGCCAAGGCTTCGACCGGAACAGCTGGAGATCTGATCTCACCAATGTGGCCGCGTTGGGAGATCCAGAACCGCGTTTCCTGCACGAGCAAAACAGACACGCTGAGGACCGCAAGCAAAACGACGACCTTGCGATTAAGTCGAGGGAGGATGTAGGCGGAGCCGAGCGGAACGACCAAAACTGACTCCAGAACGTATTTGTGATCGAATCCGCCGTGCGCGATCTTCGTTGCGACGTAAGCCACCAACGGCAGACCTAACAGCCCCCAGACGAGCACATGCTCATGGAAGAAAGGGCTTGCCATGCTGGCTCTACGCACCCCCGGGACCGCGAACGCCGCTAAGATACCCACAAGGACGAGCATCGATACAGCAGCGATTTCGATATGGAGGTGGTCACGAGCAGGTATGCCAAGAAGCCAGGCATAGGTACCGCCGACGTGGCGCAAGCTTGGCTGGTTCCAAATGTGTCGGCCCCAGTAAATCTTCTGTCCACGCAGCAGCGGCCAGAACACCACTAGGGGCAGAAGACCGCAGGCGAGCGCGAGCCACACGCCCGGCCGCAGACGGCGCGTCTTGAGGGACAGTGCAATCTCCGCGAGTCCAAGGGGCACCAGGGCGAAAATGGCGTAGTAGTGCGAGGCCTCCGCACCGGCCAAGCTGAATCCCATGAGAACAAGCCAGAGCCAATCAGGCGCTTGCTGGTAACAAAGCAAGGCAAGGGCGATGCACGCGACGAGCAAGCTATAAGGCCTGGCTTCTATGGCGTAAGTGCTGTAGGCCACGGTGAGGAGGAGCGTCGAGGTACAGAGGAGGGCGTACGGTGCGCCGCTGCGACGCTTCACGAAGAAGAACACACAGACCAGGGTGCACACGAAGCCGCAAATCGCGGGCAGGCGAAAGCCAATCTGCGGATTGTGCAGCAACGCAGCAGCGGCCCGCTCCACAAGAAAAAAGGGCGGCGGTTGTCCGTCCGCAGGTCGTGCGAGAGCCTTCCAGATCGCGGAAATGCTTGGTTGGCGCGCCACGATCACCGTGCTCACTTCGTCGTACCAGAAGGGTTTAGATGCGGCGGCAAACAAGCTTCGGATGATTGCGTAGGTGACCAAAATCCAGAGGGCAGCCAACGCGAGCTTTTCGCTGGCGCTCTTCCTGTCAGCCGCGGGGAGTGAGAGACGCTCACGATTCATGGTGATCGATTGGTCGCTTTGCCCCAATCACCCGCCCTATCGTGACACCGGCTTTGCGGAAGCAGGCCTTGTCTGGGACCATATCTTGAACAGCGCGACAAAATGACGCCATCCAATTCCGGGAAGCTTACTGAGTTTGTAAACTTGCGTTGTCCCGGCAGCACGCAAGCGATGGTTCACCGGCAGCTCCTGAACGGTGTACCCGCGCCGGTATATCCGAGCAACGAATTCCCACCAAAAGCCCTGCTGCATGGCGCCCAACTCGTCCACAAGCTGCCCGACAACCTCTTTTCTCACAAGAACGTAAGGACAGCTCGGATCGTGGACCGGGACACGGTAGAGAAGTTTGTAGATCCGGTAAAACACTCGCGACATTATCCTGCGAAGCGGAGTGTCCGCCCGGTTCACTCGCCACCCCAGGACCACGTCGGAGCCCGTACGGACCTTCCAGAAACTCGCGAAGTCTTTCGGATCACACTGGCCATCGGAATCCAGACACAGCAAGTAAGGGGCTTCTAAAGCCCTCATTCCGTCTTTCACGGCCCGCGAATATCCCTTGCGCTCGTCACTGAGAATCAGGTTCATCGGTAGAGACTCGGCCATGCGCCGCAAGATCTCCTTCGTGTTGTCCCTGCTTCCATCCTCGCAAATGATGAACCGCAAGGAGACTTGAGGTGAGAGTTCGTCATATAGCTCGCGCACGGTGTCTTCGATGCTTTCTGCTTCGTTGTGCACTGGCAACAAGATTTCCAACTCTGGCTTGGCGGTCTGCATGACTAGCGCTCCGTTAGCAGCGGCCCGAGGCAGACGTAAACTGCCGCTTCGTCAAACGTACTGTCACACCAGGCACGCAGTGACGATGCGACAAGCACGGCGTTCAGGCCAAGCTGTTGTAATAGGCGCGAGGCCGAGCAGAGCGGACCGCTAGCGCCTACCATTGCACGCCCGGATAGAGACTTGGAATGCGCATCGCACGGTAGGCATATTGCCCGGTAATGTGCATTTGCCAGATCGTCTGGGGCGACGACGTCTGCGTGACCTCGTAAATTGCCGCATTGTTCCGCCGGGCGAGGCGTTGACGCAGCTTCATCATACTCTACGTCACCGTTCGCGAGCACTTCGGCGTTGCCTCCGAAGAAGGAATAATCCGGGGTGGTCGGATTGAAAACCATGGTTGCAGTCATGGCCGTTTCGTCGAGATTGAAGAGTGGGACCGTGCTGTAGCAGGCGGGCTGCCCGGTGACCCCGCACGTACCACCGGTGACGACTGAGACACCGCGATCGTCTCCATTATCGAAGAGAACCATCAGAGAACTTGCCGCTCGTGTTCGTGGTGGTGAACGAAGGACCGTGCTCGGCGTAGAACCAATCGACGGCGTTGTTGTCGGCTGACCCGTCGGCATTCAGCAGCGTGAAGTCTCCCTGATAGCCAAGATGCCACACGATGTCGCCCGAGCCGGCGCCGTTGTCGTAGTCGATCTTTACCAGCCAATTCTGGTGGCGGATGGAGATGATCAAATCGCCGTCGGTCGGCGAATAGAGAATCGCGTTGGTGTGCGTCCAGTCCGGATAAAGATAGGGCCGGCGGTTGATGTCCAGGTGATTGAACTCGTTCCACAGCCAGACGGGATTGTGATTCTGATCCAGGTCGATGATCACATCTCCCGTAACGGTGACTCCGCAGACGACCTGTTGCGTGGCCGCAAGCACGATCAGGTGGCCGTTGGGCAAGTATCGCGAAATCGTGATGTGTCCCGAGGATCGTGATGTTGCAATCCGCACAGGTGGCCGTCGCGAGCTCCGGTTGAGCTGCGCCGCAGTCATTTGCCAGATGACCTGTCCGGCCAGGTCAACTTCCTGCATCACGGAATTCGCCCCGCTCACGGCAGATGTTAGCTGTAATTGATCAGGAAATGACCGTTGGGCAGCAGCTTGATCGGGTTCACCGCATCCGCCCGCAGGGACCGAGCTACCCGGGTTGTATGTCCCACAGGATGTTGCCCGCCAAATCCGTAACCACAAGCCGGTTTGCGCGGGTGAGGCGATAGATCCAGCAACTCGACGCCGCTCTGAGGAGTCATTCCCGCCGTCGTAGTGGCCGTGATCGTGGGAAGGCCCGTTCCAGTCGGCAGCAGCGCCTGTGGTGAATGCGTGGTCCGTGTCGGTGAAGGTGATGCCGCCCGGGAATTGCACCGTGGCTTGCATGTGGTACGCGGTGCTGGCGAGCATGCCCGCGACGAAGGTGCCGACCGAGCCGCCGCCCGCCGGGGAAGTTTGCGTCCACGTGGACTTGCCGTAGGCGGTCGTCGGGCCGAACTGGATGGTAACGTTGGCGGCGGCCGGCGGCGCGATCGTGTACAGCGCCACTTGCGGATTCGCCGTAGCGGCGACCGTCCCCGGCGCGACCACATACGCCTGCGCGGTGGCCGAGGCGGACGGATCGGAGGCCGACGTTGCGGTGATCGCTACTTCGACGCTCTGAGAATTCGTCGGAGCCGTGTAGTTTCCATTGGCGTCGATCGTGCCGACCGTGGCGTTGCCCCCGGTCGTGCCGTTAACCGACCAGACCACTCCTCCGGTACTCCCCGAAACCATGGCTTGAAACTGCGCCGGCTGGCCGAGACCGAGAGCGACGGCGCTCGGCGAAACGGTAACGGACGAGACTTCGGGTTTGGATGTTGTGCCGCCGCAACCAATTTGCAGTAGGAATGCCGAGAGGCAAAAGTATGCCCACGAATTCTTCATCAGGAAGATTCCCCCACGAGCTTGAAGTAGATGAAATGACCCCATGGATGATTAACACAAGGCGCAAGAAAAGTTCCAGCGCCATATGTAAAATCTCGCGTTGGAAGCAAGCGACTCATACAGGATTTCCTGTAGAAATCGTGAACGGCGAACGCCCGCGCGCCGCAAAAGAGCCAAACCGCGCCATTTTCGGCTTTTTATCGCCGTTTAAGCTCCCGCTAGGGGGGTCGTGGAGTCCCCTGTTAATGCAATCGCAGACAGCGCTTTTACGACAACCGGCGATTTATGGATTGGCAGAGATACCGATCGTGCGTATGCTATTCGCGAGCTCGGTCAGGCTCTTGCGGACGGGTACAATTTCTACGGCAGAGCATATGAAGGAACGCGGAGCTTCGCTTCCCAGCGGTGGGGCGGCCTATTCGGAGGGGCGCGCGCCGCGGCGAAAGCCCAGCGCTACGCTCTCCGTCATCGTTCCCGTATACAACGAGCAATATCTCGTGGAGACCAGCCTGGGGCGGCTGCGCGTGCTCAGCGATACGCCGCTGCTCGATTCGATAAAAATTATCGTGGTCGATGACGGTTCGTCGGACGCGACGCCCGCGGCTCTCGATCGATTCCGCGCGTGGCTGGATTCGCAGGAGCCCGATCCGAAAATTTCGTGGGTCTGGCTCCGCCACAAGAAAAACAGCGGCAAGGGCGCGGCGATCCGCACGGGATTGACGCACGTCGATACCGACCTCGTGGTGATCCACGACGCGGACCTCGAATATCACCCCCAAGATTTGCCGAAAATGGTGGAAGTGTTTCTGATTGAGGAAGCAGACGCGGTGTTTGGCTCGCGTTTCATGGCGGGCGGCTACAAGCGCGCGCTTTTCTTTCGCCACGCGCTGGGCAACAAGTTCCTGACGTTTTTGTGCGACCTGGTCTGCGACTTGAACCTCACGGACATGGAGACCTGCTACAAAATGGTCCGCGCCGACCTGCTGAAGAGCATCCCGCTCGAGAGCGCGACCTTTGACGTCGAGCCGGAACTCGCGATCAAGCTCGCGAGGCGGGGCAGCCGCATTTTCGAAGTTGCCATCAGCTATTCCGGCCGCACGTACCGCGAAGGCAAGAAGATCGGCTGGAAAGACGGCGTGCGCGCCATCTGGGCGATCTTCCACTATGCGCTTTCGGGACGCATCTATCCGACGGACGAACACGGCGCGGGAATTCTCGACCGGCTGACCATGGCGCCGCGATTCACGCGGTGGATGGCGGATGTGATCGATCCGTACGTCGGCGACCGGGTGCTCGAGGTCGGCGCCGGAACGGGCAACATGTCCACGAACCTGATGCCGCGCTCGCTGTACTGGGCGACGGACCTCAATCCCTCGTACCTGGAATACCTTGTGACGTTGCGCGCGACGCGACCGTATATGCGCGTAGCACACACGAACGCGATGGAGGCCGAGACGTTTCCGACGGGGCAGCATTTCGACACGGTGGTTTGCCTGAACGTCGTGGAGCACGTGCAGGACGATGTGGCGGCGCTGCGAAATATCCGGAATGCGCTCGAGGTTGGGGGACGCGCTGTGATTCTGGTGCCGTGCGGGCAATGGCTGTACGGCACACTCGACGAAGTGCTGGGGCATTTTCGGCGCTACACGGAAGAGCAGCTGCGCAATGTGGCGGAGCAGGCGGGATTTCGCGTGGAGCAGGTGCTGAAGTTTAATCGCGCTGGCGTTCCCGCGTGGTGGCTGAATGGGCGGATTCTCAAGCGACGAACGTTTGGAATCGGACAGATTCGACTGTTGAACACATTGACTCCGCTGTTTCGTCTCGTTGACGGATGGCTGCCTCTTCCTCCGCTCTCCCTGATCGCCATCCTGCGAAAAGACGACGGCGGCTCGCCGACGGCTCGAACGGGGCCGGATGCGAACCCGGCGCCATGACGCGCCGAGGGCCGCGCTTCTCCCGCGATACGAGGAGATGCAGCCGGCCGAGGAATTAAGGCAGTTTGCCGAAGCTCACCAGATACGAAGCTATCCTGCTTCTGCTATTCGTTCTGACCCTCCCATTCAGCAATCCATGGGTGCGCGGAGACGGCGTCGGCTACTACGCGTTTGCGCGGTCGATGCTGATCGAGCACCGGCTGGACTTCACGTACGACTGGCAAAAAGCGAACGCCAGTTTCCGAATGTACCGAGTCGACGCGGCGGGGAACGTTCTGCCGGATCAATACACGTCGACGGGGCATATCGGAAATCACTACGCGATTGGGCCCGCGATTCTGTGGTCGCCGTTTTTGATTGCGGCGCACGCGGGCGTGCTTGCGTACGACCGCCTCGGCGGGCACGTCGCGGCGGACGGGTATTCGCGTCCGTATCTGATTGCGATGGCGTTGGGCACGGCATTTTATGGATTCATGGCGCTGTGGATTTCGTTTGTGTTGGCGCGGCAATACGTCGCGGAGCGATGGGCGTTCCTGGCCACGGTGGGAATTTGGTTTGCGAGCTCGTTGCCGGTTTATATGTACTTCAATCCGTCGTGGTCGCACGCGCAGTCGGCGTTCGTGGTGGCGCTTTTTCTGTGGTACTGGATGCGGACGCGCAATGCCCGGACGCTCGCGCAGTGGGCGATTCTTGGCGCGCTCGGCGGGTTGATGATGGACGTCTATTACGTGACAGCTGTCATGCTTTTGCTGCCGCTGCTCGAATCGCTCGCGGGCTATCGCGCTTCGTTGAAGACTGGCGCCGGCGGGGCGGCGGGGACGCTATTTCTGAAGAACCTGGTTTTTACGCTGACGCTCGTGGCGGCGTTTTCGCCCACGCTCATCGTGAAGAGGATTCTGTATGGAAGCTACTTCCACATGGGCTATACGGAACAGTGGTTCTGGAAATCGCCGGCGTTTTTCAAAGTCCTGGTTTCATCGGAGCACGGGCTTTTCAGCTGGACGCCGATCCTGCTCCTGGCGGTCGTGGGATTATTTATTCTGCGCAGATACGATCCCACACTGGCGCTGTACCTTCTGATCGTTTTTGCGGCGTACGTCTACGCGATTGGGTGCTATCAGGATTGGCACGGCATCTCGTCGTATGGGAACCGGTTTTTCGTGGGGCTGACGCCGCTTTTCGTGCTGGGGCTTGCAGCGCTGTTCGATTGGCTGGCGCGCGAGTGGCACGGGCGGCGGGCGGCGATTCTCTCTTATGGCGCGGTGGCCGTGCTGGTCGCCTGGAACCTGGGACTCATCTTCCAATGGGGCATGCACCTGATCCCGGATCGCGGGCCGATTTCCTGGCGGAGTGCCGCTTATAATGAAGTGGCGGTGGTTCCCGCGCAGGCCGCGCATTCCGTGCGAAACTACTTCCTGGGGCGGAGGCAGATGATGGAGCGAATCGAGCAGAAGGACGTCCACGGGCTCGAGTCCCCAGCCTCACAATAAATGGCGGAATCTCCAACCGGATTGATCCACGAGGGCGAGAAGACCGCGCAACCGGCAGACGTTCACCTGCTGCAGAAAGCCGATTTGCGCGGCGAGATCGTCCAGAACACGATGGCCAACATCGTGGGGCGCGGCCTCGCGCTCGTGTTTTCAACGCTCGCTGCAGCTCTGCTGGCGAGATATCTGGGCAGCGAAAAGCTGGGAGAGTACGGCGCGATCTACGCGTATCTGGGATTGTTCGCCTGGATGGCCACTTTCGGATTCGAGCCTGTGCTGGTGCGAGAGGCGTCGCGCGACAGGAAAAGCGCGAGCGATCTCGTGCGCACGGCAACGGTCCTTTCCATCTTTTTATCGGTAGGGACTGTGGTAGTGGCGGTCGTCGTGGCGCCGTGGATCGGTTACGGAGGCCACCTGCGGTCGCTGCTGATATTGGCTGGGGTGGAGTACGCGCTGACGCCCTTGCGATTGCCCGAGATCATTTTTCAGGTAGATTTGCGGCAATGGTACGGATCGACGATCAACGTGGTGCGGCAAGGCATCTGGCTCGCGATTATCGTCGCGCTCTGGTTTTGGGGCGCTCCGCTTTCCTACGTGATCGGCGGGCGCGTGCTGGCCGCCGTGATCGAGTCGGCGCTGATCTGGGCGTACGGGCGCCGATTTCTAGCGGAGAAGGGGAAATTCCTGTGGGAACGCGCCTGGATGATTTTTTCGCATTCGTTTCCGATTGCCTTTAGCTCGTTACTTGCCATGATTTATATGCGAATCGATCAGGTGATGCTGCACAAGATGACGACCGATTCCATCCTGGGACAATACGTAGCGGCGGTGCGGGTGAGCGAGCTGTTCGAAATGCTCCCCACGGCGCTGATGTTCACACTCGCACCGATTCTCGCAGTCAGCGTTGTCGATCCGAAGAAATTCCGCAGTTACATCGATCGGACATTCCGCTATTTTATGGTGTTGGCAGCCGGCTTGTGTGTGGTGATGACGGTCGGGGCGCCGCTCGTGGTCCGCGTGCTGTATGGAAAGCAATTTCTGCCCGCGGCGCCCTTATTGGCCGTACTGATTTGGTCGGAAATCGCAGTATTTTTTGCCACCGTGATCGTCAACATTATGGTGGCAAAGAATTACCAAAATTTGCTGCCGATCCCGACGCTGGTGGGCGCAGCGATCAATGTGGGCTTGAATCTGGTGTTGATACCTCGATATGCGGCGATGGGCACCGCATGGGCGACGCTCGTCAGCTATTCGTTTGCCTGGATGGTGGCGCTGCTTTTTTTCAAGGAAACTCGATCCTTCACGTTGCAGGGCGTGCGATTCGCTCTTCCTGTGGCGGGAGTGGCTCTTGTCGCGTGCTGGTGCGCCAAGAGGATGACTCCCTCCGCGATCCTCGGATCGCTTGCGGCCGTCGGTCTTTTTGTATTTGGGGCATGGTTGACCGGACTGATTCAAAAGGCCGATCTGAGCTACGTTTCGCTTGGATTGAAAAGGGCTATGGGGAAGATTTCGTAGCCATGCGGAGAGCGACCAGACAGAGAAAGGCATGATCGGCAAAGCGATACGAAAAATCTTTCGGGCGTTTGGCTTCGACGTCGTTCGCTTTCACCGCGACGGGCCTGGCCTTCCTCCCGATTTCGGCCAAGAAGAGACCGATATCATCCGGAAAGTGCGTCCATGGACCGCGACGAGCCCGGAGAGAATTTACGCCCTGATTCAGGGCGTGCGGTATGTGAGTGCGAATGCGATCGAAGGTGCAATTGTGGAGTGCGGCGTATGGAAGGGAGGCAGCATGGCAGCGATCGCAAGAACGCTCCTCCTGGCCCAAGATTCGAAGCGCGACCTATATCTCTTCGACACCTTTGAAGGGATGTCCGCGCCGACTGAAAAAGACACCGACTACTCGGGCCGACAGGCATCGGATATCCTGAGAGACGACCCCAGTTCCCGGGGCGACGACGCTCCACTGGAACTCGTGAGAAACGTGTTGCATGAAACGGGCTACCCGAAAGAAAAAACGCATTTTGTGAAAGGCAAGGTGGAGGTGACCATTCCCTCGCAGGCTCCGGCGTCGATCGCTCTGCTGCGCTTGGATACTGACTGGTATGAATCGACGAAGCACGAACTCGTACATCTGTTTCCGCGTTTGTCCGAGGGCGGCGTAGTCATCATCGACGATTACGGTCATTGGAGAGGGTCGCGACAAGCGTGCGACGAATATTTCGCTGAGACGCGGACGCCAATTCTCTTACACCGGATCGACTATACGGGCCGGATCGCCTTGAAGCCGTTTTCGCCTGGCGCAAGATGAGGATCCTGATTGCGACGGACGTTCCGCGGCAAAGGGAAGCGGGCACGGCGGGCGTGCTTTTTAATCATGCGCATGAGCTACAAAAGCGAGGGCACGACGTGGAGTGCTGGTTCCTCGAGGACATGATGGATCCAGAGGCGTGGCCCAAACGCTTTGTGAGTTTACGTTTCGCCTTCCTCGTGGCCAGGCGCATCATGAGGACGCCCGCAAAATACGACGTCGTTAATCTGCACGGAGCAACCGGGTGTCTTTACGGAACTTGGCGTAAGTTTCGGCACAAGGGAACACCTCCCTACGTCTTCACCATGCACGGACTGATCGAAAGATACGCATACATAATGCGGCGAGAGCATGGGAAAGGGCGCGCCTGGAATTTCTCGTGGAAGAACCGGATGTGGCACCGCGCGTATCATCAGGGCATATTTTCATTGGCGATTCGAACGGCCGACTACGGCGTCTCGTGTAACAGGGAGGGCTGGACGTATCCGGAGCTGGTGCGCGACCGTGATCCTAACCGCCTGTGGTACGTACCAAACGGAGTCGAGGAGGTGTTCTTTCAGGAACGCGAGTATATGGATAGAACCCCTGTGCGCCTGCTCTATGTCGGCACATGGCTCGATCGTAAGGGAATCTATTATCTGGCCGACGCCCTCCGCGCGCTGATCTTGAAGGGCGTCCCCGTCGAGCTGACCGTGGCCGGGTGCGGCGGTTCGGAGTCGGCTGTGAGGGATTTCTTTGCGCCCGAGATCCGGAGTCACGTCGGCGTAGTCCCGTTCGTCAAACGTGAAGATATGCCCGGTGTTTATGCGAAGCATGATGTTTTCGTGTTTGCGTCGCTTATGGAAGGACTGCCACTGTCGCTCCTCGAAGCGATGGCCGCTGGGATGCCCGTGGTGACCACTTACAATAGTGGAATGGCGGATGTCGTTGAAGATGGATTCAATGGTCTCACGACTCTCACAGCAGATGCTGATAGCCTGATCGAGGCGGTCGAGCGACTTTGCAGTTCCGTTGAATTGCGCAGGCAGCTTGGGCAAGAGGCAGCAAGGACGATGCAGCGATACACGTGGGAACGCGTCACGGGGCGGCTCGAGAAAGTATTGACCCTCGCGGTGCGCCAAGAGGCCCGCCAATGAAATATGAGGTGGTCCAACTTCCCCAGGCTTCACGCGCAGTACCGGGTTATGAGAGTAGGCTTGTGCCCAAGTTGCGCCATCCCTTCTATGCCTGGATCGGACTAAGGCCTGCGCTTGCACAACACACCGACGCGGAGCATGCCGCGCTGAAACGATGGGCCGAAAACCGCCGGCATCTCGTTGAGATCGGTGTAGCCGAGGGCGTTTCCGCTTTGGCGTTACGCGAAGCGATGGCCGGGGACGGCAGTTTATGGTTGATCGACCCCTTTCACCTCAGCCGCCTTCCAGCACTCAATTTCGTGAAGCGTGCGGCACATCGCACCGTGGCGAGTTGTCCGCGCGGCAAGGTGATCTGGATCGATAAGTTTAGTCAGGATGCGGTTCAAAATTGGGACACGCCACTGGACTTTTTGATGATTGACGGCGACCACTCGGAGCAGGGAGTCCAGAGAGACTGGGAGGATTGGAGTCCCTTCGTCCTGCCCGGAGGGGTCGTGGTTTTCCATGACGCCCGCATCTTCGACCGCGGCTGGACGACAGCGGAATATGGAGCCGTCAAACTGGTGGATTGCCTGTTCCGGAAGCGAAAAACCCTGGGATGGGCGATCGTTGAGGAGATTCACTCGGTCGTGGTTTTGGAGCGGCAGAAGTGACACATCGGAGCTTGCAAGGCGGGTGGCATGGATAAAACCGAGTACATGCGCCGGGATTGGGACGCGCGCGCTGCCAAGGATGCTTTCTTTTACATAGCAACTTGGCGCAAGGACTGGGACGTTTCGGACTTCTTCAAGTCGGGCGAGGAGGACTACCGGCGTTTGGTGGCGCCCGTGTTGGACCGTTTCGGGTTCGCCCCTCGAGGCAAGCGTGCGCTTGAGTTGGGCTGCGGAGCTGGCCGCATGACCAGTGCCTTCGTCGCGCAGTTCGATCATGTGACGGCGGTGGATATTTCGGCGGAGATGCTCGATCGGGCCAGGCACCTGCTGCCCGATGTCGAGAACGTGACGTGGAAACATTCCAATGGCGAGGATCTGCGCGACACCGAGGACGCGTCGATCGACTTCGTTTTTACCTACCTCGTACTGCAACACCTGCCCGACGAAGACCTTGTTCGGAACTATATACGCGAGATGCTTCGAGTCCTCAAGCCCTCCGGCATGTGCCTTTTCCAATTCAACGGGATGGACAAACCCAACATGAATTGGAAGGGGCGGTTAGCTTGGGGCGTCATCGACGGCCTCTGGCTCATGCACCTGTCTGGCCTTAGCCGGTTCATCGCGCGGTCGCTTGGATTCGATCCTGATATGGCCGGAAGAAGCTGGAATGGCGCGGCGATGTCCCGCGAGAGGGTGATCGAAGCCGTGGGAAGCTCCGGTGGCGACGTGCTGCAGCTTTCCGGCGAAGGAACCGCGATGGCTTGGTGTTGCACTAGAAAAACCGCATCGAAAACCGCAAGCCGGGAAACTCGCGTCGGGGCCGACGCGAAGTGACTGCGAGTCACACTGCGCGCGCGGAGAAGTGGATCGCGCTGATGGGGAAGCGCGATGTGCCTACGGATGGCGTCGAGGATTACTGCACATTCTTGGGGCGGGCGCTGGCGCAGCGCGGGGTGACGCTCGATCTGGCGCGCGTCGAATGGTTTGACCGCGGCTGGATGGCCGCGCTGTGGAAATTGTGGCGCCAGAGCGCGGACTGGCGCGGAGCCTGGGTGCTGATCCAGTATACGGGGCTGAGCTGGTCGCGGCGCGGATTTCCGCTGGGCATTCTCATGACGCTGTGGATTCTGCGGCGGCGCGGCTGCCGGTGCGCGGTCGTGTTCCATGAATTCACACGGCAGTCGAGCGGCGGGCGCTCGGTCGACCGGATGCGCGGGGACTGCCAGCAGTGGGTGATCGAGAGGCTGCACCGGCGCGCGGAGAAGTGCATTTTTACGGTGCCGCTCGAAAAAGTGGGATGGCTGCCGGCGGGCGATCGCAAGTCGGCATTCGTCCTGATCGGGGCGAATATTCCCGAACGGCGGGAGCGGCGTGACGCGCCGGGCGCATTGGAGCAGCCGAGAACCGTGATCGTCTTCGGTGTGACCGGCGCGCCGCGCGCGGCGGGCGAGGTGGAAGAGATCGCAGCGGTGATGGGCGAAGCGAGCAAGTCGTTCCCGGCGCTGCGGCTCGTTGTGGTAGGGCGCGGGTCGACCGAGGTGCGCAAAGAGGTGGAAGCGGCGCTCGCGCAGAGTGGCGTCGAGATCTTGGTGCGCGGCGTGGTGCCGGCGGAGATCGTGGCCGACGAATTTGCGCGAGCGCACGCGTTGCTCTTCGTGCGCGGCGCGATCACGCTGCAGCGCGGGAGCGCGATTGCGGGCGTTGCGTGCGGGCTGCCGATCGTCGGATACCGCGTCGGCGGGAGCGGCGACGCGCTCGACGAAGCCGGGATCGAGTGGTCGCCGTGGCGCGACCAGCCGACCCTGATCCGCGGGCTGGTGCGCGTGCTGAGCGACCCCGCGCGGTGGACCGAGCTGCACGAGCGCAGCCTGCAGGCGCAGCGCGATCATTTTTCCTGGACGCGCATCGCCGAGCAATTTCATGCGGCACTATCGGAATGACCGAGCGCCCCCTGCGAATGCTCGTCATCGCGTCGCATCCCGTGCAATATGAGTCGCCCATCTTGCGGCTTTTGGAGCAGGATCCAAGAGTCGAGAGCGAAGTTGCGTATTGCAGCCTGCAGGGCGCGGAGCCGGGGCTCGATCCAGACTTCGGCGTCGAGGTGAAGTGGGACATACCGCTGCTCGACGGATATCAATGGAGCCTGATTCGCAATCGCTCGTGGGCGCCGCGCATCGGCGCGTTCTTTGGTTTGTTGAACGTGGGGATCTGGCGCAAGATCCGGCGCGGGAAGTTTGATGCGGTGGTGATACATACCGGCTACGTCTACGCCACGTTTTGGATCACCATGATCGCTGCGAAGATGAGCGGCGTTCCGATTCTGTATGGAACGGATGCGACGAGCCTACAGCCTCGCGACGGCAAGCGCTGGAAAGTGTTCGTGAAGAAGCGCCTGCTCCCCGCGATTTTTCGGCTCGCGGATATCGTGATCATCCCTTCGGAGGCCGGCCGCCAATTTATTCTGAGCCTGGGAATTCCGGATTCGCGCATTGTCCTCACTCCGTTTGTTGTCGACAACACGTGGTGGCGGCAACGCGCGTCGGAAGTGAATCGCAGCGAGGTGCGGCGGAAATGGCAGATACCCGACGATGCGCTCGTCGTGCTGTTCTGCGCCAAGCTTCAGCCGTGGAAGCGGCCCGACGACGTGCTGCGCGCTTTCGCAAAGGCGAATGTGGAGGGCGCGCATCTCGTTTTCGCGGGAGACGGCGCGATGCGAGCCGGATTGGAAGCCGAGGCAAGAAATCTTGGGATTGCGGAGCGGACGCGATTTCTCGGCTTCGTGAATCAAAGCGGGCTGCCGCCGGTGTACACGTCGGCGGATCTTTTTGTGATGCCCTCGGAATACGATCCCTGCCCGGTGGTGGTGTGTGAAGCGATGCTGTGCGGGTGCCCCGTGGTTTTGAGCGACGAAGTGCGGGGGCGCTTCGATCTGGTGAGCGAAGGGCGAACGGGCTTCATTTATCCGTGCGGGAATGTCGGGGCGCTGGCCGGGATTCTGGCGAATGTCCTGCGGGACCGCGCTACACTCGGGGAGTTGAGCCGCGCCGCGGTTGGGCGGATGGAGACGTGGTCGCCGCGCGAGCACGTGGACGCTCTGGTGCTGGCCGCGCAACGCGCGCAGGCCCGCAGGACTTGAATACGGGTTTTCGGACACCCCATGCCTCAATGGTGGTCGGCGAATTGGAAGAATCGGCTGGTTTTCGGAGCGCAGCACCCGACGTATGCCATCAAGTCGGTGGTGCGGGACCTGTTCGCTGCGGACGAACGCTTCCTCGCGGCGCTCACCGGGACGACGACAGCCGAGATCAGGCAATTTCTGGGCGAGCCTTTCCGGGACAGCAAGTTTTACGATCATCTCCGCGGCGTGGCCAAGGAGTTTGGCGAAAACTCTTCGATCGGCGCCGATCTTTACGCTAAGCGCGTGGTGATGCAATATGCCGTGATGCGCGCGGTGAAGCCGGATTGCGTGCTGGAAACGGGAGTCGCGAACGGAGTTTCTTCCGCATACCTTTTGCTGGCGATGGAACGCAATCAAAGGGGCGCGCTCTATTCGATCGACGTGAACGATGGGTCGTTCCTTCCGAGCGGGAAGCAAGTCGGCTGGGCAGTCCCCGAGTGGTTGCGAGGGCGATGGACCCTGCGTCTTGGCGATGCGCGGGAGCTTTTGCCCGGCGTCCTGAAGGAATTGAGGTCGCTCGACGTATTCATTCACGACAGCTTGCACACATACGATCACATGAAATTCGAATACGAGCAGGCGTACCCGTATCTTCGGGCCGGCGGCATTTTAATTTCGGACGACGTATTGTGGAATTCGGCTTTTCCGGAATTCCGCGACACCGTGAAGACACCGGTGGCCAGCATTTTGCGGGGAATCGGCTTTTTGCAAAAGCCAGCCACCTGAGGTTTCTTGCGCGCGCTAGAGGGAAATGGGGCCAATCGGGTTTTCATCGAGAGTGACGTGATCAACGAGGCCGCCGTGGGTGCGGAGGTCCATCCTGCGCGTGGGATCGAGAGATTCCGATCATTTGCTCTTGCCCCATCCGGCTCGGCGCACTTAGACCTGATCCGCGCCGCTGCGGCGTGGGCTGTGGTGTGGGGGCATCTCCGCGGACTGTTTTTTGTCGATTATCCGGAGGTCGCGAACCATAGCGGCTGGCTCGGCGCGATCTATTTCCTCACTGGATTTGGCCACCAGGCGGTGATGGTGTTTTTTGTACTGAGCGGATTCTTCATATCGTCGGCCATTCTTAAGAGGCATGCCACCCATACGTGGTCGTGGCGCGATTATGCGATCGACCGGACTTCCAGGTTGTACGTGGTGCTGATTCCAGGGCTGCTTTTTGGCGCGCTGTGGGACACGATCGGCAGCCATCGTTTTGCGGATACCGGACTCTACACGCATCCGCTGATGAACCTCGGCTACGCCGTTGCGCGCGACGGGCTCAACCCCAAAGATTTCGTCGGCAATCTGTTTTTCTTGCAGACGATCGTCTGCAGGACATTCGGATCGAATGCGCCGCTTTGGAGCTTGGCCAACGAATTCTGGTACTACGTGCTTTTTCCATTGGGTCTGACGGCCGGCCTCGCTTGGGCAGGCAAATATTGGCGACGTGCCATTCCGCTGACGATTCTCATGCTGGGTGTCGCGATTTTTGTGGGGCCGGGTATGCTAATCGAGTTCTTGATTTGGCTGGCGGGCTTCGTCCTGGCTGTGGCGTATCTCCGGCTCAAGGTGAGCTCAAAGGCCTGGCTGATCGTCTACCTTGTCGTGTCATTCATCGTGCTTGCCATCAGTTTGACGGCTGTGCGGACAGGAATTCCGGACAGACGCCTCGGCAACGATCTGATCGTCGGAGGCGCGTTCGCACTGTTTCTGTTTGGCGTTCTTCAGATCGGATTCCGCACGTCGCATCTTCGTTACGCGCGATTCGCACACTGGTGCGCGGGATTTTCTTACAGCTTGTACGTACTTCACTTTCCGCTGCTATTGTTGCTCCGGGCATGGTTGGCGTCCACGCAGAGATGGCAGCCCGATGGCGAGCACTTGTTGTACGGTGTGTCGATCGGCTTGGTCGTGCTGACGTTCGCGTGGCTCGTATCGCTGGTTACGGAGAACAACACGCACGTCGCCCGTCATTGGATGAGAGGAACGATCCTCCGCGAGAGCGGCAGCCCCACTCGTTGAGCCGCGTCGTCCGCAGCGCTCGTACGGGCCTGATATACAATGTTGCCTGCCGTGCGGTAGCCGGGGCGCGGCCGGCAAAGAGAAGGCGACGGTGAAGGCAAGTTGTTGAACACTCGGATTCCACAAATACGCAACCAAACCCTGATCGGCGCGGGGCTTTTTGTCTTTGCGATTTGGGCCGCCTGGCAGGCAGGGAACGAAGTTGCTTCCGACAACATCAAGATCCTGGAATTCGTCGCGCTGGGCTTTGCCGTTTGCGCGATCGGCCTTGCGATCTTGCGAAACTGGCGCACGGGCTTCTATTTTTTCCTCGTGTGGATGCTGTTCGAAGACATGGCCCGGAAGTACATGGGGAACAACCTTGCCCTCTTCTTCGGCAAGGATATTCTGCTGCTGCTGGTCTATATCTCGTTCTTCCGGGACGTTCGTCTCGGCCGGGCCAAGACGTTTCGTCCGCCGTTCATGCTGTTTCTAAGTCTGTTTTTCTGGCTCGGGTTGCTGGAAGTTTTCAATCAGAATTCGCCCAGCATCTTGTACGGGCTCTTAGGGATGAAGACATACTTCTACTACATCCCGTTGATGTTTGTGGCTTACGCGCTGATTCAGACCGATAAGGACTTGCGCAAGTTTCTCATCGTAAACATCGTGCTCGCCGGCGTGATCGGTGGATTGGGGATTGCGCAGGCCGTGCTGGGGAACACGTTCTTGAATCCGGCAACACTAGCGCCCGAATTACAAGACCTGGGAGACCTTTCCAAGATATCCCCGTTGTCGGGTCAAGTCTTTAATCTTCCGGCGTCGGTGTTCGTCAGCGCCGGCCGGTTCGCGACCTATCTGATACCGGCGTCCATTTTGGTGATGGGCACAGCCGCCTACTTGGTCTTACATACGAAACGATACCGAAAGCTGGTCTTTGCCGTGCTCGGAGCACTCGGCGTGGCTTCGTTGCTCAGCGGATCGCGAACTGCCTCGGGTTTTGTGGCTTCGAGCGCCCTGGCTCTTTCAGCCGCATTTCTTTGGGGTGCGCCGTGGCGCCAGCGGCAAGGCCACCGGCTCGTCAAGGTGCTTCGCCGATCTTTCATCATCGGAGCTCTCGGGCTCGCAGCGGTGTTTCTAATTTTTCCGGAACAAGCGGGGTCGCGCCTTGCTTACTACACCGAAACATTGAATCCAGAGAGTTCGGCTTATCAGGGAACTTCCCGCACGTGGGACTATCCGATCGTTAATTTCCAAAAGGCCCTGGAAAACCCGCACTGGGCGATTGGAAATGGCATTGGCACTGCTTCCCTGGGAACGCAGTATGTTGATCGGTTGGTTGGGGAGCGGCCGCTGTATGGAGTGGAAGAAGGCTTCGGGACAATGATCGTTGAGATGGGTATTGCCGCGCCGATGCTTTTCCTGCTCTGGACGACCGCACTGCTCTATTACCTTTGGAAGGTTGTCCGGGGATTGCGAGAAACGCGCTTTTTCCCGATAGGCTTCGCTTTCCTGTGGTACGCGTTCTTACTATTCTATCCGCTCACTTATTTGAGCATAGCGGTGTACGAGAACTTCGTCTGCAACATCTATTTGTGGATTTTCGTAGGTATCGTCTTTCGATTGCCCCAGCTACTGAAGGCTCCGGCGGTCGTTCCCAGCGTGAGCCGACCGGCGGAAGTATTGGCTGGGTAGCTTCGATGCGTGGTGAAATCGCGCGAGCAGGTCTCGGATGAGCGTGGCGAAGAAAAAGATCCGCCTCGCGGTCGTTTCGCCGTTTCTGGACAAGAGCCACGGCACGGAGCGAATTGCGGTTGAGTGGATCGCGCAGATCGCGGGCGAGTTCGATGTCCATATTTACAGCCAGCATGTCGAAGACCTGGACTTGTCAAGCGTCACATGGCATCGGATTCCGAAGCTTCGCGGCCCGCACATCGTGAATTTCCTGTGGTGGTTCAGCGCGAATCATCTGTGGCGCGCGTGGGATCGGCGCGCGAAGAATCTCGACTACGATCTCGTCTACAGCCCCGGAGTGAACTGCTTCGACGCGGACGCGGTTTCGGTGCACATTGTTTTCGCCGAGTTTTTGCGGCGCGTCCGCCCTGAGCTCGCTTTCTCGCGTAATCCCGTGAAGGCTTGGCCGCTGCTCCTGCACCGCAAGCTTTACTACCGGCTGGTCGTGGCGATGGAGAAGCGCGTTTTCCAGCGTACCGAGACGGAGCTGATTCTCACGTCGAGGCGGAGCGCGGAAGAGCTGGCACGATTCTACGGCCGCCGCGAACGGCTGCCGCTGATCGAGACGGGTCTCGATCACAAGACATTTAATCCCGAGTTGCGCGTCGCCTCGCGGGCTGCAGCGCGGCGCGGGATCGGGCTGGCGGATGAAACGTTCACGCTGCTGCTGATCGGAAACGACTGGCGCAAGAAGGGGCTGGCGGCGCTGCTCGATGCGCTGATGCAACTGGCGGATTTGCCGATCCATCTGGTCGTCGTCAGCAATGAGGCCGCGGCTGTCTCGCAGGCCGTGGCTCCGTATCGGGCGCTGCGAGAACGCGTGCATATCCTGCCGCCGCGCAAAGACGTCGAGATTCTATTACGCTGCGGCCGACGCGTACGTGGGGCGTCGCTCGAAGACACTTTCGCATTGCCGGCAGCAGAGGCGATGGCGTGCGGGCTGCCGGTGATTATTTCCGCGCGGGCCGGGGCGTCGGATATCGTCCACGATGGCATCGACGCGCTCGTCCTGAACGATCCGAAGAATGTGGCCGCGCTGGCAACAATGATTCAGCGGCTGTACACCGACCGGCCCTTTAGCGAGCGCCTCGGCGAGGAAGCGGCGAAGAGCAGCAGCAGCAGTACACATGCGGAGCGCAACAGCGAGAACTTATGGCGATCTTCGAGGAAGTACTGCTACAAAAGGAGAATCATGACTTCGAAGGGAAGACGTTGACGCAGAATTGACACGGAGAGGACCCGAAGGGCAAGCGGAAGGTTTTGGTTCTGGCGCTTCGCTGGAATCCATCGGGGGCATTGCAGACATTCGTTTACGCTCGTGGATCCCCTAAGAGTTGTCCCCTCGGTCGCGAACGCCACGTGCGCCTCGTCACCCATTGCAGCCGATCCAGGAGGCTCATCTTGCGACGGCAGTCTCCTCGCCTGTCCGGCCCTGTGAAGCTCTTCGTTTCCTGGGCTCTGCCGTCGCGACCGCTCTATCGTCGTCTCCTCGATCCATCATTTGCGCGCATGTGGGCCTGGCGCCGGCCGCGCCGATCAGGTTCGCGCAACTGACGAGGACTCCCTACTGGCTCATGTTGTGCGCGTTGGTCTCGGAGATACCTGCCGCCCGCGAAGCTCGCCGCTTTGAGGGCGCCGAGCCCGCTATGTGACGATCACCCAGTTCACGCTGGATGAGACGGCCGCGCGGCACAGGCTGGAAGCACCCGCGTGCCTGGATTCTGCCCTCCCACCTGCAAGCAGCTGCAGAAATGCACAGGAGAGCAAATTTGCTAGAAGGGATGCGGTTGCGCCGATAAGTCCTTACATTCGAGGCCGGATGCGCCGCGTCGGAGCGATACAAAGGCCACGACACGATCCTCGACGCCTCCCACCACATCGTTCGCCGCGTGCCCGGGGCCCCTGTGGATCGTCGGCGACGGCGACGACCAGGTCGCCGCTCGATACGCATGTCGGCGAAATCGGGCGTGACAGCATCGGTCCGCTTCAAGGTTCCGTTACGCAGGAGGAAGCGGACGTCTGCTATGATCGCTGCACCGTTTTTGCGATGCCGGCGCGCACCGAATTGGACGCACGCACGCCGCGTGGCGAAGGCTTTGGCATTGTTTTCCTGGAAGCCATGGCGCGCGGCAAACCCGTGATTGGTCCACGGATGGGCGTTACCGCCGAGTTGAGTCCATCGGGCGAGCACGGCTTGCTGGTGGACCCAGCCAATTCCGGAGAGATCGCCGGAGCGCTGATCGAACTGCTCGAAGATCCGGCTCCAGCGCGACGCATGGGCGAGGCTGGTAGGGACTGGGTGGCCCGCGAATTCACCTTCGACAGGTTTTGTGAACGCCTGCGCGATGCATTGCGGGAGTGATCTTTCAATCGGAGAGGGAGAGACCGAGGTATGCGAATTTTAGTGACTGGAACGACCGGGTTTGTCGGGAGCCGCTTGCTGGAGCGTCTGGCTGAGGCCGGCGGGCACGATCTTTACTCCATGCAGCGCTACGTGACGGGACGCTACGTTCTGGGCGCGGAACACGGCGTGAAAGTTGTGTTCTGCGATTTGCGCGATCAATTCGCGGTGAGGTGCGCGATTCGCGAGCTGCAGCCCGAGGTGGTGTTTCATCTGGCGTCGATCAGCCCTGTGTCCTACAGCTACGATCATCCGAACGAAGTGATGGACACAAATTTGACCGGCACAATCAATCTCGCCGAGTCGTGCCTGCGCGAAGTGCCGCACTTCAAGCATTTCTTGTTCGCGTCGACCTCGGAGACGTTTGGCAACGGCCCTGTGCCCAAGCTCGAAGGCACGCCGCAAGCGCCGAACAGCCCGTATTCCGTGAGCAAACACGCCGCGGAGAAGTATGTGATGTACATGTGGGACGCCTACAAATTTCCCATGACGGTGCTGCGCCCGTTCAATACCTACGGCCGCCGCGACAACACGCACTTCCTTGTGGAGCGGATGCTGGTGCAAATGCTGCGAGGCGACACGGTCAACCGGGAGATTCCACGCCGGAGCGCGATTTGCTCTATATCGATGACCACGTCGAGTCGTACATGACGTGCCTCGCGCAGCCGAAGGCGAGCATCGGCCAGGATTTCAACTTCGGCACCGGCGAGAGGGTTACTGTGCGGGCTCTCGCGGACAAGATGCGCGCGGTCACGGGATTCCGCGGCGAAGTTCTTTGGGGACACGATTCCTCGCCGGCCGCTCGACATTCAAGTTCTCTACGGCGACTCGGCCAAGGCAAAGGCCAAGCTGGGATGGCAAGCCAAGGTGAGCCTCGACGAAGGCCTTCGCCGCACCGCCGATTTCTGGCGCAAGAAGCTGGGCATTTCCTAGCTCCGCCACGCGCGCAACTGCGACTTAGCCTCGGCCTAAACGAGCAGGGCTATCTAAGAGCTGTCCGTGGACTTGAAACAGTCCATGTTGTCGGGGGAAAACAGAATTCGAGCGGATGATTCGAAGCCGCGTTTCGAGATCGTTTCAACAATTCTCGAACAGTCGGCCAGCGCGGGATGTAATTCTGCAATAATCGCATCCGTCGAAGCCAGCCAGTCGATAGGGCCATCGAACAACTGCTGCTCCCCACCTTCGATATCAATCTTGACAAGCCCAAGTCGTGAGCATGCGGCATTCTCCAGGATCGCGGCAACGGTAGTCATAGGGACAGCCACACCGTGGTCGGACAGCCTCCCCAGGTCAGCCCTCCCGGTTCAATGCGAACATGGCTGGACCTTCGTGGTCACCAATCGCGGTTTGGAGCACTTCGCCGTGAATCCCGTTGAGTTCCAAATTGCGCCGAACGAGAGCGGCATTACTCGGATCGGGCTCGACGGCAATCACTCGACTGAAAGGATATCTCTTGGCCAGCCACACGCTGGTGAGTCCGATATTGGCGCCCAGATCGAGTAGGGTCCCCGAAGGATCTTCGAAGGGCAGGCGGTAGGCTTCGTCAAACCACACCTCACGGATGCCGTGCAGATCGCCCTTGTTTAGCCGGTAGCAGAGATTGATCCCTCCTTTGAAACGTACTTTTCGAACCGCGCCAACCTGGTTCTCGGGCAACAGGCCGACAAGGCGGGACAACGCGAAGTCGAAACCCAATCGTAGAGCTGACCTCGGATCGGCGGATACCCTCGCGCAGGCGCGCCAATCGCGAAAGAGGCTTGGTACTACGGATAGGAACCTTTTCAGTCGCGACATTTCACTCGCAATACCCTACCGGATTTTTGTAGAAAAATCTCGACGACTGTTCGCTCGAATGGGCCGCAGCACGTGCAGATGCTCGGTCCCTAGAAGCTCCAAAGTAATTTCTGGAAGGCGCCTGCCTAAGAAGCTACGATCTTGTCCAGGCGCTTTGCCGAGGGGTATCCGATACCGGAGGCGAGAAGCTTCGGCGCACGGCGTTTCCAGACAACTCATGCGTGTGCTTAGCGTAGTTCAGTTCTATTTCCCTTTTCAGGATCGCGGCGGGCCGGTCGTGAAGGTGCGCGCGCTGGCGAAAGGGCTCGCGAAAAGGGGCCATCAGGTGACGGTATTGACGGCGGACCTCGGCCTTTCGGGCATGAATGGATTTGCCGCAAAGGTCGAGCGCTGCGAGTGGGGCTCTCGATGGGAGGAAGAAGGCGTCGAAGCGATTTACCTCCCAACGCGCGGGCACTATCGCGCGACCACCTTGAATCCCGGCGTCGTCGGGTATTGCGCGGCTTCGCTGCGGGACTTTGACGTCGTGCACGTCTACGGCTTGTACGATCTGCTGGGTCCCGCGACGGCATATTTCTGCCGGCGCCAAGGCCTGCCGTACGTGGTCGAGCCGATGGGAATGTATCGTCCGATCGACCGCAGCCTGCGGCTCAAGCGCCTGTGGCATCGCGCGATTGGGAAAGAGCTGCTGGGCGCCGCGACTCGAGTGGTTGCAACATCGGACATCGAGCGCCGGGAACTCCTCGAAGGCGGCATTCCCGAGTCAAAGGTTGTGGTGCGCTATAACGGCATTGATCCCGATTCGTGCGCGTCGGCTGCCCCGCGCGGAACGTTCCGGTCGAAGTGGAAAATCCCTCCCGATCAACCGTTGGTCCTGTTTCTCAGCCGGCTGATCCCGCGCAAAGGAGCCGACATTCTGATCGAAGCCTTTGCTCAGACGTGCCCGGAGTCGGGCCGCCTGGTGATCGCGGGGCCCGAGGGCGAAGCCGGTTACCGCGCCTATCTTGAGAAGTGTGCGAGGGACTCAGGGGTGGAATCCCGGGTGTTGTTCACGGGTCCCCTGTACGACGACGACAAAAAAGCTGCGATGGCCGACGCCGACGTGTTTGCGCTGCCCTCGCGCTACGAAAACTTCGGGAACGCGGTTGCGGAGGCGGTGGCCGCGCGCGTACCGGTGATTGTCACCCGCGGGTGCGGCATTCACTCGCTGATCGAGAATCGGGCCGGGCTTGTAATTGCGAGCGAGAAGGAAGAATTGGCTGACGCCCTGCGCCGGTTGATCTATGATCGGGAGCTTTACGAGCGCCTGAAGGCGGGTTGCGGCGGTGTCGTCGACGAGCTGAGCTGGGACAAACTGACCGCGCAGATGGAAAGATACTACGCTGACGCCTTGGCGTCTGGCCGAGATGGCTAGAGCGTCGCCGCGGACCGATGCAGAATAAGAGCGGAACGTTGAGGGCAGTTCCCGACGCCCGTCCCGACGTGCGCGACGGGACGTGGGACCGAGTGCGCGCCTACGAGCTGGGCAGCCGGCACACGTTCTTCCGGGTGGTCTGGATTGTCACAAGCGCTCTTTTGCTTCTCGCAATTGTGGCAACCGCGTATTCCGTGCTCTGGGAATATTCGACACGGCGGTACGTGAAGGGTTTTGCAGACGCGATTATTCCCGCCTCCGGCACGCCACAACAGAAAATCGACGCGATTCTTCACTGGATGTCGAATGGCCCGGCGCGACTCCAATACGGCCCCGACGGGTTGATCCGCGATCCCACCGAAACGCTGAATTACGCATCACTTCTGAAGGTATGCGGGACAGCCACCAATGCTTTCGTGAATTTGGCCGATAGCGCTGGTCTGTCATCGCGGCGGCTCCTCTTGCTCGGCCCGAACCGGATGGCGACGCACGTGGTGGCGGAAGTTCTCGTCGACGGACGCTGGATCGTGGTGGATCCGGCGTTTCGGACCGTCCTGCGAGACTCCAGCGGCAACACGGTCACGCGCAAGCAATTGAGCGATCGTTCGGTTTTTCTGACAGCGACCCGCGGGATCGCAGGCTACGATCCCAGCTATACCTACGATCAAACCGTGCACATTCGCCTGGGGCGGTTGGGCGGGCTGGGCGCTTACCTTCGGCTCGCGGCCAACCGGCTGGCACCCGGTTGGGAGGATTCGGTGACGGCGAGCTTGCTGCTCGAGCGCGAATCCCTTGCCACGATGGTCGCGGCCATGCTCCTGCTGATGATATTGATCCTCGCCCGGGTGTTTCTCCGCTGGTATGGGGTGCGCCGGCTGGGCATCCACCCGCCGGAGATGGGCGCGCGGGTGCTCAGAGCCTGGAGCGCGTTTTTCGATTCGGGGACCGCATCCTGATTTGCCGGGGCCAGGCGGTTGAGTCGATCGGCCGCGATAAATATAAATGAATGTCGCGAATGCGCGCGGAGAATTCCTGGTTGTTCTATTGACAGCAACACAAAGAATTCCTACTCTGGCCGATGAAGTGTGCGCTAGACTTCTGGCTGCGGCGGCTCGGTAGTTTTGATCGCGCTCCGAGCGGCAAGCAGCCTGCGACTGCGGCCCAGGCAGCCGTGGATAAGACGGTCGTCATAACCTCAGTGATACGGAGGTATCAAGCGTGCGGAACCCCCTTCTTTCGCGCGGTGCTTTGGTTCTATCCGCGGCCTGTCTTATTTGTCTTTGCGTAGCCCTGCCGAGCCACGAGCAGGGAGCTCATTCCAAGCGCGTTCCCGTGCTCACGGACTGGACGACGCACCACGTGCTCTATCCGCTCTACGGACAGCGCGGACCGCATGCCGATTGCGCGGCGCGATCCTCGCGCTCTGTTCAGCTGGTACCGATACAGTCCCAACGCTCCCGCATCGGAATTTCCGCGGCGTCCCGGCAGAGAATTCTCATGGGTTTGACCGCGACTGGAGCATCAATCTCGGCGCCGGCGGGACCGCGGCAAATATGTTTCCCGCGAAATACACGTTCGATATCACCGCCGCGCCGAGTTGCGCGAATGACTACGTCGTTTATCCGGTGAATGCCGCCGGAAGCGCAACGCAGGCAAACATCGTAGCGTTCAACAATCTGTACAGCGGGACGGCAGGCGGCACCGGCGGCGTGCAATCCGGGTACGCCTCGGAACCGACGACGACGGAGTCGACGCCACGGTGTTCTGGTCCTACAACGTAAGCGCGATCGGCGGCGCGGTCACGACGTCTCCAGTACTCTTTCGTGGGATAACACACGGGGGCGGGATCGGTACTTGGGACGAAGGTTGCTTTCGTCGAATCGGCTCCGGGAGAAGACGCGCACTTTCACGTTCTGGCTTTGAAGGCGGGAGACGGACAGGATACGACGGATGCCGACGGCCTTCAGAACACGATGAAGCCGGTTCCAGATCACAACATTTGTTACGAGATCCGGCGGCTGGAAGCGGGACCGCGACCGATCTGGCGTTGAGCGCGGACTTCGGAGGGCCCAGCACCATTTCCTCCGCCCTTTGTCGATTACACGCACGACTACGCCTACGTCGGAAATGATGCGGGCGATCTCTATCGCATCAAGGACGTGTTCTGCCCCTCCTACAACACGGATGCGGGCTGCACGCCGGCGCTGGGCCGAGCCTGGATACGACGTGGGGCTCGGGCACTGGTGTACGTTGAGGTGGGCGGCGGCTGCGGACAGCTTGAGCGGCGCGGTCGAGGACTTTGCGACCGGCAGGGTATTCGTCGGATGCTCGGATGGAAGAGCTTTACGGTTTTACGTTCCACCGGAGCAAAAGCGACCTCCCCGACTATCTCGGATTGGGCAACGGCAACGAGCCATCGGTGGGATCGTGGTGCCACCCATCGTGGACAGCTCGAACGGATTCGTCTACGCCGTGACCGGAACGAACGACGCGAGCCCGGTGCTCATGCAGGCTAAGCACCTGATTTTACCAGTGCCACGTGAAGATTGTGCCGCTGGGCTTGGCTCCGACTTCCGCCCGGGCAAAACCTAAGTCTGTCCCGCTTTCAACACGTCTTATTTTCGAGCTCGACTTCCTCCGACTTGGGCCATACTTTCGTGCGGCTACGACTCGACAGGCTCGCTAACCGATGCTCTACGACGTGGGGTTCAGCGGCACCCGCGTCATGAACAATATTACGCCGGGACAGCCTCGGCGGAATTCCAATTGGCCTCCGACGTAGAGGCATGCTCTCCGCTAACGGGATTTACGAACGTAAACGTCGGCCCGCCGTTCCCGCCGACGCGATTGGCTTTTCCTGGGCCTCTCCGGCGGGAACGTTTACAACTTCAATCTCAACGGCACCACCGGTTCCGCGTTTCCGGCAGGCTTCACCAGCGACGGACACCTATTCCGTGAGCGGCGGGCCGAGCGGCATTATTCCGGACAACGAGAGTACGGACCCCCAAGCCTCCAGCATCTATTTCTCGAGCCTGGGAACGCAAGCTTGCACCACCGGGGGCACGGGTTATTGCGCTGTAAAACTGACCCAAGCGGGGTTAAAGTAGAAACATGAGCGACCAACACGGACATGCTGCGGCAACCGGAAAAGCGACGGATCCATCGCCACGAAGACGAAGAGGCCCTACACCAAGCCGTCCTTCCGCGAGGAGAGTGCCTTTGAGACGATGGCGCTGACCTGCGGCAAGACTCGCCTACGCAGGCAGCCAGTGCCTGTCCACCGGCGACTAAGAATTCCTAGTCCCAGCGGTTGCCATGAGCGGACAGGCCCACCACCGGCGCGAAGATGTTGTCCTAGCCCTTGCGACGGAGATGTTGCGATCGTTCGGTGAAGTTTCGGTTCGTGGCGTGGGGCACCAGCATGGTCCCCACGATATTTCCCGGAGACACTCTCGTTGTTCGCCGCGAGACGGCCCGAGGACGCCCGCGCCGGCGACGTTGTGCTTTTCTTTCGGGAGGGTCGCTTCTACGCGCATCGGCTGGTCGATAAGAGCAGAAGACGGACCGACGATCCGCCTGATTGCGCGCGGCGACGCTCTCGACAAAAACGATCCGCCTTTCGCCGAGAATGAGTTGCTCGGCCGAGTCGCCGCCGTGATCCGCCGCGGGAAGCGAATCGATCTTGATGTGCGCGCATCCCGCTGCGGCCAGCGATTGCTTCGATGGATCGCGCAGCGATCCGACAGCAGCGTGAAATGGCTGCTGCGATGGCATTCGCTGCGCGGGCGGCTCTCGCCGGAATTCGACTGCCGGCCGCAAGCCGAGTCCAGTGGCAGCCCGAGGAGTCCGTGTGATGGCCGCCAGCGTTTGCTCTTCGCAAGTTTCGACGGGCTTGCGCCGAGCAATCTGGCGCGACCGTCGAAATCGGCGGCATTCCGATTTTCCTGCAGACCGACGACGAGGATTTCCGCCGCCTGATCGAGGATCGCTACGCTGGATTTCGTAAATACTTCGGCGGAGCCGTCCTGCCAGCTGGAAGTTCATCTTCATCCGCCGCACGGGCGCATGCCGGACGATGATGTGCAGGTTTCGAGAAGCGGCTCGGTGTGGCGCATCGAGCGCGGCGACTTCTGCGCCGAATTCGACGCGCGTTCGCGCCGCGGCTGGGTCCGTCAATCGGCGAATCCGTATTCGCTCGATGCGGCGATGCGAATCATCCATTCGCTCGTTTTGGCGGAAGAGGGCGGCTTCCTGGTGCACGCGGCGAGCGGAGTGCGGAACGGCCGCGCGTTCGTGTTTGCGGGCGTCTCGGGCGCGGGCAAGACGACGATCGTCGCGGCTTGCGCCTCCGGATGCCACGCTGCTTACCGACGAGATTTCCTACATTCGGAGAGAGCGCGAGCGGCTATCATGCCTATGGCACTCCTTTCGCGGGGGAATTGGCGCGCGTGGGAACGAACGTGAAGGCGCCGCTTGAGGCGCTCTATTTTCTGGAAAAAGGGCCGGAGAATCGCATCGCGCCGATCAGCGAGCCCGATGCGGCGCACGCCCTGATTCGCAATATTCTGTTCTTCGCGCACGATCCGGATCTGGTGAAGCGCGTATTTGAATCGGCCCTCGAGTTTGTTTCGCGCGTGCCCGGTGGCGCGCTTCGTTTTCACGCCCGATGAAAGGGCCTGGGAATTGATACGGTGAGCGACAAATACATCGCGCGATCAAAGGCGGTCGCCGCGCACGTGCTTGGGCGGCGAGATGATGATCATGTCTGCCGTCGGATTCGACGACTCTTCAGCCTGAGCGACGTCGCGACCGTGATATGGGAAGCCGCCGACGGCCGCACGCCCCTCTCCGAAATCGTGGAGCAGCGCGTATGCGCGGAGTTCGACGTCCCGCGAGATGTCGCTTATCGGGACGCGGAATCGCTGGTCGAAGAGCTCGCCACTCGCGGGATTCTCTCGATCTCGAATCAGCCGGTCGCCGATGCCGAGCGGCCCGCAACGGAGGCGCCATGAGCCTGATGCAAGAGTTGAACGACAAGGCTCTGCGGCTTGGGTGTGCCCTTGAGCGCGCACCTGGATATCACCTACCGCTGCAACGAACGCTGCGAGCACTGCTACCTCGACCACGAAGATCACGGCGAAATGACGACAGCCGAGATCAAAGATCTTCTCCGCCAACTCGCGGATGCGGGAGTCTTTTTCCTGACGCTCAGCGGCGGCGAGGCTCTGATGCGCCGCGACTGCTTCGAGATCATCGAGTACGCGCGCTCGCTGATGTTCAATGTGAAGCTGAAAACCAACGCCGTGCTGATCCGCGAAAAGGAAGCGGAGCGGCTGCGCGCCCTGGGCGTGGAACAGGTCCAGATCAGCGTCTACTCGCACCGGCCCGAAGTGCACGACGCGATCACCAAGATTCCCGGTTCGCTCAAGCGAACGCTGGCCGCGATTCGATTGCTGCAGGTCGCACGGGCATGCGGGTGAACATGGCCAACGTCCTGATGCGCAGCAATCGCGCCGACACGGCGGGCGTCCAGGCGCTTGGCCAAGGAACTGGGCGCGCATTACACGCTCGATCCCACGATTACTCCGATGATGGACGGAAACACGTCCGTGCTGCAGCCTGCGGGTGGATTCGAGCGAGCTCTCAAGCTACTTCCACAATCCCGACTCTGGTCGGCGACGTGGAGAGTTTCTGCGCTCCCCCGGCGCCGGTGAATGAAGACGTCCTCGAAGGCCTGCCTTGCAGCGCGGGACATACGTCGTGCTACATCTCGCCGTACGGCGATGTCTACCCCTGCGTGCAATTTCCGATCACGTGCGGCAACGTGCGGCAGCAGAAGTTCCTCGACATCTGGCGGGACTCGCCGCAACTCAACGAGGTCCGCTCGATCCGCCTGAAGCACCTCACCACGTGCTCTTCCTGCACGCACGCCGGCAGCTGCACGCGCTGCCCGGGCCTTGCCTACATGGAAGGGAACATGCGTGGTCCCTCGTCGGCGGACTGCGAGAAGTCTTTTGTGCGAACGGGAATCGTTACCGCAGGAATGATGGAGAAGGAAGGGCGATCGGCGGGCAGGTCAGGCCTTGTCCAGATCGAGCTCTAGATCCGCCGCAGCCTGACCGCCCTGAAAAATTCCGCCAAACGCAGTTATTAGCTTAGCCGATTCGACCACGAAACGACCCGCCGCAAATCGCTTGCCCGCAAAGCCCATCAACGCCAGCAATCCGATTCCCAGCAACACGAGCGACGATGGCTCCGGAGTCGATACCGCCGGCCCCGAGGTCAGATCGATCGTGAACGAGCCATCGATCGGCAGCCCCGTCAGATTAATGAAGATCGACGAAGGACCGAACGTGATGTCGGAAGCCGTCAACCCAATGTTATTTGAGCGCGATCGTGAACCCCGTCAACGAGTCGCCGCTGCCGAACGTCAAGTCCGCGAACTCGAAACCCGTTAGTGGTGCCGCTGTAGTCGCCCACCGGAAAGTTGGAGACCGAGTACGGAGATCGAGGAAGTTCCCACGCTGAACGTCTCGGTGCCGAAGCCGTAAAAGTAAGTGCAGATCGACGAAGTGCCCGGGCACGATAGCGAAGAGCCCACCGGTATCGTATCCGACGCGTACGTCGTGCCGTCGGCGATCCAGGAGATTCCCGGACGAACCGGTCAATTCATCCGCGCGGGTCACCCCCGGGGAAAGCACCAGCGCGCAGAAAACCGCCGCGACTGCCATCAAACAGATACGTGCTTTTTTCATATGCTCCTCTAAGCGATCCCGTTGCGCGCCGCCCCCAGTTGACGACGCACCTCCAAACCTTATGCCGGTTCATCTTGGAGCAGTTCGTGTGCCAAAACGACCCAGCGACCCCTAGTCTATAACAGATTGTAAATAGCTAGCTTACATATTTTCAGCCCCGGCGATTTCCCGTCCGGATATGGAATACAGAATCTAGATGCCCATCGAGGCCAAAGAAGTTCCATCGATGGAGGGCTCTGAAACCGCTCGAAGAGTCAAAAAGTCCCAGTACGATTTCACGTGGATCCTCCGCGGCCGAGCGCTTCTGGTTGCAGGAGCTGACCTCCTGTTCTATCGTTCTCGCCGAGGTTCTTCCGGTGCGTTTGAGAATCGTCGGCATCATCCTTTCTCTGGCTGCGGCTTTTGTCTCTGGGAAGAGCGCATTGGCCGTTCCTCGCGCCGCAGCAAGCGACGCCGGAATCGCGCAGCAGCGCGCGGCTCATCTCCGGCGCGGCATCAACTTGAGCAAGTGGTTCGCCGACGGCTCCGACCCATCCGCGTACACGCGAGAGCACTTCGAAACCGCGATCACGCCGCAGGACGTCGCGCTGATCCGCGCGATGGGCTTCGACTACGTTCGCCTGAGCGTCGATCCGCGCCCGATGTTTCAGGAGAAGCAATCCGATCAGATCGCGTCCGATTACCTCACGCAGCTTGACGCCGCGCTGAAGATGCTCCTCGATCAGGGCCTGGCGGTGGACATCGACATCTACGCGGACGACGATTTCAAAGAGCGCCTGGCAACGCACGACGAATTCGTCGAAGAATACGCCGATTTCTGGCGTGCGCTCGCGCGCCACTGGGCCGCGCTCGACCCCGATCGCGTCTTCTTCGAGATTCTCAACGAGCCCGGCGGCAATGACCGCTACCGCTGGTACGGCGTCGAGGCCAAGCTCGCGACCGCAATCCGCGAAGGCGCGCCGCACCACACCATCATCGCCACGGGCGCGCACTGGTCCGATGACGACGATCTCGTCTTTCTCGAGCCGCTGCGCGACCCCAACGTGATCTACGCGTTTCACTTCTACGAGCCGCACGTCTTCACGCATCAAGGCGCGACGTGGTCGACCAACTACTGGCACTGGCTGAAAGGAGTGCCGTATCCGTCGACGCCTGACAACGTGCAAGCGGTGATGGATCAGGTGACCGATCCCGTGCACCGGCTGGCCCTCGAGCGCTACGGCATGGACCGCTGGAACCCGGCGCGCATCGACGGAGAAATCGCGCAGGTCGCCGCGTGGGCGAGCCAATGGAATGTCCCGGTGATCTGCAACGAATTCGGCGTCTACCGCAAGAATGCCGATCCCGGCGCCCGCGCCGCGTGGATTTCAGATGTGCGCACGTCGCTCGAAAAACACTCCATCGGCTGGGCGATGTGGGACTACGACGGCGGCTTCGACGTGGTGAATCGGCAGGACGGCAAGGCCGTGCCCGACCCGGCCACGGTCCGCGCGCTCGGCCTCACAATGGCAAGTCCGGTCAACTAGCTGCGCTTCCCGCGCCGCATGGCGCAGTCCTTCGGCTATACTGCAATTCGCGCGACCTCCCAGGCGACTCGCGCGGCAATCGGCCTCGTGGCCGAGCGTTGGCAACCGGTGAATCCTTAACATGTGCGGAATCTGCGGCGTTATCGGAATCGAATCTAGAGATGCGAGCGAGGCCGCCACTCGCCGGATGATGGGCGCGATGATTCATCGCGGCCCTGACGAGGATGGCATTCTTCTCGCGCCGCCGGTCGCTATCGGCATGCGGCGGCTCAGCATCATCGACCTGCCAGGTGGCACGCAGCCTGTGTGGAACGAGACGGGCACAGTCGCCGTCCTTTTCAACGGCGAGATCTACAATTTCGGCGCGCTCCGCAAGGAACTCGAAGCGCTGGGCCACCAGTTCCGCACGCATTCCGACACCGAGACGATCGTCCATGCGTATGAGGCATGGGGCGAGCGCTGCGTCGAGCGGTTGCTCGGGATGTTCGCTTTTGCCATCGTCGAAATGCCCGGCGGCCGCGGCAGTCGCGCCGCGCGCGTATTTCTGGCGCGCGACCGGCTCGGCATCAAGCCTCTCTACTACGCGCGCGTGGACGGAGCGCTGTTTTTCGCATCGGAAGTGCGCGCGCTGCTCGCGAGCGGCCGCGTTCCGGCGCGGCTCTCGTCCGAGGCTTTGTCGGCGTATCTGTTGTTCGGCGCTGTCAGCGAGCCGATTACTCTGATCGAAGGTGTCTCTTCGCTTCCGCCCGGCCACACGCTAAGCGTGGAAGCGACTGTGCCCGTCGCCGAGCCTGCCCCGAAGGCCTATTGGGATTTCGGTCGCGGCTTAAGAGACGCGTCCGCCGCAAAAGACGGCTCGACATCGCAATCCGCTTCGCCCGTTCAGCGCGTGCGTGCGCTTCTAGAGGACGCGGTCGCGAGTCATCTCATTGCGGACGTGCCCGTGGGCGTGTTTCTAAGCAGCGGCCTCGATTCGACGGCGATTGCCGCCATCGCCAGCCGTTCGCAGCGCGGGATTCACACCTTCACCGTCGCTTTCCCCGACGTGGAATTCAGCGAAGCCGAAAAAGCGCGCCGCACGGCGGCTCGCCTCGGAACCGAGCACAGCGAGATGACGCTTTCCGAACGCGAGATGGTCGCGCGCCTCGACGAAGCGGTCGCCGCGTTCGACCAGCCGAGCGCCGACGGCATCAACACCTACTTCGTTTCGTGGGCCGCGCGCCAGGCGGGATTGAAGGTCGCGCTTTCGGGCCTTGGCAGCGACGAAATATTCGGCGGCTACACGTCGTTCCATGCGACCTCGACGGCCGCTCGCATGGCTGCCTTCGGCGGCTGGGTTCCGAAGCCGTTGCGCCCCTCGCTCGCTGCCGTGATTGCCTCGTCGGGCGGTGCTGCGGCTTCTCCTGATGCGCTGCGAAAGGCTTGCGCCGCGTTCCTCGATCCGGCATTGCTGCCGCATCCCTACTTTTTCACGCGGCTGCTCTTCACGCCGCGAACTGTCGATTCGGCTCTGCGAAGGAACGGCGGCCCACCGAACCGTGGTTCCTGGCAGCGATGGCTGGCGGACGCAGCAGGTGAAGTGAAAACCGCCGATGAGTTCACGGCCGTTTCCTGGCTCGAGCTGCGTTCCTACCTCGCGAATATTTTGCTGCGCGATACGGACGCGATGAGCATGCGGAATTCGCTCGAGGTGCGCGTTCCCTTCCTGCATTCGCCGCTCCTCGAATACATGCTTTCGCTGCCGGAATCGGTGAAGCGCGACGGCTCGCGGCCGAAATCGCTTCTCGTTGCCGCGCTCGGCGATCTCCTGCCCGAAGAAATCGTGGCGCAGAAAAAGCGTACCTTCACGTTTCCCTGGGAGAATTGGCTGCGCGGGTCGCTCGGCAAGCGCGTCGAGGCGGGCATACACGACTGGTCTTCCGCACTCGAGCCTCATCTTGGCCGAGACTTTGCGCGTGCGATATGGCAGGATTTTACGCGGGGTCGTACGTCCTGGTCTCGCCCTTGGAGCCTGTACGTCTTGAACGAATGGGCGAAGCGAAATCTCGGCGGGACGTACGAAGGCAATACGGAGCGTCGGAGCGCTGTCGCGATTTCGACGCCGTAGGCATCCAACTGGCGCAGAGCAGGCCGGGGTCAGGGCGCAAGCTTCATTTCGATGGTCATTCTTGGGATCAACGCGTATCACGCGAATGCTGCCGCTGCCATCATCGTAGATGGTCGCCTCGTTGCAGCGGTCGAAGAAGAGCGCCTCAACCGCGTGAAATATGCGGCCGGCCTGCCGGCGCGGGCGATCCAATTCTGCCTCGATCGCGCGGGCGTGAAGCTCACCGAAGTCGATCACTTCGCCGTGCCACGCGATCCATGGGCGCGTCTCGGCACCAAATTGCGCTTCGCCATGCGCATGCCGAAGTTCGCGCTGGATCGCGTGCGCGTGATGAGGCGTTTCGCGGGCATCCGCGAAGACCTCGCCTCGGCTTTTCAGGTTGCGCCGGACGCCATTCGCGGCCAGTTCCATCGCATCGAGCATCACACGGCGCATCTCGCGAGCACTTTTTTCGTTTCGCCTTTCGACCGCGCCGCCGTGCTCTCCGCGGACGGCCTCGGCGATTTCGCGAGTTCGATGAGCGCGGTCGGCGAAGGGCCGAAGATGCGCGTGCTCGGCGAGGTGGCTTTCCCGCATTCGCTTGGCATGTACTACACGGCGCTCACGCAGTACGTCGGCTTCTGGAAGTTTGGCGACGAGTACAAGGTCATGGGCCTCGCAGCCTACGGCCAGCCCGAGTTCCTCGAAGAATTCCGGCGCATCGTGTGGTCCGACGGGCCGCTTTCCTTCCGCCTGGGCCTCGAATATTTCACGCATCAAAGCCAGGGCGCCGAAATGACGTGGCGCGATGCGACAAGCACGCCGGTGCTCGGCCGTCTCTTTTCGGAATATCTTGAGCAGCGCCTGGGCCCCGCGCGCAAGGCGGACGAGCCTCTCACGCAGCGCCACTACAATCTCGCGTCCAGCATGCAGGCGGCGCTCGAGGAGGTCCTCGTCGCTTACTGGAATGGCCTGGCGAAGGCAAGCGGGCAAAAGGCGCTGTGCTTGGCGGGTGGCGTGGCCTTCAATTGCGTCGCCAACGGCCGGATCTTCGACTCGTCTCCCTTCGAGAAGGTGTACGTGCAGCCGGCGGCGGGCGACGCGGGCCTGTCGGTCGGCGCGGCGTTTGCCGTGGAGCACCAGATTCTCGGCCGGCCTCGCGAATTCGTGATGGAGCATGCCTACTGGGGGCCGCAATTTTCGCCCTCGGAGATTCGCGCCGTCGTCGATCGCGTCGGCTCGGCGGACGAGGTCGAGATCGCGCAGCTTGACGAAGACGCGCTCGTGCGCGCGACCGCGCAACATATCGCCGACGGCAAAATTCTCGGCTGGTTTCAGGGAGGCGCCGAATGGGGGCCGCGCGCGCTGGGTAACCGCAGCATTCTCGCCGACCCGCGACGCCCCGAGATGAAAGACATTCTGAACAAGCGCATCAAGCACCGCGAATCCTTCCGTCCATTTGCGCCTTCGATCGCCGAAGAAGCGACCGGCGAGTTTTTCGAGAGAACGCACCCGTCGCCGTTCATGACGTTCGCTTACCCCGTGCGCCAGGAAAAGCGATCCGTGATTCCCGCGCCCACGCACGTTGACGGCACGGCGCGCCTGCAGACGGTGAGCCGCACGTCCAACCCCCTATACTGGAAGCTGCTGAACGAGGTGGGACGCCTGACCGGCGTGCCGGTCGTGCTGAACACGTCGTTCAACGACAACGAGCCCATCGTCTGCCGGCCCGAGGAAGCGCTCGAATGCTTCCGCCGCACGCGCATGGACGTTCTCGTGCTCGGCAATTTCATTCTCGAGCGAAAGTACGCGTCCGGCGATCGCGAGGAGCCCGCGGGGCGCTTTGCCGAGCGCGATACCTGAACGCATGCACATCCTGCTTCTGAACGAGTATTACCCGCCCGACACGTCCGCCACCGCCAAGATGGCAGTGCAGGTGGCTGAGACGCTCGCCAAGAGCCACAAAGTGACCGTCGTAGCCGGGCGCCCCTCGTACGATCCCGACGAGTTCTACCCGTACAAGCTCTTGCGCCGCGACACGCGCAATGGCGTCATCGTCGAGCGTGTCGGGTCGACCGCCTATCCGCGGCATCAGATGCGCCGCCGCGTCTCCAACTATCTGTCGTATCTCGCGCTCGCCGTGCCGCGCGCGCTGGCCCTTCGGCCGGACGTGATACTCGCCATGACCGACCCTCCCATCGCCGGCATCGTCGGGGCCTTCATCGCCCGCCTCGCGAGGCGCCCCTTCGTTTACAACATCCGCGACCTTTATCCCGATATGGCCGTCGGCGGCGATATCGTGCGCCCGGGTGGCTGGGCCGACCGTTGGGAGAAGATGCATCGAAAGGCGCTAAGGCGAGCCGCGCGCGTGATCGTCCTGGGGGACGACATGCGCAGCCGGATTCTCGCCAAGGGCGTCGCGCCGGAACGGGTGGTGGTGGTGCGCGACGGCACCTCGTTTCCTGCCTTCATGCCCGAGCGAAGCGACCCCGTGGTGCAAGAGATTCGCAGCGGCTTTCCGTTCGTAGCCATCCACGCAGGAAATATCGGCTTTTACGGCGCATGGGGCACGCTGCTGAAAGCGGCCGAAATTCTGCGCAACGAAAACGCCGGCCTCGTGTTTGTAGGTGACGGAGCGAACCGCGCCTCGCTCGAAGTGGCGGCGGCAGGTTCGCCCAATGTACGCTTTCTCCCGTTTCGCCCGGTCGAGCAGGTGCCGCACGTCATGATGGCGGGCGACGTTCACATCGTGACGATCAAGCGCGGACTCGAGGGCGTGGTGGTCCCTAGCAAGCTCTATTCGATTCTGGCGGCCGGACGGCCGGTCCTCGCGGTGGCGCCGGAATCGAGCGACGCGGCGCGCATCGTGGTCGAATCGGGGTGCGGCCTGGCAGCCGATCCCGACGATCCGGTAGCCGTGGCGAACGCTATCCGCGAGCTGCGCAGCGATCCTGCTCGGTTATGTAAGATGGGTCGCACCGCCCGAGAAACTGCCGAGAAATATGCTAGAGTGAACGAGTTACAGCTTTTTTCCGGGATCATCGAGGCGGCGGTTCTCGAAAGCAACGGGCGGCGCCACTTGGGATCGTAAGAGAGTAACCGCTAGCGCAAGCGCGTCTTGTATCGGCCCGCGCCGGGTTGTTGTGGTCTTCGGAAAACAAGCTCAGGGCATTTGAACGTGAAACGTGAGCGTCGCTTTGCTGCCGGGACGACGTTGAACAAGCTATGACGCCCTACTCCGATCTGATCGCTTTCGCCGTCGCGCTGCTGGGCTCCCTCGGGCTCACCATCCCCATTCGACGTATGGCGCTGTATTACGGCATGGTTGACCGCCCCGGTCCGCGCAAGGTCCACGTGAAGCCGATCCCGCTGCTGGGCGGCATCGCGATCTATCTCGGGTTTGTCCTCGCTGTCGTTCTAACGATGCGCGGCGCCCCGCAGCAGCAAATCGCGGGCATTCTCGCCGGCTCGACGCTGCTGGCCACAGTCGGCTTGCTCGACGACGGCGGCATGCTTCACCACCAGGTGAAGCTGTTCATCGGCATGCCCGCCGGCGCGTGCTTCCTGCTGGCGTCCGGCATCCGCGCCCATTTCTTCTCGGAATTTATTCAGGGCCGGCCCGGCGTGATTCTCGACTGCTTCTTAACGGTATTCTGGGTAGTCGGCATCACCGCTGCGTTCAGCATCCTCGACCATATGGACGGCCTCTGCGCCGGAATCTCGGCCGTCGCCGCGGGTTTCTTCACGATATCCGCCGCGTTCAACCACCAGATGCTGGTGCAGACGCTGGGCGCAGCCACGCTGGGCGCCGCCCTCGGCTTCCTGCGCTGGAATTTCAATCCCGCGAAGATTTTCATGGGCGACGGCGGTGCGATGTTCCTCGGCTTCCTGATGGCGACGCTCGGCCTGAAACTTCGCCCCGAAGCAGCCAGCTTTCCCGTATCGTGGCTCGTTCCGGTGCTGATTCTTGGCGTGCCTGTCTTCGATACCGCGATGGTCTCGATTTCTCGCGCGCGCCGCGGCCTGCTGCCATTCGCTTCGCCGGGCAAGGACCACACCGCGCACCGCCTGTCGAATCTCGGCCTCGGCCATCGCGGCGCGGTTGTCGCGCTCTACGGCCTGGCAATTTTGTTCGGGTGCACCGCTCTTCTCGTTCCGTTCGTCTCGCCGGTAACCGCCTATCTGCTCGCAGGATCCGTCGCCGTTCTCGGATTGATTGCGGTCGCTCTGCTCGAGAACGTCCCCTACGAGCGCCAGGCTCCGAAAGCCTCGCGCGTCGTCTGAAATCGACGGCCTTGGGAAAGCCCGTAGGATATACTTAGCATCACACTTGCCGTTCGGTGTCGGATACAAGACATATAAAACTGAATGAGGCCCATCGATCGAATCGATTATGTCGAACCCACAGCGCCCTTCTGAGAATCACTCGCGTTCCACTTCGAGCCCCAATAGCCCAAGCATCGCAGTGATCGGAGGATCGGCCGCGGGCCTTTTCACATCGCTACTGCTGGCAGGGCGAGGACTTTCCGTCCGCGTGCTCGAGCGCATCGAAACCCTCGAGCCCGAGGCGCGCACGCTGATAGTTACGCACCGGATGCGCGCGCTCCTGGGCCGCGCCGCCGAGGGCAGCGTCCTCAACGAAATTCGCCGCTTCGAGCTTTTCACCGACGGCCGCGCCGCCACCATCACGCTCAACGATCCCGACCTCATCATCGAGCGCCGCACTCTGATCCAGGGACTCGCGGCGCAGGCGCAGCAAGCTGGCGCGAAAATCGAGCTCGGCCGCCGCTTTCGCGGCCTGCATCCGAATGGCCGCGGTCTCATCGTCGAGGCCGAGCGCACCGAAGACGGCGGCCGCGAGGAAATTCGCGCCGACACCGTTGTCGGAAGTGACGGAGCCGCCAGCGGCGTCGCGCGCGCGGCCGGATGGTCGCCGCTCGAAACCGTTCCTCTCGTGCAAGCGATCGTGCCGCTGCCGAAAGACATGGCGCCCGATACCACGCGCGTCTGGTTCGTCCCGGACGACACGCCTTATTTCTACTGGCTGATTCCCGAATCGCGCGAGCGCGGCGCGCTCGGCATCATCGGCGAAGATGGCGCGGATACGCGCCGCTGCCTCGAGCGCTTCCTCGAAAAGCGCAAGCTCGACCCCATCGAATTTCAGGGCGCGCGCATTCCCGCGTACAACCGCTGGATTCCCGTGCAGCGGCAGCTCGGCCAAGGCTCCGTGTACCTCGTCGGCGACGCGGCCGCTCACGTAAAAGTTTCCACCGTCGGCGGGACGGTCACCGGTTTCCGCGGCGCGCTGGGCGTCGCCGAAAGCATTCTCGGCGGTGGCGAAAGCCGCGAGCTGCGCAGCCTGCGCCGCGAGCTCGATCTGCATCTGTTGCTGCGCCGCTCGCTGCACCATTTCCAGCAATCCGATTACAGCCGCCTCGTCGACATGCTCAACGATCCCGCCAAGCGGTCGCTCGGCGAGTATTCGCGCGATGAAGCCTGGAAAATTTTGTGGCGGGTCTGCCTGCGCCAGCCGCGCCTGCTTCTACTCGGCCTGCGCGGCTTGCTGATGCGCGGCCGGTCGCCCGAACGCGAGCCCGCCGAGGCGCCAGAGTAGCCCGGAGCGTTTCGCGGCGCGCAAAACGTGATGCCCGACGATTCATCGAGCGTGAGTCACTCCCCATCGCCTCGTCGCGCTCGCGCGATTGTTTTTCTTCTCGTAGCGCTCGCCCTCATCGTCGGCGCGGTCGCCGCATTTCGCGCCACCGGCCGCTGGCTGGTTCGCCCCGACCCTCTCGCTCCTGCGAACGTGATCGCCATCCTCAGCGGTTCCATGCCCGCGCGCGCCGAAGAAGCGGCGCGCATTTTCCGCATGGGCTATTCGCACAAAGTGTGGATCACGCGGCCGGTCAGCCCCGCCGAAGAACTCGCGCAAATGGGTATCTCTTATGCAGGTGAGGAAGACTACAGCCGCCAGGTGCTGATCCACGAAGGCGTCCCGGCGCAAGCCATCCGCATCCTTCCCGATCCGATCGTCGATACGCAACAGGAGGTGGAAGAAATCAGCCGCGAGGCGCGCGTCGAAGGAGATCGCCGCGTGATGATCGTCACCTCGCCGCAGCACACGCGGCGGGTGAAAGCGTTGTGGAGAAAACTCGTGGGGAGCGATCCGGCCGTGATCGTTCGCGGCGCGCCGCAAGACGGCTTCGACGCCAATCATTGGTGGCGCAACACGCACGACGCTTTCGCCGTCGTCCGCGAAATCATGGGACTGCTGAATGTTTGGATCGGATTGCCGGTTCGCCCGAATTCCGGCTGACGCGCGGAGGATGAATTTCTAGCTTTTTCGCTCGCCAACCGGCAGGACGGACACCGGCTCCAGAATCTTCCAGCGATCCCATTGCGACTTCCGGCTCAAGTCGCGCAGCCGGAGCTGCCATTCGATGCCGAGCGATTCGCTGCCGCCCGAATAGAAGGCGTGCCACGAAGCTCCCGCCGCAGCCTGATCCGTCACGGTTTCGCCGTTGCTTGCCTCGTCGGTGGGATCGTGGCTCCGAAATTCCGCCAGCTGATTCGTGTCGAGCGGCACGCGGAAGAAGATCACCTCTTCGTAATCGCTGTCGGACGCTTCAGCGCCATTCGAGCCGTTGCCGCCGTTGCTTCCATTGTTGCCGTTCGTTCCGTTGCTGCCATTGCTTGCGTTGCTTATGTCGCTGCCCTTGCCGTCGACCTCGGACGGAACGAGATGCCCGAGCAGATCAATGGAATTTTCTCGCAGGACGAGCTCGAGCGATGGCGGGCGCTCCGTCGAAAAGTTCGATCGCCGCAGGTCCAGCTCCCAGAGCGTGAGGCCGCGACCGGGCTTCGCCGGATCGGGATAAAAATCAAGCGACCTCATCTGCCAGCCAGTTTCCTTGCGGTCCGGCTGCACTTCGGCGACAGTCGCCACCATGTGGCTGCGCCAGCGATCCAGTTTCACCGATCCCACGAAGCTGCCGAATTCCCGAATGAACCGCATGTTTTCTTCCGACGTCTGCATCACCTCGTGCCAGAACCGGTCGTTCAGGCGGAAGGTCAGCGTGAACACCTGCTCGAGCGGCATGGGAGCGGCTTCGCCAAGCCGGCGCCGGAACTCAGGGTCGGCCATCTCTTCGAGATCGCGCACGCGTTCGGTGAGCCGGCGGACCGTCCAGGCATGCTGCGCCAGGATCTTTCGCCAGTGCTGCGCGAGGACGAAGAAGATAAATCCAACAATGACCCCGATGCCGATTGCCGGCCAGAGAATGTCCATTCAACGTCTCCGACGGACCGAGCGAAATGCGTGCTTTGCACCCCGAATGGCGGGATTCTACTACCAAAGTCGCGCTACGCCTACCCCCGCGAGTCCGCATCCGGCCGAAGGGCGGACGGTTGCTTAAACCGAATGTGCCGGCTTTTCCTGGCCCGCCAGGGCTTCGGGCGCGGCCGCGTTTTCGTGCTTAGCCAGAACCCTTTCGATGGTTGCGAACATTTCGGCCGTGCGGACTGGTTTTGAGATATAGGCGTCCATGCCTCCCGTGAGGCACCGCTCCTCGTCGCCTTTCATCGCGTGGGCCGTCATGGCGACGATCGGAACGCGTCGCCCCGTCGATTGCTCCTTTTCGCGAATGGCCGCGGTCGCCTCGAACCCATCCATTTCGGGCATTTGGACATCCATCAGCACCACGTCGAAGTGGCCGTTCTCCCAGGCGCTCACGGCCTCCTTGCCGTTCGTCGCGACGGAGACACTGTATCCGCGTCTTTCGAGAAGCCGGATGGCGAGCGTCTGATTCACGGCGTTGTCTTCCGCAAGGAGCACGCGCGCTCGGTTTCTTTCTTCTCGCAGGGTATGGCGCGTGATCAAGGGAGCCTTCTCTTGCTGTTTCAGGTTCAAGACGCCGCAGATCGCCTGCAGCAACTCGGATTGCCGGATCGGCTTCACGAGGTAGACGGAGATTCCGCACTCCCTGCAGCGCGCCGCGTCCCCGAGGTACCCGCTTGAGGTGAGCATCATGATCGTGCCGCCGACAAGCGCCGGATCTTTCTTGATGCGTTCGGCGAGGCTGAAACCGTCCATCTCGGGCATCTCCCCTTCGAGCAGGATCAGCGGAAAAGGGCGGCCGGTGTCTCGGGCAATCAGCAGAGCCTGGAGAGCCGCGCGGCCCCCGTCGACCATGGTCGGCTTCATGTGCCAGCGGCTCAGCATTCCGGCAAGCACTCTGCGACTGGTGAGATTGTCGTCCACGATCAGGGCGTGCAGGTGGCGCAGTTGCTGCGCTTCAACGGGTTCCACGTGGGCGGAACAATCCTGCATCGCCAGTTGCAGCGTAAAGTGAAATTCGCTGCCTTGTCCTTCTTCGCTTTCCACCCAGATCGTTCCCCCCATCAACTTCACCAGCTTCATGCAGATGGTCAGCCCCAGCCCCGTGCCGCCGTATTTGCGCGCTGTGGAGTCCTCAGCTTGTGAAAATGCCTCGAAGATTTTGCTCTGCTTGTCCTTGGGAATGCCGATGCCCGTGTCTTTCACGATGAAGTGCAGGTGACTGTGCGTTTCGTCCTGCGCATCCTCGCAAAGACGGATGAACACCTCGCCGCGTTCCGTGAACTTCATGGCGTTTCCCACCAAGTTGACGAGCACCTGGCGGATGCGGCCGGGATCGCCGATCACCGCTTCCGGCACGCCGGGCTCGACGTCGTAGATGAGTTCGAGACCCTTTTGATGGGCGCGGATGCTCAGCCCCTGCATGATTTCGCCGAGCCCCTCCCGCAGCCCGAAAGGGATCGCTTCGATCTCGAATTTCCCTGCCTCGATCTTTGAAAAGTCGAGCACGTCGTTGATGATCGAGAGCAAGGATTCCGCCGAGAGCCGGACGAGTCCCAGATGCTCGCGCTGCTCGGTGGTGAGTTCAGTGTCCAGCACCAGCTCGGTCATGCCAAGAATGCCGTTCATCGGCGTGCGAATTTCGTGGCTCATCGTAGCGAGGAAAGTGCTTTTCGCCGCGCTGGCTGCTTCCGCGGCTTCCTTCGCGCGCTCCATCTCGAGCTCTGCCCATTTTCGTTCCGTCACGTCCACGGCGGTTCCGAGCACGAAATCCGGCTTCCCCGTCGAGCCTTCAAGAGCTGTGAGTTCGATATTGGCCCAGACCACCCTGCCGTCGCGCAGCAGGTACCTTTTCTCCGCCTTCAGGTGATTGCACTTGCCATCGAGTATGGGCTGGAACCATGTTTCACCGGCCTTGCGATCATCGGGATGCGTCAACTGGTCCAGGATGCCCACGCTTTGCATCTCTTCCGCAGTGCATCCGAGCATTTGCTCATACGTTCGGTTGGCCGAGAGTTTCCCGCTGCCGATTTCGAGTATCGCGATTCCAGTCGGGGCTCCTTCGAAAATCGCGCGGAACCGCTGTTCGCTTTTCCGCAGGGCCGCTTCCACCTTTTTCCGCTCGGTGATGTCGACAAATGTCACGACAGCTCCGATAAGATTGCCCTGCCGGTGGATCGGATGAGACCAGTACTCGACCGGGAAGCCTGTTCCGTCTTTTCGCCAGAGCATCTCATCCTCAACGTGTCTTCCCTGGCCGGTACGAAACGCCTCCCACGCGCGACATTCCTGCGCGGGATAGGGCGTCCCATCCGCTTTCGTGTGATGGATCAAGGGATGCACCTCCTTGCCAAGCACCTCGGCGGGCGACGCGTATCCCAGGAGTTGCAGGAAGGATCGGTTGCAAAACGTGCACACTCCGTTTGTATCGGCTCCGTAGATCGCTTCGGGCGCCGAGTCCAGCAGAAGGCTCACCAGTTCGTGGCTTTGCTCGATCTCGGCCGCAAATCGACGGTCGAGCAGCGCGGTCACGACGGCGAACCCAAGCACCATAAACGTGACGGTCACGATTCCGACAGTTCCGAGCGAGGAAATGCTCAACGCGTGCGAGTATTCGTCGTGATTTCCCGGGGCCGCCCTGTAGCGGGCGGCCGCCATACCCGTGTAGTGCATGGCGGGGATCGCCGCGCCCATCACCACCGCACTCAGCGCCTTCCGCCATCCCCCCGATGTGGTTGCTCCGCGAAAGTGGAAAGCTCGCAGCAACGCGACAAAGGAAATCACGATGGCCAGCACGATGGAGACGCCCACGATCGGCAACGAATACGTGCACATGGCCGGCATCCGCATCGCCGCCATCCCGATGTAATGCATACCCGCTATGCCCGCTCCCATGAAAATGCTGCCCGCGGCCACCGAAAGCGGCCCCATTTTTTCGCGGCTCACCACAAACAACGCGATCGCCGACGCGAAAACCGCCGCGATCATCGAAACCAACACGGTCGGCCAGTCATATTCCACGGGGACGGGGAGATGGAAGGCCAGCATCCCCACGTAATGCATGGCCCAGATGCCGGTTCCCATGGCGAACGCGCCGCCGCCCAGCCAGAGAGCCCGCACTCCGCCTCGCCCGGCCGTCACTCTTCCCGCGAGGTCGAGGGCGGCGTAGGACGCGGCCACCGCGATCAGAATCGACAAGGCCACCAGGCCATAGTTGTACGAGCCGACCATCATGAGAGCGGACGGGTTCATAGCTCCGCCTTTCGTTGGCAAATGAAGTCCGGCCGTTGTTGAATCACAGACCTTGCTCGGGTGGCTCCGCTGACCGGCGTCGACTGAAAATCGGGCAGTGCTGGAACAGGGGAGCAGATTTGGAAGGGGGAGTCTATTGTGACGCAGCGGTCTGCCAAGTCAAGGGCGCGGGAAAAATCCGGACTGCAGAGTAACGAGTACCGCGCCGTCGAGATTGCCCGAAGTCGCCAACCGGACAAAGTGGCCTGTTCGCGGCTCTGCCCCGATCTGAAACGCGCGAGCAATCGTCCCGTTCAATTGGTAGATTGTCGGTAGGAACCGCCATGGAAACCAGCACGTATCGCCGCTCGTGGAGAACGCTCCTCGCCTTTGCGATCATCTATTTCGTCTGGGGTTCGACGTATCTCGCCATTCGCATCGGCGTCCACGAAATGCCGCCGCTGTTGATGGCGGCGATGCGATTCTCGACCGCGGGGCTCGTGCTGTATCTCTGGATGATCGCGCGCGGAGAGCCTTCGCCCACCGCGCGCCAGTGGACGGCCGCGTCGCTGCTCGCAATTCCTCTCTTCGTGATGGACTACGGGCTGTTGTTCTGGGCCGAAAAGCGCGTGCCTTCGGGGATTGCCGCCGTGATGCTGGCGACGATTCCGGCGTTCATGGCACTCTCGGAAATCATTTTTCTTCGTACGCGGGCGCTCACCCTGCGCCTGGCCTTCGCGTTATTGATCGGATGCGGCGGAGTCATTGTGCTAGTGGGCCGGTCGGCCGGTGTCGGCGGTGCATCGATCGACCGGAAAGGCGCCGTAGCGCTGATCGTCGCATCGCTGAGTTGGTCCATCGCGTCGACGTTTACGCGCAAGCTGCCGCTTCCTCCATCGAAGGCCATGAGCTCGGGAGCGCAGATGCTGGCCGGCGGCGTGTTTCTCGCGATCGTCGCGGCTGCGTTTGGCGAATTCCGCGATTTTCATCCCGCGGCCGTCTCGCGCGCCGCGTGGCTTTCGCTGGCTTACCTCACCGTGGCGGGCTCCATCGTCGCGTACACCGCCTACACGTGGCTGATCCACCATGAATCGCCCACGCTGGTTGGCACCTACGCATATGTGAATCCGGTGGTCGCCGTGCTGATCGGATATTTTTTCGGCGGTGAGGCGCTCGGCCTGCGAACGATCGTCGGCGCCGGGTGTATTTTGGTTAGCGTGGTCGTGATCACCACCACGCCCGCCAAGAACGCAGCTGCCCCGCTCCCAACCAAAGACGCAGCCGAGGCTGCTCGATCGTAATCTCGGGCTGCCTGCGGTCAGGATCAGCGTTTGAAGGCTCTCACCTTGAGGTAAACCTGTCGGTTCCAGCCTCGCGTCGGATGCGATGAGGAACGCCGCGCCGTATATAGTGGACCGTCACGGTCCCAGGGCATCCCGGGCAGCACTACCAGCTTGTGATCGTCAGGGAGCAAGTAACTGTCCGGCAAGCGCAAGGGCGTATCGTCGTGCGGCAAAACGGAGTAATAGAACTGGGGCACGAGGCGGGCGATATACGCTTCGCGCCGAGGTTTTCAGGCTGCGGCGACCTGCCGTTGGCGTGTCGATTAGACTCGACCTCGATTCGGACGAACGGACCGGTATCTATAACTGCCAACGCGAGGCAGGACCGAGCAGGAACTCGGGAAAGGGCCATGCTTTGCGGTTACTTCTCTTGCAGCGAGGCTAGGTAATCGCAGAGATTTTTAATGCGCTGGCGCACGACTCTTTCGTTCTGGTGGTCGAAATAACGGAAGATCGGGCCCCACGTGGGCATGTCTGACGAACCGTGCGCTGTGACGCCCGGCCCGAATTCGAGGATGCTCGAAACATAGTCGTACGGGAACCTGCCCTGATGACGCTTTGCAAGCGTGGTCAGATCCGGCGGGCGTGTGGTGAGTAAAGCTGCCAAGGGACCATGTCCCTTGGCGTCCACGCCGTGGCAGGCGCCGCAGTATTGCTTGTACGTCTGTTCGCCCGACGGCATATAGGTCGGCGGCAATTGGGTTTGGTCCACGGCGAAGCCCGCGCCGGCAACACAAGCGATCGACAACAACAACGCGCCAAGGGAAACCAGCCGTCGAATCGCCATAATTCCCTCCCGAATCCTCCGTTTTATTTCGCTTGCAACGATTTAATGTAATTCGTCAGCCGCGCAATCCGCAACGACACCTGAGTCCCGTCCAAGCGGTTGTTCGTGAACTCGTCGCCCCAGATGGGCATCTCGGCCGGCCCGTGGGACGGCAACACCACACCGCTCCGCAGCACCCTCGACACATATGCATCGGGGAATTTGCCGCCGTGACGGTAAGAGAGCGTCGTCAAGTCAGGAGGCGCGCGGAATGGATAGGGCGCAGGGCCGGTTCCCTTCAAATTGCTTCCGTGGCAAACCGCGCAATGCTGCGCGTAGAGCTCTGCTCCCGTGGGGAAATCCGCCGACGGAATCTCTTGGATTGATTCCAGGTACTTGACCAGATTCTCGATCCGGACATTTCCCCTGTCCACATCTGCCTCGACCTGATGAAAGACGGGTCCCCAAATCGGCATTTCGCGGGAACCATGGGCCGCGAGGACTTTGTCGCCCAGAATCACCTCGCGCACAGATGCCGCGGGAAACTGCCCTCCATTGTCCCTGGAGAGGACGGTGAGATCGGGCACCTTGACCTTCAATGCGGGCGCGGCAGGGCCCGCTCCTTTGCCTGATACGCCGTGGCACGAGGCGCAATAAGAGCGGAAGAGATCGGGCCCTTCGATGGAGCGAATCAAAGGAGTGGACTGCTCCGCTGCACTCGCGGGCGCTTGAGTTTGCTTTCCGGCCCCGGCGAGGATGACGCTCGCTAACGCGACCCCTAGGCTGAGTTGCAAAACCCGCAGGAGTTTGTCGTCCACCGTCTTCATCGCGGTCCTTCCGGTCCTGACCGGCGCGCTGACGCAGGCACCGCGTCGGCGCCATCTTCCAATTTCAATGTGTACGTGGAGAGCGACCGATACGCTGTGACGCTTATCACGCTCCGGCGTGATCGGAATCAGCGGAAATGCGTAGAAGCCGGGGGTGCGTCCAGCGAGGGGGGGCGAACCGGGCGTCTTCGACCGACTGCTGGAAATCGCGTGTATGATCCGGAGGGCAATTAGGCGCCAGGAGGATCGATGCGACTCAAGGACAAAGTAGCGATCATCACGGGGGCTGGGACCGGGATCGGCGAGGCGATCGCGCACAAATTTGCGCGCGAGGGGGCGCGGGTGTTGCTGGCGGGGCTGCCAGGCGACCCGGTGAAGGATGTCGAGATTGCGATCATCGAGCTGGGGCACGAGGCGGGCGTCTATCTCGGCGATCTCGCCGACGAAGCTCACGCGCGCGCGTGCGTCGACGCGGCGGTGCGGCGCTTCGGGCGCATCGACGTGCTGGTGAACAACGCGGGCATCTTCATCGCGAACGCCGAGACGGACGCCTACCGCGTGGAGGATTTCGAGCGCACGATTCGCGCGAATATCCGCACCGCGTTCCTGATGACGAAATTCGCGCTGCCGCACTTGCAGAAGACGCGCGGCAACGTCCTTTTCACCGGCTCCGAGGCGGGCATCAACGGCTCGGCGATGTTCACGCCCTACGGCGCGAGCAAGGCGTTCCTGCACGCCTTCGCGAAAGGCGTGGCGCTCGAGCAGGCGAAATACGGCGTGCGCGCGAACTGCGTCTGCCCCGGCGCGATCGACACCGCATGGACGCGCGGTCCCGGCGGCCCGCTGAGTCCCGAGATACAGGACACGATCGACGGATCGGTGCCGCTGGGGCGGCGCGGCACTCCGGAAGAGATGGCGAATATTTTCGCGTTCCTCGCGTCGGACGAGGCGAGCTACATCACCGGCGCGCTGCTGCTCGCCGACGGGGGCGTGACGCCCGCAAAGGGCAGCCCCGGCGTGATGGTCCCGGCGGAGCTGCGGCAAATACCGAAGGGCGAGCTGTCGCTGAGCCATTCGCACGATGGATTGCACGGCAAGGAAGTGTTTTGGGCGAAGAAGTGAAGCGTGTCGTAGCGCTGGCCTCCGGCCGGCGCTTTTGCGCGAATGGCGCGGAAGAAGAGGCGGCGAGACGCCCTTCGTTCCGCTCAGGGCAAGCCGGCGGTACCTACCCGTCGCGTTATTTCAGCGGCGGAGCCGGGACGAGCGGGAGGCGGCGCGGCTCGCCGTGGAATCCGCGGATCTCGATTTCATCGAGCAGGATGGATGGCGCGACGACCGTGCTCGGAATGCCGCCTTGCGCCGAACCGAACGAGCCGAGCGCCGTACCGGCGAGCCCATCGGCCGAATTCTGCTGCATGTAGGTGTACACCGTGGCGTCGTTGCCGACGCCGAGAATATTCCGCAGCGACCGGATGCTCAGTCCCTCGATCACGCCCTCGCGCACTGGCTCTTCGTGGCCATCGGAGACATACACGCGATAGAGCTCGAGCGGCAGCCGCGCGCCGCTCTCGATATCGCCGCCGAGCTGGCTCATGAAATCGCCGAAATCTTGCTGGCGCAGCGCGGATAGCGCGGGATTATCCATGCGCTTCACCTCGATGCACCATTGCTGGCCGTCGTCCTTGCAGGCAGCGAGGAATTTCGTGCGCAGATCGCCCGAGCTGACCGCGTCGCTCGACTTGAAGAAGAGGTTGCTGCTCAGCGGGTACGGATCGGAGAGCATCGACGAGCGCGCGTGGCCGTTCGAAATCTGGAAGTCGGGGCCGGGCCGGCGCGACATCAGCATGTTTCGCAGCATGCCGTCTTCGACGATCGTGACGCCCTGCGACTTCACGCCTTCGTCGTCGATATCGTAGGCGCCGAGCAGCGGCTGGCCCTGAAAATTCGCGGCGGTGGGATCGTCCGTCAACGTGACGGTCGCGGGCAGCACGCGCGTGCCGACGCGGCCGGTCCATTCGTTGCGTCCGCCCACGCGGTCCATGAAGGAATCGTAGTCCTGCGTGGCGGAAAGCGGCGGGCGCGCGCCGGAGAGCGAAGGCTCGATCACCTGCGCGAGCAAGGACGCGGCGGCGGGCGCGTCAAAAAGCACCGGGCCGGTGTAATCGGACACGAGCGGGCTCGCGCGGAAGACCAGCAGATCGGTGGCGGCTTGCGTGAGCGCCTTCGAGACAGTCGCCGAATCCGGCAGATCGCCGGGCTTCGCGGTGTACACGGAATAGAAATTGTGCAGCGGCAAGCCGTCGTCGGCTTGCGTATCGAGCGCCGCCTCGATCGACGCGAGGCTGGTCGACGTGCGCATCGTGGTGCCTTCGCTCGTCATCAGGTAAGTCGTCGCGTAAACGATGTAGTAGGTGACGCGCGTGCCGTAGAGCTGCGGGTAATCTTTCAGCGCGACGGAAGCGGCGCGCGCTTCATCTTCCCAGTTGCGCGTGGTCCAATCGGGCTCCGCGTGCGGCTCGATCTTGATGATCGGCGAGGATTGCGAAAAATCGTCGATTTCCGGCGGCTTGGTGAGGCTGCGGAGAAACGCCTGCTTCAGCGACATCTGCGTGACGGCAGCCTTGTACGCCTGATCGGTGGCGAGCCACAGATCCTGGCGCAGCGAATTGTAATCGCGGTCGATGCCTACTTCGCCGGTCGAGCCGAGAAAACCCTGGAAGCCGTCCGCGCTAAGGAAATTCGAGCTATCGAGATGATAGTCGCCGACGCGCACGTCGACGCTCATGAAGCGCGAGCGCGACGTGGAGCTCGAAATCAGCGCGCCGAACGAAGCGGTGACGGTGCGAACGTCGAGATCGAGCAGGCGGTACTGGACGAGGAACGGCTTGTCCGCGTCCGGCAGCTGGAGCCGCGTGCGCGATCGCTCCATTTCGTCGTGCATCGCGTGGAGCGTTTGATCGCTGTCGTTCGTGACGGCGGTGGTCTGCGCGGCGAGCGCTGCCGAGGCGGCATCGGGCATCGTGCCGACATTCCCGGCACCGCGAGCGCCATTGGCCGCCGCGTGCACCGGCAATGCGAGAGCAGCGAGGAGCAACACACCAATCGGGATCTTCATCACTGCTGCCCCTTTGCGTCGGGATCGTGCGCGGGCGGCGGCAGGATCGGCGGCCGGTCGGTGGACGTTTCCTTCTTCTGCACTTCCATCTCCGAAATCAACATCGCGGGCGCGACGGCCGAAACGGGCACGCTGCCCGATTCCGCGCCGCAGTAGCCGTTGAAAATTTCCTCTTTGTCGCCGGTGGCTACGATTTTGGTGAGCGAGACGAGCGGCGTGCCGACGATATCGACGCCGCGCACGAGCTCGTCGGGGCGTCCGTCGGCGAACACTTTGTAAACCACCAGCGGCTGCACCTGGAAGGCTTGCGGATTGCCGCGCCCGGTGAACGTAAATCCGCCGGCGATATCGTCGATCATCAGGCCGAAAGGCTTGCCCTGCTGCTTGATCAATTCGATCAGCTTGGCGCGAAGCTGCGCGTCCGTCATCGTGTTCGTGCTGGTGACGATCAGATTCCCCTGGCGCGCCACGGGAGCGTAGCCGAGCTGGCGCCGGCCGTGGCCGTTCGAATGCGGGATATTGATCAGCGGCGAGCGCGACATCAAAAACGTCTTCAGCACGCCCTTATCGACGAGATGCACGTCCTGTGCCGCAACGCCCTCGTCGTCGTATGGGTAATAGCCGAGCAGCATTTGGCCGCCGAGCGATTTCTCGGTCGGATCGTCCTTGATGGAAATGAACGAGGGGAAAATCTGCTGGCCGATCTTGCTGGTGAACGTCTGGCCTTCGTTGATGTCCTTCTGGCGGAAGCCTTCGGCGCGATGGCCGAACACTTCGTGGAAGTAAACGGCGGCAGCGCGTCCCGTGAGCAGCGCTGGGCCGGCGTACGGATCGACGAGCGGCGCTTTATCGAGCGCTTCGGTCTCCTCGATCAGCTTGTGGATGCTGGCGAAGACCGTCTTGTCGTCGGGCGCGTCTTTCGGATCGAGCCAGTCGAAATTGGCGTAGCGCTCGATATCCATTCCGTCGGGCGCCTTGCTCTGCACGAAAAGCTCGAGGCGGTAATGAATCTGTCCGAACGCTAGCTTGGTCCCTTCCGTGTTCACCTGGTACTGATTCGTGGCGAGCGCCGTGAAGGTCGCGATCGAATTCAGCACCGCGGGCGACTTGCTGAATGCGGCGGTGTAGCGGCGCACGCGCTCTTCCCAGGGCTTGCGGTCGACGTTGATTTCAACGCGCGGGCCCATATACGTCTGCGGCTGCTCGTGCGAGAAATCCGCAGCGGCGCCTTCGGCCGTCTGCACCTGCACTTCCTGGCTCGTCTTGACCTTGATCAGGGCCTGCACGGCGGCGCGATACTGCTGATCCGTCTCGCGCCAGATTTCGCGCCGCAGCACGGGAATATCATCGTCGAGCGTGGCGGAAGCGCCCGGGCTGGTCCAGCTGGGCTGCTGATTGGGCAGCTTGTGCGTGTCGTCGAGCTGGTAGCTGCCGACGCGCGTCTGCGTCTCGAGCCACCGCCCGCGATCGGCCGTGCTCGAAAGCAGCGCCCCATTCGATCCCGAGACGTCGGCGTACTGCCGGTCGGAAATCGTATAGCTGATGAAGTAGGCCGGAGGATCAGCCTTGGAAAGCGTGGTGAACGACCGGTCGAGCTCTTGCTGCATCGCCGTAAGGACCGCGGGATCGCCGTCCTTCTGCGAAGGCCGGTTGGCGGCGTAGCAAGTGCAAGCCATGGCCAGCAGCGCGGTGGCCGTCAGAAAAGTGCTGCGTCTATATTTACTTTTCATCATTGCGCAAAGTCCAACAGTTTAAGATAGGATGGTCCGTTTCCCAAACGAAAAGCCGGAGACGATTGCTTTCCGGTCCAATGGGACGAGAGCAGGACTGTGTTGGTTACCGGATTGAGGAACGAACTGGGCACCGAGGAGAGTTAGATGCGCGCGCTCGTCGTTAGGCGGTATGGGCCGCCCAACGTTTTCGAACTCCAGCAGCTGCCCGACCCTCAGCCGAAAGCGGGCGAGGTGTTGATCCGCGTCAAGGCCATTGGAGTCAACTTCGCGGACCTGATGCAGCGCATGGGCATTTATCCCGGCACGCCCAAGCCGCCGTTTGTTCCCGGGCTCGAGATCGCGGGCGTGGTCGAGAAGATCGCCCCCGGCGGCAAGGCGGGCGACGAAAGCGCGCCACTGCGCGTCGGCGACGCCGTCGCTGCGTTTCCCGAGTTCGGCGCTTACGCCGAATGGGCCGCCGTGCCCGCGAGCCAGGTTCACCGCTTGCCGCCCGGCATGCGCTTCGAGGATGGCGCCGCGATTCCCGCGAATTATCTGACGGCGTACCACGCGATGTTCACGATGGGTAATCTGCAGCCGGGCGACCGCATTCTGATCCACGGCGCGGCGGGCGGCGTGGGAATCGCGGCCGTGCAGCTGGCGCATACGCGCAACCTGGTGATCTTCGGCACCGCGGGGCCGCTCAAGCAGGAGTATCTGCGCAAGATCGGCGTGGATCACGCGATCGATTACGAAAAAAATGATTTCGTGGACGCGGTGAAGAAATACGCGCCGGACGGCGTCGAGATGGTGATGGACCCGATCGGCGGAAAATCCTTCTCGCGCAGCTTCAAGTGCCTGGGGCCTGTGGGCAGGCTGGTCGTATATGGATTTTCGGCCGCGGCCGGACCGGACGGAAAGCGAAGCCCGCTCCGCGCCGCGCGCGCCTTTCTCGCAACGCCGCGTTTTCACCCGCTGAAGCTGATGGAGAAAAACGCGACGATCATCGGCGTGAATCTCCGGGGTGTCCGCGCGCGCGGCTCGCTGCTGCGCCAGGAACTCGACGATGTCTTCCGCATGTACACCGATGGCAAGATCAAGCCCGTGATCGCCAAGATGTTCCCTCTCGAGCAAGCCGCCGAAGCGCATGCGTACATCCAGGCCCGCAAGAACATCGGCAAAGTGATCTTATCGGTGCGGTAAACTGTCCCGTCATTCCCCACGCGAATCGCTTATAATCCGCCCCGCATGCCGCTGGCAAACGGAGTGAAGCTCGGTCCCTATGAGATTCTCGCCGCCATTGGCGCGGGCGGGATGGGCGAGGTGTATCGCGCGCGAGACTCGAAGCTCGGGCGCGATGTTGCGCTGAAGGTCCTGCCCGCGACGTTCGCTGGCGACGCCGAACGTCTGGAGCGCTTCCAGCGCGAAGCGAAAGTCCTCGCTTCGCTCAATCATCCCAACATCGCGGCGATCTACGGTCTCGAAGATTCCGGGGCGACCCACGCGCTGGTGATGGAGTTGGTCGACGGGCCGACGCTGGCGGATCGCATCGCGACAGGGCCGATGCCGATTGACGAGGCTCTACGCATCGCGCGGCAGATTGCCGACGCGCTGGAATACGCTCATGAGCGCGGGATCGTGCACCGCGATCTGAAGCCGGCCAACGTCAAGGTGACGAATGAGGATGCGGTGAAGGTCCTCGACTTCGGGCTCGCGAAAGCGCTCGAAGGAGACGCCGCCTCGATCGACATCGCCAATTCTCCCACAATCACACGAATGGCCACGCAGGCGGGCGTGCTGCTCGGCACCGCCGCCTACATGTCGCCCGAGCAGGCGAAAGCCAAGCCGGTCGACCGCCGCGCGGATATCTGGGCCTTCGGCTGCGTGCTCTACGAGATGCTCACCGGCAGAATGGCGTTCAGCGGTGAAACCGTGACGGACACGCTGGCAGCGGTGATCATGAAGGAGCCGGATGGGTCCCGACTCCCGGTTGGCACTCCGGCGCGCATCCGCGTCCTCTTGCAGCGCTGCCTGCAAAAGGACCCGAGGCAGCGCCTGCGCGACATCGGCGACGCCCGCATCTCGCTGGACGAGGTCCTTTCCGGCTTGGCCGAGGGCGAGGGGGCGTTCGATGCCCCCTCGGCCGCCGCTATGTCCGCACCCGCGCCCTTCTGGAGCCGCGCTCTGCCGTGGGCCCTGTTCGGAGCGACTGCGGCTGCTCTCGCCGCAATCCTAATCTGGAAACTTGCCAGCCCGGCGTCGCAGGCCCCCATGCACTTCAGCGCCGTCACGAATTTCTCCGGCGTGCAGGCTCAGCCGGCGCTTTCGCCCGATGGCCGCTCGGTCGCCTTTGTTTCCAACCGAGACGGCCATTTCAACGTTTACGTCGGCCTCCTGCGCGGCGGCAATCTGGTGCAAATAACCAATGACTCGAACCTCGAGTCGGCCCCAAGCTGGTCACCGGACGGCACGACATTGGCCTACGCCCGCCTCAACGAGTCGGGCGTCTGGGATATCTGGGAAGCCCCGGCGCTTGGAGGGGCGCCACGGCGCGTCGTCCTGAGCGGCGCCGATCCCACGTGGTCTCCCGATGGCCGCTCGCTCGCCTATTTCGACCCGGCGGGCGGCGCGATCTGGATGTGCGGCACCTCGGGTGAGAACGCCCGTCTGGCCGTGCCGCCATGGGAGGTCGGTGACTGGAACACGCAGCCGCGCTTTTCTCCGGACGGTCGCCGCCTTGCACTCGCGGCCAGGCATTCCGACGGCGCGCCGTACGGCGAATTAGCTTTGGCCGACCTCGATTCCGGGAAAACCCATCTGTTGACGCACGACAACGCCTTGGCGCTTTCGCCGTCGTGGTCGCCAGATGGCCGATTCATCTACTTTGCTTCCAGCCGCGGAGGCACGATCAACATCTGGAAAATTGCGGCCGACGGAGGAGAGCCCGAGCAGATTACCGCTGGCGAGGGGGACGACGCGGATTTGGACGTATCCGCCGACGGAAAGCGCATCGTCTTTGGCACGCTCCGCCAGAAAATCGGCCTCGCCCAGCTGGATCTTCAGGCAAAGTCCCAGGAAGAAAGCGTCAAAATGCTTACCTCGGACCCGGCCCGGAACCAGTTCGGACCGGCCTATTCTCCGGACGGTAAATATTTGGCATATTTCACGAACCTGAAAGGATCCGAGAGAGAAACAATTTGGGTTTCCAATGCCAACGGATCGAATGCCCAGGCATTGGTTGAAGATTCACTCAACAACGTCTTTCCCCAATGGCCGGGTGGCCACGATACACTTTTCTTCTTGTCGAACGCTAACACGGAGGTTTCTGCACAATGGCAACTCCGTCGGGTGTCGACCTCCGGAGGTGCGCCGCAGAAGGTCGCCGACGTTCCCACCCCGGACTTCTATATCGGTCGCGATGGGCGCATTCTCACCGTGCGGCCAAACGCGCAAGTAGACGTATTGGATGCGCGGGACGGCAAAACCGAAAGTCTTGGGACGTTGCCGGCACAACCAGCGTGGGAGCTTGTCCTTTGGTCGCCCGACCAACACTCGGTCGCCTACGTGCAAGCTCCCAGCAGGGCCGATGACACAAACGCCGGCGTCTGGGTGGACGACTTCAAGAGCCCGCCTCGGCAAATTTTCCGCGGCTGGGTCTCATGGTTCACCCCGGGCGAGGGGAACGAGATCGATGTTTTCGAATGCCGGCCTGATATGACCGCTGTGTTGTGGAAAGTGAACTGGAGCGGACAGGGCCTTTCGCGCACTCGCTGGACCGTTCCGATGCTGTATTATGCCAACTACTTCCACACGTTGTCCTTCGACGAGGTCGCCGCATCACCCGATGGGCGCTACCTGGCGTTTCAAACCGATCAAGTCCTCGAAGAAAACATCGGCATGATCGAAAACATCCGCTAGCAGCGCAATCGAAATGGCGTGATGTCTCGGGCCGGCCAGCTGCGCTTTCCCTTCGCCCGTTTCCCCTCGCGCACACCTGTACCACGCGAATTTGCGGCCGGACCTCCGATGTGATGCCATAGATACAGGCGAACGAGGGGTGAACCATGCGAGGTCTGGGCGGCATTATCGGACTCTTGGTCGTGGCGCTGATTTCCGTGATGGTCTACAAGTACTTTCTCACTTCGGGGCAATCGGTGGGCGCGGCGACACCAGTGGCGACGATCGACGCTGTCGGCGCGCAGAACGATTTGATCGCCATCGCCCAGGCCGAGCGCATGTATCAGGCCCAGAACGGCAAATACGCCTCGCTCGACGTGCTCATGTCCGCCGGCGACATGACGCTGCGCAAGCCGCATCGCGAAGGCTACACCTACGATGTCGACGCGTCCGACCAGAGCTTCGTCGCAACCGCGCGCTGCACGTCGTCCGCCCCCACGGGCTGTCACAACTATTCCGTCGATCCGACATTGAACGTCCACGTCACGCCCTAGGCGCCCGCTGCCTTGCCCTCGGGCCATGTGCTGGTTCCAGTCGAGCGTCTCGAAGAATCCCCGGAGATTCTGAAATCGTCCGAAACGTGGGAGTCCCTGCTGATCGGCTCGTAAGCGACAGGGCCGATTTTAGGCGGGTGCGAGCTCAGCCTTTGCGATCGCCCACGCCCCGGACGCCTTCACGTAGTCGACGCGCAGCACGCGGCGCTCCGTGCGGCGGATGTAGCCGCCGCCTTGCGCGCGCGCCATCTGCGCGAGCGTGGAATCCTGCGCGATCGCGGTTTCGGTTTCGACGACGCAATGGAACCGCCCGGCGGCGCGCTTGCCGTCGGGGGCCAGTTCGATCGCATCCGGCGCGCCGGCGTGATCGGGCGCGATGCTACGCACCGCTGGGTCGAGCGCGGCGCGCGTCGGATCGGCAAAGAGAGAGGCAACTTCGTCGCGCGCGCCCGTGTCGATCGAACGCAGCCACGCCTGATGCAGCGCGCGAATCGCGGCTTCGTTTTCGAGCTTCGCGAGGCGCGCCTTCGTGCCGTCGTCCGCCACCATCGCGGCGGGCATGGCTGCGGCGAGCGGCGCGGCCAGCAGCGCACCGCCTTTCAAAAACGACCGGCGCGTGGAATCGGGTTCCTTGCTCATGCGGCGCCTCCCGTCGTCGGCACCTGATAGAAGCGTTTGATGTCGAACTGTCCCGCGAGCCGCTCGTGCGCGCCGACGGCGCTCATGCTGAGGCCGTTCGGGCCGCAGTTGTAGCCAACGCCCACGTCGCGCATCGTGTGCAGGTTCACCAAAATCGTGCCCAGCGTGCCGTTGCACGCCTCCTCCAGCCAGTACATGAAGAACAGCCCGTCGCGAATCTTCACGTACGCCGCAGGTCCGCTCCACTCGAGCCCGCCCGCATCCGTGTCGGTAAAGATGATCCACGAGAGCGAATGCGGCGTCGTGTACAGGTGCATCGAGGTCAGGTTCGGCAAGTAGTTCTGGCTCACCGCGCGCCCGAGCATCTCCTCCGTGAACTTGTGGCGGTTGTACTTCGGCGGGATCAGCCCATCCATTTCGATCACGCCGAAGAGTATCCTCACGCCAGCCTCATTTGCGAAGTACGGCGTGTTCAGATAACCGTTGAAACACGTCACCAGGCCCTGGTCAAAGTCGGCGACGATTGCATGCCCGTCATGATCCGGCATGCCTTCGAGCAGATGACCGAACATGATCACTCCGGGCATCGATTCCCATCCCTGGTAGCGCGCCTTGGTCCAATTGGCGTCGCCTTCTTTGCGCCAGTTCAGATTCTCGGCGTCCTCGACGCGGTATTCGATCGCCGGCGCATGGTCGTAGCGCAGCGTGAACGTCCTGCCGGCCAGATAGGTGGTGTTTGGTCCGAGATTGCCGCTCATGCCTGCGGCGGGTCCGGTGGTCCTGGCCGGGAAAGCCGTCGTCCTCTTGGCGCACGCGGCGTCGACCTCGGCCTTCGTCATCTTGGCCATCGTCTTGAACGGCCGATACACGCGCCGCGCGCCTTTCGCCGGGGTCTGCCCCGCGGCGGCCGCCGGAACCGGATTCCCCGCTTCGTCGCCGAACTTCTCGAAGTGCGCATGCTGCCCCAGCCACTCGCCCTTGCCGAGGAACACGTAATATTCAAGCGCGTCGTTTGCGTCGAAGCCGAGCCGCACGCCAGCCTGCCGGATGCGGTTCAGGTCCATCACGTACGCGGTGAACGTGCCGGAGAATTCGCATTCGGTGCGCGTGTAGATGTAGTAGTCCTCGTTGATCTTGATGTAGTCGGACGGCGCGCAGAATCCGAGCTCGCCGCCGAAACGCGACAACTCGACGAAATTCGAGTACGCCGCCGACGGGAAAAATTCGAGCGTCTCGGGGCCGGCGTCCTGCTTCCAATAGAAGCCCTTGCCCTCGACGCGGTTCGTCGCCACGTGGCGGGTCCTCGGCGCCTCTTGCCCCGGCTGATCGACGTAGCCGAAATAAATCTCGCGCTGCACTTCGCGATTGTCCTCGTAGCCGCTGAACCACAGCTCGATCACGGTCGCCAGGTTCGTCCCTCGATCCACCACGACGGCGTAACCGCGCTGCGTATCCGGGATCAGGTGGGAGAAGAAGACCATGTGGGAACCCAGCGTCAGCGCGCCGTATCCGGCGTCCACCGGCGCGCCGCCATTCTCGGCGACCGACAGGCGGTTCGTCCCGCTGAATTTGTACGCGAGCGACGGGCCTTTATCAGTGACGATGCTGATGGACTTGCCGGCAAAAGCATCCGATAGCTGCGAGGCGCTCGTGGGCCCGCTCTTCATTGCCGGCCCCAGCTTGTCTGCAATTTGTTGCGGCGTGAGCTTCGTGTAAGCGAAGCGATGCATCTGCTCTTTCGGATACGGCGTTCCCGGCATGAATTCCCCCCGTCGCGTCCAGCTTCGCGCTGGATCGTGCGAATGCAAGGCGTCGCCGCCTCGCATGACCACGATTGTGCGGCAGGATACTATCCCTCAAAGTCGTGGTTTTCAACCGCTGGAGGCAGAAACATTCGCGGGTGGCAGCGCGCCGGAAATCTGGCTCGAATGCGGCAGATGCTACGGTGTGCGCTTCCGGTCCGCCACGGTGACGCCGCCTTCGGCGTAATCCGTCGCTGGCAGATCGACGAACGTCACCTGAATGTTTTCTCGCTTCGCGCGGCCCTCTTCGATCAGCGCGTCCGTAATGCGTTCCGCCAGCTTCTTTTTCTGCTCGGGCGTCCGCCCGGCAACCCACGTGATCTGTACGTACGGCATGCGATCTCCTCGGAATGCACTCGAATCTTACCGGTAATTCAGCCGCCTGCGAAGCCTTCCGCGGGCGTGGCGGCCTTGCGGCCCATCGGGACCCCGAGCCCAAACTATGGTAGAAGTTTGCTTAGGAACGAGCTTTGAGTCGGGCACACAACACCGGAAAGCGGGCGCACCTTGACGTCTGAATCGGGATTCCGGTCGACCGGAGACACTCTATGAAGCGGCGCACCACACGGACTTCTTCCGCGCGAAAGGCCGCGCCGCGCCCGCCGCGAGCCGCGAAGGGCATCGACTCGCTCGCCGTCCTCCCCTTCGAGAACGCCAACGGCGACCCCGAGCACGAATACCTCGGCGACGGGATCGCCGGCAGCCTCATCAACATGCTCGCGACGATACCCAAGCTGCGCGTGATGGCGCAGAGCACGGTGTTCCGCTACCGCAGCCGCGAACTCGCGCCGCAAGCCATCGGCCGCGAGCTCGATGTCCGCGCCGTCCTCACGGGACGCATCATGCAGGGAGGAGACTCCCTGCGCATCTCGACCGAACTCGTCGACGTCGCCACCGGCTCGCAGCTCTGGTGCGCGCAGTACGATCGCAAATTGGGCGACATCTTTGCGCTTCAGGACGAAATCTCCACCGAGATTTCCGGCAAATTGCACCTCGAGCTCACGCAGGCGCAAAAGAAACGCCTCACCAGGCACCACACCGAAGATCCCGAGGCCTACCGCCTCTACCTAAAGGGACTTCATTACTGGAATCGCTGGACCGAGGAAAGTTTCTACAAGGCGATCGAATATTTTCAGGACGCCGCCGAGAAAGATCCCAACTACGCGCTCGCCTACGCGGGTGTCGCAAATTCGTACGTCCTGCTGGGGTGGAATAGCTACCTGCCGCCGAAGGAATCATTTCCGAAAGCGAAAGCCGAGGCGATGACGGCCCTGCATCTCGACCCGAATCTCGCCGAAGCGCACACGGCGCTCGCCGCTGTCCTGTGGTTGCACGACTGGCAATGGAAAAAGGCGCAGGCGGAATTCAAGCGCAGCCTCGAGCTAGGTCCCACGTATCCGACGGCGAACCACTGGAACGCCGAATTCACGATGACCATGGGACGCCACGCGGAAGCCCTCGAAAGAATGAAAAAAAGCCAGGAGCTCGATCCGCTGTCGCTGATTATCAACGTCGCCGTCGGCTGGGCCTTCTACTATTCGCGCCGCTACGAAGACGCCATCGAGCAACTGCGCCGAACGCTCGATTTGGACCCGAGCTATCCCGTCACGTATTGGATTCTCGGCCTGCTGCTTCGAAAAACGGGCCACTACGATCTCGCCATCGCCGAGGGCGAGAAGGCGGTAAAGCTTTCCGGCGGCAGCCCGCTGATGCGCGCGGCCCTGGCGCGCACTCTCGGCCGGGCCGGCAAGACAAGCGAGGCGCGCCAAATCCTCGACGAGCTCACAAAATTATCGCGGGAAAAGTACGTCGCGCCCTACTTCCTCGCCGGAATCCATATCGGTCTCGGAGAGGACGACCGCGCGCTCGAATGCCTGGAGAAAGCCTACGCCGAGCGTTCCCACTGGCTCATCTATCTGCACATCGATCCGACCATGGACGCCCTCCGCTACAACCCGCGTTTCCAAAACCTCCTGCGCCGCGTCGGCCTTCCTTGACCTTCTCGATCCTGCGTTGAAACGTCCCTCGACGCTAGGCTCTCAATCGGGCCCCGGCGCGACACTGTGTTAGAATGCGCGCAGCCGTGCAAAAGATTCTCCAGACGCTCCTCGATCTGCAAGGCGTGGACATCCGGCTCCGGGAAGTCCGCACCCGGCTCGCCACGCTGCCGAAAAAGACGGCCGAGATCGACGCGCGCGTCGCCGCCGCCAAAGCCGCCGTCGACCAGAGCAAAGCCGCGCAGCTCAGCACCATCAAAGAGCGCAAGAAATACGAGCTCGACGTCGAGCAGCATAAAGAGCGCGTCCAAAAATATCGCGGTCAGACCTCGCAAGTGAAAACCAACGAGGCCTACAAGGCGCTCCAGCACGAAGTGGAAATGGCCGAAGCCGAAATCGCCAAAGCCGAAGATCGCCTCCTCGAGCAGATGGTCAACGCCGAGGAATACGATCGCCGCGTGAAAGCCGCCGAAAAAGATCTGAAAGAAGTCGAGGACGCCGCTCGCGGCCAGCGCGCCAAAATCGACGCCGAGAAAGCCGCCGCCGAAAAGGATATCGCCACGCTCGAAGCCGAGCGCGCCCACGCCGTCGCGGACATTCCGGAAAACCTTCTCGACCATTACGATCGCATCGTCCGCAAGCACAATGGCATCGCGCTCGTCGAAGTTCGCAACGAAAAGTGCGGCGCTTGCGGCATGATCGTCCGCCCGCACGTGATCCAGGAGATGCGCCGCGCCAAGGATGACGACCTGTTCCACTGCGAGACCTGCACGCGCATCCTTTATTACATCGAGGCGGACCAGCCCGGCGCTCCCGCTTCCGACGCCGCGCACCCGGCGTCCGCGTCGGCCGCAGCCTCCGGTGAGTGCTGAGATTTTCCCGCGGACATGAACCCGACCTCGAAAATTCCGCCTCACGCGAACGCTCGTCTCTTCTCGGATTCGGGCGCCGCAGCGCCACCCGCGGGCGTCTACGTCGCCAATATCGACGGCGCGTCGCGCGGCAATCCCGGCCCGGCATCCTACGCCGTCGTGATGCGCGATCCGAACGGCAAAATCATCCTCGAACTCGGCAAAAAGCTCGGCCGCGACACCAACAACGTCGCCGAATACTACGCGCTGCTCGCCGCGCTCGATTACGCCGCCACGCACAATATCCGCGCGCTCCGCGTCCGCAGCGATTCCGAATTGCTCGTCCGCCAGATGCAGGGCCGCTACAAGGTGAAAAGCCCCGATCTGAAGCCGCTCTACGAACGCGCCTCCAAGCTCACGCGCCAGTTCGAATATTTCGTCGTCGAGCACGTGCGCCGCGAAAGCAATCGCGAAGCGGACGCCCTGGCCAATCTCGCGCTCGATTCCGGCGCGTTCGGCCCGCCGCTCTCGTCGCCGCCCGGCGACTCGCAGCCATCGCCGGCTGCGCCTCGCACTGAGGCGCACGCCGCTCGCCCTACGTCGTCGCAGCCATCGCGCATTCGCGCGCGGTTCACCAACGGCGTGTTCGTCCCAGACACCCCCCTCGATCTGCCTGAGGATACCGAGGTTCTGCTCGACATCCGTAAACCTGCTGATACATAAAGGTTTAGCTGAAGCCTTCTCCTCCGGGGTTCGTTCGCCCGCCCTTCGATCCCTACATGTTTACTCGTAGTACGGCCGCACCATTGCGGACACTGTTGCCGATCTATACCCTAGTGACTCGGAGGTAACGTGTTCGCGCTCCCTGAGGCACTGCCGATCGTCGTCGTCCTTGTCGTACTAGTCGGCATATTTATATCGATACAGATCGAGACGCCCTCGCCGCGCCTGCGCCTCTGGACGTACGGCTGGGCCCTGACTTTCCTGCACTTTTTCGCGCAAGCGCTCGAGATTCGCGGCGGCGCGCTCGGAGATTTTCTCACCGGAGTCGATTTCGCCGCGCTCGAAATTGCCGCGATCATCTTTCTTTCCTCGGTCCTCTTCAAGCCGGACCAGCCGCGCAAGCGCGCGATCCTGATGCTTCTGCCGGTTCTGCCGATCCTCATTCAGACTTTTTCGGTGGCGTTCAAATGGGGAGTGCCGTGGCTTGCGGCGGGCGCGGTCGCCGCAATTTTTCTTGGCGCGGCCGTCTTTTCATTCTTCGCCTACCCGCGCTACGGTCGTTACATCGCCGTAGGGTTAGTCGCCATCGGGATGGGAGCCGTTCAACAACAAGTGTTCGGCCAGCCTTGGATCGCCGCCGCGGCCATCCTGGGATTAGCCTACGGACTCGCCGGCCCGTTTTTCGGGCGCCTCTACGGCCGCTCCTCGCTCGGCGTCAACACAGTGGTAGTCGGCTTCCTGTGCTGGGGCGCGGAGTATCCGGTCGGCGCCATTCTGCACTTTGTGGCGCCGGAATTTCAGGCGCGCCTCGATTTCTGGAACGTGCCGAGGATCCTGGTCGCTCTCGGAATGGTGCTCACGCTGCTCGAAGACAAATCCCGCGCGATCGAGGAGACGACGGCTCGCGCCCATGCCGAAAATCAGCTGCTCGGCCGCCTCTCGCAGATCACCTCGCGCCTGCTCGCCGGGAACGATCCCGTCATGCTCTGCGGCGAAGTCGCCAAAGCCATCACCGACACCAGCAGCTTCAGCCGCGCCGCCCTCTTCCTGCTCGGTGAGGATCGCCGCTTCTACCTCGCCGGATCGAGCGGCTTCACGCTTCAGGAAGAAGACACGCTGCGCGAGCACTCCGGCGGCTACGCCATCGAATCGATAAAACATCGCACCTCGGAAACCGAATCCGGCAGCCAGTCGTTTCGCATGTCCGAGGCGGGTGAGCTCGTGCTGATCCCCATGGTTTCGTGGCGCGGTTCGCACGCGGGCTGCCTCTATCTCTCGGGCTCGAAGAACGAAGGCGATTTGAAAACATCCGAGATGGTGAAGCTCGAGGTATTCGCCTCGGATCTCGCCGTCACGCTCGAAAACGTGCGCCTGCACCATCAACTCGTGCGCTCGGAAAAGCTCGCCGGCCTCGGCCAGCTCGTTGCCGGCGTGGCTCACGAACTCAACAATCCGCTCACCGGCGTGATTGGCTACGCGGATCTGCTCCACGACGAGTTGCGCGACACCAAGCTCGGAGGGCGCGTCGAAAAGCTCGCCAACGAAGCCCGCCGCATGCAGAGGATCGTCGACGGCCTGCTCCGCTTTGGCCGCCAGAACAATTCCACGCTGCGCGCCACCAGCGCCGCGGCCGCCCTGCGCGACGTCCTGCAGCTGCGCGAATATCATCTCCGCGCGCGCGGAATCCACGTGAAGCTCGAAATCGACGAAGCGCTGCCCCCCGCCGGAATCGGCGAGGACGAGCTCAAGCAAGTCCTGCTCAATATCCTCAACAACTCGATCGACGCCGTCAGCGAAAGCGTCCATCGCGATATCGACATTCACGCTTCCCATCACGACGACCGCATCCTGATTCAATTCGACGATTCCGGACCGGGCTTCGCCGACATCAATCGCGCCTTCGATCCCTTCTACACCACGAAGCCCGTGGGCAAAGGGACCGGCCTCGGCCTCAGCATCTGCTACGGCATCATCCAGGAATGCGCGGGCGAAATCACGCTCACCAACAACCAGCCCTACGGCGCGCGCGTCGCCATCGATCTGCCCGTTGCCGCGCCGCAAACCGCCATCGCCACCTCGCTCGACCCCGGCCAGCAGTCCTACCCGCTATCCTCCAAGCGCGTCTTGTAGCCTCAACCCGTGGCAGCCATTTGACGCCTCCGGCATTGAAGATCCTCTTCAGGAGGCCGGGGCTTCCCAGCCCCGGCGTAAGCAGGCCAGTCGTGGAGGCTTCAGCCCCTGAAGTTCCCGAGCGCGTTTACCACGCAGACTCTTCAGCCTGACATAAAGATGTCGCGCCAAGCGCGACAGGGGACGGGACCCGGTGGAAGCGTGGGCCTTCAGGCCCGCGGAAAGGCCGCAGGATAGAAGGGGCTTCAGCCCTGGGTTTTCAGGCTTTGCTTCGTAGCAGCGGGTGGCCGGTTCTGCGATCCCGCCATGTTAGGGGGTCGGACCTTCAGCTTCGACATAAAGACGTCGCGCGAAGCCTGCCTGCCGGCAGACAGGCGCGTACCATTGCGCAGATTCACCCGCAGCATGTATTCCTGCTCGAGGCAGCCGCGCGCCGAAGGAAAGTAAGAAAAACGAGAAGGTTCGGTTCTACGCAGCCGCGGGAACTTCGACCGGCGGCTTCCACACGTACGAGCGATACAAGGTATCGCGCTGCGCGGGCATATACCCGGCATCGGAGATGATGCGGCGCAGCTCTTCTTCATTCGTGCGATTGCGCACACCCGCCGCATATACGACGTTCTCCTCAATCAAAATGCTGCCCACGTCGTCCGCGCCGAACTGCAATCCCACCTGGCACACTTTGATTCCCGGCGTGAGCCAGCTCGATTGCACGTGGTCGATGTTGTCCAGATAGAGCCGGCTGATGGCCAGCGTCTTCAGGTAATCGAACGCCGTCGTCTCCGGCACTTTCTTCCCGAGCGGCGTGTTATCCGGCGCGAAAATCCATGGGATGAAAGCGGTGAACCCGCCGCCATTCTCGTCCTGCAGCCGCCGGATGCGCTCGAAATGATTCACACGATGCCGATATTCCTCGCCGCAGCCGAACATCATCGTCGCCGTGGTGCGCATGCCGAGCTTGTGCGCCTCGCGGTGAACGGACTCCCATTCGTCCGCTTTGCACTTCAGCCGCGCGATGCGGTGCCGCACTTCGTCGTCGAGAATCTCCGCGCCGCCGCCCGGAATCGACTGCAAACCGGCGTCGCGCAGCCGCACGATCGTATCGCGAATCGAAAGTCCGGAAACCTCGGCGATGCACAAAATCTCGGGCGCCGAAAAACAGTGCAAATGGACCTGCGGATAGTGCTCGTGGATCGAGCGCAGCATGTTCTCGTACCACTCGATTTTCAGATCCGGGTGCAGCCCGCCCTGCAGCAGCACACCCGTGCCGCCCAGCGGCAGCATCTCTTCGATCTTCTGGTAAATCGCTTCGAGCGGTTGGACGTATCCCTCTTTGGATCCCGGCGGCCGATAGAACGCGCAGAACGAGCAATACTCGGTGCAGAAATTCGTGTAATTAATGTTGCGGTCGATCTGATAGGTCGCCACGCGCGGGTCGGTCTTCTTCCGGCGGACCTCATTCGCCGCCATCCCAATGCCGATCAGGTCGTCGGAATTGAAGAGATCGAGCGCTTCCTGTTGTGAAATTCCCATGAGTGAACGAACCCCTATCCCCTGCGACCTGCAACCTTGCGTTCACGGACGCGCATGGCTTCTTCGATCCGCGGAGCCGGAAATTGCCGCGCCTGCAAATTCGATGGGACGCGCCCGCGGGATGAGCCCCGCCTGCGCCGCCTTCTCGTGAAAAAGCCGCAGCCCCGCGAGATTGTCCTCGTCCAGATCGAAATGGATGTTGTCGGTCAAATAACGTTCGAGCGCTCGCGGCGGCAGATCGAGCTTGATCGACGCAGCTTCCGCGATCTCGCGCACATGCTCGATGCCATAGCGCTTCGACGCCTGGAAATCCGCCACCACCTCGGGCGTCAATGCCTCGCGCTTCCCCACCCAGATCGCGAGCACCGCCGGCTTCCCCGTCAACTCGCGCCACTGGTGAATCACGTCGTAAACGAAAATCGTCTCGAATCCCGGCACCGGCATGTCGTCGGGATCGCCCTGGCAGCAATCGCCGCCGCCCGGCGTCTTTCCGGCAAGCGCTTCCATTTTCAGCGAAATGCGCAGCGCGGGATCGCCGATCACCAGCGCCGCGTCCGCATGCTTCAGCATTTCGGCGGCGTCCGGTGCCGCATCCACAAATTCCGGCTCGATCTCCCAATGCTCCCGCGCGAGTATCCGGACCAGCGCCGCCGTGCTGCGCGAGCTCGTGTCGAGCGCGATCCGCTTGGCCATGTCGATCGGCCGCTTCGATACCACCAGTAGGCTGCGCACCTCGCGCTTCGCCGCGATCGCCATGTCCGGCAGCGCGGCCATGCCCTCCATCCGCTGGTATTCGATCGACGGAATGATCGCCACGTCCGCATCCCCGCGCCGCAACGCCTCGGCGCACTGCGAAGGCACCGTGAACGACAAGTCGTACTTACCCGCCAGCGGCCCGTCCGTAAATCCCCACACCAGCGGCGCCGTATTCAGGTATTCGACAATCGATATCCGCAATTTGCTCATGATTTCCTGTACGATTTGCGAACCAACAATATAACATACCCGGCCCTAAGGCTCTGGAGACGCGGCTGCTCGACTCGCCGGCCGTCCGAGGCGTATAATCCCGCCAATGTTACGTGCAGCCCTCGTCTCCTTCCTAGTCGCGCTAGCCGGAATAACGATTTTGGCCACTGGCGTGGGCAATTTCGGGGTGTGCGGGGATTTGCCCGGTTTTTACGCATTTTATGCAGCGGTGATCAGCGGATTCGTCGGGAGCGTCCTTCTCCTGATCGTCGGCGCTCGCGCAAGCTGGCGTCGCTGGAAGCGCATCCGCCCTGAAGCTCACGTCTAACTCAATCTCCACTGACCTCAGCCCGGTTCTTCGTCGGTTCACCAGGTTCCGCGAGGCGCCATCCACAGACGTAAATCACCGCAACCAGCGCCAAGCTGATCAGCAGCCCCTTGTCCGACACTTCCGAGAGGCTCTCCGGTCCATGCGGAGCCGACCTCGTCATCGCCAAACGTACAATCGCCGGGGCCCACGCCGCGCACGCCGACAGCGCCACGATCGCGAGCCGCCTCCGCCGCCGCTCGGGAATCACCGCTTCGAGTTCCGCCACACCGAATAGCCAAAACAACGGCCACGCATACAGAATGTAACGCGCGGGAGTCGTCCCTTGGAGCGGCGCTAGAATGAACATCAGCGCCCCATAAACGCACGCGAGCGCCAAGTCGAATCGCTGGACGAGCGATCGCCCCCATCCCCGGCCCGCGCGGATCACGATCAGCGGCAAAATTCCAAACGCCGTCGACAGCACGAGCAGCGTCCGCAACGGCTGGTCCCAAAGGAAGCCGATGAATCCCACCTGATGAATGTTGCCCAAAGGGAGCCACGCGGGAACGCCGGCCATCCAGCGAGGCGCCGGAGTCGTGGCCGCAATCGTGTTCGTCCAGAATTCCAGCCCGCAAATATTGAGCGCAAAGTTGTAGGGCACTTTCAGCGCGTCCACGAAAACGACGGGTATCCCGTGCCCATCCGGCAGCGCGCGCGCCACCAGCACTCCCTGCACGGCCATGCCCGCCAATCCCGCCGCCAGCGCCGAAAGACAAAACGCCCACTGCCGCCGCAGCGCGGTGATCGCCACCAGCGCCACCACGAGGATGATCGTCGACTCGCGCGTCACGTAGAGCAAGAACACGATCGGCAGCGCGAGCCACCAGTTCGCCCTTAGCGCAAGAAAAAACAGCGCGCAGAGCATGGCGTAAAACAGGTCGTGCCAATAGTAATTCCGGTACTGATCCACAAGCGTGGCAGTTACCGCCAGCAGCAGCCACAGCCCGGGCATCGACGAAAATTCCAGCCCGTACCAAGCGCCCAAGCACGCGAAAAAGACGATCAGCGCCCCGGCCGACACCCACAGGAACGGCCGCGCGTCGATCGGCACATGAAACGCGTGCGCCACGGCCCGCACCACAAGCGGATGCAGCACGCGCCCGGCGTAATACCCGGGAATCCCGCGGAAGTCGAGCTTCGCAATAAGAAGATAGGCGATCCCTTCGACGTAGGTTGGGTAGAGGCTAGGCCGAAACACGATCGCGAGCAGCGCTCCCAACGCACATCCGATGCCCGCAGTCGCGAAAACTCGTCGCTTCACAATCAAGAATGGTACATCAGCAAGCAGAGTTTCCCGGGCGTAAGTGACATCGCGTGCGCGCATTCGTAGAAATGCTGACCCACGAATGCGTAGTGATTCACGGCCCGAAACCTTGACAGCACCTCCAGCCACTGCGTAGGCTCGCCGCGGGTTTCCCTCTCGATGCATGCCGACGACTACGTAGGCTGGCTGGCGCTCGCGCTGACTCCGGGCCTTGGCGCGCGCATGGCCGGCAAGCTCCTGCGCGAGTTCGGCAGCCCGGACGCCATCTTCTCCGCCTCGCTCACGGCCCTCGAGGGGCAGCGCCTCCCCGCCGCCGTCGCCCAGGCGCTCCACTCCCGCCGCCCCCTCAGCGACGCCGCCAAAGAGCTGGCTCAGGTGCAGGCGGCAGGCTGCCGATTGCTCACCTGGGACGAGCCCGAGTACCCGCAGCGCCTGAAGGAGATCTACGATCCGCCGCCCCTTCTGTATGTGCGCGGCAACGTCGAGCTCCTGGGGCGCCACATCATCTCGGTGGTCGGCGCGCGCCGCCCCACGCCTTACGGGAATCAAATGGCCGAAAGGCTCGCCAGGGACCTCGCCGACCGCGGCCTCGTAATCGCCAGCGGCCTCGCCCGCGGCATCGACGCCTGCGCCCACAAAGGCGCGCTCGCCTCGGCGACGGGAGCCACCATCGGCGTCCTCGGGGCGCGGCATCGACGTGGTCTACCCCAAGGAGAACAAGAAAATCTTCGACGAAATCGCCAAGCGCGGCGTGATCGTCAGCGAATTCCCCTGGGGCACCTTCCCCGCGCCCCAAAACTTCCCGATTCGCAACCGCATCCTCGCGGGCATGGGCCTCGGCGTGGTGGTCGTCGAGGGGGCGCAATACTCAGGCTCGCTGATCACGGCCCGCCTCGCCATGGAGTTCGGCCGCGAGGTCTTCGGCGTCCCCGGCAACGCCACCCAGGAGGTCAGCTTCGGGCCCAACCAGCTGATCAAGCAGGGAGCCAAGCTCGTCACCAGCTGGGAGGACGTGATCGAGGAGCTGCCCACCCCGGTCCGCGCGGAACTCATGCCGGTCGAATCCGCCTCCCACGACGAGCGCGCCGCCCTCGTCGAGGAGGGCCTGGCGCCCCTGGAAAGGCCTTTATACGGGCTTTTGAGCGTAGACGAGGCCCGCCACGTCGACGATTTGGTCGAAACTTCGGGCCTCACCTCGTCCGAAGTACTAGCTACCCTATTTGACTTGGAGCTCAAAGGCGTGGTACGCCAGTTACCTGGAAAGCAATTCCTGAAAGTCCTGTTGTAATCATCGAGCCCACAACAGGTTAGGATGGTAGCTCCCGCGAGGCCGCGGAAGCATGTGAATCGGATGGGCCTCCGGGTGCATCTTTTGGGCAGGAAAGAAAGTGTAACGAGGTATTCACAAGGGAAATGGCAAGATCACTCGTCATCGTCGAATCGCCGGCTAAGGCCAAGACCATCAATAAGTATCTCGGCCGAGGCTACAACGTGAAGGCCTCCTACGGCCACGTGATGGACCTGCCGAAGAAGACCATCGGCATCCTTCTGCCCGGCGAAAACGGCAACAAAAAGAAGAAGCGCAAAGCCTCGTCCAAATCGAAGGCCAAGGCGAAAGCCCCGGAAAAGAAGCTCCCCAAGCCGATCCCGGTCACCGCGGAGAATATTTTCGAGCCCACGTACGAGGTGATCCCCAGCAAGCTGAAGGTCATCAGCGACCTCCAAAAAGCCGCCATCGGCGCCGACGCCATTTATCTGGCGGGCGATCCGGACCGCGAGGGCGAGGCCATCTGCGCCCACCTCAAGGAAATTCTGAGCAAGCCCAAGAAATACACGAAGGTCGTCGCCGCAGCCGCCGAGGCCCAAGCCGAGGAAAACGGCAAGAATGGCGACGGAGAGAAATCCGCCGCGCTCGCGAAGGTCGAAAAAGCCGAAAAGAAAGTCGAAGCAGACGGCCGCGCCGCCGCGCCGAAAATTTATCGCGTGATGTTCAACGAGATCACGCAAAAAGCGATCAAGGCCGCCTTCGAGCATCCCACGCAGGTGAACGAAAACCTGGTCGACGCACAGCAGGCGCGCCGCGTCCTCGATCGCCTCGTCGGCTACAAAATATCGCCGCTTCTCTGGGACAAAGTTCGCCGCGGCCTCTCCGCCGGTCGCGTGCAGACCGTCGCGCTGCGCGTGATCGTCGAGCGCGAGCGCGAAATCCGCGCCTTCGTGCCCAAGGAATATTGGACCATCCACGCGCTGCTGGCCGCGGGCGAGCCGCCCGTCTTCGAAGCCAAGCTGACCAAGCACAAGGGCGAGGACATCGAAGTTTCAAACGAAGCCGAAGCGCAAAAGTCGTCGCCGCCGTCGAGAAAGCGATCTGGCAGGTCGCGAACGTCACGCAGAAAGAAAAGCGCCGTTTCGCGCCGCCGCCGTTCACCACTTCGAAATTGCAGCAGGCCGCCTACAACCGCCTGCGCTACACCGCCAAGCGCACCATGATGCTGGCGCAGCGCCTCTATGAAGGCGTCGAGCTCGGCTCCGAAGGCTCCGTCGCGCTGATCACCTACATGCGCACGGATTCGGTGAAAGTCTCGAACGACGCGCTCGATCAGGTCCGCGAGCACATCGGCTCGGCCTACGGCGCGAAGTACATGCCGGAAAAGCCGAACTTCTTCAAATCCAAAAAGGACGCGCAGGAAGCGCACGAAGCGATTCGCCCCACCGACGTCGCGCGCACTCCCGAAAGCGTGCAGCCGTATCTCGAAGACGACATGTACAAGCTCTACCAGATGATCTGGCAGCGCTTCGTCGCTTCGCAGATGGTCCCGGCCGTTTTCGACCAGACCACGCATCGACATTTCCGCCGCCGATTACACCTTCCGCGCCACCGGATCGGTGATCAAGTTCGAAGGCTATCTCGCCGTCTACCAGATCGTGAAGGAAGAGGAAGAAAAGGAAGACGAGGGCGATACCGACAGCCGCACGCTGCCGCGCGTCACCGAAGGCGAAAAGCTGCGCCTCGATTCCGTCCGCCCCGAGCAGCATTTCACCGAGCCGCCGCCGCGCTACACGGAAGCGACGCTCGTGAAAGAACTCGAAGAAAAAGGCATCGGCCGCCCGTCCACCTACGCCGCGATTATTTCGACCATCGTCGAGCGCGAGTACGTCACCAAGGACCAGGGCCGCTTCACGCCCACGCTGCTCGGCGAAAAAGTCGCCGAACTCCTGGTGAAAGCCTTCGAGGATATTTTCGACGTCACCTTCACCGCGCGCATGGAAGACGAGCTCGACGAAATCGAGGAAGGCAAGCTCACCTGGCGCTCGTCGGTGCAGGAATTCTGGGATCGCTTCGAAGTCGATCTCGATAAAGCCGCCGACTCGATGGTGTCGTACAAGGCCGGCATTCCCACGGGCCAGAAGTGCGAAAAATGCGGCGAGGGCGAATTGCTCGAACGCATCAGCCGCCACGGATTTTTCCTCGGCTGCTCGCGCTATCCCGAATGCGATTTCATCCGCGATCTCGCCGAGCCCGGCAGCGACGAGGCCGAGGAAACGGGCACCATCTATTGCGACAACTGCGGCAAGGACATGGCCATCAAGCGCGGGCCAATTCGGCACGTTCCTCGCCTGCACCGGCTATCCGAATTGCAAGACGACGCGGCGGCTCGCGAGCGGCACGCGCAAAGCGCTGCAGCCCGATGTGGTCCTCGATGAAAAATGCCCCACCGACGGAGGCGTTCTGCTGCGCCGCGCCGGCCGCTTCGGCGATTTCATCGGCTGCCAGAATTATCCGAAGTGCAAGTACACGCGCCCGATCACGCTCGGCATCAAATGCCCGAAGTGCAACGAAGGCGAATTCGTTCGCCGCGGCACCGCCAAGGGACGAGGACGCGGCCGCATCTTCTACGGCTGCTCGCGCTATCCCGATTGCGATTTCACCACGCCGTACGAGCCGCTCCCCGAGCCGTGCCCGAAGTGCGGCGCGCCGTTCATCGTCGAAAAGAAAACCAAGCAGGGCACGTTCCGCTCCTGCATCCGCGAAAATTGCGATTGGGAAATCGTAGCCCCCGAACCGCCGCCGGCCCAGGCCCCGGTGTCGCCGCAAGCCTCGCCCACATTCGTCCACCCGCAAGAGCCCGGCGCAGAGCCGCAACCAGTAGGCGCCGGCGCCCGCGAAAAACCCTAAGAACAGTCGATAGTCGACAGTTGAGAGTTTGTAGGGGCGGGTTTCAAACCCGCCCGCTGGCGTACGACCTCGAAAATTTCTCCGAGGCATCCAGCACAACTCGAAGACATGCCGCGGATGAAGCTGCGCAGCGGAACGCGCTTCGCGCCGTCTTATTTTGTCGGACCTGGAAGGTCCGACCTCCTAAAGAATCAGACCCCGGGGCTGAAGCCCCGCGCAATTTCGAGCGCAAGTTCCTCGCGCGTAGGGGCGGGTTTGAAACCCGCCCCTACGGCCGACCTTCACGCAAGGATTCCCCGATTAGCACGGACGTAGAAGTGCGGATTTCTTATCCCTCCGAAATGGTCTATTTTTTGTGCAATAAGGCGAGCATCCAGGATGACGCTGGCGGGCGGTTAAACGGCCTTAAGAAGCTAAGAAAAGCCATTCTTGGGGAGATTTTCTATGGCGAAGCGGCCTCTGACCCACCGGCAGAAGACCCAGAGGGCCATGCAGGCTTACATGGAGATGATCGACACGGCCGAGTGGCTGAAGGGCGAGCTACGGGTGCCGCTGGAGTCGTTCGACCTGACCATGGGCGAGCTGCGGTTGCTCGAACTGCTGGATCGCCGGGGCGCGCTGACCACGCGAGACGTGATACGGGCACGAAAAGCGAAGAGGCAAAACGTGTGGAGGTTGGTCGATCGTCTGGAAAGGCGGGGATGGGTCGGCGCAGCGGATCATAACGCTGCCGCCGGTGGGGGCCGAGGATAGCCACCAGGCGAAGTCCCGAGAGGGTGAATCGCCGCGGGGACAGATAATCGGCGTGGTGGGCCTGACGGCGTCCGGAAAGAATTTCATCGGCGACGTACTGCCGCGGCACTCGAAACTGGTGAAGTCGCTGTTTCGGGTGCTGGACTCGCGAGAGCAGGCGTCAATGATCCACATGTGCCGGAAGCTGCGCGAGGGAGACCCGGTGAAGTTTTTCCGGGAGATCATGCTGATGGACGAAGAGGAGGAAGCGCTCGAATTGAGGGAGAAGGCCATGGCTCAGTTGGAGCGGCTCACGGCGCGATCGGGGATGAGGGGACGGGCGTTTCGAGTTCGGAGTTGAAAGTTGGAGGAGACTCCTGGTGTGAGCCGCTCGCTATTGCTCCGAAGTATTCGGCCACCCGTTGGCACCCAAATCTAAGCTCCTGTAACCTAACCAGCTTGCGTCTGGTGACACCAGGCACTATAGTACGCTAGCCTTAGAGGTGGAGGTTTCGCATTTTCACGCATCGTAAAAACTAGGGATGCGTGAGGGAGTAGCTCGCAAGCAGCAGAACACGTGACTATTTACCTTCGCTCTATCGTGAGATCCAACTGATGACCGGATATCTGCCCTTCGCAGGACGGAACTCAATCGCCGAAATGGCGATCGGCATTCAGTTTGTGCTTCCTTTCGACCAAGAAGTAGGCAAATCGATAGAAACAATTAAGAGTATGTTCGCGACCGAACTCCCCAAATTCGAACCGCTTCAGATGATAACGATAAACATCGGGAACATTGGCGCGACCCCGTTCGGGACACCCCAGTTGCCTTCATCTAACCCGCCGCCTGTCACGGGCTTCAATTTGACAAAAATCAAGGCGGACGGTTCAGTAGCGCGTGCCCTCCGTGCAGCGGGAAACGTGCTGTCGGCGAATTTTTCGGAATACGTATCGTGGGCGGAAACGAAGAAACAGGGCATCGGGTACATTGTTCGTTGTCTCGACACGCTCGCAATAGCAGAACGCAACCCGATTATCGCGGTGATACTTCGCTACATCGACCGATTTACATTCGATGGTCCAGCGCAGGAGGCGACCGCCGACAAGTTGTTCCGGCCAGAAAACAATTTTGTAGCTCGAAGGATTCTGAATTGTGGCTATCAGTGGCATTCGAATTCTGGTTGGTTCGAGCAGGCAGTAGGTGCAACTGTCGCTCTAAACCAACTTAATGTATCGAGTGGTCCTCTTGGCATCATCGTGGACCACAACAGTATTTGCACCTTGCCAGTCCCACGTCGATCTATTGCTGATCTTAAGGAAGAACGCGGCGACCACCCGGGGCTGGAAACGATCCTAGATCGGCAACACAAAGCTAACGCCGACTTGCTAAAAAACCTCCTAAATGAAACGATGCTTGATACAATTGGACTTCGAGGGTAATTACTTATATGAACAACATAGAGATAAGCTTCACGAACTCATTCGCTCCGGCGGGATTCGTCAGGTATGGCGTGTCGCTCACTGAAGCGCCGCTACAGTTTTACCAAACGCCGGACGCTATTTACGTCAGCGTTGCCGCGAACGCGGCGTTTGTCGTTAGTCCGACAAAAGATCTGCTCGACCGGATCGCCGACTTGAAGAAAAGATATTCCCATCAGTGGCTTTCCAATAGTGCGCCCCCCAGCGATGCTGCCTTCCAAAATGCCCGAGACTTCGTCCTCACGCTACCCCTCAATCAAATTTCGAAGCCTGCGATCCATATTGCGTCAGATGGCGAGGTCAATTTCCACTGGGATGGCCCTGACTTCAATATAGATCTCGGCTTTTACGGCAACGGGCTCTTCTCGTATTATGGTGCGAAGGACGGTATTGCACCTGTGGTGGGCGAAGCCGTTCCAGTGAAGGACGGCGCTCCTCCAAAACTACTCGAAATCGCCTCTGCTTCCTAAGAACCCGCGTGGCGCAAGAACCACACCGCGACGAGAGCCGCTCTGCTAGATCGTACCTTTCGCCCGGCTTAGTCCGATCTGACGAAGTTCTCTTGCGAACACTCGAGGACCCCGACCACCTGGGGCCCGATGGCAAGGTAGCAGACGCTGCTATTTCTCTTCATGACATTCGCTTTCGGGGGTGGTCGGTTGACCGGAAACGCTTCACGAGCCTCTGGCGGATCAGATTATTCCATTCCGATCGGAAAAGACGAGCCCCCAATATTCGCCGTTTCTATGTCCTGCCTATCCTCGCCGGCACCATCCGTAGTTTCGGCTCCGAAACGCACACTCAGGATTTCGTTGTGATCGACACGGCTTTATGGATGCACCCGGGGCACGCAGATATCGTGTTGGCGAAGAAATGCGGCGAGGGCGCAGCACGGGGCTTTAGAACCAAGCTAATCAAGCAACTGCCTCCATATGTGGATGCAACCAAGGCGTTCGGCTCCTCGGATCGGCATGGCTTTGCGAGGGGCATGTTCCGGCAGTTCGTCGCGCTCTTAACAACGCCCTTTCGTCGGTTCATCGCAAGGGACAAGCCGGCTGACCCGTCCTAGCCTTCGTTTCCTTGGCACCGAGCGCGGCCCGCGTGCATCAGATCAGCAGGAGGGAAACACCATGGCAAAACTTGCGATTTGGGCGCAGTTGGAAGCGAAGCCGGGGAAAGAGAAAGAGGTGGAGGAGTTTTTGAAGTCGGCGCAGCCGCTGGCGGAACGCGAGGCGGGGACGCTGACGTGGTACGCGATCAAGCTCGGGCCGGGGAAATACGGAATCTTCGATACGTTTGCCGACGAGAACGGGCGGAACGCTCACCTGAACGGCGAAATCGCGAAGGCGCTGATGGCCAAGGCGAGTGAGCTGTTTGCGAAAGCGCCGGAGATTGCGAAGCCCGAGATTCTCGCGTCGAAATCGGCGCGGCAGGCAGCGGCCCGGGGCTGAAGCCCTCTTTATTGTGGCGCGCTTTTCGCGAGCCTAAAGAGTGCGTGTGGCAACCGCGTTCGGGAGCTTCAGGGGCCGAAGCCCGGCCGAGATTTGCAGGACTTATGTCGTGGCTGAAAGCCACGACCCACAAAGACTCGCGGTTGCCACGAACTCTGAAGGCTCACGCTTCCACCCACGAGCGAAGGTCGCCCGCCTTCGCAAGAAACGCGAACGCGGCCGCTACAAAAGCCGCGCCGCAGGCGCGCAGGAACCGGTGGAAGCGTGGGGCTTCAGCCCCTCGAAAAGACGGCCGCGAGAAGCCTGCCTGTCGGCAGACGGGCGCGTTCCGCTGCGCAGCCTCACCCGCAGCATGTATTCGAGTTGCGGCTCCCGGCTTCTACCTCTCAACTCGCAACGTTCGACCCCTCGCTCCCATTCGCGCCCTGAGCCGCTCCAACTCAGCCGCCGCTTCCTGCCTCACGTCCACCGCTAGCTGATCTTCGTCGAGCATTCGAATTTCCTGCAGGAACTTTATCACCGCCTCGCGCGAGGCGAGCTTCCGGCACAGGCGGCTCAGCGACAACTGCTCGCGGGCATCGAGGACTCGCAGCAGCGCCTTCATCATTTTGAATTGGTTTGGTATGACGTCGCGAACGAACCTCTTCCCCGCGGGCGTCAGGGTCATCACGCCAATTCGCCGCCCCTTTCGTTTCGGCTCCATTTTCGACTTCGCCTTGTGGCTCTGCTCGATCGGGATGGGCGGGAGCATGACGATGACGCGCCGCACCCAGCCGCGCCGCTCGATGGATTTGCTGGTCTCCTTTACATTTTGAATCGCGCATTTGCGCTCGCGCGCGACGTCTCTTACCGTGAGCGGCCCCGCGCGGTAAAGCAACTCGAGCACGCGAAACTCGCCCAGGGTGAGGTCGAATGAATCGAGCGGCGGGCGCAGCTCGCTCTTCAGCCATTCCGCCGTATCTATCAGATCCAGACAGGCTTGCACGGCGCGCCAGCTCTTCTCGCGTTGGGTCGCGTAACGTCTCACGGCGCAAAATCGTCCAAAAGCGGCCTTTTCGGGCGTTTAAGGCGCTTTTAAGCCCCCGCCAGATACATGCTCCTTGTACCTCTTATGGCACGAAAAATACCCCAATTCGCGGCTCAAGGAAATCCGCACTTCTACGTCCGCAGAGACCGCGCGGCGCAAGGTTTTCGTAGCGGCGACCTTCAGGTCGGCGACTTCGCTTATGGGTTCAAGGAAGCAGGAAGGCGTCACACATCCGGGCTAAAGCACCCGGCGCTACGTTTAAACCTTTTCGCGGTCGCGACCGCCTGCCGCCCGCGCCGCGCCCGGAACCTCAAATGAAGCGGAGGGAAAGAGGATGAGCAAGCTTGCGATTTGGGCGCAGTTGGAAGCGAAGCCGGGGAAAGAGAAAGATGTCGAGGAGTTTTTGAAGTCGGCGGAGCCGCTGGCGGAACGCGAGACGGGGACGCGGCGGCGGGCGGTGCTATAATCTTGCGCTTATCGTGAGCAAGACTGCGCAAGATACGACGACGGTGGCGCGCGAGGTGCTGGCGCGCTACGAGGCTGTGATCGGGCTCGAGGTGCACGCGCAGCTCGATACGGTGACGAAAGCGTTTTGCGGCTGCTCGACGAAATTCGGAGCGGCGCCGAATTCGAATACGTGTCCCGTGTGCCTGGGGCTGCCGGGGGCGCTGCCGGTGCTCAACAAGCGGGCGCTCGAATTGGCGCTGCGCGCGTCGCTGGCGATCGACTGCACGATTCAGCCGCGCTCGCGCTTTGCGCGCAAGAACTACTTCTACCCCGATCTGCCGAAGGGCTACCAAATTTCGATGTACGAGCTGCCGCTGGCGCTGGCGGGAGGGATCGAGATCGAAGTCGAGGGACAGAAAAAGCGGATCGGCATTACGCGGCTGCACATGGAAGACGACGCGGGCAAGAGCCTGCACGAAGGTTTTCCGGAATCCGACCGCTGGAGCTACATCGATTTCAACCGCTGCGGCGTCCCGCTGATCGAAATCGTTTCGGAGCCGGACCTGCGCACGCCCGCCGAGGCCTACGCGTACCTCAACACGCTGAAACAGATCCTCGAATACACGGAAGTGAGCGACTGCAACATGGAGGAAGGCTCGCTGCGCTGCGACGCGAACGTGAGCGTGCGGCTGCGCGGCGCGCCGAAATTCGGGACGAAGGCCGAAGTGAAGAACCTGAATTCGTTCCGCTACCTGGCGCACGCGCTGGAATACGAAATCGAGCGGCAAATCGGCGTGATCGAATCGGGCGGGACGATTTCGCAGGAAACGCGCCTGTGGAACGTCGCCGCGGGGCGCACCGAGCCGATGCGCTCGAAAGAATTCGCGCACGACTACCGCTATTTCCCCGATCCCGATCTGCTGCCGGTGACGGTGTCGGCCGACGACGATCGAGGGCGTGCGCCAGGCGATGCCGGAATTGCCGGACGCGAAAATCGCGCGCTTCCTGCGCGACTACGGCGTCACACCGTACGACGCGGGCGTCTTGACGGCGACGCGCTCGCTCGCCGAATATTTCGAGGCTACGGTGAAGGCCGGCGCGCCCGCGAAAGCCGCCTCGAACTGGATTTCGGGCGAGCTGCTGCGCCGATTGAACGACGCCGGCAAGGACATTTCCGATTGTCCGCTCGCGCCCGCCGCGCTGGCCGAGCTGCTCGCGAAAATCGAAAAGGGCGAAATCACCGCCGCGAGCGGCAAGAAGGTGTTCGCGCAGATGTTCGAGACCGGGAAGAGCGCGGCGGACATCATCGCGGCTGAAGGATTCGCCCAGATCAGCGACACGAGCGCGATCGAAAAAATCGCGCGGGAGATCGTCGCGAAGAACGCGGACAACGCGGCCAAATATCGCGCCGGGAACGAAGGCGTGTTCAAGTTTTTCGTCGGCCAGGTGATGCGCGAGACGCGCGGCCAGGCCAATCCCCAAATCGTCAACGAAATCGTCAAACGCGTTCTCAGCGAATAGCGCGAGCGCGTTCATTCCACGCCGCACGACGGAGAATCCATCATGCTCAAAGAAGGCGACAAGGCTCCTGATTTTCGCTGTCCGGCGGACGACGGCAAGACGGTGGCGCTCGCCGATTTCAAGGGGCGCAATCTCGTCCTCTATTTTTATCCCAAGGCGGATACGACGGGCTGCACGAGCGAGGCGATCCAGTTTCGCGATGCGATGGACGATTTCGAGAAGGCTGACGCGGCGATCGTCGGCGTAAGCGGCGATTCCGTGGCCGCGCAGGCGAAATTCAAGGAGAAGTACGACCTGAACTTTCCGCTGCTCGCCGATAGGGAGTTCGACGTGATCGAGGCGTACGGCGCGCGCCGCATGAAGAGCTTCTTTGGGAAGACCGCGCTGGGGATCGTCCGGAGCAGCTTCTGGATCGGGCCCGACGGGACGATTCGCAAGATTTGGCCCAAAGTCGTGGTGAACGGCCACGCCGCCGAAGTGCTCGCGGCGCTCAAGGCTGACTAGCCAACATGGAAGCGGAGAACCCTTTGATGAAAATCGCGCGCGTGATTCTGTTTACGGGCCGGATGGACGCGATGAGCAGATTCTACGGGAACGTGCTCGGCCTCGAGCAAGTTTCGAATGAGAAAGGCTGGCGGGAATTTGCAGCAGGCGGCGTTAGCATCGCGCTACATTCCGGGCCGGCGTCTCCCGGCCGGAAGGGTCCGAAGATCGTCTTTTACGCCGAGGACGTCGCTGCCCTGCGCGCAATCCTGGTGGCGCGGGGCGCGAGGTTCGGCAAGGTCCGAAAGGGCGACGTGCTTTGCCTTTGCGACGGCAAGGACCCGGACGGAAACCCTGTTCAATTGTCGAACCGATGAATCCAACTGTTGTCCGCGCGGAGGGGCCTAGACCGTAACGCGGAAGGAATCGAACTCCTGTTCGATCAGGGCGTTGTCGATCAGGCGCGTGCTGCCCACGCGCGCCGCTATCAGCGCGTAGCATGTTTTCCGCAGGCTCAACACGGGCTCGAGCGTATCGGCGTCGACGATGTCGGCGTAGTCGAGCGCGACGCCGGGCTCGGCGGCGATTGTGGCGCGCATCGCGGCGATCAGGCGCGCGGCGTCGCGCTCGCCCTTCGTGATTTCGCGCCGCATTGCATCCAGCGAACGATAAAGCGCGGTGGCCGACTGGCGCTCGGCGCCTTTCAGATACGCGTTGCGCGACGAGAGCGCGAGGCCATCCGCCTCGCGAACGATCGGGCAGACCACGATTTCCGCGTCGAGGTTGAGGTCGGCGGCTATCTGGCGGATGATGCGGGCCTGCTGTGCGTCCTTGCGGCCGAAGAATGCGAGGCGCGGCTGCGCGATTTCGAAAAGCTTCAGCACTACCGTGGCGACGCCGCGGAAATGGCCCGGCCGCACGCGGCCTTCGAGCACGTCGCCCAGGCCTTCGACCGCGACGGACGTGCGAAATCCCGGCGGATAAATTTCCTCGGGCGGCGGCGCGAAAATGTAATCCACACGCAGATTTTCGAGCGCGGCCTGATCCGCATCGAACGTGCGCGGATACTTCCTGAAATCCTCATTCGGACCGAACTGCGTGGGGTTCACGAAGATCGACACGACCACGGGCGAGCATTCTTTTTGCGCCTCACGCACGAGCGCGAGATGTCCTTCGTGCAGCGCGCCCATCGTGGGAACGAGCCCGAGGATGCGCTCGTTCACGCGCGCGTCGCGAGCCACCTGCTTCATCCACGCAGTTGTGCGAATGATTTCCATGCCGGCGGGTTGGCGTCAGTTTGGGAGCGAACAACTTGTCATGCGCGCGCCCCCGCGGCGGCGCGCTCGCGGTAGAAGCGGAGCAGATCGGTGCCGGTCGCCTTCGCGCCAAGCTGGCGCAGCAAGGTTACGACCTGGCCGCGATGGTACGTGCCGTGGTTGGCGAGATGTTGGAGGAAATGCGCGAGCGGCGCGGAGATCACTCCGGAGGTCATCGTCTTGAATTCGACGACGCGCCCCAAATCCTCAGGCTTGAGGGCCGCGACGTAATCGACCAGCGTGGCGTCCATTTCGGTGAGGCGCTTGCGGACCGAATCGAAATCGGGGAAATCGGCGGCGCTGGGAAGTCCGCCCGTCGGAACGCGGCCCAGCCAGCGCTCGTGCCAGATCCATTCGGCGCCGTAGATGTGCGCCAGCGTGTCGCGAACGGAGCCGAAGCTCGAGCCGAGATCGCGCAGGAAGCGTTCGCCGTCGAGGGCCGCGCAGGCATCGAGCGTGTGGCGGTTGGCCCAGGCGTTGAAATCGTAGAGCAGGCGAAAATCGTTTGTGTCCATGCGATTACCCTTCCTTCTACATGATGTTCGTGCACGAAATCGCGAGAAAGCAGATCCCTCGCTCCGTCCCGCGCCCGCACAAATCGCGGGAAGGAAAAAGCGCGCGGGACTTCGCTCGGGATGACAGCTCTTTCGGCCGTCGGCTTCGCACCTTGCCACGTGGTGCCGATGCGAAGATGCCGCGCTGAAGGCCGCGGCGCTACATTCAAATCTTTAGACCTTCACCTTGCGCTCGCGCAGCTCGGCGGTCGAGTGGTAGGACTCGGCGTCCGACGGGAACTGGCCGGCGCGGACGTCCGCGCAATATTCGGTTACGGCGCGCGTGATTTCCGCCGCGAGATTCGCGTAGCGGCGGACGAATTTCGGCGTGTAGCCCTCGGTGAGGCCCACGAGATCGTGGAAGACGAGCACCTGGCCGTCGCAATCGGGGCCCGCGCCGATGCCGATCGTGGGAATACGCAGCTGCGCGGTGATCTGCGCCGCGAGCTCGCGCGGCATCGATTCGAGCACCACGGCGAATGCGCCGGCTGCCTCCACGGCGCGCGCGTCGCGTTCCACCTGCCGCGCCGCGTCCATCGATTTGCCCTGCACGTGAAATCCGCCCATCGCGTTCACCGATTGTGGCGTGAGCCCGACGTGGCCCATCACCGGAATCTCGGCTTCCACCAGGCGGTGAATCAGCTCGAGGCGCCGCTCGCCGCCTTCGATCTTCACCGCTTCCGCGCCGCCCTCTTTCACGAGGCGCATCGCGTTGCGCACCGAATCTTCGATCGAGACGTGAAAGCTGCCGTAAGGCATGTCCACGACGAGCAGCGCGTGCTGCGTGCCGCGGCGAACCGCGCGCACGTGGTGAATCATTTCGTCGAGCGTGACCGGCAGCGTGCTGTCGTAGCCAAGCACCGCCATGCCGACCGAATCGCCGACCAGGATTACGTCGACGCCGGCTTCATCGAGCAGGCGCGCGGTCGGATAGTCGTATGCGGTGAGGCAGGTGATCTTGTTTTGCGATTCAGAGGCGGAACGAACGGTCTTGCGCGAAAGAATGTCGGGCACGGAAACCTTCCCGTTGCCCGCGTGCGGAAGGATACTCATGTTTCCCCCTGGTGCCGCTCCCAAGCCTCGGGATGCAGCCCACCAAACACCTCGATCCTATCAGAATGCGCCAATGAAAGTCATGCGGGGTCTGTCTTTCATGCGTGCACAACACAGAAAACACAGGGCGAAACGAGAGAGCACGGAGAATCGAGCTCGCTGCTCTGCCCTTCGCTTCGGCGTCAGGCTGAAGCGGTAGCGTGGTGAAACTCGGTGTATGCTGCTTCGCACAAGCTCGTGATCTCTCGTGCGGCTCTAATCCTTTCTTCCTCCAAAATCATGCGCTCGTCGTGTGACGCCCCTGCAAGACGCTCGGAGTAAGCGGCTTCGTCATAATCACCTCTAGCGAAGAGAGCCTTCAACCTGCGAGTAAGAATTGTGATTGGTGTTTCCATGCAGCCTCCAAGACACCACATGAGTGTAACTCGGATGGTTTGTGCGGCTCAATATAGATACGGCCGCGGGAGTCAGAATTGGGCGACGGTTTCGCGCGGGGGGCGCGGGGCCGCCGGCGGCGACACGTGCGATTCGACGCCGCGCCAGCCGACGGGACGGCCGCGCACGGCTTCCTTCACCGAGCGGAACAGCACGACGTACATCATCTGGCGATAGTAGAAGCGCTGGATGATGAGCGGGGCGAGCAGCGTCCAGTCTTCGTTTTTCTCAAGCGCGAATGCGACGACGCAGGTGAAGAGATCGATCAGCATGAAGAGCGCGAAGAAAATCAGCGAGCGCTCCACGTCCTGCGATGTCCAGAGCTGCGGCAATTCGGCGACGCGCAGCTGCGCGAGCCCCCACAGCAGCAGCGACAGAATGAACAGCAGGTCGATCACCGGCGAAACGAGCGGCAGGATAATCTGGAACAGGAAAATATTCGGGATCGCGACCCAGCCGAGCGTGCCGTATTTCGGATTGCCGGCCGTGTCGCGATGCTTCCACACCGCCTGCAGCGTGCCGTAGGTCCAGCGGAAGCGCTGGCGGATCAGCGTGTCGACGGTTTCCGGCACTTCGGTGCGGCCGATCGCGTCTTCGTCGTAGAGAATCTTCCAGCCGCTGCGGCGGATGGTGAGCGTGAGGTCGGTGTCTTCGGCCACCGTTTCGCCGGAGAAGCCGCCGCTATCGCGCAGCACATCCGCGCGCCACGCGCCCGCCGCGCCCGGCACCACGGGAATGCAATTCAGCAGATCGAACGCGCGCTTCTCGAGATTCTGGCTGGTGATGTATTCGAGCGCCTGCCAGCGCGTGATCCATTTATTGCGATTGGTGACTTTCACGTTGCCCGCGACCGCGCCGACCTTCGGATCGGCAAAATGGCGCACGAGCCGCGGCACCGCTTCGGGATCGACGATCGTGTCGGCGTCGATCGAGACGATGATCTCGCCCGTGGCTTCGGCGAGGCCATGGTTGAGCGCCGTGGGCTTGCCGCCATTGGGCTGTTGCAACAGACGCACGCGGCGGTCGTTGCCGAAATTATCCTGGACGAGTTCGGCGGTGCGGTCGGCCGAGCCGTCGTCGACGACCAGGACTTCGAGCCGCGGATAGCCGGAGGCGAGCGCCGCCTCAACCGTATCGACGATCACGGATTCTTCGTTGTACGCCGGGATCAGGATCGTGACACGCGGCTGGTATTCGGGATGATCGAGCGGCGCCGGGCGCAGCTTCTCGATCAGCGCGAGCACGCCGATAATCAGCGCGCGTCCGCTGACCAGCAAGATTCCCGCGATGAAGATGAACGCGATTCCCTGCCGCAGCAGGCGGAACACGTCGAAGATGAACGCGTCGACGCGCGCCATCAGCCATTCGCGGTGCGAGAGAGGCGGCATGATCTGCGCGCGCGTCTGACCCAGCAGATCCGAGACGGAAACGAATTCGTAGCCCTTCGCGCGCAGGCCGTCGATGATCCGCGGCAGCGCCTCCACGGTGTGGCTGCGGTTGCCGCCGCCGTCGTGGAGCAGAATGATGTTGCCCTTGTTCGCTTCCGCGTCGCTGAGAACGCGCTGAACGATGTCGTTGACCGGCAGGTGGCTTCTCGCCGCCCGCTTCGCCCCAATCGTGCGGATCGATGCGCCCGCCGACGATCACGTAGCCCATATCCTGCGGCACGGGCAGCATCTGAATTTCGCTTGCGGATTCGGGCTCGTGATCGATGCCGTAGGGCGGGCGGAAAAGCGTGGTCTTCACGCCGAGGCTACTTTCGATCAGGAGCTCGGTGAGATTCAACTGGATTTCGAGATCGGATTTCTTGATCGTCTCGAAATCCGGGTGCGTGAAGGTGTGATTGCCGATTTCCTCGCCCTGCTCGTATTCACGCCTGACGATGTTGTCGTATTCGTTGGCCGATTCGCCGATCACGAAGAAGGTGGCCGGCGCTTTCTTTTCTTTCAGGATGTCGAGGATTTTCGGCGTCCACTCGGGGTCCGGGCCGTCGTCGAAGGTGAGCGCCACTTTGTGCGGCGCGGCGCCCACCTGCTGGATGCGCCACGACATCGGATAGCTCTGGAAGCTTTCGTCGTCGAAATCGTCCGAGCTGGCGTCGTAATCGAGCGTGCGGGAGCCGTTCAGCGGCGTGCCGGTAATGCGCCAGATGTCGCCGCTACCCTCAAGGATCAAATCGTAGCCGGGAGGGACTTCCTCGAGCTTGGCGCGCGTCGGGTCGTCCGCGTGCGTCGCGTCCCAGATGTCCCACAGCGATGGATCCTCGAGCCCCAGCCGCCACATGGCCGTGCCGCGAACGCCGGCGCGCTCCGAGGCTCGCAGCTCGTTGTAGGCGGTGACGCCATCGAGCATCCACACGTTGTGCACGTGGTTGTTCTCGTCGTCGTACGAATAGTGGAGGTTGAAGGAATCGGGATCGTAGAGGACGTCGGAGCCGGATTCGACCGCGGTGACGACGCCCTGCTGGAAGCTGATCGCCTGCGCGACCGGCTGCGAGGCGTCCTTTTTCGTTTTCGCGGGCCAATCGTAGCCGTACGTGGCGATGCCCATGATCAGCTTGTCCGGCGGGACCAGCTTGACCATGTTGTCGATATTCTTGACGAACCAATCCTGCGGCGCGATGGGCCCCGGCGACGACGAAGGCCAGTGGAAATCGTAGTTCATCAGGATGATCGCGTCCGCCTGCGAGGCGAAATATTTGTAGTCGTAGCTCCAGTCGGCGGCGGGCAGCGCGACCATCAATTTCAGGTTTCGCGCGTGCAGCGCCGACGAGAGATCGTGCGTGAAATGCTGGAAATCCTGCATGCTCGATTCCGGCATCGACTCGAAATCGACCACGATGCCCGGCTCGTGCTGCGCGTCCGCGTATTCCTCGATCTGCCCGGCGAGGTGCTCTCGCGCCACCGGGTTCGCCAGCATCTCCAGCATTCCGGGCGGGCACCATACGTTCTTCTTGGCGTCGTAATTGTTGACCATCGCCATCACTTGCAGGTCGACGGGAGGATTCTTCGCCTGCAGCGATTGCAGAAACGCGGCGAGCTTCGGATCGGGGTCCACGTGGAGACTCCCGTCCGCCGAAACCGCGGCCAGCGCCTCGGGAATCAGCAGGTCGAGGTCTTTGTAGTGAACTTCGAGCGAGGCGAGCGCGGTGTAGTCGTCGCTCACGTAGAAGGCGGCGCGCAGCGGGTCGTAGCTCTGCGGCACTTTGCCGAGCGCCGCCACTTTCTTCCGGCGGCCGCGCGGCGCCCTTTTCGGCTTCCAGCGGATCGCGTGCAGGCCGGCGTGGGTGTCCGTGCGCAGAATTTCCGGCAGCTCGGGATTGCGCCCGATATTGAGCACGAAGATCAGGAGGACCAGCGTGAACAGGGCGCCGGCAACCTCGAGCGCGAGCCGGGTTCTTCGCCAGCGGCGGCGTTCCTGATCGTAGAAAATGGGCTTGCGTTCAGGCATGCGTACAATCCAAGCTACTCATCCACTCGATGGCCTCAATGGAGCGGACACCCTCATCTAATCAGATGCGTGCAAACGCTGCTTTTGCTGCACTGGCCGGGCTGGGGCTGCGTCTCTATTTCGTGCTCAGATTCCCCGTGAACGATTCAGGGGATGCGCCATTCTACATCGAGCTGGCCTGGAACTGGCTGAAGAAGGGCGTGTATGGCTTTTCGATTAACGGTCGCCTGACCCCGGTCGATATGCGGGTTCCGGGGTATCCGGCGTTCCTGGCGGCTGTTTTTGCGGTGGCGGGCCGGTCGCAGCGGGCGGTGATGGTCACGCAGGCCGTGCTCGACGTAGTCACCTGCTTCGTGATCGCGCTGATCGCGGCGCGGCTGGCGCCCGAGGCTTCGCGGAGGCGCGTGGGGATAGTGGCGCTGTGGCTCGCGGTTCTGTGCCCGTTCACGGCCAACTACTCGGCGGTGGTGCTGACCGAAGTGCTCGTGACGTTTCTCACCGCGCTCGCGATTCTCGTGCTGATCGGGGCTTACCGCCGCGACCTGTTTGGGACGCCTGTAACGGATGCCACGGGCGCCGTGCGCGGATTGAGCCCGTGGTTTCTCGGCGGGCTCCTCGTGGGCTTTGGGACGCTGGTGCGGCCGGAGACTCCGCTGTTGCTCGCCGCGGTGGGCATCGCGCTCATCGCGCGTTGGTGGCGTCCGCGCGATTGGGTGAAGCTCGTGCGCGCGGGTGCGCTGATGGCCGCGGGGCTCGCGCTACCGTTGGTTCCCTGGGCCGCGCGCAATTGGCGCACGCTCCACGAAGTCCAGTTCCTCGCGCCGCGCTACAGCACGCTACCCGGCGAATTCGCGCCGCTCGGATTCAACAGCTGGACCGCGACCTGGCTGTGGCGCTTCGGCGACGTCTACAACTCGCTGTGGGAGCTGAACGACGAAGCCATTCACGTGAGCGATCTGCCGCCATCCGCGTTCGATTCGCCGCGCGAACGCGCGCGCGTCGCGGCGCTGCTCGGCCAGTACAACGACACGCTCACCCTGACGCGCGAGCAGGACCGCGCCTTCGCAGAGATTGCGCGCGAGCGCACCGCGCGCGATCCCGTGCGCACCTACGTGAAGATTCCGGTGCTGCGGTCGCTCGCGCTGTGGTTTACGCCGCGCATCGAGCTGCTTCCCTATTCGGGTCAGCTGCGGCCTTTCGCCACCGAGTGGGATGAGGACCGGGAAGACGTGCTCGTCACGCTCGAATTCATCGCGGTGAATGCGATCTATCTCGGACTGGCGCTGATCGGCGCGTGGGTCGCGCGCGGTCGCTGCGGGTGGGGGATTCTGATCGCGTTCATTCTGCTGCGGACGATTTACATCGCGTATTTTGTGGAGACGCCGGAGCCGCGCTACGTTCTCGAATGTTTTCCCGCTGTGATCGCACTGGCCGCGCAGGCGTTCTCGGCGCCGTGGCGCCGGCGAGATAAGCGGCCGTTGGGGCGGGTTTCAAACCCGCCCGCGCGGGCGAGCAGATCAGCTCTCCTCAACCGGCTCGGGGTGAATCGTTAGCCGGAAAATTTGCGGGAAGTGATCCTTCACGCGGCTTTCGAGCGCCGCCGTAATGTCGTGAACCAGGGTGATCGGCAGATCGCCATCCATCGCGCAGTGGCAGGACACGAGAATCTTGTGCTCCACGCTGCGCACGTGGACCTCGTGGCAATCGAGCAGTTCGGGATATTCCTTCGGCAGCGAATTCAGGAAATGCTGCACGGCGCGCGAGAGATCCTTCATCTCGGCGGCGCTGGGGATGCGCCCACCCAGCGGCTCGATGTGAATATTGACCAGCGCGTGCGGATCGGTGGCCGCGCGGATTTCGTCTTCGAGCTCGGTGGCGCGGCGGTGCGCCTCGCGCAGGCTCGCGTTTTCGTCCACCTCGAGATGCAGTTCGACGAAAAGCCGCCCGTCGAGCTGATGCGCCGACAGTTCGTGGACGGCGAGGCCGTGGCGCTGGGCGACCGCGCGAATCGTGTCGAACAAGTGCTCGTTCGTCGGCGCGCGCGGCTCGACGTGCACCACCACATCCGCGGGGACGATCTTCTCGATGTTGCGTTCGACCGCGTCGCTGGCGGCGTGCGCCTGTTCGAGGCTGGCCGTGCGCGGCACGCTGATGGTGACGTCGACGAAATGCCGCTGGCCCGCGCGGCGCACGCGCACGCGCTCGGTGCTGAGCACGCCTTCGGTCTGATCGACCGCGCGCTCGATGCGGTCGTGCAAGCCGCTGGGCGCCACGTCGAGCAGCGCGTCGATGGTGCGCTTGCCGAGCCGCGATCCGATCCAGATGATCACGCCGGCCACACCGAGCGCGGCGACCGCGTCCGTCATGCCGAGCCAGCGGATGCCGAATCGCTCGCCGAGCCACGCGCCCGTGATGCCGAGCACCACGACGAACGTGCTCCACACGTCGGTCGAGAAATGCAGCGCGTCCGCCTCGAGCGCCTCGCTCGGATATTTTTTCGCCACGCGCCGCAGCGCGCGCGAGCGGACGAAATCGATGCCCATCGTCAGCCCGAGAATCACGATCACGCTGAGGCTCATCCGAATCGTCGCCGTGCGGAAGAGCAGCCGCTGAAAGGCCTCCCAGATGATGTAAACCGCGGTGAGCAGCAGCAGGCCCGTCTCGACGAACGCCGAAAAGCTTTCGACCTTGCCGTGGCCATAGAGGTGCTCTTCGTCGGCGGGCTTGTCCGCCACGCGCACGGAGAGATATGTGATCACCGCCGCGACAAGATCGAGGATCGAATGCAGCGCCTCGGAAAGAATTCCAAGGCTGCCGGTGAAGACCGCGAGGATCACCTTCAGCGTGACAAGCACCACCGCGGACATGACGGAGCCGAGCGCCGCCATGCGCTTCTCGCGCGACGCGCGCGCGCCCGCGTTGGCCGCTGTTCCAGCAACGCCGCCGGCAGACTGCGCCGCAGCGTCCGCTTGCGCGGGCTCCGTCGCGCGCCGCGACCCCGATTCGCGTTCCGTTGCCTGTGCGGCCATTCCGCCGATTATACGCTTCGGGCTCGCGTTTTCAGGGGTGCGCGAACCCCTCGTTACCGTGTCGATTAGATTTGACTCAAACAGCCGCCGGCAATCACGAGGAATAAGAGAAGCCTACAGAATGTTCCCCAGTCAGAGAGAATCCTGGTGAGCGCCAAGAGCGTCTGGCATAGGAGGCACCTCAGCGACCTTCTATGGTCTTACCGGCTTGGTATTACAAGGCTCGCGATACACTGGCGGCGACACTTTTGTCCATTACTTCGTAGAACGCTCGCACGTCACACGCGCAGATCCTCTCACCGAGGCGAAGGGCGCCGACGGTGGCAGCTTTCACTTTGGCGGATACTGGTGCGGGTGCTCAAAACCCCGCAGGTCGCCCGGCAAACCAAGGCACTACACAAAATTGAGCCGTGAGTGCCCGCGAAATTGCTACTGCGACGCGTCTGCGCCGGTGATCTTCACGCGGAACCACTGCACGTTGTCCGGGTATTGAATGTCCTTGAACTGGACGTTTTGCTCTTCGCCGGGCGCGAGCGTCACGGTCATCTCGCCGTCGTTTTGCGTGAGCACGCTTTGGTTCGGGCCGCCGTAGATGGTCTGGTACTTGATGTGAGTGTACGTGAGCGTTTGCGACTCGTTGCGCAGATCGACCAGCCACGCCGCAGCGCCGCTGTCGTCCTTGACCATCGTGGGGTCGCTGAGAACGTGCAGGTCTTTGGCCGGGTTCGCGTTCAAAACGGCCGCAGCCGGCGTGTTGGTGGCCGCGCTTGTGGCTGTCGATTTGAGGTAGCCCTTCGAATCGAGGTACACGAGCGTGCTTACGATCGCTAGGACGACCACGATCGAAATGACGATGATCGTTCCGCGCCGGCTGGACTGCTGATCCTCTTCTTGCTGTTCTTCAAACATGGAACTGCCCTCCCTGTCTGGCTGGCAGCAAACCCATGCTCGGGCCGTGCGTTGGTTGGACGAGGTTCGAGGACAGGTTCACCGAGTAAATCCGGGCCCAACAGCATTCCCCCTACATTCTCCCTATGGCGCGCAAGGTAGCACAGCGCCCGGGCGAGGGCAATAAAATCTCTTTTCTGATTGCTTGCGGAAGAAGTAAATTAAGCGGTCCGCCGGGCAGGCAGAAACCCAACGCTCGATAGGCGATCCCAGAAAAACGGAGGGGAAGTTCTCATGGACACGATGAAGGCGGTGCGGATTCACAAATATGGCGGCCCGGAAGTCCTTACGTATGAGGACGCTCCGCGCCCTCAGCCCGGCGCTGGGGAGGTGCTGATCCGCGTGCATGCGGCCGGCGTGAATCCGGTGGACCGCGCCATCCGAGAAGGGTACTTCAAAGAACGCCTGCAGTATAAGCTGCCTTTTGTACCGGGATGGGACGTTGCGGGCGTGGTCGAAACGGTGGGTTCCGGCGTCACCCGGCTCAAGCCCGGAGATGAAGTTTACGGGCGCACCGACCTGGCGCGCGAGGGTTCGTACGCCGAGTATATGGTGGCGCGGGAATCGGAAATCGCGCTCAAACCCAAATCGATCGACTTCGTGACGGCTGCGGCGATTCCGCTCGCGGCTCTCACGGCGTGGCAGGCACTCTTCGACAACGGGCAGCTCTCGGCGGGCCAAACGGTTTTGATCCACGGGGCGGCGGGGGGCGTGGGCCACTTCGCGGTGCAACTGGCGAAGATCAAGGGCGCGCGCGTGATCGCGACGGCGTCGCAGCGCAACCAGGAATTTCTGCGCTCGCTCGGCGCCGATCAGGTGATCGACTACAACACGACGCGTTTTGAGGACGTGGTCCACGACGTGGATATGGTGCTCGATACGATCACGGGCGAGACGGCCGACCGGTCGTACCAGGTGATCAAGAAGGGCGGAATCTACGTGTCGATTCTGCGGCCGCCTTCGGAGGAGAAGGCGGCTGCACGCGGAGTGCGCACGGGGCATACGTTCGTGCGAGCCGACGTGGCGCAGCTCGACGAAATCGCAAAGCTCGTGGATTCCGGGAAGCTCAAGGCCTCGATCGAAAAAGTGTTTCCTCTCTCCGAAGCCGCCGCCGCGCATACTCTGAATGCGACCGGGCACACGCGCGGGAAAATCGTACTGCGTGTCGTGTAGCGCGGCGGTTTCCTGGCCTTGCCTGCTTTTCACGGAAGGCCTCTGGTAATCTCTACACAGAGACGACGGAGGTCATCCATCGAAGTGCAGCAATCTTCTCCACATCATCCTCATCCTCGGACGGACGAGGTCCTTCACGAGGGCTTTCGCGTGAGCATCATGCTGAAGGGGCTGCACGCGCTGCTCGAGACGGTGGGCGGGTTCATACTGCTGAAGGTCTCGCCCCAGACGCTGAACCGCGTGGTGATGTCCGTGCTGACGCAGGATTTCTCGCAGGATCCGAATGATTTCGTGATGCGGAATCTGCATCGCGCGTTCGAGCACCTGGCCGACGGCGGGAGCCATTTTGCTTCGTGGTATCTGCTGTCGCACGGCGGCGTGAAGCTGTGCCTGGTGCTGGCGCTGCTGTGGAACAGATTGTGGGCGTATCCGCTGATGATCGTCATGCTGTCGGCGTTCATCGGCTATCAAATGTACCGATACACGTTGACGCATTCGCTCGCGATGATTCTGCTGACCGTGTTCGATCTGATCGTGATCGTCCTTACGGTGATTGAGTACCGGCAGCAGATCGCGCACCGGCGCGGGGCGGTGGCGTAGGATTTTGTGGCGCGGTCGCTAGCGCCGACGCCTAGGCGCAGTCACCTTGATTTTGCATGCGCGGCTTCGAAGGACGCAGCATGCGGCGCCCCTACGGCCGAACCATTGCGTGAACATTGATCGTCGCAGTTGGATTAGGGTGCGCAAGAAGCGCCGGCGGGACGCCAGCGCTACGCGCGCTTGCCCGGCAAATGTGCGCCCGACCTAGGAATGGTGCTGGTGGAGGGAATCGAACCCACACGGCCTTGCGGCCACCGGATTTTGAGTCCGGCGCGTCTGCCAGTTCCGCCACACCAGCGTGAGGCTGATTATACAGGCATCGCGCCGTTATTCTCCACTCGCGCGACCCCGCTCTTGCGCTGGGACCCCAGATGAAATTGTTGAGACGTTGGGCGGGGTGCCGCGTCTAAGCGACAAGCTGGGCGGGGTTTGCTCGGGCGGGTTTGTTTGCATTGGCCGCGTGGGGCTGACAAAATCGTCAAGTTGCATTCAACGTTCCGCGGTTCGTAATAAATACAACGCTCGCCGATAGGAGACCGTCTGATGATGAGAAAAGCCCTGATTCTTATCGCACTGACCATCGGAATGATTTCGGCTCAAGCCTCAGCGGCATTCGCGCAGGCGCAGGAGCCGCCGAAAGAGCCGGCAGCCGCCGACCAGTCGAAAGCGCCCGAGGCAAAGGCGCCGCCGGACGCGACGGCGAAGGAGGAATCGTCCGTCACCGAACACACCATCCAGATCGGCGGCCAGGCGATTCCGTACAAGGCCACCGCCTCGACAACGCTGCTGAAGAACGCCAAGGACGAGCCTGTGGCGCTGATGTACTCGACGGCGTACGTGCGCAGCGACGTGAAGGACTCGAGCCAGCGGCCGATCGCGTTCATTTATAACGGCGGGCCGGGATCGGCATCCTTGTGGCTGCACATGGGCGCATTTGGGCCGCGGCGCGTGGTGACCGAAAACGCGGAACCGACCGGGCCGGGGCCGTATCAGATCGTGGACAATTCCAGTTCCCTGCTCGACAAGACCGATATGGTTTTCATCGATCCGGTAGGCACGGGATTCAGCCACGTGGTGGGCAAGGGCGACAACAAGGATTTCTGGGGCGTCGATGGCGACGTTCACTCGCTCGCGCAGTTCATTAAAATCTATCTGGATCGCAACGGGCGCTGGAATTCACCGAAGTTCCTGATCGGCGAAAGCTACGGGACGTTCCGCTCGGTGGCGCTCGGAAATTATCTCGAGGATCACGACGGGATTTACATCAACGGAATCGTCCTGATTTCGAGCGTGCTCGATCTCAGTACACTCGAGTTCAGTACCGGCGACGACCGCTCGTACATGTTCTACCTGCCGAGCTATGCGGCGGCTGCCTGGTATTACAAGACGCTCAAGAATCGTCCCGACGATCTCGACGCGTTTCTGAAACAGGCGCGCGATTTTGCAGCGACGGACTACGCCGCGGCGCTGATGAAGGGCTCGAACATCACGGACGCGGAGAAAACCACGATCGCGAACAGGCTGTCGGATTTCACGGGCATCAGCGCGGACTATTTCGTCAAAGCGAATCTGCGCGTGAACCTGGCGCAGTTCGAAGCCGAGCTTGAGAGGAGCCGCGGCCTGGTGGTGGGCCGCTACGACGCGCGCTACTCGGGGCCGACGACGGACTTGATCGCCGAAAACGCTTCGTACGACCCGTCGTTTTCGGCCGTGAGCGGAGCGTTTACCGCCGCAATCAACGCCTATCTCCGGCAGGATCTGAAATTCAATCCGGAGATGACGTACGAAGTTTTGCCGAGCGACCCCAGCCAACACTGGGATTGGAAGCACAATGCGGCTCCCGGTGGCTTTCCGGGCGCGCCGAGCGTGGATGACGACCTCGTTTCCGCGTTTCTCGACAATACGCACTTGCGCGTTCAGGTGGAGAACGGATTCTTCGACATGGCCACGCCTTTTTTCGCCACCGAATACACCATGGACCATTTGGGGCTTCCCGCGAATCTGCGGAGCCGGATCGAGTTCGAGTATTACCACTCGGGCCACATGATCTACCTTAACGAGAAGGAACTTCCGCGATTGAAGGCCAATATCGCCGGGTTTATCGACGAGGCGGCGAAGCCTTAGCGGGAGCTGGGCTAAACGCGGGGCCTGCGTGGCTAACGCTTGCGGGAACTTCAGGGGCTGAAGCCTTGTCGCTTGCGACGCTAATGTCGTGGCTGGAAGCCACGACCCACAGAGATTCTCGGCTGGCGTGGCCCCGTACGACTACTGTCGCGCATGTGGCTTGAGCGGGGAGCACGTCCGGGCAAGCCCAGACGGCAGACAGCGGGAGCGAGCTCCCGCACTCCATAGGTCTCTCGACTCGATTCTCGCCTGGAAGGTTACTGCGGATTTCGCGCGATTGCGGATACGGGTGTGGCCAGGGCCGCCGCGGCGGTCGGACTGTTCTCGCTGACCAGAGGCTGCTTTCTGGCCGGGAGGCTGTTGAGGCTGTCGAGATACGTTTCGATGCCGCGGTAGAGGCTTTCGGCGACGCGCTGGCGCTGCGCGCTGTCGAGCAGCAGGCTCTCGTCGCTCGCGTTGCTGATGAAGGAAATTTCGGAGAGAACCGCGGGCATATCGGCCCCGGTGAGCACCACGAACGGGGCGCGCTTTACGCCGCGGTTCGTTTCGCCGCGGCTGACGAGCTGTAGGCGCGCGGCGAGGGCATTCTGGATATCCTGGGCGAACAGCTTCGATTCAGCGATCTTCGCGTTGCGCGTAATCTTTTGAATCAGCTCGGGAAGATCGTGGAGCGACGATTGCGCGAAGGCGTTCTCGCGGGTCGCGAGGCGCATCGATTCGGGCGACGCCAACAGGCTGAGGTAGTACGTTTCAACGCCGCGGGCCTCGGGGCTGTCGCTTGAATTCGCGTGGATCGAGATGAAGAGGTCGGCGTGCGCGCGGTTGGCGATCGCGGTGCGATCTTCGAGCGAAACGTACTTGTCGGTGGTGCGCGTGTAGATCACTTCCGCGCCGGGAACGTTCGCCTGAATCAGGCGGCCCAGGCGCAGCGCTACGTCGAGGCAGAGATTCTTTTCCATCAGGCCGTGCGGTCCCATCGCGCCCGTGTCGTAACCACCGTGGCCGGGATCGATGGCGATGCGGCTGATCTTGAGTCCCAATTCCTGCGTGAGCGAAGGATGAGTTTGCCGGCTCGCGCTCGCGAGCGACGCGTTGCCCGCGCTGCTCTGCCCCGCGCTTGAGGCGGCGCTGCCCGCTGGGGCGCCCGTGGATTGCGCGTGAACGTCGATGACCAAGCGATACGGATCCGAAAGCAGCTGCGCGGAATAGGCTTTGGCTTTGTCGGCGTCGAGCACGAGGCGCACGACGTCGTCGGTGTTTTGCGCCGCGCGGACCCATTTGAGCAGACCGTCCTGCACGGGAACTGTTTTTTGCGCCACGGACGGGCTCAGCCGCGCTTTGTACAAATCGAAATAGATTCGCTCGGGGTTGCTGATGCGCGCCGAGTTGTACTGGACGGCGTCGTCGAGCTGGACGACGATGCGCGCGTCGTTTTGCGTGCTCGAGACTTGGATCGCGGTCACGTCGGGCGTGCCATGTGCGGCGCGCGGCAGCTGGAGCGGTTGATCGGCGTCGGCCACTTCGGGCACGCCGGGGGCCTGCAGGCGATCGTCGACTTCTTCAGCATGTGCGGGCATTGGCGAGGCGTCCGCGAATGCGATGCCCGCTGCGCTCAGCGTGCCGCGGCGGGTGTTGTGGCGGAGCGGCGATGCCAAGATCGCGTTCACCTGACCACGCGCGAGCCGCATCATTTTGCCCAGCCCGTAACGCGGCAGGGCGGCGCTGGCCGGCAGAACGAAAGCCGCGAGCGCGCATATCCAGACGACCCAGCCATGCAAGCCGAATTTCCCGCGCGGCTTGTAGGTCAGCTGTTGCGGTGCGGCAGCGCTGGCAGTCTCCGGAGTATCGGCAGCGGGCGCTTCCGGCTCGGGCGACGGCGCGGAGCGAGTTCCCGGAAGCACTCGCAGCTTACGATCGGCTTTATCGACGATGTCCGCCGAAATCGTGCGGCGTCCTTGCGCGTAGCCTTCGAGCAAAGCGTGAAAGCAGAGGTTGTTGATGCTGCGCGGCACACCGCCAGTGCGTTCGGAGACGATGGCCAAGGCTTCCGGATCGAAGATGTCTTCGCCGGAATGTCCCGCGACTTTCAGGCGATGGCGAACGTAGCCGGCAGTCTCCTCCATCGAGAGCGCTTCGAGGCGCTGCACTACGGCGATGCGCTGCAGGAGTTGGGACAACTGCTTTTGGCCGAGCTTGTCGCCGAGTTGCGGCTGTCCGGACAGGATGATTTGCAAGAGCTTGGTGTGCTCGGTCTCGAAATTCGAAAGCAGGCGGATCGTTTCGAGCACGGACTCGTCGAGATTTTGCGCCTCGTCGACGATCAGGACGAAGCGGCGGCCCGCGAGCATTTCGGCGAACAGCATTTCGTTGAGCTTGTTGTGCATGGCGACGAGGCCCATGCCGGTCGCGTCGACGCCGAGCTCGCTAAGCAGATATTGGAAGAATTCGCGGGAGTTGCACTGCGTTTGGAAGAGGAATGCCGCGCGGGCGGTGCCACGGAGACCCTCAAGCACCTGATAGAGGAGGGTGGTCTTGCCCATGCCGGGCTCGGCGATCAGCGCGAGGAATCCGCGCGCGCTCAGGATTCCTTCGGTGAGGGCGTCGAGCGCTTCGCAGTGCGTGCGGCTCGGATAGAGGTATGCCGGGTCGGGAGTGACGCCGAAGGGCTGCTGGTGCAGTCGATAGAAATCAAGAAACATGGTGCTACCTCCCATCCCGGCGGCAGAGACAGATAGCCCTGCTACATCCATCGGGATTCCAGCAATGACTTAAAAGCCGCAGAGCGACTATGTCCGGATCGCGAGCGCAGGAAAGCGACCAGGCGCATGCGAAACGGGGAAAGTGTGTTTTGACTTCCCGAGCGCCTCCTAAATGTACTTCCGAGGGGGTCCGCATGCAATGCTCGACGCAAGGATTGAGGACCCCAAGGACGCCGGAGGGCCACAAACGCGATCCGTACGCCCGCCAACTCGGGACGGACGCGCCATTCCCGGATTGCAGCTGCGTGATTCGCTCCGCCACGGCGTATCCGTGGCACGACGCGGCGCTCCTGACCCCGATTTCAGCAACATGATCATCTACCAGTTACCAGTTCCTGCGCTATCGCTGGCGCGGTCGCGCGGACGAAAAATCAAACTCAAAGGCGGCCGGGCCTAAAAGGACCCGGCGCTATCCGTCACGGCGGATGCAAACGGGTCGAATGTTTAAACCTTTAGCTGCGTTCCAGCAGGACGTAGGCCTGGAATTTGCGGAAGGCTTCGCGGCGCGCTTTGGAAGCGAGGAGGCCGCGGATTTTCATGATGACTCCGAGAAGGCCGGGGAGCGTGATCGGGCGGCCGAGGCGCTCGGCCTCTTCCGGGAGGTAGCCGATGCGCTTGGTGCGCCAGCCGTGGGCCGCGAAAAAGGCGAACCAGTCTTTCGGCATGAATTTGAACGGGGCATTTTGCATCTTGCGGTGGAAGCCGCGGCGCATACGAAATTTCGCGAGCTCTGGCGAAAAGTATTCGACGATCCATCCGTATGCATGATCCATCGCGCGCAGATCGTCGGCGAGCGAGCTGACATCCTCCTCGCTTAAATACGAAACCACTCCTTCGGTGATAATCAGCAGCTTTTTCGCGCGCGCGTTGATGCCTTCGAGAAACTTGCGGCGCTCCGGCAGATTCGCGAGATCGAGCGCGACACGTTCCAGGCGGCATCGTGGCTTTTGCGCGGCGAGGCGCTCGTCCTTGAACTCGATCACGCGCGGATAATCCACTTCGATCCACAGCAGAGACTCGGGCAGGTCCATGCGATAGGGACGCGTGTCGAGGCCCGCGCCGAGATTCACGATCGTGTCGACGCCCTCGGAGATCGCGAAGCGAATGAAGCCGTCGATGATGCAGGTGCGGATCACCACGATCTGGCTCGTGATGCCGGGAGCGGGCATCGCGATGCTCATCTGCTTGCCGCGTTCTCCCGCGAGAACGGAGGCGAGGGGATCGCGGAAGAGCGCGTCGGGGCGCTCGGTTTCCTCCGCGCGGTAATGCGCCACGGCGAACGCCGTGTCTGAAACGTTTTCGATCTGCGGGCTGGGCATGGTCGAGATTGTCGCGGATTCGAGCGGTGCGCATCAAGCGAGGAAAAAGACGAATCGGAAGTTCAAGAATGTGAAATCTGAAATCTGAAAAATTCGCAAACCGCTGCCGCCGCGCTACCCATTTTCAACGAGTCCTCCCCGCGGCGCTGACGCGAAGAAAAGGCGCCCGCCTAAAAGCGAGGCGGCCGCTACACATGCAAATTCAAAGACTTACGGCGTGCTGGAAATTTCGCTTGACATATTCCTATATGGGAATGTATTGTGCGGGCATGGCGAGAGCGGCGACAACCTCGGATGCGTTCAATGCGGTGGCGGAACCGCGGCGACGGGAAATTCTCAACTACCTCGCGCTGCAGGAGCGGCCCGTCGGAGACATTGTGGCGACGCTGCGGCTGGAGCAGCCGTCAGTGTCGAAGCACCTGCGCGTGCTGAAGGACGTGGGGCTGGTGCGGGTGCGGCGCGACGGGCGCAGGATGCTCTATCGGACGAACGCCGAGGCGATCCGGCCGCTGCATGAATGGGCGGGAACGTTCGAGCAGCTCTGGCGACATCAGTTGGCGCGCGTGAAGGAACGCGCGGAGGCCAAGGCGAGGGAAGGCAAATCCGAATCAGGCGGAGGGAAGAATGGCGATCACAAGAGTTGAAGATTTGACGCTGAGCATCCGGGAAGAAATTCACGTGAAGGCGCCGCTGGACCTGACGTTTGCGACACTGCTGGAACAAATCGGGCCGATGAATGAAGTGGGCGCGGATCGTCCTTTGCCGATGAAGCTCGAGGCGTGGCCGGGCGGGCGATGGTATCGCGACCTCGGCGACGGCAACGGGCACCTGTGGGCGCACGTGCAGGCGATCAAGCGGCCGACGCTGCTCGAGTTGTGCGGGCCGCTGATCATGTCGTATCCCGCGATATCGAACTTGCAGTACCGGCTGAGCGAAGAGGCGGGCGGGACGCTGATTGCATTCCATCATCAGGCGCTGGGGCTGATTTTGGACGAGCACCGGCAGGGCATTCCGAACGGGTGGAAATTCACGCATGCGCTCCTGAAGGAACGGGCGGAGGCGCTGCACGCAGCGCGCAAGGCCGCGCACTGAGCGATCCGCGCGCCGCGAATCGAATTTGGTTTTCCAAATAACGAACTGAAAAAAGGAGAGAACGATGATCGCAATGGCAACAGCCGGGAAGATTGAAGACTTGACGCTCAGCATCAACGAAGAAATTCACGTGAAGGCGCCGCTGGCGGTGACGTTTGACTCGCTGCTCGAGCAGCTTGGCTCGTCGATGGAAATGCTCAACGGCGAGGCCATACCAATGAAGCTCGAGCCGTGGCCGGGCGGGCGCTGGTATCGCGACCTGGGCGACGGCAACGGGCACCTTTGGGGGCACGTGCAGGCGATCAAGCGGCCGACGCTGCTCGAGATCTACGGTCCGCTAATGATGTCGTACGCGGCCACTTCGAATGTCCAATACCGGCTGAGCGAAGAAGCGGGCGGGACGCTGATCAAGTTTCACCACATGGCGATCGGAATGATTCCCGCGGACCGCCGCGAGGGATTCGGGAAGGGCTGGGCTTACATCGCCGCGCATGCGAAGGAACGGGCGGAAAAGGCGGGTGGCGGAAAAGGCGCGGCGCGCTGAGCGCGCAGCGAGTCGCGTGGGCGCCCTCGAATGCCGCGGGCGCTCGCGCGAGAAGGAGTGGAACGATGTGTCCTGTATGCATTGCGACGGCGGCCGCGCTGATTGCGGCCAAGACAGGCTCGGCTGGCGGTGCGACAGCGTTTGTCGCAAACAAGCTTCGCAGGAAGAAGGCTGCCGCAGAGCGGCCGGAAATTTCGGGGCGAGTTGAAATTCAGGAAACAGGAGGAGAAGACGATGTCAGCAAGCAAGGAGAGAAACGAGGGCCTCGCGATGAAGACGCCACCGATCGTGTCGCAGCAGGAATGGGAGAGCGCACGGCAGCAAATGCTGGTTAAGGAGAAAGCCTTCACTCGCTCGCGTGACGCGCTGGCCGCGGAGCGCCGGCGAATGCCGTGGGTGGCGGTGGAGAAAAAGTACGAGTTCGAAGGGCCGAAGGGAAAGGTGGGCTTGCTCGATTTGTTCGAGGGCCGGCGGCAACTGATCGTCTATCGCGCCTTCTTCGACCCCGGCGTGTTCGGGTGGCCCGAGCACGCATGCCGCGGCTGCTCCCTGGGCGCCGATCAGGTGGCGCACCTGGCCCATCTGAACGCACGCGACACCACGCTCGCTTACGCCTCACGCGCGCCGCAGGCAGACATCGCGCGCCTGAAGGCACGGATGGGCTGGGAGATGCCGTGGTACACGATCACGGACAGCTTCGACGCCGACTTCGGCGTGGATCAGTGGCACGGCCACAACGTGTTCTTCCGCGAGGGCGAGCGAGTGTTCCGCACCTACTTCATCAACAACCGCGGCGACGAGGCGATGGGGACCACTTGGAGCTATCTCGACATCACGCCGCTCGGGCGCCAGGAAACCTGGGAAGATTCGCCGGAGGGTTACCCGCAGACGCCGCCGTACAAGTGGTGGAACTGGCACGACAACTACGAAGCCGAGGCGTCGTCGCCCAACGCGAAGTGGGTCGACATCATAACCGACCCTTACGCAGCAGCCGTCCGAAGACGGGAAGATGCAAACGCGAAAGGGTGTGGCTGCTCTTAGCCGCAGAGCGTGGCAGTTCGCCTAAACGCGACAATTCAATATCCATCGAATCGCTTTTCAACAGTTAGTCGGGCCAAATTTCTTACGAAGAAGGAGAGAATCAATGACGAACGCGACTGCTGCAGTGGAAAAGATGAGCGTAGTAACACCAGTCGGCACCGAATTCCGCGAAGAAGCCAAGACGACGCGGCGCGTGCTGGAGAGGATTCCGGCCGATAAGCTGAGCTGGAGGCCGACCGCGAAGTCGATGTCGCTCGGTCAACTGGGCTTGCACATCGCCGTAGTTCCCGGACGGTTTGTGGCCAATATGAGGAAGACGGAGCACGAAGTTGACCCCAAGGCTTTCCGATTCGAGGAAGCGAAGAGCGCGGAGGAGATTCTCGCCGTGTTCGATCAAAGCGTGGAAGACGCGGGAGCTTTTCTCGACAGCCTTAGCGACGAGCAGCTGCGCGCCGCGTGGACGCTGAAAGCGAATGGGCGGCCGCTCTTCACCAAGTCGCGCCAGGATGTGGTGCGAATGATCATGCTCAGCCATATTTACCATCACCGCGGACAGCTCTCGGTGTATTTGCGGCTGCTCGATGTGCCGGTGCCTTCGATTTACGGGCCGAGCGGCGACGAAAATCCGTTTGCGTGAGATGCTCGCGCGCCGCCGCTTCGAACGATTGAGGAGACATCGAGGCGGCGGGCTGCGACGGATCGGCTGATGCACCGCGCGAGAAAGAAATTTGTTGCGCGCAGGGCGAGAAGGCGCGTACATTTTCATTTGCCGGCACGCTCCGAGGTTGGGCGTCGCCGGCATTTGTGCCTCGCGCGGAGGGCACGCGAAGTTGAGTAGTCACGCTACGCACACGAACCACGGGACTCCCGTACCACCCATCCTGCTGACGATTGCCGGATTCGATCCCTCATGCGGCGCGGGTGTGGCCGCGGACCTGAAAACATTCGCGGCGCACAACTGCTACGGCGTGGCGGCGGTGACGGCGCTGACCGTGCAGTCGACGCAGGGAGTGCTCGCGGTGCAGGTGACTTCGGCGGCGACGCTGCGCGCGCAGCTCGAGGCGCTGGCCGAAGACTCGCCGATCGCGGGCGTGAAGATCGGCATGCTCGGGAATCGCGCGAATGCGGCGGTGGTGGCCGAGTTTCTCGACAAATATAAATTCGCGCACGTGGTGCTCGATCCGGTGTCGCGGCCGACGGCGGGCAACACCGAGCTGCTGGACGCGCCGGGATTGAAGTTTGTGCGCGACGAACTGCTGAAGCGCGCGAGCGTGATCACGCCGAATATTCCCGAGGCGGAGTTCCTGACGGGACTCGAGGTGAAAGATTTGCACGGGATGAAGGCGGCCGGGCAGAAGCTGCTCGACATGGGAGCGCGCGCGGTGATCGTGACCGGCGGGCACTTCGAGAAGCCGATCGACGTGCTGTGCGATGGAACGGAAATCGAGACGTTCGGCGGCGAGCACGTGAAGAGCCCGAACACGCACGGGTCGGGCTGCACGTTTTCGTCGGCGATCGCGGCGCAGCTGGCGAGCGGTCAGCAGTTACGGGAAGCCGTGATTCTGGCGAAGGCGTATGTGACGAAGGCGATCGAGAAGTCGTATCCGATCGGAAAGGGCGCGGGGCCGCTCAACCAGCTTTTCCGATTCCACCAGGAGCCGCCGCCGCGCGGCGTCCACGAAGTGCCGCAGCACGGGATGCATCCTGCAGCTGAGCCTGCCGCGCACTAGCAACCTGCCGAAATGCGAAATTCGCGAAAGCGCTTGCCTGCGGGTCGATTCGAGCAGGTATGGGCTAAAGAAAAAAGCAGATTCCTCCCTGCGTCCCGCGCCCGCAAACACCGCGGGAAAGGCAAAATCGCGCGGGACTTCGCTCGGAATGACAGCGCGAGACGTGTGACCTTGGCAGTGATTGGCGGTCGCGGGTGTCTTTCGCTTCGCTATTGAGCGGCGGCGGTCGCCAGTGCTTCGATCACGGCGATATTCTGCAACAAGCTTTCCGGCAGATTATGACGTTCCTTCAGGTACTGCGGCGCGTTGTAGCTGACCCACACTTTTCCTTCGGCGTCTTCCGCGATCAGGATTTTCAGCGGGAGGTCGATGGCGATGCTGGGGGATGCGACCATCAGCGGAGTGCCGGCTTTTGGGCTGCCGAAGATGAGGAGCTTGGTGGGGGGCATCTTCAGGCCTACTTTTTCGGCTTCGCCGCTGTGGTCGACTAGCGCGAAGAGAGCTACGCCTTTCGCCTGCAGGATTCCTTTTAGCTTTTCTACCGTGGCATCCACTGAATGATTGCTGGGCTTGCTGACGATTCCGTTGGCCGTGGTCGGAGGCATCGTTGTTCTCCTGTTTCGGAAGAATCCTATCGTGGTGCTTACACTGAGATGAGGTAGATGGCCATGGCGACGCCGACAATGGCGAGGAATGTGCCCAAGGCTATGGCGACTTTCGAGGATTTCGTGAAGTCGGTTGCGCCGCGATTTAATTGGCCGACGATATTGACCTGGTGCCAGCATGCAAATACTTCGACGATGACTCCAGTGACGATCAGGGCTGTGCCGAACCAAACGGAGTGGCCGCCCGTGACGCGGCTCTGCACGGCAAGGGCGGGTGCTACGATTCGGAATTCCTGAAGGAAGAGGCCGAAGCGCGCGACGACGAAGCCGAAGCCCATGAGGGCGAGGCCGGTGCGAATCCATGCGAGGAAGGTGCGTTCTGCGGCGAGGTAGTCGCTCGTGTTGGCGGTGGTGCGGTTCTGCTGTGCGCTTGGTTCGGCCATAGGTTTTGGGCTCCGAAAGGGAGCCTAAATTAACATAGATGCCGAGGCACAGAGGAAAGTGCTACCGCAGAGACGCAGAGGACGCGGAGAAGTTGTGCTTCGTGCGCGGCAACGCTGAAAATTGCGCGAGCGACGGGAAGGTGCTCTATCAATATTCGTCGCGAGAAAGTAACGTCCCCTCGTGGCAACGGCCCCACCCTCACAAACCGAGGATGGGGCACCCGGAACTTCAAAGGCATCGGCCGGGGCTGAAGCCCCTTTTATTTCATGTGCTTCTGGAGGGACGCCCTTCGACTTTGCTCAGGGTAAAAAGTCCCGCGCTCCCACCTGTGACTCCAGTCATGACGCGGACGGTTCGCGGCGGAAGACTACGCGGCCGGCTACGATTGTCGCCATTGGCGCGCCGCGGAAGGTGCGGCCGTCGAAGGGCGTGTTGCGGGATTTGCTCGGGGATTCAGAGGCGCGGAATGTCCAGTCGTAATCGGTCGAGAAAATTGTGAGGTCGGCTGGTTGGCCGGCAGCGATTTTGCGTTCGAGGCCGAGGACGCTGGCCGGGCCGGTGGTGAAAAGCTCGATCAGGCGCATCAGCGAAAGTTTTTTCGCGTCGACGAGGACCGTGAGGCCTAGCGAGAGCGCGGTTTCGAAGCCGGTGATGCCGAAGGGGGCGCGGTCGAATTCGACGTCTTTGCTGGCGGGATGGTGCGGGGCGTGGTCGGTGGCGATGGCGTCGATAGTGCCGTCGGCGAGGCCGTCGATGAGTGCGTCGCGATCTTCGCGGGAGGCGAGCGGCGGATTCATTTTGTAGTGCGTGTCGTAGCGAACGTCCTCGTCGGTGAGCGCGAAATGATGGGGCGTGACTTCTGCGGTGACGCGCAGGCCCTGCTTTTTGCCCCAGCGAACATATTCGAGCGCGCCGCGCGTGGACATGTGCGCGATGTGAAGGCGCGCGCCGGTGAGCGAAGCGATCTCGACATCGCGTCCTGCGCAGATGGATTCCGATTGCGCGGGGATGCCTTTCAGGCCGAGGCGTAGCGAGTGCGGGCCTTCGCGCATGACGCCGCCCGCGAAGAGCGACGGATCCTCGCAGTGGTCGATGACGGGCAGGCCGAGCGAATTGCAGTAGTCCATCACCTGGCGCATGAGGCGAGCAGTGGCGATGGGCTTGCCGTCGTCGCTGACGGCGACGATGCCGGCATTTTTCATCGCGGCGATTTCGGCGAGCGCTTCGCCTTTGCTACCCACCGATGCCGCGCCGATCGGCCAGACGCGCACGGCGCCGGAGGTTGCGGCGCGTTCGACGATGCCGCGCGTGACGGAGGCGCTGTCGTTGACCGGCTGGGTATTGGGCATGCAGCAGACGGCGGTGAATCCGCCGCGGGCGGCGGCGAGCGTTCCGGTCTCGATCGTCTCGGAAAGTTCCTGGCCGGGCTCGCGCAGATGGCAGTGCAGGTCGATAAAACCTGGCGCGACGATCAGGCCCTTGGCGTCGAAGATTTCGGCGCCGTCGGCAGAGAGATTCGCGCCGACACGCGCGATGCGGCCTGCGTCGAGGAGAACATCGAGAGCGGCATCGGTTTTGGTGGCCGGATCGAGAACGCGGCCGTTCTTAATCAGAAGCATTCGAGCGGTCCTTTGCGGGATGGGGCGCGTCGACGGGAGCGCCGCCAATCAGGTGATAGAGAAGAGCCATGCGCACGGCGAGGCCGTTGGTCACTTGCTCGAGGACGCCCGACTGCGGGCCGTCGGCGACGGCCGGATCGATTTCGAGGCCGCGAATCATCGGGCCGGGATGCAGCACGAGCGCGCCGGGACGCGCGAGGCGCAGGCGCTTGGCCGTGAGCTGGTAGCCGAGAATGTATTCGTCGGCGGCGAGCGCGGGCTCGTGGAGGCGCTCGGTTTGCACGCGCAGGACCATGACGATGTCCGCGCCTTCAAGAGCTTCGTCCGTGCAGGTGGTGCAGCGAATGCCGGGCGCTAGATTTTCTAATTCGCGCGGCACCCACATCGCGGGGCCGCAGAGCGTGATCTGCGCGCCGAATTTGCTAAGCAGATGGATATTCGAGCGGGCCACGCGGCTGTGGAGGATGTCGCCGAGGATGGTGATGTTCCACCCATCGAGGCCGCCTTTGCGATCGCGGATGGTGAGCGCGTCGAGGAGCGCCTGCGTGGGATGCTCGTGCGTGCCGTCGCCCGCGTTGAGCACGGGAATTTCGAGGCGCTCGGCGACGAATTCCGGCGCGCCGGAAGAACTGTGGCGGATCACGATGCCGTCGGGACGCATGGCTTCGATGGTGCGGACGGTATCGATCAGCGATTCGCCCTTTTTCAGGCTGGAGGATTCCGCCTGCAGAGCCATCGTATCGGCGCCGAGGCGCGACGCGGCTGTGGTGAAGCTGATGCGCGTGCGCGTGGACGACTCGAAGAAAGCGACGGCGACCGTCTTGCCGCGGAGAGTGGCGAGTTTTTTCAGAGGGTAACGCTGGAATTCCTGAAAGGGCTTGGACTGATCGAGAATAAAAGTGATTTGCTCGCGGGTGAGGTTTTCGGTTCCGAGCAAGTGTGACAGGCGCTGCACTGTGTCCCTTTAGTTGAGTTTTGCCGCCTCCGAAGTCCCGGCGCCGATCAGGGAACGCGGTCGACCAGAACCACGCGCTCCTCGCCATCCACTTCCTGGAGGCGAACTTCGACAATCTCGGTGTCGCTCGTCTGCACGTTGCGGCCGACGAACGTGGCTTCGACCGGAAGCTCGCGATGTCCGCGGTCGATCAGGACGCACAGGCGGATCCGGCTCGGGCGGCCTAGATCGAAGAGGCCGTTCATCGCAGCGCGGATGGTGCGGCCGGTGTAGAGCACATCATCCACGATCACGAGATCGCGATTGTCGACCGGAAAATCGATTTCGGTGCCCTGGAGCGACGGCTGCGAACCGATGGTCGAGAGATCGTCGCGATAGAGCGCGATGTCGAGAATGCCCATCGGGACGTCGGCTCTGGAAAAGGCTCGGATCGAGCGCACCAGGCGGTCGGCCAGCGTGACGCCGCGGCGACGGACTCCGATCAGGGCCAGATCCTTGGGCACCCTCGCTCTTTTCGATGATTTCGTGGGCCAGCCGCTGGAGCGTCCGGTTGATCTCTTCGGCGGATAGGAGCTGACGCTTTTCGACGACGCGCATTTGAGCGCCTCATCCTAGCATAGACGGCGGCGAGTCTGCAGCCGTGGATTCGGGGCGGGCGGCGACGGCCCAGGGCTAAAGCCCTTTCATGGAGCGCGCTTTTCGTGGGCCTGAAGGCCCACGCTTCCACCTGAAACCGCGGTCGCAAAAGCGGCGATCTGCTGCTAAAACCCTGGCCCAGGCTGGCAGCTTTGCACGCACATGCCGGGCGGACAACCAGCGCTACCCAGCCCCCAATCGCCGAACGTCGCCGGAGCCCACCGATTTCTTGACTTGCGTGCTAGACTTTGCGGCAGTGAGTTCGCCCGAGCCGGTAGGTATCCGAGAGCGGCCTTCGGGGGTAGACCTCCGAGTCAACGTAGGTACAGTTCCCTTCAAAAATCCAATTATTGCGGCCAGCGGGACATTTGGCTATGGGGTGGAGTTTGCCTCGATTGTCGACCTAAACCGGCTGGGCGGGATCGTGGTCAAGGGGCTATCCCGGGAGCCGATGGCCGGGAACCCTGCTCCGCGGATGGCCGAGACAGCCAGCGGGATGATCAACGCGATCGGGCTGCAGAATGTGGGGGTGAGGGCGTTTGTGGCCGAAAAGCTCCCCGACCTCCGCCGCTTCGACACCGCGATTATCGCTAACGTCTTTGGAAACAATATCGGCGACTACGTGGAGGTGATCCGGGTCCTTGAAGATGCCGAGGGGATAGCGGCTTACGAGCTCAATATCTCGTGCCCCAATGTTGAGCATGGCGGGGCCGAGTTCGGAGTCGATCCAGTACTCACAGCGGAGGTGGTCCGAGCAGCTCGGAGGGCTTCGAAGCGGCCCCTCTGGGTAAAGCTGTCCCCCGCCATTGGTATAATTGGACTTACGGCGAAGGCGGCTGAATCCGAAGGCGCGGACGCCGTTGTGATCGCAAACACCTATCCGGCACTGTGTATCGACGCACACACTCGAAGGTCCTGTCTTGGAAGTACGACGGGCGGGTTGTCGGGTGCGGCGATAAAACCTATAACCGTAAGGTTGGTGCATGAGGCGAGTCGGGTGATTCAGATTCCGATCATAGGGCTAGGTGGTATTGAAGGCCCGGCCGATGTGGCCGAATATATGATCGTAGGTGCCTCGGCGGTTGAAGTAGGGACAGCCCATTTCGTGGACCCGCGAGCTTCTGAACGGCTCGTGGGAGAACTCGAGATGTGGTGCCGGGACGAAAAGCTATTTGAGATCAGCCACTTACGAGGGTCGCTCGAAAGCTAAAGCGGTTGCTTTCACGGCTCTCGGAAGGTTACAATATACTGATTTCAAAAAGGTTAGGTGAACATGAAGGCTAAAATTTTCGTGACTCTCGAGACGGTGTTCTTAGGACTGGGCATGCTGATTCTGACTCCGTCGGCCAATCCAAAGGCCGCAGCCAGGACAAGCAGCCCGGACCAAACAGCCCCCAGCCTGACAGTCACCACCTCTCATGGCAAGTCCACTTCTTCGCGTTCGCGTCAGGAAAAGCCGCTGGCGGTTTGGGAATGCACGACCAGCTGGTACGGCGAGGATTTCGACGGTCTGCCAACGGCGACCGGTGAAACATATGATATGTATGGACAGACGGCGGCACATCCAACGCTGCCGCTGGGGTCGATCGTGCGGGTCGTAAACCCGCGGAACCACCGGAGCCAGATCGTCCGGATCAACGACCGCGGACCTTATATTGAGGGCCGCGAGTTGGATGTCTCGTATCAAGTCGCTCGTGAGCTCGGGTTCGACCAGCGCGGAACCGCCAAGGTCCGGCTGGAGCTTCTGAAGGTGCCCTCACGGCCAGCGCAGGACCATCACAACTAATCGTCGCCCTGGACGTTGACCGGCTGGGGCCGGCCGCCATTTTGGCGCGCCGGCTCCGCGGGGCGGCGGGAATCCTCAAAATCGGAAGCCAGCTTTTCACGGCGGAAGGGCCGCGAGCGGTGGAGAAGATCGCGAGCCTCGGTTTTGGGGTCTTCCTGGACCTGAAATTCCACGACATTCCGAATACGGTTGCTGGAAGTGTGGCTGCGGCGGCTGAGCTGCCGGGGATCCGGCTGCTTACGCTGCATACGCTGGGCGGAGTCGACATGATGCGGGCCGCGGCGGAGGCTGTGGCTGGGAAGAAGACGCGCCCGGCGCTGCTGGGCGTGACCATTCTGACAAGCCACGACGCGGCGACCTTGCGGAGTGTCGGGATCAGCGGGACGCCGGGATCGCGGGCGCTGGTGCTCGCAAAGCTGGCCAAGAAGGCGGGGCTCGACGGGGTGGTTGCGTCGGCGCACGAGGCGCGGGCGATTCGACGCGCGTGCGGGGCGGGGTTTCTGATTGTCGTGCCGGGCGTGCGGCCGGCGAGCGCGGCGGCGAACGATCAGTCGCGTGTGGCCACGCCCGCGGAGGCGATTCGCGCGGGCGCCGATTACCTTGTGATCGGGCGTCCGATCACCGGGGCGAAGGACCCGCGAGAGGCCGCGCTGGCGATCGGCGAAGAGATCGCGTCAGCGTCCGCGGCCGCCAGCTCGTGAGCTCTCGCCTTCACCCGCCTCGCACGTGGCGCGTCCGGGAAGCACGCCCGGGCAAGCCCGGGCGGCAAACGGCGGCGGCAAGCCGCCGCACTCCACAGGGGCTTCCACACTCCATAGACGTTTCGGTGATGGACGACGCGGCGAACAGCGTTTGACCCTTCTTTGAGGCTCCGCTAGCATCTTCCCCCGGGGAATCCTTTCGAATGGCTGCGACGAGCAAGCACGTCATTGTGGGCACGGCGGGGCACATCGACCACGGGAAATCGTCGCTGGTTGAGGCGCTGACGGGGACGAATCCGGACCGGCTCGAGGAAGAGAAGCGGCGCGGGATCACGATCGATCTCGGATTTGCGTTTCTCGAGTTGGACGACGTGAAATTCGGATTTGTCGACGTGCCAGGACACGAGCGGTTCGTGCGGAATATGCTGGCGGGCGCGGGCGGAATCGACGTGCTGGTGCTGGTGGTGGCGGCGGATGAGTCAATCAAGCCGCAGACGCGCGAGCATTTCGATATTTGCCGGTTGCTCGGAATTCCGCGGGGAATCGTCGCGATCACGAAATCGGATTTGGTGGACGCGGACATGGTCGGGCTGGTGCGGCTGGAGATTGAGGAGTTCGTGCGCGGTTCGTTTCTGGAGGGCGCGCCGATTGTACCGGTGAGCGCGAAGACCGGGGCGGGCCTCGACGCGCTGAAGAAAGAGCTGCTGCGCGCGGCGCACGAGGCTCCGGCGAAGGACGTGACCCGGCATTTCCGGCTGCCGATCGACCGCTCGTTTGCCACGAAGGGATTCGGGACCGTGGTGACGGGCACGCTGATTTCGGGCTCCGTGAAGGTGAAGGACGAGATCGAGATTTATCCGGTGCGGCGGCGGGTGCGCGTGCGCGGGCTGCATTCGGGCGGCAAGCCGATCGAGCAGGCGGTAGCGGGGCAGCGGACGGCGGTCAACTTACAGGGCATCGACCATAGCGACGTGAAGCGCGGGATGGTGCTGGCGCCGCCGGGAATCTTTACATCGACAAAGCGGGTGGACGCGCGGATCACGCTGCTCAACTCCGCGCGGCCGCTGAAGAATCGCACGCGAGCCCATTTTCACGAGGGCGCGGCGGAAACGATTGCCGAAGTGATTCTCCTGGATCGAGCGGAACTGGCGCCGGGCGAGTCGGCGCTGGTCCAAATGCGGCTCGACGATGAAATACTGCTGCTACCGGGCGACCGGTTCATCCTACGGCAGTTTTCGCCGGTTGTGACGATCGGAGGCGGGATCGTGGTGGACGCGCGGCCGGCGCGGCACCGGCGCAACGATCCGGCAGTCGGGGAGTTTCTCGAGAAGGTCGAACACGGCAACGCGGAGCAAGTGCTGGCCGCGATTGCGGAAGCGACGCCGCGCGGGTTGACGCTCGAGGATATGGTGGCCAGGACGGGGTGGCTCGAGGCGGATGTGCGCGCGGCGGTGAAGAAGCTCGTGGATCAGAAGAAGCTGCGCATTTTGACCGAGCAGCCGCTGATGGTGGCGCCCGAAGCGGCGATGACGAAATCGGCGTCCGCGATTCTGGAAGCCGTGGATCGCTTTCATCGCGACAATCCGCTGCTGCCCGGAATTCCGAAGCAGGAGTTGCGCGGGCGCGTGGGCAAGCCGCGGCTGGAGCTTTTCGAAGCGGCGCTGGGCGATTTGGTGAAGCGGCGCGCGGTGGGCGCCTCGGGCGATCTAGTGCAGCGCGCGGGACGCGAGATCGCGCTTTCCGCCGATGAGGCGCGCGCGAAGGAAATGATCGAAGGAGAATTCGAGCGCGCGGGTTTGACTGTGCCGAGCGTGACGGCGGTACTGGGAAAACTGCCCGTGGAAACGGCACGCGCGCAGAAAATCTTGCAGATTCTGCTGCGCGAAAAAGTGCTGGTTAAGGTGGCGGACGATCTGGTGTTTCATCGCGAGGCGCTGGCGCAGCTGCGCGGGCTGCTGGCGAAATACAGCAAAGAGAAGGGCAATCGGCTGCCGATTACTGCATTTAAGGAGCTTGCGGGGATCAGCCGCAAATACGCCATTCCGCTGCTGGAGCACCTGGACCGCGAGCACGTGACGCGGCGTGCCGGGGACGAGCGTGTTATACTGTAAGCGTAGACGAAGACTTGGGGCGGCCCGGCGAGGCTCTCGCCGGACGGCAGGTTTGGGGCGCTCGGCGCGATCAGCCGGGTGCGAAAGGTAGGTTTCGATGTTCGATAGCCCAATGCATCTTTTGATCCTCGCCGTGGTGATTCTCGTGCTTTTCGGCGGGAAGAAGATTCCTGAAATGATGAAGGGCCTGGGGCAGGGCGTGCGCGAATTCAAGGACGGCATGCGCGGCGATCCGCCGCCGCAGCCGCCGGCAGCGACTCCTGCGCCACCCGTGACGGCGCCACCGCCGTCCGTGTCGACTGAAGAAAAGAAGTAGCGAGCGAACTTCGCGCGAGTTTGTGACGGCGGCCACCCGGCCGCTGTTTTCATTTTGCGGCAAGCCTGACGCCCGTTATGCGCCTGTCGAATCACTCCAGCCGAATTCCTTCAGCAGCGACGAGAGCCGCGCGAGCGGCAATCCCACCACGTTGAAGTAGCAGCCCTCGATGCGCGTGACGTACCGTCCTGCTACGCCCTGGATTCCGTAGCCGCCGGCTTTGTCGAATGGCTCGCCGGTCGAGATGTAGGCGGCGATTTCGTCTTCGGAGATTGGGGCGAAAGAGACGCGCGTGATTTCTTCTACCACTCGCTCGATTTTGGCTCGCGGGCAGAGGACCGCCAGGCCGGTGTGGACTTCGTGCGTTGCGCCGCTTAGGAGGCGGAGCATGCGGCGGGCGTCTTCTTCGGATTCGGGCTTGCCGAGAATTTCGTTGGCCATTAAGACTATGGTGTCTGCGCCGACGAAGAGATTCTCGCTGCGGTCGGGCCGGGCCTCGGCGGCTGCGCGGGCTTTTCCCTGGGCTAAGCGGCGGACGTAGTCGTCCGGCAATTCTCCGGGGAGGATGGATTCGTCTACGAGCGTGATTTGTGTTTCGAATGGGATGGCGGCGTTGCGAAGGATTTCGGCGCGGCGCGGGGAGGCGGATGCGAGGATTAGTCTCATGGGCGGTCGCAGGACCAAAAAACTTAACACAGAGGACACGGAGTCGGCACAGAGATCCCAGAGAAAACCCGAGAAAAGCAGGGCTACCGCATAAAGAACGACACGGCCGTTCACCGCTCGCTTCGTCCCTCAGGGCAAGGAGAAGCAGAGGACGCGGAGAATGCAGCGAGTAATTGGGATTCGTGGGAAGTACTGACTGAGGCGCGACTTTTCAAAGAGCGTTCAGTTCCCGTCGAGGGAGCGGTATCACCGTTCTGCCAGTAGCCTGGCAAGGCGCAGCGCGGATATCACCTGTCGTCGAGTGCAGATTTGGGACTGGCCGGAGACCTCGACCCGGAATCGAATTACGCTGACAGAAGCTCGCGCGTTCGTCCTGCGCGACGGCGCGGATCAGCGCGGACCGGTCAACGATCGCAGCGCGGAAGCATCGGGGGCACCGAGCGGCTGACGGCGCGGGCCGTAGTGCGGGAGCGGGCGATCGAGCTCGTAGGCGCCGAGATCGGGGGCCCGGCCGGAGAAATCGTCGTTGATCGTGGGTAGCAGGATGCCCGCATCGATCGCGACCGAGCCGGGCTTGAGGCGGAAATCGAAATCCTCGGGATTGTAGAGATGCTGCGGGTCGGATTTATCTGGGATCGCGGCGTGCACGAAGACATCGTAATCGACGAGAATGCTGTGCTGCTCCTGCTTTGTCGCCTGCTGATAATCGGCGAGCGATTTGAAATGACGGATGAGGAGCGAAGCGGCCTGATAATCGGCGGCGATGTCAAAGGGCGGAGAATTCCACTCGAAGGCATCCTCGACATTCGGATTAGGGAAGAAGCCGTTGTAATCCGATGTCGAATAGTTCGTGAAGGTACGCAGATTCAAGATCGGGTCGGCCCAGCCGTCGCCCAGAATCAGATTGTTCAAGAAATGGATGTTTGAGGCGGGCCCCATCAGGTGGCCCTCGCCGACGAACGTATTCTGATAGATGAGGACGCCGGCGGGCGTGTCGATCAATTTCAACGGGCCGCCCGTCGTCGTGTCGTAAATGAGATTCTGATAGAAGTACAGCGGGCCGCCGAAGATCGGCTGCGCGCTCAGAGCGCCTCCGGCCGAATTGAAGCAGCGATTGCGAAAGACGCGGATGTTGTGCGCGCCGCCGTCGGCCTCGATGCAATTGTCCGCCATGTTGTAAATATCGTTGTTGTAGAAATCGATGGAGACCGGCACGCGGTCCTCGATTTCATTCGGCGTGCCGTCGGGATCGCCGTACGTGGCGACGTCGATGCCATCGTGCCAGTTGGCCACGTAGTTGTAGGCGACGACGTGCCCTTGGCCGTAGATCTTGATCGCGTACTCGGACGTGATCAGCGCGGGATAGCCGGGAAATTTGGCCCAGACGGCGGGCGTCCACCAGCTCTGCAATTTTTCAGGATTGTGCCGGCCGATGAAGACATTGTCCGCGATGTAGAAGCCCTTCGAGCCCGACCAATCGTCCTCCACGCCGCGGCCCACGTCCTCGATGCGCGAATGTTTCAACGTGAAGCCGCTCGACCCGGCAATATTTTTATAGCCGAGCAGGAAAGCCACGTTCGTGTTGCGGACCGTGATGCCCTCGAAATAGTTGTAATTCGCGGCCATCAGATTGAAGAGATTCTGGCAGCCGTCGCCGTCGAAGATCACTTCTCCGTCGCCCGCGCCTTTGATCACGATCGGCTTGTCGGGCGTGCCGCTCTGCGTGAGGTAATACGTGCCGTCAAACGGCGTGCCGTACGCGGCGATGGTCCGGTCGAATCCGCTATACACGAAGCGATTGTCCTTGTAGAGCCCAGCGTGGACGAGAATCACATCGCCCGGCTGGACGCGCGGCGGCATCGCATTGGAATGGTCGGACTCGTCGGCGCCCATGTAGTAGGCGGCGAGCAGTCCGGTGAACGCGGGCTGCTGCTTGGTTCCCTTGTATCCGAAGGGATAGACGTTGTAGACGTGCCCGCCCGCGGCGGGTTCAGGCTCGGCGCGAGTGCGCACGATCAGCGTGTGCTCGGCTTTGCCTTTCACGCCGTCGGGGTCGCTGAGGACGAAGCGGCATTCGTATTCCGTGTCCGGTTCGAGATTCAGCAAGCTGCCCGCAAACATATTCGGGGCGATGTAGGTGAAATAGTGGTTGCCGCCTTCGCGCGGCGTGCCGCCGAGAACTTGTTCACGATCGAGGCGCAGCAGCGGGAGGCCCTTGCGCCATTCGCTCTCGCCTTTTTTGCGGAAGGCGACATCCACGCGCGCGTTGCGATTCTCGTCTCCCGAAATTCGCCATTCGAAGCCGAGCGAGACAAGAGTGGGCGGCTCGGCGATGAGCGGGCCCGCGATCGTATTCTTTTGGCACCAGGCGGGGCGAGGAAAGAAAATCGTCAGACTTAGCAAAAGGAGGAGCACGCGAACCGGATGGAGGCGTTTCGCAGCCTCCCGAATCACTGGATGAATCCGTTCAAACGCAACACGCGCCTCTTGAGTTCCTCCCGTGTGACGACTTCGCCCGGGCGCTCAGTAAGCAGTGCCAGCACGCGAAGCGGCTTTTCCTGCAGACGGATTCTCGATCCGCCTTTGCGAAGTTCGCCCGCCCGCAGATCGAGTGAATAGGCTCGAAACCGAAGACTCGGCGAGCTTGTGGCCGGCTGCATGCGATCTCCTTTGGGCGAAAGTACCGGGCGGCGGAGATTCTAACATGTAAGTGACGTTTAGCCGGACAACTTGGTATTTATGCTAACCCCAGCGGGGGCATTCAGTTAGCCGGTAGGATGTAATAAGAGATTAGAGTTTTCCCCAGTACATCGACCCGTTTCTAGAAATCGCAGTAACTCCCGGCGACAGATTCTTCCCAGGAGTCGTCGTCCGTGGACCCTCCAAACGAAGCGGAATTCGAATATTGGGTCGCATCCGTTTTTTCTATGGGACGCTTCTGAACTTCAAGCGTTGTGGCTGCGGAGCGCACGCCGTATGATAGGAACTCGATTTCCGCCAGGGTTTGGCGTTCTGGACGGATCGGGCTCCCATGGGCATCCGAATCGCGCTCAATCACAAGACTAAGTATCACTACGCCAAGCCGGTCTGGCTTTCGCCTCATGTGGTGCGTTTGCGCCCGGCACCCCACTGTCGCACTCCCGTGGTCAGCTACTCGCTGAAGGTTGTCCCGGCCGAGCACTTCATCAACTGGCAGCAGGACCCATACAGTAACCGGCTGGCGCGTCTCGTTTTCCCGAAAAAGACCTCAGAGTTCTCCGTGGAAGTCGATCTCGTGGCGGATCTTACCGTCACGAATCCTTTCGATTTCTTCCTGGAGAAGTACGCCGAGGAGTATCCGTTCCAATACGATCCGGTTCTGGCGCGCGAGCTTGTGCCATATCTTGAGACTGCGCCAGCCGGTCCGGGGATGCAACAGCTGGCCCACGACCTGTGGAAGGAAAAGCTGCGGACGGTCGATTATCTCGTTTACCTGAACCAGCAGATTCACAATCGCGTGAAGTATATCATTCGCCTTGAGGAAGGCATCCAGTCTCCGGAAGAGACGCTCGCCTTGCGCAGTGGCTCCTGCCGCGATAGCGCTTGGCTGTTCGTCCAGTTGCTGCGCAATCTTGGGCTGGCGGCGCGCTTTGTATCCGGCTACCTCATCCAGCTCGCGCCCGACGTGAAGTCTCTCGATGGGCCCAGCGGCGCAGAAAAAGACCTGACCGATTTGCACGCGTGGACCGAAGTCTATCTTCCCGGCGCGGGCTGGGTGGGACTCGATCCTACTTCGGGCCTCTTCGCGGGTGAAGGGCATGTTCCGCTGGCGTGCTCGGCCGATCCCGCAACCGCTGCGGCGATTTCCGGATTCTTCTCGACCGACGATGAATCGGTGATCACCAGCGATCCCGCGCTTGAAATGGACGCCAGCGCAGGGGTCAATGGCAACGCCAAGGATCACTTCGAATTCTCGATGTCGGTCACGCGCATCCACGAAGATCCGCGCGTCACCAAGCCTTATACCGACGAGCAGTGGCACAAGATCGAAGCGTTGGGACATCAGGTGGACGCGGACCTGAAAGCGCACGACGTACGCCTCACCGTCGGCGGCGAGCCGACGTTCGTTTCGATCGACGACATGGACGGCGCCGAGTGGAATACGACCGCTCTCGGCCCCGAAAAATATCGCCGCGCCAACATTCTTATTCGGCGCCTTCGCGATCGATTCGCGACGGGCGGCTTTCTCCATCACGGGCAGGGCAAGTGGTATCCGGGCGAATCGCTGCCACGATGGACGCTGGGACTTTTCTGGCGCAAGGACGGCGAACCCATCTGGCGCGATCCGGCGCTTGTGGCGGATGAAGACAAGCAGGGCAATCGCCATCTCACGGCGGCCGACTCGCAGGCTTTTATCGCCGAGCTGGCCAACCGGCTCGAAGTGAACGGGAAGCACGCGCTGCCGGGCTACGAGGACATCTGGTATTACCTCTGGAAAGAGCGCCGGCTGCCCGTGAACGTCTCTCCACTCGACAATAAACTCGAGAACGCCGAAGACCGCGCGCGCCTCGCTCGCATTTTCGAACAGGGACTGAACAAGATCGTCGGCTACGCGCTTCCGCTGCGCCGCGAGTATTACACCGACGGCACGAGCGCGTGGGAAAGCGGCGCGTGGTTCTTCCGGCCCGAACAGATGTACCTGATTCCCGGCGACTCGCCGATGGGACTCCGCCTGCCGCTCGATTCGATCCCGTGGGTGAGCGAGTCGGAATTCCCGCGCATGTACGAGCAGGATCCGATGGCGCCGCGCAGCCCACTGCCCGATCGCGAGAAGATGTCGAGGCAGCGATATGTAGCCGGCATGCCTGAGCCGGCGAATCCGCAGGGCTACGTCGAGCAAACGCTCGGACCCATGCCCGCGAAGCGCGTTCCGCGGAGAGTCACTCGTCCGTCCGACCTGCCGCCGTTGCAAGGCGAATCGGCGCCTTGGATCATTCGCACCGCTTTGTGCACCGAGGTGCGCGGCTCGGTGCTGCGCGTATTCATGCCGCCGCAGCATTATCTGGAGGATTACCTCGAACTTCTTGCGGCTGTCGAGGATACTGCGGCCAATCTCGGGCTTCCCGTGCTCGTTGAAGGCTATTCGCCGCCGCCCGATCCGCGCCTGAATGCGATCAAGGTAACGCCCGATCCCGGCGTGATCGAGGTGAATACGCAGGCCGTCGGCTCGTGGGACGATCTCGTAAAGAACATGGAAGGTCTCTACGAAGAAGCTCGCCTGAGCCGCCTCGCCACCGAAAAATTCATGCTCGACGGCCGCCACACCGGCACCGGCGGCGGCAACCATATCGTCGTTGGCGGCGCGTGTCCTTCCGATTCGCCGCTGCTCCGCAATCCGGGCCTGCTTCGCAGCCTGATCGGATACTGGCACAACCATCCGGCGCTCTCGTATCTCTTCAGCGGAATTTTCGTCGGGCCCACAAGCCAAGCGCCGCGCGTCGACGAAGCGCGCAACGATCAAGTCTACGAGCTCGAACTCGCCTTCAAGCAGGTTCCGCAAGGCAAGCCCACGCCGCCCTGGCTGGTCGATCGCATCTTCCGCAATCTCCTGGTCGACGTGACCGGCAACACGCATCGCGCGGAGTTCTGCATCGACAAGCTGTATTCGCCCGACTCGGCATCCGGCCGCCTCGGGCTGCTCGAAATGCGCGCGTTTGAAATGCCGCCGCACGCGCGAATGAGCCTCACGCAGCATTTGCTGCTCGAATCCCTGATAGCGTCATTCTGGAAAGAGCCGTATCGCGAAAGTCTGGTCCGATGGCGGACGGAGATTCACGATCGCTTTATGCTGCCGCATTTCGTCCGGCAGGATATGGAGGACGTCATCACCGATCTGCAACCACGCGGGCTATCCGCTCGAGCTCGAATGGTTCGCGCCGCATTTCGAATTTCGGTTCCCGCTCTACGGCACGATCGAGCATCGCGGCATCGAGCTCGAATTGCGCCAGGCGATCGAGCCCTGGAACGTGCTGGGCGAAGAGTCGGCTTCGACCGGCACCGCCCGCTACGTCGACTCGTCGGTCGAGCGGCTGCAGGTGTTCGTCGAACGGCATGGTCGATTCGCGCCACATCATCACTTGCAACGGCCATCGCGTCCCGCTGCATCCGACGGGCACCAACGGCCAGTTCGTGGCCGGCGTGCGTTATCGCGCGTGGCAACCGCCAAGCTGCCTGCATCCGACCATCGGCATCCACTCGCCGCTCGTCTTCGACATTTTCGACAAATGGTCCGGCCGCTCGATCGGTGGCTGCACGTATCACGTGACTCATCCCGGAGGCCGCAGCTACGAGCGCTTCCCCGTGAACGCCTACGAAGCCGAGGCGCGCCGCATGGGGCGCTTTTTCAAGTTTGGACACACGCCCGGCCCGATGTCGGTAGGTGAGGAGAAAATCAGCAAAGAATTTCCGTTTACGCTCGACTTGCGAGCACAATAGAGAATCTCAAGTATGCATCCGCCCATTTCTCGGGAAGCCGTCGACACAAACCCGGATTCTCCTCGCAGCCTCGCCGGCAACTACCCCGCCAATCCAGCTGTCGTCGATGAAATGATCGCCGCGGACGGCACCCTGCGCCCGCACTGGCGGCAATTCGTTTCGATGCTCGACGTGCTCGGCCCCGAAGAGCTTCAGCGAAGCCGCGAACACGCGCGGCGATTGATGCACGAAAACGGCGTCACGCACACGGTCTACGGCGATCCCGCCGGATTGAACCAGCCCTGGAACCTCGATCTGATTCCACTGCTGATTCCGTCCGAGCAGTGGACGCATTTGCGCGAAGGCCTGATCCAGCGCGCGCGCCTGCTCGATGCTCTGCTCGCCGATCTCTACGGCCCGATGCGAACCGTGCTCGACGGCCTGCTGCCGCCCGAGCTGCTCTGGGCCAATCGCAGTTTCTTGCGTGCATGCCATGGCGTCAAACTTCCCGGCAACCGCTGGCTGCATCTCTACGCCGCCGATCTGGTGCGAACATCGAGCGGGGGCTACGAAGTTCTCAATGACCGCACGCAGGCGCCGTCCGGCGCGGGATACTCGCTTGAAAATCGCATCGTTCTCTCGCGCGCCTTGCCGGCCGCCTATCGCGAATGTAGGGTGCAGCGCCTCGCGCCGTTCTTCGGAGCGCTGCGCGATACGCTGCTTTCGCTGGCTCCTGCGAATCGCCCCAATCCGCGCATCGTCCTGCTGACGCCCGGCCCGTACAACGAAACCTACTTCGAGCATTCCTACCTGGCGCGCTATCTCGGATATCCTCTGGTTCACGGCAACGATCTCACCGTCCGCGATGCGACCGTCTATTTGAAAACGGTCGGCGGCCTGCAGCGCGTCGACGTGATCCTGCGCCGCGTGGACGACAATTTCTGCGACCCGCTCGAGCTCTTTGCCGGCTCCTACCTCGGTGTGCCGGGTCTGCTGCATTCGATCCGCCAGGGCAACGTCACGGTCGCCAACGCGCTCGGCACAGGCGTTCTCCAGGCGCCTGGACTTTTGCCGTTCCTGCCCGGACTTTCCCGGCATCTTCTCGGCGAAGATTTGAAGCTTCGCTCGGTTCCCACGTGGTGGTGCGGCCAGCCCAAGGAACTAAAGTTCGTGCTCGAAAATCTTCCCGAGCTGGTGATCAAGTCCGCGTACCCGACGCTCGGCGAGGACCCGATTTTCGGCCGGTCGCTCGCCCGCGCGCAGGTCGAAGAACTCGGCACGCGCATCAAAGCGCATCCCGATCAATATGTCGCGCAGAAACAGGTGATGTCCTGCACGATGCCGGCGCTGATCGACGATCAGGTGCAGCCGCGCCGCTTTGTGGTTCGTTCTTTCCTGGCCGCATGCGGCGATTCCTACGCGGTGATGGACGGCGGCCTGACGCGCATCAATCCGTCGAGCGATTCCCTGGTCGTATCGCTGCAGCGTGGCGGCGGCACCAAGGACACGTGGATTCTCTCCGATGGCCCGGTCAGCCAGATGACGCTGCTCGTTACCTCGCGGCAGCGCGTTCTCTTCAACCGCGGCGGCGGCGATCTTCCCAGCCGCATTGCCGACGATCTCTTCTGGCTCGGCCGCTACGTGGAACGCGCCGAGGGCCGCGCGCGGCTCGCTCGCGCCGCTTTCATCCGCGCAATGGAGGAAGACGGAGGCGAGGGAACCAACGCCACGCAAATCCTCTGCGCCGCGCTCCACGTCGCCAACGGCTCGCTCTCCGCTTCTTCATCTCGCGCTGCGTTCGTCAAAGGAGTGATGGGTGACGACGAGACCGTCGGCATCAGCAGCCTTCTCGCGCAGGTCCATAATCTCGCGCGGATTCACCGTGAGAGGCTTTCGCCGGATTCCTGGCGCATTCTCGAAAATGTGCACGAGCGAGTGTCGCGCTTTAAGCCGGGCTCGGACGAGTCCGCGGAGGGCTGGTTCGATCTTCTGAATGATCTGGTCGTCACGTTGGCCGCGTTCATCGGCCTCTCCGCCGATTCCATGATGCATAGCCAGGCCTGGCGCTTCCTCGACATGGGACGCCGCCTCGAGCGCGCTCTCTTCCTTGCGAGACTTCTTGGCGACACGCTCGTGAATCCCGGCACGGACCCGGCCTTGCTCGAAGCGATTCTCGAAATCACCGAGAGCGCGTTTCCGTATCGACGCCGCTACCTGATGCAGCTCGAAACCGAAGCGATCGTCGACCTGCTCGTGGCGGACGAGAATAATCCGCGCGGTGTCGCGTTCCAGTTCGCGACGATCGCCAAGCATCTGGCGGCGCTGCCGCACGACACCTCCCATCCCAGCTGCGAGCACGACAACGAACTTCTCCTGGGCCTCCGCGCCACCCTTCAGACGGCGAATCTCAACGAGCTCTGCACGGTGCCGGCCGGTCAGCGCCGCGCGGGCCTGGCCGCGCTGCTTTTCGATGTATTCGACCGTGCCATCCGGCTCTCGACCGCAATCGCGCATCTTTACTTCTCCCACGCGGCGGTTTCGCCGGTGCTGTGGCAGGTGTCCGAGGAGCAGCCGACGTGAAATACCGGATCACGCACTCGACCACGTACGAATACGCGGACGCCGTCTCCCTCTCTCACAACATCGCGCGCCTGCGACCGCGCGACAACGGCATGCGGCAGATTTGCCTGAAGCACGATCTTTCCGTCCTGCCCGCGCCCAGCGATCGCAGCGATTCTCTCGACTATTTCGGAAACCACGTGTCCTACTTCAGCCTGCAGGAATCGCACAATCACCTGACGATCGTCGCGAACAGCGAGGTAGAGGTGACGCCGACGGCCCGTCCCGAGTTTTCGCGCGGCTCTTCGTGGGAAGAAGTACGCGACGATCTTCTCGCCAGCGCCGATGCGGAAACGCGCGCCGCCCGCGAATTCACCTTCGATTCCGCGTATGTGATTCGATCGGCCGATCTCGCGAATTACGCTGTCGGCTCCTTTGCGCCGAAGCGGCCATTCCTGGAATGCGTGCTCGACCTCACCGAACGCATTCACAGCGAATTCGAGTTTCTGCCCGGCGCCACCAAAGTCGGCACGCCGGTCGCGGACGTCCTGCGCATGCGCAAGGGCGTGTGTCAGGATTTCGCGCACCTCCAGCTCGGATGCCTTCGGTCGCTGGGCTTGGCCGCACGCTACGTGAGCGGCTATATCGTCACCACTCCTCCGCCCGGCAAGCGGCGCCTCCAGGGTGCCGACGTTTCTCACGCCTGGGTCAGCGTCTTCGCGCCCGATCCGGGCTGGATCGATTTCGATCCTACCAATGGACTGATACCCTCCGATGCGCACGTCACGGTCGGTTGGGCGCGCGACTACGATGACATCGGTCCCGTAAGGGGCGTGGTCGTCGGTGGCCGCCGCCAGCACCTCGATGTTTCGGTGGATGTCGTACCGGCCGACTCGTAGTCCGACCGAATCCTCCCGTTGCGTCGGCAAGCCGCAGCCATAAAGCCCATGGAATCAGATCCCTGCGGGGTGATAATTCCCATCAAAAGGACGAATTGGACAGCTCCGAGAGTGGTTGCTAGCTTGGTTCAATGTATGTCCTAATAGCGTTCGACGAAGAGCACGGTGTACTGCATCCAGTGACCAGCCCGCTTTCGACGGCGGGCACGCCCGGCGAGCAGTTGGGTCAGGCAGCCGAATTCGTCACTGCCTTGATGCGGGGCGGCGCCTGCGACACCTATGAACTCGAAAGCAACCAGTGGGTATTGGAAGTTCGGGCGTCCGCCGTCTCCGGCGGCAGGCTCTGGACCCACTGAGGGTGCGGTCGGAAGTTTTTCTTCGATAAGCCCGAAGGCGCCTGCGGCGCCAAAGACGCTGTTCGGTGCGATTCGCCCTTACGCGCTCGCCGCTCTGCTCGTGGCGCTCGCCTTCGGGCTGACGTTTGTACTCCGCTTCTTCTTCCCATACCCGGTCCTCTTTCTTTTCTTCGCGGCGGTGATGGCGAGCGCGTGGTTTGGTGGAACGCGCGCCGGATTGTTCGCCGTCCTCCTCTCGACGCTGCTTACGGACTATTTCTTTGTTCCGCCGTTCAATTCGTTCATCGTCGACGCAACGAATGTGTCCTACTTCGGCGCTTTCGTGATCTGCGCGTTGGTGGCGAGCTGGGTGAGTTCGACCAAGAAGCAGAGCGAAGAGGCTTTGAAGGAAACGCGCGTCGAATTGGAAATTCGAGTGACCGAGCGCACCGCCGAGCTTCAGAAATCGAACGCGGAGTTGCGCTGGACGATCCAGGAACACGACAAGGCGCAGGAGGCGCTGCGCGAGACGCAGACGGAACTCGCGCACCTCTCGCGCGTGTTCAGCATGGGCGAACTCACTTCTTCCATCGCCCACGAAATCAGCCAGCCGCTCACCGCTGTCGTCACCCACGGCCATGCCTGCCTCGAATGGCTCTCCGCCTCTCCGCCCAACGTCGAGAAAGCGCGGCGCACCACGGAAAACATCATTCGGGATGGCACGCGCGCGGGCGCGGTTTTAGGCCGCATTCGTTCGCTTTTCAAGAAAGAGTCTCCCGCGCAGGACTGGCTGGACATGAACGAAGTGATCGGCGAGCTCACGATCTTTCTGCGCGATGAGGCGAGCCACCGCGGCATCTCCATCCGCACCCGCCTCGCGAGCGATTTGCCCCGCGTCAAAGGAGACCGCGTACAATTGCAGCAGGTGGTGCTGAACCTCCTGATGAACGGCATGGACGCCATGAACGGCTTGACGGGCCGCCCGAAACAGCTGCTGATCCGTTCGAGGCGGCACGATGCTCGCACGATCCTGATTTCCGTCGAGGATTCCGGCGTCGGGCTGCGGCCCGAAATCGAAAGCCGCGTTTTCGAGCCCTTTTTCACGACGAAGCCTCAAGGAATCGGCATGGGACTCTCGATCAGCCGCTCGATCGTCGAATCCCACCGCGGCCATCTGTGGGCCGAATCCGGACGCACCGATGGCGCTCTTTTTCAGTTTACGATTCCGCTCGATTCCGGAGATTCCGATGCCTGAAACCAACCCGGCCATTTTCGTTGTGGACGACGACGCTTCTGTGAGAGACGCGATCAGCAATCTTCTGGAATCGGTCGGCCTGCACGGCGAGACGTTCGCCTCCGCGGACGAGTTCTTGAATGCGCCGCGTCCGGAGGCGCCAAGCTGTCTGATCCTCGATGTCAAGCTCCCCGGCCGCAACGGTCTCGAAGTGCAGCAGGAGCTGCAAGCCATCGGAATCCAAATTCCCATCGTCTTTATAACCGCGCACGGCGACGTTCCGATGACGTCGCGCGCCATGAAAGCCGGGGCCGTCGACTTCCTCGCGAAGCCATTCCAGAAGAAGGACCTCTTGGATGCCGTCACTCAAGCGCTTGAGCGCGACCGCATCCAGCGCCAGGAGCAAGCCGAGCTATCGATCCTTCGCGCTCGTCTCGACACGCTCACCCCTCGCGAGCGCGAGGTGATGGATCTCGTCGTTACCGGCCTCATGAATAAGGAAGCCGCAGCCCAGCTTGGCCTCAGTGAAATCACGGTGAAAGTCCATCGCGGCCGGGTGATGCAGAAAATGGAGGCCGACTCGCTGGCCTCGCTCGTCTTGATGTCCGAGAAGCTCAAGCCAAAATCGCGCCGGTAAGTCCTCCGAACCGCGGCGTTTCGCACTATACCAACGGATAATTGATCGATTGGGCGCATATTGCTAGTTTTCAGTGCCTATGGATACGTCGTGGTCTATCCACTCGGCTGATCGTAGAGTCGTTTCAGCACGCACCACGCCTGCGGACCGCCCGGAAAATCGTTCCAACGAAGCCTCGGACATCGCGCTGCTCAGCCGCATCGCGAGCCGCATTTCATCCGCATCTCCTCTGCCTGAGGTGCTGCAGGACGTCCTGGAATTTGTAACCTCCGTCGTGAAATGCGACTCCTGCATGATCTACGTCCTCGAAGGCGAGGAGCTCGTACTGCGCTCATCCAAGAATCCGCACCCGGAGGTTGTAGGTCGGCTGAAAATGAAGTTGGGGCAGGGCATTACTGGCTGGGTCGCCGAACACCGCGAGCCGGTCGTAATTGCCGAAGACGCCTACCAGGATCCCCGGTTCAAGCTTTTTAATGAACTCCCCGAAGATCGTTTTGAAGCCTTTCTGTCCGTCCCGGTCGCGAGCGGCGGACGCCTTGTCGGCGTGATCAACGTCCAGAATCGCGCGCCCCATTTTTACGGCAAGCGCGAGGTCGGCCTGATCGCCACGCTTGGCTTTCTGGTGGGCGCGGAAATCGAGCGGGCCCGGCTCGCCAGTGAGAATTCGAATCTCTCCGAGCGCCTCGAAACCCGCAAGACGGTCGAGCGCGCCAAGGGCATTTTGCAGCGCGATTTGAAGCTCAGCGAGGAAGATTCCTACCTCACGTTGCAGCGCGAAAGCCGCCAGCGTCGCCGGTCGATGAAGGAAATTGCCGAAGCGATTATTCTCAGCGAAGAGTTGAAGCGCGGCCGCTGATTTCCCGTTCCGTCTCGAAACAAATTAGAAATAACGATTGCGGCCATCAGAAGTTTGAGTTGGACAGAGGCATCGAAGTCGCGCAAACTCTGCCCCGCAGTTGAGTGGGTTGGCGCTCTTTCTTTTCTCCCTTCCGCGTCGATCGGAGAGCCTGCAGCACGTTCCTGCCAGGTTAAGGTTCCTTGGGACACAGTGTCGTGTCCTCTCAATAGGCATATCGCATTGGTGTAGGTAGTCTGCGGCCCCTTCGCACTCACAGGTATCGTTTTGTTGTTGAGGCTGATCCCTTTCCGGGATCGGTGTCGGTGGTTCTTTCTCCGGTGGTTTGGGTGGAGGCGCCTGAGTCAAGTGTAGACGGGCCGGTTTGAATCGATTAAGGAGGCAAATTTCGTGAGCCGAGACACGATCTTAGTGGAACTGATTTTAGCAGGGTTTTTTGCGGTTGCGTGTATTCGCGCGATGGTTCCCGCTGCGCCGCAAGGCAAGTTGGACTTTGGCGATTTAGTTCGCGTTCCAGGACGAATCGCGAGGTTGCGCCGGACGCGGTGGCAGTGGTTTTCCATGGTTGCGCTACTCCTGGTGATCCGGCTGCAAAAGGGCGTGCCGCTGGTTCTGGAGTTCACCGTCGTCATGCAGTTCATCGCCTTCATGGCGCTGCCGACCCGGATCGAAGCCAAGGAGGCTTTGGCTAAGAAGTGAGGGGACTGATCCACGTCGCGGACTTTCTTCGCAGGTTGCAGACGCGGATGCGATTCGGAAAACTTTCGCGCGCGCCGCTGCAGCTTCTGCGCCTGCAAGTGTGGCGCGAGACGGCGGAATGCGACTGGATGGCAAGGTCGTGGGACGAGTGGGACGCGACGCTGCCTCGCACCGAGCGCGATCGTCGCGCTTCCTTTCAGGCCCTGCAAGACGCAATTGCGATCCGCGAGATGCTTTTTGCGGTTTTGCCGGACGTTCAGTCCGCCGAAATGAGGTCTTTCCGGCAGACGGCGCGGGAACCGCCCGAGTTGATCATTTTCGGCACCGTCACCAGGGAAGCGGTGCCGGTGCAAAAAATAACTTCTCCCGTGATGCGGGCGAAGTTGTACGGCTTTCGCTTTTTCTTGGATGAAGGGGTGTTGAAGCGAATGGAAGTTGGTGACGGCAGTTTGCAATTGATCAGCGCGTGACCCTCACGGGTCCAGGAGGCAGTGCTTATGGCAGCAAATAAGTCGCAGGGAAGTATGTACACCTTGTTCCTGGTGGCCTCGACCGTGCTCTGCGCCGGCATCTTTGAGTTTTCCTCTGGTCTCGGAAAGCTCTTGCTGCTGGTGGGGGCGGTCGGCCTTGTCGGGAGCCTGTTTGGGATGATCGGCATCAAGTCGAAGGAAGGCAAAACCGCTGCCCCGGTATCGGCCATGTCCATGAAATTGCTCGGCGCGGCGGCGGCGGCTTTGGGCTGGGTGATCACGCTGTTCGGCATGCATATCACTCCCAGCACGGGCGGGCGCATCGTTCTGGCATTAGTCGGCATCGCGGTGAGCTTGTTCGGGATCATCGTGATTCTGCCGGCGGCATTCAACAAGCACGCGGTTTGGAAGAGCTAAAGGCGCAGGCTTCACGGCCGCAGCCCACACCACTATGGAGAACACACAACTATGAAATCGATCCGAGGTAGTTGTCTCTGTCTTTGCCTCTTCGCCTTGGCTTTGGCGCTGGGCACGGCAGTTCACGCACAGGCTCCGGCTGCGGCCGCACCCGCCGCTTCGCCGACCACCGCTGAGCTGGCGGCGACAGCCGCAAAGGCGCCCACCACGGCCGATCTGGCCAAGGGCGATCCCGGCGGCACCATCACCGGTACGATCAACGACGTCCCGGTGGGCGATGCCAAAACCGGTTTGACTCTCGGCGACGTCGCCAATCAAGTCGGACAGAACAAAATCGCAGCCAACTTCATTTGGACTCTGGTGACCGGCTTCCTGGTTATGTTCATGCAAGCCGGTTTCGCCATGGTCGAATCCGGGCTGTGCCGGGTGAAGAACGCGAACCACACGTACATGATGAACTTCATGGTGTACGCGTGCGGCTTGTTCTCCTACTGGTTGATAGGCTTCGCCATACAAATGGGCGGCGCGGCCGGCAACGGTAACCTCGGCGGCCTCAACTCGCTGTCGTCGGAACACACGTTCTCGCTCTTCGGCAAGACGTGGGGCCTCTTCGGAGGAGCCGGACTCTTCCTTTCCGGTCACACCTATGACGTTGGCGTCATGGTGATCTTCCTCTTCGAAATGGTGTTCATGGACACCGCCCTCACGATCGTCACCGGCGCGTGCGCCGAACGCTGGAAGTTCCTGGCGTTCTGCGTTTCGTCCTCGATCATGGGCGCGCTCACCTATCCGATCTACGGCAACTGGGCGTGGGGCGGCGGCTGGCTCTCGCAGCTCGGCATCAACAACCAGCTCGGCAAAGGGCTATTGCGACTTTGCCGGGTCGGGCGTGGTGCACGCGGTCGGCGGAATCACCGCTCTCGCCGTTTCAATGATCATCGGTCCTCGCATCGGCAAATTCAACCGCGACGGATCGAGCAACCCGATCATCGGCCACGATATTTCGGCCGTCCTGATCGGCTGCTTCATCCTTGCCTTCGGCTGGTTCGGATTCAACCCCGGCAGCACGCTCGGCGCTTCGGCGGCCGGCAACCTCCGCATCGGCACGATCGCGGTGGATACGATGCTCGCCGGTTGTACGGGAACGTTCGGCGCGATGCTGTTCATGTGGATGAAGAACGGCAAGGTTGACGCTTCGATGAGCGGCAACGGGCTTCTGGCCGGTCTGGTCGCGATCACGGCGCCCAGCGGCTTCGTCAGCTCGGTTGGCGCCTGCATCATCGGCTTGGTTGCCGGCGTCCTCGTTGTGCCTGAGCTGCTCGTTCATCGAGAACGTCATGAAGGTTGACGATCCCGTCGGCGCCATTTCCGTGCACGGCACCTGCGGCTTGTGGGGCGTGCTCTCCGTCGGGCTTCTCGCAGACGGCACGAGCAACTACGGCGGTGCGTGGAACGGCGTTACGGGTTCGGTCACCGGGTTGTTCTACGGCGACGCGAGCCAGCTCGCCGCCCAACTCGTCGGCATCTCGACCCTGATCGGTTTCGTCTTCACTTTCAGTTTCCTGATCAACCTCGCTCTCGAATTCTTCATCGGGCAGCGCGTGTCGATCGAAACGGAAGTGGCCGGTCTCGACCTCCCGGAAATGGGCCAGCTCGGATACCCCGAGTTTGTCTTCAAGCCGGAGCCGGACGTTCTCGTCAACGCCGAGAAGGCCGCGGCCTACGCGGTTGCTTGATTTGAGTTAGCAGCACACGCCTGGAAGGCAGGGCGCGCTCGGCCCGTGCCCTGCCCTCTGGTCGTGATGTTTCAGAGGCCCGATCTGCAGCCGAATACGAAGGACACATACAACATGACGAATAACGCTATCGTACGCATGAACGAAAGCTCCCTGGATGCGCCCGCCCCTTCGATGTCGCTCGCGCTTGTTCCCCGCGCGGCGCAGGGAATGCTCCTGCGGATGTTCGCCGATCCCAACGTGCTCGCAAAAGACGAGCGCGCCGATCTCGTGAAGCAATTGAAAGATTGTGTGGTGCGAAACCCGGACGTCGCCGAACTCCGCGTCGTCTACGGGATGGCCCTATGCGTGAATCTCCAGCCGCAAGACGCCATGGAGGAACTCGCCGAGGCGGTAAGCTTAGCGCCGGACAACTTCCTCGCCCATCTGAAAATGGGCGAGCTCTGGATGCGCTTGCGCGTCTGCACCAAAGCCCAGGATCATACGAACTACGCAGCCCGGCTCGCGGAGAATCTGGCGCAAGCCGAGATGGCTCGCCGTCAGGCGGCGACGCTCCGCACCATGACGCGCGAGGGCATCGATCGCGGCGGCTACCGGACACCCTGGCTCTCGCTGGGCCGTCTCAAACGTCTCTGGTCGCGCAATCGCGGCGAGGCCGAGGCTTTGGCCACGGTGGACGCCGGCTAGTCGATGCAACCGGCCCTTCAGCTCGCGCTGCTTCTCGCCATTCTGCTCCCGGCCACGAAGCTCGCGGCATCCTTCTGCGCGCGCTTCAACGTTCCCCCGATCATCGGGGAGTTGATGGTCGGCGTGCTCATGGGCCCCGGCGCCATCAGCCTGCTGAAGTTGCATGTCTTCAGCGGCGGGCAGGCGACCGGCGCGCTGATGCTTCTCGCGCAAGTCGGCGCCATGGTGCTGATGTTCATCGCCGGCGTCGAGACGGATATCGACCGCATGCGCGAAGCGAGCGTCACCGCCTTTCTCGTGGCGCTCTCGGGCGTGATTTGGCCGTTCCTTCTGGGCGCAGGCGTCGCGCACATGTTCGGCCTCTCGTGGCGCACGGCCTGCTTCCTCGGCGGCGCGCTCACCGCCACAAGCGTTTCCATCTCCGCGCGCACTCTCATGGACGCGGGCCGCATGGCTTCGAAAGAAGCCACGGTAATCCTCGGCGCGGCCGTCATCGACGACGTGATGGGCCTGTTCGTACTCGCGTTCCTCGCGGCCTCCATCACCACGGAAAAGGGCGCGGCCTTCGGCGTCGCCTCCAACGTCAGCAATTGGCTCGAGCAAAGGCTGCCTCTCGCCGCAAGCCATCCGCTCGTCGTGCAGATGACGATGATCAGCGTCTGCGTCGCCGTCTTTTTTGTCGTGGGCTACGCGCTCGCCAAGAAATATCTCGACCCTCTCATCCTCTTGCTCCGCAAGCTCACCGCAACCGAAGCCGTGCCAAGCTGCGTACTGGCGCTTGTGCTGGTGTACGCAGTCTCCGCCGAGTGGTTCGGCAGCGTCGCCGCCATCACGGGCGCCTATCTGATCGGCTACGTGTTTGCCGGTTCGGAATATAAGGCGGACATCGAGCGCAGCTTTTATGCGATCGGCCACGGCCTGCTGATCCCGCTGTTTTTCGTTTCCATCGGGCTCACCAGCGACTATCGCGCCCTGGGCGGGCACTGGCTGCTCCTCAGCGCCATTCTTTTTGTCGCAGTCATCGGCAAGCTCTTCGGCTGCGGCCTCGCGGCTCTGGCCTCGGGCATGGACAAAGTGCGCAGCTTTCGCGTCGGATGCGGCATGATCTCGCGCGGTGAGGTCGGCCTGATCGTCACGGCGATGGCCGCCGGCACCGGGATTTTCAGCGAAGCGGAAATCGCAGTGATGGTCGCGGTCGTGCTTCTCACGACTCTGGTGACGCCGCTCGCATTGCGCGGCGCGTTCCAGCTTCGCTCGCAGCAGGATTTCGAGGAAGGCCTGCTCGAGCCCGATCCGATGGCCGTTTCCGCTGCCGAGCACGCGCCGTTTCCACCGGCGGCAGCCCGCCCGGCAGATACTCCCCCCGACGACGCCAGTTTTAGTATGCTCACTACCAGCAAAACGAGCCTGCTTGCCTTTGGCGGCAGCGACAACGCTCAGGAAATCAAGTAGGAGCCCGAAGATTAAGCCCGGCGAACAACTGGATCACTACCGCATCGATAGCGTCGTCTCGACGAGCGATGTCGATACCGTGTATCGCGCCACCGATCTGCGCGACAACAAAACCGTCGCGCTGAAGGTTCCGCACCCGCACATGGATGCCGATCTCATCTTCGCCGAGCGCTTCCAGCGCGCCGCCGAAATCGGCCGCCATCTCGATCACCCGGACATTCTCAAGGTCTTCCCCCAGGAACATCCCACCCAGAACTACATGGTGATGGAATGGGTCGACGGCCAGCTGCTGCGCCAGATCCTGAACGAAGAGAAAAAACTTTCGCAGGAGCGCGCCGTCAAAATCGCGTTCGGCATCTGCCAGGCGCTCACCTACATCCACAATCACGGAATCATCCATCGCGATCTCAGGCCCGAGCACGTGATGGTCGACGCGGAAAATCATGTGAAGCTGATCGACTTCGGCCTAGCCGCCCAAACCGGCGCGCGGCGCATCACCTTTACGAAGCTTTCTCAGTCGATGGGCTCACCCGAATATATTTCTCCGGAACAGGTGCAGGGAAAGCGCAGCGACGCCCGTAGCGATCTCTACGCCCTCGGAGTGATGCTCTACGAAATGGTCACGGGCCGGCTTGCCCTTCCACGGATCGAACTCCTTCGAGATCATGAACGCCCGTCTCCTCGAACATCCGGTGCCGCCGCGCCAGATCGATCCGTCGATCTCCGAGCACCTCCAGGAAGTGATCTATCGCGCGATGGAGCGCGAGCCGCAGTACCGCTATCCCAACGCTCACGATCTCGCCTTCGACCTCGAGCATCTCGATCAGGTGGGCGTCGCCGCGCGGCCCGAACTCCAGGATTGGCGAAAGCAGCGCACCGATGCCACCAAGAAAACGCTGCTCTACGCCGCGATGGTGCTCGTTCCCATCGTGATCTTTGCGCTGCTCTTCTACTTCGCTCGCCGCTAGAGGGCCATCTCAGGTGGAAGCGTGGGCCTTCAGGCCCGCGAAAAGCGACGCCCGTTAAGCGGCTTTCAGCCGCGGGCCTTCTCTTAGGGGTCGGAGCTTCAGAGTCCGTGTGAGAACGCCAAATCTTTGTGGGTCGTGGCTTCCAGCCACGACATAAACCGCGCAAAGTCTCCAGGGCTTCAGCCCCTGAAGTTCCCGAACGCGGTTGCCACGCGGACCCTCCGGCCCTTCTTGGCCCTCGCCGCGAACGCTTTCAAAACCGCTAGATCCCGGGCGCGATCTTGCGTGTCCAGCCCGGTTCTGGTACTGATGTACTTCCCCATGCGTCCAAAATTGAAGCTTTCGCTCCATTCGAAAAAACTAGCCCCAGCCCTACACTTGGCAAAGAGGTGGCTCGGTATGTCATCGAAAGAGCGGCGTGCGTCCCGGCGTTTTCTGATTCGCATTCCATTGACGGTTCGCTGGGCGAATGAACACGTGATCGGCGAAGCGAATACGGAATCGCGCGAAGTGAGTTCGCGGGGGGTCTACTTTCACTTGCCGAAGGATTTGCAGCGCGATTTGCCCGTCGAAATCATCATGACGCTTCCGCACGAGCTCACGCAGGCCGGTCCCGTCTGGGTTCGCTGCCAGGGGCGCGTGCTGCGAAGCAGCCCGGAGAATTCAGGCGAGGTCGGGGTCGCGGTGGCAATGGAAGGCTATCAGTTCATGCGAACGGCCACGGGCGCGGAGCCCGATGTGCCGCAAGGATTTCACACCGGAGTCTAATTCGGGCGCGGCCGCTGCGTTCGCTTACGCGCGGCGTGGATGACATCCATCCAAACCTCGAATTGGACGCCCCATGGGGCCGCTGTTAGCGTTGGCTCATGTACGTGCTAATTGCGTTGGATGGGGAACATGGCGTGCTGCATCCGGTGACGAGCCAGCTCTCGACCGCGGGTTCGCCCGCCGAGCAGCTGGGGCGTGCCGCCGATTTCGTCACGGCCTTGGTGAAGTGCAACGCGTGTCACGCGTACGAGCTCGAAGGCGACGAGTGGATTCTCGAAGTCCGCCTCTCGCCAACGTCGGACGAGCCCCGCTGGCTGCACTGACGCCTCAGGCGCCGAGCCGTCACGGCCCGCCAGTCAAACGCCACAATCACGTGCGATCATCGCGCACGCTCCTGCCTGTCATCCCACCTGCCCGGGCGAAGGAAGGGAGCGAAGTCCCGCATGCCGATCGCGCGCAATAATCACGCGCGCTCATCTCGCGTGCTCCCGCTCGAATCTGTCATCCCGAGAGGAGTCCCGCGCGATTTTGTCTTCCCGCGGTTTGTGCGGGCGCGGGACGTACCGAGGGATCTGCTTTTTTCTTGCGGTCTTTCTGCGCTACTTCTTCGCGGCTTCCTGTGCCTTGTACGCGGTCCAAGAGATAGAAATCAGGTACGCGTGAATGGCATCCGCGTCCGCTTGGCTCAGCACTCCGTTCCAAGGCGGCATGCCCGCATTCTTCAGAATTCCTCCGAGCACGATCTGATTAAAAGCGTCGTGCGTCTCGGGACTCATCCGCTTCAGATCGGGCGCGAGCCCGCCGGGCTGATTGATGTGGCACATCGTGCAGTGAGCGCCGAAAAGCTCGCCGCCGTGCTTCACCGTCTCCGCGGAAGCCGTCAGTGGCGGAGGCTGCGGTATCGGTCCAGGCGGCGGAATGAGCGGAGGAATCGGCGTGGCGCCGCCATCGAGTTTGAACGCGAGGATGCGCCCCTCATTGCCGCGCTGGTACGATGCGGCCTCGGGATGGGCGAAGCTCCATCCTCCCCCGCCCCACGCGGCCATCACCGCAATATATTGCACGCCGTCGATCTCATAGGACATCGGCGCGGCAACGATCGTCGTCCCGACGTCGATATCCTTCAGCAATTCCCCGGTCTTGGCGTCGTACGCGCGGAAATGCCCCGATCCCGTGCCCTGAAACACGAGGCCGCCCGCCGTCGACAGCACGCCCGCATGGTCCCACCAGTCGGCGGGTCCGACATTCCACACCGCCTTGGCGCGAATCGGATCCCAAGCACGCAGATACGTCTTCCCCGAAAATTGTGACGTCTGCCCGTTTTCGATCGTCGGGATGTAGACAAGCCCCGTCTCCGGATCGTACGACATCGGATTCCAGTTGTGCCCGCCCATCGGCGACGGCTGAATGAACCCCCCCTTGCCGTTCGACGAATTCCGGAAATCGCGCGCATCCGCCTCAATCGCCGGCCGCCCGGTTTTCAAATCGACGTGATCCGCCCACGTGACCGGCACGAATTTATTCGCCGAGAGCACATTTCCGGTCGCTCGATCGATGATGTAGAAGAAGCCGTCCTTCGACGCCTGCATCAGCACCTTGCGCGGCTTCCCGTCGATGGTGAGGTCGGCGAGGATGAGATCCTGCACCACGTCGTAATCCCACTGGTCGCCCGGAACTTCCTGGTAATACCAGACGAGCCGCCCGGTCGAGGGATTGATCGCGAGAATTGACGAAATGTAAAGATTGTCGCCGCCCGAAGGGCTGCGCTTGGACTGATCGAAAAACGTCCCGTTACCGGTCCCAAAGTACAGAAGATTCAGGTCGGGATCGTACGCCATGCCGCCCCACACGGTCCCGCCGCCACCCATCGCCCAATCGCTTTTCGGATCCCACGTTTTCTGCGCGGCTGCAAGCTCCGGATTCTCAAGCGGCTTCCCGGGCGCGGGCGGCACCGTAAAGAACCGCCACGCGAGCTTGCCGCTGTTCAGGTCGTAGGCGCTCACGTACCCGCGCGCGTCGAATTCGCCGCCCGCATTGCCGATTGCCACCACGCTGCCCGCCACCTGCGGCGCTCCCGTGCTCGTGTAGCCGCGTTTGTGGTCGACGATGGTATCGACGTGCCACACGACCGCGCCCGTTTTCGCATCCAGCGCGAAGAGCCGCCCGTCGAACGAGGCAACGTAGACCTTGCCCCGCCACACCGCGACGCCGCGGTTCACTTCATCGCAGCACGACTCGCGATTCACCGCCAGATTGTTCTTGGGATCGAACGTCCAAATCCCTTGGCCCGTTTTCGCGTCCAGCGCATAGGCGATCCCGGTCGGCCCCGAAGCATACATCACGCCGTCGGCCACAATCGGCGTCGCCTCGAGTCCGCGAATCGTGTGCGTGTCGTAGCCCCATGCGAAGCCGAGGCGGCTCACGGTTTCTTTGTCGATCTGGGCGAGCGGCGAGTAGTGGCTCTTCCCGAAATCGCGGCCGGTCGTCAGCCACTGCCCGGGGTGCTGGTTCGCGGCAAGCAGCCGGGCGCGATCGATCTGTCCGTATCTCGCCGGCGCGCCGTGGTCCGTCTGCGCGAGGCTTTTCTCGCTGTGACCTGCTATCAAAAAAGCGCTGGCCGCAAGCGCGCCCCCGCACGCAATTCGAAGGAAATTGGATCGCATCTATTGCACCCAGGGCGATGGCATTCCGTAAGGCACACCGATGAACACGGCTTGTATCTGCCGGATCTTGCCGTCCTGAATACGGAAAAGTTCCAGCAGGCAAAGCGTGCTCGGCGTGCGCATCGGCGAATCGATCACCGTCCCATCCGTCAGCTTGAAGGTTCCCAGCGCGCCGGAATGATCGATGAACGCGGCCGCCAGCACGAGTTGCCGCTCTTCATCGACGAGAGGATAGCGCCGCGCCCGAAGCAGCGTGTCGTACCGGTAGTTGCCCATCTTGAACTGCTCGGCGCATCCGAGGTTGGCGACGGGAATGATTTTCATGAGGTCGGGATTGTGCGTGGTCTGCAGGCCGTTCTCGATCCGGTTGCAGTCGTCCGTAAACTGCGTGAATAGCATCCCGTCGTTGAGCTGCAGGGTGTTGAAGTAACCGTCGACGAGCGCAACCAGCCGGGCGCGCGGAACCCGGTGGTCCGGAGGAACCATCTCGTTCAGGACGGGCAGCACGGGCAACTTCGGCTGACTCGGAAACGGACCGCCGCCTTCTGGCCGCCGCAGCACCGTCTCAACCTCCGAAATCTTGCCGTCTTCGACTTTCAAGCGCAGCCCATATACGGATGTCGTGCGCGTCTCGGTGACAATGCCGAAAAATCCAACCTCGCCGTTCGTCGTGTCGGCAAAGCGAAGATCATAGTCGCCCATTCCGGTGATCGTGCCCCACAGGCCGTCGCCCACGCGCAATGCTACGTTGTTCTCGGTGTTCTTCACGTATTTCGCCCACGGCGCTTCTCCGGGGGCTTTATCTTTCAGGGCGTGTAGATATTGATCGAGCACCGCGTACAGGCACGCGCGGTCGCAGTCGGGGCCCACCGCATTCGCCATGTGATCCGGTCGCTGAGCCCGGCTTGGGCGCGCCAAGATTGTTGCGGCAAAACACAGAGCCGCGATTCCCGCCGCCACGACAAAGGTGTTTTTCATGATTTCCTTCCCCCCCGTTTATCCCTGCAAACGTGCGCGAATATACCACGTCAGGCAAATGCGGGGGCGCTGCTTTTCCGCTAGATCTTCGGAAGGACGATCCCCTGCTGCGACTGGTATTTGCCCTTTTTGTCCTTGTACGACACTTCGCACACCTCGTCGGATTCGAAGAAAACCACCTGGGCGAGTCCTTCGTTCGCGTAGATCTTGGCTGGCAGCGGCGTGGTATTGCTGATCTCGAGCGTCACGAAGCCCTCCCACTCGGGCTCGAACGGCGTCACGTTGACGATGATCCCGCAGCGCGCGTAAGTCGACTTGCCCACGCAGATCGTCAGCACGCTGCGCGGTATCCTGAAGAATTCCACCGACCGCGCCAGCGCGAACGAATTCGGTGGCACGATGCACACCGGCCCCTTGAACTCGACCAGCGATTTCGCGTCGAACGCTTTCGGATCGACGATCGTCGAATTCACGTTCGTAAAAATACGAAACTCATCCGCCACGCGCAGATCGTAGCCATAGGACGACACGCCGTAGCTGATCACCCCGTCGCGCACCTGGCGATCGGCGAACGGCTCGATCATTTTGTGTTCCGCGGCCATCCTGCGAATCCATTTGTCAGACTTCACCGACATCGAATCCCTCCTGGGAAGTTGCACAGTGTATTACGAGGTGCACCGCTTGACAACCTGCAAACCCCTGTCTAGCATAGATTTCCGGGCAAGTTTGCGGCTCGCCGGAGGTTCTGGTGATCAAGCTCGACATAGTAAACGCCATCGTACAGAAAACCAACATCACGCGGACCAAAGCGGAGCAGGCCGTCGAAACCGTTTTCGACGCGATGAAGAACGCACTCGGCCGCGGCCATCGAATCGAATTGCGCCGCTTCGGCGTCTTCAACGTCAAGCCGCGCAAGACGGGCATCGGCCGCAACCCGCGCACGGGACAGCAGGTCAACATCCCGCCCGGCAAGGCGGTGCGGTTCAAGCCGGGCAAGGAACTCCAGGCGCTTCCCGCCACGGCTGCGGCCGCAGCTCCGGCTCCGAAGTCCTGAACGCCTGCAATCGGGCAGAACGCTCCTGCCGCGCCACTTCGGCCGGGCGCGCATCCAAACTTTCATGAGCGATCGCCTGAACGCAGGCAACGGCCACGGTGTCCTTCCCCCTGAAGTGGTCGAAGCTTACCTTCCGCGGCAGCTCGACCCGCTCCCGCCGCTGCCGGTTCGCAAGCGTCCGCTCTGGCCCGCGTTGGTCCTTTTCCTGCTCACCGTGATTTCGACGCTCGCGGTCGGCGCGGAATTCGCGCAATCGTACGCCGCGAATCGCGAGCCATTTTCCGAAAACCAGGATTTGTTCGCCACGATGATCGCGCCCTACGAGCATCCGGAATTGCTGCTCCTCGGCGTCCCGTTCTCGTTCACGCTGCTGGGTATTCTCTTCACCCATGAAATGGGGCACTACGTCGCCTGCAAAATCCACGGCATCGACGTCAGCTATCCGTACTTCATTCCCGCGCCCACGCTCATCGGCACGTTCGGCGCGTTCATCCGCATCCGCTCGCCGATCACCACGCGCCGCGCCCTCTTTGACGTCGGCCTCAGTGGCCCGGTGGCAGGTTTCGTGATCGCCGTGCCGGCGATGGCGTGGGCTGTGGCCACGTCGCGCATCGTGCCGGGAGTCGAGCTCAACGCGCCGTTGATCTTCGGCAACGCGCCGATCACCCGCCTCTTCATCTCGCTGTTTCACCCGAACGTTGACCCGAGCTGGATTCTGCTGAGTCCCATAGGACGCGCGGCGTGGGTGGGATTTTTCGCGACCGCGCTCAACTTGCTCCCGATGTGGCAACTCGACGGCGGCCACATCGTCTACAGCCTCACCAGCCGCTGGCATCAGCGAATCTCGCTCACGCTCGCGATATCCTTGCTCGCCTGCGGCGCGTTCGCGTGGAACGGCTGGTATCTCTGGGGCGGCCTGCTGCTGGTGCTGAGCTTGCGCTTCCGCCATCCTCGCGTCTACGACACGTGGCAGCCGCTCGACCCGACACGAAGATTGTGGGCCGTCGTCGCGCTCGCCATTTTCGTCTCCTGCTTCACGCTCTGGCCTGTCCGCTGACCACTGAAATCGGCCTCTCGCGAGGCCGTATTTTTCTGCGATAAGAGGGGACTCGGGGACCCCCCTAGCGGGAGCTTAAACGAGCACAAAAAGCCAGAAACGGCCGCTTCTTGCACCGTAAGCTAGTGCGCCGGTCGTTCGAGAGCTAGGAAAGGCTGGTCGGGTCGACATCGACGATCACGGCGGTTTCGGGGAGTTGCTTCGCGGCGCAAAAGTCGAGCGCGCCTGCGAGCGCTTTTCCCAGGATCGCGCGGTGCGGCGATTTCAGGACGAACTGGAAACGATAGTCGCGACGCAGCCGGGCGAGCGGCGCGGCGGCGGGACCGAGAATTTTCACGCCGCGCTCTTCGAACGGCGCGAAGTACGCGGCCAGCGCGCGCGACCAGCGAATCGCGTTCTCGACTTTGCGATCGCGCACCAGGACGCTCGCGAGCGCGGTGAACGGCGGGTAGTGCAGCAGGCGCCGAAACTGCGCTTCCTTTTCGTAGAACGAAACGTAATCCTGCTGCGCCGCGTATTGAATCGCGTAGTGCTCGGGGTAATACGTTTCGACCAGCACTTCTCCCGACAAGTTCGCCGCGCCCCGCGCGCCCCGCCACCTGCGTGAGCAGCTGAAACGTTCTCTCGGCGGCGCGGAAATCGGGACGCCCGAGCGCAAGGTCGGCGGCGACCACGCCCACGAGCGTCACGCGCTGGAAATCGTGGCCCTTCGCCACCATCTGCGTGCCCACGAGAATGTCGATTTCGCCCTCCGCAAACGCGCCGAGCACCTGCTGGTATTCGCGCTTCGTGCGAACCGTGTCGCGGTCGAGCCGCGCGATCCGCGCCGTGGGAAATTGATCGCGCAGATATTCCTCGACGCGCTCGGCGCCGTCACCGACAAAATACATATATTCGGAATTGCATTTCGGGCACTGCTTGGGCGGGCGGATCGAATAGCCGCAGTAGTGGCATTCGAGGCGCTGGCGGCTCTTGTGATACGTGAGCGCGATGCTGCAATTCTCGCACTGGACCAGCGCGCCACAGCTGCGGCACATCGACGACCAGGAATAGCCGCGGCGGTTGATCAACACCATGGCCTGCGTTTTTTCTTCGAGGCGCAGCGCGATGGCTCTGCGCAGCGATTCGGAAACGGGCGTGGCGCGGTGCTCGCGGCGAAACTCCTCGCGCAGATCGACGATGCGCACGGCGGCGAGCGGGCGGTTTTCGACGCGCGAGGTCAGCTGCAGCAGCTGGTATTTTCCGGCGCGCGCGTTGTGATACGTCTCGAGCGACGGCGTGGCCGAGCCGAGCAGCGCGACCGCGCCTTCGAGGCGCGCGCGGTAGACGGCCGTGTCGCGCCCGTGGTAGCGCGGCGTTTCCTCCTGCTTGTAGCTCGATTCCTGCTCCTCGTCGACGATGATCAGCCCGAGATTTTCGAGCGGCGCGAAAATCGCCGAGCGCGTGCCGACCACGATGCGCGCCTCGCCGTGCCGCACGCGCCACCATTCCCGTGCGCGCTCCGTATCCTGCAAGCCGCTATGCAGCACCGCGACGTGCTCGCCAAAACGCGCGCGCACGAGGCGCCCCACCCACAGCGTGAGCGCAATTTCCGGCACCAGGACGATCGCCGACTTCCCGCGCGAGAGCGTGGCCTCGATCGCGCCGAGATAGACTTCCGTCTTGCCGCTGCCGGTGACGCCGTGCAACAGCGCCGCCTCGAATTTCCCGGCCACCAGCCAGCGCCAGATTTCGGCGAGCGCGGCGCTTTGCTCGGCGTTCAGCACATTCGATGGCGGCGTGAAATCCGCGTCCCACGGATCTTCACCCGGCGTGAGCGGCTCCTCCCAGCTCGATAGCACGCCGGTGTTTTCTAAGCGCTCCACGACGGGTCGCGAAACTCCGGCTTTGGCGATCAGGACGTGCAGCGGCAGCGGCGCGCTCGCAGAGAGGAGGGCCTCGCGGATCTTTTCGGCGCGCGCGTCTAGTTCCCCGGCGGGGGCCGCTGAATTCCACGCGAGGATTTTCTGCGTGCGCGCTTGGCGATGCCGGAGGACGTTGCGCACGGCGAGGTAACCGCGGCGAACCAGCGCCTCGGCAGCGGCTTCGTCGACGCGCTTGCGGCGCACGCGCAATTCGCTTTTCGTCTCTGGCGCGTAGACCGTATCGAAACGCCGCAGCAGATCGGCCTCCGCGCGCTCGGCATCGGCGAGCGTTAGCTTTTGCGCGAGTTTGTCCAGGTACGCGCGGCCCGCGTCGCTGAGCGAATATTCACGGTCGTGGCGGACTTCGACGTCGGGCGGAAGCATTGAGCGAAACGTCTCGCCGATCGGCGCGAGGTAGTAGCGGCTGATCCATTCGCCGAGCTCGATGAGGTTTGCGGGAAGCGCCGGGAGCGGGTCCATCACCTCGGCGATTTCCCGGATGGGCGGCGCAGCAGCGGCAGCCGCGCCGACTGCAGCCGGTGAGGCTGCGGAAGACGACGCGGCGCGTGCGATCTCCGGAGCCTTCGCCGATTCGGCGAGCACAACGCCGATCATCGCGCGCCGGCGAAACGGCACGACGACGCGCCGTCCGACGAGCGGCTGCCCATCGAGCGCGGCCGCAAGCGACTGCGGCAGCAGGTACGTGAACGTCGAGCGCAGCGGCACGGGCAGCGCGACTTCGCAGTAACGGGCAGGCATGAGCGCCGAATAGTGTAGCAGCCCTCGCCCGATGCTGAGGCGAGACTCCAAGTCCACGCGACACCCCAGAATCTTTGTAGGCTTTCAGTTCACCCTGAACAAAGCGAAGGCTTCTGACCGCAGGCATCTTTTTCAAGGGGTCGGAGCTTCAGCTCCGACATTTCGAAATGAAGAAACATAGGCCTGCAAACCTTGGAAATCAGCTCGAAAATGGCGGAGGAGGTGGGATTCGAACCCACGAGACCCTTTCGGGTCTAACGGTTTTCAAGACCGCCGCCTTCAACCACTCGGCCACCCCTCCATTCCCTAGTCGCTCACACATTCTACCCCACCAGCGTCAACCTGGGAGCCGGGAGCTTTCGTCGAACGGCGCCGGGGATTTCCCTTTGCGACAAGCCCTCGAACGCGTCCATTGACTCGATCCGCAGCCCCCCGTACGCTTAAATCTCGCCATTTCTTCGAATTCCTATGGCCACCACCGTCGACGAGGATTTGAACCAGATCGAGCGTGACATTCGCACGCTCAAGATCGAATACGAGCAATTCTTCGGCGGCGGGCGCAAACGCCCTCCCACGGACACGCAGTGGCGCGTCGATTCGCTCGTCCGCCGCATGAACGAGCGCATCAACGAATTCAATTTCGCGCAGCGCTTCCGCCTCAACAATTTGACCCAGACCTACGCCAAGTATCAGGAAATGTGGCGGAAGAAAACGGCTCAGAAGGAAACGGGTGTATCGCAGCACCATTTCGGCGCCGCCGCCAAAGCCATCGAAGCGGAACGCGCGCGGAAAGCCGGTCTCGAAGCCAGCACCCGAGTCATTCCGCCCGCGGGCTCGATCGACGATGCCGCGCGTCCGGCGGCCCGCCCGCAAGAGCCTCCTGCGTTTGCTCTGGCCCTTTCGAGCCCCGAGCACGAGAAGGAGAAGATCTACACGCTCTACGAAAAGCTGATCGAGGCGCGCGGCGAAACCGGTGAAAAAGCCAACGCGCCGAGCCTTAAGGATTTCGAGCGCTTCGTCCAGCAGAAAACCAAAGAGCTTCAGGACAAGGGCGGGCGTGAAGTTGAATACACCGTCGGCATCGAAGGCGGCCGCGTTCGCTTGAAAGCCCGCGTTTCCCGCTGACCTCGCTTCGGTATCCGGCAGAACTCCCCTTCCGAAATCTTTTGCAAACGCATACACTGGCTCACGGTTTCTCTTCGTAGCATTTCTCCCGTGGGAGGTGTCTGCGGTGGCCATCGAGCGCGCGCTCATCAGCGTGTACGACAAAACCGGCGTCGTCGAATTCGCGCGCGAGCTCGCGTCGCTCGGCGCCGAAATCGTCTCTACCGGCGGGACGGCCAGGCTCCTGCGAGATGCGGGAATTCCGGTGCGCGACGTCTCCGATCTCACGGGCTGGCCCGAGATGCTCGGCGGCCGCGTCAAGACGCTGCATCCCAAGGTTCATGGCGGGATTCTTTTTCAGCGCGCGAAATCCGAGGACCGCAAGCAGATCGCCGAGCACTCCATCGTCCCCATCGATCTAGTGGTCGTAAACCTCTATCCTTTTTCTACCACTGCGGCAAAGCCCGGCGTCACTGCCGACGAGCTGATCGAAAACATCGATATCGGTGGTCCTGCCATGGTTCGCTCGGCCGCGAAGAATTTTCAGAGCGTGGGCGTAATCACCGATCCGGCCGACTACGCGCCGATCGCGGCCGAGCTTCGCGAAAAACGCGAGCTGAGCCTGCAGACGCGCCTCGCGCTCGCCCGCAAAGCCTACGCGCGCACCGCGCGCTACGATGGCGAAATCGCAACCGAACTCGAACGCCTCACCGCCGCCGGCGGCGGAATAACGATCGGCTCGCTCGAAAAATTACCCGAACGCATTCATATTGCGCTCGAACGCCGCCAGTCGATGCGCTACGGCGAAAATCCGCATCAGGCCGCAGCGCTCTATATTCCTGCCGGTAAGCCTGTGGCGGGCCTCGCCGGCGCGAAACAGCTTCAGGGCAAGGAGCTTTCCTACAACAATCTCGTCGATCTCGACGCCGCCTGGGCGCTGGTGCAGGAATTCAAGCAGCCCGCCGTCGCCATCATCAAGCACAACAATCCCTGCGGCGCGTCCGAAGACGATTCCCTTCGCGACGCCTACGTGAGGGCTCTCGCGTGCGATCCCGTATCGGCGTACGGCGGCGTGATGGCCTTCAGCCGCGCACTCGACGCAGCCACAGCCGAAGAAGTCGCAAAACTATTCGTCGAATGTATCGTCGCGCCGGGCTACCAACCGGCCGCGCTCGCAGCTTTTGCCTCGAAAAAGAATCTTCGCCTTCTCGAACTGGCATCGCATCCCGCAACTTCATCCGCGACGCCCGCTCTCGATGACCTCATGCTCAAACCCATTTCCGGCGGCATGCTCGTCCAAGAAGCCGATCGCCATGAGCTTACGGCCGCGGATCTCAAGGTCGTCACCGAGCGCGCTCCCACGGAATCCGAGCTGCGGGGCCTGCTCTTCGGCTGGAAAGTCGCCAAGCATGTGAAATCCAACGCCATTGTTTTTGCGCGCGAAGGCCAAACCGTCGGCATCGGCGCCGGCCAAATGAGCCGCGTCGACTCCGTGAAAATCGCGGTGATGAAGGCGGCCACGGCCGGCCTTCCCCTGGCAGGCAGCGTCGTCGCCTCCGACGCCTTCTTTCCTTTCGCCGATGGCGTCGAAGAAGCAGGCAGAGCCGGCGCAACCGCTGTGATCCAGCCCGGCGGCTCCGTGCACGACGCCGACGTGATCGCCGCCGCGAACAAACTCGGCATGGCGATGGTTTTCACCGGCGTGCGCCATTTCCGGCATTAGACTAAAACCATGACGGAACAAACGAAGCCCACGGGACTTGTCGGCCTGCGTGTCCTCGCGCTCGAAAGCCGCCGCGCGGGCGAAATGGCCAAGCTGATCGCAGCGTATGGCGGCAAGGGGATCGTCGCGCCGTCGATGCGGGAAGTTCCTCTCGAATCGAATACCGAAGCGATCGCCTTCGCGCGCACGCTCGCCGAGGGCGGCTTCGACATCGCTATTTTCCTTACCGGCGTTGGCACGCGAGCCCTTGCGCGCGTCGTGCAAACAATCTACCCGATCGAGAAATTCGCCGAAGCCCTTCGCCGCATCCCCATCGTTGCGCGCGGGCCCAAACCCGTGGCCGCGCTGAAGGAACTCGGCGTGCCCGTCACAATCGCCGTGCCGGAACCAAACACGTGGCGCGACCTGCTTCGCACCCTCGACGAAAAATCCGATTCGCTGCCCCTCGCCGGAAAACGCGTCGCGCTGCAGGAATACGGCGTATCCAATCCGGAGCTCCTGGCGGGTCTCGCCGACCGCGGCGCGCAAGTCACGCGCGTACCGGTGTACCAGTGGGCGCTGCCCGAAGATACGGCTCCGCTGCGCGCGGCGGTCCAGGCGCTCGTCAACGGCGAGATCGATGTCGCCGTCTTCACCACCTCGGTCCAGATCATCCATCTGCTGCAAATCGCGCGCGAAATGAATCTCGAACCGGAGGTTCGCCAAGCCCTCGCGCGCATCGTGGTCGGTTCCATCGGCCCGGTCACCTCCGAAGAGCTGCGCGAGCAAGGAATTACGCCGGATTTCGAGCCTGTCCATCCCAAAATGGGATTTCTCTTGAACGAAGCTGGCCAGCGTGGAAGGGTCTTGCTCGAAGAGAAGCGCCGTTTGGCTTCCGGTTAATTCTCCGGAAGTTTCGGCGAGCGGTCGGGCGACGGAAGGTTTGGGTGGGGGGGAATGCCGCTGCCCGACCGCTTCGGCGAATGGGCAGATACTAGCAGGGCTTCCGGAAATCTGGTTCGTCGATTTATCGATTGAACCTATCGGCGATCCCGATTTACAAGGAATTCACACAATATCTACGTGTTAGCCACGCGACTTTCGCTTCTTTCGCCTCAGAAATTCTTCGAGGGACGCCTGGCTGGCAAGCCTGTGAAGCAGCGCGCGGCGCCGTTCGGGCGACAATTGTTTCTCGAACAGCCGCTCGCGGATTTTTCCCAGCTCTTTCAGCCACTCCGCGTATTCCGCGCCGAATTCCTGTTCGAGTTTTTTTCGCAAGCGCTGAGCGAGCGCGGGACTTTGCCCCGCCGTCGAGATCGCGATCTGCAACTCGCCGCGCCGCACGACCGAGCCGTAATAAAAATCGCAGTGCTCGGGATCGTCCACCACATTGCACAGCACGCCACGCCGCCGTGCCTGCCGGTAGATCGTTGCGTGGAGAGAAGGAGAAGAAGTCGCCGCCACGACGACAAACGCGCCCGAAAGATCGGCGGCGCGAAACGCGCGCTCCTCCCAGCGGAGTTTTTTCTTGCGCGAGAGTTCGCGAATCCGTTCGGTGGCTTCCGGCGCCACCACGCGCACATCCGCTCCGGCGCGCAGCAGCCCTTCGATCTTTTCTTCCGCCACCGGCCCCGCGCCCACGACCAGGCATCGCCGTCCGGCAAGCTTCAGAAAAGCCGGGAACAGAGTCATCGCCGCTACACCGTTTCGCCGCGCACGAGATCGTCGTACGTCTCGCGCCGCCGCGCCGTGCGAAATCGCTTTCCGTCGACCAGCACTTCGGCCGCCCGCCGCCGCGCGTTGTAATTCGACGACTGCGCGAATCCGTACGCGCCCGCCGTCCACACGATCAACAGGTCGCCCGCCTTCACGGGGGCCAGCGGCAAGTCCCGGGCCAGAAAATCCGCGGATTCGCAAACGGGCCCGACCACATCGACGATCATCTTCCGCGTGGACGCTGACTCGCCGCGAATCGCCGGCGTAATCGCATGCTTCGCCCCGTATAAGACGGGCCGGATCAAATCGTTCATCGCCGCGTCCACGATCACAAAGGTTTTCCCGCTATTTTCTTTCACGTAAAGCACGCGCGTCAGCAGCACGCCCGCCGGCCCCACGATCGCGCGCCCCGGCTCGACCAGCAGCCGGCATGCGAGCGGCCGCACGATTTCCGCCAGCGCTCGCGCGAACGCCGCCGGCACTTGCGCCGACTCGTTCGTGTAGCGCACGCCGAATCCGCCGCCGATATCCACGTGGTCGAGCCGAATTCCCTCGCGCGCGAGGTCCCGCACGTACGACGCAAGCCGCTTCAGCGCCTGCCGGTACGGCGCAACGCTCAAAATCTGCGAGCCGATGTGTGAGGTGATTCCGTGCCATTCGATCCAGCGCGAATTCTTGTTCGCGAGATACAGCCGCCGCGCTTCCGCCCAATCGACGCCGAATTTGTGGTGGTGGTGCCCTGTGGAGATGTGCGGATGCCCGCCCGCCAGCACGTCCGGATTCACGCGGATCGCGAGCGACGGCCGCGCCCCGCCCGCTCTCACGTGGCGCGCCGCTTCTTCGAGCAGCACATCAAGCTCCGCGCCCGATTCCACGTTGAAAGCCAGGATCCCGCCACGCGCGCCGGGATACTTCATCGCGTCGCGAATTTCGTCGCGCGTTTTCCCAACGCCCGAAAAAACGATGCGCTTCCCGGGGACGCGCAGCCGCCGCAGCCGGTCCAGTTCGCCGCCCGACACGATGTCGAAGCTGCTCCCCATCCGCGCCAGGATCCGCAGCACCGCGAGATTCGAATTCGCCTTCACCGCGTAGCACAGTGTGTGCGGCAGCGCGCCGAACGCGCGATCGAGTTGGCGGTACGCGTCTTCAATGCTCGCGCGGCTGTAAATGTACGCCGGCGTACCGTGCGCCGCCGCAATCCGCGAGAGCCCCACACCTTCGCAGTAAACCTCAGCTTCGCCGCGGGCCCCGCGATAAGCGTAGTGAGGCGTATACGTCGTGGGATCAGCGCCAGCCGCGATTTTCGCCGGCCGCAAATTGCCTCGCGCTCGCTTCATCGTCGCCCACGCGCGCGCATCTCAGAATGTTCGGAAAAAAACATGGCCCACCATCATACAAATTCTGCGCGCAAAAGCCACGCGACCGCCGCGCGCGAGGACGGTTCAACGCGAACGCCGATTTCGAGGTCATCCCTGCCGGGCGCGCTCTTCCGCCGATCCTGCCTCTTCAGTTGGGTGTCTTGGATTCCGCTGGCGCCGGCTCGCGCCGGGAGTTCAGGTCGCGTGACAGCATCAGCTTCAAGGTCACTCGGTCCGAGCCGGCCGTGAGCCCCACGCCGACCCCCGCCTCGATGTCGACGAGCTTGCTCTTGTGATCCATCGCCGCCCAGACTTCGTGAAATTGATCGTGCAGCCGCTCGATTTGCCTGAATGTTCCGAAGCCGTCGTATTCTTCGAACGCAACGGCCCATTGGTCGTTGACGTTGTAGGCCACTCGTCCCGCGGGATTATATTGAAGCCCGCCCAGACCGCCCGTGTAGTCGGTATCCACGATCGGGTTGTAGATAAGGTCCCAGCGGCCCAGGTGAGCGCCCACGATCGGCCGGATCTCGGAGGTAATCGTGCGCGATTCCCAGTAATCGCGATTCACGCTGAATTCGAAGTTCAAGCCGTAAAAGAACTCGTGCTCGCGCGCGTGGGGGCGAACGAAAAGTTCGCGTATCTTGAAGCCGTTGATCGTTGCCCCTCGGCCTGTCGAATACAGGCTATACACGGGAAGATACAGTCCCTGCTCGAACCACGGCTTGACCCCGTAGGCCCACTCGGCGGCGCCGTTCACCGAATCGTTCGCGATGATGGCGCCCGGGAAAACCGGCTCCGTTCGGCCGGACGGCGTGAAGTTCGAGTGCACCATCAGATTGAAGACGCCCGGCTCTTCGATCTCGGCGTCGTATACCTGAATCTCATCGGTTTGTGCGCGCGCCGTCTCCGCCATCGCGAGCGCGCAAAACAGAGCCACGAAGGCCCACCGCACGATTGCCCCGCTCCCTGGCTTGCCCCGTCTCAATGTTCCGGTTTTCCTGTGCTCACGCGTGCGGATGCGCCTTGTCGTAGACATCCATCAGCTGCCGCACGCTTGCCTGCGTGTAACGCTGCGTCGTTGAAAGCGAGACGTGCCCCAGCAGCTCCTGGATCGCGCGCAGGTCCGCTCCGTCTGCCAGTAGATGCGTCGCAAACGCGTGCCGCAACGAATGCGGGTGCAGGTTCCAGTTCACGTTCGCGAGCCGCGAGTATTTTCGCACCACCGTGCGCACCGACCGCGTCGTGAGTCGCCCGCCAAGATGATTCAGAAAAACCGCCTCTGGCTCAACTTCCGCCCGCGCATTCGCCAGCAGCCCTTCGCGCACAGGCCAATACGCTTCGAGCGCCGCCTGCGCCTTGTTGCCGTACGGCACCACCCGCTCCTTGCGCCCCTTGCCCAGCACGCGCAGCATCTGCCCTCTCCGGTCGATGTCCTCGAGATCGAGCCCCACCAATTCGCTCACGCGCAGGCCCGACGCGTACAGCAATTCCAGGATCGCGCGGTCGCGCTTCAGCACCACTTTCTCGGCTTCCACGGACCGCGCCGTCGCCGGCCGCTTGCGCCGGGATTTCTGCGCGGCACTCGTCTCTCCGAGGGTGTCGAGAAAGGCGTTCAGCTCTTCGGCCGTCAGCACGCGCGGCACTCGCTTCGGCAGCTTCGGCGTTTTCACCAGCCGCGCTGGGTTCTGCGTCGTATGCTTTTCCCGCACGCAGTATTTGAAAAACGTCCGCAGCGACGCCAGCCGCCGCGCCACGGAAGCCTTCTCCAGCCCACGGTCGTACATCATTCCGACGTACTCGCGTACCACGCGGTGATCGATCGCGGAAATCGCCGGCGGTTCCTCGCCCGGCGGCGTCACGAACGCGGCAAACTGCTCGGTGTCCCGGCGATACTCGCGGATCGTCTCGGGAGACGCATTCCGCTCGTACCGCAGATATTGGATGAATCGCTCAATCACATGTTTCATTCACAGCCTCAAATCCGCCGCCGCGATTATATGCCGATAAGCGGCGCAGACAACCCCGTCCGTGCTCCGACCGCCAGACTTTCGTTCGCCAACTCGAATTGCGCTTGCCGTCAATTCGTCTTTGAAAAGCCATTTTCCGAGGGCATCATGCTAAGGCTGCATACGGAGGCGTGATGGGTCTCGAGGGCGGGAGCGGCGGATCGTTGAAAGAGAGGTGGCGCCCGCACCGTGGATCGGGTGCCCGCGTCACGGCTGCCCTGCGCTCTGCATGTCTCCTTGCGCTGGCGGCGGCTTCGGCCGCGACCATCGCGGCCGCGCGCCCGGCGGGCTCGAAAATGCTCACGGTCGAGCGCATCTACAGCGCTCCCAGCCTCAGCGGCTACGTCACCGAGGGCGTCGAATGGGCTCCGGACAGCAAGCGCATCTCCTATTTCGGCCGCGATCGCTCCGGAGTCGAACTCTGGACCACCGACGCCGCGACCGGGCTAAGCAAAATCCTCGTAAACGCGAACGTCCTCGAATCCGCGATGCCGCCCGAACGAACGGACGTGATTCAGTCCACGGGCCTCGGCCGCGTGCAGTCGCAGAATTACCTCTGGTCTCCCAAGGGCGATTCGCTCCTTTTGATCGGCGGCAGCAGCCTCGCGCTTCTCGATCTCAATACAATGACGCCGCGCACGCTCGTCTCCGGCGCGGCCGACATCGACGATCCGAAATTCTCGCCCGATGGCAAATGGGTCAGCTTCGTCCGGGATTCGAATCTCTGGGTCGATCAACGTCGCGAGCGGCGACGTAAAGCCGCTCACCACCGGCGGCACCGAGGATGTTCTCAAAGGCGAGCTCGATTGGGTCTACCCCGAGGAACTCGAAACGCCGACCGCCTATTGGTGGTCGCCCGATTCTTCGAGAGTCGCTTACTACCAAATGGACGAGCGCCCCGTCACGCGCTACCCCATCATGGACATGAGCTCGCCCGTCGGCGCCATCGAATACGAGCGCTACCCGCAGGCTGGCGAACCAAATCCGATTGTGCGCGTCGGCGTCGTCCCGGTTGCCGGCGGCGACACCACCTGGATGGACACCGGCGCGAACACCGACGTCTACCTCGCGCGCGTCGAGTGGCTTCCCGATAGCCGTCGCGTGGCGATCGAGCGCCTCAACCGCGCGCAGAATCAACTCGACCTGCTCTTTTGCGATGCTGGCACCGGGGCTTCCTCAACCATCCTCACGGACACGGACAAGTACTGGATCAATATCGCCGACGATCTCTATTTCTTTTCGGACGACAAGCGATTTCTCTGGTCGAGCGAGCGCACTGGCTTCCGCCACTACTACCTCTACGACCTCGCGGGCCACGAGCTCGAGCAGCTCACCAGCGGCGATTGGGGAATCACGGGCGGAGGCGGATTCGGTCCCGGCGCGTCCAGCCATCCGGCCGTCGATGAAGCGCACGGCCTCATCTACTTCATCTCGAACAAGGACAATCTTCGCGACGCGCAGCTCTACCGCCTCTCGCTCGCGGACAAAAGCATCACGCGGATCACTCGCGAAGACGGATGGCACGATCCGCTGATCGCGCCCGACGCCTCGGCCTTCGTGGACACCTACTCGAACGCGATGACTCCGCCGCGACAGGATCTATATCGCATGGATGGCTCACGCGCCGCCGTGATCAACGAAGACTCCGTGCCCGAGCTCGGCGATTACTCTCTTTCGCCGCCCGAGTTTCTCAGCGTCTCCGCGAGCGACGGCGCCAAGCTCTGCGCCAGGATGATCAAGCCTCCGAATTTCGATCCCTCGCGAAAATATCCCGTTCTCGTCGACGTCTACGGCGGGCCGCAGGATCAGGAAGTGCAGGACGCCTGGGGCTATTCCGATTTTCTCTGGCTCGAGATGATGGCTGAAAAAGGCTACATCGTTTTCACGGTCGACAATCGCGGCTCCTACCGCCGTGGCCACGCCTTCGAAACGCCCGTCTATCATCAACTCGGCAAAATCGAGCTCGAGGATCAGCTCGCCGGCGTGAAATATCTGAAGTCGCTGCCTTACGTCGATGGCTCGCGCATCGGCATCTGGGGATGGAGCTACGGCGGCACGATGGTTCTCGACGCGCTTTTCAACGCGCCTGACGTGTTCAAGGCAGGCGTCGCCGTCGCGCCGGTCACCGATTGGCGGCTCTACGACACCATTTACACCGAGCGCTACATGGGTCGCCCGCAGGATAATCCCGACGGCTATCGGGATTCGTCGCCCGTAAATCAGGCCGCGCAGATTCGGGCCAAGCTCATGATCGCCCACGGCACAGGCGACGATAACGTCCACTTCGCCAACACCACCGAACTGATCAACGACCTCATCCACGCAGGCACCTATCCCGATGATTTGATGATCCTTCCCGGCCGCGGCCACGGCATGACGGACTGGCAGGCGCGCATCCAGCTCTACCAGCGGATCACCGATTTCTTGCTCGGGAACCTTTGAAGCACACGCCGGCAGAGCAACCCCGCGCGGTTTGGGGCACTCGAATAGACTGCTGGACACGCCGGGCGGATAGAGTAGAATCGGCACCCCGGGTGGGTCTCTGGAGTTCGCAAGATGCGTGGCAAGATTTGGAATCGGCAGAATGAAATAATGATGCGCGTGGCCGCTGCGTGCGCTCTGTGCCTGCTCTTCTCGCTTTCAGCGCGCGCCCAGGACAACGATGCGCCCAAGCAGACCGGAGTCTCGATCGAGGCCGATCCTGCCGCGGCCATGCTCGAAACCGGATTCCACCAGCTCTACGAACTCAACTTCCAGGGCGCGCGTGAACAATTCCTTGCCTACCAGAAGCTGCGGCCCGAAGATCCGCTAGGCAAGGCTGCCGAAGCAGCCAGCTATCTGTACGAAGAATTCAACGCCAAGGGCGTGTTCACCTCCGAGTTTTTCCTGAACGACTCGAAGCTCCTCAGTGGCGTCGATGGAAAGGCCGCCGAGAACCGTAACGACCAGTTCATGGAAACCAACCATGAGGCGCGCGAAATGGCCAAGCGGTGGTTGAAAACGCGGCCAAACGATCCGCACGGGCTTCTCGTCCTCACGCTCACGGATGGGATGGAGTCCGACTACGATGGGATCATCGAAAAGAAGCAGCTCGCGGCTCTGAGCCTGATGCGCCAGGCCGAGCGCGAAGCGAACACCCTCTTGGCGGTCGACCCCAACGAACAAGATGCCTACGTCGCGCTAGGCGCGAGCAACTACATTATCGGCTGTATGCCGTCCTTCAAGCGCGCGTTTCTCTGGTTCGATGGCGTCCACGGCGACCGCATGAAGGGCATGCAGGAGATGCAACTCGCCGCCGATCATGGCCACTACCTGCAGCCGTTCGCAAAAATTTTGCTGGCGCTGGCCTGCGAGCGCGAACACCAGATGGACCGCGCCCGCAAGCTGCTCACCGATCTCGCCACCCAGTTTCCGGCAAACCCGCTCTACGCGCATGAGATCGAGCTTCTCAATCAGCGTGTAGCTCGCGTCGCCGCCAGCTGAGCGCGTCGCGCACGTTTCATGCACTGCTACCATTTCACTCGAACTCGATAGTCGAGCGTTGAAGTTCCGTCCTTGTCCACGGGAATCTCGAATCCAATCGTCGTAGCGTCCAGCTTCGCCCACTTGTAATTTGAGTTGATCACGTCCCAATCGCCTCCCACCGGCTCGCGCACTTCCACCGTCACCGGACCGTCCTTGTGGTTCCGCAGTGTGATCTGGTATTCCATCTCGAAGAGATCGGGCGCGAGCCTCTTGAAGTCCATCTGCTTGCGCTCGCACACCACGTCGAAAGCGTTGCCGACGTAGATGCGCAGCATCTCGTCCTTGGGCGTGTGATTGATCGTGTCTTCTCCGGCGAATTGCGTCCCGCCCTGCGAATCCGCCTGGTAGACGCGGACGGTTCCCGCGGGAAGCGGCATGCCGAGTCCTGACTTCGCGTCGTTCTTGAAGCGGTAGAACACTTTCACCGGCTGCGGGATCGCATTCCCGATTCCCTGCGGATTGCGGTAGTAGTACGGCTCTCCTTCCACCTGGAGATATTTCTCCACCGGAATATTCGTCCCATTGAGCAGGCTGATCTGCTTGGTTTCGTTGTTCTGAATCGACGTGCGCCGCTGGAGCGTGTACAGGTGATATTCGGAGAATCCTTCCTGCTGGAATTGCGGCGCGGGCGCTGCGACGGCCTCATTCACAGCCATCGACTTGGTCACGTAGTCTCGCAGCTGGTTGGTGCGGTGAACATCTCCCGCGACCAGCTGCAGCTTGGCGTTGTCGTACGCCGCTCCGCTGTTGTTCACGAGCGTGACCCAACCGTCGAGATCGGCCGTCTTTTCGTCGCGGCTCACGTTGAGCACGTAGTCCGCGCTCCAGTTCATGTTATTTGTCAGATAGGAAGCCTCGACGCGCTGCGAATCCGCGCCGCGATTGTCTAGCGTCCACACGAGCGTAGGCTGGCTATAGAGATTCGCAGGCAGATCGGGAAACCTGTAAGACTCGGCGGTCATTCCGGTGACGATCTCACCGCCGATCTTCCACACCGGCGAGCCGTTGTCGGAAAGCAGCAGCGCTTTCGTTTCAACCCATTTGGTCGATCCTGAATCCGTCTCGTGCTGCACGAGCGTCACTTCGCGGCCCACGTATTTCTGCAAGAGCTTTTGCGGATCGAGCAGATCGTACTCGTAGTTCTGCTCGATCACGTTGATTTTCGACGGATCGGTGAGCGATCGAAAGTGCACGGTCGCAGGCATGATCGATGCTGCGACGTCTTCGAAGCGCAGCGGAACTTCTCCCGCTTGTAAATGGATCTGCCGCACGTCGCGCACGAGCGCGAGATTCGAGTTGTAGACGGTTACGGAGAGATCGGTTTGATCCTTCTCCGTGGTCGTGGCCGACGCGGCGGTTTCCGCCTTCGTCGATTGTTCGCCCGAGCCTGACGCTGCGCGCACGAGGTTGAATTTTCCGGCGAGTGGCGCCAGCACCAAGGCAAGCAGGGCAGTCGCGACGAGGATGCTTTTCCCGTATGAGGACATCGTATGTCTCCTTTGCGTGATGACTCTTCCAGGTTAGAACGTGGAGGATCGAATTTCTTGCAGCCCGAATCGGCCGGGGAAGTCGGTATCTTATTCGGCCGGCTTCCAGGTCTTGCCACGATTTGGGGTCGTGAACTTCCGTCCGTCGGCGGCGGTCACCGTGGCGGAGGACGCGTTAGGTGCGCTGACCGCGACGAAATCCGCGCGCCTGGGCGGCGGGATCGTCTGCCAATTCGCCGCATCTTGCGTCAGCAGAATGATTCCGTCGTCGCCGACCAGCCAGCAGACCTTGGCGCCGGGGGCCGAGCCTGCTGTGAAGTGCGCATTCTGATTCGGCAGCTGCCCCATCCAGGTGAGGCCGCCGTCTTCGGATCTTTCAACGAAGCCGCCGCTCGCGATTCGCCACAAGATTTTCGGGTCCGGCGTGCGAATCACATTTTCAGCGGATAGTTCTCCGGCCTGGTTCGCTATCGCAATTTCGGAGCGAGCGCGGAAGCCGCTCATCAGCGCGGGCTTCTCTTTTGCGTTCGAAGATTGCTTATTCGCACTCGCCGCTCCCGAGGCTGTGCCGCCTGCCGCGCCGTTGCTGTTTTGCGGAGAAGCGGGCGCAGCCGCGGTGGTCGCGATCGTGGACGACTCGGCCTGCGCAGTGACGCTTTCGCTGGTAACAGCAGGCGCCGGCGCGTTCGATACTTGATCGGTGGCACCGCTCTTCGAGGCAGATGGAGACTCTGGAAGCTTCTTCAACTCGGTGTCGCGGCTATCCAAGGGAGGATTCTCGATCGCCTTCGGAGTTACCAGATTTTGCCTCTCGGATTTTTCCATGTTCGCGGCGGGCGCGCCGGCTGTCGAATCCATTGCGCTGGCGCTCGACGCGGGCGCCGGTTGGAGAATTCGCGTGGCACCGTTTGGCGGAGCGGCAATCTTTCGAGGCGCGGTTTTTTCGTTGTCTTCGGGTGCTGCCTGCTGCGCAGCGAATTGAATCGGCTGTCGTTCTGGTGCCGGGGCGGGAGCGGGCGCTCGGGTTGCGATTGGGGCTTGCGTCGGCTGCTCCGCGATTTGATTGAGCGCAGGACGCCGTGTCGCCCAGATCGCCGTGATCACCAGCACCGCCGCCACCGGCGCGAGCCAGCGCCAATCCCACATCCACGATGCGCGAGGAGATTTGCGCCGCGCATCTGCAACTGAGCTCACTGGCGCTTCGGCTTCCGCGCGGCTCTGCGCTGCAAACTGTTCGCGGCAGCGCGCGCACTCCGACAAATGCAGTTCGGTTCGCGCGGTTTCACCCGCATCGAGCGATTGCTCGAAATAAGCCGCGAGAATCTCCGGCTCGGGGCAGTCGTTTCCGGCGCCCGCGTCGCCTGCAAGATTTCGCTTCAGCAGGCCGGCCATCGCATCGTCTCGCTCTCGCGAAGCCATGAAACTATTCTCCTCCATCCCTTAGAACGCGCCAAATTTCGAATCTTGCGCGCCGCATCACGATGCGTCCTCCGAAGCAGCCGCTCCCGGCCGAGCTGCCCGCGTCGATTGCAAAGGCGCGCTCAGATCGAATGGCCATTCTTCGCGGGCATATTCGTAGCAGAGCTGCACTTGCGCGTCGCTCAATTTCTTGTCGTCGCGCAGCGCGGAATCCACATGCTCGCGGATGCCCCGGCGCGTTCGCTCGAGCTTCCGCGATACGGTCGCTTCGTGCTCGCCAAGCAGACGCCCGATTTCAGCGAGCGTTCGCTCATCCGCGTAGTAATACGCGAGCCGCAAGCGGTCGTGCGGTTCGAGCGAGCCAAGCGCCGCTGCGAGCGCCGCCTGCAGCACGCTCAGGTATCGCGCCCGATTCGGATCGGAAGGATCACCGGCCGCAGCGTGCGACGTGCGCGCCCCGGCGGACGCAGCCTGCGCCGCAACCGCGCGTTCGGCAATATCAGCGCGCTCACCACCCGTGTCGTTGTCGAGCGGCTCGATCTTTCGCGCGCGGCGAATCGCATCCACGTGACGTTGCGACAGAATCGCCCGCAGCCACGTGCCGAGCTTGCTCCGTCCGTGGAAATAATCGAAGAGCGACCTCCGTCGCCCTTCGGATTCGCGCAGGCCATACAAATCGGCGTAGAGCGAATCGGCGAGCTCTCGCGCATCCGCGTCGCCGCCACTCGCGCTGCTGCCGGTGATCGCCCGCGCCGCGCGATAAAGCTCCTGCCGAAATTGCGTGACGAAAAACTCCCACGCTGCGTCGCTCCCCGCGCTGCACGCGCACGAAAGCGCGAGATCGGCGTGGTGCAACGTTTCAAGATAGCTCCGGATCGCGCCTGCATCCGGCTTCGCGCTGCCGCCGGAAAACCTGTGTGCCGCACTCCGCGCCAGCGCCGCCTCAAATTGCGCCCGCGAAAGATTCCACTCGCCGGGCGCACCCGCCTTGCGCCAACAATGTTCCAGCACGTCGCCAAGCGCGGGAGGAAATGCGAAAGCGGCGGCCGACGCGGTGGGCGCGGACTCCGCTCGGCTGGAAGGGGCCGCTGCAAACGGCTGGGCGGGCCGCGAGGTCATGCTCTGGATGATACCGGAAGGGCCGCTGCGGGTTGCATCGCCCCGGTTTGGCTGGGGCGAGTGTGCCAACCCCGGTCCGTGCCCAGGTGAGCAATCGGCCCCCTCGCATGCCGTGCCTCACCCGACCGGATCTGCTATTTCAGCAAAAGTGTTACGCAGTCGCCACCAATGGAAAAGCGCCGGAGAGTGCAGTACACTGATCTTCCCGTCAGTCCCGCGGAGAGGTGCTGGAGTGGCCGAACAGGGCTGCCTGCTAAGCAGTTACACCCCAAAAGGGTGTCGGGGGTTCGAATCCCCCCCTCTCCGCCATACCGCTGGACGACGTGGCACGAGGAGGAATCATGTCCAAAGTTCTTGCCCTTGTCTTCGCAACACTCGCCATTGCCTTGGCGTGCGGTGCGCCCACAGCGTCAGCCCAGGTCACCATCAACATTGGAGTGGCGCCCGAGTGCCCCTATGGGTATTTCTCCTACCCGCCGTATGACTGCGCGCCTTACGGCTACTACGGGCCGGATTGGTTTGTGGGTGGCGTGTTTCTTGGAGCTGGCCCCTGGTTCCACGGCCCAGCTCACTTCTCCGGCCACGTCGACAACCGGTTTGACCCTCGTCACGGCTACAAAGGACCGATGCCTGCGCGCCGAGATGAGCCGAACAACAACTTCCACGGCAACGAGGCGAGAGATGGGAGAGGCCACGTGGTCAAAAGCGACCATGGCGCCGGCAACGAACACGCCCTGCCTGGACATCAGGAGGGCGGCGGCCACGCTGGGGGCCACCACTAGAACGCGACCCGCCGGAACGCGCCCTGACTGCCGAGAAATTAGGGCGCGTCGAGGGGGTTCTGCGTGATTTTCGGTTAGGGCACATCCCCCTCTCCGCCACGTTCGCGAAAATCGTGGCGAACAACCATACCTACTTCCTTCGTTTGGCAAACAACGGAAAAACCCGGGAACCCTGACCCCGCATCTGAGGAATTAAATAATTAGCCCCTCCGCGATTCGAGGGGCGCCAGGGTGCGGGAATGGTTTGTCAAAAGCTTCGCGTCTCAGCCGCGATAGCGCTCGGCTTGCTGCTCGCCGCGGTGCGCCCGCCGATCCACGCCCAGCAGATTCGCACCGTCGTCGAACCCCAGGCCCGCGTGTTCCCGTCGGTTGGCGCTGGCGTCACGGCCCTGAAGCGCGATTCCGCCGGGCGTTATTACATCCTCGCCAAGCCTGCGAATATCGTCTCGATCTACGACGGCGACGGCACCAAGATAGGCCAGATTCCGAATGCCCGCTCGGGCGGCGCCGTGATCCGTTATGCTGCCGATATCGACCTCGGACCGGACGGCAACCTCTTCGTAGCGGACCGCGGCGCGAACGCCATCGAGATCTTCCGTCCAGATGGTTCGCTGGTGGCCAAGGTTTCCCTCGTGGCGCCCACTTCCGTCGTCGCTCTCTCGGGAGGTCAGTTCGCGGTCACTTCGCTCACCTCGGACCATCTGGTGGAGATCATCGACGAGCGCGGCAAGGTGATCCGCAGCTTCGGCGATCCCGAATACATCACGGAGGACGAGAGCGGCAAGAACCGCGTGATCGACTGGGGCAAAATCACGGGCGATTCCGCCGGCGGAGTCTATTTCGCGTTCACGTCACTGCCCCAGCCCACGCTGCGGAAATACGACCGCTTCGGCTATGTGGCCTACGAAACCGCGCTTCCCGACAATTTCTTTGAGTCGGCTCCAACCGGGCCCCGCGACCGAGTCGAGCTTGGGCTGAATGTCACTGAGCTCGGGCTATCCGAGCGCACCGGTGGCTGGATTAGCCTGGGTTCGTCCGGCGACGTGAAATTCGGTGGGGGCGTAGGCATGGGTCTCAACCAGATCTTTGCGTCGGGCGGAAATTATGGTCGCGGGCCCGGGCAGCAGGGTTCCTGGCAATCCGGTTTCGGCGGCGCGCCGTACAATTTCGGCAATAGCTCTCTTGGTGGCACGGTTTCGGGACAGGTTTCGACGCAGGGCGCGCAATTTCACGTCGGCATGGGCGCCGTGTCCGGCCCCTCCGGAGGAGGACGCCGGGGCGGCGGCGCGGGAGCGGGATTCTCCGATCAGTCTGCCACCCAGAGCGGGGGTGTCCTGCAATTTTTCGGCGCCGGGAACTCTTTCGCATCGTCGCAAAACGGCTCGGGCACCGAGCCTTCGTTCACCAGCCAGGATTTGACGCTCGATGCCAATGCCGCGACCGACGTCTTCGGATCGCTCGATGCCAACGGCAATCCGGCTCCCACGGGCATCGGCTTGCAGCCGAGCTTTGGTTCGCCCGGTGCTTTCGCGGCGTGGTCGATTTTCAATGCGCGTGATTTTCGCCCGCGCGGCGGAGAAGGACCCGGCGGCGCAGGACCGGGTGGGCCGGGCGCCCCGGGCGGGCTGGCCGCTGCAAATACCTCGGCGAGCAGTGTTCTGGATACGCTCAAGGATCCCGCGGAGCACTCGACAGATTCGGAGATCGGAATCGAGCCCCGCGCGCGCTTCGAGCCGCACCGTCGTTTCGGAGAAGGCTCTACCGGCATCACCGCCTCCGCGCGCGTAAATCTGGGCGACCTTGGCCCGAACTCCGAAGAGAAGCCGCAGATCACGGCGGTGAGCGTTGACCCAACCACGCAGGAAACCTGGGCGGGCATCGGCGACACGTTGGTGGGCTTCGCCAAAGACGGCACGCCGATCGGCGTCTACTACCTCACGCTGCCCGGCGGCGCGCCCCTCACGCCCTCAGCGGTGCTGGTCGAGCCCGATCGCTTCATCGTCGCGGCCGATCCGTGGGGAATATTCGAATTCGATCGCCCCGGCCGCGCGCGCCTCGTAAAGCGTGACGCAACGCCCGCGCCTCAAGTCGGCGTTCAATCACAGGTAGCCTCACCTAAGCAGTAGCGTGTCGTTCGACCACCGCACTCGCATTTCACTGCGAGGTCTTGGCCACGCCTTCCAGCGGATCACCAATCAGACATGCCGACTTCCACTCATCCATAAACACCGCGCCCATCTTCTCGTAGAACTCGATCGCGGGCTTATTCCAATCGAGCACTTCCCAGCGCATGCAGAAGTAGCCCTCCCTCCACGCGATCCCGGCGACGTGCGCGAGCAGCGCCGTGCCAATCCCGTGCTGGCGAAGGTGCGGCCGGACGAAAAGATCGTCGAGAAACAATCCCGCGCGCCCCTGAAACGTCGAATAGAACTCGAAGAACAGCGCATACCCCGCAGGCTCGCCGTTCCACTCGGCGATTACGGCGCGAAATTTCGGGTGCGTGCCGAAGCCGTCGCGCGCAATGTCTTCTTCGAGCACGCTCGCCTCGTTTCCGAGCTTGTCGTACTCCGCGAGCTCGTGGATCAGAGCGGCGAGCAGAGCCGCGTCGTTAGCCGTGGCCGGGCGAATCGTCATCATAGGCAGTCCATGATTAACATGATTCAGAGGATCGAAGCGACGCCCATTATAGCGGCGGAACTGCCTGCGCCAAAGCCCGCTAGCGGCGGCTGTCTTAGCTCCATAATTCTGTCACCGCTTAACGGCAACGTGAAAATGTCACCCCATGAGACAGGGGACATGGACGTTGAGCCAGAAGGAACTGCAACGAGTGACTGTCATTTCCAGATGTGTGCAAGGGAATCTGACGTGCGCCAGCGGCGTCGGCTCGCCACGCAAGCGCCGTCCTCCCGCTCATCGTCAACGCCGTCTGCGCTCCGCTCGCGAAGGCCAACTCGTGCAGCTCGACGGCTCCCCTCACGACTGGCTCGAAAGCCGCGGCCCGCTGCTCACCGCCTTGGGCATGCAGGACGATGCCTCCGGCAAAATGCTCGCCGCTCAGTTCTTCCCCTCGGAAACCTCCCAGGGCTATTTCCGCCTGCTCCAGAACCTCTTGCGCCGCTTCGGCGTTCCCGTCGCCTTCTACGGCGATCGCAGCGGCGTCTTCACCCGCAACGACGATCACTGGTCGCTCGACGAACAACTCGCCGGCCAGCGCCACCCCACTCAGTTCGGTCGCGCTCTTGAACAACTCGGCATCACCTTCATCGCCGCCCAAAGCCCTCAAGCCAAAGGCCGCATCGAACGCCTCTGGGGCGTGCTCCAGGACCGCCTCACCAGCGAACTCCGTCTGGCGCGAGCTTGCGACATCGACGCGGCCAATCGCGTCCTGGCCCGCTTCGTCGCCGACTACAACCGCCGCTTCGCTCGCACTCCCCGCCAAGCCGAAAAGGCCTGGCGCCCGGCCCCCCGCAATCTCGAACGCATCTGCTGCTTCACCCACGAACGCATCGTCAGCAACGACAACGTCGTGCAGTGGGACGGCCGCCGGCTGCAGATTCACCCGCAGCCTCGCCGCTTCAGCTTCGCTGGAGCGAAAGTTCAGATCCATCAGGCGCTCAACGGCCGCGTCTCGCTCTACTACCGCGACACCCGGCTCGAGCATTCAAACCTCACTGGAGGGTGACATTTTTACGTTGCTACAACAATCGCGGGCGGCAACTGTTCCAGCGGCGAGGGAAAATCTGGAAGGCATTTCCTTGAGGCGAAATGAAGATCAGTTCTTGTCGGGGTCGTCGCTCGAATCGCTCTGGTCGTCCTTGTCGGCTTTGTCGGCTTTGTTTTTCTTGTCTTTATCTTTTTCCTTTTCTTTCTTGCTGCCGATCTTGTCCCAGCGTTCCTCGAGAGACTCGCGCGTGAAGAGCGAATTGGGAAGATTCGCGTTGTAGTCGCACTTGTCGAAGAAAACCTGAAAGATCTTGATCCCGTTGCGCTCGCGGGTGATCTGAAACGGCGTCTGGATGCCTTCGAGCGGGTGATAGTTCGAATAGTATTCGATTTCCTCGCTCTTCCTGCGCGTCTTCGGGTCGCGCGTGTCGACGATCTTCTGGATGGGCAAGTGCGTCGCCGTCGCGATCGCGATGCGGATCGTGCGATTGTCCGCATCGACGAGCTCGACCCAGTCCGCCTGCTTCAACTCCACGATATCCGGCCCGCCGTAGCGGAAGATCATGTCCGGCTCGTGAATCCGATAGCGCAGAATATTGTCGAGATCCTTCTTGTTGCCTTCCTCGAAATCGATCAGATCGACTTGCGGAGCTTCCGACACGCCGCCGCGATCGAGCTCCCATCCCTTGTCGCCGTTGTACACCTCGATGATGTTGCGCTTGGGCAGATTTTCCTGGCGTTCCTTGTCCGGAGGCACTTCGTAATCGATGAAATGTCCGAAGCCGGTGAGCTCGCCCGAATGGTCGAACTGGCCGATGCGGCCGGTGCAGGTGCTGTCGTGGACGTTCAGGTACGTGTTTCCGCCGAGCGCCACGATCGCTTCCTGCAGAATTTGTTTCGCTTTTGCGGCGCTCTGCTCCGGCATCAGGAACTGATCGTCCTGCGCCGTCGCGTTGCCCGGCGCACCCATGCTCAGCAGCGCCAGCATCGACGCGGCACAAATGGTCTTGCGGCTCATCCGCACGGGAACGAACCTCCGTTAACGTTGATTACCTCAGCGGTCACGAAGGTTGCCAGATCGGAAACGGCGAAAAGGATCGGCCCCGCCACTTCCTCGGGCGTCGCCACGCGCTTCAGCGGATACGACGCGAGCCACTGCTTGAATTTCTTCTTGTCCTTCGCCGCCGCCTTCCAGATGTCCGTGTCGACGAACCCGGGCGCCACGCAGTTCACCAGAATATTGTGCCGCGCGAGCTCCAGCGCCAGGCTCTTGCTGAAGCTGATCATCGCGCCTTTCGTGGCGGCGTAGTGGGTGTGAAGAGCCGTTCCGCGCTGTCCGGCCACCGAGGCCACGGTGACGATTCGCCCGCTTCGCTGAGCGATCATGTGCGGCACCGCAAAATGCACCGTCGAGTAGACGCTCTTCAGATTCACGCGGATCATGTCGTCCCACTCGCGCTCGGTGAGCTTTTCGATGGGCGCATCCTCGTGGTTCCAGATGCCCGCGTTGGCAACCAGGATGTCCAGGCGCCCCAGGCGCTCGCGGGCGTGCTCGATCAGCTTTCGCGCGTCTTCCGTCTTGCCCAGGTCGGCCTTGAAGGATTCGATCCGCGTGCCGTGCTTGCGTGTTTCCTGCTCCACCTGGGCCGCCGCGTCCCGATTTTGATGGTAGCTGAAGACAACATCGGCGCCGGCCTGCGCGAACATCTTCACCGTCGCGGCGCCAATGCCCCGTGAGCCGCCTGTTACCACTGCCGCCTTGCCCGCCAGCGAGATCATGTGTCCCCCAAGGAACGAATCGAGAGTGAGAATCGGGATTGCGAGGCGAACGCCGCCCCTGAAGGATTCCGTTCAGATGCGCGCGGGCGCCCTTCGCGTTGCGGCCGCCGCCACAAGATTGCGGAATAGCGCCTGCGCGAACGGATCGGTTTCCGCCATCCGTTCGGGATGCCACTGCACCGCCGTCACGTTGTTGGCGTCGTTCGCCCACTCGACGGCCTCCACCACCCCATCCGCTGCCCGCGAAACGATCCGCAGACCGCGTCCCGGCTCGAGCACCGATTGATGGTGCGAGCTGTTCACCACCACTTCGCTCGCGCCGGCCACCTGCGCCAGCCGCGATCCAGGATCGAGCCGCACTGGGTGAAACGACTCGGGCTCGTCCGTGTCACAGTCCCAGTCGTGCTGAATCTGCGTTCCCAGCTCGCTGGGAACGTCCTGCACGAGCGTGCCGCCGAGGAACACATTCAGGCTCTGGATGCCGTAGCAGATTGCCAGCAGCGGCTTATGCTCGCTGAGCGCATGCTCGATCAGCGCGAAATCCGTGCGCTGGCGATCGACATCGGCCGCATTCGTCTCCGGACGCTTCGTCGCGCCGAATAGCGACGGCTCGATATCCGCCGGGCTTCCCGTAAGCAAAATCCCGTCGAGCGTCCAGGCGATTCGATCCAGATGCTGCGCGGAAAGCCCGAGCGAAATCGGAACTGGCGTGCCGCCGGCCGCGTTCACCGCCTTGATATACGGCTCAAGTCTGTCGAAATCGCCCGTAAGCTCTTCTTTTCTAGTTCGATACGGGATACCTACGCGCGGCTTGGGGTTGGCCTCGGGGGACATAGCAGCGACATCGTACCATTGCCGCATCGCGACGGGCAACGGCCACATCGCCCGCGCCGGGGAAAGCTCTTGCCGGAGAATTGGCTTTTAGCGCTTGGCCGCGTTCAGCAGCTTCCAACGGAAATCGAGATCATCTGCGGCGACGAATTCGCCTTCGATGGCGACGCCGTCTTCCGCGGAGGGTGCGTCTTCAGCCAGCTCTCGTAGTTCCCGCGCATTTGGTCAATGTGATGCGGGATGTGGCGCTCCTGGCGTTCCATCCAGCTTTCGAGGCTGATGCTGCCGTCCTCGGGATGATCCACCGTATGCGACCACACAGGCTCGGGAATCGCCACCAGAAGCTGATACGTCATCTTGCGCAGCCGCCGGATCACTTCCAGCGCCTCGCGCGTGCTCTGATGGAAGTAGCCGAGCGACCCCGCCCACCGGCCGGCGTCAAATTCCGTCACCAGTCGCTCGGGCTCCGCGATCAGATGGCGGCACCGGACGTAGGAACTCGCCTCGCTATCGGCAAGATGGAGAATGATCTCGTGAATGCTCCAGCGGTCGTGTGCGGGCTTGTACAGCCACATTTTCTTCGGGAGCTGGCCCAAAGCCGTCGAGAGCAAGGCGGGCGCTCGTCCGAAGGATTCCAGAATCGGCCGGCGTTCATTACGAGTCATCTTGTCACCCCTAGGTTCCCCACTTAGACGTCACCATCCGCTTTTTGGCTTGCCGGCTGGGTAAAAACAAATAAAGGAAAACTCACCTTTGTTCCCCCAGCTACTATGCGCACGCGCGAGTTCGACTGCCAACAGCCAAATTGGAGCCGGGAAATTCTCGCGGGCGCGGTTCCGCAAACTCGGATTAAACCAATATGGCTTATGGGAACGCCTACGGCTTGATTTCAATCGGCTTGCGCTTGTGCCAATACGTTCGAAGGTCTCCGACGAGGTAGAGAGAGCCGGTGGCAAAAACCGCATCGTCGGGCGAAGCCATCCCGATCGCCCGCTCGAGCGCTTCTCCCGGATCACGCACGATCGTCGACTGCTTCGCAAGGTGGCTGGTCATTTCCGCCAGTAGCGGAGCCGAGATCGCGCGCGGCTGCCGCGGCTCCGTCAAGATTACGAAATCGACCGCCGGAAACAGCAGCCCCGCGATCTCGTCGACCGCCTTATCGCGCATCGCCCCGTACACCAGCACAATGCGGAGGCCCTTGAAATTGTCTTCCCAGAATTTCAGCAACTCGCGGGCCCCCGAAGGATTATGCGTGCCGTCCAAATAGACGGCCGGGCGCTCGGCGAGCCTTTCCAGCCGCCCGGGCCATCGCGCCGCGCGAATGCCGCCTTCGATCGCCGCGTCATCCACCGGAAATCCGCGCTCGCCCAGAAGCCGCGCGGCGGTGGCGGCGCCGAGCGCGTTTCGAATCTGGAATCGCCCGGGGAGAGGCGGCTCGATCGTAAGCGCCCCGTGCGGATGAATCGTCGAAACGACGGCGCGGTAATATCCGTCCGCCGCGTGCATCTCATCGATGCGCCACGCCGCATCGATTTCCACCAGCCGCGCGTCCACTTCTTCGCAGCGCCGCGCGATCACGGCTCGCGCCTCCGGCCGCTCGGCTGAGCTCGCCACCCACGCGCCCGGCTTGATGATTCCCGCCTTCTCGGAAGCGATCTCTTCGATCGAATGTCCGAGGAAATCCTCGTGATCGAAATCGATCGACGTGATGACGGCCACCTCCGGCTGCACGATGTTCGTCGAATCGAGCCGCCCGCCGAGCCCCACTTCGTAGATCGCGAAATCCAATCCGCTCTTGGCGAACGCCACAAACGCCGTCGCCGTCACGCATTCGAAGTACGTGGGGTGCGCAGCGAGCTTGCCCGAGGCGAGCAGCGCCTCGATCGCCGCCTGCACGCGCGTCCACGCGGCCGCGAACTCGTCGTCCGAAATATCCTCGCCGTTGATCCGGATGCGTTCGTTGATGCGCTCAAGGTGCGGCGAAGTGTAAAGCCCGGTGCGCAGCCCCGCCGCGCGCAGGATTCCATCGAGCATCGCCGCTGTCGAGCCCTTGCCGTTCGTTCCGGCAATGTGCGCGCAGGGTATGGCGCGGTGCGGATTTCCCAGGGCTTCGACGAGAATCGAGATGTTCTCGAGGCCGAACTTCTGAACGCGAGCCTGTTGCGGAGCAGCCAGCTCGCGCCCGAGCGCCATCAGCGCCCGAACGGATTCTTCGTAGTTCATGCGGAACCGGCGAAAAAGCCCAGCGCCTGCGAGATGTACGCCTTCATTTCCTTGCGCGAAACCACGGCATCCAGGAAACCATGATCCAGAAGAAATTCCGCCGTCTGAAATCCTTCGGGGAGTTTCTGCCGCATCGTCTGCTCGATCACGCGCGGCCCCGCGAATCCGATCAGCGCGCCGGGTTCGGCGATATTCAAGTCGCCCAGCATCGCGTAACTTGCCGTCACGCCGCCCGTGGTCGGGTCGGTCAAAACGGAAATGAACGGCACGCGCGCGTCGTCCAGCCGCCCCAGCGCCGCCGACACTTTCGCCAATTGCATCAGGCTCACGGTGCCTTCCATCATGCGCGCGCCGCCCGAGCACGACACGATCACCAGCGGCTTCCTTTTATCGATCGACCGCTCAATCGCCCGAGCCACTTTCTCGCCCACCACGGCTCCCATCGATCCGCCGATGAACCGGAATTCCATCGAGCAGCAGACGACCTGCCGCCCGTTCAACCGGCCCTCGGCGGTCAGGATCGCGTCGCTCATGCGGAGCTTGTGCTGAGCTTCGCTTAGGCGCGCCGCATACGGCCTCGTGTCGGCGAAACGAAGCGGATCGCTCGAAACGAGATCGGGGTCATGTTCCGTCCACGGCTCATCGTCCAGCAGCAGCTCGATTCGCCGCCGCGCGCCGAGACGAAAATGATGATCGCACTTCGGGCACACTTCCCAATTCGCTTCGAGGTCCTTCTTCCAGATGATCGCGCGGCACGCGTTGCACTTCGTCCACAATCCTTCGGTGCGGACGCGCCGCTCATCGACCGGCGTGGGATTCTCGATCGATTTCTTGTCGCGCTTAAACCATGTCATTTGAAAATCTCAATCTCGCTCGCGTCCTAATAATCGATCCCTCGCTGCGCCAGGATGCCTTTCGTGTACGGATGCTTCACTTCGCGCATTTCCGTCACGAGGTCCGCAGCCTCCACGAGCTTCGGATGCGCATTCCGCCCCGTGCAAATCACGTGCACCCGTTCGGGCCTCTTCGCCAGCGCCTCGACCACTCCGTCCGGATCGAGCATCTTGTAGCTGATCACGTAATTGATCTCGTCCAGCACCACGAGATCGTATTTCTCGCTGTAAATCTGCTCGCGGCCGAATTCCCAGGCCTGCTCGCACAGGCGCACGTCCTCGGGATCGGTATCTTCGCCGCCGACTTTCACGAAGCCGCGCCCCATCGGCCGAATCTCGAATTTGTCGTCACCGAGCATCTTCGCGGCGTCGAGCTCGCCGTAGTGCCACGAGCCCTTGATGAACTGCACCATCAGCACGCGCAGCCCTTGTCCCACCGCGCGAAACGCCGTACCGAGCGCGCAAGTCGTCTTGCCCTTGCCCGGCCCCGTATAAACGATCAGCAGACCCTGGCCTTCCGGCATTTATCCGTTCCCCAAGCCGCAATTTCCAATACTGGCCGCGCCCCAACCAAAGGTCAAGAACCGACTTGCCGCCGAGTCACCAAAGCCCACAGTAGAGCGGTCCCTTCCCAATTCCCGCTCTGTGCTTCTGTGTCTCCGTGGCTATTTCGGATAAGGATGGCCCGAGAGGATTGCGAACGCGCGGTAAATCTGTTCGGCGAGCACAACGCGCGCGAATTCGTGCGGCATGGTCAGCGTCGAGAGCGCAATTTTCTGCTTCGCCCCGGCGCGCAGGTCGGCCGGAAAGCCGTCGGCGTCGCCGCACAGGAAAACGATCTCTCGCGCGCCGCGGTCGCGCAGGTCGCCGAGCCAGCGCGCGAACTGTTGCGACGTGAATTGCTTGCCCGCGGCATCGAGCAGCACCACGGTCGCGCCCGCGTCGATCTTCAATTTGCGCAGCGCCGCCGGAGACCCGTCGCGCAGTTCGGTGATTTCGATCTCAGCGTAGCGCTCGATTCGCCGGACGTAATCTTGCAGCAGCGCCCGAAGTTCTTCGCGCCGCGTCTTGCCAAGCATAAGCAATCGAATTTTCATGGATGCGTTGGGCCAAAAGGAAAGGTTGTAGGGGCGGGTTTCAAACCCGCCCAACGGCGTCAAATTCATCCTCGCCGGATCGCGGGGCGCCGCGGCTTTAAATCAATCCGTATTTCTTGCGCTTCTCAAGCAGCGTCTTGCGGCTGATACCGAGCGATTCCGCCGCCTGGCCAATCTTGTAATGCGTCGCCTCAAGCGTCGCGCGAATCACATCGCGCTCCATCTCCTCGAGCGAACGCAAGGAAGCCGTAGCCCCATGCGAATTCCCGGCAGCGCGCAGAATCTCGGGAAAATCCTCCGTGCGCAACACAGGTTCCTTCGCAAACACGAGCGCATGCTCGATCGCATTCTTCAACTCGCGCACGTTCCCCGGCCACGCGTACGACTCCAGCAGCGCCGCGGCCCCGGCATCGACCGACGCATCCGCCTGCCCGTGCACCGGGCCAAGCCGCGCCAGAAAATGCGCCGCGAGAGGCGCGATGTCCGCGCGCCTTTCGCGCAGCGGCGGCACCGCAACCGCCAGCACGTTGAGTCTGAAAAATAAGTCTTCCCGAAAGCGTCCCGACGCGACGGCCTCGTCGAGATTGGTATTCGTCAGCGCCATCACGCGCGCCTCCATCCGCAGCGTTTCCGTCCCGCCCAGCCGCTCGAACGTGCGCTCTTCGAGCACGCGCAGCAGCTTCGCCTGCATCACGGAGGAAAGCGCCGCAACCTCATCAAGGATCACCGACCCGCCCAGCGCCATCTCCAGCCGGCCAGGCTTGCGCGCCACTGCGCCGGTAAACGCTCCGCGCTCGTGCCCGAAAAGCTCGGATTCCACGAGCTCCGCCGGCAGGCTCGCGCAATCGATTTTGAGAAAGGGGGAATAGCGCCGCGGCCCGTGCTCGTGGATCCACCGCGCGAGCTGGTCTTTTCCCGTGCCGCTCTCGCCGGTGATCAGAAGCGTGGTCGCGGTGTCGGCAAGCTTGCTCGCGATTTCGAGGACTCGCCGCGAGCCGGGATCGGCCGCTACCCAGGCGATCTCCGCGCCGCTCATCGCTGCGCCGCGTCTCCTTCGGACTCGGCATGCGATTCGCGGGGCTGATGGGGAGGTCCGGGCGCGGCGACGTCCAGCCGCTCGGCGTCGCGCCAGAGCCGCTCGAGATCGTAATAGTGCCGCGCGCGTTCGCTGAAAATGTGCACGATGAAATCGCCGTAATCGAGCAGAAACCACTCCGAGCCCGATTTGCCTTCGCGATGCGCCAGCCGCACGCGTTCCCGGTTCAGCCGCTCTTCGATCGCGTCGCCGATCGCCTTGATCTGCGGCTGGCTGCTCCCCGAGCACAGCAGAAAATATTCCGCGAACGCAACCGTTCCCGCGAGCTTCAGCACGGTGACGTCGACCGCCTGCTTGTCCTGAGCCGCTTCCACGGCCCAGCGTATTTCGGTGCGCAAAGTTTCCAAGTTCACTGGTACAGGGCCTGTCCGAGAATGTATTCCTCCACGCGCGCCGGCACAAGCCCGTGGATGCTCTGCCCGCGCTCGCGCCGCACGCGCACCTCGGTCGAGGAGACGTGGCTCGCGACCGTGGTCAGCAAATAAACGGCCGATTTCCGCAGCACGATCTTCTGCGGGCTCTGCGCCGCCGCCCGCCCCAGTTTTTCCGGCGGGATCACCAGCCGCAGCGCGTCCATCCGGAAGCCGGGACGGCTCGCGATGATGAAATCGCAAAGGTCCAGCAGCGTGTCGTAATTCTTCCAGGTCGGGATTTCGAGAAACTGGTCCGCGCCCACGATGAAATACAAATGCGCGTCCGGATGCTCGCGGCGAAATTTTCGCACCGTCTCGATCGTGTAAAACACGTGCGGCGCGCCGCCCAAAGGCGCTTCCGCCAGCGACGGGATGAATCCCGGATGCCCCCCGCACGCCAGCGCCACCATCGCGTAGCGGTGCGCGAAAGGCGTGAGCTCGCGCTGCGGCTTGTGCGGCGGATGCGACGATGGAATGAAGTGAATCGCGTCCAGCTGAAATCGCCGCTGGGCCGCCTGCGCCACAGCGATGTGCCCCGCGTGCACCGGGTCGAACGTTCCTCCGAAAAGCGCCACCGAGCGGTGATGCCCCGCGCCCGAAGATTCATGAGCCGCCTGCGCGATCAATGTTTCTCCGTGTGCGCCGCCGCGGCAGCCCGGCGTGCCGCTTCCCCGGCAGCCGCATCCTCTGCGCCCTCATCGGAGGCGTGCGGAAATTCCGCCTCGCTCGTTTCCACCGGTTCGCCTTCGCTCGACGCCTCCGCGGCCACCGGCTTCGGAATCCGGTCGAGCGCATTCGCCATCGCCCGCACCAATTCGACGACTCCCTCGCCGCTCGCAGAAGAGATCGCGTGGAATTCCAGGCCGCGTTTTGCCGCGAAAGCGCGCAGCTCTTCGAGCCGCGTGCGGTCCGTCGTCGCATCGAGCTTCGTCGCCACCACGATCATCGGCTTTTCCGCGAGCGCCGGGCTGAATGCCGCCAGCTCGCGCTCGATGATCTCGAAATCGTGCACCGGATCGTGGTCGTTCGCGTCGCTCGTATCGACCAAATGCGCGATCAGCCGCGTCCGCTCCACATGCTTCAGGAACCGGATGCCCAGCCCCACGCCTTCATGCGCGCCTTCGATCAACCCCGGCAAATCCGCCACCACGAACGTGCGTCCCTGTCCCGGCGCCGCATCGGGATCGGCCGAAACCACTCCCAGATGCGGCTCGAGTGTCGTGAACGGATACGCTGCGATTTTCGGACGCGCCGCCGAGATGCGCGAAATGAAAGTGGATTTGCCCGCGTTCGGAAATCCCACCAGCCCCACGTCCGCCAGTAATTTCAATTCAAGCCGCAGATGGAGTTCCTGCCCCGGACGCCCATCCTCGTGCTCCCGCGGCGCCTGGTGCCATGGCCGGACAAATGCCGGATTCCCGTTGCCGCGCCCGCCGCGTCCGCCGCGCGCCGCTCGAAACTGCTGGCCCGCCAAGGTGAAATCGAAAAGCTGCTCGCCCGAATCCGCGTCGAAAACTACAGTGCCCACAGGAACTTTCAGCACCGTGTCGACGCCCGACCGCCCGTGGCAATCCGATCCTTCGCCGTGCCGCCCGCGCTCCGCGCGAAATTCGCGATTATAGCGATAGCGCAGCAGCGTGTTGTCGTTCGGATTCGCTTCGATCACGATGTCGGCTCCATGGCCGCCATCGCCGCCGGAGGGACCGCCCCTCGGGACGTACTTCTCCCGCCGAAATGCGACGCAGCCATTGCCGCCGTCGCCGCCCTTCACCAGAATTTTGGCTTCATCAACAAACACGGGTCACCGTTTCGAAAGTGTACACGAAGGAAGCGTACGCCGCGAATGAGGGACAGGCGGACGCCTCCACCGGAGAAAACTTTGGGAGAAACGCCGTCCTGCGATTGCGGGTCAATACGGGTTAACGCCAATCCGGAAAACGTCGAATCTCGTATTAATCGGCTGCTGGTGCTGCAGGCTTCGCCGCAGCGCCGCCGACGGCGGCGCCTTCTTCCACCAGCAGCACGCTGATGAAACGCCCCTTCGCGCCCTTGTCTTCGAAGCGAACCACGCCGGTCTTCAGCGCAAAGAGCGAATCGTCCTTCGCCCGCGCGACGTTCTTCCCGGCCTTGTAATGCGTCCCGCGCTGCCGCACCAGGATGCTGCCGCCGGTCACCAGCTGTCCGCCGAATCTCTTCACTCCGAGCCGCTGTCCGTGCGAGTCGCGTCCGTTTACGGATGACCCGCCGCCCTTTTTATGTGCCATGACGAACCCCTAGGAAATTTGGAAATCGCCGATCTCGACGGCGGTCAATCCCTGCCGGTGACCGGTTTGAATTTTGTATTGGCCGCCCGTTTTGAACTTCAGCACTTTGAGTTTCGGCCCGCGCAGGTGCTTCACGATTTTTCCGCTGATTTTGGTTTTCGAGGCGTGCTCGCCGCCCAGAATCTTTTTGTCGTCGGTGCGCACGGCGACCACATCCTCAAACGTCACCTTGCCGCCCACCTTGCCGTCCAGCCGCTCGACCTCAATGGTCTCGCCCGGCGCGACGCGATACTGCTTCCCACCACTCCGAATCACGGCGTACATGCTGCCTCCCAGCTCAATTGACAAACCCCAATTATAGAGGGCGTTCGCCCCCTGCGTCAACGCGATTGCAGCGGTAGTAGTGCCCTAATTTGAGCGTGGCACAGACAATCCTGTCTGTGCAGGGCAGCGCCGTATTTCAGGCCAAGCGAACTACTCGCCGATCGGTTTCTCAGCAGATTGCGCGGGAGAATTCGGCCGCCCGGCCGGATTTCCCGCTGGCGCCGGCTCCTCCGCCGGCGGACGCGTGCCGATGCCGATCATCATCGCCGTATCCTTCGGGAAAATTACGTCGTGCCCGCGCGCGATGAAATTCGTGTACACCGACATGCCCGCTCCATACGCTCCCATCGAATAGCCGAACGCGCGCGAGTGCACCAGGACGCCCATCACCATGCCCACGGCCTTGAACCCAACCGCGCCCCCAGCCACTCGATTGCTCGTGTTTCCCGCCGGATTCGGCGTCTTCGCGTCCGGATCGCCCTGTGCTGACACCGCCGCGAGGCCGATCGAAATAGCCGCGTTCAAGTAGCGCGTCTTCGGCGACGATGCCTGCGCGCCGCCTTCGGAATCGAGCTTCACGTTGTCCGCTTTCGCCGCTTCCACGCCCGCGAGGCTCGCCTCAACCTTCTGCTCGACGCCCTCCGGCAAAATCAAATCGTGGAACACCAGCCGCAATTGGCCGTTTTTGTCCGGCCGGTGCGCGGGCTGCACCTGGATCACCGACCCCTTCAGAAGGCTCCCCTGCGGCAGGATCAGCCGGCCGCTCTCAAACAAGGGCCGCGAAACCACCGCCTCGACTTCGTCGCCCTTCTTTGCCGTGGCCGAACTCAGCGGCGTCATGAGCCGCGCCTGCACCACGCTGCCGTCCGCGGGCGCCGCTCCGATCGAACTCGCCATCTGCGCCGTCATCGGCTCCGCCCCGAAATCGAGCGGCTCCTGCAACTCAGCGAAGTAAACCGTTCCCGCGTCGATGTATTGCGGGTGCACGGGAAGCTGCGCTACGGCGTAGCGCTCGAGGCGGTGAATCTTGCCCGGCGCCTTCACGTCGCTCATTGCGTGGTTCCATTCCTGCTTCGCTTGCTGTTTTGCTTCTTTCGTCCGCGCCGCCGCGGCATCCATCACGCCCTTCTTCTGATTCTCATCGGCGGCCGAAATGAACTCGATCACTTGTCCCGAGCCCGGCGTCACTTTCGTGCGCACCGGGATCTGCTTTCCGCTCGCCAGGTTGATTCGATCGAATTCGATCTGGATTCCGCGGTCCGGCGTAAAATCGGCGTCGAGCGCGGACATCACGCGTTTCCCGCTCGACACGCCTTGGATCTTCGCGATCCGCCCCGTCACTTCCGTCCCCGCGGGGATCACCATTTTGTCGAACGCGTAGACCGGCTCAACCACGTGCCCGCGCACCGGCTGTCCCAGCTTCTCGATGCGCAGTTCTTTGTCGAGCGCCACCTGAATCGGCGTGCCCTTCGGCACCGTAAGCTCCACAGCGGGACTCGTTGGCGGCTGGTCGGTGAGACGGTGCGTGAGCGCGGGCTCGGACTCTTGCGGAGGCGTCGCAACACGCGCCCCTGCTTCCTGGGCGCGCGCGGAGCCCGCGTTTACCAGGCCGCACGTCGACGCCAGCGCGAGGGCGGCAGTACAGTTCGCGAAACACCGTGCAGCCCGCTCGCGACTGATTCGGGGGAGTGCGAAGCTGGGTCGGCGCGTAGCTTTCATCGGGACCTCGTAGCGGCGCTCGAAAACACTCACGTAGATGCCGCGCGCCCGAAAGGGCGTTGCATTCACTCGGCTACGGCTGGTGGCCCTATTCTAATCCCGTTTCAGGTTTCGCCGCGACTCACCGTCCCAAGCGCCGGAGGCGCGATTGTAATTAGCCCGGCACGAAGCCCGCCTGCCGTCGAGGCAGGCGCAGCGAAGTGCCGGGAATCCCCAGAAGAAATCCCAGTCCCGGCAGGGACGGTTGACGCCCGCCACGAAGCTCTATGCGTAAGCCTGGCGGCAGCTTTCGTGCTCGCGGCACGACGGCGGGCAATTCGTCTTGTCGATAAGAATGTAGTTGTGGCACCCGGCGCACACGATGCCGTAAATGGTCTCGGTGAATTGATCGTGTCCGGCCCCTGCCTGCGCGGCATGCTCGCTGCGCGCCTGCGTCCTGCTAATGGCCATCGAATTCGCTCCCTCCTTGCTACTTTTTCCAGCTCTGCGAAATCGTGAACGGATACAACGGATAGACCTCGCGAAAGATTCTTGCGACCTCGCGCTCGAATCCTGCGCGCGTGGCCGCCGCTGTCGCGAATTTCCTGCGCACGACCCACGCCTGCAATTTCTTCCAATCCTCGGGCTTCACCGTCCAACCCGTGTGCTTTGCCCAATCGCCCTTTTCCGTCGCGTACCAATAGCTGTCGTATTTCGCGAGGCGGCGCTTCTGCCGCGCGATCCATGCCGGATTTTCGCCGCCCCGCGCGCGGCCCATTTGCACCAGCGGCGAAGTCCTACCCTCGCTATAGACGCGAAAGCCGCACGTCACGCTGTCGGCCGAAAGGCCGACGTAGAGCTGCGCTCCGCCTTCGGGCTCGGCGAAGAAAAGATACATCTGCGTGCGGTAAGGCGATTTGTCGCGGGCAAAGCGGGTATCCCGGTTGATGCGCGAAAAATTCTCGCCGACGCGCCCGCCAACCGCGAATTGCGGATTCAGCTTGCGCGCAGCGGGCGTGAGCCGTTCGAGTAGCTCGCGCAATGGCTCGACGAGCACGGCGCGATATCGCTCGCGGTTCGCATCCATCCACGGTTTGTGATTGTTGCGCCCGAGCTCGCGAAAGAATCGAAAGGTGTCCTGCGAGAAGATGCTGTCGTTGGCCGCCATCGTGGGTGTTCGCGCGCTGCGCGATTCAAGCGTAACACTGCATGCGGCGGAACGTCTCTTCGTTCAACCGCGCAACCGCCGCGCCCGAGCGCGCACCGACGGGACGCCGGTAGGGCATCGCCGTCCCAGTTGGATCGATGTACGGCCGATCCATGTGAAATGACACGACCGGCTGACGCGATTGTTCGCGAGATGCCGACGCCTCGGACGTCCACGCTGCGCCCGGCGCCAGCGCAAACGCCCCGGCCGCTACACCCGCCACAGCCAGCTTCGCCACAAAATCACGTCGCGTCAGCATGTTGGACTCCTCACGCGAACGGCAGCTCATCTTCGTTCATCCATCGGCCGTGCACTTGCGACGTCGCGCGGAACGGCAAAATCACTCGCGCCACGTCTCCCTCTTCAAGACGCTGCGCATCCGCGATGATCAGCTCCGAGCGCATCTCCGCGTAGTTCGACGCCACGCCCATCACGTAGCCTTCGCCCTCAGCCGCATTCTTGCTCCGCGGGACGAAGCACACTTCCTGGAGGCTGTGCGTGTCGCCCACGAAATACGAACTCATCTTCCCTGTCGCCAAATCGAATCGCCCGTAACAGTTGCTTACGCGGCCGCGCAGGTTGCCGGCGCGCGCTTCGTCAAATGGCCGGTCGCGATCGGTGTACGCGGTAAAAGCGTAGCGATAAGGCTGCGTCAAGTAGCGATCGTCCACGCGGCCAAGGTCGCTCACGTTCATCGGAAAGAGCGTTTCTTCCGTAAAGCCGTCGTCCTTCGAACCCAGATTAAATGTATTGCGCCGGATGTACGCGCGCGCCTTGGTCGGATCCCACGGCGAGCCGTCGACCGGCGGGAAGAAGGGAAACGGGTTCGAGTCGTAGATCGGCGCCTCGAGAATCACCTTCTCGCCTTCCGTCCGTGCGTTCAGCGTGTGCACCGTCGCGCGCTCCGGGCCCTTGAACCAACGAATATCCTTGGCTTCGCCGTCTCGTGGAATTACTCCCACGTACGCGGGCTTCGTGCTGTCCCAGCCCCAATGAACTTTGCCTTCCTTGAGGCGCTCCATGCTGGTCACGAATCCGTACACAGGGATCACCACGTGCTTCTGCGTGATCCCGATGTCGTGGACCATGCTCACGTACGGCACCTTGAACCGCACTTCGCGCGTCACGCGGCCTGTCTTGTCGATCGTGTACAAGAACACGTCGTTTGTCTCGAGACCCTCCGCCTCGTAGCCGTAGCAGATCATCTCGCCAGTCACGGGATCGACTTTCGGGTGCGCCGTGAACGTCAGGCTCTTGTACTTCCCGTGGAAGTTATAGGGACCGATCGTCTCGAGCGTGTTGCAGTCGATCTCGTACGGCAGGCTGTCCTCTTTCAGCGTGAAAAGCTTCCCCGCGAACGCCAGCGGAGTGGTGTTTTGCACGGTGCGATCCAGCCCGTGCACGCTCGGATCGTCCGTGAACGGATTCCGGTACTTTCCGAAAAGCTGCTTGTGCGCGGCGAGGTCCGCTTTGTATCGCGGCGTCTTCACCCACCGCCCCTTGTAGTCGACGATTCCGTTCTTGAACCGGAACATGTTGATGTAGCCGTCCACGCTGAAGGGCGAATCGTCCGCGAACTTCGGCGGATAGAGCCAGTCGCCGCCGAGCCGGACGAACGCGCCGTTCAGGTCGGTCGGAATTTTCCCGATCACTTCGCAGTCGTATACATCCGCCTCGAAGCGCGTAGGCGCGAAAAATCCTTTCATCGTGGGTTGGTTCGAAAAATCAACCATGGCGTAATCTCCCTCCCTGCTCGGCTCCCTAATTATCGTCGCGAAGCCACGGCGACGGCATGTTGTACGGCACGGTGATGAACACCGCCTCGGCGTGCCGGATCTTTCCGTCCTGGATTTTGAACAGCTCAAGCAGGCAAAACGAGTGCGGCGATTTCAGCGGCGCATCGTGGACCACTCCGTCGGTGGTCGTGTATTTCTCAAGGCGCCCGGAATGATCGATGAAGCCTCCGGCCAGGACCAGCCCCTTTTCCTCGTCAACCAGCGGAAAGCGCCGCGCGCGCAGCCGGTCGTCCCAGCGATAGTTGCCGAGCTTGAATCCTTCCTCGCACGAGAACTTTCCGAATTGCGAAAAGCTCGATTCCGGATCGGGATGCGGGTCGTTCGCGGTCCACACGCCGTTTTCGCGGCGGCTGCACGCGGGGTCGAACACCGTGAAAATATGGCCGTCGTTCAGTTGCAGCGTGTTGAAGTAGCCGTCCGCCAGCGCGATCATTTTCGCGCGCGGGCTGCGCTGCTCGGGCGGAACGTCTGCCAGCAGAATCGGCAGCGGTTGGATCGCGCTGGGATCGCCGAATGGCCCGGGCCCCATGCCCTTACGATCGACAACCGTTTCGACTTCCGAGATTTTTCGGTCGTCGACCTTCAGCCGCAGCGCGAAAAAAGACTGCACGCCGTGCTCGGCGACCACGCCCATGTACAGCACCTGCCCGTTCGCAGGGTCGGCCGCCCGCGCGTCTTCGGGACCGAGTCCGCTGACCGTGCCCCACAGGCCGTCTCCCACGGCGAGGACCACGTTGTTTTCAGTAAACTTTACGGTCTTCGCCCAGGGAAGCCTTGACGGATCTTTCGCCACGAGCGCCTGCAAGTATTGATCGACGAAGCCGTACAAGCACTGCCGGTCGCAATCCGCGGCGCGTTCAATAGCAGCAGCCGAGTTCTGCTCGCGCGCCGCGCCGCCCGCATTCATCGTATGCACGCACAACACCGAACTGACCATTGCGACCGCGATCATCGCGCTTTTCCGCCGCATTCACTCCCCCCTTCTACAACCCTCTCGTTGGGGCAGAGTGTCTCACAAATTGCAGTTCAACGTGAATCTTCAGATGGGATTTGGATCGACCAGACCGAGCGCGCGGAAGTGGTATAATGCGGAAGAAGCGGTTAGTGGCAGCCGCACGCGGCGCCGCAGCATCCGCCGCCCGAGCCGGACGCGGGCGACGAGCCGCTCGAAGCCTTCGTGCCGTTGCCGTGCGCCGCGAAGACGGAAAGCTGCATCGTGCTTTTCGCGCTCGCGCATTTCGGGCAGCTGATCTTGGTGCTGCCGTTCATCACGATTTTCTCGTAATGCTCCCCGCACTCATCGCAAACGTATTCATATATAGGCATTGGACTTAGCTCCGAAATAGGGTGTCAATTCACGCCATAATTGTACCAGAAACCGCCGCATAAGCCCGTTTAAGGCGCCATTTCCGGCCGTTTGTACACCACACGAAAGCGGCGCACCCACGGCGGCTCCGGATCGGCAAAATCTTCGAACGACTCTTCGCGCAGTCCCGCGCGCGCGAAATCCGCGAATTCCTCGCGCGCGAGCGGCCAGGGCAGTTGTCCTTGGGGCTCGTCTTTCTCGCGACCTCGCGCGATCACCAGCAGCGTGCCGCCCGGCTTCACGAACTCCGCGATGTTCCTTGCCGCCCGGGCGCGCAGTCGACGCAGGCAACGCCTGCAGCGTGTTCGTTTCGAAGACGAAATCGAATTTCTGCCGCCACTCCGGCGGCGGCTCGAACAAATCCGCCACGACATAGTTCACCGGTGAATTCGGAAAACGTTTCTTCGCCGCGGCGATCGCGGTCTTCGCGATGTCGAATCCGGTCGTCTGAAATCCCCACGCAGCGATCTCCTCGGCATCGTCGCCAAAGCCGCTTCCGATCACGAGGGCTGATTTGCCGCCCGTTTCGAAAGGGTGCGCCTTCCAGTATTCGCTGAGGTGAGAATTCGCTTTGTGGTCGGCCCAGGGAACGATGCTCTTCCCCTGCTCGCCTTCCTGATACAGCACCTCGAACCATCCGGTAGGGTCGCCCTTGGCGACAAATTCGGCGGCAAGTTCGCGTGCGCGTGCGCGTCGGTCGGTCATCCCGTTATTTTATCAGGCGTGGGCGAGATGGCTGACACGCTTCACATGTATCCGCTTCTCGCGCTTCCGGGTCTGGGCGATGTCGTAAGAAGCCTGCATGCGCATGAGTGTGTCCATCTTTACCGCAAAGGCTTTTTCGATACGCAGGGCCATATCTCCGGAAAGGTCGGCTCTGCCGTTAAGCAGGCTGGATAACGCCGGCCTGGACACGTGAAGAGCGGCGGCAGCAGCCGTCACCGAGAGGCCGGCGGGCTCAATAACCTCGGTTCGGATGAAGTCGCCTGGGTGCGGTGGATTCTTGATGGGCATGGTCCGGTCTCCCGTGTCAGTGATAGTCTTCCAAGTTCAAGTCGCAGATTTCCTGCTCTGCCGTGTCAATCCGGAACGTCAAGCGCCGATTGCCCGTGACGCTCAGGCTCCACGTTCCTTTGCGGTCGCCCGTCAGCGTGTGCGCTTTCCATGAGGGCAGGGCACGCAATTCGTCCGGTGCCTCCATGTCGTCAAGAAAGGCCAGCATTTTCCGGAGCTTGTCCACGGTATCGGGCGGAACGCCTTTTGCGCTGTCTTCGGTATAGAGGCGCTTCAAGCCCTTGTGAACAATGTTCTGTATTTTCACCGGGTCAGAGTGTAGCCCGTTACTTTACACTTGTCAATTGCTCGACGCCCGAAGTTTCGCGATCGCATGGCAGGGATTGGTCCGGGAACGAAAGCGGCGCGGCGAATTCCCTATCCTCGCGGCGCCGCAAAAACAAAAGCCCCGGCCGGGGCCGGGGCTTTTGTCATCGTTTCGGTTGCAGGGCGGCTTGCTGCGCCCTGTTAGTCGCCGGCGACGGCTTCGGCGGTCTGATCGAGCTTGGCTTCGCCGTTGCCATTCGCATTCGCGATTTGCACCGGTTTCACTGTCGCGCCTGGGACGGCCATGCGGATCTGGTCCATCGAGCCGATCTGCACGACGGTCTCCTGGGGCTTTTTCAGCACGAGCTCTTCGTAAATCTTGCGGACCTTGGCGGCTTCCTCGAAGGCCTTCTTGCGGCGGATGCGGTCTTCTTCGGCCGCGGTCTGCGGAATGTCGTGCTCGAGATGACGCACGCGCGAGGCATCGTCCGAATTAATCCGCAGCGAATGCTCGTAGTTCTCGAGGCTGACGGCTTTGCCCTTGGCGTAGATCTCGTGCTTGCCGTGGGTCTTGTACCACTCGGCGACGGTCGCGTTCTTGTACATGTTCTCGATGATCTTCCGCCAGCCGATGCCCGTGTTGTACGCGCAGAAGGAGATTTCGCCCTGCTGCGTGGCGTAGGGGATGATGCACATTTCGGTGCGGCGGAAATCGTAGTTGAAAAGATCCTGGAACCACATGCCGGCGATGAAGAGCATGTTCCACGGATCTTCGGCGCGGCGCTTCATGGCGTCTTCGTACGTGCGCTGCGGGTTGGTGCGGCCGTACTTCTTGTCCGCGTTCTTCGAAACCGCCCACGTCTTGTCGAATTTTCTGAGGATGTCCTTCAGCTTCAGGCTCGGCGGCGCCTGGAACGGATCGTAGTTCTTGAGCATCGCCAGAGCCATCATGAAGGCCGAAAACTTCTTGCCGCGAGCCGCGTCGGTGATGGCGGAAACGTCCTTCACCAGCTGCGGGGCATTGAGGAACCGCGAAATCGGCGCCCACTCTTTCGTTTCCTTGTGAATCATCACGGCCGTGCCCACGCCGCAGTTCGGGTGGCAGCCGCAGGAGAGCGAGCCCCACATCGCGTCGGGCCCGTGCACCATATCCGCGAATCCGGCGAACGGTGAAATGAACGACAGCGGAAACCAATCGCGCGTCGGCTCGATCTTGCCCACCTGCGCGCTGACGTCCTTCGCGAGGTGAGAGAGCGTGTAGCGCTGGCGGATGCGGCGTTCCGGGGTGATGTCTTCGTCGCGCCCGGTGAACGATACCGGCTGGAAGGAAACGAACGCGATCTTCTTGGGGTTCTCCATCGCGAACTTCACGATGGGGCCCACCTGATCGTTGTTCACGTTGTTGACGATCGTGGTGACCAGCACGATTTCGATGCCGGCTTCGTGCATGTTCTCAATCGCGCGCAGCTTCACGTCGAAGAGGTTGCCGACCTGGCGGTGGCTGTTCGCGTCGTTGCCGATGCCGTCGAACTGGAGATACGCGTAGCGCATCCCGGCGTCGAAAGCCTTCTTGCAGAACTCCTTGCTCTTGGCGAACTCGATGCCGTTGGTGGCGGCCTGCACGCTGTTGTAGCCGATCTTGCGCGCGTAGGCGACCGCGTCGGTGAACCGCGGATGCATCGTCGGCTCGCCGCCCGAGAACTGCACGGACATCTGGCGGCGCGGCTTGATCTTCAGAGCGTTGTCGAGGATTTCGGTGATTTCATCCCAGTCGAGCTCATGGACGTATCCCACCTGGTTCGCGTCCATGAAGCAGGGATCGCACATCATGTTGCAGCGGTTCGTGAGGTCGACGGTGAGCACCGCGCCGCGCCCGTGGCGGACCGTGCTCGATCCATGCCGGTGCAGGTCTTCGTCGTTGTGCGCGGGGATATCGCGGCCGGGGAAATTCTTCTCGATCCACTCGAGGAACTTGGCGTCGATGGCCATCAGGTCTTCGTACTTCCCGTGGATGGGGCATTCCTTCACCATCCAGACCTGGCCGTCGCGCTCGATAATCTGCGCCTTGATCTCGCCGACTTTCTCGTGGACGAGGTCGGTCCAATCCTTCTTGCCGTTGATTATGGCGTCACGCGCTTCCTTGACGCAATCGGGGCAAAGGGAATCCGTGGTGCGCGGCCAGCCGAGCGTGGGCTTGGACTTCTCCCAGGATTTCAGCAGCGGCTTGTCCGACCATTTCGGAGTGAAGGAAGGATTCGGATTATGCTTGTTGAAAAACTGGATGGTATTAAAGGTAACTCCCGCGGACTTAGCGAGCGCCCAGTCGAAAGTTTTCCAAAGACGATTGCTGGTTGCGTTTCCCATTGTGCTGCACCCCTCCTCAGTGAATCTAAAACCCTTGGAATCCTGCTGCGCCCCTGGGTAGGCCGGACTTCTAGGGGGACTTCGCCCTAAAGTCTTACCGTAGCATAGTTTGCTTGGTGTTCGGGCCATCCGTCCACAGGTGTGCGTCCAAAGGGGTAAACAGGGGGTCGAACGGCATTTGGAGAGGCTGAATGGCGCCCCTAAGCGGCACTTAACCCAAGGTAAGGATTGGGTTAAGCGGCTTATTCGACGTTCAGCGGTGTCCGCAGAACACCGATGGCGAAGTGTGCCAAATGCGCAGCCTCGTCGTCGAGCTGTATCCAGCGAACCACGCAGTGATCTTTCATATACTGCGAGACTTTCGATTCGTTGATGCCCAGGTGCTCGGCGAGCTTCGGCTTGAGGCCTTCGGCTTCGGCGCGGCCTCCGCGGGGAGATCTTCCGCCGCCGCGGCCGCCTCGCGCGAGATTCCCGAGGCCGATCCGCAGGGTCTGGCACGCCTCGATGTAATAAGAGGTCACTTGGTCCGAATCCGACAGGAGGAACACGCCGGGCCCGGCCGGAGCTTCGTCGGCTTCGTCGAGCCGGTGCAGCGGGCTGGCGACGAGACGCCGCAAAAGAGATTCGAGGTGCGCCATGCGCGATGCGAGGGCCGGATCGCCGCGTCCATGCGCTGCGCGCTCGGACGGCAACTGCGGAATCGGCAGTTCGGCGGGAATGGCGCGCTCGACCGGCGCCGGACGCTGGCTGCGTTGCGCTACATATTCGGGCGCGGGCGACTCCACCGGGCGCCGCTCGAAAGCGGGCCGCGGAGTCGGCTCCGGCCGCGCGGGCCGGGGCTCTGCGCTCTCGGCGAAAGCTTGCGCGGGCAGGCCCGGCGCGCCGGCTGGTCCCTTGCGCCTGCGGCCGCGTCCGCCGCGACGTCCACGACGCCGCTTTTTCTTGTCGGCTGTTCCAACCTCGGTCGCGCCGCCGGCTGCGGCGGACGATGCGGGCGAAGCCTCGTCTGCTTCCTCCGACTCGTCTTCCGGAATTTCTCCGAGCGCCAGCGGCATGCGGACGTTGAATGGATCGGGCGCCTCATCCGATTCCGCGCCGGATTCCGCGCGATTTTCGGAGGAAGCCTCGGAGGAAAATGAAATCTGCGCGGGGGTGCTCGTTTCGCTCGATGGTGCGGGAAGTTCGATGCCGAGACGCGTGAGCGCCTCTTCGGCCTTCTTCTTCCAGTCAGCGCGCCGGAACCGCTGCGCGGCGATGATGTACCACTTGCCGGCCTCTTCGTTGTGCCCGGCCTTTTCTTCGACCACGCCGAGTTCCCACGCCACCATCGCGTCGCGCGTGCGTTGATAGAGTTCGGAGAGTTTTGCCAGCGCGTCGGGGCTATTCTTCGCCTTGCGGATGCGCGCTTGAATCTGACGCCAATCAGCCATGTCGGAGTATTGTAGCAGCGACCCGGAATCTAGGCCAATGGAGTCTGCATCGTGGGCCGTTGTCATCAGAGACGCGACCGGGGCACCGTTTGGCCGGCCGGATGGCGCGACCCGGCGGAATAGGACTGCGGGAACTGGTGCGATAGAATATGCGTTTGAGCGTGGAGGAACGATGAGAATGGTTCGCGGGATTTGCGTCGGGCTGCTGTTGCTCGCGCTTTTCGCTGTGGCCTCAGGGTCGGCGGTTTCGGCGCAATCGGTGTTCGCGCCCTTCGACCTTTGGAAGACCGCCGTCGAGAATCGCGACACGACGGCTCTCACGCAGCTGTATTCGATCGCGCCGCCCGCGCGTACGAAGAGTCCGCAGGGCGTCACGGACGAGGTCGGCGAAGAGCCGCATTTCTGGTCGGCGCTGGCGGCGAGCGGGCTGAGCGATTTCCAGCCGAAGATTCTTGCGATCGAGCATCCTCACGCCGGCATCGTAGTGCTCGTGCTGCGCATCGAGTTCAATCTCCGCACTGACTCCGGCGTGCAGCAGTTCGTCGTCGACGGGCAGCAGGCCTGGGCGCAGGAGGATGCCGGATGGCGCATTCTGGAGACAGTGAGAGGCGACATGGAGGCCAGTCCGGCGTTCCGCTTGCCTCAGCCCGCGAAACCGAATACGGACCTGTATCCTCCTCCGGCCGCCGCGAGCTCTGAAATCAAAGCCGCGCTGGCGCGCGCCTCGAAAGACCACAAGCGCGTGATCCTGGTGTTCGGCGCGAACTGGTGTTACGACTGTCACGTTCTCGACGCGACGTTTCGATCGAAGGCTATTGCGCCTCTCGTTGAGGCGAATTATCACGTGGTGCACATCAACGTCGGCGACGACGGCGATCAGAATCTCGATCTGGCCAACCATTACGGGATCCCGTTGAAGACGCCGCCGCGCGTCCCGAGCCTCGCCGTGCTCGACCCAAGCGGCAAACTCGTCTACGCCCAGGAGCACGGCGAATTCGACAACAGCGCGATCCTCGGTCCTGCCGACGTCACCGGATTCCTCAAAAGGTGGGCGCCACCCCGCCAGGATTAGCAGCGAGGCATGCTGGAAAAGCTGTTTCGACTACCGGGCCCGTGGCCCGCACAACATTCGTTCCCAGCGGTTCATCCGATACAAATCGCGATTGACTCGGCGGGACGACTGAGCCTTCACGCAATTTTAACCGTTTCGTAAACCACCGGCCCTCCAGGTGTGGGAGTGTTTCGGGCGCCTAGGAGGGCAAATACGTGAAGAAAAGTCTCATGCAAGCCGCATTGATCGCTGCCGCCGCGTCTGCATTGGCGGCGGGAGCATTTGTGGGCAAGGCATACGCCGACGATGGCCACGGTCAGGACCATTCCTATCACTTCGAATTCGTCCCAGGCACTCTGGTGCTGAGTCGCAGCGTGTATGTAGGTAACGCCTCGACAGTGAGCATCGGCGAGACCCTGCCGCTGGGATGCGCCGGGGGGCCGAACGGCAGCACAACCGTAAACGTCCCGACCACCACTGCCGGCACCACCACCCCGGTAACGGTGACTTGCGGAATCGCGTCGGATAACGGCGAGGCTCCGAATCTCTTCGATTCTCATAACGTTTGGAACAACTCCAATTCCGACGGCAGCTTTGGCGTGACGTCACCGATCTTCCTCGACGACCTCACGACCGATGGCTTCGTGCTCGGAACGCTCCCGATCCCGAGCGACCAGATCGTGACGAGCTTCAGCTCGAAATCGGAGCTGGCTCTGAACCGTTCGATCGACGGCCAGTCGATCACCTTGATGGCCTACCACGGCGGCCCGGGCTGCGGAGGCTTCCCGGTTTCTCCCACCGAGCCGAATCTGCTCGATGTGTCGGCCTCCAACACGCCCGGCGTTTGCGATCCGACAAATCCGGTGATCACGACGTATCAGAGCGGTTCCATCACTCCCACGGCCTACTATCGAGCGGTGATTGAAGTGGATGCGGATGGCCACATGAGCGTCACCGACGGGAACGCTTACAGCGGCGACAACGGGCGCGCGGCCATCAAGGGCGCGAACGGCTTGTACTACATGGTTGGGAACGACAACAGCGGCAACCTCTCCAAGAAGCAACTTCCCACTACTCCCGATGGCATCAATCTCGTCAACGCGACCGGTTCCGAACTGCTCGTGCCCGGCGCGACGCCACCCGTGCCGCCCAACATCGCCATGATCGGGCGCCTCGAGTTCGGCACGGACAAGCCCGGCAAAGACACCAACTTCCGCGGCTTGACCATCTTCAACAACACGCTGTACATCAGCAAGGGCAGCGGCAGCAATGGCGTCAACACCGTCTACCAGGTGGGGACCGCGGGTACGTTGCCAACCGGCACCGCAGCGCAGCTTGCAACTGTGCCGATCACGATTCTGCCAGGATTTCCCAGCACGGCCGCGAGCACTTCAACGGCGTTTCCTTTCGGCCTTTGGTTCGCCGACGCCAACACGCTGTATGTGTGCGATGAGGGCGATGGCACGCTCGTTGCGCCAGCGGTGAACGGAAATGTCGCGGATGCTCAGTCCTTGGCCACTGCCGGCCTGCAGAAATGGAGTCTAGTTAACGGAACGTGGACCATGCTGTACGTTCTGCAGGACGGTTTGAATATCGGCGTGCCTTACAGCGTGCCGAATTATCCCGCTGGGCTCGATCCCGCGACCGGAGGCTGCCGCAACATCACTGGCCGCCACAACTGGGACGGCACGGTGACCATCTACGCCATCACCTCGACGATCAGCGCGAATGGCGACACTGGCGCCGACCCCAACAAGCTGGTGAAGGTCACCGATGATCCATCGGCCACCGCTCTGCCGACAGGCGACGGCGACCACGATCGCGATGACAGTTTGGGCCACTTCGTTACGCTCCGCTCGGCAAGAGCCGGCGAGGTGTTTCGCGGAGTAGCGTTCGCGCCCGACGGTCAGAATGGCGACGAGGATCACCAGGGCCACTAAAACCCTGCGAGCCGGAGAGCCACGTCGCTGAGTCAAGTGGCGCCGAAACACACGCCCCCCGGACCATTTACATCCTGGTCCGGGGCTCGCGTTTTCGGGCCAAGTTTCTGGATTCCCGGTCCCGTCCGAGCGCGCATCGCCCTTCGCTAGACGCCTGTCGCCAACCGGACTAAAATGGCTTTGAAATGCCGCCCAAGCTGCCCATCTACATGGACAACCATGCGACGACGCGGGTCGATCCGCGCGTGGTCGACGCGATGCTGCCGTACTTCACCGAGAAATACGGCAACGCGGCCAGCCGCAACCACGAGTTTGGCTGGAAGGCCGAGGAGGCGGTGGAAACGGCGCGGGCGCAGATCGCGCGGCTGATCCATGCGTCGCCGCGCGAGATCGTATTCACCAGCGGCGCGACGGAATCCGACAACCTCGCGCTCAAGGGCGTGGCCGAAGCGTATCGCGCGAAGGGCAATCACATCGTGACGCAGGCGACCGAGCACAAGGCCGTGCTCGATACTTCCAAGCGCCTCCAAGCGTCCGGCTGCGAAGTCACGTACCTGCCGGTTGCCAAGGACGGCCGCATCGATCTCGACGAGCTGCGCCGGGCGATCACACCGAAAACCATTCTCATTTCGATCATGCACGCCAACAACGAAATCGGCGTGCTGCAGCCGATCGCCGAAATTGGCGCCATCGCGAAAGAGAAAAACATCCTCTTCCACATGGACGCCGCGCAATCCGTCGGGCGCATTCCGATCGACGTCGAAAAGCTCGGCATCGACCTGCTCGCGATCTCGGCGCACAAAATCTACGGCCCCAAAGGCGTCGGCGCGCTCTACGTGCGACGCAAGAATCCGCGCGTCGAGCTATCGCCGATCATCGACGGCGGCGGGCACGAGCGCGGCATGCGCTCCGGCACGTTGAATGTGCCCGGCATCGTCGGCTTGGGCAAAGCGTGCGAGCTGTGCGAAAAGGAAATGGCCGCGGAAAATGAGCGGCTGGGCGCTCTGCGCGACAAGCTGAAAGACGCGATCCTCAGCCGCCTCGACGACACGACGATCAACGGCACCATGGAGCATCGCCTGCCGAACAATCTGAATCTGAGCTTTGCCGGAGTCGAGGGCGATGCGCTGCTGATGGGCATCAACGACGTGGCTGTATCGAGCGGCTCGGCCTGCACGTCGGCGACGCTTGAACCAAGTTACGTCCTGCGCGCGCTCGGCGTGCCCGAAGATTTGGCGCACAGCTCGATCCGCTTCGGCCTCGGACGCTTCAACACGGAAGAAGAAGTGGACTACGTGGCGGGACGTGTCGTCGAAACCGTGAAGCGCCTGCGCGAACTCTCGCCGCTCTACGAAGCTGCGAAGGGCACGCCTGCTCGCTAAACGGGCCGCGGCGTAGGGGCGCCCGCTTGCTGCGCCCTCTTCGCATTAATAAGGAGCAACGCATGGCAACCGACCTGCGCTTTCCGATTGGCAAGTTCCAGCGGCCGGAAGGCATTTCCGCAGATCAGCGCAGCCAGTTCATCGACCAGATCGCGGACACGCCCGCGCGCCTCGCCGCTGCCGTCGCCGGTTTATCGCCCTCGCAGCTCGATACGCCCTATCGCCCGGGCGGCTGGACGGTCCGCCAGCTGGTTCATCATGTTCCCGACAGCCATATGAACGCTTACGTACGCTTCAGGCTCGCGCTAACCGAGGATGAACCCACGATCAAGCCGTACGACGAGGCGCGCTGGGCCGAACTCGCGGACGCGAAAACAGCGCCGATCGAACCCTCGCTCGCGCTGCTCGAGAATCTGCACAAGCGCTGGGTCACGCTGATGCGCTCGTTTACGCCCGCGGAATGGGCGCGCGCGTTCCGACATCCCGAGCGCGGTCTGGCGACGCTTGGCGGAGACCTCGCGCTCTACGCCTGGCACGGGCGCCACCACGTGGCGCACGTCACCTCGCTGCGCGAACGCAACGGCTGGTAGCCCGCCTTTAGGCTTTCACTCCTTCGATGACTCCAAGGGGTGACGCCGTCCGTACCACCCGCGCGAGCCGCAGCCCGGCCTTCGCCAGGAGATCGGCGTACTCCGTTTCGGTGCGCTCGCGGCCTCCCGCGATCGTCAGCATCTCGATGTCGATCCACTTGGCGATTCCGGGCTCGTTCGCCGGACCGACGAGCATCTCGAGCAAAATCACCTTTCCATCTCCGCCTCGCATGGAGGCGACGCAGTTCTTGAGAATGGCGATCGCACGCTCGTCGTCCCAATCGTGGACGATCGACTTCATCACGTACCGATCGGCAGGAGGCACGCCCTTGAAGAAGTCTCCGCCCAGAATCTGGCAGCGCTGCGAAAGTCCCCGCGATTCGATTGGCGCTTTGGCGCCCTCCGCCACATGCGGCAGGTCGAAGACGATCCCGTGGAGCCCGGGATGCTTTTCCAGAACGGCCGCCAGCAACGCTCCATGGCCGCCGCCGATATCGGCCAGCGTGCCCGATTCTCCGAAATCGAAAACCTCGAGCACGGGCTGAATGAACTGGCGGCTGATCGAAGTCATCGCGGCGTTGAATGCTTTGTTCTCGTCCGCGTTCTGCCGGAAGAATTCGAACGGTTCCATGCCGCTGACCTTCTTGAATGCCGTCTCGCCCGTTTCGATCGTGTGCGCCAGTTGAGCGTAAATATTCATATGCAGTGGGTCGGCCATGAAAAGCACGGCGTCCCGGGCGGAGTTGGGAGCATCGCTGTGCATCGCCTCGGAAAGGGGCGTATTTGCGAACGTGCGCGAGCCGGTTTCGCGGAACACATCGATCGATGCCAGCGCGCGCAGCGTTCGATAGAGCGCGTCTTCATTTACCCCTCGCGCTCGCGCCAGCTCGGATACCGGCTTGGGACCGCTGGCGAGCAAGTCGGCGATCTTCAGCTTCGCCGCCGCAAACAGGCAAGCCGAGGGCGCATATCCCCTCGCGAGCATAATCATCTGTGCGAACGCGGCCGGACCCGGGTTTTGCGCGGCTGGACTCGACATAGGATCTCCTGTGCGGAACTGGGGTCGACGAATGGCGCGCATCGTACTACAAGCTCCAGCATCGCGCCATCTGGGCCGCACATTGCCAGGACGGAAATTTTCGGTTTGCCTTAGCGGGAATGCTTAGCCGGCTTGCGCCCGCGCATCGTTAGGCAACACAAACGAGCTCTGATCTCAGCCTGAAGAGAAAAAGCGATACGCAAGCCGTGTCGGATTTACCTGGCTTCTTCGATCTGCTCGACGTGGATCACGTCCGTATGCGTATCGAGCCTGCCCACCACCAGCACCTTTTTGCCTGCATACTTCGACGCGTCGCGCTGATCGTCAAGGTTGTACCAGGAGTCGCTGTCGTCATCTCGCAGCACGTACTGGTGGCCGTTGAGCGACACGATCGTGCCGGAATACGCCTCCACGGCGCGCGATGCCATCGCTCGCGGCGCCGCATTTGCCGTGCCGTTGAACACTGGCAAAGTCCCGTAAAGAAAAACCACGCAACCCAATAGAAGGTCTGCCCTTTTCATGTGCCTGCTCCTCGCCAAATGCTCGCCGGCAATGTTCTATTGGCACGTCGCGGGCCGTACCTGTGTAGGGTGCCAAACAATTGATTGCCGGGGAGTTCTGCGAGGGAGCGCTCCTGCGGAGAATGTAGAAATATCCAGTCACCCGACAAACCTTCGTACAGGATTTCCCCTAGCAGAATGAGTATTTTCCCGCGAGAAACGGCGGATATACTTTTGCCAGCTGTAGCAAACTTCACGAAGGGAGGACGATCACATGCGTTTCTTCAAACAGCACCTGATTTCATTCGTCATGATAACGGCTCTGGCTTCCCCGGCTCTGGTGGCAGGCTGCGCGGCTCGCGTCGACACGGGGTATCGCGTCTACGATCCGGGCTACGGCGACTACCACGTTTGGAACCACGACGAGACGGTCTACTATTCGCACTGGGAACACGACACGCACAGACACCACGAGGACTTCCAGAAGCGCGACAAGCAGGAACAGCAGCAATACTGGAACTGGCGCCACAATCAGCACTAGAGATCGTGCGTCCACTCAGGCTGGAGTTGAAAAACCGCCGGCGATTTACTTGCCGGCGGTTTTTTCTTGCTTTGGAAGAAAACCTCTCGCGCCAGCTACGCGGCTTTCTTCTTCCAAGCGCCCAGGATCGCGCCCATCAGGCATAGCCCGAAGAGCGGATAGAATTCGTTGATAGCGAAAAGCGCCTTCGGCCGCATTTCATACATGTACGTGGTGTAGACAATCGGCCCCACAATGCCGAGCCACAGGAGAACGCCGATCGCAGCGCCGCGCGCCGCGGTGTTCGCATTGCGCCAGATGCATACTTGCGCAAGAACGAACGCGATCAGCAGATTCAGTAGAAACGTGAGAATGTACGGCCATATCCACACGGGGTTGTCCGAGCTGGCTTGCGCCGCCGGCATGTGCTCGAGCGCCATCCATTGCTTGCTGAACAAGACGTCGTACCACAGGCCGCCGAGCAGCCAATACACGGCCGCGCAAACCAGCACTGCCCAGTAGTTCATCCTCATGACGATCCTCCCGCAGGTACGAGAGTGGGTGTCGCCGGGAGTCTGCTGCTTGCCTCCGGGCTTGTCAAGCGCGCGGCCGGCGGAGCGAGCGCCGTCGCCGGGGCGGGCGGTTGACTTTCCCGCACGGCCCCACACAACATTTTTCGCGGAACCGGGTTCTAATCAGCAAGGATAGGCACGCCGGGCGAGTCCGGCTCTCGGACCTCGCGCGGAACGGTCGCATCCGAAAGCTGTCGTGAAAAAACGGTTCCGGCGGGAACGAAAAACACGGCTGGCCGGAATAATAAAGTGACGTACCGTGTAGGAGCAATCATTCCCGGCCCAGCCGGGGCGAAAGGAACTTCGGCCATGAAAAAATTCATACTTGGTTTGGCAGTATTGCTCTTGGTGGGATTGGCAGGCGTGGCGCCCATCGCGCCCGTTGCCAGCGCCGAGCCCCCGGCGACGGCAAGACCGCTCAAGATCGTGCTGTCGCGGCAATCCACGGTCGATCCAGTGGAAATCATGAAGCACCTCAGCCAGAAGTGCCCGAATGTCACTCTCACCACGAATCCAAAGCGGTCGGATTTCATGGTCCATGCGGGCGGCTGGTCCGGCAACTACCGCTTCCTTGTAATCGCGAAGGGCGGCGACACGGTCTATGCGACGCAAACCACGCTGCTGAGCAACGCAGTGAAAGACGTGTGCCGCTACTTGAACACGCACGACTAGAACCGTCTGGCGCGTGGTGCATCTCGCGTCTCGCCGGCCTGCCCTGAGTCACTTCGCGAAGGGCGTCTCGCCGGCCCTTTTCCTGGGGCGTAGTCGCGGCCCAACGGCCGCCTGTCACTCGGGGCAAATCCGGCGAAACCCGCTTGGGACGCATCGTGTCTCTCATCAGTCCAACTCGCTAAAGCCTTCCTGCTTGCCGGGCAGTCTCCGCGCCCTCTGCGTTAAGTGCAGCGCCCAATTCCGCCCCGCACTCCAATCGCAGCCCCCGATCCCTCCCGCCGTCAGCTTCCTTATGCTAGAGTCTTGCCGACCCCGATGGACGCCCCTGCCATTTCCACCGAGCATCTGTCGCGGCGATTTGGCGACCTCATCGCCGTCGATGACGTAAACCTTCGCGTCACCGCCGGCCAGTTTTTCGGCTTCCTCGGCCCCAACGGCGCCGGCAAATCCACGACGATCAAGATGCTCACCGGCCTGCTCGCGCCCTCGTCCGGGCGAATGGAAATTCTCGGCCTCGACCTCACGAATAATCCGGTCGAAGTGAAGCGCCAGATCGGCGTGGTGCCGGAAGGCATGGCGCTTTTCGGCCGCCTCACGGGCGCCGAGTATCTGAATTTCGTCGGCCGCATGTACGGCCTCGGCCGCGAGACGGCGGCCAAGCGCACGGCCGAGCTGATCGAGTTCATGCAGCTCGTGGACCAGCCCAAAGCGCTGATCGCCGATTACTCGCACGGAATGCAAAAGAAGCTCGCGATGGCCGCCGCCGTGATTCACGGCCCGAAGATTCTTTTTCTCGACGAGCCGTTCGAAGGCGTGGACGCCATCGCGTCGGGCACGCTGAAATCGATGCTGCACGGCATGATCGCGCGCGGCGCCACGATTTTCCTCACGTCGCACGTGCTCGAGATCGTCGAGCGCCTGTGCAGCCACGTCGGCATCATTTATCGCGGGCGCCTGGTCGCGCAGGGCTCGCTCGAGGAACTGCGCGCCGGCGTGCAGGCGCAAGCCGCGCATCCCGCCCAGACCGATGGGGGCACGGCGGCGCCCGGCGAAAAGCTTACCCTCGAACAAATCTTTCTCCGCATCGTCGGCGGTTCGCGCGCCGCCGAGCAGGAACTCTCGTGGCTGGGATGAACGCGGCATCCGCGCCGCTTGCCTCGCCCGAGTCGCGCGAGCAGTTTGCCGCCATCGCTCAGCTTCGCTGGCGGATCTTCGTCAATTCGCTGCGCACCATGCGCGGCCGTCTGGAAGTGGTCTCCTGGACCTTGGTCGGGCTCATGTTCGCGGCCATGGGCATCGGCGGGACGTTCGGCCTCGCCGCAGCCGCCTGGTTCCTCACCTCGCAGCACAACGTGCAGTGGCTCGCGCTCGTGCTCTGGGGCGTGATGCTCTACTGGCAGCTTTTCCCCGTGATGGCGACCGCCTTCAGCGAAAGTTTCGACTCCACGAATTTCCTGCGTTTCCCGATCCGCTACCGCTCGTATTTCCTGATTCGCATGGCCTACGGCGCGCTCGATCCCACCACGCTGATCGGCACGCTGTGGCTCATCGGAATCGCCGCGGGAGTGGGCATCGCCGATCCGGCCCTGCTGCCGTGGGCGGTGCTGCTGCTGGCCACTTTCGGCGGGCTCAATATCCTGCTCGCGCGCGTGATCTTCGCCTGGATCGAGCGCTGGCTGGCGCGCCGCAAGAGCCGCGAGATTCTCGGCTTCGTTTTCCTGGTTCTCATCGTCAGCATCCAATTCATCGGGCCGGTGCTGGGCCGCTACCACGCGCATCATGGAACGCGCGCTCGGCCCGTGATACCGGGCGTGGCCCTGAATGTTGTCGCGGCGGAGGAATTCACGCCGCCGGGTGCGGTAGGAGCGGCGCTGGGCGCAGCTTCGCGTGGCAATCCGGGCATTGCCCTCGGATTGTGGGCGCTCGAGTGCGGGTACGCCGCCGTTTTTCTTTGGCTGCTCGATCTGCGTTTGCGCGCGCAATATCGCGGCGAGAATCTGAGCGAAGCCGCCCCGCGCGTCGTTGCCGCCGCGAAGCTGGAAAAGACGACCGTGCGCGAAGGTTTTGCGCTACCGGGCTTCCCCGCGCCGGTCGCGGCCGTCTTTGAAAAAGAATTCCACTATCTCTCGCGCAGCGGCCCCATGCTTTTCAATCTGGTGATGCCGCTCGTGATCCTGTTCATTTTTCTGCTTGGGCCCTCGAGTCCCACGCGGCGCTCGGGGATGGCCGCGCACGGGCCCGGCTTCGCCGCGTTCGCGTTTCCGTTGGGCGTGGCCTACGCGCTCCTGATTCTCAGCAACCTCACGTTCAACAGCTTCGGAACGGAAGGAGCCGGAGTGCAGTTCTACTTCGTCGCGCCGGTCCCTTTCCGGCAGATCATGCTGGCGAAGAATCTGATGCACGGATTGCTGCTGGCATTCGAGGTGTGCCTGCTGTGGGTGACGGTGAGCCTTGTGCGCCGCCCGCCGTCGATCGGTTTGACGCTGGCAACGCTGGCCGGTGCGCTTTTCGCCGCGCTCGTGAATTTCACCGTGGGCGATCTGATGTCGTTGTATTCACCGAAGAAATTCGACTACGCGGTTTTCGGCCGGCAGCGAGCCTCGGGTACCACCGCTTTCGTCGTTTTGGGCGTGCAGATCGCGATCATCGCAATCTGCGCGCTGACGTTCGCAATCACCTCTCACTACGGACGAATTTGGATCGCGACTGTTGTCCTGCTCGCCTTGGCGGCGGCAGCGTTCGCCGCTTACACGCTGCTGCTGAATCGCATCGACCGCATCGCCACCGCGCAGCGCGAAAGCCTTATCGCCGAGCTTTGCCGCGCGCAGTAGTTCTCACTTACGAAATCGCGCGCGCCAGATACGCGTCGATACGCGCGTTCGCCGGCGTCCCGAGCGGCATCGGGAAAAGATTGAACGCGTGCGGCGCGCCCGGATACACGGCGAGTTCCGCTTCGTTTCCCGCCGCAATCCAGCGCATATAAAGGAAGAGCGTGTCGTCGAGCAGAGGATCGAGCGTGCCGACGGTAAAAAGCGCGGGCGCCAGCCCCTTCACATCCGCGTAGAGCGGCGAAACGTCCGGGTCGCGCGGATTCACGCCTTTCGGCAAATAGGCTTCCGCGAATTTCTCGATGCTCTTTTTGCCCACAAGGATCGCTTTGTCGGGAGTAAGCGTCTGGCTTGGCGTCATCGACGAATCGAAGTTGCCGTAGGAAAGATTCGCGGCGCGGAATCCGGTGTAACCGTGGCGGTCGCGCATGCGCAAGAGCGTGGTCGCGGTCAGCGTCGCGCCGGCCGATTCGCCGCCGATCGTCAGGACGTCCGTGCCGAATTCCGACTTCGCGTTTTTCACCAGCCACACCGCCGCCGCTTCGCAATCGTCCCACGGCGCCGGATATGGATGCTCCGGCGCGAGGCGATACTCGACGCTTGCGCACGCCATCCCGGTGTTTTGCACGATGCGCTCGAGCATCTGGTCCTGCTGATCCGCTCCGCCGAAGACCAATCCGCCGCCGTGAATGTGCAGGTAGACGCCCTTCGCGCGTTCCGGCGCAATCACGTTCAGCGCGATCTTGCCGCCCTTGCCGTCGATCTGGATCGTGCGCGCCTTGTCCGAGTGGACGATCGGCGGGAACGGGCCTGTGCCTTTGGTCCGGATTTCGCGAAACACGGGCGCGCCGATGTCCCACCAATCCGGCCCTCCGGAAGTGGCTTTGCGAAACGCCTCATTGGCGGCCAATGTTTCGGGCGCGATTGCCTCGGAACGGAACAGCGCCGGATCGAGAGGGTTCGTCTTCGCTGCAGTTGCCTGGCTCATTTCGTCACCTCGAATTTCGCATCTTTGCTTCTGTAGCGGCCGCCTTTGCGGTCTCGCAGCCGCCTCGCTCTTTACGCAGGCGAAATTGCCGCGCAAACGGGCGGAGTATATCACCGGACGCCGATTTTCAGCGCGTCCGCTCGATGCGCTACCAGCTCTTCGCGATGACGGTGATGATGCGCGCGAGCGCGTCCACATCGCGCGTGTCGATCACCTCGGCGGGCGAATGCGAATAGCGCAGCGGCCATCCGAGCGCGATATCCACCGCGCCGTACGGGACGAACGTAGCGCCGTCGTTGCCACCGCCGGTGATGCCATACTGCACGGGAATTTGATTTTTGCGCGCGAGCTCTATCACGCGCTCGACGGCATCGTGCGGCGCGATGTTCGAGCCGTCGATCGCGCGGATCACGAACCCCTTCCCGATCGGCGCATCGGCGAAGCGCTTCGATTCGAGCGGCGAATCCGCGCTCACGAACGTATCGACCGCAAACACGTAATCGGGCGTATGTCCCTGGGCCGCGAGCCGCTTTGCCACCGCTTCCGCGCCATCGAGGCCAAGCTCCTCGCCCGTCGACCACACAAACGTCACGTCGCGATCCTTCAGCGAATCGCCCAGCGCATGCACGGCGGAAATCAGCGCCGTGTCGCCGACGCGATCGTCGAAGCTGCGACCATTCGCGCGCGTGCCCAAAAGCTCGCGGTATTCCTTCGGAATCGTGATCGAATCGCCCACCTTGATGCCGAGCTTCGCCACTTCCTCCGGCGTGCGCGCGCCCACATCCACGCGAATCGCCTGCTCCGATTCCGCCGGCCACGCGAAATTCGTTTCGTCCCAGTTGGGCGGCAACTCCATGATCGCGTCGCGGTCCCCCGTCGATGTATGCACCAGCATTGGGTGCCCTTCGTAAAAGCTCAACTCCATGCCGCCGAGCGTTTCCACTTCCAGTCGCCCGTCATTCGAGATCGATTTCACCTGGAAGCCGATTTCGTCCATGTGCGCGACGACGAGAATTTTCGGAGTCTTCGAGCCGGCAGCGGCGGCGCCGAGATGCAGGATCAAGTTTCCGGCGTCGTCTTGTTCGACCTTGGCGTTGTTCCCCAGGTAGAACCGGACTTCATCGCGCATCGGCTGCTCGTGATTGCTCGCGGCATACGTTTCAACCAGCCGCTCAAGAATGAACCTGTTGCCGGGTTGACCGTCCGTGGGGAGCGTGGCAACTTTCGACGTGATGGGGCTGCCAAATGCCGGGTGAGGGATGTCCGGGGCTTCTCCAGTCGCGTACGCGACGAGCAGCCCCTCCAGGTTATCGAGATCGCCGTTCGCGATTTCCTCGGCAGGCGTATCCGACCACGCGGTCGCGATTCCGAGATGAACCCACTGCGCCGGCATCTCCGGCAGCGGAATATCACTCGCTCGAATGATCGCGGCCGAGTAGTCGACGGCGAGCGGAACCTTGTTCGCGTCGGCGAGCTGCTTGAGATCGGTGGCAAGGCCGGCCGGGATGCCATTCGTCGCCGCGTAACCAAGCAGAACGCCGTCGCCCGGTCCGCGCCGCGGCGCGCGATGAACGCCTTGCATGCCGGTGGCAGCACCGCCCGGAAGCAGCCGCCCGACGTAAATCATTTCGTCCGCGTGCACGGCATTCAGAATGCGCTGTAAGCCGCGCGCGCCAACCCACTGCTGCGCGACGAACGCGACGGTGAGCGTGCCTTTGATCTTCGACGGGTCGATTTCGCGCAGCATTTCGAGCACGGCCGCCGCGCCAAATTTGTCGCCGACGGATGCGCCTGCGATGTCCGCATCGCCCAGACCGGCAAGGCGCCGGTCGATGGCAACGGGGCTGAGGATATCGACCCCGGCCTTGCGCGCTTCGGCCGCGGAACTCGCGCCGATATCGATGTACATGTTGTCGATGTCTCTCGATTTCGGCGCGTCGGCGCGGTCGTTTTGCAGGTGAATCGATAGCCCCGCGACCACGCCATCGATCCATTTGCCGTTCGTGGTGCCGACCTTGACCGGCTGCGCGGAATACAACTCGTTGAAAATCGGCGGCAGGCTCAAGCTCGCCTGCGGCAGCCGTTGGAGGCGCAGGTAGCCGTCGTCGGTGATTCCGCTCACCACGTAGCCCGGCTCGTCGATCGGCGTGACGATCAGCCGGTGCGGCGCGCCGCTACCCAGCGTGACAACCACGTCGCCAAGGTTATCGACCGCAGGATGAAGCGCCGCAACCTCGTCGCGAATTTTGTCCGTCAGCGCCTTTTCGTAACCGGGCACCGTGGGCGTCGCGACAAAATCGCGCATGTCGCCGGCAAAGCTGCTAGTCACGCCGCTCTGCGCCCGCGCGGGCGTGCCGACTAGCGCCAGCGAGAGACAAAACAACAAACTTAAAATGAGCCGCACGGCAGTTTCCCGCGCGCCACTTGCGACTCGCCGCCAGGTGCCTGATGTAATGTTTTCGCGCATAACGTCAACGACGTTAGCACGAAACGGCACCGCCGGAATCGCCCCGAAATACCGAAAACGGCCGGGCACAAGAAAGACCTTACGCTCTGTGTCGGCGCGACTGACCCTCCATCGCAGCGCGCAAGAGCTTGTTGATTCGAGTCTGATAGCCGCGTCCCTGCGCCTTGAGCCACGCGAGCACATCCGCATCGAGACGAATCGTGAGCGATTTCTTGATCGGGCGGTAAAATTTGCCCACGACCGCGCGGCTCCAGTCCCGCACCTCGGGCGCATCGGAGAAATCGATTTGCGAATCGCGCAGCGCAACGAGATCCTTCATCTCGCTCTTCCGCTTCTTAACCGCCTTGCTCATAAACCATCCTTTCGTGGGCCGTCGCCTTCCGAGCCGAGATGATCCGGATCAATTCCTCACCGTCATTGTCCCTGTAGGTGTGAGCCACGAGGAGAACCACGATCCCGTCCACGAGGCCCAGCGTCTGCCACCGCTCCTCACCATCTTCCACGCGATCCAGCCGGCTGACGGCGCGAGGATCGTCGAAAACGAGTTTTGCGGTTTCGAAGCTCACCTTGTGCTTGGCAAGATTGCGTCGGTTCTTGTCCTCGTCCCAGTCAAATCTCATAGGCGTAACTACTTAGTTGTACATACATAATGGTCGTTTGGGACGCGAAAAACAATAGCGGATCTTCGTCTGCCGAAAGGCGGCCTCCGGTTCGGTGACGCCGGTGAGGGGTAGGCGCGGGCATTTGTTATAATCGCGCGCCATGGCGGACACACCCTCTTTCAATTTCGGCGCGGGCGACGCCGGCAAGCGAAGCGGCAAGGGCGCCGGCGAGCCTGCGTTCAAGGCGCCGCGCTACATCGTGATCGAGGGCCCGATCCGCGTGGGCAAGTCGACGCTCGCGAAGGTGCTGGCCGAGCAGCTGCACGCGCGGCGCGTCTTTGACTGCGAGGATAATCCCTTCCTCGCCGATTTCTACGACGAAAAGCCCGGCGCGGCCTTTCGCGCGCAGATGTATTTCCTCTACGACCGCCACCGCCGCCTGATCGAAACGCGCCCGGAAGACGACGCGGCTCCCATCGTCAGCGATTTTCTTTTCGAGAAGGACAAAATTTTCGCCTACATCAATCTCGATAACGAAGAGCTGAAACTCTACGAAAAATATTTCGACATGCTCGCGCCGTCGGTCCCGACGCCCGACTTGACCATCTACCTGCAGGCCAAGCCCGAGGTGCTGCGCAAGCGCGTCTCGAAAAAAGCCGACCCCACGGAGACCGAGATTTCACCCGAATACGTCGAGGCGGTGGCCAACGCCTACGAGCATTTTTTCTTCCGCTACTCGGCGTCGAATCTCCTGGTGGTGGACACGAGCGAGATCGATTTCGTCGAGCGCAACCAGGATTTGCTGGAGCTGCTGCGCAGGCTGCGCCAGCCCGTGAAGGGCACCCAGTATTTCCTGCCGCTAGGGCAGGGCTGAGATTCCGGTCGGTGGGGCTTGAATAACCACAAGCAGATCCCTCGCTGCGTCCCGCGCCCGCAAAACCCGCGGGAAAAGCAGAAGCGCGCGGGACTTCACTCGGGATGACGGCTCTCAGCTTTGCGGCGGCTCGGATGTGGCGGCTGCGCTACGGACTCATCTCGGAAGCGAGAAAAGGGGAATCCGGGGCGGGACCGCTCGCGGGCAGTTCCGCCCCGGACTTGCTACACGGGGAATACATCGTTGCGGGCGCGAAACGCGAGAATCCGCGGCGCGTCGTTCAGGCCTCTTGGGTCGGCCCGGCAAAACGGTGACGCAGCTTGCCCAGCGTGCGATTCAGCGGGTGGCTGCGATGCAGGAACGTGAACACGGGATCGCGGCGCGTGCCGATTTTCTCGAGCGCGCGGCGAATCCGGAAATCGCGTCCGGCGGAAACGAGTCCTTTTTCGAGCGTGGCGATGGCCTCCTGCGGGCGGCCTGCCTGGTGGTACACCTCGGCGAGATTCAGATAGAGCTGCGCGTGATTGTGGCGCATTCCCAGGGCTTCCTGGCAGAGCGATTCCGCATCGCCGTAACGCTTCTCGGCAAGCGCAGCCAGCAAACCGGTGTAAGAGAGATAAAACGGGTTCTTGGGCGCAACGCCCAGGGCGCGGCGGGCGTGCAGCAGAGCATCCGTGGGATGCCCATCGCGTAAATTCTTTAGACATTCTTTGAAGTCGTTCATCCCGGCGTCGGCGGGGGAGGTGGTTCCAATCCAGTGGGACATAAGCTCCTTCCTTGCGCTGCGGCACCAGATGGAGTGGCAGGGCAAGTGGAGAGTACGCCCGGCGTGGCGGGCTGCAAATAGGACGGACGGCCAGATTTCGTACCAGCTCTTTTTCCTGTACGAGTTAACAGGCGAAGAGGAATCGTAGGGTAAACGACGGATCGAAGGCCGCTAGCGCACCAGCTCGGACGCGAAAACGAGATGGATGCCGTCCGAGCGGAGGCGCGGAACGCCTTCGGCGAGCGCCGCAATCGTTGCCGGGCGCGGGTGGCCGATAGCGATGGCCGATCCGTCGCGGCGAGCGTCGCGCACGGCGAGATCGAGCTGCGCGAGAATGGCTTCGCGCGTCGGCGTATCGTCGAGAAACACCTTGCGAGAGGCAGCCGGCACGCCTGCGCTTTCGGCCGAATCGTAGGCGAGGGTCGCGGCCGTGGTGCGGCTGTCGATGAAATAGAGGCCGCGCTGGTGAATTGCCTCCATGAGCGCGCGCATCAGCGCCGGATCGGCCGTGGCGCGCGAGCCTTCGTGATTGTTCACGCCGGCGGCGTGCGGCACGGTGGCGAGCATGCTCGCGAGAATCGAGCTGACCTGATTGGCGTTCATCCCAATGCGCAATTCGACGGCCTCGGGCTGCGCACCTCCGGGGGCCGACTCGGAATCAGCCTCCATCGGCAGGTGCAGCATCACGTGATCCCCGCGGCGATAGGCTTCGTTGGCGACCTGGGCCGAGAACGGCAGGTTGGGCATCACCGATGCTGTGAGCGGGAACGGCAGCGCGGTCACGGATGCGTCTGCCGAGGCGTCCCCGCCGAGGTCGTCGATGATGATGGCAAGCCGCGGCGCGCCGGAGAAACCTTGCGCCGCGGCCGGGGCGCGGGCGCTCGGACCGCCGGGCGACGTGACCAGAATCAAGTGCGTGCGCGTGCCGTGATAGGCGAACGCGAAGCGCTCCGTTCCCTGCGACGATGATTCGGAAAACGAAAGGTGATGGCGGCGCGCGATCTGCGCGAAGGCCTCGGCGAGTGCGCCGACCTGCGAGGGATTTTCGAGCGAAATGTCGATGTCGTCGGCTACGAGGCGGTCGTTGCCGCCGTACCACGATGGCTCAAGCTGGGGGCGAATCGAGATCTGCGAGCGGTGGCCGGTGACGCGCTCCGCGGTTGCCACAATTTCAGATGTGATGCCGCGGAGTTCGCCGGTCGAGAGCGAGCGCCTCGCGCAGCCCGCGAGGAAAATGAAAAGGAACGCCAGCAGCGCGGCGCATGCGGAGGACGCTCGACGGTTCAGCAAGTGGCAGGAAGCAATTTCGCGCTACGCCGCTTTCTGCACGGCGCCGCCGGCCAAAACTTCCAACGCCTTTTTCACGACGGGATCATTGGGCGAACTCGACGGGGGCGCGGGATTCTGGTCGGTGAGCGCGGCGATGTCATCGGGCGGCGCCGGCATCACTTCCTTCGTGGGCGTGACGCCGTCGACCGGGATTTCCTTGCCGCCGGGCGTGTAGTAGTTGGCGACGGTGAGAATCAGCGCGGAGCCGTCGTCGAGCTGGATGAGCTTCTGCTCGGACGCGACGCCGTAGCTGCGCTGGCCGATCGTCTCGCCGCGATGATTGTCGGCGATGGCGCTCGCCAGAATTTCGGCGGGGCCGGCGGTCCCGTTGCCGATCAGCACGGCCACGGGCTGCGTCCAAACGACCTTCGCGGGATCAGCCGAGGAAACCACGGGCGTCATCGTCTGGCCTTTGAGCGAGGTGATCGTGCCGGACGAAAGGAAAAGCTGCGCGGCCGAGATGCCTTCCGAGTCCTGGCCGAACGCGCAATCGCGCAAATCGAGAATCAGCTTGTGCGCGCCCTGATGCTGGAACTGCTGCAAATCTTCGCGCAACTGCTTGGTGGTGCCGGCGTCGAGATCCGAAAGGTGAATGTAGGCGACGTCGCCCTGCTGCAGCTTGTCTTCGATCACCTTGGGAGGCGCGAGCTTTTCAAGCGTGACCGGCACTTCCTGCGGCTCCGTCTTGCCGCGCCGGATCACGGAAAGTTTCACGACTGTTCCCGGCTCGCCGCTCAGCAGCAGATTCGCCTGCTCGATGCCCATCTGTCCGGTGGTGAAGTCGCCGATCTTTTCGATGATGTCGCCGATCTGCAGATTGGCTTTCGCGGCGGGACTATCGGGCAGCGTAGCGATCACGCTGATGTAGCCGAACCGCTTGGTGACCGCGAGGCCGGCCTCCGCCTTCGCAGGTGTGGCGCTCTTTTCCTCGTAGTCCTTATATTCGAGCGGGCTGAGGTAGCTCGACTCCGGGTCGAGCGAATCGAGCAGGCCGTGCAGGGCGCCGCTGGTCACTTGGTGGATATCGGGCTCGTCGACGTAGTCGCGCTGGATATGTTCGAGAACTTCGCTATACACCGTAAGCGCGCGGTAAGCCTTGTCGTCGACCGAGCGGCCGCGCACGTAGCCGACCGCAACGAATCCGAATACGGCCACCGACAGCACAATGACGATATTTCGAGTGACAGTGCTCATTCCCGTTCCTTTTCCCGCCCCTGAGAGATCGAGGTCGCCCGCCAGCGACGAAGACGTATTATAGCATCGAAGCCTGCCGCAGCACGGATTCTGCCGGGCACCGCGCAGGTGTGACACCCTAAAGACACCCCGAAACGACCGCCATATTGGTTCCGTAGGGGCCGGTGCTAACCCGCCCCTGTCGCTGCGGTCTCGTGTGCCGCCCTACCCGGCGTGCGCTGAAGCCTATTTGTGGGCGAACGTGTGCCGGGCCGGAGCCATGTCGAGCGGATCGAGACCCGAAATCGGCGCGGCGGCGGTGACGTAGGTTTGCGAGATGCGGTCCTGCCAGGTGAACCGGTCCTCGTCCCACAGCGCCCACGCGAAGCCGAGCATCAGCGTGGCGCCCGAAAGCACGTAGCCGAAGCTGCGCCACAGGAGCTGCCGCGTGTCGGGCAGGCTGCCATCGAGGCGCACGATCGTGAGGCCGCGAAGCTGCATGCCCGGCGTGGCGCCGGCCAACGTGGTGAAAAGCGAGAAATAGAGCGCGTAGAAAAGGTAGCCGACGATCAGGTAGACGACCGCGTCCGTTTTGTCGACCACGATCTGCCCGCCGAGCGACCGGAAAAGGCCGAGAAAACCGCCGAGCGTCAGCCCAAGGAAGAGGACGTCGACCACGCCGCCCCAGCAGCGTTCGGCCGGTGTGGCTACCGGCACGAGCGCAGTTTGCGGGCGCGCGCGATCGCCCGGGCCATCGGCGAAATCGAGCTCAGGCTGGATGCAGATTTCGACGCGCTCGGGAGCACGCTGCCGCACTGTCGGGCGCACGCGCTTCCGCTCGCGCGGAGGCTCTTCGGGCGCAGCTTCGACCGCGCGCACGATCGGAGGATCGACGTCGCGACCGCGCGCGGCGCGGCGTTCCTCGCGGAACGGCAGCCCCGATTGCGACTCGTCCGGGCGCGGACGTCCGTGACGCGTGCGGTATTGCTCGAGACGGCGCGAGACTTCGCGGCGCCACTCGGGCTCGTCGGTGGCGTCGTCCAGAGACACCTCGCCCGAGGCCACGGGCTGCAGCACTTCTTCGTTTTCAGGTTCAGCGGGAGCTACTTCGCAAAAGGAGCAGTACTGGTTGTCGTCCACCAGCAGCGCCCCACACTTCGAGCATATTCGTATCACTGGTCTGTTTTGCGCTGCGGAGATTCCAGTGCGGAACGTTTCGGATCATAGCACGCCTGCATTCAACGAAACAGGCGCCGATGAAATTCGGGTGCGCGTATCAGATACCCCGTCGGAAATTCTCGCCGCGGGATTCTTTCAGCTCGCCGTCGTTGCCGCGACCGCAACCGGCTGGGGCGCGCCACGCAGCGCCACAAATTTCTCGGGCGCGCAGCACGCCGAGCCCAGGCGCTCCAGATCGCGCTGCGTCTGGGGCAGGCTTTTCAGGTGCGCGAGCGTGGTGCGGAGGATTTCAGCGGACACCGGCTCGTGCGGAATCGCCAGTCGGTAGTGCATCCAGCGGCCGTCGCGCCGCGCCTCGACGAGCCCGGCCCGGCGAAGATACGCGAGATGCCGCGACACTTTCGGCTGGCTGATTCGCAGGATGCCGACGAAGTAGCAGACGCACACCTCGCGATCTGCGATCAGATTGAGCAGCCGCAGGCGGGTGGGATCGCCGAGCGCCCGGAAGAGATGATCGAGAGAAGCATGGGTCGATTGCGCGGCCACAAACGGAGTATAACACATTCGCCTTGACATATGTATTCACCGCGGACTAGGCTCTACATATACGCCAATGCGTATATATTGAAACAACGAGGCGATCATGAAAAACAACGAAACGGTCCAAGCCCTGAAGGCCCATCTCGCGATCCACGTGCGCAGTGTGGCCGCCAGCATCGACTTCTACCGTCGCATGTTCGGAATCGAGCCCACGAAGGTGCGGCAGGGCTACGCCAAGTTCGACGTGGCAAACCCGCCGCTCAATTTCTCCCTGAACGAAGCGGCGTTCACCGAGCCCGGCGCCCTTTCGCACATGGGCATTCAGGTGGCGTCGACGGAAGATGTCCTCGCCATACGCGACCGGTGGGCGAGCGCGGGATTGACCCCGCGCGAAGAAATGAAAACCGATTGCTGCTACGCGCTGCAGGACAAAGCCTGGGTGAAGGATCCCGACGGCAACGAGTGGGAAGTGTTCGCCGTCCTCGAAGACAATCTGCCGGAAAAGAGCGTTGCCGAGCGATCGTGCTGCGGCCCCGAATGCTGCGCGCCCGACGCGGCGGCGAGGAAATAGTGGCCCCTCACGGACGCTACAACGTGCTCTTCCTGTGCACCGGCAATTCGGCGCGTTCGATCATGGCCGAGGCGATCCTCAACCGCAAGGGCAAGCCGACGTTCACCGCCTACAGTGCGGGCAGCCACCCCGCCGGGCGGGTTCGGCCCGAGGCGCTCAAGCAGATCGAACTCGCGCATCTTTCGACGGAGGGCCTGCGCAGCAAGAACTGGGATGAGTTCGCAAAACCCGGAGCGCCCCAGATGAATTTCGTGTTCACGGTCTGCGACAACGCGGCCAAGGAGATGTGCCCCATCTGGCCGGGCCAGCCGATGACGGCGCATTGGGGCGTTCCCGATCCCGCGGTTGTGACCGGGACGCCCGAAGAAATCGAGCGCGCCTTTCGCGATGCCTTTATGATCCTCGACCGGCGCATCAGCCTGTTGCTCTGCCTGCCGCTCGCGAGCCTCGACAAGCTCGCCATTCAGAAAGAGATCAACCGCATCGGGCTGCAATGATGCGAGCCTCCTTGCGTCCCCGGCTTGCCCGGCCCTCCACGGAGGTAGATACGTGTCTCTAGCCCCGCCCATTCAGGGAAGCGTCTGCACGCCCATGCCGCGCGGACGGCTCTCGTTCCTCGATCGCTATCTGACGCTGTGGATTTTCACCGCCATGGCGATCGGCGTTGCCCTGGGCCATTTCGTTCCGGCAGCGGCGGGCTTCGTGCAGCGTTTTCAGGTCGGTACCACCAACATCCCGATCGCGGTGGGGTTGATCTTGATGATGTATCCCCCGCTGGCGAAGGTGCGCTACGAAAAACTGCCGCAGGTCTTCCGGAATCGTTCGCTGCTCGGTCTCTCTCTTCTGCAAAACTGGGTGATCGGGCCGGTGCTGATGTTTTTTCTCGCGATTATTTTCCTTCACGGCGAACCCGCCTACATGCGAGGGTTGATCCTGATCGGACTCGCGCGCTGCATCGCGATGGTCATTGTATGGAACGAACTCGCCGCCGGCGATTCGGACTATGCGGCCGGGCTGGTGGCGTTCAACAGCGTGTTCCAGGTGCTGTTCTACAGTGTGTACGCCTGGGTTTTCATCACGGTGCTGCCGACGTGGTTTGGCCTGAAGGGCAGCGTGGTAAATGTAGGAATCGGACAAATCGCCGAAAGCGTGTTTTTCTATCTGGGCATACCGTTCCTAGCCGGAATGCTTACGCGCTTTGCGCTTTTGCACGCCCGGGGAGAGGAGTGGTACCGGACGCGGTTTATTCCGCGCATCAGCCCAATCACTCTGACGGCTCTCCTGTTCACCATTCTCGTGATGTTCAGTTTGAAGGGCGACTTGATCGTGCGGCTTCCCTTCGACGTATTGCGCATCGCCGTGCCGCTCTTGATCTATTTCGTTCTCATGTTCTTCGTAAGCTTCTGGATGGGCCGCAAAGTGGGCGCCGATTACTCGAAAACGGCGACGCTTTCTTTTACCGCCGCGAGCAACAATTTCGAGCTGGCGATTGCCGTCTCGGTCGCCGTGTTTGGCCTCAATTCGGGAGAAGCATTCGTCGGCGTGATCGGGCCGCTGGTCGAGGTTCCCGCGCTCATCGGGCTGGTGAACGTGGCGCTCTGGTTGCAGCGGAGGTATTTCGCGGCTGCTCCGGCAACCGGCGCGTAGGCCCCGCCATCGGCGCGCCATCCTCAACTGACGCTCTTGATTGCGGCGGCCGTGGGCGCATGTTAGGCTCGCTTTTCTTTCTTGAGCTTTTCCCAGGCGATGCCGAACGCGACGTTCCCGAAAACTGCTGCTCGACTCGCTCTTCTTGCAGGGTTGCTCCTGATTCTGCCGATGCTGGCGCGCGTGTCGCGGGCGCAGGGCGTGCATCCGCCGGCGTCCAAGGCGGCGCCATCGAGAGCGCTCACCCCGGGCGGCGAAGCCACCCTGGAAGCCGACCAGCAGCGCGAAGTGGGAAAGATGTTCTACGCGGACGGCCACGTGGACGTGCGCTACGAAAACGCGCGGCTGCGCGCCGATCACGTCGAATACGACAGCGAAGCGCAAGTGGTGGTCGCGCGCGGCCACGTGCAGCTCGATTACCTCACGCAGCACGTGGAAGCCGACGACGCGCGCTATGAGCTCCGCACCGGCCGCGGCATTTTCCATCACGTGCACGGCACGTTCGCGATCCAGCGGCGGCCGCAGCCTACGCTGCTCGTGAGTCCGAACCCGCTGTATTTCGAGGCCGCGGTGGCCGAGCGGCTCGATCCGAATACGTATCGCATTCACGACGCATGGATGACGGTCTGCGATCCCGGCCACCCCGTGTGGAAGTTCTACGCGCCCTCCGCGACCGTCCGGCTGAAGAAATCCGTGCGCCTGGTGAACGGCAACTTCCGCGTGTTCTCGATTCCCATTCTGTATCTGCCTTACGCGACGCTTCCCGCCGAAAAGCGCCGCGAGTCAGGCTTTCTCGTTCCCGACCTCGGAAATACGTCGCAGAAAGGCTACGTGCTCGGCGATTCGGTCTACTGGGCGCCGCTCGACTGGCTCGATATGACGCTCGGCGCGAACGATTACACCAAGCGCGGCTGGAGCCAGCGAGCCGAGTTCCGCATGAAGCCCTGGGAAAACGCGAATTTCGACGCCTCGTACTTCGGCGTGATCGATCGGGGCCTCGAACAAGTCGATGCGCCGCCCATCAAACAGGGCGGCCACGAAACCAAGCTTCTCTTCACCTCGGATCTGCCGGGAGGATGGCGCGCGGTCGCCGATCTCGATCAGCTCACGTCGCTCACGTTTCGCCTCGCGTGGTCCGAGACGTTCGCGCAAGCCGTGAACTCGGAAGTGCGCAACACCGCGTTTCTCACCAATAATTTCAAGGGATTCAGCGCGGACGTTGCCGCGCTGAGCTATCAGAACTATCTCAGCGCCACGCCGCAAACCTCGATCACGATCCGAACCGCCCCCGAATTCCGATTCAGCTCCGTGGATCAACCGTTCTTCAAGCGGGCGCCCTTTTATTTTTCATTCGACGCGTTTACGGGCGGGGAGCACCGCGGCGAAAGCGTCACGCCGTTCGAGACTCCGGGCTTCGTCGAGCGCAGCGAGTTTGCGCCGAACGTCGCCATGCCGCTGCATTTCGGCGACTGGTTCGATGTGACGCCGAGCTTCACGTTTCGCTCGACGTATTACGGCGGGCAATTGCAGAACGGCGCGTTCGTCGATGAAGGCTTCTTTCGCAACACCGAGGAATTCTCGCTCGATATGCGGCTCCCCACGATCGAGCGGGTGTGGAGCGACGGCGACACGAAATGGAAACACGTGATCGAGCCGTACGCGGTCTATCGCTACGTCAACGGCGTGAACGATTTCGGGCGCTTCGTGCGCTTCGACGAGGACGAAACGCTGACCGACACGAACGAAATCGAATACGGAATCACGCAGCGCCTGTTTCGCCGCAAGGGATCGGGGCAGGCGCAGGAGTTCATCACCTGGCGACTCGTGCAAAAATATTTCTTCGATCCCACGTTCGGCGGCGCGCTCGTTCCGGGGCAGCCGAACGTCTTTCAGACCCTCGACGCGCTCACGCCCTTCGCTTTCGCGGATACGCCGCGGCACTTTTCACCGATCGTGAGCGATCTGCGCGTCGATCCGGGCAAGCACTTCGACACGCAGTTCATCGTCAACTACGATCCGCTGCGCAATCGCCTCTCGGCGATCGGAACGCTGCTCAAGCTGAAGCCCTACAAGGAATCGTTCATCACGCTGGCGCATTTCTCGGTTCTGAACCTGCCGCTCAATCCCGTGCCGCCTCCGCTCAATTTCGAGCAGCGCTCGAATCAGATCCGCACCCTCTTCGGCTACGGCGATATGAACCGGCACGGATGGAACATCGAAGCCGGCGCGAGCTACGATTTCACGCAGCAGGAATTTCAAAACCAGATCGTCGAGGCGACCTACAACGGCAACTGCTGCGGCATGGGCTTCGAATACCGGCGCTTTTCCTTCGGCACGATCCGAAATGAAAATCAGTACAGCATCGTGATCCGCATCGCGAATCTCGGCTCGGCCGGGAACCTGCGGCGACAGGAGAAAATTTTCTAGCTCGCGTCCCGCCGCTCTTTTCGACGTCATTCGCGCCTCTCCGCTAGAACCAAAAACCTCTGGCGCACGTCTAAGTGTTGTGGTCAAATCACGGTTTGCCTACCGTCCGGCGTGGGAACCGGGAAGGCCTCGCTGAGGGAGCGAAAGGAGTCTGATGGAAATTTCCATCTTTGGGGTGTTTCTCGCGGGATTGATTTCGTTTCTCTCGCCGTGCGTCTTGCCGCTAGTGCCGGGATACGTGTCGATGCTTTCGGGCGTCGGCGTTGAGCAATTGAAGGAAGGCCAAGGGTCCAGCACCAAGCTGCTGAGCTCGGCTTTTGCGTTCGTAATCGGATTCTCCGTCGTGTTCATTGCGTTCGGCGCGTCGGCCAGCGCCGTGGGTTCGTTTCTCACCCGCAACCGCTACTTGCTCGCGCCCATCGCCGGCGCCTTGATCATCCTCTTTGGGCTTCATCTGATCGGCTGGCTCGTGAAGATCTCCGTGAAGGTTGGGCTGCTCGTGGGCGCCCTCATCGTGATCGTGGGAGTTTTGCTCAACATTCACGTGATTCCCGCCGGCCCGTTCGAGCCGATGCAACTTTACGCCGCCTCGCTGATTTTCCTGCTCGGTCCGTCGATGACGCGCTGGCTCAACCAGGACGTCCATCTTCGCAACGTGGGCGGCGGCAGCCAGCCGGGCATCATCAGCGGCTTCCTGCTGGGTTTTGCGTTCGCTTTCGGCTGGACGCCTTGCATCGGGCCGATCCTGGCCACCGTGCTCGCCGTGGCTGCCACGCGCGGCACCGTCGGCGAAGGAGTTCTCCTGCTCGCGTTTTACTCCGCGGGCCTCGCGATTCCGTTTCTTCTGACGGCAGTGGGCATCGGCCGCTTCCTCAAGTTCTATCAGAGGTTTCGCAAGCATCTTCACACCGTCGAGGTTTTCAGCGGCGTGTTGTTGCTGTTTGTGGGCGCGCTGATTTTCGTCAACCGCATGGCTTGGCTCTCCGGCAAGCTCGCATTCCTAAACGTTTTTACAAGGTGAAGGTAATGGGTACTCGAACGCGTTTTTCTCTCTGGTTTGCGGTTCTGGCATTCGCAGTCACGGCGGCTGTCGCGGGATGCACGATTCATACTCCGGCTCCGGGCGTCGGCGCGAACCTGGGCCCCGAGCCCGACGTCACATTTAAGAATCTGCAGGGCGACACCGTCGCCCTGTCCAGCTACAAGGGCAAAGTGGTCCTTTTGAATTTCTGGGCCACGTGGTGCGAGCCCTGCCGCGGCGAGATTCCGCTCCTGATCGACTTCCAGCAAAAATACAGCGACAAAGGCTTCACGATGCTCGGCGCGTCGATGGATGACGACCCGATGAAGGTCGTCCCTGGATTCGTGAAGACGACCGAGTTCAACGTAGGCGGCAAGGAAGAGACGATGAACTATCCCATCGTGCTCGGTTCGGACGACATCGCGTCGAAGTTCGGCGGCCTGCTCGGCATGCCCACCAGCTTCCTGATTTCGCGCAACGGCATGATCGTCAAGAAATACATGGGCGCTCTCAGCGAAGAGCAATTCACGAAGGATCTCCAGAGCCAGCTATGATCTCAGCCAAATCATTCCGCCGTTTTCTCGTAGTTTGCGCGCTCGCGGGAATCGCGGGCGCTACCGCCGCAAACGCGTCCGCGCAGGAAGCGCCGACGCTGAGCCCGTCGCAGGTTGTGAAAGCGCAGACGTACGTTTCGCTCGAGCCGGTCGCGCGCGGCAAGGACTTCGAGGTCGCGGTCGTCGTCAACATCAACGACGCCTACCACATGAACTCGCACAAGCCGTCGGACGCCTACCTGATTCCGACCACGCTCACGCCGAAGCTGCCCGACGGTTTCACCCTGGTCGACTCGATCTACCCGCCGGGCCACGACAAAAAGTTCACTTTCTCGGATAAGCCTCTCAATGTGTACGCCGGCAAAGTGACGCTGCGGCTGAAGGTATCCGCTACGGACAAAGCGCCGATAGGCGACACCACGATCCCGATCACGCTCCGCTATCAGGCGTGCAATAGCTCCGCCTGCCTGCCGCCCGTGAAGATTCCTCTCGAAGCGACGGTGAAAGTCGCGGCAGCTGGTACGGCGGGTCATTCGGTACATGCTGAGATTTTCCGCGCAGGGAACTGACATCGCGGAAGTCGGTGTGGCAACCGCAAATCTTTGTGGGTCGTGGCTTTCAGCCACGACATAACGCTGCAAAATCCTCACGGGCTTCAGCCCCTGAAGTTCCCAGGCGCCGCACGGACTCGGAAAACCAACCCGATCCGTCTATTTCGATCCGAGGAACGCGATCGCGCGCCGCAGGCGCGCCACCACGCGCTCCTTGCCCAGCGCGACCATCGTATCGAAAAGCGGCGGAGCCACTGCGCGGCCCACAATCGCCACGCGCGTGGCATTGATCAGCAAGCCCGCTTTGACGCCCTCCGCCGTCGCTATGCCGCGCAGCGTCGCATCGCACGCATCGTGGTTCCAGTCGGGCAGCGCGGCGAGCGAATCGGCGAGTTTCGCGAACATGCCGGGCAGCCGCTCGTCCTTCCAGAATTTCTCGCGTGCCTCTGTTTCATACTCGAAATCGTCGCTGAAGAAGGCGCGCGCCCATCCGGTGAAGTCCCCCAGCAGGCGCGTGCGCGGCCGAATCAAGTCGACGGTTCGCGCGAACCACGCGTGATCCTGACTCGCCTGCGAGCCCTCCCACAATCCGGCGCGCTTGAGCTCCGCTTCCACGTACGGCAGCAAATCCTCGACCGGCAGCTTCTGCTGGTATTCCGTATTGAACCACTCGAGCTTCGGCCGGTCGAAGACCGCGTTGGTGCGGCTCACGCCCGCAAGCGTAAACCGCTCGATCATCTGCGGCGTGCGGAGAACCTCCGAATCGCCTCCCGCCGACCATCCAAGCAGCGCCAGGAAATTGCGAAACGCCTCCGGCAGAAAGCCTTCCGTCGCATAGGAACCAACGCTCGTGGCGCCGTGGCGCTTCGAAAGTCTCGTGCGGTCCGGCCCCAAAATCAGCGGAACGTGCGCAAACAGCGGCACGGGCGCGCCAAGCGCCTCGTACAGCAGCGCCTGCTTCGGCGTGTTCGACAGATGATCGGCGCCGCGAATCACGTGCGTGATGCGCATGTCGATGTCGTCGACCACCACGCTGAGCTGATAGGTCGGTACGCCGTTCGAGCGCAGCAGGACGAAATCCTCGATCTCCTCGTTCTGCACCTCGCGCGGGCCGAAAACGATATCCTCGAATTTTGTTGCACCGGTTCGGGGCACTCGGAACCGGATCGCGCGTGGAATTCCTTCTTTCTCCTTGGCCGCGCGGTCCGCGGCGCTCAAATCGCGGCAAGGGCACGCGGGGCCCTTGTAGCTCTTCGGACCCTCGTCATCTCCTTCGCCTTCTTGCTCTTCGGCGTCAGCAGCGGGAGCTGCATCGCCACCCGCATACGCGGACGCCTTGCAGTAGCACGGGAACGCCGCCCCGCTCGCAAGCAAGCGCTCGGCCGCCGCCTGGTACATTTCGAGCCGCTGCGACTGAAAGAACGGCCCTTCATCCCATTCAATCCCCAGCCACTTCAGATCGTCGAGGATTCCATCGACCAGCTCGGGCCGGTTGCGCCCGACGTCGGTATCCTCAATGCGTAGTAGCAGCGTGCCGCCCTCATGCCGGGCGAAAAGCCAATTAAATAGAGCGGTCCTCGCGCCTCCCACATGCAAATAACCTGTTGGCGAAGGGGCGAAACGGACCCGCGGATCTTGTCCGGAAGCCATTCGGAGTCCTCGAGTGTTGCGAAACAACTCATCTTAGCGAAAGCATGCGTCAAAATCGAGCGCGCTCCCGCCGTAACTCCATCGAGGTATGGCACTTGATACCCGGGGTACGTATAGATACTACCTTGACCTGCGGCCCATACCGGCATAACCTCTGCGGACCCAAAAGCGGGCGGCGGTTCGGGCCATGGCCGCGCTCATAGTCGGTGCCCTCGAAGGCACGGGTGACATCCACGAAACTCGATTGGACACGGCCAAAGGGCGCCTGCACGTTTTCTGATATTCTCAACTGAGTGTGGGGTACCAAGTCCGGAGCGTCACGTTGCCATTCCATGTCACCACCATGTACTTTGTTCTGCTTGCGAGCACGCTCCTGCTCGCCCTCTTTTTCTCGTTCCTATACCGCCTGAAACACCAGGACTACCTCCTGGCATGGTCGATCGCCTGGGGCTTGTTTTGCATCCATTTCTTCACCGGCGTCTTGATGAAGCTGAGTGGAAGCGAAGTCTGGCTCAAGTTGGATGGCATCGTCAACGAGACAGTGTTGGTAATGGCATCTTTCGCGTTCTACTGCGCCGCGCGGCTGTACGCGGGCCTTCGAATTTCGGTCCGCGCTGTGGGCGCAGTGGTAGGCATTGGCTTGGTTTGGTCGATCGCTCACGCGAATCACTGGGTGGAAGTTCCTGTAGTCCTCGCGATGGGCATTCTCTTTCTCCTGGTTGGCTACACATTCTGGGAGGAGGGCCGCAAGCAGGAAGCCCGCGTCGATTTGTTGCTCGCCATCACCTTTGCCGCCTGGGGCTTGCTCGCTCTTTCGGGGATCTTCCGCGTTCGGATGGGTTTGCTGCCCGGCGTCGATCTGTTCCCGCTGATGGCGTTGCCCGAACTCTTCACCTGCGTGCTCATGGTGATGGCGGTGTACGAAGAGGAGCGGCGCCGCGTCGAGCGCAACATGCTCGCGCTCTCGAATCTGAACCTGGCTGCCTCCGGCTTTGCGGGCGGCGAAATCCACAAGATGCTGGGCCAGGCGCTCGATCGCGTGCTCAACGTGGTCCGCATTCCCGCCGGCATTCTCTGCGTGCAACAAACCGAGCCCCGCGCGTCGAACTCCGTGATCGTCACTGGATTAAGCGAAACGCTCGCGCAAACGATCCACGAAAGCAAACTCGACGAGTACATGGTGAATCTCGTGGCTCGCCTCGGCGGGCTGGTGGTGCTGCGGGATCTCGTCCGCGATTCGAACTGGGAAGCGCTCGAGCAGGAAGAATCCTTCCGGCAGGCTCGCCAGCTGCTGCTCGGGCAGGGCCTTCGCACACTGGTCGGCATCAGCCTCCAGGCGAAGGGTCGCGTCTTCGGCGTTCTACTTCTTGCCACGCCGGACAATCGCGGGTTCACTCCCGCCGAGCTCCGCTTGCTGATGGCTCTCGGCCAGCAAATCGGCATGTCCGTCGAGAACAGCTACTTGATGCACCAGACCGCGCGGCGCACCGAGGAATTGCACATCCTGAATGAAATCGGCCGCGCGCTGAGCTCGACGCTCGAGCTCGATGCGCTGCTCGAGCGAATCTACTCGGAAATGCGGCGCGTGCTCGACGTCACCAGCTTCTTCATCGCCACCTACGATTCGAAGGCGGGCGAAGTCCGCTTCGAAATTGAAGTCACCGACGGCGAGCGCCGCCCGAAACGCTCGCGTCCCGCGGGTAACCATTTCGTGGAATATGTTGTTCGCTCCGCTCGCCCGCTGCTGATTCGCGAAAATTTCTGGGAAGAAACGAAGCGGCTCGGCATCGAGCCTCTGCGCGAAATGGGTTCCACGTGCGCCGTTCCCCTGATCCTGCACGATCAGCCCGTCGGCGCGATGGTGATTCACAGCGTCAAAGAACGCTCGTTCGACGAAGGGCACGTCGAGCTGCTCGCCCTGCTTGCCAGCGCGGCCGGGATCGCCATTGAAAACGCGCGCCTCTTCGCCGAAGAGCAGCGAAAATCCCGCCAGCTCACGCTGATCAACAACGTGTCGAGCCACGCGATTACCACGCTTGATCCCGACGAGATGCTGGCGCGCATCGCCGCCGAAGTGGAAAATCACCTTCCCTACGATCATATCGGAATCGCGATCCTCGACTATTCCGCCAAGGATCTCGTGGTGCGCGCCGAGGCCGGCACGCGCCGCGATGCGATTGGGCGCCGCATTCAACTGGGCGAGGGTCTGGTCGGGCAAGTGGCTCGCAGCGGTCAGATGGCCACCGTGTACGAGGTGAGTTCGGCGACGCCCCGCACCGTGCTCCCGGGCTCCGCCGCCTCGGTCGCCCTGCCGATCACGTACGGCGAGCAATTTCTCGGCGTGCTGTACGTCGAGTCGACCGAAACCTGCCAGTTCCCCGATCACGACGTGCTGCTGCTTCGCACGCTCGCCGATCTCTTTGCCGGCGCTTTGCACAACGCGCTCACGTTCCAGCGCGCACAGGAGCAGGCCATCACCGACGGTCTCACCGGCGTCAAGACGCACCGCTTCCTGATGGAAGCGCTCTCGTCCGAATGGAAGCGCTCGACGCGCGCCAATCGCCCGTTTGCGCTGGTGCTGATGGACCTCGACCGCTTCAAATTCGTCAACGATTTCTACGGCCACCTCGAAGGCGACGTCGTCCTTCAGCGCGTGGGACACATCCTCGAGCAGAACTGCCGACGGTCCGACGTCGTCGCGCGCTACGGCGGCGACGAATTCGTGATTCTCATGCCTGAAACCGGAGTCGAGCAGGCGCGCCAGCTGGCCGGCAAGCTCCGCGGCTGGATCGCCGCCGACCCGCTGCTGCGCGACAAAAACATCACCGCGAGCTTCGGCATCGCCGCGTTCCCGATTCACGGCGCGACGCCTCAAGAGCTCATTCAGGTCGCCGATTCCTCGATGTACATCTCGAAGCATCAGGGCGGCAACTCCGTTTCGAGCGCCGAGCAGGGAGATCCCAACGATCGCAAGCGGTGGAAGAAGGACGTTCTCGAAGCGTATCTCGGCGTCACGCTGAAGCGCTTGTTCTCGACCGGCCCGGAAGCGTTCGAGGAAATTTACCGGCGCCTCGAGCAGTTCACGCGTTCACTCGAGGAACAAGGCGGCGTCACCGACGCCGACGGGCTGCCTCCCGCCGTGGTCGAGACGGTCACGTCGCTCGCCTTCGCCATCGACGCCAAGGATCATTACACGCAGGGCCATTCGCGCAAGGTATCCGCCTATTCGGTGATGATCGCGCAGGCGCTGAACTTGCCTCCCGCCGACATCGAAGACATTCGTCTCGCCGGCCTGCTGCACGACATCGGCAAAGTCGGCATCCCCGAATCCATTCTCAATAAGTCCGGCCCGCTCGACGCCTCCGAGTGGGAAACCATGAAGACCCATACCGACTTGGGCGCGAAAATCCTCGAGCCGCTCAAACCGATGAGCCGCATCCGCGAGATGGTTCGCCACCACCACGAGTTCTACGACGGCAGCGGCTATCCCGATCGCCTCGAAGGCGAGAAGATTCCGTACGGCGCCCGCGTGATCGCGATCGCCGACGCCTACGACACGATCACCTCCGCGCGCACCTACAAGAAAGCGCGCACGCCCGAGGACGCCTTCGCCGAGATCGAACGCTGCGCGGCCAATCAGTTCGATCCCGAAATCGTGCGCGTCTTCATCGAAACGATGCGCCGCGCGCCGCGCCTCACAATCGAATCAGGCGTCAGTCTCCCCACTCCGGCGCCGACTACGACCTTTTGATTCGTAGCGCCGGCTTGCCCTGAGCGGAACGAAGGGCGTTCGCCGGCTCTGCGCTCGTTCTCTCCAAAGTATTGCGTAAAAGGGCGGAAACGCGGCTTTTCGCGGCCATTTTCGTCCTTGTAAGGCCCCGCTGGGCGCATCCTTGATGCCCGTCTTATTGCAGGTTTTGCGCGCTCCGCTTTCGCTTTTCCTTCAGTGCTACGAACTCCCGATCAGAATCCCGACCGCGAAAACCGAAACGCCGCCCACCACCACCTGAAATGCGGACGACAGCAGCGGTGTATCCATGTACCGGTGCCGCACGTAGCTGATGATCGCGAGTTCCACGGCCACCACAATCACAGCCGCCATAAACGCCAGATGAAAACTTGAAATCATAAACGGCAGCGTGTGCCCGAGGCCGCCAGCCGTCGTCATCAGCCCTGTCACGCCGCCGCGCACGTACGGACGCCCGCGCCCGGTAAGCGAGCCATCGTCCGAGAGCGCCTCCGCGAACGCCATCGAGATTCCCGCTCCGATCGACGCCGCGAGCCCTACCAGAAATGCGGCCTTGCTCGTGTGCGTGGCAAACGCAGCGGCGAAAATCGGCGCGAGCGTCGACACCGATCCGTCCATCAATCCCGCCAGGCCCGGCTGGATGATCTGCAGCATGAAGAGCCGCTTCTGCGATTTGTCTTCTTCGGCACGCTCTCCCGATTCAACCTGCTTGTCGCGCAGCGACGCCGCGAACTCCCAATGTTGCCGCTCGACCTCGGCCAGATCGCCGAGCAGCTTGCGCGTGTCGGGATTCGAAACCTGTTGAAGCGCGCGCTCGTAGAATCGCCGCGTCTCCGCTTCCATCACTTCCACTTGCTTGCGCACCGCGTTGATGCCGAGCGGCCGGACGAGCCACGTCGATCGCCGCTCGACGAAGCCCTTCACGTCCTGCCGCCGGATCAGCGGAATGTGCTCGCCGAATCGCTGCCGGTACATGTCGATCAGCTGCTGCCGGTGTCGCGATTCCTCCGCCTGCATGTCGTCGAACGATTTCGCCGTCGCGGGATACGTCTCGCGAAGCCCGTCGGCGAAGTCGCCGTAGATGCGGCTGTCTTCCTCTTCCAGCTGAATCGCGAGAGCCAGAATTTCCCGCTCGCTCAGCTGCTTGAAGCTCTTCTTGGCCATGATCGGCGCTCCCAAGTGGAACAGGTGGAATCGGATCGAATCGTCAGGCGGTCAGAGCTCGAGAGTTCCATGCGATAGCACGGATCTTTGCAGGTCGTGGCTTCCAGCCACGACATCAGATCCGCAAACGTAGCGGGCTTTTTAGCCCCTGAAGCTCCCGCACACGATTGAGCTGGCTCTAGTGCGTCATCGCGTAGATGATGTAATTCACTCCGATGCGATAGGCCACCGACGCCGGATGCTCCGGATATTGCGGGCTGTCGGCCCATTCCCATGCGTCGCCCACGTCGGAATTGTGGCAGATCGCGACCATGATGCGCCCCTTGTCGTCGCGGATCGCCCGCCATTTCGGCACCGCGCTGTCGGCTTCGTAGCGCCAGCGCCGCCCCCAGATGTAGCGCGTGCCGGGCACCTGCACGCGGTCGTCGAGATCGTAGGTGACGTGAAAAATTTCGTCCTTATCCGCCAGCTCCTCGATGGGGCGGTTCGGGAATATCATTCTCATGCCCGACACGAACGTCTGCCACTCTTCATCGCCGTGCGAATCGTCGACCATCAGGAATCCGCCGCGCAGCAGGTATTCCCTCAGCCGCGCCGCCTGCTTCTCGGTGAGCGTCCACGCGCCCGCATCCTCGATGTAAATCCAGGGGTAGTTGTAGAGATCGTCGCTGTTTGCGTCGACCACATGCTCGGTCGATCGCGATTGAATCAGAGTGAGCCGCTTCACGCCCAGTATGAATTGCCGGTCCGCCTTCGGCCAGTCCGCGGCCCATCGCTGGAAGCGGTAGAATCCGAATTCCTCGCCGAGATCGTAGTGAAATCGCGCGAATGTCCACTCCGCTTTTTCGTTGGGATTTTCCGGCGCGAATCGCTCGCCGTCCATGTCGATGATTCCGCCGCTTTCGTAATTCTGGATTTGCGCGCCGGCCGAAAGCAGCATCCCCGCTGCGAACACGCAGAGCAACGCGCCCGCCAGGATTCCCGGCCATACTCCCCGCCACTTCGCCGATCGCGGCAGGCCCGTCATCGCGCGCCTCCGCCACCGACGATAGCACATCCCGGGAAGCCGCTTGAGGCGCCCCACTGTTTCGCGTCCGGGCCCTCCCGCGGTTTCCCGCGTGAAACCGTGGCGCGGACTCCCGCGTCCTTCCGTGTGCGAATCCATCTCTGGTTTAGAGTACGCGCCGCTCTTGCCGGGTTGCTGCAGCGGCGGCGCGAAAAGAAAAGAGGACACATGCGCAGACGCGAGTTCGTGGCACTATCCGTGGCGTTTTCAGGTTTCGCGCCGTTCGCCGGCGGCTCAAACGAACCTCGCGCGAATGTGTCACACTCTCCTCGGATGTCCGCTCCCTCGAATTCACTCGGCGTGAAGGCGCTCGTCTTCGACACGTTTGGCACCGTGGTCGACTGGCGCGGCTCGATCATTCTCGAGGGCGCGCAATGGAGCCGCGAGAGGAATCTGCAAATCGACTGGGGCAAATTCGCAGACCGCTGGCGCGCCGGCTACGGCCCGTCGATGGAAAAAGTCCGCAAGGGCGAGCTGCCGTGGACCAAGCTTGACGCGCTGCATCGCATGATCCTCGACCAGCTGCTCGTCGAGTTCGACATCACCGGCCTCAGCGAAGAGGAAAAGGAAAACTGGACCAACGTCTGGCATCGCCTGAATCCCTGGCCGGACGCGGCCGAAGGACTCACGCGTCTCAAGAAGAATTACGTGATCGCGACGCTCTCGAATGGCAACGTTTCGCTGCTCGTCGACATGGCGAAATTCGGGGGGCTGCCCTGGGACACGGTGTTTGGCGCGGATCTCTTCCATCATTACAAACCGGATCCCGAAGTCTATCTCGGCGCCGTCGAGCTGCTCAGCTGCAAGCCGTCCGAAGTGATGATGGTCGCGGCGCATCCGCCCGATCTCAAAGCCGCGCAATCCTGCGGCCTGAAAGCGGGCTACGTCCCGCGGCCTCTGGAGCGCGGCCCGCATCCTTCGCGCCCGCCGGCAGCAGCCACGCCGCCCGCGGCAAGCGCAAACTCCTTCGACGTAGTCGCCACCGACTTCAACGACCTCGCCGCCAAACTCGCCTGAATGCCGGAGGCCGTGGAGTGCGGGAGCTTGCTCCCGCCGCTGTGCGGCGAGGCTTGCCTCGCCGTCGACCGAAGGGTCGTTTACCGCCGAGGCCTTGGAACGGCGAAGCAAGCTTCGCCGTAGAAGAGCGGCGGCAAGCCGCCGCACTCCACAACCACGTGGCGTAGTGGAAGCAGAGGGCCGTCGCGGGTAGCGCCGCGCATCGCCTCCTGCGATAATCGCGCATCCACATGGCCAGCGCCTCGAATCCGGCGAAAGCAAAAGTGGGCCGCGCGCATCGCGTTCGCGGCTTCTGGACGCGCGTCACCGAAGGCCTCGAAATCGAGCAGCTCTGGGGACAGTTCAAATCCGAGGCGCGCGCCACCTACGGCCTGTATTCGAAAGACGTCGACTGGGAAGCGATCGGCCGCGAGAAAAAGCGATGGAAGCGCCCGTTCCTCGCCGCCTGGGCGCTTTTCCTGGCGATGCTGATGAAGCTCTCGCCCGCGCGGCGCGTGCTGCTGCTCGTCGCCGTCTTTCTGCTGGTCGCGCAGATCGACGTCCACTCGGATCACGGCAGCGCGAGCTTCAACCTGGGCTGGCTCGGCGCGCTGATTCTGTTCCTGCTGCTGGCGCTCGAGCTGGGCGACCGCGTCACGATGAAACGCGACCTCGAAATCGCGCGCGAGATTCAGCAGTGGCTCGTCCCCGCCCGGCCGCCGGTCGTCGCCGGAATCGACATGGCATTCGCCACGCGCCCGCAAAACACGGTCGCCGGCGACTACTACGACGCGTTCGTGCGCCCCGCGTCCGCGGGAGATTCAATCTCGCATCCGCTGCTCGTGGTCGTTGCCGACGTCGCCGGCAAGAGCGTCCCGGCGGCGCTGCTGATGGCGACGTTCCAGGCCAGCCTCCGCGCGCTCTCCGCCACGCCCGCGACTCTCGACGAAATCGTCGTCGGCCTCGACCGCTACTGCCGCGCGCACAGCCTCGACGGACGCCGCTTCACCACCGCGTTTCTCGCCGAGATCGATCCCGGCACGCGCGAGATGCGCTACGTCAACGCGGGACACAACGCGCCGATCCTGCGCCGCGCGTCCGGCGCCATCGAACGCCTGGAAGCCGGCGGCCCGCCCTTCGGCCTCCCGCTCTTCACCGAAAGCGAAATTCCGTACCCCTCCGGCAGCGCGCAACTCCAGGCGGGCGATCTTCTTTTTGTTTTCACCGACGGCGTCGCCGAAGCCGTCAGCGAATCGGGCGACGAGTACACCGAACAGCGCCTCATCGCGTGCCTGCAGTCAGCCGCCACGGGCACCGCCGCCGAAATCCTGCATCGCGCCATGGCCGACGTTAACGCCTTCGCCGCCCAGGCCCGCCAGCACGACGACATCACCTGCCTCGCGCTCCGCGTCAACGCCTAAGGCTCGCTAGTGCTGGAATCCGATCCGCCTGCCCGACCGGCGCGCCGGTTCCATCAGCTGCCGGATCGCCTGAAACAGGGCCGTGATCTCCCGGTCGTGTCCCTTGATCTGCTCCTCGAGCTCGCCCAGTTTCCTCGCAAGTTCCTTGTGCGTGCGCAGCACTTCGCGCAGCTTGACGAACGTCCGCACCACGTGGACGCTGGCCTCGACTGCGCGCGGCGTGTTGAGCACGCTCGCCGCCATGATCGCCCCGTGCTCGGTGAACGCAAGCGGCAGCGCCCGCGAAAACTTGAGCCTCCTGAGGTAGTCGCAATTTGCGACCACCTCGTTTTTCTCTTTGACCCTCAGCCGGAACATGAAATCGGCCGGAAAACGGTCCCGGTTGCGTTTCACCTGTTCGTTGAGCCGCTTCGTGGTCACCCCGTACAGCTGGGCGAGATCCGAGTCGAGCATGATCTTGTGGCTTCGAATGAGCAAAATGCGCGATTCGATTCTTTCCGCCGGGACGATCGCCTGTGTTTTAGGTTTCATAGTTGATGGCTCGCTTTCTTTCAGGTGGTCGCAATTTGCGACCACCTCTGGCACCGCGGTCACGCCTTGTTCCGGCCCCAGGCCCGGTGGGAATATAGCCGGTGCGGGCGGGGAAGGAAATTGCGGAAACTGCTGCGCCCGGGATACGTAAGAACCGCTCGTGCCGATGAGACGTTGAGGCCTGTTGCGTCATCGAATGTTGCAGATGGTTCGATCGAGAGGAGCCAAAAATGGCTGAAACACTTGGATTCATCGGCCTGGGCAACATGGGCGAGCCGATCGCCGCAAATCTGCTGGCAGCAGGACACGCGCTGCGCGTCTACAACCGGACACCCGCGAAAGCCGCGCCGCTCGTGGCCAAGGGCGCCGCGCTCGCAAAACAACCCGCCGAAGTCGCCTCGCCGGGCGGCATCGTCTTCACGATGGTCGCGGACGATCGCGCCATCGAAGATCTCTGCCTTTCGCCGGGCTCGTTCGTCGAAAAGCTCGGCCCGGGCGGGATCCACGTCTCGATCAGCACGATCTCGCCGGCAGTGGCGCGCCGCCTCGCCGAGCATCACGCGAAGCACAAAGTGGAATACGTCGCCTCGCCCGTCTTTGGCCGCCCCGAAGCGGCTGCGGCGAAGAAGCTGTGGGTCTGCACCTCGGGCCACGCCGCGCCGAAAGCGCGCGTACGTCCTCTGCTGGAAGCCATCGGCCAAGGCATCTTCGATTTCGGCGAAGACGCCGGCGCGGCCAACGTCGTAAAGCTCTGCGGTAATTTCATGATCGCTTCGGCCATCGAGACGATCTCCGAGTCGCTGGCCCTCGCCGAGAAAAACGGCATCGACAAAAACGCCATCGCCGATCTCTTCGGCAAGACGCTCTTCGCCTGCCCCATCTACCAGGGCTACGGAAAGTCGATCGCCGCCGAGAAATTCGAGCCCGCCGGATTCCGCCTGGTGCTCGGCTTCAAGGACGTTTCTCTCGCCCTAGCCACCGCCACCGAAAGTGAAGTCCCGCTGCCCATCGCGAGCCTGCTGCACGACCGCTATCTCGCCGCCATCGCCAAGGGCCGCGGCGATATGGACTGGACCGCCGTCGCGCTGGGCGTGTCCGAAGACGCCGGCATCAAGCCGCAAGCGCAAACGAAAGCCGTGCGGTAGGCGAGGGCCATGGCGAGGATTCGACGATGAAGGCGTGCCTGCTGCATTCGCCCGCGCCGGTCGACCGCAATCCGCTCGAATTCACCGACGCGCCCGACCCACGGCCCGGCAAGGGCGAAGTGCTCCTGCGCGTCAGTACTTGCGGCGTGTGCCGTACGGATCTGCACGTGATCGAAGGCGAGCTGCCGCCGCGCAAATCGCCCGTGATTCCCGGCCACCAGATTGTCGGCGTCGTCGAGAAGCTCGGCGAGGGAGCGCATCGCTTCGCAAAGGGCGCGCGCGTCGGCGTGCCGTGGCTGCACAGCACCGACCTCACCTGCGAATTCTGCCGCTCCGGCCGCGAAAATCTCTGCGACCATCCCACGTTCACCGGCTACACGGTCGACGGCGGCTACGCTGAATACGCCGTCGCGCCCGAGGCATTCATCTACCCGATTCCCGAATCGTTCGCCGATGAACAGGCTGCGCCGCTGCTCTGCGCGGGCATCATCGGCTTTCGCTGCTTGCGCCTTTCCGGGATCAAACGCGGCAGCCGGCTCGCTTTCTACGGTTTTGGTTCGGCAGCGCTCGTGGCCATTCAAGTGGCGCGCCATTGGGGAGCCGAAGTCTACGCGTGCACGCGAGGAAAAAAGCACCAGCAGCTCGCGCTGGAATTCGGCGCGGTGTGGGCGGACGAAGCCACCGTCGAGCCTCCGGACAAACTCGACGCCGCCATTATTTTCGCGCCCGCGGGAGATCTCGTTCCGCCCGCGCTCGCAGCCCTGAAAAAAGGCGGCGTCCTCGTGCTCGGCGGCATTCACATGAGCCCGATCCCTTCTTTCGATTACGATTTGCTGTACCAGGAGCGCGTCATTCGCAGCGTCGCCAACAACACGCGCCAGGACGGCGAGGATTTTCTCCGCCTCGCAGCCGAGATTCCCGTGCGCACCCAGGTCACCTCCTACCCGCTGCGCGACGCCAATCGCGCCCTGAACGATCTGAAGAGCGACCGCGTCAATGGCGCCGCGGTTTTGGATTGCAGGCAATGAAAATCGTTTCGCTCAACGTAGGCAAGCCGCGCACGGTCCTCGACGGCGACCGCGAAGTGCTGACCGGCATCTTCAAGTCGCCGGCGCCGGGCCCGCTGCTGCTGCGCCGCCTGAACCTCGATGGCGATTGCCAGGCCGACCTGCGCGTTCACGGCGGGCGCACCAAGGCCGTCTACGCCTATTCCTCCGAGCACTACGAATTCTGGCGCAAGGAACTTCCGGAGCAGGAGCTGCCCTGGGGGATGTTCGGCGAAAATTTCACCACCGAGGGGCTGCTGGAAGATAGCGCCTGCATCGGCGACCAGTTTCGAATCGGCGAAGCGCTCGTGAAGGTCACGCAGCCGCGGATGCCCTGCTTCAAGCTCGGGATCCGCTTCGGCCGCCCCGACATGGTGAAACGGTTTCTCGCCAGCCGCCGCTCGGGAATCTACTTTTCGGTGATCGAAGAAGGCATGGTCAACGTGGGCGACGCGATCGCGCGAATTCACGAAGACGACAATCGTTTCAGCATCGCCGATATCAACCGCGCCTACGCCGATACGAAGAACAATCTGCCGCTCGTGCGCCGCATCGTCGAACTTGGGATTCTGCCTCAAGGCCTGCACGAGGAATTCGCTGAAGAGCTCGCGCTGCTGGAACAACAAGCCGCGCAGCGGTAGCCGCTATTTCGTGTACGTCTTGCTGTAGCCGTTGCGCTCGTTCGTCACGATGAACACGGCATTGGGCTCGGCCGTCACTTTGATCGCGTAACCTTCGTCGTTTCCGCCCACGTTCGCGATGAACTCCTTCGGCACGTTGTGGTCTTCCGCGCCCGCCATCGAATAGTGCAGCTGCCAGAAACCCTCGAGCCCCGGCGAATCGTGAATCGTCTGCCACGTCAGCGGGTGCCCACCCTTGATCGCGCCGTTGTTCATCACCGCCACGCGCGGATGAAGCGCGTAGACGATGGCGGGCGCGTTCGATGAATCGCCTGTTCCTGGATGCGCCGTCCCGTGATGCGTCACGAGGTAGAGATCGACCGTCCCCAGCAGGTTATTCGGGCAGACGAGGCCGAGTTCCTTCTGATTCGTCAGATCGCCGAGATCGATGAAGCGGAATTTACCGAAAGTGATCAGCACGCCCACTGACTGGACGTTTTCGCTCGTGTCCGGCAGCGGTTTCGGTTCCGACGCGCACCACGAATTCGGCTGCCCCGCGCCCGCGAGCGGCTTCGTGATGTCTTCTCCGGCCGAGGCCACCACCTGCACGCGAATTCCCTTGAGCGGAATTTCGTCGCCGGGTTTCACGACCGTGCGCTTCCCCTGAGCCGCGATTTTCTCGTAGGTCGCGTAATTGGCGCGCATGTCGGCTTCCGTGTTCGGGCCGTGATCGAAGAAGTTGTCGATCTTGATGCGGCTCGCGAGCTGCGCCACCCCGCCCGCGTGGTCGGAGTGATAGTGCGTGAGGATCAGATCGTCGATGTGGTCGATGCCGGCGTCTTTCGCGGCCGCCATAATGCGGTTGGCGTCGCGCCCGTTGAAATCGTCCCAGCCGGTATCGATCAGCAGTGACTCGCCCTCCGGATCGACGATCAGCGTCGATTGCCCGCCTTCCACGTCGATGAAATAGATTTCGAGAGACTTCGCCGCGCGAGCAGCGGGAACACCGACCAGCGAGAGGCACGCGATCCAAGCAAATACGAGACACAAGCGGCGCATGCAAGATCTCCGGGGCCCGAGAGCGGATCAGGGCAATGTAGGCCAGCGCAGACGAACGCGACGACTCTGCGATTGTAGCGAACTCGCGTTACGGAATTGCGACGGTTTCTGAGCGTCCCGCCGCAGCGACAAATCGAGGCCCGATGGTCGCGTAGAGCGTTCGCGCACGATCGAGGGCCGCCTCGACGCTCGGGCAGATGTTCTCGGCGCCGACGTGCTGCTCGAACTCGGCGCGCCGCATCAGGCGAGCGGGCTGTTCCCGCGCGCCGCAGAAAATCAGGCCGCGGCCCGATTGGTGCACGGCATCGGCAAGGTCTTCGAGCGCCTGCAGTCCCGTCGCATCGATCGCGGTCATGTTCCGAAGCCTGACAATCACGATCGGCGGCAAATCGGGAATGCGCGCAACGACATCCGCGATTTTGTCGGTCGCGCCGAAAAGAAACGGTCCGTGGATGCGAAAGATCGCCACGTACGCCGGAATGTCCTTGTGCTGCAGGATGTGTGCGTGGCCTTCGCGAAGATATTCTTCCGTCACCTTCGTTACGGTCGTGGTCGTCGTCACCTTGCGGATGAAGACGAGCCCGGCCAGAATCATGCCGGCCTCGACCGCGACGGTGAGGTCGGCAAAAACCGTGAGCATAAACGTGACCAGCCACGTCCCGATCTCGAGGCTCGAGAGTTTCAGCAGCTCCGGAATCTCGCGCCACTCGCCCATGTTGTAGGAAACCACCAGCAGCGTCGCCGACAGCACCGAAAGCGGAACGAACCGGGCCAGCGGCGCGGCAAACATGATGATCGCGAGCAGCGTGAGCGCGTGCACCATGCCGGCCACGGGCGTCTTGGCGCCCGAGCGGATGTTGGTGGCCGTCCGAGCGATCGCGCCGGTGGCGGGCAGCCCGCCGAAGAGCGGCGAGAAAATATTGGCGATGCCCTGGCCCATCAGCTCGACATTCGGATTGTGCTTGTCGCCGCTCATGCGGTCCGAGACCACCGCGGACATCAGGGACTCGATCGCGCCCAGCATCGCGACCGTGATCGCGGGCGAAATCAGCGGCCGCACGAAGTCCAGCCGGAATTGCGGGATCTTGATCGCAGGAAAGCCGGCGGGAATTCCGCCGAAGCGCGTTCCGATCGTCTGCACGGGCAGCTTGAAAATCATCACCAGCGCTGTGCCGACGAAAAGCGCCACGATGTAGCCAGGCACCCGCTTAATGTAACGCATGAAAACGAGGATCACCACCAGCGCCAGCGCGCCCAGCGCCGTTTCGGCAAGCGACAACGTCCGGAAATTGCGGATGAGCACCGTCATCCGGCCCAGAAAATCGCCCGGCACTTTATCGACCTTGAGCCCGAAGAAATCCTTGATCTGCGTGCTGGCGATCGTGATGGCGATCCCGTTCGTGAATCCCACGACGACGGGCCGCGGGATGAATTTCACGGCCGAGCCCAGGCCGGTCGCGCCGAGCAGGACGAGCAGCACGCCCGCCATCAGCGTGCACATGTACAGGCCATCGAGGCCGTATTTCGTCACGATCCCGTAGACCACCACTACGAACGCGCCGGTCGGCCCGCCAATTTGCGTGGTCGATCCGCCCAGCGCTGAAATCAGGAATCCGGCCACGATCGCGCAATAGAGTCCCGATTGCGGCGTCACGCCCGACGCAATGGCGAACGCCATCGCGAGCGGCAGCGCCACCAGTCCCACCGTGATTCCCGCCACCGAATCCGCGAGGAATTGCCGCCCGCTGTAGTGCCTCAGCGTGAGGACGGATTTGGGGAGCCAATTTTCGAGCGTTGCCATTTGCAGTGGTTGCTGCGAGCGGAAGGGGGCCGCTTGCGTTGCGATCTAAGTATAAGCGACTCGCGACGGCGTGAAATGAGCGTGTGCCGAAGTTTCCAACATTAGAATTCTTCGCGCCGCGCCAACACTCGGCATTGCGCTGCGGCCCTGAATCCGTACACAATTGTGCGGGGAAAGGGGGCGGGCGCAGGCGAACGTGCGCAAGAGAGGAGTGGAGCGTGACCCAGCGAGACAAGATCGGGATCCTCACGGGCGGTGGAGATGTCCCGGGCCTGAACTCCGTGATCAAGTCGGTGGTTTACGGCGCGAGCGCATTCGGCCGCAAAATCATCGGACTTCGCAAGGGCTGGGAAAGCCTTACGAACATGACCGGGCCCGACGACGCGACCTACGTCATCGAGCTCACGCGCGACAACACGCGCACCATCGACCGGTTCGGCGGCACGATGCTGCACACGTCGCGCACCAATCCCCGCAAGATGCCCGCCGCCAAAATTGCGCCGCACATCCCCAAAGCCTTGATCGACAAGCTTCCCTTTGACGGCAAGACCTACAACCTCACGCAGGTGGTGACCGACAATCTCGAGAAGCTGGGCATCGGCTGCCTCGTCGCGATCGGCGGCGACGACACGCTGAGCTTCGCGTCGGCGCTTTCAGACGCGGGCTTTCCCGTGATCGCGGTGCCGAAAACCATGGACAACGACGTCCAGGGCACCGAATATTGCATCGGCTTCTCGACGGCTGTCACGCGCGCCAAGCAGGCCATCACGCGCCAGCGCACCACGGTCGGCTCGCACGAACGGATTGGGATTTTCCGCATCTTTGGGCGCGACGCCGGCTTTACCGCGCTCTACACCGCGTACGTCACTTCGATTCGCTGCCTGATTCCCGAGCATCCCTTCGAGATCGATCGCATCTGCAATTTGCTGATGGAGGACAAAACGAAAAATCCCAGCCACTACGCGCTGGTGATCGCGTCCGAAGGAGCGATCTGGACCGACGGCCAGGTGCGGGAGCTCGGCGAAGCCGACGCCTACGGCCACCGCAAAAAAGCGGATATCGGGCAGGCGCTTTCGGACGAAGTGCGCAAGCGCACCGGACAGGAAACCATCGTCAGCGACCTTACCTACGATCTGCGCAGCGGAGAGCCGGATTCGATCGACCAGGTGGTCGCGATTTCGTTCGCGAATATCGCCGTCGATTTGATTCGACAAGGAGTGAGCGGCCGGATGATCGGCATTCAGAACGGCTGCTACGCGCACATGGAACTGCCGCACCTGTCGCTCGGCGCGCGCCGAGTGAACATCGCGAAGCTCTACAACACGGAGCGCTACCGTCCGAACTACGGATCGAAGCTGGGCGCGCCGCTCCTCTTCAGCGGTTCCTGAGATTGTCCGCTTAGCTCAAAACGGCGATGGCAGCTGCTCCGGCGGCTGGATCCACGTCGCCTGAATCTGCATGATCTTTCCCTGCTCGACCGCGAAAATCTCGCAGACGAACGCGTCGCCGCGAGAAGTGGAAGCGCCGGGTGCCGGATTGTTCGGCGGATGGAAGCGCACGAGCGCCATCACCGTGCCGGTTTCCGTGTCGACCACGGGATAGCGGCGGTCGTAGACTTTCGTTCCCTTGAACATGGCGTTGTCGAACTGCTCGGCCGCGGTGGTCGCCTTGTGAACCTTGAGGTCGACGTTGGTGGCCTGCACGCCGTTCTCGAAACGCAGCGTGCTCGGCAGCAGCGGCGCGCGGATGTAGTCCGGCGTGCCTTCGGTCTGGAACGCGCGGAAATATGCGTCCGCCGCGGCCATCAGCTCGTAGCGCGAGTTCTGCTCGGCGGGCCGAATCGTGCGCGTGAAGTAGCGCGGGACCTCGACGAGTTTTTCGGGCGCGTGGAACACGGCAGGGTCGTCGCCGGGCACTAAAATGCTTTCGACTTCGGTGATGAGGTGGTCTTCGACCTTTAGGCGCACGGCGACGATGGTCGGCACGCCGCCATCCGGCACGACGGCGTCGATGCCGATGCCGCCTGTCTCGGGATCGAAAATTTCGAGGCGATACGTCGGCGCGCCCGCGTGTTGCCAGAGCCCTTCGCCGATTTTGAGCACCTTGCCGGTTTCGGAGTACCGAACATTGGGCGCAAAGGGCGCCATCGACGGATCGTGCTGCGCGAGCGCCGCGAAGTAGCGGTCGGAAATCTGCTGGAGGCAGGCGCGATCGCAATTGAATTTCGCGGCGTCGGCTGCGTCCGTCGCAAGCGTGGGCGCCGCGCCGACGGCCAGCATCACGCAGAGTGCTGCAACCGAGATCGCCAGTCCGGCGCACATTTTGAATCGAGACTTGAGTCGAGACATGATTCCCCCCGAATTTCAGGTCGCTCTTATAGCACGAAAACAAAGCCAGATAGCAGTGGCTGCCGAGGCACGGGCGGCGCGGCTCGAATCGCCAGAGCGCCTCTCGCATCTAAGCACCTGGGCGATTTGGATTTGCGCTCGTGCCTGAGGCGCGAATTCGGTATAATGGAATTTCCCCGCTGGCTTAGCGACGCGAACAGTGCGGCTCGTTTTTGGGGTTTGGGTTGGGCTCACATCGCGCAGAACGGCCGGCAGACAGGAGTTGTCCCATGAAAGAAGGAATTCATCCGGATTACCACGCCGTGAAGGTTCACTGCGCGTGCGGCAACACGTTCGATACTCGCTCGACCTTCAAGGGCAATCTGATCCGCGTCGAAATTTGCTCGAACTGCCACCCGTTCTTCACCGGCAAGCAGAAGCTGATCGATACGGCCGGTCGCGTCGAGCGGTTTACGAAGAAATACGCCGACAAAGCCGCGTCCATCGCCAAGAAATAATTGGCGCTTTCACCCTCCGAAATTTGTGCTCCATCAGGGGACTCCAGGAGCCCCCTAGCGGGGGCTTAACTGGGCGCCAAAAAGCCAATTTCGGCCGCTTTTGGCGACTTAACCAGCTTTGACCTCCGTGTGATACGCTTCCCGCGCTCCAAGAACGACCCTAACGAAACGCCAGGGGGGATTGAGTGCGCGCGATACTGTCCATGCTGATCGCGTCTTTCATGCTCTGCGCGGGGAATGCTTCCGCGCAGTCGGCGGACGCCGATAAGGAAGCGGCGGTGGTCGAGATTGGCGCGGCCGCGAACTGGAGCGTCAAAGACGGCGGCTCGAGCTTTGGGCCGAACTTCGCGGTGGAAGTGACGCCGATCGAGCACTGGCTGGAGATCGAAGCGGGCGTCACGCCGCTCTTCGCCGCTCACTCGACGGAGTGGGATGTCGATTGCCTGTTCAAGAAGCCGTGGACGTTTTCGAAGAAGGTCGAGTTCATGGCGGGTGTCGGGCCGGAGTGGATTCACACGAGCGTCCGCGGCGTCACGACAAACTCCGCTGCGGCGGAAGCGGCGCTCGATTTCATGTTCTGGCCCTTCGCCAAGCACCGATTCGGCTGGTACCTCGAACCGGCTTACGACTACAGCTTCGGGCGGGGACACGAGCAGTCGGCCGGGATCAGCGGCGGCCTGCTGATCGCGATCCCGTAAGATTTTGGACGGGAGGCACGAACCCAAGAGGTGGCAGTGAGTCAGCTTGAATTTGCTCTTGTTATTTCGGCTGTAGAAATGGGCCGGAGATGATTCTGCCCATGGCGAGGAACTCCGTTTTGCTGAGGCATTCAGGACATTCGATTTCTGTCGCGTCAGCGAGGCCGCCGCTACGAGTTGGAGTAACTCCTACAATTAGTGTTGATCCACAATGGCTGCACTTGGGGTCCAGTTCCACGTACGCAACATTCAGACTAGAAGCAATCATAAACACTAAAATATCACGGATCAGGGATTTGCCTACCGGGGCGGTTCGTGCTGTTTCCCAAATAGCACGAGCTTAAGGTCACTTCCTGCTGCGGGATCTCTCTGTCGCATCGCGCCCACGAGTGAAACGAAGGCCTCCAATGCCTTGGGGCTTTCGAGCACGGCTCCTGCTTCCTCAAATCTCGCAAGGGCTGCGATAACTTCAGACGGCGCGTAGATCGCGAGCCGAGTCTTGGCGTCGGTATTCTCAGCCTGCGCCGCGAGCATTGTTGTCTTGGAGTCTGCGTGGGCAGCTTTGGTAGCGGCTTTGAGGTAATCGATGTAAGCCTGAGATTGAAGCAATTCGAGTTGCTTTCGTGATTCGCTGGCTCGCGAGAACCAATACTGCAAGATGGCTCCGACGACGAGGCCGATGAGAGGTAAGAACGTCGTCCATACACTCATGCTTACCCTTTCAGCGGCGCCTACGCTTCCCGGTGAACTCATCGCGTACATTGCGGATTTCGTGAAGGATTAATCGCACCATTGCGAGCAAAGCTAGAACAAGGATCCCGCCTTTGACAATGAATGTTTCGGGATCGAGCATATCCGAGCCCCACGGCTAGATGTCTAATCTCATAGGGTGCCTCGCAGCTTCCGAGGCGAATCAAACGGCGGTCGGCTGATCCACTCGTAGAGATTCGGCTCGTCTCCCTGGGCCCTCTTCACGAGCTTAATAATCTCAGCTTTAGCCAGCCCGTACAGTACATCGCGTACGGAACCGATGCGGTCTTTTGCCTTGAACTCGAAGCCGCCACGTTCTAGCTCGGCCATCACATGTCTTGAGCTAAATCGAGTCGGAAGGCGCGGCGCAATTTCAAACACTGCTTCACGGATTTTAATGGCCTTGATCGAGTGCGTTGGGGCCTGTGGCTGTGCGGCAGCGCGACCGTTGGCGTTTCTCAGTACCTCGACTACCTCGATCAATGCAGGGTCGCGCCACAGCGCGAGAAGCGTCCGAATTTTCTTCTGGCGCTCGCGCTCGCGTTCTTGGATGAGTGTTTCTTCGTTTTTCATGGGGTCGTGTCGCCCCCTCGTCTCGTGGGCGTATTATGGGGCGAGCCGCCCCCGGGAGTCAAGGCGAGAATTAGAAGAAAGGCAGGCGTGGCCGCCTACTTGTCCCGTGTCGCTTCGACCGGGAAGGCTATCTCGTTCATGTCTGGCGAGGCAGTTACAATCGCTTAAGGCGCTCGTCGCGAGGTCTTCGGCGGTGTACAATGCGTGGAAGATGGCTACGCGATTGTCTCCCGCACACGATCCGGCGCACGCATCATCGCAATCTGGGGATTCGCAAATCGACTCACTTGTCGAGACGGGGGCGCCGCGGGTTACGCTGCGGAATTCGTTTGCGCATCCTTTTGATTCGGCGATGGCGGCGGCGCGGACTTGCTATTCGCCGCACCTGGTGCAGCCCGAGGAGATCACCGAGAAGCAGCGGGTGATGATCGGGTCGGGAACGTATTTCGGCGGGCATCACACCGTTTACCAGCACGCGCATTTTGAATTCGGGCTCGAGAACGTGAGCCGGCAATTCGTGTGGTCGTTTCTGCACGCGCATCCTTTTTACAATTCGGAGCAGCAGAGCCAGCGCTACGTGCGGCTGGACCGCGCGCAGGCGTACGTGCCGGCGGACGAGCGCGCAATTCGGGGCGGCGGAGCGCGCGATTTACGAGAAGGCGATTGCGCGCGCGTGGGAGCACTATCGCGAGCTGACGCGCGTGCTCGAGCCGACGGCGCGCGAAATCCTCGGCGACATCTGGCACGTGACGCCCGAGTCGCACGCAAAGCGCGTGCAAAAAGTGGAGCGGCAATCGGAGAAGCGCGCGATCGAAGTGGCGCGGTACGTCCTGCCGGTGGCGGCGTTCACCACGATGGTGCACACGCTTTCGGGGATCGTGCTGCACCGGCTGTGGCGGATGAGCGCGGCGAACGACACGCCGACGGAAGCGCGGCTGGTGATCGGCGAGATGGTGGCGCGGGTGCGCGAGGTCGATCCGCAATTTTTCGACCGCTTCGACAACGAGCCGATGGAAGCGCCGCCGGAATTCGCGAGCGAGGCGCGGGGCGACGGCGAGGCGTTCGCGCGCGAATTCGATGCGCGGCTCGACGGAATGACCTCGCGGCTGATCGATTCTTCGCCGCGCGCGATTGCGTCGATGGCCGAGGGCTATCGCGCGGTGATGGGGCTGACCGCGGCGGAATGTCCGGACGCGGAGGCGCTCGACCGGATGCTCAATCCGGCGCGCAATCCCTACCGGCGCGAGACGCTGAACGTGGGCGTCCACGCGCCGATGATGCGGCCGCTCGACAACGCGCATTTCACGTTCGCGAAAAAAATCAGCCACACGGCGGATAGCCAGGACCAGCGGCACCGGATGGTGCCGGGGTCGCGCCCGCTGCTGACGCTGGCCGACACACGCTCAGCCGATTACGTGACGCCGATGCTGGTGCGCGAGAATCCGCGCGCGCTCGAAATCTACCAGCAAGCGATGGAAGAGGCGTGGGCCGCGAAAAACGAGCTGCTCGATCGCGGCGTGGCGCCGGAATTTGCGCTCTACCTGCTGCCGAATGCGAAGGCGATCCGGCTCGTCGAATCGGGATCGCTGCTGCACCTGCTGCATAAGTGGACCATGCGGACGTGCTTCAACGCGCAGGAGGAGATTTATCAGGCGTCGATCGAAGAGGCGCGGCAGGTGCGGGCGGTTTTCCCGGAGCTCGGCCGTTACATTGGCCCGCCGTGCTATTTGCGCGCGGGAGTGTCGACACCGATTTGCACCGAGGGCTCGCATTTTTGCGGCGTGAAGGTTTGGCTGGATTTTCCGAACGTTGAACGGCGGATTTGATTTCTCCCCACCTCGAATTTAGATCGCGGACACATCTAAGAAAAAGCAGATTCCTGCCCGTCCGGCAGGCGGGCCTCTCTGCGTCCCGCGCCCGCTGAAACCCGCGGGAAAAGCAAAGACGCGGGACTTCGCTCGGGATGACAGCCTCTTGCTATGGGCAGCCAGAAAACGCCCGAGGCTTTTTCGCGTGCGTCTCAATGCGAAGATGCCGCGCTGAAGGCTGCGGCGCTACATTTAAATCTTTAGGCGCGGTTTGTTGTCAGGGAGACGCCTCACGCGCGCCTCGATGCGAACACTTCCGGGCTAAAGGACCCGGCGCTACGTTTAAACCTTAACCCCCGCGACCGTGACGACGCGAATCATTCGGGGATGTCGGGGACGGCGGCTACTAAGGCTTGCGTGTAGGGATGCTGCGGCGATTGCAGGACCTGCTCGGCGGCGCCCGTTTCGACGAATTTTCCGGATTGCATGACCGCTACGCGGGAGGCTAGCTGCGCTACTACCGGGAGGCTGTGCGAGATCAGGATCATTGTGAGCGAGAGTTCCTGGCGGAGGCGCGCGAGGAGTTCGAGAATTTGCGCGCCTACGGAAACGTCGAGCGCGGAGACGGGCTCGTCGGCGACGACCAGCGCGGGGCGCAGGATCAGCGCGCGGGCGATGCCGATGCGCTGGCGCTGGCCGCCGGAAAATTCGTGCGGGTAGCGGGCGAGCGCTTCGGCGCCTAGGCCGACGGCTTCGAGGATTTGCGCGGCGCGCGCGCGGCGCTCCGCGTGCGAAAGCGACGGCTCGTGAATCGCGAGCGGTTCGGCGACGATCGAGCCTACGCGCATGCGCGGGTTGAGCGACGCGACGGGATCCTGAAACACCATCTGAATGCCGCGGCGCAGCGCGCGAAGGTCGGAGCCGCGCGCGCGGAGCCAGTCGTGGCCTTGAAAGCGGACCTCGCCTGCGTCGGGCTCGATCAGGCGCAGGAGCATGCGCGCGAGAGTCGTCTTGCCGCAGCCGGATTCGCCGACGATGCCGAGCGTTTCGCCGCGCTCGACGGTGAAGCTGATGCTGTCGACGGCGACGTGATCCGGAGACTGCGACGCGGAATTCGCGAAAACGCTGGTCGACGCCGCGAAGGATTTTCGCAGATCGCGGACATCGAGGATATTGCGCGGATCAGTCATTGCGTTCGTCGAGTTGCAGTATCAGGTCGTAGGGCTCCGAGTTGCCTCATCAATGTTCGCCTCAAAAAGAGAAGAGTTTCTTCAGGGGCTAAAGCCCTGTGTTCTTGGCGTCTAATGTCGGAGCTAAAGCTCCGACCCCCTGAAACCCATTTGTCGGCGTCAGCGAGCAAGGATACACCGGGCACGGTGGTCGGTGGCGGCGTCGCTGGAGTGGACAGCGACGAGATCGGGCAGCGCCGCGTCGCATTCGGCGACGTGCTGCGGGCAGCGCGGCGCGAATGCGCAGCCGGGCGGCAGAGCGTCAAGCGCGGGAACGGTGCCCGGCACGGGAACGAGTTTTTCGCGCGTGAGGCGCGGCGCGGCGCGGAGGAGTCCTTGCGTGTACGGATGCGCCGGATGGTGCAGGACCTCGGCGACCGGTCCTTGCTCGACGATGCGGCCGGCGTACATCACGACGACGCGGTCGGCGACCTGCGCGACCACGCCGAGATCGTGCGTGATGAAAAGCAGCGAGAGCCGGAGTTCGCGGCGCAGCGTGGCGAGCAGATCGAGAATTTGCTTTTGCACGGTGACGTCGAGCGCGGTGGTGGGCTCGTCGGCGATGAGCACGTGCGGGCCCGGCGCGAGCGCCATCGCGATCATCACGCGCTGCCGCAAGCCGCCCGAAAGCTGATGCGGATACTGGCGCGCGCGGCCGATGGGGTCGGGAACCGAGGCGCGATCGAGGAAATCGATGGCGCGGCGGCGGATTTCGCGGCGGCCGAGCGCGGGCTCGTGGACGCGAATGGCTTCCTCGATCTGCGCGCCTACGCGGATGACGGGATCGAGCGCCGTCATCGGCTCCTGAAAAATCATGGCGATGCGGCGGCCGCGGAGCGCGCGCATTTCGGCGGGGGCGGCGGCGACGAGATTGGCGCCTTTCGCGGCGGGCGCGGCGGAATTTCCGGCGCTGCTGCCATTGCCACTGCCTGATGGCTCGCGGAGCCACGCTTCTCCCGCGCGGCGCGCGCCGTGCGGCTCGAGTCCCATCAGCGCGAGCGAGAGCATCGTCTTGCCGGAGCCGGATTCGCCGACGATGCCGAGCGTCTCGCCCTCGCCGAGCGAGAACGAGACGTCGTTGACCGGGCGCACCCAGCCGGCGCGCGTCGGCAATTCGACGGTGAGGTTGCGCACCTCGAGGCGTGTCGCCATGGAAACATCATAAGGCGTCGGCGGAACGGGCGAGAAGATTTTGCGCGCGCGAGTTCGTATTGGGGCGCTACTGGCGGAGGCGTTCGAAGGGATCGAGTTTCGCTTGCGGGGCGGGTTTGAAACCCGCCCCTACACCGACGAACCAAACTTAGTAATCGTTGGCGGAGCCTTCGAGGAAGGCGCGGAGCTTGCGCGAGCGCGACGGGTGGCGCAGCTTGCGCAGGGCCTTGGCCTCGATCTGGCGGATGCGTTCGCGCGTGACGGCGAAGGACTGGCCGACTTCTTCGAGCGTGTGCTCGCTGCCGTCGTCCAGGCCGAAGCGCATCTTGATGACTTTTTCCTCGCGCGGCGTGAGCGTCTTCAGCACGGAGGAGGTTTGCTCCTTGAGGCTGAGGTTGATCACGGCATCGGACGGCGACACGACGGCCTTGTCCTCGATGAAATCGCCGAGATGCGAATCTTCCTCTTCGCCGATGGGAGTCTCGAGCGAAATCGGCTCCTGCGCGATTTTCAGGATCTTGCGGACCTTCGCGACGGGAATGTCCATCCGCTTGGCGATTTCTTCGGAGGTGGGCTCGCGGCCGAGCTCCTGCACGAGCTGCCGCTGCGTGCGGACGAGCTTGTTGATCGTCTCGATCATGTGCACCGGGATGCGGATGGTGCGGGCCTGGTCGGCGATCGCGCGCGTGATGGCCTGGCGAATCCACCAGGTCGCGTACGTGGAGAACTTGTAGCCGCGGCGCCACTCGAATTTGTCGACGGCCTTCATCAGGCCGATGTTGCCTTCCTGAATCAGGTCGAGGAACTGCAAGCCGCGATTGGTGTATTTCTTGGCGATGGAAACGACGAGGCGGAGGTTGGCCTCGATCAGCTCTTTCTTGGCTTTTTCGGCTTCGGCTTCGCCCCGAAGAATCACCTGAAGCGCGCGCTTGAGCTCGGTGGGGCTCACTTCGGTGGCGAGTTCGATTTCGCCGAGTTCCTGGCGCCGCGCCTTCAGGTCCTTGCGCGCTTCGGCCTGCACGTCGGCCTTGGAGGCGTCGACGCGCCGCTCGAGCTTGGCGATTTCACGCTCGAGGAAATGAACGCGCTCGACCGTCTGGTGAATCTTGTCGATCAGGCGCTTCTTTTCGAGCGGATTGAAATCGAGATCGCGAATCAGATTCGACATCTCGATGCGCGTGCGGCCCACGGTGTAGCGCGCGTGCAGATAGGGCTTCTTCTTCGCCTTCGGGATTTTCTCGAGCTTCGCCGCTTCCTTCATCGCGACGATGTAGAGCTTGGCGATCTTGTCGATCTGCTTGAGCGTTTCCTTGGTCTTCGCTTCGATCTTCTCTTCGGTAAGCTCTTCGTCGTCGAACTGGACGATTTCCTTGATCGAGCGCGAGCCGTTGCGCAGGTCTTCGCCGACCTGGAGCATTTCCTTGAGGATGAGCGGAGCGCGCGAAATCGTTTTCAGCACGAGCAGCTGGCCGCGCTCGATGCGCTTGGCGATGGCTACTTCGCCTTCGCGCGTGAGCAGCGGAACGGTGCCCATTTCGCGGAGGTACATGCGAACGGGGTCGTTGGTTTTTTCAAGAGTGCCGGGAGTGAGATCGAGTTCGCCGTCTTCCGACGCCGCGTCTTCCTTCACGGGCGCTTCGGCGGTGTCGGAAGAATCCGCAGCGGCGAGCGCGGCCTTGGCGCTCGACAGGTCTTCGTACACGTCGATGCCGTAGCGCTCGAAGGTCGAGAGCAGATCGTCGATTTCCTCCGAGGAATGCACCTCGGGCGGCAGGATATCGTTCACCTCATCGTAGAGCAGGTAACCGCGTTCCTTGCCCATTGCGATGAGCTGTCGTACCTGATCGTATTTTTCCTCAAGAGCCAGACTCACGCTTCCCCCTCGAAGGTCCAATCGCGCAGATGCGCGGATTCCATAACAAAGCGGCCGGGATAGACACACCGGCGCATTCCGAAGTCAATTTTGCAAAGACGGATGAATGAGACGATTCCGCAAGCCCGCTTCCGAATTCTGAAACCAGCGCCCAACTCGCCCGCGCCCCGTAAGTATAACTACTCCTATGTGATGCTTTGCGCGCGCCGCTCGTTTCCTCCAAAACCTTTCAATGATACATGGCCGGGAAGATTGGCGTCAATTGGTTGCCCTAAGTGCAACGAGCGGGGCTTTTTAGCCGGGCCTGCCTTTCGCGCTATTGCGGCAAGTGGCAGGAGCGAGGCCCGTTTTCTTGACATAACGCCGACTTGTGCCCGCCCGTTTGCCCACACCAAGACGCGCGAGTGGAACCTCGGAAAATGTGCGCTTGAAACAATTAGACGCGACTGCAGCGATTTGGTTGCAGCCTGAAATCGGGCGAAAGCGAGAGAACTAGGCTGTCTTTCCCGCCAATTGAGCGCCATTCGCGGAGGACGCCTGCTCGCGCGTTTCCTCGAAGATTTTCTCGAGGAAGGTTGGAATCTCGAAAACGGCTTGGTTATTGAGGGCAATCGTATTGGCACGGTAGCGGGCAAGCGCCGACGGCTCGACCAGTTGACCGGCCGCGCGCTCGATGTCGCGAAAGTTCCGGAGCACCACGCCTACGTGTTTCTCGACGATGTAATCGGCGTTGTACCGTTCCTGGGGCAGCGTCCAGGAGTTGCAGGCGACGATCACCGGCAAGTGCATCAGGAGCGCTTCGCTGACGCTGCCGGGACCCGGCTTGCCCATGAAGAAATCGGACAGGTGCATGTACTCGCTTACGCGGGAGGTAAAACCCTCGACGAAAACCGGGATGCGCCATTGGCGGGCGCGCAGATCGTCGGCGAGCTTCGCGTTCTTGCCGCAGATCAGGATCAGCTGAAGCCCGAGCTTGGAGGCATCAAGGCGCTCGGCGATCTCGCGGATCTCGTGCGAGCCGTACCCGCCGAAAAGGACGAGCCCGGTCGGCAGATCGGGGCGCAATCCCAGCCGCTGCCGCCCCGCCGCGCGATCCTGGGTCTGCGGCTCATAAAAGCGAGGATGCAGGATCATCCCCGAGGCGCGGAAGATGCGGCCGTCGGGGTGTCCCATCGACTTGGCCTGGGCGACTGCGCGATCCGAGCCGCAGATGAAATATTGCGACTGCCCGGGTTCGATCCAGAAGTGCGGCGGATAGTCGGCCAAGTCCGTGAGAATCGTGACGAACGGGCGTCCCGGGAAGACGTGGCCGAAGCTTTCGTACATGATGCGGTTAAAGTGTGGAACGAAGGAGACCAGCATGTCCGGCTGCGTCTTGCGCCAGTATTCTTCGAGGAGGCGCACCCCGCCGCGATGGTTGATCTTGACCACAAGCTGCAGAACCTTCAGTAGTTGGGGGCTGCCAAGGGTCCACCCGTTGCGCAGCATCGTGTTGTAAAGATCCTGAATCCGGATCCGGGTCAGCTTCTTGAGGATATCGAGGGGATCGAGGATTTCCTGCAGGTTGGCAAGCTCGACTTGCCACGGGCGCTGCTGCCCTTCGATCGCCATCTTAAGCGCCGTAGCGGCTGCCCTGTGCCCGCCGCCGGCATCGAAGAAGCCAAACTCAAGCCGCCTCACTCAGAGAGCTCCCATGAGTGACGGATTCTGGCACGTCGGCGACCGTGAATTGCTACAGCTGTGTTAAAAGCCAAGATGTTGTGTCTAAACAGTTAAAGCGCGTGTTTTCATATGTTTAGCTCAATTTCACATTGCTGTAATCTTGATCTTCTAGACTTGTCGTTGATGAGATGCGATATGCACGTCCACTCGTACTTCTCAGGACCGGCGACAACGCCGTTCGTAAACCGGTTTTGTCGCGAGAGCTACAGCGATCCTCAAGAGGTTTATTCCGTTTTGGAACGGTGCGGGATGAATCTTTTCACGCTTACCGATCATGATTCGATCGAAGGATCGGAAGGGCTGAGGAAAAGCCCGAATTTTTTCCTCAGCGAAGAGCTGACCTGCCGGATGCCCAGCGGTACGGAAGTGCACATTGGCGTGTACGACTTCCACGAGCGCCAGCACGCGCAGCTCCAGCAGCGGCGGAACGATTTGGTCTCGCTGCTGATGTACCTGACGGAGCGGCGGCTGTTCTTCAGCATCAACCACGTTTTCTCAAGCCTCACGGGGCCGCGCGAGCGCGAGGATTTCGCGTGGTTCGAAGCGTATTTCCCGGCGATCGAGGCGCGCAACGGGCACATGCTCGAACGCGCGAACGACCATGCGGCCACTCTCGCCCGGCAATGGGACAAGATCGCACTCGGCGGAAGCGACGCTCACGCCCTGGCGTCGGTGGGAACGACCTACACCGTGGTTCCCGGCGCGCGCGATAAGGACGAATTCTTCGCCGGGCTGCGCAGTGGCGCCGGGCGCGTCGAAGGAGAATCCGGCAGCTTTTTGAAGCTGACCCGCGACGTCTTCTCGATCGCGTTTGAAATGATGCGCGAAGAATCGTGGACCACGCTGCTGATGCCCCTCGGTCTGCTGGTGCCGGCCGCCACATTTCTGAATTATCACGACGAGCGCGTATTCAGCCGCCGCTGGGCGGCGCAGATTTTCGGTCAGTCGGATAGCAAGCGTCCTCGATGGGTCTCCGTGCCGCAACCTGCGGTGGAGGAACTCGTATGACGGTAGGCAAAGCAGTCTGGAACCAGATTCAATCGAACGATCACCGCCTGATGCGCCGGGTGCACCGGTGGCCGGCGCCGCGGTGGTTTCGCGTACTAATGATTGTCGCGACGCGCAGCGGCGACGGGTGGCTGTGGTATTCGCTCGGCATCTTCCTGCTGATTTTCGGGGGCGAGCACCGCTTCCAAGCGATCGGCGCCGGCGCCTGCTCGGCGGCTGCGGGAATCCTGCTCTTCCGCTGGCTGAAGCGCACCAGCCGCCGGAAGAGGCCGTGCGAGATCGAGCCGCACTGCTGGTCGGTGATTTTGCCGCCGGACAACTACTCGTTTCCTTCGGGGCACTCGATCACCGCGTTCGCACTGGCGATCGCCATCGGCCTCTTTTATCCCTACCTGCAAGTCTGCCTGCTCGTGGTGGCGCTGCTGATCGCTTCCTCGCGCATCATCCTCGGGATGCATTTCCTGAGCGATGTGCTGGCGGGCTCGGCGATCGGAATCGCGCTGGGCTTCACGAGCTTCCACATTTTCACGCTGTTCTAGGAACGCTACCCGCTTCAAGCGGGGTCGGGACGAGGTTCGGCTGCGTCACCGCGATCTCCGATTCAGGAATTCTCTTCCCGTGCAGAAGATCCACGAGGGCGTTTCCCCGCCTGAGCTTGTAATATGGCGCTGCGCGGCTTGACCCGAAGTGGAATCCTGCGCCTTGACGCGCGCCGAGGCCGGCCGAACATCCCTGGCGCAGTGTGTCCTGAAGGCGGTCTCACATGACGCAAAAAAGCGGCACGGCGCGAGAATCAAGCGCACTTGGGCCATCGCTGAAAGAGCGGCTGGCTGCGGGAAAAGCCTTGCGGGAGAAAATGCCGCGAACGTCGCACGGCGAGTGGAAGCTTCCGCCGGGCCGCCGCGATCCGGTTGAATTCCTGAAGCACTCGGATCAGGGAAAACTTGCCGATCTGCTCCCGATCCGGTACGGCCGGATGCGCGAATCGGCGTTCGCTTTTTTTCGCGGGGCAGCCGCTTTGATGGCTTCGGATCTGGCAACAACACCGGCGACGGGAATCCGCGTGCAAGCGTGCGGCGACTGTCACGTAGCCAATTTCGGGGGGTTCGGAAGTCCCGAACGCCGGCTTGTCTTCGATATCAACGACTTCGACGAAACGCTGCCGGCGCCATGGGAATGGGATGTGAAGCGGCTGGCCGCGAGCAGCGTTCTGGCAAGCCGAGAGTTGGAGTTCAGCAAACCGCACTGCGCGGATGCCGCGCGCACCGCAGTCCGGTCGTATCGCGAACACATGCGCGAGTACGCGGAAATGCGCGCGCTCGAAGCATGGTATTCGCAGCTCGATGCGGAAATCCTGATTCGAGAATCCAAAACAGCCGCTACGAAAGACGAGTGGAGAAGGACGGAAAAAGCTGCGAAAAACCAAACAGCAGAGCACATCTTTCCATCCATTACGCGCCTCGAGAACGGCCGGCCCCGGATCATCGATCAGCCGCCGCTGATCGATCACCCGCCCCAGATGGCGCGACACGTGCGCGCGATGTTCGAGCGCTATCGCCAAACCGTTCCTGAGGAACGGCGGGTGATTCTCGATCGTTATCATATTGTGGATGTCGCGCGGAAGGTCGTCGGAATCGGCAGCGTGGGAACGCGCTGTGCGGTCGCCTTGCTGATGACCGGCCCGCACGATCCGCTGTTTCTGCAATTCAAGGAAGCGCGCACTTCGGTGCTCGCGCCGTACGCGGGCAAGAGCCGCTACAAGAATCAGGGGGAGCGGGTCGTCACCGGCCAGCGCATGCTGCAATCCGCGAGCGATGCGTTTCTGGGCTGGGCTCGCGACGACGAAGGCCGCGACTTTTACCTCCGCCAGCTGCGCGATATGCGAATGAAGATCGATGTGGAGGCAATGTCCAGGCAGGATCTGTTCGAGTACGTCGAAGTCTGCGGATGGGCGCTGGCCCGGGCGCACGCTCGGACGGGGGACGCGGCCGGAATCGCCGGCTACCTGGGCAAGAACGATACGTTTGACGCTGCGATCGAAAAGTTTGCTGTGGCTTATGCCGACCAGACCGACCGCGACCATGCAGCGCTGGTAAAGGCGATCCGCGCCAGGCGGCTCCCGGCGCGATCGGGCGCAGCTGCAAACTGATCGATGTGGCCGGTCACAGGTCCAGCGGCAGCGGACTTTTCCCCGTAATGAGGCGCGCGGAGCGGTCGTAGGTGAAGTAGACCCAGGCCCACTGCACGAGGACCAGCAGGCGATTTCGAAATTCGATGATGTACGCCAGGTGGATGAAAATCCAGATCAGCCACGCGGAAAAGCCGGAGAGGCGCACCCCGTTTAGATCGGCGACGGCAGCGCCGCGGCCGATCGTCGCGAGACTTCCCTTCTCCCGGTAGTGAAACGGCGGCAGCGTTTCGCCGCGCAGCCGCGCTGCGATCGTGCGGCCGACGTAACGCCCTTCCTGGATCGCAGGCTGGGCGACCCCGGGGAGCGGATTGCCGCCCTGGTGGCTGAAATTCGCGAGGTCGCCAATCACGAAAATTTCCGGGTGGCCCGTTAGCGTCATATCCGGCTCGACGATCACGCGGCCTGCCTTGTCGAGTTTCGCGCCAGCCTCTTTCTCGAGGACGCGCCCGAGCGGCGATGCGAGCACGCCGGCCGCCCACAGAATCGTCCGCGTGAAAATTTCCTCGGAGTGATCGCCCATGCGCACCGTCACCGAATGCTTGCTCACGCCGGTGACGAAAGTGCCGGTGCGCACCATAACGCCGAGGCGCTCGAGCATGCGTTTCGCGGCCGCGGAAAGTTTCGGTGGATACGACGGCAGCGCGCGGTCCGTGCCCTCGACGAGAATGATGCGCGCCTTGGTGGGGTCGATATTGCGGAAGTCGCCGCGCAGCGTGTCGTTGGCGATTTCGCCGAGCGCGCCGGCGAGTTCCACTCCGGTGGGCCCGCCGCCGACGATCACGAACGTGAGCCACGCGCGCAGCTTTTCCGGATCCTTTTCGCGTTCGGCGGCTTCAAACGCGAGGAGAATCCGGCGACGCATCGCCGTGGCGTCGTCGATGGTTTTCAGGCCGGGCGCGAACTGTTCCCATTCGTCGTGGCCGAAATACTGGTGGCTCGCGCCGGTGGCGACGACGAGCGTGTCGTAGTCGACCGCGCCGTCGCTCAGGATGATGCGGCGGTTGGCGGAATCGAGATGTACCGCTTCGCCCAGCAGCACGCGCGCGTTTTTCTGGTTTTTGAGAACATTGCGCAGGGGCGAGGCGATGTTCGCGGGGGAGAGCGAGCCTGTCGCGACCTGATAGAGCAGCGGCTGGAAGAGATGATAGTTGCTGCGGTCGATGACCGTGACGTCGACCGGCGATTTTCGCAGTTCGTTCACGACGCTGAGCCCGCCGAAGCCGCCGCCGATGATCACGACACGATGAGGGGCCGCCACTTTTCACCTCCTTCGACTTCCGTTACACGCTAGTATGCGCTATGGCAGCGCGACACTTGGTTGATGCGACGGACCGGCGGCGGGACTCAGGGAAACGCGGAAAGAAGCGCGCGCGAAAGGGGCGAGGAGTTTCTTCAGGGACTAAAGCCCTTCTTCCTTCGAAGCGTACGTGGGAGCTAAAGCTCCCACCTCCTAAAGAAGGGCCCGCGGCTTAAGCCGCACTATCGGGGCGCTTTTTCGCGGGCCTGAAGGCCCGCGCTTCCACCCTAATGTCGTGGCTGGAAGCCACGACCTACAAAAATTATCGGTTGTCACACGGACTCTGGAGCCCCCCAGCTCCCGAAGACCTGACAGCGAAGAAGGGCCGGCGGGACGCCAGGGCTACGCAAACCGTTCTCGTCCGCAGAGTGGCGATGAAACGGGACAGCTTCTACTCGACCTTTTCCGTGCCTTTGGCCGCGCGGGGACGCTCGTGGGGGCGCTCGAAGCGGTAGCCGATCCAAGGTTCGGTGTGGATGTAGCGGGGATTGCTGGGGTCGGGCTCGATTTTCTTGCGCAGCTGATTGATGAAGACGCGCAGGTACTCGGTTTCCTCGCCGTAATCGGGGCCCCAGACCGCCTGCAGGAGGCGTCGATGGCCGATGGCCTTGCCTTGGTTGGCCACGAGGTGGCGCAGCAGCTCGAATTCTTTCGGCGTGAGGCGGACCGGCTGGCCTTTCACGAGAACCGCACGCTTCTCGAAATCGATTTTCAGGTCGGCGGAGAGGAACGGCGGAACGGATTCGGGAGGCGCAACGCGGCGGAGCGCCGCGCGAATGCGCGCCATCAGCTCCTCGACGCCGAAAGGCTTTACAACGTAATCGTCGGCGCCGGCGTCGAGCGCCTGTACTTTATCGCGCTCGCTATTGCGCACGGTGAGCATGATGATCGGGATGTCGCCGGTGGCGCGGATTTCGCTGCAGGTCTCGAGGCCCGAGCGGCCGGGCATGTTGACGTCGAGCAGGATCAAATCGGGGCGCTCGTGGCGGATTTCCTCGAGCGCTTCATCGCCGCTGCGCGCTTCCGCCACGGTGTAGCCGTGCGAGGTGAGCGTGGTGCGCAGGACGCGGCGAATCTGCGGCTCGTCGTCGACGATCAGGATTTTGGCGGAGGTCATGAGCTTGCGGCTCGCGCGCGCCCGACCGGCAGCGTGAACGAAAACACCGAGCCCTGGCCGCGCTGGCTGGTGAGACTCATCGTGCCGCCGTGCGCCTCGACAATCGCCTTCGCGATCGGCAGGCCCATACCTGTGCCCTCGACGCTGTAGCGCTGGTCCTTGCCGCGATAGAATTTTTCGAAGATCAGCGCCTGTTCGGGATCGTCGATTCCATTGCCGCGGTCGGCAACGCTGGTGACCACGAAATCGCCGTTCTGCTCGGCGGTGATGGTGATGGGCTTGCCGGGCGGAGAGTATTGATTGGCGTTCTCGATCAACTGGACGAGCGCTTCGCGCGCGCGAGCCACGTCCACGCGCACCGGCGGCAGATTTTCCGCCACGCGAATATCCACCTCGCGATTGCCGAGCGCGCCGCGGCAGTGGCCGAGCGAGGCGGTGATCACATCCTCGATCGGATGCTCTTCGAGCCGCAGCTCCACTTCGCCCGCGTCCAGACGCGCCATTTCTCCGGCCTCGCCGACCAGGCGGTTCAGGCGGTCCGCTTCTTCGTTGATGATGGTCAGAAGCTCCTGCTTTTGGCCGTCCACAAGTCCGGGATTCGAGAGCAGGTTCGTGACGGAAGCTTTGATCGAGGTGAGCGGAGTGCGCAGCGCGTGCGTGACCGCATCGAGAAGGGCGGTGCGCAACTGCTCCCCCTGGCGGGCCGCTTCCGTCTGGCCGAGCTGTTCGACGGCGCGCGCGTGCTCCATCGCGATCGCGATCAGCGTGCCGATGGCCTCGAGCGTTTGCCTCGGAGGAATCGTGCCGGAAATTCCGAGCGTGCCGATCGTGCGAACGCCGAGACGCACCGGGAGGAAGCACACGCTGTTGGCCAGGTCGAATACGGGCTCCTCGCGCACCATGATCGCCTTCAGGCTTTCGGTATCGAGCTGCGGGATCACCGGGCCCGAGCGGTAGACCTTCTGCTTATCCGCGAGGAAGAGCGCGGCGGCGCCGATTTCGAAGACGTTCACGATTTGCGCCGGGATGCGATTGAGCAGCTCCATCACGTTGCCCGATTCGAGCAAGCCCTGGCTGAATTTGTAGAGGCGCTCGATGTCGCGTTCGCGCGCGGACGCGTCGGCGGCCTGCTGGCGCGCGCTCGTCGAGAGGCGGCTGGCGAGAACCGCGACGATGAGGAACGCGATCAGCGCCACCCAATTCTGGGGATCGGCGACCGTAAACGTGCCCACCGGCGGCAGGAAGAAAAAGTTGAAAGCCAGCATCGCCGCGACCGACATGGCGACCGAAACGGCCATGCCCCAAACGGTGGAAACGGCTAGAATAGACAGCAGAAATGTGAGCGCTACCGTCGTGGCGTTGACGGGAAGCACGCGGCGGTAGAAAAGCGTGATTCCGACTACAATCGCGAAGGCGACCGCGAACTGGAAGATGCGGCTGGGGATGGTGGGTCGCACTGCGCCATTCTACGCTATCGGACCGTAGCTTTCCGAGCACCTGTCGAAGAGAATAAGCTCGTGCCCAAGACCCCCGAAGAGTGGCTGGCAATCACCGCGCCGCCCGAGAAAACCAAGGGCTCGCTGAAGCTGTTTCTCGGCTACGCGCCGGGCGTGGGCAAGACGTACAGCATGTTGAGCGAGGCGATCCGGCGCCATAGCCGCGGCGAAGATGTGGCGATCGGCGTGGTCGAAACGCACGGGCGCAAGGGCATCGCCGAGCTGGTGCCGCAGCTGGAAGTGGTCCCGCGAAAGAAGATCGACTACAAGGGCACGCTCTTTGAGGAAATGGACGTCGACGCGATCCTCGCGCGCAAACCCGCCGTCGTGCTGGTGGACGAGCTGGCCCACACCAACATTCCCGGCAGCAAGCACCGCAAGCGCTACGAAGACGTGCTCGAAATCCTGGACGCGAAAATCGACGTGCTTTCGACCGTGAACATCCAGCACATCGAGAGCATCGCTCCCACGGTGAACGCGATCACCGGCGTGGTGGTGCGCGAGACGGTGCCCGATTGGGTGCTGCGTCTTTCGGATGAAACCGTGATGGTCGACCTGACGCCCGAAGCGCTGCAAAACCGCATGAAGCGCGGCGATGTGTATCACACGCAAAAGGTGGAGCAGGCGCTGAAGAACTTTTTCCGCCGCGGCAACCTGATCGCGCTGCGCGAGCTCGCGCTGCGGCAAGTGGCCGAGCAGGTGGACCGCAGCCTTTCGTCCTACATGGAGGAGAAGGATATTCAGGGGACGTGGGCGGTGCGCGAACGGATCGCCGTCGGTATCAGCTCGAATCCGCGCGCGCAATATCTGCTGGCGCGGGCCGCGCGCATGGCGCGCCGGATGGACGCGGAGCTCTACGCCGTGCACGTCGATACGGGGAAAAACAACAACGGACGCGACGAGACGGCGCTTGCGGCCAATCTGCAATTCGCCGAGAGCCTCGGTGCGAAAGTAGTGAAGCTGAAAGGCGACAATGTTGCCGACGCAGCGGCCAGTTTCGTGCGCGAAAAGCACATCACGCAGATGATCTTCGGCCGGTCCGCGGTCGAAGGATTCCGCAAGATTCTTTACATGAACGCGATCAGCCGGTTTCTGCGCGATGCTCCCGCCGTGGATGTCCACATCGTTACGCAAGAACCGGACTAGAGCTGTAATCCGCGGCTGAGAAGAGTTCCCTCAGGGTCCCCAAAAGCCCGTTGCTCTTCGCTTCGAATGTCGGAGCCCTTGACGTCGTTCAGGGCAAACTGACTCCAACCCCTGAAGAAAATGGCCGCGGCTAAAAGCCGCATGTTCCGCTCAGAATAAGCCGGCGCGAGGGAACTGCTCCCAGCCATACGGATTTAGTGGACTGGGACGCGGGGGCCCGGGGCGCCCTGGCGTTTCTTCATCAGGAACATCAGCGGGATGACGCCGATGCAGACCACGCTCATGATCCAGAAATTGTCGACGAACGAGAGCATCATGGCTTGGCGCTGCAGCTGGAGGTAGATCGTGGCGTGGGCTTGCTGGGCGGCGCGCGCGGCGTCCATGCCTCGCGCGATCATCTCATGCGTGATGTGCATCAGCGCGCGCTCGTAGAGCGGGCTGCCGGCGTGCAGGTTGCTCGCGAGCACGTCCTGGTGGAACTGGGCACGGCGATCGAGCATGGTGGTGACGAACGAAATGCCGGTGCTCGCGCCAACGTTGCGGGCGAGATTGATCAGGCCCGAGGCGTTGTTCATTTTTCCGCGAGGCACGAAATAGAATGCCATCACGTTGATTGGGACGAACAGAAAAGCCGTTCCCATGCGCGATATGATCCAGTCGTTGACCGCGTTGCCCTCGCCCGCACTCAGCGTGAAATGCGACAGGTAATACAAACCGAGCGCCGTGATGCAAAGGCCCGTCACCACGATCCAGCGCGGCTCGAAGCGGCCCAGCAGCCACCCGACGGACGGCAGAATCGCCAGCAAGACCAACCCTCCCGGCAAGAGAACCAGCCCGCTCTGCATCGCCGTGTATCCCATCAGCGTTTGAAGGAGAATGGGGAGCAGAACCGTGGTGCCGTAGAGAACGAAGCCGAGCACGTACATCATGAACGTGGAAATCGCGAAGTTGCGGTCTTTGAATAGGCGCAGATCGACGACGGGATGGTCGGTAATGAATTCCCAAATTACCAGCGCCACAAGAGAAGACACGGCGACGACGGTCGCCCAGAGAATGAACGGCGAGCCGAACCAGTCGTCGCGCTCGCCTTTATCGAGCACGACTTGCAGCAGGCCGAGACCCAGGCTCAAGAATCCGAGGCCGAGGAAATCGACTTTGAAGCCGCTCCCCAGCCCTTTGGCGCCGGAGTGCGAATCTGCAATGAGTACGGAAATCATCAGGACGGAGATCACGCCGATGGGCACGTTGAGAAAGAAAATCCAACGCCAGGAAAAATTGTCGGTGATCCATCCGCCGAGAGTGGGCCCGACCGTCGGCGCGACAACCACGCCCATGCCGTAGATAGCCATCGCCATGCCCTGCTTGTTGCGAGGGAAACTGTCGACGAGGATCGCCTGCGAGGTGGGCTGCATCCCGCCGCCTCCCGCGCCCTGGATGATGCGGAAAAGAACGAGCATCGGAAGCGACGGGGCCATGCCGCAGAGGAACGAACTGATCGTAAAAATCACGACGCAGGCGATGAAAAACTTCTTGCGTCCGAAGATCGAAGAGAACCAACCGGAGAGCGGGAGGACGATCGCGTTTGAAACGAGATACGAAGTGAGGACCCAAGTGCTTTCGTCGACGCCCGCCGAAAGATTGCCGGCGATGTGCGGGAGCGAGACGTTGGCGACGCTCGTGTCGAGCACCTCCATGAACGTCGCGATCATGACGGTGGCGGCGATGAGCCACGGATTGATCTCCGGCACGGGCTGCACGTAATCGGTGGTGGCGCTCATCCATCTCCGGGCACAGAGATTCCTGTGCGCTTATTTCCGCAAACAAAATTACACGCATGATCGAACTCAGGCGAAACGGATGCGCGACAACGGGATGATTCCTGTTTCCCCCGTCGAGAGAATATCACCGCGGGTTCGGGAGCCTCAAGGAGCCGGCCGGTCGACTCGTCCGCCTGAACATTTGCAAAACAGCGTCTACTGGGTGCGTCGCGCGAGGATTTTCACGAAGGACGCGCTGCGGAGATCTTCGGCCGAAAGCGTCGTGAGGCTCTCGACTTCTTCTGCTTTCAGCGCGCCGCAATTGATTGCCTGGAGAAAATAGTTCAGGAGACCTTGCGCCATGGCGGCGTCGTCGAAGACGTGCCCGATGCGCGTGGCCTGCGCGGCCTTCTCGACGAAATTGCGCAAGCGCTGCGACGCCGTGTCGAGGTGCTCGAGAAAAAACGAGTAGACAGCCGCATAGCGCGTCGGCAACTGCGCCGGGTGCAAGTCCCAGCCCTGGTAGTAGCCGTTGGCGAGCGCGCGGCGCACGCAGTCGTAGTGCAGCTTCCACGCGGCGTGCACCGTCGCCCGATTCGATTCGGTTTGGCGCGTCGTAAGCGGCTGGCCGTCTTTTGCCGCGCGGTGCGGCGGAATCGGAAGAATATTCACCGGGCCGTCGGAGATCCGCACACCGGTTCCCGCGAGCGCAACCTGCATCGTCTCGCGCGCGAAATCGGACGCGGGATGCGTCATCGCCTGCTGCAGCGCGGCGATGCTCAATGAAGCCGTGTAGTCGTAGGGACCGAAGTGGGCCGCGATGCAGCGGCCGCGTGCGGCGCCCACCAGCGGCAGGAGATTGACCTCGCCGCGCTCGTTGAAAATTGCTTGCGGCGTCTCGATCATTAGCTCGATGCGCAGCGCGCCAGGTTCGAAATCGAGCAGCGGCTCGAGGCGCGAACAAATGTCCGCCAGCGCCGCGACCTCGTCCGGCAGGCTTACTTTCGGCAGCGTGATGCCGAATCGCTTCGGCAGCTCGCCGCGCGACTTCGCCGCGAGCTCCGTCAGGAAAATGTCGAGCGTGCGGATGCTGCGTTCGCGCAGCTCCTCGGTGAAGGGCTTGATGCGAATGCCGATGAAGGGCGGGAGATCGCCCGCATTCATTCCCGCGCCGACTTCGTTCGCGGCGGCGGCCGCGTGGCCGTCCTCTTCGTCGTCGGGACGATTCCCGTACCCATCCTCGAAATCGATTCGAAAATCCTCCACAGGCTCGCGCTGCAGTTTCTCTCGGACGCGCTGGTATACCGTGTGCGCGAACCACGCCTGCGGGTTTTCCTGCCGCGCCGCTTCGGAATCGAATTCGATCGATTTCGCAATCGCGGCGGCCGCGTTGCGCGTATCCGGCAGCCCGGCCGCGCCCGGCACTCCGACGGCCTTCGCGAAGGCAGCGAAATCCGGCGCGAATTCATCCAACGATCGCAGCGCAAGTTCGCCGAGCCTGCGCGTGGTGCCCGAGCGGAAAAGGTGCGCGCCGCCATATACCACGTGGATCGGCTGGCGCTCGGCGGACGGACCGGGATAGCGACGCGCGAGCGCCTTATGCGCCTGTTCGAGGCGGGTGTTCACTTCTTGAAGCGATTCGGGAGAGAGCGTTCTCCTCATGAAGCCTCGCGCGATCTCTGCTATGCTCCGGCGAAGGATCGCAATTCCCGGATCGTTAATTTCGGGGATTCCGGGTTGTTACGAATGACCGGAAAGGATACATTGATTAGTCGGTGCCTGAAAGAATCCTGATTGTCGACGATGAGTTTGCCGCGCGAACCGCTCTCACGGCTCTTCTCCGCCGCGAGGGCTACGAGGTTCGCGAGACCAGCGATGGCGCCGCCGCTCTCGCCGAAAGCGCAGCCTTCCGCCCGGACCTGATTCTCCTCGATATCGTGATGCCCGGCATCAGCGGCTTCGAGGTTTGCCAGCGCATCAAGGCTGCGTCCGAAACCCGCCTCACGCCGATTATCCTGATCACCGGCCTTTCCGCAACCGCCGATCGCATCAACGGCATCAATGCCGGCGCGGACGACCTGCTCAGCAAGCCGATCGACTTCAACGAACTCCTCGCGCGCACCCGCTCGCTGCTGCGCCTGAAGCAGTTCACCGACGAACTCGAAAACGCCGAAAGCGTTCTCTTCAGCCTCGCGCGAAGCATCGAGGCGCGCGACCCCTACACGCTCGGGCATTGCGAGCGGCTTTCGAATATGTCCGCGCGGCTCGCCGAAAAGCTCGGGCTGCCCGAAGAAGAAATCAAAGCGCTGCGCCGCGCGGGGATCGTTCACGATATCGGCAAGGTAGTGGTGCCCGATGCGATTCTGCTGAAACCGGGCCCGCTTTCGCCCGAAGAAATCGAGATCATGCGGAAGCATCCCGTGGTGGGCGAACGGATCTGCGCGCCCTTGAAGGCGTTTCGGCTTGTGCTGCCGATCATTCGCCACCATCACGAGAAGCACGATGGGTCGGGCTATCCTGACCACCTGCGCAACGGCGAGATTCCGCTCACCGCCGCTATTCTGCAGCTCGCGGACGTCTACGACGCGCTTACGACGAATCGCCCGTATCGCAACGCCTCGCCCTCGAGTGTGGCCTTGCAGATCATGGAAGACGAAGCCGCGCTCGGCTGGTGGGATCGTGAACTCTTCGAGGCGTTCCGCGACATGATCCGCGACGGCCACCAGGCCCCGCCGGTCGCGCTACGCGGAAGAGCCGCGTCCTAGCGCTGATTCTCGCGCGGCCCCTGCCGCGCGATCGTGCATGAGTCCGGGGCACGGCAGCCGAAACTCACTCGGGCTTCGCGAGTCGCTCGTCTCCGGCGTACACCACGAAGCGCTTGCCGCGCAGAAATCCGACGAGCGTAAGGCTCATCTCTCGCGCCAGCTGCACCGCGAGGCTTGATGGGGCCGAAACCGACGCGACGACCGGCAAGCCCGCCACGATCGCCTTCTGGATGATTTCGAAGCCGCCGCGGCCGCTGACCAGCAGCGCCACATTCGCAAGAGGCATGCGGTCGTTGCGCAGCGCCCAGCCGATTACCTTGTCGACGGCGTTGTGCCGCCCGATATCCTCGCGCAGCACGAGCAATTTGCCCTCGGCGTCAAAGAGGCCCGCCGCGTGCAGGCCGCCTGTGCGCCCGAAAACAGGCTGCGAGGCTCGCAGCGCGTCGGGCAGCGTGACAAGCACCTCCGGGTCGAGCCGGAAATCCGGGTTCGGCGGCTGCATGGAACGCGCGCGAACCGCGTCGATCGACGCCTTCCCGCAAATTCCGCAGCTCGACGCCGCGAAAAAATGCCTCCGCATTTTCTCGAAGTCGGGCGTCGACTCGGCATCGAGCTCCACGCGCACCACGTTTCCGCGATTCGCTCCGGGATTCTCGGGATCGCCCGGATCGTGCTCGAGCGCCACAATCTGTTCGCGGCGCTGGATGAGTCCTTCGGTCAGCAGAAATCCGGCAGCGAGATCGAGATCGTCTCCCGGCGTGCGCATCGTGACGCTCAACGGATGCTCGCCGATGCGAATCTCGAGCGGCTCTTCCGCGGCGAGATAGTCCTCTTTGCGGCGGACTTTTCCCTCGTCCCATTCGGAAACCTGCGTCAGATCGATGCTGCGCTGCTTGCGAGGCAAACCACGTCTCCCGTGGACGAACTACGTGCGTCCGAACCATCGGCCAATCGACCAAGCATACATCGGAGATGCCGGCGCGAGCCTCGCTAAAAAGGATCCAGGCGTGATTTGATTTGGTCTGTGTTGGGAAGCTGTCTCGCACAGACACGATTGTCTGTGCCACCAAAAAACTAGCCCGTCCCGAAGGCGTCGGGACGGGCCAGGGGGCGTTGCACTGGTGTGAGGTGTACTACGGGGAATCTCTCTTCGCCGCCTTAGTAGCCCTGGCGCGGCAGCACGACTCCAGTCGCCGGATCGAGAATCAGTTTCTTCGCTGTCGGACCGTTGAAGTCGAACATGCCGTTGAGTCTCCCGGCCTTCACGTCGCTCGAATCGTTGCCGATCCGACCCAGATCCCAGTTGTCCTCGATGAACCGGAGAATCGACGACTGATCGGTGGCGCGATGATCGACGTAGTTCTGTTTGGCGTAGGGTGAAATCACGATCAGAGGCAGCCGAGGGCCATAGCCGCACCGGCCCTGCGTGCCAACCGCCGTTGCCGAACCGCAATCGCCCGCGCCAGCGAGTTCATCGTCCGACACGGCCGACTGGTTGACGACCGGTCCGAGCACGTGATCGTACCAGCCGTCGGAATCGTCGTAGTTGATGACGATCGCCGTGTCTTGCCAGTAGGGGCTGTTCATCACCGCGTTGACCACGCTCACCACGAAGTTCTGCTCGTCGATCGGATCGGAGTAGCCCGGATGGCCGTCCTGATAGGCGGAGGCCTTGAGGTACGTCACCGAGGGAAGCCGGTCCTCGCCGAGCGCCGTCCAGAAAGCGCTCAGGTCGTACTGGTGATTTGCGCCGTCGGAGGAAGTCCCGATCAGCGCGGGATTCGAGGGCTGAACGTGGTGAAGATTCTGCGTGGTTGTGTAGTATTGGAACGGTTCATGGTGCGGAATGTAATCGCCGACGGTTTCCACGTCATCGTTGCCGGCCAAACCCGTGTGATTCGCGCCGCAAATCGCGCGACCCTTGGAATCGTAGCCCGTGGGAGCAAAACCGCCCTGGAACCATCCCCACGTGATGTTCTTTTTGTTGAGCAGGTCTCCGACGTTCGTTCCGGTGAGCGAAACCATCGTGGTCGTCTGCAACTGCGGGTTGGTGAGCACGCACTCGTCGCCGGCCGGACGCGGATCGCCGATCACTGCGCCCGTCGTCGAATCGTCGGCAATATTTCCCGACGGGCTTGCCGTGGCGCCGTTGGGCTTGGTTGGAAAGAGTGTCGCCGTCTCGGTCGTTCCCGCAATCAGGTTGATCGCGCCTACTGCGGACGGCCCGTACATCGTGCCGTACGAGTTGTCGCTCATCGCGAAGTGCTGCGCGTAATTCCAGAAGGCGGTCGTCGTGTTGCCGTCGAAATAGCCCATCACCACGCCGACGCCCTTGCCGTAGTCGTTGCAAGGCGACGACGAGGACGATCCCGAGCCCGTCGATTCCGGATACTTGTCCATCAGGCCGTGGTCGACGGCTTCTTGCTCGGGGGTATAGCTGTGGTTCTGATCGCAGGTCACTGACGCGACGCCCGTGTCCATCCGGAACGGCTGGGTGGAATTCGGATTTTCATCGAGCAGTCCGCCGCTGAGGAGATTGTTGACCCGCGGCGTGTCGCCCTTGGCGTAAAATGCGGGTTCGCCCTGGGGATTCGTCGCGTGCGGATAGGTGGCGAAGTAGTGATCGAACGAAACGTTTTCCTGGAAGATCACGATGACGTGCTTGATCGGCGTCGCTGTTTCCACTGCTTCCGCGGAATCTTTTCCCGGCGAGGCCAAAAGCCCGCTCGGTATCGCTAGAACCAGGTTAGAGGCAAGCGCGATCGCTGCCGCCCGGCGAAGATACGTACTGATCATGAGCTCTCCTTGAAGTTTAGGAAAATCCTCGGTCTGATCCCGGGTTACCCCGCGGGGCTCGGCAGCTTCAGATAGCTGCTTGAGGGTTTTCGGAATCAAACGCGTGCAGCAAAGGGATACGCGCTCGTTGTTATTGCCAGATGACACGCGCGTTAAAAACTGGCCGATCCCTTCGCGAGCCCCGTCACATTCGCTTTCACATTCTTCGCGCCGTATGAAATTCGCGCCGATCGCGTGTTGCTATCGGAATATGCGAGCCCGCATAGCGGACGCCTGCTCCTTGCCTGCGCCCCGAGCAGGTTGGCGCGCCCTTTTGGCAAAACCTGAATCACGCCCATCATTCCGCCGTCTTCGTGTTCGAGCAGATGGCAGTGGTAAACGAATGTCCCGACAATATTGGGATCGCGGAAATCCATGCGCAGCTTCACGCTCGGGTACTGCTTGCTCTTCCCGTCCCAGTACGCCACGTTGATCGTATCGCGCAAGAACGGCTCATCGACGGGAACGCCGTTCCACTCGACGAGCATGAAATGCAACTGATGTATATGAAATGCGTGGAGTTCGCGCGTGCGGTTTTCGATGACCCAGTCCTCCACGTCTCCCTGCTGCGCGATGATGTCGGGAGTCCTATCGCTCGGATCGAACACCTTCGGCGTCTGGCCCTCGACCGTGATGAAAAAATCGGTGTGGCTGTTCGGATCGTTCGGGTCGTGCGGCTGTTCGGAGAAATACAGCGTGCGCGTTCGCACGGGTTTAACATCGCCGAGCCACACGGTCGCCGGTCGCGGCAGGGGCACGGGCGACGCCGCCAATCGCACGCCGGGCTCGGGCGCGTCCGGGGCCGCGACGATCGTTGCGAGCGGCCGCGTCGGATCGTTCTCGCCGGCCGGCCCGGTGTCGACGGTACGCGTCACAAAACTTCCGCTCGCGCCCGCGGGCGGCGCTTTCACGATCACGCCCACGCGCCCGGCCGGCGGCAGCAGGACGTGGCTCTCCCAGATAATCCGATTTCCGGCTAGCCCGTTTTCATTGATCGGCACACCGTCCAGCGAAACCACTCCCATCATCTGCGGCTTGTTCCCGACCAGCATCTGCAGATCGAGGTACGTGATGGCCGACGCATTCAACACGCACCAGAGTTCCTTTTCGCCCGACCGGATCTTCACGACGCCCGGCGGATACGTGGGATAAGGCATCGGAACGAAGTTGAGCGTGAGATCTCTCGCCGGTTTGCCGCCGCCAGTGCCCGTATTCAGGATGTCGCCTTCGGCATCGCGCATCACGAGCGGCGGCACGGAACTCGTCGTCACTGGCGCAGCATCCGGATTGAGCAACGCTTGATCGCGAATGATGAAGACGCGCTCGGCGAGCCCCGCCAGCAGCGGATTGGCCCGCTCGATTCCCTCGATAATCAGCGCTCCCGACGCCCCGCCTTGCACCTGCGCGTTGGTGAGCCCGTGAACGTGCGGGTGATACCAGTACAGTCCCGGCGGCTCGTTGCGCGGAATGCGGAACCGATATTCGTAAGGGCGGTCGCCCGGCTGCACCAGCGTGTGCAGCACGTCGTCTTCGTGGCACACGGGCGGGACGGTCAATCCGTGGAAGTGGAGGTTGGTCGAAGCGGGCGTCATCGCGCCGCGCGTGCAATCACCCGGCATCGCCGGCATCGAGCGCTCGCCGGAGCTGGCAGCAGGCTGCGGCGAAACGCTCTCTTCGTTCTTCAGGTGCAGGATCAGCAGGTCGCCGGGCTTCAGCCGTAGCGTCGGCGCCTCGCTGCCGTCCTTGTAGATGTAGCAATAGTGCATCTGCCCGTCCGCGCCCGGCTGATTGCGATAGGTAAGCTCCACTCGCAGTACGCCGTTGCGGCTGGTCAGATCATCCGGCTCGCGCACCACGCTGCCTGCAGACGGGCGCAGCGGGCACAGTCCGGGCGGCGCGTGTTGCGCGAACGCGCGCTTCGGCGCGGCGAGCACACACATGAGCGCGCAGGCGGCAATCGCCAAGGCCCGGCCAGACGGCATGAGTTTCCCGTCGATGAGTGACATTTCCCCGAGTGTCAACGAGGCGGCGACGAACCGCAACTTCAACTTCGCGCGAAACAATGAGCCGGTATTTTCTCCCACGAAACGCGGCTCCTTGTGAATCTGCTGTGAACGTTCGTTTACAGAACTGTTTTGATCCCACACCGCCGGATATCCCGGATATCGCTGTTCATCGGCAGTTCACCAACGCGAAGCCCTCTATGTTGAGCGCGGCGTCGAAAATCGATCGTGCGTCTTCCATGGGCACGCTCCCTCGAGCCGACGCGGTCGTGTCCAAATTTTATTGCGGATGGGACGCTCCCTTGCACAGACAGGATCGTCTGTGCCACGCCCATTTTCTTGTTTGTTTTTGGCGCTGCTGCTAAACTACCGCCGCAAGAGCTAAGAAGAGGCTCCTGCTAGACTTCCCTTAGAAGGTTATCCATGTCTGGACACTCGAAGTGGGCAACAATCAAGCACAAGAAGGCGGCGACGGACGCCCGCCGCGGCAAAATTTTCACCAAGCTCATCCGCGAGTTGACCATCGCCACTCGCACCGGTGGCGCTGACCCCGTCACCAATCCGCGCCTTCGCACCGCCATCCTCACCGCCAAGGGCGAGAACATGCCCAACGACAATATCGAGCGCGCGATCCAGCGCGGCGCGGGCACCCTCGAGGGCGAGACTCTCGACGAAGTGACGTTCGAAGGCTACGGCCCCGGCGGCGTGGGAGTTCTCGTCCAGGTGGTCACCAACAATCGCAACCGCATCGTCAGCGAGGTTCGCCACATGTTTTCGAAAAACGGCGGCAACATGGCTGAGACCGGCGCAGTCGGCTGGATGTTTCATCGCAAAGGCGACATCGTCGTCCCCAAGGATGCGGCGGACGAGGACAAGATGCTGGGCATCGTGCTCGATGCCGGCGCGGACGATCTCAAGGACGATGGCGCATCCTGGGAAGTCACCACGCCTCCCGAGGCGATGGAAAAAGTGCGCGAGGCTCTCGTAGCCGGAGGCATCACGCCCGCCTCGGCCGAAGTCGCCTGGCTGCCGCAGAATTACGTGAAGCTTAGCGGCGCGCAAGCGCAGCAGATGCTGCGCATGGTTGAAACGCTCGAGGATCACGACGACGTGCAGCACGTCTACGCCAACTTCGACATCGACGAAAAGGAAATTCAGGCCGCCGTCGCGAGCTAACCCCTCGCGACTGGCGTCTTTTGGGGGATCGCGCGCTGGCAAGCTCCGTGGTTTTCGGTTTTCCAATTTCAGTTTCAGATTATTTCAGATTCGAAATTTTTTCGATTTCAGATTCGCAGTTTCCCTCTGCAATCCTCTATTTCTCTTCCCGCATCGCCGGCTCAAAATAGCACTATCCCCTCCCGCTCGCTGCACGTAGACTTGTGCGCGAAGATGACCTCTCCACTCGTCGTGCAGCCTGCCGCCCATCCGCGTAAGTTGCGGGTCCTGGGCGTCGATCCGGCCGTTGCCGGCGCCACTGGCTTCGGCGTGATCGAAATCGACGGCAGCAGCGCGCGCCTGATGCACTTCGGCGCCTGGAAGCTCCCATCGAAGGTGACTTTTGCGGTCCGCCTGCGCGAAATCCATTTCCTGGTCACCGGCATCGTCCAGCAGTTCGCACCGGATGCAGTCGCCGTCGAATCCGTCTTCACGGCGCTCAACGCCGCCACCGCGCTGCGGCTCGCCGAGGTTCGCGGCGTCGTCCTGCTTGCGGCGGCGCAGGCGCAGATTCCCGCGCACAGCTATTCGCCGCGCGAGGTGAAGGCCAACGTCACCGGTTACGGTGGCGCCTCGAAGCAGCAGGTGCAGCAGATGGTGAAATCTCTTCTCGGGCTCGACCGCTGTCCCGAACCAGCGGACGCCTCCGACGCTCTCGCCGTGGCTCTCTGCCACGCCCAGATGTCTCGCGCCCGCGAGCGGCTGGCGGCGTCCACGACTCTGCGCCGCCGGACGGTGTCGTCGAACACCGAGCCGAGCCCCGCCCGGGTTTCGCTTCCTCCGACAGGATGACTCGCGCCGCGTACAGATTGAATTCACCTCGCGCTGGAATCCGCATCCAACCCTGAGTTAATCTTGTCGCGACCCGAATGAATCCACGGCCCCATCGCAAAGGCTGGCTCGCCCTGCTTCTGCCGGCCGTTGTCTTTGCGACGCTCGCCGCCGGCAGCGCATCCGCAAAAAGCTCCGTTCGGAATGCAGCGAGCCCCGGGAGTCGGAGCTCCAGCTCCGACGCGCCCGGCGATCAAGCCACCATCACCTACCGCAAGGTCTTCAAGACCAGCTTTCCCGAGTTCACCGAGATCAAAGTCAGCCAGTCCGGCGCGGCGACCTACGACATCCGCCAGCTCAGCGATACCTCGGCGCCGCAATCCGCCCAAATCAGCCCGGCGCTCGTGGCGCGCATTTTCGATCTCGCGTCGAAACTCCGCGATTTCGACGGCATCGACCTCGAGATGCATCACCGCATCGCCGACCTCGGCAAGAAAACGTTCACCTACCAGCACGGCGACGAGACGCACTCGGTCACCTTCAACTACACGCTCAACGAACCCGCCGGGCAGCTCCTGGCCATCTTCGACGGTCTCGCCCGGGAGCAGACCGACCTCACGGACCTTGTGCGCACCATGCGCTACGATCGCCTCGGCGTCAACGACGTCCTGCAGCAAGTCGAGAAAGATTACGACAACCGCCTGTTCCTGGAGCCTAGTCAGTTTCTTCCCGCCCTCGATCAGCTCGCCTCCGACACGCATTTCATCGACATCGCTCGCGAGCGCGCCCGCACCTTGGCAGGGCGCATCCGCGCGTCACGTTGACGACACGGTTGCCAGCCGGCGCGCATCAAATCGCCGCTTTGCACGGCGCAAAATGCCGCTCGATCAAACGAATAATTTTGGAACCGCGGCCGCCTTTCGCCGGAACACCATGCGTACGAGTGTGCGTCCGGCTCGCCGGAGCCACGAGGGGCTTCGTCCCTGGCTTTCCACCGCAGTGGGTCGTACAGGTAACCGTTATCGCAATTTTTCGCGTCGAGCTCGGCCATCCTGCGGAGAGGCTGGTAGCATCTGAGGTATCCAAACTATGCGACACCTAACCATGAACACAAACAAACTGCTGTTGGCGTTTGCTCTATTTTCGCTGGTCGCGCTGCAGACTTCTTCGCAGGCGACTTTCTCCCAGCCTCGCATCACCGCGGCTGTGGACAACACGAAATTGACCGTCCTGCGCGGCAACACGTATCCGCTCGCGCGTCCGCAGTACGACCAGGGCCCCGCGCCGGCAAGCCTGCCGATGCAGCACATGCTGCTCGTCCTCAAGCGCAGTCCCGCTCAGGAGGCCGCGCTCGAAAGTTTCATGGCCGAGCAAATGGACCCGTCGTCGCCGAATTACCATCACTGGCTGACGCCCACGGAATTCGGGCAAATGTATGGTCCCGCGCAGCAGGACATCGACGTCATCACAAAATGGCTCGGCACGAACGGATTTCAAGTGAACAGCGTCTCGGCCGGCCGCACCACGATCGACTTTTCCGGCAACGCAGCGCAGGTGCAGGGCGCCTTTCATACGGCAATCCACCAGTACTCCATCAAGGGCGAGCAGCATTGGGCCAACGCGAGCGACCCATCGATCCCCACGGCGCTCGTGCCGGTGGTCGCGGGTGTGCGGTCGCTGCACAACTTTTATCCCAAGCCGCAGGTGCATCTCCGCAGGACGTCTTCGTCTTCCGAGCGGCCTAACTTCACGTTTAACAACGGCCAAGCGTGCGACATCGCCGGAAGCTCCGATTCCTGCTTCGCCGTGGGCCCGTTCGATTTCGCCACGATCTATAACGTACTGCCGCTGTGGAATAACGGAATCGACGGCACGGGCGAGACCATCGCCATCGTCGCCGACAGCAACATCAACGTTGCGGATGTCCAGCAATTCCGTACGCTTTTCGGGCTTTCGAACAATTTCAGCGCGAGCAACGTGTTGACTCCGAACGGCGCAGTGACTGTGAATAGCGATGAGATCGAGGCCGACCTCGACAGCGAATGGACTGGAGCCGTAGCGAAGGGTGCCACAATCGACTTGGTCGCTTCGCCCAATACGAATACCAGCGCCGGCATCGACCTTTCCGCGCAATACATCATCAATACGGGTGCTCATGGTCTCGCTCCCATTCTCAGTTCCAGCTTTGGTGCGTGCGAATACGCCATCGGGCAGACCGGAAACACGATGTACAACTCGATGTGGCAACAAGCCCAAGCCGAAGGAATCACGGTCGTCGTCTCGGCGGGTGACGCGGGCGCTGCGTCCTGCGACGTGCCGATTCCCGACAATCCGACGGGCTGCGGTTTCTCCTCCAGCTCGCTGCTGCAAGCGGCCCAGTGCGGACTCGCCGTAAACGGCCTCGCATCTACGCCCTACAACATCGCGGTCGGCGGCACCGATTTCAACGATATCGGGACTCAGACTCTGTATTGGAGCACCGCGAATTCGACCGGCCAAGTGTCCGCGATGAAGTACATCCCGGAGGACGTCTGGAACGACTCGTGTACGAACTCGCTGCTGTTCAATCTGGTTACCGTCACTCCTCCGATTTCGACTCCCGTGGGAAGCTGCAGTGATTTGACGATTCAGGACAACAACCTCGTCAGTGTGGTCGGCGGCGGCGGCGGCGAAAGCAGCTGCACCAACAACGCTTCGACAATCGCGAGCTGCTCCGGCGGCAACCCACAGCCCCCATGGCAGACGACCGCGGGCGTGCCCGGCACCACGCGCGACCTTCCCGATCTTTCGCTCTTCGCGGGCGACGGACTCTACGGCCAGTTTTACATCATGTGCGAAATGGATAGCTCCTTGTCGAGCGGCGGGCAAGGCGGATCGGCCTGCGCCCTCGGCGCGTCTCCGGTTTTCACCGGCGTCGGCGGCACTTCCGCGTCCGTACAGGCGTTCGCCGGCATCATGGCGCTCGTCGACCAGAAGAACGGCAATCCGCTCCCGAATGAGGGCAACGTCAGCCCAATTCTCTACGCGTTGGCCGCCTCTCAATCGAACGCCAGTTGCAGCTCCGCGGCGCCGCCGGCGTCGACCTGCATTTTCAATGACGTCATAGCGGGCACGAACTCGATGCCCTGCACTCCCGGAACGGTCGATTGCAGCACGACGGCCAGCGTTCCGAATGTCTTGGGCGGCCCATCTTCGCGCATTGCCATCCGGGCGATACCTTTCGCCTGCGTGCTGGGCATCGGGCTGTTGCTGCTACTCGGCCTTGGCCAGAAGCAGCGGAGGTGGAGCATCGCTGCAGCCTCGATGGCTCTTGCCCTGGTGGTTGTGAGCGTCGGGTGCGGTGGCGGTGGTGGTGGCGGCAGCACCGTCACGAATGACAACGGCACTCCGGAGGGCGTAACGAGCGGTTACAGCGCGGGCACGGGCTACGACCTCGCCACGGGACTCGGCTCCATCAACGTCGCAAACCTCGTGAACTCGCCGATGTGGGCCGGCGTTCCGCCCGCGGCGCCTCCCGCCACAGTCAACCGCCCGACCATCACGCTTCCGGTCGCTGCGCTCGCGATCGCCATGGCTATGTTCCTCGGCCTTCTTTTCTTGGGTCTGCGCCGCAAGCAGCTCCGCTGGACCACGGCCGTGCTCCTGGTGGCGTTCGCGCTCTCAATCCTCAGCGCTGCGCGCGCCAGCGCCAACACGCACCCGGTTCATCCGGAAGCGTCGAGGCATCCGGCTGCGGTGAGGCTCGCCTCATTCACCGGCAGCCAGCGGTAAGACCTGTCGTTTCGCCTTTTGATGTGGGCCCCGACCTCGATTGGCGAGGTTGGGGCCTTTGCATTGGAATTTATTCGCAAACGCAATCGCCGTGCGGATTCTCAAACAACGACGATCCCCGCGTAGCCCACCACGCGCTCGCGATCGCCGTTCATATCCGCTGACGTCGCATGGCGCACCAGCCGCACCCGTGTGGCGCCAAGCTCCCGCATCGCAACCAACATCGCCACCGTCGCGGCGTACCCGCACATCGTGATCGGCTCGCGCCTCACCGTGTCGTAGAGTCCCTGCGGATCGAGAGCCAGGATTCGCGCAATCGCGAGTTCATCCTTCGCGCGCGTGATCGCCTCGCTCTCGTAGTGATTCAAATCGGAGCTCGCGACCACGAGCACCGGGTCATTCTGCGCCGCCACCACCCGCGCTAACGCCCGCCCCAGCTGCTCAATGGCCGGATAACGATCCGTCGCGAGCACCACCGGCACGAATCGGAAATCGCCGGCGAGCCGCTGCAAGAACGGAATCTCCACCTCGAGCGAATGCTCGCGCTCGTGCGCCACGGCATCTTCGCGCAGCAGCGGATATTCATACGCGAGCTCTCGCGCCAGCGCCGAATCGATCTGCGCCTCTCCGAGCGGCGTGGCAAAGCTCCCCTCGGTCAAAATCGCCATCGCCTCGCCGCGCGGATAGTGCCGCGGCCCCAGCAGAATGCACCGCGCCGGAATCTCGATCGACGCAAACACCTCTCCGGCCACGTGCCCCGAGTACATATACCCGGCATGCGGCACCAGGCAGCCGCGCGCCGCGATTTTCGCCACTGGCATCGCCGCGCTCGTGAATTCGTCGATTTGGCGTGCGAGTTCGCGGGGATCGGAGGGATAGAAAGTTCCCGCAACGGCAGGTGGGCGGATCATTCCAGAATCATTGCATTGGAGGGGAACTAAAAGCGAGCGGACTGCCCGCGCGAACGGGAGAAAAGCTAGAGCGACGGCTTGCCTTTGATGCGGAGCGCCACCGTCCCGCCCTGCTTGTACTGGATCCGGACCTTGTCGCCGTACTGGTAGCCGCCCGCCTGACCGATCAGCCGCATCGCGCTCTGCAGGCCGTCCGAATACGTGAACGTGTGGAGCGCCAGCGGATTGGCTTGCTCGCGCACCACCATCGAATGCCCGTCCGCGTGTACGATTGTCGCCTTCAGCCAGATCGTCTTCAGCGGGGTCTGCCGCACGACGACCGGCGTCGACGTAGTCAACTGCGCGATCGCGGGCCGAGGCGCAAACAATACGGCCAGTGCCAGCGCGGCGGCAATCTCGACGGCGATCCTATAGCTCTTCATCGAAGGAAATTTTCAGCGACTTGAGAAATTTGATGTCTTGCGGCGTAATCTCGACCTTCGGCTCGGCGTCGTCTTCCTCGAGGACTTCCTCATCCACCCGGATGTGCAGCGACTCGAGAAAGCGCCGGTCCTGCGTCGTCATTTTTGCGTCCTGCGCCGATCGCTTCGCCAGCCCGATCGTCGCATCGAGTTTCAGGACGATATCGAATCCCGCCGCGCGAATGCTGGAAATGGCCTCGGCGATCCGCTCCGATTCCGAGACGCTGTCGTTGATGGCGTGCCCGAGCTCGCGCAGGAGCTGCTTCATACGGTCGTCGAGTTGCACAGGGGTGGCCTCCTCTCGAAGCCCTTTCCTACCTTAATTGTAAAGTCGGCGCAAGCACGAAACAAGGCCCGCCAGCCGCGTCTCATCCCTCTTGTCACCTGCCCGCCCGTTCCGTAGGGGCAGCCTCCTGGCCCCGCTCGCGCCGCAGCCGCGCGGCCACCAGGCGGATCTCTTCGAAGCTGATTTCCGGGGGCAGCGCATCCTTGAGCGGCCGCAGCCTTTCGACGCCCAGCTGCCCGCATGCTTCCTCGATTTTCGCGCGCTTTTCATCCCCCAGCCATCGCGGCTCAAACTCGATGTCGCCGCGCTGCACCAGGTCGGCGACCATCGCGACCACGCTCGACACCTGCCGCCCTCGAATCGCCGCGATCTCCGCGAATGTGCGTCCTTCCGCGAGCAGGCGCATCGTCTCTTCCGCCGGCTTCGATATCGGTTCGAGCGTTCCCACGACGCGCCCGCCCGCGCCATAGCTTTTCAGCGCGGCGATAATTTGCTCCCCGTAAAGCTCGGTCTTTCGCTCGCCGAATCCGGGTACCTGCAAGAGCTGCGCAAGCGTTTGCGGACGCCTCCTGCAAAGTTCATCGAGAGAAGTGTCGTGCATGATGATGAAAGCAGCGGTGCCGCTCTCTTTCGCCGTCGTCCGCCGCCATTCGCGGAGATATTCGCGCAGGTCCGGATCGACGTCACTCGCAACAGCGCCTGCGCCAGCCTTCTTCGCGGACTTCCCGCGCCCGGCCGCAGCCGGAGCGTGAGCAGCCGCAACCTTCGCAGGCGGAGCCAGCCATTCCGGCTCCCCGCTGCACGTGTCGCACGCCGAGCACGATTTCCATTTCGGACTTTCGCCGAAATGCGAGCAGATCGCGTGATGGCGGCACTTCCCCGGCTCGACGAAACCCTTGATCTCGTCGTAGCGCTGCCAGGCCCGCTGCCGCTCCGCGTCATCCGCAATTTCCTTCGTAAAATGAACGAGCAGCGCCGTATCGCGCTTCTGCCATAGCATTAGGCAATCCGCGGGATTTCCGTCGCGTCCCGCGCGCCCGGCCTCCTGATAAAACTGCTCGATCGATTTCGGCAGCGACAGATGAACCACCGCCCGCACCGCCGCCTTGTTGATCCCCAATCCGAAGGCGATCGTCCCCACCAGCACGCGCACTTCGTCCGACATCCAGCGCTCCTGGTTGCGGCGTCGCGTCGCGGCGTCCATCTTCCCGTGGTAGGCGATCGCCGGGATTCCGTTTTCCTCGAGGAAATCCACGGTTCGCTCAACGCGCGCAATCGTGGGCGCGTAGACGATCACGTTGCAGCCCGCGTGATTCCTCAGCGTTCGTAGCAGCAGATCGGGCTGCGTCTGCGCGTCGGTCTCCTTCACGATGTAACGCAGGTTCGGCCGGTGAAAGCTCGCGATGTATTTGTCGGGCGCGCGCAGTTTGAGCTGGTCGATGATGTCGTGCCGCACGCGCCGCGTCGCGCTGGCCGTAAACGCCGCGATCGGCTGGTCCGGGAAACGCTCGCGCAGCCGGCTCAGCTGCCGGTATTCGGGACGAAACTCGTGGCCCCACTCCGAGATGCAGTGCGCCTCGTCGATCGCAAACAACGAAATCGGCACGCGCGCCAGCCACTCGAGCGTGTCCGCGCGCGCCAGCCGTTCCGGCGAAACGTACAGCAGCCGGTATCGCCCCGCGCGCGCATCGCGAATCAGCTCCGTCTGCTGCGCATCCGACAGCACGCTATTCAGCGCCGCCGCCGGAATTCCCATCTGCGCGAGCTGCGCCACCTGGTCCTGCATCAGCGCGATCAGCGGCGAAATCACGATCACCGTCTGCTCCGGAAGCATCGCCGCGGGCAGCTGGTAGCACAGCGATTTCCCGCCGCCGGTCGGCATCACCACGCACGTATCGCGATTTTCCAGCAGGCTGCGCACGATGCGGTGCTGCAGCGGACGAAACGAATCGTACCCCCAGTAGCGCCGCAGCGCCGCGAGCAGCTCTCCATCAGAAATCATCTCGCGAGTATAGCCGCCCGCCCCACAAGCGTCGATATAGGGACAATTGCCCTCGAAAAAATACGCATAGCCGTGCAGCGTAGCCGCCGCACGGGAGAGCCTCAAATACCCGCTCCCGCCACCCCAATCCGCATTAAAATCAAATCATGTCCGCCCGGATGCTCGCCGCTCTCTGGCGTGCGATGATCGCCACGCTGCGCGTAGCATGGCGTCTCGTCCGCCAGCTTTTCCACGAGGCCACCGGCGTCTTTTTCGGCATTTTCGCAGCGTGGGCCGCCTTCGCCGCATGGAAGCAGTGGAAGCATCGCCCGGCCCTGTGGCTCATGGGCGTCGCGCTCGTCTATGCCATAATGATGGCCGCATTCGCGTTCACGTCGTTTCGCCGGGCGCGCCGCGTCCGCTGAATCCCGGCTGTACCCGGTCGTAGGTGTCCCGTCGCAATGCCCTGGCTCAGATGAGCGACCACGCCAAGAAATCCCCGACCATCTCCGAGCGCAAAGCCGCGTCGACCACTGGCCTACCGATGGAAGCGGTCATCACGCCCGAAGATCTCGCCGGATGGAATCCCGAGCGCGACCTCGGCTATCCGGGCGAGTTCCCTTTCACGCGCGGTGTCTATCCCACTATGTATCGCGGGCGCCTCTGGACCATGCGCCAGTACGCCGGCTTCGGCAGCGCCATCGAATCGAATCGCCGCTACCGCTACCTGCTCGAAAAGGGACAGACCGGTCTCTCCGTAGCCTTCGATCTGCCCACGCAGATCGGCATGGACTCCGATCACGCCCTCGCGCAAGGAGAAGTCGGCAAAGTTGGCGTCTCCATTGATTCGCTCGACGACATGCTCGCGCTCTTCGACAGCATCCCGCTCGAGCGCGTCTCCACCTCGATGACCATCAATTCCACCGCCGCAATCCTGCTCGCGCTCTACGTTGCCGTCGCGAAAAAACAGGGCGCGAATCTCACGCGCCTCGCCGGTACGGTGCAAAACGACATCCTCAAGGAATACATCGCGCGCGGCACGTACATCTACCCGCTGCGCCCGGCCATGCGCATCGTCACCGACATCTTCGCCTGGTGCCGCGCCGAAATTCCCAATTGGAACGCGATCTCGATTTCCGGCTATCACATCCGCGAAGCCGGCTCGACCGAAGTGCAGGAAGTCGCCTTCACGCTCGCGAACGCCATCGCCTACGTCGAAGCCGCCATCCGCGCCGGGCTGCAGGTCGACGAATTCGCACCGCAGCTTTCTTTCTTCTTCAACGCGCACAACGAATTCCTGATGCAAGTGGGGAAATTCCGCGCCGCGCGGCGCCTCTGGGCGCGTACCATGCGCGACCGCTTCGGCGCGCGCGATCCGCGTTCGATGATGCTACGCTTCCACGCGCAAACAGCGGGCTCGGCGCTTACGGCGCAACAGCCCGAAAACAATATTGCCCGCGTCGCGCTGCAATGCCTCGCCGCGGTGCTGGGCGGCTGCCAGTCGCTGCACGCCAACGCCCTCGACGAAGCGCTCGCGCTGCCCACCGAGGAAGCGGCCCTGATCGCCCTGCGCACGCAGCAGATCATCGCCCACGAAACGGGCGTCGCGAATACGATCGATCCCGTCGCCGGCTCCTACGCCATCGAAAAGCTGACCAACGAAATCGAATCCGCCGCTCAGGATTACATCGCCAAAATCGACGCCATGGGCGGCATGCTCCGCGCCATCGAGGCGGGTTACGTCCAGCAGGAAATCCAGAAGTCGGCGTACGAGTATCAGCGCGCCGTAGAGCGCGGCGAGCAAGTCGTCGTGGGCGTCAACCGCTTCCAGACCGATCACGAGCGCCCCATCCCCACGCTGCAAATCGACCCTGAAATCGAGCGCACCCAGATCGCGCGCCTGCAAGCGTTGCGCGCACGCCGCGATGCCGCCCAATCGCGCGCCGCCCTCGACGAAATCGAGCGCCGCGCCCGCAGCAACGAAAATCTCATGCCCGCCATTCTCGCCGCCGTCGAAGCCTACGCCACAGTCGGCGAAATCTCCGACGCCCTACGCCGAGCCTTCGGCGAATACCGCGAATCCGTGGTCATCTAGCCCGCGCCGAACGCATGGAGAAGGCTCGCAGGACAGATGTTCTCCGTGTTTAGCACGCGCAGCCGGCACGAATCGAGCCATCGGCTCGTCGCGCCGTAGCTTCGCGTAGGCGGACCGCCGGCTTCTAATCGACACTGCGGCGATTGGAAACGTCCGTAAACGCATGAAAACACGAAAGGGGGATGCACTCTAATCGACACTGTAAGCGACCCGTCGCGAGCGAGTTTCTTGCGGCTATTACACCGTGACGGGGTTGGGTTTTGCGGGATTGATGTGGAGGTCGGCGATGGCTTGCTCGACCACCTTGGCGTCGAGCTTGCCTGCGTCGCGGAGTTCGCAGAGCGTCGCGAGGACGACGAAGCGCGAATCCACTTCGAAGAAGTCGCGCAGGTCGGCGCGGCCTTCGCTGCGGCCGAAGCCGTCGGTGCCGAGCGACGCGAGCGGCCGCGGCATCCACTTCGCGATCATGTTGGGCAGCGTCTTCAGGTAGTCGGAAGCGGCGACGAGCACGCCGGGGGCATTCTCGAGCTGTTGCGTCACGTACGGCACGCGCGGCTTTTCGCCGGGATGCAGGCGGTTCCATCGCTCGACGTCGATGCCGTCGCGATAGAGCGACTTGTAGCTCGTCACGCTCCAGACGTCGGCTGCGACGCCGTATTTTTCGGCGAGGATTTCCTGCGCGCGCAGCACTTCGTTCAGGATCGCGCCGCTGCCGAAGAGCTGCGCTCGCAACTTTGACTTCGCGCCGTTCGATTTGGCGGTGTCGGTCTTCAGCTCGCTGGCCGCGCGGAAGCGGTACATGCCCTTCAGGATGCCGTCGCGCACGCCTTCCGGCATCGGCGGATGCGCGTAGTTTTCGTTCATCACGGTGACGTAATAAAAGATGTTTTCGCCGTCCTTGTACATGCGGCGGATTCCGTCCTGCACGATCACCGCGATCTCGAACGCGAACGCCGGATCGTACGCCAGCAAATTCGGCACCGAAAGCGCCAGCACGTGGCTGTTGCCGTCCTGATGCTGCAAGCCTTCGCCCGAAAGCGTCGTGCGGCCTGCCGTGCCACCGAAGAGAAAGCCGCGCGTGCGCATGTCCGCCGCCGCCCAGATGAAATCGGCCACGCGCTGGAATCCGAACATCGAGTAGTAAATGAAAAACGGAATCGTATTGACGCCGTAGGTGGCGTAGGCCGTGCCCGCGGCGATGAACGACGAAATCGAGCCCGCCTCGGTGATGCCTTCCTCGAGGATTTGCCCGTTTTTCGCTTCGTTGTAATAGAGCAGCATGTCGCTATCGACCGGCTCGTACTTCTGCCCCACGCTCGAATAGATTCCGGCCGTGCGGAAAAGCGACTCCATGCCGAACGTGCGCGCTTCATCGGGAACGATCGGCACGATCAGGTGGCCGATTTCAGGATCCTTCAGCATCTTGCGCAGCATCTGCACGAACGCCATCGTCGTTGAAAAGTCGCGGCCGCCGCTGCCTTGCAGGAACTCCCGGAACAGCTCGTCATGGTCGGCAACAAGCGGCTTCGAGCGCACGCTCCGCTGCGGAACGTAGCCGCACAAGGCCGCGCGTCGCTCGCGCAGGTAGCGAATCTCCTCGCTGTCCTCCGGCGGACGGTAGAAAGCGACGTGCATGCACTCTTCGTCGTTGAGCGGAATATCGAAGCGCGAGCGGAAAATCAGCAGCTCTTCTTCATTGAGCTTCTTCTGCTGGTGCGTGACGTTCTTGCCTTCGCCCGCTTCGCCAAGACCGTAGCCCTTGATCGTGCGCGCGAGGATCACCGTGGGCGAGCCCTTGTGCTCTGTGGCCCGCTTGTACGCGGCATAGACTTTCAGCGGATCGTGGCCGCCCAGACGCAGGCGGCGCAGCTGCTCATCGGAGAGCGGCTCGACCAGCTTCAAGAGGCGCGGATCGGAGCCGAAGAAATGCTCGCGGACGTAGGCGCCCGAGGATACGGTGAGCTTCTGATACTCGCCGTCGACCATCTCGCCCATGCGCTTCACGAGCAGCCCTTCGGAATCCTGTGCGAGGATCGGATCCCACTCGCTGCCCCAGAGAACCTTGATCACGTTCCAGCCCGCGCCGCGGAAGGCCGATTCGAGCTCCTGAATGATCTGGCCGTTGCCGCGCACCGGGCCGTCCAGGCGCTGCAGGTTGCAGTTGATGACAAAGATCAGGTTGTCGAGCTTTTCGCGCGAAGCCAGCGTGATCGCGCCGAGCGATTCGGGCTCGTCCGTTTCGCCATCGCCCAAGAACGCCCAGACTTTCGCATCCGAAACAGGCTTCAAGCCGCGATTCTCAAGATACCGGCTGAAGCGCGCCTGATAGATCGACATCAACGGGCCAAGCCCCATCGAGACGGTGGGAAATTCCCAGAATCCGGGCATCAGCCACGGATGCGGATAGGACGAGAGCCCACCACCGGGTTTTAGTTCGCGGCGGAAGTTTTCGAGCTGCTGCGAGCTGAGGCGGCCTTCGAGAAACGCGCGGGCGTAAATTCCCGGCGAGGCGTGACCCTGGAAATAAATCGTGTCGCCCTCGAACGTATCGGTGCGGGCGCGGAAGAAATGATTGAAGCCGACTTCGTAGAGCGTGGCGGCCGAGGCGTAGGTCGAGATGTGGCCGCCGATGCCGTTTTCGAGTTTATTCGCGCGGACGACCATCGCGAGCGCGTTCCAGCGGATGAGGCTCTTGATGCGGCGCTCGATCGCCTGATCGCCCGGAAAGTCCGGGTGCAGCTCGGCGGGAATCGTGTTGACGTACGGCGTGTTGGCCGAGAAGGGAAGCTTCACGCCGATGGCGGTGGCGTGCGAGCGCAGCCGCTCGAGAATTTCCATGGCCACCGCGGGGCCGCTCGACTGCAACACCGAATCGAGCGATTCAAGCCATTCCTGGATCTCGGTGTCATCCAGTCCCTGCAAACGCGATACGACGGTTTCGTTGCTCATGGGTTCTACCAACCATTATACGACGCTGCGCGCGCTGTTGCGTTGCGCGCGGATGGAATTTCATGATGAGATGCCGCGAAATTGCTATCGGTTGTCGTTGTTGGTTGAAGATGCCGCAGCGGGACACTGCTCCCCGGGGAATCCGCTACAGCACCCGAATGACACCCGGTAGCTTGCCACTATCCTGCAAAAGTGAGCCTCCAATGTTTGTATCCAGTCGATTCGCGTCTTGAATGCTCCACTGCTGCACAATTCACAGAGGTTGCGGTGTTCCGAAATGGCTTGCCAAGTGTTTCCCTCTTGTGACTCAATATAGCCCCATGCACGCACTCGGCCACGAGCAGCGTTCGACAACCGGCTTCACTTGAACTTCCCTCTAAGCGAGCCGTCGGCCGTTTCCCAATCGACGTTCTAATTTAAGTCAAGCTTCCACTTATGAATTGGGGAGGAATATCCAATGTGGCGAAAGACCGTTCCATGGAGGAGTTTGTTTCTGCTGGTGATTTGCTGCTGCGCGGCGGCGTCCGCGGACGACCATAAAGCCGTAAAGCCCGCACAGGCATCGTTTCTGATCACAAACGCTTTCGTCGTGAAAGTGCCCAAGGATGCACAGACGACGCGCATCTGGTTCGCGGTGCCGCAGGAGGATGCGTATTCGAAAATCACGGACTTCAAGGTCGCGAGCGACGAGCCCGTCAGATACAACTGGGATTCATGGCGGAATAAAGTGGGATATATCGAGGTCCACGGCGCGGATCGCCCGGAAGTGCACATCACCGAGTCGTTCGCGCTCACGCGGACGGAGATGCGCAACACGATCGACCCGAAAGCCACGCGCCCGCTGACGGATGCCGAGCGCGTGGCCCTTTCGCGCTACCTGACGCCGACCACGTACGTGATCATCAACGACCAGATCAAGGCCCTGGCGCAACAGATCACGGGCGGCGAAACCAATCCGGTGCTGGCGGCACGCAAGATCTACGACTGGACGCTGCAGAACATCGACTACTGGGTGAAATATCCCGATCACCTCAAAGCTTCGTCGACGGGAAGCACGGAGTATTGCCTGCGCACGAAGACGGGCAACTGCACCGACTTTCATTCGCTGTTCGCGTCGCTTTCGATGGCTGCGGGGATACCGACACGCATGATCTACGGGTCGCTGCTGAAGCCGACGCTCGATGGAGTTCCGGTGGACGCGAGCTATCACTGCTGGATTCAGTTCTACGCGCCGAATCTGGGGTGGCTGCCGCTCGACGTTTCGCTCGCGAACATTTACGGCAAGGAATTTCCGCTGACCGACCAGAATAAGAAGCTGGTGGAGCTGACTACGGCCACCGGCTACCACGGATTCGATCCCAGCAAGATCGACTACTACTTCGGAAACCTCGACGACCGGCGCGTGGTGTGGTCGATGGGGCGAGATCTGATGATGCAGCCGCCGCAGGATGACGGGCCGGTGAACTCGTTCCCGAAGGCGTACGTCGAAGTAAACGGCAAGCAGTACACGGACTGGACTCGCACGTTTACGTACAAGAGCCTGACTCCGGATACCGACCGCTAAATATGATCGCCGATCGGTGGGATGCCGGGGAAATGGGCTGCGGGGAACTGCTGCTCGAACTCGCCGGCCGAATGAGAAGTCTCGGGCCGGGGCAGGTGCTGGAACTCAGAGCGCTTGACCCCGGCGCCGTGGAAGATATTCCGGCGTGGTGCGGATTGACCGGGCACTCTCTGGTTTCCGCGCGCCATCCCATTTACGAGATTCGGCGGAGAGAAAACTGAATCTTATTCAAGAACTCAAGGAGGAAACTATGCCGGGAAGTTTTTGCGTCAGCTTGAGCTGCTCGAAGGACAACACGGACAAGGCCACGGTCGGCTTCGTGATCGCGAACGCCGCCGTTGCTTCGGATAAGGATACGATGGTGTTTCTCAGCATCGAAGGGGTCCGCCTATCGCAGAAAGCCTACGCGGACGATATTCACGAGGCCGGGTTCGCGCCGCTGAAAGAGCTGATGGACAATTTCGCGAAAGCCGGCGGCAAGATTTTCGTCTGCTCGCCGTGCTTCAAGAAGCGCGGCCTGGCGGAGGATAATCTGGTTGCGGGGGCGACGATTGTGGGAGGCGCGAAGCTCGTCGAATTCCTGAGCAACGGCGCACCCTGCGTGAGCTATTAGTCCCGCGGAGCATGCATGACGGTTGAGCCCGATCCGACACCGGCGGCGACCTGCGACGGCGGCGATCTCGATTGCGGCAGCGGTCTATTGCTGATCATTCGGAACGCAATGGACCCGCTGCCGTCCGGCGCCGTGCTCGAGGTGCGCAGCCGCGAAATCAGCGTGAAGGAAGATCTGCCGGCATGGTGCCGCCTGGTGGGGCACGACATGCTCACCACCAGGCCCGGTGAAGCGGGATCGACCAGCTACTTCATTCGCAAGAAAGTGACGGACGCCGTCCTGCGGCAGGACCTCGAGCAGGCGAAGAATTTCGTGTGGCGCGCGCGTGTGCGCGGGCGCGGCGGGATGGCGGCGGAAGTTTTTGTGCGCAATCACTCTTTCACCGTTGGGCAGCCCGCGAGCTTCGATACGGCGGACCAGGCGATCAGCGCGGTGGAATACGTGCTGGGCTCGCTGGGCGCGTGCCTCGCGGTCGGTTTTCAGTGGCGCGCGTCGCAGAAAGGCATCAAGGTGCACAATCTCGAAGTGGCGCTGCAAGCGCAGGCGCAGGACATTCTCGTGTACCTCGGATTGGAGGACGCCGGAAGTCCACGGCTGGCGGACGTGCGGGCGACCGTTTACGTGGATGCGGACGCGGACGACGCGACGCTGGCGGAATTGCTGGCGGAAACGGTGAAGCGCTCGCCGGTGACGCAAACGTTTCAGAACGCCGGCTCGTTCCATGCGGAGATTCGAAAGGCATGATGAAAAATGGCGTGAAATATCCGGTGACGGTGGTCGGCAGCTGGCCGCGGCCGGCGTGGCTGATCGAGGCGATGAAGCGGCGGTCGCCGTCACTCGCGGACCTGAAGGATCAGGCTACGCTGCTGGCGATCAAGTATCAGGAAGACGCCAGAGTCGATATCGTTTCCGACGGCGAGCAGCGACGCGATAACTTTTATTCATTCATTTCCGATCGGCTCGAGGGCATCCGGCTGATGACGCTGGCGGAGCTGCTTGATTACGTGGAGGACAAAGCCGCTTTCGAGAATCTTCTCAACGCGCTCGACGTCCCGGCGTTTGCGATCAAGAATCCGGTGGTCATAGGCAAAGTGCGGCGGCGCGGGCCGCTGGTGATGGACGATTATCGCTTCCTGCGGCAGCACACGAAGAAAGCCGTCAAGGTCACGTTGCCCGGGCCGTATCTCCTGAGCCGGTCAACCTGGGTGAAGGGGCTTTCGGAATCGACCTATCCCGACGGCGATAGCCTGGGGAACGATATCGTCGAAGTCCTGCGCGAGGAGCTGCAAGAGCTCGCGAGCGCCGGTGCGGAGATGGTGCAGTTCGACGAGCCGGTGCTCAGCGAATTGCTGCTCGCGGGACGGTCGGCGACGCGGACATTCATGTGTGCGGCGCTCGCGGCGAGTTCGAGCCCCGAAGGCGAACTCGAGCGCGCGGTAAATCTGCTGAATCGCGTGGTGGAGGGGATCGAAGGGCCCACGCTGTGCGTGCACGTGTGCCGCGGCAATTGGAGCCGGAACGAGGATGTGTTGCTCGCGGGCCCGTACGACGGACTCATCCCCTACTTGAATCGGATGAAGCTCGATCAGTTCGTTCTGGAATACGCGACTTCGCGCGCGGGGACTCCGCAGGCGCTGGCGCAATTACGGCCGGGCGCGCAGGTCGGCTACGGCGTGGTGAATCCGCGCACGGCGGAGATCGAGAAGCCGGAAGAGATCGCCGCGCGCGTGCACGAGCTCGAACAATTCGTCGCGCCCGAACGCATCTTTCTGAACCCGGATTGCGGCTTCGGGACTTTCGCCGAGAGGCCAGTGGCGGACGCGCAGACGGCATTCGCGAAACTGAGCGCCCTTTCCACCGCGGCGCGCACGCTGCGCGGGAACTAGGCCAAACCGCGCCGGAAGAGGGGAAGCATGGAGCCGCCTCCCCTTCTCTCCGGTTGTATTTCAGTTGTGGGTTCGCGCTAAATCCCCCTAGAACATGATTTGCGCCTGGATCCAAACGCGATTGGCGCTGAAGCCCTTCGCATCGAACGTATTCCCCGTCATGTAGGAATACGCCGTTTGGATCTTGGCGTTATGTCCATAGAGGTAGTAGTTGAAGCCGACCGAATGCTCGTCCACGCGGTGGAAGGCGAAATTCGGCCCGGAGTACCACGTGTTCGTCTCCGATCCGGGTGTCGTGGCGGCGAAATCGAGCGCGCCCCAGTTCACGCCGGAGACGCGGCCGATGATTTCAAGGTGGCCGGGAATGATGTAGTAGCCCGCTTGCTCGGCGAAACCGTAGGAGTTGAAGCCCGGAAGACCGGTTCTCTCGGTGTCGCGATAGAAGCCGGTGTTCTGGAGCGTGAAGAACTTCTTGCGGAACGCGACCGTCTGGTTCACGCCGACCGTGCGGTCCCCCGCGCTCTGATTTTCAAAAGCCGAGGGTGTAGCGACCGGATTGTAGGCGGCCGATGTCCAGAGGGTGAGTTCCGTGGGTGCACCCGCGGGATTCGGATCGCTTTCCTGGTATCCGTAGGGCGCGAGCACGTCGTACTGCACGTGGCCGATATAGGCGAGCTTGTTGTTGAAGTTCTCTTGGCCGGAAGCGTCCAAGCCGGGAACGGAATTGGCGATCATCATCGCGTAGCCGAACTTTCCGATTTGCCCGAGCGCTTCGAAGCCGACTGCGCGGGACAACGCGAAGGCGTATTCAGCCGAGGAGAAGTCCGCGAAGAGATATTGTCCGGGACTGTCGAAGTTTTCGAGCGAATACGGCGTCCACGAGCGGCCCATCTGCACGACGAACGCTTTCGAGAATTCCTTCTGGGCGAACCAGTCGATAAAGGCCATGCCGATCGTGTTGCTCGACGTGGTGCCCTGGAATTGGACGAAGTATTTCACACTGGGATCGAAGACCGAGCCTGAAAGAGCGAGGCGGCCGAGGTAGAGGTCGAAATCGCTGGTGTTGCTCGAAGGAGCGCCCAGCGCGGTCGCGCTGCTATTCGGATCGAACGCGGTGAAGCGCGGCTGGAAGAGACCGTTGATGTGGAGAGAAAACTTGTTGTCCTCGCTGGCGACGTAGAATCCGCCATCGTAGATCTTTTTCCAGGAATCCGCGTCCGCGCTGCCATTTTGCGGCTGGGGAATGATGCCGACGGGGGCCGCGGCGCCGATTGCGGCGGGCGAAGCCGTGAGCCCGGCGGCAGGCATGGCGGCGGAAACGGCATGAGCGTCCGCTTGCCCGCTCATCTGTTGCTCGAGCAACTGGACCTTCTGCTGCTGGTCTTTGAGTTCTTGTTTCAGCTCCTCGGTCTGCTGCTCGGACTGCTTTTGCTGGGCCATCAAGAGATCGCGCAGCTGTTGCAGCTCGTCTTCCAGGCGAGCCTCGGCGGGGCTCGCAGGGGCTGCCGAAGCCGCTGCGGCGGAAGCAGGCGCACCCGCCGCATCTTTGTCACCCGCCGCCATCACGGGGCTTGCCGCGACGAGGCTGAAAGCGATCACACACGTAGCAAAGACTCTCATCTGTTTCTCCTTGGAAAGTTTTGTACCCGCCCCAATCGAGAAGAAGCCCGGTGCCGCCCGAGGGCGGTGGGGCCTGTTCGGACGTAAGCGTTTTTCCGTACGCCGAATCGAGCACGGGCGGAGAAACGCCAAGTCGCTTGGAAATTACCTAGTCGAAATTAGAAACGGCCGACGGTCGCTTTAGAGGGAACTGCTTCAAGTGAAGCCGGCGCCGGGGCGCCGGTAAGGTTGCGATGGAGCCATGAGGGGGTCTATTGATGCACAGGCCAGAGGCATTTGGCAAGAATTTAAGACGCCCTTCGTCAATGAAGGGTTCGTTTGTTCGCCCGGGGAACCATCGCAATCCTAGGTTTGTTCTTAACCTATGTGACCATGATATGATGACTATAGTTCTAAAGAGGACGGCGATGAAGAAAATGGCGGCAGGGGCCTTTAAGGCGAAGTGCCTCGCGATCATGGACGAAGTTCGGGCGAAGCACGAGACGGTGCTGATCACGAAGCGGGGCAAGGCCGTGGCAAAGCTTGTGCCCGTGAACGAAGACACGGATGACATCTATAATTTTCTGGAAGGAAAAGGCTCCATCGCCGGAGATGTCGTGTCACCCGCGTTGCCAGAAGACGAGTGGGGCGAACTGCGGTGATTCTCGTTGATACACATGTGGTGGTCTGGCTGGCGTTCGATCGAGAGCGAATCTCACGGAAGGCAAGGGTCGCAATTGAGGGCGCGCGCAAGAGCGGGGACGGTCTGGCAATTGCCGGCATCACGTTGCTGGAATTGGCTGTGCTGGCGAGCAAAGGCCGAATTCGACTCGGCATCAGCATCGAGTCTTTCTTGCAAGAGGTCGAATCTCGGTTCGCCGTTTTGCCAATCAGCGGAAGGGTGTGTGCGCGAGCTGCGGCCCTTCCCGACACTTATCCCAAGGATCGCGCAGACCGCCTTATTGGAGCCACGGCGCTGGTGGAAGGGCTATCGTTGCTTACCGCCGACCGCGAAATCCGCCGGTCGAGGCACATTCGCACGATCTGGTGACAATCGAGCCGCGGAGGCCCGGCCCTTGCCCGAGCCTCCACCGACCGTTATTTCCTCACGGGTGCGACCGGGACTCGATTCCGTTCGCTACTGTTTGCTGGGCGCCGGTGTGCTGGGCGCGGGAGTATTCGCCGGCGGCGGACCCGTCCGCACGTGGTAGCCGGGCGGGACGTGCGTGAGTGTGTGCACGTAGCGCAGCTTGCCGTGCTCTATGCGAAAGAGGTGGGTATCCGGCAATCCACCGACGCCGAAAGTGCAGAACACTACAACCGCTCCGGTGGTCTCATCGACGATAAAGCGCCGCGCGACAATGTTGACGCCCGCCGGTACGCCGACCGAGCAGCTATCGGTCGGGAGGCCTTTGCCGGTACGGATGCCGCCTTCGGTCCGGTTGCACGGGTATCCCCAGGGCACGAGATCGAGTTTCTTTTCGAGGAAAGCATCGAGGTAGGCGTTCGCCGCAGCAACCAGTGTGTCGCGGGTGTCGCGCTGGTCCGGCGGAATCTCTCCCCAATCCTCCGTGGGCGACCACTTGTAGTAGTTATCAGCGTTGAAGAGCCAGTCGCCTTGCTGCGTCACCATCGATTCGATCTCCACGATTTTGTCGTGATTCACGCGCAGGCGCGTGCCGAGCACATACGGATGGGTTTTGTCCGTGACGATCACTTCGGTGAACGTCTGACACGTGGCCGGATCGATCAGCGTGCGATGGAAGTCGATCTTCAGCGGTTTTTGTATGACGCCCGTCTTGATGTCGACGACCTGCATGTTTTCGATATACGCGAGCCCGGTCGCCAGCGGCAGGCCGGAAGTATCGCCCTTGGTTTGCGCGTCCAGGTAGAGATGGGTGGCGGCTTGCAGACCGTCGCGCGTGCAGGACACTTGCGCAAAAGCCGCCGCCGGGGCCAGCAGCACGGCCGCGAGCACGATCCACTTGCAAAGAATTCTACTCATAGCCAGCCCCCCCGTTTTTCTGGTGATTTGCGAGCGAGAGTCTACCATCGAATCACGCGTTTTGAATGGACATCCGGCTATAAAAGGTTTTCCGGCGACCGGAGATGCTTTGCGCCTTTGGATGTGGCGAAAACAGGAGAATGGCGCGCCCGGGAGGATTCGAACCTCTGACCTTGTGCTTCGGAGGCACACGCTCTATCCATCTGAGCTACGGGCGCGCAGTGACGTTCACGATGCGGATGCGATGATGCGCGAGGGAACGCCGCGCATCGATTCTACCTTGCCGCGCACGGGCGAGCAAAACAATCCGCCGTGACCGATTCTGCAGGCGCGGCGAAATGCGTCCGTGATCGCATGGGCGCGCCGCGATGCGAATGGTATAATTTCGCGGCTCACACACCATGAACGAGTACTTGTCCCACGGGATTCGAATCGCCGAGACGCGCGGCCTGCGCATCCTCGTCATCGCGCTGCTCGCGGTGATCCTGGCGCGGATCCTGAAGGCCGTGACCACGCGCCTCGTGCAGATCTCGAAGGGGCCGACGCGGGTGGCGCAGCTGCGCGAGCAGCAAACGCGCACCATGGCCGGGCTGCTCTACAGCGTGGGCGTGTCGGTGATCGTCGCGGTCGCGATCCTTACGGCGTTGCCCGAGTTTGGGTTTAACGTCACGCCGGTTGCGGCAGCCGCGGCCGTCGCCAGCCTTGCGTTCGGCTTCGGCGCGCAGACGCTGGTGAAAGACCTGATCAACGGCTTCTTCATCGTCTTCGAGGATCAGTACGTGGTCGGCGACCTGATCCAGCTCAACGGCGAAACCGGCCGCGTGGAATATCTCACGCTGCGCCGCACCGTATTGCGCAACGCCGGCGGAGCAATGGTCACGATCCCGAATTCGCTGGTGGGCCAGGTGGCGAATTTGAATCGCGACTGGTCGCAGGCGTTTATCGACGTGACGGTGCCGTCCGACGAAGATGGTCGGGCACGCGCTCACGACGCTCGAAAAAGTCGCGAACGATTTCCGGAACGATGCGAGCTGGTCTCCGGCGCTGATGGACGGGCCGCGCGTGCTGGGAGTGGAATCGATGTCGCTCGACGGCACTGTCCTGCGGCTGCAGGTGCGCACGGTCCTGAACCGCAAGGACGACGTGTCGCGCGAGCTGCGTCGGCGGATCAAGCTGGCGTTCGAGGGCTCGCAAATCCCGCTGGCGAATACGCATAAGGTCGAATTGCAGGGCCGGACGGCGCCGGTTGAGCAATCCTGATCCGCCGAAATGAATCCAATCTCATTTGTAATCCCACCTTGCATGAGGAGGAAACGATGGGCGAAGTAACGCACGAGCAGGTCAACCTGATGTTGAAGCTGTACGACATGCGGCGCGAGCCCCTGATGCGCGAGGCTCGAAGCTGGTTCGCGGGAAATTTCCGCCCGGCGTCTTTCGAGGAGATGTCGAAGGTGGCGCCGATGGGAAGCAAGGAAAACGCTTTCGCTCGGATGGTGATTTCCTATTGGGGAATGGTGGCGAGCATCGTGAATCGCGGGCTGATCGACGAGGAATTCTTTTTCGAAAATAGCGGCGAGCAGTGGATGGTCTGGGAGCGTGTGAAGCCCATCATCGAAGAATGGCGCGCCGCGTACGGGAATCCGCACCTCCACGAGCATTTGCAGAAGCACGTCGAAAAGCTCGAGGCGTGGCGCAGTAAGAACGCTCCCGACATGGCCGCGGCGATGCGCAAAATGATGTCGGCGCCGCCGAAGCCTGCTGCGAAGACGAAAGGCAAGAAGAAATAACACGAGCTGCTGAAGTGGCGTCCGAAGCGAAGCCGGGGCCGGAAGATTGCGGCCCCGTTTTGCTGGAGCTTTCTCACTCGCCGAGTAGCCTCACAAGGTGTGTATACTTTCGGGATGCTGGCCGATCGCACTCGTGAATCGCTGATGAAGGATCCAGTCACCTGGCTCTATCCTCCCCTTGAGCCATACAGCACCGGACGGCTACGCGTCTCGCCCGTCCACGAGATCTATTTCGAGGAAAGCGGGAATCCGTCGGGCAAGCCGGTTGTATTTCTGCACGGAGGTCCCGGCGGCGGCTCCGAACCCAAACAGCGCCGATTCTTTCACCCCGAAAAATATCGCATCGTCCTCTTCGATCAGCGCGGCTGCGGAAAGAGCACGCCGTACGCATCGCTCGAGGCTAACACCACGTGGGATCTCGTCGGCGACATCGAGAAGATCCGCGAGCACCTCGGCATCGAGCGCTGGCAGGTGTTCGGCGGGTCCTGGGGTTCGACGCTCGCGCTCGCCTATTCGGAAACGCATCCCCATCGCGTCACCGAACTCGTCCTGCGCGGCATCTTTCTGCTGCGCAAACAGGAGATCGATTGGTTCTACCAGCGCGGGACGTCAGTCCTTTTCCCCGACGCCTGGGAACCCTACATCTCGCACATCCCGGAGTCTGAGCGCGGCGACCTGCTCTCGGCTTACTATCGCCGGCTCACCAGCGAGGATCCGGCGGCGCGACTCGCCGCCGCAAAGATCTGGAGCCGGTGGGAGGGCGTCACTTCGAAGCTTCTGCCCGACGCGGATTTCGCGGCGCACTATGAAGAAGACGAGTTCGCGCTGGCATTCGCGCGCATCGAGGCGCACTATTTCGTCAACAAGGGTTTTCTCAAGAGCGACGCGCAGCTACTGGAACATGCCTCGCGGATTCGCCATATTCCCGGAGTGATTGTGCAGGGACGCTACGATGTCGTTTGCCCCATGGAGAGCGCATGGGCGCTGCATCGGGCTTGGCCCGAAGCCGAACTCATCATCACGCCCGATAGCGGCCACAGCGGGTTCGAGCCGCCAAACAGCCGCGCGCTCGTCGCCGCGACCGACAAATTCGCCCGCTAGTTTTGCACGGGGAGCGATCGTCATGAGGACGCACTGTGCTCGCTGCAACGCGCAGATGAGTTGCGAAACCGATGGGGAATGCTGGTGCGCGCAACTTCCTCGCGGTCCTATGCCCGCCAAGACCGCCGGTTGCATGTGCCGGGACTGCTTAATCAAAGATCTTCAGGCAAAAAGCGATGAAGTTGCTGGAGGCGCGGGTGGGAATCGAACCCACGAATGAAGGTTTTGCAGACCTCTCCCTTCCCACTTGGGTACCGCGCCTCGGACGCACAGTATAGCGAAAGAACGGCTCGGTTTCAGCACGCCGGCGCGCCGCAAATGCTACCGGCGGCTTTTCCCGGAGCACGCTTCGCGCTACAGTGAATGGCGATGACTTTTCTTCCCTGGCTTATCGCAGCCATCCTTGCAGCGATCGCGATCGGCGCCGTGGTGTGGTCGGCGAGCGGGCGATCCGAGGCGCAATTGTCCGCCGTGCGCCAGGAAATGCAGAACTCGCTGGCCACGCAAGGCCAGGCGGTCGCCTCGCAGATCAACGCGCAACTCGGCCAGCTCGCGCAATCCGTGACGCAGCAGCTCGGCCAGGTGCGGCAGGAATTGCAGACGGGCGTGGCCGCCACGGGACAGCTCACGAGCGACGCGCAGCGCGAAGTATCGCGGCGGCTCGAAGCGTCCACCGACATGCTGATGCAAATGAGCCAGCGCATCGGCGAAATGCAGCAGACGAGCCAGGACCTTTCGAAGACCACCTCAACGCTGCAGGCGATCTTGAGCGGAGTGAAAACGCGCGGGGCGCTCGGTGAAACCATGCTGGATACCTTGCTCGCGGATGCGCTGCCGCAAAGCGCGTACGCGATGCAGCACCGCTTCGCCTCCACGGGCAGCATCGTCGACGCGATCGTGCGCAGCGGCGACCGCCTGCTCTGCATCGACTCGAAGTTCCCGCTCGAGGCGTACCGCAGGCTCGTCGATGCGGGCGACGAAGCGCGGCGCGATTTTTCGCTCGCCGTGCGCAAACATGCCGATTCGATCGCCGAGAAATACATCCTGCCGCACGAGCACACGTTCGACTACGCGTTGATGTTCGTGCCGTCCGAAGGCGTCTACTACGAGCTGCTGATGACGCAGGACTCGAAGTACGGGCGGCTCGACGAATACTGCCGTGCCAAGCGCGTGCTGCCGGTTTCGCCCAACGTGTTGTGCGCGTTCGTCAGCGCCGTTGCCATTAGCCTGCAGGGACAGAAATTCGAGGAGAACGCGCGGCACCTCTTCGCGGGGCTTGCCGGGCTGAAGAAACAGATCGAAGTCTTCAGCGGCTTGTACGAAAAACTCGGCAATCATCTGCGGCACGCGCAGCAGAGCTACGAAGATGCCGATGCGCGGCTGACGCGCGTCACCAACTCGGTCGAGCAGATGTCGCAGGGCGCGCTGCCGGCGGCCGAGCCGGTGCAGCAAGTGTTGCTGCCGCCTTCGGACGAATAGCCCTGAAGAAACTCTTCGCTTCCTTCGCGAACATTCACCGGACACCCTCTAATCTCCCTGCGCCGCCTCTTTCAGCGATTGGCCGACGCGCCGGCTGAAATCCTTCGAGGCCTCATAGGTCATGTGCAGCGGATCGGCAAACATGGATTCGTCCGGCATCATGTGGCTCGCGTCGATGAATTGCGCACCGTCCGCGGCCAGCATGCTCTCCACGTGCCCACGATATCCGGCCCACGCCGCCGTATCGTAAAAAGACTCCACGTGCGCCGGCGGCAGCGGCATTTCAATGAACACCACCTTCATCCCCGCCGCGCGCCCCTGCTCGATGATCGCCTGCACCGACGGAATCAAATCCCGCCGGCTCGCCCGCCCGCACTCCTCGATGAACGCAGGAGTGCTCGGATACTCGAGCAGCGAGAAATCGTTCGCGCGACCCATGGCATTCGTCTTTTCCGGGGGCATTCCCTGCTGCTCGAGCTGCCGCCGGAGGAGCTCGACGCGCTCCCACGTCACCGTCCGGTCGACGAATAACGGGAAATGCCGCATGATCTCGAACTCGATCCGGTCGTGCAGCGACAAATGATAGAACTGCCGTGCGTACTCGGGCTCGAGGTAATAAAGCATCGCCCGGTTTCCGATCAAATCGCTCGTCGAAAATTCCGCCGGATGGGTCAGCTGGAAATCGAAGAATCCGTAGATCAGCAGCCGCGGATGCTCGCCGTTATGCAGCGCGTAGCGCAACAGCATCAGATGCTCCACCGGCGTCGAATTGCCGAGGCCAAGGTTGATCATCCCGTGCCCTTGGGCCGCCCCGATCCCATCGTCGAACGCGGATTCCTGGAATCCGACGCCGACCAGTGAGTTGCCGAGCGCCAGCACGCTGACGCCCGGCGTTTCGCGGACGCGCGCCATCAGCTGCCGCGGCACAGTTTCCCCGGCCGATCGCGCGACCGCATCGTTCAGCGCGAACAGGATCAGTACGAGCCCGGCCAGCGCCAGCAACACCTGCCGCTTCGAAACCGTCATCAGAATGCTTCCATCCATTCTTCCGCCGCACCCCAAGAATCGATCCTAGAAATCGATGTAGATAAATTTCGAGCTTTGCCCCGAGAAAACGAAAATCACCAGCGCCAACGCTCCCCACCAGATCGCCCAGAACACCCAATTGCCGAGCGAAATCGGCAACCCGGCGGGAGCCTCGTCTCTCGCTCCGCCCAGATATTCGAACGCCCACTGGATCCATTCAAGAGTGGTGATGCCCTTCTCCGCGTTATCCAAGGAAAAGCCTCCGGAAAAAGAAAAGTGCCGTGTGCACGTCCATGCAAAAGAAAGCCCACGCCAGATTCACCGCTACAAACGTCAGCGCCCATGACCCGATCTGCGACCATCGCGGCGGCGCCGCCGGCATGGGACGAACGATCCGCCACGCCCGCCGGATCACCAGCAGCACGCCGTGCAGCAATCCCCACACGACGAAATGAATTCCCGCGCCATGCCAGATTCCGCTGATCAGCATCGTCACCAGAATGTTCGCGTAGACGCGCTCGCCGCTCACGCGCGAGCCGCCCATGGGAATATAGATGTAGTCGATCAGCCAGTTCGTCAGCGACATGTGCCAGTGCCGCCAGAAATCGGCGATGTTCGTCCGCAGATACGGCCAATCGAAATTCTCGGGCACGCGAATGCCAAAGAGGCGCGCCGAACCGATCGCAATGTCGGAATACGCCGAGAAATCGGCGTAGATCTTGATCCCGTACGCTAGCAGCCAGAGCGGCAGCACGGCCCTCTGCGCCTGTGCGATGTCCGCCCAATTCAGATGATTCGTGTAGGCGGTCAGCAGATCGGCGATCGCGAACTTCTTCGCCAGCCCCGCGAAAATCCGCGTGATCCCGCGCTGCCAGTCGAGCGCCCAATCCGCGGAAATGGTTCGCAGCTTCGGAACGAAATCCTCGTAGCGTTTGATCGGCCCGGCCACCATCGTCGGGAAAAACAGAATGAACGCCATGTAGTCGCCGAGCGCTCCCTTCTCGGCCTTCCCGCGATAGCGGTCCATCGCGTAGTGCGCGAATTCAAAAGTGAAAAACGAAATTCCCAGCGGCAGAAACGCGTCTTTCCAGTAGAGCGGATTCCGCGACGGGTCGGCCCACACCAGCCCCGTCAGGAAATTGCGGTATTTGAAGATAATCAGAAAAAGGACCGCCAGCGCGACCCCGGCCCAGCAAATCCACGAGAGCGGCTTGTAAAAGCGGCTTACGAGCGATTCCCAAAGGAAAATTCCCAGGCATGCGGCGCCCGCAATCCCGCCCAGCTGCGTGTACGAGAAATAAACGAAGAACAGGCAGCCGGTCGCGAAGATCACCCACGGCCGGGCGCGTTCGCTCGCGGAGCGAAACAGGATCGCGCTCGGAACAAGAAACAGAACGTAGTAATCCCAACCGTTGAAGATCATGAAATGGCGAAGGGTTTGGCGTATTGTGTCACAGGATCAACACGCTGGGGCGAAATCAAACTGTATCCGACAAGCGCACGCTTTGCAATTTGGTTGGGAAGGTCGCAGCAGATGTGGAGAGAAAAGGTCGAAGGGAACCTGAAGAAGCTGAACCTAGTCGCCCGTGTTCGTCGGGGCAGTCGTCGTAGCATCCACCGTCGCGGTCGGCGAAATGTTCTTGAGGAATCGCCACGGATCGACCGGCGTGTTGTTGATGCGCACTTCGTAGTGCAGGTGCGGACCCGTCGAACGCCCGCTGTTGCCTTCGTAGCCGATCACGTCGCCGCGCTTCACGTGCATTCCCACCTGAACGTTGAATCCCGAAAGATGCCCGTACCAGGTGCTGACGCCAAATCCGTGGTCGATCACGATTAGCCGGCCGTAACCGGAGCACAGTCCCGCTTGCGTTACGTCTCCATCGGCCGTCGCGCGAATCTCGTCGCCATAATGCGAAGCGATATCGAGTCCCGAGTGGAACGCACCCTCGCCGCTGAACGGGTCGAGCCGCTCGCCAAAGTGCCCGGTAATCGCCCCGACGACGGGCCAGAGCGAAGGCACAATGCCCAGAGTGCTGAGTTGGTCCGTCGGCAGCATCCGCTGCTGCACGCCCAGCGTGCTCACGACGGCTGCGTTCTTTTCAAGGTAGCTGAATTCATCCACCGACTGCTGGAACGCGACTTCCGTGGCTTCCGGGCTCGCGCTATCGTTATCGGTCAGGCCAAACGCGCTCTGCCGGAAGCGCGCAATCCCGTACGCCATCGCCACCTCGCCCGCAAGCGATTGCAGCGAATCGAGCCGCTGGTTCGTATCTTTTACCTGGGTTTGCAGCTGGACGTATCGTTCTTTGAGGTTGTCCTGATCGCGCCGCAGCGAGTTGTAGCTCGTCGCCTTCCAGAGCATCCGCGAATACGAGCCAACTGCGGCAGACACCGTGATCCCGCCCACCACGGCCAGGATCGTCAGCATATGCAGCACGTAGAAGGGCACCGACACGCGTCGCATGCCGCCCGAAGCGCTCGATGCAATAAAAAATGTGTAAGACCTACCCCTCATAGTCTGTCTTACCCTTGAATTTATCGACGGCTGGCTTGAACCGCTTGCCCCGTATGGCGGTCCACTGATTCCCTGCGAACGACCCTATCGTGAAGTTTGAACCGAGAGCCCTGGTTCGAAACCCGGGGAATTGTAATAACCAGACCGCCTACCGTCAACCCCAATCTTCCATTTGACATAGGCGGGCAGGCTATACTGGCCGCGCCTTATAATTGATCCATCAGCCGGGTACAAGAAGTCTACCCGATAAGCCGCGACCGCGCCAACTGTACTGAGGACCAGTAATGGGCCGGGAAGACCAGCTAATCAAGCAGTTAGCCCTCGCGGTCCCGTCCGCGACCGGCTCGCGAAAAGTCGCGCGCCGCTCGTCTCGCGCCGGCGTCAGCCTCGGAATCGGCGACGACGCGGCCGTGGTTGTTCCCGGCCGCAATGCCGATATTATCGTCACCTGCGACGCGTTCCTTGAACGGGTCCATTTCCTAGCCAATCGCCACCCGCCCGATTCGGTCGGCTACAAGTCGCTGGCGCGCGCGACAAGCGACCTCGCCGCCATGGGCGCCACACCTCGGTTCTTTCTTCTGACGTTGGCACTACCACAACACCTTACAGGACAGTGGCTTAGAGGATTCCTCCAGGGCATGCGCCAGGCGGCACGCGAGCTCGGACTGACGCTGATCGGCGGCGATACGACCCAGTTCCCATCAGTCGCAATCAGCATTACAGTCATGGGCGAAGTGGCTCCCGGCCGCGCCATCACCCGCGCAGGCGCGCGCCCCGGCGACATCCTCTATGTCACCGGGCGTCTCGGCCGCGCCAAATTCGGCCTCGAAATCATCCGAAATGGGGCCGCTAAGGAAATTAAGAGCGCCATTCGCAGCCAAAATTGGCTACTTAAGCAACATCTCTACCCGCGGCTCCGCGTGAAGTTCGGCGAATGGCTCGCCAAGAATCAGATCGCATCGTCCATGATCGACGTCTCCGACGGCCTTTCGACCGATCTCGGCCACCTCTGCGCCGCCAGCGGAGTGGGCGCGCGCATCTGGGCGGATCGCGTTCCGCGCGTGGAAATTCCGCCAAGCCACGCAAAATTCGCGCACCAGCACAAGCTCGATCCGCTACAAATGGCGCTAGACGGCGGCGACGACTACGATCTCCTCTTCACCGTCTCGCGCCGCCTAGCGAGGCGCCTGAAGTCCGCTCCGGAATTCAGCGACATCACGCCAATAGGTGAAATCGAGCGCGGCAAGCAAGTCCTTCTGGTGGACGCGACCGGCCGGGCCAAGCCTCTAAAGCCAGCCGGTTGGAATCCGTTCCGAAGGCGGTAAGAAAGTAGACACGGCGAAACGCGGGGCTCGCTCAGTGCGCGCCAGGAGACACATCGGCATGTGTGGGCGCAGGCGCCGGAGGCGGCGTCTGTGAAGTTTTCTGCGGCGCCGCAACAGGAGGCGGCGTCGGAGCCGGCGCCTTCGTCTGCGTCAACCCCTGCTCGGCAGGATCCGCGGCCGGAGCCGTATCCGGCGTATCGACCTGCTCCACATGCTCGACAGCCTGCTTCTCGAGCGGCACCACATTCGGGAAGTCCTCGACGGGCATCCCTTGCATGGCCTTCTGCATGAACTCCAGCCAAATCGGCAGCGCGGCGCGCGCGCCAGTCTCCTTCTTGCCGAGCGACACGCGCGGATCGTCATTGCCCACCCAGACGCCCGCGGTAATCTGCGGCGTGAATCCCATATACCAAGCGTCGGTAAAATCGTTCGTCGTGCCGGTCTTGCCGGCGGACGGGCGCCCGAGTTCCTTGGCGCGCACACCGGTTCCAAACTGCACGACGTCCTCAAGCATCGCCGTCATCGTCCGCGCCACATCCGGCGAAATCACGTCGGTCACATTCGGCCGGTCCTCTTCGAGCACGTTGCCGTCGTACGACGTCACGCGCCGGATGTAATGCGGCTGGATGTGAATGCCGTCGTCGGGAAACACGGTGAACGCCGAGGTGTGTTCCAGCAGCGTCAGGTCCGCCGCGCCGAGCGCCAGCGGCAGGTACGGCGGCAGCGGGCTCACGAGGCCGAATTTTCGCGCGAGGTCGATCGTGTTTTCGATTCCCACGCGATCCAGCAGCCGCACCGCCGGCACATTCCGCGAATCGGCCAACGCGCGGCGCAGCGTGATGCGTCCCTCAAATTTTTCGTCGTAGTTGTGCGGCGAATAATCCTGCCCGCCGCTGTGATACGTCACCGGCTCGTCGACCACGGTATCGAATGGCGACATTCCCTGCGACAGCGCCTCGGAGTAGACGTACACCTTGAACGAGCTGCCCGTCTGCCGCATGGCCTGGGTGGCGCGATCGAATTTCGACTGCTGGAAGTCGTAACCGCCCACGAGCGCCTTGATCTCGCCGGTCGCGTTGTCGATCGCGAGCAAGCCCGCCTGCGCGGTCGGCTGCTGCTCGAGTTGCACTTCGGCCGTCATGCCCGACAATTCGGTGATGTGAACGCAGACGAGATCGCCCACTTTCAGCAGCGCCTCCACGGACTTCTGCCCGGTCCACGAAAAATCCGCCGGCGTCAGCATCGCGCGATACGTCCCGATCTTGATGGTCGCAAACGTCGGCCGCACTTCCGTCACCAGCCCCGTGACGTAATCGCCCTTGGCGATCGGCGCGTGCCAATCGTCGTTGTCGTATTTCTCGATGGTTCCCAGATGATCGCGCAAAATATTCGGCAGGTTGCCGCGCCAGCCGTGCCGGCGGTCGTACGCATGCAGGCCGTCGCGCACGGCCTGGTCCGCGGCCTTCTGCATCGCGACGTTCAGCGTCGTGTACACGCGCAGTCCATCCTCGTGCACGGCCTCCGTGCCATACGTGTGTTCGAGGTATTGGCGAATCTCCTCGACAAAGTACGGAGCGAGATCGTCGCGCAGCGATTCGATGTGCAGCCCCAGCGGCTCGTGCCGCGCTTCCTCATATTGCCCCTGCGTGATCTTGCGATCGCGCAGCATCAGCACGAGCACCAGGTTTCGCCGGTCCAGCGCGCGCTCCGGATGGTTCACCGGCGCATAGATGGGCCCGCGAATGATCGCGGCAAGCGTGGCGGCCTCGGCCAGCGTCACCTGCTCCACCGGCTTGCTGAAGTAGTATTCCGAAGCCGCCTCGAATCCGTAGTTGCCGGATCCGAGATAAATCTGGTTGCAGTACATCGTGAAAATTTGGTCTTTCGTGTAGTGACGCTCGATCTCGAGCGCGAGAATCGTTTCCTGGATTTTGCGGTGGAAGCTGCGGTCCGAACGATTCAGAAAAAGCCCGCCCGCCAGCTGCATCGTGAGCGTACTCGCGCCCTCGGCCACGCGATGGCGCAAAATATCGTGCCACGCCGCCTGCAGCACGCGCGGGAAATCGACGCCCCAGTGTTCCTCGAAATGCTGATCTTCCGTGGTGAGAATCGCGGCCTTCAGGATTTTCGGAATCTGGTTGTACGTCACCAGTATCCGGCGCTGTAGCGCGAAGCTGCCGATCGATTGGCCGTCGTCGGCGTAAAGTTCGGTTTCAGTGATCGGGCGGTAGTCTTCGAGCGCGTGAATTTCAGGCAGGTCGCTGCTGTAAACGAACAGCAGCCCCACGGCCGCGCCGAACGCAATCGAGCAAACGACGAGAAAGGCGAACGCGAGGCGGCCCAGCAGCGTCCCCCCGCCAATCTTCATCGTCGCGCGGTAAAACCGGTCTTCCATTTGCTGCCCAACATTCTAACGCAACGGCAAGCCCGCGTCGGATGTTGCGTGCGACTCAGTTTCGGAAGTAATATTCGCGCCGGGACGAGAAGCAAGACGGCGCTGCCGGTGAGGTTGGCAGGCTGGCGACAGGAAGGAAGGCCGCAATGCGCGACTGGGAAGGCTCGCTGCGGGGCGTCTTCGTGGGCGCGGCCGTCGGGGTCGTGTTCGGCCTTGGGGGCTTTTTCCTTTCGGAGAATCATCGCACCAACTCGATGGGCGCCGTTGTTTTCCTTCTGGTTCCGCTGGCCGCCGGATTCGCCATCACGATGGTGGCCGAAGGCGTGCAGACAATCTCGGCTGCGGCGCTTCTCTCAACGCTGGTATCGCTCCTGACGCTGATCGTAACGAAGCTGGAAACGCCCGTCTGCGCGCTGCTGGCGTTTCCTCTGGTCTTCACGGGGCTCCTGTGCGGAATCGCATTGGGGTATGCGTTCCAATGGTTTCGCAGCAAATTGGGCAGCGACGGCGCCGTGTTCCCGTCGATCGTGCTGCTGGCGATGCCGCTGGTAATTGTCGCGGGCCATCGCGTGGAACTTTCGACGCTCGTCCATCCCCGTACCGAGGTCGTCACCTCCTCCGTGCAAGTTGAAGCACCCGTGGATGAGGTTTGGGCCGACCTGCAGTCCTTCGACACGGTGATCGCGAAAAAACCGTTGCTCATGCGCGTCGGCCTGCCGGTTCCGATGCGTTGCGTCGAGAAAAGCACAGGCGTGGGCGCCAAGCGCACTTGCTATTTCGATCGCGGCTCCATCGAGGAAACGATCATCCAGTGGTCGCCCCCTACCCTGATGGGCCTTTCCATCGACCGCACCAATATGCCGGGGCGCCACTGGCTTGGCTTTGAAAATGCGGAGTACACCCTGCATCAGGACGGCAGCGAAACGACGGTCACTCGCACCACAACGATCGCCTCGAATCTTTATCCCGCCTGGTACTGGCGGCCATTCGAACGCCTGGGGGTCGCCGAGGAGCACGAATATATTTTCGGCGACCTCTCGCGCCGCCTGTCGCGGAATCGGAGCCAAGGCAGCCAGCCTTGACCTTACAGGTGAGCAAGCTTACCCTTTCACCCGCGACCGGCCGAGACGATGCGCGTCGCGGGCCGGCAAAGGCGGAACAATGAAAAGATCGCGGAAGATCGGAGTTCTCGGCTATTCTCTTTTGGGGGCACTCATTCTTATGGCCAGCATGACTTCATACGCCGCATCGAGCATTTACGATTTCACCCTGCCGTTGCTCGACGGCACGCCCGCGCCGCTCGCGAACTACAAAGGCAAAGTGGTGCTCGTGGTCAACGTCGCGAGCCGTTGCGGCTTCACGCCGCAATACTCCGGCCTCGAGTCGACCTACGAGAAATACAAGGACCAGGGCTTCGTCATCATCGGCTTCCCCGCGAATAATTTCGGCGGCCAGGAACCGGGCACGAACGCCGAGATCAAAACTTTCTGCCAGACGAAATACAGCGTCACATTTCCCGTCTACGGGAAAATTTCAGTGAAGGGCGACGATCAGGCACCCCTCTACGCATTCCTCACCAAGGACGCCAATCCCTCCTTCGCCGGCGATATCAAGTGGAATTTCACCAAGTTCCTCGTCGATCGCCAGGGAAAAGTCGTGCAGCGATTCGAGCCCGCCGTCACGCCCGATTCTCCGCAAGTGATCTCGGCCATCGAGGCGCTCCTGAAGCAGTAGGAAACCCGCCCGCGGATAACTGGTTTTCAATAGAAGTTCAGTCGGATTCGGTCAGAAAATTCCGACTTCGGCGTCGCGCACGCTCGCGTAGGTAGGGAACAGATGGCCGAGGTGCGTCATGCCGAGCAGCGTTTTCACCTGCTCGTTCAGTCCGACGATCGCGAATTTCCGCCGCGCTTTTTTCGCGCCGACGTACGCCCCCACCAGCGCGCCCAGCCCCGCCGAATCGATGTGCGATGCCGCGCTGAAGTCGATGATCAGCACGTCCGACGTGTTCGCCTGCACCGCATCCTGAAACTCGAACACAGTGTGCGCGCTCAGCGGCCCCATCAGGCGCAGCACAGCCTGGCTGCCGCGTTCGCCGGCAGATGTCGCCACGTCCACGTAATCGAGGGGCATGGCGGGATTGTACCGAAACGGAGCAGCGCCCATACTCGCCAGCTCGCTCACAAGTTCGCAAGAGCCAATGGGGATCGGGCCGCGCGCCCTCTATTTCAGGCCAAGCAGCTTGCAGGCGTTCTTGTAATACAGCTTCTCGCGGTCTTCCTTCGGGATGTCGAGCGAATCGATTACCTTGATCGTCTCGCGAATATACATCGGCCCGCCCTCAGGATCGAAAGGCGCGTCGGAGGCGAACAGCACGTGATCGACTCCGTAGAAATCGAGTGCGCACACCAGCGCCGATCTCGATCCGAACGTCGCCGTATCCGCGTAGAACATCTTGAAATAGTCGAGCGGCCGCTTCTTCAGCTCTTTCAGCAGCGGCTTGTAATCCACCGACGACGTGCGCGCACCGAGCTGGTCCCACCCGGCGCCCACGCGCCCCTCGAAAAACGGCACCATGCCGCCCGCGTGATGGATGATGATTTTCAGCTCCGGCATTTCGTCCAGCATCTTCGAAAAGACGATCCGCGCCTGCGCCGCGCTCGATTCGTAGGGCCAGCCGAACGTCCACCAGATTTCGTACTGCGAGACCTGTTCGGTCTGGTAATCCGGAAAAGTGGCCGTGCGCGCCGGGTGTATCCAGATCGGCTTGCCAAGACTCACCATCGCCTTGAACACAGGACGAAACTCCGGCGCATCGAGCGCCTTCCCGGCTACGTTCGAATAAATTTGGATGCCGCACGCGCCGATCTCCTTCACCGCCCGCGTCGCTTCTTCCACCGCGCCCTCCGGATCGCGCATCGCCACCGACGCGATGAAGCTCGGAAAACGGTCCGGATATTTCTGGCACAGCTCGGCCATGCCGTCGCTGCCCACGCGCGACAGCTCGCGCCACGCCTCGCGCGCGCCCACCGCATCGGGCGGCGGCGACGCCAGCGACAATATCTGCTGATACTCGTCGAACATGTCCATCACCGCGAAGCGCCGGTCGAGGTTGGTCATCATCGGGACCGCCTCGCTGCGCCGGTGCATGTCCTTCATCTGCCCGGTCTGCTTCAGGAGCAGTTCGTGAAACGCCTTCGGCCAGATATGAGTGAATATGTCGATTTTTCTCATGACTCTGTAGCTCCCAATTACTCCGTACTTTCGATCCGAAATGTGCCGCGACAATATACCGCATCAGCCGTCACGGAAAAGAACGCAACTAGCGCCACGGGTCCGCCGTGTTGTTCCTTCCAATATAGGTGCCATTCCAATCGTCGTGCCGCCCCGCCGCGATCTCCACGCACCGATGCGCGCAATTCTCGAGCACCACTTCGCCGCCCGGCTGCCCGCGCATCTCGCGCAGCTTCGCCACCATTTCCGGCACCCAGCGCTGCGCGTCCGGAGAATCGATCGTCTTGTCGGCCAGCTGCGTCGGCGTGCTGCCCGGATCCACGGCCACCGCCGTGATTCCATATTCCTTGTTTTCCGCTGCGAGAAGTTCTGTGAGCCGCACCTGCGCCGTTTTGCCGATGCAGTACGACGAAAGATACGGCGTCGCCATTTTCGCACGCGGCGAGCAGATCGTAAGGATGCAGCCCGCGCGCCGCTCCTTCATTCCCGGCAGGACCGCGCTGACGAAAAGAACCGGCGCGCGCAAATGGACCGCCTGCGCCGCCCACCATTCGTCCGGGTCCATCACGCCGATCGGCCCGAAAGGTCCGGGGACGCCTGCGTTGTTCACCAGGATCGTCACCGGCCCGAACGCTTTCTCGGTTTCCGCCACCACGCGCGCCACGTCCGCGCGATTCGTCGCGTCGCCCGCCACGGCGAGCGCCCTTCCGCCGTTTGTTCGAATCGCGGCGACAGTTTCGTCCAGCTGCGCCAGGGTCCGCGAAGTGACGGTCACCGCCGCGCCTTCCGCCGCGAACCGCGCGGCGATCGCGCGGCCGAATCCGCCTCCGCCGCCCGTCACGATTGCGACGCGCCCTTTGAGCTCTCCCGCCATTCGGGTCTCCCATGCGCGCGCACGATTCTCGGCGCCGCGCAAAATCAAGCGATCGATTCTATTCCAAATCTAGCGCGCGGCGGGCACAAAGGAGCGCGCCGACTTGTGAACGGGCGGCGTCGCAAACAGCAGAAGCAGCGCGGCAAAGAAACTCAGCGCCGACACCGCATAGAACGCAGGATCGTAGCTGCCAACGCGATCGTAGATGTATCCCGCGGCGAAAGGTCCGGCCGCACCGGCAGTAGTTCCCACCGCGATCACCACGGCGACGATCGGCGCATACGCGCGCGGCCCATAGTAATTCGCCGGCAGCGCCATCATCGACGAAAACGAAATGCCGAATCCCACGCCGAGGCAAATCGCGTAGAGATACAGCCCCGCTGCTCCGCTCGCGTGCCGCGCCAGAATCATTCCGGCCCCGAACAGCACCGAGGCCGCTGCCCACACAAACCTCGGCTCGATCGCGTCGGCTATCGCGGCGAAAAACAGCGTGCCGCACAGGCTCGCCAGCAGCATCACCGACACCGAAAACGCAGCGGCTCCTGCCGTGTAACCCAGGTCGCGCAGATGCGCCACGCCCTGCGCCAGAAACAGCGGATATCCCGCGCTGAATCCCAGAATCGCCACGAGAAACATCCACATTGCGGGCGTGCGAAACACTTCGCCGAACGTCCACGTCTCCGTGGTCTTGTAAACCCCGCCCACTCCCGCGCGCACCGGTGCGGAAGCAGCCGGCAGCTCGGAATCCGCCGCGCCGTCCGGCACCTGCCCGAGATCGGCGGGACTCTCTTTAATGAAAAAGAACGCGAGCAGCGACGCCACAAAACTCAGCCCGGCAATCAGAATCCATCCGGCGCGCCAGTTCCCGCCGAACGCGGCGATCGTATGATTGAGCAGCGGCGCCGCAACGAAACCGCCAAAGGCGCTGCCCGTATGAACGAGCGTGATTGCCCGCGCCTTGTGCTTCACGAACCATCGCCCCATGCCCGCCTGCGCGCCCAAAATCCCGCCCGAAAGCGCTCCCAGGCCCACGATCACTCCGAAAACCAAGTACACCTGCCAAACCTCGCGCACAGCGAGGGCCATCAGCAGCGCGCCGGCGAGCACCGTCAAGCACCCGGCCAGCATCGTGAACCGCACGCCTTTTTTGTTGATGCAAATCGCCACGAGAGGAGCGGGCAGCCCGACCATCCATTGAAAGAATCCGTAGGCCGCGCCGAGCGCCGCGCGATTCATATGCAGATCGGCGGCCATGTAGGTGTTGATGACGCTCGCGCCGTAGAGAGGGAATGCGAAATTCGTGAAAACGATCAGCCAGAAAACCGCGAGCAGCTTCCAGCCGTAGAATCCAGCTTTTTGTGTCATCCGGCTCCTTGCCGCGCATTTCCGGCTCTGCGAGAAACGCGCGGCGCAGTAATTGCCAGCTGACTTGCGTGTTCGTTCCTGAATGGAATGGGCGCGGCATTAGCGCCCGCCCGTGGAATTTAACTCCGCTCTTCCGCCGGCACCCAGTTGCCGTGCACCTGATTGCGCAGCCGCAACGGCAAATGAGCTGTCGCGATCGGGCCTTTATCGACGTGCTCGGCCTCGAACACCAGAAGATCCGAGAGCTGCGTCTCGTGCAGGTCGGCGACCAGCGCGAGATAGCCCTCGTGCCCCGGCTGCTTCGAAGGAATGTGCACTTCCTCCTGAATGGTGACCGGCCGGTTCGAATGCCACGATTGCATCTTTCCGCTTTTCACCTCGAGGCGGCTGAGCGTGTTGAAGCCCGCTCCCACCGGCCCCGAAACGATTGGCGGACCCGCCTCCGGATCGAACCGCTCGTAGTAGCCGATCGAGTAGTCCTTCATGTGATCCTTGTTTGCGATGCGCGGGAAATCCCCGGACGGCGCGAGCTTGTACTCCTCGAATTTCTCGCCCGGCTTCGACATATCGAAGCTCCACCGCACCACGCGACCGTACGCCATGTCCTCGGGTTTCGGATGGATGTGCGAAGCCTCCTGAATGAACGGAAACGGAGCATATTTCCCGATGCCGAAATCGAGGTGCACGAATTTGCCCTCCGTGTACGCGTTCATGAAATGAAATGCCGAGCACGCCGGCCTCCGGAACCAGTGCATGTCCTTCACGCTGCCGTCGCGCGGCATGATTCCGACGAACGTCTCTTTATCCGGCTCCCAAACCCAGTGAACCCCGCCCGCCTTCATGCGGTCGAGATCGGCCGTTGTGGGGAACACGGGGAAAATCACATGCTCCTTCGTCACAGCAAAATCGTGCATGAGCGAGACGTAAGGAACCTGAAACCACTGTTCCTGCACGAGCTGGCCTTCTTTATCGGCAACGCAATAAGAAACATCGCGCGTCGCAAGACCGCTCGCTTCATAGCCGAAGAAACACAGCTCGCCCGTATCTTCATCGAGCCGCGTGTGTGCGGTCATGGTCTTGCTCTTGAGCTTCCCGCCGAAGTCCCATTCGCCCATCGTCTCGAGCGTATCGGGATGCAACTCCATCGCGCGGCCGTCTTCCTTGAGCGCCAGCAATTTCCCGCCGTGGAAAATCGGCGTCGTGTTGTAGACGCACCGGTTCATGCCCCGCACGCTCGGATCGTCCGTGAATGGATTCCGGTACAGTCCGAAAAGCCCGCGCCTTGCTTTGCGGTCGGCCTTCAGCCGCTCCGACATGATGTAGCGCATCTTGAAATCGACGTGCCCGTTCTCAAACAGAAACGAGCTGATCATCCCGTCGCCGCTCAGGTACGTGTCGTTCCCCAGCATAGGCGGATACTGCGGGTCGGGAATCGTGCGGTACCACTGCCCGTTGATCTCTTTGGGCAGATTGCCCTCAACGACCAAATCGTAGACGTCGCACTCCGTGCGCATCGGTGCGTTGAAGCCCTGGTAATCGAATGAATCGGGGAAGCGGGTTGTCATGAGTGTGGCTCCTGTCCTCGGCCGGGCGATGCTATCAAGAATCGCTGCTCTTACATAAAGGTCCTATCACTTCGATGAGCCGCGCGTCAATCTTGGCTGCCTCACCCCTGGGAACGCCAATCTCCCGATTGGCGTTTTTCGTTCGCGCCCCCGAGACGGTTGCAGGGGCGCTGCCCTGGCCTGAGGCCTGAGCTGCGAAGGCTTGCTGCGCCCTACGGCTGCCAATTTCGCCGAGCACAATCCCACTACGCGCGCGGCGCCTCGCGCGGCAACGTCGCCGAACCCGGCGGCGGCGCGGGCTCCAGCGCCAATTTCGCGAAATCATCCTGCGGAATCAAAAACCGCCCAGCCAGCGCCGCATATTTCCCCGACGCCAACTGCACGCACATCTCCGCGCATCGCGCGAGCCCCGGCCCGGGATCGCTCGTCCGCTTGAGCTGCACGAAATATTCGACCGTCCGCGGCACCCACCGCTTCGCCTCAGCCGAGGCGATCGTGCTCTCCGTCATATCCGTCACCACGGTCCCCGGCTCGATCACGTAGACGCACACGCCACTGCCCTTCGCCTCGGCCGCCGCCAATTCCGACAAGCGGATCTGGCTCATCTTCGCGATACCGTAGCAGCTCACATGGGGAGAAAACCATTGCCCGCCGAGGCTCGCAATATTAATCACGCTGCCCTTGCGCCGCTCGACCATCCCCGGCATCACCGCGCGCATAAACAGCAGCGTACCGCGCACGATCACTTCCTGCGCCTTCCACCATTCGTCCGGGTCCATCACCCACACGGGACCAAACGGCCCCGTCACCCCGGCGTTGTTCACCAGCACCGTCGTCGGCCCGAATTTTTTCTCGGCAGCAGCCGCCACGCGCTCCACGTCATCGCGCTTCGTCACGTCGCCTGCAATAGCAAACGCGCGCCCGCCCGCCGCTTCGATCTCGCGCGCGACGGCATCGAGCTGATCCTTCGATCGCGCCATCACCGTCACGGCCGCGCCCTCCGCCCCCAGCCCCAGCGCGATCGCCTTGCCGAACCCGCGGCCCGCACCTGTAACAATCGCTGTCTCGCCGGCCAGCTTACCCGCCATGAAATTTCCCCTCGATCGATTTCACTTCAGCGGCTTCCCCGTCACGGGGTGAACGTAATGGAAGGGCACCACATCCGTCTGCGGCCAGAAGCTCGCGCGCCTCGTCGTCAGCTCATCCGGTCCACTCGGATCTTCGGGATACGTCACCGAATACGCCGGCACCGCATAACCCGGTTTCACGCGTCCCCAACCTTGATCGTACGGCGCGTAATAAAACGCGTGGTAATCGAGCACTCCGATCTTCCAAACGCCGTCTTCGCGGAAGTACGTGTTCTCGTATACTCCGCCTTCCCAAAAAGGCTCCGTGATCTGCGGGACGCTCTCATGGCTGCCGCCTTGCATGAAACAACGAAACCGCGCCTTCGCCGTCAGCCGGTCCGGCGCCACATGAATCACGTCTTGCAGCGTCAGATGATCGAGCAGCAGACCGTACGTCGGCCCGTTTTTACCCGGCGAAAATTTGTCGCGCAGTCGCCCGCCGTAGAGCCGCCGCACCCCCGCCTTGCCCTTGAACACGCCTCCAAGAAAATAGGTCTCGCCGCGCTCCGAAAACAAATCGACCGCCTCGTCGTACAAGCACTTGTCGATGAAGTACGAATACGCGTGCTGCAGCCGCCGAATCGCCAGCTCGTCCTGCACAATGCCAAGCTGCTGCGTCAGCTCCTCGACGCGTCTCTCAAGCCCAGCAATCCTCTCGTCCGCCGTCATCCAACATTCCCCTGTTGTTTCCCAAGCACCGGAGGTGCGTCAGAAGTTAGCCCAGGCCGGAAGGCCTGGGTTCGCCATCAACATGAACGCCAAGCGCCGTAGGTGCGGCACAACGCGTTCGCCGTCATCGACCAAGACCGATTTTCGAATTTCCATTTTCGAATTTCGGCCTTTCCTACCCTTCGCTAATAAACTTCGTCACCAAACACGCATCCAACCCCTCGATGCCCTCTTCCGACCCGTGCCCGCTCTCCTTCACGCCGCCAAACGGCGACTCCGGCACGGAAATCTGATACGTGTTCAACCCGATCATCCCGGCCTCGAGCTGCTCTCCGAGCAATTTCACCGTCCGCGCCGAATTCGTGAACGCAAACGCCGCCAGCCCATACGGCAACCGGTTCGCCTGCTCGATCACCGCATCGAAATCCGAAAACGGATTGATCACCGCGACGGGCCCAAACGGCTCCTCATTCATGATCCGCGCCGTATTCGGCACATCCGACAAAACCGTCGGCGCGAAAAAATATCCCGGGCTGCGAAGCCGCGCTCCGCCCGCCTGCACGCGCGCCCCATGCTCCCGCGCATCCTGGATGAATCCTTCGATCGCCGCCAGCCGCCGCGCGTGAACCAGCGGCCCCATCTTGTTTTTCTCGTCGAGCCCGTCGCCCACCGGCACTTGTTTCGCGCGCGCCGCGAATCCCTCCACAAACTTGCCGTAAATCTTCTCGTGCACGTAATAGCGCGTCGGCGAAACGCACACCTGCCCCGCATTCCGGTATTTCGCCGTCACCGACGCGTCGAGCACTTTCTCCAAATCGACATCATCGAACACGATCACCGGCGCATGTCCGCCCAGCTCCATCGTGGTGCGCTTCATCCCGTCCGCGGCGAGCTTCATCAAATGCTTGCCCACCGGAATCGATCCGGTAAACGAAATCGCGCGGATCACCGGCGACGCCAGCAGATACGCCGAAATTTCCGCCGGTACGCCGTACACGATCGCCAGCACATTCGCCGGCAGCCCCGCGTCCACCAGGCAGCGCGCCACCGCAAGCCCGCTCGCCGGCGCTTCTTCCGCTGGCTTCAAGATCACCGAGCACCCCGCGCCCAGCGCCGAGCCGATCTTCCGCGCGGGATTGCCGAGCGGAAAATTCCACGGCGCAAACGCCGCCACCGGCCCAACCGGCTCCTTCACCACCGCCATGCGGGTGCCCATCGCCCGCTGCGGCAGCACTCGCCCGTACGCGCGCCGTCCCTCCTCTGCGTACCACTCGAAAATATTCGCGGACATCATCACTTCGATCCGCGTCTCGTGGATCGACTTGCCCGACTCGGTCGTCGCGATCCGCGCGATCTCTTCCTTGCGCTCGCGCATCAGGTCCGCCGCGCGCCTCAGGATTCGCCCGCGCTCATCCGGAAAAACCGCCCGCCACGTCTTGAATCCCCGCTGCGCCGCCGCCAGCGCCCGGTCGAGATCGGCCGTCGACGCATGCGGCACCTGCCCGATCACTTCCTCGGTCGCCGGGTTCACCACCGGTGAAGTCTTCCGCCCCTCGGCGCCCAGCCATTCGCCGCCGATGAAAAGTCCCAAATCCGCGTACGTCACTGCCAGTTGCGTAGCCATTTTCCGCTCCTATCGCAAGCCCGTGCATAATTTCACGTTCGCCGCACGCCGTCAATCCGCCGCAGGCCGAGGGGGCAAATCGCGGGCAGGTGTTTCCTAATGTAGCAGCTGTTCTCGCAGCTGCTTGAAGAGCAACGGCGTGGAGTCATTCAAAGAAGCGATTATCGACGACCTCGGCCGGATGCCCGGGACGCCGGAATACGGCCGCGCTTCGAAGACTTGGTACGAGCCGCATGGCCGCCGCTAAAATCCCTGCGCGCGAACGCCGCCACCCTAGCTTCCTGTTCCTCTTCCGGCAGGGCCGAGAGACGCTCTTGCGCCATGACGGTCAGTTCTTCGGCAGTCTCTAGCAAGCTCGTCTTCTTCGTTTTCGTCGCCATGCGCAGGTCCTCCGGAAGGTGTGGATTCAGGGTATCAGCAAGGTACAGCCGATTCAACCGACGCCGCCGGAGCCCGTATTTACCCGTCCGTACGACGATATTCCGTGCGTGCCACGTCCGCCGCGCCACGATTCATTCCGGCACTCCCTGGATTCATCGCCCTCTTCGATGCTACCCATCCGTATTTTGAGTTTGTGGTTTTCGGCCTGAATCTGCAAACTAATGGAGAGTTTTTAGTGTACATAGAGCATCTCGCTTTTCCACGTGGAGACGGGATTACCCGCCGCAATCGAAAGCGGCGGCGCAGTGCGGGCCTCAATTTGGATCTCGACTGAGATTCCAATGATGCCGCACGGCCGGATGTTTCCAGTTGGAAAAGGAGATGGAAGATGTCAGCGGTTAATCAGGGTGCATTACAGCAAGATAGTTTGGGTCCCAGCGAACCGGTCAAGCGCCCGTTCGCCGTTCCGGCCCCGGCCTCGTCCCGTAAACAGGGTTTCCTCTCGACCGCAATCATCGAAGAAGATGCGCGTTCCAAGGGCAAGCGCGCCGCTCAAACGGGCCTCGCGTTCGCCATACAGCTGGCCGTCGTCGGCGGGCTCCTTCTTATTCCGCTTTTTTTCACCGAAGGCATCGATCTCTACAAAGTGAATAGCGCGATCCTGATCGCTCCTCCGCCCCCGGCAGCTCCACCGCCGCCGATGGCGCGTGCGCAGGCCGTCGCGCCCAAGCCCACTTTCATCAAGGCTCAGCTCACCGCTCCGACCGTGATCCCGAAGAAGATTGCTGAAAATGTCGCCGATGCCGCAGCGATGGCTCCCACCATTTCTTCCGGCATGGCGGGAGGCGTCCCGGGAGGGATGGGTGACGTGCTCGGAGGAGTTGGCACCGTAGCGCCACCGCCGCCTCCACCAGCCGAACGGCCCAAGGGTCCAATCCGCATCACCAGCGGCATGAAAGAGCCGACTCTGCTCTACGAACCGCCGGTCGTCTATTCGCCGATCGCCAGGCTCGCGCACGTGGAAGGCACGGTCGTAGTCGAAGCCATCATCGACGAGCAGGGCAACGTGACGCAGGTCCACCTGATCAGCGGCCCCCCGCTCCTGGTTCCCGGTGCCATGAAAGCGGTCGCGGCGCGTAAGTACGCCCCCACGGTCCTCGACGGCCAGCCCGTAGCCATCCGCCTCACAGTCAAAGTCGACTACCACCTAAGCTGATCCGCACAGTTTCTGCAATGGGACGGGAAACGAAAATCTCCCGTCCCATTTTTTCGTAGCGCCTTTGAAGTCCTAGGTGCTCCATCTATCCGCAACGCCTACAACGAAATCCAAAATCCCCGCCCCTGCACGCCCAGAAACAAAAGGCCCATCAGAAAGACCCACAACCCATCCATAAAGTGCCAATAGATCCCCACCACTTCCGCGGCCAACCCGAGCTTCCCGTTCGTCCGCAAACGACGCGCCCGCGCAACCAGCCACACCAGCGCAACAATCCCGCCGAGCAGATGCACCGCGTGCGCCGCCGTCATCGTATAGAAAAGCGCGCTCCCCGGATTCGATGCCACGTACACGCCCTGCGAAAGCAGTTGCCGCCACGCGATCACCTGCCCCGCCACGAACGCGAGCCCCAGCCCCAGCGTCGCACCCACGTAACGCGCGAATCGCCGCGCATCGTCCGCATAAATCCGCGCCAATTGCAGCGCGAAACTGCTCAGCAGCAGCACCACCGTATTCGCATACAAAATTTCCGGCAGCTGAATCGGCCTCCACCACCGCGACCCCACCCAGCGGATCGTCAGCATCGCCGCCATCGTCGCAAAGAGCGACACGATCGACCCGATTCCATACAGCATGCCCGCGCGATACACGTCCGGCGGCACGGGCCGGTTCCTCGCATAAAAACGCGCGCGCCAATCGTCGTCCCAGTCGTCGACATCGCCGCCGCGAAACCCGGGCCCGCTCCCGCCCGTCGAAGGCGCAAGAACCTCTTCCTGTATTTCCGGCTGCACGTCCGGCGATTTTGGTAGGGTCGCCAAGTTCAGTCTCCCGCTGAGTCCTCTCGCTGCGTGGCTGTTTTGCTGCCGTCTACATCGATGCGGAGACGCTGGAATGCGCGCCTTCGGAATCCACGAATTGCGCCAGCATTCTGCCGTAGTCCTGCTTCGTCGGAGGCATGCTGAACTTCACGCCTTTCGCGTTCATCTCCTCATGGAACCTCGGAAGGTCGCCCACCGTAAAGCCCATTTCGAAGCTCCCCGCGGGTTTACCTTCAGACGCCGGATGCAGCGCGAGGTTCGTCTCGCCGGTGACGAACTCGCTCCAGCCGGGCGATTGGAACTTCAGCGGAAGCCCGATGACGTCCCGATAGAACCGCACCGCGCTGTCCATGTCCGCCACAAATTCGATCACGTGGGTGAGTTTCAGGCTCATGCTTATGCCCTCCTCTGAGCCGCATCGTACCGTACGCCTCCGGCGAAGTCCAAACCGTCGCCTCCGCTCCCCGAGCATCGCGCCTGCGGAAAGTTACGCTGATCGCGCCGTGTCCCGCTCCGGCCACAGCGCCGTAATCACCAGCCCTACCGCGATTCCGATCGACACCTCGATGAAGCGGTGAATCGCCGACACCCACGCCGACCGGTCGCGACCCACCAACAAAATAATCGCCAGCGTGATCCCCGCGAATCGGTAGGCAGCCCGGTCCAGATTCAGCACCGCGCACACCAGCCCCATCACAAACACGCCGACGCCGAACACGATCGCCGTCGGCGGGAAATACATCGCGATCAGCGCTCCGGCCGCGGCGCCCAGCGCCGTCCCCGCAAACCGTTGCCCGGAAATCTTCAGCGCTGCGCCGAGCGTCGACTGCATCACCACGATCGTCGTCACCGCCGCCCAGTACGCCTCCGGCAATTTGAACGCCCCCGCCACCGCCAGCGACACCGTCGCCGCCACCGCCGTCCGCGCGGGATGTTCCAGTCCCTCGTCCATGATTCGCCACAGAAACGGATTCCGCCTGTGTCTCATGAGCCTCCCTCCCGCATCGGTCGCGTTGCCCGCATCTCGCTTTGGATGATCCAGCCGTGTCGAAAGTCCAATCCGCTGCGCACAGTTTCAAAGCGGCACATGCGCCATATGCTAATGACCTTTCTCGCCTACAGCACCCTACAGCGATCCTTACAGCTTCCTACAACATTCATCCGATGGTGACCTTCCGCCCCACCGTCTATCTTTTTTGAGCGTCGTGGACCCGCAAGGGTCTTCGGCCAACAATGCCCGGTTTTTCAGGTCACGGAGAACTCACATAATGAAGGCACGAATCGCAGCAGTCGTTCTTGCCGGCATCCTGTGTGCCACAGCTCCTGCATGGTCGGACACCATCTCCGGCCACTCGCGGGATTTCGGTGTGGTCACCAGCAGGGACGCCAGCGAGGTCGACACGCACAACGCACCATCGGTCACGAGTCTCATATCGTTCTTTTTATCGGATATCGGCAAGTTCAATTTCGTCGAGTTGCAGCCGAATCATCGGATTTGGAACGGATGGGGCCTGGGGCGCCAAGTCAGCGATCCGCACTCGCCAACCACCACCTCAACCCCCGTATCGACGCCGGAACCCGGAACACTTCCCATGCTGGCGCTCGGACTCATGGGGCTACTCGGCTCCGCTTTGATCGTCTCTCCTTCTCGCTCACGCAGGGTTTAATCGATCCGCGCAATCACACGTGCCACGCTTCGCCGCGCTCTCATAGCGCGGCGTTGCCCAGCAGATGATAGTTCTATGAGTAATGTAACCGCTGGAAGGGAATACCGCCCGCTCGAAGTCCTGTCCTACGAAGCTTTTTCCTGCGCGTACGTTTGATATTCCGAGTACGGACCCTTGAAGTCCTCGACGTGCCCAGCTTTGAAATGCCAGATGCGTGTCGCGACTTCATCGATCACGTCGTGATCGTGCGTCACCAGCAAAAGCGTTCCGTCGTATTTCTGCAGCGCGATATTCAGCGCGTTGATCGACTCCAAATCCAAATGGTTCGTCGGCTCGTCGAGCACCAGGATATTCGGCCGCTGCAGCATCAGCCGGCAGAAAATCAGCCGCGCCGCTTCGCCTCCCGAAAGCGTGCTCGTCTGCTTCAACGCGTCCTCGCCGCTGAAGAGCATCTGGCCGAGCAGCCCGCGCAGCTCTTCCTGCGTCGCCTGTAGTTTGAATTGATGCAGCCACTCGATCGCCGTCGTGCCCTTGACGATGGATTCCGAATGGTCCTGCGCGAAGTACCCGACGAGCGCGTTGTGTCCCCACGCGACGCTGCCGCCATCGATCGTGAATTCTTTATCCGTATCTTCGATGAAGCCGGTGGCGTTGCGCAGCAGCGACTTCAGCAGCGTGGTCTTGCCGGTTCCGTTGCGCCCCATCAGCGCGATTTTTTCGCCGCGCGTCACGCTGGCCGAAAACGGCGCGAACACTTTCACGCCGTCGTAGGCCTTCACCACGCTCTTGATCTCGAGCGGATGCCGCCCCGAGTGCTGGTCCATCTGAAAGCGAATAAACGGCCGCGCGATGTTCGACCGCGCCAGCTCGGTGGTCTGCAGCCGCTCCACTTCCTTCTTGCGCGAGGTGGCCTGCGCCGACCGCGTGCCGGCCGAAAACCGCGCGATGAATTCATTCAGCTGCGCGATTTTCTTCTCGCGCTGTGCGTTTTCCGATTCGATGCGCGAGCGGATCGCGGTCTTCGCGAGAACCATATCGTCGTACCCGCCGTTGTACATGATCACGGTTTCGTAATCGATGTCGGCGGTATGCGTGCACACGCTGTTCAGGAAATGGCGATCGTGCGAAATCACGATCAGCACTCCTTCATACGCGCACAGATAATCCTGCAGCCAGTGGACGGAATCGAGGTCCAGATAGTTCGTCGGCTCGTCGAGCAGCAGCGCCGGCGGGCTGCCAAAGAGCGCTTGGGCCAATAAAACACGCACTTTTTGCCCGCCCTGCAGCTCGCTCATCTTGCGCTCGTAGAGCGCTTCGGGGACGTCGAGCCCGTCGAGCAATCGCGCCGCGTCGGCCTCGGCGGTGTAGCCGCCTTCCTCGCCGACGATTCCTTCGAGCTCGCCGAGGCGCATGCCGTCCGCGTCGGTGAGCTCTTCGTGCGGCTTCGCGTACAGCGCGTCGCGCTCGACCAGCGCCTTCCACAGCGGGGCATTGCCCATGATCACGGTATCGATCACGCGATATTCGTCGAACGCGAATTGGTCCTGGCGCAAAATGCCGAGCTTCTTCGGCCGCGTCACCGAGCCTTTCGAAGGCTCCTGCTCGCCCGTAAGAATTCGCATCAGCGTCGACTTGCCCGCGCCGTTCGGCCCGGAAATGGCATAGCGCCTCCCGGCGAGAAACGTGGTGGTCACGTCCTCGAACAAGATTCGGGCGCCGAAGCGCATCGTGATGTTGTTAATCGAAAGCACGGCTAGATAATTGTAGCGTAAATTTGTTTTTCGCGCGCGCCGCCGCGCAAGCAATTGTGCACCCTGCGCAAAATTCTAATGTCGCGTCGTGGGTCGTTGAGGAAGCACGGGCCCTTAGAGTCCGCGTGACAACCGCGATCTTTGTGGGCGTGACTCTCAGCCACGACGTGAAAGGCTAAGGCCCGGGGCTGAAGCCCCTTTTCTGTCCAGCGCTTTTCGCGGGCCTAAAGGCCCACGCTTCCACCCTTAACCGGCGCCAAAAACCTGCTCCAACAGGGGACTCCTCGACCCCCCTGGCGGGAGGTTAAACAGGCCTTAAATGGTCAGGAAAAGCCGCTTCTGGCACGTTCCCAGCGCCAGCGCTTGCAGCCGCGCCTCGCTCGCATCAAACTAGCCCACCAGGAGGGGTCCCATGAAGACTTCCGCCGCAGCCGTCGTCTGCTTTTTCTTTCTGGCCGCGCTCCCGGCCCGCGCGCAGAACCAACCCGCGCCAGCCGACGCCGCGCAATCGTCGACACCGGTTGAGACCGCCGCCGCGCCGGCGCCCGCCGATCCCGTGAAGGCCGCCGACATCCAGCACCTGCTCGAAGTCACCGGCATGCGCTCGCTGATGCAGCAGACCATGGACGGGATGGAAGAAAACATCCGCCCGAATCTCGAACGCTCACTCCCGCCGGGAGACTATCGCGCCAAACTGATCGACCTCTTCTTTCAGAAATTTCACGCCAAGCTCACCATCCAGGAATTTCTCGACATGGCGGCCGCCGCCTACGATAAATATCTCTCGGACGACGACATCAAAGGCCTCACGCAGTTCTACCAGACCCCGCTAGGGCAAAAGACGCTCACGGTTCTCCCCAAGCTGACAATCGAATTGCAAAGCGAAGGCGCCGCCAAAGGCGAGGAAGCCGGCCGGGACGCCATGAGCGAAGTTTTACTCGAGCACCCGGACCTAGCGAAAGCCCTGCAAGATGCATCGCAAGGCCCACCCACGCGCTGATCCAACAGCACTGGACTGAAACCTCAGCTACTGAAAGCCGGCGAGGAATTCTCGCAGCGCGGCGACGCAGTCCTCCGCGCGATCGATGTAAATCTCGTGACCCGCGCCATCGACTTCGACGAGTTCGGATTGCGGCAGCGTTGCGGCGATGCTCTCCTGCTCTTCGAGCGAGGTCGCGGCGCTTCGCGTCGGCGCGAGAATCAGCGCCGGCACTTTCACCTGCGGCAGCAGCGGCGTGATGTCCGTCGTCGAAATCACGGTGCTGTAGCCGGCAAGCGAAGCGGCTGACGCTCTTCCGAATTGCTTGATCGCCCACTCGATTTGCGCAGGGTCGGTGCTCGGGAACGTCCCGGGACGCGACAGCAACTCCCGCGCCCAGCCCTCCGATCCCATTTCCATCAGCGCCGCCTGCCACGACGCGCGCCCGAACGAGAAAAGTTTTTGCGCCGCGGGACCAATCGTTTTCGGCGTCGCGCACAGCGTCAACGAACGCAGCCGCGCCTCGGCTGGCGCGGGCCGTGCCGGCGTCGCCGCGAATCCGACGGCCAGCATCCCGCCCGTCGATTCGCCCAGCAGATGAACGCCGTCGAGATCGAGCGCGTCGCAGAAGGCGGCGAGATCGCGCACGAGTCCGTCGAACGACCACGGATCGCTCGGCCCCGGATCGCCCGAGCCGCCGTGCCCGCGCAGGTCCCGCCGGATCACGCGATAGTCGCCCGCCAACATCGGCACCCAGCTCCGCCAGAATTGCGAATTGCGCCCGAATCCATGCTGGATGACGATCGTCTGCCGCGGCTTCCAAGGATCGGTGAAGTCGTCGTCCTCGTAGTGCGTCACGTATCCGTTGATCGTGATATCCGGCATCTCGATGGGTTTCCGGCCTTCGTAGCGGCCACCTTTTTTACCCTGAATACAGTGAAGGGCAGGCGGGCGGGGTTGTCCGAGACTCCTCTAAATTGTCCACGTAGCAATCGCGGAATTATTGGCTGCGTGAGTCCGAGGATTTCCGCGCGGCCTGTTCCTGAGTCAGGTGGCGCTGTTCGATGATCTCGGCGATCTTCGCGACGATCTGGGCTTTTACCGGCATGTCGTCGCTATCGGCGTAGCCCAAGTCGGCGTAGACGTTGCCGCTGCTTTTTTCGACGGGCGTTTCTTGTATGGCGCGTTTCTTCTTCATGGCAGTTCAGGTTATGCCCACATTGGCATAACGGCAAGAAAAGGCGCCCGCCTGAATGCAAGGTGGCCGCTATCCGCCACGGCGGACGCACACGGCGCGCGCGGCAAGGGCGACCGCGACTGCTCCGGGCTAAAGAACCCGGCGCTACGTTCACACCCTAAGGCAACGGCGGCGCAGCGTAGCAGCGCCCCTACGGAGCAAACCCGCCCGCCTGAAGACGAGGCGGCCGCTACAAAGGCGCACCGAGAAAAATCCGCTGGCCTAAAAGGCCGCCGCTACGAAAGGCAAAAGCGACTGCAACACTTCCGGGCTAAAGAACCCGGCGCTACGTTTACACCTCAAGTCAACGGCGAACACCGGGCGTGTCCTTGCTGGCCTTTCGGGCAGTACTGTGCCTTGTCCTTTTTTCTTGCGAAGGGTGCGTTGACGTGACGGCGGAATGTGCTAGCGTCGGAAGGGCAGTTTGGGACGGTTGAAGAGTTGAGAGTTGAGAGAGCGCAACACCAAACGCGAAGGCTGCCGCGCTGAAGGCCGCGGCGCTACATTTACGTCTTTCGGCGAACGGCGAACCGTTGGTTTTCTGATCGACACGGCGGCGATGCGTTCTAATCGACACGGATGCGGCACCCCGCCGGACGGGGCGACAGGAAGCAAAGGCGGGCGCGGCAAGCCTTCGCCGCTCAGGCCAAGGCAGCGCCCCTACGACAGCAATTCGAAATGCAAAAGCTGCTGGCCGTGAAGGCCAGCGCTACATGGGGCAAGAACCAGGAGCATGAGGCGAGAACCAGGAGCATGAGGCGAGAAGCAGAAGCATAAAGCAAGAATCAGGAGAGAGCGCATGAAATTGACGGACTACACCACTTTGGGCCGCACGGGGTTGCGCGTTAGCCCGTTGTGCATGGGCACGATGACGTTTGGGACCGACTGGGGATTCGGCGCGGAGGAAAAACCGTCGAAGGAGATGTTCAACCGGTTCATCGACGCGGGCGGAAATTTTCTGGACACGGCCGACGGCTACACGAACGGGCAAGCCGAGGAGATGACCGGGAAATTCGTCGGCGAGCGCGGGCTGCGCGACAACGTGGTGATCGCCACGAAGTACACCTTCAATTTCGTCCAGCCCGGCAATCCGAACGGCGGCGGCAACGGGCGCAAGAATCTGTATCGCGCGCTGGAAGGGTCGCTGCGGCGGCTGAAAATGGATTACGTCGATTTGTATTACGTGCACGCGTGGGACACGATCACGCCCGTCGAAGAAGTAGTCTCGACGATGAACACGCTGGTGCAGGAAGGAAAAATTCGCTACTGGGGGCTTTCGGACACTCCGGCGTGGTACATCGCGCGCGCGCAAACGCTGGCGGAGCGATTCGGCTGGGAGCCGATGGCGACGCTGCAGCTCGAGTACGCGATGACGGAGCGCAATATCGAGCGCGAGCATATTCCCGTGGCGCAGGAACTCGGCGTCGGGCTGTGCCCGTGGAGTCCGCTGGCCGGCGGATTCCTGGCGGGCAAGTACAAGCGCGAGGGCGACAAGGGCACGGGCGAAGGGCGGCTCGCGCTGCCGTCGGGCGGGCTCTTCAATCGATTCACGGAGCGCAATTGGAAGATTCTCGACGTGCTGCTCGACGTCGCGAAGCAGCTCGGCAAGCCGCCCGCGCAGGTGGCGCTGAATTGGCTGGCCGCGAAGCCGGGAGTCACGTCGATCATTTTGGGCGCAACGAAAGTGGCGCAGCTCGATGACAATCTCGCGGCGATCGAGTGGTCGATGCCCGCAGAGCTTTACAAGAAGCTGGACGATGCGAGCGCGATCGAGGCGGTGCATCCGTACAACTTTTATGTGCCCGGGATGCAGACGCGCGTCAGCGGCGGGACGAACGTTCAGGCGTGGCGGCCGGCGAAGGTGTATCAGGGCGCGGTGGTCGAGCAGAAGAAGCAGGCCGCGGATTAGCGGTGAGCGTTCGGCTCCGCTTGTAGCGCGGGAACGCGAAAACTTGCTGCGGGTGAGGCTGCGCAGCGGAAGGGGCCTGTCTGCCGACAGGCAGGCTTCGCCCCGGCTTTTTTTGGCGGGGATGAATCCCCGCCCTTCCACCTTGGGCCGCTCGCTGCGCTCCGGCCGCCGGCGGCTTCGCGCTGCGCTCGGTCGCTCGGGAGCCGCGGTTGGTGCGGACTACGCGCTGCGCTCGCGTTTCTTTCGTGATGCTTACGCACTTCCAGGCGCGGTGCACGTGGCGCGTGCGGGAAGCACGCCCGGGCAAGCCCGGGCGGCAAACAGCGGGAGCGAGCTCCCGCACTCCAGGGAGCCTCGCGCCGTAGCGCAGGCGAGACGTCCGCGCTACGTGAATCGGCGCCGCGTGTTCGGCGCGGTTGGCGCGAACTCCGCGCTGCGCTTTTTTTCGCGACGCCGAGCCGCATTCCCCCGCGCTGTGCACGTAGCGCGTGCGGGGAGCACGCCCGGGCAAGCCCGGGCGGCAAGCGGCGGGAGCGAGCTCCCGCACTCCAGGAGCCTCGCGCTTTTGCGCGGCTGGGCAGGCGAGACGCCGGCGCTACGTGAATTGCCGCGGATTAGGTTTTCCGGGTGGGCGTGACGAGCTGGTCGGCGTTGCGCAGGTCGGGGAACATCCAGGCCCAGAGCGCGGTGACGAGGAGCGTGCCGACGCCGCCGATCACGACGGCGGGCACGGTGCCGAAGATCGCGGCGGTGGCGCCGGATTCGAACGCGCCGAGTTCATTGGACGCGCCGATGAAAACCATGTCGACGGCGTTGACGCGGCCGCGCATTTCGTCGGGCGTGCGCAGCTGGATCAGGATGCCGCGGACGACGACGCTGACCATGTCGGTGGCGCCGACGAAAACGAGCGCGGCGAGCGAGAGCGCGAGGCTGTGCGAGACGCCGAAGAGAATCGTGCACACGCCGAAGCCCGCGACGCAAAATAGCATCTTCACTCCGGCGCGCTTGCCGAGCGGGCGATGCGCCAGGAACAGCGCCATGATTCCCGCGCCCACCGCTGGAGCGCAGCGGAGCAGGCCGAGTCCCCAGGGGCCGGTGTGCAGAATGTCGCGCGCGTAGACCGGGAGCAGCGCGACCGCGCCGCCGAGCAGTACCGCGAAAAGATCGAGCGAAATCGAGCCGAGGACGATTTTTTCGCGCCAGATGTAGTGCAATCCCGCGAACACCGTTTTCCAATTCAGGATTTCCAGCGGCTTTTTTCGCGGCGCGAGCTTCACGCGCGACATCGCGATGGCGCCGCTGAGGCCGCACGCCATCGCGACCGCGTAGACCGCCGCGGGGCCGCGGAAGATCGTGTAGACCAGGCCGCCGACCGCGGGGCCGAGGATCGTCGCGATCTCGAAGAACGTGGCGCCCCAGGCGAACGCGCTCTCGAAATGTTCCTCGGGGATCAGCTGCGGCAGGATCGCGCGGCTGGCCGGGCCGGTGAAGGCGCGCGCGACTCCGATCAGGCCGACCGCAACGTAAATCGGATACACCATGCGCGTGCCGCGAAGAGTGATCGAGAGCAGAAGCGCGGAACAGAACGCCAGCGCGACGTAGCCGACCGTTAGAACTTTCGAGCGATGGTAGCGGTCGGCGGTGTGTCCCGAGAGCGGCAGGAAAATAATTCCCGGCAGGAATTGCGCGAGGCCGACGAGGCCGAGGTCGAGAGGGCGGCGCGTTATTTCGTAGACCTGCCAGCCGACCGCGACCGATTGCATCTCGGTGGCAAGCACGACGAAGAAGCGGGCGACCTGGTAGAGCGTGAAGGACGGGTAGGTGAATGCGATACGTCCGTTGGGCTTGGGAGGGGTGATCCCGGAAGCGGTGGCCATCGAATGTCTACTGTGCCACAAAATCGGAGTGAGGACGAGTTGGGCGGCCTGAACGCGAAATTGCCCTCGCAAGGTCGGTTTACTCGCGCACTCGTCGGCGTTGTCGGCGCGCCCGCGGCTTGGGCACCACATGCCGCAGATAAATCTGCGCAAAGGTACGCGCCTGTCTGCCGACAGGCAGGCTTCGCGCGGCATTCTTATGTCGGACCTGAAGGTCCGACCCCCTGACTCGCTTTCGGATGCGCCAGATGCTGCCGACAATTTGAAATTGCAGATTTGAGATTTCAGATTCAGCCAGATCCGTGCGGGATGGTCCTCTAGAGCGGGCTCTGTCGGGAAAAAATTGGCTACTGGGCGGACTGCGTGCCGAGGATGGCGTCGAAGACTACGCCCAGGAGGTGGCGGATGTCCTGATCGGAGACGGCGGTTTGATCGAAGAGGTGCTCGAGGACGAGGGCGTTCGAGAGCGCGCCGAGGCCGGTGGCGGCGGCCGTGCTGGGAATCGGGAGCGTGCGCCCTAAATCTTTCGAGACGCGGCGGACGAAATCGCCGCCGCAGGAGCGCAGGCGTTCGTGGCGGGTGCGAAGGCGCGCATGGGTTTCGGGATGTCGCAGCGCGAAGAGTTTGAATTCGAGCGAGAGCAGGACGAGGCCGCGGTCTTTTCGGCTGTGCGTGTAGTGGTCGCGCAGGGCGCGGAAACGAGCTTGCGGACTTTTTTGCTTTTCGAGGACGGCGTTGACTTCGGCGATGCGTTCGGCAACCCACTGCTCGAGCAGCGCGAAGAAGATGTCTTCCTTGCCTTCAAAGTGCGCGTAGAAGGCGCCGCGCGTGTAGCCGGCGAGCCCGGCGATATCTTCGAGGCGCGCCGCTTCGAATCCATCGCGCGCGAACACGGTCTCGGCGGCGGCCAGAAGGCGCTGCCGCGTGGCGGTTGTGCGCGCCTCTTGCGTCGAGAGCGGGCGGGCGGCCCGTGCCGGCGCCGTCACATGCAACTCCAACGCGCTTTACAGCATACATACATGCATGTATATTTAATCACACCCGGAGAATTTGCAAGAGCCATCTATGGCAGCAGCGGCCCTACCCATCGATCACGCAGCCTGGCGTCCGCGGTACAACCCCTGGATTGTTGCGTTCACGGTGACGCTCGCGACGTTCATGGAAGTGCTCGACACGTCCATCGCCAACATCGCGCTGCCGCACATCGCCGGGAGCTTCGGCGCGAGCACGAATGAATCGACGTGGGTGCTGACGAGCTACCTGGTGTCGAACGGGATCGTGCTGCCGGTGAGCGCGTGGCTGGCGACACGGTACGGGCGCAAGCGCTATTACATGTTTTGCGTGGCGCTGTTTGCAGCGAGCAGCTTTCTCTGCGGCCTGGCGCCGACGCTCGGAACGCTCGTGTTTTTCCGGATCCTGCAAGGAATCGGCGGCGGCGGCTTGCAGCCGAGCGAGCAATCAATTCTGGCGGACACTTTCTCACCCGAAAAGCGCGGCATGGCGTTTTCGCTCTACGCGATGGCGGTGGTGCTGGCCCCGGCGATCGGTCCCACGGTCGGCGGATGGATCACGGACAACTACAGCTGGCGGTGGATTTTCTACATCAACGTGCCGATCAGCATCGTGTCGCTATTCCTCTCCTATCGTGTGGTCGAAGACCCGCCGTATTTGCGCGAGGAACAGATCAAGGCAAAGAAGGGCGGGATCGATTACATCGGGCTGGCGCTGGTCGCGCTGGGCATTGGCTGCCTGCAGATGGTGATGGACAAGGGGCAGGAACTCGATTGGTTCGGCTCGCACCTGATCACAGCGGGAATCATCGTTGCGGCGATCCTTTTGATTTGCTGGGTCTGGTGGGAATGGAACAATCCGCATCCGATCGTGGAGCTCAAACTTCTGAAGCAACGTAATTTGGCGACGGCGATGCTTTCGATGGCAACGCTGGGCGTGGTGCTCTACGGGCTGACCGTGCTGCTTCCGGAGTTTCTGCAGAACCTGATGGGTTACACGGCAGCGCAGGCGGGCGAATGCATGGCGCTCGGCGGCTTCCTGATGATGGTGACGATGCCGATCTCCGGGGCGCTCAGCGGAAAAATCGACCCGCGCTACCTGCTGGCTTTCGGATACTGCGCGTCGGCGGCGGGGCTGTATTACGTGGCGATCCATCTCACGCTCACCATGGATTTCGGGACGGCGGCGATGTTGCGCACGTACCAGGTGGCGGGGCTCGCGTTCATTTTCATTCCGGCCAACGTGCTGTGCTACGCGGGAATTCCGCGCGAGAAGAATAACCAGGTATCGAGCATGATGAATTTCGTGCGCAACATCGGCGGGAGCATCGGGATCGCCGTGGTGAGCACGATGGTGACGCGCGAAACGCAGACGAGGCAGACCTACCTCTCGGCGCGGATGCAGAACGGGAACCCCGCCTTTCGACAAATGATTGCGGGGCTTACGGCGACTCTCCACAAGAGCGGGATGAGCATGTACGAGGCGAACCGGCAAGCCTACGGGCGGCTGACCGGAATGCTCGAGCAGCAGGCGGCGGCGCTGGCGTTCAAGGATGTGATCGCGGTGCTGGCGATCGTGGTCCTGTGCCTGGTTCCGCTGGCGTTCTTGATGCAGAAGCCGGCGGCGCGGGGAGCGGCTCCGCCTCCGCATTAGTGTGCAAAGGTTGGAGGTTGCCCTCAGAGCTGGTGTCGCACCTCCGGCGCTCGGGCTTTCATTCGCTACGGCACCCAGGCCTTCCGGCCTGGGCTAACTTCTGCCGCACCTCCGGTGCTGATGATTGCATCTGCAGCGATCCACGCCTGTAGCTCAGGATAAACGCTTGTGTCGCACCTCCGGCGCTCGGGCTTTCATTCGCTACGGCACCCAGGCCTTCCGGCCTGGGCTAACTTGTGCCGCACCTCCGGGGCTGATGATTACACTCGTAGCGGTGCACGCACGTAGCTCAGGATAAATGCTTGTGCCGCGCTTACGGCGCTGGAGTTGCTTGTTAGCGGATTTCGCCGGATGCGGAACCGTGGTGGCGCTTCTCGATGTAGCGGTGGATGTCGGGCCAGAATTCCTTTAGTTCGTTGCCGAAGCCGTCGATGGCCATCTGGAGGCCCCAGCCGTTGATGTTGCTCGAGACGCTGCGGTTGGAGGCCGGGTAGTACAGATTCGAGATTCCGATGGCGACGCCGTTGCCGACGGGCTCGGAGAAATTGAACGTGGAACCGCCGGAATCCTTGCGCGTGATGAAAATCCTGCTCAGAGCGTAGCCGAAGCGATGCGAGAACGATCCTCTCCCGAGCTGGAAGTAGCGCGGATCGGTCTTCAGGATGGTCGGGAAAACGGCGCCGACCATCATGTTCGCGTCGACTTGATCGGCCATGGCCGTGCCATAGCGTTTGCCGTAGCCCACGAAGCCCTGCCCGAAACCGGGATATGCGTTTTCCGCCTGGCGGATTCCTGAGACGACGCCTGCGACGAAAAATTCGTACGGATCGAAGGCGCCGTCGGCGGTGATGGCGAATTTGCCTTTCCAGCCGAGCGGTTTTACTTCGGCTTCGTTCTGCACCGTGAGGAAATTCGGCATGACGAAAAACATCCGGTCGTCTTTTTTCTGCTGAGACTGCGTTCGTCCCGGAGTGTTTGGATTCTGGCTGGAGCTTGAAGATGAGAGCGATTGCGCCTGCTCTGATACCGACGTGGGCGATTGCGCGGATGCCGTCGCTTGATTCTGCGCGATGGCGACGGCCCACAGCGGAAGTTGTCCCTGGGCGCAGGCTGGAGCCGGGAGTACCGCGGCGACCGCGATGGCGGCGCAGACGAGGCAAGCTAGCGCGAGGTTGCGTGCGTCCATCTTGGCTTTCACGGGTTTCGAACGATCCCTTCGCGGCACTCGCGCCGATTGCGGAACTGCTCCGTTGCGCATGCTCCGTCGTACATCACACACTTCAAAGCCGCTCCTTGCTTCGATGCTCGAGCCCGACACATGCGGAAGGAGGTGCGAAACGTGGAACCCGAGAAACGCTTGCGAGCGTCCTGAGCATAGCGGAAAGCGGCGACGCACGAAAGGGACGGAACGGATTTGTCGTGGGGGCGTTTCCAGAATTGAGCGCATGGCCCAACGGCGCGGTCTTCGCTCTTGCCATTTACGGAGCGTCCGGGGCTGGGTCCAGGAGGGAGCGCTGATCGGCGGGATAGGTGACTTGTGTGCCGCGGACTTGGGCGAACGGCGTGAGCGCGTGTGCTTTGGGGGCGGCGGCGCTGACGATTTCGAGGACGCGGATGCCGCGGGCGACGAGCGCGTCCGCGACGAGCGAGCGATGACAGCGCCACGGGACGGCTTCGGCGCACATCAGGACCGTTGGCGGCGTTTCTTCCGCGAGGTGGATGCCGCGATCGAGCGCTTGGGCGAAGGCCGGGGTCTGCATGTAGTCCGCGTAGCCGCGGAAGGATGCGTTGCGCCAGCCGAGATTGATCGAATCGCGGGCCGGGTGGCGGAGGCCGCCGAGTTCTTTCATGTGTACATAGCCGATTTCGGCTGCGGCGAGAGAGGCGGCGAGCGCATCGGTGTTGAATTGAGGATTGCGGCGCGATTTCGGGATGGTCCGGATGTCGATGAGCTGGCGGATGCCTTGTGCGCGCAGGAGGTCGAGGAATTCGCTGATCGGGCGCGTGGAATGGCCGATGGTGAAGATTGCGAACAGATTCTCTCTTTCGCGAGGCTTCATCGGCGCGGTTTTCATCATAGCGTAAGGATGCGCGCGTATTGTCCGAGGCCTTGGCCAAGGGACGACGTCCTTGTTGCCCAGAATTCCGCTTCTGCGCGGGGGACGGGGCGGGGATAATGGTGGATTGCGGCGCGGGTTCGTCGCGCGAGGGATCATGGCGAAGGTGAAGGTGCTGTTCTGGGACAACGGCGGCGTGATCCTGACGAATGGATGGGATCGCGGGTCGCGGCGGAACGCGGTCGAGACGTTCAATCTCGACTGGGCGGATTTCGAGGACCGGCACGAGCTGATGCTGAATGCGTTCGAGTGCGGGCAGGCGAGCCTCGACGAATATTTGCGGCGGGTGGTTTTCTACAGGGAACGCGCGTTCACGCCGGATGATTTCAAGAATTTCATGTTCGCGCAGTCTCAGCCGTTTCCGGAATCGCTGGATTTTCTTCGCGCGCTGACGCGGACGGGGCGCTATTTTTCGGCGGCGCTCAACAACGAATCGCTCGAGATCAACGATTACCGCATTCACAAATTCAACCTGCGCGAGTATTTCAAGGCGTTTTTCAGTTCGTGCTACCTCGGCGTGCGCAAGCCGGACCGCGGAATCTACAGTCTGGCGCTGAAGATCACGCAATCGGAGCCGGATGAGTGCGCGATGATCGACGATCGCGGGCTGAACCTGGAGTGCGCCAAGGAAATGGGGATGCATACGGTGCAGTTTCAGAATGTGGCGCAGCTGCGGGAGGATTTGGCGCGGCTGGGCGTGACGGCCGATTAGAGCGGCGCTTGCGGCAGGTGGAGAGAGCGCCAGAGGGCGGGTTCGAAACCCGCTCCTACGAGTGGAGATTGGGACGCGCGACGGAAGGGACGAGAAAAGCAGATTCCTCGCTGCGTCCCGCGCCCATCGAAAGGCGATGGGAAATGCAAGAGCGCGGGACTTCGCTCGGAATGACAGCCGCTTTCTTGAGGGACTTGATCGGAAAGTTGAAATTACGACTGGGATTTGAAGTTACTTGATCGGAGGCTACGGCGATGGAACTAGGAATGGTTGGGCTGGGAAAGATGGGCGCGTACATGACGGAGCGGCTGGTGCGCGGAGGACATCGCGTAGTGGGATACGACCGCGACGCGGTGGTCGTGAAGCGCGTGATGGACCAGGGCGCCGCGGGAGTGGACTCGCTCGAGAAACTCGTGGCCGAGCTGAAGACGCCGCGGACGATCTGGCTGATGGTGCCGGCGGGCGCGCCGGTCGACCAGACCATCGATCTGCTGACGCCGCATCTCGCGTCGGGCGACACGATCATCGACGGCGGGAACTCGTATTACCGGGATACGGTGCGGCGCGCGGCGGCGCTGACGCAGAAGAAACTGAATTACGTGGATTGCGGCACGAGCGGCGGCGTCTGGGGGCTCACCGAAGGCTACAGCATGATGGTCGGCGGCGATGCGGACGTGGTGAAGCGGCTCGCGCCGATCTTTCAGACGCTGGCGCCCGGGGCCGAAAAGGGCTGGGGGCGCGTGGGGCCGGCGGGCTCGGGGCACTACGTGAAGATGGTTCACAACGGAATTGAATACGGGATCATGCAGGCGTATGCGGAAGGGCTCGACCTGCTGCGGCACAAGAAAGAGTTCGGGCTCGACCTGCTGCAGATTTCGAAGATCTGGCAATACGGCAGCGTGATTCGTTCGTGGCTGCTCGACCTGACGGTGGACGCGCTCGAAAAGAATCCGACGCTCGAGGGCATCGGCGCATACGTGACGGACTCAGGCGAGGGACGCTGGACGGCGATCGAGGGAATCGAAATGGGCGTGCCACTGCCGACGTTGACCGGGGCGCTCGATACGAGGTTCCGTTCGCAGGATCCGGAGCCGTTTGCGAACAAGTTGCTGGCCATGATGCGGCACGAGTTCGGCGGGCACGCTGTGAAGTCGGCCGGGAAAGACTGACCGCCACTGAGGCACAGAGGCACCGAGAAGACCGGGGATTCACCGCAGAGACGCAGAGAGCGCGGAGGAATCGAGGCGGGCGGGCAACGCGGAGGAAAAGCAGATTCCTCGCTGCGTCTCGCGCCCGCAAAAACCGCGGGAACGACAAGAGCGCGAGACTCCACTCGGAATGACAGGTTGGGAGCGCGTCTGCGACGCGGGAAAAAACAGATGGTCGGGCTGATTTCGGATACGCATGGGTTGCTGCGCGAGGAGGCGGTGGCTGCTCTGCGCGGGTCCGAGTTGATCATTCATGCGGGCGACGTGGGGAAGCCGGCGATTCTGGAGGCGCTGCGGAAGCTGGCGCCAGTGATCGTGGTGCGCGGCAACATCGATAACGACCGGTGGGGCAAAACGCTGCCGCCGACGGCGGTGGCGGAAGTCGACGGCAAAACGATTTACGTCCTGCACAATATTCAGGAGCTCGATCTCGATCCGGCGGCGGCCGGGTTTCACGCCGTGGTGACCGGGCATTCGCACAAGCCGGCGCGGTTTGAGAAGTCGGGCGTGCTGTACGTCAATCCGGGCAGCGCGGGACCGCGGCGTTTCGATTTGCCGATCAGCCTGGCGCATCTCGACACGCGCGTTGAGCCGTGGAGGGTGGATTTCGTGGAGCTCGAAGACAGGAATTCACGATGAAGATGGACACGCGCGTTTTTCCGGATATCGACGCGCTCAGCCGCGGCGCGCTCGAAGGGCTGCTGCGCGTGATGCAGGAGGCGGTCCAGCAGCGCGGCAAGTTCGCGATCGCGCTTTCCGGCGGACACACGCCGGCGAAGCTCTACGCGCTGTGGGCCGAGGCGGAAAAACACGGCGTGAAGACGCCTTGGGACCGGGTGCACCTGTTCTGGGGCGACGAACGCTACGTGCCGCAGGACGACCCGTTGAGCAATTACCGGATGACGCGCGAAACGCTGATCGAGCATGTGGCGATTCCGGCGGCGAACGTTCATCCGGTGCCGACGCAGCTGCCCACGCCCGAGAAGGCGGCCGAGGCGTACGACGCTGAGCTGCGAGCGTTTTTCGGAAGCGCGGCGCCGGCTTTTGATTTGCAGCTGCTGGGATTGGGCGTCGAGGGGCATACGGCTTCGCTTTTCCCCGATTCGCCGGCGCTCGAAGAGAAACAGCGCTGGTTCATGGCGATTGAGGCGCCTGCGAAACCATCCCGCAGGCTCACGCTGACGCCGGTGGTGCTGGACCAGGGACGGAATACCTTCTTTTTGGTTGCCGGGAAAGACAAGCGCGAAATTCTAGCTGCCCTGCGGAGTGAGCCGGATAGCGGCGTGAGTAAGTATCCGGCGGCCCGGATTCGGCCCGCGGGCGGCACATTGTGGTTCCTCGATCAGGCTGCTGCGGACTGACGGACTCCCGAGGACGCGGCGATTCCCCACCCGCGCTCATAGCTTGTGCGGGGAGCACGCCGGGGCAAGCCCCGGCGGCAGACAGCGGCGGCAAGCCGCCGCACTCCATACGCGTGTCGGGCGGCTTGGGTTTTGGCGCGTGGGTCGCGGCTGAGGCCACCCCCACGAGATTCTGGGATTGCTGCCGCGGACTGAATCGACACCCCTTGGCTGAAACCCTGGGGCCGGGTGCACGTCTAACCTTTGTCGACCCGTAGTACTCCAGAGGGCAGGTTTCGCACGGGGCGTTTGCATCTCCGGACAGCGGCTTGAATCCAATGCGCAGCTGTGGCGGGTGCGCGGTATTATATAGATTCTGCGGAGTTGCTTTGGCGGGGCACTACCCATCGCATCTCGCCATTCAGACCACGAAGGATCACCCGTAAGGGAAGGAATAGGGACCAGTTATCGATGAACAGGAACCGCACCCGGCTCTCAATTCTTCTTGGTGTTTTTGCGCTCGCCGCCACCGCGGGCTGCACGAAGACCGCGCAGACCGCGCCGCCGATTTTCGCCGTGCCCGTGACGGTGGCCAAAGTGACGCAGAAGACCGTTCCGATCGATCTGACCGCGATCGGGTCGGCGGACGCGAACTCGTCGGTTTCGATCAAGGCGCAGGTGAATGCGGTGCTGGATGAGGTGCACATCAAGGAAGGCCAGTTCGTCAAGAAGGGCCAGCTGCTGTTTACGCTCGATGCGGCGCCGTTTCAGGCAGCCCTCGAGCAGGCGCAGGCGAATCTCGCCAAGGATAAGGCTCAGGAAGAACTGGACAACGTCCAGGCGGACCGCTACTCGCAGCTTTATAAGGCCGGCGTGGCGCCGAAAGAGCAGCTCGACACGATGAAGGCGAACGCCGACGCGCAGCAGGCAGCCGTGCGCGCCGATCAGGCCGCCGTGGACGCGGCGCAGCTTCAGGTGGGTTACTGCAAGATTTACGCGCCCCTTTCCGGACAAACGGGAGCGTTGCAGGTGTATCCGGGAAACATCGTGAAGGAAAACGACGTGCCCGTGCTGATCGTGATCAACCAGCTGAACCCGATCTTCATCGACTTTTCGATTCCCGAACAGTATCTCGGCGCCGTACAGAAGTTCATGGCGCGAGGGAAGCTGCGAGTGGAGGCCACGCCCTACGGAGATACGAAAGCCGAGATCGGGTATCTCACGTTCGTCGACAACTCGGTGGACAACACGACGGGGACGATCAAGCTGAAAGCGACGTTTGAAAACGCGGACCACCGCCTGTGGCCCGGCCAGTTTTCGACCGTGCTCCTGCGGCTCGCGCAAGATGAGAACGCCACCGTGGTTCCGTCGCAGGCCGTGCAAACCGGGCAGAGGGGCGACCTCGTGTACGTGGTGACGTCGGATTCGACCGCGGAAGAGCGGCCCGTAAAAGTGGCGCGGACGTACGGCGGCGACGACGTGATTTCAAGCGGCGTGCAGCCGGGCGAGACCGTGGTGACCGATGGCCAACTCCGCCTGATCCCCGGCATCAAAGTACAGATCAGCAAGAGCGTTGTGGACACCGATGCGGGCGGCTGAGCGGCGCCCGGCGACACGCCTATGAACATCGCAGAACTTTTCATCAAACGCCCGGTGATGACGACGCTCGTCATGGCCGCGATCTTCTTGGCCGGCGTACTCGGGTACCGGTCGCTTGCCGTGAGCGATCTGCCGAACGTCGACTTCCCCACCATCGACGTGAGCGCGGACTTGCCCGGGGCGAATCCGGACACGATGGCGGCGGCCGTGGCGACGCCGCTTGAAAAGCAGTTCTCGACGATTGCGGGCATCGATTCGATGACGTCGACCAGCACGCTCGGCGCGACGGACATCACGCTGCAATTCGACTTGAGCCGCAACATCGACGGCGCGGCGCAGGACGTGCAGGCGGCCATTTCGCGCGTGCAAGGGCAATTGCCGCCGAATATGCCGAGCCCCCCGACATTCAACAAAGTGAATCCGGCCGACCAGCCGGTCTATTTCCTCGCGCTCAGCTCGAAGACGCTGCCGCTCTACGTGGTGGACGAATACGCGGAAACGCTGCTGGGGCAGCGGATTTCGATGGTGAAGGGCGTGGCGCAGGTGCAGGTGTTCGGGTCTCAGAAGTACGCGGTGCGGATCCAGCTCGACCCGCGAGCGCTGGCGTCGCGGCAGATCGGGATCGACGAGGTTACGACGGCGGTGCAGAACGCGAACGTTAACATGCCGACCGGGACGCTCTACGGCGCGCACCAGGCGTTCGTGGTGCAGGCCAACGGGCAGCTGACGCGGGCGTCGCTGTACCGGCCGCTGATCGTGGCGTACCGCAACGGTTCGCCGGTCCGGCTGGACCAGCTGGGCAACATCACCGACAGCGTACAGAACGACAAAATCTGGAACTACTACAACGACGAGCACGCCGTGATTCTGGCGGTCCAACGCCAGCCCGGGACGAACACCGTCGATGTGGTGCAAGGCGTGAAGCAGGTCCTGCCGCAATTCAAAGCGGTGCTGCCGCCCTCGATCAAGATGGTCGAGATTTACGACCGGTCCCAGGGAATCACGGATTCGGTGAACGACGTGAAGTCGACGCTGTTCATCGCAATCTGCCTGGTGATTCTGGTGATTTTCCTGTTCTTGCGGAATCTTTCGGCGACGGTGATTCCCAGCATCGCGTTGCCGCTCTCGATCGTGGCGACGTTCGCCGTGATGTACCTGCTGAACTACACCATCGACAACTTGTCGCTGATGGCCTTGACGCTCTCGGTGGGGTTCGTGGTGGACGACGCGATCGTGATGCTCGAGAACATCGTGCGCCACATGGAAGCGGGCGAAGGGGCGATGCAGGCGGCGCTCAACGGATCGCGCGAGATCGGCTTCACCATCGTGTCGATGACGCTTTCGCTGACCGCCGTATTCATTCCGGTGCTGTTCATGGGCGGGATTATCGGGCGGCTGCTGCACGAATTTTCCGTGGTCATCATGATGGCGGTGCTGGTGTCGGGGTTCGTGTCGCTGACGCTGACGCCGATGCTGTGCAGCCGGTTCATCCATCCGCAGCACGACCGGAAACACGGACGCGTGTATATGGGGCTCGAGCGCGTGTTCGACCGCCTCCTCGCGGGTTACGAAAGCTCGCTCCAGTGGAGCTTGCGGCATCGGGCCCTGGTGATGGTGTTTTCCGCGGCAATCCTGGGAATCACGGTGTGGCAGTTCATGACCATCCCGAAGGGGTTCCTGCCCGAGGTGGACGCCTCGACGCTGCAAGCCTACACGATGGCGCAACAGGGCATTTCGTTCGATTCGATGAAGGCGCACCAGGACGAATTGACGCGCATCATGGTGAACGATCCGTATCGCAAGGGGTTCTTCTCGAGCCTGGGGACGGTCGGCGGCAGTTCGAATACGGGCTTTATCTTCATCCACCTGAAAACGCCGGACGAGCGGCCGATGATTCCCAGCCCAACGATGACGCGGCTGGTGCAGAAGTACGGCGACGTGCCGGTGATCGGCCGCGCGCTGCGCGCGACCGCTCCTCTTTTCGCGCACCATGCGACGATCAACGAGGTGATGCAAGAACTGCGCGTGAAATTCGCGAAGGTTCCGGGCATCTCCGTGTACATCCGGAATCCGCCTCCCATTCAAATTGGCGGACAAGTGACGAACAGCCCGTACCAGCTGGCCTTGCAGAGCCCGGATACGGAGGAGCTCTATCGCGTCGCGACGGAATTCGAGGAAAAGGCGCAACAACTCCCGGGTATTACGGATGTGACGAGCGATCTGCAGATCAAGAACCCGCAGGTCAACGTGAATATCGACCGCGACAAGGCGTCGGCGCTCGGCGTAACCGCATCGCAGGTGGAGGACGCACTCTACACGGCGTACGGGCAGCGGCAGATCTCCACGATCTACGCGCCCAACGACGAATACTGGGTGCTGATGGAGCTCGAAGATCAGTACCAGCGCGACCCGACGGCGCTTTCGCTACTGTACATCCGCTCAAGCACCGGCAATCTGATTCCGCTGAACGCGGTTGCGAGCGTGACGACGGGCCTCGGTCCGCTGAGCGTGAACCACCTGGGACAATTGCCGGCTGTGACGATTTCGTTCAACTTGAAGCCAGGCGTCGCGATCGGCGAGGCGGTGGATGAAATCAACGGCCTGACGCGGGAGCTGCCGGCGACGGTGACATCGCAATTTCAAGGGACGGCGCAGGCGTTCGAATCATCGCTGACCGGCCTGGGAATCCTGCTGCTGGTGGCGATTCTCGTGATCTACATCGTGCTCGGGATTCTGTATGAAAGCTTCATCCATCCGATCACGATTCTTTCGGGGCTTCCGTCGGCGGCTTTCGGCGCGCTGCTGACGCTGCAGATTTTCGGGTACAGCCTCGACCTGTACGGCTTCGTCGGCGTGATCATGCTGATCGGAATCGTGAAGAAGAACGCCATCATGATGGTGGACTTTGCAATTGCACGCGAACACGATGGGAAGTCGGCTAGAGACGCCGTCTACGAGGGCTGCGTGGTGCGCTTCCGTCCGATTATGATGACGACGATGGCCGCGCTGATGGGCACCTTGCCGATCGCGCTGGGCTTCGGCGCAACGGCGGAATCGCGGCGGCCGCTGGGCCTGGCGGTTTGCGGCGGACTGATTTTTTCGCAGATGGTGACCCTGTACCTCACACCCGTGTTTTACACCTACATGGATTCTTTCCAGAGCTGGCTCGAGCGGCGCTTCGGGCGGATCGCGGGATTCGGGCGTCCGCAAGTGGCCGAAGGGTCTGCCTCGGCGGACTGACCCTTCGCCTGTCTTTGCGTACCATTGACCCTCTTCTTCGGCCCGCCTAGCATATCTTTTGACTCGACAAGCAGGTTCTGAAACGCGGGGCCTCTCATCCCGCGTGTTGCGTAACTTTCCGTTGGAGACTCGGCCAGAAATGCTCCTCAGCGAAGACCTGCCTCGCGATATCAAGATGCGGGAGAAAAGGCGCGGCCCGCGCATGAATTCGCGCGTCCGCGTGACGATCGAATGGAGGGGCGGCGGCGGGCCGTTGCGCTTCGAAGCGGGCTTCACGCGCGTGGTGAATACGTACGGGTGCCTGCTCGTGAGCCCGCGGGAAGTGGACACGCAGCAACGCCTGCGCCTTACGAACCTCTCGACACGCCAAGCGGCGGACGCCGTGGTGGTATGGAAGGGCGCGCAGCGGCCGGATGGATGGGATCTGGGCGTGGAACTTGTGGGGGCGGATCTGAATTTCTGGGGGCTCGAACTTTGAAAACTTATTCGCGGAATTTTACGCCGGGGAAGCCTTCGGCGGCGCCGGGGGGCACGAGCACGTCCACACACACCGGCGGGGCGGCGAAACCGGCCAAGCCGATCGCGGCAGCGAAGCCGGTGCAGCACGCGATTCTCGAGCAGGAGCGGCGGCGCGGGCAGCGGGTGCTGCTGCGCATCCACGCGCGGATTCACGTGGCCGTCCAGGGGCCGGCGACGACGCTTGAAGCGGATACGCTGAGCGTGAATCCGAAAGGCGCGCTGGTGGTCATCAACCGGAATCTTCCGCCCGAGACGCGGCTGGTGCTCGAGCATGCGGGAACGAAAGAACGCGCCGCTTGCAAAGTGGTGCGCCCGGCGAAGGAAATGCCCGAAGGATTCCACACGGCGCTCGAGTTCGATCCGCCAATGCCCGGCTTCTGGAAAATCGCGTTCCCTCCCGCCAATTGGCGCTCCGAGGATCTGTAGCGGAAGCGTCCGGCCGGCACCGCGGCAGCCTATCAATACCATCGCTGCGTCTTTAAGCGTGACCCGACGCGGCTCAGTTCGGCACAGCTTTTCCATTGCGGCACGCGCGCGCGGAGAAATGCTTTCGCTTCCAAAGGCGAAAAAATTAGAAGTGTTGACTCCGTTTTCGCGCGGTGCGATTCTCGCAAAACCCCTTCCAGTAGTGGTCCATACAGACAGATCGGCCATCAGGAGGAGTGTCATGTCAAACCGAGAACGTCGCGACTCGCCACGGAAGGAGTGCGCGGTTCCGCTCCGCTTCCGGATTCTTGCAAACGGAAACGGGAACGGAAACCAAGCTCATGCAGAAGAAATCAACCCGGCGCCGCAGCTTCTGGCACACAAAGTGTCGAACTATTCGCCGTCGTACGAGGGCAAGGCTCTCAATCTATCGGAGCGCGGGCTCTATTTCACCGCGCGCGAGAAGCTGAGTATCGGCGAGCCGCTCGAAATTTATCTCACGATCCCGCGGGAGTTGACGGGGCGGGGTCCCGAGCCGGTGAGGTGCCGGGCGCGCGTGGTGCACGTGGATGAGAACTACGCGCAGCAGCAAGGAATGAAGGGTGTAGGCGCCATCGTGGACCGGTACGAGACGGTTGCGATGTCTCGCAATTGGGGCAACTAGGTTCCAAAATACGGGGAGTAACCAACATGGGGGCGCCGGCGCTTGTGCGCCGGCGCCCCCATGTTATTCAAAGGCGTCCCGTTATTTCTCCCGAGGCTGAACCGTAATCGTGACCTTCGCAGCGGCGGTGTTGTCGAACTGATCGGTGACTTGCACCGCGAACGTGTGCTCGCCCGGCGGCAATCCCGGCAGCTGCAGGTAGTAGCTCTCCTTCGAAGAATCCGACAGCAAGTCGGTGGGAAACACAATCTTCCACTCTCCCGAATCGATGCTGTACTCGGCGCGGGCGATCGCGCCCGAGGAACTCGTCGCGTCGAAAGACGCCTTGGTATTCAGCAGGCCCGAGCCCGCGCGCAGATTGACGATCTGTGGCGGGGTGTTGGCCACCTGGAAGCGGTCGCTTTCGCGATCGGCTGAGAGCGCCTGATCGGGCGGATTCGACGGCGCATCGGACGCGACGATCTTCAGATAATAGGCGCCATCCGGCATCGTCGTCGTGTCCCACGAATAATATTTTTGCTTCAGATCGCCCTTTAACAAACGCCAGCTCTGCTCACCCTCGCCGCGATAGTAGACGGAAAAGACGAGATCGTCGTCGTTGTCGTCGTGCGCGTTCCAGAGGACGCTCTGGTAGCCCTTATCGCGAAATCCTTGCGGCGGAACTTCGAGCTGTGCGGGCTGCATCATGTTGTCGCCCGCGCCGGCGAAGGTATCGCCGCTGCCGCTGCGCGGATAGCGGAGTTGAACGGGAACGGCGGTTCCGGGGCCGTTTGGCTGCGCGGGAAAACCGACGACGCGAATTCCGGGCGACTGGACGGCGATATCGTCAACGACCGGCGCGACGTTCTTTGGCTGGTACGCGACGTTCACCCACGAGACATCGGGCGGCAGGCCCTTGTCCGTATCGACAAAGACGGCTTTCCATTGCACGAAGCGCGCGGGCGGACAATCGGGTTCCGCTGCGCCGGGATCCTTGTACGGGCCGGCCCACGCGCTCCAATTTTGTCCGGGATTCGAGGTGTTGCCGGAGCGAATGTAGAAGGCAACTTTGCCTTCGGTGGCTCCGTTTTGTCCCCACCAGGTGATGCGGCCCCAGTGCGAGAAAATCTTGGCGTCGAAAGCGTCTGACTCGAAGCTGCCATTGATGGCGTAGCCGGGACCGAGCGTAAACACTTTTCCGGGGTTGGCGGTAGCGACGAAGACTCTGCCGTCGGGCGCGACGGCGAAACCGGTCACCTGCGACGATTCGGCCCTGGCGACGTTCGCGTAGATGTCGTTGTCTTCGAGCTGGACGACAGAGCCTTCGTTGCCGGTGCCGAGGAGAATCTTCCCGGTCGGCGGCAAGCCCATGGCGAACACGAGATCGTCGCGCGAGGTCCAGATCGTATCGGGCGAGCCATCGGGCGCGATCTTCACGACCTCGGCGCCGCCGGTGGTCGAGATCGGCGGAAACGCATAGGACGTGATCGTTGGTTGCTGCTGCGGCTGCGCCGCCTGCGCTTGACCTGAGATCACGATGGTCGAGTTGGTCGCGTTGGTGGCAGGAACGGTGGCGGCGGCCGGCGCGGGAGCGATGATTCGCGGGACCACGGGCGTGCGGTTCTTTTCGCCGATCGATGCGGCGTAGATGTTTCCGCGCGCGTCGGCGAGCAGCGAGGTGACCTCGGCCTTGTTCGTCTCGTAAATCACGAAGGGCGATCCGGCCGTGGGCGCGGACTGCGGCGTTTTGCGTTCGATCGGGACCCGCAGGATGAGGCCGTCGGGCTCGGTTCCCACGAGCAAATTGCCTTTATCGTCGAACGCGAGCGAGCGCGCGTGGCGCTCATCGCTCTGATAGAAAAGCTGCCCGCTTCCGTCGGGAGCGACCGCGAAGACCTGTCCTTTGTCGCCGGTGGCCACGAAAAGCGTGCCGTGCGGATCGAAGGCGAGCGCCCAGATGTAGTGCGTCTTCGGATCGAAGAAAACGCTTTTCTTCCCCTCGGGCGTGACCTGGTAGACCTTGCCGTCGGGCGAAGTGCCCACGTAGAGATTATCTTTGGAATCGAAGGCGATGGCCTGGGCGACGAGCTCCTGGGAGTCAAATACAGTAGTGGCTTTGCCCGCATCATCGAATCGCAGCACCTTGGCATTCGATCCGCCGGCCGCGTAGAGGTGGTTGTGCGAATCGAGGCCGAGAGCCCAGATGTAGGCGAGATTCGGATCGGCGAATAAATCGAACTTGGGCGCTGGGGCAAGCTTGCCGTCGCTGCGGATGGCGACGCCGTTGGCGGTCCCTTTCTGGAAGTCGGAGAAGTCCGTTTGCCGCCAGTAGCGCGTGTGCTCGGCCCGCGCCACGAGGGGCACGGCGACCGCGACAGCCAGCAGGCACGCAAGAATATTTCGCCGATTCATGCGATCGACGTCTCCTTTGAATACGGCTTCACTTCACCGTGATCGCCAGCATGCGCTGGCCCGCAATGAGTTGGTGCATTTCGACCGACCATTCCCCGACCGTGGATTGCCACAGCAGCCGCGCGTCGCCGAGATTCCGGCGCTGGTCGAGCACGTTGATGGCGGAGGCGGGGACGTTGGGCATTTCCTTGTCTTCCACGAGCATGGTCGGCGTGGGCTGCAGCAGAGTGGCGTAGAGACGGTCGTTGTGGCGCTCGCGGTTGAGGAGCTGAATCAGCTCTTCGAGGCCGGCGAGCTGGCCCTGCGAGCTCGCGGTGAGAAGCTGCACGTTGCGATTCAGGAAGTCCGCGTCGCTGACGGCGAGCTCGAGCGTGCCGCGCGCGGCCTGCGCCGGAATCGTCACGGGGATTTCCTGGATGAAAGGATCTCCGCGGTAGGGCCGCAAAAGGACTTTCACGGAGACGGTCTCGCCCGGGTGCACCTCGCTTTTTTCAACCCAGGCGTTGTCGATCGTGGCCCAGCGGCGCTCGGCCAGGGTCTTCACGTGGAGGTCGACGCGCTTGATCTGCGGCACCTCGTAGGGATTCGAGTAAATTTGCGCGAATGCGCCTTGCACGTCGGTGGCGACGAAAAGTCCCGCCGGAACGGGCTGGTCGGTGGGCGCAAAAAGATCTTCGAGCTGCACGGACGTGTGGCCTTCGATGTCGATGGTGCCGTCTAGCTCGAGCGTCGAGCCTTCACCGTAGACCGGGCTGCCAATGATACCGTTATAGACGGCGGTGGCGACGAGCGTCGGGGCCAGCTGCGGGCTCTCGATCACTTCGAAGTGATATTTCTCATTGGCGGTCGGCGTCTCTAGAGTCACGTCCACGGGAATCATCGGAGGGCCCGGGCCCAGTTTTCCGGCCACGGCGGTCTGGCGATCCTGCGTCAGCGTGCCGATGGTGCCGCTGGTGGTAATGATTTTCGTTGAGGCCTGCGCCGAGGCGAGGGTCATCACGACGTGCGCGCGAGCGAGCGGGACTGCAATGCGGCCAAAACCGTAGAGCGAATGCCCGCACGCGAGAATAAGAGGACCGTCGACGGTCGTCACAGTGCAGCCCGAACTGAGCGAGAGGTCGCCGCGAATGAGGTCGAATCCGACCATGTCGCCAGGCTTAAGCTGCGCGTCCGTGGGCGAGGGCGGCACCGTGCCGCCGGCCATCACCGTCATGCCCCATGACGCGAACTGCTTGCCGAAGTAGGCCAGCGTCTGCGGATACAAACCAGCCGCAACGAGCGGCGTTTCGATCGGCACCAGCGTCTGGCCCGCGCCAGCATCGACGCGCTGCGCGAATTCATCCGGCAGGGGAATCGAAGCGGCGTACGCGCCGGGAATCAGAGCGTCTGGCAACGCCGCCTCTGTCGAATTCTTCCCGGGCGCAGACGGGGGCAGTCCCGCCTCGCCGGGCGCCGGGGACGTGGGCAGATGCTCGACCTCGAGCATATTCTCGATGGGCGTTACGCCGCCGATCGCCTCTCGCGTGAACGTGCCGAGTTTCAGGGCAAGCGCGCCGACGAGCTTGCCGTCGATGTAGACCGGGCTGCCGCTCATTCCCGCGACAACGCCCGTCTGCTGCACTTTGTCGCCCAGGAGGCGGACGAGAATCACGTCCTGCTTCGGACCGACGGCGTTATCGAGGATGCCGATGACCTCGAGATCGACCGGTTCCACCTGGTCGCCTTCGAAGATCGTATAGGCGACGCCCTTCATACCGGGTTTTACATCGCTTAGGGGGAAGATCGCAGGGCCGTCGGCCGCGCGCGCCGAAAGGACGCCGCCAAGCAGCAGGAAAACTGTCAGGAGGAGTGCATACAGGCGCGTGATTGAGGTGGGCATAAAACATTTATGATACGCGGGGGCATGGCGCGAAGCAAATAGGCCGGAAGCTCCAGTACCGGGACGATCCATTTCTCTCACTCGCGGGATCCCTTGCCGACGGGCACTTCGAAGAACATCAGGGCCTTCTGGGAAGGCACGATCGTGACGTCCGGGACGTAGACGCTGGCGGTTTCGGCGAGCGAGAGGTCGTCGCCCAGATCGAAAAAGACGAATCCGTGGACCATGCCCATCGGGGGCACGATGTCGGAATCGAGCGCGAGCGGTTCCAGAACGTCCGCGACCTTGTCGGCTTTCTTGTCGGTGGTTGAACCGATGCCGACGGGGAAGCGGCGCGATTCCGGGGCGGACGGCCCTTTCGGATGTGCGACAGCCGCCGCTACGTCATGAAGCGACATCGCGTCGATATCTTCGTCGCGCGCGCCGCCGTGCGGGTGGACGTTGAGCTGGATCGTGCTGAGATCGACGTGCATCGGCTCGCTCGTTTCGTTGCGCAGGAAAACCTCGACCGGAAGAATCCCGAGCGGCAGCGGATCGGCGGACTTGCCGAATTTCTCCTTAGCGCGGGCGGGATCGGAGTAGGCGTCGGCCGAGACGCTGAGGCCCTCGTGGCGGTCGTGCGGCAGCGAAGCGTCGGCCTGGCGCGCAGCAGCCTGCGCCGGCGGATTCGCCCAAACGCGTACCGAAGCGCACGCGAATAAGGCACTCAGAGTAATAGCGATTAGGACCGTGCGAATCATGGTCTGGTTGTCCGATGCCCCACGCAATCGGGAAGTTGTGCGGGCCGTGGGCACAGTGCGGGCCAACGAATCTCCGCCCCCAAGGCTTTGCTCACGGTTTAGGTCCGGCGCTTACTTTTGAGTTTTCGGGGCCTATCCACGGCATCTCGTTCGACAACCCTGATTCGTAACTCGTCACCGACGCGGAGTTTTCGGTTCGCCCACCGCACATGCTGCTTCATCGGCTCGATTAGGCCGCCAACGGCGAACCCGCCGATCTCGTCGGCCCGTTTCGGACGCGCGACCCAGTTTGTTGTGATGGCTACAATGCCATGGTGAATGCCCGCCAAGCAGACCTTTTTCCCGTTCAGATGAACCTCGAAAGCTCTCACAGGTCGAGCCATCGTCTAGCATCTCCCCGATCCCAAGGAAACTCAGCTTGACACAAAAGCGGTGCCTAGTGTATCGGTTTGCGCAACGAACGGGAATCAGAACCGTCCGCGAGGCAGCGGAACGTTTGGGTTCGCTCATCGCGATGGTCGCCTGAGCCGAAGGGGAGGATCCGATGGCCAGCCGTAGGGAATTCCTGCAGGTGGGCATTGCCGCGTTGGCGCTGCCGATTTCGGCGCACGCTGCGCTAGCGCCGGCGGCGGCCGCCGCTGATAGCACGCGTCCTGTCATTCCCCTATACAAGGTTGTTTTCGACGAGCGGTTTCCGGCGAGCGTGGCTTTTGGCACCGAGGCGCGCAACCTGGGCCTGCTGACGCATTCGATCCGCGGTGACATCACCGATCTCTGGTTTTACGAGCTCGACGCGCAATGGAAGAAGAAACCAGTGGCCGTGGCGGGATTGACGGCGCAAGGCGCGCTCTTCTGCCTCGAAAGGCTCGCGTGGGACCACGGCATGCGCGTCGTGTTCCGCGGCGATCACCAGTATCTGCCGGACGACGCGATCGAGCACGTGCTTACGGGTCCTCAAAGCGTGGTGTCGCAGGCGGCCCGCCTTCAGGATGACGGCGATGGCTGGCCTGCGCGCATCGCGACCCTCGTGGCGCATTTGCCTGAGGCATCGCCGGCGCCTGCTAAGGCGACCATCCGGGGGCGCGCAACAGTACCGGCAAACGTGGAGCCCGAAGGCCTGATTTCGTGGGTGATCGCGCCCGTCGAGGGAGCGCGCGTCATGCGCAGGGCCTAGCTCGTCTGCAGAACCTGATGCACAGGGAGTGTGAGAGATGCGAGTTCCGCCGGGCGTGAGCAGCAAGGATTTCTCCGACGCACTGCAGCAATTCGAAGAGGCGGTCGGAAAAGAATGGGTGTTTACGAGCGATGAAGACGTGGCGATGTATCGCGACGCCTACTCGCCGTTCTGGGGCGAACCTGACGAACTCGTTGCATCGGCGGCGGTGGCGCCCGATGGCGTCGAGCAAGTGCAGAAGGTCGTGCGCATAGCCAACACCTACAAGATTCCGATCTACCCGATCTCGACGGGCAAGAACCTCGGGTACGGCGGCTCTGCGCCCGCGTATTCGGGCAGCGTGGTCCTCGACCTCAAGCGGATGAACCGGATTCTCGAGGTCAACGAGAAGAACGCGTACTGCCTCGTGGAACCGGGCGTCAGCTATTTCGATCTGTATCGCTACATCCAGGAAAAGGGAATCAAGCTGTGGGTCGACGTGCCCGATCCCGGATGGGGCAGCCCGGTCGGCAATTCCCTGGACCGTGGGGGCGGCTATTTGCTGCCGCAATTCCGGAATCACTTCGATTCGCACTGCGGGATGGAAGTCGTGCTGGCGAATGGCGAAGTGCTGCGGACAGGAATGGGCGCGTTGCCGGGAGCAAAAACCTGGCAGGAGTACAAGTCGGGGTTCGGACCCTGGATCGATGGGATTTTTTCTCAGTCTAATTTCGGCGTGGTGACGAAAATGGGATTCTGGATGTGCCCCGCGCCGGACTCGTACCAGGTGGGCACGGTCACGGCCCCGCGGTACAACGATCTCATCCCGCTGATTGACACGCTCGGCTATCTCGAAAACACCGGATGCACGAACGGCATGCCGTTCTTCGGGAGTCCGCTGCTGGCGCGCGGCCCTCTGGGGCAGGCCGGCCCTGTGCCGGACCCCGAACTGACGGCGTTGCTCGCGCGGGACGGCGGCCCCGATCCAGACGCGATGGACGCGTACGCCACGAAGAAAGGCATCCACCACTGGAGCTGCACGGTCAGCTTCTACGGCGGGCCGCAAGCCAACGCGGGAAATTGGGAGTTTGCGAAAGAAAGATTCTCGGCAATCCCGGGAGCCAAATTCGTAGATGAAGGAGCCTACAAACTTCCGCTGACTCCCGAGGTGCAGGCGAAATTCAACTTGCCGCAGTTCGGCATCCCCAGCTTGCAGATGTTTTCGATCGGCGCACGCTCGGAGACGAATCCTACGCCGGGCAACGGCCACATCTGGTTTTCGCCGATCATTCCCCGAACGGGCGAAGCGGTCTTCGAGGCCAATCGCGTATTTCGAGCGGCTGCGAAGGAGCTGGATTTGCCGATCCCGCCGTTCAGCCTGCCCACCTGCTATTGGGAGCGAGCGTTCATTTTCTTATTCGGCTTTCCGATTACGCACGACGTGGAAACGAACAAGAAAAATCGCGCAGCGTTCAAGAAATTGGTCGCAATCGCGGCCGAACACGGCTGGGGCGAATATCGCACGGCGCCGGCCCATCAGGCGACGGTGATGGATACGTACTCCTTCAACAATCACGCGCTGCTGCGATTCCACGAGACGCTGAAGGATGCCGTCGATCCGAACGGGATTCTTTCCGCGGGACGCTACGGTATCTGGCCCAAGCATCTCAGAGAGGACGCGAAGGCATGAGAGCCATCGGCACAATTGCGGCTGCGGCGGTCGTTTTTCTCCTCGCGGCGCCGATCGCGTTCACACAGGACGGGGCGGCGCAGGGCGAACATGTGAAATCCGCGTGGGTGCGAGCCACCGTTTCGGGCGAGGGCCAGCCGAAAGGCTACGTCCAATACCAGGATTACTGCTCGATGTGCCACGGCGAAGGACCGGGCAGGCCCGGCACGATGGCGCTACAGGCGAAATACAAAGGCGCGGAGCCGGCACTCTTGGCGGATCGCACGGATTTGACGCCCGCCCTGATCAAGGCCTACGTTCGCAACGGCGTCTCGATCATGCCGATTTTCCGCAAGACAGAAATCAGCGACGCCGATCTCGACGCCATCGCGGCATACCTCACGCGAAATAACAAGCACTAGCGCCGAAATACAGGCCACAGGAGTGCGGATGCGACTTCCCCCGGGCGTGAGTGGCAAGGATTTCGCGGACGCACTGAGGCAATTTCAAGAAGCGGTCGGCAAGGAGTGGGTCTTTTCGTCGGACGAGGACACCGATCTTTACCGCGACGCGTACTCCCCTTTCTGGCACGAAGCGGAAGAGCCCATCCCCTCGGCGGCCGTTGCTCCCGATGGTGTGGAGCAGATTCAGCAGATTCTGAAGGTCGCGAACGATTACAAAATCCCCCTCTGGACGATTTCGACCGGGAAAAATCTCGCGTATGGCGGCGCGGCGCCTCTTTTGTCGGGCTCCGTGGTACTCGATCTGAAGCGCATGAACCGGATTCTGGAGGTGAACGAGGAAAACGCGTACGCGTTGGTCGAACCGGGCGTCAGCTATTTCGATCTCTACCGCTACATCCAGGATCGCGGGCTGAAGCTCTGGATCGATCCTCCCGACCCAGGATGGGGCAGCCCGATTGGGAATTCGCTCGAGCGCGGCGGCGGCCGCACCCCGATGCGCGATCACTGGGCCGCGCACTGCGGCATGGAAGTGGTGCTGGCAAACGGCGATGTGGTGCGGACGGGCATGGGAGCGCTGCCCGATTCCAAAACGTGGCAACAGTATCGGTACGGATTCGGGCCCTACGTCGATGGCATGTTTTCGCAGTCGAACTTCGGCGTCGTGACGAAGATGGGGTTCTGGCTGCTGCCTGAACCGGAAGCCTATCGCGCCGGCACGGTCTTCGTGCAGAAGCACGACGATCTCATCCCGTTCGTCGATACGCTGTCGTACCTGATGAACTCGCAGATCGTGCAGGGCACGATTCTGCTGGAGAGCCCGCTTCTCGATTATCGGGCATCGCAGGGAGGCGGAGTGCTCGACATGCCGGGCGGCCCGTCGATCGCGGAAATGGAGCAGATTGGCCGCGAGAAGAATCTCGCCTACTGGAGCTGCGAGCTTCACTTTTATGGACCGGCGAAGGTCGTGGACGCGCAGTGGGAATACGCGAAAGAGAAATTCTCGGCCATTCCCGGCGCGGCATTCAAGGATGGACGGTCGTATCGCTTTCCGCTCAAGCTGACAGAAGGAGAAGACGCGCCGCGCGTGGCTCTGGGCATTCCCAACCTGTCGATCTTCGGAATGTTGGCGGGCACGCACGGTCACATGGACTTTTCACCGATTATCCCGATGACCGGCGAAGCCGTGTTCGAATCGCTCAAAGTATTCGGTGAAACCTACGCGGAGCTGGGAGTACCGCCGCGAAACCAGTTTTTCGCGCTCCCGTGGTCGTTCTTCCCAAGGTCGTTCGTGCTGCTTTTTGGATTTCCGCTCGAGCATGACGTCGGGAAAAATCGGAAGACACGGGAAGTCTTCAAGCGCCTCGTCGAAGTGGCGGCCCAGCACGGATGGGGCGAGTACCGCACGCACACCGCGTTCATGCAAACGGTTTCCAACGTCTACTCGTACAACAATCACGCGCTCTGGCATTTTCACGAAACGTTGAAGGATGCCGTCGATCCCAGCGGGATCCTCTCCCCCGGGAAATCGGGAATCTGGCCGCAGCGGATGAGGCAGGCGCGAACTTGAAAACCGAGGCAGAGGCGTAAATGCGGCTTCCACCTGGCGTAAGCAGCGCGGACTTTTCGGACGCGTTGAAACAATTCGAGGAAGCCGTCGGCAAGGACTGGGTGTTCACCTCCGACGAAGACGTCGATCTCTATCGCGATTCCTATTCGCCCTTCTGGCACGAGGAGGAAGAACCGATTCCATCCGCGGCCGTCGCTCCGCACAGCGTGGAAGAGGTGCAGAAGGTCGTCAAGATCGCGAATGGCTATAAGATTCCGTTGTGGACGATCTCGACGGGCAAGAATCTGGGCTACGGTGGCGCGGCTCCGCTGCTTTCCGGCAGCATGGTCCTCGACCTGAAGCGGATGGATCGCGTTCTCGAGGTGAACGAGAAGAATGCGTACGCCCTGGTCGAGCCGGGCGTCAGCTATTTCGACCTCTACCGCTACATCCAGGATCGCGGGCTAAAGGTGTGGATCGACCCCGCCGATCCCGGCTGGGGCAGCCCGGTAGGAAACGCCCTGGATCGCGGCGGCGGGCGAACTCCGATGCGAGATCACTTCGACGCTGCGTGCGGCATGGAAGTCGTACTGCCGAATGGCGAGGTGATGCGCACCGGCATGGGCGCGCTGCCCGGATCCAAAACGTGGCAGCAATACAAATACGGATTCGGGCCGTTCGTCGACGGCATGTTTTCGCAATCGAGCCTGGGGATCGTCACCAAGATGGGATTCTGGCTGTTTCCTGAGCCGGAAGCCTATTTAACCGGCACCGTCATCGTCGGGCACCGCGACGATCTCATTCCACTCGTGGCGACGCTCGCGTATTTCATGAACTCGAACATCGTTACGGGCACCACCAGCGTGGCGAGCCCTCTGACGTTTGCTCGACGGGACCCCGCTCTCGCTGCGTTATATGCGAAACCGGGCGGCCCCTCGACGCAGGAACTCGAGCAGTACGCGCAGGACAAAGATCTCGGTTATTGGAGTGTCGAGCTGCCGTTTTACGGGCCGGCCAAGGTCGTCGCCGCCCAGTGGGAGCACGCGCAGGAGAAGTTCTCAAAAATCGCCGGCGTGAGATTCCAAGAAGGGCCCCTGCGGCGGTTTCCACTCGATCCAAACCAGCCGCTGCCGTTTCCAAGCCCGGTCGCCATGGGCATCCCCAATCTCGCCGTGTTCGGAGTCGGCGGGACGCGCAGCCATGGGCACGTGTGGTTTTCACCGATCATTCCGATGACGGGCGAAGCGATCCTTGAGGCTCAGCAGGTATTCACCGATGCCTACAAGGAGATGGGCATGGCGATGGGACCGATGTTTTTCATCGGCCCTTCGTCGAATTATCCGCGCTGCTTTCTCGTCCTTTTCGGATTTCCCGTCCAACACGACGTGGAAGAGAATCGAAAAAATCGGGAACACTTCAAGCGGTTGATTCAGGTGGCGGCCGAGCACGGTTGGGGCGAATATCGCACGCATACCGCGTTCATGGGCACCGTGTCGGAGGCCTACTCGTACAACAATCACGCGCTGCGGCGTTTCCACGAAACGATCAAGGACGCGGTCGACCCGAACGGAATTCTCTCCCCGGGTAAGTGCGGGATATGGCCCAAGCACATGAGGAAAGCTACATGAGAGCTATCAGAGTTGGTCTACTTGCAGCAATGAGCCTCGCACTCGCCACGCAGGCGTGGGCAACCCCGGGTGATTCGCAGATCGAGCGGGGTCATCAGGTCTACCAGAAGTGGTGCTACCCGTGCCATGGGCCGGGAGCGGATAAGCCTGGGACTGCTTCGCTGGCGGCTCGCGGGCAAAAGCCGGCCGTGCTCGAAGAGCGCACGGATCTGACGCCGGCGATGATCAAGACCTTCGTCCGGCACGGAGTCTTGTTTATGCCGACCTTTCGCAAGACGGAAATCAGCGACGCCGACCTGGACGCCATCGCGGCGTATTTGACGAAGCAGCACAAACCATAGCTCGCCACCGAACTTCTTATCCCGAGCAGAAGCGCTTAAGTCGCGCTGGAATTTTCGGGAGCACGCTATACTACAAAATCTGCGCGCCGAAGATTGACTCGCGTCGGGATGCTTCGAGCCGCGCGCTCCTTCTTTTCATGTACTTTTTTTATCGGATTCTCACGGCGGTTGGCATGCTGCTGCTGGTGCCTTACTACGCGCTGCGTACCTGGAGCCGCGGCGAACCTTCGCGCGCGCTGTCGGAGCGGCTCGGCGGTTTGCCGCCGGAAATCGCAGCGCGATCGCATGCGACCTCGGCGGCGGACGATTCGGCGGCGCGGCCCATCTGGATTCACGCCGTGTCGGTGGGCGAAGTGCTGGCAGCGAAGCCGCTTGTCGAGGGACTCAAGCAGCGCTTTCCGGAGCGCGCGATTTTCGTCTCGACCACCACGGAGACCGGCCAGCGCCTCGCGCGCGAGCGGTTGCAATCGGCGGACGCCATCTTTTATTTTCCGCTCGACTGGATCGTCCCCGTGCGGCGCGCTCTGGGCGCGATGCGTCCGGCGATGGTGATCGTGATGGAGACGGAGATCTGGCCGAACTTCTTGCGCGAGGCGCGGCGGCGAGGCGTTCCCGTGGTTTTCGCGAACGCGCGAATTTCGGAGCGGTCGTTCGCGCGCTACAAGCGGTGGAAATTCCTCGTCGGCGAATTTTTTGAGCGCGTTCTGCAGGATGGCGAGCGCTTCCTAACACAGACGCCCGAAGACGCGGCGCGACTCGAGGAAATGGGCGCGCCGGAGGGATCGGTCGAGGTGACCGGAAACCTGAAATATGACGCGGAGCAGCCGGCTTTCGGTCCCTTCGGCGTGTGGCTCGAGGACCAGATTCGCCGGCAGGAGCGCTGGCCCGTGGTCGTTGCCGGCAGCGTGGTGGCGGAGGAAGAGGAAGCGGTACTGGCGGCGTACGACATCGTCCAACGCCAGTGGCGCCACGCTCTGCTGATCCTCGCGCCGCGCAAGCCGGATCGCTTCGAGGCGGCTGCCGAGATTGCAACCGCGGACGGATGGCACGCCGCGCGCCGAAGCGCTATCGACTTCGATGCACCACTCGACGAAAATGCGGACGTGATCGTGCTCGATACAATCGGTGAGCTTGCGGGACTCTACCTGCTGGCGGATGCGGCATTCGTGGGCGGCTCGCTCGTGCCCGCCGGTGGCCACAACATTCTCGAGCCCGCGTGGTTCGCCAAGCCGCCGGTGTTCGGTCCGTCGATGGAAAATTTTCGCGACATGGCGGCACAATTTCTTTCGGCGCAAGCGGCGGTGCAGGTTTCAAGCGGCCCGCAGCTGGGAGCCGTGTGGGTGCAGCTCATCCAGAACAACACGTTGCGCGAGCGCATGGGCAAAGCCGCGCTGCAACTTTCCGAGCGCAATCGCGGCGCCACCGCGCGGTCGCTCGATCGCATCGCGGAAGTGCTCGCGGGACAGAGGCACGCGGCGTGACGCTCCAGGAAGCGTCGGCCTGGCTTCTGTGGCCTTGGACGCTGCCCTATGGCGCGTACGTTCGCCTGCGGGCCTTCGCCTATCGCAAAGGCATCCTCAAGCGGAAGCGGCTCGACGGCCGCGTGATCAGCGTCGGCAACCTCACCACGGGCGGCACGGGCAAAACGCCGATGGTTTTGTGGATCGCCGAGCGCCTGCTCGCGGAGGGAATGACGGCGGGCATCCTGACACGCGGGTATGGCGGCAAGATGCTACCGAGCGGCTCGACGAGCGATGAAGTCCAGCTGCTGTCGAAGCGGCTGGGCGACCGCGTTCTTTTCGGCGTAGGCGCGGATCGCTTTGCGCGCGGACGTAAACTCGCGCAGAGCGGCGTCGAATGGTTCGTCCTCGACGACGGCTTTCAGCATTTGCAGCTGGCACGCGACGCGGACATCGTGCTGATCGATGCGGTTCGGCCGTTTGGCGGCGGGCACCTGTTGCCGTCGGGACGATTGCGCGAGCCGCGGTCGGCGCTGAAGCGCGCGGATGCGATCGTGATTACGCGAAGCGATCACGCGCCGGCGCTCGAAGCGGCCCTTCGCCGCGATACTTACGCGCCGATCTTTTACGCGCACAACCGGCTCGAGTCGATCCGACTGCTCCGCGGCGATGAATCGGGCGAGGAAGACCCGCGTTCGCGCTTTCGGCGATTCTTCGCGTTCTGCGGCATTGGCAATCCGGAGTCGTTTCTGGCCGATTTGCACGATTGGGGCCTTCGCGTCGTGGGGCATCAGTTTTTCCCCGATCATCATCGCTACATCCAGCACGATCTGGAATCGATTGGGGCGGCGGCGCACGCGGCTGGGGCGGACGGCCTGATCTGCACCGAGAAGGACGTGTTCAATCTCGCGGGAGTGAAATGGCGCGCGGCTGATATCTGGTATTGCCGCATCGGGCTGCGCATCGGCCGCGAAGACGAATTTTGGGCCGCGATCAAGACGGCGATCGCGTCGCGCCGCAATTCGGCATCTTGAATCGCGCTGCTTGGTGCAGGCTGGCGCCCTGCGCCGCGTTTGCCGCTCTCGGCCGCGCTATGATACTTTCTCGCGCGGCCATCTCGCGCTGCGTTTCAAGGAGAATGCTTGAGTCCCACGCCAAAGAAGCGAAAGCGCGCGCCTCGGATCGCTGCGGGCCGTGCGGCAGACAGCAGCGTCGACCTCACGCGGCTGCTCGATGTCGTCGGCGCATTTTCGCGCCAGACGGTGTGCGTGATCGGCGATTTCGTCCTCGATGAATTCGTCTCGGGCGAGATTTCGCGGGTCTCTCGTGAAGCGCCCGTGCTGATCCTGCGGCGCCGCGCGAGTGAAATCTATCCGGGCGGCGCAGCCAACGCGGTCAACAACCTTGCCGACCTCGGCGCGCGCGTCGTGCCCGTCGGCGTGGTGGGCGAGGACGAAGGCGGGCGCGCGCTGCTCGACTATTTCCGGCGGAAGCGCGTCGACACCTCGCGCATTCTGCGCGTGCGCGATTGGACCACGACGACGAAAACGCGCTTTCTCGCCGGCTGGACGCACACGACCGAGCAGCAGGTGCTTCGCGTAGATCGCGAGCCCTCCGGAGAGCTTCCAACACAGGTGCAGGAGGCCGTCGCTCGCAAAGCGCGCCCGGCGGCGCGACGAGCGGATGCTGTGCTCGTTTCGGATTACGGGCTTGGCGCGGCGACGCCGGCGCTGGTGAAGGGCTTGCGCGCGAAGTGCATCACGCTCGACTCACGCTTCCGCCTGCTCGAATATGTCGATGCGGGCGTCACCGCCGCAACGCCCAATGAGCCGGAAATCGAGGCCGCCTATCAGGCGCGCATCGGAACCAACCGGGAAAAACTCGAAGAGTTGGGCGCGCGGGCGCTGCGCGACCTGGGCGTTGAGTCCGTGCTGGTGACGCGCGGCAAGGACGGGCTGGCTGTCTTCGAGCGCGACGCTGAAGCGCCGCGGCACGTTCCAATCTATGGCTCGGATGCGCCCGTCGACGTGACGGGCGCGGGCGACACAGTGATCGCGGTCTTCACGCTCGCACGGGCAGCCGGCGCGTCGTGGGTCGAGGCCGCGCATCTTGCCAACTACGGGGGCGGCATCGTGGTGATGAAACGCCGCACCGCTACCGTGACGCGCGCGGAGCTCGAGACTGCTCTGCGGCGCGAAGTCGGGTCAGCGATGAGCTAGACTTACGGCGCCGTCAGACTTCGCGGCTCGACTCGACCGCCGGACTTCGCAAACAATCGACCTGGATCGACCGGACATGGGCTCGGCATCCGCACAAAAGCAAATGGACACGCGCGACAAAATCCTTTCCCGCAGCGGGCTTCACGAGCTGATCGCGGAGCATCGCCGCGCCAGCCGCAAGATCGTCTTCGCCAACGGCGTCTTCGATCTGCTCCACGTGGGCCACGTGCGCTACCTGCAAGCGGCGAAGGCCGAAGGTGACGTGCTCATCGTGGGAATCAATTCCGATTCGAGCACGCGGAGGCTCAAGGGAAAGGGACGCCCGATCCTCACCGAGAGAGCGCGCGCATCACTCGTTGCCGCGCTCGCAGCCGTCGATTACGTGGTCATCTTCGACGAGCTCAACGTCGAATCGCTCCTGCGCGAATTGCAGCCGGACGTCCACGCCAAGGGCACCGATTACACGCCGGATTCCGTGCCGGAGCGCGACCTCGCGGCGCTGCTCGGCATTCGCGTGGCGATCGTCGGCGATCCCAAGGACCACTCCACACGCGAGCTGCTGGATCGCGTCCGCCGGAAAAGCGATGGTTGACCCGCGGTTTCTGCTGGTACGGCTGGGATCGATGGGCGACGTGATTCACGCGATTCCCGCCGCGTCCGCGCTTCGCGGCACATTTCCCGATGCGCGCATCGATTGGGCCGTCGATCCAAAGTGGGCGCGGCTGCTCGAAGGGAATCCGGATATCACCTCATTGATCGCGGCGGATCGCAAAAGTGCCACTGGCGTGGCGGCGACGGTTCGCGCGATGCGCGCGGCGAAATATACCTGCGCGATCGATTTTCAGGCGCTCTATAAATCCGCGCTGCTTGCGTTTGCGTCGGGAGCGCCGCGGCGCGTGGGATTTCAGAGCAGCTACGCGCGGGAGGGGCCCGCGTCGGTGCTGTACACCGATTGCCTGAATCCGCGCGGGCCGCACAAAGTGGACCACAATCTCACGCTCGCCGAGTTTGCGGGAGCGAAACCGTCCGCGGCGCGCTTTCCGATTGCGATTCGCGCAGAAGATGAAGAGCATGCGGCGCGCGAATTGGCCGCGCACTCGCTCGCGGATTTCTACGTCCTCAATCCCGGCGGAGGCTGGCTTTCGAAGTGCTGGCCGGCGCGCCGCTACGGCGAACTCCACCGCGCGCTCGCCGAGCGCTACGGATGGCGCGGCATCGTCACGTTCGGCCCGGGCGAAGAAAACCTTGCGCGCGAGGTGATTCAAGCGGCAAGGGACCGGCCGCCCGTGGCGATCCTGCTCGGGCTTGGTCCGCTGATGGCGCTGATGCGGCGTGCGCGATTCGTCGTATCGGCCGACACGGGGCCGCTGCATCTCGCCGCCGCGCTGGATGTGCCCGTCGTCGGCCTGTTCGGCCCCACCGATCCCGCACGCAACGGGCCGTATTCGACGGACGCGTCGCGCCATATCGTCCTGCGCAATCCGCACAATCGCGAGACGACGTATCGCCGCGGCAAGGCCTATTCGCCTGCTATGCTGTCGCTCGGAGTGCCACAGGTTGCCGACGCCATCGCGCGCCGTTGGGGAAAGGAATCTTGAGCGAGCCGAGGAAATTCTGGATGCGCTGGCGCGTCCGCACGGGCTATCCCGTGGCTGTGATATACCTCGTGCTCGCCAATCCCAAGCTGCGGTGGATTCTGATCGGGGCGGTGGTGGCGGCGATCGGACTGCTGATTCGCGGCGCGTCTTCCGGGCATTTGCGCAAGGACCGCGAACTGGCCACTTCCGGTCCGTACGCATGTACGCGGAATCCGCTGTATCTCGGCAGTGCGTTTCTCGCGGCGGGCTTTGCGATTGCGGGCGGCTCGTGGTGGGCGGGGCTGCTCGTGGTGACGTATTTCGGGATTTTCTACTACGCGGTGATGCGCAACGAGGAGCAGGACCTGCATCGGCGCTTCGGCGCGGCGTTCGATGCGTACGCGGCTCGCGTGCCGCTGTTTTTCCCTTGGTTCGTCGCCGCAAACGGGGCATCATCCGACGGCGAAACGAGTCAGCAATTCTCGTGGGCACAGTATCGCCGGAATCGCGAATACAAGGCGCTGATCGGAACGATTGCGGGCGTGGGCGTGCTGTTTCTGCGGATGTGGATTCGGCGGCGCTTCGGCTACTGATAGCGGAGCTGCAGGAACTCTACTGCAAACGATAGACCGCGTGCATCAACCGCTGGAATTGGGGGCGGTAGATCAGATCGAAGGCGCGCTCTTTGCCGGGGAACATTTCGAGCGCGACGCGGCGCGTGGCGGCAATCATGCCCGCGGCTTCCTCGGCGGAAAGGCCGCCTTCGGCGATCGTTTCCAGCGTTAGGCGGACCAGAATGCGCAGACGGCGGATGCGCCTACTCTCTTCGTCGATCTGTTCCTGGGTAGGTAAAGACGATGGACTATCTTTATCTTGCGCGGTTTCCATGGTCGCGAGCCACCTGCAAATAGTATGAACCCGTGTTCGCCCGCGCACAATAGTACTCGCATCCGGCCCCGCATCTTTTCCACGGAGGATGGACAATGAGAACAAAGATTCCGGCGTTCCTCGCGGTAGCGGCCCTGATTTCGGCGATCCTTGTGGCGCCCGCTGCTGGGGCCGCAAACCACCCTGGCGATGCGCAGTCCGTTGCGACGGCGTGCGATTATGCCTGCCTTACCGGCTTCGTCGATCAGTATCTCGCCGCGTTGGTGGCGCATGATCCGAGCCGATTGCCGCTGGCCGCGCACGTGAGATTTACGGAAAACACGATCACGCTCAGGCTGGGCGATGCGCTATGGGGCACGATCAGCGGCATGGGCACTTACAAGGTGTATTTCGCCGATCCTCCGGCGGGCGAGGTCGGCTGCGAATGCACGATCCGCGAAAACGGCACGCCTGCGATTCTCGTCGTCCGGTTGAAAGTGGTGAACCGCAAAATCGCGGAAGTCGAGACGGTGGTGCGCCGCGGAGCCGACCCCGCTACGAACCTTGAAAAGCTGGGCCATCCAAATCCGGTTTTCGTCACACCGCTGGCTCCGTCCGAGCGCGTGCCGCGCGCGCAGATGCTGAACATCGCGAACCGGTATTTCGAAGGGATCGTGCACCTTTCGGGTGACATGGTTCCTTTCGACGATATGTGCAACCGAATCCTCGACGGCATTCAGGACACGAACAATCCCTCGTACAACGAAGGCTGGGGCCACGGCTCCTTCAATCCGGCGGCGATGGGATGCCGCGAAAACATGAACACGAAGATCTGGGCGTACATCAAGTCCGTCAACCCGCGGCGATTCATGGTTGTCGACGAGAGAATGGGAATCGTGTTCGGCTTCTTCATGTTCAACCATCCAGGGACGGTGCTCGAAGCGGACGTGCCGGGCGTGGGCAAGATTCCCATGCCGCCATCGGCGAAGAGGCCGTTCAGCGTGGAGGTTGCCGAGTTTTTTAAAATTCGGAACGGCAAGATCCGTCAAGTCGAGGGCGTGCAGCTGGCGCTGCCGTACAAGCAGCCGATCGGCTGGTAGAAGCGAACGCCGCGCGGTTCCGATCACCTTTCGGCGAAAGCGTGGACGGAGAGATTTTGGCCGTCGGTGAGGGCCGTGATCGCGCCGTCGCGGTCGGTGCGCAAGAGGCGCACGCCGTCGCGCTGGTAGCGCTCGACGATCTCGGGCGCGGGATGGCCGAAGGCGTTCGATTCGCCTACCGATACGACGGCGAAATGCGGCTCGACCGCCTGAAGAAAGGCTTCCGTCGATGAAGTTTTGCTGCCATGATGCGGGACTTTCAGGAAATCGGCCGCGAGCGGTTCTTGTGCTTGTTCCGCAACGAGTTGCTCTTCCGCTTGCTTCTCGATATCGCCTGTGAGCAGAAAATGGTCGCGTCCGTCGGCAAGGCGCAGGACGAGCGAATTGTTGTTGGCCGATTTCTCCGCCGGCGCCTCATTCGGCGGCCAGAGCACGTCGCCTTCAACTCCTTGCCAATCGAATCGTGCTCCTCGCGCTTTGTGGATGATGACGACGCCCCGCGCACGCGCCTCGGCGAGCAGGCGCTGGAATGCCGGCCGTTGGTCGTCGCTCCCGACCCATAATTCGCCAACCCGAAAATTTTCCAGCACGCTGTAGAGGCCATCGAGATGGTCGTGGTCGGCGTGAGTGAGCGCGACGACGTCGAGGCGCTTCAGGCCCCGCGACCATAGATACGGAGACACGACCTCCTCGCCGACATCGGTGCCCGAGCGGTAGCCGCCGACCCATTCGGAGCCGGAAAGTCCGCCGCCGTCGATCAGCATCGTGCGGCCGCCGGGAAACGCGGCGAAGATCGAGTCGCCCTGGCCCACATCGAGCACGGTGACTTCGAGGCGGCCTCGATCTAGATTCGGGCGGAATGGATGCGTCGCGACAAGCACGGTGAGCGCGGCGAGAACAGCGGCGGAGGCCCATTCGATCGGAGCGATGGGCGGGGAGAGTTGGCGGCGGGCGATGCGATTGTTGCGACGTGCGGCTGCGGCGCGCGCGCCCGCCGCCAGCGCGACGAACGCGGCAAAAAACGCCAGCCACAGCCACGCGGGCGGACCCGGAATGCGATACGAGACATGCGGCAGGCGGCTGAACCATTCAACGATGGCGAGCAGCAGCCCCGCGCAGAAACCGAGCGCCTTCGCGAGCAACGAGGCAAGCCGCGCCCACGCGAACGTCGCGAGGAGCGCAAGAAAGCCGAGTGGCACGATGAAGCCGGTGAGGATCACGGCGGGAATATTGCTGAGCGGACCCGCGAGACTTACCCGATGAAAATCCATCGCCAGCAGCGGCATCATGCCCCACTGGATCACGGCGGAGAGCAGCACGATCTCCCACAATCGGAGGCCCACGCGAACCGGAGCCGTGGCGAACTTGGCGGCGCGCGGCGCCAGCCATCGCGGCAAGTGCGAAGCGATCCGCGTGGTAACAGTGCGCAGGTCGATGCGGAACTGCGCGACTTTCGGCGGATGCTGCGCATCGCGGGTCACGTCGCCGAGATGACGCAGTCCCTGATGGTACGGGGCGCTCGTGCGCTCCATCCAGGGCACCGCCAGGCCCGCGATCACGCCTGCCGCAACGAATGAAAGCTCGAAGCTCGAATCCGCGAGCGACCCAGGTTTGAAGAACAGAATTGCCAGCGCCGCGAGCGCGACCGTGTTGAGCAGTTCGATCCGGCGAAAGAGCGGGCGCGCGCACAGGTAGAACGCCGCCATCAGCGCGGCGCGAAAGATCGGCGGGCGATCCTGCACGACGCCAACGTAGGCCGCGAGCGCGAGGATCGTGAGCAAGCTCGTGGCAAAGACGGTGAAGCGCAGCTTGCGGCACACCCACAGGAAGAACACGACCAGCGCGCCCACATGCAGGCCGGCGACCACGAGCACGTGGTACGCAGCCGTCTTTTGAAACGCTGTGACAACCTCGGAATCGACGAAGCTGCGGTCGCCGAGGAGCATCGCGCGGAGAACGGCGGCGCGCTGCGGCGCGCCTGGGAAAAGCGCGTCCAGGCGGGCAAGCAGAGTGCCACGGATGCGAGCGAGGCGTTGAGCAAAGGTCGGGCGCGGGCGGTCGACCAGCTGCAGCAATTCGCCGCTGCGCAGCGAGCCGGTGAGGTCGATTTTCTGCCGCTCGAGATAGCCCCGCTCGTCGAATGCGCCGGGGTCGAGGAAATTGCGCGGAGGCCGCGCGCGCACGAGAGCTTCCACGCGATCGCCCGCCCGCAAGCCGCGGGGCGCGCCTTCGAAGTGTCCAGCGCCGTAAAGATTCAGGCGCAGGCCGCCGCTGACCGGCATTTGCGCGTTGCCGATCTCAACCTGCTCGAGATCGATTTCGTAGCGGCGTCCCCAGGGCAGCGCCATCGGGTCTTCGCGCAGGCGGCCCTGCCAACGGAGCGGCTCCGTCGTGTCCAGGCGCCCCTCGCTGATGAGGCGAGTCACGTGGTTTGCGGGAACCGCGGTGCGTTCGACGCCGATGGCGAGACCGCCGAGCGCGGCCCATGCGACCAGCGCGAGCGCCCACGCCGCGTGCGTTTTCGAGCGCCACAACAGAACTCCTCCGAGCAGCATTGCGGCGGCAGCAGTTGCGATCCAGAACTTCACCGGGCTCGGCCACCGCGTCCCCGCCGCAATTCCAGCTGCGAATGACGCGGCAATCCAGAGCGCGGGGAGTTTCATCGTCAGCTCATGATCGGCGGCGGAGGCGAACCACCGTCTCCATGTGAAACGTCTGCGGGAAAAGATCGAAGAGGTGAATCGCGGTGATTTCGTAACCGCCGCTCGTGAGCGCGGCAAGATCGCGGGCCAATGTCGGCGGCTCGCAGGACACATACGTGATGCGCTCGGGCGAAATGCGCAGGAGCTGCTTTGTGTCTCCGGGCGCGAGGCCGGCGCGCGGCGGATCGAGCACGATCAGATCGGGCCTGCCCTTGTATTTCGCGAGGAATTGCTCGACGTCGGCGGTGCGAATCTCGATTCCGCTGCTCGTGCGGGCATTGGATTCGAGATCGCGCGACGCTGCCGGATTCGACTCGACAGCCAGCACGTGCGCGAAATTCTTGGCGAGAGGCACGGAGAAAAGCCCCACGCCCGCGAATAGATCAAGCGCCAGCTTCCCCTCTTCGTTCTCCGCGACCTCGCGAGCCAGATCGTCCGAAAGAAAACGATTCACCTGGAAGAACGAGAAGTGGCCGACACGGAAGGTCGTCGGGCCGCTCTGGTAATCGAGGAAGCCGGGGCCGTCGAGTTCCATGCGGTCGCGGCCCGGATCGTGGAACAGGAGGCTTTCGATTTCCGGCACAATCTCGTGAAACGCTTTTGCGGCCTCGTCCGCTTTTTTCGGGAATTTGGCGAATGTGGCGGTGAGGAGCAGCTTCGAATCGTTGGCTCCGGCGAACACTTCGATCTCGCGCAGTTCGCGCGGCAATTGGTCCGCGGCGAGCGCGGCGCGAAGTGCGAGCAGCGTCTTCAGTAGCAACGGCGACAGAATCTGGCAATCCTCGACGTCGCAAAGCGCGGTCGACCCGGCGCGAAAATAGCCGATCGCGAGTTTCTCCGCGCCGTCCCCACTCTCGATCTGCCGGACTTTCCACTGCGCGCGATTGCGATAGCCCCACGGCGGCGATGCGTGCTCGGTGATTTCGCCGGGCCAGTCGATTCGTCCGATGCGCCCGAGCGTCTCGCGAAGAATGGCGGATTTGTAGCGCAGCTGCGATTCGCACGGCGCGTGCTGGTAATCGCATCCCCCGCAAATGCCGAAATGCGGGCAGCGCGGCGCGATGCGCTCGGGCGATGGGTCGAGAACGCGTTCGACGCGCGCGCGGACGAACTTCTTCTTTTGCTCGACAGGCTCGGCGGAGACGCGCTCGGCGGGCAAGACGAAGGGGACGAAGACGGTCGAGCCGTTGTGATGGCCGAGGCCTTCGCCGCCATAGATTAGTTTTTCGATTGTGATGTCCATTGTGTGTGATTCCACGCTATCACACGGCGCAAGCCGATATGGCAACATCATCTGGGCGGAACGACCGCGAGAACCTGCATCTCAGCGAAGTCCGCTCCAGGCGTGAAGGAGCGATTTAAGCCGCGGTTGAAGGCGGCGTCAATCGCGGAAAGTACTTACGACGGGACCGCAAGAATTGCGCACTTACGTGAGATAAAACAGGCTCAGGCGCGGGAGATCGAACTGCTCGAACAGGCGCTTCTGGATGTACTGCCGCTCGAGCTGCGCGAGCTGGTCGGCGGACATTTTGCGGCGGTAGGGCGCGAGCGAACGGTCCATTTCGCGGCGGATGGCGAGCATGGCTTCCTCGTCAGCATCGGCGGCGAGCGTGGCGCTGAGTTTCTCCTCAAGGACGGTAAGGCGGCGCTCGAGGTCTTCGAGATCGAGCGCGCCGGGCGAATCGAGAAGCGGCAGCGCTTCGTCGAGGCGCTTGGCGGTTTCTTCGAGTCGGGCGGCGAGTGCGGCGAGCGTGGCGCGGCGCTTTTCGGCGGCGGCACGAATGCGGGCCGCGTTGCGCTCGAGATATTTTTTCAATTCGCCGCGCGAGAACGGCTCGGCCTGCGGGCGGCTTGCTTTTATTTCAGGGCCGGTGCCTGCGGCGGCCTCCTGCGCTTCGGCGGCGGCGTCGAGGACGGCGTCGACGCAATAGGCGAGGCTCTTCAGTTGGCGTCCCCCGGAGGCGCGGCGGGAACGTCCCCAGCTTTCGAAGGCGCGGTCGATGCCTTTCAGCACGGCGGGCAGCGGGATGCCGGCCTTTTGCCATGTTTCGAGGATGGCCCAATCGAGCGGCGAGACGAGAAGATGCGCGCCTCGCTTGCGCCAGAAGTAGTCTTCAATTTCGGTGAAATAGTTAAAGTAGTTGAAGGGTTCCGTTGCGCGCCGGTTTTCCATTTTCGAATTTCCGCTTCAGTGGGCGTGGCGGTCGGCGGGCTTTTTCGGCGCGGAATTGTGGCCGGGCGCGCTGGTTTGATTTCGCTCCCAGATGATGCGCAAGCCCTCGAGCGTGAGAAACTCGTCGATGGTTTCGATGTGGCGCGAGGCGCCTCCGATCAGCGCGGCTTGGCCCCCGGTGGCGATCACTTTCGTTTTCTCACCCATCACCTGCTTCATGCGGTCGAGGATGCCGTCGACGAGATCGGTGTAGCCGTAAAACAAGCCCGACTGCATCGACGCGGCGGTGTTGGTCCCGATCACCTTGCCCGGATCCTTGATCTCGACGCGAAACAGGCGGGCGGCGCGGGCGAACAGCGCGTCGGCCGAAATTCCGATGCCGGGCGCGAGCACGCCGCCCAGATATTCGCCGCGGCCGGAGACAGCGTCAAAATTAATCGCGGTGCCGAAATCGACGATGATGCACGGGCCGCCGTACTTTTCGAACGCGGCCACGCTATTGACGATGCGGTCCGCGCCCACTTCCTGCGGGTTGTCGTATTGCACGGGCATGCCCGTCTTGATCCCCGGCTCGACGAACAGCGCTTTGCGCGAAAAATACCGCTCGGCCATTCCCGCAAGCACGGAATTGAGCGGCGGCACCACCGAGCTGATGATCACGCCGTCGATTTCGCGCGGCTCGAGCCCGGCGAGCGTGAAGAGATTGCGCGTGAGGATGCCGTATTCGTCGATGGTCTGATCGCGCGCGGTGCTGAGGCGCCAGTGCGCGACGAGCTCGCGGCCACGAAAGACTCCGAGAACCGTGTTCGTGTTGCCCGCGTCGAGGGTGAGCAGCATCAGGAGGCCTCCGCCACGTCGCCCGAGAGCACAGCTTCGATGCCGCGCCCGTCGTCGCGCGCCACGCGAAGGACGCCGCTCGGTTCGAGGCCCGCCGTGGTGCCTGTAAAGCTTTCCGTCGCCGTGGTGATCCGCACGCGTTTCCCCTCGTAGTAGCTCGATACTTGCGCGAACCGCCGGAGAACCGGCAGCGCGCCATCGGCCAGGAACTGATTGTAGTAGCGATCGAAATATTGGAGCAACCGAATCAGCAGCTCGAAGCGTGAATGCGCGCGGCCGGTCTCGATGCGAAGGGACGTGGCGATCGCGGCGAGATTGGCTGGCATCTTCGATTGGTTGACGTTGATCCCGATGCCGATCACGGCGTAGCGGATGCGGTCGGGCTCGGCATGCATTTCGGTGAGGATGCCGCAGAATTTGCGCCCGCCGACGAGCAGGTCGTTGGGCCAGCGAATGTCGGGCAGCGCGTCGAGCTCTTCGGCGGCAGCATCGCGCGCGGCAAGGCCGGCGACCAGCGTGAGCAGCGGCGCGTGCGCCGGCGGGATCGGCGGGCGCAGCAGAATGCTGCAATAAATGCCGACGGATTTTTCGGACGTCCACGAGCGGCCGGCGCGGCCGCGGCCGGCGGTCTGTTCTTCGGCGACGACGACGGCGCCGTGCGGCTCGTCCGATTCGCCCAGCTGCATCGCGACCGAATTCGTGGAGTCGATTTTGAAGAAGTGCAAAATGCGGCGCGCGAACGGCGTCCCATAAAGGCGATGGCTGAGCATCTGCGGGACGAGAATGTCGGGCACGCGCTCGATGTGATAGCCCGTGTGGGGGTGGCCCTTCACCCGCACGCCGAGCTGGCGCAGCTTTTCGATCCAGCGCCACACCTGCTGGCGCGTGACGCCGATTTCCTTGGCGATTTTCGCGCCGCTGATGACGATCGTCGAGTTTTCGGCGAGCAGGGTCAGCAGCGCGTCAATGCGCCGGTCGGTGGTGCCGGGCAGGTTTACAGTGCGTTTCGGCGGCATCGGTGGAAACTGGAAGGATACATGCGGAAGCGGCCAGTGGCTAGTGACGAGTGGCTGGAAGACGAGCGGCTACGATTCCAGCTGGTGGAGGCGGGCGCGGAGCTTCTTGAGTTCCAGTTGGCGCTGGGCGAGCGTGGCGCGAAGTGCGTCGACCACTTTTGCGGGCGCTTTGCTTGTAAAACTTTCGTCCGCCAGGCGATGCTGCTTCGATTCGACGTCCTTTGTGAGGCGGTCGATCTCTTTTTTCAGGCGCGCGATTTCAGCGGGCTTGTCGACCGTGTCCGCGTACGGGATGCTGATCTCGAAGGCGGACGTGGAGCGCACGGCTGCGCCCTCGGGGTTGAGGTGATCGTGCGAAAGGCGCAGCTCGGAGAGCGACGCCAGACGAAGAATCGGCTCCATATTTTCCTGGATCAGGTTGCGGCGCATCGGGCCGCCCGTCCAGAAATCGGCGACGACTTTCCTTTTCTGATCGAGCTTCATTTCCGCGCGGATATTGCGAGCCGCGACGACGATCTCCTGCAGGATGCCCATCGCGTCGTCGGCACCCTGATCGGCCCAGCCGGGGCGGCCGCCGGGGAATTTGTCGAGCGCAATCGAGCGCGCGTCGGGCGGTTGCGGCAAGCGATGCCAGAGTTCTTCAGTAAGGAACGGCATCACGGGATGCAGCAGACGCAGCGCGGCATCGAGCGCGGCGAAAATATTGCGCCACGCCGCGAGCGCGACCTCGCGATCGGTTGAGGCGAGCTGCGGCTTCACCCACTCGATATACCAATCGCAGAAATCGCCCCAGAAGAACTGGTAGATCGTCTGGCAGGCTTCGTGGAAGCGGAAATTTTCGAGCGCCGCGTCGACCTGCGACGTGACGCAGGCGAGCCGCGAGAAAATCCAGCGGTGCGCGAGCGCGCCTTCGCCGGGAACGTGGTACGGCGCCTTGGCGCGGATTTCGGGCGCGGCGAGTTCCTCGAGCGTCAGACCGCTGGCCTCGGCTTTTTCGAGATTCACGAAAAGAAAGCGCGAGGCATTCCAGATTTTGTTCGCGAAGGCGCGGGCGCCGAGGATGCGGTCCTCGCTGAGCGCGATATCGGTGCCGGGCGCGGCCATGCTGGCGAGCATGTAGCGCAGCGCGTCGGTGCCGTATTGCTGCGTGAGTTGCAGCGGGTCGACGCCTGTGCCTTTCGTCTTCGACATCTTCGCGCCTTCGGCTGTGCGGACGAGCGAGTGCAGGTAGAGGCGGCGGAATGGCACGCGATCTTTCGGCTCGGCTCCGCCCGTGAGGTGCAAGCCCATCATGATCATGCGCGAATCCCAGAAAAAAAGGATGTCGTAGCCGCTGATCAGCAGACTCGTGGGATAGAACGTGCGCAAGTCCTCGGTGTCGTCGGGCCAGCCGAGCGTGGAAAACGGCCACAGCGCCGGAGCTGAACCACGTGTCGAGCACGTCGGGATCCTGCGTGAGATTTGAGTCGCCGCACTTCGGGCACTTCGTAGGCACACTTGCGGCGCGGGCGTGGCCTTCGAAGATTTCGACGCGCGAATCAATCGCGGGAACCATTTCCTTGCAATCGGTGCAATGCCAGATGGGAATGCGATGGCCCCACCAGAGCTGGCGCGAGATGCACCAGTCGCGAATATTTTCGAGCCAGTTGCAGCAGGATGGTGCGCTGATTATCGGGCACGACCTCGATCGTGTGGGCGTTGACGACTTCCTTCGCCGGCTCGGCGAGCGGCTTCATCTTCATGAACCACTGCGTCGAAATGCGCGGCTCGACGATCGATTTGCAGCGGTCGCAGGTGCCGACGGCGTGCGTGTGTTCTTTCACGCCTTCGAGCAGGCCGAGTTCGGTAAGGTCCGCTACGATGCGCCCGCGCGCCGCGAAACGCTCGAGGCCGGCATATTTTCCGGCGGCGGCGTTCATGTGGCCGTCGTTGGTCATCACGTCGATTTCGGGGAGATTGTGGCGCTTGCCGACCTCGAAGTCGTTCGGGTCGTGCGCGGGCGTAATTTTGACGACGCCGGTGCCGAATTCGCGATCGACGTACGCGTCGGCAATGATGGGGATTTCGCGATTCATCAGCGGCAGCATGACCGTTTTGCCGACGAAGCGCTGGTAGCGCTCATCGTCCGGATGAACCGCGACGGCTGTATCGCCAAGCATCGTCTCCGGGCGCGTGGTGGCGACGACGAGAAATTCGCCTGCCTTGCCGCCAGGCGGGCTCGTGCCGGTAACGGGATAGCGGATGTTCCAGATTTCGCCGACGCGCTCGTTGTGGACGACTTCGAGATCGCTGATGGCCGTCTGGCAGCGCGGGCACCAATTCACTATGTAGCGGCCGCGATAGATCAGGCCCTCGCGATACAGCCGCAGAAACGCTTCGAGCACGGCGCGGTAAAGCGCTGGCTCGAGCGTGAAATGCTCGCGCGTCCAATCGCACGACGCGCCGAGGCGGATCATCTGGTCCTTGATCACGCCGCCGCTTTCCTCTTTCCATTTCCAGACGCGCCGCTCGAATTCCTCGCGGCCGAGGTCCTGGCGGCGGATTTTTTCCGCGGCGAGCTTGCGCTCGACCACGAACTGCGTGGCGATGCCCGCGTGGTCCATTCCCGGGAGCCACAGCGTGCGATTGCCCTTCATGCGGTGCCAGCGGACCAGCATGTCGATCTGCGTGTGCTCGAGCAGGTGGCCGATGTGGATCGATCCGGTGATATTCGGCGGCGGGAGCGCGATCGAGAAGGGCGGCCCGTCGCCGGAATTTTCGGCGCGGAAGAGTTTCTCGTCGAACCAGGCCTTGGCCCAGCGCTCTTCGATCTCCTGCGGCTCGTAAGCCTTGGGAATTTCCCGGGGCATGCGTTCCCTATGGAATTGGATTTTCTGCAGAAGCGAAACATCCATGATAAGCGGCGGGCGCGCGAGGCGTCAATTTGGTCGATAGCTCAGCTGTGTGCTCGACCTGAGCATGTGGCTGTCCCGAGGGGCGCAGCAAGCAGCGCCCCTACAAACTACACCTGCGGCTCAGGTCGGCGCTATTTTGCGGCGCAGACGAAGTTGGCGGCATCGTCGATGCTGCCGGCGCCCTTGTACTTGGCGATTTGCGGATAGGGGCAGAGCGGGCGCGTGCGGTCGACCGTGCCCTTCGTCTCATGCTCGGCGATCACTTCCGCGGGCGCTTTTCCGCCTTCAGCCCACTGCGAAATGGCGGGCATCATGTCGAAGACGTTGGGCCCTTCGCCGCCGCGGCAATGCTGCATGCCCGGAACCATGAAGAGCCGCATATCCTGCTTCGCGGGAGCGCCCACCGTTTTCAGCACGCTCGCGTAATAATTCAGCGTGTTGCCGGGCGCGATCAACTGGTCGGCCCACCCGTGGTAGATAATCAGTTTTCCGCCGTGCGCGAAAAACGGATTGAGATCGGGATTGATGGCGTTGTTCTCGCCGTGGTCGACCTTATCCGCATACGCAACATCGCTATCCAGGTTCAGCTTGGTGATATCCCAATTCGGATCCTTGAAGACGATGTACTTAAACGTGTCCGGCGCAACGAGCGGCTCCTTCGCATTGACGACCATGGTCCAGCCAAGCTCGCTGCCCGGCGCCAGACCGGGGAAGATGATCTGCTTGGTGCGCGGATTCCGCAACGGGCCGTAGACCGCGTCGGCGGTCTGCACCTGAGCCACGGTCAGACAGGACGCCTCATCGCCATCCTTGCACTCGATCGTCTTCGGGTTGAAGTGGCAGCGCATCGGATCCTCGATCAGTCCGTCCTTCAGGCCGTCGAGCGCGTCGCATTCGTTCAACACCGCTGCGTGAATCATCGGGTACTTCGCCGCGGGAATCATCGCCTCGGGAGTCTTGTGCGCAATATCCCAGATGGCTACCTGGAACACATGCAGGTGAATCATGTAATTCGCGGGAGCGCCGGCAATGATGCCGTCGTAATCCTTGGGATAGCGCTGCGCTTCCGTGAGACCCTGCTTGCCGCCAGTGGAGCAGCCGTTCCAGTAGGAAAAGTGGGGCGGCTTGCCGTAAAACGCCGCAATGATCGCCTTCGCCTTCACCGTCATTTCGTGCTCGGAACGGTAGGCGTAGTCTGTCACTTTTTCTGGATGCCCGAGCGCGAAGCTGCCGGTGGCGCCGACGTGCCCGGCGTCCGTGGAGCTGGTGGCGTACCCCGCGAGGATCGCGCGATTCATGTCGGGATAGCTGATCACGCCGGCCCAGCCGCCGCCGCCGACGGCTTCGTACTTCCCGTTCCAGCCGGAGGCAGGCAGCCAGACTTCGATTCGAATGTCGGAGTCGCTCGTCGGCTTGAGCGTTGCGGTGACGCGGCAGAATGCGGGCAAATGCGCCCAGTCGGTGGGTTCGGCGCCGATCGGCGGCGGGGGACCGACAGCGGGGGGCGGAGTGAACGAGCCGGCGGGCACGAGCTCCGCTTTCGTGATCGTCGCATCTGGCAGCGAAAGCGACGTCAAGCTCTCGCAGGAAGCCGCATGCGCCGGAGCAACCGCGAAAAACAACACCGCAACGACTGCGGACAAGAAAACGAGCGACGCGCGACGGCGAAGCAGCTCAAATCGACGCAATCCAGCCATAAGGATATTCACGAAATGTTCCCCCTTGCCCCAACTCAGGCGGCGCACAGGATATACGCGCGGGAATGGCGTCGCAAGCGGAAGTATCTCGCGGGATGCTGCGCGAGCAGGACCGCGCGGGAGCTACTCTTCTTTCTTCGCGGCTTCCTGGCGCAAAAGGTTCTCGACGAGCGGCTTGAGAACTCCCTGCGAAAGCAGATCGTGTAGCTGCGGCTGCAATCGTTCGAGCAGTTTTTCCACGACGGCATCGACGGTCGAAGCGTCGACCGCGGACGACTGCGCCGCGCAGGCGTTCGGATCGAAGCCCTGCGGCGGATTGAGGAACGGAATCTCGGCGAGCGCGTCGCGATTCGGCGGCGGTCCCGTGGGAATGCGTTCGTCGGTATGCTCGATTACGGATTCGGCGGCTGCTTGGAAGGAAGGCTCGGGCAAAGACGCTTCTTCTGCCGGCGCATGTTCGGCAACAGGCTCGGGCGCGGCCGCTACTTCAAATGTGTCAGCAGCGGGTGTTTCCTGCTGGCGCCCGCCGTAACCACCGTAACTCGAAACGGCCCCGGGTTCTTCGTCAAGGAGCAAGGGTTCGGGCGTGACGTGTACCGCCGCGGGAACCACGAGATCGGGATCACGCAGAGATGAGGTTGTTTCCTCGGCGCGCTCCCAGATTTCCGGCGTTGGTTCGGTCTCGCGCTCGGGTTTAGTTTCTTCGAAGGCTTTCGATTCCTCGAGGTGGGCTTCCACGGGCGCGATCTCGGCCTCGGCGGCTTCGTCGAAAGCGCTCGTTTCGATCGTGGCGGGCGCGACTTCGACGGGAGCTTCCTCGACCGCGTCTACTTTCGCGGGCGCGACTTCCGCGGCAGCCATCTCGGCAGGCGCCGGTTCAGGGGCTGGGAATTCGGTGTGCGCCGACTCTTCGACGAAAAAGCTCTCCTCGGCAGGCTCGGCCGGCTTTACGACTGCCAGCGCGGCCGTCCGAGGCGGTTCGGCAGATGCGGGCGGCGGTTCGACGGCCGCGATTGCAACTTCCTCGGAGCGGGGCTCGGACAGCCCTGCCATCCAATCGCCGTGTGCTTTCGGCTCCTCGGGGGTTCCTTCCGCCTGCGGAGACGACACGAGCGCATCCATCCAATGGCGCATCCTGGACGCCAGGCTGGGCTTCGCTTCGGATTCCGGCGACGCCTCGGGGTCGGGAGCAACCACTCGGGACTCGACCGGCGGAGGCGGCACGACGCGCGCCTCTTTGGCGAAGCCGATCGGCACGTACTCGTTTGGCTTCGCTTCCACAGGTTCCAGCGCGCGCACATCGACCTCATCGGCGATCACGGGCGTCACGCTCGGCGCGACGACGGCAGCGATCTCTCGCGCCATGGGAGCGGGTGGCTCAAATTTCGATTCGACTTTGGGTTGAGCTTCCGCCTCGAATCTGGGTTCAAATCTTGCTTCGACCCTCGGCTCGGCTTTCTGCGGCTGCGCCTCGGATGGGAAGAACGCGGCGGGCTCCAACTCATCGACGGTGGAAAACGCCGGACGGTTCGCGTCTTCGTCGGAAATCTCGAAATCCATGGCGTTGCGGCGCCAGTCGCTGGCGGTGGCGCCCGACTGCGAATCTTCGTCGTCTTCTTGATCTCTTACTGCGCGCGGCGCGGGGGCTTCTTTCGTGGCCCTGGCCTGCTCCTCATCGTCAATCGCGCGCACGCCTTTTCCAAAGCCGTAGACGAGCGCCGCTTCTTCCGCGGTCGGCTCCGGAAAATCCGGCAGCGGTTTCGGTTCAGGGTTGGGAAGAGATTGAACGTCAAACGCCTCTGGCATCGCATGCGGCTCGAGCGCAGCCTTGGCTTTCGCCAGCTCCGCAACCACGCGCGGATTTTTCTCGAGCGCGGAAATCACCATCGCGATCAGCGGATCGGGAGGAACGAAAGGCTTTTTCAAAACGCCGTCCGCGCCCACGCGGCGCGCTTCCTTCTCATCCAGCGGATCGAACGCGCCTACCAGCAGAATGACCGGCACGTGCGAGAATCGCTGATCCTTCTTGACGAACTCGCACACCTCATAGCCGTTGCGCACGGGCATGAAGATATCGGCCAGCACCAAATCCGGATTCAGATCGGGCATGCGGCGGACGGCGGCTTCGCCGTTGCCGACCGCGACGACCGTAATGCCGCGGTCTTCAAACGCCAGCGAGACCATCTTCTGGATATTGGTGTTGTCGTCCGCGACGAGAATGCTAGGCACGAAGACCCTCAGGCGGCGCACTTCCAGATACCAGCGCCGGCATCTTTCACGACCTACCCATTCCAGCACCCTCACGGGGGAGCGTCAACGAAGTCGAGACACCAAAGTGCCTCAGTCGTTAAGTAGGGGTACCGCGCAGGGGCCGCGCCCTGGGGCTACCAGGGGACTATTTTCTTCAAGCCTTTCTTTTTCTTGCTGGTTGACTCGGTCTTGGAATCGGCCTTGGTGGCGGGCGCGGGCGCGTTTGCCTGGGCATTCGCCCGAGAGGTGACGGTGGCTGCTCCCGTTGGCTGTGTGGCCTCAGAGGAAGCAGTTGGTTGCGCGGTGATCGACGCGGCTGGCCCGGTGCCTGGAACCGAACTCAGAGTCGAGGCTGCTGGAGGACCGGCGGCAGCCGGCACTTCCGCGGGAGCGGCCGTGCTCACCGGAGCCGACGACGAATTGGCGTCCGACGAGGAGGACTCGCCCGCCGATGCCGGGGCTGCAATGATCTCGGCTCCTACGCCCGTCGATGGCGCGTCACTCCCCGCACCCGATGTAGCACCCTCGACGACGGGCCCGTCAGAGTCGGTCGCGGCGCCGGTTGCGGTGTCGCTTGCTCCGGGATTCTGCGCGGTGACGGTGAATGTGGGTCCGGCTGCTCCCTGCTTCAGGACCTGCGTGGCCGAAACCAGGTCATCCGGTGGATTCAGATTCGGCTCGCCGGAACGAGCGGCATCTATGACGTCCGGCCGCGATTCGAGCATGCCCATGGGGAACTTTGCGAAGAGGCTCTCACGGTGATGCTTTTCATACAACTGCTGTTTTTGCATCCGCGCGAGAGCTTCGGGATCGGCCTGCGGAACCGGCATGCCGAGGGCCTTGAGGTGATCCTTGGCGAGCGCGGCCTGGCTGGACAGTGGGTAGTCCTGAACGATCCGCGAATAGCAACGGCCCGCGAGGTCGGCCCAGTGATTCTTGTCGTCTTCGTTCTTCGAGACCTGCTTGGCCCGCATGTAGATGTCGCCAAGCATTGCGAGGGCGACATCGCTCTGGCTGTAGAGCGGGTAACGCTGGGTGAGGTCGACAAGGCGTGCGGCCGAGGCGCGATAGTCGCGCTTGAGATAATAGAAGCGCGCGACCCGGTAATAGCCATCCGCGACAACCTCTTGGACGTTCCGGAGATCCTGCTCGGCCTTCGGGACCAATGGATTCTGCGGATACTTGAGCAGAAAAGCCTGGAATTCGTCCTCGGCGCCCTCTCCCTGGCTGTTGTCGCGATCGGACTTGCTCATCATGCGGTAGTGGCACATGCCGACCTGCATCTGGGCGTAGGCCGCTTCGTCAAGAAACGGGAAGAAGACGATGAAGTTTTTGTACTCGTCGATCGCCTGCGTCAGATTCGACGTCCCGCCCTCCTTGTAGTAGGAGTCGGCCACGCCCAGCTTCGCTTTGGCGAGGTATTCGCTGTCGGGGTAAGTGTTGACCAGGGTCTGGAAGCTGAGGCGCGCCTCAGTGTACTTCGAATGCTTGATGTCCGTGACGGCGCGCTCGTAAAGAATCTTGTCGGGCTCGGCGGACTCAGCGGTGGTGTCGGCAGCCGGTTTTTTGGCCGGCTTGACCTTCGTTACCTTGACCTTCTGGCCAGCGTAAGCGCTCGCACCAAGAGAGCCGGTAAGCAAGGCCGCGAACGCGCAAATTGCGAAATGACGCTTCTTCATGACACCCCACGGACGAAGCCCGCCCGGATCTTAAACCCGCTGCTTCAAGGCTTCCGTTGCTAGTTTTCGTAACTGGCGCACAGCCTCGGCTGGATCGGGCTTGTGAAAGATCGAAGTTCCTGCGACGAATGTGTTCGCGCCAGCCTGCGCCAACTCACCGATATTCTCGAGGTCCACACCGCCGTCGACCTCGATTCGGAAGGCGGCATTATAACGCCCCCGCCACTCATTCAGCTGCCGGATTTTATCGATGGCCCGGGGGATGAATTTCTGCCCCCCAAAGCCTGGGTTCACCGACATCACGAGCACGGTATCCACCTTGTCGAGCACGTCGGAGAGCATCACCACGGGCGTCGACGGATTGATCACCGCCCCAGCCTGTGCGCCCAGTTCGCGAATCATCGCCAGAGCCCGGTCCAGATGGGGCGTCGCCTCCTGGTGAACCAGGACGCGGTCCGCGCCCGCGCGCACGAACTCCTCGATATATTCCTCGGGCTGTTCGATCATCAGATGCACATCGAAGGGGAGGCGGGTTGCCTTGCGCAAGGACTGCACGACGGGGATACCGATCGAAATGTTGGGTACGAAGTGGCCGTCCATCACGTCGACGTGGATCACCTCGGCGCCGCCCTGCTCGACCGCCTGGATTTGATCGCCTAGGCACGCGAAATTCGACGCCAGTATAGACGGGGCGATTTCGATACGGGAATAGCTCATAACAGATGCGTGGATTCTAGCACGCCCGGATGCGGGTTTTCGTCAATCAGCGACTTGCAATTCGATCGGCGTGTTGGGGTCGACGCGCTGCCCGCTGGCGGGTGTTTGGTCGATGATGGCACCGGAAACGGCATTGGGTACGTTGGCCGCCGCGAGCTTCGCGACCCTCAATCCGGCTGCATTCAGCTTCGATTCAGCTTCTGCGGCAGGCATCCCGATCAGCGACGGCATGACGTATGCCGCAGGCGGCGGCCCAAGCGAAACAAGCAGGTCGACATGCGGGCTCGTCACGTGCGTGGTGCCGGGAGTCGGATCCTGCTCGATCACCACATCCGCGGGATATTCCGGCAGGTAGGCGCTCGAAACCTCGCCGAGCTGCAGCCCCTCGCGCAACATCTCGATCTGGGCGGCGCGGATGCTCTTGTCCTCGAGCTCCGGGATTGTGACCTTCTGAGGTCCGAGGCTAAGGACGACGTGCGCGTTTTGTCCGACCTTCACCTGCATATTCGCCTGCGGGCTTTGGCGGATGACGGCGTCCAGAGGCAGCGCGCTGTACAGCCTGTCTTCCACCCTGATTCCAATGCCGCGCTGGGCAAGCATCTGCTGCGCTTTCGCTGCTTTGACGCCCACCACGTTTGGCATCGCCACTTCACGGCCTTGCACGGCGAAGCGCATAGCGGTGAGCGCGCTGAGAAACGCGACCGAAGACAATATGAACAGCAGCAGAGACATCCGCAAAACCCAGTGCAAGCGATCGCGGAGTCTCATCGCGCGATCCGAGTTGTCATCATTCCACACATCATATGCCTGCGATCCGTCGGCCAGCGTCGTGCACCATCAAACTAACACGCCGGAAAAGTGCTCCAACGACAATCGAGTAACACAGAGTCGGCAACACGCTGGCTCCACGCAAGTCCTTAGATGCGGACCACGCCGCTGAGCGGCTCGGGCAGCTCGCCCTGCGCGGCCATGAGCGCGACCCTCAGGATCGCGGCGACGCTGAGCGAATCGCGAATCTCGCCGCGTTTCACTCGCGCGAGCGCCTCGCAAAACGGCACGCGCGCGACTTGCAGCTGCTCGCTATCCTCGGGCTCGGCCGTTCCGTGGCTGAGATCCCAGGCGAGAAAAGCGGTGCCGCGCTCATCGCTCACGCTGTTGGACAAATCCATCCCCACGATCTCGACCCAATGTTTCGCCGCGATGCCGCACTCTTCCCGAAGTTCCCGCTGCGCGGATTCGAGAGTCGACACGCCGGCCGGCCCGCCGCCCTCGGGTATCTCCCAGCCGTACGCTCCAAGCGGAAATCGATACTGACCCACAAGAATCACGTTGCCGTCGTGATCGATCGGGACAACGCCAATCGCGTGGTTCTTGAAATGGACGACGCCATAGATCCCGGGCTTGCCCGCGGGATTCAGCACCTCGTGGTGGTCCACACGAATCCACGGATTGTCGTACACGGTCGCGCGCGACGACACCGTCCACGGATTTTTCGCTTCGTTCATTCCTTCCATGGTGCCTCAAATCTCGAGGGCTGCGGCAAAGAAACCATCCGTCCGTTGCTGCCCGGGAAGCGTGTGGAACTGCCCGTCATGGTCGAATAGCTCAGGCGCGGATATTTCGGGAACGAGATACGGCGCGAGCGTGTCCGACATTTTCGCGGCCGGCACGCGACGGGCGCCATCGGTGGCGCGCAGGACTTCGGCGATCACGTCTTCGTTTTCTTCGGGCTCGATCGAGCACGTGGAATAGACGAGCCTGCCGCCGGGAGCGAGCTGCGCGAGCGCGACGCGAAGCATCCGCACCTGCAGGGCGCGCAGTTCTGTGATTTGCTCTGGGTGCAAACGCCAGCGGATTTCCGGGTGCCGGGCCAGTGTGCCTGTGCCGGAACACGGCGCGTCCAGCAAGATGCGATCGAATCGCTCGCCGAAGGGCAGGTTCTGCGTCGCATCGAGCTGCACCAACCGCACGTTCGAAAGTTCGAGGCGTTCGAACTGTGCCGCCATCGCGCGCAAGCGATGCCCATGGCGGTCCGAGGCGACAATCAAGCCGCGCTCTTGGGCGGCACGCGCCAGCGATGGCGTCTTTCCGCCCGGCGCGGCGCACACATCCAGAACGCGATCGCCGGCGCGGACGCCAAGCAACAGTGGTACCGCCTGCGACGCCTCGTCCTGAATCGATATCCGCCCGGCGCGGAACTCCGCCGTGCGCGAGGCGCTTCCTCCGCTGACGCCAAACGCGTCGCGGAGCAGAACTCCGTCCCCGAGCTGCAAGCCAGCTTGTTCGAGCGCGGCGAATACGTGTTGCCGCTGCGCCGGATCGCTCAGCGTGCAACTGAGGCGCGGAGCCCGGTTGTCGGCGTCGAGCAGAGCGACCACCCGCGGCTCGTCGATGCGCGCAAGCCAGCGTTCGACCATCCACAGCGGATGCGAATGCAGAATCGCCAGGCGCTCGGCGTGGGACATGTCGGCCCGAAGGAACTCCCCGACCGGCGATTTCGCCTGCTCGCCAATGCGCCGCAGAACCGCGTTCACGAGCGGCGCGGCGGACGCTTTTCGCGCTCTCTTCACGAGCTCGACGGACTCATTCACCGCCGCCGACGGCGGAATCCTTCGCAGGAACCGCAGTTGATACGCACCCAGCCGCAGCGCGAGCGCCACCGGCAGGTCGAGCCGATCGACCGTCCTCTCGAGACGAAGTCCTAGCAGGAAATCGAGCAGCAGCCGCTGGCGCAGCACGCCGAGCGTCAACTCCGTCGCGAGCGCCGCGTCGGCGGGCTTGACCTTTGCGCCAAGCTCGGCGTGCAGCAGATCGCTGGCGTAAGCGCCCTCGGACTCCACGCGCCGCAGCACCTCGTACGCGATTTTTCGGGCGGGACTGATAGCCATCAGTGGCTGTTCCGTTCTTCAACGCTATGCGTTGGGCCACGCACCTTAGCTTTTCGTAGGGGCGCTGCCCTGGCCTGGGCGCTTTTGCGAAGGCTTGCCGCGCCCGGGACTCGAGCAAGAACGCACTCCTGAGCAAGCTTTAGCCGCCGAAACGTTCACCCGGGACAAGCCGTGCGCCGTTCATGAATTCGGCATCGGTGACGCGCTTGCGTCCTTCGAGTTGGAGAGCTTCCACTCGCAACACGGTGCTGCCGCCGCAGATCACGAGTAATCCGTCTTCCTGCGTGGGCAGCATGATGCCCGGAGGGCCCCCAGCCGCGACGGGTCGCAGCGGTTTGCCCCAGATATGACAGCTCTTCCCGCGAAATAGTGTGAACGCCCCCGGCCACGGGTGCAGCCCGCGCATCCGGTTATAGATCGTTTGCGCGTCGAGAGACCAGTCGATCCGGCCATCTTCTTTTTTCAATTGCGGCGCGAACGTAGCTTGCGAGGAATCCTGCGCGACCGCCTGTATCGCGCCGCGATCGAGGCCGCGCAGCGTCTCGGCCATCAGCGGCGCGCCCGCCTCGGCGAGACGACTCATCAGCTCCGGCGCTGTTTCGTCCGCGCCAATCTCGGTTTCGTATTTCAGCAGCATCGGCCCGGTGTCCAGCCCGGCATCGATTTGCATTGTGGTTACGCCCGTGCGGGTCTCGCCGTTCACGATGGCCCAATTGATGGGCGCGGCGCCGCGATATTTTGGCAGCAAAGACGCGTGGAGGTTGATCCAGCCGAGTCGCGGGATATCGATCAAGCGCTGCGAGATAATCTGCCCGTACGCGATGATCGCGACGACATCCGGCGCGAGGCGCTTGAAAAAATCGAGCGCCTCTTCCGCTCGGATTTTCTCGGGCTGAAATACGGGGATCCCTGCCGCGAGCGCCGCTTCCTTCACCGGCGACGTCGCCATCTCCTGGCCGCGCCCGCGCGGGCGATCCGGCTGCGTCACCACGGCTTCGATATGAAACTCCGGCTGGGCGATCAGATAGCGCAGCGAGGGCACCGCAAAGGCGGGCGTGCCGCAGAAGGCGATTCGCAGCGCCACAACGCGCCTACCAGTCGCCGGCTTTTTTGAGTTTCCGGATTTTGCGCTTGATCATGTCGCGCTTGAGCATGCTGAGATGATTGATGAAGAGAATCCCGTCGAGATGATCGATTTCGTGGCAGAAGGCGCGGGCGAGCAATCCTTCGCTGCGCATCTCGAATTCCTTGCCCGTCGCGTCCTGCGCCCGCACCGTGACGTATTGCGGGCGAGCCACGTGCCCGCGAAAGCCCGGCACCGAAAGGCATCCTTCTTCTTCGCGCTGCTCGCCCTCGGCGTGAATGATTTCCGGATTCGCGCAGATGATGCGGCCCTCGGGATTTTTCCCGTTGGTCACGTCGATCACGGCGAGGCGCCGGCCGATCCCGATCTGCGGCGCGGCCAGCCCCACTCCCGACGCGGCGTACATCGATTCGAACATGTCGTCGACGAGCGCCTGCAACTCCTCGTCGAATTTCTCAATCCGCTTGGTAGGAGTCTCCAGAATCGGGTCGCCGTATTTCACGATCGGATGAATCATCGCTCTTTCGCTTTCTAGAAATTATCCAACTGGCGCTGATAGCCGTCGAAATTCCTGCGCGTCTCTTCGAGCGAGTCGCCGCCGAATTTCTCGAGAAACGCGGCGGCCAGCGTCAGCGCAACCATCGCCTCGCCCACCACGCCGCCCGCGGGCACCACGCACACGTCCGAACGCTCGTAGGCCGCTTTCACGGCTTCCTTCGTATTCATGTCGGCGGTGAGGAGCGCCCGGCGCAGCGTCGAAATCGGCTTCAAATATCCCCGCAAAACAACGTCCTGGCCGTTCGTGATGCCGCCCTCGAGGCCGCCGGCCCGATTCGACGAACGATCGAACCGCTTGCTCGACGTATCGTACCGGATTTCGTCCTGCACTTCGGAGCCGTAGCTTCCGGCATTCGTCACGCCCGTGCCGATTTCCACCGCCTTTACGGCCTGGATCGACATGATCGCCTGCGCCAGCTTCGCGTCGAGCTTCTCATCCCATTGCGTGTGCGCGCCGAGGCCGGGCGGAAGCCCGCGAACGACTACTTCGAAAATCCCCCCCACGGAATCTCCCGCGCGCAAGACGTGATCCACTTCGGCCTTCATTTTCGCTTCCGTCTCGGGATCGACGCAACGCAGCGGCGATTCGAGATTCTCGCAGATCGCCACGATTTCGTCCCACGTCGCCGCTCGCTCCAACCGCACGTGGCCGACGGCAATCGTGTGGCTGAGGATCGTGACGCCGAACTCGCGCAGCAGCAGTTTCGCCAGCGCGCCCGCCGCGACGCGGGCCGCCGTCTCGCGGGCCGAAGCTCGCTCGAGGATATAGCGCGCGTCGTGGAAATTATACTTCTGCGCCCCCGGCAGATCGGCATGTCCGGGGCGCGGCGCGGTCAACCGGCGCTGCGCGTCTTCGGCGCCCTCGCTGTCTTCAACCGGAAGCGCTTTCTCCCAGTTTTTCCAGTCGCGATTTTCGATCCGCAGCGCGATCGGTGCGCCGATCGTCTTGCCGTGGCGCACTCCCGGAGAGGAACTCGGCCTGGTCCTTCTCGATCCGCTGGCGCCCGCCGCGGCCAAACCCGAGCTGCCGTCGGTGGAGTTCGCGGCTGACGAAATCGGAATCGACGGGCACGCCCGCCGGCAGCCCGGAAACCCAGGCGACGAGCGCCTGCCCATGAGATTCCCCGGCGGTGACGAATCGCAGCATGTTCAGTGGCGTGTCGAGATCTGGAACAAACGAAAGATTCTACCGGACGCACCCGCTCCCGGTAAAGGCTGGGAGCGTCGTTGATCGGGGTACGGAGGCGCGCGCTCCTTTCAAGTCGCGTAAGCGTTGTGCCGATACTGCCTTTCATGCCTTCGCAATCTACCGCCGCGCCCTCCGACAATCCGAACGCAAAGCCGCCATCGGCATCCCGCTTTGTCGCGCGCCAGCCGGTCCTCAAGGCCGATGAGAAGGTTTTCGGCTACGAACTCCTCTTTCGAGACGGTGTAGAAAACCAGTTCAACGGCGTAGATTCTGAGAGCGCGTCGCGCAGCGTGCTCGATAGCTCGCTTCTGATGGGGCTCGATCTGTTGTGCGACGGGCGCCATGCCTTTATTAACTGCACGCGCGAGGTGCTGCTCAACGGCTACATGACCTTGCTGCCGCCGCGCCAGGCCATCGTCGAAGTACTGGAGACCATCGCGGTGGACGAATCGGTGGTGGCTGCGTGCAGGAGCTTGAAAAATTCTGGATATCTGATTGCGCTCGACGACTTCACCGACGACGATCCGCGCGCGGCCCTCACTCCGCTGGCCGACATCATCAAAGTGGACTTCCGGCTCACCGCGCCCAGGCATCTGGCCGGCATCGTCGAGCGATACGGCCGGCGGTCGCAGATGCTCGCCGAAAAGGTCGAAACGCAGAAGGAGTTTCGCGCCGCGAAGAAGTTGGGATTCGTTTATTTCCAGGGCTACTTTTTCTGCAAACCCGAGATGTTGCCTAGCAGCCACCTCGAGCCAAGTCGGCTCAATCATCTCCGCATGCTGGAGGCCGCTTCCCGCGCGGAATTGAATTCGCGCGAGATCGAGGATCTCGTGAAGAGCGAGCCTTCGATTTGCTACCGGCTGCTGCGCTACCTCAACTCCTCGTTGTTTGGCTTGTCCGGTGAGGTCCACTCCGTGCGCCATGCGCTCATGCTGCTGGGCGAGCGCGAGACCCGGCGCTGGCTGCATCTGGTGGCGACGCTGGCGGCCGGTCAGAACAAGACCAGCGCGCTGATCCTGGCGGCGCTGGTGCGCGCCCGTTTTTGCGAGTTGCTTGGCATCAAGAGCGGACAGCGCGATTCGGATTTGTTCCTGATGGGCCTGCTTTCGCTGATGGACGCCATCCTCGACATGTCGATGGCCGAGATTATGAAGAGCGTGTCCCTTGATCCCGAATGCAAAGCGGCCCTGCTCTCGAATGCCGGGCCGTCGGGCATGGTCTATCAGCTGGTTGTGGCCCAGGAAGCCGGGGACTGGCCGCGCGTCGCCGAACTGGCGGGCAAGCTTCACATCAGCCAGAGCGAAGTGTCCGACGAACACTGGCGAGCCATGCAGTGGGCGCGTCAAATGACGGGAACGTAGGCGGGACGCCGAACCTACGGGGCCAAGCGCACCATCGAGTCCTTTGCGCGCGATTGATATTGATTCTCCGATGTTTGCTTGACGAGGCACACCCTGGAAGTTACGCTTTCGTGGACGCGCTGGGTGGCCAGCACCGCGCTTCCACACGATGCCCGAAGCCAGCGAAGCTCCATCCATACTGTCTATTATCAGCGACGTTGTGAAACGCCAGATTCTGGCCTTGCAGGACTATTCACTCCTTTCTGCGCGGGCGATTCTCAACATCTTTACGCCCCCCTCCTATTGGTCGGAAACCCTCGAACAAATGGACTTAGTGGGAGTTGGCTCGCTTCCGATCATTCTGGCCGCCTCGCTTTCCATCGGCAGCGTGCTCGTGCTGAACACCGCCTCGCAATTCCAGCGCTTCGGCATGACAGCCTTGACGGGCGACGCGGTGTCGCTAGCCCTGGTGCGCGAGCTCGGCCCAACCATCACGGCGCTGTTGGTCGCCGGGCGCAACGCGTCCGGAATGGCTTCGGAGCTTGGATCGATGGTTGTCACCGAGCAGGTGGATGCAATGCGGGCGCTCGGCACCGATCCGATCCGCCGGCTCATGACGCCGCGCGTGATGGCGACCATTTTCGTGATGCCGCTGCTGGTCGCGGTCTTCGATTTCGTCGGATTGGTGGGCGGATTCATCGCGGCGTACTTCACGCTGGGGCTCGGCGCGGTGCAGTTCTGGACGCGTGCCATCGACACGCTCGAATTCGGCGACCTCGCGCAGGGATTTTCGAAGCCTCTCGTCTTCGGCTTTATCGTCGCTACGGTCGGATGCTTTCAAGGGCTTCGTGTCAGGGGAGGCACCCAGGGTGTGGGTCGAGCAACCACCTCGGCCGTGGTCATCTCCTCGGTGCTCGTGTTGGTGTCCGATGTATTCCTCTCAAAGCTGCTGCTGTACCTTTTTCAGCAGTGAGCGCGGCGCCCAGCCATTTGAAACGCCAACTGCGATCTCCCGTGTTTCCATCTATAATTCGACGATGAACCCTACCCGGCCGGAGTCGTTGGGAGAAATAAAGACCATCGTCCCGGGCGAGCCATTCATCGCGTTTAAGGATGTGCATATCGGCTTCGGCGACAACGAAGTGCTCCGCGGGATTTCCTTCGACGTATGGCCGGGGGAAACGAAAGTGCTGCTCGGCGAGAGCGGCTCCGGCAAGACGCTGATCATGAAGCTGGCGGCGGGGTTGCTGCGGCCTGATTCCGGCGGCGTTTGGGTGATGGGCCAGAATGTCGGCGAAATGACGGAATATGAGCTGCTCGATTTTCGGCGGCATGTGGGCTTTGTCTTTCAGGAAGGCGCGCTCTTTGATTCGCTTACGGTGGCGGACAACGTCGCTTTTCGCCTGCGCGAGGAGGGAATCTCCGACGCGGATATCGACCGGCGGGTGCGCGAAGCGCTGGGCTTCGTCGAGATGGAGGCGGCGATCGAAAAGTATCCCGATGAGCTCTCCGGCGGCATGCGGCGGCGCGTTTCGATCGCCCGCGCCCTCATCGATAAGCCGCCGCTCATATTTTATGATTCGCCGACGGCCGGGCTCGATCCCGTCACCTCGCAAACGATCATCAACCTGATCCTGCGCGGCCGCGATCTGCAGGGCGTGACGTCGTTGCTCGCCACGCACCGCGTGCAGGACGCTTTCGGCCTGGCGCATTTCCGCTTCGACAAATCGTTGGGCCGCGTCCTCCGCGTGGATGGAAACGGAACCCCAGCACCGAAGCAGGGCAATTCACGCCAGGGCTCTCCGGCGACGAACGTTCTCGTCCTGCGCGAAGGCCAAATCTATTTCGAGGGCCCGGCCGATGAGGTTCTCCACTCTTCCGACGATTACTTGAAGAAGTTCCTGGCATCCGCCGAATAGGGTTCCAGGCGAGGGCACCGAGGAGGAAAGTCGATGGCGCAACGAAAGCAACTGACGTGGACCGAGCTGCGAGTGGGAGTGTTCGTGCTGGCGGCGCTCTTCCTGCTGATGGTGGCGATCTTTTACGTTACCGGCGCGGGATTTTTCGGCCCACGCTATCGCCTGATCACCTATCTCCCCGAGGTCGAGGGGATGAAAGCGGGCGCGCCCGTCGACGTGGACGGCGTGGAAGTGGGCAACGTGGAGTCGATTGCGTTGACGCCGCACCCTCCCGATCGCGATCACAGCATCACGCTCGTCCTGCGCGTGGGGAGCAAATACCAAAAAGACATCCGGACGGATTCCAAGGCGAGCCTCGTGACGCAGGGGCTCCTCGGCGACCGCTACGTCACCATCTCGCGCGGCCTCAGCGGATCGGTGCTCCCCACCAACGGCGTGATCGAGGCCGAACAGTCCCCCGATATCAAGCAAGTCGTCCAGCGCGGCGCCGATGTGGCCCAGAATCTCAGCGTGCTCTCGGACCAGCTCAATGACATCGTCAGCAAGGTGCGGCGCGGCGAGGGTACGATCGGAAAAGTGCTCAACGATCCATCGCTCTACAATCACCTCGATAGCATCGCGTCGAGAGCCGATGCGATGACGGCGTCGATCCAGGAGGGCCAGGGAAGCGTCGGCAAACTCATTGCCAGCGATGAGCTCTACAACAAGGCCGATTCCGCGGTGTCGAAGCTCGACGACACGATGACCGCAATCAACGACCAAAAGGGCACGGTCGGCAAGCTGATCTACGATCCCGCCGCCTACAACAACATCAACGGGCTGGCCGAAAAAGGAAATGCGCTGCTCGATGATGTCCGCGCCGGCAAAGGCACTCTCGGCAAGCTCGCGACGGACGACACCCTCTACGCCAATCTGCGCGACGCCTCGGCAAACGTTCGCGACGCCACGGGAAAGCTGAATTCGAATCAAGGCTCGGTCGGCAAATTCTTCAACGATCCAGCCTTGTACGACAACTTGACCGGGCTCTCGGGCGACATGCGGCTGATGATCGCCGATTTCCGCCGCGACCCGAAAAAGTTCCTGCATATCAAGCTCGGAATTTTCTGAAATTAGCAGCGGGTGCGTCACGCAGGTGGGTCGAAGGTTTCGCCTTTTCGCCGCCTCTCAAATCTGCAATAAGTCGCGCATCAAGGATGCGCCTGGCGGGAGGTTAAAAGTGGCTTCATTGGTCGAAAAAGCCAATTTTGGCGATTCGCGCTCGCCGATGGGCTCACCAAGGGATGGAACCTGCAGTCTCGAAGTAGCCGCCCGTCGGCCCGTGCTCCAGGAGCGCGAGTCGCACGATCTCAGCCGCTCCTTGTTCGACGGTCTGGCTTCCCCTGTGCTCATTCAGGTCCGTAGCCGTGTATCCCGGCCCCACGGAATTCACCGTGATTCCTTCTTTCTTCAACTCGAATGCCAATTGCACCGTGAACATATTCAGCGCCGCCTTGGACGACGAATATCCCAGTAGGTCGTAGCGTGCGTCCCATGTCGGGTTGCCGTGCCGCGCGAGCGAGCCAAGCCCGCTCGACACATTAATAATTTTCCCCGCCGCGGATTTCCTGATCAGCGGCAGAATCGCCTGGGTCACGGCCACCGTCCCGAAAAAGTTTGTGGCCATCACGCGCGCCACCGCCTCGACGCTGGCGGTGCTCGGCGGTCCGTCGTGGCTGTCGACAATGCCGGCGTTGTTCACCAGCACATCCAGCCGCCCGAATTCTTCCTGAATCTTCGAAGCAGCGAGCGAAATGGTCCGCGGCTCGATCACATCCAACTCGACAAACCGCGCATCCAGCTTTTCCGCATTGAGTTTTGCCGCCGCCGCACGCCCACGTTCAGCGTCTCGCGCGCCGAGCAAGACGATCCACCCGCCCTTGCCCAGTTGACGCGCCACTTCCAGCCCAATCCCTTTGTTCGCCCCGGTAATCAACGCAATGTTCTGTTCGTCGCCCATGTCCGTTCTCCCTTCCCAACGATAGCCAAGCTTCTTAGGAAATGTAGGGGCCGAAGCTGGCCGTCACTGTGTCGCTTTCATCAGCGTTTGAGACGATGTGCACGGCGAAGGCCTCCCCGCCGGGTTCCACGCGGATAACGATGTGTCCGGCGCGCGACTTGAGGTCGTCGGTCTTCTTATTCGCGATGCGATTTTCCTGCTTGACCAAGGTTGCGAAAACGTCGCGGTTTCCGGAGTAGATGGCTTTGGAGTAGAGCGCGTTGAGCACATTGACGGTCGGGTGCGCGGAGTCCCAGGCTGGGATGACAAAGACCTGCGGCTGCAGTGCGCGAACATACCGGTCGCCATTGGCATTGAAGTAGCCATGGTGGTTCGCGACGGCTGCGCTGACCGGGCCGCACACTTCGGCGGCGGGAGATTCGGAGTCGCGCCAAGGATCGCGGCCGTAGTTGGTGTCGCTGGTGAGATCGCCGCCGGTGTAGTAGCCGAACTTTCCATAGCGGAGACGAATGGCGCAGGAGCAGGGATTCTCCGCGGGGTAGTCGGCAGGCTTGAGAGTTGATACTTCTGGGAAGAGCTTTCTTGTCTGCTCGCCCTCGCCGATCCAGACCTCGCCGTTGGCAATCAGGTTGCGGATCTCGAAGCCGGGGTAGTCGGCCGACTTGTGCTGCAGGGCAAACTGGTCTTTGGAGCCGGGGCGAAAACGCTCGACTCTTTTGCCAGTCTGGATTTGCGCTTGAAGGAACGCGCGATAGTTCTTCTGGAAATCGATATCTGCAGGCGCTGGATAGGTGTAGTCCGGCCACGCGCGATCGACGAACCTCTGGATCGGGACGATGGCGGCCACGTCGGAAACGCCTGTAAGACGGTAGGTGCCGTCGGATGAGAGCGGACCGTCCGGCGGGAGATAGCCGACGTGATCGCCGTGCAAATGCGTGAGCAGGAAGGTGTCAATGGTTGTAAGTCCACTGGCGTCGAAACGCCGCTTTGCATAGCGGCCGATCCACTCGCCGGGACGGTACTGGCCGGAAGGAAGCGGATCGCTGAGATATGGCGTGGTGCCATAAATGGCACCGGCATCGACCATCATGGTGGTGCCGTCGGGCAGGATCAACAACGTGCTGTTGCCGCGATTGGTGGCGATCTGGTGGATTTCAAGTATGCCTGGCTTCCATGCGGGGAGGGCTTTGAAAACGGGTGCCGCAGCGCGGAGAAGCTTTGCGGGAAAGCTTTCAAACGCGGCGAGAGCAAGCGAACCGAGTAGAAAGCGGCGACGTGGAAACATGCGACATAGTACGACACTTTTTCAGTTCCCTCATACGTAAGTCCCCGTAAACGCGCTTGTGTTGATTGAGCCGAGCAACTACCCGGACGGTCAACTCGAAAGCTCCCAAGAAACGGGCTTCGAGACCATCAGCCTCCAACTGGAGGAGCACTGGGTAATGGCCGAGTTGGTTGGCAAAGGAACGCACATCCGTACCGTCCCCGTTCCACTGTGGGTGAAAAGCGCTGTCGACTTCAGGAGGCGGCGTCATCCAGGACCTATTTGCTTTCTGACAGGCTAAGCTGAGAAGCAACACTTGAGGGGTTAATCCCGCTCACCACGGCCAGAAAATCGCAGGTTGCCGGACATGCGCCGACCGGCAAGTCTCACTGCTTGGGCTGGCCTTGCGCAGGTTCGGCTGATTCGCGAATGCGCGAAACGATATAGGCCTGGATCGCGCGCACTTGCTCGGGAGTCAGGATTTTCTCGAAAGACGGCATGCCGAGCGAGGCGCGGCTCCCACCGAGAACGATGCCGTCAAACCCTTCGAGAGCCCTCTTACTTGAGTAACGGAGATCGGGCACCACCCCTGCCACGGCGTTGATTCCGTGGCAGTGCGCGCAGTTGCCGCCGTAAAGCAGCGCTCCCTGATGCACCACTTCCGGCGACGCGTTGACGCTGATAGAGGGCATCGGCGGAGGATTCGTGTGGCCGTAAGCGCGGGGGTGAAGAATGGCGGCGCCGCCGATCATGAACGTAAGAATCCGTCCGTAGCCGGGCTTTACCGGACCCGAGCCCGGCGCATTGAACAACCCCGCCGTTCCGCCCCATCCCGCCAGCACGGTCACGTACTGCACGCCATCGATCTCGTAAGTCACGGGAGCCGCGATGATTCCCGTGCCTGCGTCGAATGTCCACAATTGCTTGCCGTCAGTGGCACGATAGGCGGCGAAGACTCCATCCGCGCGCCCTTGAAACACCAGGTTGCCCGCCGTTGCAAGAGTTCCGCCGCCTTCCGCCACGGGATACTTCACGCGCCAGGCCGCGCGCTTCCTCACCGGATCCCACGCTACGAGCTCTCCCGTTGGAGGCGGCAGAGAAGCGAGTTTGGCGTTCATCGGGCCATCGTACACGTTGTCCATGCCTATATTCAGATCATCGGGATCGTATTTCCAGTTTGCATCGGGCACGTGCAGCATGTGCGTGCCCACCTTCCCCGGCAAATAGACGAGCCCCGTGGCCGGGCTGAAGGACATCGGATTCCAGTTATGCGCACCGTCGGGACTGGGCGAGACGATCACGGGCTTCATGCCTTCGTAACCCGTCTTCGATTCAATGGGCCGGCCGGTTTTGGGATCAAGGCCTGTCGCCCACGTGATGCCGTCGACAAATGGCGTGCCGGAGATGAACTCTCCCGTCTCGCGATCGAGAAGGTAGAAGAACCCGTTCTTATTCGCCTGCATGATCACTTTTCGCGTGCGGCCTCCGATGGTCAGATCAGCCTGCACCAGCGGCGCCGTGGCGTCGTAGTCCCAGTTGTCTCCCGGCGTGGTTTGAAAATGCCAGGCGATTTCGCCGTTGCTCGCGTGTACGGCCAGGATCGACGCGGTATACAGACAGTCGCCTCCGCCGCGGAGCGAGCGGTACCAGGCCGTGGGGTTGCCCGTGCCGAAGTACAGCAAATCCAGCTCAGGGTCGTAGACGATCCCTTCCCAGACCGTGCCACCGGCTCCTGTTTTCCACCATTCGCCGCTCCAGGTTTTCGCGGCGCTTTCCATGGCCTTGGACTCGAATCCCTTTGCTGGGTCGCCCGGCACCGTGTAAGTGCGCCAGACCATCTTTCCGGTTTCGGCGTCGTACGCCGAGATATATCCGCGCACGCCAAACTCGGCGCCTGCGTTGCCGATGATCACCCTTCCCTTGGCGATGCGCGGCGCGCCAGTAATCGCGTACGCTTCGGTGGCGCTGTCGGCCGTGGATACCGACCACACGGGAGCGCCGGAATGTTCATCGAGAGCGATCAGGCGGCCGTCGAGCGTTCCCACGTAGACCTTGCCCTTGAATAGCGCGACACCGCGATTCACAACGTCGCAGCAGATGAACAAAGCGCGCCCGCGAGGCACCTTCGGATCGTAGGTCCAGCGAGGCTCTCCCGTCTTCGCGTCGATCGCGTACACCACGCTCCAGTCGCCGGTGGCGTAGATGACGCCGTCCTCCACCAGCGGCGTCGCTTCCAGACCCCGCGTGGTGTTGAATTCCCGGCTCCACGCTAGACCAAGCTTGCCGATGGTTTCCTCGTTGATCTCGCTCAGCGGACTGAACCGATGGTCGTCGTACGTCCGCCCGTACATCACCCAATTGCTGGTGTCGTGACCAGCGCTTCGGAGCATCGAGTCGTCGAGGCGCTCAGTCCGGCTACCGGAACTCAGAGCGAGAAGGATCGGGAAAACGACGCAGGCCATCAAGCTGTGCTTCAACATGAGCGCAAACTACGCGGCGTGGATTGAAAAGTCAACCTTAAGACAACCACGCCTCTTTTGCGGATTGCAGAACGGGCGTTATCCACAAACGGGTTTATGGAAAGCTAAGTCCAGGCCCGATCAATCGTCGCGCGGTTGGGGGCGGCGGCTGCGGGCGAAGCTGCGCCGCTCCACCGTTCGGGACGATGTCGCGATTTCGGATTTCAGAATTTGAGATTTCATGAGGTAGGCGGGCGGGTCTGAGAGCCGCGCCTACGGAACATGCGCGTTCCTCACAGCGCCAATCGGCACACGCCTGAGAGATTCTTCGGCCGCGAGAAACGCGGCCTCAGAATGACGGCGCGAGGAGGAGAGCGCCAATCGGGAGATTGGCGTTCCCGGGGAAAACAAGGGCGACGGAGCCGGCGGGGACGCCCTTCGAGGAGCAGTGGCTGGTGGCGAGTGACTAGTGGCGAGTTGTTCGTTACCACGGCAATCCGAAGGCGGGGCGCCGCCTGAACGGCTAATTTCAGATTTCAGAATTTGAGATTTCAGAGTTCGATTTCCGGCGGGCGGGTCTGAGACCCGTCGGGCTGCTTCACGAAAAGCTCACGCGCTACAACTGGGTCGGCTTTTACTTGAAAAGGATGGCGATCGCGATGTTCTGGTGCTCGGGTCCTTCGAGCCGCGACTCCCCATGCCCGCAAGGCAAAAGCCCCCGGCCTGTGCCGGGGGCTTTTGCTCGTACTACAAATTCCCGCTTACCGGCTGACCTCGACGCTGGTTGCTCCGGCGCTAGGGCCGCTGATGCGGGCGCCTTCACCGTTGGAGACAATCTTGACCCACAGCGCGTCCTTGCCCTTGTAGTACGAGGTGGCGCTGGCGTTGCGCAGCGCATCGAGGCTCTCCTGCGGCGTACCCGAGGCTGCCGTGGCGAATCCCGGCAGCTCGAAGATCACCCACGAGCCGCTATCGAGTTCGCTGAGGCGCAGTGCCACGGACGGCCTTTCGGTGGTCACCTTGATCTCGGTGCCGGCGCGTATGTTGGTTTCACCGGTTAGGGTGAACTCCTTGCCATTGCGGCTGACGATGACTGGCGGCTGGGGAGGTCCGCTGGGCCGGCCAAATACTGAACCGGGATCGCGACGACCTGCCGCTGGGGCAGGATAGGCGCCTGGGCCAGGACCGGCGGGTGCGCCTGCGGCAGGACCCGTGCCTGGGCCAGGACCCATGGCCGCGACGGGACCGGCGGACGCGGTTCTGGCAGGACCTGCGCCAGGGGCGCCGCCGGTACCGGGGATACCGGGGGCACCGCCGCTGCCGTCGGGGCCGACAACAGCGAAGCGTCCGATATCGCCCTTGCACACGGCGGCATTCCAGGTTGGCCTGATCTCACAGGTGTCGTCGATGGCGATTCCGTCATTTTCGTCATTGATGAGAATGTAGGAGTCCGGGACACCGCTGACCGAGCCGTCCACGTCGTGGAACACCGCGGTCTTGTAGCTCCCATTGCCGTAATCATCGTTGCTCCACTTATGCTCCATCGGTGGGAAATACACCGGCTTGGCGTTGATGAATTTCGCGCGCTCTACGGTGTTGTTGGAGCTCATTCCGAAGCTGGTATACAGCAGGTAAGAGATCGCTCCGGTCTTGCGGGTGGCGTTGTCCTGGAAATTCACGAAGGTGTCATTGTCCAGTTCATGGCGGTAATCGTAGAACTCGTAGCCGCGGATCGGGAAATCCGGGAGTTCAGGCTCCGGCAAGCTGCGGCCGTAAGCGATTTCCGCCGGCGTCCTGGGGTTCCCGATGTTCTCGGTTTCGCCCACGAACAGCGAGTCGACCACCCGTGACGTAAAGGCGGAACGGCCGAAGTTGCCCGACGCATGCGTGTAGCCGATGCCGTTGTCGGCAAGCTTCAAGTTCTCGTACAGGTCCATCTCACCGCGGGTCCACATTCCGGTATTCCGGTTCTTGTAGCCGGTGTAATCCTCGATGACCGTCTCCACGATGGGGCTGTTCGCGTCAGCCGGATCGGCCAGGGCGATATGGCCGCCGGTCTGGAAATGGCCATTGGGCTGAGGGCCGCGGTCGAACATGAACCCGTCGAAGTTCGAATGGGCGGTGTTGCCCTTGAACTCCCGCAACCGCATTCGACGTGGCCAGGTTGCCTTGCTGACTTCCGTGCCTGCGAACGCGCCCGTCGGATGCTGCGGCAATGCGAACCAGAAACCGGTCGCCTCGGACCCTGCGGCCACGTTGTCCCGGTAAATATTGTCCGGATTGGTGATCCAGAAAGTCGACGCTGTGTTGTCGGAAGGGATCAGGATATCCTTGGCGCTCTGACCGTCCAGATCGAAGTTCTTTCCGCCCTCCGATCCGAACGGACCGAGGTTTGTCGGAACACAGGGTTTGCCGTCCGGATGACACTTGGTCATCATTCCCAGGTTGTGGATGAACTGGTTGCCCGTTTCGACGGCGTCTTCCAGGAAGTAGCAGTGGCCCACGGTGTTGTAGGCCACGTTGTTTTCCACTCGGACGTCGTTGGTGCCATGCACCGTCACGCAGCGGCTGTAGCTGTCGTGAATCGATGAGTTTTCGATGTACTGCCCTTGGCCTTCGCCGACCAGATGCCAGTGGATCGGATACCGGGCCAGATGCATGTTCTGACCCATGCGATTCAATTCGACGCCGGAGACGTACATTTTAGAGCCGGCCATCGCCATGATATGCCCCCCGAAGTAGGAGCGTTCTGCGTCCTCCGAAGCCTGGATAAGAATATTTCGCGTCAGCAAGCCGACTTCACCACGCTCATCGACGCCGAACGTGATTTTGCCGAAATGCATGTACTTCAGGGGCTGATCGAGCCGGATCACGTTCCCGGCGACGGCCGCGATGGTTCGCTTCTCGGCCTGCGTGGAATCGAAGTCGGTCGACGCCAGGACGATCACGTCCCCTTTTCGCCAGCCACTGGCATCCAATACTTCGATGCTGGCGCTACCGGCCTTAGCGGTTCGTGCGAGTTTGGTCCAGGAATTCGTCCGGTCACCATGCAGGTTCAGGGTTCCGCCCGCGATCACGATCCCGCGGTCGTTACCCGGGGTATTGTTAGTGAGCGTGATGGTGGCTTCGCGCGTGTGGGGCTTGGCTTCGGTGCCGATTTCCAGTTCCCCGTGCACCAGGATCGACTCGGTGGTCAGCTCGATGTCGGCTTTGTCCGAGAAGCTGAGTTTGCCGTTGATTTGCAAGCCGTCCAGCGACGGCGGACTCACGTCGAGCAGCACATCCTTGCCTTTTTCAATGGTGACCGTGTCCCCAGCGCGGGGCACCTTCCCGTCCGGCCAGGTGGCGGGATTGGACCAGAGCTCCTGCTTGACCGCCTGCGATCGTTGTTCCCGAGCCGCCACAACGACGCCGAATGCACTGACGAGGAAGACTGCTGGAACGAGCAACGCAAAAAGGAACGAGCGACATTGTCTTCTCATGTCATCAATCCCCCGTATTCAAAACCGACCCGGCATCTTCGCGGCGCGCGGATTTTCCCGCGATTACGCTCCCCCCCGGGGCTCATGAGGCGGCATTATAGCTCCTCTGTCGACTACTAAAGCAAGGCCGCTTTGGGTTGATATACCCCTCGTCGCGCCTTTAACAATCGTAAGCGGATTATTTCTTGTGGCGCGATTAGTAAGGAAGTTCGGTTTACATGTCGATGATCGTGCGCGGAGCAAGGTGTAGGTTGAATCTGATTTCTCCGTAAAGGTCCGCAGTCGACGTAGCACTTTAACAGTGACGCCTGGTAAGTCGGCTCATCGGACGGATGCCTCCAGTTGGCCCGAAACGGGCTTTTGGGAAGACAGCTCCGAGCTGATGCGCGACGGCAAGATACCCGGCTTTGCACTGGTACCTGCGAACGTGGCTTACTTGTCTGTTTATTTTCCTCGGAACGGTCGGATAGGTTAGTATCTGCCGGGGCAAGGAGTCTCCCTCATGCCAAGGACAAAATTTCACTACCTCGCGCTCTTTGTAACAATTGCCGGTCCGCTGATGGGCGGGGCCCCTCTGCGGGCACAGGGTGATTGCAGCGTGATGGAAAAAGCGCTCAAGGACGCTAGCGCCAAGACCCACGTCACGCCTACGCATGTCTACATCACATCCAAGATCGGCGGGCAGACCTTTACTTCAGAAATGATCTATGCCGCCGGTTCCATGTACATGAAGATCAATGGCAAATGGTCTCTGGGGGGCTCGATAAAGGATATCGAGCAGGCGGAGCAACAAAACACCCAGCATAATTCCAAGGACACATGCAGTTCTGTTAAAGATGACACTGTAAATGGTGAAATCGCGTCGCTCTATGGCTCGCATTCGGAAACAGCCAAGGGCAACATCGACCTTCAGGTCTGGATTTCTAAAGCGCACGGGCTACCACTGCGTGAGGAAACGAACAGCGATGGAGGCAAAGCGGTCATATCCACACGCTATGAATATGGCGATGTGAAGCCGCCCCTGTGAGATTTGATCGACTAAGGTGCCAGGGGGTGCTGGGCATCTGAAAGAACGCCAGACCGAGCGTTGCTATTGGACGTGTAGTCGGCGACCCTTACGTAATCGCGTTACGTCAGAGTTGCCCGTCATCCGACAACGACCCTAAACCCCGTGCGACTGATCGTTACTTGGTTCGACAGGTAGATAGCCTAACGCAGACGATCCGTGACGAGTCCGGTCGCGAAGTCGCGTGTCAGACCCAGCGCGCAGCTGCCGCACCGCTATCTTCAGGGCGGGCGTTGAAGGCGATGGCCGCTTGTGGCGCGACACGATGGATGGCGTTGACCACCGCTTCAAACAGAACCAGCTGACTGGGTGGCAGGCGGAGACCCGCGCCAATTACTACGCAGTCGTAGACGTGACCGGCCAGGCAGCGTTCGACCGTCGGGACCGCAGTCTTGTCGGGGTTGATGAAGCAGTTTTGGGCATGCCAGCCCCGCGCTACGAAATCGGCCAGCGCGAGTTTGGCCCCAGCGTGGATCTTCTCTGCGGTGATGCCCGGCGGCAGCGCTGGATCCGAAAAGTCCACCGTCGCAGGATCAAGACCGATCAACACGACACGTTTCATCGACCCTCCTCTGAACCCGCAAACTCAGGGACTACTGGGAGCCAGGTCAGCCATCGAAATGGCAACAAACGGGTTGCTGGGCTAATCAGGAGCATATTATTCATGAGGCTACCAAACGGTCAAGGCTTGCTGCACGAGTGCCGAGTTTTCCGCAATTGTCACACGTCCTCGCTGCCGTAGCCTCACTTGCAGTTCAAAGATTCCACCATTGTCGCACGACCTACTTAGAGGCTTCTGGCTGTGTGGTCGGCTACTGGGAAGCTAACCAGCAACGGGATTATGGGAAGCTGAATCCAGAGGCACCGCGCGGGGCAGCCGTCGTTGGGCTATAATGACCTCAGGTGGTGTGGCTCATGGCTGACTAGGAAATCATCTTTATCATCGAGGAATCCTCCGAGGACGGCTACGAGGCCCGAGCGCTCGGCCATTCCATTTTCACGCAGGGCAATAGCATGGAAGAACTTCGAAGCATGGTGCGCGACGCCGTCGCCTGCCATTTCGACGCGAACAACAAACCCTCCGTCATCCGCCTCCACCTTGTCAAAGATGAGATTATTCCTGCTTGAAGTTGCCGCGCGATGTGAGCGGCGAGGATCTGGCAAGCTGCTCAGCCGCTATCGTTACACGATCACGCGGCAGACGGGCAGCCACCTGCGCCTGACTTCTACGATCAAGGACACAGAGCACCACGTTACAATTCCCGCGCACGACGCTTTGAGAGTCGGAACGCTGAGCGCGATTGTTCGGGATGTTGCGGCATATCTTGAGATGGACCGCGACACGTTGATGGAAGAATTTTTCGGTCGCTAAGGCAGACCTGAGACTACCGTGTGGCCACGCGGCCTGCGAATCACCAATCACTACTCACCAATCACCCGCCTGCCGGCGGGTAGGCTATTCTTTCTCCGTCGGCGAGAATTCGAGCGCCAACTCGCGGACGCGGCGCAGGTCGAGCTTGCCCGTGCCGAGGTGCGGAAATTCTTCGACCAGGAAGAATTGGTTCGGGCGCGGGATCCAGAGGTTCGGCAAACCCGTCTGCGGCAATTTTTCGATTACCGCTTTTAATTCCGCCGGCGGCAGCAGGTGCAGGACGACGAGGCGCTCGCCCTTTTTTCCGTCGGGCACCGCCGTGACCACGAATTTCTGCTCCGTGGCGCCGGCGATTTCGTGCAGCTGCTCTTCGATCTTGATGTGCGGCACCATCTCTCCGCCGATCTTGCTGAAGCGGCTCAAGCGGTCGGTGATCGTGAGGAATCCGTCTTCGTCCTCGGTCGCGATGTCGCCGGTGACGTACCAGCCGTCTTGCAGCGCCTCGGCTGTCTTTTCGGGCTTGCCGAGATAGCCTTGCATCACGTTGGGGCCGCGAACCAGCAGCAATCCGGCCGCGCCCGCAGCGACGGGCTCGCGCGTATCCGGATCGACGATGCGAATGCTGATGCCGGGCAGCGGGTGCCCGATGCGGCCGCGTTTCCCGCCGACCTGGCGGAAGCCGGGCGCGCGAAAGTCGCGCGTGTTCACGGCAACGACCGGCGAGCATTCCGTGGCGCCGTAGCCTTCGAGCGGCTTGACGCCGAAGCGATCTTCGAAAGCGAGAGCGAGCCGCTCCGGCAATTTCTCGGCGCCGACCAGGACGAAATCGAGGCTGCCGAAATCTTCGGGCGAGCAGCGTCGCATGTAGGCCTGCAAGAACGTCGGCGTCGCCATCAGGAACGTGACCTTGTAGTCGCGCACGAGTTCGCTGACCGCCGTGAGATCGAGCGGGCTCGGATGATACACGACGGAAACGCCGAGCACCGCCGGCAGGCACAGCGTGACAGTGAAGCCGAACGAGTGGAAAAACGGCAGCACGCCGAGCAGGCTGTCTTTGCTGCCGAACATGAACGTTTGCCCCATCTGCTCGATGTTGGAGGCGATGTTGTAGTGAGTGAGCATCACGCCCTTGGGCTCGCCGGTGCTGCCGCTCGAGAAAATAATCGTCGCGAGATCGTCGAGCGTTCGTTTCTTGCCGCCGCTGATCGCGCTCTCGATCCACGCGCCCGGCAGAAACCACAGCGCGAGCGCGGCGAGCCTTTCACCGAGGCTTGAGCCGGCTGCGACTTCTTCGATCAGGATCGTCTTGCCCGGCACCTTCAGTGGAATCCTGTCGAGCAGCGCTTTCGTGGTGATCACGGTTTCGAGTTTGCACTGCGCGGCGCACGACGCGAGCGCTTCGTCCGAAATCGTGTAATTCAAATTTACCGGGACCTTGCCCGCGAGCATCGCCGCGAAATTCACCAGCGCGCCCGGCACCGACGGCGGCAGCAGGATGCCGACCATTTCCTGGCCGGCCCACATGCCGCGCAGCCGCCGCGCCAAGAAGATCGCGCTCAGCAGTACGCCGGCCCATTTCACGCGCGGCCTTCGCCGGTCGCCCATCGCGAAACGGAAAGGACTGCGGTGCGCGGTGCGGATTAGCGAGCGGTGCAGCGTGTGCAGATGTTTCTTGCGGTGGACGTAGGCTTCGCTTTGCAGCGCTTGCACCGCGCGGCGCACCTCGAACGGCGTCGCGTTGGGCGGCATGGGCTTGCCGAAACTGATGGTGACCGGATACGGAATCGAGCGCGGCCGCTTCCACAGGAAACGCCCGCGATCGAAGCTGAAGATGCTGCCCCAGACGCCGTCGAGATGGATGGGAATGATCGGCGCGTCGAGCCCCTTCATGATTCGCTCGAAGCCGCGGCGAAACGGGAGCATCTGGCCGATGCGCGTGATTTGTCCTTCGGCGAAGATGCAGACGAGCTCGCCCGCGCGGATGGCGTCGCTCGCGGCGCGCAGCGCATGCAGCATTTCGCGCGGCCGCAGCTCGGACGAAATCGGGATCACGCCCATCAGCTTGGCGAACGGTTTTACATACGGCAGGTCGTAGATGCCCTTGTACATCAGGAACCGAATGGGCCGCTCGACCGACGCGAGCAGCAGGTTAGCATCGACAAAAGACATGTGATTGCAGACGAGCAGCGCGCCACCGCGCTCGGGAATATTCTCTCGACCCTCGACCCGGATCCGATAGACCGTATGGGTAGCAACCCAGAGCACGAAGCGCAGCAGCGAATCAGGGAGCAGGTAGATCGAGTACGCCGTGGTGACGAGCGTGAGGATCGCGCCATCGAGAAAAATTCCGGCGGGCGTCTGGTGGAAGACGTCCGTGAAAATGTAATACGCGCCGGACGCGAGTCCGATCCCTATGAACGACACGAGGTTGGCGGCAGCGATTACGCCGCCCTTTTGTTCCGGGCGCGGCCGGTGCTGAATCAGCGCGCCCAATGGGACGGCGAACATTCCGCCGAAAAATCCGAGCAGCGCGAGGTGCGTTCCAACCACGGTCAGCGAATGGCCTGCGAAGTAGAGCAGCGCGCCAAAGATGGTCATGCCGACCGCGCCGAGCGGGATCAGGCCGTACTCGATCTTCCCGCCCGAAAGATAGCCCGCGGCGAGGCTGCCGAGACCGATGCCGACCGCTACGGCCGCTTGCAAGTACGTGGTGTGCGTGTCGTCGACGTGCAGCGTGTCGTGCCCGTAGATTATGATCGTGAATTGGAGCAGCGCCGCGAGAAAGAAAAGATACGTGTAGCCTAGAACGGCCCAGCCGAGGGTGCGGTCGGCGACGATGATCTTCATCTGCGCGGCGAAGTCGGCGAGCGCGTTCCAGCGAAACTTTTTCGTGGGATTCGCGGCGGGAACGCGCGAAATCCCGAAACTCGTGGCGAGTCCCACGCAGGTGAATCCCAGGAGCAACACTCCGGCGACGGTTTCGTGTCCGGCGTACCGCTCGGCTAGATAGCCCGCGGCCATCGTGCCGCCGATGCCTGCGAGGAAGGTGCCGAACTCGATGATGCCGTTGCCCCAGGAAAGCCGCGGCTCGGGCAGAAGCTCGGGAAGCAGCCCGTACTTCGACGGACCGAACAGCGCTCCCTCCACGCTGATGAGAAAGACGCCGGCGCACTCCATCGGCAGGTTCCGCAGCGCGAGGCTGGCGATGAAAAACGCCATCACGGCGATCTCGAAGAACTTCGTTGCGATCGTGACGGTGCGCTTGCTGTAGCGATCGGCGAGGTACCCTCCCGTCATCGAAAAGAGAATGAAGGGAAGAGCGAACATCGCGCCGACGATCGGCACGAGCGAATCGCGCCGCGCCTGCGGCAGATTCATCGCGATCACGATGTAGGTGACGAGAAATTTCAGCGCGTTGTCGTTGAAGCCGGTTTGGAACTGCGTGCCGATCAGACTCCAGAAGCCACTCTTCCAGTCACGCGGAGGCTCAAAGGGGCGCACGGGCGCGCCTGACGCGTCGGGGTTCGCGTGGGCGGTCGAATCTGGATTGGAGGTAGCCGTCGCCATCGGCTTAGGTCTGGTTCGATTTTATCGCAAGCGCATCCGCGGCGCGCGAAGGCGAGAGGCTGCGTTTCTAGAAGCGCGGATTACAAATCGCCATTCAGGAGAATGGCGTTCCCAGGAACAAAAGCTACGCGAGGACGCGGAGGGAACGCTTCGTGACGGTGACGTGGTCGCCGGCGGCTGAGATTGCGGACGCGGGCAACGGGGTTTCGCGCTTCGGATATTTTGCGGCGATGTAGTCGTTCACTAGCGCCTGAAACGCAGCCGAGAGCTGGTCGTAATTGCCTTCGAGCGTCGTGAATTTCTGGCCGTCGATGTAGACGGGGCAGCGCGGCGTTTCGCCCGTGCCCGGAAGGCTGATGCCGATGTTCGCGGCCTTTGATTCGCCGGGGCCGTTGACGATGCAGCCCATCACGGCGAGCTTCAGCTCTTCGACGCCTTCGTAGTGGCGCTTCCATTCGGGCATTTGATCGCGAATGTAGCCCTGGATGCTTTCGGCGAGTTCTTGAAACGTAGTGCTCGTGGTGCGGCCGCAGCCGGGGCAGGCAGTGACGCTCGGAGCGAACGTCCGCAGGCCGAGCGACTGGAGCAACTCGCACGCCGCGTAAACCTCGTCGCGCCGGTCGCCGTTGGGCCGCGGCGTGAGCGAGACGCGAACCGTATCGCCGATTCCTTCGCCGAGCAGAATGCCCATCGACGCGGCTGACCACACGAGGCCCTTGGCGCCCATGCCCGCTTCGGTGAGGCCCAGATGCAGCGGCTGGTCCGTCTTGGCCGCCAAATCGCGATAGATATCGACGAGATCGCGCGGCCGCGAAACCTTGCATGAAATGATGATCTGATCCTTGCGCAAGCCCGATTCGATGGCGAGCTCGGTCGATTGCAGCGCCGAAAGGACCATGCACTCGTTGATGATCTCCTCGGAGGTCTTGCCGAGGTTTTGGTCCGTGTTCTCCTGCATGCGGAGCATCACGAGCTCTTGATTGAGCGAGCCGCCATTCACGCCGATGCGCACCGGCTTGCCATTGTCGCGCGCGACTTTGCAGATCGTGGCGAACTGCTCGTCGCGCCGCTGGCCGTGGCCGACGTTGCCGGGATTGATGCGGTATTTGTCGAGCGCTTGCGCGCAATCGGGATATTTCGTCAGGAGGACGTGGCCGTTGTAATGAAAATCGCCGATCACGGGAACGTCGCAGCCCGCGTCTAGCAGGCGCTGCTTGATTTCGGCGACCTTTGCGGCCGCTTCGGGCATGTTGACCGTGATGCGAACGAGCTCGGAGCCAGCCTGTGCCAATTCGAGGCACTGCTGCGCGGTCCCCGCGGCATCGGCGGTGTCGGTGTTTGTCATCGACTGTACGACGACGGGCGCGCCGCCGCCCACTTGCACCTTGCCGACCTTCACGCCGACCGTTGCATGTCGTTTCTGTAGCATCGAGGCTCTATTGTAACGAAATCGCGCGGCGGGGGGCTAGTGGACCTTAGGGCGCGGCGCAGGTTCAGCTGCTGGCCGCCATGCCGATTCTTGTCCGGTCCGCAAGCGCCTAGTCGCAGTGATTCCAATCTTGGTCGGTATAGAACTTGGCGACGTACCAACTCTTTTCCAGGCGGCTCACCTCAGGGACCGGACAAGGTATGCCATAAAACCTTCCGGAACCACCCCCCTTGGCTGCACCGGAAAGCGAATCTGACGGGTCAAAGACCAGGTAAACCGTAGTGTCTCCGACGGGGGCAAATCCCCAACCATCCCATTCGATATGTCTGAGTTCGCCAGCTATGGGGCGCGGCTGCGCCAGCACCTCTGCCTTATAGTCACGGGACCAAATCAGCCACCGTGCGGTTGTGCGCATCGCAAAGTCGTATTTCGAAACTAACAGGAACATGGCCATCGCGGTTAGCCACAACGCAGCTACGGTCGAAAGAAGCGTGAGACGCTTCTGCCGTCCGCCTCGGGTGATCGCCCAAATGATCAACACAATGCTAACTAGAATGAGAACTGGAGCAATGAACAGCACGGATGCAAAAAACTCAGTATCCTCCGCCCAAAACGCCATCGAAACGTAGATCGTAACAACCGCCAATACAGCACACGACGGCGGCATCCAGTTGAACCCGCCTGGCTTGGTTGTGGAGTGAGTCATCGGGCGTTCTCGCAGCGGGGGTGGGGATGACCTTGGCGCGGAAAGACGCGCGAACCCCGACGCCAACCGCGGAGTCCGTCGCCGCTCAAGGCGATTTACAGTTCGGCGCGATGACTTACGCTATGCGACTTGCCGGTCCGGGCGGGCGGAACGATCGTCGCCATCTTCCGGATCATCGCCAGAACGAGCCGCTTGTCGTCGTCCGACAGCGTGGTCGAATAACGACGGATATCCGCGAGGAAGCGAATCTCTTCTTCGGAAAGTTCGCCGAGCATTTTGCGGGTCTCGCGATCCTGAGCCGTGTCCGTGCCGGGGAAGAAGTCGGCCAGACTGATCTCCATCGCTTCGGCGATCTTGGCGAGCGTCTCGAGCGAGGGAACCGTGTGGCCGTTCTCGACGCGCGAAAGATAGCAGCGGAGAAGGCCGGTGCGGCGTTCGATATCACCCTGGGAAAGGCCGCGGTCGCTTCGGTAGGATCGAATCACTTCGCCGATATTCACTTTGGGCTTCTCTTTTGGCATCGTCTCACTTCCTGCGAGGGTATCGTTCTCTACAACAGACGGTATCTTACGAGTTACCCCGAAAACGACACAAGGTGAATCTGGGGCTGTTGTTCCTATCGGCAACCCCTCTCGGCCGCCTTAGCATGGGCCGGATTCGGCTAGTTGGAAGGGCTGGCGAGGGGCGCCGTAACGTCTTGCTGGAGCTTGAATTCGAGCAATGTCTCGCTCGGAATGCGCACCTGGTCGCCCTTGGTCGATACCTGCACGGCCGTCCCCGCACCGGCGCCAACCACGCCTCCGATGGCTGCGCCCTTACCACCGCCCGCGATGGCGCCAATGATCGTACCGAGCACGGCACCGCCTCCGATACGCTGAGCACTCTGGCTGCCACGGCCCTTGCCAGCCACGTCGTAATCTGTTGAATCCACAGGGACGATATTGCCATTGATGCGGATGCCCGTGAGTTCGAGGGTCAATTGGGCACCGCCGGAGATCCTTCCGGCCTCTTTGGCCTGGGTGAGCTTGCCGTAGGCGTCGGCTCCCTGGCTCGCGACAACGGTGTCGCCCACAACCAGCGGACTCTCGAGGCTGCCGTGGAAGGTGTCGCCGATTTTGTTCTTGGACGAATCGACGCCGTCGATCATGCGGACGAACACTGAGGTGCCCGCCGGGATGGTAATCGCCTGGGTCGTCGCTGTACTCGGCGGCTGAGCCTGATCAGGTGGAGCATCTGGGGCGGCCGTTGCCGTTAGCGGCGTAGAAGGCGGGGGCGTCTGGTTCGCTACGGAGGGCGGTGGGGCTTGCGGAACGGGCGCTGCGTCGGTCGGAGGAGGTGCCGGGGGCTGGGGAGCCTGGGACGCGTTAGACGAATCCGTGGAGTCGTCGCTGAAGCCGATATTCAGCACGTCCTTCGTCGCGAACACTTGCTCCTGGCCATCGACCCGGAATCGGATATTCAGCGGCGAGCCACCGACGAACTGGCCTTGGATCACGCGCCCGTCCCGCAACTCGAGGATGTCGCCCCAAGCGGCACCAGCGAGAGCGCAGCTGATGATTCCCGTTCCGGCTAATACGAACGCCAGGCGGGCTAGTCTTCCGGCTGTCTTGGGTGAGCTTGTAGAAGTTTTCATCGATAACCTCGGCGGCTCCGATGCAGGCGAACGGCGAGAGGAGCAAAACCAAGCCCTCGCCCGGCCGGGGTCGGCGTCGTTGAATCCTATGATAGCGCAGGCGTGAGAGAAGGTTGTAGCCAGCAGATGCGACAAGGATAGACGGGCTGAGAGGCTTATGGCAGCGACGGCACGATAGTGGCGGGCGTTGTTGGATTCTGCGCAGCTTGCTTGCCGGCTCTCTTGTTCGAGTAGAGAGCCTCGTCGGCTCGCTTCAGGAGCTCTTCGGAAGTCTCGCCGGGGCGGTAATCGGTCCACCCGCGGGAGAATCGGCAGGGAATCTTCTCGACGCTATATTGCACTTCGAGTCCTTCGACACGAGCGACTACGTGCCGGACTTCATCCGCGCGGCACTCCGGCAGGAGGACCATGAACTCATCGCCTCCGAGCCGCACGGCCAAGTCCGATCCGCGAATGGCCCTTTGTAGCCGCTCGGAAAAGCCCTTGAGCACCATATCGCCCGCCGCATGACCCAACCTGTCGTTGATCTGTTTCAGGCCGTCGAGGTCCATCAGCAGCACGGTCAGAGGCCGCTCGTGGCGCACCGCCCGGCTGATTTCTTCGGCCAGGCGCTGCTCGCCGGAGCGGCGATTGTACAGGCCGGTCAGCTGGTCGAGAGCGGCCAGTTTGTAGACTTCGTTGGTGAGGTTTTCGACCTTCGTCAGGGAGTGCACCTGATCCGCAATCTGGTTGCGGATCTTCATGATCATCATCTGCTGGTAGACGAGATAAACGGCGAATAAGAGGACGAGGCCCACCAGGGCGCGTACGGATTGATTCAAATAGAACGAATAGGTCTGCTGCTCGATGCTCAACATGGCCGGGAAGGCAAAAGACGCCACGGCCACCGTCAGCAGGATCAACACCAGGACGGTCGAGGACCACAACCACCACTGCCGGCGATCCAGCCGCCGCAAATTTTCGCGAAATGCGTCCGGCCGTATCCCTTGGCTCTGTTGGGAGGAACCTGTATCCATTCGTCCGCCTGCGAAATTTAGCTTCATACGTTAGTACGCCGATCCGGCACAAAACTCCAATCCTATGTTCGGACCGGTTTCCATAGTCGCTATCCGTGAATTTACGGCCTTCCCGGAGCCCCGATCGCAGCGCGATACGCAGAAACTTGCTGGGATTTCGCAGTGGAAAATCTGCGCCGTCCACGGCGACGTTTACTAGATGGAAACGAAGGCCACTTTTTGCCTTGCTTCTTGTCCTTAGCGTCTGCGCCTTGCCTTCCATTTTTCGGACTTCACGAGCTAAAGTGAGCCCCTGTCGGGGGTCAGTTCGCAACTTTAAGGAGAGACTATGAAATCTATCAAGGCAGCTTGCCTCTTGGTGGCGGCTCTTGCAATTCTGGCGGTACCTGCAATCCAGGCCCAGTCGCAGCGGATCATTTCACCAACGACTGCGCGCGACCTCGGCGCACCGCCATTCCCGCCGCCCCATATCTAGATCGCGGTTAAGACATGATCACAGGGGCCCGCTAACAGAGTCATGTTACGCGGGCCTGTGTGCTAGCATGCTTGTTCCACGCGAGGTGCGACTTTGTGTGGTCGCTGATAGTTTGGCAGCTGGCTTTAGGACTGCGTGTCGTTATCCTCTTCCGCGGCTTTAGGGCGAAAGCCCTGCGCAGGTTCCCTTTCTTTTATGTGTATACCTTTTGTGCTTTGGCTGGCGACCTCTTCGTCTACTGGACTTGGAAATGGGTATCGGAAACCAAGCCCGAAGCCTATCAACACGCGTATTGGATCGCACAGTTCCTAACCCTTTTGATCGGCTGCGGGATCGTGCTGGAGATTTTCAGGCACATCCTGGCGCCCTATCCGGGGGCAGACAAATTCGCTACCGCAGTCGCTTTGGTTTCGTTTGCCGCGATTTTCTGTTTTGCCATCGTCTACCAACTGCTAGCGCCCGACCGGTCAGCGCTCCGGGGAACAACTTTCGTCCTAGAGAGAGACGTCCGGACCGTACAGGCCCTTTTCCTTTTCGGTATCCTCGCGGTCATTTCTTACTACCGGATCCCGATCGGCAAGAATCTGAAGGGTATGATTACGGGGTACGGGCTTTATATCGTGACGAGCCTGTTCACACTCGCCGCGCGAGCCTACGCCGGCCCGCGTTTTAACAGCGCGTGGAACGTCATCCAGCCCTTTTCATTCGATCTTTCGCTCACAATCTGGCTGATCGCGCTCTGGTCGTACCAACCGAATCCTGCTCCGGACCCGGCCGTGCCCCTGGAAGAGGATTATGAGGCGCTTGCCAGGAGGACCAAACGCACCCTCGCTTCCATGAGGTCGCATCTCACCAAAACCGCCCGCCCCTGAGAGGCGGCGCGGTGGTTTGGCGCCCCTCCAAACCAGTATGTTCGTACTATTGCCTCCCGAGTAAGCGAACTCTAAACTGACAGCGTTGTGAGATCAGATTCGCCGCGGTCCATATGACACTGACAACGCGATCCATTTCGAGCCAGCCGTCCAGGCAATTAGCGCTGGTGGGCCCGTGCGCGCGCCTCATTTTCATTGCGGTTGCGCTATGCACCCTGGGCGTAACCGCTTCGCGGCTCGGCGCCGGCGGCGACCGGTGGATACTCTATTTGGCAGTTAGCTGCCTTGTAACTATTTCCCACTGGACACTCGCGGCCTTACGCGATACTGTCAGCAGGCTAAATCCGAAGCGGATGGCGGTGCTGACGTATCGGCGAGGACTGAAGATGCCGCGACAAATCGAGCGCATGTTCCCGGGCTGTGGAATGTATGGAGCGGCGAGTGTCGCGCTCGTAGTTCTGGGCTCCTTCGCCGGTTTCGCGCAGCATACGCAGCAAGTTGCTCAGCCGCTGCTCTTTTTCCCGTATATGCTAATCTCGCTCTTCGCGGTGCGCGCCTGCTACCCCAGGGCCTCGACACGCGTAGCAGCTGTTTCGGGCGATCATCGCGACCTAAAGGCGGTTCAATCGTGATTCAGTTACTCTTTTTCGTCCTCATCGGCGTCGCGCTGCTAGCGTCGCTTATGTTTCTCGGGCGACGTGGAAGCTCTCGCGCCGAGGGCGATTCTTCCGTCCTCGTCGAAGCCAGAAAGGCGCTCGACTCGCTGCAAGGAGAGCTGCTGCCGGAGGAACTCGTTCATCGAATTTTCGCGAGGGAAGATCTGGAATACGTTTCTTCGGTGGCCCCCAAGCGCGTCCAAGAGCTTTTCATGGTGGAGCGCAAGAGGATCGCGATAGCTTGGATCGGCCAGGTTCGGTGCCAGATATCGAGCCTGAAGCGCTTCCACGCGGACGCGGCGCGATCCTACGCGAAACTCGGCCTGCGCACCGAGCTTGAGCTTGCCTGCCAGTTCTCGGCTTTGCTTCTTGCTTGCCGGGCCCTGCGTTTGGCGGTGTCCGTGGGAGGCCCGTACGTGGCTCCCCGCATGGTGGGCGCGACCGCGGCGGCAGCAGCCCGGGTCTGCACGATTTCCGAGCAGTCCCTTGCTTTCCTGAATCCCGTGCAACTTAAGCCGTTTGCGAATAGTTCGTTACCGTCCTAGGAGCCATAGATACCTGTGACCGGTTCGCCCAAGAGAATGGACGTCGAGCAGGCCCGCAAGGACCTTTGCCGGCGCACACTCTCGGACATTCAGCGTCCTCTGGATCGCCTGATCTATCTGGCGTCGATGAGGGACTACAACACGGGCGTCTACCATCACGACGGATTGGCGTCCCGCTTCAGCGAAGAAGTGGCGTGCGAAGCTCTGTCAGACTGCCATCGCGAGGCTTTCCGCGAACTCATTACCTGTCCGCTCGATGAACTGGTATCCCAGCTGGATGCATATAGAAGCTCGACGCACACGAGCCGGCGCGATTTCCTAACTGCTTGGGGAAGGCTTGAGCCCTACAGAGTGGCGGTGCCGGTTCAGACGGACCCGCTGTCGGCGGAGTTCCTGTTCTCGAATTTCAAGATCGCCTTGGCAGTCTTGGAAGCTCAGCTGGACTCTCGTCCGGAGGGACTAGCCGCATAGCAACACCCGTTACCTGGCCCACGATTTCAGCCTCCGAGGGATACGCAAACTGCCGAATCGCGGAGCCTGACAGCGGATGGGGCACGAGCGTCAGCTGCGAGCCTCTCACTTCGCACCACGAGCACGCATAACCGTCGCGCAATTCAACAAAGAAAATCGGCCGGTCGAATTCCGTGCGCCACTCCGACGGCTGCAAGCGGCTCGGATGGCTATCGATCTGGACAAACGATCCCGGACGGAGCAGCGGATACATCGTGTGATCCTGCAGGCCGATGAATCCGTACTGGCAATGGCGCACGTCGAGTTTTTGTATCAGCGCCACGGGCACCTCTCCCCACACTTCGACCATTCTCGAAATCAGGCTCGTCGTTTCCAAGCTGAAGCTCTTATCGAATCGAACCGGAAACGTCACGGATTTTTCCGCGTCGGGCGCTTCGAACGAAGCTAGATGCGTATTTTGCAACGGGAGCGCGAGCTGATAACGCGACGTTGCGCCCAAATCGATGCCAAATACGGCAAGCAATTCGTGGAATTTAGTGCGATAGATTACGCTCAGGCTGTATAGCTTGTAGATGCTCGGTATGGAATTCTTGTTCTCCAGCTGCGTGAGCCAAGCATTAGAAATATAGAATTCTTCGTTCTGCCGGTCTTCCGCAATCGTGCGGCTGAATTCTTCGACTTCGCGTGTCGTCACTCCAAGCCGGTTGCGGAGTTCGCGAAGTTGCTCCCCTGGACGCATAGGTGGCCCCGTTGAACTGTACCATCATGGAACATTGCTTCTTGTGATCCGCCCAGCTGATGCCCCACCTTAAGTCTTTCCCCGCTCCGAATCAACTGATTTGAAGCGGGTTGTGGCGAAAACTGAGAAGACTCATTAAGTACAGTAATCCCTGTATGTAGGCCGGCGAACCGTCTCCTAGTACTCTGCTGCTTGGAATTGAAAGCAATCGCGGGTTAACCTTTGCAACTTCTACCATAGATGAAAGGTTAACTAGTTTGCGCGAAATGCCTCATTACGGTCTTGAGAAGGCCCCCGTTGTTGCGTGTCTCCGTCCGCTGTTTTCGCTTTCGCATCACCCCGAGTCCTGCGGACTGGTCGCGAACGCCGCCGTGTGCGACTCTGAAACTATTACGCCGGGAGCCAGACCATGCGTGATGCAGATCCAACCGCTACGGGGCTACCCTTCGGACAGCGACGCAGTGTTCCGCGTTACTCTCTGATCGCTACCGCGGAGATCGTCGAGGCTGCTACCGATGCCCGCATGTCGGGGCGAATCTCGGAAATCAGCCGAAAAGGCTGTTACGTCGATCTGTTGAATACTCTGCCCGTCGACACCTCGGTTCAGCTTTGCATCACGCGCGATCGCGGCACGTTCACCACGATGGCCCGGATCATTTACGTTCAGGAGGGAATCGGAATGGGCGTCGCGTTTCTCGATCCGCGGGAGGATCAGCTGCGCGTTCTGGATTCCTGGCTGGCCGAACTCACCGTTTAAGTCGCGAATCATGGTTGCCGCCAGCCACGGCTAGCGCCCCGCGGGTAATTTCAATTGGGTGCGTTATGGGAGATTCCAATCGGACGGTGGCGTGCCAACAGCCCAGAATTCCGGCGCCGGCTGCACGAATTCGACGGCCACCTGAGCGAGACCGGCGCGATCGGGACCTAAGTAGGACACTCGAGCCTCGCGCTCGTCCCAATTCTGCGGGTTCATCAGAATCAGGCGCTGGCCGAGAATAACTTTGGTCGCCATCATCAGCAGCGCGCCGTGCGCGCTTACGGTCACCGTGAATGTCTCTTCGCGAAACGCGGGGCGCTCGCCGGGCCCGCCGCAAATCACGACCGGCACATCGAGCAAAATACGTTCGCTGCGTCTCTGTCCTGTCTGTCCGGCCATACCCGATCCAGGGCTCTCCTGTATTGACTATCACCCGATTGACCTTGCCGGACCATCCAAAATATGGCACACGCCCCGATGGAGTAACTCCCGGCCCGTATCCGGATGAGCTATACAGCTCGTCATCCTTTACAGTAGACTAGGCAGGTGACAAGTCAGCAAGCCGCGCGCGCACAACGAGCGACGACGCGAAGACTACGTCGGCCGCGTATAGAAGAGTCGGCGAACAGCCGGCGGCGCCAGATCGTCGCGTGGCTTCGCGAGCGCGGCGGGCCGGTTCCGGGCGGCGAGATCGCGAAACACTTCCACGTCAGCAGGCAGTGCCTTGTCCAGGACGTGGCGATTCTTCGCGCGAGCGGCGAAGACATTCTGGCGACGCCGACCGGCTACCGCTTGCCATCGGAATCCAATCGCGCGCACCGAGCGATCCTTGCGTGCAAGCATCCGGCCGAGCGCACGGAAGAAGAACTTCAAATACTTCTGGATCATGGCGTTCGGATTCTCGATGTGATCGTGGAACATCCGATCTACGGCGAACTCAAGGGTTCGCTGATGCTCGAATCGCGGGCCGATTTGCAGGATTTCCTCGCTCACGTGCGCGCCTCGCATGCGGCGCTGCTTTCGTCGCTCACTGGCGGAGTACATTTGCACACAGTCGAAGCGTCGCGGCCGGAAATGATTTCGCGCGCCAAGGCGCAGCTTCGCGCCCGTGGATTTCTCCTCAGATAGCAGAGAAATTTGGCCAAACACCCGATATGAGCTTGTCACGCGAGCAACGGACTGAAAGGGCCCTCTTCCGAGGCGCGGACTTGACGCTGGACCATCGGGATTACCGCGACATGGTTCGCACGTTCACCGAGTCTCTCGTGCATGCCGATCTTGCGCCGCGTGATCTGACCGTCGCTGCGCTTGGGCTCCGTGGCGGGCATGCCGAAGCCGCAATCCTAGCTCGCGATGGAGGCGTGGTGGCGGGCTTAGCCGAGCTTGCTTTCCTGCTGCAATCTCATGGCATCGTGGTCGCCTTCGAGAAAAAGGATGGCGATGCGATCCGGCCGGGCGATTTGCTGCTGCGCGCCGAGGGTGACGAGATACAGCTCCTGGCGCTCGAACGCGTGGGCTTGAATCTCATCCAAAGAATGAGCGGTATCGCGACCGCCAGCCGCTGCCTTCAGGAGCGCGCGAGCCGCCAGTGCCCGGCCACGCGGATCGTGGGCACGCGCAAGACTCCCTGGGGGCTGCTCGACAAGCGCGCTCTGCACCTCGGCAACGGAGGCACTCATCGTCTGGGGCTCGGCGACGCTATTGTCGTCAAGAATAACCATCTCGCCCTGCTGGCGCCCCGTGAAGAAGACGCCGCGCCGATCGCGATCGAGAAAGCGTGGGGGTTTCGCAAGGATTCCGCGTTCATTGAAGTCGAAGTGCGCGGTGAAGCGGCCGCGCGCGCGGCGGCCAATACCTTTCGCCGCCTACAAGCAGAGTGCGCTGAAGAGTATCCGTGCCTGCTGATGCTCGACAACATGACTCCCGATCAAATCGGCGCGATTCTCGATGTACTGCGCCGCGAGGATCTGTGGGATCACGTGCTGATCGAAGCGAGCGGCGGCATTTCGGAATCGAGCGTGGAGGCGCACGCCGCACGCGGCGTCGACGCCATTTCGATCGGCGCGCTCACCCATTCGGCTCGAGCGCTCGATATTTGCCAGAGAATTTCATAACCCAGGGGAAAGGACGCACTTCATGACACATGCCACCGGCGTACAAGAAGCTTTTGAATCGCGCTACACCCTCCCGCTCGTCGAGGAGAATACCGACACGGCCGAAGAAATTCGCAGAAAGCAGGAGCGCGTCCGCCAGCTCTGCGCCGAACGCAACGCGATCCTTTTGGCGCATCATTACCAGCGCCCCGAGGTCCAGGAAGTCGCGGACGCCGTGGCCGATTCGCTGAAGCTTTCGCAGGCCGCCGCGAAGACTAATGCCGAAGTAATCGTTTTTTGCGGCGTGCACTTCATGGCGGAAACCGCGGCGATTCTGCTGCCGGAGAAAATCGTCCTGTTGCCCGATCTGCGCGCGGGATGCTCGCTTGCCGCGGCCGTGACGCCCGAGGAACTCCGCAAGTGGAAGGAGAAACTACCTGGGTGCGTGGTCGTCGCCTACATCAATACGTCCGCCGCGGTGAAGGCCGAAAGCGACTACTGCTGCACGTCCGCCAACGCCGCGAAAGTGGTCTCCGCGATTCCCGCGGACAAGACGATCCTCTTCCTTCCCGACAAATTCCTGGCGACGGTGGTCGCGCGGCAGACCGGGCGCAGCAACATCGTCGCGTATCCCGGCTACTGCCACGTCCACAAGACGATTCGGCCCGAGCAGGTCGTCGAAATCATGGACGAGCATCCCGACATCGAATTGCTGCTGCATCCGGAATGCGGCTGCGTCAGTTCGTGCATGGCAAAAGCCGTCGACGGCACGCTGCCCGCGGATCGCACTTTCTTTTTGTCCACCGAGGGAATGCTGCGGCATATCGGCAGCTCGCCGGCCAACGAATTCGCGGTCGGAACCGAGCTCGGGATCATGCACCAGCTCAATAAGAAATTTCCGGAGAAGAAATTCTATCCGGTGAATCCGAATGCGGTTTGCTCGTTCATGAAGACCATCACGCTCGACAACGTGATTCGTTCGCTCGAGACCTTGACGCCCCAGGTGCGCGTGCCGGAAGACATCGCGCGCAAGGCGAAGCGTGCGATCGACCGCATGCTCGAGCTGGCGTAGGTCGCGACGATGCTGAAAATCGGACTACTCGGGGTCGGCGCCATCGGCAGAACGATCGCCGGGGCGCTCGATCAGAAACAACTCGACGCGGAATTGGTCGCGCTCTCCGATCAGGATTGCGCGAGCGCCAAATCTTTTTCCGCGGAACTCGCAAGCCATCCGCCGGTCGTCTCGATCGACGAGATGATCGAGCGCTGCGAGCTTGCGGTGGAAGCGGCCAGCCAGGTAGCTCTGCCGGAATTCGTTCCGAAGGCGCTCGCCCGCGGGCGCGACATGCTGATCATGAGCGTGGGCGGGCTGCTGGGCCACGAAGACTGGTTCCGGCAGGCGCGCGAAAAGGGCTGTCACATTTACGCGCCGTCGGGCGCCATCGCCGGGCTGGACGGAATCAAATCCGCGTCGATCGGCCGGATTGAATCAGCCATGCTGACGAGCCGCAAGCCCGTCGCGGCGTTGAAGGGATCGAAGTACGTGGTTGAACGCGATCTGCCGCTCGATTCGTACAAGGAAGATACCGTCATCTTCGAAGGCCTCGCCGAAGAGGCCGCCCGCGCTTTTCCGGCGACGTCGAACGTCGCGGCATCGCTGCGCCTCGCGATCGATCCGTTGTTGCCCGTGCCGGTTCGCGTGCGCGTGGTCGCTGTGCCGGGTGGCAACGAGAACGTTCACGAGATTCGCGTGCAGGGCGAGTTCGGGCGGCTCACGGTGAAAGTCGAAAACGTGCCGTCGAAATCGAATCCGCGCACATCGCAGCTCGCGGCTTTTTCGGCGATCGCCACGCTGAAGAATCTGACGCGCTCGCTCCGGGTCGGAACCTAGCCGCCGGCCGCGAACGATTGACATCGGCCGCGCACTCGCGCATCCTCGACGCCGTTGCAAAAGCGGAGCCGCCGATGCCCAAAGCAGTTCTTGCGAGCCTTGCGCTCGCCACAATGGCCATGCTGTCCCTTGCGGTACGCGCACCGGCCCAGGACAAAGCGCTCGATGCACGAACGCCCGAGCAGGTGGTGACGCATCACCTCGACGCTTTCACGCACCACGATCTCGATGCGGTACTGAGCGACTACGCAGACGACGCCATCTTCATCGCGCCGAAGGAAACCGTGCAGGGCAAAGCGGCGCTCCGCAAAATGTTCGAGTCCTTCTTCGTAAATCGTGGCGATGCCAAAGCTCCCGCGCCTGTCTTCGAAGCCAACGTCACGGCGGATGGCGACGTCGGCTACGAACACTGGGCGATGAACCCGGGCAAGCCTGGTTCGATTGAAGGAACCGACGCATTCGTCGTCCGCCACGGCAAAATCCTGTTCCACACGGTCGTCTCAACCGGCCCCGCAAGCGCCAAGCAGTAACCCCGGCCGTCGATCATCGTTGCGCGCGCGCGCGTGAATGGGATATAAACGCGCCGCACCGGTCGAAGAAACGCGAATTGGCTGATGCGCGTCACAATAACCACAGGATGCTACATAGAATTCTGTTTTGGGGGGAATTCGCATGACCAAGGCGTACTGTCTAGCCGCAATCTTATTTCTTGCTGGAGCCGTCGCTCCGGCATACGCACAGGACGATGCCGCCGCACCGCCGCCCGCAGCACAGGGACAGGCTGCTCCGCCGGCTGCGCGACCTCAACAAAGACCTCCGGGGATGTTCATGGCGGCGCCATTGCCTCACGGCGAGGTCAAGGACTATAAGCCGGTAACGGACGAGATGCTTCTGAACCCGCCGCCCGGCGACTGGCTGATGTACAGCCGCACGTACGATGCATGGCGCTACAGCCCCCTGAAGCAGATCAACAAGAAGAATATCAATCAGCTGCACATCGCCTGGGTAAAAGGCCTGCCTGCGGGCACCACGGAGACCATTCCAATCGTGCACGACGGCGTGATGTATCTCATCGCGCCCGGCGCAGACGTGATGGCTGTCGACGCCACAGATGGCGACATCATCTGGCAATACCACCGCGATTTTAAGGACCCCCACCTCGCGGGCCAGGAGCGCACCAAGGCCATCGCGATTTACAAGGACATGGTCTATTACACGGCGCCTGACGGCTACGTGATCGCACTCGACGCACGCACGGGTAAAGTTCGTTGGGAAACGTACAAGACGGACACGCAAAACACCTCTGGCGCGATCGTGGTCGACGACAAAGTGATCTCCGGCGGCACATGTGGTAAAGGCCGCGAGAGCTGCTTCATCGAAGCGGACAACGCCGACACAGGAGAGAAGCTCTGGCGCTTCTACGATGTGCCGGCACCCGGCGATCCCGGATATGACTCGTGGAACGGCGCCGACACCACGAATGACACAGCTTCGACCTGGGGCATGCCCGGCAACTACGACCCGGTTCGCAAGGTCATCTACTGGGGCATCGCCAATCCCGCGCCCTACGAGCGCCTCGCGCGCCACGGCGGCAACGCCGATGGCACCTCGCGCACAGCGCCCGCGGACCTCTACAGCAACTGCACGATCGCGCTCGATCCACAGACCGGCAAGCTCATCTGGTATTACCAGCACCTGCCTGCCGACGATTGGGACACGGATCATACGCACGAGCGCACGCTCGTCACCACCACCTTCAATCCCGACCCGAAGGCCGTGAAGTGGTACAACACCACGGTGCCACTCGGATCGAAGCACGACGTGGCGGCCATGGTCGGCGAAAGCGGCGTCATGTTCGTTCTTGACCGCAACGACGGCAAGTTTCTCTGGGCCGAGCCGATCCCGGTGGACGCGCCGAACCTCGCGATATCGAATATCGATCCCAAGACGGGCATTACGACGATCAACTGGGACGTAGTGATGAAGCACCCCGGCGATCACCACGTCATCTGCTACTGGAACGGCCGCAGCTACTGGCCGACGGCGTACGATCCGGAGACGAATTCGCTCTACACGTCCTACGTCGACAACTGCCTCGATATGACCGCGAACGGCGGGAGCGGAATCCGGCACGGTGTCCTTCGGCCGGGCTCCGACATCAACGCAATCGCGGGTCTGGCGAAAGTGGATCTTTCCACCGGGCGGATGACGAAATTCGCGGTCCAGAACGCGCCTGGTACGGGCGCCGTGCTCGCGACGGCGGGCGGCCTGATCTTCCACGGCGACATCAACCGCCGCTTCAGCGCGTACGACGCCAAGACAGGTGACAAGGTGTGGGAGTCGATCCTCGGCGGTCCGATTTCGGTCAGCACGATTACGTACGAGGTGAACGGCAAGCAGTACGTCGCTGTGATCACGGGGGACAATCTTGCGAACGGCGTCCTCGCCAGGCAGAGCGGCGTCGAGCTGACGACAGGACACAACGCGATCTACACCTTCGCGCTGCAATAGAACTGCGCACTTTCGCCGAAAACACGGAGCCCCGCCGGGCGTTGAAATCCGGCGGGGCTTTTCGTTTTGTGCGCATGCTCAGTGCGAAACGTCCGCGAACGCGATCTTCACGGGCGCTTTGTCCTCTTCAGCCACCTGATACATCGCCCGCGGGTGAACGTGTTCACCTAATCGTTGTGGAACTCGCGCCGGGCGGCGATTACGCGGATTTCACTTCATGGAGATGGCTTTCCCAGGCGTTGGTGATGCGGCGAATGGTCTCGCGCAGACGCACAGCGAGGTCGACTACGGTTTGCAGCCGCTGCGTGTCCATGGCGCTGAGCCGGTCCTTGTGGGCGAGAACGAGTTCCGCGTTGCCGAGAATCCCAGTGAGCGGATTATTTATCTCGTGCCGAAACACGGTCGCGATATTCCCGTCGGATTCCGCCCACGGCGGATCGAATATCGAGCGCGACGCGGCAGCCCAGCGCAGCCTTCGCTCCACAAGGCTGGCTGCCAGCGAATAGAAATTCCCGGCGCGCACCACGAATTCCACCTCTCCCGCAGCCACCAGTCGCGCGACATCCGATTGGCGTTCGGGCGGCGCGAGCAGAATCACGGGCGCCGAAACTGCGACGTGCCGCAGAAAATCCTCGAGCGGCGCGTCTCCGATAAAGTCTGTGTCCAGCAGCGCCACTTCGATCGCGATGCGCCCCGCCAGCCGGCGGAAGTGATCGAGGCTTGAGGCCACCGCGAGTCCGGCGATCCCCGGAACGCTTTTCAGCGCATCGATCATTCGTCGGGCCACGTCCGGGTCGGCAATTCCCAGCAGGGGAACCCGCTCGGCGACAATGGTCCGGGACGCGACGGTGCTCATTTCCTGAAAGTCCTCTGCTTCGCTCCGGCTGTTAACGCACGATCCACGGCGAGCTTGATCTCTTCCACCAGGAAAGGCTTGGCAAGATACGGAAGCTTGTTTCGTTCGAGAAATTCCGTTGTGTGCGGCGAGAGCGTGTCACCGGTGATGAAAATGATGCGATCGCGCACGGTGCTGCCCGTTCGCACGAGAGCATCGTAAAACGCCGTGCCATCCAATCGCGGCATGCGGAGGTCGCAGATCACCAGATCGTAAGAGTTGCGCGAAACGCGCGTCAGCCCTTCCTGGCCGTCCAGCACCGCCTCCACCTGATGGCCCTCTTCGCGCAGCACGTCCGCTACAAGTTGGGCGACGGTAGGCTCATCTTCCACCACGAGAATCCGGCCCGCGGGCGCGGAACTTTTCTTTCCGGCGGGCTCGAGCAATAGAGGCGGTCGCAAGGCTGACGGAATCGGAACGACCGGCAGTTCGACCACAAAGCGCGCTCCGCCGCCGGGCTGGTTTTCAAACGTCACCTCGCCGTGATGCTGGTGAACGATGCCATAAACGATGGAGAGCCCCAGTCCAGTTCCAAAGCCAGGCTGCTTGGTGGTGAAGAAAGGATCGAAAATGCGCGACGCGATTTCCGGCGGCACGCCGGGCCCGTCGTCGGACACGTCAAGCACGATCCGATCGGAGACATGCGCGCCGGCGCCCTGAATCACGTGGCTGGTGCGGATGAGAACGCGGCCTTGCCCGCGGCCTTCGAGCAGCGCCTGCTCCGCATTGATCAGTAAATTCAGCACCACCTGCTGCAGCTGGTAGGGATCGGCAATCGTTTCCGGCAAGCCGGGCGCAAGCTCCAGGGCGACCACGATGTTTTCCATTTTCAGCTCGTAGCTGCGCAGCGCCAGCGTACGCTCCACAATTTCGTTGAGGTCCACGCGCGTGCGTTCGGGCGCGGTCTCGCGCGCAAAATACAGCAGGTTTTTCACGATGCGGCGCGCGCGCTCCGCCTCCTGATAGACTTTGGTGGCCTCGGAGAACTGCCCTGCGTCGAGACCGTGCCCGAGCATCAGCTGGGTGTAACCCATGATCGCCGTGAGCGGATTGTTCAATTCGTGCGCGATGCCGGACACGAGTTGGCCGAGCGCCGCCATCTTTTCCGTCTGCAGCATCTTCGATTGGATTTGCCGCTCGCCCGTCACGTCCGTGTAGAGCTCGAGCCATCCAACGGAGTGACCCTCCGCATCGAGCACCGGCCGCGAGAACCTCTCGAATACGCGGCGCGTGGGCCGCGTCAACTCCAGTTCATCGTGCTGAGGCTCGCCCGAACCACCCGCATAGCCTCGCCACGGCGCAGCGAAATCTTCCGGATTGCGGAAGCGCTCGGCGAGCAATTCTTCGACCGTGTCGACGGTCGCCGCGTCCTCGAGTTCGCCGGCGCTCAATCCAAACAGCTGCGCGAATCGCGCGTTCGAAAAGCGGACGGTACCGGAGGGATCGATGAGCAGCGCTCCTATATGAACGGAGTCGAGCAGGCTGCGAAGCTCCGCTTCCAAGAGCCGCGACGACGCTTCGGCCCGCTGCACCACCGGACCATCTTCGATGCACAAGAGCAGGTGCCGGCTCCCCGGCAGAATCCATCGCAGCGTGATGCGAACCGGGAAGCCGCTCGCGAGCGATGTCTCGAAACTCTGCGCCTTCGCGGGACGCTGTCGCGGCGCCCGCAGGGAAGCCAGCTGTTCGGCCACGGGATCCGACAGGAAATCGCCGAGGACAGCGCTGTGGCGCGTCGATTCCTTGATCCGGAGTATCTCCCGCGCGCGCCGGTTTGTCCGCTGAATGGTTCCATGGGGCTCGATGATCACTAGCGCCTCGGCGCTCGAATCGAAAACGGCGGCGAAGGCTTCCTCGCCGTAACTGCGACTCAGGCCAGGCGCCGCCGCGTGGCCAGCTTGGTTCCGAGGCGTCGAATGGCCTGTTTGGCTCATTGGGATCACTTGTCTCATGGGCTTCACTACCAGTGCCAAAGAACGATTCCGTAGCCGCAAAGCACGGCGATGCCGATGGCGATTCCGTATTCCAGGGAACGCCGTGCCGCATCCTGCCAGCGCGCCTTTCGGACGAACTGTTGTCTCTCGCTCATGGCAAATGTGCTTGCATAACTCGGACCAAGCCGCGCGACAAACAAAGTCCCATCGTTTCAGCGCATTGAAGGGAGAAGGCCCAGCGAGGCGAGCACGTCTCTTCCCGGTTCGATACGAATCGCGATAAGAGTGTCCCTGTCTAGGAATCAAGCGGATCGGCGCGACGCGCAGACTTCGGACGACGGCGAGGGATTGAAAGCGGTGCGGGAAGTCGAGGTGTTGCCAGTGAGCTCAGCTCGATTGCGAATGCGACTCTGTCTCGTATTGCTTGAGTTTGCGATAAAGCGTCGTCTTGCCAATGCCCAGCAGGCGCGCCGCGGCGAGCTTGTCTCCGCCCGCTTCACGCAGCGCCCGCAGGATCGCGCGCCGCTCCAGCTCTTCGAGGGGCATGAGTTCGTCGGCCTGCGGCATGCGGTCTCCCGCCGCGTAGTGCAAGCCCGACGGCAAGTCGCCGACGTGCAAAATGGGCCCCGAGCCGAGCGCCACGGCGCGCTCGATCGCGTTTTCGAGCTCGCGAATGTTTCCCGGCCAGTCATAGGCGATCAGCCGGGCCATCGCCTCTTCCGAAATTCCGCGCATGCGACCGGCTTCGTTGAATTTCTCGAGGAAGGCATTCACCAGCAGCGGAATGTCGCTTTTGCGCTCCCGCAGCGGCGGCAGCTTGATCTGTACGACGTTCAGCCGGAAGAATAGGTCCTGGCGGAACTGCCCCTGGCGCACCGCCGTCTCCAGATCCCGGTTCGTGGCGGCGATCACGCGGACAGCAATGGAGATTCGGTCCGTCGACCCCACCGGCTTGACTTCCTTTTCCTGCAGGGCGCGCAAAAGCTTGGCCTGCAGGTCGATCGGCATGTCGCCGATCTCGTCGAGGAAGAGCGTCCCGCTTCCGGCCGATTCCATCAATCCGGTCTTCGCATGCATAGCGCCCGTGAACGCGCCCTTCACGTAGCCGAAGAGCTCTGACTCGATCAGCGTGGGCACCAGCGCCGAGCAGTCCACGGGAACGAACGGCTTGTTTCTGCGCGAGCCGGAAAAATGAATCGACCGCGCCACCAGCTCCTTGCCCGTTCCGCTCTCGCCCAGGATGAGCACTGGATAGTTGTGCTGGCTCACCTTCTCAATCAGCCGGTAGACGCGCTGCATCTTTGCCGACGTGCCGATTAATCCCCCGAAGCCGGGACGCGTGCGCAGCTGTTCGCGCAAGACGCGATTTTCTTGATCGACTTCGAGTAGCCGCACGACGCGATCGAGCTTGCCCCGCAATTCGGGAATGTGGAACGGCTTCGTCACGTAATCGGCGGCGCCCATCCGCGTCGCCTCGACCGCGCTTTCGATGGTGCCGTATTGCGTTAGAACCATGACCACCGTCTGCGGATACACTTCGCGAATGTGCTTCAGCAGTTCGATGCCGCCCATCTGTGGAACGCGAATATCCGTAACGACGATGTCGATCGGATGCTGTTCGAGGATGTCGAGCGCTTCCTCGGTGGTGGCAGCCGTGCGCGCGCGCAATCCGGCGTCGACCACCACGTCGCGACACAGATTCCTCGTCGCGTCCTCGTCCTCCACGATCAACACACTGACGGCGAGGGGCCCATGCGCAGCGGTGGCCGTTTCGGTTCCAAGTGAAGGCACTTGGGTTCTCCCTTCCGCAGTCCCGTTCCGATCCGACCTTGGAATGCACAAGCACCACCAAAGGTGGGATCCGCATCTTCATTCTGAAAAGAGGGCCGTTACAGACTGGGTCAGACCTTAATGACGCGGAGTCTAGTCCCAAAAGGGAACGTTTGGCAAGATAGTAAAACTACCGACCCAACTAACCCCTCACATGACAAGTCGATGCAACTTTAGGAAGCGGCTAGGCCCCGAATTGGAATCAATTCGGTTTTCGGATTAGAATTCACGGGGAGCCGTCGAAGACCTATCGCGGACCGTACTGAAGGAACCAACCCGGAGCGGCGAAATCGACATCTCACACGATCGGGTCGTTAATCTCGGTACCCGCTTTCTGTCCGGCAGAAAGCGCCAAAACCGAATAGAAACAGAAGAGGAGAATCTAAATGAGGCGGATATTTCTGCTTCCGGTTGTGGTCGCCTTGCTGGCCCTTACCTTTGCATTCGTCTCGCCCGTACTTGCCCAGCGAGAATCCCCCAATTCCGGCGACCCGGCCCCGAACGCGGTGGCAGCGGGAACCCGCTTCTTGATCCGCCTAGGCGACCAACTCGACTCAAAGGATTCGAAAGCCGGGCGTCGCTTCACAGCCCGCACGATCGAACCAGTAACTGCCGCCGACGGCACCACCCTCCCAGCGGGCGCCGAAGTCCGCGGCCATATCGATAAGGTCCAGGCCGCGGGCAAGACCGGCCGCGCCCGGATGTGGCTCACCTTCGACGACATCAACACCCCCGACGGCTGGATGCCCTTGATCGCCATGGTCGACGACGTCCCGGGCGTGCACTCGGTTCGCGTCGACTACGAGCGCGAAGGCGAGCTTGAGGTCAATTCCAGCAAGCGCCAGGAGGCCGTCGAAGCGGCGGCAGCCGGGGCGCTCGTCGGCGCTGCGGCAGGCGTGGCGTCTCACAACGAAAAAGATGCCGCGATGGGAGCGGCGGTGGCAGCGGCCACGGCTTACATGGTCACGTCGGGACTCGGCCAGGAACTGACGCTCCCGAGAGACACCAAAATCGAGATCATTCTCGAGCGGTCGCTCTATTTCGGGCGCAGCTGAACCGCTTGCCGTTCGGGCGCTTTCGGCGGAAGTCCTGCCTATGCCGGATGGCGTGCGTCCAGGCGCTCCCTTGGATTTCCCCGAGAGTGCTGGTAGATTCAAGTCTGGATGGCGCCAGAAACCCAATCCCAGCAAAGAATTCTCATCGTAGAGGACGAGGACAACGCTCGTAAGGGCTACGAAGCTCTTCTTCGCAAGTGGAGCTTCGAGGTGCTGGGCGTCGGCAGCGGCGAAGACGCTCTCGCCAAGTTCCAGGAATTCGATCCCCAGGTGATGCTCGCCGATGTCGAGCTTCCCGGTATGAATGGTCTCGATCTGCTGCGTCAACTCGGCGAAGAAATCGAGAGAATTCCGGTCATCATCATCACGGGACGCGGCAGCGACGAGCGCGTCGTGCAAGCGATCGAAGCGGGAGCCTTCTGGTACATCGAGAAGCCGCTCAAACCTCCGGTGCTGCGCGCGCTGCTCGATCGCGCCTTCGGGCGCCTACGGGACCGTCAGGCTGTCGCGGTGCTAACCCGCCAACTGCGCGATGCCGGGAAGCTCGGCGCGCTCGTGGGAGCATCCGGGGCCATGCAGGACGTGATGAGGCAAGTCGAAATGGCCGCGCCCTCCACAGCGTCGGTTCTCATCACGGGGGAAACGGGATCTGGAAAAGAGATGGTCGCGCGCTCGCTGCACATGCTTTCGCCGCGCGCGGAGCGTCCTTTTGTCGCCATCAACTGCTCGGCGATTCCCGAATCCCTGATGGAAAGCGAAATCTTCGGGCATGAAAGAGGCGCGTTCACCGGCGCCGCGGAGCGCCGTATCGGCTGCTTCGAGCTGGCCCACGGCGGCACCCTTCTGCTCGACGAAATCGGCGAGATGCCCGCCCCCACGCAGGCAAAACTTCTGCGAGTTCTCGAGGACCGCAAGGTGCGCCGCCTCGGCAGCAAAGTGGAAACGCCGGTCGACGTGCGGGTGCTCGCCGCCACGAACAAAAATCCGGAACAGGCCGTCGCGGACGGCCACTTGCGGCAGGATCTCTACTTCCGCCTCAACGTGTTCCACATCCATCTGCCGCCCTTGCGAGAGCATAAGGACGACTTGCCGCTCTTGATCGAGCACCTGCTCGAGGAAGTCTCCGAAAAGCACGGCAAGAAAGTGTCGGGCGTGGGCGCGGACGTGATGGAACTTTTGAGGTCGTATCCGTGGCCCGGAAACGTTCGCGAATTGCGCAACGTGCTGGAACGCGCGGCCATTGCCTCCGATCGCGGCGTTATCGGCCGGCAGCACCTGCCGTCCGATTTCGGCCACGCCGCAGCCACCGTGACGGCCGGTCTCAACGGTGTTCGTTTTCCAATCGGCACGACCGTGGACGACATGGAACGCGAGCTCATTCTTCAAACGCTCGCCGCGACGAGCCAGAACAAGACGCGCGCGGCCGAGCTGCTCGGAATCAGTTTGAAAACGCTGCACAACAAGCTGAAAGAATACGAGGCGGGGCGGAAAGATGCGTCTCAGCCTGAAAACTAAACTTACGCTTGGCACCTCGCTGCTGGTCCTCGCAGTCGTCGCACTGGTTTCGGGTCTTTACCTCGGGCGGCTCATGCGCCAGACCTTGCGCCAAGCGAACGACAATGCCTTTTTCATTGCGCAGCAGGTCTACAGCGCCTGCGGCAACGCGCTGAAAGCAGCGAATGAACGCGGAGACGCGCCCGCTTCCCTCGATCCGGCCGACGTGCGCGATTACGTCCGCCGCGCCTTCGACAACAGCAGCACCCTCAATTCGCTCATTGAGTCCGACGTGGGAATCTCGCCGACCATCTACGAGATTACGATCAGCGATCAGAACGGCATCGTGCTTCTCTCGAGCGACTCCTCGCTGCGCGACGAGAAGGTCGCCGCGCGCCCACCCATCAGCTCCCTGGTTCGCGCAGGATTTTTTGAGCAGCTCCGCCAACTTTACGGCCCGCCGCAGATTTACGAATTCTCGTATCCGTTCAATCTCGGCACCTCACCTTTTGGCGATATTCGCATTAGCTTTTCCTCGGCCTTGATTCGGGGCGAAATCTCTCCCGGCCTCCAGTCGGCCGGCATCTGGGCGCTGGGCGCTGTCCTGTTGTCCACGCTCTGCGCATTCGTCTTCAGCCGCATTGCGCTCGCGCCGATCGAGCGCATCTCGGCGCAGTTGGACCGCATCTCGGAGGGCCAGTTTGACGCCGGCCCCGCGGTCGAACGCGGCGATGAACTCGGCGCCGTCAGCACCAAGATCGTCGGCATCGGAAAGCAATTGCGCGACGTTCGCGAAATTTTCAGCACCTTGCGCGAAAATCTGGATCAGGTGATGAGCGGTGTGGGCGACGGCTTGCTTCTCTTCAATTCCGAAGGTCGCGCGGTCCTCGTCAGCCCGTCGGTCGAGAAGTTTCTCGACCGTTCGCCCGACGATCTCCGGGGCCGACGCGTCTCTGAAATCGTTCCGGCGCGCCATCCGTTGCGTAGCGTGCTGCAAATCCAGGGCGACGAGATCGCGCCCGCGGAGGGCAAGGAGCTGACCCTCGAACGCAAAGACGGGCCGCAACGCATCGGCGTGAACGTGCAAGTGATCCGCGAGCACGGCGCGCGCATGGGCACGCTCGTCAGCCTGCGCGACGTCGAGTCCATCGAGCGCATCGGCAGCCAACTCCAGGTCTCCGAACGCCTCGCCGCGCTCGGGCGAGTCACCGCCGGCGTCGCCCACGAAGTGAAGAATCCGCTGAATTCCATGCGCCTTTGGCTGGAGGTGCTAAAGGCGAACATGCCCGTCGACCCGGAGCCGCAGCAAGCAGTGAAGATGCTCGATAGCGAAATCGATCGCCTCGACCGCGCGGTGAAGACGTTCCTCAATTTCACCAAGCCCGTGGAGATCAATCTCGAGGAAACCGCGCTCCCCGTACTTCTCGCGGACGTTCTGGACGCCGCCCGCCCGTCAATCAACAAAGCCGGCCTCACGCTGCAAGCGAATCTGCCGGAAGCGTTCCCTCCGGTCCTGCTGGATCATCAACTAATCCATCAGGCGGTGCTCAACTTGCTCCTGAACGCATGCGATTTCACGAGCCCGGGCGGAACGATCACGCTGTCGCTCCGGCGCAACGGCGACTACGCAGTCGTCGAGGTGCAGGATTCCGGCAAGGGGATTCCGCCCGAGGATCAAAAGAAAATATTTCAGCTGTTTTTCACCACGCGCCCCGGCGGCACCGGCATTGGACTCGCCAACACGTTCCGCTTCGTGCAGTTGCACAACGGTAGGATCGACTTCGAATCGGAAACGGGCCGCGGAACCACTTTTCGCATAGAATTACCCTTGGGACGCGTAGCTGACTCCGTGTTGGGAAAGGCTCGCGATCTGAGTCAGCCATTCGCAGCCGAGAAACGATAATGCCCAGCCGTTTCATGGATGCCCGAGTCGCTCTCGCCGTTCTGGCGTGCGCGCTCCCGCTCGTCGTTGCGGGCTGCAACGGCAACAACGTTCATGCCGCTGTTCCCGCAACTGCTCCCGCGCCCGTTTCAGCTCAGACGGATCGCCCCATGACGACCGCGCCGGACACGGATGCGACGCCTCCACTCGGGGCAGCCGCGACCCCTCCTCCATCGATGCCGGCTCCGCCGGCACCGTCTGCCCCGGTGTCGATTCCCGCGACGCCGCAACCCGTTCCGGCTCCGCGCAGGCCGTCGGAAGGGACGTCGTCCGGCGAAGGCGCCGAATCCGCCGCGCGCCAACCCGCATTGCAAATCACACCCGAGCTTTCTCCCGGCGACGAGGCAACCTACGAACGAAGGACGGCCGACGACCTCGCCGTCGCCCAAAAGAATCTCGGCCAAGCCTCCGGGAAACAGCTGAGCGCCGCCCAGCAGGATCTCGTCGCCAAAATTACGAGCTTTGCTTCGCAGTCGCGCGACGCAAGCAAGTCCGGCGACTGGGCCCGCGCCCAAAATCTGGCGCAGAAAGCCCGGGTGCTTTCCGAAGAACTCCTGAATTCGCTTTAGCTTACGGGGGCGGCCCGCCTCGCACCAGAATCTTTTCAGCCGCGGCGAAAATCTTTCGGTGGGACTATTGGATTCGGCTGCGCTTTATGGTAATTGTTACGCGTATGTGAACGCTTTCCAATTCGGAGGGAGCCTATGCCGACCACGACTCACGATATACGGCAGTCCCTGTTGGTGGAAGATCCAGAGTTCCGCAGTCTTTTTGAAGAGCATTCCCGCTGTGAATCCCGCCTCGAAGAAATCCTCAACTCATCGTACCTGAACTCAGAAGATCTCCTTCAAGAAGCAACGCTGAAGAAAATCAAGTTGCGCCTGAAGGATCAGATGGAATCGATCCTGGCGCGTCACCGTCATCGCCCGCACTAACGTCCAGTTGGGTTACCCACTTCTGTCGTACAATACACTTGTATTTGATTTAGGAGCGCCGTTGCGCCTCGCCCGGTGAATGCGTGCGTCGGCGCCAAACTGCTCCTCCCTCAAAATCTGATTATTGCGAGGCAACTCCCGCCCGGATAAAGTCGGGCTTCCGTAACCATGGTCAAAGAAGCGTATCGCTTCGCAATCTCGCCGCTCGCCATCGGCATCATCTGCATTTTCTTTGGGTGGAAGTGGCCCGCCGCGATCCTGATTTTTCTCGGTCTTTTCGTCTTCTATTTCTTCCGCAATCCCGAACGCGACATTCCCTCCGATCCCGGCCTCGTCGTCTCTCCCGCGGATGGCCGCGTGGTCGAGATCGTCGACGAACCCTTCGACTCGGTCATGGGCCATCGCATCAGCATCTTCCTTTCGATTTGGAACGTTCACGTGCAGCGCGCCCCGGTTGCAGGGCGCATCGCCAACGTCGTCTATCGGCCGGGCAAATTCATGGGCGCTTTCCGCGCGGCGGCCTCCCGCGAAAACGAACAAAACGTGATCTATATGGATACGCCACAGGGAACGCTGGTTTTCAAACAAATCGCCGGGGCCATCGCGCGCCGCGTGCTATGCTGGAAAAATCCCGGAGAGGAGGTTTCCCGGGGCGAGCGCGTCGGCTTGATCCGATTCGGCTCGCGCGTCGACGTCTGGCTTCCGATGGACGCGGAAGTCGTCGTCAAGCGCGGAGAAAACATCGCTGGCGGAGCAAGCGTCATAGCCAAATGGAATTCAACAGCATAGATCCGATCGGCCACGAAGAAGAGCCGCGCCGCCTGTTTCGCAACCACCGGTTGCGGCGTGGCGTCTATCTCCTGCCCAGCGCGTTCACGGTCGCCAATCTCCTTTGCGGCTATTACGCGATTCTGGCCACGCTCGACGGCCACGCCGACGATTTCAACAACGCCGCGTGCGCCATCGGTTTCGCCATCATCCTTGACTCTCTCGACGGCCGCGTCGCCCGCGCCATGGGCACCAACAGCGAGTTTGGCAAGCAGTTCGATTCCCTGGCGGACATCATCAGCTTCGGCATCGCCCCCGCGTTCTTGGCTTACGCCTGGGGCGTCCGCGCCATGGCCGCTGAGGGCGCCCCCGATATCCTGCATCTGACGCAACTCGGCTGGCTGCTCGGCTTCTTCTATCTCGGCTGCACGGCTTGGAGACTCGCCCGCTTCAACATTCAAGGTATGGCGGAGGGTAGCAACCGTTTTTTTGTCGGCATGCCGTGCCCGGCGGCGGCCGGCATGATCGCCGCTACGGTGCATTTCTTCCAGATTCCGATTTCCGATGCTCGCTTCTCCGTCCTCTGGCTGCTGCTGCTGGTTTTGCTGGGTAGTCTCATGTCCAGCACGATTCGCCACTACAGCTTCAAAGACGTCGAGTGGGCACGCCGTCGCCCCTCTCTCTTTGTCGTTTTGCTCGTGTTGTTGGTCGGCGCGATTTTCAAGTTTTCCGGTCCCACGCTGATGGTTATCGCCACCGTCTACACCGGACACGGCCTGGTGCTCCAGGCAGTGAAGACCGTCCGGCGCCGCGTCGCCTCGCGCCACGCCTGAGCCATGCCCGCCGGGCAAGGAATTCTCCATCGCGTCGCCATTGTCGGCGCCTCCTCGCTTCTCGGCAAGGAACTCAAGCAGATTCTCGAAGATCGCCATTTCCCCGCGAGCGATATCATCCTGCTCGATGAAAGCGTGATGGCGGGAACGCTTACGGAAGCGGCCGGCGAGCCCACCTTCATTCGCGCGCTCGAAGAGGACAGTTTCGAAGGCGCGCGTTTTGTCTTCTTCGCCGGCACGCCTGCCGACGCCGAGCGCAACTGGCGCACCGCCCAAGCCGCAGGCGCCACCGTAATTGATCTCACCGGCGCGGTTTCTGTCTCGGGCCCGGATGGAACGGCTCCCGTCGCATTCATTCCTTCCCTTGCATCGGTGTTGCCTCCGCCATCGCCGCCCGCGCCGAGGCCAGGCGTCTATGTTTCTCCATCGGCGCCGATCATCGTCGCGTGCACGCTGGCCGCAGGCTTCGCAAAACTACAGCCGCAGCGAATCGTCCTTGTCCTCTTTCCTCCGGTCTCCGATCGCGATCGAGCCGGCATCGAGGAGCTCGAAAGCCAGACTGCGAGCCTGCTTTCGTTCCGTGAAATCGACCGCACCGTTTTCGATACCCAGGTCGCGTTCAATCTGCTGGCGCGCTATGGTGAAGCCAGCAAACCGCGCATCGAGGACGTGCGTGCCGCCGTCGCGCGCGATGTGGCCCGCTACCTCGCAGGCCGCGCGCCCGTCCCCGCAATTCAGCTGGTGCAAGCGCCGGTATTTTACGGGTATGCTTTCGCTGCGTACGCGGACCTGGGCGCAGCCGGCTCGGCCGAATCCTTGGCACAGCTCGAAGCGGCGTTTACCGACCTCAGCGTGAAGATCGCTGCGCCCGACGATCCGTCACCAACCAACGTCAGCGTCGCGGGCGAAAGCGAGATTCATCTCGCGCGCATCGAGCCCGATCCCAACGTCGCGAGCGGCGCCTGGATTTGGGGCGTAGTTGATAATTTGCGGCTCGCAGCCACCAACGCCGTGCGCATCGCGGAGGAGCTTGTTGCAAAATCGCTCGACTGAAACGCCTCGTCCGGCGGCGCGGCCCGCACGCGCGTTGCGAGCGGCTTTGTCGTTTCCTCTCGTTTTCGTCGCTCTCGCGGTCGCGCTCCTCTCGCAGGGTTGCGGCTACCACGTCGCGGGACACGCCGCGAATCTGCCGTCCGAATGGACCACGATCGCCATCCCCGCATTCAAGAACGATACGACGCGCTACCGCATTGAGCAGCGCTTCACCGAAGCCACCATCCGCGAATTCATCACGCGCACGAAATATCGCGTCGTGCAGGACACCGCCTCGGCCGACGCCGTCTTCCATGGCGAAGTCCTATCGATCGACACCACGCCCGTGCTGTTCAACGCGACCACCGGCGAGGTGACCACCATGCTCGTCACCGTGCACACCAAGGTCTCGCTCATCGACAATCACACGCAGAAACCGGTGTATCAGGATAACGACATGGTTTTCCGCGACGAATACCAGATCTCGACCGACGTAAACAGCTTCTTCGAAGAACAGGACCCGGCGCTCGAGCGCATGTCCCGCGATCTTGCCTCACACATCGTCGCCAACGTGCTGGAGGGCTTCTGATGCCGCAGGCTTCTCCCGAAAAGCTGCTCGAGCAGCTCGCACACGGCAAGCCCATCGCGGCCGTGCTTCTTCTCGGCACCGACCACTACCTGCGCGAGATGTGCCGCAACCGGATCATCGATACGTGCGTTCCCGAAGCTGCCCGCGACTGGGCCATCGCCCGCCTTTCCGCTCGCGATGTGGGATGGGACGAAATCCTGCAGCGCGCCGAGACTCTGCCCATGCTCGCGTCGCGCCAAGTGATCGTCGTCGAAGATGTCGAATCGGTGGAAAAGCTCGGCGAGAAATCGCGCGAGGAAATCATCGAGGCGCTCGAGAAATATCTGAGCGTGCCCGCGCCGTTCACGGTTCTGGTGCTCGAAGCTGCCGAGCTCGACGGCCGCCAGAAATTCCGCAAGCTACTTGGCGAGAAGGCTCTGGTCGTCGAACTGACCATCGGCGGCGAATCGGCCGCCGCGCTCGCCGTACAAATGGCAAAAGATCTCGGCTCGGAAATCGACCGCGATGCAGCCTCGCTCCTCGCAGATATCGTCAATGGCGAGCCCGCGCGCATTCGCGGCGAACTCGAAAAGCTCTCAACCTACGCGCTCGGACGCCGCATCACCGCCGCCGACGTCGAACTCCTCGTCGTCGCGGCCCGCAAGAACACCGTGTGGCAGCTCACCGAAATGCTCGCCAGCCGCAGGCGGCGCGACGCGCTCGCGTTCCTCGATAATCTTCTCCGCGAAGGCGAGCAGCCGATCGGAATCGTTGGCGCCCTCGCATGGACCTACCGCAAACTCATCGAAGCGCGCGACCTACCCGCTCACACCGGCGGCTTTCAGGCCGCGCGCCAGCTCGGCATGCGCCCCGAAGCCGCCGAAGCAGCCGTTCGCCAGGCCCACCGCGTGCCGAGGAGCGAACTCCTCTCGGGTCTCGTCGCTCTCGCCGAAGCCGATAGCCAGTTAAAATCCTCGAATCCCGATCCGCGCGCGCTGATGGAATTCCTGATCGCGCGCCTTACGACGCCCATCTCCGCGATCAGTCGCGCCAGCTAGCGCAAAAAGAAAAGGCGCCCCGAAACATCGGAGCGCCTCAACGAAAATCGTTTGCTTTCGCCGCTGCTACTTCTTCGCCTGCAGCCCGTTCAACGCGAGCGCCAACCGCGATTTGTACCGGTTCGCGGTGTTTTCGGCCAGCGTGCCCTTGCGGATCGCCTTGTCGAGATCGGAGAACGTCGCAGACATCAGCTTTTCCGCGCCTTCCTTATCGGCCGCTGCCAATGCCGCGCGCATCCGGCGCAACGACGTGCGCACCCTCGTGCGATTCATGCGGTTGATTGCCGCGCGCCGCTCGGCCTGGCGGATATTCTTGAGGACCGATTTCGTCTTCTTTCTGTGCTTTACCGGCGTACCCTGAGCCATTCATTACTCCTTAGCGTGTAGTTTCGAATGAACCAGAGTAGCCGACCCGCCCATCTCTGTCAATTTCGCGACGACCAGGACCTGACACACAACGGCTGGGAGTGACTTATTTCTTATCGCCCAATCGGGCGAGATTCAGCTTTGGTGCCGCCCGGCCAGCCTGTGCCACGCTTGTACGTCTGCGGGCCTTCAAATACCGCCTCGACGCGCGAGATTTTGCCATCCACGAATTTGAAGATTTCCGTGTTCAAAATCTCGTTCGGCTCGCGCATCCCTTCCGGCATGGCGAATCGGTGGCCCTCATAAGTCCAACTCTCGACGTTTCCACGGCGCATAAAGTCGAAGGTAGCAAAAACGAGCTGGCGCTTCACGTCGATGATCGGAAAGTGCGCGTCCTCGTAGCCGGTAATGAACGAGTACTCCCCGTAATCGAGCTGCTTGCCACATCCGATCCCCAGCATGTTCGGCCGCGGCGCCTCGCCGGCAACCTCGGTCGGTTGTAGTCCGATCGGCACTGGAGGTGTGTCGTTGGGGCCGATCGCCGTCACGTTGCCGTTCTCCAGGCGAATGCAGGACTCCGCGTAAGGCGCAAGGTGGCCGTCGCGAAAGGCCACCGACCGCATATAGCCAAGCGCGCCCTTCTGCAACTCCTCGCGCCCGAGTCGCGTAGCAGGGGACTCCTCGCGCTTCATGATCTCCATCCAGCTCGGATCCTTTGGCGGCAAATTCTTCGCGGATTGCGCGTGTCGCTCGACCACTGTTTCAATCTCGACGATTTTGCGATTCACGATCTTCAGACGAACCATTAGCAAGTCCGGAAACGGGATCTCATGATTCTCCAGCAAATTGACGTAAGTTGCGACACCACCAGTGGACGGATCGAAAACGTCATGTCGATACGGTCCATAGGAGTTGAACGTCACCCATAGCCCTTCCGTACCCGGCTCGAGTTCAGCGCCGTTCTCGGTATAGCGATAGTGCGCCGCGAGCGGCAGTGTGGAGGAGTCGTGCGCGGCCAGAGCCTGCAGATACCCGTCCATGAAGCCCTTGAGGCATGCCTCATCGCACGTCTGCGTTCGACCGCTGGCGGAGGCGCAACATACCAAGGCCAGCGCCACCCCGGCTAGCCACGATTTCTTGATGGAACCTGTCGCCATAAACTCCAAGATCGTCACGTTGCCCTCACTTCGGAAAGCGCCTCGGTATCGCTCAGGGTGGCGAGATTGTATCCGGAAAACGGTTGGGACGCACAACGGGATGCTCGGACAATTCGACCGAACAAGTAGAGCACTAGCACGTCCAACGTCCGGTTACGCCTGAATCGTTATTTTGAATCCAAGGGGCAGCTCTCAAACCGTTCCCTGCAATATTTCCACGTGCTCCACTCATCGATGTAGCCGGCATGAATGCGCTTCAGAGACCAATCTGTGCTGCAAGTAACGTCATACGCGCAGGCATCTGAAACTTCAGGGTGCCAAGCCTCATTGATTTGCCAGAGACCTCGGCTTTCTCCTCCATCCCCCGTCGCTTCTGGATGCTCGTGAGATTCGTGCGTGACGATCCATTCGGCGACCTGAGGATTTACGCCTCTGGTTTTGGCTGCGCCTTCGACATACGCCCGAATCCGCAGTCGCTCTTGCGGATTGGAAGTCACCTTCCGCATAGCGGAGGTTGCCGTGACTCTATCCTCGAAAGCGTGCGCCAATGAAGTCCAAAAAATGGCTAGGACGTAGGCGACGAAGAGAGTCTTGGAAAACCAATGAGTTGGACTATTCAAAATCCACCCCTGTGGGCCGAGATGTCGCGGCGCCCCACTATACATCGAAGAGAACAAAAAGCGAAACACAAAAGACTGGCCACCCATCAGCCCAAAGGCCTGCCTCGTAACCGTATTCCGGCCGACAAAGAGCTTTCAATCGGGGAGACGCTGTATGCCGTTCAGGTCACTGCAACTGTGAACGCTGAAAATACCTGCGGCTCGCGGCCTCCGTAGTATCCACAATAGAAAAAAACCTCGAAATAAATTAACGCGAGTCGGGCGCCCTTTTCGCCTCACCGCGGAACGCGTCCTGCGTGCCCTGACGAAGGAAGGGTACGCCGCCCTTCCGGCGAGGGTTGGGACGCTCTTTGACAACTGAATAGCGAGCGGATCGCACGGCGAGCATGCCCGCGCCTCGATTTCTAATCGACATTTGGCGATTAGAAATCGTCGCATCTCGTTGGAAACAAACAATGGCGACACATTCTAATCGACACTGATTTGGCATGCCGCCGAAGGCGGGTGCGAACCGGCGACTGCCCCAGATGAATGTCCCGCCTTGCGAAAAAATGTCGTACGACATACGCTCATTAGGCTGCGAAAGCGGCACCGATATGGCGACCAAGAACAACTCGAAGCCGAAAGCAGAAGAGGCAAGCGGAGGCTGCCTGTACGTCGTCGCGACTCCCATCGGCAACCTCGAGGATATTTCTCTTCGCGCTCTCCGCATTCTGAAGGAAGCCGACGTGATCGCCTGCGAGGACACCCGCCAGACGCAAAAGCTTCTCTCGCATTTTGACATTTCCAAGCGCCTCATCAGCTACCACGAGCACAACGAAATCACGCGCGCCGCCGAACTCGTGATCGAACTCGAGCAGGGCGCCAAGGTCGCGCTCGTCAGCGACGCTGGCACGCCGGCCATCTCCGATCCCGGCTATCGCCTCGTCGGCCTCTGCCTGCGCCACGGCATCGACGTCGTGCCCTTGCCGGGAGCCTCGGCATTCGTCGCCGCGCTTGCGGCGTCGGGAATGCCCGTCAGCGAATTCGTGTTCGTGGGATTTTTGCCGGCGCGCCCGACGGCCCGCCGCAAGGCCCTGCGCAACCTGGTGAATGAGCCGCGCACAGTCGCGCTCTACGAGGCCCCGCATCGCCTGCTCGACACGCTTGAGGATGCGCTCGAAATCCTCGGCAATCGTCCCGCCGTGATCGCGCGTGAAATCACCAAGGCGTTCGAGGAATTCCAGCGTGGCCACATCGAAGACTTGCTCGCTGACGCGCAAAAGAAAGCCCCTCGCGGCGAAATCACTCTCCTGATCGGCCCGCCCGATGGACACGCAGCGCACGCGGAGGCCGATGCGCCGGCCGAAGCCAAGATTCCTCTGGCGCGCCGCGTCGATGAAATCATGACTGCCCGCAGCGTCGACCGCAAAGCCGCGCTGAAGCAGGCCGCACGCGAGCGCGGCATCACCCGCCGCGAAGCCTACAAACAGCTGCTCATCACGCGCGACGAATAGCTCTCGTTTTCGTCGTCCAGTCCCGTAGATTTAGGTAGCCCAGCCCTCGCATTTTTTCTTCTTGACACGCTTTCCGCGTACTGCTACATACTGTAGCGCTACAATGACTAACACCACTACCAAGCGACCAAAAGGGCTCGGCGAAGTCGAACAGATGATCATGGACCACGTGTGGGCACACGGCCCGTGCTCGGCGGAATCCTGCCGGGAAGCGCTCGCGGCGAAGCGCCCCATGAAAGAGTCGACCGTGCGGACGATCCTCACCCGGCTCGAGCAGAAGGGCTTCGTCTCGCATCAAGTCGAGGGCCGCACCTACATCTATCGCGCGGCGGAAGCCCGGCAAAACGTCGCCGTGCGCGCCGTGAAGAGCATCATCGACCGCTTCTGCGGCGGATCGGCCGAGGAACTCGTCCTCGGCATGGTCGATCACGCCGTCATCGATCGCGAGCAGCTCGAACGCCTCGCGAAGAGAATCGCGCAACAGAAAACCGAAAGTAAATCCTCCACCGGAGCGAGGGGCCGTTCCGCAAAGAAGGGAAGCTGACCATGTCGCCCGAAGTTATTCATATCAGCAGGCGTTTTCTGATCGTTCTCGCCGATGCTGCAGCGCGTTCGCTCTTGCTCGGTTGCTTCGCGGCTGCCTCGCTCGCTGTGTTTCGCGTGCGGGCCGTTCGAACGAATCTGCTCGCGTGGAGAGGCATTCTCTTGGGCGCGCTCGCGATGCCCTTGTTGATCGCGAGTTTCCCTGCAGTCAGCGTGGTGGTTCCGGTGCCGAGGCTGGAGTCGCCGGCCGCCGTCACTCAGTCTGCATTGCCGCAAGCGGTTGCGGCGGCTCCCGCGCCCTCCGACGTGCCGGCGACTTTTGCGGCGGCAAAGCGCGTCGCTGACCCGCTGTCGCTGAAACGCGACGCGACCAGAGCGCCGGCAGCGACCTCTGTAGCGCGGCCGCGGCGTGACATCCCATGGCCTATTCTCGCCCTAGCGGCATATCTCGGCATCGCGTTGGCTTTCCTCCTGCGGCTGGCGGTCGGCATTCGCTTCGGAGCTCGCTTACAAGATGCAGCGACGCCAGTCCACGACGTTGCAGCATTAGAGGATCTTTCGGCAGCTTCGCGCGCCGCGGGATTGCGCGCGCTGCCGCGCCTCGCCGAGTCGGCCACGCTGTCGGTCCCCCTGATGCTGGGCGTGCGCGAGCCCGTGATCTTGCTGCCTCCCGGATGGCGCCAGTGGGACGCGGAAGAATTCGCGGCGGTCCTGGCACATGAAATCTCACACGTCGCGAGGCGCGACGCGCTCCTGCAGCGTCTCGCGCTGATTCATCGCGCGATTTTCTGGTTTAGCCCGCTCGCGTGGTGGCTGATACACCATCTCGCCCAGCTCTCCGAGCACGCCAGCGACGAAGCCGCTTTGGCAGTCGGCGTGGATCGCACCCGCTACGCCGAGACCTTGCTCGGATTTTTCGCAGAGCTGGAAGCGGCGCCGGAACGCGTCTGGTGGCAAGGCGTTTCGATGGCGAAAACCGGCCAAGCCGAAAAGAGAGTGGAACGAATCCTCACATGGAGCGGCGCAATGTCGAACAAACTCACGAAAGCTTTCGCGATCGGGCTTGCGGTTTGCGCCGTGCCGGTTGTTGCGCTCACGGCATCGCTACACCCATCCTTCTCGCCCCAGCAGGATCAACAGATGCCCGCCCTCGCCCCGCTACCTGCGCCAGCACCGCCCGCGCAACTTGCTCCGCCCGACGAACCGATCGCGACTTCCGAGCCCGCGCCGCTTCCGTTACCAACCGCCGTGCCGCTGCCTGCCGTACCGAGCGATCCTAGCGAAGCAGCCGCAGCGGTGCCAAGTGTGGCGCCTCCGCCGCCGCAACGAGTGGAGCCCACACCTCCGGTGGCGCAGGCTCCGATGACGCCGCCGGCTCCTCCCGCCCCGGAGGCTGCCTGGGGCAATTGGAACTGGCGAAACAACTACTGGCCCTGGGGCTCGCGCTTCGTGATTGTGACGCCGGGTTCGGAACCATGGACGATGTCGGGTTCCCAGGAGGACATGCAGCACGCGAAATCGCTCAGCGCCAGGACCTCCGGCGATTTCATCTGGTTCGAGCACGACGAAAAGTCCTACATCATTCGCGACCCAGCTACGATCGATCGCGCAGAGAAGCTCTGGGCGTCGCAAAACGCGGTCTCCCAGCAGCAGGAGGAGCTCCAGAAAAAAGAGGAAGCGCTTGGCAAGCAGATGCGCGAACAGGTCCAGCAGAAGATGGCCGACGTTCGCGTGAAAGTTCCTGATCTCACGGCCCAGCTGCAGAAGCTTCAGGAAGAAGTGAAAAACCTCAACGCCAGCGGCGCGACCATGCAGCAATTGAGCGACCTGCAGCGGGAAGTCGGCGAGCTCCAGTCCGTGCTCGGCCAGACGGGTTGGGAAGCGGGAAGCCAGTGGAGTGATGTCGGGCGCCAGGCCGGCGAACTAGGACGCCAGATGGGAGATCTCGGGAGGCAGATCGGCGAACTCGCTCGCCAGCAGGTCGAGAAGGGCCGGGAAGCCGCGGAACAGATGCAGCATCTGCTCGACGACGCCATCGTCAATGGAACGGCCAAGCCGGAGTGACTTTACGACGCGGCGCGGTCGCAGTCGACCGCGTCGTGCGTGAAGAAAGCGTCCACGCGATCGAGGATTTCGCCGGCCGTCTGCGAGTGGTGGACCTGGTGCCGCAATTCGCCGCCGTTTCGCACGCCGTGCGTGAAGAACGTCGCGAACTGCTTCATCTTGCCGATCGCGTCCGGCATCTCGGCTTCCATCAGATTGCGGAAATATCCCGATAGCAGCCGGTAGCGGTCCGCCTCGCTCGGCTCGTCGTAACGCCCAGTCGCAAGGTAGTCGCCGATCTGCCGGAAAATCCACGGATTCGACGATGCGGCCCGCCCGATCATCACCGCGTCGCAGCCCGTCTCTTCAATCATCCGCACCGCATCCTGCGGCGTGCGAATGTCGCCGTTGCCGATCACTGGTATGCGCACAGCTTCCTTCACGGCGCGAATCACGCTCCAGTCGGCCGTCCCCGCATAGCCCTGCATGCGCGTCCGCGGGTGTACCGCCACCGCCTCGATTCCGATCTGCTCGGCCATGCGCGCTACATCGACCGCCACGATGTTGTTTTCGTCCCATCCGGAGCGAATCTTAATCGTGAGCGGAATCTTCACCGCCGCGCGCACGGAGCGAAACAGCCTCTCGATCAGCGGCAGATCGCGCAGGAGTCCCGAGCCGCCGCACTTCACTACTTTTTTCACCGGGCAGCCCAGATTGATGTCGACGTGATCGAATCCCAGATCTTCGGTCAGCGCCGCGGCCGAAGCCATCACCTGCGGATCGGAGCCAAAAATCTGCGCCGCGATCGGCCGCTCGTCTTCGTCGAAATAGAGATACCGCAGCGTGCGCGCCGCGCTCCGCGTGAGCCCTTCGGCGCTCGTGAACTCCGTCATGATTAGGCCGCACGAGCCGAGCGACCGGATCACGCGCCGGAACACAGTATCCGTCACGCCCGCCATGGGCGCGAGGATCGTCGCCGGACGAATCGCCGTATCCCGAATTTTGAGTTCTGCAGGGAACATACGAAAAGAGTCGCGCTAGACGGGCGTGATGTCGAGACGTTCGCGAGCGAATGTTTCGCCCGCCTCAACGTCGCTCGCCAGGGACGCACCCACGGTCACGGATGCCACAGCGGCGGCCGCGGCTCGGCGTGCACCCGCGCTATTCGCAAGATGCGCGAGCAATGCGTCCTTCGAGCCGCCGAAAAACCCTTCGATCACTTGCCCGAGCGCCTGCGCCCGCGCCTCTTCCGCGCTCAGCCTTGGCCGGTAGACGTACGCGCGCCCCTTCTTTCGCCGCTCGACCACTCCCTTGCGCGCCAGCCGGTCCATGATCGTCATGATCGTGGTGTAGGCCCGCGCGCGGCGCGGCGCCAGGCCATCGCGAATCTCGCGCACCGTGCCTTCGCCGATCGGCCACAGCGTGTTCATGCAATCGAGTTCGAGCGGTGCAAGGTCGAGCACCGAGCGCCTCGACACATGCGGCAGCGCGGCGCCTTTTTCGATGGTCTCGTCGAGAGGCAGGTTCATCTTTTTTCCACTTCCTTCGCAGCGCCAAAAGGCAAGGTAACCGTCGTTGCGGCAGTAGGGGCTTCTTCATTCAAGAACGGTTTCGTCCGCAGCAGCGACCGCCGCAGCGACGGATTTCGCTCCGTCCAAATCGCGTCGCCGGCCGAGGCGTTGAGCGTCGCGTAAACACCCGCCATCTTCGAATCCAGATCGTCGATGAAGTGCAGCGCCATCGCTTCCGGAATCTGCGGCAGCGATGGCGAACCGAACTCGTACGATCCATGGTGGCTGAGAATCAAGTGCTCGAGCAGTAGGCCGAGCGGCTCGGGAAATCCCTGAATGGCGCGCCGCTTCTCCCGCACCAGCGTCACGCCCATCGTGATGTGTCCGAGAAGACGCCCTTCGGTCGAATAATCGATCGCGCGAGTGTACCGCAATTCGTCCAGTTTGCCGATATCGTGCACCACCACGCCCGCGAGCAACAGGTCCGCATCGAGTTGCGGGTAATGCGCCGCGACGTCGGCCGCGAGCCCGATCAGGCTCACCACGTGCTCGAGCAATCCGCCGATATAGGCGTGATGCATCGTCATCGCGGCCGGCGCACGCTTGAATCGCACCGCGATCGCTGGATCATCGACGACGCTCGTCAGCAGCTTCTGCAGCCACGGATTCTTCATCCCGGCGATCGCCTGGCGCACCTCGGCATACAGTTTTTCGATGTCGTACTTCGTGTGCGGCAGGAAATCCCCGAGGTCGTAATCGTGTTCGAGCGCCGGAATGATCTGCTCGAGCGTCAGCTCCTTGCGTCCGTTGTACAGTTTCACGCGCCCGCGAATCTGCACCACGTCGTCGCACTCGAAGGTTGCCGCGAGCGTCGCGTAGTTCTCCCACATCTTTGCCGGGATTGTTCCGGTACGGTCGGCAAGTTCCAGATGCAGCCAAGAAGTTCCGGTTCGCTGCGACGTGCGCACTTCTTTCTCGCGCACCAGGAAGAGAGATGCCACCAGTTGCCCGTCCGCGAGATCGGTGATGAAGTGAGATTTCATAGACCGCCGTTGGCTTTGGGCAGCGGCACTTTGTGTTTGTTCTTCTTCTTGTCGACGGCGTCCGGCGTCGGCGCTACTTCCTGAATCACCGTCGCGCCCGGCACGGCGGCCGTATCCGTGAATCCTGGCCTTACCGTGACGTAGCTCTCTTCGCGCAGCTCGGCGAGATAATCGCGCATCGCCGGATCCATCTTCTGCTTGTAGATGATGTTGGTGATCTGTTCTGAAACTTTGTCGAGAGGCTGCAGGCCCGCCTGATAGTGTTGGTTCACCTTCAGAACTTCAAAGCCGGTTTTCGTCTGGATCACGTCGGTGATCCCGTTCTTGTCCATTTTGAAGACCACATCCTCGAGCTGCGGCGCAAGCTGGCCGCGCTCAAAGGATCCGAGTTCGCCACCATCCTGCGCCGTCGAGCCCTCCGAGTGGCGGATGGCCAGTTGTGCGAAGTCCGCGCCGTTCACGAGCTGCTTGTGCAGGTCGTCCGCCTTCGTTTTGATGGCCGCAATCTCTTCAGGAGTCTTGCCCCCCGTGTTGAGGAAAATTTCGGAAAGATCCACCTGCTCCTTGCGAACGAAGTCCTGCTTGTGATTATCGTAATACTTCTTGATCTCGTCGGGACCGATGTCCATGCGCCCGCCCACTTCCTGCTGGATCACCTTCTGCGTCAACAGGCCGTTTTTCATCCGCTGCTTGTAGTCTTCCCAGACGATTCCCTGTTTTTCGACGGCCTTCTCCAAATCGTCCATCGTCGCGAGGTTGTTCTCTTTGCGGACTTCGTCGAGCTGCTTCACCAGCTCGGTCTCGACGTCGATGTTCATGTCCTTTGCGCGCTCGATCAGAAGCTGCTGGTCGATCATGTCGCGCAGCAGGTTCTTCTGCCGCTCTTTGACCTCTGTCTGCAGCTGATCCGGCGTGCAATTCTGGCAATCCTGGTGCACTTCGTCCGGCAGATTCTGCGCCGCCTTCTCGTAATCGGAGAGCGTGATGATCTGGTTGTTCACCCGCGCCACGATCTCTTCCACGAGCGTGGCCTTCGAATCGGTCTGGCTCTGCGCGTGCAATCCGGCTGCGAGAAACAGTACGGCAAAGCCGGCCAGCGATACTCTGGAAAACGAACTTCGGATTTTCATGTGGGTCTCTCGCGAAATTCTATCTCTACGATTGTAGTTGCCGCAATACGTTTCTGACTGCCTCCATTACGCCGCCTTTGTACCCTTTCCAGTGCAGCCAGAGTACTCCGGTCGGGTCGAGCCGCATATCGCGATGTTTTCGAATCAGCTTTACCAGCCGCTCCGGCCCCAGAGGTGTGTCGTCGTAGAACTTGATCGCCACCTCATCGCCGCGCCGGTCGATCGAAGCCACCAGAAGCTTCTCCGCTTGCGCCTTCAGTACCGCGTAATCGACCAGGTTCGTGACGGCCGGTGGCGGGGGCCCAAACCGGTCCTCGAGCTCCTTGCGCACCTCGTCGCGTCCCGCATCCGACGTCACGCCCGCGATTCGCTTATAGATTCGCAGCCGTAGATTCTCGCTGTCGATATACTCCGACGGAATCCGGACGTCCTGCCCCAGATTCAGCGTCGTACGCCGCTCGGGCGTCACCGCCTCGCCCTTCCGCTCGGCGACCGCGCGCTCCATCATCTGCACATACATGTCGAATCCGACCGCCTCAATGTGCCCGTGCTGCTCGCGACCCAGCATATTTCCCGCGCCGCGCAACTCGAGGTCGAGCGCTGCGATGCGGAACCCTGCTCCGAGATCGCTGAATTCCTTGAGCGCAGCCAGGCGCTGCCGCGCGATCGGCGTCAGAGGCACGTCCGGCGGCACTAGCAGATAGGCATAGGCGCGCTGATTCGACCGCCCCACACGCCCGCGCAACTGATACAGCTCCGAAAGCCCCATGCGGTCGGCGCGATTGATCACGATCGTGTTGGCGCGCGGGATATCGAGCCCGTTCTCAATGATCGTCGTCGACACGAGCACATCCGCCTCGCCCCGCACGAACTTCATCATCACCTTCTCGAGCTCCGTCTCACGCATCTGCCCGTGCCCCACCACGATCCGCGCGTCCGGCACCAACCGGTTCACCATCGACGCCAAGGACGCAATGGACTCCACGCGGTTATGCACCAGAAACACCTGCCCGCCGCGGCCCACCTCTTCCTGGATCACTTTTTGCACCAGGTTCTCGCCGAACGGCGCAACCGTCGTCTGAATCGCCAGCCGGTCTTTCGGAGGCGTCTCGATCACGCTCATGTCGCGCAATCCCACGAGCGACATGTGCAGCGTGCGCGGAATGGGCGTCGCCGACATCGTCAGCACGTCCACGTTCTTGCGCATCTCCTTCAGCCGCTCTTTGTGCGCCACGCCGAATCGCTGCTCTTCGTCGACAATCAGCAAGCCCAGATCGTGGAACTTTACATCTTTCGAAAGCACGCGGTGCGTGCCGATCACCACGTCGACCTTGCCGGAGTCGAGTTCCTCGATCGTCTTCTTCTGTTCCTTCTCGTTGCGAAACCGGCTCAGCATCTCGATCCGCACGGGGAACGCCGCGAATCTTCGTCGGAATGTCTCGTGATGCTGGAAAGCGAGCACCGTCGTCGGCGCGAGCACAGCCACTTGCTTCGAATCCGATATCGCCTTGAATGCGGCGCGCATGGCGACTTCCGTCTTCCCGTAGCCGACGTCGCCGCACAGCAACCGGTCCATCGGCAGCGTCGACTCCATGTCGCGCTTCACATCTTCGATGGCCCGTAGTTGGTCCGGAGTTTCCTCGAACTCGAACGCATCCTCGAACTCGCGCTGAAAATTCGAATCCGCCGGAAACGCGTGCCCCACCGCCGTTTTCCGTTCCGCGTACAGCGCAAGAAGCTGGTCGGCCATGTCGTCGACCGACTTGCGCACGCGCGACTTGCGCGTCTCCCACACCGTCGTGCCCAGCCGGTCGAGCGTGGGCGGCTCGCCTCCAAGCGATTGATACTTCTGCACCAGGTCGAGCCGCGCGAGCGGCACGTAGAGCTTCGCGTCGTCCGCGAAATGCAGCAGCATGAATTCGCCGGTCGCGCCTTCGACCACCACCTGCCGCAATCCGTCGAACTGCCCGATCCCATGATCCACGTGCACCACGTAGTCGCCCGGCTTCAGGTCCGAGAAATCGCTGAAGAAGCTCGCCGTCTTTGGTCGCGCCCGCTGCCGTTCGGGAGGCGCAATCGTCTCGAAAAGGTCGGCCGTCCCGTAGATCGCGAGCCGCGCTTCGGGAAACACCACGCCTTCAGCCAGCGGTGCCTTCACGATCACCATTGCCGGCGTGTTGCCCGTGCTGCCTTCCTCCGCGAGCCGCGCCACGGTCACGTTTTCTTCGAGCTCACCCAGCCGGTACGGCAATTCGTATTCGTGGCAAATGTCCGCAAATCGCTCGAGTTCTCCCGTACTGGCCCCGGACACGATCACGTGCTCGCCCGCGCCAAGCCGGCGCCGCACCTCGCCCATGAACGCGGCCACGTTGCCGCGGTATCGCGTCGTCGGCTGCGTCTGCAGCGCCAAAGCCCTGGCGCCCTCGATCGAAACTCCCAATTGTTCGATCGCTAGACGCGGGAAAAGTTCGAGCGCGAGCGCCCACTCCTCCTCGCTCAGGATGTAGCGGCTGGCTGGCTCCGCGAGCGGATCGTCGGTCTCCTCGAATCCCTGGTCGAGGCGCGCGCGATACTTTTCGATCGCCGTCGCAATCTGCGATGGCTCATCCAGCACCACCAGCGGGTCGCTCGCGAGATCGAAGAGGACGCTGTTGCGTTCGTGTTGCAGCATCTCCCGAAATTCCCAGCCGGGGTAGAGGCCTTCCGGCAAGTCGCTGTCCTCGCGCCCCGATTCAGACGAAACCCGCATCGGCTCGAGCACCTGCACTTGCCGCAGCGTTTCCGTCAACGGCAAAAGCGTGGTGCGCTCCACCGGATTCGTCGATCGCTGGGTATTCGGGTCAAACGCGCGGATCGATTCGATCGTGTCGCCAAAAAGTTCGATGCGGACCGGCTGGGGCGTCTCGGGCGAAAAGACGTCGATGATACCGCCGCGCACCGAATACTGCCCAGGCATCTCGCACGTCGTATGTTTCTCGTATCCCGCGTTGTTCAGAAATTCGACAAAATCCTCGTGCCCAATCGACTCATCGCGCGCGATCGTGCGCGCCAGACCGCGATAGAACTGCGATTCGCGCATCCGCCACAACACCGCCTGCAACGGAGCAATCACGATGTCGGCCTCGCCCGTCGCCAGCCGCCACAATGCTACCGCGCGCGCCTCCGAAATTTCTGCGTGCGGCGAACGTCCTTCATATGGCAGCACGTCGTGCGCTGGAAACCATGCCACGCGCCGGCCGGGCTTTCCGGTCACCGCCTCGTAAAACCAGCGCATCGCGTCGAGCAGCGCTTCGGCCCGTTGATTCGAATCGACCACCACGATCACGGGCCGTCCAAGCTTGCCGAATGCGATCGGCACCAGCAGGGCCTTCGCCGAATCGGTGAGCCCGGAGAAATCCACTTTGCCGCCCTCGCGGCGCAGCCGGTCGCACGCTTCATCGACGGCCGCCAGGCGGCCAATCCGTCCAAAAAGTTCCGAAACCAGCGGAAGAATCATATAGGGAGATGGGCGATGCGTTCGATCAATTGCGCCGTGGAATAACCTGGTTCCAGCGGGACGTGCACGACCCTGCAACCCAGCGTCTCGAGCTCGCCTGGACGAATCCCGCTCTCGCGCTTGATGCCTGTGCCGCCCTCGACAAACACGTCAGGCACGAATTGCAGCAGAAAATCGCGCGGCGAAATTGCCTCGAATGGAACCACAAAGTCTACCGCTGCGAGCGCCGCGATGATTTCCATGCGCTCGGCGGCCGGCGTCACGGGGCGAGGCGGTTTCGCGGCGTCTCCCAGCAGCTCGCGCACGCCCGAATCGCTCCGCACGGCAACCGTCAGCGAATCGCCGAGCGACCGCGCTTGTTCGAGAAGACGAACGTGCCCGGGATGCAGCAGGTCAAACGAGCCGCTCGCGCACACCACTCCACGCCCGTTGCGTTTCCATTCGCTCCGGCGGAGAATCAGCTCACCTTGCGAGACGACTTGTCCCAATCGACCGTTCCTCGACCCTTCCCGCAGCCCTTCCGACAGGAAGAGTCGAAGGGTCGATTCTATCACGTGCGCTCCGAGCGCCACGAAGCGCCCGGCAAGCGTCAGATGAAGTGAGTCGGTGAGTTCAGCGGACCAAACTCGATGACGCGCTGGCGGCCCGCACTCGCGCTTCTCGGCGCGTTTCTTCTGCTGCTCGGGGCCCATTGGATCCGGCGCGGAGAACTCCCGCACCACGACATCCTCCTCGACGGCCGAAGCTGCCACACGCCCGTCACCATCCTCGATCCGCCCCCGGGCGTCACTCCCGTCGGCTCCGCCATCGTGCTGCATGGCCTTTCAGCCGATCGCCGCGTGATGATGTACCTCGGCTCCGATTTTGCCGGCCACGGCTTCCGCACCTATCTCTTCGATCTCGCGGGCCACGGCGACGACGTCGATCCATTCACGTTCCCGCGCGCGGAACAGTGCGCCGCCGTCGCCATCGACTCGCTCACGCGAAGCGGCGCGATCGATCCGCGCAAGACGATCCTCCTCGGCCACTCCATGGGCGGCGAAATCGCCGTGCGCATGGCGGATCACGATCCCGTCGCCGCAACCATCGCGCTCTCGCCCGCTCCCATGACGCTGCCACAGCGCATGCCCTCAAACCTCCTCGTGATCGCCGGCGGCCTGGATCTCTGGCCGGTCAAGCGCGAAGCGCGCGCCCTCGCCGCTGCTGCTGGCGGCGAGCGCACCGACCTATCCGACTTCGCCGAGCAGCGCGCGTTTCAACTCGTCATCCTGCCGCTGGCCACACACACCACAGGGCTCGTCGATCGGGGCGTCGCCCATCGCGCCGAACTCTGGGCGATGCAGGCGCTCTTCCCCAACGTGCCCTCCAAGACTCTTGAGCTCAATCTGGATTTGGCGACCTACGAAACCTTTAGCCGCGGCCGCCGTCGCCTGGCGGGAGCCGTTCTCGGCTTAATCGGCCTCGCGCTCTTGTTCCCATTTGGCCTCGCGATCGCATCGAAGCTCGCCGGCTCTGCGCAAACCGATGTATCGACAGCCCGTCCCAGCCGTGCGTTGGCTGCTGCAGAAGGCGCCGCGGGAGCACTCGCCGCCGTGCTGATTCTTTCACTTGGCGTGCCGTTGCGATTCCTGCATCTTTACGCAGGCGACTATCTCGTCTCGCTACTCCTGATCGACGGACTGTTCCTGCTCGCGCTGAATGCGAAAGCCGCGAAGGAATCCTGGTCGCCCCGCGCGCGCGCAATCTTCGCGGCCGCATTACTCGCCTTCGTGATCTTTCTCGCGACGGGCGCGTGGCTCAATTGGCAGCTTGCCGACATGTGGATGAACGCCCCGCGCTGGCTGCGCTTCGCCGAAATTGTTCCTTTTGCTTTTCTCTTCTGCTTCGCGGAAGAAGTCGTCCTCGGCGCGGTTGACACCGGCAAGCGCCGCGCGCTGCGCTACTTCATTTCGATCACGCTGCGTTTGGAAATCTGGCTCGCCTGCCTTCTCGCGTACTACTGTCTCGCCCATGGCGAGGTGCTGGTTCTGATTCTTTTCTTCGCCTTGGGAGGCTTTTTGGCCCTGCAACGCCTCGCTACCGATGCGTTACGTGCAAGGACCGGCTCCGCAATTGGCGCCGCGCTTTTTGGTGCTATACTCGCCGCCTGGTTCGTGGCAGCGATCTTTCCACTGAGTTGACATTCTCTAGAGGTGGTGGCAAAAAAAGCCCCGTTTGCTCCGTAAACGCTCCGTTACAGGGCCTACATAGCCAAAAAAACGCCATGCAAAATATAGCCATCGTCGGAGGAGGGCCTGCCGGCGCCCTCTGCGGCGAGCGCCTTGCCAGCCGGGGCTTTCAGGTCACGATTTTTGACGAGCGCCTCGCATGGGAAAAGCCCTGCGGCGGCGGCCTCACGCATAAAGCGATCGAGGCCTATCCGTTCCTTCTCGACGGCCAGCATCCTAAGAAAATCGTCCGCACCGCTGAGCTGATTTCCGGCGGCGGCCACCGCGCACGCTTCGAGATGTCTCACCCGATCGTGATCTACGCGCGCTCGGTTCTCAACGGCCTGCTGCTCGACCGCGCGGTCGCGGCCGGATGCACCACGGTCTGCACGCGCGTCACGAGCGTCGATACCGACGGCTCGCAGGTCCGTCTGATGGCGGGAGGCGAAGAACGCCGCTCCGATTTCGTGGTGGTCGCGGCGGGCGCGCGCAATCAACTGCTGCCGGAAACCACGGCGCTCACCGCCGACGATCTCGAGCTCACGCTCGGCTATTTCGTCCCGACCGAAGAAGACATCCTCAAAGTGAAATTCCTAAAGGAATTCGAAGGCTACCTCTGGTCCTTCCCGCGTGCCGATCATCTTTCCGTCGGAATCTGCGCGAAGATGGGGCAGAGTTCGAGTCAGCAGCTTCGGCGGCACCTCGACGCTTTCGTCCGGGAAGAAAAGATTCCGATGGACGGCGCCCGCCTCTACAGCCACGTGCTGCCGTCGCCGCAGGCGCAGACGATTCGCGGCCGCCGCATCGTCGGCAGGAATTGGGCAATGGCGGGCGACGCTGCAGCGTGCGTCGATCCCGTCACGGGCGAGGGACTCTACTACGCGCTGCGCTCGGGCGACTTGCTCGCCCAGGCGCTCGTCGAGGGCCAGCCGCAGGCGTATCCTGAACGGCTGCGCGCGGCCTTTTCCGCCGATCTTGAGTTCGCCGCGAGCCTCGCGCGCAAGCTTTTCCGCGGCAATTTCCTCGGCGGCGCGATCACTACGCGGATGGTGCAACTCCTGAATTATTCTCCGGCGTTTCGCGATCTGATGCGCGACGTTTTCAGCGGCTCGCAGGACTATCGCACGCTGAAGCGCCGCGTCTGGAATCAGTTTGGGATCACACTGCTCGAATTCACGCGCAGCTTCCTGAATCCGCGCGCCATGATGTCCGCGCCCCGGCCGCGACGCCAGCCACTGCAATGACGCCACCGAAAAAGCGCAGCACAAAAAAGCCCGCCGCGAAAAAAGCAGCTGAGCCGTCGCCGCGGAAACCATCCGCAGCCGCAGCGAAACCAGCGGCTTCGCCGCTCGAATTCCGTCCGCCGCTCGGCCTCCAGGCGACCGTCGAGCGCGTGGTCCTTCCGGAGCATACGATCCAGCACGTAAATCCGAATCTGCCCCCGGTTTTCTCCACGCCGTCGATGATTGGCCTGATGGAACACGCGACTGTGCAAGCCGTCCTGCCGACGCTGCCGGAAGGATTCATCACGGTAGGCACGCGCATCGAAGTGGATCATCTGAAAGCCGTGCCGGACGGCGCCACAGTCCGCGCACGCGCAAAACTGGTCGGCTACAAAGGACGTTTCCTGATTTTCGACGTCGAGGCCCGCTCGGGCGAACACGTCATCGGCCGCGGCCGCGTCTTCCGCGCCGTCGTCGACCCGCAAACGCACAAAACGCGGGCCCAGGCCCGTCTGCAAACTCAGTAGGAGATCCCCAATCCAGCGGAAAAGCTGCTTTGCCGCCCCTCAGTGACCGTGTCGATTAGAATGGTACGCGTTGGTTTGTTTTCAATGACTTACAACGATTTCTAATCGCCAAATGTCGATTAGAAATTACAGTTCACGATGCGAGGATTTTTGCCGGCGTGCATCCGCGTGCTGTGTTTCTTGACCTTTGGGCCCCGAGTTTTCAAAGAGCGTCCGGCTTCCGTAAAGGAAGCGGGCGATCCACACCGCACGCACCATGGTGGCAGAGTGCGCGAGAAACATCACCTGTCCTTGAGTGCAGATTTGGGCGGAGGAAGAAAAGCTGGCCCGAGCGACGCTGCGGGTGAAGCGGCAAAAGCAGATTCCTCGCTGCGTCGCGCGCCCGCACAAACCGCGGGAAAGACAAGACGCGCGACTCCGCTCGGAATGACAATTTCGGCGATGCGGCAGGGTGTGGCAGAGATGGCTTACTTCTTCTCGGTAATATCCACCGTCGCGCGCGTGGTGTCCCAATCGAGATGCATCGCGCAAGTTTTGCCGTCGCCATCGAAGCCGATCGTGAAATCCTCGAGCGGCGATGAAAGCTTCGACAGCTTCATCGGAACGCGCGTAAAATCCGAATCCTCGCCAGGATACGGAATCCCCCACTCGCCGGTCGTCTTATTGATGATCAGCTGCCACGAATCCGGATTTGGCAGCGCAAACAGCGTGTAGCTGCCCGTGGGAACATCTTTGCCCGCGACGTTCACATTCGTGTCGATCACAAACGTGGTCGCGTCATTTGCGCCCGCGCGCCACGGCTCGCCGTACGGGACAAGCTCTCCGAAGATTTTCCGCCCTCGCATGCGCGGGCTCGAATAATTCACGTGGATCGTTTTGCCGTCCGAGAATTTACACTCGGCCTTCGCCGGAGGGCTCGCCACCTGCCCCCAACTCGGCGCCGCAACCATCGCGAGACCCGCCAGGACGAAGCCACAAACCGCCAGAACTCGTGCGCGCATATTCCCCCCAGTCAGCCAAACCGCTCGGGCGCAAGCCCGGCACTGCCTTAGACGTAACACGTAGATAATTCGGTTCGCCTCGCGTCGCACCAATCGTCGATTCGAACGATCGCCGCTAGAAGCCGTCTAGCTGTCTCATAAATGTACGGGGCGGAAGGAAAGAATTTCTTCAGGGGCTGAAGCCCCCGCGAGTGGCCTGTCTTACGCCCGGGCTAGAAGCCCCGGCCTCCTGAGGATGCGTCAATGCGGGAGTCCTTCACTCGTTCCCTTCCTGCGCCAGGGCAGGCAGGTGGACCAAAGCTCCGACCCCCTAAAGAGCATTTGTGAGACGCCTTCTAGTGATCCTTCGCCGGCATCTGTTTTAGGATGTCGCCGAGTTTTTGTATCTCCTGGCCGTAGCCGCTCCAATCGCCCTGGCGTAGATCCTGCTGGGCCTTTTCGTAGTGCTGGTTGGCCTGCTGGATGAGGTTCTCGAGCGAAGCCGGAAGAGTTTTCGCAGGCGCCGCTCCGGCCGCCGGTGCGGGCCCGGAGCCCGCCGTTTCCGCGGGACCGCCTGCGTTGCCGCCGAAAATCGCATTCAGCGCTTCATCTAGGGTCGGCTCCATCACCACCTGATCGGAATAGGCGACAATCACTCGCTTCAATTGAGGAAGCGAGGAGCCTCCCTCGGAAGCAAGGTAAAGCGGCTCGACATACATCACAGCGTTCTGCACGGGCACCACGAGCAACGTGCCGTGAATCACCCGCGATCCACCCTGATCCCACAGCGTGAGTTGTTGCGAGATAGCCGGAGTCTGATTGAGGCGCGATTGAATCTGCTCCGGGCCGTAGATGAGTTTCTCTTTCGGAAAGTTGAAGACCAGAACCTTGCCGTAATCCGGGCCATCGCAGCGGGCAGCCATCCAGGCAATCATGTTGTTCTTGCGCGCGGGCGTGAAGGGCACCATGAGGATGAATTCCTCGGTCGTCCCCACTTCGGGCAGTTTCATTACGGCGTAATAAGGATTCATCGGCGCGGATTCGCCGTTCACGGAGCGCGTAGCGACGCGCCACAGATCCTCCTTGCTGTAGAAGACGCTGGGATCGGTCATGTGATAGACCGCGTACTTGGCCGCCTGAATGGCGAAGAGATCCTGCGGGTAGCGGATATGCGCCCGAAGGTCCGGCGGCATCTCCGACAGCGGATGAAACACGCCGGGAAAGATGCTCTCGTAGGTCTGGATCACGGGATCGGACGGATCGCTGACGTAAAACTTTACCTGGCCGGAGTACGCGTTGATCGTGATCTTGACGGAGTTGCGGATGTAATTGCCGACGCCCGTGGTCGGGTCGGAGTAGGGATACTCGTCCGAGGTCGTGTACGCGTCCACGATCCACTGCAACGAGCCGTCGTCCGCAATCACCAAGTACGGGCTGCTGTCGAAGGACAGGAAGGGAGCAAGCGCCTGCACCCGGTCCAGAACTCGCCGGTAGATCATGATGCGGCTCGCCGGCTGAATGTAGCCGGAAAGCAGAATGTTAGCGTTGCCGAAGTGCAGCGCGAACAGCAGGCGCCTCCACAGGCTGCCGACCGGGACGCCGCCCGAACCGTGATACACGTTGTAAACGTTGTCTTCGCCGGATGGGTAGTCGAACTCCTTGGCGCTGGTTCCAACAAGACAGTAATTGTTGGAGAGTTGGCCGTAATAGATTTCCGGCCGGGTCACCTTCAGCGCAATCGACGAAGCAGGCGGGATGTCCTTGATGAAGAACACGGGCAGGCCGTCCGGTGTGGACTCGTTCACGGGGCCGAGGCACAGCCCATATCCGTGTGTGTAGATCAGGTGCTGGTTCACCCAGTTCGGGTCGGGCAGGCTGTCGGCGGAAAGCTCGCGGGCGGAAAGCGAGACCTGGCGCAATTCACCATGAATGTTGTAGCGATCGTTGTAAACCTGCACGAAGTCGTAATACGTGCGGATTTCCTGAAGCTGCTGAAATGTGGTGAGCTGCGGCTCGTGATCCCACAAACGCAGATTCCGCATCGTCGTGGCGTTTTGCTGGATCGATGCGGCCGTCAGGTCTTGAATCGCAGGGAACTCGCGCTCGTCGAATTGGTCGAGCCCATAAGCCTGGCGGGTAAACTGGATGTTGCGCGCGATGTAAGGTTGCTCCTTCTCGAGCTCGCTGGGCGCAACGAAGTACCACTGCACCAAAGCGGGAGCGATCCATCCGCCGAGGACTGCCATCGCGAGCACGCCTCCGACGGCGTACTGCGCCGGCCGCATCCGGCCATCTCGCGCCCCGACAAAAAAGGCAATCGCGGCGACCAAACAGAGCACCAGCTGAATCCACAGGACCGGCCAGGATACGTGAATATCCGCGAACCCGGCGCCGTAGACCAGGCCGCCAGGCGAATAGACCAAGTCGTACATGCCGAGGCGCGCGCGCCACGCGAGCAGCAGAAAGAGAAGCCCTCCGAGAACCATCAAATGGCCGCGGGCGTTGCGGCCCATCCCGAGTCCGTTCGGCGAAATCCACACGCCGCCCTCGATCGAGTACCTCAGTGCCGCCGCGAGTACGCTTACCACCAGGATGATCAGCGCCAGGTGGTACACAAAGAAAAGAAAGGGCAGCTGAAACATGTAGAAACTCAGATGGATGCCGAAGATCGGGTCCGTCTCGCTCATGCGCGCGGCGTGCGTCGCCAGAAGGTACGAGCCCCAATGGGTCGCGGACCATTGGCCAACGATGAATGCCAGCACCACGACGCCGAGCCAGGTGAGTCTGCGGAAAACAGCAGGAAATTTCTGGATGTTCGGAAAATCGGCGATCCGCGCGCTGGGCCGTGCGGACGCCAGATATCCCGAACGTTGCGCCACGTCTCCCGCGGCCCAAAGGTTCAAGCCGGTGAGCAACAGAAAGACGGCTCCACAACCGATGCCCAGCTCGATTTGCGTCCCGACGATCGTGACGAAGATCTCGCGAAAGCCAATCTGGCTGAACCACATCCAATCGACCAGCAACCCTACGCCAACCGAAAGAAGCGGAATGAGGATAAAAAGAACTGCAAGAAACGCTGCAATTAACAGCGCCAAACGATTTCGCGGCATGTAGATTCTCCGCGGGCCATCTGAACACACGAAATGTCACCTGTCAAAAGCTCCTGACATTAATTCCCGAGGGGCGTCCTTTGAATGCGCTATCCCCCGTAATCGCCGGTTGCTAGAATCCGCGGGCGTCGATGAATCCTCTCGAGCAGACAGCGATTCGCGCAGAAGCCGCTTTCATCAGCGCGCGGCTCGACCGCCTTCCGACCACGCGCTACATCTGGAAGCTCGTGCTGCTGCTTTCCCTTGGCGGCTGCTTCGAGTTCTACGATCTCTTCCTGATGACGTACATCGGCCCCGGCCTGATCCGCAGCGGATTCTTTACCGCCGCCTCCGCCTCGTTCTTTGGGCTCGGCGGGCTCGCCGGCTTCGTCTCCGCCACATTCGCCGGCCTCTTCGTCGGCACGCTGGCCTTCGGATTCGCCGCCGACAAATTCGGCCGCCGGACGATCTTCACCTATTCGCTGCTGTGGTACACGGCCGGCTCGATCGTGATGGCCCTCCAGACCACCGCGCAAGGAATCCTCATCTGGCGCGTGATCACCGGCATCGGCATCGGCGTCGAGCTCGTCACGATCGACACTTACATCGCCGAGCTGATGCCCAAGGAAATTCGCGGGCGCGCCTTCGCGGTGAATCAGTTGGTGCAATTCACCGCGATTCCGGTCGTCGCGTTCATCGCGTGGCTGCTCGTTCCGCGCACACCTTTTGGCATCGACGGTTGGCGCTGGGTCGTGCTGCTCGGCTCGGTGGGAGCGATATTCGTCTGGTTCATTCGCCGCGGCATTCCGGAAAGCCCACGATGGCTGATCACGCGAGGCCGCATCGCCGAGGCGGAGCGCACCGTCGCGATAATGGAAGAGCGAGTAGCGGCCGAATCGGGCGGCGTGTTGCCGGCCGCCAAGCCGGAAACCTTCGCCGAGGAATCCCCGAGCGCCCGCGTGAAATTCATCCAAATCTTTCGTCCGCCTTATCTGCGCAGGACGCTCATGCTCATGGTCTTCCACGTCGCGCAGACGGTCGGCTACTACGGCTTCGCGTCCTGGGTTCCCACGCTGCTGATTGCAGCAGGCATCCGGACCACCGCCAGCCTGCAATACTCCTTCATCATCGCCATCAGCGCCCCGCTCGGACCGCTGCTGGTTCGCGGCATCGCCGACAAGTTCGAACGAAAGTGGCAAATCGTCTGGAGCGCGGTCTGCATCGGAGCGTTCGGCTTGCTCTTCGCGGCGCAGAGGAACCCGGCGTGGCTCATCCTGCTCGGCGTGATGCTCACCTGCTCGAACAACTGGCTCTCGGTGGCATTTCATGCGTATCAAGCCGAGCTGTTTCCCACGCCGGTGCGCGCGCAAGCGGTGGGCTTCGTCTATTCCTGGAGCCGCTTCAGCGCGATCTTCACCAGCCTCATGATCGGGTTCTTCCTTTACCGCTTCGGCGTGGGCGGCGTCTTCGCGTTCATCGCCGCGTCCATGCTCGTCATCGTCCTGGCGATCGGCATTTTCGGCCCGCGCACACGCGGCCTGGCCCTCGAGACCATCTCCCGCTGACACGGGATCTGCGGAATTCCGGAGGGCGGTGAGCAGCAGGCTGGTGGCAAATGAGGGTTCGACACGCCGGTAGGAGCTGACATTCGCGGATCCCTGCCGACTTTCACGATGTCGTGCTTCTCGACGCAAGGCACCGCCTGCCATCCGCGCCAGCCCCGGCGGATACAAGACGGCCTTGCATCTCTGCTCCGCTTGGAGCAGCTATACTGCTCTCGTCGGAGGCTTACACGGGCCCTAAATGGTCGAAAAAAGCCAATTTGGGAGGTTTTTGCCACCATGCCACATTATCCGACCCCCAGGGAGAAGACGCAGCGGGCGTTCCAAGCCTATATGGATCTGCTGGATACGGCGGAGTGGATCAGGGGCGAGTTGCGCGCACCGCTCGAATCATTTGACCTGACGATGCCGGAATTTCGCCTCCTGGAGTTGCTCTATCGCGAGGGAGCGCTGCCGGTAGTCGATGTCGCCAGGAGGCGCAGGATGATGCGGCAGAGCATGCACGGGCTGATCGATCGCCTGGGACGACGCGGCTGGGTGCGGCGGGCGATCGCGGTGCTGCCGCCGGTGGAATTCAAAGAGGCGCACCTGCGAAATTCCATGCGGGACGAGCCGCGGGAGGGACGGCGAATCAGCGTCGTCGGCCTCACGAAATCAGGGAAAAAGTTCGTCGGGATCGTGATGCCGCGCCATTCAAAGGTCGTGAAAGCTTTTATGCGCGCGATCGATTCGCGCGAGCAGGATTCGCTGAGCCGGATTTGCCGAAAGCTACGCGAGGGCGACATCATGAAATTTGTTTCGGAATTGACGCACGAGGATGTGGAGGATTGACGGCGAGCGAGGAAAAAAACGCCCGCCTGAACGGCGAGGCGGCCGCTACAAAGTCACGCGGTCCGGATCGGATTTCGCATTTGTAGCGGCCGCCTCGCTTTTAGGCGGGCGCCTTGAGGACCATGCGGTTTTCTTGACATTTGCCCGCCCGCGACTAGGATGAAAACTGATAGGAGCGTATCTCCGAGGTTGAGCCGTGAAAATCGAAATCCGCGATGCAGCGCTGGAAGCCAGAATCCAGAAGCAGCTTCAGGCGACGGGCTCTGCCAGCGTCGAAGAAGTCCTGGTCCGCTTGCTCGAAACGCAAGAGGAGCAGGATCGCTGGCTTTTGGAAAATCGCGATGCGATCGACGCGAAGATCCGGCGCGGCATCGATCAACTCGATCGCCGAGAAGGAATCCCCGAGGACCGGTTGGACGCTTATCTGGAAAAGCTGAAAAACACGCCGGAATGACTGCGCGTGATTTCCCCAACCGAGTTTTTATGCGCGCTTTATGTTTCCAGTAAAAGTTCACCGGCTTGTTATCGCTGGAGCTAAGGTGCCTGCGGCGTGTGGGTGCGGCCGTTCGGCGCACCCACAATCTAGAAATGTCGTACACTATCACGACTCATGAGACATCCGACGGAGCAGCGATTTAGTCGGTTGCAGCACTTGCGGGAGAAAGTTGGAACTGAATGGCCCGCCATCGACAAGGCTATCGCAAACACAGAGCGCGAACTAACAGAACTCGGGGAGTTGTTGTTGCCAGCGGATGGTCGTCCGCTGGCAGAAAATGTCAGTCTAGTTTTCTTCGGTTCGCTGGCTCGTGGCGAAGTGACCTTCCAGAGTGATCTCGACTGGACTTTACTCATTAACGGCGAGGTTGATGGACGACATTCGTCGATCCACCAGTTCATACGAAAAAAGTTGCGAGGCGCCGGAAAGATAGAGCCCGGCGCGACGGGGACGTTCGGCGGTTTGGCCTTTAGCCATGATCTGGTTCACTGCATCGGAGGCCAGGACGATACGAACAAGAATCTTACGCTCAGAATGTTACTCCTCCTTGAATCCGTTTCGATCGGTGATGATGAACCGAGGAGAATGGTAATTCGCGCAATCCTGCGTCGCTACTTGGCTGACGACCCCAGCTGGACATGGCAGCCTGATCGGAAGCTCCCTAGATTCTTGCTCAATGACGTTTTCCGATTTTGGCGTACGATGGCGGTCGATTTCGCCGACAAGTTCCATGATCAGGAAGGAGAAAAGTGGGCGCTACGGAACGCTAAGCTTCGCTTCTCCCGGAAACTTATCCTTCTCACAGGGCCAGCAAGGAGAGGCGGCTGTGAAGAACGCGATCACCTATTTTGAGACCTATTTTTCACGGCCGCCGCTGGAAATTCTTGCCGATGAATTACTCCGTTCAGGAGCATCGACCCAAACGTGCAGTACGATTTTCTCGACTTATGATCAGTTCCTCGCAATTTTGGACGACAAAGACGCGCGGATGGAGCTTCAAAGAATTTCGCGTGATTTGGCCGACAAGAGCGAAGTGTTCCAAAGGGTGAGAACGTTAAGCCATCAGTTTCGCGACAGTTTGCTAGACTGGCTGCATATGCCACAGACGGAGCTCTATCAACTGGTTAAACAGTATGGCCTTTTTTAGTCGGATCATTGGTTTTTCGACTGGTGCAATCGCTAAAGGCGATTTTCGGAGAGCGCTGCATTTGTTAAGAAACTCGCGCGTGCCGGCAGTTGAACTTTCGGCGCTCAGAGAAGTCGAGTTGCCTGAATTGATGCTTTCGCTCAAGAGCCTTGATCTTGGACCGTATCAGTACGTTTCCGTTCACGCCCCTGCAAAATTCGACCAAATACGAGAACACGAAGCTGTCAGGTTGCTAGAAACTGCGGCATCGAATGCATATCCGATCGTTGTCCATCCAGATACGCTCTCGTCTCCCGATCTTTGGAAGCATTTCGGTACGTTGTTGTTAATCGAAAACATGGACAAACGGAAACCCATAGGGCGCACAGCGTCCGAACTCCGACAATCTTTTGAGGCTTTGCCGGACGCAGGGCTCTGCTTCGACATTGCTCACGCCCGCCAAGTTGATCCAACTATGGTCGAATCCGTCCAGATATTGCAGGAGTTCAAAGATCGCCTCCGCGAAGTTCACGCGAGCGGAGTGACGACACAGAGTATTCATGCTCCAATTTCAGAAGCAGCCCGCTCCTCTTTCAGCAGCATTGCTCATCTAATTCCAGAAAACGTGCCGATCATTCTGGAAAGTCCTGTTAGTGAGTCTGGGATTAGGGAGGAGATTGAATGCGCTGGGGCTGCTTTTTCACCTTGGCTCAACAGGCTCCGGGCCGACATCGATGATGTCTTAGACATAAAGATGGAGCCCCTGCGACGGTATCAGGCAGAAACCTTCTTTAAGGTGCTTAAGATGACGAACACAAGATTGAGCGATTTCGAGGCGATCATAAGTCATCTGCCCTCAGGCGGGGCCTTCAACCGCGGAGATGTTCTGCTCAGCGCGCGAGATTTGTGGGAAAGACTTTCCGACGATCAAAAAAATCAGCTAAAAGAGTATTTGTATGCCCGCGTCCTGGAACTCGCACGAGACTATCCTGATTTGAGTTTGGGCGATTTGGAAATCGTAGCAGTCCAAGAAAAAGGACAAGCAAATACGACAGGCCGGACAGAGCGAGTCAGCAAGATCGCCAATTTTCACTGAGGCTCAATATCCACCGGAAAAGGTCGCCAGTCTGACAGATCACGGAAACAGGCCGCGGACTAGCGTTGCGTCGGCTACGCGTCCGACCGCCAGCACATACGCGCCGGTGCGCATGTGCGTCCGGTGCTTGCGCATGGACTCGTAGACTTCGAGGAAGGCGCGGCGCATCAGCGACTCGAGCTTCAGGTTCACTTCGGCGGCCGGCCAGAAGAAGCTCTGTAAATCCTGCACCCACTCGAAATAGCTGGCGGTGACGCCGCCGGCATTCGCGAGGATATCGGGGAGCAGCATGATGCCCTTGCGCGCGAGCGCTTCGTCCGCGTGCGGAGTGGTGGGGCCGTTCGCGGCTTCCGCCACGATCTTGGCCTTGATCTGATCGACGTTATTCAGCGTGATCACGTTTTCAAGCGCGGCGGGAATCAGGATGTCGCATTTCATGGTGAGCAAATCGTCGTTGGAGATGCGTGAGGTGCCCGGCATGCCGACCACCGTGCCCGAGCGTTCCTTGTAGCGCATCGCTTTCAGCGGATCGATGCCGCGCGAATTGAAGACGCCGCCGCGCGAATCGCTGATCGCGACGATGCGCGCCTTTTTCTCGGCGAAAAGCTTCGCCACCATCGAGCCCGCGTTGCCGAATCCCTGAATCGCGACGGCCGCGCCGCGCAGCGACATCTTTTTTACCTTGCACGCTTCTTCGACCGTCACCAGCACGCCGCGCGCGGTGGCTTCCTTGCGTCCTTCGGAGCCGCCGATCGAGACCGGCTTGCCCGTCACGACGCCGAGCGACGAATATCCTTTGGTCATGGAATACGTGTCCATGATCCACGCCATGGTCTGCGCGTCCGTGTAGATATCGGGCGCCGGAATATCCTGCTCGGGTCCGATCAGCGGCAGGATTTCGGAGGTGTAGCGCCGCGTCATGCGCTCGAGCTCGGCCTTGCTCATGCGCTTGGGATCGCAGATCACGCCGCCCTTGCCGCCGCCAAACGGGATGTTCACGGTGGCGCACTTCCAGGTCATCCAGGTGGCGAGCGCTTTCACTTCGTCGACCGTGACGTTGGGGTGATACCGGATGCCGCCCTTGGCTGGCCCGCGCGCCACATTGTGCTGCACGCGATAGCCCGTGAAAACTTTCACCTGGGCGTTGTCCATCTTCGTGGGGATCGAGACTTCCAGCACGCGCTTGGGCGTGCGGAGGATTTGGCGCAGTCCCGCGTCGAGCTTCAGGTATTCGGCGGCAATATCGAACTGGATCTGCGCGATCTTGTGGGGATTCAGGTCCTCGCGCGGAGCAATCCGCGGGATGGGCTGGGGAGCCGCTTTGGCAACGGTGGCCATCTTGCCTTTCCTCCTGAGAGGGGAGCTTGCGCTGTCCTCGAACCGCCAAGTGAAACTTTGATGAATGGCCCGGGATTCCGCCCTGATCCGATCGCTTGTAAGTCTATCGAGACTCGAAGTTTAGCCAAGCGCCAAAAGATGTCAACGGAAACGATGCCGCGCGCCTCGTATTAAACAATGTATTCGCGGGAGCAGGCGGGGCGGGGCGCGGCCTTGTGGAGGCGCTAAATGACTGTAATCGCTTGGATTAGCCTGTATGCCGGAGCGTTCCAGTACGGTAGGGTCTGGATGGAAACAACCGCATTGACCGGGCGCCAACCCGCAGAGTACGCTCCCGAGCGTTGTGCATCGATTGATTCCGGGGCCGAGCGCCGATTCTGCGGGGCAATCCGGAAAGTCCAGCGCTGCGTACCTTCAAGAAGGGAGCTTCCAACCTGGTGAGTTCGCAGATGGGAGCGGATCCGCCGTCGCCAAAATCTGGCGATGGCGCGACAAGGGCGGACGTGAGGGCCTCGGATTTGGCGCTCATCGAACGGATTTCGCAGCGGGACGAAGCGGCTCTTGCCGCGCTCTACGACCGCTATGCAGCGATGCTCTCGTCCGTCTTGAACCGGATCCTGCGCGACAACCAGGCAGCCGAGGAAATCCTGCAGGACATTTTCTTCCAGCTCTGGCGGATGCCTGCGCGATTCGATCCCGCGCGCGGTTCTCTGCCCGGCTGGCTGCTGGTGATCGCGCGCAATCGCGCAATTTCGCGGCTGCGGCGGCACAATCCGGCGTCGGGCGACGAGCTGGGCGAAAATTCCGTCGTGCTGCCGGGGAATTTCGAGAGCGTGGTCGTGCAGAAACAATTGCTGGACCGCGTGAAGCACGCGCTGGAGAATCTACCGGCCGAACAGCGATCGTGCATCGAGCTCGCGTATTTCGAGGGCCTCACGCACAGCGAGATCGCCGAACGCATGGGGGACCCGCTGGGCACGGTGAAGACGCGGCTGCGGTCGGCGGTCGAGACGCTGAAGCGGACGCTGCATTCGGCGGCGTAACGAAAATGGCAAACGGTCATCCAACTCGCGACGAAGATTTCGATCTGCTCGCGCTCGGCGCGGTCGAAGGCGACGAGAAACAGGCGATCGAGGCGCACGTGGCGTCGTGCGCCGATTGCGCGCGCAAGCTCGCCGAGGCGCGCGGGCGCGTAGCGATGCTGTCGCTCGCCGCGCCGCGCGTCGAGCCGTCGGCTGCGGTAAAGCAGCGGCTGATGGCGCAGGTGCGCGCGACCGCCGCGCCTGCGCCTGCCGGCGCCGCTGCTTGGCACGCCGCGCGCGAGCGGGAAGCCGCGCCCTCCTCGTTCGGCCGCTGGTGGAACGCGATCCTCGTGCCGGTAGGCGTCGCACTGGCCGCGGTGACGATTTTGCTCTGGCACGAAAATCGCGATCTCGATCGCCAGCTGGAGGCGCTGCGCGCGTCGATGAGCCAGCAGCAGCAAGCGCTGCACGAGGCGAACGAAGTCGCCGACCTCGTCACGTCGCAGAGCACCATCACCGTCGCGCTCGCGCGCCAGCCCGGCGCGCCGATGGGCGCCGCGCACGTGATGTACAACGAAAAAATGGGCATGGTGATGTGCGACGGCCAAATTGCGCCCGCCCCGGCGGACAAAAGCTACCAGCTCTGGGTGATCCCCGCGAACGGCAAGCCGATCAGCGCGGGCGTCTTCAGCGCGGCGAGCGGCGAGCGCATGATGATGATGTCGAAAGTCCCCGAAGGCGTGGACGCGAAAGCGTTCGCGGTAACCCTCGAGCCAGCCGGCGGCATGCCGCACCCCACCGGCCCCATGGTCCTGATGGGATCCGTCTCGTAGCGCTATGCGCGAGGCGGGGCCGGCTCGCGAGCGACGCAGGCGCGGAGTAGGCTCGCCAGGAACCGCGAGCGCAGCGAGCCTCTTCAGGAGGGCGGAGCTTCTTCATCCTGAGGATGGCCGTCAATGTGCGAGCCGTTCCTCCTGAAGACAACGCCCGCGGCCAAAAGCCGTATCATCGAGGCGCCTTTTCCCGAGCCTACCATTCGACTTCGTTCCTTCCTGTGCCAGGGCAAGCAGGGCAAAAAGGCTGGCGCTTCCACCCTTACGTCGTGGCTTCACTTCGTTCAGGTAAACTCAAGATCCGCCGCCCCTAGGAAGAGCATCTGTGCGATGGCCAGACGGCCTTTAGTCGCGGGTTGGGGAGTCGGTGAGTTGGACCAAAGTGCCGGAGGGCGTGTTGGAGGCGGAGGGCGTGCCGCCGCCGAGCGTTTGCGGGGCGCGCCAGCTATCGACCACTGAGATCTGGTGGACGCAGGAGACGGTGCAGCGCGGGGCGCAGCCTTTCTTGGTGAGGAACTCGCGCTGGCGCTGCTCGAGCGTGTATTCGGCGAGCGGAATGCCGGGATAGCCGCGCTGCTGCGAGCAGTAGTGGACGAGGCCGTCCTCGCAGATATAGAGGTAGCGGGAGCCGGCGCGGCAGCGCCAGGTGTTTTCGCGGCCCGCGGCGATATTGTACTGGAAGCGATTCACGCGCGTGAACGAGCGCTTTCCGAGCGACATAATCTCGTCGAAAATTTCCTGCTCGCGAGCGGCGAGCGGCTGGAGCTGGCCGTTGCCATCGTGGATGATGCCGACGGTCGAGGTGAAGCCGAGGCCGATCGCGCGGTGAGCGATGGTGAGCGCGTCTTCGGGATTGACGACGCCGCTGCCGAGAACGGAGTTGATATTGACGTCGAACTCGGCGTGCTCGGCGAGGAGCTCGAGCTTTTTGTCGAGGACCTTGAGGCTTTTCTTCGAGACGTCGTCGGGCTGCACGTTGTCGATGCTGATCTGGAGATATTCGAGGCCGGCGCGATTGAGGCGCTGGATGCGTTCGGCGACGAGGAGGTAGCCGTTGGTGATCAGGCCGGCGGTCATGCCGTTTTTGCGGATGCGGGCGATGATGGCGTCGAGATCGGGATGTAGCAGGGGCTCGCCGCCGCTGATGGTGATCACGGACGTGCCCATCGCGCCGAGGCGATCGATGCGGCGGAACATCTCTTCCAGCGGCACGGGATTCGATACGTCGTCGAACTCGTTGCAGTAGGTGCAGGAGAGATTGCACCGCCGCATAGGGATCACATGCACGAGCAGCGGATGGCTGGTCGAGAGAAGTCCTTTGAGGATCATGCGGGCGGCGCGCAGCTTGCGATGCGCGGCCAGAATCCTCTTGCGAAGTGTTTTCTTCGATGCCATTTAGTTTCGCCGGGAGCGCGCCCCTACCACGTTCATTATGCCACATGGATCAGGGGCTTTTGGACGAATGGGGCGTTTCAAGCAGGGAAGTCAACGTTCGCGAACGAAGAGAGAGAGACGATCTACGGCGAGGGTATTGCGACTGAAACTTGATTCGAGTAGGAGCTTTCGACATTGTGGGAATCGACCGAGGTGACCACGTAGTAGTAGGTCTCGCCGCCGGCGACGGTGCTATCCTTGTAGCTTGCCTCCACGTCGAGGGACTGACTCAGTTTTCCGTATGGCCCGCCGGACGTCGTGCCGCGATACACAAAATAACCGGTCACCGACGACGCGCTCGCATTCCAATTGAGCGTTACAGAGTGTTTCCCCGCTGCGACGCCCGCTCCCGACAACGTGATTTGAGGAGAGTTCGTCGCATCGCTGACGATACGGATCCCTCCGGTGAACGTCCCGGCCGCCGCCGGATCGAACGTAACTGTGACCGGAACGGACTGGTCGGGGGTCAGGGTAACGCCCGAGCCGCCGCTTGCCGTGAAGCCGGTTCCCGAAGCGGACACCTTCGATATCGCCAAGTTCGCATTGCCTGTATTTTTCAAGACGACCTGCTGCGAGGCGGGCGCGCCCAAGGTCACATTGCCGAAGCTTACTGTCGAGGTGCTCACGGAAATCTGGGGTGCCGATGAGACACCCTTGCCAGACAAGCTCACTGCGACTGTCGAGACATCGCTCTTGATCGAGATCTTCCCAGAAATAGTTCCGGCGGCTGCCGGCTTGAAGGACGTCGTAAAGGTCGCAGTGTCACCCACGCCCAGAGTAAGCGGTGTCGGAATTCCGGAAGCGTCAAAAGCCTTTCCCGATACTGTCACGCTCGCGATCGTCAGACTGACCTTGCTCGTGTTCGAGAGAGTCATGGTCTGAGAATACGACGTGCCTACGACGACGTTGCCAAAATTCACAGGCGAAGGCGTGACGCTGACGTCGGCGGACGCCCCACCTGGTTCCAGCGGACTTGAACCCGTCAAACCGATGCAGCCGGCCAGGCCCAGCGACACGAAGAGAGCGGTTGCAACGACCAGACTGCGAAGTGAACCAGCACCTGTGAGCCGAGCGAAACGCAAGGTCCAACCGGGACTACGTGACTGGCGAATGTGAGGCCTTTGCATTGCGAGGCCATTGTCAGTTGGAACCGGTGTGCAAGACTACTGGACGCAGGTACATTCGGGGGACAGGTGTGTGAGCCTGTCCGTTAGGACAGGCCCGTCCTGCGCCTGAGCGACGAGCAACCTCGCGGTCAATTTTCTTGGATGAACGCTCGATCAGGCGGCTTCTCTTGAGCCATCCAAGTTTCTGCCTCGCTGCTGGCAGGCGCTATAGCCTACGGAATCGCAACGACCGCCTGGTTCGAGTCCGCGCTCTCGTTGTTGCTCGAGTCGAGGGCGGTCACGACGTAATAGTATGTCTGGCCGGACGAAACGGTGGAGTCCGTGTCCAGCGTCGACCCCACCGGCGACGGCGTAATTTTCGAGTAAGGCCCGCCCGAAATCGTACCGCGGTACACGTTGTAGCCGACCACATCCGACGACGAGCTCGGATTCCAGGACAGATTCACCGACGAGGACGTGGCCGCTCCGGTGCCCGACACAGAAATCGACGGCGTAGTCGTGGAGTTGCTCGAGATCGTGATCGTGGCGCTTGCGGCGCCCGACGTAGTGGGCGTGAATGTTACGTGCAGTGTAGCGGACTGGGACGGCGTGAGAACTGTTCCCGCGCTGATGCCGCTCGTGCTGAACGCGCCAGCCGCCCCGCTGATTCCCGAGATGGTGATGTTCGAATTGCCATTGTTCGTCAGCGTGGAAGTAAGTGAGCTGTTACCGCCCAAGTTCACGCTTCCGAAGCTTAGCGTCGTCGGGCTCGCGCCGAGGACATGAGTTGCGGCCGCACCCGTTCCGCTGAGAGAGATCGCTGTGGGCGAGCCGGGAATATTCGTGTTCACAGAAATGCTTCCCGTAACACTCCCCGCGGACGTGGGCGCGAAAGCAGCGTTGAACGTCATGCTGCCGTTCGGAGCCAGCGTTTGCGCGGTGAATCCGGTCACGCTGAAACCCGTGCCAGTCACGCTCTCTGACGAAACAACCAGGTTCACGGTTCCGGTGTTCTGGAGCGTAATCGTCTGCGAGTTGTTCGTGCCGTCGACCACACTGCCGAAGGTGACGCTGGACGGCGTGAGCGACATTGCCGGTTGTGCTCCTGTGCCGGCAAGCGAGATCGTTGTTGGTCCCGAGAGATTGGTTGAAATCAAGATGCCGCCTGAGGCGCTTCCGGCGCTGGTCGGTGCGAAGACCGCGTCAAAGCTCATGCTGGAGTTAGGAGTCAAGGTTTGAGCGGTGAATCCGGTCACGCTGAAACCGGCGCCGGTCACGCTTTCTGACGAAACAACCAGGTTTGCCGTCCCCGTGTTCTTTACGGTGATTGCCTGCGTACCCGTGGTCCCGTCGGCGACGGTGCCAAAACTGACGCTGGATGGCGTCACCGAAATGCCAGGTTGAGTTCCCGCGCCCGTAAGTGTGATCACGGTCGGTGAGCCCGAGAGGCTCGTACTCACGGAGATGCTACCGGAGGAACTCCCGCCGCCAGTCGGCGCAAAGACGGTGTCGAAGCTCATGCTCGAATTCGGCGCCAAGGTCTGGGCGACGAAGCCCGTCACGCTGAAACGGGCACCGGTCAGGGTCTCAGAAGAAACCACCAAATTCGCGGTCCCGGTATTCTTCAGGGTGATCGCCTGGGTGGCGGTTGTACCGGCGGCAACGTTGCCGAAACTCACGCTCGAAGGCGTAACCGAGAGCCCTGGCTGCGTGCCGGTGCCGCTCAGTGAGATCGGCGTCGGAGAACTGGAGGCGTCGGTCACCACAGAGATGCTACCCGATACTGAACCGGTTGAGGCGGGAGTGAATGTGGCGTTGAAAGTCATCGTGCCGCCCGCACCAACCGTCTGCGCGGCGAATCCCGTGACGCTGAAGCCCGCGCCGGTCGCGGTGGCTGAGGAGACGGTCAAGTTTACAGTTCCGGTGTTCTTGAGGGTAATTGTCTGCGTCGCGGTCGTACCGACCGCTACATTGCCGAAGCTGACGCTGGCCGGCGTCACCGTAAGTCCTGGCTGCGCGCCGGAGCTCCTCAACGCAATAGTGAGCGTCGGGTTGGAGGCATTGCTGCTAACCACGAGGCTGCCGGTCGCGGCGGCGGCCGACGCTGCAGTGAATTGAATCTGCATGGTTGCGCTCTGGCCGACGGCGAGCGTCGCGGCGCCGCTTCCGCTAGCCAGGGTAAAGCCCGAGCCGGAAATCGTCGCCTGCGTGATATTCACCGCACCCGTGCCCGTGTTCGTAATGCTCAGGGTCTGCATCGCGTTGGTTCCCATGGCGACGCTGCCGAAAGTGAGGGTAGTGGCGCTGGCGGCGAGCACTCCCGCGCCAGGCGTGGGCGTCGTTGAGGACGCGCTCGTGTAGGCCGCGCAATTGGCGAGGCTGATGGCCGTAAGGATGACGGCCGCGGTCGCGAGCAAGCTGCTCAGCGGACGGCGGTGCGTTGTCTTTGGACGGCTCTGAAACTTGGATTCAGCGTGTTGACGATTTCTGGTGTCTGCGTGGTTTTTCATGGCACGCAGAGTCTAGGGACTGTGCGGGTGCGTCCTCTACTGGACGACGGAACAAAGATGGTGCAGGCGGCTTCGCCTGTTCGTAGGGTCGAGCGCGCGCCTGTCCTTTCCGCAATCGCGAAAGCTATCGATCACAAAGGGAGAGAGTTAGCGGGGAGAGATTTCGCTTTCGCCTGTCCAGCGAACAAAGAATAGGAAGGCGAAAGCGGCGAAAATGTTCGCACCCCGCCCTGACGAACAGGGTACGAAACCAAACATGTTAGACTTTATCGAAGCTGCGAAGGATGGAAACGCGATACGTGATGGAGAGCCGGGGAGTTCACAGTAAACTGGAGTCCGCTTCGGAATCATGGTCAAACCGCATCTTGATCGCTGCTCTGATCGGGGTCTTTTTTCTCACGTTTTTCCCCTTTCGCCTTCTTCCTCATCCCAAGCTACCCGCGGGCGCCTCGCCTTTCCTTCTGGGCAAGAGCCTCGGGAAGACCCCCGGGGACTTTTTCGATGATTTTTTGAACGTGCTGCTATTTATTCCGTTCGGATTCGGGCTTGCGGAGAAGCTTTTCGAGAAGCGAATTTCGAGAACGGCGACTTTTTTCCTCGTGTGGATGACAGGGTGGATTCTCTCCTATGGGATTGAATTCACCCAGTTGTACATCCCAGGAAGAGACACGGGCTGGGAGGACGTGTTTACGAACAGCTCCGGATCTGCGCTCGGATTCCTTTTGTTCGCGACGTTTGGGATGGCTTTGCTGCGGTTCCTGACCCGTGCTGAGCGATCAACGGAGGCCTTTATTACACTCGGACGGCTTGCGTTAATGCTGCTGGTCTACTTCTTGTGCTGGTTCGCGTTTTCGGCTCGATTGCAGACCCGCACAAGGCTCGGCGATTGGGGTCCGGATTCCCAACTGCTGGTTGGGAGCGACGCGGTTGGCAGGCCCGCCGCGGCGGGCAGGCCAGGGACGCTTTGGAACGGCCAAATCTCAAAATTGGAGATATGGGATCGAGCGATTCCACGGGAAATAGCGACGTGGTTGACGAAGGGCAGCAATTCTAACGACGGGGTCCCACAGCCGTTCGCAGCTTACGATTTCACGAAAGGGCCTCCTTTTTCCGATCGCATGGGATCGCTTCCCGATCTTTCGTGGTATTCCGAGATTCAAGGGCACGGCGAACCGAGTCGTCTGGTGCCGGACAACGGGAAATCCCTCACTTTGTCGGCGCCCGCATCGGGGCTGGTTTCGCGCATCCAGCGGACGGGTCAATTCGCCATTCACATCGTCTGCAAATCGGCGCAGGGCGACGGATCGACCGGGCAGATCGTTTCTATTTCCCCAAGGCCCACCATGACGAACCTGACCGTGAGACAGGGGGGGGCGACTCTCGCTTTTTGGTTTCGTAGCCCGCTTTCCGCCCGGCATGCCCAGCTGGAATGGAATGTGCCCAACATCTTCGCGCCTAACCAAGTTCGAGACATTCTGTATTCCTACGATGGCTCGAGCCTGTACTTATATATGGATGGCAAGCTGGTGGCGGCGCCCTACCGGCTCGGACCGGGTACGGCGCTGGCCCACATGATCCACCGGATTAAGACAAGCGAACTCGATGGCTACCGCGACATCTATTACGCGCTGGTGTTTTTTCCTGCCGGGGTGGCGTTGGGGATCGCTGCGAGGGCGAACCAGCGGCCTGTGCCGTGGGTGACGCTTGCGATTCTATGGATCGTGCCGCCGGTGCTCTTTGAGCTGCTTCTGATGGCCGTGAGCGGCCGGCCCTTTTCACCGGGCAGCCTGGCTCTTTCGGTTTCGCTGTCGGCTTTAGGCGCGGTCTGGATCAACGCGGACGCCGTGCCCCGCAAGCGAGCGCTGGCGGCATAGGGACCCGTGTCGGGGGCTTCCACCGGGGCGAGCGCGGGTTTGCTTTTCCCCATGGTAAGGATGTGCTATAAACGACCCTCCAATTGAGGAGTTACATGGCCCGGTTGGGAGACACGATTCCATCGATCGCAGGCGCTCAACAGGTTTCTCAGGCTGTCGAGCAGACAGGCATCCGTAACGAGAAAACCGAGTTTGCGTCGGAGTATTGCCCGCGGTGTTCGGTGCGTTTGGCGCAGCGGAGCTGCAAGATGATCTGTCCCAGATGCGGTTATTATATGTCTTGTTCGGACTTCTACTGAGGGAAGGCACACCCGGCCGAAGCCCAGGCGGCACACGGCTTTTTCAATTGCAAGCGCAACAATAGACAAGAGCGAGTTCAACTTTCGAGGAGGCGCGAACGTGGCACTGCGAATGACGGATCGGGAGGTGAGCGGCGTGGATGTGATCGACATCGAAGGACGGATCGTCCTTGGCGAGGAAAGCAACTCGTTCCGCGAGAAAGTAAAAAGCCTGCTGGCGGCGGGGAAGAAGAAAATCGTGCTCAACCTCGCACAGGTAAGCTACATCGACAGCGCCGGGCTGGGTACGCTGGTGGCTACGTTTCACAGCGCGCGGTCGCAGGGCGCGACGCTGAAACTCACGAACCTGGGATCGAAATTCAAGGAAGTGCTGCAGGTGACGAAGCTGATGACCGTGTTCGATACCTACGACAGCGAAGCAGCCGCGATCCAGAGTTTCGGGAAGTAAGCGGTTCAACGCTCCCGGGAATTCGGGAGCCGGAAAATTCACCACGCGCGGCCGATCATGGGATCGGGCCGCGCGCCTTTTATTTTCGTCCTTCGATTCAACCCTTCCATTCGTTTAGTCGGTGATGCGGCCTTCCAGCCGATAGATTGCGATTCCGCTTAGAAGCTTGGGGTAGAAGTCCGTCGACTTCTGCGGCATGACGTTGCCGCCGAGCGCGACGTCGACGACCTGTTTCACCGGCACCGCATTTAGTAGAAACGCGATCTGCGCGCGGCCGGCGTCGACGGCGGCGATGGCCGCGTCCATGTCGCGCTCGTAGCCCAGATTCTTTTCCGAGGCGACGTCTTCGGGCGTGATGCCGAGGCCCTTTTGGAGAATCAGACGATGCAGCAGCACGACGTCGAGCTCGCGCTGCGCCTCGGGGACGTCCGGCAGGGCATCTTCCAAGTCGAGACCTCGCTGGAGCGCGAAGAGATAAAAGGCGGGGCCGGGCTTGTTCGCGCTGCCATCGGCGCTAGCGCCCGCATAGACGCCAATCGCGCGGCGGCCGTGGCTGCGGCTTTCGAGATCTTTGCGGAATTCGGCGCGGGCGGACTCGCGCGCCGCAGCGTCGAGGAATGGATACGAGTACCAATCGAAGTACGGCGCGAGGGCTTTGCGGAAGCGGTCGAAATCGAAATCCTGGAGATTCGCTACGGTGCGATGCGTGGGCAGGATCGTGAGGCCGCGCGAATGGGTATTGATGAAGGTGGCCATCGCGAATTCGGACGCGGCCATGAGATCGGTCTTGCCCGCGCGGGCGCGGCATTCGTCGCGATAGTGCAAAGCGGTTTCGTAGCGATGGTGGCCGTCGGCAATCACCAGCTTTTTCTGCGCCATCGCTTTTTGAACGCGCGCCACAAAAGCGGGATCAGTGACGGGCCAGAGGTGGTGCGTGACGCCGTATTCGTCGCGCAGTTCGAGCGCGGGCTTTGCGCGGGCGGCTTCTTCGAGCCAGGAGTCGATCTGGCGGGCGGGATCGTCGTACAGCAGGAAAAGCTGGCCGGTCTGCGCGCGTGTTTGGCGGAGCAGCTCGATGCGGTCGGCTTTCGGAGCGGAAAGCGTGCGTTCGTGACGAAAGACGACTTGGGCGTCGTAGTCCTCGACGCGCGTGAGGGCGATGAAGCCGATGCGCTCGCGGCGCGCGTGGGTGCCGGGAACTTCGAACTCCTGCGAGTAGACGTAGATGGCGGGCGCGGCGTCGCGCTGGAGAATCTTTTCCGCGATCCATTGGTCGACTGTCTTTGCCGCACGCGTGTAGACGTTGTTTTCGGGCGAATCGCCGGGAAGCGCGCGTCCCTTTTCGATCGTGATCAGGTTGTAGGGACTCGCTGCGTAGTAACGCTCCTGCATCGCGGGCGAGATTTTGTCGTAAGGCTGCGTGAGGACATCGGCCGGCGCGACGCGATTCGTGTCGTAGCGATAGGCGCGAAAGGGCTGAATCTCTGCCATGAGGCCTCGGATGAAATACTGGCGTTGCGGCTGGATATTGTAGCAGCGGGGGGCTACCGGCCCAACATTACGAAGAGCGCAGCCAGAATTTCGGCGAGGGCGAGCAGAAGACAAGTCCTACGCGCGTCTTGCCGGAGGACAGCGTGCGGGCGTGAACCACGCGGCATTCCTGTTCGGCCTGCGTGCGCGTGTTGGCGAGAAAGAGGCGCTGGCCGCGCACCACGGGAGTTTCGAGGATGAGCAGGCAGCCGTGTTCGCCGGCGTCGACTGTGTCGACCTCTTCGTGGAAGGGCTGCTTATCCACGCCGAAGCCGTAGACGAGCACCGCCACGACATGCGGGTGGCGCAAGCCGGTGCGGAGATCTTCGTCGCTGGCGTCGTCTGCCGGAGCGGCGCGTTCGCGCGACCTTTCCTGCTGCGCCTGTTTTAGCGCTTCCCAGATACGGCTCAAGGCAATCCCCAAGTCTTGCCGAGCGTCTTCACTTCTATACTTCTGTATAAGCAACGATAGCCGGGCGGGGGGCGTCCGCGCGAAAAAGCTTCGTGCGTCTTTGCGTTTTGGTAACTGGCCGGACTTCCACGCACGCGCGGCAACGGCGTGACACGAGCGCGAGCGGCACATAGAATGTTCATTTGCGAGGGAGCGCAGGAGATGGGCGGCAATAGCGGAGAAGAGCGCCGGCGTTTCGCCGGAGTGCGCGTGCTGATTTTCGACCTCGACGGCACGCTGATCGATTCGAAGCTCGATCTGGCGATTTCGGTAAACGCGACGCTGCGGCACATGGGCCGCGAGCCGCTCGCGGACGAGACGATTTTCGGCTACGTGGGAAACGGCGCGCAGGTGCTGGTGCAGCGGGCGCTGGGCGAGGGCGTGACGCCGGAGCAAATCGAAAAGGGGCACGCGTTTTTTCTGGCGTACTATCGCGCCCACATGCTCGACAACACGGTGGCGTATCCCGGCGTGCGCGAGGCGCTCGAGCTGCTGAAAGACCGCGATCTCGCCGTTCTGACCAACAAGCCGGTGCGATTCAGCGAAGCCATCGTCGCGGGGCTGGGGCTCTCGAAGTATTTCCGCTACATCTACGGCGGCAACAGCTTCGCGACAAAAAAGCCGGATCCGGAGGGCGTGAACAGGCTGTTGCGCGATTTGGGCGCGACGCCGCGCGAGGCCATCATGGTCGGCGATTCCGAAGTCGACGTGCGGACGGCGCGCAACTCGGGCACGTGGGCCTGCGGCGTGACGTACGGCCTGGGGCTCGAGGGAATGCGGGTGCACCCGCCGGACCTGATGCTCGATAGCCTCGCCGAGCTGCCGCGGCATCTGGACGCCATCGAGACTCCGAAACACACGGCGTAAGTCATTCCTGCATCCCAGTAACCTTTGGCCTCGGGAACACGTTGAACAAAATGGGACCAAGAGGAATGTACAGATGGGGCCAATTCGATAGCGAGAGGTGCGAATGAATTCAGGCAAAGTCACGGTGTGGTTGGTCGTAGCGATTGCCATCCTCGCAGTAGCGGCGGGATTTTTGTATACGCACTATTTCCGGATTCCGACGAACGTCGCTTACGTGACGGAAGAAGACGACGGCATCAGCGTGATCGATCTCAACACCCTCGACGTGGTGAAGAGAATTCATCCCGCGGATGTGGCGCCGCGGGGTCTTGGCCTCACATTCGATGGCAAGTATCTGGTGACCGCCGACAAGGACACGGCGGATGCGGCCGTGATCGACACGCGCCGGATGAAGGTGGTCCGCAAGCTGCACGTGGGAGACAATCCTGAATTCGTGAAGCTCGATCCGTCGGGCGATTGGCTGTTCACGTCGTACGAACCGGGATCGACCGGCGGTCCTCCGCAGGAAGGCGCGGCCGAGGATGAGTCGGAAGAGACCGAGCCGCCGTCCCAGGTGGTCGAGTTCAACACGCACGACTGGTCGCGCGGGCTGAGCTTCGTCGCCGGGAAAGAGACGGAGGGGCTGGAATTTTCGCCCGATGGCAAGCTGCTGATCGTCGCGAACGAGGCGCAGGACAATCTCGGCGTGTACGATGTCGAGACGGGTAAGCAGGTGAAGAATATCAATCTCGCGTCGTACGGAAAGCGGCCGCGAGGTGTGAAAGTGTCGCCGCTCGGAAATGGCTACGCGGTCACGATGGAAGGATCGGGCACGCTGCTGATGCTCGATCCAAATTTCAACGTCGTGCATTCAACGCAGACGGCGGCGAAACCTTACGGCGTGGCATTCGACCGCTTGGGGAAGCGGATTTTCGTAGTGGCCGCCGCCGCGCAGAAACTTCAGGTCTTCACGTCGGACACGCTGCAGCAGATCGGCGAGGCGCCGCTCGGGAAGCGATGCTGGCACTTTACGTTCACGCCGGATGACTCGAAACTGCTATTTGCGTGCGGGCGGTCGAACAACGTGTACGTGCTCGACGCGAACACCTACAAGCAGATCAAGGTGATCGGCGGATTCCAGACGCCCTGGGGGATTCTGACGTATCCGCGGGCGTATGGAAGTCTGGGGCTTCCATAGCTAGTTGCTTGGTTCGTGGAGCGGAAACGCTTTCAGAACTGCCTCTGCCAGGGCGTAGACCACGCTGAAGTCGTACTTTCTTCCGAGTTTTGGTTCGCCCGATCTCCCATGGGCCAGCCAGTGCCTGAAGTTCCGCGCGGCTCGGAATTCCCCGACTATCCTGCCGAGGTTCGGCGATCTATGTTTCCACGCCTCCAAGATATCCTCGTCGAAGCCTATCCGCTTCTTGCGAGACTTCTCAATCGCACGAAAAGCTCGCGAAATTGGGTCTTTCAAGCGTTTCAAACAACGATACTCGTAGTCGTAGCGAAAGGCCGCCTCTAAATCAGCCAAGATGGTCAAGGCGGATCGAAGGTCCGTCTCTTCTAGACGAGCGGCGAGAAGCGATTCTAACTCCGCAATGGTTTTGTCGTAGTACCGGGCCGTAAAATCCTGGGAAGGGAGATCGAAATAGAGGCGCAGAGAGGAGACAACATCATTGTGATATTCCGCGATGCGAACGATTCTCGCAACGCTAGCCATTTAGAGTGACTTCTACAATCAGGTCAAGGAAGGCATCTTTCGTGAATGCCTGGAAGCTCCTTTCTGGTGGCCGCGGCGCGATCCTCCACTCCCACTCGATGTCCTTCGTTGGCTTTGGCGGTTTCCTTGGTTTCGCTTGGGGCCGTCCCCCGATATCTACGATATCTACAGTGATATGGAATAAGTCTGCTGGCCCGCCAGCTTTGCTGTCCACCAAAACGAGTTGGCCTCGGCCTGCTGGACCCGTCACGTCAACACGTCCCTTGGATCCGATCAACAAAGTTCCGATGGGAATAAGCCTGACGAGCTGGCGCCCTATTCTCAGCTCCATTTGCCTAGAGGGATAGGTTCCTAGGTATTCTTCGTTCAGCTCCACAGGTCGGTAGTCGAGCTTGATTTGGCCTGAGGAGGTATACCTTTCCAAGAAAGACTCTATTCTTGCATACAAGTCATCAAGATACTTCAGCCACTCGGTGCGTTGCCGATCCCAATCGATTCGGCCTCCTGGGGATGCCTCCTGTTGGTTCTTGACGAATTCGTCGAACGCTTTGGTGTCCATGCAGACCTCCACCGATAACGCTGCATCGATGATACCCGACCTTAAACCATAGCGGCCAGGTATTGCAAATCGCGCCAGCTACGGGCCCGGATTTGCTGGGTGTCGTCAGTTCGAAAGTTCTCGGATCGCTTGACAGCCGCGATTTCGGTGTAATAATTCGCACCGCGTGGGAGTGGCTGTGCGGGGGGAACTCCACTGCGGACGATTCGAGTCTCGATTGGGCCTTTGTGTGTAGCTGCGCTGGTCGCATTCGCGTGGGGACTGGCGGCGGCGCAGATTCCGCGCGACACCACTCCGGTCGTCGCGAAAACCTCGCCTCAAGACATCGCCGCGGGCAAAGTGCTGTACGACGCGACATGCTCGAAATGCCATGGGCTCGACGGCGGCGGCGGCGACGGTCCGAGCCTGCAGGGCGCTCCGGAAAGATTGGGCGACGCGGAAGTGGGCTCGATCATTCGCGGTGGAATCCCCGGCACGGGAATGAACGGTTTCGGATCGCTGAACCTGGACGAAACCGGCCAGGTGGTCGGGTATCTCCGCACGCTGGGCCGTACAGCGGATATGGAAGTCGCCAAGGGCGATGCCGCGAAAGGGAAAGACGTCTACGAGAGCAGCGGCTGCTCCGCGTGCCACATTATCGACGGGCACGGCGGCGGGGTCGGCCCGGAGTTGACGCGCGTGGGCGCGATGCGCGGCCCCGCGTATTTGCGCACGCAATTGATTGCGCCGGGCACGGACTTGCCGCACGAGGCAGGCGCGATGGAACGCGGCCGTTTCACACAGTATCTTTTCGTCCGCGTAACGACGAAGACCGGGCACGTGGTTGAGGGAACGCGCGTGTACGAAGACTCGTTCACGATTGAGCTGAAGGACGCGACCGGGCGCTTCCACTCTTTCCGCAAACTCGATTTGGAGAAGCTGGAGAAATTGCCGGGAAAGAGCGTGATGCCCAGCTTTAAAGACACGCTCTCCTCCACGCAGCTCGACGACCTGGTGGCGTATCTCGCCAGCCTGAAGGGGACGGCCCAATGAGAACTCCGCGACGCCTTTCCGTCCTGCTCGCGCTAGTGAGTCCGCTCGCAGCCTTCGCCCAGGTTCCTTATCAGAGGGTGCTCGATTCCGCGAAAGAGCAGCAAAACTGGCTGACATATGGCGGCAACTACTACGACCAGCGCTTCTCGGGACTCAAGCAGCTGACTCCGCAGAATGTGGCCGCGCTGAAGTTGGCATGGGCCTACCAGCCGAATCGCCCTGCCGGCAACGTTGAGACGTCTCCGATCATCGTGGATGGAATTATGTACGTCACCGAGCCTCCAAGCACGGTGACAGCGCTCGACGCGCACACGGGCGCGAAGCTATGGACGTGGTCGCCAATCCTGCATAACGTGGTCGCGATCGGCCTCTTCCAGACCAACCGCGGAGTCGCAGTCCTCGATAACGCGGTATACGTTGCGACCATCGATGCGCATCTCGTCGCGCTCGATTCCAAGACGGGCGCGGTGCTCTGGAACACCGTCGTCGCCGACAACAAGATGGGATATGCCATCACCGGACCGCCGCTCGCCATCGATGGGAAGGTATTGATTGGCACGGGCGGCAGCGAAGCGGCCGTGCGTGGTTTTCTCGATTGCTACGACGCGAAGACCGGCAAGAGATTGTGGCGCTTGTGGACCGTCCCGCGACCGGGCGACCCGGAAGCGGATACCTGGGGTGGCGCCCTGCCCGAGGGCGGCACCACGTGGAATGCCGGAGCCTACGATCCGAATCTCAATCTGGTCTATTGGGGCACGGGAAATCCGGCGCCCGATTGGAATGGCAAAGACCGGCCGGGATCGAATTTGTATACCTGCTCGCTGCTGGCCATCGATCCGGACACTGGAAAGATGAAGTGGTATTTCCAGTTCTCGCCGCACGAGACGCACGATTGGGATGCATCGGAGCCGCCGGTGCTGTTCGACGGCACGATCGACGGCAAGCCGAGAAAGCTCGTGGGATTCGCGAACCGCAACGCCTTTTATTACGTGCTCGACCGCGAGACGGGCCAGTTCATCGCGGGCCGGCCGTACGCGAAGGAGACATGGGCGAAGGGGCTCGATGCCAAGGGCCAGCCGATCGTATTGCCCGACACGGAGCCGAGTCCGGAGGGAACGCTGGTTTACCCGAGCATCACGGGAGCCATCAACTGGACGAGCAATTCGTATAGTCCCTTGACCAAGCTTTTTTATGTCGACGCGCGAGAAATGGGATCGTATTTCGTCCAGAGCGCTCCGAAGTGGGAGCCGGGAAAATTTCCGGCCGGCGGTGGAGGGGAGCGCGCGCTCAGCGGAGACGATGCGTACGGCGCGATTCGCGCGCTCGATGCGACCACCGGAAAGATGAAATGGGAGTTCCGGCTGCACTCGCCTTCGTGGGTGGGCACGCTCGCGACGGCGGGCGGATTGGTGTTTTCCGGAAGCGACGAGGGCGATTTCTTCGCGCTGGACGCGACGACCGGCAAACCGCTTTGGGAGATATATCTGGGGTCTTCCATCCGGTCGAATCCCGTCACGTATGCCGTCGACGGGAAGCAATACGTATTTGTGACGGCGGGCACGACGTATTTCGTATTCGGCTTGCCGTAAGCAACGCCCGGCGGGTCAAGCGTAACGCGCAGGACGCTTCAGGCGACTTGTTTTTTTCTTGTTCAGACGCAGCGACGAACGAAATCCAACAAAGGGGTGGGAGATGACCAGACTCTTGCGGTTTGTGCTTTGTGGCGCGATGGGTGCGTTGATGATGGGCTCGGTCGGGGGGCCGAGCCAGGGCGCGACACGGAAGGGCGCACCGCAAGAGTCTCAGGCGGGCGTGTGACCGCGCATGCCTCGATGGATTCGTCGATCAATATTTGACGGCGCTTGTGGCGCGGGACGCTTCATCGCTGCCGGTGGCGAGCGACGTGAAATTTACGGAGAACGGCACGGTGCTGAAACTGGGCGAAGGCTTGTGGGGCACGGCGAACGGGCTCGGCAAGTTCCGGCTGTACACGGATGATCCGGCTGAAGGCGAAGTCGGGTTCATCGGCGTGTTGCACGAGTGGGACCGCCCCGCGATTCTGGTGCTGCGATTGAAAATCGCGGACAAGAAAATCACGGAGATCGAAACGATCGTCAACCGCGACATCCCCGGCGCGACAGCGCTCGACAAAATCGGCACGCCCGATCCCGTGTTGACGGCGACGGTGCCGGATGCGGACCGCGAATCGCGCGAGGAATTGATCAAGGTCTCGAATCGGTATTTCTCCGATCTGGAAAGAAGCAACGGGAACGGCGCGAATCTCTTCACCGCGGATTGCAACCGGATCGAGGGCGGGACGCAGACCACGAACAATCCGGCGCTGGACGCCTCGAGACCGTACGCCTATCCGATTTTCGGCAAGGGTTGCGAAGGACAATTCGCGACGGGCTTCTTCAAGTTCGTGACGCGGATACGCGACCGGCGGTTCGTGATGGTGGATCGCGAACGCGGCCTGGTTTTCGCTTTCGTCTTTTTCGACCACAACGGTACGGTGAAATCGATCACGACGACCGACGGCCAGACGTTCCCGGAGTCGCTGCGCCATCCGTTCACGTGGGAAATCGGCGTCGTGTTCAAAGTCGAGAAGGGCAAGATCGCGTTCATTCAGGGTGTGCCGACGCAGGCGCAGTATGGTTTGAAGTCGGGATGGGGGCCGGGAAGCACGAATGTGCGAACGTCGTGGGCGGTCACGCCGCCGACACCGCCGGCTGCCGTGAGCAATCCCGATTGCGATCGCAAGTGCCTGAACAATTTCATGAATAAGTTCCGCGTGGCGATGCTGGACCACGATCCGGCGGAGCTGCCGCTGGCCAAAGACGCACGCTACACCGAGAACGGCCAGGAGCTGAAGATTGGCGACGGGCTATGGGGGACGCTTACCGGTTTTGGAAGCTATCAACTATTCATCGACGATCCGACGGCCGGCCAGGTGAGCTTCGTCGGAACCACGGATGAAGCGGGCATGGGCGGAATTCTGGTGGCGCGCGTCAAGGTGGTGGACAAGAAAATCAGCGAGATGGAAGTCGTCCTCACGCGGCAAGAGACGCGGGGCGGGTTCACTCGTCCCGAGAACCTGACGGCGCCGAAGCCGGCGATGCTCGAGGATCTCGATCCTTCCGACCATCCGACGCGGCAGCAGCTGGCCGCCGCCGCCGATCTGTACTTCGACGCGATCGAGCAGGCCAACGGCGCGATCGCGCATTTCGACAAGGATGTGACGCGGATCGAGAACGGCACGCAAACCTGCCCGTCGAATTTCCCCGGCTCGAAAACCGGGCCGCTCGATTGCGAGAAGCAGCTCGATACGCATCTCTTCGATTACATCAAGCCGATCCGGCCGCGGCGATACATCACCGTCGACCAGCAAAAGGGGCTGGTGCTCGGCATCTTCATGTTCAACACGCCGGGGACGATCCGGTCGGTCGACGTGCCGGGCGTCGGCAAGGTGGATGAATCGGCGGCGGCCACGCGGCCGTTCAGCGAAGAGGTGGCCGAGCTTTTCAAGGTGAAGGACGGGAAGCTCCACGACGTTCTCGCGGTGATGGTCACGCTGCCGTACGGCGCCGCTTCGAACTGGCCGCAATAGGGCAGCGTATGCGACCGGCCAACGGGCCCGAATGGAATTGACATAGGGTATTACCGTGCCTATCTTGAGGACACTCGGTAGGAACCAGCACCCATGGGTAAGGGAAATCGAGGAACCATCGATGAAGAAAAATAAGAATTGGTTTCTGGCTGCTGCGCTTGCGATTGGGAGTCTCTGCCTTGCGGCGGCTGCGTCCGCGCAGGTGACCATCGAAGTGATGAATCCGCGGGGCGAAATTCCTCCTCCGCCGACGATCGGAATCAATCCGCGCGTGCCGAATCTTGCCGGGAAGAAAATCGTGCTGGTCGACAACGGCAAGTTCGGCGCCAACAATTTTCTGGATGTCGTTGCGAAAATGCTGAAGGAAAAGTATCCGACTGCAACAATCGTGATGTATCCCAAACCAGCCGCGCAGACGATTACGGACATGCCGAAGTGGTATCCCACGGTCGCGCAGCAAGGCGACCTGTTCATCTTCGGCGTCGGTGATTGAGGGAGCTGCACGTGGTGGGGTTCCCACGACACGATCGAGATCGAAAAAGCAGGAATGCCGGGAGTTTTGCTGACCACAACCGAATTCTTGGAAGACGCGAAGTCAGCGGCCAGAGATCGCGGCATGCCGGGGATTCGCATGATCGCGCTTCCGGCGGACACCTACTACCGTTCACGCGCAAGCCAGGAGGAGTTGGAACCGATCGCGGCCAAGGCGTTTCCGGAGATCGTTGACGATCTGACGCGGCCGCTGACGGCTGAAGAAGCGAAGCCGTCGCAGGTGCAGAAAGAGCTTGAAGACGCGAACATCAAGGTCACCGGCAAGGACTATGAGGACGCATACGAGAAAGTGAACGAGATGTTCCTCGACAATCACTGGGCCGACGGTTTGCCCGTCGTCCCGCCGACACCGTCGCTGGTGAAGGCCATGCTCGCCGGGACAACGCGTTCGCCGAACGAAGTGATCGGGCAGGCGGCGCCGAAGAACGGCACCGTGACGGTCGAGAAAGTCGCCGTGAATGCGGTGATGGCGGGAGCGAAGCCGGAATATTTTCCGGTAATTCTCGCTGCCATGGATGGATTCACCAATAAGCACTACGATCTCACGCACGTGCAGGCGTCGACAGGATCGTTTACCCCCATCGTCGTCGTAAGCGGGCCGCTCGGCAAGGAGCTCGGGTTTAATTCCGGCATCGGCATGCTGGGGCACGGATTCCGCGCCAATAGCACCGTCGGCCGGGCGCTTCGCTTGTCGCTCTTGAATATCGGGCAGACGTGGCCGCAAGTGAACGATATGGCGCTCACGGGGCGGCTCGAATCGTACACGTTCTTTACGTTTGCTGAAGACGACGACAAGAGCCCGTGGGAGCCATATTCCGTAAGCCTTGGTTACAAGCCCGAAGACAGCACCGTTACCGTCGCAAGTTCCGGAAATCCTCTCGTGCTGGGTGGCGGAGCGGTTGCTCCGTGGACCGGTCAGGGCGTGATCGACCAGGTGGTGGCGAGAATCAGCGGAGGCGGTGGGTTCGGTTGGTTCCATTCGCAGACCTTTGACCTCGTACTGATTCCGGATTGCGCCGTCGACCTGCAGAGTCACGGCTACACGCGCAAGAGTCTCCAGGAATATCTCTACGAGCACTCGCGGACACCTTTCGAGAAGTTGAGTCCCGCGACGGTGAAGCTGACCCAGGAAGCGATTGCCGACGGGCGCATTCGTCCCGAGCACGCCCAGATCTTCCTCGACAATCTGAAGCCCGGGGGGCGCGTGCCGATCGTCCAGAGCCCGGATGACTTTCACATCTTCGTGGCGGGCGGCTCGCCCGGTTACGACCTGCTGTTCAGCTATCCGGGGCCGAACTGGGCGAACGAAACGGAAAAGATCACCGGAGCTACGCTGACCAAGGCGGGCCACTAGCGAAGCGGCGGCAACCGCTGCGCGAAAGTGCGCGTCTCAACAAGTGATGCGGAGAGGGGAATTGAATTGAAGAAACTTGCGCTCGTGGCGCTCGCCGCTTTCGCGGTGATTTTTTCGCTCAAGGCGCAGGAAGGCCCGCCACCGCAAGGGCCCGGTGGGCCGGGCGGACGCGGCGCGCACGCTGCCGAACAGGCCGCTGCCGCAAAGCTAGGCGAAACGCTCTTCAAGCAGAATTGCGCGGTGTGCCACGGCGAGGATTTGACGGGGGGCCGCGGCCCCGATTTGATTCGTTCTTCGCTGGTGCGGCATGACAAAGGCGGCAATCTGATCAGCCCCGTCGTCATGAACGGCCGCCCCGACCGCGGCATGCCCTCGTTTCCATTCACGCAGGATCAAGTTTCCGACATCGTCGCGTACATTGATTCCGAGCTTGCGCTCTTCGACATGCACACGCGCATCCCCGGCGGCTATCCCAACGACATTCCGGCTTCGCACCTCGCGACAGGAAGCGCCGAAGCGGGCAAGGCTTTCTTCGATGGACCCGGCGGCTGCACGAAGTGCCACTCAGTGACTGGCGATCTCGCCGGCGTCGCGAAGAAATACACGCCGCCCGATCTCGAGACGCATTTCCTTTATCCCGCCGGCGTGCCGAGCACCGCCACGGTGACGCTGCCTTCGGGCAAGACTTTCGAAGGGGCGCTGCTCCTGAACGATGGTTTCAACGTAGGGATCCAGGGCACGGACGGCTGGTATCACTCGTGGCCGCGCAGCTCCGTGAAGCTCGAGATCCACGATCCACTCGCCGCTCACGAGGCGCTTCTCGACAAATACACCGACGCGGAGATGCACGACGTATTCACGTACCTGGAGACGTTGCAATGAAAAGAGCGCTGCTCCTTTCGCTGCTGCTCGGTTTTGGATTTGCGTGGGCGGCCTTCCTGCCGGAGAGGACGCACGCCGCTGCCGACGGCACACCGGCGGCTGCGCAGGAACTCGATCCGTCCGAAATCCTGAAGCCGCCTACGAACGACTGGCCGACCTTCAACGGCGATTACACCGGCCGGCGCTACAGCACGCTCGCGCAGATCAACCGGCAGAATGTCGGCTCGCTCGCGCTCGCGTGGGCCTATCAAACGCACTCGCGTTCGCTCGAATCGATGCCGATCGAGATCGGCGGCATCATGTACGTCACGGCGGCCGATCAGATGTGGGCCATCGACGCGCGCACCGGCAGGGAGATTTGGCACTTTCAGCGTCCCGGCGCTGCCGGCGGCGGTAACAAAGGCGCGGCGATGTGGCACGACCGCCTCTACATGACGACGCCCGACGATCACCTCGTCTGCATCGACGCGCACAATGGCAAGCAGCTCTGGGAAATCCAGATCGACGATCCCGCCCTGAAAGCTTTCGGCAGCGTGGCGCCGCTGGTGATTGGCGATCACCTTATCGTAGGCACGTCCGGCGACACGGCGGACCTGCCGGGCTTCTTGCTGTCCGTCGATCCGATGACGGGCAAAATCCAGTGGCGCTGGGACGCGATGCCCAAGCCCGACGACACGGTGGCGTGGAATAGCTGGCCGCACGAGGGCACGGACGTCGTCACGCGCGGCGGCGGGATGACATGGCTCACCGGCACGTACGACCCCGAGCTCAATCTCCTCTATTGGGGCACGGGCAATCCGCACCCGGTCGAAAACGGCGCCACGCGCCCCGGCGCGAACCTCTATACCTGCACGATCGTCGCGCTCGATCCCGACACCGGCAAAATGGTATGGCACTTCCAGACCTCGCCGCACGACACGCACGACTGGGACATGGTAATGACGCCCGTGCTCTTCGACGGGACGTTCAAAGGCAAGCCGCGCAAGATGCTGGCGCAGGCGGGAAAGAACGGCCTGTTTTTCGTTCTCGATCGCACGAACGGCAAAGACCTGCTTTCGGAAGCTTTCGTTCCGGCAAACTGGGTCAAAGGCTGGGACAAGAACGGCGAGCCGATTCCCGACCCCGCGCGCGAGCCGCAGCCGGATGGAGTGCTCGTCACCGGAGGCGTCGGCACAAACTGGCAAGCGCCGAGCTTCGATCCTGAAACGGGCCTCTTCTACGTGAACTCGCGTGAGGCGACGGGCGTCTTCTACCTCACCATGCCCGGCAAGGACGCTGAGGGTTGGGCGGGCCGCGACTTCTTCCTTGGGTCGAAGTCGATGCTCAAGGCCATCGATTATCAGACGGGCAAGGTTCGCTGGACAGCGGACACGCTGGGCCGCGGAGGCCAAGCCGGCATCCTCACCACGGCGGGACACTTACTGTTTACCGCCGATATGTCGGGCACGCTGGTGGCGCTCGACGCTACGAACGGCAAGACGCTCTGGCACACGTATCCGGGGGGATCGTTCGGCACCGGCCCGATGACCTACGAGATCGACGGACGCCAGTACGTGGTGTATGCCGTGGACAGCGTCATCTACGGTTTTGCTCTGCCGGCGCGCTGAGTTTCTGGCGTGCCGGGGCGGTCCCAATTCGGCACTTTCCTGTAACCCCGACGGGCCCATTACGTCTATATAAGCAGGTGGGGGTGGTTATCTTGACACCCTGCGACGCGGTGAGTAACATCCACCGTAACGGACGAATCGAAGGTTTGGGCAGCCGGTGTTATGAGATCGACGGTAAACAATCAAGTTGTTTCACGACTGAATCCTCCTGCTTGCGCTGGGAATCTAATGGGTGGTGAAGGTTTCGGCCGATCATTTGTGAGGGAGGTCCTTATGATGAAGTGGATCGCAGCGTTGTTGCTTGTGGTAGGACTGGCGTTCTGTTCCTCGAGCGCGCTGGCGCAGGATGACCTTGGATTGCCCGATGACGCGAGCATGACGCCGCCGCCGACGTTCATCAAGCCCGCCGCAGTCCTGAAAATGATGCAGGACAAGGACACGAGCTTCGTGCTCGTCGATACGCAGCCCGAAGAAGCCTTTGCCGATGGACACATTCCGGGCGCGATCAATTACCCGTGGGTGCCGCAGGTGAAGCCGCCGATCAGCCTCCCGCGTGACAAGATGCTGATTTTCTACTGCCCCTGCAACCACGATGAAGACTCGATCGACATGTACAAGAAGCTGGCCGAGTTCGGCTACCTGAACACCAAGATTCTCGAAGGCGGCTGGTACAAATGGGTTGCGTTGAAGTACCCCGTCGACGGCACCGATGCTGCGAATGCGATCAAGGAAGCCAATGCCGCCGCGGCAACCGGCGAGACCGGCAGCACCGCTCCAGCGTCTGCGAGCAGCGCGCCTGCATCTCCGGCCGATACCACCACGGCCGGCACGAGTGGCCCGCTCACTTCGGGACGTCCGGTGGGAGCTGTGACTCCGTCGCTGCGCGTGATTGACGTGACCGGAAAGTACAAGGGGCAGGATACCTGCTATGTGTGCGAGTACGGCATTGCGCCGACCGTGATCGGCTTCTTCCAGAAGCCAAGCGATCAGGCGGCTGACTTGATCGTCAAGCTGAACACCCTTGTGCAGTCCAACAAGAACCTCAAGGGCTTCGTTGTGATGATCAATGGGCCCGAGTCGAAGGACTGGCTCACGAAGTTGGCGGCGGACAAGGGCATCACGATCCCGATGGTCTACCTCGCCAAGGGCACGCAGGATACCGGAATGCGGCTCTACAAGCTGAATCCGTCGGCGGACAACACGATTCTGGTCGACGACAACCGCCAGGTGTTTGCGAATTTCGTGAACACCACCGACACCACGTTCCAGCAGGTGGTCGATGCCTCGACGAAGATGCTCGCGTCGGCTCCGGCGCCGGCATCGGGTAACGGTCAATGAAAACGAGTCTCTCCGTGAAGTTCGTGAGCCTCGCGCTGGGTGCGGCCTGCATCTTGTTCGCAGCCGCGCCCCGCGCCGGCGCGCAGGCGGCCGACGCGCCGCAGATCAAGGTCGTTCAGCCGAAAGACGTGAAGGACTTGATCGCGGCGAATAAGGGGAAGGTCGTTTTTCTGAACTTCTTCGCCACGTACTGCGTCCCGTGCCACACCGAGTTCCCCGATATCGAGAAGCTCCAGACGAAGTACGGGGACAAGCTGCAGGTGGTGGAAGTTTCGATGAACGACGTGACCGACGCCGCCGAGAAGGCCGAAATGGCCAAGTACATCCAGGAGCAAAAGCCTCCCTTCCCGGTGTACATCGCATCGACTACTGACGACTCGTATTACAAGGACATCGATTCGCGGTGGGCGCAAAGCGAGGCCCTGCCGATGACGATGATCTTCGACAAAGACGGCAAAGAAGCGCACTTCTACCAGAAGGCGCTTACGCTGGCGGATATGGAACACGATGTCGATCCGCTGCTTGCTGCGAATTAGCGGGTGCTGCCTCCATTGAGAACGCGGCCCGGGTTAAATCCCGCGGCTGCGTTTTCTTTTGTTCTTCTCGCGTTGCTGGCTCTTCCGGTTGCGCTTCCGGCGCAGACCAACTGGCAGTATCCCGGCGCCGATCCTGAATCGACGCGATTCTCGCCGCTCAGTCAAATCAATCCGCACAATGTGAGGAAGTTGGTGCGCGCGTGGACGTTTCACACCGGCGGTGCGGTTGGCGCGGACGTGAATTCCGAGGGCGCGCCGCTGGTCGTCGACGACGTGATGTATCTCGACGCCGGCAAGAATGTTTTCGCGCTCGATCCTGAAACCGGCGCGCAAATCTGGAAATACGAAACCAAGGGAACGCAGCGTCGTGGCCTTGCCTACTGGCCGGGAGACGCGCAGACCGGGCCGCGGCTGTTTCTTGGCGTGGCCGGGCGCGAAATGCTGGCGCTCGACGCGAAGACGGGAAAGCCGGCCGAGGGATTTGGCCAGGGCGGATTCATCGAGGATGCGGCCGTGTCGGCGGCGCCCGTGATTTACCGCGATCTCGTGATCGGCGGCCAGAATGGCGTTCAGGCGATCCGCGCGTGGGACGCGCGCACCGGAAAGCTCGTCTGGACGTTCGACACGAAGGCGCAGCCGGGCACGGCCGAGCACGCCACGTGGAAGGGCGACAGTTGGAGCGTGCGCGGCGGCTCGGACGTGTGGAGTTTTATGACGCTTGATCCCGAGCGCGGCATCGTCTACGCGCCAATCGCGCCGGCTGGCGGCCCGGATTATTACGGCGGAGTGCGGCTGGGCGACGCGGCCTATAGTGACAGCGTGGTCGCACTCGACGCCAACACCGGGAAACTAATTTGGTACAGGCAGCTGGTTCACCACGATCTGTGGGATTGGGATGTGCCGGGCGCGCCGACGCTCTTCGACATCAAGCGCGGCGGCAAGACGATTCCCGCCCTCGCCGAATTCAGCAAACAGGGCCTGCTGTTTATGTTCAATCGGACGAATGGCGAGCCGCTCTTTGGGCTCGAAGAGCGTCCCGTGCCGCAGACCACGGTGCCTGGCGACAAGACCTCGCCGACTCAGCCGTTTCCGCTGAAGCCGCCGCCGCTCGCTCCGATGAGCATTTCGAAGAATGACTTGTACACGCTCACGCCCGAGCACGCCGAGTTCTGCAAGAACTTCTGGGACGACAATCATTTCTACAACCTTGGCCCGTTCATGCCCTACAGCATGGACCCGGACAAAATGGCGGTCATTTTTCCCGGGCGCGAAGGCTCTGGAAACTGGAGCGGCGTGGCGTTTGACCCGAAGCTCGACTACATCTTCGGCACGACGACGTTCAACGCCGGGCAGACGGGGAGAATCGTGAAAGCGGATCGCCCGAATCCGCAGGGCGGGCCATATGACAAAGTCTTTCCCGGAGGGACGTCGCGCTACGACGCGCGATTCTGGGATTCGAAGAATGGCTGGCCGTGCATTCAGCCGCCCTGGGCTGAAATCTTCGCGGTGAATGCGAAGACCGGCGACATCGTTTGGCGCAAGCCTTTCGGCACCGTGGACGCGCTCGCGGAGAAAGGTTTTCCCGATACCGGCGCGCCGAATACCGGCCCTATGATCGTCACCGCAAGCGGACTGATCTTTATCGGCGCCACGAACGATGGCCACTTCCGCGCCTTCGACGCCCGCACCGGCAAAACGCTGTGGGCCGAAAAGATCGACGCCAGCGCCCACACGATTCCGGTCACATATAAAGGCAAGAACGGCAAGCAGTACGTCGTCGTCGAAGCCTTCGGCGGCCCCGGCATCGTCGGCATCGACGGCTATTTCAATGACACCCCCGGCGACAGCGTGATCGCCTTCGCCTTACCCTAGGATTCGCGTAACGCGCAAAGGCAAATGCGGCGCGTGTGGCGCGGGCATCCAGAGAATCGACGCGCGAGCGTGGGCCGCTTCGATGCTTCTTGGCCTATGGTTTCGGGTCGGCTCCGCTCGAGCCGAGCATTGTGGGTGTTACGTCGAGCGAGAGGCGGACCCAGCGATCCTGGTGGCTGAGCTTGGCTTGGCTCAGAAGCGCGGTGAGCAGGGCCAGTTGCTCGCGGCTCATCTGGCGGCGGGTTTTGGGATCGGAGAGGGCCATCGAGCCGATCATGCGAAATCCGTCGAGGAGAGTCGACATTTCGATGGCGTGGGTCATCGAGTCGCATTCGGCATCGAGCGCGAGCTGCAAGTCGTTCGCCTTGGGCGCTCCGGCGAGCGTGAGGCCTCGGATATTGCGCGCCATACTTTCGAGCTGCGGCGAGCTGCGGAAGTTGTCGTAGAAACCCGGAGGAAGATTGTCCGTGCGCGCCACGGCAAAGAGCGGTGCGGCGCTCACTCGATCGATCAGCGCTTGCGTTGCCGGATCGCGCGGTCCGGTCTTGAACGGGCCGAGCAGGGCCGCCGGATTTTTCCCGCTCGAAAGGATGATGCGCGTGGGCGAGAGAAACTCGAACGCGACGGCCGGGTTTCCGGGCACCTCGTAGATTGATTCGGAGCCGCGCGCGATCGCGTGGCCGGCGCGAAGCGCGTACGCCTTGATCTTCGGCTGATCGAAGCGGCCATCGGCGATGGCCACCGCGCGGTCGATGTTGAGATCGTTGCCGGGCGTCGCGTGGCCCGCGACCCAGAAGGCGACGGCGGCCGTGTCGAGGTCGCGCGTGTAGTCGAAGCCGGTGCCGCGGACGAAGTCGGCGTAGTCGCGATCGGTCTCAGGATTGGCGTTGGCGAGGCCGAGCATGGCCGCGAGAGGCGAGCCTTGCAACTTTCGGAGCGCTGCGACATCCAAGTAAGCCACGCCGGCTGCGTCCGGCGGGAGCCCGCTGAGGACGCTGGGGGCTGGACCGGCGCTGACCGCAGGGTCTGGCATTGGCCGGCGGGCGCGATTCAGATAGAATCCCGCGGCGACCACACCGAGACATACCAGTATCGCCAGAACAATCAGAGCGCGCTTTGTGGCGGACGCAGGCATGGGGCGGGCGCGCAAAGTAGTGTAATGTCTCGCGGCGCGATTGCGAACGGGAAACGCGAAAGCGGTGACGGCGCGGCCCGCGGGTTTGGCAACCTTACGATGAAGGCGCGCGTCGAATCTAGGCAGACCGTGTGGGCGCGCGCGGCCTGTTTCCCGATCTCCAATTACAGGCAGGAAAGAAAGGCCCACACGATTGACATTCACTCGCCGCATCGTGATCGGGTTCCTGGGGCTGGTTCTGGCTGCGGCGACGTATGCGCAAGCGCTGGCGGCGCAAACTTCGACGGCCGCTCCGATGCCGTCGGTCGAGCAGATTTTGAACCATTATCTCGACGCGGCGGGCGGGCGTTCGGCGTGGCTGAGGCTGACCTCGCGAGTGACGATGGGAACGATCGACGTGCCGGCGCAGAATCTTTCCGGCACGATCGAGCTGCGGGAGAAAGCGCCCGACCGGATTCTTTCGGAGATACGGATTTCGGGAGTGCTGTTCCGCCAGGCATTCGACGGTACGGTCGGCTGGACGGACGATCCGCAGAACGGGCTTCGCCAGCAGAGCGGCGTGGAACTGAGCGAAGCGAAGCGCGACGCGGATTTTTATCATCCGCTCGATTTGAAGAAGCTGTACACGAGGCTCGCGGTGGTCGGCCCTGAAAAGGTCGACGATCGCGACACCTACGAAGTGGAGGCCGACGTTCCGGAGGGCGCTCCGGACGAGATTTATTTCGACGCGATGACGTGGCTGCCGGCGCGGGTCGTGAGCCACCGGCATACGCCGCAGGGAGTGATTGACTTCGTCGAGGATTTTGACGATTATCGCGAAGTGGACGGAATCAAGCGTCCGTTCACGATTCAGGAGACTGCGGGCGAGACGGTCCTCACGATCCACGTAACTGAAGTTCGGCATAACGTATTGCTGGATGACAGCGTCTTTACAATGCCAGCTGCACAATAGGACATCAGGGAGTTAGAGGGTTATAATAAATCCGGTGGTGGCAATGATTGTGCTGCGCGGTCCGGAAGCCCCGCTTGCAATTTGATTGCCTCTGTGATATTTTCGGTAGGTTTGGCAGTGCTGGCGTAGCTCAGTTGGTAGAGCATCTGATTTGTAATCAGAGGGTCGGGGGTTCAAATCCCTCCGCCAGCTGAGTTCAACCGCCTGCGGCAGGCGGGTTTGAGGGAACCGGCATTTTGGGATAGGTATAGGGACGGCTTCCTCGCAAGAAAAGCGAACAGGGCTGGTGTCTGCGGACACGGCCCTTTCTGCATTGCGGAGTAACCCCATACAGGAGTCCGGATCAGCTCTGGCGAGGTTCGTGGGACGCAACGATTGTGTCCCGAGAGTTTTTGCGGGACGGGTGGGTGAGTGGCTAAAACCAGCAGACTGTAAATCTGCCGCTCCTTGCGGGCTACGGAGGTTCGAATCCTCCCCCGTCCACCAGTGTCCTGTGGAGTTCTGAGTTTCCGGATGGCCGGATAGGGCCTGCCCGCTGACAGTCAAGTACGCGAGTGCGGGGAACCGGCAGGCGGGCCTGGGTAGCTCAGTTGGTAGAGCGCGTCCTTGGTAAGGACGAGGTCACCGGTTCAATCCCGGTCCCAGGCTCCAGACGCAACCGGCATTTCGGGATGCGGAGTGGGCCGCGAGTTTTTGAGGACCTTGCCGTTGGCGGTGAAATTAAGCGGGGGTAACTCAGTGGTAGAGTCTCTGCCTTCCAAGCAGATGGTCGCGGGTTCGAGCCCCGTCCCCCGCTCCACGCCAGGACGGTGGTAGGCAGCTTCGAGACGATTGAGACTCCGATTTAGAAGTGCGCGGTGAGCGGCTGCGGCCGCCAAGCAGTGATGCGAGGGTGAGGCGCGATGGCGAAGGAGAAATTCGAGCGGAGTAAGCCGCACTTGAACGTGGGGACGATCGGGCACATCGACCACGGAAAGACGACGTTGACGGCGGCGATCACGAAGGTGCTGTCGAAGAACAACCCGAAGGTATCGTTCCGGGCGTTCGACACGATCGACAACGCGCCGGAAGAGCGGGAGCGCGGAATCACGATTGCGGTGTCGCACGTGGAGTATGAGACGCCGAACCGTCACTACGCGCATATCGATTGCCCGGGGCACGCGGACTACGTGAAGAACATGATCACGGGCGCGGCGCAGATGGACGGAGCGATCCTGGTGGTGGCGGCGACGGACGGTCCGATGCCGCAGACGCGGGAACACATTCTGCTGGCGCGGCAGGTAGGCGTGCCGGCGATTGTGGTGTTCCTGAACAAGTGCGACGTGGTGGAGGATCCGGAGCTGCTCGAGCTGGTGGAGCTGGAAGTGCGCGAGCTGCTGAAGACGTATCAGTTTCCGGGCGACACGATTCCGGTGATTCGGGGCTCGGCGCTGAAGGCGCTGGAGGGCGATGCGAAGTGGGAGAAGTCGGTGCTGGAGTCTGATGGATGCGGTGGACAAGAACATTCCGCTGCCGCCGCGCGACGTGGACAAGCCGTTCGCGATGCCGATCGAGGATATTTTCTCGATCTCGGGACGCGGAACGGTGGTGACGGGACGAATCGAGCGGGGCAAGGTAAAGGTGGGCGAAGAAATCGAGATTGTGGGCTTCCGTCCGACGATGAAGAAGACGGTGACGGGCGTCGAGATGTTCCGGAAGCTGCTGGATGAAGGGATGGCGGGCGACAACGTCGGACTGCTGCTGCGCGGGACGGAGAAGGACGAAGTGGAGCGCGGGCAGGTGTTGTGCAAGCCGGGATCGATCACGCCGCACACGAAGTTCAAGGCGGAAGCGTACGTACTGACGAAGGAAGAGGGCGGGCGGCACACGCCGTTCTTCACGGGATACCGGCCGCAGTTCTACTTCCGGACGACGGACGTGACGGGAGACGTGAAGTTGCCGGCGGGAGTGGAGATGGTGATGCCGGGAGACAACGTATCGGCGGAGATCACGCTGATCACGCCGGTGGCCTTGGAGAAGGGGCTGCGCTTCGCGATCCGCGAAGGCGGCCACACGGTCGGCGCCGGAGCCGTAACGGAGATCATCGAGTAAACGACCATGCGAGAAATCATCACACTGCAGTGCAACGATTGCAAAAACCGCAACTACACAACCACGAAGAACCGGAAGAAGCATCCGGACCGTTTGGAAACGCAGAAGTTCTGCAATACGTGCCGGAAGCATACCGCGCACAAAGAGGTTAAATAGGGCTGTTTCGTCGGTCAGGGCCTCGAAGCGAGCGGAGGCACCTCGATGGAAGCCGGCGAGACGTGGTTTTGTTACATGCTTGAGTGTGGCGACGGGTCGTTTTACGTCGGGGTCGCAAGGGATTCAGCGCAGCGGGTCATTCGCCACAATGCGGGAGCCGGGGCAAAGTATACGGCTTCGCGACGGCCGGTTAAGCTGGTATAGCAGGAAGAACACGTGAACCAACGTTCGGCGCGCGGGCGCGAAGCGGAATTGAAGAGTTGGCGGAGAGAGAAAAAGCTGGAGCTTGTTGCGACATTCCGGCGTGAAATTCACCCTTCGCCCTGAAAGGCGGGCTCAGGGTGAATTTTCGGGCCTTCGGCCCGAAAATTCAGGGGAGTAGGTTCAACGGTAGACCATCGGTCTCCAAAACCGAGAGTGGGGGTTCGAATCCCTCCTCCCCTGCCAGATCTTGGGCGGTAGGGCAAACATGCGGTTGGCTGGTTGGGGCCGGCTGGGCAAGGACAGGCAGCAAAATGGCCGATGCAATACGAACGAATCGAGAAGAAGAGTCCCACCGCGTAAGCGGGTTCTCGCTGATGGAGCCGGCCCACAAGCTGGGCGGCTACCCGAAGCGCATGCGAAGCTTCTTGCACGACGTGCGCGTCGAAATGAAGCAGGTGAACTGGCCGTCGCGTTCGGACGTGATTTCGACGACGGTCGTGGTAGTCGTGACGGTGGCTTTTTTTGCCGTGTTTTTCGGTTTGACGGATACGATTCTAACGCGCTTAGCGAACTGGTTATTCCACTTTGCCTCACACTGAAGAAGGAAGCGGGAGCGGGATGTCGAAACAGTGGTACATCGTCCACACATACTCGGGGTTTGAGAAGAAGGTGAAGGAAAGCCTCGAGGGCCGCGTAGCCGCATTCGGGCTGACAGACAAAATCGGCCAAATCATCATCCCGACGGAGTCGGTGGTCGAAGTGCGCGGCGGCAAGAAAGTGATTTCGCCGCGAATGTGCTATCCGGGCTACGTGCTGGTCGAGATGGACATGGACGATTACACGTGGCACGTGGTGCGATCGACGCCGAAGGTGACGGGCTTTGTGGGCTCGGGGCAGATGCCGTCGCCCTTGAGCGATGAGGAAGTGCAGAACATTTTGAACCGGGCCACGACGACGGCGGAAAAGCCGAAGCCGAAGCTTTCGTTTGAGCGCGGCGAGAAGGTCCGGATCGGCGAAGGGCCGTTTGCGAATTTCACGGGCGTGGTCGAGGAAGTGAATTCGGACCGCAGCACGCTGAAGGTTTCGGTGACGATTTTCGGGCGGTCGACGCCGGTGGAACTGGATTTCGCGCAGGTTGAAAAGGTCGCGTAACGCGCGGCCTGGGGCGAGGAAAGCACTGATATGGCAAAGAAAGTTCAATCGACGGTGAAGCTGCAGTTGCCGGCCGCCAAGGCGACGCCGGCGCCGCCCGTGGGCACGGCGCTTGGCCCGCACGGCGTGAACATCATGGATTTCTGCAAGCAGTTCAACGCCAAGACGGCAAAAGAGCCGGACGGCATGATCTTTCCGGTGCTGGTGACGATTTACAGCGACCGGACGTTCACCTTTATCCTGAAGACGCCGCCGGCATCGGAACTGTTGAAGCGCGCCGCGGGAATCGTGAAGGGTTCGCCCGAGCCGAACCGCAACAAGGTGGCGAAGGTGACGCGCAAGCAGGTGGAAGAAATCGCCAAGATGAAATTGCCCGACCTGAACACGCTGAAACTCGAATCGGCGGTGCGGTCGATCATGGGAACGGCCCGCAACATGGGCATTGAAGTAACGGAGTAGGGAGAGAATCGATGGGCCGCAGCGCAAAAGTGGGTGGAAAGAATATCGATCGCGCCCGGAAACTGGTGGAGGCGCGTCCGTATCGCCTGGAAGAGGCGGCGGAAGTGCTTCGCAAGGCGCACTTCGTGAAATTCGACGAGACAGTCGAGCTGGTGCTGAATTTGGGCGTCGATCCGAAGCAGTCGGACCAGATGGTACGCGGTACGGTCGTGTTGCCGCACGGGCTGGGCAAATCGAAGCGCGTGCTGGTGATCGCGAGCGGCGAAAAAGTCCGCGAGGCGCAGGAAGCCGGCGCCGACTTCGTGGGCGGCGACGACATGGTCCAGAAGATCACCGAAGGCTGGACGGATTACGAAGCGGTGATTGCGACGCCGGACATGATGAAGTCCGCGGGACGCCTGGGCAAAGTGCTCGGCCCGCGCGGGCTGATGCCGAACCCGAAGACGGGCACGGTAACGTTTGATGTGGCGCGCGCGGTGAAGGAGATCAAGGCCGGCAAAGTGGAGTTCCGTCTCGACAAGACGGGCCTGATCCACTCGCCGATCGGGAAGATCAGCTTCCCCGCGAAAAACCTGGCGGAAAACGCGCAGGCGCTGCTCGGGGCGGTGGTGAAGGCCAAGCCGTCCGCAGCAAAGGGCAAGTACATCAAGAAGATCACGCTGACGTCGACGATGGGCCCGGGAATCGCAATCGACCATGCGGAAGCGGAATCGGCCACAGCGGTAGCGGCGTAGCAGGAATCGCAACCGGAGGAATTCGGCACCATGAAGAAGAAAGCCGAGAAGAAAGAAAAGGCCGAGCAGCTTCGCAGCCAGCTTGCGAACGTCTCGACGGTGATTCTGTCGACGTTTCAGGGAATCACGGTCGAGCAGGACACGCAGCTGCGGCGGGCCGTGGAAGCGGCCGGCGGTCACTACGAAGTGGTGAAGAATACGGTGGCCGAGCGCGCGGCGGAAGGCACGCCGACCGAGGGCTTGCTCAAGGGCCTCAAGGGAACGAATTCGATCGCGTACACGACGACCGATCCTGTGTCGCTCGCGAAGATTCTGACGAAGGTCGCGAAAGACGTTCCGGCATTCCAGTTCCGCGCCGGATGGGTCGAAGGGCGCGTCATCTCGATTCAGGAGATCGGCCAGCTCGCGCAGCTTCCGAGCAAGGAAGAGCTGATCAGCAAGATCATGTTCCTGCTGAATGCGCCCGCGCAGCGCATCGCGACCGCGATGGCAGCGCTGCCGCGCAACCTGGCGGTGGTGACGAGCGAAGCGGTGAAAGCCAACAAATTCGGAGGCGGAGGCGCAGCGGCACCAGAAAGCGCGCCAGCGCCGGAACCGGTTCAGTCGTAAGAGTTCGCTGAAGGATTTTCGTTCCACAGATTTTCATTTCTTGAGGAGGAGAGAAAACGGCAATGGCTAGCAAAGTGGAGACAATACTGGAAGAGATCAAGGGCCTGACGCTGCTCGAGGCTTCCGATCTCGTGAAGAAGATGGAAGAAGCGTTCGGCGTGTCGGCGGCTGCGGCGGCTCCTGTGATGGTTGCGGGTGGAGCGGCGGGCGCGGCACCGGCTGAGGAAAAGACGGAATTCGCCGTCGTCCTGACCGAAGTGGGCGCGAACAAAATCAACGTGATCAAGGCAGTCCGCGAAGTCACCAGCCTGGGCCTGAAAGAAGCCAAGGATTTGGTCGACGGCGCCCCGAAGACGGTGAAAGAGGGCGTGAACAAGGACGAGGCCGCGACGATCAAGAAGAAGTTCGAGGAAGTCGGAGCCAAGGTCGAGATTAAATAGTGGCAGCCCTGAACGGCCTAGCGCCGGGCTGCAAAGGAATCAGCCCGCTTCGGCGGGCGCGCTCCTTGGAATACAGAACATCAAAACACGTCCTTCCCGGACCGGCAGGGCAGGCCTACGCCTGCGCTGCCGCTATCGGCGTCATCCTGAAGGGAATTGTCAATGAGCCATCGTAACGGTAATCGCGTCGTTCGTGAGCGAGAACGGCTGGACTTCGCCAAAATCAAGACGACCGTCCAGATTCCGAACCTGATCGACGTACAGAAGAAGTCTTACCAGCGCTTCCTGCAGATGGATTTGCTGCCGAGCGAGCGTGAGGATGCGGGGCTGCAGTCCGTTTTCACGTCGGTCTTTCCGATCCAGGATTTCCGCGGGCTGTCGCAGCTGGATTTCGTCGACTACGCCATCGGAAACTGGGAGTGCAAGTGCGGCCATTTGCGCGGCCTGCACCACTTGCGCGCCACGTGCCGCAATTGCGGCGCGTCGGTGGTAACGAACCCGTACAAGACGGGCGACGTGCTGTGCACGAAGTGCGGCACGTTCAACAAGAACACGCCCACTTTCTGCAACAAGTGCGGCGACCCGGTCACGCTGCAGCTGAAGTATGACGTGAACGAGTGCCAGGAACGCGGGATGACGTACTCCGCGCCGCTGAAGGTCACGATCCGCCTCACGATTTACGACAAGGATCCGGACACGGGCGCGAAGTCGATCCGCGACATCAAGGAACAGGAAGTTTTCTTCGGCGACATTCCGCTGATGACGGAGAACGGCACGTTCATCATCAACGGAACCGAGCGCGTGATCGTCAGCCAGCTGCACCGCTCGCCGGGTGTGTTTTACGAAACGGCGAACAACCGCAGCTATTTCCTCGGCAAGATCATTCCGTACCGCGGCTCGTGGGTGGAATTCGAGTACGACACGAAGAACATTCTGTACGTCCGCATCGACCGCAAGCGCAAGTTCCTTGGCTCGATTTTCCTGCGCGCGCTGGGAATGAAGTCGAATGAAGACATCCTGCGCACGTTTTACCAGGTGGAGCGGATTTCGCTGCGCGACGGGAACCTCTTCTGGAACGTTTCCGAGGGCCTGATCGACCGCAAACTCACGCGCGAGATCAAGCACCCGAAGACGGGCGAAGTGCTGATCGGCGCGCACAAGCGCATCACCGATCCCTTGTACAAGGAGCTGGTGAAGGCGCGCGTGACGCAGGTGGAAGCGGGCGGCGCCGATCTCGAAGGCGCGGTTACGGTCGGCGAGCTGGTGAACCGGCAGACGGGCGAAGTGCTGCTCGAGGCGAACAAGCCGCTGACGGCCGAAATCTGGGCGACCATCGCCGAAGCGGGCATCAACGAAGTGGATGTGTGCTTCCCGGAGCGCGACGACGTGGGCATCATCGTGTCGCGCACGCTCGAGAAGGACACGATTCACACGCCGAAGGAAGCGCTGATCGAAATCTACCGCAAGCTGCGTCCCGGCGATCCGCCGACGCTTGAGACGGCGACCGCGCTCTTCAACGGGATGTTCTTCGATCCGCGGAAGTACGATTTCAGCAAGGTGGGCCGGCTGAAGTTCAACATCAAGCTGGGCATCGAGACGCCGCTCGACAAGCGGACGCTCGATCCGGGCGATTTCGTCGGAGCGATCAAGTACCTGCTGAAGCTGCGCAAGAACATCGGCACGGTGGACGACATCGATCATCTCGGCAACCGGCGCGTGCGCGCGGTGGGCGAGCTGCTCGAGAACCAGTTCCGCATCGGCCTGGTCCGCATGGAGCGGGCGATCAAGGAAAAGATGTCGGTGTACCAGGAAATGTCGACGGCGATGCCGCACGATCTCGTGAATGCGAAGCCGGTCATGGCGGCGATTCGCGAGTTCTTCGGCAGCTCGCAACTGTCGCAGTTCATGGACCAGACGAACCCGTTGAGCGAGATCACGCACAAGCGGCGTCTCTCGGCTCTCGGTCCCGGCGGTCTTTCGCGAGAGCGCGCGGGATTCGAAGTGCGCGACGTCCATCCAACGCACTACGGCCGCATCTGCCCGATCGAGACGCCGGAAGGCCCGAACATCGGCCTGATCAGCTCGCTTTCGAGCTATGCGCGCATCAACGAATTCGGGTTCATCGAATCGCCCTACCGCAAGGTGAAGGGCGGGCGAGTGATCGATTTCGTGCAGATCGTGAACTCGGGCGACAGCGAATTCAAGGCGGGCGAAGTCGTCGAACGCGAGAAGGTGGAAACCACGAATGAGGAGCTGAAGCGGCGGCGGATTGTGGTCGAGCCGCACTGCTTCTACCTCTCGGCGTGGGAAGAGGACCGCTACGTCGTGGCGCAGGCCAATGCTTCGCTCGACGAACGCGGAAAGATCACGACGGAACTCGTGAACTGCCGGCAGGCGGGCAACTTCGTGCTGAAGAGCCGCGATGAGGTGGATTACATCGACGTGTCGCCGAAGCAGCTCGTGTCGGTGGCAGCCAGCTTGATTCCGTTCCTCGAGAACGACGACGCGAACCGCGCGTTGATGGGCTCGAACATGCAGCGCCAGGCTGTGCCTCTCATCAAAGGCGAGGCGCCGCTGGTCGGAACGGGCATGGAGCGGGTTACCGCGCGCGATTCGGGCGCGGTCATCGTGTGCCGCCGCGACGGCATCGTCGATCAGGTCGATTCCGAGCGCGTGATCGTGCGCGTGGAATCCGATCAGTCGGGCGTGCTGAGCCGCGAAGTGGGCTCGGACATTTACCTGCTCACGAAGTTCAAGCGGTCGAACCAGAACACGTGTATCAGCCAGAAGCCGCTGGTTCGCGCGGGCGACCGCGTGAAGCAGGGCCAGGTGCTGGCGGACGGGCCGTGCACCGAGCGCGGAGAGCTGGCGCTTGGGCGCAACGTGCTCGTGGCCTTCGTGCCATGGCGCGGGTACAACTTCGAGGACGCGATTCTCGTCAGCGAAAAACTAGTGCAAGAGGATTACTACACCTCGATTCACATCGAGGAGTACGAAATCGAAGCGCGGGACACGAAGCTGGGCCCCGAGGAAATCACGCGCGACATTCCCAACATCAACGAGAGCTTCCTGCGGAACCTCGATGAGAGCGGCGTGATTCGAATCGGTGCGACGGTGCGGCCGGGCGACATCCTGGTCGGCAAAGTGACGCCGAAGGGCGAAACCACGCTGACCCCGGAAGAGAAGCTGCTGCGCGCGATCTTCGGCGAAAAGGCCGGAGACGTTCGCGACGCTTCGCTCTACTGCCCACCGGGCATCGAGGGAACGATCGTCGACGTGAAGATCTTCTGCCGCAAGGGCGCGGAGAAGGACGAGCGTCACAAGGCGATCGAAGCGGCTCACGTGGCGAAGCTCGAAAAGAACCTCGCCGATGAGATCCGGATTCTGACCGACGAGCGGCTGAAGCGCTTGAACGACCTGCTCGGCGGACAGAAGCTGGTAGCCGACCTGCACGACGAGCGCACCAACAAGCGCTTGTTGACGAAGGGCACGGAGCTGACTCGCGACATCCTCGAGAAAATTTCAACGCGCAACCTGAAGCGGCTACGCCTCAACGACAAGGACCCGCTGCTCATCGAGAAGATCGACGAAGTCGAGGAAATGACTTCGCGGCAGATCGACGTGCTGCGGAAGATCACCGACGAGCGCATCTCGAAGCTGAAGAAGGGCGACGAGCTGCCTCCGGGCGTGATCAAACTCGTGAAGGTCTACATCGCGATGAAGCGCAAGCTTTCCGTGGGCGACAAGATGGCAGGCCGCCACGGAAACAAGGGCGTGATCGCGCGGATCGTTCCGGCGGAAGACATGCCGTACATGCCGGACGGGACGCCCGTCGAGATCGTGCTCAATCCGCTGGGCGTTCCTTCGCGTATGAACGTGGGCCAGATTCTCGAGACGCATCTCGGCTGGGCTTCGAAAGAGCTGGGCGTGCAGATCGGGAAGATGCTGGACGAAGAGGCGCGCGCCGACGTGGTCCGGAAGTGGTTCAAGGACGCGTTCGGCCCGACCGCGGTGTGGAAGACGCTGGCCGATCTGGACGACGAAGCGCTGCTCAACGTGGCGGAGAACTTCCGCGACGGTGTGCCGTTCGCGACGCCCGTGTTCGACGGCGCCCGCGAAAACGACATCCGGCACTTGCTGCGGTTCACCGAGCTGCCGGAGAGCGGGAAAATCTCGCTCTTCGACGGCATGACCGGCGACGAGTTCGCGCAGAACGTGACGGTCGGCTACATCTACATGCTCAAGCTCTCTCACCTGGTGGACGACAAGATCCACGCACGTTCGATCGGCCCGTATTCGCTGATTACGCAGCAGCCGCTCGGCGGCAAGGCGCAATTCGGCGGACAGCGGTTCGGCGAAATGGAAGTGTGGGCGCTCGAAGCCTACGGCGCCGCGCACATCCTGCAGGAGCTGTTGACGGCGAAGTCGGACGACGTCTACGGCCGCGCGAAGATTTACGAGGCGATCGTGAAGGGCGAGCCGGGAATCGAACCCGGGGTGCCCGAATCGTTCAACGTTCTCGTGCGCGAGCTGCAGTCGCTGTGTCTCGACGTCGAGCTCATGAAGCGCCAGAAGCCGCAGCTGGAAAAAGCGGAAGCGGCCGACTAATTCCCGCGCCCGGAGGAAACTCCGGGCGCGACCGATATTCCTGGAAGTAGCTTTTCGGTCCCGGCGGAGTCGGGACGGGAGGATCATACCTTGTATCGATCAAGCCCTTATGACCGTGCCAGCCAGATCGCGGACTTCGATTCGATTCGCATCAGTTTGGCGAGTCCGGAGAAGATCCGGTCGTGGTCGCACGGAGAAGTGACCAAACCTGAAACCATCAACTACCGCACTTTCAAGCCGGAGCGCGACGGCCTGTTCTGCGCCAAGATTTTCGGGCCGGTAACGGACTGGGAGTGCCTCTGCGGCAAGTACAAGCGCATGAAGCACCGCGGCGTGATCTGCGACAAGTGCGGCGTCGAAGTGACGCTCAGCAAGGTTCGCCGGGAGCGCCTGGGGCACATCGAGCTCGCGTCGCCCTGCTCGCACGTGTGGTTCTTCAAGGGACTGCCGAGCCGCATCGGCTACCTGCTCGACATCACCATGCGCGACCTCGAGCACATCCTGTACTTCGAGACGTTCGTGTGCGTCGATCCGGGCGAAGCGCCGGGCCTTAAGGAGAAGGACATCCTGCCCGAGGAGAAGTTCCGCGAGATGCAGCGCGACTTCCCCGGCAAGTTCCAGGCGGGAATGGGCGCCGAGGCGATCAAGGAGCTTCTGCGCCGCGTCGACGTGGAAAAGCTGTCGCAGGAACTTCGCGAGAAGATGAAGGTCGATCCGAGCCTGCAGAAGCGGATCAAGTACGCGAAGCGCCTGAAGGTGCTCGAAGCGTTCCGCAAGAGCGGCAACAAGCCCGAGTGGATGATTCTCGACGTGATTCCGGTGCTGCCGCCGGAGCTGCGCCCGCTGGTGCCACTGGACGGCGGCCGCTTCGCCACGTCCGACCTGAACGATCTCTACCGTCGCGTGATCAACCGGAACAACCGGTTGAAGAAGCTGATGGAACTGCACGCGCCGGACGTGATCGTCCGCAACGAGAAGCGCATGCTGCAGGAAGCCGTCGACGCGCTGTTCGACAACGGACGCCGCGGCCGCGTGCTGCGCGGGACGAACAACCGCCCGCTCAAGTCGCTGTCCGATACGCTCAAGGGCAAGCAGGGGCGTTTCCGCCAGAACCTGCTCGGCAAGCGCGTGGACTATTCGGGACGTTCGGTGATCGTCGTCGGGCCGGAACTGAAGCTTCACCAGTGCGGCCTGCCGAAGAAGATGGCGCTCGAGCTGTTCAAGCCGTTCATCTATCACAAGCTGGAAGCGGCGGGGCACTGCACCACGATCAAGCAGGCGAAGGAACTGGTCGAGGCGCAGGAATCGATCGTCTGGGACATCCTCGAGGACGTGATCCGCGAGCATCCGGTGCTGCTGAACCGCGCTCCCACGCTGCATCGTCTCGGCATTCAGGCATTCGAGCCGACGCTGGTGGAGGGCAAGGCGATCCGCATCCATCCGCTCGTCTGCACCGCGTTCAACGCGGACTTTGACGGCGACCAGATGGCCGTGCACATTCCGCTCTCGCCCGAGGCGCAGGTGGAGGCTTCGGTCCTGATGCTCAGCTCGCACAACATCCTGTCACCGGCCAACGGCTATCCGCTGGCGGTGCCGACGCAGGACATGGTGCTCGGCATCTACTACATGACCAAGGCCAAGCCGCAAGCGAAGGGCGAAGGCCGCGCGTTCGGATCGACCGAGGAAGTAATCATGGCGCTCGAAGCGGCTGAGGTCGAGCTGCTGACGCCGATCCGCATGCGCTACACGGGCGAAGTGATCGACCTGACGAACGCGTACGACGATCAGGACGTATCGCACACCGAGCCGATTCAGCTTCACAAGCAATTCCTGCACACGACGGTTGGCCGCGTGATCTTCAACGACCACCTGCCGACGGACATGCCGTTCATCAACGGCTTGCTGAAGAAGAAGGGCGTGCAGGCGCTGGTGCAATATTGCTATCTGCGCTTCGGCCTGGAAAAGACGGTGGTAGCGCTCGACAAGCTGAAGGAACTCGGCTTCCTCTACGCGACCAAGGCGGGCGTTTCGATCGGCATCAGCGACATGGTCATCCCGAGCGTGAAGTTCAAGCTCGTGGACACGGCCGAACACGAGGTCGTCAAGGTGCAGCAACAGTACCTCGACGGCGCGATCACCAACGGCGAGCGCTACAACAAGGTCATCGCCATCTGGTCGGACGTCACGGAAAAGGTGGCGGACGAGATGTTCAAGGCGCTCGAGGAGCAGGATAAGCAGGGCGTGATCAACCCGATCTACGTCATGGCCGATTCCGGCGCTCGCGGCTCGAAGCAGCAGATCCGGCAGCTTTCCGGAATGCGCGGATTGATGGCCAAGCCCTCGGGCGAAGTCATCGAGACGCCGATTACGTCGAACTTCCGCGAAGGCCTGACCGTGCTGCAGTACTTCATCTCGACGCACGGCGCCCGCAAGGGTCTGGCCGATACGGCGCTCAAGACCGCCGACTCCGGCTACCTGACGCGGCGTCTCGTGGACGTGGCGCAAGACGTGATCATCAACGAATTCGACTGCGGCACGGCCGACGGAATTTACGTCGAGCCGATTCTCGAAGCCGGCGTCGAAGTCGAGCCGTTGCGCGACCGCGTTGTGGGCCGCGTTTCGCTCGAGAAGATCAAGGATTACGAAGGCAACGTGATCGTCGAGATCAACCAGGAAATCACGGAAGAGCTGGCGAACGCGATTCAGGCCGCCGGCATCGAGCGGGTGAAGATCCGCTCCGTGCTGACGTGCGAATCCCGGCGCGGAGTGTGCGGTCGCTGCTATGGCCGCAACCTGGCGACCGGGCGCTTCGTCGAGATGGGCGAGGCCGTGGGCGTGATCGCGGCGCAGTCCATCGGCGAACCCGGCACGCAGCTGACGATGCGGACGTTCCACATCGGCGGCACGGCGACCCGCGTCACCGAACAGTCGAAAGTCGAGGCCCGCAACAACGGCTTCGTGAAGTTCATCGACTTGAAGGTGGTCGAGGGCCGCGGCAAGATCCTGATCTCGATGAACCGTTCGGGCCTGATCGCCGTGGTCGACGAGAAGGGCCGCGAGAAGGAGCGCCACCACGTAGTTTACGGCGCGCGCCTTCGCGTGGAAGACGGACAACCGGTCACGCTTGGCCAGACCATGTGCGAATGGGATCCGTACACCTTCTCGATCCTCACCGAATCGGCCGGCACGATCGAATTCAAGGATCTGCAGCCCGGCATCACGATCGAAGAGCAGGTGGACGAAGTCACCGGCCTTTCGCAGCTCGTGGTGACGCTGCCGCCCGGCGACGAAAAGCACCAGCCGACGATCCAAGTCCGCGATTCGCAGGGACGCGTGCGGAAGAAGTACCTCATGCCGTCGCGCGCTCACTTGATGGTCGCGGATGGCGATGATGTCCAGCCCGGCGACGTGCTCGCGAAGATTCCTCGCGAGACCACGAAGACGAAGGACATCACCGGAGGTCTCCCGCGCGTCGTGGAACTCTTCGAAACGCGGAAGCCGCGCGACCCGGCGGTCATCAGCGAAATCGACGGCGTGGTGAAGTACGGCGAAATCGCCAAGGGCCAGCGCAAGATCTACGTCGAGAGCGAGGATGGAAGGACGATCAAGGAATACTCCATTCCCCGCGGCGTTCACATCAACGTTCAGGAAGGCGAACACGTTCGGGCGGGCGAGCCATTGATCGACGGGCCGCTCAACCCGCACGACATCCTCGCCGTCCTCGGCGAAAAGTACACGCAGGCTTACCTGGTGAACTCGATCCAGGAGGTCTACCGGCTGCAGGGCGTCAACATCAACGACAAGCACATCGAGACCATCGTCCGCCAGATGATGCGCTGGGTGAAGGTCGAAGACGTCGGCGACACCACGTTCCTTCTCGAGGAGCAGATCGACAAGTTCCGCTTCCGCGAGGAGAACGACCGGGTGATCCACGATGGCGGGCGCCCGGCAACCGGACGTCCATTGCTCCTTGGCATCACCAAGGCGTCGCTCTCCACCGATTCGTTCATTTCGGCGGCGAGCTTCCAGGAGACGACCCGCGTCCTTACCGAAGCGGCGATTTCCGGGAAGGTGGATTACCTGCGCGGCTTGAAGGAAAACGTGATCATGGGCCGCTTGATTCCGGCTGGCACCGGCCTCGAGCGCTACCGCAACATCCAGCTCCTCACGGAATTGCCGAAGGAGGAGCCGCAGATGGCGGAGCCCGAACTCACGCCCGAGGAAGCCGCTGCGCTCGATTTCCTGCGCAAGGAAAGCGACGCGGTCGCCGAAGGCTAGTCTCATAACCTCTACTTCGCGGACGGGTCCGCTCAAGCGAGCGGGCCCGCTGCGCGACTTGTCCCTCACCTCGCAGTTTTCTCCTTTTTGCCGAGGCTATTATTCAAATCGGTATCGACCGGCAGTTATTTCGCTGTTCCCTCGCCGCCGCATCGTAGAATTCGATCAGGGAAGGAAGTCCGCCGGGGGGCCAGATACATCTTCCCCAAAACTGAATCAAGGGCCGGGGCGCATCTATGTCCACGGACTCACTGGGCGAGGGCGACGGGCGTAGCAGCCCGGGCTCGAGCCCCGAAATGCCAATCGATAAGTTGGTCGAGGTCATCTCCCGATCGCAACAAAACTACCGGGAGCTGATCGACAATCTCGACCAAGCCGTCTTCACGCTGTCAATCGACGGCGAAGTGCGCGTTGCCAACCGCCGGCTAGCCGAGATCATCGGCGTACCCTTCCAGGATCTCGTAGGCCACAACCTCACCGAATTTGTCGAATCGCCCACGCTTGACGAAGCCCTGCAGTCGCTCCTCGCGTTCGCGCAGAAGGGTACGTGGTCGGGAATCGTTCCCGTAAAACTGAGGAAAGATCCCGCAAGCCGGTATTTCCACTGCTGGCTTCAGGCCGCAGTGGAGGATGGCCGGCTTACCGACGTGATCGGCTGGGCCCGCGACGTGACGGAGCAGCACGAATCGGAGATGCGCTTCACGCAATTCGTGGAATCGCTGAGCGCGGGCGTTTTTTTCTCGACGGTCGATGGAAAGCTGCTCGATGCGAATCCGGCGCTGATTCGGATGTGGGGATTCGACAGCAAAGAGGAAGTTCAAAAATACAACATTCGCGAGCGCTACGCCGATCCCGCGCAGCGGCAGCAACTCATTCGCGACACGACCGCCGAAGGGTCCGTGCAGGACCGGCAGATCAACTACCGCCGCAAGGACGGAAGCGTGATGCTCGGCCGGGCGTCGGCGCTGGCCATCCGGGATCATAGCGGCCGGGTGGTTCGCTTTCAGGGCACGATCGTGAACATTACGAAACAGGTCGAGATTGAGAAGCAGTTGCACCGCGAGCAGGAATTCTCGCGCCGGCTGATCGACTGCTTTCCGGACCTCATCGCCGTCGTCGACACGGAAGGGAACTTTACCTTCGCAAGCGAACGAGCGAAGGAAGTGCTGGGCATACCGGGCGGGGACCACGTGGGCCGACGGATGGGCGGCCGCACCCATCCCGACGATCAGGAGGCGCTGGCCGCGACGATCGCGGACATCGTTTCAGGGCGGAAGCCTTCGGCCCAGCTGGAGTACCGGGTGCGTCATGCCAACGGCTCGTGGAAGACGCTGCGCGGAAGCTTCGGTCCGCTCTTCGACGAAGCGGGGAAGATCACGGGCGTGGTTGCGTCTGCGCGCGACGTGACGGAATCGATCCTGGTGGAGCAGCATCTCGCGCAGAGAGAAAAACTGGCCGCGATGGGACAGATGATGACGGGGGCGGCGCACGAGCTGAACAATCCGCTCACGGCCATTCTTGGCGTCAGCGATCTGTTGCGCGAGCATGCCGCGGATGAACCGACGCGGCGTCGCGCAGATCTGATCTTGCAGCAGGCACGCCGAGCCGCCGGCATCGTGCAGGATCTTCTCGTATTTTCCCGCCCGGCTGCTTTGGGGAATACCAGGATTGGGGTAGCCGAGATGGTGGATCGGGCGCTGCTCTCGCAGCGAACGGCTCTGGCGGAGCGGAATATTCGCGTGAAGTGCGAAACGTCTCCCGGCCTGCCTCCGGTGGAGGGGGACGCGCGGTTGCTGGCGCAGGTGTTTACGAATCTGATCGCAAATGCCGAGCAATCGATCGCGGCCGCGCGCGGAAGCGGAACGATCGAGATCTCGCTGTCGAGGCAGGGGAACCACGTGTGCGTCACATTGTCGGATGATGGCGCGGGCATCGCAGCGGAAAACATGGGGAGGATCTTCGACCCGTTTTTCACGACGAAGCGGCCCGGAGGCGGTAGCGGCCTGGGCCTTACGATTTGTCTCGCGGTGGTGAAGGAACACGGCGGAAGGATCGAAGTGGAATCAACGCCCGGCCGCGGCGCCACGTTTCATGTGCTTTTGCCCGTTGCGCCGGGCACTCCGGTGACCGCGCCCGGCGATACCGGGGCGTCGCCAAAGGCCGGGGTAGTCTCGGGCGGCAATCCGCTGGAAGGACGGACGGTCCTGATCGTGGACGATGAAGAGGGCATCCGCGAAATTGTGCAGGAAGGGCTTAACGCGCGTGGGGTGAAAGCGGCCGCCGTGGAGAGCTCGGAAGCGGCGCTGGCGCAGCTCAAGTCGAATGCCTACGACGCAATCATCTGCGACTTCAATCTTCCGGGGATGAGCGGAATGGAGTTCCTTGAAAAGGTGCGCGCCCAGCGCGGGAGTTCCCCGCCTCCGTTTGTGTTCATGACTGGCGAGATGCTCGATTCGGAAGCGTTCGACCGTTTTCGCAAGGACGGAATGCGGCTGCTGCAGAAGCCGTTTCATCTCTCGGCGCTGGCCGAACTTCTGGCGGAGCTTCTGCAGGCGCAGCCTTCACCGGCGCGCTGACGCTGCTCTTATCGGGTCTTGGTCCCGGAGCTTGGGTCGAGGCCAAAATCCCACACGTAAAAGCTCGTTTCCTCGTTCTGGAGCACTTCCGCCAAGACGTATTCCCCAGGTTGGAGCGGCTCGCCAAGCGTGAACCGGAAGACGCCCTTCGCGATTTCCCATCGCTGCATCGGCACGGTATTGGCGGATTGCCACTGAACGTCGAACAGCTCATCGAGGTGTTCGAGATAGCGATTGCCGCCGTGAATCTTGGCGCGGATGAGGCTCAAATCCGGTGTGCGGCCGTCGGCGGTGCGCATGTAGAACTCGGGTTGGGCGGTTCGGATCCGCATGGGAGCGTGTTCGCCTTTGATCGAGATGTTGTGCCGAAGAGGCACGATCGGCACGGGAACGATCACCTTCTCGATGAAACGCCCCTTGCTGAGCTGCGAATTGATTTCCGCCTGGGTGAGCGCCTGCATCCCATGCCCGTCGAACGACCAGAGACCAATTCCCGACGGGAGGAAAACGCCCGGAGCCGCTTCGAGGCTGGCATCGATATCGAGTCCGCCGGCGTTGCGCTCCCCTTCCTGCTTGCGCACCTTGGCGAGGATTGCGGCATCGCGTGCTGCGTCCTCGGCCTCGACCTTCTTCGTTGCGTCCCAATCGACGAGCGCGGCGGGCATTTCCTCCCATTGCGAGCTATCGAGGTTGTAATAGCGGACGCGGTCGCCCTGCAGGTGATACTCGCGCACGAGCTCGAAGCTGCCGTCCTTGAGCATGAGTTTGACGGGATGCGATGCCGCCGAAGGCGCGGTCGCAGACGACGTGTCGTTATGGGAGGGCGTGGAAGAGGCGTTCGAGGAAGTCTGCGCTCGCAGGGATGGAGCGGTTGCCGCTGCGAACAATACCAGCCAGCACGTCCCGGCGGCGAATGCGGCTTTTGCGGCGCTCGACATAAATGCTGCTCTGGCCCCCACGGCTTTTCGCTGGATTCTTAGGATGCCGGACGGCGCAATCGGGTTGAACAGCAGCATATGCCCGGCGGGCGGCAGGCTACAACTGAGTTCTGCGGAGTGCGGCGAGGCGAGGGGCTAGTGTTCGCAGCGAGGGTGCAGGGCGGCCATGATCGATAGGTCGGAATTCGTAAAGAGCCACTTTTCGGCTCGGGCGCCGGCGGCTTCGGCAACGGACGCCAGCTTGCCGAGGTGCTTGTTGCGGGCGATACCGCGAAGATGCTCGAGGCAAATACCGGTGAGGTTGGCGACTTCCTCTTCGGTGAAGATCTTCTGGCTCGACTTGATCCGGACCATTCGCGGCCTCTCGATCTGTCCGATGCTGGAGCAATGTTAAATGTCGCTCTTGTTCCTTGCAATAGTCGTTCCGTACCAATTGTGCGGAAACTTCCGGGCTAGGCCTGCGGCCGAAGCCCGTTGTCCACTGTGATTTAGGCGGAAATGAGCGAAGATATCGCGACACTCGGCCTATGCAAAATTCCGGCCTCGATGAGGAAGAATTGGCCCATCGGTGGAATATATCTACAATTTCAGAAAAGCCGGAATTCGCGAAAGGACGGCCACCACAGCTCGAGGGACGTCTCTGCGAAGGAAAAACGAAGAGCTGGAGCCTAAAAGGGCTTGTGTCACGACCCGAGAATTTTGTAAGTCGCCGCGAAAGGCATTCCACGGCGCAGCAAGGACAGCACTTCTTCCCCGTCCAAATCTGCACCCAAGGACAAGTGATGTTTCTGGCCTGCTCTGTCAGCATGATGTGTGCAGTATGCGTCACGGTTTCCTCGACGGAAGCCGGACGCTCTTTGAAAATCCGGGCACCCCGGTTTGGCAAACGCGACATCCGCACGCGCGTCCGAAAAATCTCCGCACCGTGAACCGCAATTTCTAATCGACACTGCGGCGATTAGAAATCGTCGTAAGCCATTGAAAATACAGGATGGCGCACCGTTCTAATCGACACGCTAACAGGGGTTGCCGAAGCGCTTTTGAAGCTCGACTTCGACCGCACACTTGCCAGGCAAACACCCTGCACGGTGGAAGCGCGCGAGCCCTTACCTTTACAGGGCGCGTGTGACAACTGAGAAATTTTTGTGGGTCGTGGCTTCCAGCCACGACATAAGTCCTGCAAAATCGCGGCGGGCTTCAGCCCCTGAAGTTCCCAAACGCGGTTGCCACACGGACTCCTACAGGCTTGAACCGCCCGCCCTTTCGAAGGCGTGCGCGATTTGCAGCACGCGGCCCTCGCTGAAATGCGGTCCGAAGATTTGCATGCCGACGGGCAGGCCCGCTTTGGTCCGGCCGCAAGGGATCGAGATTCCCGGGACGCCCGCGAGCGAGCCCGTGACCGTGTAGATGTCGGCCAGGTACATCTGTAGCGGATCGGACGTTTTCTCGCCGAGGCGGAATGCGGGCGTGGGCGAAGTGGGAGTGATGATCGCGTCCACCTTCTGAAATGCATCGGCGAAATCTTGAGCGATCAGCGAACGGACCTTCTGAGCGCGCAGATAATAGGCGTCGTAGTAGCCGGCGGACAAAGCGTAGGTGCCGAGCATGATCCGGCGCTTGACCTCGGGACCGAAACCGCGCTCGCGCGTATTGCGATACATCTCGGTGAGCGTGGCGCCGGGCACGCGCAGGCCGTAACGGACGCCATCGTATCGCGCGAGATTGGAGCTGGCCTCCGCCGTCGCGATCAGGTAATACGCCGCAATCGCGTAGTCGGTGTGAGGCATCTTGAGCGGCACGCGCCGACAGCCGAGTTTGTGAAGAAGCGCGACGCCCGCCTCGACTTTCGCTTTCACCTCGGGATCGATGCCCTCGGCGAAATAGTCCTCCGGTACGCCGATGCATAGCCAATCGAGAGGCTTGCCGAGTTCCGAAGAGTAGTTCGGGACCGGCACGTCCGCCGAGGTGGAATCGTTCGGGTCGTGGCCTGCGATCACTTGCATCACCGCGGCGGCGTCGGCCACGTTTGAGGCGAACGGGCCGATCTTATCGAGCGACGACGCGAATGCGATGAGCCCGTAGCGCGAGACGCGGCCGTACGTCGGCATCAAGGCGGGGATCCCGCAGTAGGCGCCCGGCTGGCGGATCGAGCCGCCCGTGTCCGTTCCCAGCGCGGCAACTGCGAGGCCGGCGGCAACCGCTGCTGCCGATCCTCCGCTTGAACCGCCGGGGACGTGGTCGGGCGCGACCGGATTTCGCACGGGGCCGTAGGCCGAGTTTTCGTTCGAGCCGCCCATCGCGAATTCGTCGCAGTTCGTCTTGCCCAGAAAAACCGCGCCGGCGCGATCGAGACGCTCGACTGCCGTGGCATCGTATGGCGGCACGTAGGTCTCGAGAATTTTCGAGGCGCACGTGGTGCGGATGTTGCGCGTGCTGAGCACATCCTTGATTGCGATGGGCACGCCGGCGAGCGGAGGCAGGGCTTCGCCGCGAGCGATCGCGGCATCGATCCGGTCCGCTTGGGCGTAGGCGCGCTCTTGGGACAGCGTGAGGAACGCGTTCAGCTCAGCGTTGCGGCGCTCGATTCGCCCGTAGAACTCCGCAGCGAGCTCGCGCGTGGAAATCTTCTTCGCCTCAAGCGCGGATCGTACACCGGCGATGGTCCATGAAGTTGTGGCGCTCACTTTTCGATCACTCTCGGCACGCGGAAGAACGGCTTCGCGGCGTCGGGCGCTTGGGCCAGGATCGGCTCAGCGGCGTCGCATCGCTGCAACACGTCCTCTCGAAGCTCCGGATGGCTTTCGCCGGCGCCGTGCAGCACTTGCGCCATGGGTTCGACCTTATCGAGGTCGAGCTCGTTCAGCTTTTCCACGTAAGTGAGGATCCCGTCGAGTTGCTCGCGGTACGTATCCACTTCCTCGGCGGTCAGACCGAGATGAGCGAGTTCGGCTACGCGGATCACGTCTTCACGGCTGATTTTCATGCGAATTATCTTAGTTGAAATGCTGGGCGATGCAAAGACGAGCGCATCTGATTTCCCTCCGCCGTTGGCATTGTGAATGTCCTTGCAAGACAAACGCGGCTTTACATCCGTGAGGCGGCAAGGAAAAATAGCGCATGAGACGAATCGTCCTGGTTGTGTTTCTCTGCCTCGCTGTCGCCACACCCGCTCTCGCCCAGAAGCGCCTTGTGCTGATCGACCAGGATGGCTCTGGCCCAGGGGGCTCCAACCAGATGGCGATGATGGCGCTGCTGCAATCGCCGCAAGTGGACGTGCTGGGCATCACGATCGTCACTGGAAACGCATGGCGCGATGAGGAGGTGCAACACACGCTAAGAATGCTGGAGCTGATCGGCCGCACGGACGTTCCCGTGGTGCCGGGAGCCGTCTTTCCGCTGGTACGAACGCAGGAAGACACGCGTCTAGCCGTTCCGCTCGACGGGAAGGTTGTGTGGCTTGGCGCTTGGGGGCAGGGGCCAACGACGCTGGTGCAAACGCCGAACGGTGTGATGGGCGTGACGCCGACAAATCAGCAGGTTCATGGCCCGTGGGAAGTTCCGCCGCTGCCCGAAGGCGCGCCGCATACAAAGCCTCTCGACGAAGACGCGGCCCATTTTCTAATCCGGCAGGTGCACGCGCATCCCCATGAGGTCACGATTTACGCGGCTGGCCCGCTGACGGATATCGCGCTTGCCGTTTCGATCGATCCACACTTCGCGGAACTGACGCAGGGGATCGTGATCATGGGGGGCAGCTTGAACCCGCAAACCGATGATCCGGAATTTTCCACGAGCCCGCGGCATGAGTTCAATTTCTGGTTCGACCCCGAAGCGGCGCACATCACACTGCGCGCGCACTGGCCGAGGATCGACCTGACAACCGTGGACGTATCAATCAAGGCGATGTTCACGCAGGAGATGCTCGACGAAATCTCGAAGTCGCCAAATCCGGCAGCGCAGTACATCGCGAAATACTCGCAGGACCGCTACTACCTCTGGGACGAGCTCGCCGCATGCGCGTGGCTCGACCCGAGCATTATCACCAAGGAGCGCGACGTCTACATGGACATCGACCTGAGCCATGGCCCGAGTTACGGAGACACGCTGACGTGGACCAAGAGCCTCCGGCCTGAGACCGACGTGCAGCTGGTGCACGCGCAGGTGAACCTCGATCTTCCGAAATTCACGAAGATGTTCGTGCAGTTGATGTCGGCACCGACGCCGCACACAAGCTCTGAGGAACGCGAGAAACGACGATAGCAACGACGTAGGGCGGAGAATCTAGCCGCGACGGCTCCTAATGAAAGGGCGGTATTCGTTGTCGGTTTCGTGCCGCGCTGCGTGCGGACCGGGTTTTTCGGCGACGAACCTCACTTCGTGGATCAAGCTGCCGCCCCAAGCCTGATTGATACGGCCGCAGAGCTCGCGTTCCATGCTTTCCAGCTGGCGCTGCCAGGCTTTGCCGTCCGCGGTCAATTCAAGGCAGTCGCCATCGCAGCGAACAGGACGCGTATGCGCTGCGAGCGCGTTTCCGACGACGGCAGGCCAAGCGCCTGCGAGCCAAGCGAAAGTCGCGTCGGGCCGCTTGAGCCGGCGCACAACATTGCCGAGAAAATCTCCAGCGCGTTCCATGAGGCTGCGAAGTCTAGCACAACGAGCCTGTGGAAATGCGCGCGCTTGCGCCGAAGATTTGGGCGTGCGAAAATCGCAAGGCACTCCTCCGCAATTTCCCGAGATGCTTGCGCGGCGGCAAGGTCGGGGAAGCGCTCGATAAGGCGATATCGTCTAAGGGTTAGGACGGTGCCCTCTCAAGGCACAAATCCGGGTTCGAATCCCGGTATCGCTACCAAACGCAACCTCCCGTTAGTGAAATCCGAGAGAACCCACTTCCAGCAGCCCGGTAGAATGATCGAGGCGTTGAGCGCTCCGTCCTGAAAAATACGCCCGCCCCCCTATATTTATTGAGGTACCTTAACACCCTTGTAAATATGCCTGCTCGTGGGCGTTCGGTCGTATCGCCCGGGCTTGGTTCCGCCTGCGATCGCTACCGCGATCCAATCGAAGGCGGTTTCTGGGCATGACGCGCACAAAAAAAGAGAACAGAGTTCCCGTCTGATTGCGTACGCCTGGGGAGGTTACAGGGAAATGAGCGCGACTCGAGGTATGCCCGTTATCGTACTCGGTCTATCCTATTTGTTCTTAGCGGCGTCCGTTCAAGCCCAGGTGACCCCCAATCTTGCCGCGGATTCGTTCCGATCCGGTAGCGACGAAATGATCATCGTTCTGCCGCCGCACACAGAGTCGGCGTCCTCATTCCAGTCGCTTTCGAGACGTACGGATGTTGCGCAAGTTCGCCCGCATCTGGGGAAGGTCTTTTGGCTCGGATGGGGATTTGCGGGGGCGCTATCGGTGGCCGGCATCGAGATGACGGCACATTGCGAGCATGTGCCAGGCTGTTCGGAAGGCAATCCGGTGTTTGGGAGAGAACCGAGTCGATTGGAACTGTACGCGCCTCGCGCGGCCGTGATCGCGGCGGGCATGCTCTTCAGCCGGCACTGGAAACGGCGCAACCCAAACGACGACACCCCGACAATTACGGTGTTGGCGGTCGATGCGATCTGGGCTGCCGACTCCGTCTGGGACGCGCATCAGCTGGTCGCCGCTCACAAAACGGAGCCGGCGCCCCTCAGCGCCAGCGCGTTGAACCAACCGCCCGGAGATCCCGAAGGCTGGAACCAACCTCGCACCGCTGCGGCGTCTCAATACAGAACAAATTATCGGAACCTACAGCGTCCGCCCGACCGACAACCGGGAGCGTCGAAGTAGGATGAAGGCTGGAGGAGACCCATGGCCAATTTGAATGGAATCAGAGTAGCAATTCTCGTCGACAATGGTTTCGAGCAAGTGGAAATGACCGAGCCGCGCAAAGCGCTTGACGAAGCGGGCGCGGAAACACACATCGTATCGCCCCAAAAGGATAATGTGCGCGGCTGGAACTTCAAGGATTGGGGGGAACAGTTCCCGGTTCAGAATCCGCTGGACAAAGCGCATCCGGAACAATTCGATGCGCTGCTGCTTCCCGGAGGGGTGATGAACCCCGACCATCTGCGGATGAATCCCCAGGCCGTATCTTTTGTCGCATCGTTTTTCGAAGCGGGGAAGCCGGTGGCGGCCATCTGCCACGGTCCTTGGACGATCATCGAAACAGGTGCGGCGCGCGGCCGCAAAATTACATCGTGGCCTTCGATCAAGACCGATCTGAAGAATGCAGGCGTCAACTGGGTGGACCAGGAAGTGGTTGTCGATCGGAACCTCGTTTCGAGTCGCAAGCCCGACGACATCCCCGCATTTAACCGGGAGATGATCGGTCTCTTCAGCCAAGCCCGAGGCAAGGCTCGCACAGCCTCGAAATCATAAGTTGCGCGTCTGCACGCTGCGCGACGGGGGAGGGCGGTTCAGCTCCGGTCGCGCAGCGATTTGCTTCTTTTTGGCCGACGCAGGAAGCTCAGGGCTGCGTTTTCTTGTCGGTCTCGTTGCCGGAGCCCCCGGACAACCCTACGCGAAACGATCTGGGCTGATAGCCCTTCGGCAAGTAGTCGTCCGGAAGTGCTGTCCGGTTTCCGTCTCGCACCGCGGTGAAATGCGGAGACATGATTTCGACCCCTGCCTCGTTGAATTTGTCCTGGATGTTTTTGTGTAATTCCGAATAGGTCGCCGCCATCACGCTCGGGTGGTCCGTAAAAGCGTTGATCTGGTAGCTCACGTAGAAGTCATCCAGGCTCGTTTGCAGCACGAATGGCTTCGGCTCCTTCGAAATACCTGGAGTCGATTCGGCCGCGTCGATCAAGAGCTCGTGGACGCGCCGCCAGGGGGCGTCGTAGCCGATCGAGACGGTCGTGTGAAGAATCAGCCCCGCCTGTTGCGCCGACGAACTGTAGTTGATGATATGGCTCGTCAGCACCAGAGCGTTGGGAATCGATATATCGACGTTCTTGATCGTGCGAACGCGCGTGACCAGCAGAGTTTTCTCGACCACGTCTCCGGTCGTCTCCCCGATCTTCACCCGGTCTCCGGTCTGAAATCCTCGCGTGTACGTCAGCATCACGCCCGCCACGATGTTGGAGATCGCTGAACTCGATCCCAGGGAAACAAGTAGCCCGACGAATATGGAAATGCCCTGGAATGCCGGCGATTTCGAGCCCGGCAGGTAAGGGAACACAACCACTGCCGTGAAAACAATGATCAGGAAACGCGCGATCTTATAGGTAGGCTGCGCCCAGTCGTTATAGAAGCCGGGCAAGCTGATCGTGCCCTTCTCTATTTCCGAGAACAAAAACTTCACTACCTTGACCGCGTAGTAGGCGACGACCAGAATAACGCCGATGAAAAAGAGATTCGGCAAATACATCGCGAATGCCGAGCCTACGGTTCGCAGCGGATAAAGCACATATCCGAACAGCACGGATGCATAGCCGCGCGTCCACGGGAAGAAACTGAATACTAGCGATAGATAGAAATAGGCGAGTACCAGCGACAAGACCAAACGCAATCCGCGAGCGAGCAACAGAAGAGAGTTCGTGATTCTTTCGGCCGGAAGAAGTTCGAGCTTCTGAATGCGAATGGAATGGATGTACTTCCCGTGCCAACGCCGTAAGTTCTTATAGAGGTTCCTGAAGAGCGTTCCCATCACCCTCAGAATCAATATCAGCGCGAATGTCGCGAGCACTGCCCACAGCGCGCCAAGAAGGATTGTGCGTAGGCTGTGTTGGCGGCGGAACGCGATGATGGCGTCGCGAATGATTTGCGCGTCTTCCTTCGCCAACTCCTGGCGCGACACCCCGGCCGCGGCGGCGTCGCGGTCGGTGATCGTCATGATGACCGTATCGTCGGACGTGATCGCGGTGGTCGTCTCGGCGTCGGCGGTTGTAATCGCGCGTGTGCGGGCGGGAGAATCGTCGATCAGCGCTTGAATCTTTTGCGCCACAAGATTAGCCCGATCCTGCGGAGTGAAGGAGAAATATCCTTCCCGGACGTGCAGGATCGTCTTCCCCTCAACCACCACCGGCGCGCCGGCGTCGTCTTTCGCCGCCGTTTGCGCGGCGGATTCGGAGGCGGTCTGCTGACCCGCGGCGCTCAGGCACCAGATTCCGGCCGATAGCAGCAGCGCGAAAAACATCAAAGCGCGGGCAGCTTTGCGGAGCTTCGCTGCGATCGTCAGTCCACCATTGCTGTTTCGCATTACCGCCTCGGTGATGAAACTGGAGGTAGGAAGTCGCTCGGACAGCCGGAACGCATTCTAGGACGGGGCGAGAGAGTTGTCTATCGCGGGCGGTGCCGGGACGCCTTCAATCCATCTTCCGCGCAGCTAAACGCGGTAGGTTATCTCAATAGCCGCCCGCTGCGGCTTTAATGGCGGGTCGAGCCTGGGCACTCCGGCTTTGTGCGGAGCCGAGCTCTTGTCTCGCGAATATTTTGGCAACCAGCAAAAGAGCGGCGAACGTACCCACGATCAAGGCCAGCTGCGACCAGCCGAAAATGCGCTCTGCGCCTCCCATCAGTCCGAGACCCAGGAAACAGAAGATGAAGTGGGCGCAAAACACTTGCAGTGACGACTGCCCCATCAAGACCAGCGGCCGCACGGCAAGCGGCTTCACAACAGATTGGAACCGAACCAGCAGGATAGCGATTGCCGCGAAATCGATCAGCCGCACCACCCCCAGGTGCCACTTATCGAAGCAAACGGACCATGCAGCGAGGTTTAGCCCGCGCAACTCGCTGTAGCGAACGATCAGTAGCGCCGTGGCAATGAACGCCGCCGGCACCCACGCTCGCCGCGCCCATTTCTCGACGGGCAAGTCATCTTTGGCCCAGCGCGATCCGCACCACATCCCCAGGACCCACATGAACTGCCATGCCCAGAGATTGAAGGCGCCCATCTCGTTCAGCGGAATCCGCAGGCCCAAATGATGAGTCGCCAGCCCATAGAGCGCCTGGCGCAAGCCAAACTGCGCGGCCAGCCAGATGGCAAGACTTCCACCGACAACATATCTCCATCCAACCTTCGCGGCCACGATCAGCGTGATCGGCGAGAGCAGCAGGAAAATCAGATACAGCGGAATAATGTCGAGCAGCGGCGGCCGGTATACCAGCAGTAAAGCGTCGGAAATCGCCCGAGCGGGCCCAGCGGCAAAATAGAAGTCCAGCAGGTTATAAAGGTTCTGGTTGTGCCCGCTGATCGCGAATCGCGCGACCACTATGAACGCGGCCAAAAGTAGTACGACGTGATACCGGTAGAGCCGCAAAGTGCGCAGAAACAGCTTCCACGTCATCGAGCCAGCGCCGTCGCGCTCAAGCAGGCGAAAATAGATCCGTCCCGTGAAAAGCGCCGAGAGAAAGATGAAGCCCTCGGAGGCCGAGATATACCCGAATGGCTGGTTCACCCAGGGAGTAAGCATGGTGGGCAGGTGCGTGAGCGTCATCCACACAAGCATTGCCCCCCGCGCAGCGTCGATTTCGATCCGGCGTTTCATTGTCGGGTGAGCCTCGACTTCTTTGATGTCGCTGGTTGGGGATTGGTTCTCCTTGCCCAGAAACCAGTGCAAATTAGCCTGTATGGAAGGCGGCCCATCTACAGGGAAGACGCCCTACCGGGCATCCGCCGACCGCACGCGATATTCTCTGAGAGGCTTATTCGAACACGGTGCTCCACGCGCGCCCGATCAGCGAGATTCCCAGGAATCCAATTGCCAGGTACATGGCGACGTAGAGCATAAGAAACGCTGCGGCGACGATCGAATGTTTGGTCGCCGGTTTTGCGAGAGACGGTTCCGCGCGCCGTTCGATCTCCCCGATGGACCGGGACGAAACCAAAGGGGTGAATGTTCCAACCGGAAGGGCCGATTCCAGCTGTTCGCTCATGGCCGGGAGTTTAGCGACTGGCGCGAGAACACGCCAATTCAAATTTATGCTTGAAAGAATCGCTTTTGGAAATGTGAGCTCCCACTCGGAAGGCAGGCCGGGTCATGAGGCGATTCCCGGCAGCCCGATAGTCTTCATCGTCTGCCCGGGCGAGCGGCCCAGACTTAGGGCAGTGGATCGCGCGTCGCAAGCGCTGCAGTTGATGGTAGCTGCGTCTTCTCCCAGCCGCCGCCGAGAGCTTCGATCAATTGCACGCTCGCGGTGATCTGCTGGATTCGGAGGTTCACCATCGTCTGTTGATTGCTTAGCAACGCGGTTTGCGCGCTGATCACGTCGAGATATGGATCGAGGCCTAGCTTCCAGCGATTCGTGGCGTCCGTCAGGTATCGCTGCGCGGACTTGATCGCGATATCCTGCTCTTGAATCTCCTTCGAGAGTACGCGCAACGACGCCAGATTGTCCTCTACCTGCTGGAAAGCCGTCAAAACGGTCTGCCGATAGTTCGCCACGGTTTCGTCGTATTGAGCGCGATATTGCTCCACGGTGGCGCGCCGCAGTCCTGCGTCGAATATTGTTTCCGAAGCGCTCGCACCTATGGACCACGCCACGCTCGGCCACGAGAACCAATTGGCCGCCGATGTTGACTCGGGGCCGCCCGAGGCGCTGAGAGTGACGTTCGGGAAATACGCAGCGCGTGCCACGCCGATCTGCGCGTTCGCCTGGGCCATCAGCCGCTCGTCCGCGGCGATGTCGGGTCGACGTTCGAGCAACTCCGAAGGCACGCCGATCGGAATCGGTGGAGGAGGTGCTTTCAAAATCTCGATGGGAATCGAAAAGGTCGACGCGGGCTGGCCCACAAGCATTGCGATCGCATGTTCGTATTGGGCCCGGAGGATTCCCACGTTCGTGTCCTCCGCTTGCGTCGATTCCAACTGAGTTTCAGCCTGCGCCACAGACTCGTCATTGTCGATGCCCGTCTTGTACAGCACCTGCGTCAGGCGAAGCGATTCCTGGTAGGCCCGCACGGTCGAGTCCAGCAGCTGTTTCAACGAATCCTGCGAGCGCAGCTCGAAATAATCGACCGCAAGGTCGGACTGCATGCTCAAGCGCGTGTTCGCAAGATCGGCGGCGCTCGCTTGGGCTCCGTAGGCGCTTGCTCGCACCGTGTTGCGAACCTTACCCCACAGATCGGGAACCCACGTCGCGTCGAACGGGAAATCATAGTCCGTGAAAGCTTTAGTTGCCGGAGCCAGCGGCGTAGTTCCGCCGGAAGTCGATGGACTGAATGCCTTCAGGTTCGCCGATTGCTTCTCGCGAGTAACCGACGGATCGGTTGTCACCGTCGGGAAAAGCTGGGCGCGCGCCTCCCGAACCATCGCGCGCGCAGCCATGAAACTTGCTTCGGCGGAGGCGATCGATTGATTCGAGACGTTCACCTGATCCTCAAGAGAATTCAGCTCGGGATCGTTGAAGAGTTCCCACCACTTTCCGCGAATCACGGCGTCGCTCGGCTGAGCCGTCTTCCAGTTCTCGATTTGGCTCTCGTTTTGAGGAGTGACTTCCTTGTAAGCGGCCGGCGTCGTGACGGACGGCGTGTGATATTTCGGCCCGACGGTGCAGCCCCCGGCGAACACCGCCGCGGCCGCCGAAGCCCAAAGCAGCCGGTGCATCGCACTTCCGCTACGCAACTTGGGCCTCATTCCTAGTCCCCCTCCTGAGGGGCCGCGTGCACGGTTCCCTTATGAGATCGCTGCCACCAGAGGCTCAAACGGTCCATGTAGAGATAGACCACGGGAGTGGTATAGAGCGTCAGCATCTGGCTGAAGAGGAGCCCGCCCACGATCGTGATTCCCAAAGGGCGCCTCAGCTCCGACCCAACGCCAGTCCCCAGGGCCAGCGGGAGCGCGCCGAGGGAGGCCGCCATCGTCGTCATCAGGATCGGCCGGAATCTTAGCAAGCAAGCCTGGTAGATTGCGTCTCGCGAACTTTTGCCTTCGGTCCGTTCCGCCGCCAGCGCGAAGTCGATCATCAGAATCGCGTTTTTCTTCACAATGCCGATCAGCAGCACGATGCCGATCAAGGCAATCACGCTGAGATCGGTGCGAAACATCATCAGCGCCAACACCGCTCCGACTCCCGCGGAAGGTATCGTCGACAAGATCGTAATCGGATGAATCAGGCTCTCGTACAGAATGCCAAGCACGATGTACACCGCCAGAATCGCGGTAATGATCAGCATCGGTTCCGTGGCGAGCGATGCCTGGAACGCCTGGAGCGTGCCCGAAAACATGCCGTGAATCGTGGGCGGCATTCCCATGTCTTCTTCCATCTTGTTGATTGTCGTGGACGCGTCGCTGAGCGCCACACCGGGCGCCAGGTTGAATGACACCGTCACGGAAGGGAACTGGCCTTGATGGTTCACGGACAATGCGCCCGTCGTCGGGGCGTAATGCGCGATGGCGCTGAGCGGCACTTCGCCTCCCCCCGCCGAATGGACGTACACGTCGTCCAGTCCCGCAGGAGTTTGCCAGAACTGCGGCGCCACCTCCATCACCACGTAGTATTGGTTCAGGGGCGTGTACATCGTGGATACGAGCGATTGTCCGAAGGCCTGATACAAGGTCGTATCAATCTCTTGGGGTGTGATCCCCATCCGGGCCGCGGTTTGCCGGTCATATGTTAGGCCCGCCTGCAGCCCGCCATTTTGTTGGTCCGTGTCGACGTCGGTCAGCCCCGGCAATTTCTTCATCTGCTCGTAAAGGATGGGTCCCCACTTGACCAGGTCGTTCAAGTTGTCGCCCTGGATCGTGTACTGATACTGCGCGTTGCTTTGCCTTCCTCCGATGCGCAAATCCTGCCCGGCCTGCAGGACGGCCCTCGCCCCGACCACCGCGTTCAATTTCGGGCGCAGACGATCGATCACCTGGCTCGAACTCAACTTCCTTTGGTTGAGAGGCTTCAGTCCGATGTATATGTTTGCTTGGTTGGTCGAACTCCCTCCCGTAAATGCCATCACGTGGGCAACGGCAGGGTCCGCCCTGACGATATCGACGAAACGTCTGGTCAACACGTTCATGGCCTGAAACGAGATATCCTGCTCGCCCCGAACGCCGCCGGCGATGATTCCATTGTCCTGCAGGGGGAAGAACCCCTTGGGCACGATGATCAGCAGGTAGACGTTGACGCAGATCGTGATCAAAAGGACGGCCAGTGTCAGAGGCGCGTGTTCCAGCACCCAGGCCAGCGTGCGCTCGTAGGTGCCAAGCGTCCACTCGAACGCCTTTTCGCTCGCCATGTAGAGGCGGTTGTGGCCCTCCGGCTTCTCGTGCTTCAGGAGTCTCGAGCACATCATCGGAGTCGCCGTCAACGAAACGAGCAGCGACACAAGAATCGCGACCGATAGCGTCACCGCAAACTCCCGGAATAATCGGCCCACGATGCCGCCCATCAGCAGGATCGGAATGAACACGGCAATCAGGGAGAGGCTGATCGACAGCACCGTGAAGCCGATCTCTTTGGCTCCCCGCAGCGCCGCTTCCATCGGCGTCAAGCCCTGCTCGAGATATCGCGTGATGTTTTCGATCACCACGATAGCGTCGTCCACGACGAACCCCGTCGAGATCGTCAGCGCCATCAAAGAAAGGTTGTCGATGCTGTAGCCGAACAAATACATCACGGCGAACGTACCGATCAGAGAAACCGGCACCGCCACGCTCGGGATCATCGTGGCATGCACGTTTCGCAGAAAGACAAACACAACCAGAATCACGAGCGCGATCGAAATCGACAGCGTCTCTTCCACGTCGTGTACGGACGCTCGGATCGTGGTCGTCCGATCGATGACCGTCGTCAGGTCGATTCCCGCCGGAATCGACGCTTTCAGCGAAGGCAGCGCCTGTTGAATTTGCTCGACCGTCCCGATGATGTTTGCCCCGGGCTGGCGGAAGATAATCAGGTTCACGCACGGCTTGCCGTCCACGTACCCGGACGCGCGGATGTTTTGCACCGAATCTTCGACGTCGGCCACGTCCGAAAGCTGGACGGCAGCGCCGTTGTGGTACCCGACGATCAGCGGTTTGTAGAAATCGGCTTTGAGCAGCTGGTCGTTCGTCAGAATTTCACTGGTCGTCGAGCCGTTCGACAATTGCCCTTTTGCCAGATTCGAATTCTGCGCGCTCAGCATGGTGGCGACGTTCTGCAGGCCCAGCCCGTAGCTATTCAGCTGCGTTGGATTTACCTCGACGCGCACTGCCGGCAGCGAGCTTCCGCCCACCGATACTTGCCCGACGCCCGGTACCTGCGAAAGCCTCTGTTCCATGATCGTCGAAGCGGCGTCGTATAAATGGCCCTTGTCGTAAATATTGGAAGTTAAGCCGATGACCATGATCGGCGAATCGGCCGGATTCACCTTGCGGTACGTCGGATTCGACGGCAGGTTGATCGGCAGGTAGCTCCGCGCCGCGTTGATCGCCGCTTGCACGTCTCTCGCGGCGCCGTCGATGTTTCGCGACAAGTCGAATTGGATCGTGATGTTCGTGCTTCCAATCGAGCTTGTGGACGTCATCTCGGTGATTCCCGCGATGCGCCCCAATTGCCGCTCGAGCGGCGTGGCTACGGAAGACGCCATGATTTCCGGGCTCGCTCCGGGCAGCCCCGTCGAAATCGAGATCGTGGGAAAGTCGATTTGCGGCAGCGGCGAGACCGGCAGAAAGTTGAACGCCACGGCGCCCGCCAGGGCGACGGCTACGGTCAGCAGCGTCGTCGCAACCGGTCGATGAATGAATGGAGCGGAAATATTCATCGCTTAGTCCGCCGGCAGTCCTTCCGCGCTGGTATGACCCGCGGGAGCTCGCGAGAACCGCTGCGCTAAATTGTCGAAGAAGATGTAGATCACCGGTGTGGTATACAGCGTAAGCACCTGGCTTACGAGCAGCCCTCCAACCATCGCGATTCCAAGAGGCTTGCGCAATTCCGAACCGATTCCCGAACCAAGCGCCAGGGGCAGGCCGCCCAGCAGCGCCGCCATCGTCGTCATCATGATCGGGCGAAATCGCAGGAGGCACGCCTGATAGATCGCGTCCGTCGAATTCTTGCCTTCCTTCCGCTCCGCTTCGAGCGCGAAGTCGATCATCATGATGCCGTTTTTCTTCACGATGCCGATCAGCAGGATGATGCCGATCAGCGCCACGATGCTCAGTTCCGTGTGGCAAATCAGCAGCGCCAGGATCGCGCCCACTCCCGCGGAGGGCAGCGTCGACAAAATGGTGATCGGATGGATGTAACTTTCGTAGAGCACGCCGAGCACGATGTAAACGGTCACCAACGCCGCCAGGATCAGCAGCGGCTCGCTCGAAAGAGACGCCTGAAACGAAGCAGCGGTCCCCTGAAAAGCTCCTTGCACGCTCAACGGCATTCCTAGGTTGTTCTTGATCTTGTTGATCGCGTCAGTCGCGTCGCCCAGCGATGCGTCCGGCGCCAGGTTGAATGAAATCGTCACCACCGGGAATTGGCCCTGGTGGTTGACCGCGAGTGGCGCCGTTGTCGACTCAAAATGGGTAAAGGCGCTCAAGGGCACAGCGGCTCCGTTGATGCCGCTTACGGCCGGAAGGGTCGATGTCGTCGATGTCGTATTGGCGGACGGTCCCGTCGTGCCCGCGTTTGCTCCGGATGAGGCGAGTGCCGCCGACGCGCTCGATGAAGCGGAACTCGTCGACGCCGTGCCCGATCGCACGTAGATATCCCGCAATTTATCTGGATCCCTCTGAAATTCCGGCAGCGTCTCGAGCACGACGTGATATTGGTTCAGCTGCGTGTACAGAGTCGAAATCTCCCGCTGCCCGAAGGCGTCGTAGAGCGTTTCGTCGATCATTTCGGGCGTAATGCCCATGCGCGAAGCGGTCACGCGGTCGATCACAAGCGAGGCCGCCAATCCCGAGGTCTGCTGGTCGGTCGCTACGTCGCGAAGCTCCGGCAACCCTTGCAGCTTCTGCACGAACTTTGCCGTCCACGTGTTCAGTTCGTTCTGGTCGGGATCTTCGAGCGTGTATTGATATTGCGTGCGGCTTACGCGGTCCTCGACCGTCAGATCCTGCACCGGCTGCATGTACAGAGTGATGCCTTCCACGTTTTCCAGCTTGGACTGTAGACGCCGGATCACGTCCGAGGCGTTGATCTTTCGATCGGCGAGAGGTTTTAGATCGATGAGCATTCGCCCGCTGTTGAGCGTCGTATTCGTGCCGTCAACGCCAATGAACGACGACAGATTCGCCACGGCAGGGTCCTGCAAAATCACTTTGGCCAGCTGCTGCTGCCTGGCCGACATCGCAGCGAACGAAATCGATTGCGGCGCCTGCGAAAAGCCCTGGATGATGCCCGTGTCCTGCACCGGGAAGAATCCCTTCGGCACGATGATGTACAGGATGATCGTCAGCACCAGAGTTCCCGCCGCGATCAGCAGCGTAGTCGTCTGGTAGCGCAGCACCCATTGCAGGCTGCGTCCGTAAGCTTCAATGATCTGGTCGAACATGCGCTCGGACCACCGGTAGAACTTCCCCTGCTGATCCGGCGGCGTGTGGTGCAGCAAACGCGCGCTCATCATGGGCGTCAGCGTCAGGGACACAACCGCCGAAACAAGAATCGTCACGGCTAGCGTCACCGCGAACTCCCGGAACAGCCGCCCCACGATGTCGCCCATGAAGAGCAGCGGGATCAACACCGCGATCAGCGAAATCGTCAGCGAAATAATCGTGAATCCGATCTGTTCGGCGCCTTTCAACGCCGCTTCCAGCGGCTTGTCGCCCTCTTCGATAAACCGGGCGATGTTCTCGATCATCACGATCGCGTCGTCCACCACGAAGCCGGTCGAAATCGTGAGCGCCATCAGCGTCAGGTTGTTCAAGCTGTAGCCGGCCAGATACATCACGGCGAACGTGCCGATCAGAGAGAGGGGAACGGCAACGCTCGGAATGATCGTCGCCGAAAGGCTGCGCAGGAAGAGAAAGATAACCATTACCACCAGCGCCACGGTCAACAGGAGCTCGAATTCGACATCCTTTACCGACGCGCGAATCGTCGTCGTGCGGTCGGTCAGAATCGAAACGTGCACCGAGGCAGGCAGATTGGTTTGCAGCAGCGGCAGGAGATTCTTGATCCGGTCCACCACCTGGATGATATTGGCGCCCGGCTGCCGCTGAATGTTGACGATCACGGCCGGGGTGTTGTTCATCCACGCGGCCTGATCCACGTTTTCGGCGCCGTCGATCACGTTCGCCACATCCGACAGCAGCACCGGCGAGCCGTTCCGATACGCCACGACCACCGAACGAAAATCAGCGCTCGTGAGCAACTGATCGTTTGCGTCGATCTGGTAATCCTGCCGCGGGCCGTCGAAATTCCCCTTGGCCAGATCGAGGCTCGTTTGTTGCAGAGCGGCCCGCACGTCCTCCAGATTGATCCCGTACGACGATAAAGCCGTGGGATTCACCTGAATCCGAACGGCCGGCTTTTGTCCGCCGCTGATACTCACCAGTCCCACTCCCTCCAACTGGGAGATCTTCTGGGCGAGCCTCGTGTCCGCCAGATCCTCGACTTGCGACAGCGGGATCGTATCGGACGTCATCGCCAGAGTCAGAATGGGCGTATCGGCGGGGTTGCTCTTGCTGTAGATCGGAGGCGTCGGCAGATCCGGCGGCAAGTAGGATTGCGCAGCGTTGATCGCCGCCTGCACTTCCTGCTCCGCCACATCAATGTTCAGATCCAGCTGAAATTGCAGGACGATCACAGAGCTTCCCGCGGAGCTCGTGGACGTCATCTGGCTCAGGCCCGGCACTTCTCCGAATTGGCGCTCGAGCGGCGCCGTCACCGCCGATGCCGTCACATCAGGGCTTGCGCCTGGATAAAACGTAATGACCTGAATCGTCGGATAGTCGACTTCCGGCAGAGCCGAAATCGGCAGCTGCGTATACGCGACAATTCCCACGAGGAGGATCGCCGCCATCAACAAGGACGTCGCGACCGGCCGCAGAATAAAAGGCCGTGACGGGCTCATGGGGCTTGGTCACCCGCGGAAGCGTTTGTGGCTGGTCCGTTCTTCGATCCCTTGCGTTCTTCCACTTTGATTCCGTCTTGCAGCTTGTCGAATCCATTCAGCGCCACAACTTCACCCGGCTGAATCCCTTGCACCGCGGTGATGTTCCCGTCGCTCGTGCCGACGGTCACGTTTTGCACGGAGGCGGTATTGTCCGATTTGATCACGTAGACGAACGCTTGCTGCGAATTGCGTTGGATCGCGGGCGTGGGCACGAGAACCACGCCGTGCTGCGTTTCCACCAGGAGTTTCGCGTTGACGAATTGGTTCGGGAAAAGGGCGTCGTTTTTGTTATCGAAAATCGCCTTCAACTTTACGGTCCCGGTTGTCGTATCGACTTGATTGTCGAGCGTCAGCAGCGAGCCGGTCGCAAGCGTCTTGACCTGCGACCTGTCGAGCGCCTGCACCTTCAATTTTTGGCCGTGGTGCAACTGCTGCTCGATTTCCGAGAGATAATCCTCGGCGACGCTGAAAACCACGGTGATGGGCTGTAGCTGAGTGATCACCACCAGGGCGGTCGTGCTGTTTGCTTGGACGATATTTCCCGGATCAACCAGCCGCAAGCCGACCCGCCCGTCGATGGGCGACGTGATGTGGCAGTAAACCAGGTTCACCTTCGCCGTATCCAGCAGGCCCTGATCGTTTTTCACGGTGCCCTCGTACTGCTTTACCGCTTGCTGCTGGTCGTAGACCTGCTGCTGGGCGATCGCATTCTGGCTCAACGCGGCTTGATAGCGGTCGAGGTCGATGCGAGCCTCACTCAGCACCGCTTCATCGTGCGCGAGCTGACCTTCGGTCTGCGTCACGGCGGCCTCGTATGGCCGCGGATCGATTTCCAGCAACGGGTCGCCTTTCCGCACCATCTGCCCTTCGCGGTAAAAGACGTTCATGATCTGTCCCTGCACCCGGCTCGTGACCGTCACCGTATAGACGGGAGTCACCGTGCCGAGGGCCTGTAGATAGACTCCGATATCACCCTTGGTCGCGGTACCCACAACCACCGGCACGCCGCGCTCGTTGGAATTCGACTTCGATTTCTCTGCCTCCTGCGTGGCTTGATACTGGCGATAAATGAAGAATATGGCCGCGGCTATCAGGACGGCGACGATCACCCAAACCCAGCCGTGCCGCTTCGTCCCCGGGTTGCGCTCGCGGGGAGGCTTCGCAGATTCAGGCGGTAGAGTCGAGCTGTCGTCAGGATTCGTTTTCAACGTCCATTCGGCCATTTGGAGTCCTCATCCGCCCGTGGTGGTGTCGGTATACAAACGTTTCGCGATCGATCGAAAGAAACGGCCTCGCTTGTTGCGATTCGCATTGGGGTAATTTGCTTCGAGACGGCTCCGGCCACGGAGACATGGCAGGAAAGTTCGGTCCTTATTGTATGGAAGATTCTCCTGATCGAATTCCGCTATGCTTCGCGCCGCTCTGCATAGCTTCCGCACGGCGCAGGCAAGTTCGGCCTGCCCCGAGATGCGCTTCGCCTTTGATGTCCTTGATGATGGATAGCCTCGTCGTCAGCTTTCGTTTCCCGCGAAACAGTCGGACCTTGAGCGTTTGCTGGTTCACTCCCAGGCTAGCGGCTGCTTCCTTGGCAGAAAGGCCCTTTACGTAACACAGGTAATAAGCCGCCCTGAAATCTGGCGATAGATAGTTTAAGGCCTCCTGCAAGATTCCTTGCTGTTCTTGTGCGGCCATCACCTGGTCGGGACCCGGCCCGGGGTCGCGCAGCGCCAAAATGGGCGCGGCGCCCGAATCTCCCAGTGCTTCCTCGAGCGACAAATTGCGATCTCCCTTTCGGCCACGCACTCTGGTGCGCGCGGTGTTCAGCAGGATGCTCAACAGCCACGTCCGGAACTGAGCCCGTCCCGCATATTGCGAGAGGTGCACGAACGCCGACGTCAGGCTGTCCTGGACCACATCTTCCGCCTCGGCCTCGTTGTGCAAGAACTTCAACGCTGTTCGTTGCAGTATGGGCATGTGACGTGAAAACAGCACGTCGATTGCGTCACGCTCGCCTTGCCTTGCGAGCTCGATCAGCGATTCGTCGTTCGCGCCTGCGAGTTCAGAGTACCCTTGATCCAAGGAGACGCTCCTTTAATGGATGGATGCACCGCGAATAAGGTTACAAGAGCGGCCCGGCGGCGAAGGTCCAGATGCGTTGGCGGATCGCAAAGTTTCGTTAAGCGCGAGGCCGCATGCTTGACAATTCTTGACGCTCGTCAATCGCCGAACTAGTTATCATCGGCCAGGTTTGCATTCCTTGAAACCAGACAGCGATCGGACGAAAATCGATCTGAGCCCCGGCATGAAGGCGATCGGCACACCTTCGAAACAGCACGTTCTTGTAGTGGATGACGACGTGGAGCTGTGCCAGCTGCTCTCCCAATTCCTGACCCAGGAAGGCTTTGTGATCGAATCGGTTCACGCCGGCCTGAAAGGGGTCGAACGCGCTCTCTCTGGCGAGCATTCGATCGTTGTGCTGGACGTCATGCTGCCCGATCTGAAGGGATTCGAGGTTCTTCGCCGCATTCGCGCTCAGTCGCGCATCCCTGTCATGATGCTCACGGCGCGCGGCGACGATCAGGACCGTATTCTGGGCCTTGAGTTGGGCGCGGACGACTACCTGCCAAAGCCGTTCAATTCGCGCGAGCTTTCCGCGAGGATCGAGGCCGTCCTTCGCCGTTCGCGTCCGGACGCCGCAACGATCCGACCGGAGGCGGCAGAGCGCCTGTGCCTGGAAGACATCGAACTCGATAAGGGAGCGAGACTCGCGCGGCGCGCCGGCGAGCCGCTCGATCTCACCGCCGTGGAATTCGATCTCCTCGAAACTTTCCTGAGATCCGCTGGCGCCGTGCTCTCACGCGAGGAAATGGTGCGCGCCGTCTTAGGCCGTGAATTTTCTCCGTTTGACCGCAGCATGGATACTCATGTAAGTAATCTGCGCCGCAAACTCGGGTCGCGACCCGACGGCACGGAACGAATCAAGGGCGTGCGCGGAATCGGCTATCTGTATGTTCTGTCTCACCGCTCCGTCGCCGCTGAAAAATAATGCGTAGCCTGTTCTTCAAGATTTTTCTGTGGTTCTGGCTTGGCATCGTGGTGCTCAGCGCCGCGCTGGTCACTTCAGCCGCGCTCATTCGCTCGCGCTCCGCGGACGACGAACGCTGGCGCCAGAAGTACGAGTTGCCTCTGGACCTCAGATCCCAGCACGAGGCCGATCTTCTGGAACGCAGCGGCGCCGCAGCCGCCGCCAAGTACATCGCGTCGCTCGAGCAAAGAGATCCGATGCAGGATTACATGCTCGACGAAGACGGCCAGGAAGTGCTCGGCCGCTCCGTCCCCGAAAAAGTTCTCAAGCTCGTGCCTCGAGTCCGGCAAGCCGAGCCGGCCAAGCCCGTGTACTTCAATCAAGAGAGAATCATGGCGGAACGAGTCACCGGCGCGAGCGGGCGCTCGTACGCGTTCTTCATGACCTTTCCGCCGCGTCCATTCCTGCCGCATTCCATGATTCAGTTTTTGTTCGAGGATGTGGGCACCGAAGGCATGGTGCGCTGGCTGGTCGTTCTCGCTACGGGAGCGATTTTCTGTTTCTGGCTCGCGCGGCATATCACGGGACCGATCAGCAAGCTTCGCTTTGCCGCGCGCGAAATCGCAAGCGAACATCTCGATGCGCGCGTCGACAGGAGTGTCACCGAGCGGCGTGACGAGCTGGCCGAGCTCGGCCGCGATTTCGACCGGATGGCGGAACGCATCGACCTTCTGGTCAGCTCGCAACGGCGTCTGCTAGCCGACGTTTCTCACGAGCTTCGCTCGCCGCTCACTCGATTGAATCTGGCGCTGGGCCTCGCGCGGCAGCGCGCGAATCCGGAAGCGTTTGAGCATCTGGACCGAATCGAGCGCGAGACGGATCGCTTGAACAAACTGATCGGCCAGTTGCTGAGCCTCTCCAGAATCGAAAGCGGAGTCGATCTGCAGCGGAAGAAGATTTTCGATCTCGGCGCCCTCGTTCAGGAAGTCGCGTCCGACGGCGACTACGAAGCGAGAGGCCGCAATTGCTCCGTGAAATTCGATCAGTCCTTTGAGTGCTCTGTCGACGGCGCGCCCGAGATGGTTCGCGGCGCGGTGGAAAACGTCGTGAGGAACGCCGTGCGGCACACGGCGGACGGAACCTCCGTGGATGTCGCGATCGAGTGCCGGCCCAATGGCCACGGCTCTTGCGCCGTGATCCATGTGCGGGACCACGGTACCGGCGTCCCCGAAAATCAGCTGGCCGAATTGTTCATCCCCTTTCACCGCGTGGTGGACGGCATTCGCAAGGATCCCGATGGCGCAGGCCTGGGGCTCGCGATCGCGGAGCGCGCTTTTCGCCTGCATGGCGGCAGCGTGACGGCCGCCAATGCCGCGGGCGGCGGGCTCGTGGTCACGCTGGAGCTTCCCGTTCTCGATTCGGATCAGGAAGTTCGCAACGGATAAATTTCGCCTCGACTTCGCCTCGCATTTTCTGCTGTACAGAGAGCAAGCACTTTGCTTCCGAAAGCAGCTTACAGGGGCCTTAAATGGTCGAGACAAGCCATTCTTCGCAGCTTTTTGCCACACTGCCCGGGGCCGCGCCAGGAAGACAAGGCCGTAAGATATTCCCAAAAAAGAGGTTACGTGCGTCCTGGCGCTCGTCGCGTTACTGAAAAGACGCGACGGCCGCGGGCAGATCTTCGTAGGTAGGGAAGAGGTTCATCAATCCAACCATCTTGAGGGTTTGCACGATAAATTTCGTGGGTTTCAACAGCCGGATCGATCCGCCACTTTTTTTCGCGGACGTCATGCAGCGAACGAGCATCCCGATCGCGCTCGAGTCGATGGTCGGCACTTCCTCGAGATCGAGAAGGATCTTGTTGTGAGACTGGCCGATCAGTTCCTCCACGACGGCACCAAGGCGAGTCAGGTCGGGACCCAAGCCCAACTTTCCCGTCACCTTCACAATTTTCACATCGCCTTCTGTCTTCGTGTCGATACCCAAGAATCTCTCCCTCTGGCGTGCCGGGACGGCCTGAAAACCCGCGTTCGTTGACACCCGCAAGTGCCTTTGTTAGAGTGCGGCACACAAGTTTTAGTGAATCCGGGCCCAAAATGCAAGGAACTCAGTCCGCCGGACTGTTTCCCGAAGGAGCGAACGGGCGGAAAGCTAGAACGTAGTTGAGCCGGAAACAGGAATCGATTCTGGATTTTTCTGTTCTCTCTTCCCATCTGCTATCCGAGCAGGAAGTCGCACCGCGCGCGCGTGTGCTCGCCCGTTTTGTGTCTGAGTTGTTCTCCGATTCCGCAGTAAACGTGTATATCGTCGCGCACGAGGACGACATTCTTTACTGGGCGCCGAAAGCCACAGCGGGCGAGGTTGGTATTCACGATCAGGCAGTCGAATCCGATTCCGGCCTGCTCGGCCGCCTCATCCAGGACCCATCGCCGATTTTTCGCAGCGGCGCTGCACTGAAGCGCGAAGATTATCCGCATATCGACGTACGCCGGACTCTGCGTTCGCTTTGCTACATTCCGTTGATGAAAGACGAGACTCTGGTTGGGGCGCTCGAGATTCTTTCTTTCGACGATCAACTCGCCGAGGAATCCGTCGAAGCCTTGCGGCCGGCGGCTCAACTGGGCGCGGTGGCCCTCGCGTCCGCGCAGTCCTACGAAGAGGAGAGACACGGAACACTCACATCCATCAGCCGAATTACGCAGATGTACGATCTTGAGAAAGTGTTCTCGTCGACGCTCGAGATGGAAGAATTGCTGCCGCTCATCGGCTCCAAATTCCTGGAAATCCTCGGGGCCGAGGCAGTCAACATCTGGCTCCTACATCCTGACGAGACGCTCGAGTTGATGCACCAGGACGGCGAAGATCCTACTTCCTTCCGCGGCGAAATTCTCCAACCGGACGAAGGAATAGCGGGCGTCGTCTCCAACAATGGCGAGCCGCTTTGCGTTTCGGGCCCGGACGATCCGCGACTCGTGCAACGGAATGCCGCTGCCGGGGAAGCGGTAGTGCGGTCCCTGTTGGCGGCGCCGATTATGGACAAAGGGGCGCTCGTGGGCGTCGTCGAGGTCGTCAACAAGCCGGACGGCAGCGTATTCGGCGAAGACGACCTGTTCACCCTCACAAGCCTCACCGAGACGGCATCCACGGCGCTGCACAACGCAAGCCTCCTGATGGCGGAGCGCAAGGTGGAGATTCTCGAAACGCTCAATACGGTGAGCCACGAGATCACCTCGACGCTGAATCTCGAGCGGATGCTGCAGACGATCGTGAATGCGCCGCAAGCGGTGATTCCTTACGAACGCGCCGCGCTGGCCCTTGAGCGGCACGGGCACTTCAAACTCAGCGCGGTCACAGGTTTCGCGAAGGTCGAGGCCGACTCGCCGGAGCTGGCGCCGCTGAACGAAGTGCTGCAATGGGCGGCGCTGTCGTCTGAAGTTGTTCACGTGCGGCAGCACGGCGACGAAATCGATGCAGATCGGGAAGAGACCCGCGCCAAATTCCGGAAATATTTCGCGGAATCCGGGATGCGCGGTTTCTACGCCATGCCGCTCAACGACGACACGGGACGCGTCGGCATGCTAGCGCTGGAAAGCAAGGATCCGGATTTCTTGTCGGCGGCCCACCTTGAGATTTTGCAGGTTCTCACAAGCCAAGCCACGGTCGCGCTGCGCAATGCGCAGATGTACAAAGAAGTGCCGTTTATTTCCGTTCTCGAGCCCGTTCTGGTGCGCAAACGAAAATTCATGGCAATGGAAAAGCGCCGCCGCGGGCTCATTATCGGCGGCACGATCGCGGCGCTGGTTTTCCTTGTCGCGGTGCCGCTGCCGCTGCGCGTGGATGGCGATGCCGTGGTGGCACCGCTGCGCCAGGCCGAGATTCAGCCCGAGACGGACGGCGTGGTCAGCAAGGTTCTCGTGAAGGAAGGGCAGGCCGTGCACGCGGGGCAGGTGGTCGCCGAAATGGAAGATTGGACTGCGCAGTCGGGGGTTGCCGAGGCGCAGTCGCGTTATCAGCAATCCTTGCTCGAAATGAACCGCGCGCTCGCAACCGACGATGGGACGACCGCCGGGGTGCAGCGCGTTCAAGCGCAATACTGGAAAGCGGAGCTCGATCGCGCGCGCGAGGTCTTGGACAAATCGCAGCTTCGCTCGCCGATCGACGGCGTGATTGCCACACCGCACGTGGAGGATTTTGCGGGCCGCAAGCTCGGCCGCGGTGACTCGTTCGCCGAAGTTGTCGACACCTCCCGGGCCATGGTGGATGTCGCCGCGGACGATGACGACGCGGGTCTTTTGCGCGTGGGCCAACACGCTTCCGTCAAGCTGAACAGCTACCCGGCGCACACGTTTCATGGCGAGGTCGATATCGTGAGTCCCGAGGCGCAGAAGCTTCAGGATTCGACTGTATTCTACTCGCGCGTCGCTATTCCGAATGCCGACGGACTGATTCGTACTGGAATGCAGGGACGCGGGAAAATCCGCGTCGGATGGCGCCCGGCGGGCTACGTCTTTTTCCGTGGGCCGTTTTTCTGGGCCTATTCGAAATTGTGGTACTGGTTCGGGTGGTAGCGCGGGTGATGGTGTGTGCCGGAGGGGAAGCGTGCGCAATCTGATTTGTTGGGCGGTCCTGGCCGCCGCAGTGCAAGTGATCGGCTGCGGCAGCGACAAGCCCGACGTAGAGGCGGTTTCGAACGCGGCGAGCCTTCCTGCCCCGGTTTCGGCGCCGCCGGCGCAACCAAGCCCAGCGCCCGTCGATGCGGAGTTGGTTGTTTCCGGCCCGATCGTCGTCGAACATGAGGTGGACTTGACCGCGCAACGCGATGGCGTAGTCGCCAAGATTCTCTACGATGTGCCCGCCCGCGTGAAAGCGGGCACCTTGCTGGCACAACTGGACGACCGCGACCTTCAATCTCAGCTCGATTCCGCGCGCGCCAAATCCCGCAGCATCGAGGACGACCTGAACAATTGGAAAGCCGAGAGAGAAGTGATGCAGGCCGATTACGTCCGCGCCCAGGAGCTGTGGAAAGAGGGCCTCACATCCGCCGAACAGCTGCAGCACGCGAAATACGACGTCGAATCGCATGATTGGGATATCAAGCGCGTTACCGAACTCCTGAACAACTCGCGGGACGACGAGCATTCGATCGAGCTCGAGCTGGAAAAGACGAAAGTCGTCGCGCCGTTTGACGCGCTGGTAGCTCGCCGGTACGTCCGCGAATGGCAGACCGTCGCCAAGGGCGATCGCCTCTTCTGGGTCACCAGCGAGGCGCCGCTGCTCGTGCGATTCACGCTGCCGGAAAAGCTGTTCGGCAAGGTACGCCAGGGACAGAGCTTCGAGGTCGATTCGCCCGACGCTCCCGGAGAACGGCACTCGGCGCGGGTGCGCGAGGTCAGCCCCGTTGTGGATCCCGCGAGCGGGACATTCGAGGTCCTAGTGGAACTCGTCGGCAATCGAGGTTCACTGCGGCCGGGAATGACGGCCTCGGTCCACCTCGCCCACGTGCAATGAATCTCACACGCCTACTCGACGTAGCCCTGCCGGAACTGCCGGCCCGGGTGATTTCCGAGCGCGCGCCGCGCATCCCTCCCGATATCGTCTTCAAAGAGCACATCGAAGAAGGAAAGCCAATCGTTCGCGCGCTCGTGCCGAGCCAGGAAGCGATGTACCGGTTTCCCAAGGCCAATTGGGAGCTGGCGCAGTTGTTTGACGGCAACCGGTCCTACGAAGAGATCGCCACTTTGTATTCCGGAGAGGCCGGCGCCGAGTACGGCGTCGACGAGATTCGGGAATTCGCGGCCACCCTGGAGGCCGACGACTTCTGGTACAAAACCTCGCAAGAAAAGAATCTCCTGCTGATGCAGAAGGATGCGGAAAAGCGCCGCAAAGCGCTCAAGACGAAAAAGAGCCGGTGGGGCGACCTGGCCCAGATCACGTTTCCGGCGGTGAATCCGGACAGGTTCATTACCTGGGTTTACGGCCACACATCGTTCGTCTACACATGGTGGTTCACGGGGATCACGCTCGTATTTTTCGCAATCATGGCTGGTATTACCGCGGCGCATTGGAGCGATATTGGGCGCGACACATTGTACTTTTTCGATTTCTCGCAAAAGACCTGGGCGGATGCCGGGACGTTTTACATCGTCGCCGTCATTTCCATGTGCTGGCACGAGATCGGCCACGGGCACGCGTGCAAACACTACGGAGGTCGCGTTCCGGCCATGGGTTTCCTCCTGATTTATCTCACGCCCGCGTTTTACACAGACACCACGGAGGGCGAGGTACTGGCCTCGCGCTATCAGCGCATGGTGATCGCAATGGCGGGAGTGTGGTCGGAGCTGTACATCTGCGCGGGAGCGACGATCGTCTGGTGGCTATCGCCGCCGGACACGGCGCTGCATTCCGTTGCTTACATGATGATGCTCATCACCGGAATTGCGTCGGTGCTGATCAATTTCAATCCGTTGATCAAGCTGGACGGCTATTACATCGTTTGCGAAATACTCGGCTTGATGGACTTGAAAGAGAATTCCACCGCGTATGTTTCCGCGTGGGTGAAACGGCACATCTGGAGACTTCCAGTGGAAGTGCCGTTCGTACCGCGACGCTGGCGGTTGGGTTATGCGGCATACGCGCTGGCGTCCGGGCTCTACACCTACACGCTGCTATATCTGGTAGCCGGGCTCGTTGGCAGCATTTTCCGCAACTTTGATCCCGATTGGTCGTTCATTCCCGAACTCGCGACAGCGGTTCTGATCTTCCGCTCGAGAATCCGCACACTGGTGAACTTTATGAAATTCGTCTATTTGGACAAGAAGGACCGCGTAGGGGCGTGGTTTGCATCGCGGCATCCCTGGGCCGTTGGCGCGGCGGCCGCCTTGGTGCTCCTGCTGCCGTTGTCACACGATACGGTGAAGGGACCGTTTGTGCTCGAGCCTGTTCAAACCGCCGTCGTGCGCAACGTAGTTCCAGGGAGCGTGACGCGGGTTTATGCCGACGAAGGCATGACGGTGCAGGCGGGCGAGCCGCTCATCCAGCTTCGCAATCTTCCCCTGCAGTCCGACTTTGCGAGCGCGGAAGCAAGCTACACGGTCGCATCGGATAGGGCCAAATCCGCGGCTCTGCGCTACGCGGATTTCGGCGCGGCGGACCAAGAACGTGATCAGTTGGCGAAGCAGACGAGCGCGCTAGGAGCCGAGGCGTCGAATCTGGATGTTCGCAGCCCGATTTCGGGACTCGTGCTTACCCCACACGTCGCCGATCGCTTGGGATCGTACCTGCCTGAGGGCACGGCACTCGCCGAAATCGCCGACTTGAGCCGAATGCGCGCTCGGATTTTTGTCTCCGAACATGATCTTTACAGATTAGCGATGGGCTCGAAGGCCCGCCTGGAGGTTGACGGGGTTTGGGGAACACTCGACGCGCGGGTCACCTCGCTGTCTCCGCAGTCTTCGGCGCTCGACCCCGTTCTCGCCCAGGCAAACGAGTTCAAGGGGCTGGGCGCTCCCAATTTCTACGTTGCTCAGATCGAGGTCGATAATGCGGGCGGGAGGCTCAAGCCGGGCATGATCGGCACGGCGCGAATTTATGGCGCCCGGCGCAGTTTGGCCGGATTGGCCTGGCAGGAGACGTGGAGATTCTTTGTCAGGAAGCTCTGGTGAAAGCGAGAAGGCCCCGATTGGAGTCGAGGCCTTCGATAAATTTGCTGCCCAGGGCAAAGCGGAATGGCGCGAACGTTTTGCGCTTAGACGTTTCGTGCTTAGACCTTCGTTGCGAGCTTGATGCCCTTGGTGCCGAGCTTGAATGCCCTTGGTGCCGAGCTTAATGCCCTTGGCTCCGAGCCTCACCTGGCCGGGCATTTTTTGGCCTGAGCTGACCGATGCCGCTCCGCTGACGTCTTCCTTCACGGCGTTCGCTTTCTTCGTGGTCTTGAGGGTGCTGATCAAACTCTTCTTTTCAATCGTCATGGCCGCGTCTCCTCGCTGAATTTTGTTTTCGGCGTACGCAACTACCTAGTGCAAGAGGGATGCCAATCGTTGCGGGCTTGGGTTCGGGGCTCCTCGGACTGGAAATAAAGCGCTTAGTACGAAAGTACTGGCGGGCCGCGCGCGCGGAAACGGTGAGAAATTGACCCATGCGGTTAAAAATTAAACTACTGATGGTCAAAAAGTTACCGGCTTAGTCGCTTCCGCTCACCCCGTGCTTGCGGCACAGATACTTCATGCGCTGCCCGTCGAGCCGCAAGAGCCTGGCGGCCGCGCTCTTCTTGCCGCCCGTGCGGCGAAGCGCGGCCCCAAGATAGGCGATTTCGAGGCGTTCCATCTCGGCGTCGAAATCCACGCCCTCCTCGGGGATCAGGATCGCCTCCTGCACGGTTGCGCTGTGACGCAGAAGCTGTTGAGGCAGGCTTTCGAGGGTTACGACGGGGCTGCCGACCATCACGACGACACGCTGGATCACGTTTTCGAGCTCCCGGACGTTTCCCGGCCACTCGTAGGCTTCCAGCACCTCCAGCGCGTCGGGCTTCAGGGTCTTCAGGGGCTTTTTCATCGAGGCGCAGTAAATTCGCATGAAATGATCGGCGAGCAGCGCCACGTCGCCTTGGCGCTCGCGCAGCGGAGGCACGGCGATTGGGACAACGTTGATACGGAAGTATAGGTCCTCGCGAAAGCGGCCCTTGCGGACGCAATCCTCGAGATCCTCGTTCGTGGCGGTGATCAGGCGAAAGTCGATCCTCTTCGCGGAGCGCCCGCCGAGGCGCTGAACCGAGCGTTCCTGGAGGACGCGCAGGAGCTTGCTCTGCAAGCTATGGTGGAGGGTCGTGATTTCGTCGAGAAAAAGCGTGCCCGAGTGCGCGAGTTCGATGAGGCCGGGTTTGGCGGCGTCGGCGCCGGTGAACGCGCCTTTTTCGTAGCCGAAGAGTTCGGACTCCATGAGGCTCTCGGGCAGTGCGGAGCAATTCAGGCAAACGAATGGCTCGCCTGCGCGATCGCTGCACTGGACAATCGCCCGCGCGACGAGTTCCTTGCCGACACCGCTCTCGCCGCGAATCACGACGGATGCCCCGGTGCCGGCGACGGCCTCGATCGCCTGGTAGATCTTCTGCATGGCCGGGCTCACGCCGACCAGCCCGAAAAACACGGCCTTGTTTTCCACCTGCTGAACGACGCGGCGGCCTTCGAGTTCAAGCGCGCGTTTCTCGATCGCGCGCGACAGGACGATCTTCAGCTCGTCATAGTTGATCGGGAAGAGGAAGAATTCGTCCGCGCCGGCCTGGCTGGCTCGCAGCGGAATGGTGCGCTGGTTGCTGCGCGTGAACGCGACGAGAACAACATCGTCGCGAATCTTGCGAATCTCCGCGAGGACTTCGAGCCCGTCGGCGGGGCCCTCGCCGATCGCATCCAGGCTGAAGAGAATGGCGTGGAGATCGTCGCGGTCGATCACGCCCCGGATTTCGTCCTCGGTGGTCGCGAGGGAAGTGCGAAACTCTCCGCCCATATGTTTTCGGATTTCGGGGAAGATGTCGGCGTCATCGGTGATGACGGCGAGCGAGTAGCGTTCCGGGCTGAGACCGGGTTCGGGCAAGTGTGGGGCGGCCTTTGGCGCTGAGATTATAAGGCGAGTCGGGAGGAATCCGAAGCCGGAAGAAGCCTCTGCTTTGCGAGGTTCGGTCCCGCCGCGCTTGTCAGGGATGAATGTGGCTCCGGGCGGCGCGGGAGCGGCGGCGCGGGTTGCCTATCCCGTGGCATGGGCTCGGCGCGTGCTTTTCCGATCCCCGGCCGCTCAAATGAACGTCACCGATGCGATTGCCGGTGAGCATGGATGCTCGCCGACCTCCTCGGGGAGCATCGGCTGATGCCTTCCGCCCGCGATGACGTAGCGGGCAGTTAGGGCCCGCCGCTAACTCGGCGCTATGAACCAGAAAACGGTTAGCCTTACGGGGCCTCGCACTGCGTCTTGCAGTTTCATTCGCGAATGCCCGCTTGGAAGACTTGCGCGTCGGTCCCGCGCAGAAGTGAAACGCACGTGTGTCATGTCAGACACTTGGCTGCGCAATGGGTCTCAGGCCGATTCGACTTTCTGCCGATAGAGCTAGGATGAAACGAGTTATGCGCGAGCCGCGGACGCGGGTGATGATTTCCGTGGACGCATCATGGGAGGATCCAGGCGGAACCTTGCAGTCCGTGAGCGCGCGCATCGAAAACAAGTCGGTTGGGGGAGCATGCATACGGATCGGGACACCGGTCGCCGTTGGGTCAAAATTGGGAATTCGATGCCGCTGGGAGCAATTTTCGGGCATTGCCAAGTATTGCGTCGGAGACGACGGCGGCTATCTTGTGGGCATTCAGAGAGACGCATCGAATCGAACGACTCTTGATCAACTCGTTTCGACGGCTGTCCCGCAGCGGGGAGGAGTGAGGAGCGGCGATCCTCCGGTTTCAACCGCTAAAGTCCCGAATCCCCAGGAGCGCCAACAAAGCAAGCGGAGCAGGACTGCCGTAGCCGAAGGGAAGCCGTCAAAAGAGTCGATCCCGCGTACGGCGGGCCGGACTGCCGCGACGCCTCCGCCCTGGACGCGAGACGAAACGGAAAGCAAAGGCAGCCCTCCGGAATTCGATGGCCCTGTAAGGGTTGAGCTGCAAACCAGGCAGCTTTCAAAGGAAGAGGAAGACGGCAAGAAAAGGAAACATATGCGACGCAATTGGTTTGGCCTGACACACTCGCGCACGAAGCAGGATGCCCTCAACGGAAATGAAAACGGAAACGGCGAGAACGGGAATCGTTCGCCCGAGGTTGCGTCCCCCGCCGGAAAGATTTCTGAGAATCCTAAGAGAGAGGATACCCCGGGTTTCCCAATCGAGCTGATGCCGGTGGAGGACATCTACCGCACGTCCGGGATCAGGAATCCGCGGAAGGACTACGGGATCAACAAAGTGGTTGAAATGCTTCGCAGCGAACACGTCCGCGAATTACCGAACGAAATGAAGCGGGCCGCGGTCCTGATGGCCCTTGATGCCGCCGGCATACCGATTGAGGAAGTGCTACGGGACGCGAAAGCGCGTCAGGGTGCCCTGGACTCCTACGAGGCCGAGCGGAAAACGCAGATTGAAGCGGAATGGGCGCGGAAGGCGAAAGAGAATGCGCAAATTCTCGCCGAACTCGAAGGCCTGAAGCTGCACCATATGGCATGCATCAATCGCAACTTGGACCGTATGGTGCGGGAGAAAGCAACATTTAACGACTGGCTGGCGATGAAACAGCAGGAATCTCAAAACATCTCGGAGGCCGCGGCGCTGTGTTTGAAATCGAGCGCCTCCGACCCGGTCCCCGATTCGCCGCTGGCAGATAACGCCGTGGACGCGTCTGCCAAGGCGGCGCCGGTTTCATTGGTCGCCGAGTCGCGTGAAAAAGCGCCACGCTAGAGCGCGCGGACTGGCCCGCCGGGATGCGAGCGAGGAAAAAAGAAGGGCGCTTTCTATCCAGCAGCACATAGACTTTGGCTTCAAGGCGCTGTTTTGCTGCGCCTGAGCATCGCGTCGCGTCGCGTGCAAACCGGGCGGTGTGGCGATTCTGCGAAGCCACACGTTGTGCGTCCGTTCAGCGGTACAGTTTCAACCAGGTGATTGTGAATCACGACGGATTCGCTTACGGCAGCCTCTTTAGTCCTCGGTAGCGTCAAGGACATTCCGTTTTGCTGATGGTTTAAACGACCTCCCCAATAATCTGTGTTACGGCTTTTTCACACGTTCGACATACACACGAAATGTGGAAGGAATAAAACTCACCTCTTTGGCAACTATCCAACTACAAGCCCGACAGGGAGGAACTGCATGAAGATGATCCGGGGAAGGTTTCGAGCGGTTGTGCTCATGGGAGCAGCGGCCTCGTTGCTGGCGATTCCAGCCGCGGTCAAGGCGCAGAATCAAAACTCCAACGACAATGCGCAGCAGAACGATGATCAGTGGTCGAACGGCAACCCAGCGCCGGACGACAATTTGTGGCCGTACGAAAAGCTGCAGCGGCCTCCTGTGCTGGCGGTGGTTGGTGACGTCGCCTGCCAGCCAGGCGAGGAGCCGAGCGGCGAGAAGGCGGGTGAAAACTGCAGCGGGGACACCGCTCAGAATCTGAACGCATCCCAGGCGGCAACTGCGAAGCAGATTGAGAGTATGAAACCTGACCTCGTCGCGCTCCTCGGAGATGAGCAATACCAGGTAGGCCAATATTCGGACTTTGAGAACTCGTACGAATTGACGTATGGCGCTTTCAAATTGATCACCCGGCCCGCTCCTGGCAACCACGAGTTTTATACCGAGCACGGCGCGATCGGCGTTGCCGGCTACGGCTACTTCTCCTACTTCAACGGCGTCCAGCACAATCCCGATGGAACCATCATGACGGCGACCATCGCCAACAACCCTGACACCGCCGGCACCTTCACCCAACCCGTGCCGTATTCGGATGGACAGGCGGGGCACTTCGAGGAAACGGGCGGACTCGGAAACACAGTGCCGGCGGGGGGACCAGTCGGGGTCGGAGATGGCTGGTATTCCTATAATCTGGGCGCGTGGCACCTGATCTCGCTCAACATAGAGTGCGAGACACAGCCGGGCGGCTGTTCGGCGATGGGTCCCTGGTTTGCCGCCGAACTCGAGTGGTTGAAAAAGGACCTCGCCGCGGATCAATCCCCATGCACACTGGCCTACTGGCACCAGCCCACGTACAGCGCTGCCAACGGCCTCAGCGAGGAGGGCACAACCGCTCAGGCCTTTTGGCAACTGCTCTACCAGTACGGAGCCGACCTGGTGCTGAACGGACACGACCACCTGTATGCCCGCTACCGCCCCCTTGACGCCTCCGGCAACTACGATCCGAAGAAGGGTATACGCGAATTCATCGTGGGCACCGGCGGCGAGACACTCGATACGGTCGCCACAACCGGCACAGCCTCGGATCCCAGCGGCAACAACAACTTCAACGCAGAAAATCTCCAGGCGGCAACCGGGGAATTCTGGGGCGTGATGGGCCTGACGCTCAATCAGAACGGCTACGCGTGGGATTTCGAGTCGGCACTGAAGGATCCTGCACAGACAACCGGCCCTGCTACTTTCAGCGACAAGGGCGTCGGTGCGTGCCACGGCCCGGTCAACAGGTGGTGACCAGATCGTCTTCGCCACGTTAGTCTGACCTTTCCTTCGATACGCGTTCCCCCTTCGCGAGAAATCGCGAAGGGGGATATTCTCTTGTCGCGCTCTCAGTTCCTGCTCGTGGCTTTTCGTCATTCCCGCACCTGCGCCCGCAATAGTCGCTTTTCATGCTCGCATGAGGAATATTGCCCCTGGCACGATCAGTGCGGTAAAGGAGAAGAAAACCGACCGCGTCAGTGCTCCAATCACCGCCATGGCCAAAGGCGTTATCACGTCAGCACGGGAACCGAGACCATACGGTCAAGAAAACGTTCGCATCATCGTGTACGGAAAAGGAGTCCGCGCGGACGAGATCATTTCATGTCATGGCGCATGTACTCACCAGACAAACGCTCATGGCTGATGGCTCGCCGCTTGGGGTTGCAAATTCGGATGCTTGCGGGGGGCGCCGAAGTTCTTTACGCCGAAGCAGTTTGGTTGCGGGGGTTGTATCTGAACCGACGACCTCCGGCCCGGCCGATGAAATCGGCCGCAAGGGAAATGTCAGCTCGGCTTTTGGGCGGCGGAATGCGGGGGGGGGAAGGAAGGGCGCTTTGAGGTTTCGCCTCGCAGCGCCCATGGTTGCGGGGGTTGGATTTGAACCACTCAACGAAAAACACTAAGGGCTGGAGGCTGAGATCGATTGCGGGGGCGGAGCTAGATCGGCCCGGGAGTTTAATCTTGACTGCTAGAGTACCGCAGTCAGTTGGAGGCTGGAGGTTCTCAACTTTCCTGAATGGCTTTTGGTGATCGAGCTGTTAGCTCGGGCACACCCGCGCAAGAATTACCAAGAGCGAGAATAAACTTCGCCCTTCCGCGACTGAGTTCTCATTATCATTCTCACGTCAGTCGCACTCGCGAAAGCGATTCGATTACCCACGGCAAGGGGTTTTTGCGTGCAAGTAGTTCATTCTTCGATTGATCGCGAAACGCGCGCGAATTTTGCGGTATCGGGTAAATCCTGTAGGGAGGCGCATGCGGCAACCCGAATGCTCAGGGTTTTCGCTGCCGACGTGCAGACGCGTCGAAGATTAACGAAAACGGTAACCAAACACTTATGGACTCAATTCATTTTTTGAGTTTGCTTATTGATTCTCACTTCTGTCACTTTGAACTCGTAAAGGCGATTCTTATAGTTAGCAATTGCGGTGCGGCACGTTGTCACCCAGCTCCAACTGAAACGCATCCACAGGCAATTCACCTTTAAGGCGTCTTGTAACTTCTCGATGCCATTGTCGAGCGGGCGCCCGTGTATTTGTACTCGTTCACATAACAATTCGCCCCGCCGGGGCTGACCTTGAGGTGTGCCACCATGCAACGTAGCGGCGCAATTGTGCCAGCCACAAGAACAATCGCCCCAGTGCCTGACGCCTCTCTGCGGACTGCCGTTGAAGGATTTTTCCGTCAGAAGCGGCTGTTCTTTTCGGTGGTCGGGACCGTTCTGCTAGCGACGCTGGCGGTGACTCTGATCATGAAAAAGCAGTATCTGTCGGAAATGGAATTCTTGGTGCAGAACACGCGAGAGAATGTTGTAGTCACTCCCGAACCCACGACATCGCCCAGCATCATAAGCGAAATAACCGAGGATCAGGTCAATTCAGAACTTGAGATTCTCCACAGCCATGACGTGATCGATCCGGTGGCCGACCCCGAATGGTCGAACTTAAGCGCCAGCCAAAAAACTCCGGACGTGATCCGGCACCACGAAACTCTGATAGCCAAGTTCGAGAAGAAACTAGACACCGAGGTCGTGCGCAAAACCAACATCATCACGGTGAGCTATCTGGCAAACAGTCCGGACGCCGCGAGGGACACGCTGGAACGATTGTCGGCTTCTTACCTGGCGGAGCTTCGGCGTTTGCAGCGGCCCATAGGCGCGTCGGCGTTTTTCGCATCCGAAGCAGAGCGATCGCGAGAGGCATGGGACGAAGCGACCAAAGAGTTGGCGGATTTTCAGCAACAGCACCAGGTGGTGTCGCTTCCCGATCAGGAGGCGATCCTGAACACGCAGATTACGGAAGATGGCGAGGACTTGTTCGCGACCAACGCCGCGTTGCACGAATTGGACGCACAACTTGCAGCCAGTTCCCAAAAGATCGCCTCGATGCCCTCGCGGCAAGTGTCTCAAGAGACGGCCCTGCCGAATCAGGGGTTAACCGAACAGCTCAGCACTCTCCTGATCCAAATGGAGAACAAGCGAACGGATTTAGCAATGAACTATAAGCCCAGCGATCGACTGATACAGGATCTCGATCAGCAGATTAATACGGCCAAAGCTGCGTTGAACCAAGCGCAAGCGGCGCCGTCAAAACAGGAAACGACAGACGTGGATCCGGCATGGCAGCAGGTGCGTACGAATTACGTGCAGAACCAAATTGCACGCGAAGCAACCGTCGAACATCGAGTCCAGCTAGCCGCCAGGGTCAACAGCCTCAAGCAGCAACTAGCCGGCCTGGAAAGCGTGAGCGCGCAATTCAACAATCTGCAAGCGCGCGCGGACGAAATGAAGGCCAACTACGCACTGTATGCCCAGAAGCGAGACCAGGCGCAAATCGAGGACGCAATGGACGAGCATAAGCTGCTGAATGTCGCGGTGGCACAGCAGCCGACCGTGTCGTATGAGCCGGAGCGGCCCAGGCCGCTTATGTATGGCGCTCTCGGTTTTGTAACCGCGATGTTTCTCGGGTTGTGTTCGGTGTATTTCGCGGAGACAAGCAGAAGCACGATCGCCACGCCGCGCGAACTGGACGTTGCTTCGAGCTATCCGGTGCTTGCAACTGTGCCGCAAATGTCGTGGCGATCGGGGCGAACCTGGCAGATAGGATTGCTGGCGCCGGAGACCGCTGCGGCCCACGAAGTGACGGCTGGGACGAACGGACACGGCGCGGCACTTTGAAAGATACCTATGGGGAGACACATGATCCATTCAGCGGTTGCCGAAACGAAGCATTCCCACAAGCCACGACCTTCGAAGCTGGGTGCCGTCTGCGAAGGGCTGCTGTTCAGGATATTCCCGCAACCGGCGGGCGAAAATGAATCGGGATTCGTTGTGGCGTTTGCATCGGCGCACCCCGGCGCGGGGGTCACCGAGGTGACGCGGACGCTGGCAAAAGCGCTGCGCCAGGGCGGCGGGCAGCTGGCCGTCGCCTTGAGCTATGGGTCTCTCGTTCGCGACGCACTCCGCCCCAACGGTTGGGATGCAGGACCGTCCGGCGACGAGGGGAACGACTGGCACACGATTCAGGGCGTTCTGGCAAACGCGATCGAGAGACTGCGGCGCCAGTACCGCTATGTCTTGATCGATTGCGCCCCAATCAGCGAAACACAGGATGCGGCGAGGCTCGCTCCACTCGTCGACGGAATCGTGCTGGTAGTGGAGGCCAACCGAACACGAAAGGATCAGATTCTTAACGCGGAACGAAACCTGGAGAGCGCGAACGGCCGCATTTTGGGCCACGTCTTGAACAAGAGGACGTACGCGGTGCCCGATTTATTTCACCGCATTATGACCGCAGCGGGGATCTAGCAATTCCTTACCGTCATCGGGAGTGGGAGATGAAAATACTGGGACGAGCCGTTCTGTTCGTACTTTTTCTCGCGATGTGCACTCATGCCGGCGACGACTTGCAACATCGTCCGCGGTACAAGCTGCGGGTTGGAGATGTTCTCGACGTGGAGTACGTGTACACGCCTGAACTCAATCAAACCGTCACTGTTCCGCCGGATGGCTACATTAGCCTGGACATGGTGGGCGATGTAAAGGTGAGCGACCTGACCCTAGACGAGGCGCACGACATGATTGTCCGGAAAGCCAGCGAGAGACTGAATGCGCCGGAGGTCAATCTGGTATTGCAACAATTCCAACCTCCCTACGTCGTGGTAGCAGGCGAAGTCGGCAAGCCCGGACAAATTGATTTCACGGGGAATCTGACGGCGATGCAGGCCATCCTCGTATCCGGCGGGTTCCTGGAGTCGGCACGGGCCACGCAAGTGGTGCTATTCCGCAAAATCGACGGCGACAACGCCGAAGTTCGCGTTTTGAACCTGAAGAACATTCGCAAAACGACGGATCTCGAGCGCGACGTGCAGCTTCAGCCGGGCGACATGCTGTACGTGCCGCGAAACAAGATTCAGAACGTGGCCAGGTTCGTAAAAGCGTTCAATTCCGGCGCCTATGTGAATCCGTTGCAGACTCTTCACTAAAGTTTGCGGTTGTGTAGGCTGAGGGCTAATGGCAACAACTCAAGTGACGAACGCGGCCGGAAACGAAGTTCGACCGCTGATCGGCTCAAACGCTGCGCCGTCTAAGCCGATGAGTTCGGCCGGCGCCGTGGCTCAGTCAGTCGTAACGAAGTTCGCGATCATAGGCATCAACGCCGCGACCGGAATTATCACTGCTCGCGCACTCCTGCCGGTCGGCCGTGGCGAACTCGCGGCAATGATTCTGTGGCCCGTGTTCCTGGCCAATACGTTGACCCTGGGATTCCCGAGCGCACTCACTTTTGAAATGAAAAGCAATCCTAAGAAGAGCTCGGAGCTTTTGGGAACCGCCCTCTTATTGGCCGTGCTGACGAGCGCAATCGCGATCGCGCTGGGCGTTTTGTTCATGCACTCCTGGATTCCTCAATACTCCCTCAAGGCGATTTTGTATGCCCAGATACTGTTGGCGACGACGCCGCTGACGTCGCTGCTGAATGTCGGGCGAGGAGCATTTCTGGCCCGGGGCGACTTTGGGGTCGTGAACGGCCTTCTCGCATGTTCTCCGGCCCTGACTTTGTCGCTGCTGATTGCGTTGTTGCTCACTCATTCCCTCACGCCCTACAGCGGGGCACTGGCGTATGCGCCGGTTGGCGTGGTGCCCGTTGGGTGGATGATGTGGCGGCTCTGGCGTTTGTTTCGACCCTCGCTGAAGTCGTTTCGAAGCTCTGCGCGGTCGCTGTTTTCTTACGGCATCAGGTCCTATGGCGTCGATCTGTGCGGAACGATGGCGCTCTACGTGGATCAGGTAGTGGTGGTGCGATTTCTGATGCCGGACATGATGGGAATTTATGTAGTAGCTCTGAGCCTGTCGCGGATGCTCAATGTGTTTCATACGTCCGTCGTGATGGTGCTGTTTCCAAAGGCGGTGAGCGAGTCGGCGGAAACCGTCCGAGCGATGACAGGCCGCGCGATGCGGATGAGCACCCTCCTTACGGCCAGCACCGGCTTAGGAATCGCGCTTGTTGGCGCCCCCCCTGCTGGGACTCCTGTACGGCCACGAGTATCGAAGCGCGGCGTCGGTATTGCGCATCCTGGTGATGGAAGTGGTTCTAGCGGGGGCGACCCTGGTGCTGGGCCAGGCGTTCATGGCGCTCGGACGGCCGGGAGTGGTGACGGCTCTTCAGGTGACGGGTCTGCTGCTGGTCGTGCCACTGATGCTCGTTCTGGTTCCTCGCTATGGAATCGTTGGCGCGGGAATCGCACTTCTTCTTTCGACGACTACTCGATTTCTCTTCGTACTTGCGAGCTTTCGTTTATTTCTGAAGATCCCCGCACCCGCCCTTTTGCCCAATCGCGATGACTTGCGCTATATCGCGCGGGCGGTCTCCCAAAGAATCAGCTTCCTCGAGTGGAAAACCCTAGCGGCCGCGAAGGAGATGGAATCATGAAGCGTCCGCTAACGATCTTCGTTCCTCACTGCTCCGACATGCTCACGGACCACGCGCCGCACGGCGATGGCCTGGTTGCACATGGATTTATCACGCATCTCGCGCACCGGGGCCATCGAGTCCACGTGGCGGTCCAGGAAGTGGACCTGAGGGAACCGCTGCACCCGAACGTCAAAATCCACCAGATTCATCGAGAGAGACGAGGGGAAAGTTGGCGTGGCGGATGACGTACATGCGCCGCGTGCGTCGTCTGTTTTGGCAACTGAAGCGCGAGGTCCAATTTGATTTAATTCACCAGCTGAACTCCCGTATTCACAGGTTTGAGCCTTGCACTTGCTGGAGCGGGAATTCCAGTTGTTCTGGGAACGTATGTGGCGCGCTGGCCCATCGAACAGGCTTTTGGTACGGCCCGAAGCCCCAAGGGCCGCGCGATGGCACATGGTCGCGATTTGGTTTCCGCGCTCCAGCAATGGCACGCCGATAGCCTGGTGCTGACGACGCCCGCGGCGTGGAATCGACTTCCGAATCCTCGATCCCTTCGTGGCGAGGCCTTCTACCTCCCGCACGGAATTGATACTGAACTATTCTCGCCCGCAACCGATTCGGACCCGAATCCGGAAGGCGTCGATAGCCGGGCAGACGGGTCGATTCTCTTTTTCGCGAACGTGCTGGAGCGCAAGGGCATTTTTACCTTGGTCGAGGCTTTTCCGAGGGTGCTTCGTGAGTTTCCAGCTGCCAGGCTCATCGTTGCAGGGGAAGGCCCCGCCCTGCCCGAAGCAAAGAGCCGGGTGACTGCGCTAGGTTACGCCGACCGTGTGGATTTTGTCGGCCGGCAGGAGGAACGGTCTGACGCGACCGGCCTGTACCGGCGGTGCAGCATCTATTGCTTTCCCTCTTTCGGCGAACCCTACGGGACCCACCTAGTCGAGGCGATGAGTTGCGGCAGACCCGTTGTCGTCACGGATTCTGGAGGGCCGCCTCATTTGGTTTCAGACAAAGGCGCAATCTTATTCCCGGCCGGAGACGCCGCGGCGCTGTCCCGGGCCTTGTGCGATTTATTGCGCGATCCTACGCGACGCGCCGCGATGGGGCGCCACAACCGCCGCACCGCGGAAACGACCATGTCGTGGCGACTGCGGGTGGCCGAAGGGCTGGAAAACGTCCGTGCCAGATCACGCTGTCGGAGACTCGCGGGTGCGGCACGCGTCGCGCCACGCCGTCCGCAGTTTCGGAAGCGGTAATCCAGGCGATGTATACGAGCGACTGAGTGAATCTCGGGATGTAGAAACAAGCAGCAGGGGCGA
>CAVUPI010000002.1:0-883765 GCA_963743335.1 uncultured Acidobacteriota bacterium
CCGCCTTTGAAGGATTTGTAAATGCATCCCACGTCGAGCTTGACGCCGAAGAAGAACCGGAGGTCGCCCTTGCCTCCGCCCTGCAGAGGCGTGATGGACTTGAAGCCGATTTCAACCGGCGTCTTGGGCACGTTGATCTGGCCCTCGAGGGCAATAAGAGGCCTGGTAGTTGGCCGGCAGGGAACGTTCCCGTCGAATCGGGAGCACACATCCGCGAATTGGGCTGGCGGCACCGTCGAAGCTCTTCAATTGCTCCGACCGTCAGATCGAGGTGGCTTAGCATTTCCGGAGCAATGTTCCAGGAGCGATGCAATCTCAAGTTGCCGCAGCCCTAGGCCGGCACCCCAAAAATAGTAGAGTCCCCCGCTGTTAACCGTGGTGGTCGTGGTGGTCGTCCCCGGCACGGGAGCGGGAGCGCTAAGGGCTCCGGAGGTAATCGTTTGGAGCCCGCCTTTGACGATCGGCCCGACAAAGGCAGTGGTTTGCGTGCCAAACCAGCCTTTGAACGCGTTTGTATAGAGCTGCATATACACGGCCCCACTGATCATGGCTGCTTTCTGCGAACTGATGAAGGTGCCGACGCTCTGCGTGGCGGAAGTCGAGGGCGTCGAGGTCGAACCGGTCGCCGCGAACGGGATCGATGTCAGCTGCGCGGAGAACTCCGAATTTAAAAGCCCGGTGAACCGAGCGGTAGGGCTGCCACGAAGCCAGTTTCGGTCGAGCAGGAAGCCGAGATAAATGTCCTGGTTCGAGAATTGCTGATTGTCTTCGGAGAGCTCGATGCCGGTCGAAAGATAATAGTGCGTGCGCCCCATCGGAGACTCGGGATCGTCATAACTCCATTTGGTTGACACCACGGGCGGGGTGCTCGACTCCTCGTCGCTACGGAATACGCGCAAATCAGCTTAACGTTGCCCAGCTTGTCGTGCAGTTCGGCGTGAAAGACGCCCGTCGAAGTATCGACGTTGGCAGGCACGTCATCCTCGACTCCTGCTGGAGTTGGCTGGGAAAGATCGGGAAAGGTTGCGGGGCACAAATTGACTTTGTTCTCGTCGTAAACCACGACGCGGGCCTGCAGAGCCGGTCCAGCGCAGCCGGAAACGACCTTGAGGCCGATGGTTGTGGTACCGGAAAATATGCGGCGGAAGTGGACGCGCAAGTGGGAGCAGCCGTCGTCGGAGGCGCGGCCACGACGACGGCGTTGGCCATGATTTTTGCGGGCGCGCCGGCGGCATTCAGCTCGGTCAGGCAGACTTGCTGGCCTGTCTTTAGGGCGGCGATTTGCGCGCCGAACTCCGTGAAGACGCCGGACGCGCCCTGCGCGGCGGGAAAGGGCGACGGGCGCTGCGCAAAATCGGACGCAACGGTCGAGGAGTACTGGCAGTGACACCGGCGACGATCACGGAGATTTCTGCGGCGGACATCCCACTTTCCATGCAGCCGGAAACTGTGTTGTCGATTTACCAAAGTCCCAAGGATGCCCGGAAGACTCTTGAGGCTGGCGCATGGATTCGACGCCGGCTGAACAGCGGCCCCGGTCGGAGGCGTATTGGCCGTCGTACCGCCTTGATTGGCTGCTGGGCGGCGCCGGCGGCGCCGGGGGAAGTGTTGCGGATGTTGCGGGCGGCGCCGCGTTCTGCGGCGGATCGGGAGGATCAGCATTGGCGCTCGCGCCAACAATCTTCAGCCCGGCGCCCTTCTCGGAAATCCCCGTAATGCGGAGCGGGGCCACTTGGACGAGGAGCGAGAACTGCATTGCGGCTGATTGCGCGGGTTTCGACGAGTCTGAAACGGTCAAGGTGAAGGCGTACGATTTCTCGGCCACGCGCCCGCCGGCGTGCCGGAGACCTCACCGGCGGCTGAAAGTTGCAACCCGGGCGGCAACGCTCCGCCGGTCAAACGCCATGCGAGCGGCGGCGCCCCGCCTTGCGTAACGACCGTTACGTCGTACGCGGCCCCTGCCCGCGCCTGCGGCAAAGATATTGAATCCTGAGCGCGCACTAACGAACTGAAACCGAGGCATATGATGCAGACGAACGTATATCTCACGCGGCTTGCTCGGGTGATTCGTAGCGGCATAGTCTTCCCCTCCCGCTCGGAGTGGTTCAGGCAACCCCAGTAAACAGCTTCATAATTTTAGGCCTTATTATTAACTTACTCTGCATGTAGGCGCGGACTTTATATAATGAGGCGCCACGCGTCAATACTTTTTTGTGTTACGGCTCAACGCAAAATTCATCGGGCGTGGATTTCGCAAGCATTTCGGCGACGGACAAGGCCACGTTGGCGATCGGGCCTGCGGCCGGTGTCTGCGCCCTGTTTTTGACTACGTTAAGTGAGATCGTAATAATCACTGCGTTGACAATCAGCATTTGTGATTTGCTGCATCGAAAATTTGCGTTTTACTTCGCGCGTCGTCATCACGATACTCTGCACGTGCAATCGGGACCGGCAGTCTCGAAACGGGGCGTTCTCATACAGTCGTAAAGTAATGGGGCCAGTGTTCATGTTGTATCGGTTCTTGCTCTAGCGGCCCGCCTCCTGATTTGGCTTCCGGTTGAATCCGTCTCGCGCGACTCCATTTTTGCGTATATTCGGTTCGGCAAGTTACTCGCTACGTAACTCGCAGCTACGGGACTGCCCGTTTACCTTGCACGAAAGCAGAAGTAAACAGAATCGACAAATTCAAACTGAAATGAGGGACTGCTATGCCCGCCATGGTAGAGGAGTTGTCCGTGCTAGTCTGCGCGTGTTGTGCTCGGATCGCACGAACGCTCGGCCTCGCGCGATGTTCCCCCGTTTTGCTGCTCGCCGGATTTCTGATGCTATCCGCGTCGTCCTTATCCGCCCAGACGTCATCGACCTTTGACCCCACATTCACGGTCGGTGGCGGAATACAAACCAGTTACGACCATGACGAGCCTGGCGACGCTCCGGGCCTCGACCAATTCTCGCTCGACCACGCCCGCCTTTATTTCAGCGGCGACGTACCGACGACATCAGTTTCATGTTCAACACCGACTACAACAACGTCACCGACAACATGGAGATTTTGGACGCGGTCGGAGAATTCCACATATCGCCTAAGTTCAACGTCTGGTTCGGCCGCTTCCTTCCGCCGAGCGACCGCGCGAACCTCTGGCCCGATTGAACGAGTGGCGGCTCGACCCATGCCTTGACGGCTATCCCTTCGTATTCCAAGGCCGCGACGACGGCGCGATGTATTGGGGCGACTTCAAAGCAGGCTTAGCCAAGATCAAAGTTTCCGCGGGCGCATTTGACGGAGGCTCCGCCGACGGGAACACGAGTCTGATCTGGGCCAGTCGCGTCCAGATCGATTTCTGGGATCCGGAAAACGGCTACTACCTGAACGGCACTTATTACGGTGACAAGAATCTTCTCGCTCGCCGGCGCGACCGAGATTCAGTCCGGTAAGACCGCTACGACAGTCGATTTCCTGATGGAGAGGAAAGTCCTCAGTGGCGGAGCCTTCACGATTGAGAGCGAGTATTCGCGTTACAACGGACTCGGCGGGCAACGCGGACTATACCAAGAGCCAGGGCGCTTACGGCCTCAACATCCTTCCTGGGATTCCGAAAGAAATCGGCATCGGGAAATTCGAAAGTCCTCGGTAAGTACGCCATCGCCCAGTTCACCGATGGCGCTGAAGGCGATCCGAGCTACCGCCAAAAATCACCGAAGTGAACCTCAGCTACATCATCAAGCAGTTCGATGCGCGCGTGATGAGTTTCTATCGCGACACGCGCTTCAACGCGGTGCAAACCAATACCTGGGAGGCGGGCGTCGGCCTGCAGCTCCATATTTCCAAGACGTTTAGCATGAACGCGAGATAAATGGTCGGTGCGCAGGTGGGCTTCGGAGGCGCTGGGCCGTAGCGTCGCAATCGATCGGTCGAATTTAGGAGGTAGTTATGAACGCCAGAAAGTACTTATAGCTGCAAACTCACAAGGAGGAGCATTGAAATATCGATGGATGGGTATGGCGGGCTTGCTGCTGGCTCGCCGGCACCGTCTTCTCCGGAGCAGCGAATGCCCAGGACACGATTAAAGTGGGCATTCTCCACTCTCTTTCGGGAACGATGGCTATCAGCGAGACCACGCTGAAAGACACCGACCTGATGATGATCGACGAGCAGAACAAAAGGGCGGCTTGCTGGGCAAGAAGCTCGAAGCGGTCGTCGTTGACCCGGCCTCCAACTGGCCGCTCTTCGCCGAAGCGCAGGAGCTTCTCGAGAAAGATAAAGTCGCGGTAGTATTCGGTTGCTGGACTTCCGTGTCCAGAAAATCGGTGCTGCCCGTTTTCGAAAAGGACGACGGCTTGCTCTTTTATCCGGTTCAGTTCGAAGGCGAAGAGTCGTCGAGAAACGTGATCTATACCGGCGCTGCGCCGAACCAGCAGGCCATTCCCGCGGTCGATTACCTGATGAACGAAGTAGGAGTAAAGCGGTGGGTGCTCGAAGGAACGGACTACGTGTATCCCCGCACGACGAACAAGATACTTGAGGCTTACTTGCTGTCCAAAGGCGTAAAGCCCGAGGATATTTCGATCAACTACACGCCGTTCGGCTACTCGGACTGGCAGGCCCGCGTCGCGGCGATTAAGAAGTTCGGCTCCGCCGGAAAGAAGACCGCGGTCGTGTTGACCATCAACGGCGATGCGAATGTTTCTTTCTATAAGGAGCTGGGCAACCAGAATATATCGGCCGAGGACATCCCGGTTGTTGCTTTTTCCGTAGGCGAAGAGGAACTCTCGGGCTTGGACGCCAGGCCACTCGTCGGCCACCTCGCCGCGTGGAACTATTTCGAAAGCATCAACACTCCGGAGAACAAGGCTTTCATCGAACGGTGGCACGCATTCATCAAGAACCCCAAGCGGGTCACCAACGATCCGATGGAAGCGAGTTACATCGGCTTTAATCTGTGGGTGAAGGCGGTGCAAAAGGCCGGAACAACGGACGTAGATAAGGTGATTGCCGCGCTCCCAGGCCTTGAGACACCCAACCTCACCGGTGGCATGGCCAAAGTACTGCCCAACCACTACATAACCAAGCCGGTTTACATCGGTGAGGTGCGCGCCGACGGACAGTTCGACGTGGTCTGGAAGACCGAGACTACCGTGCCGGGCGAGGCTTGGTCGCACTATCTGCCCGAGGACAAGAACATCATCGCTGATTGGGTGACGGTGAAGTGCGGTCACTACAACACCGTGACCAAGGTCTGCTCCGGACAGAACTACAAATGAAGTGTTTCTATCTCCGGTCTGGCGTGCAGTGGCTGCTCTTGCTGCTGCTGCTCGCCAGCCGGAGTTTTGTACCCGCCTACGCTCAAACGCCCAGCGCCGCGGACGCCAGCTTTCTCGCGACGCTGCAACAGTTGCCGAACGCCACATTCGACGACAAGGATAAGCTCGTCCAACAACTGGCCGAGAGCGGCCACCCGAGCGTGCAAGCGGTCCTCACGGCGTTCCTTCAGGATCGTCTGTACGTACGCAATCAGGACCAGAAGGTCTTCATCGCCAAGCCGGGCGAGGAAGATGCTCCCACGCTCGACCTGATCGATCCGCTCACACTGAAAACTGCCGGCGCCGTATCTTCGGATGCAGTCACGAATATCGTGGCGAACAACCACCTGCGCCGGATGTTGCAGACGGATTTGGCTCGCTTCGCCTTGTCGAGCCCGGATGCCTCCATCCGTTTCGGCGCGGTGCAAGATCTCGAGAAAGATTTGAACGAAGGCAACGTCCAGCTCCTGCGCGAGCGGAGCAGCGTCGAAACAAATTCCAAGGTGAAAAAGGAAATTGGAATCGGCTTGGCGCTCGCCGCGCTCAATAGCCCGGACGCCCAAACGCGCCTCGCCGCTGTTTTGACTCTCCGTCACAGTATCCGACAGGATGTCCTCAACCAGCTGCAAGACTTGCTTGTCACATCCTCCGATGGCAGCTTCTCGGAACCCGATGCGAACGTGCGGAAAGCTGCCGCCTCCGCGGTGGCCTCCATCACCCGCTGGCGATCGTTCTATGCCGGCGTCCAGACCGTATTTTTCGGGTTGAGTCTCGGCTCGGTGCTCGTGCTGATCGCCATCGGGCTCGCTATCACGTTCGGCGTGATGGGCGTCATCAACATGGCGCACGGCGAGCTGATGATGCTCGGCGCCTACGCCACGTACGTGGTCCAGCTCATCATGCCCGGATACATCGGCACGTCGATTTTCGTTTCGATCCCGGTGGCGTTCGTGTTTTCGGCGCTCACCGGCATCCTTATCGAGCGCACCATCATCCGCTTTCTTTACGGGCGCCCGCTCGAGACGCTGCTCGCCACGTTCGGCGTCAGCTTGATCCTCCAGCAGCTCGTCCGTTCGATCTTCACCGCGCTCAACCGCTCGGTCACCACGCCTCCCTGGATGACCGGCACTCTTCAGATCAACGAGGCGCTTTCGATCACGTATAACCGCCTCTATATCGTCATCTTCACGCTGCTCGTCTTCGCGGCGTTGCTCGTGGTGCTGAAGTACACGCGAATGGGGCTCTCCATCCGCGCCGTCGCGCAAAACCGCGCCATGGCCAAGGCGATGGGCATTCGCAGCGAGTGGGTCGACGCGATGACGTTCGGCCTCGGCTCGGGGATCGCCGGCATCGCGGGCGTCGCGCTCAGCCAGCTGACCAACGTCAACCCCAACCTCGGCCAGTCGTACATCATCGATTCCTTCCTCGTGGTCGTCTTCGGCGGCGTTGGAAATCTCTGGGGCGCCATGGTCGGCGGAATGCTTATGGGCGTCGTCGACGAGCTTCTCGAACCCTATTCCGGCGCCGTGCTGGCGAAGATTCTCGTGCTCGTGGCGCTGATTCTCTTCATTCAAGTCAGGCCTCGCGGCCTCTTCCCGCCGACCGGCCGCGCGTCCGAGGGCCAATAGCATGCCTCCGCGCCCTCGATACACTCTGTGGATCAGCGCACGCAGAGACACGGGAAGCAATTGGTTTCTCGGCGCGCTGGGCGTCGTCGTTGTCGCGGTCTCCCTTCTCAACCTCGCCGTGCCCGCTTCATCGTCGTTGCACATGTCCAGCTACGGCCTGACGCTGATTGGGAAGTACCTCTGCTATGCGTTGCTGGCGCTCGCGGTCGATTTGATTTGGGGCTACTGCGGCATTCTCAGCCTCGGCCACGCGGCCTTTTTTTCCTTGGGTGGCTATGCGATGGGCATGTACCTGATGCGCGAAATTGGCCCGCGCGGCGTGTATGGCGACCCAATCCTGCCGGACTTCATGGTCTTTCTGAACTGGCACTCGCTGCCGTGGTTTTGGCACGGCTTCAACCACTTCTCATTCGCCCTGCTCATGGTCGTCCTCGCGCCGGGATTGCTCGCGCTCGCGTTCGGATGGTTCGCGTTCCGGTCGCGCGTCACCGGCGTATATTTTTCGATCATCACGCAAGCGCTCACCTACGCGCTGATGCTCGCATTCTTTCGCAACGACATGGGCTTTGGCGGCAACAACGGTTTCACTGACTTCAAGGACATCCTTGGATTCAATCTCCAGTCCGACCGCGTGCACCTTGCCCTGGTCGTGATCACCGCCATCATGCTCGGCATCAGCTACGTCGTCTGTCGCATGATCGTCGCGTCGCGCGCGGGCCGCGTGATCCAGGCCATTCGCGACGCCGAGAGCCGCGCCCGTTTTCTCGGCTATCGCGTCGAATCGTACAAGCTGTGGATCTTCGTTTTCTCGGCCGTCCTCGCCGGCATTGCCGGCGCGCTGTACGTACCGCAGATCGGCATTATTAATCCGAGCGAATTCTCGCCGATCAACTCAATCGAGATCGTCATCTGGGTGGCCGTAGGAGGGCGGGGAACTCTCTACGGCGCGGCCGCCGGCGCTGTTCTCGTCAACTACGCGCAGACGTACTTCACCACCGCGCTTCCCGAAGTGTGGTATTACGCGCTCGGCGTATTATTTATCCTGGTCACGCTCTTTCTGCCGCGCGGGATCATCGGCCTCGTGTCCGGCAAGGTCTGGAAACGGGGAGGCGGGAAGCCGATCCCGATGCAAGCCGGCGAGCCGGAGCCACCGCAAGAATGAGCGCTCGCGACAAAACCCTCTCGCTCGAAAACGTAACCGTCAGCTTCGACGGTTTCAAAGCGCTCAACGATCTCACCCTACAGATCGAGCCCGGCGAGCTGCGCTGCATCATCGGTCCCAACGGCGCCGGCAAAACCACGATGATGGACGTCATCACCGGCAAAACGCGCCCGGACTCCGGAAGCGTCCGCTTCGGGCCCAAATTGAATCTCCTCTCGCTCTCCGAGCCGGAAATTGCGCGCACTGGAATCGGGCGAAAATTTCAGAAGCCGACGGTCTTTGAGCGCCTCACCGTGTTCGAAAATCTCGAGCTCGCATTGGCGGGTGACAAATCGTTCCTGAAGACGCTCTTTGCGCGCACCACGCTCGCGCAGCACGGCAGAATCAGTGAAGTTCTCGAGGTGATCGGCCTCGTCGACCAGCAGGACTTGTTGGGAGGAGTGCTCTCGCACGGCCAGAAGCAATGGCTCGAGATCGGCATGCTGCTGGTGCAGGATCCCGAGCTGCTGCTCGTCGACGAGCCGGTAGCCGGCATGACGCCGCAAGAGATCGAGCGCACCGCAAACCTTCTTCTTTCGCTCGAAGGCGAGCACTCCGTCGTGGTCGTCGAGCACGACATGGACTTCGTGCGCTCCATCGCCAAGCGCGTCACCGTACTTCACGAAGGCAGCGTGATCGCGGAAGGCGACATGAACCAGGTGCAGAACGATCCCCGCGTCATCGAAGTCTATCTCGGAGGATAATCGTGTTGGCAGTGAAGGGCCTCAACCAATTTTACGGCGGCAGCCACACCTTGTGGGACGTCGACCTGACCGTGCCGGACGGATCGCTCATCTGTCTGATGGGCCGCAACGGCATGGGCAAGACCACGCTTCTCAAGTGCATCATGGGCTTGCTCAAAACGGCTTCGGGCAGCGTCACCTTCGACGGAATCGACTTGGCCAAGCGTCCCGCCGAGGAGCGCGCCAAGATCGGCATCGGCTACGTGCCGCAAGGCCGCGAGATATTTTCGCATCTCACGGTGCACGAAAATCTGAGCGTCGGCCTGGGCGTGCGCAAGAACGGCGCCCGCGAAATTCCGCAGCGCATCTTCAATCTGTTTCCCGTGCTCAAGCAGATGCTGCACCGCCGCGGCGGCGACCTCTCCGGCGGACAGCAGCAGCAACTCGCCATAGGCCGGGCGCTCGTCCTTGAGCCGAAGCTGCTGATCCTCGACGAGCCCACCGAAGGCATCCAGCCCAATATCGTCCACGAAATCGGCGACATCATCCTCAGGCTCAACAAAGAAGAAGGCCTCGCTGTGCTTCTGGTCGAGCAAAAGCTCCCATTCGCGCGCCGCGTGGGCAGCGAATTCTGCATTCTCTCCAACGGACGACGCGTCGCTTCCGGCGCCATCAGCGAGCTCACCGACGAAGTGGTGCACGCGCATCTCAGCGTGTAATCGCCGCGACTTCGTTCCGGCGTCGCGGGCAAACGATTCAAGCTGAACCAGGCGACGCGGCGTTAGCGTTTGGCGGTAGCGGCTTTATTTACGGCGGCCACGCCCCAGCAATCTTCGAGGACCTGGTTGGGCTTCTCCGTCCAATATTTCTTGAAAAAGACGATGCCCTCGGGATCTTCGAGGATATCGACTTGCACGCCCTTTTGACGAAGCATGTCTTCGTTGCCGGAGAAATTCGTGATGTCGCCGACGACGAGACGGTTGAACTGGCGCATATAAATCAGGGCCGCGCAGATATCGCAAGGGCTGAGGGACGTGAACATCGTCGTCTTGCTGAAATCGAGGCGGCCGGCGTCGCGCGCTGCCGAGGTTTCCCCGTGATTGTACGGGTGGCTTTCCTGGACCAGCGTGTTGTGTCCTTTGCCGAGAATCAGGCGCGTGTCGTTGCTGATGATGACGCCGCCGATTGGGCAGCCGCCTTCGTTGTACCCCTTTTCCGCGAGCAGAAACGCGATCCGCATGAAATCCTTGTCGGTCAGCTTGCGGAAGAATTCGTCCTCGACGAGCATCGAGAGGCTTTTCGTCGGGAGATGGGCGATCGTGTTCAAAACCTCTTCGGTAACCGGAGTATCCTTCGTAATAAACGCCTTCATGACGTCTCCTTTTGGGGCCCAGGCGCGTGAAGCGCAACAAATTTGGGACGCCCATTCTCCAAGAACATTGCAGAAAAGAAAAGAGGGACGGCGCGTATTTTGCGAACCGCCCTTACGATTCCTCCCGCACCGATTCTTCCGGCACGGCCGTTTTCGCGCGTGAGCGGAAGAGAAACACTAAAACAGCGACGGCCAAATACGCGAGGAAGATGTAAGGCAGCTTCCCGTACGCACCTTCGGGCACCGGGTAAAGGTTCGCGACGAGGGCGAAGATCATGGCCGCGCACGCGATCCATGGAATCGTTTTCGTAGCCCAATTGACCACACCGTGGTGATCGCGCAAGTAGCCGGGCAGCGCGAAGCACACCAATCCGTAGCTGACGACGAATCCATATGTGGCCAGCGTGCCGAGCCAACCGTAGACGTCGAGCCCGTTCGTGCCCCTCGCGGCAAGAAAGGCTACCGGAAGAAACGCGGCGAGGCCGGTTACGGCAATCGCGCCGGTTGGTGTCTCGTTGCGCGCGTGCGTGGCGCGGAGCGAGCCGGGCGCGAGTCCTGTGTGCGACATCAGCAGCAACACGCGGGCAGCCGCCGTGAGGCACGCCAATATCCCCGCGAACAAAGCAACGAGTGCGCCAATATCGATCAGCAGCCCCAGCACCGGAATCCCGCCAACGCGCGCGAGCACGTGCAGCGGCAGATCCGCCGTTCCCAGATCCTCGCCGCTCATGCGTAGGCCGAGAACTTCGACGTACGCGCAAATCGTAAAGAAAACTCCCGTCAGAACAGCTGTGAGAATGACGGCCCGCGGAATCGATTTCAGAGGGTTGCGCGCCTCGGAACCCAGGGCCGTGGCGCTCTCGAAGCCGACGAAGCTATACAGCGCCAGGACGAGTCCTTGGCGAAATCCGCCGGGCATGACGCCGCGAAGTTCGAATTGCTGCGGATCGCCGTGCAGGCCGTGGCGGAAGAGCACGAGCGCCATCACAATCGCGACGACCGTCACGGAAACAGCCTCGATCGCGAGCATCAGGCGCGCCGAGATTTTCACGTCGCGCCACGCGATCCACACCGGAGGCACAGCAACAATCGTGGCCAAGAGCAACGTGGAAACGGTGTGGCCCGTCGCATTCCGCAGCATCACGTTGGCGTAATGGTAGAAACCGCCGATGTTGCTTGCGCTGCCAGCGATGTAAGCGAGCAACAAACTCCACGCGACCGTGGCCCCAAGCCAAGGCGGGAGAATCATCGCTGCATAGGAGTAGAGCGACCCGGGCGAGGAAGAGTAGCGGGCGAAGCGCCCGATGCACCAGGCCACCAGAAGGATCGCCACCGTGGCCAGGCTATAGGCGAGCCAAGTGCCGTTTCCGGCGAGAGTGAAAACTAGAGGGACCGTTACGAAGGGGGTAAGCGTGGGGCATGCGCCCGAAATAGATTGTGCCAGTGTCTCCAGCGGCGAAAGAGCCGCATGGCGTAAGCCATAGCCGGCGGGTGTCTGGCCTGCTTTCATCCAGGGCGGCTGGTTCTCCGTGAGCCTTCGCGCGCTTTGTCGTTAGGCAGGTGCATTGGCGATCGTCGTGTCCGGCGCCGCAGGGGTATGTGGCCGAAGGCCCCATTGTGTGGCGATCGGCCCGAAATGAAAAATCGAAATAACCGATCCTCGCTATCGAAAGAATGAGTTTCCACCTTCGCTCGACCGCGCGTAGGCTACGCCAAACCATTCAGCTCGATGGGCCTTTTTCAACGGGCCGTAACTGGCCTCGGTTTTCGCCCTAAATTTTCTTCAGGAGATCGTTCTGTGCTGAAAAAATTTGGGCGTTTACGTCCAGTCGTATTGCTTTGCCTGTTTTTCTTCGCGGCGTCTCACGCGCGCGGCCAACAAACCCTCGGCGGTATCACCGGTACGGTGATGGACCATTCAGGCGCCGTGATCCCCGACGCGACGGTGACAATTGCCGGCGACCAGACGAAGCTCACGCGCACCGTCCAGACGACCGGCAGCGGCAGCTACAACTTGGTCGATCTCCCGATCGGCACATACACCATCACGGTCACTCACGCCGGCTTTCAAACCGTGACGATTCCGTCGATCCAAGTCCAAGCCGACCGCACGGCCACCGTAAACACGACGTTGGACGTCGGCAAAGTGACGGACACGGTGAGCGTGGTTGAAACGCCGCTCATCAACGCTGTCGACACGACCAACGGCTACGTCATGGACAAAGCGGAGGTCGACGCGATTCCGCTACCGACAGGCTCGTTCACAGGTCTGGCGCTGCTGGCGCCTGGGGTGAATGAGGAACTTCCCGCCGGTACCGGAGCCAACGCCGGCTTGGGCAACCAGCCCGTCTGGGCCAACGGCCAGCGCGACACGAGCAATACGTTCCTGCTCAACGGCGTGGACGCCAAAAACATGTTCAATGGCAAGACCACGAGCCAAGTGGCATCCGCGAGAGTCGTGAATGAAACGGGCGTCAGCACCTCTTCAGCCCTCAGCGCGCTCCCTGTGCAAAGCAGCGCGTCCGTATACCTCGCGATCGGCGAGGCGATCCCCTCGCCGGCGCCCGAAACCATTCAGGAAGTGCGCGTGAACACTTCGATGTACGACGCCGAACAAGGATCGACCAGCGGCGCTCACATCGACCTGAGCACGGCCTCGGGCACGAACGACGTTCACGGGCAGCTCTACGGCCATCGCGGAACGAACTGGCTCAACGCCGCCCCGTATTTCTACAATGCCGACCCGAATATTCCGCAAGATGAAAAAAATCCCGGCCTGCACCGCTACACGGCGGGCGGCGCCGTGGGCTTGCCGATCATAAAAAACAAGCTCTTCTTTTATGGCAGCTATCAACACACGCACGCGGCCGACGACGAAATCGGAATCTCGAGGCCGACCGTCCCGCCCGGACTCACCAATGATCGCTCGGCTGCGGCGCTTGCATCCGTGGGAAACAACAACAACCTCGCGAGCATTCTCGGCTTGGCCGATGGACCGATCAATCCGGCGGTGGGCCTCGGGCCGGGCGACATCAATCCGATTGCGTACACGTTTTTCAATTACAAGCTGCCCAGCGGGCAATATCTGATTCCCTCCGCGAATCCCAACGCGATCGCCCTGAATACCACGAATCCGGCGCTGATCGAGGCTTTCCCTGAGGACGCGGAAGTTCCCGGCACAGCATATTTCATCGCCGACCAGGCCGTCGCCGATCTGGATTGGAACCCCAACTCGACTCACTCGTTTTCGGCCAAGTATTACTACCAGCACGATCCGACCACCGCTCCTTTTGCGTATTCCTCGGTCGCTGGCTTTCCGCAGCATCTCGACGCAGGCAGCCAGGTGGTCTCGCTCAGCCACACGCAGATCGTCCGGCCGAATCTGAGCGTCACGGAAACTTTCGGATTCATTCGCGAGAAGGCGTACAGCACGGTAGGCCAGCCGTTTACCCCCGCTGCAATTCGGCTCGGCTTGCGAGGCGTTGACCGGCTTTGGTGCTTCCGACTGCACCATCAACACGTTCGGCTCGCCCGTGTTTCCAGGCATCACGATCACGTGGCCGGGCACCGTGCTGCCCTCCTATCAGCCGCTCTTCAATATCGGCGCCGGCGCGTTGTCGCTCGCGGCTTTCACAGGCGTGTTTCAGAACCGTTTCAATCCATCGGCGAATGCCATCTGGACTGTCGGACGCCACACGATCACTTTCGGAGGCAGCTTCGAATATACGCAGCTCAACACGCGCGATCGGCGAAACGAGCTGGGCACGATCGAATCGCAAGACATCAACCAGTTTCTCCAGGGCACTCTCGTCGACGATTATCTTTACGCCGGGACGTTGTACCTGAGCGGAAATCCGAACCGCTATTGGCGAGCCAACGAATCCGGCGAATATATCCAGGATAAATTTCAGCTCCGCTCCAATCTCTCCGTCACAGCGGGCCTGCGTTGGGATTGGGAAGGAGGCTTGTGGGAAAAGTATGGCAACTTTTTCAACTTCGATCCCAGCAAGTATGCCTACGACCCGACGACAGACACGATCACCTCGACCGGCCTGATCGTCGCGGGCAACAGCTCGCACGCAACGCCGGGCGTGAGTAAGTCCACCCTGACCGGCCGCCAGTGGGGCTTCGCTCCGCGCGTGGGCCTTGCCTGGAGCCCGGCAAAGTTCAACAACAAAGTCGTGGTCCGTGCGGGCTGGGGAATGTATTACGACCGCGGCGAGCTGTATTCCTATCTTTCCGAGCCTGACGCGCAGAGCCTTGCGCCCGGCGGCCCATTCGGAATCAACCAGCAATTGCCCTTCGTCGGCGCGCAGTTCTGTCCGACCGAATTTCCCGGCACGTTTCAAACCTGTACCACGACTCTCTCCAACCCCTGGGGAACGACTCTTCAACCTCCACCTTCGGGCAATCCAAATTCCATCGCGATCCCCGACCCAATCACCGGCATCGCCGCTTTGCCCAATGCTGCCGGCCTGGAGAACGGCGACATCCCCTTCTACTTGGCAGCCTACGCGCGGAATAATAAGCTTCCCTACACCATGAACACGTCCCTCGACGTGCAGTGGCAGCCGCGCAACGATCTCGCAATCGATATCGGCGCAGTGAATGTCCTGGGCAGGCATGAAGTCATCCCCGTTCCGTTCAACCAGGCGAGAATCGCAAGCCCCACCAACCCGCTGTGCGGCCCGGCAGCGGTATGCGCGAACCCGGATGGCTCGCCACATGCGCAGTCCTATACGTATGGCTATACGGTCCAGACGGATTCCAATTGCGGGTTCCTCGCCTGCACCCTTGATTTGCCGAATGGGCAGCCGATGCAATTCAACTCCGAAGGCGGCAACATCGACGAGCGCGTTCCCTACATCGGGTATGCGGGCGAATCCGAAGATTACACGGCCGCGGGAATTTCCTCCTATAACGCCCTGCAAGTTCACGTTGAAAAGCAGCTCAGCCACGGCCTGCAGGGCGGCTTTTCCTACACGTATTCGCACTCTCTCGATGAGCAGAGCGCCCTTGGCTTGTTCTACAACGGGAGCAACCCGCTCGATTTGCGGGGCGGCTACGGGACTTCGGACTTCGACCGGACGCACGTGTTCAACATCGACTACCACTACGAGCTGCCGAAGTTCTTCTCCGCGTCGTCGTTCGAAGGCAAGATTGCCAACGGCTGGGCCGTGCAAGGCCTCATCACGCTTCAGAGCGGACAGCCTTACAGCGTGATCGACTATTCGGGCGCGGTCGGCAGCATCTTCTACAGCATCAACGACGGCATCACCAACCCGATCGTGCCGCTCGCTCCCGGTTGCACGCCGAAAAACGCCGTCACCGGCGCTATCGGCAACAACTTCGCTTTCCCGGCGCTGAAGGCATCCTGCTTCGACGTGCCGCTGCTGGCTCCGGGCGACCTGAACGGTGCAATTCCTCCCGGCGATACGTTCGAAACCAACTTCATCGCCGGCGGCGGCCAGCGCAATATTTTCCGGCAGTCCTGGCAGAAGCGCGCGGATATTTCGATCGTGAAGATGACCCGACTCACGGAGGGCGTCAGCCTGCGGTACAGCTTTGACGTTTTCAATCTGACGAACCATCCAAGTTTCGACATCCCGATCGACAACATCGACCAAAACCTGGCCTTCAGCCCGTTCCCGGTGGCGCAACCGCCGTATGGGACGAGCACCACGCCAACCCTGGCCTCGGGTTGTAATACCAGCAGCCCGTCCAACGGTTTCTATTTTTGTCCCACCGGGCTCGGGCAGGTGACGAAGACGATCGGCAGCTCGCGGCAGATTCAAATGTCGCTCAGCGTGCTGTTTTAGACGTGAGCCAGTCGGACCGCGCATTAGCGAGCGGCTGGTTTGCCGAGAAGCCTATGGGCACAGCCGCTCAATCCGAGGAAGCCGCGCGCCTAGCGCTGGAGGCGTCCGCAAAGGACGCCAAAGCTGCGGGCTATGGCTTGCGGCAGGCCGCGCTCTCGCCCCTCGAGACGCTGGCTCAATCCATTTCCGGCGTTGCCCCCACGCTCGCTCCCTTCATGACGATCCCGCTGATATTCACGCTCTCGGGAAACGGCACATGGCTCGCTTTCGCGCTGGCGACCGCCGCGATCCTGCCCGTCGCTTGGTGCGTGGGTCGCTTTGCGCGCTATTCCGCCTCACCGGGTTCTCTCTATTCCTACGCCGCAATGATCTTGCCTCCGTGGCTCGCGGCGATGGCGGCCTGGAGCTTGCTGCTCGCCTACGTCGCGACCAGCGCGGCGAATATCGGCGGCTTCTATCACTACACCAACGTGATGCTGCGGAACACGACCGGCCACGCTGCTCCAACGTTGCTGCTCGCCGCGATGGCTGCCGGCGTTCCGATGTGGATCGCGTGGCGCGATGTGAAAATCTCGGCGCGGCTGATGCTGATGATCGAGGTGGTGTCGGTCTCGCTGATTCTCACCGTTCTAGTGCTGGTGCAATCTCACCACGGGCTGCACGGCGATCCGCAGCAAGCGCATCTGCGCGGCATGACCGGCAGCGGCCTGCGCGAAGGAATCGTGCTGGCGCTCTTCAGCTTTGTGGGCTTCGAAAGCGCCACGGCGCTGGGATCGGAGGCGCGCGATCCTTTGAAGACGATTCCCCGCGCCGTGATCCTCACGTCCATTCTGGGCGGCGTGTTTTTCATGATCTGTGCGTTTGTCGAAGTCCTCGGATTGCGCATGAGCGGCCAGGATCTCGGCTCGAGCGGCGATCCCATGCACGTGCTCGCTGCGGTGGGCGGAATACCCATGCTGGGTCCGGTGATTGACGTCGGCGCGCTCGTGAGCATGTTTGCCGGGACGCTGGCCTGCCTGACGGCGGCCGCCCGCGTCCTGCTGCTGATGGCGCACGATGGGCTCGCGCACGGCTCGCTGCGTAGGACGCACGCTCGCAACGGAACGCCGGGCGGTGCGATTCTCGCGACGGGGCTGGGCGCCTTTCTTCCCGTGGCCGTTCTCGCTGCGTGGCACTCCTCGGGCCTCGACGTGTATGGCTGGCTCGGAACCCTAGCGACCTACGGATTCGTCGTCAGCTACGGATTGGTGTGCTTCGCGCTTCCCCGCTATTTGCGCAATCACCATGGCTTCGTCAATTGGGCGACGCGGACGATCCCGTGGATCGCGTTTGCGGCCATGGTATTTGCGCTGGTCGGCAATCTCTATCCGGTGCCCGAGGGCGCGTACGGCAAGCTGCCCTACATTTATCTCGGTTATTTGGCGGTGACGATCGGGGTCTTCGTGATCGGCGGCAGAAGCAAGAGCGATGCCCAGGTGAAAGCGTAGCGTTTGCATTTTCCTTTAGCGGTTGTTTCGATAGTCAGACACAAACACCCAAACACTCTACGCACGCGAGGCATTGGGAATCTCCAAGGAGGCATCATGAAGCCCTTCATTACGACGGAAACTCCCGTCACCAATGAGGTTTTAAATCTGATCGCGCACCTGCCGACCAAGAGTCTCGCGGGGATTGTCGAGGATGGTTTCTTCAAGAAGCTGACGGACAAAGATTACATGCGGCTCGCGGTCCTGCTGGCGAAAAAGGGATACGACGAAGGCGGCTGCCCGATCGGCGGCGTGATCATCAGCGATGAAACCCGTCTGATCGTCGGGAAGGGCCACAACACGCTGGTGCAGGAAAACCATCCTTACAATCACGGCGAGACTTCGGCGGCGCGCGATGCGGGACGCCAGGATTTCAGCAAAACGACGATTTTCTCGACGCTTACTCCTTGCGATATCTGCGCGACGCTGATTTACATGCGGCAATTCAGAAGGTGCGTTGTCGGCGACGTGACCAACGCCTCGGGGAACGAGCAGATGATGCGCGATCGAGGCGTACAGGTGGACATTTTAGAGGATCCGCAAGGCATCGCGCTCTACGCGAAATATCGCAAGGAAAAACCGTATCAGGATCTCGAAGATTGGAGAGGCGTTGCGGCGGCGCGCAAGGCGGGTGCGGCGCAAACCTAGGATCTATTTTCCTCGGGGCCCGCGCGCCGGGGTCTTTGCAGCGTTTCCGTCACCCATGTCGGCGTAAACGGGCCTGATCCCTCGACCGCGATTTCGTAATCGCGCAGCGCGTCGGCGACGGCATTGGCGATGGCCCCGTGCGCTCCGATCGTTCCGCCCTCGCCGACTCCGCGCATCCCGAACGGATTGAAACTCGTGGGCGTCTCCATGTGCCAGAGCCTGAAATCCGCCGGTGCATCGCAGGGCCCCGGCAAAACGTAGTCCATCATCGCCCGGGTCTTGAGATCGCCTGCCGAGTCATAGACCAGCCGCTCGCGCAGCACTTCGCCGATTCCCTGCACCACTCCGCCGACGATCTGTCCCTCGACCAGCATAGGATTGATGATCTTTCCGCAGTCGTGCGCCACCGTGTAGCGCGGAATCTCAATTCGCCCGGTTTGCGGATCGATCTCGACCACGGCGATATGTGCGGCGTAGGCGTAAGACGGCCTCGGCACGTCGAGCCGGTACTTCGCCTCGATCTTCTCCGGCGTTGCCTCAGCCACTCGCCGCAGAGACGCCAAACGCGCGGGAATTTCCGCCATCGGAACGAACTCCCCTTCGGGCCCCGGAAATTTCACGCCGCCGAATTCCCATCGCAGCGCCGCCGGATCGCATCCGCACGCCGCGCCGCAATACTCGACGATGCGTTTCGCCAGCTCGCGCGCAGCCAGTCTCCCAACGGCTCCGCCGACTGCCGCGCCGCGGCTCGCGAACGTTCCGACCGCATCCGGCACTTCGTCGGTATCGCCCTGCCGAATCGCCACCTGTTCGATTGCGATGCCGAGTTCCTCGGCAATCAGCTGCCGCTGCGTGGTCTCCGACCCTTGGCCCACCGGCATGATCGAGCTGTATAAAAGGACCGTGCCGTCCGGTTGCAGGGTGATGCGCGCGGTTTCGGACGGTCCGACCGCCGTGATTTCGACGTACATCGAGATGCCGAGACCCCTTAGTTTTCCCCGCTCCGCAGCCGCCTCGCGTTCCGCCTCAAAGCACCCATACTCGGCCAGCTTCACCGCGGCTTCGAAACAACGCGGGTAGTCCCCCTCGTCATAAAGCACGCTGTACGCGCCGGCAAACTCCGTCCGGCCGCGGTCCAGCGGCAAATCGCCCGGCTGAATCAGATTGCGTCGGCGGATTTCCGCCCGATCGATCTTCAACAGGCGCGCTGCCTCATCCAGTAGCCGCTCCATCAGTAGGGTCGCCTGAGGCGCTCCGGCGCCGCGCAAGACATTCAGAGGCGTCTTATTCGTGACGACCGAATGCATGTGCGAATCGAGATTGGGAACGCGATACGGGCCGCGCACCATCGCGCCCATCGCTGTAATCGGCGTGTTGCCGACAAAGCCGTAGGCCGCCCCGGTGCTGGCCCAGCCTCTGACGCGCAGGCCGATGAACGTGCCGTCGGGCGCTACGACCGCCTCGGCGTCGATCGTTTCTTCCCGAGCGTGCGTGGTGGCTGCAAAATGTTCGCGGCGGTCTTCGAGCCATCGAACGGGTCGTTGCAGCTTCCGCGCCACGGCGGGAACCAGCAGCTCCTCCGGGTAGACCATCTCTTTGCAGCCAAACCCGCCGCCAAGGCGCGGCGCCGTGACGCGAATGCGGTCCGGGCGAAGGCCGAAAGCGCCCGCCAGCACGGAGCGCAACACTTGCGGCAATTGCGTCGGGCTCTCCACGTGCACGCGCTCGCCATTGTCGATGAGCTTGGCCATCACGCCCCGAGGCTCCATCGGGATCGCGGTCTGCCGGTGAAATTCGAAGCGATTGCGGATCACCAGGTCGCCGTCGCGCGCGGTGAAATCGGGATCGCCGTCGCACTGCTTCACTTGATAAACGACATTCGTTCCGAGCTCCGGATAGAGCAACGGCGCGCCGGGTTCACGCCCGGCCATATGATCGGTCACGGGCGGAAGCGGATCGTAATCGATTTCGACGAGCGCGGCCGCATCCTCAGCGAGGTAGCGATTCTCCGCCACCACAATCGCGACGATCTGCCCCACATAACGAACGCGATCTCGGGCAATCGCGCGCTGCCGGACGTCCATCGTTCCCGGAATCATGTCGACGCAGGGGAGTCTGTCATCGACGAATTCCAAATCGCTCGCCGCGAGAACCGCGATCACGCCCGGGCCCGCGAGCGCCCGCTCTTTGCGAATCGCACGCACAATAGCGTGCGGCTGGGTCGAGCGGACCATGCAGATTTCGGCCGTATGTGACGCAGGAAGATCGGGGAGAAAGCCGCCCCCGCCCCGCAACAGTTGCTCGTCCTCCGCGCGCAGAACGGCTTCGCCCGCATAGCGGCGACGGCGCGATTTCCGTGCGTAGATGGGCGTCTCGTCCGTCACTGCTGGCCTTTCGCGCCACTGTCGTCGGCCTCACTCAGCGCCTGTCGAACCGCCGCCCAGATATTTCGATAGCCCGTGCAGCGGCAGATGTGGCCGCTGAGATGCCGGCCGACCTCTTCCGAGTCGGGCCGGATGGAACGCTTCATCATGCTGTGAACGGTCATCAGCCATCCGGGCGTGCAATATCCGCACTGCAAAGCGTGATGCTGCTGGAAGAGTTGCTGCACGCGGTTCAGTCCCTCCACTGCGTTCATGCCCTCGAGGGTGACGATCTCAGTTCCGTCGGTTTGCACCGCCAGCTGAGTGCACGATCGCGCGGGCTCTCCGTCTATCAGGATCGTGCAAGCCCCGCACGCGCCTTCCCCGCAGCCAACCTTCAACGCGGTGAGCCCGAGATCGTCGCGCAGGAAATCGCTCAGCAAAAGGCGGTCGGGTACGTCGGCCTGCACTTCCTTGCTATTCACCGTGACGCGGAGCGTCGTACGCGGCTCGGCCGGATCGCCCCATTCCCTTTTGTGAGGCGTTGCGTCAGGCTGCGTCATTTTTCAGTCCTGTGGGCCGCGAACATCGGGCGTGCGCGTCTCTCAGAGCGCGCGCGACGGCGGCTACGGCAGCTTTTTCTCTGAAGGCGGCGGTTGCGTGCAAATCCTCCCGCGAGGGCCAGAGCCGCTCGGACGGTGCCATATGGGCCGCGTCGCGGATCGCAGACTCGAGATCTCCGGCGGCTGCCAGCAGCGTTTTTTCCGCGCGGCGCGCACGATACGGGCTCGCGGTGAGTCCGCCGATTGCAATGCGTGCCGAGCGCACCCGACCGCTCTCGTCGAGCGCGAGCGTCGCTGCGCAGCACACCAGCGCGAAGTGTCCCGGCCGCAATTGGATCTCGGAAAATCCCCAGCCTTCGCCCGCAGCGCGGCTTCGAAACGAAGCTGACACGATCAAGCTCTTCGGAGGCAAGTTCGTGCCGCTTTCAACGGCATACACATCCTCGGCTGACATCCGCCGCCGCACGCCGCCGCTCAAAAGGACCTCGAATTCAGCGTCCAACGCGAGAGACACCACCGGCACTTCCCCGCCCGGGTTCGCCTGCGCGAGACAACCAACCACCGTTCCCCGGCTGCGAACCTGCGGCATTGCGACCCAGCCGAGCGCTTCGGAAAGCAGCGGAATCGATTGCCGAATCACGGGATTCACTTCGATCTGAGATTGCCGGCACGCTGCACCAACGGTGACTTCACCTTCGGTCTGCGAAACAGCGCCCAAGCCCGGGCAGCGCATGATGTCAAGCAGCAACGACGTGGAGAGCGTCCGGGCGCTGAGCGCGGGAATTAGGCTCTGCCCGCCCGCGAGAATTTTCGCCGTGCTGTCCGCAGCGCAAAGCAATTCGACTGCATGCTCCTCGGTTTCCGCGCGGACATATCTGAACCTGGCCGGTTTCATCGAGTGACTCGACGTCAGATGAATCAGCGGTCGCCTGCCGCAATTGCGGCGGCACCGAAACTTGTCCTAGATACTTGGAGCGAAGTGGCAGGAGGCGAAAGCGAAGAGCCTCCCGGGAAATCGCGAGCGGTGCAAGCAGGATTGTACCAAGGGAATGCGGCAATTGTACGCCTCTAAACCTCACAAACACCTGCTGGGCCGTCGGAAGTGCGAATCAGGATTGTGCGGCCGCGAGGGTTGCACGGAGAATTGGCGTCAGTTCCCGACGAAATTGCTCACGGTAATGGTGCCAGCGTCCAGGGTACGGCAGCTCGATGTGGCGACCTGACCAGCCGGCGTGCTGCTCCGCTTGCCGCACGATGCGTCCGATGGAGCGGACGACGGTTACGATCGTGTGCGGATGAAGCTGAAGGATTCTTTGGGCCAGGCGGGCTTCGCCAGCCTGGCAGATGCGCCTGCGCGAGCTCGCGGTCATCCTGTCAACCGGCGTTTCGCAGAGGTCGATGAGATAGCAGCCCAGGGATTGAAACGAATCGAGGAAGTCACTCTTGCGCAGATCGGGAAACGCGGCGACAAAAGTGTCGCGTATGGCGCGGTATAGCCCGGAATCCGCGTGGTAGAAGAATCGTCCCGAAGCCGGCGGTGCTTCTCCGACGAAAAGGACTCGGACGCGCTTTGGGCGGAAACGCTGACGCAAACGCTCTCTTGCGGCGGATGATACCGCGCGTCGTTTCGAGGCGGCTCGGCTTGTTTTGCGACGGACGACCGTCGGCGACCGATCCGGTTTTCGCATATTCAGGTTTGCGTTTGCTGCAACCGCTCGCGAAAGGATAGCGTCCAGCTGTCCGGCAACGCGCGAGGCCTTTCGAACAAGGTCATTGGTGCCCAATCATTTTATCGAATCGTTACGATAGATTTATTGTGTCCTTATCTTCCGGCATTCGGCACTACACTCTAGACGCGCCCAGCCTACAGAACACCGGGGCTAGCAGTTTGCGGGCACTTTCCGAAGAACGCAATCATGCCTGAAGATCAGTTGGACGCGGGTGTATTCGCATTTAGCGGTCAAACCTCGATGGCAGCAGGCGTATCCACTCTCGGCTCGCATCAGAATCCACTGGCAGGCGAAGCGCGGGAGCTTGCCTCGCTGCTTCAGATCAGCAAGGCACTCGCCGGCACATCGCGACTGAAGGCCGGGATCACCGAAGCGCTCGAAATTCTGGAGCGGGACCATGGCGCGATCCGCAGCAGCGTCACTTTGCTGCGCGAGGGCAGCCAGGAATTGTGTATCGAGGCTTCCGTAGGACTCAGCAGCGACGGACAGGCGGTTCGCTATCTCGTCGGTGAAGGCGTGACGGGCCGCGTGGTCCAAACCGGCAAGCCCGTGGTGCTGCCCCAGGCGAGCCGCGAGCCAACGTTTCTCAACCGCGCCGGGCAGCGGCGATACTCTTCCGCGTGGGAAATCACTTTCGTCTGCGTTCCGATTCTCATTCACCGCAAGCCGCTGGGCAGCTTGAGCGTCGACCTTGCCTTCAACAAAGACCGCGATTACGAACGCACCGTGAATTTCTTTGGCGTGGTGGCGTCGATGATCGCGCAATCCGTACAGATCCATTGCCTGATCGACGCAGACCGGCGGCGATTGCTGGAAGAAAACGTCCATCTGCGCGAGCGGTACGACTTTTCGAATCTCATCGGCAATAGCGGCCCCATCCGGCGCGTCTACGAGCAGGTGACCCAGGTGGCGTCGACCAACACCACCGTGATGCTGCGCGGCGAATCGGGAACGGGCAAGGAACTCATCGCGCACGCCATCCATTACAATTCGCCACGGAAAAATTGCCCGTTCATCAAGGTCAATTGCGCCGCGTTACCCGAGACCTTGATCGAATCGGAACTCTTCGGGTACGAAAAGGGAGCCTTCACCGGCGCACAATCGCAGAAAAAAGGCCGCTTCGAGCTGGCCGAAGGCGGCACGCTTTTTCTCGACGAGATCGGCGACCTGAATGCCTCGACGGCGGTGAAGCTTCTGCGCGTGCTGCAGGAAAAAGAATTCGACCGCCTGGGCGGGACGAGAACGATCAAGGCGGATGTGCGGCTGATCGTCGCGACGAACAAGGATCTCGAGAAAGCGATCTCCGCCGGGACGTTTCGTGAGGACCTCTACTACCGGCTGAATGTGTTTGCGATTTTCGTTCCGCCGCTGCGCGAGCGCAAATCGGACGTGCTGCTTCTCGCCGATCATTTCCTCGATGAGTATTCGAACCGGCACGGCAAGCACATCAAACGCATCTCCACTCCGGCGATCGACATGCTGATGAGCTACCACTGGCCGGGCAATATCCGCGAACTCGAGAACGCGGTCGAGAGAGCTGTTCTGGTGTGCGACGGAAACGTGATTCACGGCCATCACCTGCCTCCGACGCTGCAAACCGCCGAAGCCTCAGGCACAGTGACGAACGTCTCGTTCAAAGAAGCGGTGGAAGCGTATGAGAAGGATTTGATTCAGGACACGCTGAAGACCACCCGCGGCAATCGCGCTAAGGCAGCCAACCTGCTGAAGACAACGGATCGCGTGATCAGTTACAAAGTGAAAAAGCTGAAGATTGACTGCGATCGCTTCCGCAGCTAGCTCGATTTCGCTTCGCCGACCAATTCCCCGCCCTTGGCACGCAGATGCTCGGCGCGCTCGTGCAGCTCGTCGACCCACGATTTCGCCAGCGCCGGCACCGCTGCCAGCTCAAGCGTGAGCGCCAGGTCCGTTTTGCGATGGTGCAGGATTTCGTTGGCGCGCGCGATCGGCCACCCGGCGTTAGGCCGCTCGATCAGATCGACCGGCATTCCCGCCTCGATATAGCCTTGCTCCAGCACACGAAGATACCAGCCCGTCCGCCCGTTGCCGACGACCAAGCGAACCAGTTCGTGCATGCGCCACCGACGCGCGAGCTTCCAGCACGGCTGCCGCGGCTGGCTCACTTCGAAAGTCACCCGGCCGATGCGGAAGATATCGCCGATGCAGACGGATGATTCGCCGAGGCCGGAGATGCTGAGGTTTTCGCCGAAGGCACCGCATGGCATGTCGGGCAGGCTAAGCTCGGCGCGCCATTCGGGGTAGTGATCGGCGCTATATGCCAGGATAGCTTTATCGATGCCGCCGTGGTGCTCGAGGTCGGCCTGGCCGTCGCCGGCAATATTCGTCGCGCCAACAAACGCTGGTCCTGCGATGGGCGTCTTGAAAAAGCCGGTCGTCCACGGCTTGTCGTGCGCGTCGGTGGCGGCCTCGAAACCGTAGTCCCTCGGCTTTCCCACCTGGACGGAATGAAGAATCGCGGATGCAGCGTGCGAGTGAAGCATCAGGCGATCGTCAGTGTATCACCGATCCGAATCGTGCCGGGCTGGACGACCGACGCGTATGCGCCGACGTGCGCCTCGTTGTGCTGCGCGGCGGTTTTGAGAACCTGCGGGTCCTTGGGCAAATCCGCCTGGCCGAGCGTGGTCATCACGCAGCGCGGGCACGGACCCGTGACCTGAATCTTCACCTCGGGGCCGATGGAGATGGTCTTGCCAATCCAGTCGTTTTCGACAAAGCCTTCCTGGCCGCCGGTGTCGATGATGAGATTCGGACGGAAACGGCGCGGTTCGAAACGGCTGCGTGGATTGAGTTCCCGCAGACGGTCGAGCGTGCCGGTGGTGAGAACGTGCAGGATCGCAAGATCGAAGAACGTGCCTTCAGGCATGGCCTCATCGGTGACGACATCGGGACTCGCCATCGCCTCGCGGTCCGGCCAATATTCCTCCAGCTGCGCGTACTGCGGCGGAGTCGCGAGCAGAGTGACCGACCGTCCCAGAGCGGCGGAAAGAGTCGGCGCAAACTCCGGGCTCGAACTGACGGCGAAGCCGCCGTCAGGAAGCGTAACCCGCACGGGAGGCACCGTAGTCCCAGCTGCAGGAGGGCTGGTGAACGCCGCGTGGTAGCTGAAAAGGTTCGGCCACTTCCGCGGATTTTTCGCGCTCACTACCTTGCCGGTTTCCGCATCGCACAGCGCGTACGAGCGGTCGCCGAAAAGGCCGCGTGGCGTGACCTGTGCCGCGTTCAGCGCCTCGCCCATCATCGACTTCACCGGATAGCGGTGAAGACTTGCCAGCGATCCCAAGGCCGCCATTATGCCGACCCTCCGGCCGCAGTGCGGAACCGGCCTTCGGGAACGAGCGTGTCCGGTGCGATGGTTGCCGTCGGCGTCATGGTCGTGGTCTCTTCGAGCACTTTGCGGATACCTTCGATTTCGCTATGGCTGCGGCTGCGGATCGAAACCAGGATAACACCGGCCACAACGTACGCGAGGAAGATATAGGGGAAATAGTTGAGAGGCGCCGCCGGAACCGGATAGACCGTGCCGACGATCGGCACTGCCAGAAGAGCCAGCGCGATGACGGCGATCGCGATGTTGTAAAGCTTTAGTTCGCCGATCTTTTTCAGGTAGAAGGGCGTGGCCAGCGAGATCAACACGTACGCACCGCAGAAACCCATCGCGCCGAATAATCCGGCATCGTTGAACGCATCGAAGGGCGCCATCTGCCACCCGCCGACGGCGGCGTACGACAGCAGAATGAAGGTCGTCGGGATGAGGAATTGAATCGCCGCAAAGGACGTGATCGCGACGTGTGGCGTGAGGTTGTGCTTGTGCGAGCTGCCGACCGACAGCGGAAAGATGCCGTAGCGTCCCATCGTGAAGAGCACGCGGGCACCGGCATTCATGCACGACAGCGCGAGCGCGAAGAAGCTGATCATCGCGCCGATCGAAATCAGCACACCCATCCATCTCACGCCAAGATTCGCGCTCAGCGTGCTGAGCGGCGCGTCGAGTTGATCGAGCGTCGGAACGTTGCCCGCCAGCGCGTGGGTCTCGACGTAAGTGATAAAGACGAAGAAGCCGCCCGTAAGCAAAAGGCTGGCGATGACCGCTCTTGGAATTGTCTTGAGCGGACTCTTGGCTTCCTCGCCGAACGCCGTGGCGCACTCGAATCCTACAAGGCTGAAGATCGCGACTACCACGCCGAGGCCGATGTCCTTTAGGCCATGGCCAACGGGATGTAATTGCGCGTGATCGATGAGACCCGTCTTATCCAAGGCCAGAAACGCCAGCATCACGATCAGGGCAACCGAAATGCCTTCAAAGATCAGCATCAGGATCGTCGAGAAGGTGATGTCCTTGTAGGCGAGGAACCATGCGGCGAGGACGCAGATCGCAAAGAGCGTGATCGAAGGATGCGAGAGATACCCGCTGACGCCCGTGAGATTCAGCAGCTTGGTCGCGAAGTGGGTAAATCCGGTAACACCCGCGATGCCGATGAACATATACGCAAAGATCAGGCACCAGCCGGACATCCCGCCGACCTTTGGCCCGAGCCCCTTCACCGTGTACTCGTACATGCTGCCCGCCGACGTATACCGCTTACTGAACTGATTCAGGCTGATGGCCACAAACAGCAGCATGATCGTGCCGAAGAGATAGCAGAGCCATCCGGCCGTGCCCGCCGTGCCAAACATCAGCGGGACGATCAACGCGGCCGTCATGCTCGGGGAGATGAGCGCCACCGCCTGAGCCAAGACCTCCCAGAAATTCAACGCGTTGGTTTTCAATCTGGTGTGCGTCTTCTTGACTGCCTGCTCATAACTGGCGCTGCTGTCGGTCATGGAAGCTCCTGAAGTGGAAAACTAACAGCTCTCCGTGGACACCAGTGCACGCGTGAAACCACTCGTGAAATCCTTAGGAAAATGGCGGGATCAGGATGCTTCGCGACGGGAAAAACGGCTCAAACGATCGTTTCGGCCGCCATTTGTCGACATTCTTGTCGGTTCTGAAGAGTGCTGCGACAAATTTGTCGGGCTTGCGGCCAACCCTCATTAGCGGGCGCCGCGATCGTCCGACATTTTTGTCGGTTTCGAAGTAACTCCAAGGACAAATTTGTCGGCAATCGCAGCAGCCGCCCCAGGGGGCATCTTTATTACGCTAGAACGCGAGCCATAACGTTTCCTCAGTGCCCGGCGGAAGCGCCCTCGCGCAGCGTCTCGGCGTGGAGATGGGTGATATCGAACGCCGTAATAAGCGCCGCGAGCGATCCCTCCAGACCAAACAGCCCTACGGTTACATCGAGGCGACGCACTTCCTTCTTCTTCGTCAGGATCTCGATCTCGTAGCGGCTCGGTGCTTCGTCGTCGTTGAAACTCTTGATGGCGCGCTGCAGCACTTCGTCCCGCGAATGAGGGAGCAGAAGCTGCCAGAAATTCATGGTCAGCAGTTCCTCGCGCTGGTAGCCGGTGATGCTCTCCGCGGCGTGATTCACGTAGCAGGAGCGAGTTCCCTGCTCGATGAAGACCGCCGCGGGAATCGCCTCGGCGAGCGCCCGGAACTTGGCCTCGCTCACATGGAGCGAACGCTCCTCGCACTGCTGCTCGGCGCGTTGCCCTTTCTCTTCGAGTGCGCGAAGCATGGCCACCGGCAGTCGCTCCAGATGGTCCTTGAGAACGTAATCCGAAATGCCGCTTTTGATGCATTCGACGGCGCGCTGCTCGCCGAGTGCGCCCGTGACGAGGATGAACGGGCTGTCGCCTCCCTCTTCGCGGAGAAGATTCAGCGCGTCGAGGCCCGTCCAGTTTCCCAGGTCGTAGTCCGCCAGAATGATGTCGTAGCAGGTTTCCCGCAGGCGGCACCGGAAGTCCTGAGGCGTTTTCACGATATCCAGGTGGATCTCGAACTCCGGCCGTTCCAGAGCGCGGAGGCAACGCTCGGCATCGTTGGAATTGTCCTCGACCAGCAGGACGCTCAACGCGAGCCGCGGAGCAAGGACTGGTGCTTCGTGTATGGCGTTCGTCATGACGGGGCCGCCTTTCGGGTTACAGCTCATATCTATAACGGGTAATTAACTGAAATAGAAATATAGGGGAGGGCGAAAGGGTTCGCGCCGGGGGTACTAGGGACTGACAGGGCAGTACCGTGCACTGCAGGATTCGTTCGCCCACACCCCAAGTAATAGCAGCAAGCGAAACTATATGCGGCGTCTCGCGGGTTGTCTTTTCTGCGGAGAGACTCTAAAGAGCGGTGGAAATGCTCGTCCCGGCGGCGGCAAATACGGAGGACATCTCGGCGCGAGCCAAGGGAAGGAAATGCTCGACGACGTCCGGATCGAACTGCTTGCCGCTGCTCTCGATCAGGCGGTGCTCGGCCTCTTCGAAAGGCATGCCGTCGCGATAGGGGCGGTTCGAGACCATGGCGTCGAAGGCGTCGATCACCGACACGATGCGCGAGCCGATGGGAATCTCGTCGCCCTTCAAGCCGGCGGGATAGCCTCTGCCGTCGTAGCTCTCGTGGTGATGAAGGATCATCAGGCTGGCCCGCTCCATCCCGGGGACGTTGCGCATCACCGCCCAGCCATATTCCGGATGCTTCTTCATCAGGCTGTACTCTTCGTCGGTGAGCTTGGCGGGCTTGTTGAGAATGGCGTCGGGGATGCCGATTTTTCCGATGTCGTGCAGCAGCGCGGCGACTTCCAGATCGGAGAGGCAGCTCTGATCGAGGCCCAGTTCGCCACCTACATGAAGCGCCCATTCCGCAAGGCGCGTGCTGTGGACACCCGTATTCAGGTCCTTGAGATCGAGGAGTTGATTGAAAGCACAGATCAGCGAGGTGCGCAGCGCGAGCGTCTGCTCTTCCATCTGCTTGATGCGCAAAACCACGCCCGACCACTGGCGCGGAACCGACGCGGGAAGGAAGAGAAACGATGCCGCCTCCGAGACGCCGTCCACCGTGCCCGGCGTCTCGGGAGCTTCTGCTGCGATTTGGGCCGTCGTCAACATCGATTGTTCCGGGGCGGCTACGGAAGCGCGCCCAGCAGGCCCTGAACGGGATTGAGCGACGAGAGGGTCCAGTCGACGTTCAGGCGGCCGTTGCCCATGTTGAGCCCAACAAACTGCGCGTGCGAGATGGCCGATGCCGCCTGGCTTTGCGTATCGTGTGACTGCATGTTCAAAACAAGAGAAGCCGTCCCGGCAACGAAGGGCGAGCTGAAGGACGTTCCCCAACCCGCCGCATAGAGGCCGAACGGGTAGGTGGTAATCACGCCTTCTCCCGGCGCGGCCACCCAGACGATCTGGTTGCCGTAATTCGAGAAGCTCGACCGCTGGTCCTGATTGTTGGTCGATGCGACGCCCATCACGTTCTGGAAAGCGGCGGGATAGACCGTTTCGTCGAGACCGTCGTTGCCCGCGGACGCCACCAGAATCACCTTGTTGCTGTTGGCGTAATTGATCGCGTCCGTGAGCTCGGTCGAATTCTGCTGCATGTCGAAGCTCATGTTGATCACGTTGGCGTGATTCTGCACGGCGTAGTAAATCCCTGCGATGATGTTCGAAAGCGAGCCGTTGCCGTTCGCGCTGAACGATTTGACGGGCAGGAGCTTCGCCGTGGGCGCCACGAGGTGAATCACGCCCATCACCATGGTGCCGTGGCCGAACGCCTCGTACTGGCTGCCATCCAGCATCGCGGCGGTGTGCTGATCGAGCATCGCAGCGGTGTGTTGATTCACGTAGGCCGCGGGGCACGTTGGGCAGGCGGGCGGCGCGCTCATCGAGATGTCGTTCATCTCGTTACCGCCGGGCTGGTTGCGCGTAAAGTCGTAACCTTGGAGCAGTACGCCCTGGAAAGCGGGGTGGTTCGGGTCAACGCCGGTATCGATGTCGGCGATGATTCCCGCGCCGCTCATATTGAATGTGCCCTGAGCCTGCGAAATTTGAATGATGTGCGCTGCCGGCTGATTCACGTAGCCGTCGGTCACCGTGTTCCCGTAATAGTTCACGGGCGTCGTATCCCAGAGCCCGGGCGGCGGATTATTGGTTGTCGACTGGCTCGTCGAATTCGGTGGGATCACCAGTGTTTGGTCAGGCTCGGCGTCGATAATGCCCGTAACGGCCTGCAAGAGATTGGCAAGAAGATTGGGAAGCAGGCCCTGCGTCGGCCGGACGAGGAACACCTGGTTCTGGTTTCCGTCGATATTGCCGACGACCGTGCAGCCGTTGAGCAGGCAAGCGTTCTGCAATCCGGCGGGACCGAGGTTCGTGCGAACAATCACGCCCGGCTGTGGAGACGTGAGGTTCGAAAGGGTGGTCGCAACCTTCGAGAGCAGACCGCCCAGGAGTCCCTGGGCGCCGGCCGGTTGCCCCCACAAACCGATCACAAGAAGCAAAACAAGCCAGATTCGACGTTTCATGGTTCCCACGGCTCCTTTTGCGTACCCGCCCCGCAACCGCTGTACCGACTCAGCACCGCTACTGCCCGAGTCTGCGTTCGCCGACCCATTTTGGGCCATAGTACGAACGGTTCGTTTGGAGGGCCTCCGCATCAAACCTTCTTCCTAGTACGTTTACCGTCCCTCAATTCCTTTGCCTTAAGCCTTTTTAAATCAGCTTCCTGCGCGCCGCTGCCGGTTGCCTTTATAGTGGCCTCGACCAGCGGCAGGCACAGCTCTTCCTTGGCCAGGGTCACCTTGAGTTCGAGCCCCCTCGCCAAGTCGCATTCGAGGTCGAATTCACCGAACGGACTGGTGATCGATTCGACCAGGACCTTCCGGCCCCGGCACAGCCGTACGGGTACGGCGCCGATCCTCTCTTCGGGAGCGGTGGAGTTGAGGACCTGCCCCACGAGAGCCACCTTGTCCGAATTGTGTTGAGGCTCGATCCGCACGTCGATTCGGTAGTTGCTCACGCCATAAAGCAGCTGCCGCTCAGGTGTGGGGGCCGACCGGACACCCGCCACGAGCGGGGTGCTCGCGCTGTCGAAAAGCAGGCTTGCAATCGCGCGGCGCGCACGGCCAGCCGCCTTGCGCGGGCCATGAATGGCGAATGTCCCCTTGACCATGGCGACAACATTCTCGGGCGGCGCGTAGGCCGACTCGCGTCTACCGGCTTCATGCACGCGCAGCCACAAGCTCAGAGTCTTCGAGCACTGCTTGCATCCGTCGCTCAGATGGCTCTCCATCTCGGCCCTTTCAGGTGGCCCGACAACGTGCCGGGCGAAATCGATCCACTGATCCAGTGAAAAATGTCGCATCGTCACACCCCTCATTTTTGATTTCCTGCCCCGTACATCCCCTTCCGGCCACCCCATCTGGGAGGATCTGCCGGAATCCTGCATCACCAACCCATAAGGGTAAGTACAAGGTCGAAAAATATAGGTATATGAAGGAATTCTCGGAAGCGTTCTAAGCGCCTAAGGTCTTTCCAATCAGCGCGAAAGGGGCCCAGTAGTAGGGGTGTGGGTAGCGGGATCGAACCTCTTGCATGGCGCCCTGAAGTGCGACGGCTTTGGCCTCTCCAGTCGTGAAGCGGCGATAAAACGCAGCCATGAACTCGGACGTGCTCCGGTCGTGGACGTCCCAGAGGGTCAGCAACAGCGATTGGGCGCCGGCGAAGAGCAGTCCACGGATCAAGCCGAGCAGCTCGTCTCCCGGACTGACGACGTTCATCCCGGTTGCGCAGCCGCTGAGCGTAACCAATTCCGCCTGCAACTTGAGCTGATAGAGGTCGTAGAGGTTCAGGTAGGCATCGCCCAAGCGAATGCCGGAGAACATCGGATTGTCCTGGCGAAAATTGCCGTGCGTGGCGATGTGAATGAGCCTGCTCTGCGACCCCTTCTCTCGCAGTTTCGCTTCGTTGGCCTCGGCGCCGACGATCAATTCGGAATCGCGCAGGATCCCCGCCACGGACCTTACTTCGTCCAGAATCAGAGGCGCGTGGGAATCGGGGACTCCAAGAACAAGAGCGCCTCCGGAAACGAGAGGCGGCTTTCGCTGGCACAGCGCAAAAATGCTGGCGCTGGGCGCATAGGAAACGGTGAAGGAGTCGATGAGGTATCCCGTTCCATCGCGCAGTGCGTGAAAAGGAAGATAGTGCAAAACGCCGTGCGGCACGATCACGACATGCTTGGCGCGCAAGTGCCCGCGCACCCCCGCGAAAACTTCCTCGTGTAGCTGAGCGAGGTGGGATTGCATGGCGTCGAGCAGCGGCTTCTCGAAAGTCTTTACGTATTCCGCGCCCAGCCGGAATTTCGAAATCTGCAGATGGAGCATTCGGAGCAAATTCACGACCCGCGAGATCGGCGTGACGGGAACGATTTCAAGCGTGTCGCGCGTAACGACGGCCGCTACGAACTGGTCCCTGATGCTGAAATATTCAACCAGCGCGGTTTCCGGCGGCAGGCACTCGCGCACCTCTTTCAGCGTGGCGATGGCGGAGGCCGAGGTTGTGCTTACGCCCGGCTGCGGCACGGGCATGTCGCGCAACGCGCGTAGCAACTCATTTTCGTGGGCCAGCGCCTCCTGTTGCAGCTTCTCGATTCGCTGCGGCGATGGAGCCTCGGAGCGCAGTTGTTCGAGCTCGATGCGCCGGTAATACCAGTTCAGTTCCTCGCGCATCTCGCGCACACGCCGGACCAGGCCGCTCTGCCCCGCATCCGTCACCGGCAGGACGTGACCGTGCTGTACCAGCAGCTCCGCGAGGCTCCGCGACTTGGCCAATTCCATATAGCCGAACGCTTCCTCGCGCGAGTCGTCGTCTCCGTCTTCACTGATGCAAAGGTCGACGAGACATTCGTAGACTTCCAGGCGATTTTTCATGAAGGCGATCTTGAGCTCTTCGCCGTGGAGGCTGCTGCGCAGGGTTTCCAGCGCGCTGCGCGCCCTCTGATACGAATCGTATGCGCCCGAAGCATCGGCGGACGCCTGCTGAATCTGTCCCATCAGGAATTCCGCCTGGTAGCGCAGCACCGGCGCATCGAGCGACGCCAGCCGTTCGAGTGCGCGCTCGCATTCCGCGCGGGCGGCCGTGAGATCTCCCGTCCGCATCGAAAGCCGCGCCAGCAGCAGATGGCACAGCACAGCCTTTCCGGGCAGGAACGATGTGTCGAAAAAGGCGGCGGCGCCAGCGCAAAGCCTGCGCGCCTCGAACAAGCGGCCTTCGTTGTAGAGAACCACCGCCTGGTACAGATCGATCAGCCAGGGCCAGACGAGATTTTTCTCCTTCACAAACTTCGGCCGCGCCTCGGCAAACAATTCGAGCGATCGCATGGCTTTACCGAGCTGGCTCAGTGCCATGGCTTCGTTCGCCTGGCATTTGGCTTCTTCATAGCCCATGCCGAGTTTCTGGAAGCGGACGTACCCTTCGTGGGCCGTTTCCATCGCCTCCGCGCTGAGATTCAGCTCGAGATGGATTTCGGAAAGATCGAGGTAGCACAATGCCATCACGTAGGCGTCACCATTTTTCTCGCACTCTTCGCGCGTGGCCCGCAGCATCTCGATCGCGCGCCCATATTCGCCGCGCAGGTAGTACAGGTAGGCGATGTTGTAGTCGCTTTGCGTCACGAGCAGCGTCATGCCGTGCTGGACGCACATCTCCCGCGCGCGCTGGTAGCTCGCGAGCGCTCGCGGAAAATCATTCAGCGTGATCAGGCACACGGCCATGTTGTACATCGCGACGGCGAGACCCTCGGCATCGTGGAGAGGCACGAGCGCCTCGTAAGCGCGCTCGTAGCACGCCAAACCTTCCTCGAATCGATCCTGGCGGTGATAGATATTGCCGACGTTGATCTGCACGTGCGCGAGGCGCTGCGCGTCACCCAAGCGGCGGAAAATGTCCTCGGCTTTTTTCGCGGCCTCGAACGCGTTGTCATACTGGCCGAGCAGGATCAGCGGCTGAATCGAGGGAATCAGGGTTCGCGCTTCTTCCTGCTCGTTGCCGATTTTTCGGAAGATCTGCAACGCCCGCGCGTGAAATTCGAGGGCTTTTTGATTTTCGCCCACGATCATCAGGGCGTTGGCCTTGGACCGCAAGGCGCGCCCCAGCGCCTCGTGGTTACGCAGTTTCTGCGCGATGGCAATCGCGGATTCCGCAAGCGCGACCGCGTGGCGCGTGTCCGAGCGCAGCTTCGCGCGAACGATTTCGTTGAGTTGCTGCAGTGCTTGCTCGCGGTACAGGCCTTTGTGCCGCGCGAGAAACCACCGGCGCGCGGCGTCGGTGGCGAGGTTTCCGAGGTCGCGAACCAATTTATCGGAGAGAGGCGCCTTTACGTTCCGCTTGCTCACGAGAAGCCCGCCTCCACCAGCTTTTTGCGCAGGCGATCGAGACACCGCTGCCGGATGAAGCCGATCGAGCCGGGAGCGATTCCGAGTTCGCGCGCCACTTCCTGATACGGGCGCGGCGGCTCTTCGAAAAAAAGCATCTGCATCAGCTGCCGGCAGCGCGGCGCCAAATCGTCAAGCACCCGCCGTATGCGCTGCTCTTCTTCCGCCTCGCGCAAGATGTTTTCCGCGCGCGCGGGCGTGCTTTGTTCGAACGCGGGATCGTTGGGATCTGTGCTTTCGTTGCGCTGCGCATATTTTTTCCCGTGAAGACACTTGTGCGCGGTTACCTGGATGATCCACTTCGGCAAAGCTTCCGGCTTGCGCAGTTTGGGCAATTCGGCGAGCAGTTCGAGGCACACCGCCTGAAAAATGTCGGACGCGTCGTCTTGCGAGAAATGATATTTGACGGGTATCGAAAAAATCAGGTTCTTATACTTGTCGATAAGAATCGACCACGCCTCGTCCTTTCCGTCGAGACACTCCCGCACGAGGCGGCGGTCGGGCCACGCTTTGAACTTTTCCTTGGCATGCGGTTCTCGCCGGAGTGGCATCGTTTTGTCGGCTCCGGCTTCAGCGGATGTACAGCTGATCGACATTCCACAGCGTGTAGGGGCTCAGGATCGCCGGCTGAAAGTTTCCGACGCGATCGCTCGCTCCCACCAGAATGTTGGGGCTCACCAGGAAGATAACGGGCAGATTCTCCGTCACAATTTCCTGGACGCGATCGTACAGGCGCTTTCGCTTCGCGTAATCGAGCGTCACGAGTTGCTCCTGCATCAGCCGGTCGATTTCGGCCTCCCACGGTGTGGCGGGCTTGGTCTCGTTGGGGTGCCAGAGATGCGTGTCGCCATTCGACATCCACACGTTCATCTCCGCCGTTGGGTCCGCATCGCCGCTGGCCAGGCCCATCACGGCCGCTTCGTAATCGTGGCTGTTCAGAAGACGATCTACCATCGCGTGAAATTCGAGCGAGACCACGTGGACGTTCATGCCCAGATGACTCAGGTCGTCCTGAATGAGCGTCGCAATTTTCACGCGCTGCGCATTCGACGAGCTCGTGAGAATCGAAAACTCGACCGGCGCGCCCTTTGCGTCTACCAGCGTCCCATCGCTCTTCCAACAGAAGCCGGAGGCCTTCAACAACTCGCGCGCCTGTTCGAGGGATCTTGCCGGGCGCGGAATGCTCGGATCGATCCATAGCTTGTTGCCGGGGGTAACCTGCGTCCAGAGCGGCGTCGCGCGGCCGTTGTACACCAGGCGCACGATCGCCTCGCGGTCGATCGCCGCGGACACCGCCTGCCGAAAGCGCACGTCCGCGAACCATGTCTGCTTTCGCACGAGATCCGGAGACGCTTTCGAGCCAAGATCATTCAGGTTGAAAAAGAAAAAGTTGTACTCGAGGCCCGGCCCCAGGTCGTCGAGGCGATAGTGTCGGGCGGCTTGCTGCTTCGCTAGCACCGCAAAATTCTCCGCGCTGAAGCGGTCGAGGATGTCGGTATCGCCTGCCTGAAAACGGATCGCTTCGGCGTCTTCGCTCGACACGAACAAAAACACGATCTCGTTGAGATAAGGCAGCCGGTTCCCGCTGCGATCTTCTTTCCAATAGTAGGGATTGCGCTCGAGCACGATCCGCTCGCCCGGCACATATTCCCTCAGCCGGAACGGGCCGAGCCCAGCGAACTGGCTCGGCGCCATCGAGATTCCCCAGGCCTGCGAGAAACTCCCGTTTTGGTAAGCGCTCTCAAGCAGATGGCGCGGGAGAATTGCGAAGCCATCGAAGAGCCGGTCGGCGGCCGCGTAAGGCTGGGCCAGCGTAAACCGCACGGTGTCGCTATCGATTTTCTCGACCGCAATCGGTTTTCCGCCGACGATCAGCAGATCGCGCTGCGGCGAATCGATTTTCTCATCGAGATACAGCTGGAAGCTGAAGACCACGTCGTCGGCCGTAAGCGGTTGCCCATCCGAAAAGCGGATGCCTCGGCGAAGACGCAGCGTGTATTGCTTGCCGTCGCGCGAAACGGCCCACGATTTTGCGAGCGCGGGCTCGGTTTTCTGCGTCGCGCGATTGATGTCGATCAGATCCGCCGTCAGGCAGCGAATCACGTCTTGCGAGGCAGCGTCCTCTGCAAGCATTGGGTTCAGCGTCTTGGGCTCCGAGCGAAGCGCTACGACGAGCTTTCCGCCCGCGTGTCCCACCGGGCTATCGGTGACCATGAGCTCTTCGCCCGTCGAAGTCGCCGGCGAAGAAGCCGCGAACACACCCGACGCGACGCACCAGGAGCAAATGGTCGCAACCCCAAGCAGAATAACTGTCCCAAACCGGGCCTTCGCCATGTTCCCACTCTTAACAAAGATTTGTCGGTTTTCACAGCGACACGGACTTAAGGCGTTCCTGAAGCGCATCGGCCGTCATGTAATAGGCCAGAAATAAAGGAATTAGCAGCAGCGCCGGGAGGAACATCCACCAGTAAGAGGACAGTACATAGTATTGCTGCAACGATGCCAGCAGCGTGCCCCAGCTAGCCATGGGTTCGCCGACTCCGAGGCCCAGAAAGCTCAGCGTCACCTCCGCCAGCACGTATTGTGGGATCAGCAGCGCAATCTGCGTGAGTACGACACCGTACGTTTGCGGAAGCACGTGCCTGAACAGCAGATGCGCGTCCGAAGCTCCGAATCCTCGCGCCGCGACCACGAATTTGCGTTCCTTCGCGCTCAAAACCACGCCGCGAATCATCCGCGCCGGGCGCGCCCACCCGATCAGGCCCATCACGGCCACCAGCAGCAGAAACACCTGCCACGCGGCGATGTGCAAGGGCAGCGCTGCGCGCACGGCGAACAACAGATAGAGCCACGGCAGCGCCAGAAAAATTTCGCTTCCGCGCATCAGGAGGTCGTCGATCCAGCCGCCGTAAAATCCCGCGAGCGCGCCGACCAAAACACCCAGCGCCACCGAAAGCGCCGCAGCAAGCAATCCCGCGAGCAACGAGATCTGGCCGCCATGGAGAAACCGGGAGAATTGATCGCGTCCGTAACCGTCCGTTCCCATCAGGAATAGCTTGCCGGCGCCTTGGACCCCAAAGAGATGCACATCCGATTCAAATAGGCCCGCGATCTCGTACGCCGAGCCTTCCATGAAGAACCGCAACGGATAGGTTTGCGTCGCGTCCATGACGTAGCTGCCGGGATTCGCCGGATCGTCCTTCAAGCCGTAAACAAACGGGCGCAGGTGAAATTTTCCCTGCGCGTCAGTGAAATGCGGGCGGGTCGGCGGCGCGAATGGCATCTCGCGGTCCTGCACCGCGAAGCCGTATGGGGCGAAAAAGCCGGCGAACACAATCAGCCCGTGGAAAATCGCGAGCAGGATCAGTGCGCCCCAAAGTTTGCGTCGCGAATTCACCCTAATCACTCCGTTCGGATTCGCGGATCGCTGGCAAAAAGCAGCAGATCGGCGAGCAAATTGCCCATCACCAAAAACACCGAAGAAAGCATCACAACCGCAACCACCACGTACACGTCGCGCGAAAAGATCGACTCCACGAGCAGCGGCCCGAGCCCCGGCCAACTGAGAACGACCTCCGCCAGCATGGAGGTGCTCAGCATCGTCGCCACCGAAAAGCCCAGCAGCGAAATCAGCGGGTTCGACGCGGCCGGCAGCGCGTAGCGAAATAGCACACGCCCGCGAGGGATTCCGTGCCCGCGCGCGGCTCGAATGAACGGCGAGTCAAGAGCTTCGATCATGGCAGAGCGCACGTGCCGCACGAGCATCGGCAGCATGACCACCGCAAGCCCAAACGCGGGCAGCACAAGATGAAACGCAACATCCTTCGCCTGGCTCCAGAAATTCTCGCTGTCAGCGCCAGGCGACATCATGCCGCCCGTCGGAAACCAACCCGTGCGAACCGCCAGCAAAAGCAACCCGAGAAACAGCAGGAGATCGGGAACCGTAAGGATCGCCGACGTCGCGACGCTCCCGAGGCGATCGCCCCAGGCCCCGCGCTTCGCGGCGCTCCAGACTCCGATCGGCAACGCCAGCAGCCACGCCAGTAGCGTCGCCGTACCCGACAAGAGCAGCGTATTGCGCGCGCGCACGCGCAGCAGCGGCGCCACGGGGCTATTCGACGCGAGCGAGTAGCCCATGTTGCCTTTCAGCATCGAACGCAGCCACCGCTCGTAGCGAATCGGCAGCGGCTGATCGAGGCCGTATTCCGAGCGAATCGTGTGGACCGTGTGCTGCGAGATTTCAGGGTTTAGCCGCATCGCGTCGAAGAAATCGCCCGGCGCAAGCTGCAGCAGGACAAACGAGAAAAACGAAACCGCCAGCAGCAGGACAATCGCGTGAAGGAGCCGCCGGCCGACGTACCTCATGCTAGGCCAGCCGCCCGAGGCAGATGGATTCAAGCGAGGGCATCGCCGCGAGCAGTGCCTGCGTATCGGGATGCTCGGGGCGTGCGAAAAGCTCGGCTGCGGGCTTGTGTTCGACGATGTGGCGTTCGCTCATCACGGCTACTTCATCCGCGAATTCCGACACCAATCGCAGGTCGTGCGAAATGTGAACGTACGTGAGCGAATGTGTCGCGCGCAGGTCTGCGAGCAGGCTCAAGATCATTTGCTGGTTCAATAGGTCGAGGCTCGCGAGCGCTTCGTCGAGAATCAGCAGCTTCGGCTCGAGCGCCAGAGCGCGCGCGATGGCAAGGCGCTGCCGCTGTCCCCCGCTGAATTCCATAGGGCGTTTGTCCGCCGAGCGCGAGGACAAGCCGACTTGCTCCATCAGCTCCAAAGCGCGTACGCGCCTATCGTCCTTCGTCCCAATCCGCTGGATCGCCAGCGGCTCCGCGATGATTTCTTCGGCACTAAGCCGCGGATTCAGTGCGGAGGTCGGATCCTGGAAGATCAATTGAATTTGCCGGTGCGCACCAAACAGTTCCCTCCTCCCAAGCTTGAGCAGGTTCTTCGCCCCGAAAAGAATTTCGCCTGCGGTAGGCTTCTCGATCAGCGCAAGGCACTTCGCGAGCGTCGATTTCCCCGCGCCGGACTCGCCCACAATCGCGAGAGTCGACCCGCGATGAATCGTAAGATTTACATCTTCGAAGGCGCTCACCGTGAACGCGCTGCGCGTCAACGGGCGTCGCTGCACGTAGCTCTTGCTCAGGTTGACAATCCGCATCAGCGGATCAGCGTTTCGCGCGTCGAATTGAGTATGCGGCACCATCTCTACAAGGTCCCCACCAGATGCTCGCGCTTAGAACTCTCTTGCTCGCGCTCCGTTTGGGGCGCTGGCGCCGCACGGCGGGCCAGCAACGCTTTCGTGTACGGATGCGAAGCCTTCGCGTACAAATCGCCAAAGCGCCCCATTTCGATGATTTTGCCCTCCTTCATCACGAGTATGCGGTCTGCGAGGCTGGCCTGAATCTCGGGCGTATGGCTGATGAGCACGAGTGATAGTCCGAGACTCTGCCTGAGCTCGCGCAAGAGCGACACGAAATCCGCCCGGCTCCGCGCATCCAGCGACGCCGTCGGCTCGTCGGCGATCAGCAGCGCCGGCTCGCAGACAAGCGCCTGCGCCAATACGATCCGCTGCAGCTGCCCGCCGCTCAATTGATGCGGATATGCCGAGAAAATTCGCTCGTTCGACGGCAACCCCACGCGGTCGAGCATCGCAAAAGTCTCGTCGCGGCACTTTTGCCAGCTGCATTTCCGGTGTGCGCGGAAAATCTCTGCGATCTGCGTTCCCACGCGCATCACGGGGCTCAGCGCGATCCCCGGCTCCTGATACACCATCGAAATCGCGGCGCCGCGAATCTTTTGCAGAGACCTTTCACTCATTGCAAGCAGGTTTTCGCCGCGAAACAGGACCGAACCCGAAATCTCTGCCTCTTCGCGCGAAAGCAGGCCAAGCAGCGCCAGCGCGATGCTGGTCTTGCCGCACCCGGATTCGCCCATCACTCCCAGGACTTCGCCACGCGCGACGTCCCAATTCGCGCCTTCGACGGCCGCGCGCTCCCCGGCCTTGGCGGAACGATAGCGGATCGTCAAGTCTCTGACTGTAAGGAGAGACTCCATAAAACCCCCGAAAGGCCTGCGCCCAGCCGCACCAGCCTTCCCACCCAGCCTAGGAGGAGGACCCGCATCCGTCGATAGCCCGCGCGGCCCATGTGGCCAATGTGGTTATGGTACGCAGGTACCAGTGCCCGGAAACCGGAGCCGCAGGCGCAAGGTCGCGGCGCCCGGCGGAAAAACCTGCTGCGTACGCTGAGATTCCAAAGAAATCGCTCGGTGCCGGCAAGCCTCCGTGTTATTGATTTATCCCAAGAGCGGAGTGCCAGGCGCCGCCGAGAGCCCACGAGCAGCACCCATAAAGGAGTGCCCATGTACGCGCGCGTATGGCGTTTCAGCATTCGTCCAGGCAAGCTCGAAGAGTTTTCGGAGTCGGTTCGCACGCTCGTTCCGGAAGCAAAGAAGGAGCGCGGCTTCCGCGGCTTTCTTGTTCTGCGAGGGCTTCGCGAGGAACCCAATCCCGAATGCACCATGATCGGCCTCTGGCAATCGCGCGAGCACCTGCGCCAAAGTGACCAAGGCCTCTTCTTGCCGCGCGCGCTGGCACATCTGATCGCGTCCTGCACCGGATTCCCTCTGATCCAGGAGCATCAGGTGCTGGTCGACGAGTTCACCACAAGCACTGGCGACCAGCTGATCACCTGCTGATTCTCGGACGCGCCGCAACGCGAATTCCGGGCCGTCCGGTGCGCCCGCACGCGTGATTCCCGCGAAGATGGCTTAACCTCCGAAGTAAACGGTGATACTCTGCATTTCGACGATCGTCCGTCGTGCGCCGGTCGTCGATCTCCGAATCTGTTCGCAGTTTCCACAGTTCCTACCGGGAGTTGCCGAGGGTGAATGGCATTTCGAGGCGGGCCTTCAACAGTGTATTGGCTTCGGCGCTCGCATGCTCGGTGGTACGTCCCGCATGGGCCAATCCAAAGCGTGAAACGAAGGTCGTGCTCCTGCTCTCCGGCGTCATCACCGACGGCGGATGGGGCCAGCTCGCCTACGACGGCCTGAAAGAACTCGACGCGCACCCCGGCTTCAAGACCGCCTACGCCGAAAATATCACGCTCGCTCAAATGGACCAGGTGGCGCGCGGCTATTCCGACGACGGCTTCGATCTCATCATCGGCCACGGCAACGAATTCAGCAGCGCTCTGCTCGCGGTGGCGCCGGATTACCCCGCGCAGCACTATTTCGTCACCACGTTTCTGCCCGAAGAACAGGTGCCGCGCAACATCATGTACGTCAACCTCGGCTATTTCGCTGCCGCCTACGGCGCCGGCGCGCTGGCCGCCCTCATCTCGGACAAGAAGCAGGCGGTCGGTTTCGTCGGCGGCGACGATGATCCGAACCAGCAGCGCATGAAGAAAGCGTTCATCGCGGGCGCCGAGCGCACGGTTCCAGGCGTTCGGGGATTGGCCATCATCACCGGCGATTACGACAACGCCGCGAAAGGCCGCGAGGCGGCCTCGATCCTCACCGGCAACGGCGCGGACGTGATCTGGCACGCCGCGGACGTCACCGGCCTCGGCGCGATTCAGGGCGCCGTCGCCGCGAACGTGAAAGTGATTGGCTGCTACTCCGATCAAACCTATCTTGCGCCGAACAACATGGCCACCAGCTTCCAGATGAATTTGAATGGCATGGTTGTAACCATCGCGACCGAGGTCGCCGACGGCACGTTTGCCGGCGGCACCGAATGGGACGCCCCCGTCGACCAGATGTGGCTGCTGAAATCCGGGCAAAATGGCGATCACAATCCGCGGCTTGTCACCGCCGACCAGTGGAAGGCTTTTCAGAAAATTTGGACCGATCTCGCGGCGCGCAAAATCGATGTCGACGTCTTCGCGTCGTAGCTCCCGAATTCCGTTCCGCCGTATCCGTTGTCTACAGTTTGAGGCAGCTTTTCTGGCTTCCGCGAGGAGTCGTTGGTGAAGCGCACCCTGGAAATGAGGAACATCGTCAAGCACTTCCCTGGGGTGCTCGCGAACGATCGTGCCAACTTGACGATTCAGGCCGGAGAAATTCACGCGCTGCTCGGTGAAAATGGCGCAGGCAAAAGCACGTTGATGCAAATCCTCTACGGATTCCACCGCATGGACTCCGGCGAAATCCTGATCGACGGCGCGCGCATTCATCTCTCGAGCCCAAAAGACGCCATCGCGCTCGGCATCGGCATGGTGCACCAGGAGTTCATGCTGGTGCGCCCGTTTTCCGTGGTCGAAAACACGATTCTCGGTCTGCGCGAATCGGGCAGCCCAACACTTGATCTGCGCAATGCCTCGCAAAAGCTCAAGAGCCTCAGCGACCGCCACGGTCTCGCGCTCGATCCGTACGCGGAAGTTCAATCGCTCCCCATCGGCGTGCAGCAGCGCGTCGAAATTCTGAAGCTCCTCTATCGCGACGCCCGCCTGTTGATTCTCGACGAGCCCACGGCGGTGCTGACCAAGCAGGAAAAAGACCAGCTATTCGCCGTGCTGTGCGGACTGCGCGCCGAGGGCCGCTCCATCCTGCTCGTCACGCACAAGCTCAACGAGATCATGGAAATCGCCGACCGCGTGACCGTGATGCGCGACGGCAAATCCATCGCCACCCGCACCGTCGCGACAAGTTCCGAGCAGGAACTCGCGCGGCTAATGGTCGGCCGCGACGTCAATCTCCGCACGGATAAATCGCCCTGCCGACCCGGCGAGCCGCTACTGCAGGTTTCCGATTTGCGCGTGCTCGACGAAAAGGGCCGCGAGAAAGTCCGCGGCGTCACTCTCGAAGTGTGCGCGGGAGAAATCCTGGGCATTGCGGGCGTGGACGGCAACGGACAATCGCATCTCGCCGAAGCGATCATGCACCTGCGCGACGTGAAAAGCGGCCGCGTGCTGCTAAGCGGTGCCGACGTGACCAACCTCAGCATCGCCCGCCACCACGCCGCCGGCCTCGCCTACATCCCCGCCGACCGCCGCCACGTGGGCTCGGTGCCGGAGATGTCGGTCGCTGACAACGCGATCCTCGGCTTGCAACGAAAGCACGCGCGCGGCATCTTTCGCAACGTGCGCCAGGCGCGCGCGTCAGCCGCGGCGCTCGTCGAGAGGTTCGGCGTGCGCGGCTCCGGCGTTGACCGCGCGGCGGGAAAGCTGTCCGGCGGCAATTTGCAAAAGCTCATTCTCGGCCGCGAGATCATGCGCGGCGCCAAGGTGCTGATCGTCGAGCAGCCGACGCGCGGCTTAGACGTAGGCGCGGTCGAGTCCGTCTGGCGCGAACTCCTTCGCGAGCGCCAGGAGGGCAAAGCGATTCTTCTGGTCTCGGCCGAACTCGAAGAGTTGCTGAATCTCGCGGATCGCATCGCGGTGATGTTCGAAGGCCGGATCATGGGAATCGTCGAGCCAACAGCAGCGTCCGCCGAAGCGATCGGCGGGATGATGGCGGGCCTACCGGCGGCGAGCGCGTCGCGTCCCTCGGGAATTTCGGCGGAAGAGAAGGCGCATGGCGAAGCTTTTTGAGCGCCGCCTCACGCCCGCGGACTCGCCGCTGGCGGTCGCAGGCACCACGGTGCTCGCGCTGCTCGTGGCGATGTTCCTCACGTCGTTTCTGTTCGTCTCCTATGGCGCGAGTCCTCTCCAGGCATATTTCGCGCTCTTCCACGAGCCGTTCGCGACGCTTCGCGGTTTCGGCTACGCGCTCGTGCGGGCCTCGCCGCTTGCGCTGATCGCTCTCGGCACGATCGTGAGCTGGCGCTCTGGCCTGGCGTATCTCGGCTTCGAAGGATGCTTCGTGATTGGCGCGGCCGCGGCCGCGTGGCTCGCGCTTCTCACGGAGCCCGGCGGGTCCCTCGGCCCGTTGCCTCCGGCATTGTTTTTCGCGCTCGTGATCCCGCTCAGCTTTGTTGCCGGCGGCGTCTGGGCCGGTATCGTCGGCGTAGTTCGCGCGCGGCTCGGCGGCAGCGAGGTTCTCATCTCGCTGATGGCGAATTACGTGGCGATTTTCCTCCTGCAATATCTCGTGTCGGGTCCACTACGCGCGCCGGGAAGCCAGCCCGAGACGCGCCAGCTCCCGCACGCCACGTGGCTGCCATTCATTCTGCCTGGAACGCGCGCCCACGCCGGAATATTGCTGGCGATCGTTGCGGCGGCTCTCGTGTGGGTCCTGCTCAAGAAAATGCCGCTCGGCTACGAATTGATCGTCACCGGCTTCAATCAGCTGGCCGCGCGCTACGCAGGCATGAACGTCGCAAGGCGCCTTGTGCTGGCCGCGTTTTTCGCAGGCGGCCTCGGCGCGCTGGCCGGTACGGCCGAAGTGCTCGGCTCACAGCACCGACTGATGGACGGCATCAGCGGCGGCGTGGGCTTCGTCGGAATCATCGTGGCGCTCCTGGCGCGGCTCAACCCGATCGCGGTGATCCCCACGGCGATCCTCTACGGAGGCATGTCGGTGGGCGCCGACGCCATGCAGCGCCGCGCAAACATTCCGTCGTCGATCACGTTCATTCTCGAAAGCCTGGCCGTGCTGCTCGTCCTGATAAGCGACGTTCTCCGCTACTACCGGATCACTCCTTCAGCCCTTTGGAATCGCGCCGCGAGAGCCGCCGCTGAAGAAGCGCCGGGAGGAACCGTGGGAGGCACATCCGAATGAAAGCCGCCCACATCCTGAGCTCGGCGTTCCTGGTCACGTGGCTCGCGGCGAGCATTCGCCTCGCGGGCCCGGTCCTGCTCGCTGCTCTCGGCGAGACATTCTCCGAGCGTGGCGGCGTCCTAAACCTCGGCATCGAAGGGACGATTCTTCTCGGCGCGCTGGCGAGCTTCCTTGTGTCACTCTTCACCGGAATGACGTGGTTCGCTCTACTGGTCGCAATGATGGTCGGCATCGTCGCCAGCGTTTTTCTCGCCTGGATGTACGTCACCGTGAAAGCGAGCCAGGTGGTCACCGGTCTCGTCTTCAACGTCCTCGCACTCGGCATCGCCAGCACCGTCTATCGCCGCGCGCTCGGCGACGCCGCTCTCCCCGAAAGCATCGCGATGTTCCACCCGATTCGCATTCCGCACCTGAGCGATCTGCCGTTCATCGGGCCCGTGATCTTCGGTCAGACGATCCTGCTTTACCTGACGCTCGCGCTGGCCGTGCTCGGGAATTTCGTCCTATTTCGCACGCACTTCGGCCTTGCCCTGCGCGCTTCGGGGGAAAATCCGGCCGCAGCGGATTCTGCGGGCATTTCGGTCGACCGGATTCGCTACGTGGGCGTGCTGATTTCGGGCGCGACCGCCGGGATGGCCGGCGCGTACATCGTGCTCGCGCAAGTGGGCCTTTTCCGCGAAGCAGTCACTTCCGGTGAAGGATTCATCGCGCTGGCAATCGTGATTTTCGGCCGCTGGAATCCGCTGAAAGCGGCGGGTGCGGCGCTGGTCTTCGGGGCTTGCGACGCGCTGCAGCTCTCGCTGCAGGTTTTCGGCACCCGAATTCCCTCGCAGCTTCTGCTCGCGCTGCCGTACGTCGTAACGATTCTCGCAATCTCGGGATTATTCGGGAGCAAAGCGGTGCAGCCGGCCGCGCTGATGTCGCCCTATATTAAAGAGTGACGAGCCGCGCTAAATCGTCATCGAGCGCCACGGCCGCTTCTTGAAGCGGTCCGAGCCCGCCCGGCGCGCCAGATCGTCCGCGCTGATCTGGGCCTGCTGCCGCACCGTCTTCTCGTTTACGCCGGTCACCACGCCGTCCCGCATCACGAACTCTCCATCGATCATCACGCTCGTCACCTCATTCCCCAGCGCCGAATACACGATCGCCGACACCGGATGATGAATCGGCGTCATGAACGCATTCTCGTAATCGAGCACCACCAGATCGGCCTTCTTCCCCGCTTCAATCGAGCCGATTTCCTCTTCCAGCCCGACCGCGCGCGCCCCGTCGATCGTCGCCATCTCGAGCACTTTTTCCGCCGTGATGATCGTTGCGTCCTGATGAAACCCCTTCTGGATCAGCGCCGCAAACTTCATTGCCTGAAACAAGCTGTGATTATTGCTGCTCGCCGGCCCGTCGGAGGCCAGTCCCACCGTCACACCGGCCAGAAGCATTTCCGGGATCGGCGGACATCCCGACGCGAGATACATATTGCTGCACGGGTTGTGCGCTACCTTCGTGCCGTGATGCAGAAGGATCCGGATGTCGTGCTCCTTGCAATGGACGCAATGCGCCGCCAGCACGTCCGGGCCAAGGAATCCGATGTCGCTCAAGAATTCGGTGTCGGTTTGGCCGTACCGCGACGCCGCCGTCTGCAACTCGAACGTCGTCTCCGCTACGTGCGTCGTGATCAGCGCGTGCTCTTCATCCGCGAGCTTCCGCGTCAAGCGGTAGCCCTTTTCGTCCACCGCCCAGATCATGTTCGGCGCGACGCCCACCTGCACCCTCGCGCCGGGCTTGTTGTAGCGCCGCATCTGTTCGCGCGCGTCGCCGATCGCGTGCTCCGGTTCTTCGATCAATTCGCGCGGCACGCCATATTCTTCGCCCAGCGAGATAAAGCCACGGCACACGAATCCGCGCATCCCGGTCTGCTCGAATGCGCCGACCACGGACTTGATCATGCCGGGCCGCGTGTGGACGTACATGAAATCGACAAGCGTCGTCACGCCCGACCGGATCGATTCGACGCAGCCGTGAAGCGCGGCAACGTGCGCGTCGTCCGGCGTCAGGTGGACCCCGCTCGGCCCCGTCATGCACGTGAACCATTTCTTCAGCACCATGTCGTCGCCCAGCCCCTTCAGCAGGGTCTGGAACAGGTGCGTGTGCGTGTTCACCATTCCGGGCATCACGATGCAGCCCTTGCAATCAACCACTTTCGCCGTCGGAAAGCGCTGCTCCAGCTGCGTCCGCGTGCCGACCGCGACGATGCGATCTTTTTCCACGCACACGCTCGCGTCTTCCAGAATTTCGCGGCGCTCGTTCATCGTGATCAGCCAGCAATCGGCAAAAATAAAACTCATTCGGAATCTCCCCGGGGAATTGGACGAACACTAGGCAGCGTATTTTCGCACAACTCCAGCGCGAAACTTCGACGGGACTAAAGGAATCGGGATGAACTGAATTGGGAGGGTTGGAATCTCGGAAGAAGTGCTTCATGAGCTTCGCGGGAATTCCCGCGAAGCTCATGCGGCGGAGCGCCGCGAATCAGTTTCGCTGTTCCGGGTCGGGCCCAACCGGATTGTCGGCCCAGGGATCGGAGTCGGTCGAATGCACATTTTCCGCCGGGCCTTCCCCTCCGGTAGCCTCGGCTGCTTTCTTTTGCGCGCGGCGTTCGGCCTTCTCGCGCTGTTTTTCGAGTCGCTTCATTTCTTTTTGGCGTTTCAGGAATGTAGTGGCCATCGAGCCTCCCCCTTGGATTTTGAATCGACTTCAACCACTGCCCAAGCACTACTTCGGCGTTGCTCTACCAGCGAGGCTCGCGCGGTTGGCGTGGCGCTTCGCGATAGTCTTCGTTCGAGAATCCGCCGCGGCCTCGCCCCCCACCGCCGCCGCTACCGCTGCCGCCGCGCGGCGGCCCGCCGCTCCGTTCCTTCGGGCGCGCCTCGTTCACCTTGAGATTCCGCCCGCCGACGTCTTTCCCATCGAGGCCCGCGATCGCTTTCGCCGCCTCGTCGTCGTTGGGCATTTCGACGAACGCGAAGCCGCGCGCCCGTCCCGTCTCCCGGTCCATCGCGATGTGAACGCGCGAGACCTGCCCGAAGGCCTTGAACAATTCGCTCAGTTCGCTTTCGGTCGTCTGGAAACTCATGTTGCCTACAAACAGATTCTTCATATCCTTCTCCTTGCTCGTATCAGAGAGAGCCCTGCAGGAAAACCCGAAATTGTCCCGACCGCGTCGGATGGCGTAGCGCGCGCAATGCCTTCGCTTCGATCTGGCGGATGCGTTCGCGTGTCACCGCAAACGTTTTGCCGACCTCTTCGAGCGTCCGCTCGCCGCCTTCGTCGAGGCCAAAGCGCATCTTGATGATGGTCTCCTCGCGCGGCGTGAGCGTCTTCAGCATCGACGCCATTTTTTCCTTCAGATTCAGGCTGATGGCCGCGTCCGATGGAGAAATCGCTTCCTTATCCTCGAGCAAATCGCCCAGGTGCGATTCCTCGTCTTCACCGATCGGCGCCTCGAACGACACCGGCCGCTGCGCGATTTTCCGGTTCTTGCGCACCTGTTCGACGCTGCACTCCATGCGCTGCGCGATCTCCTCGGCGGTGGGCTCGCGTCCCAGTTCCTGCACCAGCTGCCGGCTGGCGCGAATCTGCTTGTTGATGGCCTCGAACATGTGCACCGGCACGCGAATCGTGCGCGCCTTATCCGCAATCGCCCGCGACACGGCCTGGCGAATCCACCAGGTCGCGTACGTCGAAAATTTATATCCCCGGCGCCATTCGAATTTGTCGACGCCCCGCATCAAGCCGATATTCCCTTCCTGGATCAGGTCGAGAAATTCCAGCCCGCGGTTCGTGTATTTCTTGGCGATCGAAACAACGAGCCGAAGATTCGCTTCGGTAAGCTCTTTCTTCGCTTGTTCTGCTTCGGCCTCGCCCCGAAGGACCGGACCGAGTGAACGCTTCAGGACCGTGAGGCCCACCATGCTCGCCTCTTCGATCTCTTTCAGCTCCTTACGCCGCGTGCGCAGATCACCGCGCGCTTCGGCCCCCGTACGCGAGGCGCTGACACGCCGCTCCAGCCGCGCGATCTCCCGTTCGAGCGAATGCACGTGCTCGACGGTTTTCCGCAGCTTGTCGATCAGCCGCTTCTTTTCGACCGGATTGAAATGGATCGAGCGCACCAGGTGCGACATCTCGATGCGCGTCTCGATCAACTGCCGCTTCGCGCGCGCGTAGGTGCGCTTATTCGATTTCGGCGCCTTCTCGAATCGATCGAGCTGCTTGATTCCGGAGTTGTACAGCTTCTCGATGCGGTCGATGGTCCGCAGAGTCTGCCGCGTCTTGTCCTCGAGCTGCTCCGGCGTCAGTTCTTCTTCACCGAATTGGACGATTTCCTTGATCGAACGCGTGCCCGCGCGCAGTTGCCGTCCAACTGCGATAAGCTCCTGCAAAATGATCGGAGACCGCGAAATCGTCTTGAGCACCAGCCCGTGGCCGCGCTCAATCCGCTTCGCGAGCGCCACTTCGCCCTCGCGTTTCAGCAGCGGGACGCTTCCCATTTCGCGCAGGTAGAGCCGGACCGGATCGTTCGTCTTATCCAGCAGGTGCGCCGTTTCGTCCAGCTCGACTTCTTCGCCGCGGCCTTCCGTACTCGCATTCGCCTCAAGCGCCCCAAACTCGGCGTGCTCGCCGGTATCGAGCGCTTCGTGCGTGGCACCCTCCACCGCGACATCGTCAGTCATGTGCGCGCCTTCCGGACCAAACGCGGAAAAGATGCCGGCTTCCTCGGGCGGACGCACTTCGCCCGGCAGCGCGTCAGCCACCTCATCGTGGAGCAAATACCGCGCTTCCCTGCTCTTGCTATCGATCAGACTTTGAACTCGTTCGTCCTTTTCGTGAATCGCGAGCGGCAAAGACCTCTCCTTTTCGAGGCGGCGGCCAGAATTCAGCCGCCGAGCCCCCAAGACCATATCATCACCTGCGGAAATTGCTTCCTAAAATCCTCTCCCGGGCTAGCTTTCCATCTGCACCTGCAGGAATTCTCCCGGCAGGCGGACCAATCGGCTCTTGAGCCCCGTCTTTGGCGCGGAATCGACCCGGGCGCGGTTCTCGCTCGCGATCTTTTCGACAGCCCTCGAATCGACCGGCACCCTCTCCATTTTGATGCCAAGCGTCCGCTCCAGCTGAAACAGCTCCGTGCGCTGGTCCCTCGAGAAAAGAGTCGAGGCAACGCCGCTCTCGCCCGCTCTTCCCGTGCGCCCCACGCGGTGGATGAAATTCTCCGCTAGTTCGGGCAAGTCGTAATTGATCACGTGCGCGATATCCTGCACGTGGATCCCACGCGAAGCGACATCCGTCGCCACCAGCACTTTGTACTGCCCCTTCTGAAATCCTGCCAGCGCCGCGATCCGCTGCGATTGCGAGCGGTCTCCATGAATCATGGCCGCGTTGATGCCGTGCCGCGTGAGCGCCCGGGTGATCCGCTCCGTCCCTCGCTTCGTGCGCGAAAAGACGAGGCACCGGCCGCTTTCCCGCGCGAGCAGGTGATGCAGCATGTCCTGCTTGCCCTCCGCGGGAACTTCGAACGCCTGCAACCGAACGCTTTCCGATGGCTTGAGCGTCGACCCGAACGCGAGGCGTACCGGGTTCTTCAGGTAGTCCTTCACGAGGTGCGCGACCGATCCTTCCATCGTCGCGGAGAAGCACATCGTCTGCCGGTCCCTCGGCAGAATCGAAACGATCCTGCGAATCGCCGGAAGGAATCCCATATCCAGCATGCGATCGGCTTCGTCGAGCACGAGCGTTTGCAGTGTTCCGAACTGGACGAGCCTGCGGTCGAGAAAATCCTCCAATCGGCCCGGCGTCGCAACGACGATGCGAGCTCCCTTGCGAATCGCCGTGAGCTGCGGCCCTTCGGACAAGCCGCCAACCACGAGCGCCGCGGGCGCAAGTTGCCTTCCGCGCAGCGCATTATATTGTTCCACTACTTGCATCGCCAGCTCGCGCGTCGGAACCAGCACGAGCGCGGCGATTCCAGGCGCGCTTCGCCCGGTCAGCCGTTCCATCATCGGAATCAGAAACGCGAGCGTCTTTCCCGTTCCCGTTTGGGCCGTCGCAAGCACATCCTTGCCTTCCATGGCTTGCGGGATCGTCGCGGCCTGTACGGGCGTCGGAACGAGGAAATTCGCCGCTGCCAGTCTCTCCTTCATCGAAGAAGAGATGGGTAATTCTGAGAAATTTTGCATTTTGCTTTCTTGCTGGCGGAAGAGGTCGGCCGGCGCGAAACTCCGGGCGGGCGCGATCGGCTCTTGGCCAGTCTTATTTTAGATTACGCTGAAGACGTACGGTGAAAACTGATGGCGGGTATTCTCAGATCAGGTCTTGAACCAGAGGGACCGCGCAACACAACCGAAAGTATTAAGCGCAAGGAGACTATACCACATCTCTGTGGAAAATGGTACTACCTCCGCAACTCGTCGCGAAACATGGCAAAAAGCCCGCGTTCTCGGATCGAAACGCGCGGTCGGGATGTTATGATGGAATATGGCCAAAGCTTATCGCGTCGTTTTCGAGTGTCCCAAGAGCCGCCACAACATCAACGTCCAACGCAAATGCACAAACGCCTCGCTTTCGGAGACGGAGGCGATGGAGATGTTCGGAGACGAGGAACTTACCTGCAGCAACCCGAATTGCGGTTGGCACGGCAAGGCGTCCACGACCAAGCTCCTGCGAATTCTGCCGTTTAATTGGATCCTCTCTTCCGCGACTCCTGCAACCTGACGCGCGCAGCGTCGTATAATATCGGGTAGAACCCATGAGCAACGAAACCGTCGTATCGCGTTTGCAGGGACTGGATGACACCGAGATCCAGGAATGGCTTGAATCGCTCGATTCGGTGCTGCAGTCGAGCGGCCCCGCGGTGGCCATGGAAATTCTCGAACGGCTGCGCTCGCACGCCACCGCCATCGGCGTGAAGCTTCCCTTCTCGGCCAACACGCCCTACGTCAACACGATTCCCGCCGAGCTGCATCCCGACTTTCCGGGCGATCAGGCGATCGAGCGCCGCATCAAGAGCCTCATCCGCTGGAACGCGCTCGCGATGGTCGTCCGCGCGAATAAACTCGAAAACGGCATCGGCGGCCACATCTCGACCTACGCCTCGGCCGCCACGCTCTACGAAGTCGGCTTCAATCATTTCTTCCGCGCCCGCACCGATACGTTCGAGGGCGACACGATTTATTTCCAGGGTCACGCCTCGCCGGGAATTTACGCCCGCGCGTTTCTCGAAGGCCGCCTCAGCTCGCAGCAGCTCGAAAACTTCCGCCGCGAACTAAAACCCGGTGGTGGGCTCTCGTCCTATCCGCATCCGTGGCTGATGCCCGGATTCTGGGAATTTCCCACCGTCTCGATGGGGCTTGGCCCGTTGATGTCGATCTATCAGGCGCGCTTCAGCCGGTATCTTGAGAATCGCGGCTTGAAGCCTGTTTCGGATGCGAAAGTCTGGGCGTTCTTGGGCGATGGCGAAACGGACGAGCCCGAATCGCTCGGCGCGATCACGCTGGCTTCGCGCGAAAAGCTCGACAACCTGATCTTTGTCATCAACTGCAACCTGCAGCGCCTCGACGGCCCGGTGCGCGGCAACGGCCAGATCATTCAGGAGCTCGAATCGGCGTTCCGCGGCGCGGGCTGGAACGTGATCAAGGTTCTCTGGGGCAGCGAGTGGGATCCGATCCTCGCGCAGGATTCCGAAGGGCTGCTCGTGAAGCGCATGGGCGAGATGGTCGACGGCGAGTATCAGAAGCTCACCGTATCCTCGGGCGCCTACGTCCGCGAGCATTTCTTCGGCTCCGATCCGCGCCTCTTGAAGCTGGTCGAGCCGCTCTCCGATGAGCAGCTGCGCCGCCTGCGTCTGGGCGGCCACGATCCGCTGAAAGTCTATGCCGCATACAAGCGAGCCACCGAACACAAGGGCTCGCCCACGGTGATCCTCGCGCGCACGATCAAGGGCTACGGCCTCGGCGAAGCGGGCGAAGGCAAGAACGTCACGCACCAGCAGAAGAAGCTCAACGAAGAAGAGCTGCTGCTCTTCCGCTCGCGCTTCGATATTCCGCTCAACGACGAAGAGTGCATGCACGTCGCCTTCTACCGTCCGCCGGAGGACAGCGAGGAGATTCGCTACCTGCGCGAGCGACGCGCGGCCTTGTGCGGCTACGTTCCGCAGCGGAGCGTGCGCTCGAAGCCGCTTGTTGCCGACCACGACGAGCTGTTCAAGGAATTTCTGCTGGGCAGCGGCGGCCGCGAAGTCTCGACGACGATGGCGTTCGTGCAGATGCTGCGCAAGATGCTGAAGGATCCTGAAATCGGCCACCTGATCGTGCCGATCGTTCCCGATGAAGCGCGCACGTTCGGCATGGAGTCGCTTTTCCGCACGGCGGGCATTTATTCGAGCGTGGGGCAGAAGTACGAGCCGGTCGATAGCGACATGCTGCTCTATTACAACGAAGCGAAAAACGGGCAAATCCTCGAGGAAGGCATCACCGAGGCGGGCTCGATTTCGTCGTTCATCGCCGCGGGCACGGCCTACGCCACCTACGGCGTCAATACGATTCCGTTTTTCATTTACTACTCGATGTTCGGATTCCAGCGCGTGGCCGATTTCATCTGGGCGGCGGCGGACATGCGCACGCGCGGCTTTCTCTTCGGCGGCACGGCAGGCCGCACGACGCTTTCGGGCGAAGGCTTGCAGCATCAGGACGGCAACAGCCACGTGCTGGCGCTTTCGGTGCCGAATCTGCTGGCGTACGATCCGGCGTTCGCGTTCGAGATCGCGGTGATCGTGCAGGACGGAATCCGCCGCATGTACAAGGACGGCGAAAACATCTTTTATTACGTCACCGTGATGAACGAAAACTACGCGCATCCGCCGATGCCGGAAGGCGCCAAGGACGGCATCCTGAAGGGCATGTACCGCTTCCGCGCGGCCAGCGAATTGAAGACCGACACCGCCAAATCGAACGGCGCGAAGTCGAAAGTTGCGCGCGCAGCTCTTCGGCAGCGGCGCGATCCTGAACGAAGTGCTGCGCGCGCAGGAAATCCTCGCCGAGAAATACGGCGTCGCAGCCGACGTCTGGAGCGTGACGAGCTACAAGTCGCTCTATCGCGACGGCATCGACGTCGAGCGATGGAACCGCCTGCATCCCGGCGAAAAGCCGCGCGTGCCGTACGTGACGCAACAGCTCGAGAATGCCCCCGGCGTGCTCGTCGCCGCTTCCGACTACCTGAAGACGCTGCCCAACATGATCGCGAAGTGGATGCCGCGGCCGCTCGCGTCGCTCGGCACCGACGGCTTCGGCCGCAGCGAAGGCCGCGCCGACCTGCGCGACTTCTTCGAAGTGGATTCGCGCTTCGTCGTCCTCGCGACGCTCTGCGAACTCCGCGACGCAGGCAAGCTCGACGCCAAGGTGGTCGAGCAAGCCATCGCCGACCTCCACATCAACCCCGCAAAACCCAACCCCGTCACGGTGTAATAGCCGCAAGAAACTCGCTCGCGACGGGTCGCTTATAGTGTCGATTAGAATGCATCCCCATCGTGTGTTTTCATGCGTTTACGGACGTTTCTAATCGCCCAATGTCGATTAGAAAACGGTGGTTTGATGGCCGAATTCGCGCCAGCCGCGCGTGCGTGCTGAACACAGAGAACACGGAGAAAGGCCACAGAGGACGCGGAGAATGCGTGGCGCGATCGAAGGCCCGGGGCTAAAGCCCTTTTATTCGGTGCGCCTTTTCGCGGGCCTAAAGGCCCACGCTTCCACCGCTCGGGCTGCCGCCCGTCGGAACACCGCCGGAAAACCCCTCGGATCGTTTTCTTGCTTCGCAAATTTTCAAAGAGCCATCGCGCTCCCGTCTAGGGAGCGTGCTCAAATCGCCACGAATAGCTTGGCACGGCGCGGCGCGAATATCACCTGTCCTTGAGTGCAGATTTAGGACTGGCGCGGAGAGCCGGTCTTTTCGTCCCCCTCAATGCAATTCATCCGGAGATTGCTTCATGCAGTCGCTCTTATCTGCCCGGAGATTTGCGGCCGAGGAAAATCGTGTGAGAGGGGCCGCCGTGTTTCAGTCGGGCGCGGACGCGCTCGACCTCGACGTCGAATCTGCCGTGGCGCAGGCGTTGCTCGAATTTCCGGTCTTCGCGCGCCGACCACACGGCGAGCACACCGTCCATCTTGAGCGCCGCGAAGGCGGCAGCGATTCCGCGATCATCATAGAGTTCCGCGTTGTTGGAGCCGGCAAACGCGGCCGGGCCATTGTCCACGTCGAGCAGCACCGCATCGAACTGGCCGCGGCGCGTACCGAGGGTGATCGCCACATCATCCACCTCGACTCGCACGCGCGGGTCGTTCAGCGGCTCCCCGGCAAGCGGCCCGAGCGGGCCGCGATTCCACTCGACGACGGCGGGCACAATCTCCGCGACTACCACCGTGGCGCCCGGCGGAAGAAGATCAATCGCGGCGCGCAGCGTGAAACCCATGCCCAACCCGCCGACTAACACGGTTGGCCGTTCCAACGTTCGCGCGCGTCGGCAGGCGAACGTCGCGAGCGCCTCCTCCGAGCCATGCATGCGGCTCGACATCAGGCTCTTGCCGTTCGCAAGGATGATATATTCGTCGCCGCGGCGGACCAGCTTGAGGACGGTCCCGTCCCGAGAAAGCGCCTGGCCGAGCAATTCCACAGGCTTCACCCGTGCGATCTTACAGGAGAAGAAACGTAAGTAAAAATAAGGGAGCCGTGGCCAAGGACGTTGGAGGCTGACTTCTACTCCATTCGAAGCAGTATGAGACGACTCGGGTGTGGTTCACGGGCCCCGACGGCTCTATTGGCTGGCCACGGGAGCCGACATGCGCTTCAACGTACCGTCGGCGGGAAGCAATTCTTTCAGGGTGATTGCGACTATCTTGCTGTCCCCACGACGCTGGACGCTCAACTCAACTCGTGTTCCCGCCGGTTGTTTGAATTGATCGTCCACTTTCGAAAGATCTTCCCCGTCGATCGCCTGGTGATTGATGGTCACGATCCGATCGCCTGGCTCGAGTCCCGCCAAGGCCGCCGGCGAACCCATAGCGAGCTTCTTGATGGTTCCCGAGCCGTCCGTCTCGAGCTGGATCCCGCTTCGGTTATAGGGCATCGAGTAGCCGAAATCGGGCGATTTTCTGAGGTGAAGCGTTCGATGCTCATAGTCTAGCGTTACCACGAAGTTTTGAAACACTTGCGAGCCGATGTTGCCGGCATTCAGCTTCGAGGCAAAGGCGCCTGTACCGGCGAAATTCAGCTCTGTCAGTGGTCGCGACAGCGTCAAACTGCCAAGCGATAATGAGTCGACTCGGGTCAGCAGTGTTGACGTCACCCCTCCCACGCCGCCCTCCTCGCTTGCGATCCCTGGCAGCGCAACGGGAAAATCGTGAGCCCCAAAGAAGCCTTTGAAAAGCGTAATGGCGCCGTCATCTCCCGTGTCGAATCCAAAATATCCTTGCGTTCCGTCCACAGCCCCTTTTACGAACGGCGTCCGGCCGTCAAAGAACAGATGCAGGGCTTCTCCATTCTGGCGCCGCGGCGAAAACCTCGCCAGCGTAAGATGGCGCCGATGGTAATCAATGGTCGCGCAAAATCGGCGAAACACTTCGTAGCCGATCAAACCGGCGATGGGTTCCTGACCGGCGCCGCGGCTCGTAATAATGGGTGGTAACGGAATCACGAGGAACTGCTGATCGAGAAGCTCCGCTTGTCCGAGCTGGTAGCGCGCTATTTGTGCATAGTGCGCCGTGGTTTCACTCGTACCCACGCCGTTGACCGACAAGTTGCCGCCCAACTTCACTCCAATCTTTTTTGCTGCCTCCGGCGTGAGCAAATTCAATCCCCCGGAGTCGAGCAAAAAGGGCATAGGCTCGGCGCCATCGATCGAAACGTTGACGAGGATCAAGCCATCCCTCAGCGTGAAAGGAACGGTCGTGGAAGCGGCGTTTTGCAGCAAATGCGCGTCACGAACCTCGGTATGCGGCGGGGCAAATTCATCGTCATTTACGTGATTTCTTAACTGTATCTGAATAACAGTCATGATCACGTCGGCACTCGGATCTCCCGTAGACTGCCGCTGCCGGAATGGGAACCAGACGCCTAGCACCTCGCGGTAATCGGAAAAATACGTCGTGTTTTCCTGCTGCGACGCGGTCTGCTCGATCTCCCGATCGAGCCGGTGCGTGCGGGAATCGATCCATAGCGTCAGTTCGCGCCCGCCCGGTGGATTCACTCGCACCAGATCGAACGTGCGATCACCCTCGGCCTTCGTCCCCACATAGGCGCTGGGAACTGTCGAACTCGGATAGAACCAGCCGTTCCGATCTTCGTAGGATTGGGTGATTGCGTCCGCCCGGGCCTCTGGGGCATCTTGAATGGTCGCCAGTCCCTTCTCGTCGGCCCACCATGCCTGATCTTCCGTGTTCCCTTGCTGTCCGTGCGTCGGGCCTGCGTCAAAGCTCAGAACGTCACGCCCGTCCTTGAAATCGATAGTTTGCCGGAACGTGCCTTTGAATCCGCCCAGATCGTAGCCGCCACTGAGATCGGCGCCGGCAATCCGACGCCACTGATGTCCGCCAGTGGCGAGATACATCTGTTGCAGCAAGGAGTTGGGATCAGGAGTCGACTTCGCCTGCCCGAGTGACAATGAAGCCACGAGCAACGAAAAGAGGAACGACGAAAACCGGGCCTGTAGGGAGACGGGACTCATATGATTTTTCAAGACTATTGTGGGCGATGGAAAAGACCGACGTATACCGACTTCTCGAGGATGTGCCCCTGTATCGCCTTCATTACGTCTGCACGAGTTGCAAACGCGTCAGTGCCCGGCTGGACGTCGATCTTCGTGTCCAAGGCGAAAAGTTCAAAGGCGTAATGGTGCCGCGGGAAGCTGGCCGGCGCGCCTGGACCTCGATAACTGGGCCCGCTTGCGCTGATTTGATAGGCCCCGTTCTCTAACTGAGCGCCCTTGGGGACTCCTTCCGGCAGTCCCGTCGCCGTGCCCGGAATGTTCCAGACAAGCCAATGAAGTTGGTCGTCGGTCGTGTGGTTGCGGCTGAAATCCATATCGTGCATGTGCAAAAGGAAAGTGACTGTGCCTGGGGGCCTATTGATCCACGTGAGTTCGGGTGAAGTCTGGTTGCCGGCCTGAGTGTATTGCAATGGGATGTCGGAGCCATCGGCGAAGCCCTTGATCGTCATGATCAAGTGCTTCTGAGCCGGGAGGCTCTGTCCCGTCTGCGTTTGAGCCGCGGCTACCATCACGGCCGGTACGAACGTGATCATGAGAACCGAAAGCAATCGACGAAATCGCATCTGCTTTGCCCCTCCGTAAGTCGTTGTGATTTTCGCACCCCGGCCGACGAAAATCCGCGACGCAATTGTAGGCTTCGAACAAAAGCGCGGCAACTGTGTTGCAAGTTCCCGGTTGTCCCGCGCCCTCCCGGCGGAAGGTAACAGAATAGGCGCTTGGCCGCGACAGTCGTGCGCGTTTTAGAGAGGCAAAATGCGCGTCAATGGCTATAGCGGAGCGCCGGAGAACCACGATGCGCCGCGGGCGTAGAGCTTTTCGACTTCGGGGCCGGTAAGGCCCGGCATATCCATTTTGATTTTGTAGCCGATCTGCGTTTGCAGGTAGGCGAGATGGCGATAGCCCTCGGGGAATGTGGCGAGGAGCTTTTGGTCCAGGCTGAGCTTGGCGGCGGGATCGACCGGGTCCATGCGATCTTTTTCGTAGATCGGCTGGCGCAAGACGAGGCCCCAGCGGCCGGCGCGCTTCTCCCAGAAATCGCAGAAGCGGCCGGTGCACACGACGTCGCAGAGCACCTCGTGAACGAGGGCGCGCTGCGCGATCGTCATTTTCGTTTGCGAAAGGGCGCGCGTGCCGCGCACCTCGATGGTGCTTCCGCCGAGAAAATGCAGGATGCGCACGCCCTTCGCGAATCCCTGCTTGCTCATCTCGATGAACTCGTCGGCGGTGCCTTGCGTCCAGGTGGCCATCATGCGGCCATCGTCGTGCCACAGGCTGCGAAATTCCTTCCACATCAGGGCGTCGCGCCACAGCACCCAGTTCTCGATCATTTCGCGAATCGTGAGCCGCTCGATCATTTCGTCTGTCATTTGCATTTGGATTCCCCCGCGTGAGTTTATTTGTATGACGGGAGAGTGTACACCGGCCGGTTCAAATTGAGCAGCCGTCACCCTTTGCGGATTTGGCGAAGATTGTCGCTCAGGCTGAGCCGCTCGACGCACACTCGCAGCGACGCGCAGCGGCAGCGCAACATGTGTTCGAGCAGCGATTTCAGACGCAGCGAGCGCTCGATGTTGCGCTCTACTTCCCCGAGCTTGCGCTGAGCCAGCTTTTTCCAGCGAGGGCCGATCGGTGCATCGTCCCGCAAGCCGCTCAGGAAAATCTTGATTTCGCCGAGCGTAAAACCCATGGCGCTGGCGAAAGAAATGAGCCGCACCCGGTAGACAGCGTCGTCGGAATAGCGACGCTGGCCTCCCGCGCGATATGGCGCCGCCAAGAGCCCCCGGGCTTCGTAATAGCGGATCGCCGACGCGTTCAGGCTCGTTCGTTTCGCAAGCTCTCCGATCTTCATGGCTTCCTCCCGGCCGGCCGCCGGAAAAGCTACTTGACCTAAAGTCGGCTTTAACTTTTAGCATGCGCCCATGCAGTATCGCAAATCGAAAGGAGCGCATATGAACGACAACATCTTCATGCCAGCGGGAAAGCATCGCCCGGCGGCGATCGGGCTCGCGATTCTGATCGCAGCCGGCGGAGCGGCAGGCATCCCGGTGCAAACGCCGGCGACGGCGGACGGCGCCGCTACGCAAACAACCGAAAGCGGCGATTTCCGCTGCAATATGCACGCGTTGACGCCAGCCGAGCGGGCCCACCACCTCCGCTTGACCGAGAAGCTGATCGCGTCGCGAAAGGCGATCGTGGAAATGCCCAAAGGCTACGAATTCCAGTACGCGCCGTCGAGCGTGACCCTCGCGGAGCTCGCGGACTGGACGGTACACGAGGCGAAGTGCTGTCCTTTCTTCGATTTTCACATCGACCTCGAGCGGCAGGGGAACTTAATCTGCCTGCGGCTGACGGGCCAGGAAGGGATCAAGCCGATCATCCGTTCGGAATTTAACGTGCCGGCAGAGTAGCGGCCGACGAAACTCAGCGCGCGCGATTGCACCGGCCAGCGAACTTGTCAATTCGTTCGCCAAGCGTTACGGTGTTCTGCGCCCGATGGCCACCCACGCCGCGACTGAACGGCTCGCTCGCCCGAAACGCTGGTACGCACAGCTCTGGGTGTGGGTTTTCGCGGGGATGGTGATCGGGATCGCGCTCGGCAAATTCGATTCGAACCTCGGCGTGCGCATGCAGCCGCTCGGAGACGCGTTCATCAAGCTGATCCGCATGCTGATCGCGCCGATCATTTTCTGCACGGTGGTGCATGGCATCGCGCGCATGGCCGATATGGCGCGCGTGGGGCGCGTCGCGCTGAAAGCGATCATTTATTTCGAGGTGCTGACCACGATCGCGCTCGTGATCGGGCTCGTCGCCGTAAATCTGTGGAAGCCCGGCCAGGGCATGAACGTGAATCTCGCGCACGTCGATACCGCCGCGATACAAAACTACGTTCACCCTGGGAGCGTGGGCGTCGTTCAGTTCCTGACGAACATCATTCCGACAACGTTCGTCGGGGCGTTCACCGAAGGCAACGTGCTGCAAGTGCTGTTGATTTCCGTGCTGTGCGCGTTTGCGCTGATTCAGGTGGGAGATCGCGGCAAGCCGATCGTCGATTTAATCGGGGCAGCGTCGCAAATGCTCTTCAAGGTCGTGGCGATCGTCATGTGGGTGGCGCCGATCGGAGCGTTTGGCGCGATCGCGTTTACAGTCGCGAAATTCGGCGCGGGGTCGCTCGTGTCGCTCGGCAAGCTGCTCGGCGGATTTTACGTCACGTGCCTGATTTTCATTTTCGGCGTGCTGTGGCCGGTGGCGCACTGGTGCGGCTTCAGCATCTTCAAGCTGATCCGGTACATTCGCGAGGAACTGCTGATCGTCTTCGCGACGACGTCGTCCGAGACGGTGCTGCCGCAGCTGATGACGAAGCTCGAAGACCTCGGTTGCGAGGAAAGCGTGGTCGGCCTTGTGATCCCCACCGGCTATTCGTTCAATCTCGACGGCACGTGCCTTTACCTCGCCACGACGACGGTGTTTCTTGCGCAAGCCACCAACACGCATCTAGGGATCTGGCAGCAGCTCGGGCTGCTGGCGGTGTTGCTGCTGTCGTCGAAAGGCTCGGCGGGCGTGGCAGGCGCGGCATTTGTGGTGCTCGCGGCAACACTAGCGTCGACCGGGACGATCCCTGTGGCAAGCGTCGCGCTCGTGCTCGGGATTCATCGCCTCATGTCCGAAGGGCTCACGCCGACGAACGTCGTCGGCAACGCGGTCGCGACGATCGTGGTTGCGAAATGGGAGAACGCGCTGGATGAGACACGCCTGCGAACTGCTCTAGATGAGCGACCGCAAGCCGCGGCCGCTCCTGCGCTCCAAGCTTAGCTTTTCGAGGTGGCCTTCGCGGACGAATTGAGGATTTTCTCAAGCCGGTCGAGGACCTGCATCGCCGTATAGCACTGCTGCACGCTGGCGTTGGGTTCGCGCTTCTCTTTGATCGCGGCGAAAAATTCGCGGTCTTGCAACTCGATGCCGTTCATCGACACATCCACCTTCGACACGTCGATCGGCTTCTGCTCGCCGTCAACCAACTCGTCGTAGCGCGCGATGTACGTACCGTTGTCGCAGATGTAGCGGAAGAACGTGCCGAGAGGTCCCTTGTTGTTAAACGACAGCGACAGCGTGCAGATTGCCCCCGAAGGCGTCTTCATCAGGATGCCCATATCCATCGCGATTTTCAGCTCGGGATGCATCGGGCCCTGCACGGCGTAGCAATCGGACACCAGCTCGCCGGTCTGATACTGGAAGAGATCGACGGTGTGGCAGGCGTGGTGCCAGAGCAAATGGTCGGTCCAGCTGCGGGGCTGGCCGGCCGCGTTCATATTCGTGCGGCGAAAAAAATAGGTTTGCACGTTCATCTGCAGCACGTTGAGCTCGCCGGCCTTGATCTTTTTGTGCACGTACTGATGGCTCGGGTTGAAGCGCCGCGTGTGCCCGCCCATGCAGACCACGCCCGTCTCCTTCTGCACTTTCACGAGCATCTCGGCATCGGCCAGCGAATCGGCGATCGGAATTTCGATGTGGACGTGCTTTCCGGCGCGCATACACTGCACGCCCTGTTTCGCGTGCAGAGGCGTGGGCGAGGCGAGGATCATCGCCTCGAGGCCGGGCTGCTTGAGGCTTTCGGCGAGATCGGTGGTCCAGTGAGGAATCTTGAAACGCTTGGCGACTTCCTCGGTCGTGCCGGGACTGCCGCCCGCGAGAGTCACAACCTCGATGCCCGGAATATTGCCGAGAGCCTCGATATGCTTCACGCCAAACGCGCCTTGCCCAGCGACGCCTACTTTCATGGATTCCCCCGTACGAAGACAAACCCGCCCGCCTAAAGGCAAGGCGGCCGCTACAAAACCCTGCTCCATCGCTTGAAAGTCGCTGAGAGGGCGAGGGCGGGTTTGAAACCCGCCCCTACACCGATCACGTTGCCGCAAACAGAGCGCGCCCGAACGGGCTACTGCGTGGCACCCGCCTTTTCCAACTCTCCCTTTGCAGCGCGAAGCTTGCGCAATTCGGAGTGGATGCGGATCACAGCCATCCACATGCCGAGCGGGTGTGCACCCGCCTCGACCAGCGGATGGACCTGGCCATCGCGGAACTTCTCGATGTCGTCGTCCTGCAGGGTCTCGAGAACTTTCGCTTCCTCGGTCGTCATCCCGTATTCCTTCGCGACGGAAGGAAGATCGTGGATGAGACGCAGCCGGAGTTCGCGCTTGAACCGGCTGTCGTAGAGCACCTTATTCAGCTTGTAAGCCGAAGGAGACGGGTGCTTGTAGAATTCGTAGCCGCCCTTGAACTGATACTTCGCGGCCGCTTCGGCGCCTTCCTTCGACTGGCCGATTCCCTTGTGGGGCAGGAACCGCATCACCGCGTGACCGTGATGCCACGTCGGCTGGTACGTGACGAGCTCGCCGGGCAGGTTGCCGATCGCGCCGAACATGATCATCCACGAGAGCATTTCCGTGTTGCCCACTTCGTCGAGCTGCTCGTTCGTAAGATTGATGAGCGCTTCCTCGTTTCCCTGCTCCATCTGGGCGATGGCCCAGTGGTCGAAATCGAAATCCGGCTTCGGATATTTCCACGTGCCGGGGAAATGCGACATGCCGCCGCTTGCCACGATCGCGACATTCTCCGGACGGCTCGCGATGATCTTCCCGATCGCCTTGCCAAGCTGGGCGCAGCGCTGCGCGGTCGGCAGTGGCGGGAGATACGCGTTGACGAAAATCGGAACCACGGGAATCGGGCGCTTCTCGATCACCCATTCGTAGACCGCCGCGAAAGCGTGCCCGAGGACGGCGTCCTGCGAGTAGCCGAGGTCGAATCCGGCCTTCATCAGCTTGTCGAGCAAATCTTCGGTGAGGGCTTCGTGGATCGGCAATTCGTATTTGCGGCCGGCAAACTCGGCGTGCGAAAACTCGCCCGAAAGGATCGCGAACGTGGGAACGGAGCTCAGGAAAAATGTCTCGAGGTGGTCGCTGCCGATCACGATCACGGCATCCGGCTTGGCTTCCTCCAAATCTTTGCCGATCAGCCGCATTGCGGCGATGTCTGCGTCCAGCTGCTTCGGGTCCTCGCTCGGCGGACGGTCAAAAAGCTGTGGGGCGTGCACAGTGCCCATTGCTGCCACGATTTTTCCCATGACTGGTTACCTCTCCCTGTGGGAATGGGGTCCCAAATGACGGCCGTGCGCTCCCAAACCCTTGCTTCGCGCGCAACCGGTTCGGCGGCAAACCGATACGAAAATTGTGCGAAAACGGCGCGTTTTCGTCAAGCGAAAGTATCCGCGGGACGGCCAGCGCGTTGCGGGTCAGCTCGCGGTAAATGGGACGGACGCCAGCAGCGCGCGCACGCCATTCCATAGGATCTGGATGCCGATGCAGACCAGCAAAAACGACGCAAGCTGCATGATCACGCTCATCGCCGTCGGCCCCAGCACGCGCGCCAGCCGGTCGGAAAAGCCGTAGCACAGGTACACGCTGACCGCGATCAAAAGTGAGCCCACAGTCGCGGCAATCGCGACTGGCAGGAACATGATCCCGTGGTAGTGCGCGGCATTCGCGCCCAGCGTGATCGCGATCGAAATCGACCCGGGGCCCACGGTCAGCGGCAGCGTGAGCGGATAAAAGGCCTGCCGCAGGGGATCTTGCGGGTTGACCGTGCGATGGGTCGTCACGGGCTCGTCGTCATGCTTTTGCTTGAGCATGGCCCATCCTGCTGAAACCACCACCAGCCCGCCTCCCACCTGCACGACCGGCAGCGAGATCCCGAAAAACGCGAGGATATGCGTCCCAATAAAATAGGAGCCGACGAGCAGGAAGAAGCTGTCGATCGCGATCTGGCGCGAAAGAACCATGCGCGTCTCGGACGGATATTCCCGCGTGAGGACCAGAAAGATCGGCGCGCCGCCCAGCGGATCGACTATGGGAAAGAGAGCGCTCACCACCAAGAACAGCGTCTTTATCGCCGCCGCGATCACAGTGTTTGTCTCCGGCTCTGCATTCTAACCGCGATTTGCATTCGATGCCGGAGAAGAGCCTTCGGTCTCAGTAGGAAACGCCGCGCTAGCCGTCGGTGGGCTAGCGCGGGTTGGGATGATGCTGCAGATTGACCATATTCGGCGCATCCTTCTCGACGCACGGCGGTGCTTCGTCGAGCGGATCGGTCAGGGGCGTGAGGGTTCGCGGCTTCATCGTCCAGGGCTGGGTCAACACTTTCGGGTCGTCGACGGTGACCTCGTAGAGAATCGTGTCTCCCTTGCGCGTCAGGCGTTCGACCACGTGCAGGGCGTCGCTGTGAAAGAGCCCGTTGTCGCCGAGCCACGTGTCGTCGTTGAAGTTGTTGGTGTCGACGACCAGCGTGTCGCCTTCCCAATGGCCGATTGCATCGCCGAAATAGGAGGGGTCGGCGTCCGTGCGATGTGGACGGCCGTCCGTGGGAATGATGCGCCAGAAATTTCCCGCCAAGTCGGAGTAGAGAAACACAACCTGGCCGGGAATCTGGACGATCTGGTGCGGCGGTCCAATTCGCGGAACGCCGGGCGGCCTGCAGAAAAAGCCGGGGTCGAGCTTCACCTGCTGCTCGTTGTATTCCTTCACCTTCGCGACAAGCTCCGGCTTGTAGGACGGGCTGTACATCGCCGGCAGCGGCGCAATCGCCGCGGCAAACGCCGGATCGGGACGATTCACGGCCTTCAAAGTGTCTCCGTCCTGCTCGGCGGCGCCGAGGAACAAAAGCGGGCGATACCAGATCCCGTTGAGATTGGGATGTCCATCGGCCAGGTGCGGAGTTTTCTTGGCAGCGAGTTTTGCGGTGTCGGGCTGCGGGCTGCTTGCCGAGGGAGTTCCTTGGCCCGGTGCCACGGTTGGAAGCAAGCACAGAAGCGCCAGGGCGCCGGCGACGATGACTGCGCGAACGCGGAATGTTTGGTTCATGCGCTTCCCCCTCCTAGTGGCCAAATTCGTAGGCGTGGCCATCGGCGTACGTAAGCTTCAAGACCCACCCGAGCGGCTTGCCCTCGATTTTGGCGGGATGAATCAGCACGGTGACGGGCTTGCCCTCACCCAGCATCGCTTTCGAAAGTCCCAGATTGTGATAGAAGCGAGTCGGCAGAGATTCCAGAGCCCACGTGGTGACCTGGCCCTTATCGTCTTTTACGTCGAGATAGAGGTAGACGTGCGGATTCATCCAATCCACCTTCGAGATGACGCCGTTGAGCGTCACCACATTGTGAAGATCGAACTCGGCCGCCTGCGAATGGTGCGCGAAAGCCGGTGGTGCGCCGCCGAATAAACCGGCCGATGCAAACAAGGCGATCACGAGCGCAATTCTCGTGCGTTCGAACAAGAGAGCCTCCGGTTGGCGTTCCGTTGTAGTCGCTCTGCGCCGCTCGGGACCCCCAACAGCCCCGCGCGGCGATTCTGCGGCCCGATATCTGGGCGCATCTTAAGTCCAGGCCGCGGCGCGAGTCAAACCTTCTGGCGCGTGCTGAGCGATTGCCATAATGCGAACGCATCGTTTGCCTTGGCGGCAGGCGCGTATTATGCTCACCCGGCCCGAGCGGCGGAATCTCGGTTTTTCTCGGCGGCATTTGGGAAGGAACGCCCATGTCCAACATGTCCAACACCCACGACATCATCGCAATCGGAGCGGGACACAACGGCTTGGTTGCGGCGGCCTATCTGGCGACAGCCGGCAAGAAGGTTCTCGTCCTCGAGCGCAACGAGTGGTTCGGCGGAGGCGTCGTCACTGCGAAGCTCACCGGTCCGGACTTCCTGCACGACCGCTTCAGCACCGGCCACATCTTCATTCAAGCAAATCCGCTGATCAAAAATGACGAGCTCGGGCTGCTCTCACGCTACGGCCTGAAATACATCTACCCGGAAGTTCCGTTTCTCTGCGTGTTCGAGGACGGCTCGACCATCGCGCTGCATCGCGACCGCAACAAAACCTACCAGGAGATCGCGAGGTATTCGAAAAAGGACGCGGAGTCATTTCTGAAATTTGCCGAAGCGTCGGCGCGATATCTGCCGATGCTCTCCGCCTCGCTCTACACGCCGCCGATCCCGTTGGGCGGGATGTTCGCGATGCTCGACCAGAGCGCCGAGGGGCGCGAGCTTTTCGCGCTGATGCAGAAGAGCCCCTACGACATCATCATCGACAATTTCGAGCACGACAAAGTGCGGATGTTCTTCATGCGCATGGTCTCGGAAAATCTCACAGGGCCCGAGGAAAAAGGGACTGGCATCGGCATCTTCGTCTTCCTCGGATTCATGGAGCAGTACGGCATCGGAATCGCCGTCGGCGGCAGTGGCTCGCTCACGGCCGCGCTGGTCCGCTGCATCGAGGATCATGGCGGCGAGGTCCGCAACAAAACTTCCGTCGAAACGGTGATCGTGAAGAATGGCCGCGCGGCCGGAGTGCGCACCTCCGACGGGGCCGAATATTCCGCCAAAGACGCCGTGATCGGCGCGATCCATCCGCACTTCCTGAGCCGGTTCATCCCGGGGTTGAATGGCACTGTCGCTCGCGCCGCGGAGCGCGTGGAGCTTTCGGCAAACTCCTGCATCACCGTCCACGCGGCTTTGAACGCGCCTCTGCGATTCAAGGCCGGGCCACATGTGAATCAAGCGTATTTCATCGAACTGATGCCGCCGAATATGGACGTCTTGCGCCAATTCTTCGACGCGCTGCGCTACGGCCGCATTCCCGACACGTCGCTGCTGGGCCTCGTGTCGCCTTCCACATTCGACAGTTCGCGCTGCCCGGCCGGAAAGGCCACGCTGCACGTGTGGGACTACGTGCCGTATTCACATCCGGGAGGCGGCCCGCAATTCTGGGATCAGGCGAAAGACGCGTTCGCGAAAACGATGCTCTCGCGGATGACGCCGTATATCGACAACATCACGCCCGACAACATCATCGAGTACGTCGCCGACAGCCCGCTCGATATCGAGCGCGCCTCGCCGAGCTTTCAGCGGGGCGACGTTCACGGCGCCGCGCCGTACATCTATCAATCCGGTTCGCACCGGCCGACGCCCGATCTCGGGCAAAACACCGTGCCGGGAGTCGAGCGCCTCTATCTCGTCGGGCCGTTCCAGCATCCCGGCGGCGGCGTCTTCGGCGCCGGCCGCGCAACCGCGATGAAAATGTGCGAAGACCTGAAAATCAACTTCGACAAGATCGGCCAGCTCCAACACAAATGACGACGATGATGAAAATCTATGGGCAGGACAACTCGGAATTGATGCAGGTCACATCGCTCGAGCGCGAAGGCGACAAGCTCGTGATGAAAGGCAAAGTATTCGGCTCGATGCCGATGACGGCCAAGCTGACGCCGCAAGAAGCGCGCAACGCGCTAAAGCTCCTGAATTTCAAGCTCGTCGTATTCCTTGCGACGTTCTTGTTCCGCCGCTGACCGCCGTGCTTTGATTTTCCGGGTGCCCATCCTCGGTTCGTGAGGGTGGGGCCTTTGGGAGCCTGTTAGCACGCGGGCTCAGCGTGGCAGGGCCGGGGCGCGGCAAGCAGGGTCCCTACAGCGCTTGCTCGAGGACGAGACGCGATCCTACACCAGCGTGCTGATGTGATACGTATCCATATACTCGCGCAGCGCGAAAATCTTGTCGTCTTTGATCTCGATCATCCACGCATAGCGGTTGTTGTAATGCTTCCCGTTTCTCAACAGCCCGATGCCCTGCGTCTCGCACGCCACCAGCGGCCCCTTCGAAATAATCGTGCTCATCTTGACCTTCGGGTCGCCCTCCACAAACAGCCCGCGCACGGGAGCGAGAAACTCATCGATGATCGCGTCGCGCCCCTTGGCGCCCCCGGCGCCGGGAATGCCCGTGCCCATCGGAGTCCACGTCGCATGCTCGTGCAAGAGCGGCCGCACGCGCTCGAGATCGCCCGTGCTCAGCGTTTCGAAAAATGATTTCACCAGCTGCTCGTTCCGGCTTTCCGTCTCGGACATCGCACCCTCCTTCGCAACGCTGCGCATTCCCCCATCGGTCCCAACCGGCGCGTATTATACCCGCGCGTTGCGCGAAATCCACGTTGGCGCGGGCCCGATAGCGACCCAAACTTCGCGCTTGGAGTCCCGACGCTTTTGAGTATTATGGGGCGGCTCAACACCTGGATTCGGAGGGAGACGGTCAGATGAGAACTGCCGCACAGGTTTTCCGGGTTCGCGTATCTCTCGTGGCGACGGTGCTGGTCTGCGCCGCCACGCTCGGATCGGTGATCGCGCAATCGCATCCGCCCAAGCCGCCGAAGACAGTGCGACTTTACGTCTTCGATTGCGGCGTGATCAAAGGATTGCCTCCCTCTATGTTCAGTTTTAAGGAGGGCGAACTCGCCGAAACCGAGCTCGCGGTTCCCTGCTATCTAATTGTCGATCCCAAGGGCACGCTGATGTGGGACGTAGGCGCGATTCCGGACGCGGACTTCAAGGGCGACCACACGCCGATCACCGAGGGATATTTCACGTCGACGCGGACGCTACGCTCACAGCTCGACGAAATTGGCTACGCGCCAGCCGACATTACTTACCTCGCGCTCTCGCACTATCATGCGGATCACATCGCCAACGCGAACGAATTCGCCCGCTCGACGTGGCTGGTGCGAAAGGTGGAACGCGACGCGATGTTCGCGGCAAAACCTCCCGCGCTCGCCAATCCGAAGGATTACGACAAGCTGCGGGACAGCAAGACGATTCTCCTCACGACCGACGAATACGACGTCTTCGGCGACGGCAAGGTGATCATCAAATTCGCTCCGGGACACACGCCGGGACATCAGGTGCTGATCGTGAAACTTGCAAAGACGGGGAACGTGATGCTGGCCGGCGACCTCTACCACTATCCCGAAGAGCGCAAGCTGAATCGCGTGCCCACCTTCGAATACAACAAGGACCAGACGCTGGCGAGCCGCGCGATGATCGAGGCGTACGTGAGAAAAACGCACACGCAGCTTTGGATCGAGCACGATTTTGTAGCCAACGCGAAGCTGAAGAAGTCTCCGAAATATTACGACTAGCGCGGTAATTCAGCGGCGGGTATCGATGCCGAGCACGGCTCCCGAAGCACTCGACCACGCGAACGGCACCGCGAGTCCGTTCGCGGCCGGCTGGCGCATGTGGGTGCCCGTGCTCGTGATGATGACGTGCTCCTGGCTCTCCTACATCGACCGCCAGACCCTCGCCGTTATCTCGCCGATGATTCTCAAAGATACGGGACTGAGCGCATCCGACTACGCGGACGCCGTCTCGGCGTTTTCGTTCGCGTACATGATCGCCAATCCGCTGTGGGGATCGGTGATCGATTACGTCGGGCTGCGCGTCGGAATGTTCGCGGCGGTCGGCATCTGGACGGTCGCGAGCGCGTCGCACGCCTGGGTAGCCGGATTTCTCGGCTTCGCCGCGGCGCGCACGCTGCTTGGCCTGGGCGAGGGCGCCACATTCCCCGGCGGATTGCGAACGGCCGCCGATTCCCTGCCGCCCAACCGCCAATCGCGTGGGATGGGAATCTCCTACAGCGGCGCATCGCTCGGATCGATTTTCGCGCCGCTCGTCATCACACCCATCGCGCTGCGCTTCGGATGGCGAGCCGCGTTCCTAGTCACAGGCGCGCTGGGCGTCGTGTGGCTCGCGGTGTGGTGGCTTGTGGCGCGGCCGCCGCTCTTGCGTCCCGTGCCGCGCGTGAGAAACCGCATCACGTGGCCCAAAGTGTGGGAGCGGCGCTTCTGGCTGCTCGTCGTCGGCATGGGACTCGGCGGCGCGGCGCTCGGCCCGATCCTTTATCTGTGCCCGCTCTACCTGAATCGCGTCTCAGGACTCACGCAAAAGCAGCTCGGCGAAGTTCTCTGGATTCCCGCCGTGTGCTGGGAGCTCGGCTATTATTTCTGGGGGTGGGTCGCGGATCGCTACGTGCGCGACGAATCTCGGCCCGTAAAGCTGTACGCCGTGCTCGCCATTCTCGCTCTCGCAACCTCGATGACCACTTGGACCGCATCGTGGATCGCGGCGCTGGCGTTTTTCTCCTGGGGCATGTTCATCGCGGTGGCATTCATCGTGATCTCGCTACATCTGAGCGCGCGCGCCTATCCGCGTGGAGAAACGGGGATGGTCGCCGGGATCGGCTCGGGCGCGTGGTCCGCGGTAGTGGCGATCTTGCTACCGATTTACGGGCGATTCTTCGATCACCAGTGGTACGCGGCTACATTTATCTCGCTGAGCGTGATTCCGGCGCTGGGAACGCTGCTGTGGTGGTGGATCGGCCGCGGCGCGAAGACGACGCTATCGCCGAACGCCGTCTGACGGCGGAGCGCGCCCCCAGGGCCCTCCTCAGGAGGCCGGGGCTTCCAGCCCCGGCGTTAGATAGGCTGCTCGCGTGGGCTTCAGCCCCTGAAGTTCTCAAACGCGCTTGCCACACAGGCTCTTTAGCCCCTGAAGATACTCCTCGCTTGTCCTGCGCACATTGATCCAGCCTCTACCTCATCACAAACGGATTCGGCGCATTCCCGGCGATATCGATCCACACGCTCTTCGTCTGCAGATATTCGCGAATAGCCTCGGCCCCGCTCTCCCGTCCGATTCCCGAGCGCTTGTAGCCGCCGAAGGGCGACATATAACTCACCGCGCGATACGTGTTCACCCAGATCGTCCCGGCCTCGAGCCGCTCGGACATCGTGAGCGCGCGGCGAATGCTCGTGGTCCATACGCCCGCAGCGAGGCCATAGATCGTGCCATTCGCGATGCGCACGGCTTCATCCTCGGTATCGAACGGGATGATCGATAGCACCGGCCCGAACACTTCCTCCTGCGCGATCCGCATATCCGGCTTCACGCCGGTGAAAATCGTCGGCTCGACGAACCATCCCGTGCCGCATTCGGAGCCGCTTCGCAGGCGCGCCGCCCAGACGGCACACAGCCCCTTCTTCCTTGGCGATACGAATGTAGTCGAGCACTTTCTCGTATTGCGGCCGCGTGGTGATGGGACCGACCTGCGTGCCCATCTCGAGCGGATTGCCCATCTTCGCGGTTTTCGCCAGCGCCAGCAGCTTTTCGACGAATTGATCCAGAACCGGCCGGTGAATCAGCGCGCGCGAGCCTGCGATGCACGTTTGCCCCGTCGCGGCGAAAATTCCGGAGACCACGCCCTTCACGGCATTGTCGAGATCGGCGTCGTCGAAAACAATATTCGCCGATTTCCCGCCCAGCTCGAGAGTGATGTGCTTGATCCCTTTTGCCGCGAGCGCATACACATGCTCGCCGGTGCGGTCGCCGCCGGTGAACGCAACCTTCGCGACGTCCGGGTGCGTGATCAGCGGCTCGCCCACCTCGTTGCCGTAGCCGGTCACGATGTTCACCACGCCGGGCGGAAATCCGGCGCGCTCGAAGAGCTCTCCAAACGCGAGCGCCGAAACGGAAGAAAATTCCGACGGCTTCCAAACCACGGTATTCCCCGCCGCAAGCGCCGGCGCGAGCTTCCACGTCGCCAGCAGCAGCGGCGAATTCCACGGCGTGATCGCAACGACCACGCCCAGCGGCTCTTCGCGCGTGAAATTGAATACGCCCGGCTTATCGATCGGGATCACGCGGCCTTCGATCTTGTCCGCGAGCCCGCCGAAATAGTGAAACCACTGCGGGATGTATTTGAGCTGCCCGCGCATCTCGGCGATGAGCTTGCCGTTGTCGGTCGTCTCGATCTCCGCAAGGCGATCCGCTTCGGCCGCGATCAGTTCGGCGAGGCGGCGCAGCAGCTCGCCGCGCGCGGTGGCCGTCAGCTTGCGCCATTCGCCCTCGTAGAACGCCGACTTCGCCGCGGCCACGGCGCGGTCCACATCCGCCTTCGTGCCGCGCGGCACCAGCGCCCACGGTTCGGCCGTGTACGGGTTCACCGACTCGAACCACGCGCCCGACGCCGGCTCGACCCACTGGCCGCCCGCCAGCATGCGGTATTTTTTCAACTCGCTCATCGTCGTCGCCATTTGCACGACCCTTGCGCTACGATTTCGGCGCTTTCTCTTTGTCCTTCAGCTCCGCGAACACCTCGCGCGCCACGCGGAACGAATCGACCGCCGCCGGCACGCCGCAGTAAATCGCCACCTGCAGCAGCACCTCGCGGATCTCGACGGGCGTCACGCCGTTAACCAACGCTCCTTTGATGTGTGCCTTCAGCTCATGGGGACGGTTGAGCGCGCTGATCATCGCGAGATTCAGCATGCTGCGCGTCTTGCGCGGCAGTTCCTCGCGACCCCAGATCGCGCCCCAGCAGTATTCCGTCACCAGTTCCTGCAGCGGCAGATTGAATTCGTCCGCCGTATTGAACGCGTTGTCGACGAACTCTTTGCCGAGCACCGAGCTCCGGATTTCGCGCCCTCGTTCGAAAGTCTTCTTGTCCATTTTGGTGAGCCTTTCTTCGAAATATGAATTCCCTAGTTGCCGCTCTCTCCGACGCGCACTCCCGCCCACGCTTCCACCGTCTTCGCAACCGCGGTCATATCGGCGTCGGTCCCTTCGGTGCTCGTCGAAATCGACAGCAGCTGCCGCACCGCGCTTCCCACGATCATCGGAACGCCCAGCGCGTCCGCTTCGGCCATGCACAGGCGGATGTCCTTGTTCAGCAGCGCGAGCCCGAATCCGTAGCTGAACTTTCGCGAGATCACGTGCTGCTTCATTTTGTCCTGCGAGGCGCTGTTGCGCGCCGTGCCCGCGTTGAACACGTCGATCACGAGCGACGGATCGAGCCCCGCCTTCACTCCCATCACCAGCGCTTCCGACGTGATCGTCATGGCCGTCGCCGACAACAGATTATTCAGCAGCTTCATCGTCTGCCCCTGCCCCGCCTGCGTCCCGACGAAGAAACAGCTTGCCGAGATTCTCGAGCACCGGCTTCACGATCTCGAAAGTCGCCTGCGGGCACGAGACCATCACGGCCAGAGTTCCCTTCTCCGCGCCGTTGATGCCGCCGCTCACCGGCGCGTCAACCGCCGTGATTCCCTTCGCGGCGAGCCCTTCCGCCACGCGCTTCGCCGTCGTTGCGCCAGTGGTCGAAGTATCGATGAAAATCTTCGCGCGCGTGCCTTCGATCACGCCTTTCGGCCCCAGCGCCACCGCCTCGACAATCGGCGGTGTCGGCACGCTGGCAAACACGATATCGGCCGCCGACGCCACCGCAGCGGGCGATTCGGCGCGTTTCGCTCCGCCCTCGACCAGCGGCTGGGCGGCCGCATCGCTCGTATCGTAAATGGTGAGCGGGTAGCCGGCCGCCATCAGCCGGCGCGCCATGCGAGAGCCCATTCTCCCCACTCCCACGAATCCGATACTCGGCTGCTGCGCCATTGTTCCTCCGTCGATCGAGCTCTCGCCACCCAACGCGCGTTTTCCGACGCGCATTATGCCCTACCGCAGCGCTCCTAACAATTGACGTTCAACTCCGCGATGGGTCATGCTATGCCGCTCTTCGGCGGCGTGAGGAGAATCATGCAGGTAGAGCCCTTTGAAATTTTCGCGATACGCTACGCGCATCTCGGCAACCGAAATCCAGGCGAGAATTTCATCCTCGCCGATCCGCACGAGTTCGCCTCCGACCTCGATTATTTCGTCTGGGTCGCGCGCCGCAGCGACCGCACGTTCCTGATCGACACGGGCTTCGGAAAAGAGGCCGCCGATCGACGCAAGCGCGAGTGGCTGCGCTGCCCGATCGAATCGCTGCGCCTGCTCGATATCGATCCCGCGGATATCACCAGCGTGATCCTCACGCATCTCCATTACGATCACGCGGGAAACCTCGACCTTCTGCCGCGCGCCCGCTTTCATCTTCAGGATCGCGAGATGGCTTTCGCCACCGGCCGCTGCATGTGCCACGAAAGCCTGCGCGCGCCATTCGATCTCGAAAACACGCTCTCGATGGTGCGCCACGTCTATGCGGAGCGAGCCGTGTTTCACGACGACAACGCCGAACTCGCGCCCGGCTTCACGCTGCACCGCGTAGGCGGCCATTCCGCCGGCCTGCAGATCGCCCGCGTGTGGACCAAGCGCGGCTGGGTCGTCCTCGCCTCCGACGCTTCGCATCTCTACGCAAATTTCGAACAGCGCCGCCCATTCCCGGTCGTCTACAGCGTCGCGGAAATGCTCGAAGGCTATAACACGCTCTACCGCCTGGCCGACTCGCCGCAGCACATCATCCCCGGCCACGACCCGCTGGTAATGAAGCGCTACCCCGCCGCCAGTGCGGCGTTAGAAGGCATCGTAGTGCGCGTAGACGTGCGCCCAGCGCAGGATTAAGGTTTAAACGTAGCGCCAGGTCCTTTAGCCCGGATCCTTCGCCTTGGTAAAGCCCCGCGCGCGGCAAAGCGATTCGCGCAACTCGCTACTCGGCCGCCGCCCCCCGCTCCAGCAACGAATACAAAACCGGCATCACAAGCAGCGTAATAAACGTGGACACCAGCAACCCGCCAATCACCGCCAGCGCCAGCGGCTTCTGCAAAGCAGCCCCCGCGCCGATGCCAAGCGCCAACGGCAAAAGCCCGAAAAGCGTAGCAAGCGTAGTCATCAAAATCGGCCGAATGCGAATCTTCCCGGCAGCCACCAGCGCCTCGCCAAGCGGCATCCCCTCTTCTTCCCAAAGCTTGTGCACGTATTCGAAAAGAATGATCCCGTTTTTCACCACCAGCCCAACCATCAAAATAATCCCCATGAACGACGACACATTCAGCGCGGTCCCGGTCACAAGCAGCATGCCAAATACGCCGAGCAGCGAAAGGGGCGCCGCCGAAATGATAATCAGCGCCGGACGGAACGCGCGGAACTGGATCACCAGCACCACAAAAATCGCGCCCAGCGCCAGAAACAGCACCAGCAGCAAATCGTGAAACGCGCTCTGCTGGCTTTCGTATTGGCCGCCGATTTCATACGTGTAGCCGACGGGCAGGCGGATTCCGCTCATCACGCGCTGGACGTCGCGCACAACGCTCCCAAGATCGCGCTTCTCGAGCTCGCCCGTCATCGACACCATCAAGCGCTGATTCTCGCGCTCGAGCGCGCTCTCGCCCTGCGTCTGCTCCACTCGCGCCACCGACGAGAGCGGCACGATTTGCCGCGACGGCGTCACGATCGGAAATTGCACCACGTCGTTGTAGTTCATGCGAAACGAATCGGGAAAACGCACGCGAATCGGAATCGTCCGGTCGGACTGGCGAAGGCTCGTATCCGTCACCCCCAAAAGACCGGCGCTCATCTGCTGCGATACCTGATCGGGCGTCATGCCCAGGCGCCCGGCAGCGCCCGGATCGACGTAAAAGACGATTTCCGGATTGCCCTTCTGCGTCGATTTGAAATCCACGAGCCCTGGAATCGCCTGCAATTTCGGCCCGATTTCACCCGCGAGCGTTTGCAGCTCATCGATATCGTCGCCGAAAATCTTCACCTCGACCGGCTCGGGAGTGCCTTCCAGGTCGCCGAGCATGTCCTGAAGAATCTGCGAGAATTCCACGTCGATGCCCGGCACATTCTGCTCGATCTGCGCGCGCAGGCCATCCATGATTTCGTTGATTCCGCGGCTGCGCTCGGAGGGCGGCTTGAGTTTCACCAGAATGTCGCCCGTATTCTGCTGCGTGACATACAGCCCCATCTCGGCGCCCGTGCGCCGGGAAAACGCCTGTGTCTCGGGCATCGCCGCGACCATGGCCTCGACCTTCTCGAGGATGCGGTTGGTCTCCTCGAGCGACGTGCCCGCCGGCGTCACGTAATCCAGGACGAACCCGCCCTCGTCCATCTCGGGCAAAAAGCCCGTGTCCAGTTGCCGGTAAAGAAAGACCGCAAGCGCGAGGCAAGCCAGCGCTCCCACTGCCAGAATCGCCCGATGCCGCAGCGACCACCGCACCGCCTTCTCGTAGCCAACGAGCACCGGTTCCATCACGCGCGCTGAAAGTGGGCGAAACGTCCCCTTCTTGAGAAATCGCCGCGACAAAAGAGGAATGATCGTCAGCGCATACACCAGCGACAGCAGAACGGACACGCCGAGCGTGAGGCAAAGCGCCTTGAAAAAATCTCCCACCATTCCCTGGAGCAGGCTCAGAGGAAGAAACACAACCAGCGTCGTGGCCGTGGACCCCACGACGGGGCTGAGCAATTCCTGCGTGGCAGCTTCCGACGCGACCTCCGCCGATTCGCCAAGCCCCAGGTGCCGGTAAATGTTCTCGATGATGACGACGGCGTCGTCGATGATCAACCCGATCGCAATGGCCAGCCCCCCGAGCGACATCAAGTTCAGCGTGCCGCCGAAAAGCTTCAAAAAGAAAAACGTGCCGATCACCGAAAGCGGCAGCGATGTAGCCGCCACCAGTGTCGTCCGGGTATCGCCGAGGAAACCGAAAAGGATCAGCACGGCGAGCAACGCCCCGATCAGAATCGCGTCGCGCACATTCCTGATCGACTCGTCGACGAATTCCGCGAGGTTGTAGACCACCGACAGATGCAGCGTCTTGGGAATCGCCGACCCCAGATTCCGCGTCATCGCCTGAATCTGCCTGCTGATTTGCAAAATGTCGCCGCCGATCTGCCTCGAGATATTGATCAGCGCGGCCGGCTTGCCGTTGCCGGTGATCAGCATCACCGGATCTTCCACGCCGTAATCGACCGTCGCGATGTCCCGCAGCCGCACCGGCACCTGATCCTGAATCGCCACCGACGCGTTGCGGATGTCGTCGAGATTCTTGAACTGGTCGTCGTCGAGAACGAGATATTGCAAATAGTCCTTCGGAAGCTTGCCAACGGACGTCACGTCGTTTGTAGCCGCAAGTTGGCTCGCGATGGCCGTCAGCGACAACCGGTGCGCAAGCATCTTTTCCGGATCGACTACCACGGACACCTCGCGCGTATCGGTGGCCTGTACTTCCACCTGCCCCACGCCCTGCACGCGCGTAAACATCGGCCGCAAATCGTAGTAGGCGTAATCGCGCAAATCCTGGTCGGGCACGTCGCCGTTCAAAATCACGCTCAGCACCGGGTACACGGTGGGCGATTCCCACTCCACGTCCACCTGCGTATCCGGCGGCAGCGAAGCGGTGTCTCCGGACACGCTTGCCTGCGTCAGTTGCAGCGCATACTTCATGTCCATCGTGGGATTGAACAGGACGGAAATCTCCGCGGCGCCGCGAATCGTCTTCGACCGCACCCGGTACACGCCCTGTACCGTGCTGACGGACTCCTCGATCGGCCGCGTCACCGTAAGCAGCATCGTCGCCGGCGACAGATCGCCGGAGTGGACCAAAATCATGATCCGCGGGAAATTCAGTTCCGGATAAATATTGCTGGGCAGCTCAAAAAACGACAGGACGCCCGCCAGCGTGAGCACTGCCGTGAGCAGATACACGGCGTAGCGGTTTCGGTAGCAGAAGCGGACGACGTTCATTGCGCCGTCTGGGATTGGATTTGGACTTTCGCGGTATCGGGCAGGCCGTATCCTCCGGTCAGAATCACCGTTTCGCCCTCGGTGGCGCCGCTGCTGAGTTGGACGAGATTTTTCGTCTCGATCCCCAGCGTGACGGGAACGGCCGTCGCCGTCCCCCCCTTCACGACGTAGACGCGCGTCTGGCCGGATTCATCGCGGTATACGGCCTGGGGAGGAACGCACAGCGCGTTCGCACGCGTCGCAATGGGAATATTCGCGCTCAAAAAGATGCCGAGGCGCAGCTGCCCATCGGAGTTCGGAATGTCGATGCGAGCGAGCCCCACGCCCGTCGACGGATCGACGGACGGCGAAATCGCGACCACGTGGCCTTGGAATTTGCGCCCGGGCAAAGCATCGCTAGTCACGTCGACAACCTCGCCCCGCCGCATCTTCCCGAGATACATCGCCGGAGCGTTGCCGAGAAATTCGATTTCGCGAATATTCGCCACTTCCACGATCGGCTGCGCGGCGGTGCCATCCACCTGCTCGCCCACGCTGGCGAATCGCTTCGCCACGATTCCGTTGAGCGGCGAAGTAATCTCGGTGCGCGCGAGCTGTAAACGCGCGATCGAAAGCGCAGCTTCCGCCTGCTGCAGCGCCGCAGCGGCCACGCTCTGCTGCGTCTTCGCGTCTTCGAGGTCTTTGCGCGCTGCGATGCCGCGCTGAAAGAGATCCTGATTGCGTTGCTCGGTGAGCTGCGCGTTTTCGATGTTAGCTTTGGCCTGCTGCTCGGCGGCTTCCGCCTGTCGCAGCTGGTCGCGATACGAGTGATCGTCCAGCTGCGCAAGTATTTCGCCCGCGTGCACACGATCGCCTTCCGCGACCTTAAGTTCGGCGATTCGTCCGGCGACGAGCGCGCTGACCTTCACGTCGTCGTTCGGCAGCGCGGCGGCCGTGCCTGTCAGCTGCACGGTCTGAGAAATATCCGCGCGCACCACTTTCGTCACGGTGACCTCCGCGTTCACCGAGGCGTCACCCGCCCGATCGTCAGGCGCTCCATGCGAGCACCCGCCGAGCGAGATCGCAAATCCACAAGTGAATGCGCTCGCGAGCAGTGCCAAGAGTCGAATTTGCCGGGATGTCATCACGAGTTTAGCCAAGCAGCCCAAATGATCCGCGCCGGCAGCCGGCGCGAACGCGAATTGTACCCCAACCGCGTGCCCGCAGTAATCCTGCCGCTCGGGCCTCTTCCTCCAGCCGCGGGCGCGAATTAACCGACGCGCTGGACGGCGGGACGAAAATTGCTTATAAGTGTGGCGACTGCCCGCGGGGGCAGATGTCCATCGTGGAGGTAATCCAAGTGGCGAAGAAACCGAAGAAGGCCGCGAAGGCCGGCAAGAAGAAGTAGTTTCGGCCAATCAAAATTGAAAGCGGGGATTCAAAGGGCTGCCGCGAAAACGGCGGCCCTTTTGTTTTTTCCCCGGACTTGTCTCTTCACTTGGCTTTGTCGAGGATCGTCGAAACCTGTCCGGTCTTGTCGTCGATCGGATTGCGATTATTTTCCTCGCAGATGAATTCCAGCTGATTCAGCTCGCGATGGCGCGTGAAGGTGTGAACGGTGTGCCACGGCTGCGCGAGCACGTCGGGATCGGTCAGCGTCATGCGGTCCTCGATCGAGTCGGGAGTCGTCAGCCGGATTCTTTCGACGACATGCAGATTCGGCCCATGATTCAACCGGTTGAAGCCGAGCGGCAGCCTGTGGCCCAGGCCGACGGTATCGATCACCAGCGTGTCGCCTTCCCAGTGTCCGATGGAATTGCCGTTGAACGTGGGGTCGAGATCGGCCGGGTGGCCTCGCCCGTCGGTGAAGACGCGCCGCACCTGCATGTACGCTTCCTGAATGATCGTCACGCGCCCCGGCGTAAATAGAAATTCCACGTCGTACGGCTGGAACATGATCTGCGGCATGCCCGGCGGCACGCAGTTCGCGCTCTCGGTCGGCGGCTCTTCGTTTTTCGCCTCTTCGGCCTCCAGCGCCTTCAATTCGGCGGCGGCCGTAGGAGTCAACGACGGCTGCTCGGGCGGCGCGGCGCCACGCTTCGGAAAATCGAGCGTCCAGATACCGCTCCAGTCAGGCAGCGAACCCAGAGCGGAGTAGTCCGCGGTTCTCGTTTTTTCCGGAATCAGCGTCGTATTCGCCGGAGCGTCCGCGCTCTGCGCCTGGCAGGCCGCGCCCGTCGCAGCAAATGCCGCGCACACACACAGGATCGTGACGGGAAACTTCATGTCGCCTCCATTCCTAAGAGCATTCGGGGCCGGTTTTCCGGGTGAACGCCCATCCCCCCATAACGAAGCGAGCCATTTTGCATCAAATATGGCTATCTGTCTTGACGCATATTATAGTATTTACACGTTTCGGGGGATCGGCTCGGCGCGGTCGGCCGGGCTGGATGAAGGTTCTGGGTTTGGGGGCCAATAATAATGAAGAGGACGTTCTTGGTCGCGTGCTTGGGTGCCCTAATCGTTTCTCTCGCTGGCACTGCTTCCGCGCATCATTCCTTCGCGATGTTCGACCGTTCCAAGAAAATCACCACCGTCGCTACCATCACTCAATTCCAATGGACCAATCCGCACAGCTGGATCGAGATCGACATTCCCGACAGTAACGGGGGAACCACTCACTGGAGTATCGAGTGCAACAGCCCCAACAATCTCTCGCGGCAGGGCTGGCATTCAAACAGCGTCAAGCCGGGCGACAAAGTCACGATCATGTTCTGGCCCCTGCGGAATGGCGACAAAGGCGGGCTTTTCATAGCGCTCACTCTGCCAAACGGGCAAGTTCTCGACGAAGCGGCATTCCGTTCGGCCGAGAAGCAACCGTGAGCGCGCCGTCGAAATTTTCCGGCGCCCATCTGGCAGGTTCGCGCGTGAATAGAATTTCGAGATAGGGAGCAAAAACGATGAAGACTCGATCGATCGTATGCCTGAGCGCGACATTATTCGCGGCTTTGCTGATGACTCTCGCCGGGACCGCCTCCGCGCACCACTCCGCGGCCATGTTCGACCACGACAAACAGGTGCCGCTCACCGGCACGGTCGTCCAGTTCGACTGGACCAATCCTCACAGCTGGATCGCCATCGACGTCCCCAACGCCAGCGGCGGCACCGATCGGTGGAGCGTCGAGTGCAACAGCCCCAACAATCTCGCCAAGCAGGGCTGGCGCTCCACCACGCTCAAGCCTGGCGATAAGGTGACGATCGTGATCCATCCGCTGCGCAACGGCGACAAGGGCGGCAGCTTCATGTACGTAAAGCTCGCGGACGGCACCACCCTAGGCGACCCCGCCTACCGCGCCCAGCCCAAGCAGCCCGGCGCCACCGGTTCACCCTACTAGCCGCATTCATTCGTCTGTGCGCGACCCTTACTGGTCCGCGCTGTAGGGGCGCTGCTTGCCGCGCCCCGGACCTTGGCGTTTAGCGAACCACTGGGCAGTCCTTTGCCCCACGATTCACCAATCACTACTCACCAATCACTGCCTCTAATGCGTGCTTAGCAAATGCTGGTTGAGGTCGGGCGTGCACTCGACTTCCGTAATGTCCGTGTCGTCGACGCGAATCCAGTGCTTCGTGCTGTCCCATTCGCCCACCCAATTCTTGGGATCCCACATTTGATATTTGATTTCCAGTGTCTTCCCGCCGTTCTGCAGCCGCATCGTTTCGATCATGTGAAAGTCTTCGCTGAGCGGCAATCCCTGATCGATCCAGTGGTGGTCGCTGACCATGCTGTTCGTGTCGACGACCAGCGCGTCGCCGTCCCAGTGCCCGATGGAATCGCCATTGAACGTTTTCACCACGACGTCCGGCGCAGTATGCGGCCGCCCGTCGAGATAGATAATCCGCAGCGCGTTTTCGAATCCGCTCACCATGTAGATCGCGGTCGGCAGCTGGATCATCGCGATCGGCCAGACGCGCGTCATGATCATCGGCATGCCGGCTGGATAGCAGTGCCCGATGTCGTCGCGATACGGCTTGTGCTCGGCAGCGTACTGCTTCGCCTCGTCGTGCGCCGCCTGCGCATCGGGCAAAAACTTCGGGTACGGCGGTCCGAACATAAACGAACTGAACCCCGCGCTCAGGTCGACCGTCCAGGTGCCCGTCAGATCGAACGGTGGTTTCGGGCGGGGCTTCGCCAGATTATCGGGCGCGAGCGCGCCCTCGGGAAAGACCGCCGCGTCAGATTTGTCCTGCGCCCGCACGCGCGGCGCAGCCGCCACCAAACCCAGAACCAACGCAATCCCAGCGGCAAAGCCGTTTCGTAGTCGCATCATTCCCCCCGTTTACCGGATGTGCCCGGCACTGTACAAATCTTTTGCTCCGGCGTCAACGCTGCACGCGCTTCGCCGACACGCTCAATCCATTCGACAGAACGATGGCGACAATGTACTATTCCGACCGAAATTTGGGACAGGGGGCGGCAATGGTTCAGGCATTCTGCGATTGGCTTTCGAATACGCCCGTCAGCTTGAAAATCCAGACCGTGCTCTGGATCATTCCGGCGGTTCAGACGGTCCACATTCTCAGCGTGTCGATCGTGATGGCCTCGATGGCGATGCTGGACCTGCGGCTCATGGGCCTCGCCGGCAAGCGCCAGCCGATCTCGCGCATGGTGACGCGGTTCGTGCCGTGGGTGTGGCGCGTGCTTCTGATTCTCGTCGCCACCGGCGCGATCCTGATTATCGGCGAGCCCGACCGCGAACTCCTGAACTGGGCGTTCCGCACCAAGATGGCCATGGTCGCCACCGTCAGTCTGATCACGCTGTTCGTCCAGAACCGCAACAAGCACGACGCTGCGTTCTGGGAAACCCACAGAATCGGCGCGGCAACGGTCGGAGCCCTGTCGTTGTTATTATGGGTGGCAATCGTCACCGCAGGGCGGTGGATTGCGTACGTCTGATCGCAGGTCCGCCGCGAACATGTTCGCGGCGGACTCTAGTCGCTGAATCGGATCACGGGAAAACGAATCGGAATGTCGATCCTCAGGCTCTGTGCATGGCTCGAAAGCACCCAGGTCGCTGGAGCAATTCGCGAATCCACCTGGCTTTTCCCGACGATTGAAACGATCCACGTGCTTTCGATCGTCCTCGTGGTCGGCTCGATCGCCATGTTCGATCTTCGGCTGCTCGACCTCGCGTCGCGCGACCGCAGCGTCACCGAAGTCTACGACGACGTCATGCCCTGGACGCGCGCCAGCTTCGTCTGCGCCGTGATTGCCGGCGCCCTGCTCTTCAGCTCCAGCGCCACGAAGTATTACCACAACGTTCCCTTCCGCCTGAAGATGACGGCGCTGCTCCTGGTCGGCATCAACACCGCCTATTTCGAATTCTGGACGCGCCGCGGCATCGCCGCATGGGACCGCGCCGCCAGCACGCCACGCGCGGCCAAGCTCGCCGGCGGAATCTCCCTGGTGTTATGGATCGTGGTGGTAGCCTGCGGCCGCTGGATCGGCTTCACAAAGTAGTCACAGCAGGATCTCTCCGTGGTCTCTGTGCCTTCTCAGTGTTCTCTGTGGTAAGCGTTCCGTTCGACTGAGGTAAGCGTTGCACCGTGCAAGAGGTGGCGTAAGCGGGGCGACCCTAGTATGCAGCCGTCGACCCGGTCGCGGATTCGTTTCGCAATTCGCGAATGATGTTCACGCCCGCGCTGGTCCCAAGTCGCCCCGCCCCAGCCTCGATCATGGCCTTCGCGTCCGCCGCAGTACGAATCCCCCCGGACGCCTTCACTCCGATCTTCACGGTCCGCCGCATGAGCGCCACATCCTGCACCGTCGCGACGCCGCCGAGAAACCCGGTCGAAGTTTTCACGAAGTCGGCCCCAGCCCGCTCGCTCAATTCGCAAGCAATCACTTTTTCTTCTTCGGTCAGCAAACCCATCTCGAGGATCACCTTGAGCAGCGCACCGCGCTCGTGCGCCAACTCGGCCAGCGCGCGAATCTCCGACGCTACCAGCTCGCGATTCCCCGATTTCAGCGCGCCGATATTCTGCACCATATCGATTTCGGCAGCGCCCAGCTTCAGAGCCTCGGCCGCCTCGAATCGCTTCACGCTGGCCACCGTGGCGCCGAGCGGAAAGCCGATCACGGTCCCGACCTTCACGCCGCTTCCCTGCAGACGCGAGTGCGCAAGGTCGATGTAGCACGGATTCAGCATCACCGCGCCGAAGCCGTATTCCTTGGCCTCGTCGCACAGCTTCACGATCTGGGCGGACGTCGCCTCCGGCCGCAGTTGCGTATGGTCGATGATCTTGGCAACGCCCTGCCAGCTCGCGAAGGGAGCTGCGGCGCCGGAAATGGAGTTTGGGCTCGACATCGCCTACGAATGTTACTACGCTAACAGCGTTTTCTCGCAATCGCAGCGCGGCGTTCCAATCTCCGGTTTAGGGTCGAGCCCGATGGCAAAGCGCACTTCCCGCAGTAACACCGCACGCGAAAAACTGATCGATGCCGCACGCTCCACGATGCGCAACGCCCACACGCCATACTCCCATTTCAAAGTCGGCGCGGCCCTGCTCACCACAAAGGGCGAAATCTTCTCCGGCTGCAACGTCGAAAACGCGTCCTACGGTATGACCAACTGCGCCGAGCGCACCGCCATTTTCTCAGCCGTCGCGAGCCTCGGCCCGAAAATCGAAATCGAAGCCATCGCCATCGTGAACGATCACAACGTCGCCTGCGCCCCATGCGGCGCCTGCCGCCAGGTGATCTTCGAATTCGGCCCCAAGGCGATCGTCTATTTCCAGGGCGCGAAAAGCTGGAAGAAAATGCCGATCGCCGAATTGCTTCCGGAAGGATTCCGCCTGAAGTGAGCGACGCCTCGGACTCCTCCGCCGCCGGCCCGATCCGCGCCATCGACGTGATCCGCAAAAAGCGCGATGGCCACGAACTCTCGCGCGCCGAAATCGAATCGCTCGTCGGCGGCTATACGCGCGGCGAAATCCCCGACTACCAGGTTTCGGCGTGGCTGATGGCCGCGCTGCTCAAAGGCCTGAGCCGCGCCGAAACCGCCGCCCTCACGGACGCCATGCTTCATTCCGGCGAGGTCCTCGATCTCTCCGAATTCTCGGCTCGCAAAGTCGACAAGCACTCGACCGGCGGCGTCGGCGACAAAACCTCGCTCGTTCTCGCGCCTCTTGCCGCCGCCGGCGGCCTGATCGTTCCGATGATCAGCGGACGCGGCCTCGGCCACACCGGCGGCACGCTCGACAAGCTCGAATCGATCCCCGGCTTCAACGTGAACCTTCCGCTCGCGCGCTTTCGCGAAGTCCTGCACGCCTGCGGCTGCGCGATGATCGGCCAGACCGCCGAAATCGCTCCCGCCGACCGCAAACTCTATTCGCTGCGCGACGTCACCGGCACCGTCGAAAGCCCGTATCTGATCTGCGCGTCGATCATGAGCAAAAAGCTCGCGGAGGGCATCGACGCGCTCGTCCTCGACGTAAAAACCGGCTCGGGCGCTTTCATGAAGACGGACGAAGACGCCGCGTTTCTCGCCGACCTGATGGTCGAAACGGGCGAGCGCATGGGCAAGAAAATGGTCGCGCTGATCACGGACATGGACCAGCCGCTCGGCCTGCGCGTCGGAAATTCGCTCGAAGTCGAAGAAGTTCTCGATATCCTCTGCGGCCAGGGCCCCGAGGATCTTCGCCAGCTCTGCCTGGAGTTGGCCGCGTGGATGTTTCATCTCGGCGGGCGCGCCGGCACGATCGCCGAAGGAAAAGCTCTCGCGGACCGGATCATCCGCTCCGGCCAAGCGCTCGACAAATTCCGTGAGATGGTGTCGCTGCAAGGTGGAGATGCCGCCGCAATCGACGATCCGAAGCGCCTGCCGCGCGCGAAGCACACCGCCGATGTCCTGAGCGCGCGAAGCGGCTACATCGTCGCGATCGAATGTGAAATGGTGGGAACGGCGTGCGTGGTTTTGGGCGGCGGGCGCGAGAAGAAAGAAGATGCCGTCGATCCGTCCGTCGGCATCATTCTCCACAAAAAAGTCGGCGACCAGGTCTCGGCCCGCGATCCGCTCTGTACGATCGTCTACAACTCGGAATCACGCGCCGCGCAAGCCCGAAAGCTTCTCGAGCAGAGCTACCGGATCGCGGATCGGCCCCCTGCCCCTCGAAAGCTGATCCATCGCATCATTCCCCAGCCAACCGAGAACGTCAGGAAGTAAGTTCCGCCAGAAAACTCTTCCCGTGCGGGATCGCGCCGCCGAAATTCTCGGCCACGGTTTGCCCCATGTCCGCGAGCGTCGACCGCACGCCCAGGCTCGCGCCGCCGATCGCTCCGGGGCTGCACGCCAGAATCGGAACGTACTCGCGCGAATGGTCCGTCGTCGGATTCACGGGATCGGGATCGCACCCATGATCCGCGGTGATCAGCAGCAGGTCCGACGCGCGCATGCAATCGAGAAACGGCCCGAGCATCGCGTCGAATTCCTCGAGCGAACGCGCGAACCCCTCCACATCCTTGCGGTGCCCGTACAGCATGTCGAAATCCACGAGGTTCGCGAAAATCAGCCCGCTCGCGCGCCGCGAAAGCGCCTCCGAAATCTTGGCCATGCCATCGGCGTTATTTTTCGTCGTGACGTAATCCTTCACGCCGCGCCCATTGTAAATATCGTGGATTTTGCCCACGCCAAACACCGGCACGCCGCGATCCGCCAGCACGTCGAGCAGCATCGGTCGCGGAGGCTCGACGGCATAATCGTGCCGCCGTTCGGTGCGTCGGAAGTTTCCCGCCGTGCCGGTGAACGGCCGCGCGATTACCCGCCCCACGCGGTTCGGCACGTCGAGCAGCGCCCGGGCGATCTCGCACTCGCGATAAAGCTCCGCGATCGGGATTACGCCCTCGTGCGCCGCGATCTGAAACACGCTGTCGCCCGACGTATACACGATCGGCCACCCGGTCCGCACGTGCTCTTCGCCGAGTTCCTTGATGATCTCTGTCCCCGAGGCCGGCTTGTTCCCAAGCGTCCGCCGCCCGATCTGCCGCTCGAATTCCGCGATGAGCTCTTTCGGAAACCCGTGCGGGTACACGGGGAACGCCTGATCCAGCCAGATCCCCGCCATTTCCCAGTGCCCGGTCGTAGTATCTTTGCCGGGCGAGATAGTCGCGCCCTTGCCGAAATATCCCGCCGCGCGCGCCGGCGGCGTAAGATTCGCCAGCGGCTTGATATTCGCAAGCCCCAGCCGCACCAGATTCGGCACGCGCAGCGGCCGTGACCGCACAATATGCCCCAGCGTGTCGCGTCCCACATCGCCATACTCCGCCGCATCCGGCAGCTCGCCAATCCCCACGCTATCGAGCACAATCCAGATCACCCGCTCAAAATGTGCTTTCGCCGCCATGAAATCTCTGCCTCGCCGGCCCGCGCCTCATAGTATCACTCGGACGCAACCTCACTACCCGGCCGCATCAGAGCCGTCGCGTCTGAAGCTCCGGGTGGAAGCGCGGGCCTTCAGGCCCGCGAAAAAGGGCCAAGAATAGGGGGCTTCAGCCCCGGGCCGTGGCCTATGACGTTCCGCGCGTTCCCCGGCCGTCGCAAACGGCGCCGCCCTGGAGTGCGGCGGCTCTGCCGCCGCTTTCGTAAGCGAGGCTTGCCTCGCGGGCCAGCCTCGGCTCGGCCACCAGCCTCGCAGTCAATCGCTTCCGGTTGTCCGCCCCGCCCGCGAATAGTAGACTTGCACGAATCAGACTCAGGAGGCATTCGATGCCGCGGATCGTGCGTTGTGGTGTCATTCAGGCGAGATGCGAGTGGTCGCCCGAGAAATACTCGCTCGCGCAAATCAAAGAAAAAATGATCGCGAAGCACGAGAAGATGATCGCCGACGCCGCCAGGAAAAAAGTCCAGGTCCTCGGCCTCCAGGAACTTTTCTACGGCCCCTACTTCTGCGCCGAGCAAAACGCGCGCTGGTACGAACTCACCGAGAGCGTTCCCAACGGCCCCACGCTCACGCACATGCAAAAGCTTGCGCGCAAGCACAAGATGGTGCTCGTCGTGCCCATCTACGAAGTCGAAATGGCCGGCGTCTTCTACAACACCGCCGCCGTCTTCGATGCCGACGGCACCTATCTCGGCAAGTATCGCAAGCACCACATCCCGCATTGCCACCCGGGCTTCTGGGAAAAGTTTTATTTCACTCCGGGGAACGCAGGCTATCCGGTTTTCGAAACGCGCCACGGCCGCATCGGCGTATACATCTGCTACGACCGCCACTTCCCCGAGGGCGCGCGCATCCTCGGACTCAACGGCGCCGAAATCGTATTCAATCCCTCCGCCACGGTCGCCGGCCTCTCCGAATATCTCTGGGAACTCGAGCAGCCCGCGCACGCCGTCGCCAATCAGTACTTCGTCGCGGCGATCAATCGCGTGGGCGTCGAAAAGCCCTGGGCCATCGGCGAATTTTACGGAAAGAGTTACTTCTGCAATCCGCGCGGCAAAATCGTCGCGCAGGCCAGCCGCGATAAAGATGAACTTGTCGTCGCCGACCTGAATCTCGACGAAATCAAGGAAGTGCGCGCCACCTGGCAGTTCTATCGCGATCGCCGCCCCGAAAGTTACGACGAGATCGTGCGCACCCACATCAACGGCGCGGCGCGGGCGGCCGACTAATGACCAGCGCAATGATCGCCGCTCCTCTCTGCCGCAACTACATCAACGGCCGCTGGGTCGAATCGCGCTCGACCGCAACCCTCGAACGCCGCAATCCCGCCGACCTCAACGAAGTGCTGAGCGTTTCGCCTCTCTCGACGCGCGCCGAAGTAGGCGAAGCCGTCGCCGCAGCGAAAGCCGCGTTTCCCGCATGGCGCGACACGCCCGCTCCCACACGGGGCAAGATTCTCGCGCGCGCCGCCGCGCTCATGGAAAAGCGCAAAGAAGAGCTCGCCCGCACGCTCACGCGCGAAGAGGGCAAAACCTTCAAAGAATCGCTGGTCGAGATGCAGCGCTCGATCAACATCCTCGAATTCACCGCGGGCGAAGGCCGCCGCATCGGCGGCGAAACCGTGCCGAGCGAGACGCCGCGCAATTTGACCTACACGATCAAGCAGCCGCTGGGCGTGGTTGGCGCAATCACGCCGTGGAATTTTCCCGTAGCGATTCCGGTGTGGAAAGCCGCTCCGGCGCTGGTCGCGGGCAATACGATGGTTATCAAGCCCGCCGAACTCACGCCGCAGACCTGCGCGCAGATGTGCGAAATCTTCGAGCAGGCCGGCCTCCCCGCCGGCGTGCTGAATATGGTTCTCGGCGCGGGCGAAGAAGTCGGCGACGAGCTGCTGCGCTCATCCCGACGTGCGCGCGATTTCCTTCACCGGCTCGAATGAAATCGGCAGCCTCATCTACGCCACCGCCGCAAAGCAAATGAAGAAGTGCCAGTGCGAGATGGGCGGCAAGAATCCCGTCGTCGTGCTGAAAGACGCGGATCTCGCGCTCGCCGCCGATTCCGTCGTTGCGGGCGCGTTCGGATCGAGCGGCCAGCGCTGCACGGCCACCAGCCGCGTCGTCGTGGAAGAGTCGATCGCCAACCAGTTCGTCGAAATGCTCGTCGAGCGCGCAAAGAAACTCAAAGTCGGCAACGGCCTCGACGCCGCTACCGACGTAGGCCCGCTCGTCGACGAGCAGCAACTCAAAACAGTCCTCCGCTACATCGAGACCGGCAAAAAGGAAGCCGCGCTTCTGCAGGGTGGCGGCCGCGCCGGCGATAATGGTTATTTCGTCGCGCCCACAATCTTCGATCAAGTCCGCTGGGACAGCACCATCGCCCAGGAAGAAATCTTCGGCCCCGTGCTCTCCATAATCCGCGTCCCCGATTTCGAGGAAGCCCTACGTGTCGCAAATTCCGTGAAATACGGCCTCTCGAGCTCTATCTACACCAACGACGCCGCCCGCATTTTCGAATTCATCGACCGCATCGAGAGCGGCATGACGCACGTCAACGCGCCCACCGTCGTCAGCGAAGCGCAGTTGCCGTTCGGCGGCGTGAAAGCGACCGGCGTAGGCCTGCGCGAGATGGGCCGCGTAGCGATCGATTTCTACACCGAGCTGAAAGCCGTCTACATCGACTACACGCCCCGCAAGCCTAAATCCTGAAGATGAGCGACGCGACAATCGATCCCGCCAGCGGCGCGCACGCCGAGCCTTTCGATCCAGAGCCCGTCCGCCACAGTTCGCTCTACAACGAAGACCTCGCGCCCGTCCCCGCGGCGCGCCGCACCTGGGGCACCTACAATTACGCCGCGCTCTGGATCGCCATGAGCGTCAACATTCCCACCTATCTCCTCGCCAGCGCCATGATCGCCGGCGGCATGAACTGGAAGCAGGCCATCTTCACCGTCTTCCTCGGCAACGTGCTCGTCCTGATCCCGATGCTGCTCAACGCGCACGCCGGCGCGCAGTACGGAATTCCCTTCCCGGTTTTCGCGCGCTCTGCGTTCGGCGTGCTCGGCGCCAACGTCCCGGCGATTCTGCGCGCGCTCGTCGCCTGCGGCTGGTTCGGCATCCAGGCCTGGATCGGCGGCGAAGCGATCTACACGATGATGCTGGCGCTCGAGCCCGGCTGGAAAAGCGTTTCGTGGTGCCTGCCCGCGTGCTTCCTCTTTTTCTGGCTGCTCAACGTAATCGTGATCGTGCGCGGCATTCAAACGATCCGTTTCCTGCAGGGCATCACCGCGCCGTTCCTGCTGCTGATCGGCCTCGCGCTGCTGCTATGGGCGCGCAGCAAGGCGGGCGGCTTCGGCCCCATGCTCGCGACGCCCTCCAAATTTCACAGCTTCGGCGAGTTCTTCAAATTCTTCGTGCCCTCGCTCACGGGAGTCGTCGCCTTCTGGGCCACGGTCGCGCTGAATATTCCCGACTTCACGCGCTACGCGCACAGCCAGCGCGAACAAATGATCGGCCAGGCGATCGGCCTGCCCACCCACGATGACCTTTTACTCCTTCATCGGCATCGCCGTCACCTCCGCCACCGTGATTCTCTTCGGCCAGGCGATCTGGGACCCGGTCGCCGTCCTCGCGCATCTCGGCAATCCGGTCGCGGTCAGCATCGCGATGCTCGCGCTGCTCATGGCGACGCTCAACGTCAACGTCGCCGCAAACGTCGTCTCGCCCGCCAATGATTTCTCGAATCTTTGGCCGCAGAAAATCAGCTTCCGCACCGGCGGCCTGATCACCTGCGTGATCGGCATCGTGATGCAGCCATGGAAGCTGCTAGCTACATACGGAAATTACGTCTCAGGCTGGCTGGTAGGCTATTCGGGATTTCTGGGGCCCATCGCAGGCATCCTGATCTGCGACTATTTCATCCGCCGCAAAACAATCCTCAACGCTGAAGATCTCTACCGCCGAGGCGGCATCTACGAATTCACAGCCGGAGTAAACTGGCGCGCAATAGCGGCTCTCGTAACCGGCTGCGCAGTAGCCTTCGTCGGCCTGATCTACTCACCCCTCCGCGCCCTCTACAACTACTCCTGGTTCGTAGGCTTCGGAGTCAGCTTCCTCGCCTACCTCGCGCTGACAGCCGGCAACAAGCCTAACAAAGCCTCCGCATAGAAATGGGCGGCACGGGGCATCATCGCCCGGCATTCTCCGCGCCCTCTGCGTCTCTGCGGTGAAGCATTTCGGTTTTCTCCGTGCCCTCTGTGCCCTATCTCAGTGCACTCTGTGTTTAGCACCAGCGCGCGGCCGCCTCGCATCTAGCCACCAGTCACTCGCCACTAGCCACTGCTCGCCTGTCGCACGCGCTCATTCCAGCTCACCGGCGCGCGATCGCTATCGATTTCCTTCATCGTGATGCACCCCTCCACGGGACACACGAGCGCGCAAAGATTGCACCCCACGCACTCCTCCTCAATGATCCGCGGCACATGCACGCCGAATCCGCCGGCATTCTTCTTCGCCGCCTCGCGATAAGGCTCGATGCACTGATGCGCGCCATCCTCGCACGCGACGTAGCAAAGCTGGCACCCGATGCACAATTTCGGATCGATCTTCGCGATCACTTTGTAATTCAGGTCGAGATCGCCCCAGTCCTGCACATTCGGCACCGCCCGCCCGCGAAAATCCTCGATCGTGCGAAATCCGTGCTCGTCCATGTAATGCGAAAGCCCGTCGATCATGTCCTCGACGATCCGAAATCCGTAATGCATCGCGGCGGTGCACACCTGCACGGTCGAAGCCCCGAGCGCAATATGCTCCGCCGCATCGTTCCAGTATCCGACGCCGCCAATCCCGCTGATCGGCACGCGCACCTGCTTCGCCACTGTCGAGAGCAAGTGCAGCGCAATCGGCTTCACCGCCGGCCCGCAGTATCCGCCATGCGACGATTTCCCGCCCACCGCGGGCCGCGGCACAAACGTATCGAGATCCACGCCAATCAGCGAATTGATCGTGTTGATCAGGCTCACCGCATCGGCGCCGCCGCGCTCCGCAGCCGCCGCGATATGCGTCACGCTCGAAACATTCGGCGTCAGCTTCACGATCACCGGAATCTTCGCGGCTTCCTTCACCCAGCCGGTAATCATTTCGGTGTATTCGGGCACCTGCCCGACCGCCGCGCCCATCCCGCGCTCGCTCATCCCATGCGGACAGCCAAAATTCAGCTCAAGCAGATCCGACCCGGCATCTTCCGCGCGCCGCACGATCGCGTGCCACGATTCGCGCTTCGACTCCACCATCAGCGACGCGATCACCAGATTTTTCGGGTAGCGTTTCTTCACTTCGTAGATTTCGCGGAAATTGGTTTCGGTAGGACGGTCGCTGATCAGCTCGATATTGTTGAAGCCCATCATCTTCACGCCGGCCAGATCGATCGCACCGTACCGCGAGCTCGTGTTGACGATCGGCTCCCCAATCGTCTTCCACACCGCGCCGCCCCACCCCGCATCAAATGCCCGCATCACCTGCCCGCCCGTATTCGTCGGCGGCCCCGACGCCAGCCAAAACGGATTGGGGCTGGTCACTCCGCAAAATTTCACGCCAAGCTCAGCCATCATTTACCTCCACACCAAAACAACTGGCACAGGTTTTCGGGGGCTTCGCCGTTGAATTTCCGGGTGCCCCATCCTCGGTTTGTGAGGGTGGGGCCTTTGGCGCGAACGTGTCAGGGATCATTCCTCCCCGCGAGGCGCGCCAAGCCAGGCATCCAACCCAGCCGCCGCACTCATCCCTTCCGCAACCGCGTCGACAACTTCCTTCCCGCCGTTCGCGCAATCGCCCGCAGCAAAGTATTTCGGATTCCCTGTCTGATGCCGCTCGTTAATCTTCACCGTGCCATTCTTCCGAAGTTCCAGCCCCTCGATTGCGCGCAGCACTTCCGTCACCGGCTGTTGCCCCACCGCGCGCACCACCATCTCCACTTCGAGAACGAACTCCGTACCAGCCAGAGGCACCGGCGTGCGCCGCCCCTTTTCATCGGGAGGCCCAAGCTCGGTGCGCACGCATTCCAACCCGATCACGGCGCCATTGCTGCCCACGATCCGCACCGGCTGCGTCTGCCACAAAAAAACGACAGCATCCTGCTTCGCGAGCTGATACTCGTACGCGAACGCAGGCATTTCCGGCTCGCCGCGCCGGTAAATCAGGTAAACGGTGTCCGCGCCAAGCCGCCGCGCTGCCGTCACCACGTCGATCGCGGTATTCCCGGCCCCGATGCACGCGACCCGCGCGCCGATTTCAACCTCATGCAGCGGATGCACCTTGGTCTTCTCGACGAACTCGATCGCGCCATACACGCCATGCAATTCCTCGCCGGGCAGGCCGAGCCCCCAAGTCTCGCCGAGCCCCACGCCAATAAAAATTGCATCGAATTGCTTCTCGATATCAGCGAAAGAAATATCGCGCCCGACTTCGACCTTCTGCCGGAATTTCACGCCAAGCTGCTTCACCAGCTCGACTTCGCGAATCGCATCCTTCGCGCGCGCCTTGTAAGCAGCGATCCCGTAGGTGTTGAGCCCGCCGGGCAGCTCGTTGCGGTCGAAGACCGTGACGTCGTATCCCCATTTCGCAAGTTCCGCAGCGCACGCCAGCGACGCAGGACCCGACCCAATGCACGCGACCTTTTTCCCATTGGCCGCGCCCGCTTGAAACATTTGCACGTTGTTGTCGAGTACGTAGTCGACGGCGTAGCGCTGCAAGCGCCCGATCTCAATCGGCGGCTCGCCCTTCTCATGCATGACGCACGCGCCCTCGCAAAGCACTTCCGTGGGGCACACGCGCCCGCAGCTGTGGCCCAGAATATTTGCCGAAAGGATCGTCCGCGCGGAACCTAACAGATTCCCGGTCGAGATTTTCTTGATGAAGGCGGGAACATCGATATGCGTCGGGCACGCGATCGTACACGGCGCATCGAAACAATAGAGGCAGCGCGAGGCTTCGATAGCCGCTTGCCGCGGATTCAGCGCGGGCGCTATTTCGGCGAAGTTCTTTTCATATTGTTCCGGGAGAAGCTTCGGCGCCGTTTCGCGAAGCGGCATAGGGAAAAGGTCGAATCTCCGAATCGCGCGGCTAGACGGGGACAAACACTTCCACCGCGCGTGAGTGCCTGTAAGGCCGCCATTCTAGCACGATGAACGTGTTGCGCCAGCTTTCCTTGTTGCCCTAAGATGCCTAACCTGCCATTTACAAGGAGATTCGATGCGTTTTGATACCGTGATCAGAAACGGCACCGTCGTCACCGCAACCGACACCTACGCGAGCGACATCGGAATCTCCGGCGGGCGCATCACGGCCATCGCACAATCACTGCCAGTCGAAAACGCCGGCAAAGTAATCGACGCGACCGGCCTGCTCGTGATGCCGGGCGGCGTCGACGTTCACACGCACCTCGATATGCCCTTCGGCGGCACCAACAGCGCGGACGATTTCGAATCCGGCACGATCGCGGCGGCCTTTGGCGGCACCACCACGCTCATCGACTTCGCCATCCAGACGAAAGGCCACAGCCTGCGCCAGGCATTCGACACCTGGATGAAAAAAGCCGACCGCAAAGCCGCCATCGACTACGCGTTCCACTGCATCATCACCGATCTCGGCGCGGCGCAACTCGAAGAAATGGGCGCGCTGATCGGCGAGGGCGTCTCGAGCTTCAAGCTGTTCATGGCCTATCCGGGCGTCCTGATGGTCGACGACGCCACAATCTTTCGCGCGATGTCGCAAGCCGCGAAATTCGGCGGCCTCATCTGCATGCACGCGGAAAATGGCGGCGTGATCGACGTGATCGTCCAGAAAGCGCTCGCCGAAGGCAAAAAATCGCCGAAGTATCACGCGCTCACGCGGCCCACGACGGCCGAGGGCGAGGCCACCAGCCGCGCCATCGCGCTCGCCGAAATGGCGGGCGCGCCGGTCTACATCGTTCACTTATCCTGCAACGACGCGCTCGAGAAAGTCCGCGAGGCGCGCGACCGCGGCCTCCCCGCCTACGCCGAAACCTGCCCGCAGTATCTCTATCTCTCGCTCGAAAATATGGACGCGCCGGGATTCGAGGGCGCCAAATACGTCTTCACGCCGCCCTTGCGTGAGAAGTGGCACCAGGAAAAATTGTGGCAGGGCCTCGCGCACGACACGCTGCAGGTGGTCTCAACCGATCACTGCCCCTTCTGTTTCAAGGAACAAAAAGAACTCGGCCGCGATGACTTCACGAAAATCCCCAACGGCGGCCCGGGCATCGAGCACCGCCTCAGCCTCATCTACACAGGCGGCGTGCACGGCGGCCGCTTCTCGCCAAACCGCTTCGTCCAGCTAGTCGCCACAGCCCCGGCAAAATTATTCGGCCTCTTCCCGCGCAAGGGCACCATCGCAATCGGCTCGGACGCCGACGTCGTGATCTTCGATCCCAACCACGAGCAAACGATCAGCGCCGCCACGCACCACATGCGCGTCGACTATTCGATGTTCGAAGGCATCCGCGTAAAAGGCGTGCCGAAGACGGTCCTGTCCCACGGCCGCCCCGTAATCGAAAACGGCCTCTTTGTCGGCAAACCCGGCAGTGGCGAATTCATCCGCCGCCACCAATACGCCGGAATTTAGCGTTCGCCTTTGAATTTGGCTTTTGACTTTCCGGGTGCCCCATCCTCGGTTTGTGAGGGTGGGGCCTTTTCTTCGCTGCGACTACGGCGTCGAAGGAATATTCGTCTCGCGCTCGCTCCAGTGATCGACGATATCGCGCACAACCTTGTCGCCCACGGTTTCCGCCGCCTCGATCGACTCGAAGTAAGCCGGGTAGTTCCCCTTCGCGATCTGCGCCAGGCTCTCCGCGGGCGTCGAGCCGGGCGGCTCGCGGTCGTAATTGCTAACCGCCCGCAGGACGAGCACGCGATTGAGATCCACGCGGCCGGCTTGGCTCAGAAACGTCAGCGCCTGCAGCGTGCCGGTGTCCTCCATCGCCGACACCATGAAGTTGCCCTTCTCTTCCGTGAAATAGCGCACCCAAGCGTTGGCCCACTGGTCCATCAGCGTGCCGTGCCAGAATGTGCTCGCGCACATATCGTCGCCGCGCGCAACGAACGGCGGCTTCATCCCGTTGGGTAAGCCGGCGAATCGCGCGCGATAGGATCGCATCGACTCCGAATCCGCGAGCGGCACGTTGCGCGTGAGCTGGTAAGCCCAGCCGACAATTCCGCTATTGAGCGTATACATCTCGCCCGTGGCTCCCTGGCGCACCGGCTGTTCGTAGGGAGTCGCGTGCTGCAGCGGGACGTACCCGGTCGGCCAATCCTTCGGAATTTCGCGCGCGTCGATTTCATACGCGAGGTCGCCATCCACCACGTGGTCGGCCCACACGGCTGAGCCCAGCGAGACATCCGCCGGATCGCCGCCGCCGATTCCGGCCACGATCCAGTAAGCCTTCGAGAAATCGAAACGCGGGTCGGTGCCGAGCGCCATGACGGAAGCAGCGGCGCGCGCCGTGCCTACGCCGGTGAGCAGCCCAAGCACGCCGTCTTTGTTGAGTCGCACGTGATGGTACCCGGCCGCGAGCGGCAAAATCTGATCGAGGTGCTCGCGCTCGACCCAAAGTTGGAATTCGCCGGGGCGGTCGCCGGTGTCTTCGCCCGCCTCGAACATCGTCACCACGACCACCTTCACCTGGATCGGGCCGGTAGGCGCCGCCGTCTGTGCGCGAGGCGCGCGACCACAGAAAAGCAGCACGACCAGGCCCAGCCAGATACACTTCGACGCGAACCCCATTGCACCCCCATGATTCGAAGCAGACCAAGCCTCGGAGCGAGGCCAGACAGAGTTTACAATGCAAAAGGCCGCCAAATTTGGCTTTTCTTGGCTTTTTAAACCGGTTTAAGCCCCCGACGGCGGCAACGTTGTTGCCGCCGCGGGAGCAGAAAACTTGGCTGAATTTCCCCGAGCGAGACTACGGATTTTTGCTGAGGCGGCGGAAATAATCGGCGACGGCGTCCTGGTAACCGGCCGGAATCGGCATCGGATTGCTGCTCCGAATCTGCCCCGACTGCTTGTCGTCGAGCTTGCGACGAAGCTGCAACTCGAGTTTGTCGACGTCGTTGAGCACCTGCGTGTGGAGTTGCTCGAAGAGCGCCGGGTTGCCGGGGAAACGCTTCGGATCGAGCTGCTGCATTTCGCGAATCAGCTCCTGCAATTCGCGCGCTGTGTCGGGATCGTTGTCGACGGTCTGCCGCAGCTGATTCAGCCCGTCGAGGCTTTGCTGATACGAACGTTCGGGATCGGTCGGCAGCGGTGAATTATCCGGCGACACCGGCTGCGGCAGATTCGAATTGTTGCCCGTGTCGATCCACCAATTGTTGGTGCCGCCTCGCGCCCCGCCGCGGTCGCGCTCGCCGTAGCCTCGCGTGTAATCGTCGCCGACTTCGCCTCGCGTGGGACCAGTGGTTCCGGGACCGCCGCCCGCGCCGCCATCCGGCGTAGCGTTGCCGCCGCGGCTAAGCCTTCCGCCTTGCTGGCCTGAGTCTCCGCCCTGCTGGCCTGGTTGGCCATTCTCCGCGTACTGGCCATTTTGGCCGTTCTGTCCTTGGCGGCTTCCGGGGCGGCCGCTATCACCCGGCCGGCCCATGTCGCGCGTGATGCCCGCCATCTGATTGCGGAGTTGCTCGAGGCGATCGATCGCGGCTTGCGAGTCTTGTCCTTGCGGCTGCTGCTGCCCTGCGCCGAGCGCCTGCTGCGCCTGTCGAACCTGATCGCCGAAGCGCTGCAAGTCGGATGAGATGCCCGATTCGGCCGAAAGCGAATTGGGACCGATGCCGCGCCGCAGCCAATCCGCGCTGCGCTGCAGGCGCGTCTGCAAATCTTCCTGGTCGAGGTTGCCGAGCGCGTCGCGGAGTTTCGAAGCGGCGCCGCGCTGCGTGGGAGCCAGCTCGCGCTCCGCGTCGCGCGCCTGCTTCTCGATATTCGCAAGATCATCCGCGAGCTGCTGGCGGTCGCGAGCAAGCGCGCTCGCCTGATTCCACAGGTCCTGTGAGCCCTGGCCCGACTGGTCGGCGGAAGCCGCGTCACTGAGCAGTTTGCGCATGCGGTCCGCCTGATCGTGCTGCTCGGCGGCGAGGCGATCCGCTTCGCCCGCCATCGAATCGAGGCGACCCGAAGCTTGCTGCTGCTGCATGCTGCCGAGCAGATTCGTGGCGTCGCGAAGCCGGTCGGCCGCGCGGCGCGCTTCGGCGGCGTCGCCCTGCTGCTGTGCGCGCTGCATGTCCTGATTCGCCTGGCGCAATTGATCCAGCGATTGCTGCACGCGCTGGTCGCGCGAATCGGCGCCCGAGGAACCCGACGCGCCCTGCGACTGCGATTGCGATGGTTGCCCTGATTGTCCGGATGAGGATTGGCCTGAAGAGGACTGGCTCGAGGACGACTGGCCCGATTGCTGGCCATTCTGCTGGGATTGTTGCTGGGCGAGCTGCTCCATCTGCTTCTGCAGTTGCTCCGCATCGCGATGGAGCATCTCCTGCTGCCAGCGTTCCTGGAAGCTTTGATTGCTGTTGCGCGCCTGATTGGCGAGATCCTGCTGGCGGCGCGCGAGGTCGTCTAGTTTTTTCAGCGCGTCGTCGATTTCCTTCTGCTTCTCGTCGGCCGAAGATGCGGTCTGCGCGGTTTCATACTGATTCTTCTGCGTGTCGAGCTCGAGATCGAAGAGGCTTGCGAGGTCGCGGCCGGCGCCTCCGCCGCCACTGCCGCCTCCCGCGTTGCTGCCGAATGCCACCTGAATCTGGCGGAAGGTCGCTTCGGCCTGCAAGAGATGCTGCAATGCTTTCTGTTCGCTCGGAAGCGCGTCGCTCCACTTCTGCTGCTTGAGCTGCTGGGAGGCTGGATTCATCGCGTCGGCGGCAGCGGTCATATCGCGCTGAAAATCGTTGAACTCCTCGTTTTGCGTGTTGAGGTCGCGCAACTGCAGGCGGCCGGCGAGCGCGATGGCCTGATCGCGGAGTTTCGACTGCACCTCGGAAAGGAATTTGCCGCTATCCGCGGCCTGCTGCGAGGCAGCGCTCTTGTCGCTGCGCTGCTTCCAGGTCTGCGCGATGATTTCTTTTTCGCGCTCGGAGATGTCGTTCTGATCCTGCGCTCCGCCACCACCGCCTCCGCCGCCAGCGGACTGCGACTGCGAGAAATCGCGCTCGAAAGGATCGGCCTGGATGAAGTAGATGTCGGTGTGGGCCTCGGCACGCGCGTCCTTGGCCGTGACGTAGAAGCTCACGAGATCGCCGGGGACGAGTTTGAAATTTTCGAGCGAGAGCACTGTCGAACCGTCGGCGTCCTTCGCGCCTTTCTGCTTCAGCAAGTTCGCCGTCTGCTCGGCGCCGCCGTTCACGGAGTAGTGCAAAGTCATCGCGTCCACGCCGAAGGGATCGTTGGCATTCGCCGCGATCGTGACTTCCTCAATCGGGCTGGCGCGATAGTCGCGCGCCGGGCGCAGGACTGAGACCTGCGGCGGATTGGCTTTGTCAGCCTCGATGAAGAAATCCTCGGAGAGGCGCACGGGCTGGCCCTGATCGAGCGCGGCAACGTGGTAGCTGCCGTCCTTGGCCATGCTGACTGCCCCGGTGTAATGGTTCGGCCCATTGGCGCCGGGCGTGAGCTGGACTTGCTTGCCGTCATCGAGAACCAGCACGCCATTGCGCAGCGGGCGGTCGGTGAGAACTTCGAGATCGGCGTCCGTGCCCTCCACCGCGTGCAAGTCGCCGCCATGCTCGTCGACCGTGCTGCGGAGGCCAGTCCAGGAGGGATAGCGATAGGTGACGCGAATCTGTTTCACGCCGGGCAGATCGACAACGCGAATCTTGAAATGGCGCGAGCGAATCGGCCCGGCCTCGACGTAGTATTCGACCGCTTCGGGCAAACCGGCGAAGAGGAACTGGAAGGCTGAGCCACCCGGCTGGGGCTGCATCGCCACTTGCTCCCATTTCGAGGCGCTCTCGTAGCGGGCGTAGAGCCGCACCTTGTCGGTCTGCAAGCCGACTGGCTGCGCGGTGACGAGCTCGTCCGAATTGCGGCGAACCGAAGCGTCGCCCGGGCTGACGCGAATGTCGTAGAAGGGCGCTGCTCCCGCGTGCGTGCCTGTCCAGAGGAGCGACGCGCCGTAGCCGAGATAGCCGGGGCCGGCGACGATCATCCAGATCAGGACGCCAAGCGACGCGATGCCAATGCCGATTAGGATGAGCAGCCGCCGCTGCGGCACGAGAGCTTTCGGTTGGAGCGCGTGCGCGATCTCGAGCGTGTCGGCAGCCAGCAATTCGAGGAACGGGTCACGCGAGGCGCCGGCGGGGACGTCTGCATCGCGCTCGGCGAACGTCATCAGGCGCTGCTTGAATTTCGGGAAGGCACCTTCGGCCGCATTCACGGCGGTCGGACGATCGAGATAGAGCCAAGGGAGCGCGATGCCGTACACGCCCGCGGATAGCAACGCCAGAACCAGGACGGTGCGCGCGCTGGCAATACTGGCGTTCGAAAATGCAAAGGAATTCGCGATCAGGACGAGGACGACGGTGGTGACGAGCGCCGCGACGGTGAGAATGGCTGCGCCGCGCGCGGCAGTGTGCAGGCGCAGGCGTCGCTCGACCTGCCCGATATAGGAGTTGAGCTGTTCACGCGCGCTCATGAATCCTCCCGTCGCATCCCGAGGTACCGGCTGGCTACCCAGGATTCGGCCAGCGCCGCCGCCAGCGCCAATAGCATAACGTACCACCATAAGCCGTACGGTTTGGTTTTATCTTCCGCGGGGCCGGAGGCGGCGGCCTGGGCCTGGCTCGCGTCGCCCGGCTCGGCGGCGCCCTTGCCGGTCCAGAGCGAGAGGACATCGGGCGCCAGCACGTCGAGATCGGATTCGCGGCGGTCGGGATTGACGCCGATCACGTCCTGGCGGCCATTCGCGAGGCGCAGCTCGTAGAAGCCGGCCTGCGTTAGCTGGTAGGTCTGCGCGCTTGTCGCTTCCTTCAGCGAAAGCGGGCGGCGGCCTTCGGGGTCGATCACTTCGACGCCGACGGCCTGCTTCCTTGCTGGTGCGCAATTCGAGGAACGAATCGACGAGCGCGCGATCCGCTGCGGCGCGCGGTGCCGGAGAGATAAAGCGCGGTCTGCTCGACGAACGGAACGAAATCGGGATGCAGCGGGAAATCGTTGGTGAGATTGTCGAGGCCCGAGGCGAGCAGCAGGACGCGGCCCTCGCCGATCTTCTTTTCGAGCAGCAGCGGCGTCTGGTCGGTCAGACGGGCGACGACGCGCGAGCCGGTGTCGTCGACTTTCACAGCGAAATAGAATTTCACTCCGGCCCAGCGATCGGCTTTGCCGATGGCAGCGTAGGACGGGTCGGTGTCGCCGACCGTCTCGGCGATGCCGCCTGCACTTGTGTAGTAGAGGGCGTTGCGGACGCCCGCATCGAAAACCGGAATGCGCGAGAGACGCCCGGTCGAGGTGCCCGCAGCAACCAGAACGCTGCCACCCGCGCGGACGTATCTGGTGAGCGCGCTTTCAAGCGACGCAGGCAGCGACACCACGTCGGAAAGAACCACGAAGGCGTAATCGGATGGACGAACGTTGGCCGCCTGATCCACGGGAATGCTCTCCATGGTGAACGCCGATTCAGCCGCCGCAGCGAGAGCGGCGCCGAAATAGAGCGGCGAGCGCGTGTCGCCCGATTCGTGGACGAAGAGGACCTTTTGCGGATCGGAGCGCTCGACGGCGAAGCGGCTGACGTCATCGTCGCGGGAAGTGCGTCCGCGGAATCGATGCGCACCTCGCAGCGGCTGAAGCCGTACGGCACGTCGAGCGAATCGAATTCGACGGTGGCGCGGCCGCCCGCTGGGACGGCGACGGTGCGCGTGGCGGCGGTCTTGCCGTTGACGACCAGCGAGACCGTGCGCGTGGCAGCGGGCGTGCCGTAGCCCGCGATGACGGCTTGGACGCGCGCTTTCTTCGGGTCCCACACCTGGCCGGGAGCGTTGACGCTTTCGACCGTCCAGTTCGGCACGGCGCTCTTCACCACGGGATGCAGGACGAGCGTGACGTTGGCGGGCAGCGCCAGCTCGGCGAAATTCGCCGGCATGTCGGACTTCTGCATGTCGCTGAAGAGATGCAACTCGATCGGGCGTGACGACGCTCTCGGCCGCGGAACGCAGCGCGCGCGCGAGCTCGCCGAAATTGCCGCGCGAGTCGCCGGGCTCGATGCTGCTCGACGGCGGCGCGCAGCGCGGCGGCATCCTGCGTCGGCTGCGTGAGCACCTGCAGCTGCGAGCCGAGCGCCATCACCTGCGCGCGCTCGGCGGGCTTTCGCGACGCGAGCACGGATGCGGCTTCGCGCTTCGCGTCGGCAAGGCGCGAGCCCGCGCGCATGCTGAAGGAATTGTCGACGACCAGCAGCACCAGCTTGTCGCCGGCATGCGCTGACCGCGGGGCGATTGATGAACGGATTCGGCGAAAGCGAGCACCAACAGCAGCCAGGAGCGCGAGGCGCAGCGCGAGCAGCAGCAGATAGCGCAAGCGGCGATGCTTGATCGAGCTTTGCGTCCGCTGCTCGAAAAACATCAGCGAGCTGAACGGCTGCGGATTCGATCGTGTGCCGCCGCAGCAGATGCAGATAGAGCGGCACGGCCAGCGCCGCTGCTCCAGCCAGAAACCAGGGAGCGAGAAAGCCCATCTAGTTCCTCCCCTGCCGGATGGTGAGATATTCGCGCGAGCGCGTCGTCGAGCGGACGGTCGGTCGGCGAGCAGGAAATAATCCATTCCGGCGCCTTGCGCGCGGTCGCGCAGGTCGGCGATGTGCGCGTCCATTTTCTGGCGGTATTCATCGCGCGCGTATTCGGGCGTGACTTCCAGGCGCTCCTCGGTTTCGAGATCGACGAGGATCGACGGGCTCGCCGAGCTCGGGCCGGATTTCCTTCGGATCGAGCACGTGAAACAGCACCACTTCGTTTCCGTGGAAGCGCAGCGGCTCGATCGTGCGGACGATCGTCTCGGGCGATTCGTAGAAATCGGAAATGATCAGCACGAGGCCGCGGCGGCGCAAGAAATTCCTGGAAATGATGCAGCGGCTTGGCGAAATCGGTGCGGGCGCGCGGCTCGGCGAGCTCGAGACCGGCGAGCAGGCGGTGGAGCTGTCCCTGGCGCGTGGACGGCCGGATGTAGTTGCGCACTTCGTCGTCGAAGACGATCAGGCCGGCGGCATCGCGCTGATTCTGGATCGCGAGATAGAAAAGCGAGGCGGCGATGAAGCGCGCGTAGTCCATTTTGGTGACGCCGTGCGAGGAATAATTCATGGAATTGCTCGCGTCGAGCAGCACGGTGAGCAGGCTGTTGGTTTCGCCGCGATAGCGCTTCAGGTAGGCGCGCTCGGTGCGCGCGAAGACGTTCCAGTCGACGTGGCGCAGATCGTCGCCCGGCGTGTAGGCGCGGTATTCGGCGAACTCCTGGCTGAAGCCGAAATCCGGCGAGCGATGCAGGCCGGCGACGAAGCCGTCCACCACCGTCTTGGCGACCAGGTCGAGCCCCGAAATGCCGCGCGAGCACCGCCGGATCGAGAAAGCGCTGCACGGTCAGGCTCCCGCCGGCGGCGGCATCGCCTGAAGCAAGCGCCGCAGGATTTCGTCCGAATCGATGCGATCCGATTCCGCGTGGAAATTCAGCAGGATGCGATGGCGCAGCACGGGAATCGCCAGCGACGTGATGTCTTCGTAGGCGACGTGGTAGCGGCCGCGCGCGAGCGCGCGCGCCTTGGCCGCGAGCACGATGAACTGCGCGGCGCGCACGCTGCGCGCCGTAGTTGACGTATTTCTTCACGAAGTCCGGCGCGTCGCCGCTGTTGTGGCGCGTGGCGCGGACCAGGTCGACGACGTAGCGCGCGAGCGATTCCGCGATCGGCACCATGCGCACCAGCTGCTGAAAATCGAGAATCTCCTCGGCGTTGGTGACCGCCTGCACCTGCGCGACGCGCGTGGTGGTGGTCAGGTCGACGACTTTCACTTCGTCCTCGGCGCTCAGGTAATCGAGCACGGTGTTGAAGAGGAAGCGGTCGAGCTGCGCTTCGGGCAGCGGATAGGTGCCTTCGAGCTCGATCGGGTTCTGCGTGGCCAGCACGAAGAACGGCGACGGGCAGCGTGTAGTGATTGCCGCGCACGGTGCAGGAAAGCTCCTGCATGGCTTCGAGCAGCGCCGACTGCGTCTTGGGCGGCGTGCGGTTGATTTCGTCGGCCAGCAGGATATTGCCGAAGATCGGGCCCTGGCACGAACGTCCAGCGGCGATGGCCGGTGGTGGGATCTTCCTCGATGATGTCCGTGCCGGTGATGTCGGAGGGCATCAGGTCCGGCGTGAACTGAATGCGCTTGAAGACGAGGCCGAGCGTTTGCGCGATGGTGCGGACCATCAGCGTCTTCGCGGTGCCGGGCAAGTCCGGTGATCAGGCAGTGGCCGCCGACGAAGAGCGCGGTCAGAATCTGGTCGAGCACTTCTTCCTGCCCGACGATCACCTCGCGGACCTGCGCGAGGATGCTGTCGCGCACCGCGTGAAAGCGGTCGATGCGCTTCTTCAGTTCGGCGGAGTCCAGATTGACTTCAGCGGGAGTGGCCATCGGTTATTTTCCCTTTCTCGGAGTCCTCGAGCTGCAAGAGCAATTTCTGGGCCGGGCGATAGTCGGGAGCGGCTTCGAGCGCCGCCAGGACGTTGTCCTCGGCCTTGTCCTGCTGGCCCGCGGCGAAATAGGCCTGCGCCAGATCGAACTGCGCCGAGGCCCGGTCGAGCGGATGCATGGCGACGACCGCCGAATATTCGCGGATCGCGCCAGGGTAGTTGCTTTGCGCGAGCCACAGCTCGCCGAGCTGGCGGTGGAGGTCTTCGTCCACCGGATAGATGTAGTTGATGCGATCGAGCGTGGCGGCGGCTTCCTTGGGCTCGCCCAGGCCTTCCTCAAGCGTCGCCAGCTGCTTCAGCGTGTCCGGGCTCGCGCCCGCCCATGCTTTTCGTATTCGGTTAGAACCGTGGCTGCCGCGCCCTTGTTGCCTTTGGCGAGATCGGCTTCGGCGATGAATTCGTAGGCGTTCGCGGCGTAGACGTATTCGGGATACATCTGCGACGACCGCGTCGCCGTCTTTGAGCACTTCGTCGTAGTTCTTGTCCTTGGCGCGCTGCGCCAGATCCTTCAGTCCTTCGCGCCATTCGTCGAAATTGTCGACGGTCGTGCCGCACGTCTTTGTAGAGCCACGCCAGGAATTCCTTGTCGAACTCCTCGGGCGTCATGCCGAGATTTTCCTGGATCACCTCGGGCGTGGTCTTGAGCTGCGGCGTAGGAATGCACCATATCGAGCAGCTTGTCGGCGCCCCAGCGGTCCTGGATGTAATCGCAGATGCGGCCCGCCTGATAGTAGGAAACGATCACCTGCGTCGGATACTCGGGGCGGATGAAGCCGCGATCGAGATCGGCGACGGGCAGCAGCTTTTTGTCGCGTAGCGCGACGACGATATCCGGCGTGATCGCGGTCGCCCCATTCGGGCGATGCCTGCGTCTCCTCGTGGACCGCGAGGCCTTCGGTGAACCAGCGCGGCACGCGGTGATTCGTGGCGGTGAGGATGTAGACGTGGCTCATCTCGTGCCAGCAGCGTGCTGGCCCAATTGAAATCGCCCGGCTGGCGGCCGGAGGGGCTGTCCATCGCGACGACCTCGCCGAAGGTGACGCCGAGCGCGCCGAGGCCGGGCATGCCCAGCGTGCGCACGGCGAAGTCCTCGTGATCGGGATAGACCTCGACCTGCACCGGGCCGGGCAGCTTCATCTTGTATTTCTTTTCGTATGTGGCCATGGCGCGCTTCAGCACCTCTTCGACGTATGGATGAAGCAGGTCGGCTTCTTTTTTGTTGAGCTTGAGGATGGTCGTGTCGTCTTTGAAGGTGACGAAATTCTTGTAGCTGTCGAGCAGGCGCAGGCTGTTGACGGTGGCTTCGTCGCGATAGCCGTTGTCGTAGCACATTTCGAGCTGCTGGCGCGGCTCGTCTTCCTGGCCGAGGCGCATGAGGTTGATGCCGAGCTCGGAGCGGGCGGACCAGAGCTGCGGATCGAGCTCGATGGCCTTGCGATAGTCGGCCACGGCGTCTTCGTAGCGATTGTTGCAGGACGAGATTGCGGGCGACGATCGCGTAGGCTTCGCCGTACGTGGGATTCACCTGCGCGAATTTTGGCGAACCAGGCGTCGGGCGGAGCGATCGGCGAGCACTTCGATGGCGGCGTGGACGGCCATGGCATCGAGCGCGTCGGGCGAGAGCTGGATCGCTGCGTCCGCCTGCGGCGATGGCCTGGTTGGTGTTGGAATCTTCGAGCGCAGATTTCGGCCAGCAGTTCGTGCGCTTCGACGAGCTTGGGATCGAGTTCGAGCGCTTTCGCGGCCCAGTCGATCGCCTTGTTGTCGAAGCCGTCTGCGCTCACGAGCGCGAGGCCGAGATAGGCTTGGGCGTTCTTCGGATCTCGCTGGAGGGCTTCCTTGAAAAGGTCCTCGGCGTCGGTGTTGTTGAAGCGCTCGTGGAGCAGCAGGCCCCAGCGGACGCGATACATCGCGTTGGAGTCGGACTGCGCGACCGCAGCGCGAAATTCATTGTTCGCGTCGGTGTACATGCCGAGGCCCCAGTAGCCTTCGGCGCGGAGGTAGGGATCGCGCGTCTGGGTGAGCGATTGGTAGCAGGCTTTGCGCCTCGGCGCGATGGCCGTGCTTGCGCAGCGCCTGGCAATCGTCGGGCGTCGCGGCAAGAACAACGCTGGCCGCCGCGAACAACGCTGCGCAGAGAATCGCGCATTGGCAGGCGCTCTTCACTTGTCCAGCTCCTCCTGCACCTTGCGCCAGCTCGATCAGCGCGGCCGTGAGCTGGTCTTTGTAATCGTCCTGCGACATCGCCGCTTTTTGATATTTCAGCGTGTCGATCTGGCGCTCGAGGTCTTCTTTGCGCGCCAGCAGCGCCCGTTTCGCCGGATCGGCATAGGCCTTTTGCGCGGCGCCGAGGCGAACCAGCGTGAAACTTGAAAGCAGCAGGCCCTCGCCGGTGTCGGTCGAGGCGTCCCGCACCGGATCGTGCATTGCCTGTGTCTTCGAACTCGGCGTGTTCGGTGGCCAGGCGCTTTTGGGCGTCGTAAAACGCGGCGGTCTTGCGGTCGGCGTAGCGAAAGGCTTCGAGCGCGCTGATCGCGTCGTTCTTGTCCACGTCGGCTTCCGGATCGTGCAGCGCCTCGACCCAGTAGCGCGCGAAGACGGTGGCGTTCTTTTCGGTTCCGCTCTTGGTTGCGGCGATCACGGCGCGGCCATGCCTTTCGAGCGCGGCCACGGAGCCTCCGCTGGCGCTCGTGGTATTGACGATCAACTGGCGCTTGGCGGGTACGCGATCGCAGAGGGTGGCGAGGTCCGCCGCGGAAATGTCGGGGCCGGGAAGATTGAATTTGTACTCGACGCCGTCGAACGAGCCGTGGCCGATCAGGGTCAGGACGAAATCGTCATCCGGCTTGGCCTCGGCGGCGACCTGCGCGAGCGTGTCGGTGAGATGCGCGCGCGTGGCGTCGGCGCCGGTGAGCGTGTAGACATGGACATCGCTGCCCGAGGCTTTCAGCAGCTTGTCGAGATCCATCGCCAGCGCGGTGAAGCGCTGCTCGTATTCGGGCTCGCCGCCCAGGCCCGCCACGGTGACGTAATAAACCGCCGCGCGCGCGGGAACCGCGAACAGGAGCGCGGCCGCGAGACTGATCGCGAGAATGGCGGTCTTCACACGATCCCCCACTTCCGCCGCAGCAGCCATTCGGCGAAGCGCAGAGCGAGGATCAGCAGAAAAATCGCCGGCATGTCCCACAGCTCCTTGGTTTCGCGAACCGTGATTCCGGCTTCGGAGTAGGCAATTTCGCCGGGGAGATTCTTGAGAGTCGTCGGGCGTCCAATAGCGCCCGCCGGTCTCGGACGCGAGCTTTTCGAGCAGATCGCGATTCTGCTCGGTGTGAAAATTCTCGGCGACGCCGTCCATGCGCTGGAACGTGAGCACGTCCCGGCCGATTTCCTGGCCGCCGCGCTGCGCGACGATTTCCGTGAGGTACGAGCCGGGCTTTTCGGCGTTCCAATCCGCCTGGAATGTGCCGGGAGCGTCGGGGACGGGAGTCATGTCGACCGAGGCCGAAATGCCATCGGGGCCGAGGATGTGGGCTTCGACGGCGCGTCGGGCGCGGGCAGATACTCCTTGTCGCGCACGTCCGCGGACAACTTGTACGTGCCCGTCGTCGAAGAGCATTTGGCTGGGCACAGTGGCGACCACCTGGCCCGGCGTGTCGGCCACGAGCCAGCGCAGCAACTGCTGCCAGAACATGCGTGTGGCTCGTGTCGCCGAGCGGGAGGCTCATCTGCCAGCGCCACGTGCCGGAGGTGGCCATGAGCGCGGTGCGGCCGCGGCCGATAATTCTGCGTGACAAGCAGCGGCATCTCGCGCCCGCCCGCCTTCATCTCGGCAAGGACGGCCGCACCGGGTTTGGGCGTCCCGGGCTCCTGATAGTCCATGAGGTACGGAAGCTTCTTCCAGCGCTCCCCGTTGCGCGCGGGGTCGTCGATCAAGCGGGTAATCAGGCTGTCTTCGCCAGCCGGCGTGAGTTGGACCGTGGCGGGATCGCGATGGAACGTATTTTTGTGGGTCGGGAGAATCGTGGGCAGCAGGTCCGCAAGGCTCGATCCGCCCCAGCCGCCGTCGGCGAGCGCGAAACGTCCGCCGAGAAATAGCAGGCCGCCGCCGCGCCGGTCGACAAACTGGCGAATCAGGTCCTGCTGGGCCGGCGTGAAGTAGCCTGCTTCGACCGAACCGATGATCAGCGCCTGATAGCCGAAGAGATCTTCGGGCTTCGAGGGGAAGCCATCCGCGAGCTCGTTGGGATCGTCGATGCCCTGGCGGTAGATTTTGTTTTCTGTGGTGCGCAGCATCGAGACGATCTGCACGACGCGGTCATCGTCCTCGGCGCGGCGGATGAATTTGTATTCCCAGCGCGGCTCGCCCTCGACGTAGAGGATGCGGCGCTTGTCGTTGACAACGTTCACGAGGCGCGTGACGGCGTTGTTGGCGCGGTTCGTTTCGTCCGGCAGCGGATCGATCGAAAACTGGAGCGTTTTCGCGCCTGCGTCGCCCGCGCTGAAGAGGACGTTCTGCGTTTGGATTTTGCCGTCGCCGGCAAAGTCGATCGGCTGCGACGCGAGCAATTTGTCGCCGTCGCGAACGCTAAGCGTGGCCTTCTGCCCTGCGTAGCCGCGCTGATGGAAGGTGACGGACGCGGCGAGCCGCGAATTCGCGAGCGCTTTCGGCGCGAGAACGGCGTCGTCGATCTCAACGTCGCGCGGGACCTGCTTCGGCGCCCAAGCCGACGGTGTGCACCGGAATGCGGCGGTTGCGCAGCGCCGAAATCGTGTCGAGGTCGATGCCGCCGGAATTGTCCGCACCGTCGCTGAGCAGGACGATTGCGCCGACGGGGAGATCGTTCGTCTCCGCGACGAGTTGCTTGAGGCTGTCGCCGATGCGCGTGGCGGGAGCGGAGGGCTTGAGCGCGTCGAGATTCGAAACGCGCGTGACGCGGCTATCGAGGCGGTAGAGGCGCGTCTGGAACTTCTTCTGCAAATCGGTGAGGACGCCGCCATCGAGCGCTTTCACGGCCTGCGCCTGGCGCGTGGCGCCGTTGTCGGCAATCGCCATGCTGCGCGAATCGTCGACGAGGACGGCGATGATATTTTGCTGCGGCTTCAGTTCCGCGATCGTGATCGCGGGCTGCCACAGCAGGAGAAGGATCAGCGCAGCGACGGCGGATTGCAGCAGCCAGATGATTCCGGCGCGCCAGTTGCGGACGCCCGGCGCGGCTTTCCCCATCCGCGAGCGCACGAACCATCCGAGTCCGGCTACCGCCGCGAAGACCAGCAGCAATAGGGACCATCTGGGCCAAGTGCCCAGCAAAATGAAATGGCCCTTTGAAAAGATCGCGGCCGGATATTTAAAGAGAACCTGAAACATATTCTGGAGAACTCTGAGCCCCGTATTGCCTAAATCGCCCCCAAGAAACCTCTGGTCTCTTCGTAACTCGATCAGTGCGTCATTCCGTACATCACGTAATTGATTCCGATACGAAACGCCATCGACGCGAAGCGCTCGGGATATTCGGGGCTGTCCGCCCACTCCCAAGCGTCGCCGAGATGCATGTTGTGGCAGATCGCGACCATGATCCGGCCTTTGTCGTCGCGAATCGCGCGCCACTTCGGCACGTAGCCGTCTTTCTCGTAGGTGCGGCCGGTGTTGACGTACTGCTCACCTGGCACCTGAAAGCGCTGCCCGAGATCGTAGAGGACGTGAAAGATTTCGTCGTTGTTATTCAGGTCTTCGATGGGCCGGTCGGGAAAAACCATGCGCATGCCGTTCATGAAGCTTTCCCAGTCGGCGGTGCCGTGGAAATCGTCGACCATGAGGAAGCCGCCCTTGAGGAGGTAGTCGTGCAGACGCTTGGCTTCGGCGGGCGTGAACGTCCAGTTTTCGACCTGGACGGCGTAGACCCACGGGTAGTTGAAGATGTCGTCGCTATCGAGGTCGACGACCTGCTCGGTGGATCTGCTATTCACGCGCGTGAGCCGACGCAAGGCGAGCAGGAACTGGCGGTCGGCCTTGGGATAATCCTGCATCCAGCTGCCGCGGCCAAAGCCGTAGTAGCCGTACCCGCCGCCGAAACTGCTGGCGACCGAGGTGTACCTAAGCCGCGACCACGAAAACTCAGCCTTTTCTTGGGTTTGCTCGGGGGTGACCGGCGCGAAGGGGCTCGAGCCGTACCACTGCGCACTCGACCGGAGCGCTAACAGACCACTACCCAACACTACGAGGGAAACCACCGCCGAAATTCTTGGCAGAAGCTTCATGAGATACTCTGATGCGCCCGGAGAGCGTAACAGATTGATGTATGCTTTCCAAACGCGCCCCGAATGCGCCCGCCGGGCCGCGGAAATCGCGGCCAATCGGCGGAAGGCGCGGGGATTTGGGCTGTTTTGAGGGATTCGTGAAGCGACGGGACCTTTTCAAACTGGCGGGAGCTGGCGCGCTGGAGCTGGGCGCCGCGAAGCTTCTTCGGGCAGAGCAGAACCAGATGCCAGGAATGCAGCCGAATTCGCCTTCCCCGGCGGAAACCACGAAGGCGGACTTCACGCTGCGAATCTCGCCCGTGACCGTTGAACTCACACCCAATTACATCATCAGCACAGTCGGGTACAACGGCACGTCGCCCGGCCCGGTGCTGCGGATGCGCGAAGGCGTGCCAGTGACGGTCGACGCCATCAACGATACGGATATCCCCGAGTACGTTCACTTCCATGGGCTGTTCCTGCCCTCCGAGGTGGACGGAGCGGAGGAAGAAGGGACGCCGCCGGTGCCGCCGCGCGGACGGCGCCGGTATCAGATTACGCCTCGGCCCGCCGGGACGCGCTGGTATCACAGCCACGCGATGGCGGACGCCGATCTGCACCGCGGTACGTACACCGGGCAATTCGGATTCCTGATGATCGACTCCGGGCAAGGAACCGGGCCACTACGATCAGGAGATTTTTCTCGCGATCCGCGATTGGGAGCCGTTTTTCACGAACGCGGAGATGGATACGGACGAACAAGGGCAGGGCGGGCCGCAGCCCGAGAAGCCGACCATGCTCGACACCCGGCCCAACGGACTCGAAGTCACGTCGCAGATGTTCTCGATCAACGACAAGGCGCTTGGGGCGGGCGAGCCGATCCGCGTGCGGACGGGCGATCGCGTCCTGATGCATCTGCTGAATGCCAGCGCGATCGAAAATCGCACGATTGCTTTGCCCGGGCACCGATTCCAGGTGTTTGCGCTCGACGGCAACCCGGTGCCTTCGCCTCAGCCCGCCGACGTGCTGACGCTTGGCCCCGGCGAACGGATCGACGCCTTCGTCGACATGAATCAGCCGGGCGTGTGGATTCTCGGCGCGACGCAGGACACCATTCGCAGCGGCGGACTCGGCGTGGTGGTGGAATACGAAAATCAGCACAAGCAGCCGGAGTGGGCGCCGCCGCCGAACAATCCGTGGGACTACACGATTTTCGGGCACGGGGGTTCACAGCCTGCGCCAGACCAGACCATGGACATGGTCTTCGAGAAAACTCCGAGCGGAGCCGGGCAAGTTCAATGCGTGGCTCGTGAACGGCAAACAGTATCCGCACGATCGTGAATTCGTGCTGAAGGAAGGCGCGCGCTACCGGATTGTCTTTCACAACCGGACGGATGACGGGCACCCGCTGCACCTGCACCGGCATTCATTCGAGCTGGTCGACATGAATGGGAAGAAGACAGCGGGCGTGATCAAGGATACGGTGATCGTTCCACTGTATGGACGCGTGTCGGTGGATTTCGTCGCCAATCATCCGGGGCTGACGCTTTTCCACTGCCACATCCAGCAACACATGGATTACGGATTCAAAGCGCTCTTCCGTTACTCGTGATCGGGCTCACCGGGCGTCGCGACGACGCACTACGGAGATCGATCCAGCCGATGCAGGAATCCAATTTGACTCCCGTGGGGGCCGTCTGTACCGTACGCGCAACGGATTCGATTGTGTTGTAATCGGCGGGACATGATATCTCATGACTACGCGACGCGATTTTCTTACGCAAGTGGGCCGCGCCGGCGGTTATAGCGCGACGTACCTCATCATGCAGTCGCTCGGGCTTCTGCCGATCCCAGCGAGCGAGGCGAGCACGCTGCGCCTGCCGGAAAATTCGGGCAGCGGCAAGAGCGTCGTGATTCTCGGCGCGGGGATCGCGGGAATGGTTGCCGCGTGGGAACTTTCCAAAGCGGGATATCACTGCGTGATTCTCGAAGCGCGCGGGCGCGCCGGAGGGCGCAATTGGACGATTCGGAACGGCACGCGCGTGGACATGACGGATGGGACATCTCAGACCTGCACGTGGGATGAAAGCTCGTATTTCAATGCGGGTCCTGCGCGCTTGCCTTCGCAGCACGTGACGATGCTCGGTTACTGCCGCGAGTTCGGCGTGCCGCTCGAAGTGGAAGTGAACACGTCGCGCAGCTCGCTGATGCAGAGCGACGGGCTGAATGGCGGCAAGCCCGTGCAGCAGCGACAGGTGGTGAGCGATACGCGCGGCCACGTCTCGGAACTGCTCGCTAAAGCCATCGGGCGCGGCTCGCTCGACCAGGAACTTTCGGCGGACGATAAAGAGCGCATGCTGGAATTTCTGCGCACCTATGGCGATTTGTCGCCCGACTATTTCTACAAAGGTTCGGATCGCTCGGGCTACAAGGTGCTGCCGGGCGCGGGCGATCAGGCCGGCATGATCCGCGATCCTCTCGATATGCACGTGCTGCTCGATGCCAACCTGTGGCAAGGCGTGATGTATGAAGAGCAATTTACGTGGCAGGCGACGATGTTTCAGCCCGTCGGCGGGATGGACCGCATTCCGGCGGCGTTCGAAAAGCGGCTGGCGCACCTGATTCGCTTCCACTGCGCGGTCGAGCAGATTCGCAAGACGCCCGCGGGCGTTCGCGTGGCGTATCGCGATCGCAGAACCGGGACGACGGCGGCGATCGAGGCGCATTACTGCATCTGCGCGATTCCCTTCTCCGTGCTGAAAAGCATCGACGCGGATTTTTCGCCCGACCTGCAACAGATCATCGACAACACGACGTACGACCAAGCCTACAAGTTGGCGTGGGAAGCACCGCGATTCTGGGAGCGCGAGGATTCGATTTATGGCGGGATTTCGTTTCTCGATCGCCCGGTGAACCTGGTGTGGTATCCGAGCGCGCGGCTTTTCTCGAAGACGGGCGTGATCATCTCGGGGTACGGCATCGAAAATGGCACGGTGCTGGGGACGATGGACCTGGCCGCGAAACTCGAAGCGTCGCGGCAATCGGTTGAGATTCTGCACCCGGGCCATTCGAAGGAACTCGCGAAGCCGATCGGCGTGTGCTGGGGACGAATTCCCTACAATCTCGGATCGTGGGTGCACGTCGACGAGCCTGCGATGTTTCCGGGATACGAACGCGCGATCCAGCCCGACGGCCCAATCTATCTTTGCGGCGAACATCTGAGCCATATCGTCGGCTGGCAGGAAGGCGCGGCGCTCTCGGCTCATCGGGCCGTGACGCTGCTCTCGCAAGCCCAAGTTGCCGCGCAAGCGACCCGGGCCGCGAGCTCGACCTAGGCGAATTTTACTCTTCCCCGGCCGTCTGGACGGCGCCGTGGTGCGTCGCCCACTCAAGAAAGCCGGGCGGCGGGTTTTTCGCGTTTTCGAGATTTGCGCCGGCAAGACTGCGAATCCCGCGCCACTGAATATTTTGCAGATTCACGCCGGTCAGATCGGCGTTGTCCAGGATTACGGCGGAAAGATCGGCATCCGTCAGGTCCGCGCCTGTGATATCGGAATCGCGCAGGTCGGCTCCAAGCAAGCTTACTCCGCGGAGGTCGCCTCCACGCAGATTGGCAGAGCGCAAGTTCGATTCCGTCAAGTCCGCGGACCGGAGGTCGGAGTCCCGAAGGTCGGCCGCGCTGAGGTTCGACCGTAGCAGGTTCGCTCTTTCGAGGCGAATTCCCTGGAGGAATGCGTGCGACACATCGACGCCGACCAGCGGAACGTGATCGGCGCTCAATTCCTGGAGCGCTTCGATCCTGCCGCCGCTGCCCCCTTTGCCCTGGGCTGTGTTCACGACTTGCCAAGCCTGGTAATGCCTCTGCTTCGTCCGGTCGCCGGATTCGGAGAAATAGAACAGGACGGCGACCAATACACTCAGGCTGCCGAGGTATTCGAGAACTTCGAGGAATTTCCAATTGCTGAGGAAATAAGCTACCCATTCCCAGCTCCACTCCGTGGCACAGAACGGAAGCATCCATGCGTGCCGAACCTTTTGCCGGGCTTCGGCCCACGCAGAAGGACGCGCTCTTGGCGTGAAGACTCTCAATCGTCTGCCCTGAGGAGTAGTACGACCGAACGCGTCCTTCCGGATTTCCTCTGCCGTCGGCTACTGCGATGACGTCTGGGCGTCGTACTTGGCCCAGCCGGTTTTTGAGTTGTACGGCAATGTGAAGCCCATGGCTTCGATTTCGTGCATCTTTCCGTCTTTGATCTTGAAGATGTGCACGGCGATCATGTCGAACGGCTTGATATTCAAGTCGGTGTGATCGACGCCCGGCACGCCCGTGATCTTGTACGTCTTCTCGACCATCGGGTGGCGGAACTGCGAGAACCCCATCACCAGGCCGGTTTCGGGATCGGCGATTTCCACGCGGCGCGGTTCGATGCGCTTGATGTAGTTGAACGTGCCGGTCTTGAGCTGCGCGGCGCATCCGAGAGCACCCAGCGATGCAAAACCGGGCTTGTCCGGTGGCGGATTGCTGGTGGTCTGCATGCCGTTTTCGCGGCGGACGCAATCGTCGGCAAACGCCGCATTGTTGGCGTCAGCCGAGACCAACGCTTGGTAGTAGGAAGCGCCGATCGTCAACATCTCCGCGCGCGGAACACGCTCGGAGGGCGGCACGGTGGCAAGCAAGCCCGGGCGCGGAGTCTGGAGGTTCTTGAGGCTCCGCTCGGACAAATTGCGCGCGATGACGTGCTCGGCTTGGACGATCTTGCCGTCGTGAAGCTTCAGGCGCACCACAAAATCGATGGGCTTGTCGTTCTCTTGCATGATGCACATGAGCCCGACTTCCTCGGAAACAGGGTCGGGCACGTAGATCTTGAAGGTTGTCGGTAAAGCGGAGGCGGTCTTCCACAGGCCGTCGCCCGGCTTCGTCGGAACGCCGTTTTCAACGAACAGCACGTCCGGCGCGAACTTCACTCGCGAAGGATCGTGCGCCACGAGCGCGGCCAAATAGTTATCGACCGTCTTGTCCAGGCAAGCGCGATCGCACGACGCTGCTCGCGACGGCTGCGCGATTGCCAGCACACCAATCGCAAACATCAGGACAGCAGTTGTTCTAATCAAGGCTTTCAATGGTTCCCCCTGTAATTTCTTTCTTGTTGGCGGCGTGATCCCCGTCAGGCGTTACCCAAAAACGCGAGCGGGGCCCGATCCGGACACGGCAGATGTCGTGACTGGGCCGAAAAACCGGAGAGAAAATGGCACAGGATTGCCTTCAAATCAACGTCCAAGTTTCCTTGGAGTGCCCCCGCCACGAATCGTGCTCGTGCCTGATTCAGCAAGACCAGCGATGTGCTGCGCCCGTCGAACGACAGCGCTTCTCTCCGCGATTTCGCGTTTGCCATACGCTTCAAACGTCCGGCAAGTAAGGTGTATCCCCGATGGACCTCCGCCGCCGCCGCTGCGACGATGCGCTTCTTGTCCGGAGTTCCCAAACCAGATGCCTGTCAAAGCGAAGAAAGCCGTCGAGCTCTCCGAAGAATCTCCGGTCGTTAAGACGCGCATCGAGGAGAAACAGATACAGGAGCGCGTCGCGATCGGCGCGCACGTCGTTCACGAGACGATCCGCCGCGAGGGCCGCGAGGAGTTGAAGAGGTCGTCGTCGGCGCTGGCGTGGTCCGGCCTGGCCGCGGGCTTATCGATGGGATTCTCGATGGTCGCCGAGGGACTGCTCGCGGCCTATCTGCCGGATCGGGAGTGGACGCCGCTCCTTTCAAAATTAGGATACAGCGTCGGATTTCTGATCGTCGTGCTCGGACGGCAGCAGCTTTTTACGGAGACGACTCTGACCGCGGTGCTGCCGCTGTTGTCCGATCGAAGCGCGAAGACGGGGGTTGGCGTTGCGCGGCTGTGGGGCATTGTGCTGGCCGCGAACCTCGTGGGGACATACGTCTTCGCGCTCTGTGTGGGACGAATTCCGATTTTTCCGCCGCATATTCAGGAAGCTCTGATGGAAGTCAGCAAGAGCGGCGCCGGAGCGGGCTTCGGAGTGACATTCGTGCGGGCTATCTTCGCGGGGTGGCTGATCGCGTTGATGGTCTGGCTGCTTCCGGCGGCGGATTCGGCGCGAGTCAGCATCATCATTATCATCACGTACCTGATAGGATTGGGCGGATTCAACCACGTGATCGCAGGCTCGACGAAACAGCTGTTCCTGGTGGTGACAGGGGCCGAGACGTGGGGCGTATTCTTCCTGCGATTCTTTTTTCCGACGCTGCTGGGCAACATCGCCGGCGGTGTCGCGCTGGTAGCCTTCCTGGGGCATGCTCAGGTTGTGGCGGGCTCGGACGCAGATTGAGTTCTAGAACTCAGATAACTGAGCCAAAGTACAGCGTTTACCCTATACCGACGACCGCGCCGGCCTGCAACAATCGTTCAATCAAAGGCGCGGGCGGTTTGGCATTTGTCCGCTGAGCTGGCACGTGAAATGAGACAGAGAGCGTCCTGGTGAGTGCGAGCAGCATTTTCCCCGTGAAGGCAGGACCGCCGATGGTTTCCGGGAGTGTCTTCGATCACGGTGCCGCGCACATCGTTCACTTCTATCGCGAAGACGACTCGCTGCTGAATGAGTTGGGCTCGCACATTGGGAGTTGCCTCGCGAACGGCGACGCCGCGGTGATTCTCGCGACCAAGGACCATATCGAGAATCTGGCCCGCAAGCTGAGAATGCGCGGCCTGGACGTTCCGAAGTTGACCGCCGAGGGACGCTACCAGGCCGTTCGCGCATCCGACATCCTGCCGCAGCTCATGGTGAACGGAGCGCCGGACGCATTGCGCTTTACCGAAGTGGTGGGCGGACTGATCGAACGCGCGAACGTGGCGGCAAAGGGCGAGCCGCGGCGCACCGTTGTATTCGGCGAGCTGGTTGCGCTGCTGTGGGCGGAAGGCAACTACGAAGGAGCGATGCGGCTCGAGGAACTGTGGAACCATCTGGCAAAAACTCATTCGTTTTTTCTCCGGTGTGCTTATCCCATGGCCGGCTTCTCAAAGAACGAGCATACCGAGCCATTTCTGAAAATCTGCGCCGCTCATTCGAGCGTGATCCCGCATGAAGATTACGCAAGCTTGCTCGACGACGACGAGAGGCGGCGCAACGTGGCGGCATTGCAGCAAAAGCTCGAAATTCTGGAAGAGCGCAAATCAGCATTTGAAAACGAACTACAGCTGCGATTGTTCATCGACGCCGTGCAGGACTACGCCATCTTCATGCTGGACGCGGAGGGTTACATCCGGACGTGGAATCGCGGCGCCCAGCGCCTGAAGGGGTATCAGGCTTCCGAAATCGTGGGCCAGCATTTCTCGCGTTTTTATTCGGAGGAAGACATCCGCGGAGGCAAGCCGGCGCGCGAGCTGGAAATCGCCGAGCGCGATGGGCGGGTGGAAGATGAAGGCTGGCGCCTGCGCAAGGACGGTTCAAAGTTCTGGGCCAACGTCGTGATCACCGCCCTGAAGGACGATACCGGCAAACTCATGGGCTTCGGCAAGGTGACGCGCGATTTCACCGAGCGCATGCTCGCGCAACGAACCGTCGAAGAATCGCGGCAACAGTTGCAAGAGTCCGAGAAATCGCTGCGTAAACTCTCGCGCCATCTGCTGCGCAGCCAGGACGAGCAGCGGCGGCGGATCGGCCGCGACCTTCACGACAGCCTGGGACAGTATCTCTCCGTGCTGAAAATGAAATTGGAGTCCCTTGCCGGCAGAACCAAGGACACGGCGCCGCCGGAAGATCTGAGCGATCTGAAACAGTGCGTCGATCTGACGGACGACGCGGTGAAGGAAGTCCGGACGATCTCGTACCTTTTGTATCCTCCGATGCTGGAGGAGATGGGACTGCGATCGGCGATTTTGTGGTACCTCGACGGTTTCATGAAGCGGAGCGGGATTCAGACCGATTTCGAAGTGTCGCCGGAATTGCAGCGCCTTTCGCCCGACATCGAGATCGCGGTCTTCCGCGTGCTGCAAGAGAGCCTGACCAACGTGCACCGCCATTCCGGGAGCTCGACGGCGCGGGTTCGCCTGTGGATTGAAGACGGCGTTGTCGTGCTCGAAGTCAGCGACGTCGGCCGAGGGATGAAACTCCAAGACGGCGGCGCGTTTGGCAAAAGCGGAGCGGCGACGATCGGAGTGGGATTGCGCGGAATGAATGAGCGGATCCGCGAGTTGGGCGGAACGCTGGATTTGTCGTCGAGCGACGAGGGAACGACCGTGACGGCCGCCGTGCCCATTGAGCCGCCAGGAGAAACGGAGACGGCGGCTTCATGAGGTTGACTGGAGATGTGAAGCGCGCCCGCAACGTACTGCAAATCGATGTGAGAATCGAGAACCTTTCGGATGCCCCCAACAATTCTGATTGTCGATGACCACGAAATCGTCCGTGAAGGAATTCGAACGCTGCTAGGCAGATCGAGACCCGACTGGGTTGTCTGCGGCGAGGCCCCGAATGCGAACGAAGCGCTGGAAAAGGTGAAGATTCTGGAGCCGGATATCGTAATTCTCGACATCACGATGCCGGGCATGAGTGGGCTGGAAGCCGCCGTGCGGATCAACAAACTCGGGGTTCGATCGAAGGTCCTCATTTTCACGATGCACGACTCGGAGCGGCTGGCGAAGGAAGTTCGCGACGTGGGAGCGCGAGGCTACGTGCTCAAATCGCAGGCGGCGCGCGATCTCGTGCAGGCCATCGAGCGGATTCTGGGAGGCGGGACCTTCTCGATCGCTCCCCCGGAGCCGGAGGGCGGCACTGAGCGCAAGAGCAATCCTGGCGCGACGTTTTGCGCCATCCTACAGCCGGCGTAGGCGCGCAAAAGACGCCGTTCCGGCCACACGGCACCTACCGTTTGTCCTTGCCTCAGGCTACAGCGTGTAAGGGATGCGACGCGGCGCTTCTGCGTGCTACGATTTCGAGTGTCTGTTCATTTCCGGATTGCTCAGATCGCGATCGCCCTTCACCATGTACACAATCCGTAACCGTAACCGTGTGACCCGCAGAATTTTCGCCCGCACAGTGTTGGTTCTCGCCGGTATCGCTGGGCTGTGTCTTTCCGGCGCGGTTTCGCGTGCGGCCTTCCAGCCGGACCGCGACGCTGTCCTGGGACATTTGAACGCGATCATCAACTGGTATCACGACGCGACGGCGAATGCGCAGCCGGGCGAATTGCCGAGCGACGCCATCTTCCAGCAGAACGTGCGCGCCCTTGCGGCGCAAGCGGTGCAGCTCGCATTTCAATCGGCGCGCGCGCAAGCCGCCCTGCTCGGCGAGTCCAACGGGACCAGCACCAGCGGCACGCCACAGAACTACGCGCAGGTCGAGGACCGGATCTCGCAGCACCTTGCGGACGATCAGTCACAGCTCGATGCGCTCAATAAACAAATTCCCACAAAATATGGCGCGAAGAGAAAGCAACTGTTGGCGCAACGAGACGCGCTGACGGGACAAACCTCGCTCGATAAGGCGATGCTGGACGCGATCCAGAAAATGTCCGCGTTCGTCGAGCTGAGCACCGTGAGCAAGCAGGGGCTCCAAGGCAGCATCGAGGAACTGGCGAATTCCGTTCCGGAAGTGGTGGCGTCGGGCGCGGGCATAACCGCGAAGAAACCTGCCGCTGCGGCGGCGCCGACGATCGCGCGGTCCTCGGGGTTGATCGGCGAGCTTGTGACGCTGTACGACCAGGTACAAAGCATGCGACGGATCAACCGTCTGCTGGCCGGAAGCTCGCGGGTTACCGCAACGGCCAATACGCTGCGAGATCCGCTGCGGGCGACGATTCGCGCCATCATCGCCCAAGGGCAACAGGATTTGTCGCAAACGCCGGCGAACGCGACCGCGGCGCAAACGCAGCCGCAGAATTACGCGCAACTTACGAAGCAGTTCAATCAGGTGGCGGCGGCTCTTTTGCCGCTCAGCCAAGAGATTCTGGTCCTGGATGAGAGCCGGGCGAACCTCGAACAGTGGCGCAGCTCGATTTCGAGCGAATCGAAGCGCGATCTGGTAGCGCTGCTATTTCGTGTTTTCGGAATCGCGATCGCGCTGGGGATCGTCTGGGCGCTCTCGGAAGTCTGGCGGAGACTCACTTTCCGCTACGTTCACGATGCGCGCCGGCGGCGGCAGTTTCTGCTGTTGCGGCGCTTCGTGATGGGATTCTTTTTCGCCACGGTCGTGGTGATGGGATTCGTCAGCGAGTTCAGTTCGCTTGCGACCTATGCCGGATTTGTGACGGCGGGCATTGCGGTTGGCTTGCAGACCTTGCTGCTCTCCGTAGCTGCTTATTTCTTCGTGGTGGGGCGTTACGGAATCCGGATCGGAGACCGCGTCAGCGTGGCGGGCGTCACCGGCGATGTGGTGGACGTGGGGCTCGTTCGGCTGTATCTGATGGAGCTTGCGGGAACGGGCGTCGATTTGTATCCGACGGGACGAATCGCGGTGTTCGCAAATTCCGTGCTGTTTCAGCCCACCACGCCGCTTTATAAACAGGTGCCGGGAACCGAATACGCCTGGCACGAAGTGTCGATCGCATTGGCGCCGGGCGGCGATCACAAGCTCGTGCAGGACAAGGCGCTTGCGGCGGTCAACACAGTGTACGAAGGATACCGCGAGGTGATGGAGCGCCAGCAAGGCACGATCGGCGACCGGATGGAGATCATCCTCAAGGCTCCGGCGCCGGAAGCGAAATTCCAATTGAACGACGGCGGGCCGACGCTGCTGATCCGGTATCCGGTGCCGCTGAAGCGGTCGAGCGAAATCGACGATCGCGTGGCACAGGCTTTGATCGACGTTATCAGCGGCAACGAGGCCGTGAAGGCATCCATCTCCGGGACACCGAAAGTGCGGGCGGCGGTGAAGGGCTGAAAGAATGAAAACGTATACGTGCGTCTGCGGCCAGCTGATCTTTTTTCAGAACGCAGCGTGCATGAATTGCCACCGCGAACTCGGATTCCTGCCGAAATTGCTCTGGCTCACGAGCCTTGATCCCGCAGGCGGCGGGCTGTGGAAGCCGACCGCTAAAGAAGCGGGCGGCACCCTCTATCGAAAATGCAAGAACTACTCGGAGGCGGGAGTCTGCAACTGGATGGTGGAGCAAGAAGAGGAGGCGTTCTGCGCCTCGTGCCGCCTGAATGAAATCATTCCGGATCTCAGTCAAGAGGAAAATCGCACTCTCTGGGCGCGCATCGAAGGTGCCAAACGCAGGCTCGTCTACAGCCTGATTCGATTGAAGCTGCCCATCGCGAATAAGAAGGACGACCCGCAAGGCGGGATCGGTTTTCGGTTCCTGTCGGATTCGGTAAATCCCGACGGCAGCACGGCCAAAGTACTGACTGGGCACGACAATGGAACGATTACGCTGAACATCGCCGAAGCGGACGACGCCACGCGCGAGCGAATGCGGCACGCGATGAATGAGCCCTACCGAACTCTGGTCGGTCATTTCCGGCATGAAATCGGGCATTACTATTGGGATCGCCTGGTGCGGGGCACGAAATTTCTGGAGCCTTACCGCGCCCTCTTTGGCGACCAGCGGGCCGATTATGGCGAGTCGCTTCAGCGATACTACAAATCGGGCGCCCCGGCAAACTGGCAAGACCACCACATCAGCGCGTATGCGACGGCGCATCCCTGGGAGGATTGGGCCGAAACCTGGGCGCACTTCCTGCACATTCAAGACACGCTGGAAGTGGCGAACGATTTCGGCTTCGCCGGCAAACAAATTCTTGTCGATGCCAAGGACGGGAATGGCAAACCGTGGCTTTCGACCAAGCAAACGACTTTCGACGAAGTGATCGGAGCGTGGTCGGAATTGGCCGTGGCACTGAACAGCATCAACCGCAGCATGGGCCTCCCGGATTTGTATCCGTTCGTTCTCTCGCCACCGGTCGTCGCTAAGCTCCTCTTCATCTATGAAGTGATCGTCGGCAGCGGCGTTTCCCCTCTTCCGACTGCCCACCAACCTGCACACGCATAGGTAGTTACCCGCTACTCCCTACAGCAAAGGGGAGGTCGTTCTACCGCGTTGTGCGTATTGGTCGGCCAGGCGAAAAAGCATACAACGTATGCGTCCCCCACGGGCGGAATCGCGACACTCGGACCTGGAATGCCAAAGCCCGCGGGCACACAAGGAGGCTCTATGTTGCGCTGGGCATTGGCGTTTTTTATCGTGGCCTTGGTTGCTGGCATTTTCGGATTCTTCGGACTCGCAGCGGCCGCGGCAGGCGTTGCAAAGCTGTTGTTCTTCATTTTCCTGGTTCTGTTCCTGGTCTCTCTGGTCGGCGGCTTAGTTCGTCGAGCGTGAGAAACGGGACGAGATTCAGACAGCTTGAGGCTCACGCTGGTTGTTACCTCGAGGAGGTCTTATGAAGGCCGCACCTGCTGTCGGGCTCGTTTTGATCGTCTTGGGAGTGCTTGCGCTCGCCTACCAAGGCATTACGTACACGACTCACAAGAAAGTCTTGGATGTAGGCCCGCTGCAAGCCACCACCGAGGAACACAAGACGATTCCCCTCCCCCCGATCCTCGGGGGCGTAGCTGTGCTGGGTGGCGTCGTGCTGCTGCTCGTCGGCAGGCGAACGTCCTAGTCGATCTAGTCAATTTGCGCGACGGGGGCGTCTGAGAAACGACGTCCCCGAAACCGAACGAAGGGAGACAAAAGATGCTGTTCTTGATCCTGACGGTGGTTCTGGTGCTCGCCTTGGTTGGTTCGGTTCCGGCGTGGCCGCATAGCAGAGGTTGGGGCTATTACCCGAGCGGCGGGCTGGGGCTCGTGCTGTTGATTCTCCTGGTTCTTTTCCTGATGGGCAGGCTTTAGCGCGGCACCGAAGGCGAATCTTTCGCATCGATTACCAAAGGAGGTTTTTCGTGGGAGCTCCGAAAGAAGCATTGCAACCCTCAACCGAGAAAGTGATCTCGCGCGAGGAGCTGATCGCGCTGCTGAACGAGGATCTCGCCCGGGAGTATCAGGCGATTATTTCGTACGTCGTTTATTCGCAGACGTTGAAGGGCGCGGAATATATGAACATCGCCGCGGAACTCGAGACGCACGCGGCGGAGGAACTGAGCCACGCGCTCAAGATCTCGAACCAGATTGATTATCTCGGAGGCATGCCGGCGGTGGTGCCGAAGCCGGTGCGAACATCCGAGAAGGCTCGCGAAGTGCTGCAGTTTGATTTGGAGAACGAAGAGGCGACGATTCGCTCATACCGCGAAAGAGTGCGGCAGTGTGAGGCGATGGGGGAATACGCGATCGCCGAGCACATTCGCCAAATTCTGGTCGACGAGCAGGATCACTTCATCGCCCTGGCGACGGCTCTCGGCGAAGACGCCCCCGAGATCCGAGGCGGTCATAGCCGCTCCCGTTCGTGAGGGCCGGCGGGAAATTTCAGGGCCAGCTTTAAGAGAGCTATCGGAAGGAGACGAACATGTCTAAGGATCAAAAGTGCGCGCATCCGGGTTGTACTTGCACCGTGACGGACGGCAAATATTGCAGCGCCGCGTGCGAAGCCATCGAAAAAACGCCCGATATCGATTGCCGATGCGGGCACCCGAGTTGCAAGGGACGCATCCACTAGAATTTTCGGGCCGGGGCGAGACGCAGAGAGCGCCGGGGCGTTCTGCGTCTCCGCAGGGAGGGATGCGCATGAGACTCGAGTTCGTTTTCGGTATCTCGATACTTTTGGTCGTCCTGGGCTGGTGCATTCGCCTTCTTTTGCGCCGCGAAGTCTTGATTCATGTGCTCTTTGCGTTCGCGGTTATCTCGTACTTGTTTCATCACTTCACCGGCCCCCGAACGGTATAGGGACTGACTTGGGGCCTTAAGCGAACGAAATCGCTCTCTACGGTTTTGTACGGATATCCATTTCCAGTCGATCGGCCGATACTCACCTTGGACGTATCTTCCGTCCGCAGCTTAGACAGGGGAAAGACGATGACAGACATTCGAGATTTGGAAAAAAGCAAACAGCAGCATCTTCCGACGCACGAGGAAATCGAACAGCGCGCCCACGAAATCTATCTTCGGCGCGGAGGCCAGCAGGGGCAGGACGTAGACGACTGGCTGACCGCCGAGGGCGAACTCAACAAAGAACGCCAAACCGCCACGGAAAACGCTCCCGCGAAGAGTCGAACGGCAACGGCAAGCAGCGCGCCCGGCTTCAGCACCGGAACGAGCCTGCCAAAGTAGTTCCTGACCACAGCGCTGGTACGGCGTGGCCGTGCATGGACGAAGTGGCATTCGTTGTTGCTACAATCCTGGTCCCTTCCGATCGTGAGGAGCGACAGGCTTACTGAGGCAGCCCGGTGCGATACATCTGCGTGCACGGCCATTTCTATCAGCCACCGCGTGAAAACCCCTCGCTCGAAGCGATCGAGCTCCAGGATTCCGCATACCCGTACCACGACTGGAACGAAAGGGTGTGTTCGGAGTGCTACGCGCCGAACGGATCGTCGCGGATCCTGAACGAAAAGGGCGAGATCAAGGAAATCGTCAACAACTACGCGCACATGAGTTTCAATTTCGGCCCGACGCTGCTTTCCTGGATCGAGGAAAAAGTGCCGAAAGTTTACCGGTCGATTCTCGACGCCGATCAGCAAAGCCAGCAGCGGTTCGGCGGGCACGGCTCGGCAATCGCGCAGGGCTACAACCACATGATCCTTCCGCTGGCCAACCGCGGGGACAAAACGACACAAGTGAAATGGGGCATCGCCGATTTTGAGCATCGCTTCAAGAGGAAGCCCGAAGGAATGTGGCTGCCGGAAGCGGCCGTCAACACCGAGACGCTCGAAGTCCTGGCTGAAAACGGCATCAAATTCACGATTCTGGCTCCGCGGCAAGCGAAGCGCGTGCGCCGCAAGGGGAGCCGAAAATGGATCGACGTCGCAGGCGGCCGCATCGACCCGAGCCGCGCGTATCTCGTACAGCTCCCGTCGCGCAAAAGCATCAATGTTTTCTTTTACGATGGGCCGATCTCGCAGGGCGTCGCTTTTGAAGGACTGCTCGACGATGGGAAACGCTTTGCCGAGCGCCTCGTTTCCGGATTCTCGGATACGCGCACCTGGCCGCAGCTCTCGCACATCGCGACCGACGGTGAAAGTTACGGCCATCATCACCACTACGGCGAAATGGCTCTCTCGTACGCGCTCGAATATATTGAGGTGAACAAGCTTGCTGAGCTGACCAACTACGGGCAATTCCTCGAGCGATTCCCTCCCGATCATTTCGCGGAGATTGTGGACGACAGCTCGTGGAGCTGCGCCCACGGTATCGAGCGATGGAAATCCAACTGCGGGTGCAACTCCGGCGGCCACGCGGACTGGAATCAGGAATGGCGCGGCCCGCTGCGGGCGAGTCTTGATTGGCTGCGAGACACGCTCGCGGGGCTCTTCGAGCAGCACGGCGCCGCTTTGCTGAAGAATCCGTGGGACGCGCGGAATGCCTACATTCGCGTGATACTGGACCGGTCGGACGAATCGCTCGCGTCCTTCTTCGGCGAGCACGCGACGCATGAATTGAACGACGACGAGCGCGTGCGCGCCTTGAAGCTGCTCGAAATGCAGCGCCACGCACTGCTGATGTATACGAGCTGCGGATGGTTTTTCGACGAACTCTCCGGGTTGGAAACGGTGCAGGTGATTCATTACGCCGGTCGCGCCCTGCGCCTCGCGGAGGAATGCTGCAGCGTCGCTCTCGAGGCGGAGTTTCTCAACTGTCTGAGCGCGGCGAAGTCGAATCTGCCGGAACACGGAAATGGCGCGCAGATTTATGAGAAATGGGTGAAGCCGGCCTACATCGACATGCGCATGCTGGCCGGGCACTATGCGATCAGTTCTCTTTTCGAAAATTACGAGCAGCAGGCTCAAATCTACTGCTACGGCGTCAAACGCGAGGATTTCGCTATCGAAGCCGAGGGCAAGGTGCGGCTTGCGATGGGGCGCGCGCATTTCAGCTCAAACATCACGCGCGAGTCGGATTTCTTCAGCTTTGCCGTGCTGCATCTGGGCGATCCCAATTTGCTGGCAGGGGTGCGCGCCGCCGACGCTGCAAGGGACGACGCCCAGAAGGCAAAGATTCGGGATTTCTTCTCGCGCGCGGACACCGCCGGGATCATCCGGGAAATGGACGAGGCCTTCGACAGACGGACATTCTCGCTGAAATCGCTGTTCAAGGACGAGCAGCGAAAAATCACCAAGCAGATCCTGGACGATTCGCTCAAAGCGACGTCGGCGGCGTACCGGTCGATTTACCAGACGAGCGCTCCGCTGATTCGCGCTCTTCACGGCCTGGGGATTCCCATACCCACGTCCCTGCGCTCGGCTGCGCAAATTGCCCTGAACAATAAGCTCGAAGAAGCGCTCGAACGGCCCGATCCGGACGCGAATAGCGTCCAGGGCTTCTTCCGGGAGGTCGCGGACACGCAGGTTCAGGTCGATGCGACGACGCTCGAATTCGTGATGCGGCGAAGGCTCGAGCGTGAGGCCGCGCAATTTGCCGAGCATCCGAATGAACCGGATACTGTGCACCGATTCAAGAAATTGCTCGACCTTGCGTTTGTTCTTCCCTTCCCCGTCGTCCTTTGGGAGGTGCAAAATATCTCGTATGCTCCGCTCGTGCAAACGATCGAGAGGTGCGCCGAAGGAAACGGAAATGGCGATCCGGCGAAGAAGGCGCTCCTGAGTGACCTTCTTTCCTTGAGGGACGCCTTGAAGATTCAGGGTACAGTGGCAAGCAGCCATGCCGCCGCCTAATCCACCACTCTCGACCTATCGCCTGCAATTCAACAAGGACTTCGGCTTTGCGGACGCTACCCGCCTGCTCGACTATCTGTCCGAACTCGGCGTGACCGATCTGTACGCTTCACCGATTCTCACCAGCCGCAAGGGCAGCGAGCACGGATACGACGTCGCCGACCCCACGCGCATCGATCCCGAAATCGGATCCGAACAGGAATTTGAGACGCTGCTCGCCGAGCTTGCCAAGCGCGGCATGGGGCTGCTGCTCGATATCGTGCCGAACCACATGGCGGCCAGCAGCGAGAATCGCTGGTGGATGGACGTGCTCGAGAACGGGCGCGAGTCCGCGTTCGCGTCCTATTTCGATATCGACTGGAATCCCCCCTCGCGCAACCTAACCGGAAGAGTCCTGCTGCCGATCCTGGGTAAGTCTTTTGGCGACGTGCTCGATCAGGGCCAGCTCCAGCTCACTTATCAGGACGGCCGATTCTTCATTCGCTATTTCGAATGGATTCTCCCGATCGCGCCGGTGTCTTATCAACAGATTCTAGGCTTTCGATCGGACGCGGTCGAAAACGCTCTTGGCAAGGAATCTCCCGAATTTGAGGAATTCTCCGGCATTCTCGCGGCCTTCAGGGCGCTCGCTCAGAAAAGCCAAGCGGGAGGCGGCACCGAGGCGCGGCCCAAGCTCGATGCGATGCGCGAACGCCTGCACGTTCTGGTGTCTGAGCGTCCGGCGATCGCTGATGTTATCGAGTCGAATCTGAAAGAATTCAATGGAACGGCGGGGGATGCTGCGAGCTTCGTCCAGCTCGAGCGGCTGCTGAGCCAGCAGCATTATTTGCTGGCGTACTGGCAGGATCCCAACGAGGGAATCAACTACCGCCGCTTTTTCACGATATCGGATCTGGTGGGAGTGCGCGTAGAAGACCCGATCGTATTCGACGCGACGCACGATCATATTTTCCGGATCGTCGCCAAGGGAGCAAGCCAAGGCTTGCGGATGGGCCTGCGGATCGATCACATCGACGGCCTCCGCGATCCTTCGGGGTACCTGGCGCGACTGCAGCAACGCCTCTCCGAAACGGAAGGCCTTGGCGCGCTGTGCCCGTATCTGGTGGTCGAGAAAATTCTCGGCCGCGGAGAACAACTGCCTGGCGACTGGTCGATCGCGGGGACGACGGGCTACGAATACCTGAACTACGCGAATGGCGTTTTTGTCGATCCGCGAGGCGGAGAGCGGATTGAGGCGACCTACACTCAGTTTGTCGGCAGGAAGATCCGTTTCGCCGACGTGGTTTACGAGAAGAAGAAACTGGTGATGAATTCGCTTTTGCGCGTCGAGGTTCGAGGCCTGGCACGCCAATTGGCGGAACTCGCCGCGAAGGACCGCTATGCGAGAAGCATTTCGCGCCTCGAGCTAATCGACGCCCTGACCGAAGTGACGGCGTGCATGCGGGTATACCGCACCTACATCCGGAGCCTCGACGTGCCGCCGGCCGCGAGGACCACGATCGAGGAGGCGCTGCAAGAGGCGCGCGCCAGGCGGCCCCAGCTGAGCGACGCCTGCCTCGCGTTTCTCGGCGATGTGCTGATGCTGTCGAATCCGCCGCACATCGGACCCGAGCAGCGGGAAGAGCGGCTGGGCTTCGTGATGCGGTGGCAGCAGTTCACGGGACCGATCGTCGCGAAGGGACTTGAAGACACGGCGCTCTATGCCTATTACCCGCTCTGCTCCTTGAACGACGTCGGCGGCGATCCTGAACCAACCAGAGCAGTCTCGCGCGAGGGATTCTATGAGTTCATCCGCGAGCGGCAGCGCCACTGGCCCCACACGCTCAACGCGACGACTACGCACGACACGAAGCGCAGCGAAGACGTGCGCACGCGCGTGGACGTTCTCTCCGAAATTCCGGATGGGTGGAGCGAGAAACTCGAGCGCTGGTCAAAAGAAAACGCCGGCCACAAGCAGAGCATCAATGGGCTCGATGTGCCGGACCCCAACGAAGAGTATCTGATCTACCAGACGCTGCTGGGAATGTGGCCCCTCGGCGTTACGGACATATCGCCGGTCACCAAGCGGCTGCAGGACTACATGGTGAAGGCGCTTCGCGAAGCGAAAATCCACACGCGATGGATCGAGATGAACGAAACGTACGAGGGTGCGGTAACGCGGTTTGTCGAGCGAATCCTGTCGCGCGAGACTGCTCCGTCATTCCTGCAGGACTTCGCCGGGTTCCAGCGCAAGCTCGCGTGGTGCGGCATGATCAACAGCCTCGGGCAGTCGCTATTGAAGATTGCTTGTCCGGGGACGCCCGATTTCTACCAAGGCTCGGAACTGTGGGACCTCCGGCTCGTCGATCCGGACAATCGCGGGCCCGTCGATTTCGCCGAACGTTGCAAAGCGCTGCAGGCGCTGCCGCCCGAGAACGCCGATCCAAATGCGGCCTTCGAACTGCTCCGGCGCTGGCCCGACGGGCAAATCAAGTTGCACGTGATCCGAGCAGCCTTGCGTTGCCGGCAACGGCATCCGGAAATCTTCACCGACGGGGATTTTCTTCCCGTGGCTGCAAAAGGAGCGCGAAGCGAGAACGTGATTTCGATTCTGCGGCATCGTGCTGGCCATTCCGTCCTGGCCCTCGCTCCCCGGTGGCTCGCCGGTACGTACACGCAGAGCGAGCAGTTGCCCACGAATGACTTTTGGGGTGATACCTGGCTCCCACTGCCACAGTCTGCGTCCAAATTGTGGACGAACGTGCTTACCGGTGAGAAGTTGGAAAGCCAAGTGATCCGAGAGGACCGCGCGCTCGCGGTCTCCGAAGCGTTGGGCCGCTTTCCCGTCGCGTTACTGAGCTCCGCTGCCCGCTGAGAGCCATGCCGGGTTGCTCGCCCTCCGCAAATCGCTAAAAAGACCGTGATCTCGCGGTAGGATCCGCTCGTCCGAACATCCCCTAAACCTGGGACAGCCTCCGGCCGATGAAAGCATCAAGGGCGAATTTGTGTCTGAACTCGAACGCGAAGACATCCACCGGAGGATACTCGACAGTCTGCAAACCGGAGTCTGCCTCGTCGATCAGAACCATAAGATTCTTTTCTGGAACGAAGGAGCGGAGAAGACCACTGGACACCTGCGGCAGGACGTCCTGGGCCGCGATGCGCGCGAAGTGATTCAGCCCGACACGGAGGACGGCGAAGAGGATCCGTCTGGAACAAGAGACTTCATAGGGGAAGTTCTGCGCGACGGAAAATCGACCTTTGCAGAGGTCAGGCTGCGCCACAAAGCCGGCCACCTGCTGCCGGCGCGCATCAGAGCCGTCGCGATTCGGAACGATCACGGGACGATCATCGGAGCTGCCGAAAGCTTCGAGGAAAGCCTCTCCGCGTCCGATTGGGACCGACGCCAGGAAACATTGGCCGGCTACGGCGCGTTGGATTCCACCACAGGCGTGCTGACGGAGCACTTTCTCTTGTCGCACCTGCGCGAGAATTTGCGGACGTTCAAGGAGTGCCAGGTTCCTTTTAGCGTGGTAGCCGTTCGCGTCGACAAGCTGGACGACATCAAGGCGAGGTACGGCCCGGGCGTAATTGCCGTGATGCTGCGCTCCGTGGGACAAACGCTCGAAAACACCCTTCGCCCGACAGATTTTCTGGGACGCAGCGGAACGGCGGACTTTCTCTCCGTCCTGATCGAGTGCTCGCGTTTCGATTTAGGCAGCGTCTGTGAGCGACTGAAGAGAAGCGTGCACGGAATCAAAGTGAACTGGTGGGGGGACCGCCTGTCGGTAAGCGCTTCTCTGGGAGCCACCACGGTGCAGGCGGACGATGACGTGGAAAGCCTGCTCGCCCGCGTGGCCCGTTCCATGGACAAGAGCGTCGCGGGAGGCGGGAATCTCACCACCGTCGGAGAATGACGGAGATTCGCGGAACCGGGGGAGCGAGGCGAGATGTTTGCGATTATCGGCATTGTTTTGGTCGTCGCGGCGATCATGGCCGGCTATCTGATGGAGCACGGAAACGTCCGGGTGCTCATACAGCCGGCCGAGCTGATCATCATTCTCGGAGCGGCCATCGGTACTGTGATGATTGCCAATCCGCTCCACATCCTGAAAAACATTGTGGGAGGGCTGGGCGGAGCTTTCGGGTCTTCCAAATACACCAAGGAGCGCTATTTGGAAACGCTGAAAATCATGTACGAGCTGTTTGGAAGAGCGCGTCGCGAAGGAATGATGGCTCTCGAAGCGGATAGCGACGCGCCCGACAAGAGCCCGGTATTCTCGAAATATCCGAAATTCCTCAAGGACCACCACGCGTTGCTGTTCGTGTGCGATTCAATCCGGATGGCGGCCAGCGGAAGCGTCGAGCCGTTCGACGCCGACCAAATGCTCGAAATGGACATGGACGTTCATCACCACGAGAGCACCCAGCCGGTGGCGGCCCTCTCGACGATGGCCGATTCCCTGCCCGGTCTGGGGATCGTGGCGGCCGTGCTGGGCGTTGTGATCACGATGGGTGCCCTGGGCGGGCCTCCCGAGGAGATCGGGAAAAAGGTCGCGGCGGCGCTGGTGGGAACGTTCCTTGGAATTCTCCTGTGCTACGGATTCGTCGGGCCGATTGCGGCCAACATGGCCAAGTCCGCGGACGAAGAACACGATTACTATCAGGTGCTGCGCGTAATGATCGTGGCCTCGATGAAGGGAGCGGCGCCGACCGTGGCCGTGGAGTTCGGACGACGGGCGATTCCGAGCCGCCTGCGGCCCAATTTCCAGGACGCTGAAAACTTCATCAAGGGCAAGTCCGAAGCGCCCGCCGCCGAGGCGGCCGCGTGAATCGCGCCGGAAGAAAAACAGAATGACCGCAAAAGCGCCGATTATCGTCATCAAGAAAAAGGGAGGGCACGGCGGGCACCACGGCGGAGCCTGGAAAGTGGCATACGCGGATTTCGTGACCGCGATGATGGCTTTGTTCATCGTTCTTTGGCTGATGAACAGCAGCCAGAAAATTCAAAAAGCCGTCGGAGGGTATTTCAAGGACCCGACCGGCAAATCCGAGACGGTCGGCAGCGGCATGGTGGGCGCGAAAGACAATTTCGTCGTGTCCAAGGACAACATGGAGCAATTAAAAAAACAGCTCCAGGCGGCCATGAAGAAGGTGCCGGACTTCGAGAAGCTGAAGAATAACATCGACATGACCGTGACGAACGAAGGGCTGCGGATCGAACTCACCGAATCGGCGAAAGGAACTTTCTTCGACCAAGGCAGCGCCAAATTCAACGTCGACGGCCAGGACCTTCTCTTCGCGCTCGCCGCCGAATTGGGGAAGCTTCCAAACAAGATTTACGTGGAAGGGCATACGGACGCCAAGCCGTACTCCAACTCATCCACTTACACGAACTGGGAGCTCTCGGCCGATCGCGCCAACGATGCCCGCAGGCTATTGCAATCACACGGTGTGCGCGCGGATCAGGTGGTGGAGGTGCGCGGTTTCGCGGACATGTTGCCGCGAAATCCCGGGAACCCGCTCGATCCGGCGAATCGCAGGATTTCCGTCATTGTGAAGTATCTGGACCAACAACCGGGCGACAAGGAAGCCACCGGTGGCACGAGCGGCGCGGCCGAATCAGGCGCTCCGGCGGCCGAGCCCCCTAGCAGCTCGGAACCCGCAAAATCCGCGCCCGCGCAAGAACCAAAGAAATAGCGAACTTTCGCCGAGCGAAGCAGATGGTCGCTTACGGACGTGCCCTCAGTTCGACTTCAAGCCGTAGACGTCCAACTCTCCCGGGATGCTCGATGTTGCCATGGAGTGATTAAGAAGAAGTGGTGAGCCGCGGAGGACTCGAACCTCCAACCCGCTGATTAAGAGTCAGCTGCTCTACCATTGAGCTAGCGGCCCAGCAAACACACATTTTAACTTAACATGAGAGAATTCACTAACGCGAGACAAGTGAGCGTCAAATCAAAAACGAAGCGTCGCCGCGATCTCCTTGGCGACCTGACGCGCGCGCACGAGATCGCCCGGCCCAAACGAAATCGCCGCCACGCGCGCGTGTCCTCCGCCGCCGTACTTTTCGCACAGCGACGCCAGATTTACGTCGGCCGCAGCTTCCTTCCACGGGCTCGTTCCGACCGACACCTTCGCCCGCGTCGGCGACGCGCTCACGCCCACCGAATAGAGAGCGTCCGGATGCAGATAGTACGGGATGAATTTGTTGTACCCCTCGAGATCGAGGTCGCTCACGTCGAAATAGACCACGCCGCCACGCGAGTCCGTGCGCTCGCGCAAGATGTCGATCGACCGCCGATGCCGCTCGAGCAACGGTCCGAGATGCTTCTTGATTAGCGGCAGTTCGATGATCTCCGCCAGCGGCAGCCGCGCCAGATCCGGAATCAGCCGGGGCACGAGATTCGCTTCGGGAGCCGCCTCGATCACCAGCGCCAGCTTCATGGCTGGCTCCGCCAGAGCGACCGCGGCCTCGGGCGACGCAAACTGCGCGCCATCGATGATGTCGCCCCACTCGATCAATTCGGCCAGCGGCTTCGCGTCAAATCCGAATTTCTCGCTCGCGGTCGTCGCCAGGAATTTCGTGCACGACTTGTACGACGGATCGTAGAATTTCTTGCCCGAATGGTCCTGCCGGAAATGCTCGGCGTCTTCCGGCTTCAGGAACGCGCTCTGGTGATGGTCGAACCACCACGTGAGCAGCGGAGAGCTCGAATACTTGAAATCCACGATCGCGTTTTCGTCGCCGTCGAAGACGCCGTCTTCAAACGGCTGCGAGGCCTTGTGCGTCATCCCGGTGTACAAAAACTCGGCGCCGGGATTGATGCGCTCGCGATAAAAGCGCGAAAAGATCGCGGCCGAAGACGCCCCGTCGAAACATTTGTCGTGGAAGCAAACCCGTACTTTCACGTCCCTCTCCCGTCCAACCCACCCATAGACAAGGCAAAGCCCCAGGGTAAAGCCATCTAAGATGGGGGCTCCACGCTAGCTTGTCAAGAGGGTAACGCGAATCTAGGAAATCTCGCCGCGCCGGAAACAATCGAGGGCGTGATCGTTCACCATGCCCGTAGCCTGCATGAAAGCGTAGCAAATCGTCGAGCCGACGAAACGAAATCCGCGCTTCTTGAGCGCCTTGCTCATCGTGTCCGATTCCGGCGTGCTCGCCGGAACGGGCGCGCCTTTTCGGCGCGAACTTTTCAGCGGCTTGCCTCCGACGAACTCCCAGATATAACGATCAAACGATCCGTGCTCCTTCCGCACGTCGAGAAACGCTTGCGCATTCGCGATCGTCGCCGCGATTTTCAGCCGGTTGCGGACAATCCCGGCATCGGCCATCAGTGCGCGCACCTTGTGCTTGTCGTAGCGTGCGATTTTCGCGGCATCGAATCCGTGAAACGCGCGGCGATAATTCTCGCGCTTGCGGAGAATTATCTCCCAGCTCAGCCCCGCCTGCGCGCCCTCGAGAGTCAGGAACTCGAACAGCGTCCGGTCGTCATGCACCGGCACCCCCCACTCCGCATCGTGGTACTCGATCATCAGCGGACTCTGCGCCCAGTGGCACCGGCGCATCTCTGGCTTTGCCTCAGTCTTCATGTCTGGATCGCCGCAAGGAAGGAGTGCGAAAAGTCCCGAAAGCCGCCTCGCGGTATCTGTGGCCCGCGAGGCGGCTCCGCTTGAGATCGAACGAACGCCTTAGGAAAGATGGCGTTCGATAGCCTTGGTGATCTGCTCTTTGGACACGGCGCCGACGATCTGTTCGGCCACCTGCCCGCCCTTGAACACGAGCAGCGTCGGAATCCCGCGGATATTGAATTTGCCCGGCACGTTCATGTTGTCGTCCACGTTCAGCTTGACGACCTTGAGCTTGCCAGCGTGTTCCCGCGCGATCTCGTCCACCGTAGGTGAGAGCATTTTGCAAGGCCGGCACCAGTCGGCCCAGAAGTCGACCATCACGGGCTGGCTATTGCTCGCGTCGATCACTTCGGCCTGGAAGCTCGCATCGGTTACAGCCGGAATGTTGTCTGACATTTAAGTTTCCCCTTATGAGCGACTTCCGGCCCGCTTACCGCCGGTCTACGCTCGTGTGTTTAGATGCTCCAGCGACTGTTGGGATTCGCGACCGCTTTGCCGCCTCGTACAGAGTCACGTACGACGCCGCCGAAGCCTTCCACGAAAAATCCTTGGCCATGCCGTTAGCCTGCACCGCCTGCCAGGCTTTCGCGTCGCCGTACGTCGCCAGCGCCGCGCGCAGGCACTGCAGCAACGCGCTCCCGGTGTATTCCTCGAACTTGAATCCCGTGCCCTGCTGCGTCTTGGGGACGAAGGTCTGAATCGTATCGTCGAGCCCTCCGGTCGCCCGAACGACCGGCACCGCCCCGTACCGCAAACTATAAATCTGATTCAGCCCGCACGGTTCGTATCGCGACGGCATCAGGAACATATCCGCGCCCGCCTCGATCTTATGCGCGAGGCTGTTATCGTAACCGATTTTAACTCCCACGCGCTCCGGATATTTCTCCGAAAGCTGCCTGAATAGCCTCTCATACTCGGCCTGGCCGGTTCCCAGTACGACCAGTGCGACGTTCTCTTTCATCATCTCGTCCGCGATTTCGGCAATCAGGTCGAAACCTTTTTGATCGGCAAACCGCGAGACGATTCCGATCAGCGGGCGCCCATCGCCCTCAGGCAGCTGGAAATACGCGAGCAGATCCTTCTTGCATACCTTCTTGCCTGCCAGATTCTGCGCCGAGTAGTTCTGCGCGATCAGCTTGTCCGTCTCTGGATTCCATGCGATGTAATCGGCGCCATTCAAGATGCCAACCAGCCGGTCACCTCTGTTGCGAATCACTCCTTCGAGCCCGCAGCCGTATTCCGCCGTTTGAATCTCCTTGGCGTAACGCCGGCTGACCGTCGTCAGATAATCCGCGAAGATCAATCCGCCTTTGAGGAAGTCCACCTTGCCGAAGAATTCGAGAGCGTCCACGCTGAAGAGCGCATCCGGCAGACCGATCTTCGGCAAAACGGCGGCGTCAAAGACTCCCTGGTAGGCCAGGTTGTGAATCGTGAACACAACGGGCAGCGAGCGCACCGCGCGATCCTCGGTGTGCTGCGTACGCAGCAGCAGCGGCACCAGCGCGGTCTGCCAGTCGTGGCAATGAACGACATCAGGCAGCCACACGCGCTTCATGAACTCGATCGCCACGCGCGAAAATTCCGCAAAGCGCTCGGCGTTGTCCGGATAGTCCCCCTCGCGATCGCTGTAAAGCTCCGGGCGATCGAAAAACGGCGGATCGTCGACGAAGAAGTAGCGCACTCCTTCGACCGGGTCCGCCTCCGCAATCGCCGGAAACCGCACGTGGTCTCCGAGCGTCAGCGTGACGCTCGAAATCAGCACCGAATGGATCCGATTGGCGTGGTACCGCGGCAGCAGCACGGCCACGTCGTGCCCCATCGCCCGCAGCGCCTTCGGCAGCGCCTCGACAACATCCGCCAGCCCGCCCGTTTTCGAGTACGGGAGCCCTTCGGAAGCTACAAAGAGAATTTTCATCGGCATTCGACCGCAATAAAAACGGTAACGGAGCCTCCATCGTTCGTCAACCCAATCTCCCGAAACCGCGCCGCATCTGCTATCGCACGATTGCTACCGAGGCCCATTTGTCGCGCCCGGGGGCAGGTTGTTACACTCCTTCGCCATGGCGCGTCAGAAATTGGGGCAGCACTTCCTCGGCAACCCCGTCTGGCAAAAGCGAATTCTCGATACGTTGCCGCATGATCCTAACGACGTCTGGGTTGAAATCGGCGCCGGTCACGGCGAGATGACGCACCTGCTGGCCGGCCGCGGCCGCCGCATCGTCACAATCGAGACCGACGCTCGCCTCGCGGAAAATCTGCGCCAGCGCATTCAAGCGCACCCGGACGAGTGGCCGTCGGTCGAAATCGTCTCCGGAGATGTCCTGCAGCTCGACCTTGGCAAGCTCGTCGACGGAGATCGCTTTCGCGTGTACGGCAATCTCCCTTACTACATCACCTCGCCGATCCTCCACCAACTCTTCGGTTACGCGGAACAGATCGCTTCGATTCACATCGTGATCCAGTTCGAGGTGGCCGAGCGGATCGCCGCGCGCCCCGGCCGCCGCGAATACGGCTATCTCTCGGCCGCCTGCCAGTTCTACACTCGGCCCGAAATCGTGCTGCGCATTCCGCCCGGCGCGTTTCGCCCGCCGCCGCGCGTTACATCCGCACTCGTCCGCATGACCCTGCCCGGCGAGCGGGCTTCCCTGGGCGTCCGGCACGAAGCGAAATTTCTCGAATTCGTGCAGATGTGCTTCGGACAGAAACGCAAGACGCTGCGCAACAATCTCCGCTCCGTCGCGCCGGACAACCGCATCCACGCTGCCCTTCACAACGGCGGCCTTCGCCCGGATGCACGCGCCGAGCAGCTCTCGCTCGCGCAGTTCTCCGCCCTGTTCTCCGAAATGTCCGCCGAAATAAGTGGGAAATAAAGCGTCAGATCACGTCGCGCGGCAACGCCGAAGACATATCCTCGACCACCGCGCGCAACCGGTCCGGCAGGTCGGTCATGATGCCGTCCACGCCTGCTTCGATCACATTGCGCATCTCGCCGGCATCGTTTACGGTCCAAGTCACCACGTGCAGGTCCGAGCGATGCGCGCGCTCCACGATCTCGCGATTCACTAGATCCCATCGCAGGCACAGTTGCCGCGCGCCCGCATCGAGCGCCGTCTTCACCAGGTCCGGTCCGCCCCGGTCGACCAGCAGCCCCATCATCACTCCGGGATCGATCTGGCGCAGCGCGCGCAGCGTCTCCGGATCAAACGAAATCGCGATCGTGCGCGCCGCGTTTTCCGAATTCTGCAGCGCGGCCACGAGCGAATGGTGCATGCCCCACGCGCCGTCATACTTAATCTCGAGATAAAAAATCACATCGTTCTGCCGCGAGAACTTGAGCACTTCTTCAAGCGTCGGAATCTGCGCCCCCATGAACTGACGGTCGAACCACATCCCCGCGTCGAGCTGCCGCAGTTCAGCCAGCGTCCGGTCTTTCACGGGCCCGTGGCCATTCGTGGTCCGTTCGAGCGTGGGGTCGTGTATCGCAACGAAACGCGCATCCCGCGTCAGGTGCAGGTCAGTCTCAATGAAGCCCGCGCCCAGTTCCACGGCGCGCTGAAAAGCCACGAGCGTGTTTTCCGGGGCATGACCAGATGCGCCGCGATGCGCGATGATCCAGGGGTTTCGCATGAGTCCGTTTATGCTAGCAGATTCAGGCTCGCGGCCGTTTTCCTCGCCACAGGCTGGTTGTGAGAATCACAACCCCGGCCAGCCTGTACTAGGACTTCCACAACCCCTACCTTCTCGCGAAAACGTCCCCGTGCAAAGTCTTTCTCTTCTTCGCCCCACTGTCTTCCAGCTTCCACGTGTCCCACAGGTGAATGTCGCCGTCATCGTCTCTTCACTCGATACGTGCGCGACCGCAGGACGATGAAGCCATTGCACATAGCAGACGCATCGAAGGAATGGCGATTCGCCCATCTTTGGTAGGAGGATTGCCCATCAGAGCGCATCGCGCAAGTGCTCAAAGCGATCGCAAGCGAACGCGACAAGCATACGCGCCGCTGATGAGTTCAATACGGATTCACTCGTTGACTCCAGCGACCTGTTCGTCGCAAAAGGCGTTCGAAATGGTGGAGGCGGAGGGTCTGTCGAAGCAGCGAAGTCGCCCGTAGCGCGGGCGCGCTTCGCACTGAGGATGTGATTCGACGGCAGCAGCCTGCGGGCCAGGCCAGCAAACGCGAACGCCGCATTGGGGCGCTGGACGGCCCGGCCTTGGGAGGGCATGTGGCGCTGTTCGTTCTAATTTTGGTGGGGCTCGTTGCCGGGCAGACGTGGCTCGATTGGCGCGAAGCGCGAAAAGACTGGGTAATTCCCGACTGGGCGAAGGGGATGGCCCTCGCCGCGGTCGTCGCCGTTTCGCTTACCGCCGTTACATCATTCGCGTCCGTTTGGCTTCAAGATAGCGCTGGCCAGTGGAGCGCCGGATTCGGCTCGCGCTTTTTCTGGATGGAGCTGATCTTTCTCTTCGTTGTCCTTGGCATGATCGTGCTTGCCACGCGCAAGAAACAGCTGCGCTGGCTCCTCGTTGTTGCAAGCATCGTCACCGCAGCTGCTTTCTGGTTCGGACTGAACCTCTTCTCCTAAGCTCTTCAGGCACTCACCGATTCGCACCATTCCCGCACGCCATTCGCCGGTAAACAACCGCCATTCACCGAAAACATCAAGACGCCCCGCAGCGCCTCGCCTATTCTCCCGTCCATGGAACGGCACAAAATCCTGGCAGGAGACGACACGATGATGATGACCAACGTCGAGCGGCGATCCCCTTCTACCACCTCCCCTTCGTCGGCAGCCGCCACGCTGGGCGCCGCAATTCTGATCTTCCTGGGAATTGTGTTTCAATTGTGCGAGCTTGGCTACGCCCATCTGACGACAGACAGCCACTGGATCGCCTCCCTGCTCCTCCAGAGCCTCTGGAGCGCGCTGGACGGCTGGATGCAGACGGCAGCGATCGGCGATTCGTTCCGGTTCTGGCCGCTGGCCCTGGTGCTTGCCGGCTGCGCAATCCTGATGTCTCGCCGGACGGTGTGATATAGACCGCCTGCACAGCAAGCGCGTGGAACGAAGCGATGGAAAGGAATGGCGTGACGAACGGTTCTAGACGCGTGGTGGGCCCGGGCCTTTTGATAGGCCTGTGGATCACCACGCTCGGCGTAATTTTCTTGCTGGACCAACTGGGCATCATCCCGGCCCACATCTCTTTCCATTTCGTTTGGCCCACAATATTGATCGTCGCCGGTGTCTCGATCCTGCTCTCCACGCATTCCGGCAGCCGCTTCTGGGGATTTGTTCTGCTCGCTTGGGGAGTGACCTCGGTCTCGAATGAGCTCGGCTTCTTCCAGATTCACATCGGAAGCCTGTGGCCGCTCATACTCATCGCGCTCGGCATCTCCATGCTGTTGAATTCTTCGGGACACTTGGGCCGCCCCGGTGCCTGGACTCATTGGCCAAATCGGCATCAATATCCGGACCAGTATCCAAACGCCGACCCAGACCAAGGTCCAACGCAAGGGCCACCGCAAGATCGGGCGGCGCATTCTCCGGGCGGCGCTCCTCCACCGCCGGGAGCGCCATATTCGGGCTCGGCCTTTGGTTTTGTCAATGCGGCGGGCGGTAGCGACGATGCGACATTCGATCAAGCCGTCATCCTGAGCGGTTTCAAGCGGCGGATCATTTCGCAGCGCTTCCGGTTCGGAAAGGCGACCGCGGTTCTCGGCGGCTTCCATCTCGATTTCACCCGCGCGGATATGGAAGGCAACCGCGCCGTGCTGCACATCGACACTGTTTTTGGCGGCGGCGAAGTCCGCGTCCCCGACACCTGGCGGATCGTGATCGAAGCCACGGCCATCGCGGGCGCGTTCGTCGACGAAACCTATCCGCAACCCGCGAACGCGTCGGCGCCGCTCAAGCAATTGATCGTCCGCGGGTCCGCCGTCTTCGGAGGAGTCACCATCAAGAACTGACCTGCTATGCATCCGCTCCTTGGACAACTTCGGCGGGTTCTGCTCTACCTGGTCGCGTGGGCTCCCATCGCCGCGCTGCTCGCCTATCTGCTTTCCATGACGCGCCAGGTTCGTCCCGTCGAAGCGGCCGCGCTGGCCATACCGCTCTGCCTCTTCTACGCATTCTTTTGCCTCTCCGCGTGGTATCCGTGCCGGACCACCCCGGTCGATCGCGCAAGCTTTGAAAAGCTGCTGATGACGCATGTGGGCGGCGCGCTGGCAGCCGCCGGCGTCTGGACCTTCACCGCCTGGTTGCTGGCGTGGATTTTGTCGTCGAGCGTAAACACCTTTCGTGGCCTCGACGAGCGCCTCTATTCGGAGCTGCCCGTCATATTCGTCACCGGAGTCCTGCTGTATTTGCTGTCTGTTTTCTTTTATTACGTGCTCATCGCCGTAGAAGCATCGCAAAAGGCTGAGGCACGCATGATGCAAATGAGCATTCTCGCGCGCGAAGCCGAGCTGAAGGCCCTGAAAGCGCAGGTGAATCCGCATTTCCTCTTCAACAGCCTCAATTCGATCAGCGCGCTCACGAGTTCCGACCCGGCAAAGGCTCGCGAAATGTGCATCCTGCTCGGCGATTTCCTGCGGCGGACCCTGGGCCTCGGCGAAAAATCGGCCATTCCTCTCGAAGAAGAGATGTCGCTGATCCACGCATTCCTCGCCGTCGAGAAAACGCGCTACGGCGCGCGCCTTCACATGGAAGAAAGCATCGCCAAGGACGCGCTCTCCGTGGACGTGCCGCCGCTCTTGCTTCAACCGCTCATCGAAAATGCAATCTCCCACGGCATCGCGAATCTCGTCGATGGCGGCTGGATTCGCCTGGATGTCGGATGCGAGAACGGATCCGTCTCGATCGTCGTCGAAAATCTGTTCGATCCCGAGGCTCCGATGCGCCGCAGGAACGGCGTGGGACTGGCCAACGTGCGGCAGCGCCTTCAGACGCGCTACGGGAATCGCTCCACCTTCGCAGCCGGCGCGGAAGGCGACCGCTTCCGCGTGGCCATGACGCTGCCCGCGGAAAAATCCTCCGAGAAAGAGGTACCTGCCACGTGAACTCCGAAGCGACGCCCAAAATCCGCGCCGTGATCGTGGACGACGAAGATCTCGCCCGGCAGATTCTCCGCGAGTTTCTCTCGTCGCATCCGGAAATCGAGCTCGTCACCGAGTGCTCGAACGGCTTCGAGGCTGTAAAAGCTGTCTCCGAGTGGAAGCCGGACCTCGTGTTTCTCGACATCCAGATGCCCAAGCTCGATGGCTTCGAAGTCGTCGAATTGATCGGCAATGACGCCGCCGTGGTCTTCGTCACCGCGCACGACAACTTTGCGATTCGCGCTTTCGAGGTCCACGCGGTCGACTACCTCCTGAAGCCCGTGAGCGCCGCGCGCTTCGAAGCTTCCCTGAAGCGCGCCAAGGAACGCCTCGAAGGCAAGGCCCCGTCGAACGCGACGCCTGCCGCCGAGCTCGCCGCAGCCGCGCGGCCGCCTGCGCAGTATCTCGAAAGAATCCCCGTTCGCGACGGCTCGCGCGTTTTCATTATTCCCGTCGCCAAGCTCGACTATGTGGAGGCGCAGGACGATTACGTCGCAATCGCGTCCGACGGCAAAAAGCACCTCAAGCAGCAGACCATCGCCAGCTTCGAAACCGCCCTCGACCCCTCGCGCTTCCTCCGCGTTCACCGCTCCTATATTGTGAATCTCGAGCGCGTCGCCAAGATCGAACCGTACTCAAAGGACAGCCATGTCGCTGTTCTCGCCAATGGCGCGCAGATTCCCGTCAGCCGCGCGGGCTACGCGCGTTTGCGCGAATTCCTCGACCGCTGATTTCGGATTTCGCTCACCTCTGCTGACTAAACCAGCACCGTGCCGCGCGCGAGCTTGCTACGCGTATAGTCCGGGGCGATACTCGACTCCATGAGGCTTCGTCCGTCATTGCTGCTGTCTGCAGCACTATGCTCCGCTGTCGGCGCCAGTCTGTTCGCGACCTCAGCTGTGCGAGCTGACGAGCTGAAGCTGAAGGACGGCACGAAGATTTCCGGCACCATCATCGGCTTCGAGGAAAACTCCTTCAAGGTGAAGACCAGCTACGGATTCGCCGAGGTCCAGAAGGATCAGGTGGTCTCGATCAGCATCACGGCCGCGAAAACCGAAGCAGCTGCCGCGCCCCCTGCCGAAACTCCAAAACCGGAAACAGCGAACGCTGCGCCGGTCGTTTCAAAACCCGTAATCAAGCCGGAGCCGGCGGCCAAACCTGTTTCGGCGCCTAAGCTCGCCGCTGCCACCCCGTCGCCCATCGCCGCGACACCTGTCGCCGACCCCGCGCCGCCGAAGCCCGCGGCGCCCATCCCGATCCGCGAAGAGGTCGTCGGTAACCTCTACACCAACGACACCTATCGCTTCCACATGTACAAGCCACCCGATTGGCAAATGATTGCCGGCGCCCGAAACCTACTGCCTGGCACGATCACCGCTCTCGGCACGGACGATGAAACCACTTACCTGCTGATCGGCCAGGAGCCCGCCGGCGCATCTCTCGCCTCGGACATCAGCGAGACCGAGCAGCGCCTGCGCGACGTGATGGACAACTTTCGCCCGCTCGCCGTAGAGCACGTCACGATCGGCGGCGGTCCTGCCGTCGAGCATCGCTTCCGTGGCGAAGTCGATGACCACGATTGGTCCGGCGTGGCCGTCTTCATTCCGCGCGGTAAACGCATCTATACCATCTTCGGCATGACGCGCGCCGACAGCGACCTCGTGCAGATTCAAGAAAACGTGATCGACCGCGCCATCTCGAGCCTCCAGTTCACTGAACAGTAGAGCGTCGGAGCGCTACCTCACCTGGCCTCGTGCGATAATCCCGAACGGACTCATTGAGTCAGCCCAATGCGATGAAAGTATTCCGGCCATCGGCAGTCGTGGCGTTTGTGCTCGCAGCGCTGCTGCCCTGCGGGCGATCGCTGCACGCAGCCGGAACTCCGACGTTCTACCGCGACGTGCTGCCGATCCTGCAGCGGCACTGCCAGTCCTGTCACCGGTCGGGCGAAATCGCGCCCATGCCGCTCGTCACCTACGACGACACGCTCCCGCTCGCTCACTTGATCGCGGACGATGTCCGCGCGCGCAAGATGCCACCGTGGTTTGCCGATCCGCGCGTCGGCCATTTCTCGAACGATCCTTCGCTCTCTCCGCGTGAGATCGAGACGCTCGCGGCTTGGGCCGCGGCGAATGCGCCCGCGGGAAATCGGGCGGATGCGCCTCCACCACCGCACTGGGTCGAAGGCTGGAACATCCCTGAGCCCGATCTGGTGGTTCGCATGCCGAAGCCGGTGCCGATTCCGGCGCTGTGCGATATCGAGTACACCTACGAGATCGTTCCCACGGGATTCAAGGAAGGCAAGTGGGTGCAGATGTCTGAGATTCGGCCGTCGAGCCGCGCGAACGTGCACCACGCGGTCATCTACATTCGCCCGCCGGATTCGCCGTGGCTGCGGCACGCGCCGATCGGAGTGCCGTTCACGGCGTCGGACATGAAGACCGACGCCGATCGTCGTGACACGCAGACGACGAAGGCGGACATCCTTCTCGTGTACGCACCCGGAAGCTCGCCCGATCGTTGGCCGGATGGAATGGCGAAGTACATTCCCGCAGGCTCGGACCTGGTTTTCCAGATGCACTACATCTCGCGCGATCGGCCCACTGTCGATCAGACCAGCGTCGGCATCGTCTTCGCGAAGCATCCGCCCGCGAAACGCGTGCTCACACTGCAATTGACCAACAGCAGCTTCGTGATTCCCCCAGGCGTTCCTGACTATCGAGTCGAAGTGCACGGCTCGCTGCCCAACGACGCGCTGCTACTCAGCTTCTTCCCGCACATGCATCTCCGCGGGAAACGCTTCGAGTACAACATCCTTCGCGCAGACGGCACGATCGAGCCGCTGCTCCGCGTCAACTACGACTTCTTCTGGCAGCTGAGCTACCGGCTCGCGCAGCCGATGCCGCTCAAGGCGGGAACCGTGCTGCAGGCGGTCGGCTGGTACGACAACTCGAAGAACAATCCGCACAATCCCGATCCGACCATCGCCGTGTATTGGGGCGATCAGACGTACGACGAAATGATGGTCGGCTTTTTCGATGTGGCCGTGGACGCGAACGTCGATAAGACGCAGTTCTTCGTCCGGCACCGCGCGGCGCGCTGAATTAAAATTTAGTCACTTCGCTGAAGTGGAAGTCGCGGACCCTCATCGCCGGGACAACCATCTCGAACGACTCTTCACCGGCTGCGCGGACGGCAGGGCCCAGCATCTCGACGTTCGATAGCATCTCGATGACGCTTTCGTTGAAGCGGAAATTCCGAATGCCGCCCGCGACTTTTCCGTTTTCGATCAGGAACGTGCCGTCGCGCGTCATGCCCGTGAGTATCTTTTCGTAGGGATCGACTTCGCGGATGTACCAAAGGCGCGTGACGAGGATGCCGCGCTCGGTCGTGCGGACCATTTCATCGATCGACTTGTCGCCGCCCGCGAACACCAGGTTCATCGGCGCTTCGCCGTAATCGTTCGGCAGCGAGAAGCCGTGACCGGTCGGCTTGGCCTTCATTTTCTTCGCGGTCGCGCGCGCGTACACCAGATTCTTCGGCACGCCCTTATCGACCAGCAGCACTTTCTGCCGCGGAACACCCTCGCCATCGTAGGGAAAGCCGGTCTGTAGGGGGTGGTACGCGTCGTCCCACAGCGTGATATTTTCGCCCAGGATTTTCTTCCCCATGCGTCCTGTGAAGCAGGACCGCTTGTCGAGCACAGCGGTGCCCGCAAAATCGTAAAAGAGGAATCCTACGAGATCGAGGACGGCCGATGGCGGCAGGATCGTGGTATAGCGGCCGGCGGGAACCTCGCGCGGCTCGCGCGACTCCGCGGCCTTGTCGCTCGCGCTCTCCGCAAGCGCTTCAGGATCGATCTCGCGGATGTCGGGCGAATTCTCTTTGGCCCATCCCGATGATTGCGATTCGAGAATCGTCACCGAAAATTCAGATCTCGTCTGCTCGTAGTGCGCGAACAGGCCCTTCGAATTCGCCAGCACCGAATGTGATGCGCCGCTTGAAAAGATTCCCGCGGCAGTCTGCTTCCGTTTGTCCGCCATCTTGCAGACGCGGGCCACCGCGCGGGCGCGGTCCTGCGGCGTGGTCCTGGCCGTCGCCGAGAAAAAGCGCGAGACTTTCTCGTATTTCTGCTTCTTCAGCATCGGCAGCAGATCGGGATTCTTGGGCTGGTTCTTGGCGAGGCTGATGGCGACAGCAATGGCGCGGCGCAGCGATTCGTCGTCCGTCTTGTTGGTGGTGGATCGTGCGGTGCGCCCATCGACGACAGTGCGGATCGAGATTCCGAGAGTTTCCTCGGCAACATTCTGGTGAATCGTGTTGTTTGCGAAACGAGTCAACGCGTCGGTGGTCGCGCCGACGTCCACTTCGGTTTCGTCCGCGTCGCTGAGCTTCAGCACGCGCTCGGCGATACGCTCGAGATCGCTGATGGATAGCCGCTTATCTTTCGACATCGCGCCTCATCGAGAAGGAGAGATCCTTCGCTTCGCTCAGGATGACGATGACGAAACCTCCGGTCGCGCACGCCGACGCGATTCGCGTCCTCATGGAAATTCGCCGCATCGGTTGATCGGTCATCGTCATTTCGCGAAGGCGACGCCGATTTTGATGTTGCGGAAACGCGCGGGAGCGGCGCCGTGGCCAGTGCCCATCACCTGCTGCGGCTGTCCTTTGCCGCAATTGGGCGTGCCCCAGAGCGTCCAGTATTCGCGCGAGCAGATGGCGTCGCAGCTATTCCAGAATTCGGTGGTGATGCCGCTGTAGCTGGGATTCTTGATCATGCGGCCTTTTTTGCCGCCCTTGATCTCCCAGCCGATTTCGGTGGAGAACTGAAAGTGGTAACGCTTGTCGTCGATCGACCACGAGCGGTTCGTTTCCATCAGGATCGCGTCGTCCGTATCGGCGATCAGGTCGTCATATTTCCATGTGCCGGGATTGATGCTGATGTTGGTCATGCGAATCATCGGCAGGCGATTCCAGCTTTCGCAGCGCACCGTGCCGCCGGAGCGCTTTTCGCCGATCGAGGCGGCCGTCTCGCGACTGCTGAGATAGCCGGTGAAAAGCCCGTCGGTGATGATCGGCGTGCACTGCGCGGCCACGCCCTCGTCGTCGTAGGCGAACGTGCCGAGGCCGGGGCCGTGCTCGAGCCGCGCGTCGGCGACCACGTTGACGATATCCGAGCCGTATTTCAGCTTGCGCAGCTTTTCCGTCGTCAGGAAGCTCATGCCCGCGAAGTTCGCTTCCATGCCGAGGACGCGGTCGAGCTCGATGGGGTGCCCGATCGATTCGTGAATCTGCAAGCCGAGCTGCGAGCTGTCGAGAATGATCGTGCCCTGCCCTTCGGGGCACTGCGCGGCGGAATGCAGCGCAACGCACTCTTCGGCGATGCGCCCGGCGTTGCCGACAAGGTCGAGCGATTCGACCAGCTCGTACCCCTGCAGCATGTGCTGTCCGCCGAAGCTATTCGGATACGAGCGCTTCTGAATTTCGGTGCCGGCGAAGCTCGTCGCGACGATTCCCGCGCCGGACTGCATCTTGATCTGATGAATGGACGAGCCAGCGCTCGACGCGAACAGCTGCTCGATGCGTCGAAACGACATCGAGCCTTCCGCGACCGTGACACCCTTTATCGCGGCGCATTTCCTTGTCGGCCGCGAGCAGCAAATCGATCTGCTGTTCGACAGGAATGCGGAACGGATCCTTGAGGAACGGATTCTGCCAGGTATCGACGTACGCCTTTTCGGGAGCGAGCGCGACGTTCTCGCGCTTCGCGAGAGCCGACGCCTTCGCGATTTCGACGGCTTCCGCCGCGCAGGCCTGCACGCCTTCGCGCGTCAGGCGGTCGGTCGACGCGAAACCCCAGGCGCCGCTCGCGATCACGCGAATGCCGATGCCGAGCGATTCGGATTCGGCGAGCGTGCCAACTTCACCGTTCTTCGTCGAAATGTCGCGATGGCGGATGTCCATGACGCGCACGTCGACGTAGGACGCGCCGCGTTTTTTCGCCGTCTCGATCGCCGAATTCGCCAAATCCTGCATCAACGGCTACCCTCGTGTGAGTGTCGATTAGAACGTGTCGCCATCGTGTGTTTTCCGTGAGTTACGAGCGTTTCTAATCGCCGAATGTCGATTAGAAATCGAAGTGCTTTTTCTGCCTGTCGCCGCCGGATACTCGTTTATCGTCATCATTCCAGTTAAGCATAATTGCCGCGACCGGGAAATTGCCCTGCCGTACAGATCACGGACAGGTACGGAATCCGAAGCGCTTGCCTCTGGCCGGCCTGTACTTCTCGCCGCGCGCGCACACACCATCTTAGGGATGCGGCGGCGGCTGTCAAGCCGTCGTTCGCAAGAGCGAAAGCGGAGAGGGGCTTTTCGCCGCTCCCACGAATACATATGCGGGGCGAATAAGAAGAGAGATTCTTCGCTTCGCTCAGAATGACGACGCGGTGGGTGGGCGGATGACTATGGAATGACGGGGGCGAGGGCGGATGGCTATGGAATGACCGGGAAGCCTTCGGCTAGGTCCTTCCAGGAAGGATTCACGGATTCGATCAGGGCGATCTTCTTTGCGCGGAGCCAGCCCTTGATCTGCTTTTCGCGTGCGATTGCGTTGCGAATGTCGCCGAACCTCTCGTAGTACACCAATCGGTTGACGTTGTATCTCGCCGAGAATCCATCGGTCATTTTCAGACGATGCTCGACGATTCGGCGGCTCAGGTGATTCGTCACGCCAACGTAGAGCACTCCGAATTTGCTGGCTAAAATGTAAGCGAAGCCACCCTTCATTTCTCACCGCTCGACAAGCAATCACGTCATTCTGAGGCCCGGGCATTATCGGGCCGAAGAATCTCTCTTTTCGTGCGCCACTTGCGATTATGCGGCAGCATCCCACAGCGGCGCGCAAAAGACCAAGAGAGATTCTTCGCTTCGCTCAGAATGACGACGCGGTGGGTGTATGGCGAATCTAACGACGGGGCAGCCTCCACGGATCACGGAAAACGATGCGAGGCGGGCCCGAACAGGGGAGAACCGACAGGATTGCCGATGCCCGAGAAGCAAAGGTCCGCTCCGCACGAACCGTAATGCCGTGACGGAAAAAATAATTCTCGACGCGATTCACGCTGTTAATCCGTACGAAATCAGCCGCTTCTACTTCAGGTTGCCTGCCCGACACGACCGTCACAAAAATATAGTTGTGTGCGCGTGCGCGCGTGACGCCATCGAAGTGCCAGTAGTAACAAATACCAAGGCGGCACGTACCGCCAGGAGGCAACAGCTGTGAAGATAAAAATGTTAGCAGGTGTGGCGCTGGCTTCGGTTTTGGCACTGAGCACCGTGCCGGCGGCGCACGCGGACGAATTCGATCGAGCAACGAAGCTCACTTTCACCGGGCCCGTCAGAGTGCCGGGGCGGGTCCTGCCCGCGGGCACCTACTGGTTCGTCATCGCCAATCGTGGCAAGGACCCGACGGTCGTTCAGGTATACAACGCGGATCGCACGGCTGTGATTCGGACCCTTCTGACGGCGTCCGCGGACCGCCGGCAGGCGACAAGCGAGACCGTGCTGGCTTTTGCCAAGCCGGACACGTCGGCCAACCCCGATACGGAAATCCCGGCGCTGACGAGGTGGTTTTATCCCGGCCGGGAGATCGGCAACGAATTCATTTACTCGAATCGGCAGGAACGGCAGTTCCAGCACGAGGCGCAGGTGACAGTGCCAGTCGACGCGAACCACGCAGTCGCGGTCGGTGATTAATCTAACGGCGGCGGAACGCGGAAGACGAAGCGGCGCGCCGCGAAGCGGGGATGGCTGAAGAGAGATTCTTTAGTCATTCTTGCCGCATGGTTTTCGAACGACCATGCCGGATTGGCAGACGGAAATTATCCGCGAACGCGGCGCGCCGCCCCACGCGGAGAGCGGTGGCTTGCCGCCGCTCTTCTTCAGGCGAACCTTGGTTCGCCGCGTCCCCTCTCGGCGATAATTGACTCCGCGGTTGACGGCGAGGCAAGCCTCGCCGCACTGCGGCGGGAGCGAGCTCCCGCACTCCGCGGGTTTGCGTGTGCGGCGCGGGACTAACCGGCGACTCACTTTTTATCGGGCGGAGAAGGCCAGCATCACATTGCCCGGGATGCCGTTACCCGTGCCTACGTAGCCGGAGCCGACGATATAGCATGCCGCCCGCGACGACCGGGCCCGGCGCGCCGAGCGAGCCGCCCTTCGCGGCGACACCGTTGACGGTCGTGTAGTCGCGAACCGTTTCGTATCGCCACAACTCGCTGCCGTCCTCGGTCGAAAGCGCGTGCAGGACGCCGTCCCATCCACCCGCCAAAACGACGCCGGGTATTACGGTGACCGCCGCGTCCAATCCACGCCGTGGACGCTTGCCAACCTCCGACGGAATCACGGCGGGATCGATTCTCGTGGTCCAGATGCGCTTTCCATCCGACAACCGCAGCGCGGCGACGCCGCCTGATTTGAGCGCGTAGTAGACATTTTGTCCGTCCGACGCGCCACCCCACATGATCTGGATCGCCGCGCCCGCGTTCGGCTCAGCAAGGTCGGTCTTCCAGAGCAATACGCCCTTGCGATCCGGATCGACCGCGACCACCAAGCCGCCTTTGTGGGCCGCGACCAGAACGCGCTGGCCGCTCGGCAGCGCTTCGAGAATCGGAGAATTGGCGAAATCCCAATCGGGCCCGGGGGTCGGCGGGCACTGTTCGCCCTTAGGGCCGTTGCCGTTGCAGCCCGCGGGAGAAACATCGTTGGCGAGCGCCTGATACGACCACAATATTTTGCCGGTCTTCAGGTCGAAGGCAACGATCGCGTCGGAAGTTTTCCCGGCGAGCCCAGAGAACGCGTTCCCCGTTCCGACGTAGACCGCGTGGCGCTTCGGGTCGACGGTCGGCGTGGTCCAGATGGACGCGCCGGCCGGGCCCCACAGCTGCGTGCCCAATGAATTTTTGTGCGTGGGCTTCGCCGCCTCCGCGATCGTGTACGTCTTCCAGAGCGTTCTGCCCGTGTTCGCATCGAGCGCGGAAAGGCTGCCGCGATACGTGCAGCACGGGTAGTGCGGGTCCATGGACGTGATTTCTTCCGAGCCGGCGACACCGACGAACACGCGGCCGTCGTAAAGCGCGGCGCCTCCCGTGATGTGCGAGAGGAGGCGCGGCTGCGGATTCACTTTCCACAGCAGCTTGCCCGTATGCGCGTCGACGGCGTAGACGTTGCCCTTCTTGTCGCCAAAGTAGGCGGCGTAGTTCGCGGAGCCGTCGCCCTTCACGCGACCGGCCACAATCGCGGTGCGCACCTGCGCATCGGCGCGAAACGACCAGTAGACGCAGCCCGTCGAGGCATTGAGCGAATAGACGAAACCGTTGTAGTCACCGAAGAAGACGCGGCCGCTCACGATCGCGGGCTGGCCGTATGTTTCCGCTCCATCGGGGATGCCGAAGGCCCATTTCAACTTGAGCGAAGGCACCCGCGCCGCGGAGAGTTGCGCGTCATTGGCCGGCTGGAAACGCGTGTTCGAGAGGCCATTGCCCCAGCCGTTCCAAGCGGGCTGTGCCGAGGGATCGGCTAGCGGCGGATTCGCATCGCAGTGGCCGCCCATATTTTTCGCGTCGCCCGCGTCGGCGTCGCCGAGCGGACGGCCGCCGAAGAATTCGGCGATGATGCGCTTTTGCGCGTCGGTGAGGTCGCGCGCCTGACCGACCATCGCGCCTGTGGTGAGCGCGGCGTAGATCGCTTCGGGCGTCATCTGGCCAAGCGTTTCGGTGCTCGGAGCGCCGCCGGCTCGCCCGGCGCTTTGGTTGGCGGTCGCCATAACGTTCTGATGGCAACTGGCGCAGTGGGCGTTGAAGACGGCTTGAGCCGCCATGCGGGCCGGCGGGCCAATCATCGGAGGCGGAGGCGGCGATTGCCCTGCTTCGGGCGCTTGTTGCGCCGGCACTGGCGGGAGGAGAACGAAGGAAGCAAGGAGTGCGCCTGTGGCACAAAGACGCATTACCGACGTTTGCCGTGAAGTTGGCGAGGGGACGACACCTCGCTGAGACGTATTCCTTTTCACTTGGCGCCGATACTTGAGACGGAGCATTTGGAGACGCATGGTTTAGTGAGAGGCCAGCGTTGCGCCTTTTGGCTTGGCGCCGAAGATCGAAAGATCAATGGAATCGGCCATCGCCTTATAGCCGTCATCGTCCGGGTGCAGGTGATCCCGGATATTGAACGAGGGGCGAATCTGTTTCGGATTGGCAGGGTCGCGGACGACCGCGTCGAAGTCGATTACGGCATCGTAGGCGCCGCTGGTGCGAATCCAATCATTGACGGCTTCGCGCGCCGCTTCTCCCGGGTCGCTGTAATACATAGCGCCACTGAATGGCGTGAGGGTGGCGCCGACTACGCGAATGCCGCGAAGGTGGGCGCGCGCGATCAGCTGCTTGTGCGCGGCGATCAGGTCCTGGTAGGTCGCCCTATCCGATTCTTGCGCGCCGGGCAAACTGGCGAAGCCGATGTCGTTGATACCCAGCATGACGATCACGCATTTCACGCCGGGTTGGCTGAGAACGTCGCGATCGAAACGAGCCAGCGCGGCGACTCCCATGCCATCGTTGAGGAGGCGGTTACCGGAGATGCCTTCGTTGACGATCGCCCATTTAGACGGCGACTTATCCGCCATGAGGCGCTGCGCCAACTGACTGGGCCAGCTGCGGTCAGTGTCGGGCGTCGAGGTCGCGCCGTCGGTAATCGAATCGCCGAAAGCCACGATCAAGCCCGTGTCGGCGGGTGCGAGCACGTCGACCTCCGATAGCCAGTACCAGGATTGTTGCGTGGTTGCGTTTTCGATCGAGGGGGCGGCGGTGAAATCGCCGGCGCCAGAAATGAAGGTAGTGTGAAGACCGGTGAGATGCTCGGTCGGAGTGTCCACGTGGCCGGGAATGTAGACGCTGATGGCGAGGTCCGCGAGCGGGGGCACATCGAGATCGACCGGATCGCTGAGGATCTCGGCGCCGACGGGGACGATGGTGGAGGCCTCTCCGCTGAAGGTGAGCGCACGGTCCGACCCGGTCACGATACTGGAATCCTTGTCACGCAGGGCGATGTGCGCCGTGCCGACGCGGAGCGCGGCGTCGCCGAAAGCGTTTGAGAGCTGGACGCGGAGGTGATGCCCTCCGATGCTCGACCGCACGATCATGCGGACCGTCTGATTATCGAAAGATGGCGGAGGCGGAAATCGCGGAGGAGCGTTGCTCGGAGCAGCGGCGCCGGGACCGGCCGGAGCCTGCCGGATCCCCGGGAAGGCTATGTGAGGGCTTTGCGCCGACGCCGCCCACGTCGCGACCCAATGATCCTGGGCGGCCGCGTTTCCAGCAAGAACGAGCAGCGCGATCACTAGAATGCTGGACCGGGCGAATGGGTTGCGAAGCGAATATTCTCGGCTCATTTTCCCCCCTGTGGCTCGGCTGCGCCCGGCGAAAGTGCAACGCATCGTAACGCACGAGACATCGCCTAGCAACGTGCGCGTGGATAAAATGCAGGAGGCGTTCGAGGCTTGCTTTCCAGAAGCGGAGTATCCCGAGACTTGGACGAGTTCAGGCTATAATCCCGGGTACCCATGCCAGGCTTCCTCTCCAATTTATTGCGGGTGCTAAGCGAAGGACGCGGCGTGGACATGCGCTTTCTGTGCCGGCAGCTGCTCTCGGAACGCGGCGAGGCTTCGCAAACGGTGCTCGCCGAAAAGATCATCAAAACGTACGCCGGGATGAATCCCGCGAAGCGGCGCGGCTTTTTCGAAATGCTGTCGCGCGATTTCTCCCCGGACGAAGCAGCTATCCGGCGGGCCGCCGCGCAATACGAGAAGGACCCGGAGCTGGAGAGCCTCGCGGCGCTCTCGGCGGCCGTGGAGGCGCCGCGCCAGGAGCTTTTCCGCCGGATCAACACCGCGCCGAAGGGCACGGAGACGCTGGTGGCGCTGCGCGGAGACCTGCACACGCTCACGCCGGAGGACGGCGAGTTCACGGCGCTCGATGCGGACCTGAAGCACCTGATGAGGTCGTGGTTCAACCGCGGATTCCTGCGGCTCGAACGCATCAGCTGGAAAACGTCCGCGATCGTGCTGGAAAAGCTGATCCACTACGAATCGGTGCACGAAATCAACGGATGGCCGGACTTGCGCCGGCGCCTGGATGCGGACCGCCGGTGCTTCGCGTTTTTTCATCCCGCGCTCGCGGACGAGCCGATCATTTTCGTCGAAGTGGCGCTGGCCAACGGGCTGACCGGCAATCTCGAGCCGCTGCTCGACATCCAGGCGCCCGTGCTTGCGCCGGAGAAGGCCGACACCGCGATTTTTTATTCGATCAACAATTGCCTCCGAGGCCTGCGGGGAGTGGCGTTCGGCAATTTCCTGATCAAGCAGGTGGTGACCGAGCTTTCGGCTGAATTCCCGAACCTGAAAAATTACGGGACGCTTTCGCCGCTGCCACGCTTTTCGCGGGCCCTGCGCGACAACCAAAATGAAGACGGATTCACGCGCGACCGGCTTTCGCGATTGCTCGCCGATTTTGCGGCGCAGCTTACTGGGACGTCGCGCCGCCGCGATTCAGTAGACGCGCTCTTTCACCTTCTGGAAGATCCCGTGGCGCATCGGGAGGTGCTGGCGGAGCCGCTCGAGCGCCTCGCGCTGGCGTATCTGGCGAAAGCGCGAGACAAGGGGAAACTGTACGATCCGGTGGCGCTCTTCCACCTGGCTAATGGCGCGCGGCTGGAGCATGTGAACGCTTTCGGAAATTTGCGGCGGTACGGACTGGAAGCGTCTTTCGGCGTGACGGCAAACTACCGGTATCTGCCGGATGAGGTCGAGGAGAATCACGAGCGATTTGTGCGCGACGGGCAGATTCGCGTTTCGCCGCACCTCTCGCGCGAGCATCGCAAGATTGTGGAAGGGTGGCAATCGGATCGCCGGAATCCGGGGCGGCGATCGAGTTCGTGAGTCTTCGGCAATTCCGGCCGGCGCGGATCAGCGCGATGCCGTGGGCTTCGGGGCCAGGACCTGCGCCAGCGTGAGGCCAGGCGAAAAGCTGATCGTGACGTCGAACTTCAGCACGTCGATCGAGTCCGGCCTGTCGCCCTTGCCGAGCGTCACGTGCGAGTGCGTGATGTGAAACTCGCCGTGGCCGAGCTGGAGGCCGGCGGACTCGCGCGCGATCCGGTCTTTCTCCTCGTCCGAGGTAGTCACTGGATACAGCGACGCGTTCACCACGTCGTTCGCCTTCTGCTCGTCGGCGAGCGATAACACGAAATTGAATTTCCGCGTCGTCATCTGCACCGCCTCTTTCGCGGAGTAGCCGTAGGCGGCGGCGAGATAGCGGTCGTTGTAGAAATGATACGGCGGCGTGACGATTTCGGAGAACTCGACGGGATCGTCCGCGGACTGCGCCTTGGGCACGATGTCGATCACCCAGCCGTCGCCGCCATCGCCGGTGAGAGGCGCGAGGCCGAAGACGAGTCCGTGCCCGATGTCGTGCACGAATTCCTTGCCGGGCAGCACCTCGCCGCTGAAGCGCACGTCGGCCGCCTCTGCCGCGGCTCGCTGAGCGGTAGATTGGTCCTGCGCGGGAGCGCAGGCGAACGCCGATAGATACAAAGCGCACGCCAGCGATGCGGCGATCGAACGTGGCAGCATAAACCCGGGATTTTACATCGGGCGCGGAGCGATTGTCTCGCGGCGCGGTTCAGGACTGCGGGCGGCCGATGATCAAGCTGCAGCCGCCGACCGCCATCGAAACCACTTTTTCCAATTCGAATCCGGATTTCGCGAAGAGGTCGGCGTACTCCGAAATCGTGCGCTCGCGGCCGCCCGTCACCGTCATCATGTGCAGGTCGATCCACTTGCCCCAGGTGAGTTCGGGCGTATCCGGAATGATTTCCTCGATGAGCACGACGCGCGATTCCGGCGCGATGACCTTGCGGATATTTCCGAGAATGATGGTCGCCTGTGGATCGAGCCAGTCGTGCATGATCCAGCGCATCGTGTAGGCATCCGCGCCGGACGGGACGCTTTCAAAGAAGTTGCCGGGCACGCGCTCGATGCGGTCGTGTGGGAGCGCTTCCGCGAGCACACCCGGCTGATCGAAGAGGATGCCGCGGCTCGACGGATGAGCTTCGAGGATCGCCACGAGCTGCGAGCCGATGCCGCCGCCGATATCGGCGATCACGGGAAATTTTCTCCAGTTGTAAGAGGACGCGACAATCGGCGAAATCAGCGCGCTTGCCGCGCGCATGGCCTGGTTGAAGACGGTCCAGATCTCCGGATTGCCGTGGAAAAATTCCCATGGGCCGCAGCCGTAGAGTTGATCGAAGGCGGGCTCTCCGGTTCGCAGGCTGGTGATGACGTCACCCCACGAGTCGTACTGTCCAAAACCTTTCGATAAAATCGTGCGCACAAACGCCCACAGCGATCCTGGCACGTTTTTCTGCAAGCACTCGCTCGCGGCGGTATTTGCGAACACGCGCGGCGACACTTGCTTGAAGACGCCCGCACTTTCGAGCGCGCGCATCAGGCGGAACAGGCTGGGCGCATGCGTTTGCGTCTGCTCGGCAAGCACCTCGATCGCGAGCGGCCCATCGGCAAGATGATCGGCAATCTCGAGTTCCGCGGCGGTCGCCAAAGCGCGACTCTGCCAGAATCCGCGGACGATTTCGAGCACCTGCTCTTCTGGGAACGCGATCGGCGCCCTTTCGACGGACATTTCGCCCATTGCGAGTCCTTTTCCTGGATCACCCGCGGAGATGCGGCGAAGTATACATCAGGCCGCCGCGGGACGCGGCCGCCAGACGCGCTTTGTGCATTCGCACTCACCAGATGGCGCTGCGCCCACAGAAGCTGCCTATGGCTGCGGCGACCTCTGCGCTCCAAGCGCCGTAGTCGGCAGTCTCAGGCAATCTTGCCGCGACGCAGTTCGGGATCCGCGCCGCATACAAGTCGGAAATTTCGGCGGGATGCATAGGATCATTTCCCGGAATCAGGAGCGTGGGCGCGACGATAGCCTGCAAATCGGCGGCGGACGCGAAGGGCTGTACACCCGAGGCCACAAATCGATTCGTCGCAACGAAACTCGGCGGGTGCACAGAACGGATCATAGAGTCGAAGTATGCCTCCATGGCAGGCGATTCACGGTACAGCGGCCGGAAAGCCTCGATGCCTTCGCGATCGACCTTCGCGAGAATGGGATCGAGCGATCCCAACCTGGCTGCCTGATATTCGGTGAGCCCTCGATCTTCGCCAGCATAGACGGGAAGCATCAATACCAGGCCCGCCACGCGTGCCGGAGACCGGCGTGCGAAACGAAGAGCGACTCCGGTACCCATCGAGGCGCCTCCGATGACCGCGCGAGCGGAGCCGATGTGGTCGAGCAGGACATTGAGATCGTCCGCAAGCCGATCCCAACTGAGCGAATCGGCACAATGCGATTTTCCGCTGCCACGCAGGTCAGGGGCGATTACGCGATAGCGCGGGCTTAGCGGCGCGACGAACGGCCACACCGCGTGGTGGTCGGCGCCTCCGCCATGAAGCATGATGACCGCCGACCCGTGACCTTCTTCCATCACATGAAGCCACACGCCATCGCTCTCATACCGAAGTTCCGGCATCGGATTCCTCGTAAGTTGTCGGGGGAAAAAGAAAACCCCGCGCGGAATCGCGCGGGGTCGCTTTTGGTTGGTGATTACGAAATGACGGGGACTACGTGCCTTCGTTCCACGAAGCCAGGTAATGCTCCTGCTCGGGCGTGAGCTTGTCGATCGTGACGCCCATGGACTCGAGCTTGAGCTTGGCGATCTGCTTGTCGAGATGCTCGGGCACCGGGTAGACGGCCGCTTTAAGCTCCTTCGCGTTCTTCACCATGTACTCGGCGGCGAGCGCCTGGTTGGCGAAGCTCATGTCCATCACGGATGCGGGGTGGCCTTCGGCGGCGGCGAGATTGATCAAGCGTCCTTCGCCGAGCAGGTAGACGCGGCGGCCGTCGCGAAGCGTGTATTCCTCGACGAACGGGCGAGCCGGCTTGTGGCCGCTCGAAAGCTTTTCGAGCGCGGGAATATCGATCTCGACGTTGAAGTGGCCCGAGTTGCTGATCACCGCGCCGTCCTTCATTCTCTCGAAATGATCGTGCGAGAGAACCGACTTGTTGCCGGTGACGGTGATGAAGACGTCGCCGATCTTGGCGGCTTCGTTCATCGGCATCACGCGGAAGCCGTCCATCACGGCTTCGATGGCCTTCGTCGGGTCGATTTCGGTGACGATGACGTCGGCGCCGTGGCCCTTCGCACGCATCGCGACGCCGCGGCCGCACCAGCCGTAGCCCGCGACGACGAGCTTGAGCCCGGCGAGCAGCAGGTTGGTGGCGCGGATCACGCCGTCCAGCGTGGACTGGCCCGTGCCGTAGCGATTGTCGAAGAAGTGCTTGGTGAGCGCGTCGTTCACGGCGATCACCGGGAACTTCAACGTGCCATCCTTGGCCATCGCCCGCAGGCGGATCACTCCGGTGGTGGTCTCTTCCGTGCCGCCGATCACGTCCTTGATCTGATCGAGGCGCTTGGTGAGCAACTGCGTGACGAGGTCCGCGCCGTCGTCCATCGTGATCTGCGGCTTGTGATCGAGCGCCGCATTGATGTGCGCGTAATAGGTGGCGTTGTCCTCGCCCTTAATGGCGAATGTCGGGATACCGTAGTCCTTGATGAGCGACGCGGCCGTTTCATCCTGCGTCGAGAGCGGGTTCGAAGCGCAAACCACGAGGTCCGCGCCGCCGTCGCGCAAGGTGATGGCGAGGTTGGCCGTCTCGGTCGTGACGTGCAGGCAGGCCGCCATGCGAATGCCTTTGAGCGGCTGTTCCTTGATGAAACGCTTGCGGATCAATTGCAGCACGGGCATGTGCTGGTTGGCCCATTCGATTCTGCGTTTTCCCTCGGCTGCGAGGCTGATGTCCTTGACGTCGCCATTCACTTTCGTTGCTGATTCAGGCATACACTCCCTTTCTCGACTGACTCTGGATAGGAATCTGAGTTTCCTTTAGACATCGATCGTGCCCTGGCCGGGCGCAGCAAGCAGCGCCCCTACAATGTTACGGCGGCAAAAGTGTGCGCGAATTCGAATTTCCGATGCTAGCTGCGCGCCATCGCGACAGAGCCGGCTTCCTTGCGGATCGCGTCGGCTTTGTCGGTGCGCTCCCAGGTGAAGCCCGGGCCAGTGCGGCCGAAGTGGCCGTACGCCGCCGTCGGACGATAGATCGGGCGGCGAAGATCGAGCGTTTCGATGATTCCCTTCGGCGTGAGCTTGAAGAGCGCGCGCACAATTTCGGTGATCTGCGAATTCGGAATCGTGCCGGTGCCGAAGGTGTCGACCATCACCGAAACAGGCTCGGCGACGCCGATGGCATAGGCAAGCTGCACCTCCACTTTCGTGGCAAGTCCGGCCGCAACGATATTCTTCGCAACGTAGCGCGCCATATAGCATGCCGAACGGTCGACCTTCGAAGGATCCTTGCCCGAGAACGCGCCGCCGCCGTGGCGGCCATAGCCACCGTATGTATCGACAATAATCTTGCGGCCCGTTAGACCCGCGTCGCCCATGGGACCGCCGGTGACGAAGCGGCCGGTGGGGTTCACGTGAATCTTCGTGGCCTTATCGAACATGTTCGCGGGAATCACAGGCTTGATGACCTTCTCGATCACGGCTTCGCGGAGGTCACTTTGGGATACGCTCTCGCTGTGCTGCGTCGAGATGACCACGGTATCGACGCGCGCCGGGCGGCCGTTCACATATTCGATGGAAACCTGGGATTTGGCGTCCGGACGGAAGAAGTCAACTTCCTTGGCCTTGCGCACCTGGGCGATCTTGTAGGTGAGCTGGTGGGCGAGTTGGATCGGCATGGGCATCAGCTCGGGCGTCTCATCGCACGCATAGCCGAACATCATGCCCTGGTCGCCCGCGCCGCCGGTGTCCACGCCCATCGCGATATCAGGAGATTGCGGCTTCACGGCCGAAAGGATGCCGCACGTTTCGGCGTCGAAGCCATACTTCGCGCGGTTGTAGCCAATGTCGTTGATCACGTCGCGGGCGATGCGCTCGTATTCGAGGACGCCGCGCGCTTCCTTCTTGATCGTGATTTCACCGGCGATCACCACGAGTCCGGTCGTGACGAGCGTTTCGCAGCCCACGCGCCCCATAGGGTCGTGCGTCAGCACCGTGTCAAGCACGGCATCGGAAATCGCATCGGCCATCTTATCGGGGTGACCCTCGGTGACAGACTCCGAGGTAAACAGGAACTTCTCAGGTTGGTGTGCCAAAACCGTCTCCTCCGGCGGAATAAAACGCGGTTGGGTCAGCGCGCCATTATCGCTTGTTTATGGCCAAACCGAACGAAAATCGTAACGGAACCAACAAAGGGTGTCAATCTCCTGTAGCGAAAGGGCTTAAATCGAGGTTGAACGGCGGGATAGGCCCGCCGAAAAGCGGCATTCGCAGGCCGCCGAGGGAGCTTCCGTTCACACTTTGGGAGATTGATTCCCGTCACTCATCGCGGCGATAGAGCAGGTAGGCCTTGATGAACGGGTCGATGTCGCCGTCGAGGACCTTCTGGATGTCGCCGCGCTCGACCTTCGTCCGATGGTCCTTGATCATTTGGTAGGGCTGCATCACGTACGAGCGAATCTGGCTGCCGAAACTGATTTCGGGCTTCGAGGCGTCGAGCTTTCGCATATCCTCGCGCCGCTTTTCGATCTCGCGCTCGTAGAGGTGCGAACGAAGCAGCTTCATGGCAGTTTCGCGATTCTTGTGCTGGCTGCGCTCGCTCTGGCACTGCACCACGATCCCTGTGGGGATGTGCGTGATACGGATCGCCGTTTCGACTTTATTGACGTTCTGCCCGCCTTTGCCGCCGGAGCGGAACGTGTCGATGCGCAGGTCATCCGGATTGACGACGATCTCAATCTTGTCGTCGATTTCGGGGATCACAAATACCGACGCGAATGAGGTGTGTCGCCGCGCCTGCTGGTCGAAGGGAGAAATCCGCACCAGACGGTGCACGCCGCTTTCGCCGCCGAGCATGCCGTAGGCGTTCTCGCCTTCAATCTGCACCGTGGCCGACTTGATGCCCGCCTCTTCCCCCGGCGTCGAATCGAGGACATTCGCGCGAAAGCCTTTGTCCTCGGCCCAGCGAAGATACATCCGGAGGAGCATTTCCGCCCAGTCCTGCGATTCGATGCCGCCGGCGCCCGGCTTCACGGTGAGAATCGCGTTCAGCGCGTCGTTGTCGCGACCGAGAAGCGTCTTCGTCTCGAGCCCTGAGGCCAGAGCGTCGGCCGCGGCCATTTCCTTGGCGACGTCGTCGAGAATCGCCTCGCGCTGCGCGTGATCGGATTCTTCCTGCGCGAGATGAAAGTAGGTCTCGATGTCGCTCGCTTTTCCGGCGAGCGATTTCTCGGCGTTCACGCGGTCTTCGAGCTGCTTGCGCTCCTGCAGGACTGCCTGGGCCTTTTCCTGGTTATCCCAGAAATCCGGAGCGCTGGTTTTCTCTTCGATTTCGGCTATCTGTTTTGCCGCGGCGGGCGCGTCAAAGATAGCTCCGCACGAGCTCCATGCGTTTCGCGAGCTCGGCGTAGCGTTGTTGCAGGTCGTCGATATGTTCAGCCATGTCTTATTTTGCCATCCAGACTTCGGGGACTAAAGGTCCTTTGAATTTCGCGCTCTTTGTGGCGGGAATGAACCTTTTATCAAAGATGCCACAAGAAGGGCCAAAGATGCCAGCACGCAGAGCCATGCGAGCCAATTGCCGAAGCGGGCGTAGAGCGTGAGGCCGCTGCGGAAATCGTAGGGCGCGTCAAGCTGGCCGCGGATGTCGGTCGCGAGCGCGGCGACGGTGCGGCCGTAGGGATCGACGTCGACCGTGAATCCGTTGTTGGTGTCGCGGAGCAGCCAGCGCCGGTTCTCGACCGCGCGGACGCGCGCCATCATCACGTGCTGCGCCGGAGCCGCCGAACGCCCGAACCAGCCGTCGTTCGAAATGTTGATTAGCAGCTCGGCGCCGTTGGCCGTGAAATGACGCACCGCGCCGGGCAACACTCCCTCGTAGCAGATAAAGACGCCGAAAGCGCCGCCGGGCAGATGCCCGACGCGATACTCGGTGCCCGGGGTGAAATCGCCGATGTCCGCAGTGAGCTTGCCCGCAAAGGTGAGCCACCGTCGCAGCGGGACGTACTCGCCGAACGGCACCAGGTGAATTTTATCGTAGGTGAAAATCCGCTGGCCCGAAGGGGCAAGCAGCACGGCGCTGTTCGTCGCGATCCACTTCCCTGACGCATCGTGCTTCCAGTCTTCGACACCAACCAGAAAATCCTGCCCCGATCCGATGGCGATCTGCCGCGCGCGCGCCGCGAAATCCGGATCCTGGAGGCTGAACGGCGCCGGCACCTCGGGCCAAACGATCACGCCGGGCAGCTGCCGCGCGGAATCGATGCTGATCTGCTCGAGCCGATCGAGGTCGCCCGCGTGGACTCGCATCCAATCGGGCGGGTAGCTATAGGACTGCGCGAAATCCGTCTGGACGAGGTGCGCCACGTAGCGCGGCGTCGCGCTGGGCACAAAGTAACGCCCGCCGACCGCGATCAGTATCAGACCGGCGGTCGCGGCGATGAGCGCCTTCCACGCGCGCTGGCGCCCAGAAAGAATCGCGTACGCGAGCAGCGCCCCATACCCGGCGACGAGGAAGCTCAACCCGTAGATTCCCGTGACTGACGTGAGCTGGACTAGCGCGAGATTGCCGCTCGCGGCGTAGCCGATCAGGTTCCACGGAAACGCGAAGATCGGAAGATGGGCACGTGCAAATTCCAGCGCGACCCAGAGAAACGGCGCGAGCGCGCACGCAAACGCCGCGCCCTTGCGCGATGCGAGCGCCACGCCCCACGAGAAAAACGCGCTGATGATCCCTCCGGCGATGCCGATCAATCCGAGGATTCCGGCCGCGGTCCACGGGCCCACGTCGCCGTACTGCTGCATCACGACGTCCATCCACGGCAAGCAGACCGGGTAGAAGACGAGCCCTTGCAAGAATCCGTATAGGGGCGAGACGCGCGGCCGCGCGCCATAAGATGCGAGGACCAGCAGCGCGATCGAAACCCACGCCAGCAGCGGCAAGTTGTAGTTGGGAAACGCGAGCGCCAGTGTGAGGCCGCTCGCCAGAGCGAGCAGCACGCGCGTATACCAGGAAAAAGTCATTCAGCGCTTGATGATAGCCTTGAAGCCAGCTCGATCGAGCGCGTTTTTCGCGGATTCCGCCGCTTTCGCGTCGGCATACGGACCCACCTGCACGCGGTAGAAGTTGTCCGAAGTCGGCGCAACCACGAAGGACGGGAATCGCTTCTGCTGCAGCGCATCGGCCATGGCCAGCGCGTCGCCCTGGTGCGTGAGCGCCGCGACTTGCAGCACTACGCTATTCTTCGACATGCGCGGCGCCTGAAAACGCGCGGACGCCGGAACGGTTTTCGCGGCAGCGGGAGGCGCGGGCCTCGCGGGCGCGGGCGAATCGCGATCCTCGTGTGCGGCTGATACCAACGGCTTCGGCGCGGGCGGCAAGCGATCGTTATTGTTGTTCTTCGAGTAGAAGTCCCACTCGCCATTCGCAGGAGCGGATTCGGGGGCAGGCTCAGCCGATTTCGGCTTGATGGCCGGGCGCTCGGGAGAGGTGTGCGAAAGGGCTTCGGCGGCGTGCACCAGCCCGCCGTACTGCGTCTTCCCCATCACGTAGCCGAGCGTAAAGAAAACGCCGCAGAGAAGCACAACCCCGAGAAACAGTCCGACCAGGTGCCGGCTCTCGAGAACTCGCTCGGCTCCGCCACGCCTTCCGCTGCCCGCCATTCGTTCCTACTTCCCCTCTTTCGCCTGCAACCACCGCGAGATGATATCCACCGGCAATGGGAAGACGATCGTCGTGTTTTTCTCGACGCCGATATCGGCCAGCGTCTGCAAGTAGCGAAGCTCGATCGCGGCGGGCTGCCTTTGCAGCACCTCGGCCGCTTCCGCCAGCTTCGTCGAGGCCTGGAATTCGCCGTCGGCGTGAATCACTTTTGCGCGACGGTCGCGCTCAGCCTCCGCCTGCCGGGCAATCGCGCGCTGCATATTCTCCGGAATATCGACCTGCTTGACTTCTACCTTCGTTACCTTGATACCCCAGGGCTCCGTATCCTGGTCAAGGATTAGTTGTAGCTTCGCGTTTACCTTTTCGCGCTCAGAGAGGATCGAGTCTAGCTCGAACTGCCCCATCAGGCTGCGAAGGGTAGTCTGCGCGAGCTGCGATGTGGCGTACAGATAATTTTGCACCTGCGAAAGCGCGAGGTTCGCGTCCACGACGCGGAAGTAGCAGACCGCGTTCACTTTCACCGACACGTTGTCGCGCGTGATCACGTCCTGCGGCGGCACGTCGAGCGTTTCGATTCGCAGCGAGATGCGCGTCAGCTTGTCGATCGGGTAGAGCACCAGCTGCAATCCCGCACCTTTGGGCTCCGGCAGCATGCGTCCCAGGCGCAGCACTACTCCGCGTTCCCATTCTTTGATCACGTAAATCGAATTGAACAGCCAGAACAGGAAAATCACCACGCCGGCGGTGAACAGAATCATCACGAAATTGATCTCCATTATGCCTCCTCGGTATCCGCTAGGTAGATGCCGATTGCCGCGTTGCGACCGGTTCCACTTCCAGCGTCAGGCCGGTCACTTTTCTCACGCGCACCCGCGCGCCTTTCGGAATCGATTGCCCGGGCGGCGCGGCGGCCCGCCACAATTCGCCATGCACGCGCACCATTCCCGGGCCCGACGCGCCATCGACGACAGACGGAACCGGTTCGGTGACTTCGCCTTCTTCGCCAATCAGCTCTTCCTTACCCGTCGACAGTTTCCATGAGCGCGACCGCAGCACAAATCGCGCCAGCACGATCACGATGATCGCGAACGGAATCGCCACTCCCAGGGCAGCGCTCAAGCTCACCCCCATGCCCGTCCACGGGCTCTTCACCAGCATCAGGGCGCCCAGCACCATCGAAATCACGCCGCCGATGCCAAGCACTCCATGCGTCGGATACTTGGCCTCGAGGACAAAAAACGCTAGCGCCAGCGCGATCAGCAGCAACCCCATCAGGCTGACGGGCAGCGAGAGCATCGCGTAGAGCGCGAGCACCAGCGCGATCCCGCCAATCACTCCGGGCGCAAACATTCCCGGATGCGTGAATTCGGTGTAAAGCCCCAGCACTCCGACGATCAGCAGAATGAAAAAGACGTCCGGCTGGACAATCCGCGCCAGAAACGTCTCTCGCGCCGTCATCTCGACCGGCTGGATCGCGGGATTCGCAAGCGCCAGCTCGACGGTCGATCCGTCGAAGCGGGTGATGGTGCGCCCGTTGAGTTTCGCGAGCAGATCCGGAATTGAGTTGGCTTCGAGATCGACCATCTTGCCCGCGATCGCTTCCTGCTCGGTAAACGCTTTCGCATCGGTCACAGCAGTGGCAGCCAGATCCGCGTTTCGTCCGCGTTTGCTGACGTAGCTGCGCAGGTAAGCGGTCGCCTCGTTGAGAATTTTCTTGCGCAGGGTCTCGTCGACGTTCACGGGCTGCCCGCCAAACTCGGTGATGGGTGAAGCGGCGCCTGTATCCGTGCCGGGAGCCATCGCGTCCACGTCGGCCGAGAGCAGAATGAAAAATCCCGCGGAAGCGGCGCGTGATCCCGTGGGACAGACGTAGTTCACCACCGGCACCGGCGATTGCAAAATCGCCTGAATGATCGAGCGCATGGACGTATCGAGCCCGCCCGGCGTATTGATCGTGATCAAAATCAGGCTGGCGTGCTCTAGGGCGGCTTCGTGGATTCCGTTGACGATGTATCCGGCGAGCACCGGCTCGATTTCGCCGTCAATTTGAAGCTGCACGACTGTTGAGGAATGCGCCTCCGGGGACGATGCCGCCTGCGAAGCGCTGTTTGCCAGGAGGATCAGCGCTCCGGCAACGACGCATGCGCCAAACAGCGCGCGCGGCAACCACCGGGAAAGCGATGGGAAGGCCATCTCAAGCCGGGATTATAGCAAGTTCGGCGGCGAATTATCGGATTGGGCGATTGCGGCGCGCCGGCGGACGAGATTTTCTACAGTTTGTTTTCGCCGCTCGAAAACACCGGCTGGATATCGAACACTTCCTGCACGCGCCGGTCCTTGATCACGCGCGCGAAATCGGGGTCCGTCTTCGCCGCTACGAAATTCTTGTAGCCGTCGTCGCGAGCCACTTTCAGGAAGTGCGCGGCGTGCTCGGCGTCACCCGCTTTCGCGTACGATTTCGCGACGAGAAAATAGAGCATCCCCGGATCGGGCGCCGACCTTTGCTGGACGATCGCACCGGTGCCGCTCTTGCGCGAGAAAATGTCGGGATCGAGCGCCAGCGCTTTGCCGAACGCCGCCATCGCGGGAGCGTATTCGACGTTGCCGAAATACGCGAAACCGAGGTTGCTGTAGATCACGGCGCGGTCCCCGTCGGGCATGGCGATGGCTTTCCGGTAGTACTTGATGGCCTTGCGGTAATGCTTCTTCGAATATTCGAGGGCGCCAAGATTGTTGACGGCGCTGGCGTACGTCTTGTCCGAGTGGAACGCCTTCTTATAGGAGCGCTCGGCCTCCCCCAGGTCGCCTAGTTCCTGGTATGCGATGCCCATCTGGTTAAGCATCTGCGAATTCTTCGGGTCGCTCTTCAGAAGCTCGCCATAGGCTTGTACTGCTTCTACATAGTCTTTGCGCGCCATCAGAATCTGCGCGCGCATTTCGTCTTTTTGGCGATCCGTGAGAGGCGAGGACGTTCGAGTCTCGGAAGGATTGATGATCGGAGCGTCGCTACGAGGATTCGACCCTTCTTGCGCCCGGGCGGGCGTGACTGCAAAAACCAGAGAGATGGCACACAGGACCAGGCGTTTCATCGCCCTGCTCCTCATTGCGCGAGCTTGCGGGCCAATCGTTATTGCGGTGGGTTCGATCCGTCCGCAGGCTTCTTGCTGCCGCCAAAGATACCAAATATCTTGTCGAGAAGGCCCTTTTTCTTGTCCCCTTGGTCGGCCTGCTGCTGGCTGTTCGGGTCGCCCGGGCTCTGGCCTTGCGCCGGTTTCGTTCCCGGAGCAGCATTCGAACCCGGCGGCGGAGGCTGCGGCGGATTGTCTCCCTTGCCAAAGAGATGCGCGAGCCACGAGCCGCCCGGCGACTGCGCCAGCTGCCCACCGTGGAGTTCGCAATACTGCGTCGGCTCGGTTCCGGTAATGAAGTACTCATCCGCAGTCTGCGGGCACGACGCGGTGGCGAGCTGCCCCGACTGCGGATCGATCATGTCCTGCACGATTCCGGCCGGCGGTTCGAACGGCTGCGTGTGGCTGTACATCGGCAACTGCACCGCTCGCTTCATGAATTCGCCCCAGATCGGCGCGGCCGTCTGTCCTCCGGTGAGGTTGAGGTCGCGATTGTCGTCGAAGCCGACCCACACGACGCACAGCAGATTCGACGTATATCCCGCGAACCAGCCATCGTGCGATGTTCCGGTCTTCCCTGCCGCCGGCGCGGTGAAGCCCATGGCGCGCACCGGGTAGCCCGTGCCGTGATCGATCACGTCTTCCATCAGGCTCGTGGTCAGAAACGCGACGCGCGGATCGAGCACCTGGCGTGTCGTCGGCAACTGCTGTTCTTCGATCGTCCCATCGGCGGCCTGCACGCGGCGGATGAAGAGCGGCTCGGCGCGCACGCCGTCCGAAGCAAACGCCGTGTATCCGGCCGCCACGTCGATCGGCGTCATCTCATACGAGCCGAGCGCCATGGCCGGAGTCGCCTGAATATTCGAGCCGAGGCCCATCTGGCGGACCACTTGGACCACCCGGTCGTAGCCGATCATCTCGGCGACTTTCACGGTCGCGACGTTGAGCGAATGCATCAGCGCGTCGCGCACCGTCACCGTGCCGTAAAACTCCTCGCCGTAATTGTTCGGCGTGTATTCCTTGCCGTCGAACTGGAAAGTCGTCGGCGTGTCGTCCACGGTCGTTGCGGGCGTCACGACCGGCTGCAATCCCTGCACCGCATTGTCGAACGCCGCCGCATACACGAACGGCTTGAACACCGATCCCGGCTGCCGGTGAGCGAGCGCGTGATTCAACTGGCTCTCACCGTAATCGCGGCCGCCGATCAGCGCGAGAATCTCTCCCGTATGAGGGTCCATCGCGACCAGCGCGATCTGCGGCTTCGGCACGGGCTGGCCCTTTTTCCGCCAAATCGCGTAGCGGCGCGCCAGCAGCTTGTCGATCTCGTCTGCGCCGATCTGGACCGCCTGTGACGCCGCTCGCTGAAGATTCGGATCGAGTGTCGTGTAAATCTTGTAGCTCTGCGTCTCGATATCAGTTTCGGAGAACTTTTCGAGCAGGTGGTCCTTCACCATGTCGACGAAATAGGGAGCGGAGCTGCTTTCCAGGCCGCCGTTCACGAATTTCAGCTTCGACTTCCTGGCGGTTGCTTCCTGGTCCGCCGTCAGATAACCGTCGTCGACCATCTGCGCGAGCACCCGATTGCGCGCCTCGTCCGCCCGGTCGACGTGCCGCTCGGCCGCCGAATAGTAGTTCGGCGCGCGGATGATCCCGCCGAGAAACGCCGCTTCACCCGGCGTCAGTTCGTGAACGTCCTTGCCAAAATAGGCTTCCGACGCTTCGCCGAATCCGCGAATCGAAAAGCTGCCGCGATTGCCGAGATAGACGTCATTCGCGTAGAGCTCGAAGATCTGTTCCTTCGAGAATCGCTCGTCGATCTCCGCCGCCATCAGCACTTCCTTGACCTTGCGGCGCCAGTCTCGCTTGGTCGTGAAGAAGAACGTTCGCGCTACCTGCATGTCGATCGTGCTGGCGCCCTGCGCTTTGCGACCGAGCCGGACGTCGGCGAGCGCCGCTCCGAAAACGCGGATCACGTCCAGCGCGCCGTGCTCGAAGAAGCGCTTGTCCTCGGCCGCGAGCACCGCATGAACCAGCAGGGGCGGCATATCGGAGAATCGCAACACGCGCCGCTTCTCGCGCGTGCTGTCGAAAAGATTCGTGATGAGTAGCGGCTCGACTTCGGCGGAGTCGCGCGACGCGCCGTCGGAAAGCTGCGCGATGTGGGAAATCTCCGTGCCGGAAAAGTTCACGCGCAAAGCATTGGTCTCGTGAAAGTAGGAATTCGCCGACGGGTGAATCTCGACGGTCGAGCCATTGACGCTGAATTGCCCCGGCGATCCCGGGGCGTCCGATTCCTGGTAGCCGGCCTGCTGCAGGTAGCTCGTGAGATCGGACGCGCGCATCGTCTCGCCGGTAAAAATGTGCCCCGGCGCGGAATAGACGCTCGAAGTGTTCTGAAAAACCTGGCCGGTAAGCCGCTGGTCGATCAGGTGGCCAAACTGCACGTAATAATAGGTGAGGACGCTGGCACCGCCCAGCAACACGACCAGCATCACACCCAGCAGCGTCATGCCGAGACGCGAAGTCCAAAAGCCCCGGGCCATTCGAATCCGCAATCGATTCTCCGTAAGTTTCCGCCTGAGCGCGCCGGAAACGCATCTGGGAATGCGCAGCGCTGCCGAGGTTCGATCCGCCCAACTCCGGATCGACTCTATTTATCTTAACTTAGATGCTGTGATTGTCCGCGTGGACATGAAACTGCTTGTTCCACTGGTAGACGGCGAGGTCGATTAATACGGTGTAGTCGAGGCCGATGTCGACGGCGCTGTCGTTCACGGTGACCTGGATGTCTTCTTCTTTGGCCGGAATACCCAGGTCCTGCGCCTTCTTGAAAACGTCGTCGCGGATGTCGTCGACGCTCTTCTTGGGGTATCCGGCGAGCGCAAAGCGCGACTCACTCTCGATCGAGTCCTGAAACTGGTAGTTTGCCACGTAGACCGGAACGATCTTTACGGCAGCGAAAACCATCGCGCCTACGATGGCCAGCGTTATGAGTGTATTCAGCTTTGAGCCGCCGCGCTCCTTCATTCGATCCGGCGCGTGCCCCGTGTTGGCTGACCTGTACATCTGGATGGTGCGACCTTTCGCGCTGTCTGTACCGACTTAAACGCTACCATGCGGCTCGCACGGTAGGTAGTTGGTCTTGCGACGTCTGTTTGCGATCAGTAAACGCCACTTGGGCGCCCCAACCCGAACGCGCAAGTCGCACAAACGGACTATTTAATTAAAGATGCCCGCGAGGATTCTTTTTCGCTTGGCGGCTGGAAAGTGTTCGATCGCGTACCGCAAGGTGGTGCGCGGAATCGATGAGTAGTGTGTTTGCAGAAAACTCAGCAGCGCCGGGCGTGAAACGCGGCCGGCTTCGCGCAGCGCCCAGCCCACGGCCTTGTGTATCAAATCGTGCCGGTCGGGGAGCAGCTTCTCGGCAATGCGGAAGGTGTCTTCAATCTCGCCCTCGCGTATTAACGCGAGCGTCGACACGATCGCGATTCGACGCTTCCAAAGATTCGGCGACTTCGCGACGCGGTCCAGCAGCTGCCGCGGTCGTTCCTTCAGATGCGCGCCAACGATGTACGGCGCAGAAGTATCCACAAGATCCCAATTGTTCGCGCGCTCCGCGTGGCGCAGGTAGAATGCGAAGATTCGCGACTGACCGGCCTTGTCCGCCCGCGCATACTGGGCAACGAGAATTTCGAGTGCTGTAAACCGATGTTCGTGGATGGGAGATTCGAGGAGGCCGGCGAGCTCATCGAGCGAAAGGCCGAGATGCTTCCGCGCGATCTTGCGCTGCACGGGCACCGTGATGCCAATAAAGCGGTCACCTTCGCCATACTCGCCCTTGCCGGTTTTGAAGAACCACGCGAGACCCTTGGCGCGTTTGCGGCTCGCGACGGCCGCCAACGCGCGCTTCACCTGCTTGCATGTCGGCGGCGGCGCGGCAATCCGAGTTTGTACCTTCGCTTCCCGCCGCAACTCAGTAGGCCTTGGCGAAAATCGCCTTTTCCTTCGCCGGCTTGCCGCAGTAAACGCATTTACCCACGCCGCCCGCCGCCGAGCGGCCGGTGCCGAGCGTTTGATCGAGAGGAATGCACCGCATCGTAGCCTTGGTCTCTTCCTTGATCTTTCCCTCGCACTCGGACGCGCCGCACCACCACGCGAACGCGAAGCCCTTTTCGACCGCTTTCTTGAACTCCTCGTAGTCAGCAGGCTCCGCCGTATTCGCCTCGCGAAACGCGAGCGCGCGGTCGTAGAGCGCCTTCTGAATCTCGTCGAGCATCGCCGCCACCGTCGCGGCGATTCCCTCCTGCGGCACGAACGACTTCCCTTCCTTGCCCGGCCGGTCGCGCCGCGCGAGCACCACAGTTCCCTTCGCCACGTCCTTCGGCCCCAGCTCCATCCGCAGCGGAACGCCGCGCATTTCCCAGTCGTTGAATTTGAACCCTGGGCTCATTCCTTCGCGCTCGTCCATCTTCACGCGAATGCCCGCCGCGACGAGTTCCTTACGCAGCCGTTGCGCCGTTTCCATCACCGTCGCCTTCTCCTCGTCCGTCTTGTAAATCGGGACGATCACCAACTGGTGTGGCGCGAGTCTCGGCGGCAGGATCAACCCTTGGTCGTCGCCGTGGACCATAATGATCGCGCCGACGAATCGCGTGGAGAGCCCCCACGAGGTGGTCCAGCAGTGCTGCAGCACGCCGCCTTTGTCGAGATAGCGGATCTCGAACGCCTTCGCGAAATTCTGGCCGAGGTTGTGCGACGTTCCCGCCTGCAGCGCTTTGCAGTCTCCCATCATCGCTTCGATTGAATATGTCTGATCGGCGCCTGCAAACCTCTCGGCGTCCGATTTGCGCCCGGGGATTACCGGAACCGCCGCCTCGCGCACGGCAAAGTCCGTGTAGACGTCGAGCATTTGCCGCGTTTCGGCCTCGCCCTCCTCGGCGGTCGCGTGCGCGGTGTGGCCCTCCTGCCAGAAAAATTCGAGCGTGCGCAGAAACAGCCGCGTGCGCAGTTCCCAGCGCACCACGCTGTTCCACTGATTGATCAGCACGGGCAGGTCGCGGTACGACTGAATCCACTTCGCATACGCGTGCCCGACAATCGTCTCCGACGTCGGCCGGATCACCAGCGGCTCTTCGAGTTTTTCGCCGCCGCCGTGCGTCACCACCGCGAGCTCGGGCGAAAAGCCCGCCACGTGCGACTTTTCCTTGTCGATGAAGCTGCGCGGGATCAACAGCGGGAACGCCGCGTTCACGTGCCCGGTCGCCTTGAAACGCTGATCGAGCGCGGCCGTGATGTTTTCCCACAGCGCCCAGCCGTACGGCCGCACGATCATACAGCCGCGGACCGGCGCGTAGTCCGCCAGCTCCGCGCGCAGCACCAGCTGGTTGTACCACTCCGAAAAGTCCTCCGCCCGCGTCGTCAGCTTCAGATCGGACATATCTCCCCTGTTGGCTCGGATTTCCCGCTTGCCGTGGAAAAAGTCGTGAGTGGGCTAGGTTAGGAGAGTCCCCAGCTCAAGTCAATTGCCGCCGTGGAGAACTTCAAATCAGAGGGTTGCCAACGAAACCGTCGGCGACCTGCCGCGTACTTCCGATCGAAATTGAGACCCCTAATAGGAGTCGCCGCGAGTTAGACGCTCCAGCAGTGTGACCAGCGCGTATTGCCATCAACAGGGCTTTCGGCTTGACACTGTTCCCTTGAAGGTAGTATTACACTTGTCGGATATGCCCCGGGTGGGTGCGTATCCTTCAGGTTTTTCCTGCACCTAATAGATCGACGTACGAAAAACAAAAGGGGAAACAACTAATGACAGCAAGCTTGAAAAAGCTCGCGTGCACCGCCGCGTGCGTACTATGCGCACTGTTGCTATTGGCGGTCAGCGCGGAGGATGTGCACGCTCAGGGCGTCGCTACGGCGAACCTGACGGGCACGATCACGGACAGTTCGGGCGCCGCTCTCGTTGGCGCAAAGGTCGTGGCCACAAACGAAGGCACCGGGATTTCGGAATCCGCGGCGGCCGATGCGGCAGGACGATACAAGATACCTGACCTGCTGATTGGCACATACGACGTGCAGGCCACGCTGTCCGGGTTTCAGACCGTAATTCACAAGGGCATCGTACTGGCCGTCGGCGCTAACCCGGTTGTCGATTTCTCTTTGCCCGTGGGCCAGATATCGCAAACCGTCAACGTCGAGGGCAATGTTTCGCAAGTTCAGACTCAGACCGCCGCCGTCTCCACGCTCGTGAGCCCGGAGCAGCTTCAAAATCTGCCGTTAAACGGGCGCAACTTCGAGCAGTTAATTTCCCTGGCGCCCGGCGTCTCCGTCGTGCCCCAGGTAACTTCGGGCCTCCTGACCAGCGGCTGGTACGGCAACGAGAACAACTATTCGGTTTCGGGATCGCGGCCGGTTGGCGAGGCGTTCCTTCTCGACAACACAGACGTTTCCGACTTCTTCAATCACGGTACAGGTTCGGCCGTCGCCGGCACGTCACTCGGCGTGGACGCCATCGCGGAGTTTCAGATTCTCACGAACACATACAGCGCTCAGTTCGGTGGGACGGGCGCTGCCGTCAACGAAGTCAGCAAGGGCGGCACGAACGATTATCACGGCGAGGCCTACGAGTTCCTGCGCAATAACGATCTCGACGCCCGGAATTACTTCGATTACGTGGAGGATCCCAGCACGGCCACGCTTCAGCCCGGAGCCGCTCCGGCATTCCGCAGGAACCAGTTCGGCGGCAATCTCGGCGGCCCGGTAAAGAAGGACAAGCTCTTCTTCTTTGTCAATTATGAAGGGTTTAGGCAAGCGCTCGGGTCAACTGGTATCGCAGGGGTTCCGGAACCATACGTCTTGAACGGTCAGCTGCCATGCAGCGTCCTTTCAGGGCCGGCTCCCGGAGTTCCCTTTACCGGATGCCCTGCGTCCACATCGGGCGCTCCAGGCAGTGGCGGCAACCCGATCGTTACCGCAGGCTTTACGTCTAACACGGCAATCGCCAACCAATTGAAGGCGATCTTGGGCCTTTACCCCCAGCCTGTGGCCGGAGCCGAGGACCTTGGCGGCTACGCGCAAGATCCCATCGTGAGCGGCGAAAACACGAGCGAAAACTATTTTCTCGGGCGCGTCGACTACAACCTCTCGTCCACGGATTCGTTTTTCGGCCGTTACCTTATGGATCGCGTGAATCAAGAGAATCCGACTGCCGGATCGGTGATTCCTCTCTGGGGCGACCTTGAAATCACACGCAACCAGTATTTCACGATGGAAGAAAAGCACATCTTCTCGTCCAACATTCTCAATTTGGCGCGCTTCAGCTACGTGAGAACGCACTCCGGCGCCGTCACCACAGGCGAAACGCCGCCGTTGGACCTCTTCCCGGGTTCGGGACGCCAGGACGCGGACGTGGGACCCGGCGGTGGTCTGAGTGGCGTGGGCGCCAGCGGCTTGGATCCTTTCCGCGCCATCCAGAACAAGACGACCGTCGGCGACGACGTGATCTGGAGCCACGGGGCGCACAGCATCAAGTTCGGCGCTTCCCTGGAGAGAGTTCAAACCAACATCTATCAGCCCTTCGTCTACGGCGGCGACTTCGCGTTCGCGAGCCTCCAAAGTTACATGCAGGGGCAAGCCATCGGGTACCTCGGCTCGGCGCCGCCCACGCCGGATTTCAAGATTCAACGCTACTTCCGTCAAAACGATTTCTTCCCGTATATCCAGGACGACTGGAAGTTGAGCCCCAAGCTGACGCTGAATCTCGGTTTGCGCTGGGACTTTGCCACGAACGCAGTCGGCGCCGGCGGGGTGCCTCTCGAGGCGATTCCGAACCCTCTCACGGATACCGGTTTCATCCTGACTCACCACGTCTTCGCTACCAATCCGAACTGGGCAAACTTGGACCCGCGCCTCGGAATCGCTTACGATCCGTTTGCGGACCACAAGACGTCGATTCGCGCCGGTTTCGGAATCTTCCACGAGCAAACGGAGGCGCGCACGTACGGCGTCAACTATCTCCTCTCGCCTCCTTCGGGAGCTGTTCTTGACTTTCCGCCCACTCCGATTCCGTTCCCAACGATTCCCAACGTGCCGTTCTCGCAGTTCCTGGGAGTCAGCTATAAGGGAACGAATCATGCTCCTTACGTCATTCAGTACAACTTGAACGTCCAGCGGGAAATCTTCAGCCATACGGTTCTGTCCGTTGGCTTCGTCGGATCTCAGGGCGTCCACCTGTTCTCGATTCACGACGAGAATCTTCCCGTGCCGTGCAGCGACCACCCGGCCGTGTTGCCCGCAGGCGTAACCTGCCCCGCAACTACAAGCGGCATACCCGGCTTGGCAGGCAACCCCTTCACGGGCCTGCTCACCAATCCGAACTTCGGCTCGCTCAACGATGCGACTCCGACCAGCCACTCCAGCTACAATTCATTGCAGGTCGCGGCGAATCGCCAGTTCACTCACAACTTCCAGGCGCAAGTCTCTTACACGTGGTCGAAGTGCCTGGACGACGGCTCGGTAACCTCCGCCGGCGAGCAGGGTGCATATGGAGTTGTGGATCCCTACGATCAGGCTCTCGATCGCGGTCCCTGCACGTTCAATCGCACGCAGAACCTGGTTATCAACGGTTTGTATTCCCTCCCCTTCACCGGGAATAGGCTCGTTTCAGGATGGCAGTTGAGCGAGATCCTGAGCGCTTCGACAGGCCTTCCGGTGAACGTCATGGACGGTTTCGATCAGGCCGACACGGAAGGAATCGAAGGGCCCAGGCCGAACTACGCAACCGGTGTCCCCGGTTGCAGTCCGTACCAGATCCTGAACAAAGTCTCCCAACCAGCAGGATCGTTGCCGGTCGTCCAGTATTTCAACACGGCCTGCTACACGGTGGAGGCGCAGGGCACGGAAGGTAACCTGGGTCGGGACAGCATCTACGGTCCCAGGCTCCTGAACCTCGACTTCTCGATCATCAAGCGCACAAAGATCACCGAGAAACTCAACACCGAGTTCCGAGCCGAATTCTTCAACATCATCAACCACACAAACTTCGCGCAGCCGACCCCCGGCCTCTATTTGGGGGATTTCGGAGGCTTCGTCATCCCGAGTCCGACGGCTGGCCAGATCACAGCCTTGGACTCGAACCCGAGGCAGATTCAGTTCGCTGTGAAGCTGCTGTTCTAGCTCGAGGCATAAGAGGGCCGGGTCGACGCAATGCGCGTCGGCCCGGCCCTTTTTCTTTTCTCCACGTCTACCGGCCGACAGTTCGGTGGGCCTGGCGCGCGCTAACGATGCCTGAATTGCCGGCGCCGGTTTCTTCGTGTGCTCCGGGCCAAATGCGTGTAGTCTATCGACCCTGTAGTTCCCCCACGTCGTCGCGTTCGGTTCGTTGAAGGGAGTTCGCACATGAAGAGTGGTTTTGCCTGCGTTGGCATTCGTGTAGCTGCTTGCTTCGCTTTGATTTTCGCCTTCCACGTTAATTGCTCACAGGCCCAGTCTCAGCAGGGCGCGGCGACTTCCGCGACGAGCTCCGCGTCTGCGCCAGGTCCGTCGGCCGCAACTCATGCCGAGCCGGGCGTTGCCTACACGCGCCCGACCGAGAGCCAGAAGCTCCACAATTTCGTTTTCGACGCCGTGGGGCCCTATCCATTTATCGGCGCGGTGGGCACCGCCGGAATTCAGCAGGCTTATGGGACGCCGCGCGAATGGGGAGAGGGATGGGACGCGTACGGCGTGCGCGTCGCCAGCAACTTCGGCATCGCCCTCACCACGACCACCGTCCGCTATGGTCTCGCTGAGGTATTTCGCGAGGACACGCTATATTATCGCTGCGATTGCAAAGGCATCCTGCCGCGCCTTGGCCATGCGCTGATCTCGACCGTCACCGCGCGCCGCGGCGACGACGGCCATCGTGAATTCTCGTTTCCGGGCCTCGCCGCTCCCTACGCCGGCGCCATGACCGCCGCGCTCGGCTGGTATCCGAGCCGCTACGGCCCGAAGGACGGCTTCCGCATGGGCAACTACAATCTTCTCGGCCAGGCCGGGCAAAACGTCGCGCTCGAATTCGTCTACGGCGGGCCGCACACGCTGCTCAACTCCATGCACATCCCGGGGCTCTCCGGAAAGGGACGCGCGGGCCCGAATCCGTGATCTTGGCCCACACCGCCATGCGGGCGCGTGCGTTGCAAACCCCGCTCGCGTCCGATAGAATTTCCGTGCGTTTGCCGCCGGCCGGGGAACATTGAAATGACTCACGACACTCCCGAATCGCTTCGCATGAGCCGCTCGCTCGCCGAGACCGATCCCGAAATCGCGGATGTGCTTCGCGAGGAAGTGCGCCGCCAGGCCACCGGCCTCGAGCTGATCCCTTCGGAGAATTTCGTCTCCGAGGCGGTGCTCGAAACGATGGGCTCGGTCCTCACCAATAAGTACGCCGAGGGCTATCCCGGCAAGCGCTATTACGGCGGTTGCGAATTCGTCGACCGCGCCGAGCAGCTCGCGATCGACCGCGCCAAGCAGCTTTTCGGCGCCGAACATGCCAACGTCCAGCCGCACTCCGGCACGCAGGCGAATATCGGCGTCTATATGACCGTGCTGCAGCCGGGCGACGTCGTGCTCGGCATGAATCTCGCGCACGGCGGCCATCTCACGCACGGCCATCCGCTGAATTTTTCCGGCAAGACCTACAAGTTCGTGCCATACGGCGTGTCGAAGGAAACCGAGACGATCGACTACGACGAGCTCGAGCGCCTGGCGCGCGAGCACCAGCCGAAAATGATCGTCGCCGGCGCGAGCGCCTATTCGCGCATCATCGATTTTCCGCGCATGTCGCAGATCGCGCATTCGGTCGGCGCGCTTTTCTTCGTCGACATGGCGCACATCGCGGGACTCATCGCCGCGGGCGTTCATCCGAGCCCCGTGCCGCACGCCGATTTCGTCTCGACCACCACGCACAAGACGCTGCGCGGCCCGCGCGGCGGCCTGATTCTCTGCCGCGAGAAATACGCCAAGGATCTCGACCGCTCCACGTTTCCCGGCATCCAGGGCGGCCCGCTGATGCACATCATCGCGGCCAAGGCCGTCTGCCTGAAGGAAGCGATGGAGCCGGGATTCCGCGAGTATCAGCGGCAGGTCGTCGCCAACGCCAAGACTCTCGCCGCCGGAATCGCGCGGCGCGGCTACCGCATCGTCAGCGGCGGCACGGACAATCATCTCTTTCTCGTCGATATCCACTCGCGCGGCCTCACCGGCGCGGACGCGCAGCCGGCCTTCGATCGCGCCGGCATCACCATCAACAAGAACTCGATCCCTTTCGATCCGCTCCCGCCGATGAAGGCGAGCGGCATCCGCATGGGAACTCCCGCCGTCACCACGCGCGGCATGCGCGAGCCTGAAATGGAAAAAATCGCCGGCTGGATCGCCGACGTCCTCGATCACCTCGGCGACGCCTCGACCGAGAAGCGCGTTCGCGCCGAGGTCGCCGCCTTCGCCTCCAATTTCCCGCTCTATCCGCAGCGCCTTGAAGCCGCCGAAGCGGCTCTCGCCGGAGTCCGCTCGGCCCCTTAGTCACGCTCGGCCGGCTCTTTGACGAAGCGCGCGCTTTCCCCGAAGACGGCAGCGAGCAGCGCGACGACATCACCGCGGTACAGTTATTTCGATGACGAATTGCACGCGTTCCTTCCGCCGATGGCGAGGAATCTGACCCGCTTTGTACCCGCCTGGGCCCAACCTTTTCTTTCGGTGTCCTTGCCGTCCACCGTGATTTGAATTACAAGTTTCTGCGGCACGCGCCATATGTATGCGTGCAAGGCTGGGACATCCATTTCCTTGACGGACCACTGTCCATAGCGATTATCGAGGGCAGACTTGACTAGATCGAAAGATATCGACTTGTCGTACAGCGCCGTCATACCGTAAGTGCAGCGCCGGTCCGTATCGACAATCACCTGTTTGGGGAAAATCGCTTCCTGGCCCACATCTGCGGGCCATAGTTGAGAGCAGTCGGACGAGCTGCATCGCAACAGGTCCGTATTCGGCAAAACAATACGACTAGCGTTTTGTGCACTTGCCGGTAGCAAGTAGAGCAAACTCAGCATCAGAAGCAACGCAGCAATGGTCTTCTTCATCTCGCCTCCAGTGATCTGCCCGCAGCGCGGTGCTTCTCTGCGTCCTCTGCGCCTCAGCGGTGAATCTTGCTTTCTCTGTGTGCTCTGAGGCAGTTCTCGGTGCTCTCTGTGTTAAGCCTTCCGCGCAGGTGGCAACATCATGCCAACTGTTACAAAACCTCGATATCGAGCTCCATCACCCGCCCGTCGCGAATCGAAAACGCCCGCACCGGCTTCGGCGCATCCGCCAGTGGCGACACGATGAAGTAAGCCGCCTCGGAGTAATACGCCAGCTCGATGTCGCGCGCCGAAGGCTCGTTCTTCCCGTTCGGATGTGAGTGATAAATCCCCAGGAATTCCAGCTCCCGCTCCCGAAACTCGCGCATGAGCTGCACAGTTTCCCGCGGATCGATCTCGTAGCCCTTCGTCAGGTCGACTGCCACGTTTACCGCTGGAAACGCATGCGTGATGACGCCGTCGCGCCCAGCCAGCAGCCCGCAGCATTCGTGCCCCGGCACGCGCCGCGCGTGCTCCAACATGCTGCCACACACGTCGCCCGAAAACTGAATCCGCAATTTCACAGGGGAAAGTCTATATCGATTAGCTGAGGAACGATAACGCGAGTCGAAATCTCAGAAGATTTTGGAGGCAGTAGGGGCGCCTGCTCGCTGCGCCCCTCTTCGATGTCAGGAAACGAAACCTACGCCTTCTGCGCCTGCCGCCGCAGGAACGTCGGCACGTCGAGATCGTCCGCCGGCATCTCGTGCGACACGTCGTTGACGTTGCGCGCCACCTGCTGCACGACATTCGTCTGCGGCGGCGCGACGTTTACCGGCTCGCCCGGATCGCGCCCCGCCTTCCACGTCTTCGGCAGATACGACGGCCGCGTCTGCGTCTTCTTGTTGGCCACTTCCCGGAAGCCCGCCGCGATCACGGTGATCTTCACCGATTCCTTCATCGCATCGTCCTGCACCGCGCCGAAAATGATGTTCGCATTTTCGTGCGCCGCTTTCTGGATGATCGACGAAGCCTCGTGAATCTCGTGCAGCGAAAGGCTCGACGAGCCGGTCACGTTGATCAGAATGCCCTGCGCGCCATTGATGCAGTTGTCTTCGAGCAGCGGGCTGTTGATCGCGCGGTTGGCCGCGTCTATCGCCCGGTTCGTTCCCGTCGCCACAGCGGTGCCCATCACGGCATAGCCCTGCCCGGACATGATCGTCTTCACGTCCGCGAAGTCGCGATTGATGATGCCGGGAATCGTGATGATGTCCGAGATGCCCTGCACGGCCTGCCGCAGGATATCGTCCGCGATCCGGAACGCCTCGAAGAAGCTCGTCCCCGCCTCGACGCACTCCATCAGCCGCTCGTTGGGAATCACGATCACGGTATCGACGCAGCCGATCAGCTCGGCCAGCGCCTGCTCGGCCTGCTGCATGCGCCGCTTGCCCTCGAACGCGAACGGCTTCGTGACCACCGCCACCGTAAGCGCGCCGAGCTCGCTCGCGAGATTCGCCACCACGGGCGCCGCGCCGCTGCCGGTGCCGCCGCCGAGCCCCGATGTGACGAACACCATGTCCGACCCGTCGAGCGCCTCGAGAATTTTCTCCGTGTCTTCGAGCGCCGCCTTCCGCCCGACCTCGGGGTTCGCGCCCGCGCCGAGCCCTTTCGTCAGCTTCGCGCCCAGCTGCAGCTTTACCGGCGCCTGCGAAAGCTTCAGCGCCTGCAAATCCGAGTTGGCCGCGATGAAATCGACGCCTTCCACCTTGGCGCGAATCATGCGGTTGACGGCGTTCGATCCCCCGCCGCCCACCCCGATGACCTTGATCTTCGCGCCGTCGTGCGGTTCTTCCGTAAACGAGACCCGAATGCTCGATTCTTTCGGCGACATGCTCCCTCCCTCAGTTCCGGTTCCTTCCACTGCTCCTACCCGTGCCCCCTCGAATTCTGTTACGCCCCTGCGAACATGCTCTTCAGCTTGCCCATGAAGCCCGTGGGACGCGCCCCCGCCAGGCGCCGCGTGCGCGCCCCGTAAAGGACCAGCCCCACAGCCGTCGAATACTCGGGCTGGGAAACCTCTTCGCTCATATGCGCCAGGCCGCGCGGCACAGCCACGCGCACCGGCAGATTGAATACGCGCTCGGCGAGTTCCGGCAGGCCGCGAAGATGCGCGCCGCCGCCCGTGAAAACAATCCCGGCGGGAATCTGCGATTCGAGGCCGCCGCGCCGCAATTCGTCGCGGATCAGCATCAGGAATTCCTGCGCGCGCGGCTCGACGATATCGGTCAGCATGCGCGCGAACACCGTGCGCGGCGGCCGGTCGCCCACGCTCGCAATTTCGATCGCCAGATCGCCCATCACCATCTCGCGAAACGCGCAGGCATGCTGGCGCTTGATATTTTCGGCCTCCGGGATCGGAGTGCGCAGGCCCACCGCAAGATCGTTCGTAAAGTGGTCGCCGCCCACGGGAATCGCCGCAGTGTGCCGCACCACGCCGCCCGCGTAACCGATCAGCTCCGTCGTCCCGCCACCGATGTCGAGCAGGCAGATGCCGAGCTCGCGCTCGTCTTGCGTCAGGCAGGCTTCCGCGTCCGCGAACGATTCGAGCACCGTATCGTCCACGCGCACGCCCGCGCGGTTCACCGCCGTCACGATGTTCTGCGTCGCCATGCTCGATGCGGTCACGATATGAACGTTCGCCTCGAGCCGCTGCCCCACCATCCCGATGGCGTCGCGGATGTTGTCCTGCTTGTCGAGAAAAAATTCCTGCGGCAGCACGTGCAGCACTTCGCGGTCTTCCGGCAGCGTGACGCCCTTGGCCGCTTCGATCGCGCGGCGCACATCCTCGCGCTGGACGTCGCGCGGCCGCGATCCCAGCGTGATCCCGCCCTGGCTGTTGACGCCGCGCACGTGCGATCCCGCGACGCCGATCATCGCCGATTCCACCGGCACGCCGACAATCGTCTCCGCTTCCTCCACCGCGCGGCGAATCGAGCTCACCGCGAGATCGAGGTTCACGATCTGGCCCTTGCGCCAGCCTTTCGACTCCGCCGCGCCAAGCGCCGAGAATTTCACGCCGCCGTCCTCATCCTGTTCGCCCACCAGCGCGCACGTCTTCGTGCTGCCGATGTCGAGCGCCACAATGTGCCGTTCTTTCCTGGTCAAGTCCGCCGCTCCCTCGCCCCTTAGCGCGCCTGCCGGTCTGGCTCGTCTGTCTCGCCCTTACCTCGAATGTTGCTCGGTGTGCGCGTGTGCCTTGCCTCTCGCGGGCTTTGCCGCGTGCTGTTGCGCCACGAGCTTCGGCTCGGCCGTCGTGTCCGGATTCACCACCGCTTCGCCCCCGAATCGCAGATCGATCGACTCCACGCGCCCCGTGGTCGCGCGCCACTGCCCGATATCCTCAATCAGCGTCTGATATTTCGACGCGAAATCGCTGTCGCCGAAATGGACCACCACCGGCGCGTCCGCCTGTCCCCATCCATTCGCGTCGCCGGACGCGTCGCCCGTCGCAACGGATACCTGCTGCAATCCACTGAGCGTCGCGCGCACATCCTGAGCGTCCGAGAGATCGACTTCGCTCACCTGCTCGGCCGCCCCCGGATGCGCCGCATCGATCTGCTGGATAAATCCGGAGAAAAGCTGCATGCGCGCTTCGCGGTCTTCTTGCGGCATGTCCGCGCCGATCCCCGTCACCACCGGAAAATGGAAATTCCCCTCGAGCGGACGATCGAGGATCACGCCGTGAATGTCCACCAGCGCCATGTCGCTGCCATCGCGCAAAAACGCGATCGGAGTGCGCTCGGTTACATCGACTTCGATCTTGTTCGGCAGCGCGCGCCGCACCGTGGCGTGCTCCACCCACGGAATCGATTCGATCTCGGCGCGTCGCCGGTCGAGCGGAATCCGCAGGACGCTCTTCCCGCGGTCCTCGGCGAAAATCTCGAGCACGCTCGCGCGCGTCACGTAGTGATTTCCGACGAGCCCGACCTGCTCGGGATGAATCAGCGCCATCTCGGGCGACGTCAGGAGGAAATGCCCCAAATCGTAAGTGATCCACGCGCCCGCCAGCCCTACCGCCGCCCACATCGTCGCGCGCAGATACCTCTGCCATGCCTTGCGGCCGAACTTCCGCCGCTTGATCTCGAGCGGCTTCTGCCGCCGGAGATACTTCGGCTCCTCGTCCGCCAGAATTTCCTGCGGATAGGCCTCCGCGTCCATGGCCTTCAGTTTCGCCAGAGGATTACCTCGTTCTCGAGTTCCACGCCGTACGCGGTGCGCACCCGCTCGCGCACGTCCTCGATCAGTTTCAGCATGTCCGCGCAGCTCGCCTTGCCCGCATTGACGAAAAAGTTCGCGTGCCGGTCGCTCACCATTGCGTCGCCCACGTGGTGGCCCTTCAGTCCCAGCTCGTCGATCATCCGTCCCGCCGACCCGCCCGCCGGATTCTTGAAAATGCAGCCTGCGCTTTTCTGATTGAGCGGCTGGCTCGACCGGCGCTTCTCGTTGCACACCTTGATGCCCGCGAGAATTTCCTTGAACGGCTTCGACGGCAATTCGAGCTTCACGCGCAGCATCACGTCATCGGGCGCAAACGACGTGTGCCGGTAATCGAACCGGATGTCGTCGCCGCGCAGCGTCTCGATCTTGCCCGTCGACGCGCGATACAGCTCCACTTCGCGCACGTGCGGCCCGATCTGCGTGCCGTACGCGCCCGCGTTCATCCGCAGCGCGCCGCCCACGCTTCCCGGCACTCCGATCAGCCCTTCCATGCCGCCCAGATCGTGCTTCGCGCAAAAGGTGACCATGCCGCCCAGATCGGCCGATGCGTCCACGTACGCGGCATTCCCCTCGACGCGCATTCCCGGATGCGCCTTCGGCAAATGCAGGATCACCCAAGGCAGCTCGCCGTCCGCGATCAGCACGTTCGTGCCGCCGCCCAGAAACCGGTGCGGAATGTGTTCGTCCGCCAGCAGGCGCATCACCTCCGGAATCGTCTCGTAGTCGCGCAGCAGCAATTCATCGGTTGTGCCGCCGATGCCGAGCGACGTCTCGTCCGCGAGCGACACGCCCTGCTTCACCTCGACACCCAGTTCCCTCAAGCGCGCCACGGCCGTGTCTTTAATCCGCATGCGGAGCCGTAATCCCCGAGATTCTCGAATCGAGCAGCAGCGCCAGCTCGTCCGTCACGCGACCCACGCTGCCCGCGCCGATCGTCAGCACGGCGTCGCCTTCGCGCGCCTCGCGCAGCATGAACTCGATGCCGCCCTGCAGCGTGCTCGAGTACACCACGTTCTTGTGTCCCGCCGAACTGATCGCTTCAGCCAGTTTTTCGCCGGTGATCCCTTCGATCGGGTGCTCGCCTGCCGCGTAGATGTCCGTCATCACTAAAATGTCCGCGTCGTTGAACGAGCGCAGAAAATCGTCCCATAGGTGCTTGGTGCGCGTGTACCGGTGCGGCTGAAACAGAACCAGCAGCCGCTTGTACCCGCAGCCGCGCGCCGCTTCGAGCGTCGCCCGGATTTCCGCCGGGTGGTGGCCGTAATCGTCGATCAGCGTGACGCCCGAAAAATTGCCTTTGATTTCGAATCGCCGCCCGACGCCCGAAAAATGCGTCAGCCCTTCGCGAATCAGGTCCGCGGGAACATTCAGCGCCAGCGCGACAGCCGCCGCAGCCGCCGCATTGCGCACGTTGTGCATCCCCGGAGGCGACGCCAGCTGAAACACTCCGAGGTCTTCTCCGCGATACTGCAGCCGGAACTCGCTCGACAGCCCCTTCAGCTTCACGTCGCTGATGATCAGGTCGGCCTGGCTCGACACGCCGTACGTGATCAACGGCCGCTTCACGCGCGGCACGATCGCCTGCACGTTCGGCTCGTCGAGGCACAGCACCACCTCGCCGTAAAATGGCACGCGGTTGACAAACTGCAGAAACACATCCTGAATCTCTTCGAGCGACGCGTACTGGTCGAGATGCTCGCGATCGATCGTCGTGACCACCGCGATCACCGGCGCGAGCAGCAGAAACGACCGGTCGCTTTCGTCCGCTTCGACCACCATGTATTCGCCGTGGCCCACCCGCGCGTTCGAACCCGCGTGGTTCACGCGCCCGCCCACCACGAACGTCGGATCGAGGTCGGCTGCCGCCAGGATGGCCGCCACCATCGACGTTGTCGTCGTTTTCCCGTGCGCGCCCGCCACCGCGATCCCGATCTTCAGCCGCATCAGCTCGGCCAGCATTTCCGCTCGCGGGATCACCGCGAATCTTCAGCCGGTGCGCCTCGAGAATCTCGGGATTGTCGGCGGGCACGGCCGAGGAAACGACCACCACGTGCGCGCCCTCCACGTTCTCCGCGCGATGCCCTTCGTAGATCTTCGCGCCGAGCCGCCGCAGCCGCTCCGTCACCGCCGTGGTCTTCACGTCCGAGCCTGAAACGGCGTAGCCGGTCGATAGCAGCACCTCGGCGATGCCGCTCATGCCGCTGCCGCCGATTCCGACCAGGTGGATGCGCTGGAAATTGCGAAATGTGACGTTCATGCCCGGGCCACGCTCTCCAGAAGATCGACGATATCCTCGATCGCCCGCGGCTTCGCGAGCGACCGCGCTCGATCTTCCATTTCCTCGATTCTCCGGGGCTGGTCCAGGAGAGAAAAGATTTCGTTCGTCAGGCGTTCGGGCGTCAGCTCGTCTTGAGGAAGGAGGCGCGCTGCTCCGGCGTCTTGCATGGCGGCGGCGTTGCGCGTCTGGTGGGCGTCGGTCGAAGCCCCGAAGGGGATGAAGATGGCGGCGCGTCCGGAGGCGGATACCTCCGCGACAGTGATTGCGCCCGACCGGCAGACGATCAGGTCTGCCTGGGCAAACCTCTCCGCCATGTTCTCGATGAAGGGTAAAACCTCCGCATGAAATTCGCGGCGCGCATAGGCCACTCGAACGGCATTATAGTCGCGTTCGCCAGTTTGATGCACGATGAAAAGCTGATTTTTTCTCGCGGCGAGCCGGTCGAGCGAGTCCACGATCGCGCGATTGATGGGCAAGGCGCCGCGGCTGCCGCCCGTGATCAGTATATTGAAGGGCGCGCGATGCTCTTTCTTCCCGATCGCGAAGAATTCCGCGCGCACCGGGCAGCCGGTCACCGTCGCTTTTCGCCCGAATCGGGGGGCGGTTTCCGCGTGCGCCACGGCTACGCGCGTCGCCAGGCGGACCAGCACCCGGTTCGTGAAGCCCGGCTCGACGTTCGGCTCGAACACCACGCTTGGAATCCGGTGCAGCGCCGCCAGCAGCATCATCGGCCCCGACGCATACCCGCCGACGCCCAACGCTGCGTTCACCCGGTGCCGCCGCAAAATCTGCTCCGAGTCCCACAGCCCCGCCGGCAGCATCGCCGCATTGCGAAAAAATTTCGTACCGCCGATCCCTTTTAGCCCTGCCACGCGGATCAATTCGAGCGGCAAACCCGCTTGCGGGATCAGCCGCGCTTCGATGCCGCGTTCGGTTCCGACAAACACAACGCGCCTCTCTTGCCCTTCGCTTCCGCGCCGCAACCACTCTCGTCCCACCGCCAGCGCCGGAAAAACGTGCCCTCCGGTGCCGCCGCCCGCAATCAGCAAAGTCTTCGCGCCCGCGTTCAAATCTATTTTCGAACCGGGCCGCGCATCGGGACTCACGTCTCTTCCGCGTGCTGGCTGATATTCAACAGCACTCCCGTTGCCAATAGCATGCCCATCAAGCTCGACCCGCCGTAGCTCACGAACGGCAGCGGAATTCCCTTCGTCGGCATCAGCCCAAGCACCACGCTCAAATTGATCAGCGCCTGCCCCACCACCATCGCTGTGATCCCGACGCCCAAGAGCTTCCCGAATTCATCGGGCGCCTTCATCGCCGCCACAAAGCCGCGCCATCCGTAGAACGCAAACAGCCCCAGCACGATCGCCGCGCCGATGAATCCGAACTCCTCGCAGATCACCGAGAAAATGAAATCCGTGTGCGCCTCGGGCAAAAAGAACAGCTTCTGGTGGCTTTCCATCAGGCCCACGCCGCTGAACCCGCCCGATCCCACCGCGATCAGCGACTGCAACAGCTGAAACCCGTGCCCCTGCGGGTCCGAGCCCGGCGCGAAAAACGTCTTCACGCGCTCCAGCCGGTACGGCGTGCTCAGGATCGCAATCGCGATCACCGGCACGGCCACGGCCGCCGCGATCGCGACATAACGGATCGAAATCCCCGCGATGAACAGCATCACCGCCGCGCTGAAGAAAATCATGCACGCCGTGCCCAGGTCCGGTTCCTTGTAGACCATCGCCACCATTAGCATCACTGTGCCGACCGCCGGCAGCAGCGTTCGCGTCAGGTTGTTCACGCCTTCACCGCGCGGCGAGCGCCGCAATTCAAGGAACCACGCGAGGTAGAAAATCACCGCGAGCTTCGCGAATTCCGAGGGTTGCAGGCTCAGCGGCCCCAGCCGGATCCAGCGATGCGTCGCGTGCGACCGGTCGAGGAAGAAAACCGCGATCAGCAGCAGGAACGTCATGCCCAGCGCCGTGAAAATCACGCGCGGCTGCCGCAGCTTGCGATAGTCCGTGTTCATCAGCCAGAACATCCCGGCGATCCCGAACGCGATCCACACCACCTGCCGCAGCAGAAAATAGTAGGCGTTGCCGTAGGCGTCGCGCGCCGTCACTGCCGACGCGCTGAACACCATCACCGCGCCGATCAGGCAGAGCGTCAGCGTGACGCCGAACAGTTTCCGGTCAGGCTGCAGGCTGCGTGGCATTCCCCGTCCTTTCGTCTTGCGCGCCCGAATCGGTCGGACCCGGGTGCCCTTCGAGCCGCGCGACCAGCTCCTTGAACATTCTCCCCCGCGCCTCGTAGTTCTCGAACTGGTCGAAGCTCGAGCAGGCCGGTGCGAGCAGCACGACGTCTCCCGGCCGCGCGCGCTCCTTCGCCATCTTCACGGCGCGATCGAGCGTGCCGGCGTGTGCCGTCTCGATACTGCCGCCCAGGTCCGCCGCAATCTTCTCCGCGGACGCGCCGATCAGGATCGCCAGCCGTGCTCGCTGGCGCAGCGCCTCCGCGAGCGGCGTGTAGGGGCTACCCTTATCCTTGCCACCGAGGATCACAATGACGGTTCGGAAAAAGCCTCGATGGCCTTTAGGGCCGCATCCACGTTCGTGGCCTTCGAATCGTTGTAGAACTTCACGCCGCCGATCTCCGCGACGAATTCCAGCCGGTGCTCGACCCCGCGAAACGTCTTTACGCCGCTCGCAATCGCCGCAGGTGTCGCCCCGGCGAGATACGCCGCCGCGCAAGCCGCCAGCACGTTTTCGACGTTATGCTCGCCTCGCAGCGAAATCTGGTCGAGCCGCGCCACCGCCACCTCCGAACCCTCGTGCCGGAAAATAATCTGCCCGTCGCGCAAAAACGCTCCCGCGGCCACGCGCTTCTGCCGGCTGAACCAGAACACTTGCTGCCGCGACGGCATTCGCCGCGTCACTTCCGGATCGTCCGCGTTCAGCACCGCGCAGTCGCGGTCGAGCTGATTGTCGAACATTCGCATTTTCGCCGCGGCATACTCCTCAAACGACGCGTGCCGGTCGAGATGGTCCGGCGTCAGATTCAGCAGCACGCCGATCTCGGGCCGAAACGCTTCGATCGTCTCCAGCTGGAAACTGCTGATCTCGGCTACCGTCACGCTTGAATCCACCGACGATTCGACCAGCGACAGCAGCGGCACGCCGATGTTTCCGCCGACGAACGTCTGTATCCCCGCCGTCTTCAAAATGTGCGCCACGAGCGAAGTCGTTGTCGTCTTTCCGTTCGATCCCGTGATCGCCACGAGCTTCCCGCGCAGGAACCGCCACGCCAGCTCGATCTCGCTCCACACCGTCACGCCGCGGCTGCGCGCCAGCGCCACGGGCGCAAGCTTCAATGGCACGCCTGGGCTCAGCACGATCAGGTCCTGATCGAGAAATGTGGCCTCCGCGTGGTGTCCGAGTTCGAGCCTTACTCCTGCCGCGCGCAATCGCTCGGCCGTATCGCCCAGCTCGCTTTCGGCCTTTTCGTCGGTGGCCGTCACGGCCGCACCGTATCCCGCCGCGAAAAGCGACGTCACCACTCCCGTGCGCGCGAGCCCCACCACGAGCACGCGCTTTCCTGCGAAATCAAACCCGGGTCTCACGTGGCCTCACCCCTACTTGCCTGCCTCAACTGCCGCTACCTCAATTTCAGCGTCGTCAGTGAAAACAGCGCGAACACCAGCGCCAGAATCCAGAATCGCACGATAATCTTCGATTCGCTCCATCCCATCAGCTCGAAATGATGGTGCAGCGGCGCCATGCGAAAAATCCGTTTGCCCGTCAGCTTGAACGAGGCCACCTGCAGAATCACGGAAAGCAGCTCGAGAAGGAAGACGCCGCCGATCGACACCAGCAGGATCTCCTGCTTCAAAATCACGGCGACCGTCCCGATCGCTCCGCCCAGCGCGAGCGAGCCCACGTCGCCCATGAACATTTCCGCCGGGTGCGCGTTGTACCAGAGGAATCCCAGCGACGCCCCCACCAGCGACCCGCAGAAAATCGTCAGCTCGGCCGCGTCCGGAATCCTCTGAATCTCGAGATATTCCGCGAAGCGCGCGTTGCTCGAAACATACGTGATCACGGTCAGCGCCACCGACGAAATCAGCACGCACCCAATTGCCAGTCCGTCCAGGCCGTCCGTCAGGTTCACGCCGTTTGAGAAACCCGCGATCACGATCACCAGAAACAAAACGAACGGCACGTACGCCAGCGGCCAGATGAACCGGTGCGTCAGTAGCGAATCGATCACCAGATCGGGATGCAGCCGCTTCAGGAACGGCACGCTCAGCTGCGTCGAGTACACGCCCTTTACCTGCAAGCCCAGCAGGACCGCGCCCACGAATACGCACGTCAGCACCTGAAAGAAAAACTTCCGCTTCGCCGTCAGCCCGAGGTTCCTTCGACGCACCACCTTGTTGTAGTCGTCGACGAACCCGATCGTCCCGAAAGAGAGCGTCGCCGCCACGGCCAGCAAAACGTACGGATTCCGCAGGTCCGCCCAGAGCAGCGTCGAAATCGTGATCGCCGCGACGATCAGCAGCCCTCCCATCGTCGGCGTGCCCGCTTTTTTCTGGTGCGCCTTCGGCCCTTCGTCGCGAATGTACTGCTTCACCTGCAATTCGCGCAGTCGCGCGATCATCCACGGCCCGAATACCAGCGCGAGCGTCAGCGACGTCAGCGTCGCAAGCGCCGTGCGCACCGTGATGTACCGAAAAACGTTCAACGCGCTGAAATGCGGCCGGAGCGCTGCAAACAGATAAAACAGCATCTCAGCGGCGCCCTTTCGAGCCCGCTTCGATTGTTTCTCCCATCGCCGCCTTCTGCACGCGACGGTGCCGCGCGTCGATTGCCTCCAGCACCCGCTCCATCCGGACGCCCCGCGAGCCTTTCAGCAGCACCAGGTCGCCGGCATCGAGAAATCCCTCGAGGAATTTCGCTGCTTCCTGAGAGTTCGCGAAAAACTGCGCGTGTTCCGGCGGCTGTCCCGCCTCGATCGCACCCTGCACCAGATCTTCCGCGCATCCTTGCACGCCGAAAATCCAATCGATCTTGCCCCCCCGCGCGGCCTGCCGCCCGCATTCGCGGTGCAGCTCCGGTGACGATGCGCCGAGTTCCAGCATCTCCCCCGCAGCCAGAATGCGTCGCTGATATCCCGGCGTCTTCACCAGCAGCTCGATCAGCGCGTTTAGCGCCGTCGGGCTCGAGTTGTACGTATCGTTGATCACCGAAAAACCGTCTTCGAACCGCACCACTTCGCCGCGCTTGTCCGCCGGCTTCAGTGTAGGAAACACGCGCTTCGCCTCCTCCGCGCCGATTCCCCAGACGCTCGCCGCCGCCAGCGCCGCCACGGCGTTCATCACGTTGTGCCGCCCGATCAGCGGCAGCTCGAGCCGCGTGCGCCCGGCCGGTGAGACGAAATCGAATGTCGAGCCGTCGATCCCGCGCTCCTCGATCCGCTCGGCGCGGAATTCCGCCGGCGGCTTCTCGCCGAAGCGCACCACGCGCCCGCGCGCCACCTTCGCGAATCCGGCCACGTGCGGATCGTCCGCATTCAATATCGCCACCGCGCCCGGCGGCAGATTCTCGATCAGCTCCCGCTCGGCGCTGGCGATTTCTTCAATTGACGCGAAAAATTCCAGATGCTCGATCGCCACGCGCGTCACCACGCCCGCGTCCGGCGCGGCGATCCGCGTCAGGTGCGCGAGCTCACCCGTGTGCGACATCCCCAGCTCGATCACCCCCGCGCCATGTTCGTCATCGAGCTTCAGCAGCGTCAACGGCAGCCCGTACTCGTTGTTCAAATTTCCTTGCGTCTTCAGCACGCGGAACCGCGCGCCCACGAGCGCCGCCAGAATCTCTTTCGTGGTTGTCTTCCCCACCGATCCGGCCACTGCGCCGACGAGCCGCCCGGGCTTCGCCTTTCGCCAGATTTCGCATGCGCGCGCGCCGAGCCGCTGCAACGCATCGAGCGTGTCGTCCACCCCGAAGAGTTTCCCGCGAATAGCGGGGTCGTAATCGGCGATTCGGTCGCGCGCCACCACCCCGGCGGGAATGCCCCGCGCCAGTACCTCGCCGACAAAAGTGTGTCCGTCGTGACGCGGTCCGCGTATAGCGATGAACAGTTCGTCAGTGCCAATCGTGCGCGAGTCGATCGACACGCCGGCCAGCCGGGCCATGGGGTCGAGCCCAGCGGGAACTGGGACGCCCAATGCTTCAGCCACTTGATCCACTGTCCACCGCATCGCGTCTCCCATGGGCTGGCGTTCATGCTCAGCCGGATCTCCGCGTGACTCAGTTTCGCGATTCGTGCGCGCTAGCCTGCTTTGCAAAACCCTTTTGGCGCAGGATGGCCCGCGCCTTTTCCCGGTCGTCGAATTCGATTGTTCCGCTTCGCAACACCTGATACGTCTCGTGTCCCTTCCCCGCTAGCAGCACGATGTCTCCGGATCGAGCCTCTTCGAGCGCCATTTCGAGAGCCTTCTCCCGGTCCGGCTCAACTTGGTACTTCGCATCCACTTTCTGCAATCCCACGACCACATCGTTGATGATGCGCAACGGGTCCTCACTGCGAGGGTTGTCGCTCGTCAGCACCACCAGGTCGCTCAACGATCCCGCCGCTTCGCCCATCAGCGGCCGCTTGCTGCGGTCGCGTTCCCCGCCCGCTCCGAAAACCGTGATGATCCGCCCCGACGCGCTCAGCTCGCGCGCCGTCGCGATCAGATTTCGCAGCGCGTCGTCCGTATGCGCGTAATCGACCACCACCAGAAACGGCTGCCCTTCGTCGATGCGCTGAAACCGTCCCGGCACCAGTTCGAGATGCGCGATGCCCTGCTCGATTTTCGCGTTCGGAATATCGAGCGCGATCCCGGCGCCGATCGCCGCAAGAATATTGTAGACGTTGATCCGCCCCACAAGCGGCGAACGAACGTTCATGTTTCCTGCCGGTGTCTGCGCCGTAAATTCGAGCCCGTCGAAGCTCAGCGAGAACTTCTTCGCCGTGAGGTCCGCCGCGTTTTTGAGGCCGTAGGTGAGCGTGCGCCGCGCGAGGCCCGCCAGTTGCGCCCCGTACGGATCGTCCAGGTTGACCACGCCCGTGTGCGGCGCGCCCGCGCCCGTGCCCGCGAACAGCAGCCTCTTTGCCGCGAAATAGTCCTCGAATGTTTTGTGATAATCGAGATGATCCTGCGTCAGGTTCGTGAAAATCGCCGCCGCGAAATGGCAGCCCGACAGCCGCTCCATCGCCAGCGCGTGCGAACTCGCCTCGAGCACCACATGCGTGCCGCGCGCGTCGCGAATCTCGGCGAAAATCTGCTGCAGGTCGAGCGATTCGGGCGTTGTGTTCGGCGCAGGCAAATCTCCCTTCGGCGTACGATATCCCGTCGTACCGATCAGCCCGTCCGTGAATCCGGCCGCGCGCACGATCGAGTCCACCAGGAACGCGGTCGTCGTTTTCCCGTTCGTTCCGGTGACGCCCACGAGCTTCAACGCGTCCGCCGGGTGCCCGTAGAAATTCGCCGCCGCGCGCGCCAGCCCTCTTCGCTCCGAGGCCGCCGCAAGCTCGATCCACGTCGCATTCTCCGGAAATTGAATCGGCCGTTCCCGCGCGCTTGCGACGGCAACCGCGCCGCGCACGAGCGCGTCCTCGACAAACTCCACTCCCTCGAGCTTCATGCCGTGCATCGCGAAAAACAGCGCCCCCGGACCCGCGCGACGGCTGTCGTACGCAATCGATTCGATCTCCACATCCGATGGCCCGGAAATCTTCCGGATCTCGGCTCCAGCCAGCAATTTTTCGAGTTTCATACGGCGCTTTTCCAGTCTACCGCTTCGCTCGCCGCTTTGCGGTTTCTTCGCGGCGGCGCCTTTTTCCACTGGCCCCTTCGCATCAGGCTTTTTTGCAACGTTCGGTTTCTGTTTCACGCTTGAGGTCAATTTCCGCTCCCTCGCGCCGTTGCACCGGTATCGCCCGGCTGTCCGAATCGCACCGTCACTCGGCTGCCGCGCAGCACCTGCGTGCCCGCGCTCGGAAACTGCTCCAGTGCAATCCCGCTGCCGATCAACGCCGGCGCAAGGCCCACCTTCGCGCACTCCTCCATCACGCCGCGCACCGTCTCGCCGCCAAGCGCCGGAACCACCGCTTCGTCATCTCCCGCAAACGCGGCCGTCGGCGCCGATCTCGCGCCTTCATCCCCGCGCGCCACGGCCTCCGCGAAACGCGCCTTCGACGCATCCGCCTCTTCCGTCTCCGGATTGGGCCGCGGCGCCGCATGCGAATTCTTCGCCGTCTCCACATCCGTCGGCGACGGCACGTCGTGCGGCACACCCAGATACGCCAGCGTCTGCTCCGCCACGCGCTTGAACACCGGCCCGCCCACCTCTCCGCCGTGGTGCGGTCCCACCGGCGAATCGAGCACCACCAGAATCGTGATCGCCGGATTGTTCACCGGCGCGAAGCCCACAAACGACGCGTTGTACTGCGTCTTCGAATAGCGCCCCGTCGCGGGATCGATCTTCTGCGCCGTTCCGGATTTGCCTCGCCGACGTGTAGCCGTCGAGCTGCGAATGCTTGCCCGTGCCCTCGATCATCACGTCTTCCATCATTTCGCGCATCGTCGCGGCGGTTCGAGCGTCGGTCGCGTCCTGCGGCTCGGCATCCGGATGCGGCAATTCCGCTCCAGTCTCGGAATCGTGAATCTCGCGCACCACCCGCGGGTGATACAGCGTCCCACCATTCGCCACCGCCGAAATCGCCGACACGATCTGAATCGGCGTCACGCTCACTTCCTGCCCCATCGCCAGCGACCCGATCGAACTCGGGGTCCAATTCTCGACCGGCCGCAGCAGCCCGCGATTCTCGCCGGGCAGATCGATCCCCGTGTCCTGCCCGATCCCAAACGCGCGCGCGGCCGTCGTAAAACTTGGGCGCGCCCAGCCGCAGCGCCACCTTGATCGCGCCCACGTCGCTCGAATGTCGCGAGGATGCTCGCGTCACGCTCAGGACTCCAAACGGATGCCAGTCGTGTATCAGCCGCCCGGCCACAAGTATCTTCCCCATCTGGCAATCGACCAGCTCGTCCGGGCTCGCCACGCCGTTCTCGATTGCGCCCGTCAGCGTGATCACCTTGAACGTCGATCCCGGCTCGTACGCAGTAGCTCACCGCGCGGTCGGCGCGCGCGTCCGCCGAATACGATCCCGGATCGTTCGGATCGAACGTCGGCCAGTTCGCCACGGCCAGCAGCTCGCCCGTGTTCGGATCTTGAACGATCACCGTCCCCGCCTTCGCGTGCGTCTGCGCGATTGCCGTCGCGAGCTCTTTCTCCGCGATGTATTGAATCGTTTCGTCGATCGACAGCGTGACGCTCGCCCCCGGATCGGCCGCCGACTCCCGCCGGTCGTACCAGCGCCGCAGCCCGTCCGCCATCACCATCATCTTTCCCGGGCGTCCGCGAATCTCCTTGTCGAGCGACTGCTCGATTCCCCCGATTCCCTTCTCGTCGATATCGACGTACCCCAGCACCGAAGCAGCCAGCTCGCGCTGCGGATACACACGGCGGTTCTCCTTCTGAAAGAACACGCCGTTCAAGTTCATGTCGCTGATTCGCTGGACCACATCCGGAGAAAGCTTGCGCGCCAGCCGCACCGGCGTATGCGCCTCGCGGATTTTCGTCTCGATATCTTCCGCAGAAACGTTCAGCACGCGCGACAGCAGCCGCCCCACCATGTCGACATCCGTGATCTCGGCGGGATCGCCGAACACGGAGTCCATCGGCAGGCTCACGGCCAGCTCGCGCCCCTTTCGGTCGTAAATCGTGCCGCGCTTTGGGCTGATCTCGAAAATCCGTTCTTGTTGTCGCTGAGCTTTTGCGAGGTATTCGCTGTAGCAGAAGAGCTGGACGTACGTCAGGCGGGCCAGAACCGCCGCCATCCAAACGACCGCCAGAACCCAGACAACTAACCAGCGGAGACGCGGGTTGCGCTGCTCCATGAAGCTCCGACCCTATCTCGCCCGATCTTGAAAGTCGCCCGGCGGCGATCGTGGCGCGCCGCCGGACAAGCTCGCCGCAGCGAGCCCCCCATTTCGCATCAACTGCGTATAAAATCTGAGCGCGTTACGGGCGGGGCGTGTCGTTCAGGGCGCGCGCTTCCGCCACCACGGCGTCGCTCGTCGCATCCGCCGGCGCCACTTGTCCCGGCACGGGCACCGTCAAGCCCAGCTGATTGCGCGCGATCGCATCGACGCGCATCGGCGAGCGCAGCGTCGCCACTTCGAGATGCAGTTGCTGGTTGAGCTCCGCGGCCTGCGTGCGCTGCGTATCGAGCTGCTCGATGTTGTAGCGCAGCTGGATGCATTCGAAATGCTGCCACGCGTACGACAGCAGCAGCGCCGCGATTCCCGCTCCCACCGCCAGCCGCCGCCAGAAATCCCGCAAACGCGCCGGCGCAGATGGACGCAGCAACCGTGAATTGTCGATCCGCTTGATTGTGTGATATTCCGTCATGACTTGTTCCCGCCGATCCGGCGCAATTCCAGTTGCTGGACTCCCGGAAGCCGGAGCTTTACCCCGGCAACGCCAATCCCTGTACGTCGCGCTTTGTACGTCGCGGCTCAGCTAATCCCGTAAGTCGTCGCTTGGCGCGCCGCAGGTGCGTTGGGTGGAAGCGTGGGCCTTTAGGCCCTCGAAAAGTACCGTTGAGCACCGGGCTTTAGCCCCGGGAAGTCCGCTGTGCCGCCCCACATCCACTCTTGGTCCACAACGCACGATCCGCAAATCATGCCGCCTCTACGCGGCGAAGTCCCGATCTTGCAGTTCCGGCTCTTGCCCGGTCGGATCGATCTTTTCCGCGACGCGCATCTTGGCGCTCCGCGCGCGAGGATTCGCGTGCACTTCTTCCTCGCCCGGCACGATCACCTTTTTCGTCAGCACGCGAACGCTCTTCTCCCGCGCCAGGCGCTGAAAGGCGTGCTTCACCAGACGATCTTCAAGCGAGTGGTAGCTGAGGACGATCCACCGTCCTCCAGGATTCAAAGTGGCAGGGGTCCGCGAAAGAAACTGCCCGAGTTCCTCCTCTTCTCGATTCACCGCTATCCGCAGCGCCAGAAACGTTTTTGTCGCGGGATGCAGTTTCTGCCTTCCCCTTGCTTTTCGTACCCCTGCCACAACCGTTGCCAGGTGAGCGGTATCGCGAATGGGCCGCGCCCGCACGATGCTCCTGACGATTCTGCGTGAGTCCCTCTCCTCGGCCTTCTGATAGAGGAGATCGGCCAGCTCTTTCTCCGGCCACTGGTTCACAATTTCGTCCGCCGTCAGCGGTGTATCCGGGTTCATCCTCATGTTGAGCGGCCCGGCCCAGCGGAACGAAAATCCGCGCTCAGGGCTGTCCAGCTCGAGGGTGGAAACCCCCAGATCGGCCACCACTCCGTCGAGCGGAGGCAGCTTCAATTCCTCCGCCACTTCGCCGATCTCGGAAAACTCTCGGTGCACCAGAACCACCTTTTCCCCAAACTCTTTCAGCCGTTCCCGCGCGATTTCGAGCGCCTCGGGGTCCCGGTCCAGCGCCACCAGCCGCCCCGTCGTCAGCCGTTTCGCGATCTCAATCGCGTGCCCAGCCGTCCCCGCGGTCGCGTCCAGATACGTTCCGTCGGGCCGAATGCGGAGCCATTCGACGACTTCCGCAACCAGAACCGGCGTATGCAGAACGCTCAAAAGCCCTCAACAGCTTCCCGCAAGCCGAATCCGCCCCAACCGCATGCACCTGTGCCCTATCATCCCTGGCCCAAGTCCTTACAACGACCGCGGTCCGGAACGCTCTAGATGCCCAGCTTGTCCAAAACTTCTTCGTCTTGTGCCGTAATCGGGTTGTGCGCCAAGTGCTCGAGAAATCGCGGGTGATTCCAGATTTCCAGGTACGTCAGCTGCCCCTGCACGTCGACGTCACCTTTCATCTGCGCCGATTCCCGCAAAACAGGTGGAATTAGAATGCGCCCCTGCCCGTCCACCTCGACCACTTGACCGTAATAGTTGGCTCGCGCCAGGAACCGCTGCTTGGCCCCGTTGTGAGTGGAAAGCTTGGCCAGCTTGCGCTCGATGTCCTGCCAGGCTTTCATCGTGTACACTCGCGCGTATTCGCCCGTGTCGCTCGTCACGTAGAACTTCGATCCGCTCTTGCGCAACTCGGCGAGAAAATCCGCGGGGATTTTCATCCTCCCCTTCTCGTCGACCGTAGCTGGATAGTTGCCCCGCAGCATCGAAGACCTTCAGAGCCCCGCCCCGCGTGTTCGCGCCTGCTCTCACTCGGTTCCTGACCTTTGTTTGCTGTACGCTTGCTTGCTACACGCTCAAATCTCTTTGCCACTACCGACCACTTCATCCCACTTGGTGCCCGATTCTAGACTCCTTCCGTTTCTTGTCAAGGGGAAAGTCGCAAGATTGAGAAAAATTCGCGCCGCTGCCGCGAAAAGTTCGTTTTCGCTCGCGATAAGCGCTCGTTTCGGCGAAAAACACAACCCATTGTGGAGCTCTCGCGCGCCTTCGCGATTCCTAGTAGTTCGGACGCAAAAAACGCCGGAATTGTTTTGTAAGAGTCAACACTCGGCCCCGCAAATTTCCGCATCTCGAAGCCGGTGGTTAAAAGTGGGAGAAAAAACGGAGTGCGGCTGTGGCGGATGCGGTTGGAGGAGAGCCTGTGGAGTGCGGGAGCTTGCCTGCCCTGACGCAGGAAGGGAGCTTCGAAGGGCCGCCGCCGTTTGAAAGCGGGAGAAAAAACGGGACTGCGCTGTGGCGGATGCGGCTGGAGCACAGCCTTGTGGAGTGCGGCGGCTTGCCGCCGCTGTTTGCCGACCGGGCTTGCCCGGGCGTGCTCCCCGCACACGCCACGTGCGCCGCGACTGGGTCCTTATAGGAGGCCGGGGCTTCCAGCCCCGGCGTAAGAGACGCTACTCGCGGGGGCTTCAGCCCCTGAAGTTCAGGCTCTTCTAGGTCGACGCTGCGGGCAACTACTGCGAAGGCGGCGCGCCGAGCGCAGCCAGGTCGCGCACGGTCGCTTGCTCATCGGGACTCAGCCCCGGCATGAATCGCGGATCGTTCAGCGTGGCCTGCTGCTCTTCGGGCGTCATTCCCTGCAGACGCCGCCAGTGGTTCAACACTCGCGCGCGCCGGTCCGGCGGCATCTGCGCCAGCCTCGGCACGATGTCGTCCCGAAAATGCTCGCGCTGCTCGGGAGTCGCGTTTTCGAGCATCCGTTCCGTCGCGCGAATCCGGTTCTGCTGTTCCGGTGAGAGATTGTTCCACTTCTGGAGATTTTGCCGGATCTGCGCCTGGCGCCCGGGCGGAAGGCTCTGGAATTTTTCGTTATTCTGCATGAACCGCTCTTGTTGTTCCGGCGGCATGTCGCGCAGGTTGTCGACCCACTTCGGCGGCAGCCCCGCCATCGCCCGCGCATTAGGTTCGCGCCCCGCGCCGTTCGCGTTCGGCTGCGCATGTTCTTCTCGCGCCTGCGCCCTCTGCGCCGCAGCCGCCTGCCGCCGCGCGCGCCAAGCCCGCAGCCTCTGCCCGTTCTGCGCCGAAGTAGTCTGCGGCGCCAGCCCCGCAAGCAGGAGCCCTGCGCAAATCGCGAAAATGGGCAGCCATCGCCTCACCTAGACATCTCCATTGCAATTCGGGGCGCATACATATGTGACCACGCGAGAATCTTTGTAGGTCGTGGCTTTCAGCCACGACATCAGCGCCAAATCGTGGCGGGCTTCAGCCCCTGAAGTTCCCGAGCGCTGCTCGCTGAATGCGCGTGGCCCTAGCCTCCTCGCCAGTTTTGTGATGGCAGGGCGGAGCGCTAGTTCGCGCACAAGCCGGACGGTGGAAGCGTGGGGCTTTAGCCCCGCGATAAGCCGCCACCCCGCGGGGGCTTTAGCCCCGGGAATTCTCCCGCGAACCTTGGCGCGACTGATTGCTCTAGTCATTGCTCCCGTCATTCCGGTGCGCCTTGCCATCCGGCTGCGACGGCGTCGCCGCCGGCGCCTCCGCAAGCGCATCGAATTTCGTCAGGACGTCGTAGTTCTCAAGCACGCCCAGATTCTTGATCGCATTAAAATCTTCTTCCTGCTCCTGAGCGCTCGTCAGCACAGTCGGCGTCACCGGCGCGTGATTCGACGGCAGCTTCGCCACCAGCACCGTCAGCGCGATCAGCAACGCCACTGCGAACGCCGGCCGAGGCGCGGGCATCAGCCGCCAGAACCAACTCCGCGGCGGCTCGGCCGCTACGCGCTGCCTCACCCGCGCGTCAAACGCAAACGACGGCTCGATCGCCGGCACTTCGCCCAGCAGCATCGACACTTTCCGCATCTCTTCCGCGCGCGTCCGGCACGCGGCGCAGCCCGCGAGATGGCCCTCCATCTTCTGCCGCGCGGCCGCATTTACCCGGCCGTCCAGATACCCGATCAGTTCCTTGGAAACGTCTTCGCACTTCATGATGGCCTTCCTTCACCTGCGCGCTGCTCCACTGGCTGCGTCACGAGCGGCGCCAGCTGCACCCGCAGGCTTTCGTAAGCGCGAAACAGCAGCGACTTCAGCGCGCTTTCCGAACAATCCAAGATCCTTGCAATCTCTTCGTAATCCATCTCTTCGTACTTATGCAGCAAGACGGCGGCGCGTTGCTTTTCCGGCAGCGAGGCGATGGCCCTGCGGATAAATTCTGTGCGGTCGCGCTCGATCATGTGCTCGTCGATGCGCATTACCGGCGCCGGCAATTCCATCGGCGCCGCATCTTCGTCCGCGGGCGAGTCCAGCGGAACGCCCAGCTTCGCGTAACGGTTGTCGCGCACCGAATTCAGCGCCAGATTCGTCGCGATCCGGAAGAGCCACGTCGTGAACTTCGCGCTCGGAGTATATTGCTTCCGCGCGCGGTAGACGCGCAGAAAAACTTCCTGCGCGAGGTCTTCAGCCGTCGCCGTGTCGCGCACCATCCGGTAGAGGAAATTCACCAGCGGCGAGCGATACTTCTGCAATAAAAAGTCGAAGGACGAATCGTCCCCGGCCTTCACGTCCAGCATCAGCTCGACGTCGGTTCTCGCCATGGCCTCCACAGCTTATCTAACACCCGCTGTGCCATAAAGTTGCGCCGCGCCCGGCGATTCCGAAGCCCAACCGGCCGAACGTACAGGTAGGGGACGTTCCTATGCCGTAACTACTTTTATTTCAGTGGCTTGCGTCCAGGGGGCGGCGGAGCCCATCACCGCCGCAGTTTTCCAGTTTTCAATTTCCAATTTCAAATTTCCGATCCCGCCTCCGCTGCGAGATTCGATTCTTCCTTCGTTTTGTGCGCTGTGCGATTTGGTACAGACTGATACCCGTCTCCTCTGGTCGAATTGATGTGGGGTTTGGAACCTCTCAGGAGCCTGCCCGTGGGTGCGGCGTGTGCTGCCACGGTTCAGGATCGACATGACTGCAAAAAACTTTCGAGTTGCGCCGGCTGGCCAACGGACCAGCGCCGACGGAAAACAAGTGAGCAACAAAGTACTGTTGGCAACACCCGACAACGAATACGAGCTCATGCGTCCCGACTTGACGTATATCGATTTGCCCGATCATCTGAGCCTTCATGAGCCAGGCCAAAGGATCGAGTTCGTCTATTTCCCGAACCGGGGAATGGTTTCTCAAGTCGTGGTGACCAAAGACGGCCGGACCGTGGAGGTGGGTGTAGTGGGTAAAGAGGGCTACGTTGGGGCGGGATTGGCAGCCGGTCTAAGCAGAAGTTCCGTGCGTGAGATCATCCAGGTCGGCGGCGATGGCTTCCGAATGAGGGGGAGTGCGATGCAACGAATTCTGCGGTCGGCCCCCCAGTTACAGGTGATTTTGAACAGGCAACTCGGGCTTCAGGGAATGCAAGTCGCGCAGACGGCGGCGTGCAATCGCTTGCACGATATACAGCAGCGCCTCTCGAGATGGCTGCTGATGACTCAGGACAGGGTGGATTCCGCATCGCTTCCGATCACCCACGATTTCATTGCGACCATGATGGGCACCGACCGGTCCACCGTGAGCGTGGCAGCGTCCGTACTGCAAAAAAAAGGAATCATAGAATACGTGCGAGGCGCGGTAAAGATTGTGAATCGCAGGAAACTCGAAAAATCCTCTTGTGAATGCTACGAAGCTATTCGGCGGTTTGAGGGCGACCTCGGATTGAATTAGTGCAGTTCTTGCCAGCGTGGGATACCCCACAGACAGCCCCGTGTTGCTACAGGTAATCTTTAGGGCTCTATTAGGTCCCGTTCGCGGTTGACGTTCGTTCCAAGAGCGGCGACTTGCGCGGCACTTCGTTTACAACAATCAAGAAGTGGAATTGTAGTTGCAGTCGCGCTCGAAAGAAATCAACCCGACGCCTTCTCTCGCACGAGAGTAACCGCATCGATTCGCGGGGGGTTACGGAGGCCATGCGCCGCAACCTGGTATGGATCGAAAAGCAGGGTTTTGGGGGCTGGGGTTGCTCCGAGTGCGCGTGGGTGTTCGTTCATTCAGGATCACCCGCCGGTAAATCGCTCGGTGAAATTTTGCACAACTACGAGCGACAGCGCGATAAAGCTTTTGCAATCCATGTCTGCGTCGAGCATCCGAGAGCCGCAACAGATCCCCGCTAGTCGCCCGTATTTCAATGGCTTGCGCCCACAGGGAAGATCGAATCCATCATCGCCGCAGTTTCCAATCTCAGATTTCAAATTTCCGATTCCGGTTCCGCGTTTCGAGTTTCGAATTTCCAATTTCGGCGTCCGGACCGTCTGGAGCGACTGTTTAGTCTGCGATAACGTCTCTCGTACCGACTTGCACAGCCGGAGCCAGTGTCATGGTAGCTTTGGACTGCATTCGGACTGAATGTGGCCGAAGGAATAGGCGCCTTGCGCTACGGCGAGATTGCCATGCGCCCATAATCGTCGATGATCCGAAGAAGCCGAGCCTCGCAACAACAGAAGCGCGCCGTGCGCCGCTGCCCATTCGTCGCCTCGGCCGAGGTGATCGAGCTGTCGTCGAAGACGCGGCTCGCCGCGCGCACCTCCGAACTCGGTCTCGGCGGCTGCTACGTCGACGCCTTCAATCCATTCCCCGAAGGCGCGCTAGTCGAGCTGCGCATCCTCCGCGATCAAGGCGTCTTCGAAGCGAAAGCGCGAGTCGTCTACACCCACGCCAGCTTCGGCATGGGCCTCGCCTTCACCGAAATGTCCCACGAGCACCGCCTGCTGCTCGAAGACTGGCTCGCCGAAATCGTCACCCAGCTCAAACCCGTCTCGTAAGCCCCCGATGCCGCGTCACTACGCTGGAACTCACAAACTGCCAACTTCATAGCAAGCATTGGGCTTGAACGCTACATGTTTTATCACGCCTAGAGCTTGCGGGATTGCGCAATGGAAGAAATCTCCAAGGTTTGTGCTGATCGGCGTCGGGATGCTGGCGGCAATGCTACTCTTCACTCCATATAGTCTATGCTCGAGGGCGCGATCGCGTTCGGTCTCGTCGCGGCTGTCCTTGTGGGTTTTTCCGCATCGCGCGCAGAGAAGTGTTCTATGTGCGCACGACGGATCGGTCCGCCGGACACGGGCTTTAGAGCACGACTACCGCAGTTAAAGTCGAGCTGGCGAGGCTATGGCTCGCGGTTCAGTCAAACATTTAAGTGCGAAGCCTAAGTCGTCTTGATTGCACCGGTGGCTCAAGGTGCGACCGTTCGATTGCGATTTGCAACGCAGGTTTGTCTTGCCATATCCTCCCAGAAGTCCTCTGTAGCTGATTGCGGACAACAACGGCGCGCGAGGTTGCGACGATGGATCGAAGCCTTCTCGCGTACTGTCGATAAGTCGTGCCTTGTAGTTACACAGGTGCTTAAGGATGCGACCGTCGGGCGCGATTGCGAGAAACATTAAATCCTTCTTCCACATCCTCCCAGTAGATAACTCTGGTCTGATTTCCGCGCGACAACAACAACGCTTTCAAGTTCGCCGTTACGCACGATAGGCGCCGGAACAAGGCGGCTATAATCGAGTACTGCGTGAGGCGACCGGAAGGTTGCAATTTGCTCGGGACTGCACTCTGACAAGTCCGCTTGCACGACCCTTTCGACCTCGTCGATTGTGGCGGGCCTCCAATTCATCGCGTTCCCCCGGAACGAACTATACCCTCGGCGACCATCCACGATGTCGAAGATTTCCTGCATCTCGTGGCTTCCTCTTGCAGTGCGGCTGATCGAATGACCCAAAAGTGATGCAGCACCGAAAGCTGGCATCGGGAATCAGATATCATTGATGCCCGATTGCCAACTCGACTGCCGATGACCGACCGTTCGCCCACATCTTCCGACGCGCCTTCCATTTCTCGCACGACCGTCTGGTTTATGGCGGCGAGCACGGGCGTGATCGTTGCGAATATTTATTACATCCAGCCGCTGCTTGCCGATATCGCGAGCGCGTTCAACCTTACCGTCACCAAGGTCGGCTTCATCGCGATGCTCACCCAGATTGGGACGGCGCTTGGGATGCTCTTCTTCGTTCCGCTGGGCGACAGCCGCGAGCGGCGCTCGCTGATCACGCTGCTGCTCGGCATCGCAATCGTCGCGCTTGTGTTCGTGGCGCTCGCGCGCAATGCCGTGTGGCTCGCGTTGGCATGTTTCGTGGTCGGCATGATGGGCGCGACCGTGCATCTCTTCGTTCCATTCGCCGCGCATCTTGCGCCGCCCCGTGAACGCGGGCGCGTGGTCGGCACCGTTTTCAGCGGCATTTTATTGGGGATTCTGCTCGCGCGGACGTTCAGCGGCTCGGTGGGAGCGCACCTGGGCTGGCGCGCGGTGTACGCCATCGCGGCCGCGATGATGCTGTGCGTCGCGATTCTCGTCCAATTTCTCTTGCCGCGCAGCAAGCCTTCGATCGAGCTGCCCTATCTTTCGCTGCTGCGATCGACGATCGGCTTGATCCGCGAGCACCGGGATCTTCGCGAGGCGGCGTTTCTCGGGGGCTGCCTTTTCTGTTGTTTTAGCGCGTTCTGGACGACGCTGGTCTTTTTCCTCGGGACGCCGCCGTATCACTACGGCGCGGAAGGGGCGGGGCTTTTCGGGCTGATCGGAGCGGGAGGAGCGGCCGGCGCGCCGCTTTTCGGACGCCTTGCCGACCGGCGCGGCCCGCGGTTCGCCGTTGGCCTCGCGATGCTTTCGGTGCTGGTTTCGTTTGGGCTGATGTGGGCCGCCGGAAAAATTCTCGCGGGCTTGATCGTCGGCGTGCTGCTGATGGACATGGGCACGCAGGCGGGACACATCGCGAATCAGACTCGGATCTATGCGCTCGACGCAGACGCGCGCAGCCGACTCAACATGTTTTACATGGTTTGTTATTTCGTGGGCGGCGCGATCGGCTCACTGCTCGGCGCTTACGCGTGGCGGGTGCGCGGATGGACCGGCGTTTGCGTCTTTTGTCTCGGCGTGATGCTCGTGGCGCTCGCGAAATTCGCGGCCGGGCGACGCGCGCAGGCGCCTGCGGCTGCGCTCACGACCGAGTAGCGCGCGCCCTGAAGAATGTTGACTGGACAACATTCTGGGCCGAAAAAGCTGCAATAAGACGCGCATCAAGGATGCGCCTAGCGGGGGCTTACATTGGCCTTAAAAGCCGAGAATGGTCGATTTCGGGGGCTTCTCGGTTGCGCCGTTGGGACCGAGACGAAAATCGCACCCCCAGAGGCACTTCCGGGCTAAAGAACCCGGCGCTACGTTCAAACCTCAGGCCGCGGGCGGCGGTAGCGCTACCTCCCGAATTGGCGGAGGTGATGGTCGGCGTGGAGGTAACCCCAGCGCAGCCATTCTTTTCTCGTCATCGTGCCGAAAAACGGATGCGGGATCTCCAGTTTCAGGTCGTCGCTGCAAAATCGATTCACCACCGTGATTAATTCGGCGCGGTCTTTCTCGAATTCCACCGGGGCTGTGCCTCCCGCGCCCTGCTCTACCTCCGGCCGCGTGGGAGTGCCCTTCGGCCATTTCGCCGGCACGCGCAGCGCGATGAATTTGATCACGGTTTGCTGGAGGAAGCCGGTCACCATGCTGACGGATTTTTCGCCGAGGGCCACTTTGTAGGAATCGCAGAGATGGCAGACCACCTGGTGCGCGGACATCTTTCCCCATCGGCGCGCGTCGGACGATGCGAGCGCGGAGATGCGCGCGAGAATCGATTCGCGGTCGGATTGTGATTCGAGCGTTTGCAAGGAGCGCTCTCCAGCCACTCGCCAGCAGTCACGAGAAGGCGTCTCACAAATGTTCGCGGCGAAGTCACAGAGTGTCTTCAGGGGCTGAAGCCCAATGTTCCTCGGCGCTTAATGTCGGAACTGAAGCTCCGACCCCCTAAAGAGCCCTCATGAGATGGCCTAGCCACCAGCCGCGCGCAGCCTATCCGCCGTGGCGGAAGAGGATCACGTCGCCGTCCTGGACGATGTACTCTTTGCCTTCGAGGCGCACCTGCGCTTTTTCGCGCGCGGCGGCAAAGCTTCCGGCTTTCAGCAGGTCTTCCCAGTTCACGACGTCGGCTTTGATGAAATTTTTCTGGATGTCGCTGTGGATCGCGCCGGCGGCTTCCTGGGCGGTCATTCCGCGCTCGATGGTCCACGCGCGGCATTCGGGCTCACCGCAGGTGAGGAATGAAATCAGGCCTAGCAGCCGGTACGTCGCCTGGATCAAGCGGTCGCGGCCGGACTCGGCGAGGCCGTAGGCCCTCATCATCTCGGCGGCCTCGGCGTCGTCGAGTTCGGCGAGTTCGGCTTCGATTTTTCCGCAGAAAGGGACGACCGCGGTTCGCGGCTTGGTCGAAAGCTTTTCGAGTTTGTACTTTTCGACCACGCGATCGATGTCCGCCGCCTCTTCGTCGCCAAGATTCAGGACGTAGATCATCGGTTTCTGCGTGAGGAACATGAAGCCGGTGAGCATCTTCTGTTCTGCGGGCGTGAATTCGAGCTCGCGCAGCGGCGTCTCGCCTTCCAGCGCCTGGCGGCAGCGCGTGAGCACTTGCAGCTCGGCTTCGAGCTGCGGGTCTTTCTTTTTCTTGATGTCCTTTTCGAGGCGTTCCATGCGCTTCGAGGCCTGCTCGAGGTCGTTCAGGATCAGCTCGAGATCGACGTTCACGATGTCGCGAATCGCATCGAGCGAGCCGCCTTCGTGCGGCACGGCGGGATTCTCGAAGAGCCGCACGACGTGCGCGAGCGCGTCCGCCTCGCGCAGCGGGACGAGCGACGCCGAGTTTTTCTCGCGATCTTTTTGCAGGCCGCCGATATCGACGTATTCGATCGTGGCGTAGGTGATCTTTTTCGGCTTGAAGACCTCGGCCAGCTTCGCGACGCGTGCGTCCGGAACGCGAGCGATCCCTACATGCGCCTGATTCGGCGTGCTGCGCGCTTCCACTTTCGCGCGCGTGAGGATTCTGAACAGACTCGTCTTCCCTACCTGCGGCAGTCCGATAATTCCTGTTTGCATAAGCTTTGGATACTAGCACGGCGGGCGATTTGGGTGCGCGGATCCGAGGGGCCGCTAAACACGGAGGGCACTGAGGAGCACGGAATACACGGAGACCGCGTTGGCGCGTGATTCAGGTTCCCGTGGGCGTTCATCGCGCGTCCTTCCACACCGCGAAGCAAGCTTCGCGGCCAAAGAGCGGTGGCAAGCCGCCGCACTCCACGCGTGCGATACACGGTGAACTCCGCGCTGAAGTTGTGCACTGCGTTGGCGCGCGCTATGCTTTCGGGCGCTATGAATGCGGACACTGGCGCGATGGCTTTGCCGTTCGATCACGTGGAGGCGCACGCGCATCTTGCGCGGCTCGATGCGCCGCTGGCGCAGCTGATCGAGCGCGTGGGCGGTTTTCGATTCAAGCTGGACGAATGCGACAGTGTGTACGAATCGCTGCTCGAGGCGATCGTCCACCAGAGCATAGCGGGCAAGGCCGCGCGGGTGATTTTCTCGCGCATTGGCGCGCTTGGGGCGAACGGCGTTTGTCCTACGCCGCAGGAGTTGCTGCGCGTCTCGACGCAGAAGCTGCGCAAGGCCGGTTTGTCGCACGCGAAAATCGCGGCGGTGCGCGATCTGGCGCGGAAGACGGTCGACGGCGTAGTTCCCACGATCGAGGAAGCCGGGAAAATGTCGGACCAGGAGCTGGTCGACCGGCTGATTTCCGTGCGCGGGATTGGGGCGTGGACGGTCGAGATGTTTTTGATTTTCCGGCTGGGGCGGCCGGACGTCCTGCCGATCCATGATTACGGAGTGCAAAAGGGGTGGGCGCTCACCTACCGGAAGAGACGGATTCCGAAACCGAAAGAGCTGCTGAAATTCGGCGAGCGCTGGCGGCCGTATCGCACGGTTGCGAGCTGGTATATGTGGCGCGCGGTGGAGCTGGCGGGGCCCGATGCGCGGAAGATTGGGAAGCCCAAGCCGAAGAAGAAAGCCAGCGGGAAGAAAATCGCTGTTGTGCGGAAGCGTGTTGCTGTCAAGAAACCGTCCGCCCGGGGAAAGCGCCCGAAAGACTAATGGCGCACTCTTTTTTTGGCGGAGCCGGGAGAAAGCAAAAACCCGGGAGGCTCACCGCCGAGACGCAGAGGGCGCGGAGAATGCGAGATGCTGGCGGGTCGGACCGCGATGCGAAGACCACCCTCACAAAACGAGGATGGGGCACCCGACACGTCAAAGGCGAGACTCTGGCCCTCGGGCGAGCCAACTAGCGGCTCGTGTTCCCTGATTTCTCTGCGTCCTCTGCGTCTCCGCGGGGCGCTGCGGATTTTCTTGTCGTCAGGAACAGCGAGATGAGGCCGAGCAGGAGGACTCCGCCCTCGAGGTCGACCGAGGCGCTGTGCAGCTTGTCGAACGACGCGCGGCGCGGGTCGCTTGCGGGCGTGGATTGCACGGAGCCCATCTGCTCGCGCAGGACGTTCATGCGCGGGATGACGTAGTCCTGTGAGGCAATCGTCAGGATCGCCATCAGGATCACGCCGATTACGGCGGGCTCGATGAACGCCCGGAGCGACCTCCGCATTCCAATCGACGCCAAGATGAAGACGATCGCGGCGATTAAGCCCATCAGGTGCAGGCCACTCAGCGTGAAACCGACGAGTTGGCCGACAAGGTCCTGGCTGGGCAGCACCTCGAACGCGCCCTGCGTGACGACTGCCACGAAATAGATCAATGCGCCAAGCCAGGCGCCCAGCGCGAAAACCCTCAAGAATCGAAGTATCTGGTTCACGACGAGGCCTCGACCGACCTCGCGGCAAGAGCATCTTTTCGCAATATGCCGGCGTTCTCGCAAAACGTTTCGAGGTCCGCGCGCGTGTAAACACCCATGTCAATGCCCTGGGTGTCGGGCACAGTGAGTTGGCGAAGTGGAAACCGCAGAGCTTCGAAATCACGCACGCCCTTTTCGAAAACCGCCTTGTTTCCTGCCAGCACCTCGTAAGCGAATAGGTCCGCGGCCTGAAGCTGGACGCATTCGTGCTTTTTTCGAAACTCGGGCCTTATGCCTTTGTCCGTTAGCATGCGGTCTATCAGCTTGCCTCTTCCCTTGGAACCGTCTTCGAAAACGTGGAGCACTGACGATTCCGGGATTCCGTTGCGTTTCGCCCATGCGCTCACGCTTGCCACACACGTCCGCCCGCACAACGCGTAGGGAGTCAAGCCCGAATCCAACGGATAGACCTGGCTAACCTCGCGATAATCCTGCATCAAGACTGCGTGGCCGCAGCTGTGCCGAGTGCGGAGCCTGACGTGGGCCAATAGCTGCCGCAATAACCACTCGCGATCTGCCCTGTTGCATTTGAAGCGCGAAAACTCTCCAGTCGAGTGAGCAAACTCTTTCATGTGGAAGAGAGAAATCCCGAACCTATTCAGCGTCTCGTTCCAGTTACGCTCAAAATGCTTCCACTGCTCGTCGGACGCGACAAAACCGGCCACGACGACGGCTAGGGACTCGTCGGGCGAACCGCTATCATCGTAATACGCGGTATACATAAAATCATCGTACTCCTGCGAGGACGCGGCGTGGAAGACTTGAGCACACCCGCACCAAATCGCATTAGAGGCAGCCATCGGCACCGTGGGAGAATCAAAGCGGGGCATGGTGGGCGACCAAGGACTTGAACCTTGGACCTCTCCCGTGTGAGGGGAGCGCTCTAACCACTGAGCTAGTCGCCCACGAATCCATTTCTTGTAACAAAAGGGCCAGGGAATTGCAAACCGCAGCGAACGTGACCACGAGCAGCAAGGCCGCTAGCGCCCAGCTTGCCGAACTCCAGCGCGCCATCGCGCGAGTGGTGAAGGGCAAGGAAGATGTGATCCAGCTCGCTCTGACCACGCTGCTGGCGCGCGGGCACCTGCTGATCGAGGACGTCCCGGGCGTCGGCAAGACGACGCTGGCGCAGGCGCTGGCGCGATCGTTTCAATGTTCGTTCCAGCGCATCCAGTTCACTTCCGACATGCTGCCGAGCGACGTGATCGGCATCAGCGTGTTCAATCCGGTGGCGCAGGAATTCGAATTCAAGCCCGGGCCGATCTTCGCGAATATCATCGTGGCGGACGAGATCAACCGCACCACGCCGAAAACGCAATCGTCGCTGCTGGAGGCGATGAACGAATCGCAGATCACGGTCGACAACCACACGCACCCGCTGCCGAAGCCGTTTCTCGTGCTCGCGACGCAGAATCCGATCGAGCACCACGGCACGTACCCGCTGCCGGAATCGCAGCTCGACCGCTTCCTGATGCGCATCCGCATGGGCTATCCCTCGCGCGCGAGCGAAAAGGAAATTATCCGCAATCATTCGGCGGCCGGGCAGCCGAGCCAGATCGCACCGGTGATGGACGCGGCCGAGGTGGTCGCAATGCAGGAGGGCGTGTCGCAGGTGAAAGTCGACGAAAGCCTGCTCGATTACGCGCTCGAGATTGTCGATCGGACGCGGCAGACGGAGCAGCTTTCGCTCGGAGTGAGCCCGCGAGGCGCCGTGATGCTGCATCGCGCCGCGCAGGCCCGCGCGTTCCTCGAAGGCCGCGACTATTGCTTGCCGGACGATTTCAAGCAGCTGATCGTGCCGGTGTTCGCGCATCGCGTGGTGGTGAGCTCGCGCTACGTTTCCACGCAGAAGAAATCCGAGCAGGCGGAGGCGATTCTCCGCGAGATTCTCGAGACGACCCGCGTTCCTTTGTGATGATGCAGGGGCGTCCTCGTTCTGCTCGCCTCGAGCCAAAGGCGCCCGCCTGAAATCAAGGCGGCCGCTACAAAACCGGTGATGCGCCGATCGCAGGCGGCCGGCGCAAAGCTCTAGCCGCCGCGAATCGACACTGACATGAGCTCCGCTACGAACGCGACCAACTCGGGCGAATTGGCTCCGGCACGGTGGTGGCGGAATCGCGACCGGCCGGGATGGCGCAATTTCGGCATTGCGATGCTGGTGCTTTCGGCGGCGCTGGTGGTGGCGCTTTTTTCGGCGGCCGTGGCGCAGCAGGGGCGCATCTGGCTCGCCGGGATCACGACGGTCCTCGCGCTGGCGATGGCGGCGTGGGTGGCGATCGCGATCGTCCCGGCGCTCGCGCGGCGCACGAGCCTGCGCTGGCTCGCGCAGCAAGTGGATTACCGGCTCACGCGCGATGGGATCATCTACCTCGCCGCGGTTTTCATTCTGATTCTGGCGGCGGTCAACACCGGGAACAACCTGCTGTTTCTGATTCTCGCGTGCCTGCTGGGCGGGATTCTGATTTCGGGCATCCTTTCGCGCGCGGTGCTTTCGGGGATCGAGCTGAAATTCGATATGCCCGAGCATATTTTCGCGGAGCAGCCGGTCCTGGCCGAAATCGAGCTGCGCAACGACAAGCAGGCGTGGCCGTCGTTTTCGCTGCTGGTGGTGGGGCAGACGAAGCGCAGCAAAACGCCCGCCGAGATCCTGACGCGCCCCGTTTTCTTTCCCTACATCCCGCACGCGAGCGCGTCGCGCCAGAAAGTGGAGCTGCGCTTTCCGCGGCGCGGCGTCTACCGGCAGGACGCCTTCGGCATCCGCACGCGCTTTCCTTTCGGCTTCTTCGAGAAAACGCGCGAGGTGGAATCAGATATCGAGATGGTCGTTTACCCGCGCGTCGAGCCGACCGAGCAGTTCTACGAGATCCTGCCGCTGCTGAGCGGCGAGATGGCCAGCCATTTTCGCGGGCGCGGCCACGAATTGCATTCGCTGCGCGAATATCAGCCGACCGATAGCGCGAGGTTCGTCGATTGGAAGGTGAGCGCGAAGCTCGGGCGCATGGCGGTGCGCGAATTCGCGCGCGAGGACGAACGCCGCGTGATGATCGTGCTCGATCCGTTCATCGGGCCGCCGCGGAACGACCTCGGCGAGACGGATACCGCCGAGCATCGAGAACGATTCGAGCGCGCCGTGTCGATGGCGGCGTGCATCGCCTGGCATTTCCACGAAATTCGCTCGGTGATCCAATTCCGCACGGATCGTTTTGCCACGCCTGTCGCGCCCGCCGGCGAGATTATTTACGACACGCTGCGCACGCTCGCGCTGATCGAGCCCGAGATGTCCGCTACCGGCGGCGAGTTTCTCGACGAGCTGGTCAACGAGCACGAGATTTTCAAGATTATCTTCACCGCGCGACCGCAGCGGTCGATTCCCACGGCGCTGTGGTCGTCCTCGTATTTTCTATTCATCGATCGGCTGTGAATTCAGAAACAGCAAAACACAGAGGTCGCAGAGAAGGCACGGAGACCGCAGAGGAAGCAAAGGCACCCGCCTGAACGCAAGGCGGTTCTCTCGGCAGCAAGTTTCCTGGAATTTGCGCGACTGAGTTGTGTGGCGTGCGAGAATATCGGCGCATGGAACATCCGCTTACTGCGCGCGCGGTAAAAACTTTTCAGCGGCGGCTACTCGATTGGTTTGGGACGCAGCGGCGCGATCTGCCTTGGCGCGCGAGCCGCGATCCTTATCGCGTTTGGGTGGCGGAGATTATGCTGCAGCAGACGCGGATCGCGGCGGTGATGCCGTACTACGAGCGGTTCCTCGCACAATTTCCCACCGTAGAGGCGCTGGCGGGAGCCGCGCAGGATGACGTGCTGAAGCTGTGGTCCGGGCTCGGCTACTACAGCCGGGCGCGAAACCTGCATCGCGCGGCCCAAGAGATTGTTGCGCGGCACGGCGGCAAATTTCCGCGCGCGCTCGACGCGGCGCTGGCGCTGCCCGGCATCGGCGGATACACGGCGGCGGCGGTGCTGAGCATCGCGTACGACGCGCCGCTCGCGGTGCTCGACGGCAACGTGGCGCGGGTCTTCGCGCGGCTGGGCGCGATGCGCGGCGACCTGCGCGCGCCGCGCCGCTGGCGCGCGCTTGCGGCTGCGGCGCAGGAGCAGCTTGCGCCGCGATCCCCAGCGCATGCGGCGCCGGGCGACTGGAACCAGGCGCTCATGGAATTGGGCGAGACGATTTGCGCGCCGCAAATTCCGCGATGCCCGCAGTGTCCCGTGGCGCGCTGGTGCCTTGCACGTGCGCGGGGGCTGACGCGCGAAATCCCGGCGCCGCGCAAGAAGCGCGCGGTCGTGCGCGTGCGCATCGCGGCGATGATTTTGCGCGACCCGCGCGGGCGGACGCTGCTGGTGCAAGATCCCGGCGCGCACGACGGCGTTCTATTTTCGCGGATGTGGCAATTCCCCGCCGTCGAGGTGACGCGGCACGCGCAGGAGGAGCTCGCGGCGCACGTGGAGAAGATTCTCGATCTCGACGCGGCGTCGCTCGAGCTCGAGGCTTTGCCGGCGGCGCGCCATGGCGTCACGTTTCGCAACGTGACGCTGCTGCCGTTTCTCGCGCGCGTCGCGCGATTGCCGAAGCGGCCGCGCACGCGCGTCCTGGCGCTGGACCGCCTGGAGCAGCTGCCGGTGTCGAGCGCGACGCATAAGATTGCGGCGGCGCTGGGGCGGACCGCCAGGGCGGTTTGACCGGCGCGCCAAAACCCTAAGGCGGCCGCCCAAAAGCAGGGCGGCCGCTACAAAAGCAACCCGGCTGGGGCGCGGCCCACAGACTGTCGCTCAAGCCGCGGCGTTGGCCGATTCGCGGCTTGGTTTGTACGCGCGCGAAACTGGCAGCGGGGGCGATGCTAGCATCATAGTGTCGACTATGGCTTCCGCCGCGCCACCCTCTGCTGCGTCTACGATGCCCGGGCGCCTTTCGCTTGCGGAAGGGCTGCCTGCGCTCGACCGGTATTTTGAAATTTCGCTGTTTCTGCTGGTATCGACGGGCGTGCTGGCGGTGGTTTCGACCGGCAAGCTCGATCCGCTCTCGACGTTCGCCCCGATAGCCGCGCTGGTCTTTAAAGGCGTTCGGGTGTGGCGCGGACGCGGGCCCGAGCTTTCGGCGCGCGTCGCGACCTGGCTGGTGCTGGGCTATTTCCTGGTTTTCCCGGCGGACCTCTGGGTTTTCTCGCGCAATCTCGCGACGGACGCGCCGAACCCGCCGCTCTACGCGGCGCTGCTCTCGGCGATCCACTTGCTGCTCTTTGCGACGCTGGTGCGGCTCTATTCGGCGCGCACGAACCGGCACTACGCGTTTCTGGCGCTGCTCGCGGTGACGTCGATGCTGGCGTCGGCGATTTTGACGGTCGAGACGGGCTTTCTGATCGCGCTCGCGGTTTTCCTGGTGCTCTCGGTTTCGACATTCGTCGCACTCGAAATTCGGCGTAGCGCGACCGGGGCCGTATCGCAGGCGTTCGAGCCCGGCTCGCCGATGGCGCGGCAGATGGGACGCACGCTCAGCGCCACGTCTGTATTGGTTGCGTTCAGCGTGCTGAGCGTGGGCCTCGTGCTCTTCTTCGTGATCCCGCGATTCACCACGGGTTACCTGAGCGCGATGAATCTTCAGCCCAGCTTGATGACCGGCTTCTCGGATAACGTCGAACTTGGGGCCATCGGGCAGATTCAGAAGAGCTCGGCGGTGGTGATGCGCATTCGCGTGGACGGCGATCCGAACCGCGCCGCCGATATGCACTGGCGCGGGTTCGTACTGACGAATTTTGACGGCAAGCGGTGGTTCACTCCCGTGCACGACGAGGCGCTGATTCCGCGGGATGCGACCGGGTCGTATTTCGTCGGAGATCCGATTCCCCCGCCCGGCGAAACCGATTTCCCGGCCGCCTCGCCGCGGGCGGACGCCGAATCCTACACGCTGCACTACACGGTGCTGATGGAACCCATCGCGACCGACGCGATTTTCATCGCGCCGCGCGCCGTGGTGATCCGCGGCAGATTCGGCGCAGAGGCGGGCGTCTCAGGATTACCGACGCGCCCGGAATATCTCCTTCTCGACCGGACCGGCTCCGTCTCCAATCCGCTGCACAACAGTTACAAAGTGAGCTACGAGGGCTTTTCGCGCGTGCCGCTGATTCCGCCCCGCGAGCTGCGGAAAGCCGCTACGGGGATCCCGGCCCCAATTCTGAGAACGTACCTGGAACTGCCGGCGCGGCTCGATCCGCGCATTCCAGCGCTTGCGTCCAAAATCGCGGCGGGCTCGAAGAACGAATACGACAGAGCCGCGAATATCGAGAGCTACCTGAAGGCGCATTACGCCTACACGCTCGATCTTTCCGGGCCGCGCACCAACGACCCGCTCGCGAATTTTCTTTTCGTGAGGCGCGCCGGGCATTGCGAATACTTTGCCTCGGCGATGACGATCCTGCTGCGATCGATCGGCATTCCGGCGCGCTACGTGACGGGCTTCGTTCCGGGCGAATTCAACGATATCGGCGGCGACTACATCGTTCGCGAAAGCGACGCGCACGCGTGGGTGGAAGTGTATTTCCCGGACTACGGATGGATGACGTTCGATCCGACGCCCGCTGGTGCGGGCGAGCATTCCGGATTTTTCGGGCGGCTTTCGCTTTACTGGGATTGGTTCCAATTCACGTGGGGCGAGTGGGTGATCAACTACGATTTCGCGCACCAGATGACGCTTGGGCAATCGCTGCACCACTCCTCGCGGAGCTGGAGCGAACGGGTGCGTGATTTCTACCGCAGCAAACGCGACGCGATGATGCATGCGCTTCTCGCGCTCGATCGCAGGATCGAGGGGTCGCCGTGGTTATTGCCCGGCGCGCTGCTCGTGCTCCTGATGGTGCTCTTCGCGCTGCGCGGAAAATGGATGATCCGCTACGCGTTCGCGCGCTGGAGCCTGCGCGCGCGCCGCGCCGGCAATCTGACCGCGTCGCTCGCCTCGCTCGAGTACACGGAAATGCTGCGGCTGCTCGAGAAACGCGGGTGGACGAAAGCGGCGTCGCAAACTCCGCTGGAATTTGCCGCCGCGATTCCCTCTTCGGATATTTCCGCGCCCGTCGCGCGGCTCACCGAGCTGTATCAGTCCGCGCGCTTCGGCAGCCACCCGGCGCCGATCGAGCAGATGTCGTCGCTGCTGCGCTCGATCCGCGACACCCTCCACTCGCGCAAGCTCGCGTCGCGATAAATCGCCGCAAACTAAAGAGTGCGGTTCCAGTCCACATCCGTGGCATCATTGGCGCCGCGATCAAGCACCGGACGGGTACACCGCGTGCATCTCGACTCGTATCCCGAAAAGAAGACGCCTATGTCCGTAAACGAAAATATTCTGCTGATGCGGCGGTGGTTCCAGGAAGTCTGGAACGAGGGGCGGGTGCAAACCATTTACGATCTGATGGCCGAAAATTCCACCGCCACCGGGCAGGACCAGCCCGGGGTTGAAATTCGCGGGCCCGCCGATTTCGTCACGCTCTTCAATCGGCTGCACGGCGCTTTTCCCGATATTAAGATCACGGTCGAAGACGCATTCGGCGCGGACGACAAGGTTACCGTTCGCTGGTCAGCCGTGATGACTCATACCGGCAACCATCTCGGCATGTTAGCCACCGGGAAAAAAGCCCGCATCACAGGCATCATGATCGCGCAAATCCACCACGGCAAGATCGTGCGCGGGTGGGACAATTGGGATCAACTCGCCCTCATGCAGCAACTCTCAACCACAGCCGCGGCCAGCACTGGAGCTTGATCCTCGCGGCGGCGAAGGCGAGAGATGGCGGCGCGGCGTGCTAGAATTGGTCGTTTACAGCTAGTGCAAAGGACGCGCTGAGATGCCGAAGGTTGGATTCGTGAGTCTGGGATGCCCGAAGAACCTCGTCGATAGCGAGGTGATGATGGGCATTCTTGCGCGCGCGGGCTACGAGCTCACGCCGCGGGCGGACGAAGCGGACGTCCTCGTCGTGAATACGTGCAGCTTTATCGAGCCGGCGCAGCAGGAATCGGTGAATTCGATTCTGGAAATGGCGGAGTATAAGAAATTCGGCCGCGCGCAGAAGCTGATCGTCGCCGGATGCATGGTCGAGCGGTACCGCAATCAGATCCGCGAGCAGATTCCCGAGGTCGACGCCGTGATCGGCACCGGCGAAGTGGAGCAGATTCTCTCGGCGTGCGAAGGCGAAGTGCGCGCGGGCGCAGATGCCGCAGCCGCCGCGAGCGACGCGCCCACATATCTGTATCACGACCTCACGCCGCGCATTCTCAGCACGCCGCGGCACACGGCCTACATCAAGATCAACGAAGGCTGCGATCATCCCTGCACTTTTTGCGTGATCCCGCAGCTGCGCGGGAAATTCCGCAGCCGGCGATTCGAGTCGGTGGTGCGCGAGGCGGAAAATCTCGCGGCGGCGGGCGTGCGCGAAATTTCGCTGATCGGGCAGGACACGACCTACTACGGCGAAGACCTCGGCCTGCGCGACGGCTTGCCCACGCTGCTCGAGCGGCTGGCGCAGATCGAAGATCTGCACTGGGTGCGATTCCTCTATTGCTATCCCAATCGCGTGACGCAGAAATTGCTCGACACGATTGCGGCGCATCCGCGGCTGGCGAAGTATCTCGATATTCCGCTGCAGCATGCGAGCCGCAACGTCCTCGCGCGCATGAAGCGCGGATCGAATGCCGACGCATTCCTGAAAATGCTCGAACGGATTCGCCGGACGATTCCCGGCGTGTCGATCCGCACCTCGTTCATCGTCGGATTTCCCGGCGAAACGGATGCGGATTTCGCCGAGCTGTGCGATTTCGTGCGCGCGGCGGAATTCGACTGGATGGGCGTCTTCAGTTACTCGGATGAGGACGCGTCGAAGAGCTTCTCGCTCGACGCGAAAATCGACGCGAAGACGATTGCGCGGCGCCGTGACCAGCTCATGTCGATCCAGAAAAAGATCAGCGCGCGCAAGCTGCGCGGGCGCGTGGGCCAGCGGTTGCAGGTGATGCTCGAAGGCCCGTCGAAAGACACCGATCTCATCTGGGAGGCGCGGCTCGAGGGCATGGCGCCCGACATCGACGGCAAGGTCTACATCACCGAGTTCGAGGGCGTGAACGATGCCGCCGATCTGCCCGCGCCCGGGACGCTCGCGACGATCGAAGTCGCGAGCGCGAAGGATTACGATCTTATCGGCCGCGCCGTCGAGTTTGCGGCGCCGCCCGCCGCTGCTATCACCGCTGCACCCGTGAAAGCGAATCTTTTCCCGATCCTCGCTTCGCGCTGAAAGTTCACTGCGACCAAATTCCGTCCCCGGGAGTCCAACGTCTATGGAATTTCGACAGCTGGGAAAAAGCGGATTGCAAGTTCCCGTCCTGTGCTTCGGCACGGGCACCTTTGGCGGCGGCACCGAATTCTTCCGCGCGTGGGGCGACACCGACACGAAGGAAGCGACGCGGCTCGTCGCGGCGTGCCTCGAAGCGGGAGTGAATTTCTTCGATACGGCGGACGTCTACTCGCTGGGGCTCTCCGAAAAAGTGCTCGGCGAAGCGATCCGGCAAGCGTCGCGCGAAACTTTTCTGATTTCGACCAAGGGCACGTTTCCGTTCGGCTCCGGCCCCAACAACATGGGCGCGTCGCGTTATCATCTGATGCAACAGATCGAAGGCAGCCTGAAGCGCCTGAAGACCGATTACATCGACGTCTACCACATCCACGGATTCGACGCGCTGACTCCAATCGACGAAACGCTCTCGACGCTGGACGACGCGGTGCGCCAGGGCAAAGTGCGCTACATCGCGGCGTCGAATTTCTCGAGCTGGCACCTGCAGAAATCGCTCGCGATCAGCGAACGCTACGGATGGACGCGCTACGTCGCGCACCAGGTTTACTACTCGCTTGTCGGCCGCGACTACGAATGGGAGTTGATGCCGCAGGCGCTTTCGGAGGGCGTCGGCGCACTGGTGTGGAGTCCGCTCGGCTGGGGACGCCTCACCGGTAAAGTTCGCCGCGGCCAACCGCTGCCGACGGAAAGCCGGCTGCACAAGACGGCCGAGGCAGGGCCCCTCGTACCCGACGATTATCTCTACAAGGTGGTGGCCGCGCTCGACGAGGTGGCGATCGAGACGCGAAAAAGCGTTCCGCAGATCGCGCTGAACTGGCTGTTGCGCAAGCCGACCGTCTCGAGCGTGGTGATCGGCGCGCGCAACGAAAAGCAGCTGCGCGACAATCTCGCCGCGGCGAGTTTCGTCCTCACGCCCGAGCAGGTGGCGCAGTTGGACGAAGCGAGCCAGCCGCCCGTGCCGTATCCTTCGTGGCACCAGCGGCAATTCCAGAATCGCAATCCGCTGCCGCCGTCATACGTTGCGCCGGCGAGCACCGAGCCGCGCGGCGGCCCGAGCCCCGTGTCGAGCGCAGGCCCGAGCGATCGCGCGAAATAAAGCTTCGCTGAAAACCTACTCGTAGCGAAGGGCCTCGATGGGATCGAGGCGTGAAGCCTTGCGCGCGGGGTAATAGCCGAAAAATATTCCGACACCCGCGGAGAACGCGACCGCGCCGACGATCGACAGCGGCGAAACGGCGGTGGGCCACGCCATCGCTTTGGCGACCAAAATCGACGACGCGATTCCGAAGACCACGCCGATCAGCCCGCCGATCAAGCTCAACACCACAGCTTCGCTCAGGAACTGGCGCTGCACGTCGCCTTCGGTGGCCCCGACGGCGATGCGCACGCCGATTTCTCGCGTTCGCTCGGTGACGGAGACGAGCATGATATTCATGATCCCGATGCCGCCCACGAGCAAGGAAATGGCGGCGACGCTGCCGAGCAGCACGGTGAGAATCAGCGAGATTCGCCCGACGGTCTGGGCGATTTCGGCTGGGCTGCGGATCGAGAAGTCGCTGTTTTCGTCCGAGCGGAGGTGATGGCGCTGGCGAAGCAGCGCGGTGATTTCGCTGGTGACGGAATCGACGTCGTTTTTCGAATCGACCGACGCGGTGATCAGCTGCAGCCAATCGACGCCGACGAGTTTCTTCATCACCGTCGTGTACGGCATCATGATCACGTCGTCCTGATCCTGCCCGAACGTGGATTGCCCTTTCGTTTTGAGCTCCCCGATCACCGTCACCGGAAGCGTTTTCACGCGGATCACTTTGCCGATCGGGTTGTCGCCGCTGAAGAGCTTGTACGCGACGGTCGAGCCGATCACGCAGACGTCCGCCGCCGTGTCGATGTCGCGCTCGGAAAAGGAGCTGCCGACCACGACCGGCCAGTTGCGAATGTTGAAATAATCGGTGCCCACGCCTTGATCGCGCGTGGCCCAGTTCTGGCCCTGGTAGACGACCTGCGCGGTCGTGTCCGTTTCCGGCGAGATCATCGTGATCTGCGGAATGTCCTGCAGCATCGCGTGGGCGTCGTTCACCGTGAGCGTGTTGGTGGCGCCCGTGCCCATCTGGACTCCGCCCGAATTCACGCTGCCCGCCATGACGAACAACATGTTCACGCCGAGACTTTGAATCTGGTCCTGCACCTGGTCGCTTGCGCTGGTGCCCACGCCGACGATGCAGATCACTGCCATTACGCCGATGATGATTCCCAACATCGTCAGGAGGGTGCGCATTTTGTTGCGCCCAAGAGTGCGAAGGGATACGCGAATCACTTCTTGAAAATTCATTTTCCCACCTGCTTGGCCCGGGGACCCGACCACTACATCCTATTAAAACTGCGAGTGCGTTCAGTTCTCCGGGAATGATTGCAACTCAAAGCCGTCCACCGACACTACCGGCGGCTCTATCTATAGATACGTCGAAAGTGGGGCTGAAATTACGCTTTTTTAGCTTGTGGCGGATGGCGGGCGGTTGCCGGGATGAGTTCCGTTTTCAACGCAGAGAACGCAGAGAAAGGCCACAGAGGTCGCGGAGAAGTTGGCTCGAATTCTCTGTGGGCTCTGTGCCTTCTCGGTGCTCTCTGTGTTTAGTTCAGCCTTCAAATTCGCCACGGACGAGCCGCTTGCTGCGCTGCGGTGGGCTTTGCGGTATGCTCGTCGGGTGAAGCATCACTGCCCTATCTGCAAGAAGCCGACGGATTCGGAGACCGACGCGGAGTTTCCATTCTGCAGCCAGCGCTGCCGTTTGCACGATCTCGGCAACTGGGCGAGCGAGAAGTACGTCGTCAGCGAGCCCGCGATGGACGAAGACTCTTCCGAAATTCCCGAACGAGACCCGGATGAACCAACCAACTGACGCGCCGCAAGACGCCGCGTCGGTCGCGCCCGCGAGCGGGTCAGCTGCGGAGCGCAAGCCCGCCGCGGCGGGCAAGCCGCGCTTCGCGCTTTTCATCGCGACCGCCTGCGGCCTCGGCTACATGCCGAAGGCACCGGGGACTTGGGGTTCGGTGCTTGCCCTCCCAATTTATTGCGTCGTCTATTCTTATTATTACTTTTTCTTCTTTCCGACGGATGTTTACATCACCGCGCACGATTATGTAATGCGGGCCACATACGCCGCTTCGACGACCCTCGCGATTTCTTTGTTTATAGCCGGCATCGGTGTGTGGGCGGCTGATCGGGCGGCAACGTTTTCGGCGCACCAAAGATCCACAGTTCGTTGTAGTTGATGAAGTCTCGGGGCAACACTCGCACTCCTGCTGGGAAGTGTATTGCCAATCCGTTGGAGCATCTCTACGGCACATTGGCCGGGCTATCCCCTGTCCCTTCATTCCGTGCTTAACTGGAAATATTTGTTGCTGGGTTTTATACTTTTTCGAGTGTTTGACATCTGGAAGCCTTTTCCAGCGCGGCAAGCGGAGTCGTTGCCGGGCGGCTGGGGCATCATGGCGGACGATTGGATCGCCGGGATTTACGCGGGGATCGGATTGTGGATCGCGCGCGCGGCGGGCCTGTAACACGGCGGCGCGAGCCCTGGCAAGAGAAAAGCAGATTCCTCGCTGCGTCTCGCGCCCATCGAACAGCGATGGGAAATACAAGAGCGCGAGACTCCGCTCGGAATGACAGTCGCGACGGAAGTAACGGGGATGGACAGCAAGTGAGCACGGCTTTACGGATGAACGGGACTCCGAGGATCGAGAGCGTGAAACCGGGCGCAGCTTTGCCCGGCGGCGAAGTCTCGATCACGGGCAGCGGCTTCAGCGTGCGCAATCACACGCGGCCGCAGGTGCAGTTCGGCGCGGCCGAGGCGAGCCTGGTGATGGCCGCCGACAATTTTCTGATCGCGCGCGTGCCGGACGGCGCGGCGGGCGGCGCCGTGCGCGTGAAGATGGGCAGCGTCGAGAGCGCGCCCTTCCCGATGGCGCTCGGCGTGCAAATCGCGGACAATCTGCATCCGGTGAGCAATCCCGCCGTCGATCCTGATGGAAACGTCTACGTCACGTTCAGCGGCCAACGCGGCCAAAAAGTGCCGGTGTCGCTCTACAAGGTCACCGCGAATCATTCGGTGAAGCCGTTCATCACCGAGCTGATGAATCCCACGGGGCTCGCGACTGACCGCGAGGGAAATCTTTTCGTCTCGTGCCGCAACGACGGCACGATTCACCGCGTCTCGTCCGACGGCCGCTCGATCCAGTGGGTCGAAGGCATGGGCATCGCGACCGGGATTGCGTTCGACAAGAACGGCAGCCTCTACGTGGGCGACCGCAGCGGCACGATTTTCAAGATCGGCCCCGACCGCGAGATTTTCGTTTTCGCGACGCTCGAGCCTTCCATCTCCGCGTACCATCTCGCGTTCAGCCCGGCGGGCGAGCTTTTCGTCACCGGGCCGACCACTTCGAGCTTCGATCGCGTCTACCGGATCACGCCGGCGGGCGAAGTGGAAGTATTCTTTCGCGGGCTGGGCCGCCCGCAGGGACTCGCGTTCGACCGCCTCGGCAATCTGTACGTCGCGGCGTCGTTTGGCGGCAAGCGCGGCGTCGTGCGCCTTACGCCGCAGGCCGAGGCCGAGGTCGTCCTCGGCGGCGCCAACATCGTGGGCCTCGCGCTGCTGCCGAGCCATCGCGCCATGATCGCCACCACCAGCGCCCTCTTCACGCTCGACTGGGATGTCGCCGGCCTTCCGCTGAACGGATAACGCGCCGATCAAGTGTCGCGCGGCTACAGGGGCGAGTGCCAGATTCCCACGGACCTGATTTTCCTGTTGTCGCGAACCGCGGCGTATGATTAGCTGGAACACGGTTTACTGGGCTACATTGCGCATCTTTGTCCGTTTGCACGTACTGCGTAACCTCTCGCCAAATAAACTAGCCGCGCAATTTTAGGGAACCTTCCTCCGCGCGGAGCGCCTGGCCGCATCGCGGTTTTATTTTCGGCCGGAGACCGCTCTTGAAGAGGGATTTATGAAAATTCTACTGTACAACCCAGATAATGGTGTGACTCGCAATTTCATGCCGCATCTTTGGATGTTTCTCCTGCAAGCATTGACTCCACCCGGCCACGAAGTCGTGCTGATCGACGGCAACGCCCAGCCCATGGATGAGGAAGGGATCGCGCGCTACGTGCGCGAACAACATATCGACCTGGTTGGCATCGGCGCGATGACCAGAATGATCGCCAAGGCGTATCGCATGGCGGACGCTGTGCGCGCCGCCGGAGTAAAGGTCGTGATGGGCGGCCCTCACGTGACCGAAATGGCCGACGAGGCGCTCGGGCGAGACGGCTCCGCGCGTCACGCCGACGCGGTCGCTCTCGGCGAAGCCGATGAAACCTGGCCCAAAATCGTGGAAGATGCCGCGCGCGGCACGCTGCAGGAGATCTACGCGCCGGTGGACGAATTCGGCAACCAGCGCAAACCGTCGCTGCAGCCGTATCCGGAAATTCCTTGGGACAAAATCAAACTGGAACAATTCAATTTGCTCCCGGGCATGCTGCATCCGCTGCTGAAGCGCGTAGGCGCAGGTTGGGGATCGTTCCGGGTAATTCCGATGGAATCCGGGCGCGGGTGTCCGTACGGATGCGAGTTCTGCACGGTGACGGGATTTTTCGGCGACTCCATCCGTTTTCGCACCAACGAGAGCGTGGTGAACGAACTCCTCCTGCTGAAAGCGCGCGCGAAGAAGGAGGGCGGCCAGATTGCCGTATTCTTCATCGACGACAATTTCGCCATCAATCTGAAGCGCACAAAATCCCTGCTGCGAGACATCATCGCCGCCAACGCCCAGGTGCATTGGGTGGCGCAGATCAGCGCCAACCTGCTGCGCGATAAGGAACTCGTCGAACTGATCGCGGCTGCGGGCGGCAAATGGGTGTTCATCGGGATGGAATCGATCGATCCGGCCAATCTCGCCGACGTGAAAAAAGGCTTCAACAAGCCGGGCGAGTATGCCGCAGTGCTCGATCGGCTCGCCCAGAACAACGTCTTTGCGATCACGTCTTTCATCTTCGGCATGGACAACGACACGCCCGGCGCGGCGGATCGAACTCTGAAGGAAATCCGCAGCTGGCCTCCCGGACTCCCGATCTTCGGCTTGTTGACGCCCCTGCCTGCCACGCCGCTCTACAAAAGGCTGGAAGCCGCCGGGCGGCTCACACGCCCGAAACACTGGCAGGAGTTCATCCCCTTTGCGATGGCTCATAAGCCGCTGAAGATGAGCATCGACGAAGCCCATGATGAGGTGCGAATCGGCTGGGCCAAGTCCTACAGCCCGGAGGCAATCGAAAAGGCGGTGGATTCGATCAGCTACAAGCCGCTGGGCTATCGCATCAACATCTTCATTGCGCGCCTCTGCTTCCGCGGAATTTATTTTCCGCAAATGGGCGTCTTCGCCTGGATGAAAACCATTTTCGAAAATCGGCGCACGATCTTCAAACTCGCGAGGGAAGGATTCGGAGGCGGGTTGCAGGCAGTCGCGGCGCCCGCCGTCGCGATCCAGCCGGTCGCAGAGGAGCAGCACTCTCTGCAAGCCTGACGTCTGTGCAGATGGCGTGCCGGTCTTCGGGGCGGTGATATACTGGTGGAAGAAGAGTTCCGGGAGGGTCCATTGCGAAAAAAGGCAAAGCAGCCGAAAAAGCAAAGAATCTCCGCCCGGAAGTTCACCGCAGATTTCACGAAGCTCGTCTCGGCACATCTCGCAAACCTGTCGCCAGAAGAGCAGGATAAGCGCATTCGTGCTGCCCATCGGAGGGCTACTCGTTCCCGCGGCGCTTCCTCCACAACGCGAGGAGTTGCCGATACTCCGGAGACTCGTCTGTCAGCCCGAACTCGCGAATAGTTTCCAGATACGTTTCTCTATCACACTTTGGATCTGCAAGCAGTCGAGCGATCCGGCGTATCATGCGCTGCCGCTCCAGGGACAGCGCCTTCACGGGCCGTTTGCGCCCGCGGCTCGCCTCCTCGGCCCGAACGTCGCTTAAATCGCGCTCGTCGCCTTCATCTTTCCGCGAGTCTTCGGTCATGCGTGTGTCTCTTTCGCCGATAGCCTCACAGCCTCTGATTCGAGTAATGCTGTATCAGAGAATCGGCGAGATTCGAACGGGAAAGTAGATTGTCGGGGAGCTTATATCGATCATCGGGAGGGAGAGCAAGAAGTCGGGTCGCTTCCCAACTCGGCGCTCCACGGTAGATACTGTCGGGCGTGAACTCACCTACCGCTGCTGTACTTGGACAAATTGGCTTGCCTGCTCCCGTCGAGGAACTGGCGGCGCGGCGGTGGGATGTGGTGATTGTGGGCGCGGGGCACAATGGCTTGGCGTGCGCGGCGTACCTGGCGCGCGCGGGCAAGCGTGTGCTGGTGCTCGAGAGCCGCAGCCGCGTCGGCGGCGCCTGCACGATCGAAGTTCCCTTCCCCGGCGTGCGCATGTCGCCGTGCGCGTATCTCGCGGGGCTTTTGCATCCTCTCGTTGTCGCCGAGTTGAATCTGCCGGAGCGCGGCTTTGCGTGGACGCCCGCAGTCAACGGGCTTTTCGTTCCCTTCCTCGACGGCTCAAGCGTGCAGCTTTGGGACGACGACGCGCAGTGCGAGGCCGAAATTCGCCAGTTCGCGCCGGACGACGTGGAAGGCTGGCGCGCGATGAGCGACGTGCTGCGCCGATTGCGCGACGCGCTGCGTCCAGCGGGCGACGGCGATCTCTGGATCGGCGAGTCGCCAACGCGCGAGCAGATCGAGGCGCGCCTTGGCAACGACGACGAAGCGAAGCACGTGCTCTTCGATTGGTCGATGGCGGAATTCGTCGAGCGCTACCTGCGCGACGAGCGCCTGCAAACCGCGTACCTCGGCCAGGGCGTGATTGGGACCAACGCGAGCCCTTTCGATCCCGGAACCGCCAGCATCCGCTTTCATCATGCGTCGGGGCGCCTCGGCGGAATGCCCGGCATGTGGGGCTACGTGAAGGGCGGCATGGGGATGGTGTCGTTTTATTTTTGCGACGCCGCGCGCGAGGCAGGCGCGGTGGTCGCAGCGAGCGTGCCCGTGACGCGAATCGTTCCCGGCGAAGGAGTGATGCCGGCGGACGGCGAATTTATCGCAGCGCCCGTCGTGATCTCGAATGCCGACCCGCGGCAGACGCTACGCATGCTAGGCTCCGCGGCCGATCCGGCGTGGCGCAAACGCGTCGAAGAAATCCCGATCGAAGGCTGCACCGTGAAGCTCAACGTGCTGCTCAGCGAGCTGCCGAATTTCACCGCGCGGCCGGGCACCGATCAGCCGCACCACTACGGGCAGATCAACGCGCCCCTCACGAAAGCCGAGTGGAAGGCCGCGTTTGCCGCATCGCGCGCGGGCGAATTGCCCGAACATCTCTGGTGCGAGCTGTATTTTCAGAGCGCGCACGACCCGACGGTCGCCGGCCCGGGGCACCACACCATGAGCGTCTTTGCGCAATACGTGCCCTACAAATTCGCGCGCGACACGTGGGACGAGCGGCGCGAGGAAGTCCGCCGGCTTGCACTCAAATCGCTGGCCCGCTTTTGCTCGAACATCGATCGCGCCGTGATCGACGCGCAGGTGCTTGGCCCGCCCGATATCGAGCGCGAGGTCGGGCTCACCGGGGGACATATTTTCCAGGGAGAGTGCTTGCCTCCTTACATGTGGTCGAATCGGCTTTCGGCGCGCACGCCGATGCCGGGCGTGTATTTGTGCGGCGCGTGCACGCATCCCGGCGGCAGCGTGATCGGAATCAACGGACGCAATGCTGCGATGGCCGTGCTGCACGACACTGCCTGAGCTGGATTGCGAGCGGTCATTCCTTGCCGAATGCGATTGAGGGCAAGCCGCGAGTCGCGTCGACGACTTCGAGAAAGGTTCGTTCCTCGCGCAGAATCAGTCGCTTCGTTTGCGCCATCGCGAAATTCGCGCGCGCTTCGGGGTCGGCCTTCAGCCGGGATCGGTAAGTCTCATACGAAGCGAGGCTGTCGAATGCGATCAAGCCCCAGCCTACGTCGTTCGTTCCTTCGTGCGGCAGGAAATAGCCGACGAGATGCCCGCCGCACCGCGGGATGATTCGCGCCCAGTTCTCGGCGTATTTCCTGAATTCGTCGATCTGGAACGGGTCAATCTGGTAGCGGATGAAGCAGGTTATCGTCATGTGTCCTCTCGAGCGCCGGCTTGGCGGCCCCGGCCGATGAATCCATCGACGCGAGTTTGCCAGTTGCCCGACATCCACACTTCGCCTACCATCGAAGCATGAATGTCGAAGCGCTCGACGCAAATGTGTCGTCCATCGCCGCCGCGATCGGCGAACCCGCGCGCGCCCGTATGCTCTATTGCCTCACGGACGGCCGCGCCCGCACGAGCACGGAATTGGCGGTGGTGGCGGACATCAGCCCATCGACCGCGAGCGCGCACCTTCAGCGGCTTCTCACGGAGCGATTGGTGAAAGTATTCGCGCAGGGAAAACATCGCTACTACAGCCTCGAACGAGCGGACGTGGCGGCCGCCCTCGAAGCCCTCAGCGTGCTCGCGGGCGGGTCATGCGCGGCATTTGTGCCGAACACGCCGAATGGCCTACGCGCGGCGCGCCGTTGCTACGACCACATAGCAGGCGCGCTCGGCGTCTCGCTTCACGACCGCTTCCGCGCGATGGGATGGCTTTCGGATGTTTCCGCGGATAGTTCCTACGAGATCGCGCCAAAGGGAGCCAAAGGATTCGCGGCGCTGGGCGTCGATATCGAAGCCGCCCGCAAGCTGCGGCGCCGTTTTGCGTTTGCCTGCGTCGACTGGAGCGAGCGGCGGCCGCACGTCGGCGGCGCCGTCGGCGCCGCCCTGCTGGGAGTCGCGCTGAAACGCAAATGGGTGGTCCAGGATCTCGATAGCCGCGCGCTCACGGTTACGACAGTCGGCCGGCGCGAAATGCTCGCGCGCTTCGGCGTTCGGGCTTGAAGCGCGCGCCCTGAGATGGAAATCAAGCGCAGCAGTCCCCGCTTTTCCGATTCGCTGCCTAACGCGCTTCCCCGCCGTGCGCGCGGGCGTATTCTATATTCGCAATGAGAATCCTGATATCGGGCGCGGGAATCGCCGGACCGACGCTCGCGTATTGGCTGGCGCGCCATGGCTTCGAGCCTACGATCGTCGAAAAAGCGCCCGCGCTGCGCACCGGCGGCTACGTGATCGATTTTTGGGGCGCGGGCTTCGAAATCGCGGATCGCATGGGCCTCACCGCCGAAATCTTGCGCAAAGGATACCAGGTGCGCGAAGTGCGCGTCCTGGGCGCGAAGGGCGGGCTTGCGGCTGCGTTTCCAGCCGACGCATTCGAGCGCGCGACGCAGGGGCGCTACACGAGCCTTGCTCGAAGCGATCTGGCCGCGTCGATTTTTGGGACGATTCAGGGCAAGGTCGAAACAATCTTCGGCGACAGCGTGCGCCGGATCGAGCAATCCGAGAGATCCGTCGCGGTGACTTTCGAAAGCGGAGCCGCACGCGAGTTCGATCTCGTGGTCGGCGCCGACGGGCTTCATTCGCGCATCCGCGAGCTCATTTTCGGCGGGCAGAGCCAGTTTGAGAAATACCTCGGATACAAGGTCGCGGCGTTCTCGATCGCCGGCTACCGGCCGCGAGACGAACTTGCGTACGTGATGTTCACCGAGGTGGGCCAGCAGGTCGCGCGCTTCGCCATGCGCGGCGATCGCACGATGTTTTTGCTGACGTTCGCCGATCCCGCGCCCGACGGGACTGCCGCCGGCGACCTCGCGACGCAAAAAGCGCTCCTGCGGACACGTTTCGGAAAGAGCGGATGGGAGTGCCCGCAAATCTTGCGCGGGCTCGAGAGCTGCGACGATTTCTATTTCGATCGCGTAAGCCAAATACAAATGGATCCGCGGCAAGGCCTCTGGACGCGCGGGCCCGTGAGCCTGGTGGGCGACGCGGCGTTTTGCGTGTCGTTGCTCGCGGGACAGGGTTCGAGCCTGGCGATGATCGCGGCATATATTCTGGCGGGCGAGCTTCACCGAGCCGGCGGCGACTACGCGCGGGCGTTCGCACGCTACCAGGAGCTCTTCGCCCCTTTCATCCTCAAAAAGCAGAAAGCTGCGCTGCGTTTCGCCGGGATGTTCGCGCCGAAATCGAAACTTTCGCTTTCGCTCCGCAATCAGGTGATGAAACTGATGAAGATTCCCTGGATCGCGGACCTCGCGGTCGGCCGCGATCTCGCGGACAACATCGCGATTCCCGATTACTGAGAAGCGCACGCCGCCGGATTCGCCCATCGCGTCCGCGCCTGGGCCGCGCGACCATCCGCCGACGTTGCGCGAGCTCCGATCCGCATGTGATCATGCGGCGATGGATCGCGCTCTCCCGCTGCCGACGTTGCTATCCCATGCGCTCGTCGCGTTCACCATCGAATTCGACAACGAGGCCGAGCACCAGCTGCCTCACCGCACGACGGAACACGGTGCAACGCCCGGCGCGGTGCACTCTCCATGGCTCGTCTCGATGGTGATGTGGACGAACTGTATGCAGTTCGTCGGCGAAGAAGGCGTCACCGTGGGCGAACTCGAGCGCCTCGCTCGCACCACGACGAACCTGAACGGCATGCAGCGCTGGAGATACATCGACGTCGCGCCCGACCCGGCCGACCGGCGGCCCAAGCCGCCCCGCCGCGACTGGGTGATTCGCGCCACGATCGCAGGCCGAAAGGCGCGCGAAATCTGGGAGCCGCTGTTCGGCGCGATCGAAGCGCGCTGGCGCGAGCGCTTCGGCAAGGACGAAATCGCGCAGCTTCGCAAATCCCTGTGGGATGTGGCGCGCCAACTCGATGTCGAACTGCCCGATTGCCTTCCGATTCTCGGCTACGGGCTCTTCAGCCGAGTGCCAGAGAAATCCGGGGCCGTGCCCGCCGAACGCAGCGATGAGGCCGGCTCGCAGCTTCCCTTGCCCGCGCTGCTCGCGCGCGTGTTGCTGGCCTTTGCGATCGAATTCGAGCGCGACTCGGACGTGTCGCTCGCGATCAGCGCAAATCTGCTTCGCGCGCTCGACGAAAAAGGCGCGCGCGTGCGCGATCTTCCGCGTTTGACGGGCGTCTCGAAGGAAGGGCTCAGCATGACGATGGGCATCCTGCGAAAGAAGCGTCTGGCGGCGATCGAGGCAAGCGAGCCCGGCAGCCGAACGAAAGTAGCGCGCCTCACCGCGAAAGGTCGCGAGGCGCAGGACGTATATCGCAAACTGCTCGCCGCGATCGAGAAACGCTGGCAGGCGCGCTTCGGCGAAAAAGCGACTCGCGCGCTTCGGGAATCGCTCGAGCACGTGGCCGGAGACGGTGATGCAGCAAGGTCGCGGCTGTTCGGCGGGATTGAGCCTTACCCGGATGGATGGCGAGCGTCGAAGCCGAAGCCCGAGACTCTGCCGCACTATCCCATGGTGCTGCACCGCGGCGGATTTCCCGACGGCAGCTAGGCCAGGGAGCGCCGCGCCCGGGATGAGCGCGGCGCGTCCGTTAAATTACGCAGTCGTGTTCGTCGTGGGCGCGGGCGCTGGTGCCGCTGGCGTGCCCAAATAGGACTGAACCGCCTGGACCGTAATTCCCAGGTCCGCAGCAATCTGGTTCGTCGTCAGGCCTTCCTGGCTCAAGTACAAAACCTGCAAGTAGCTCGGTGCCGGCGTCGGCGCCGCAGTCGTAGTAGGAGCCGTCGTAGTCGGAGCGGCCGTTGTCGCTGTCACGATCGCGGCGGCAGTTGCTGTCGTCGTTGTCGTCGGAGTCGGCGCGGGCGCGGCTGCCGTTGCGGCCGGCGCGGGTGCGGCCGGCGCCGGCGTGGCCGCTGGCGCAGGAGCTGCGGTCGCAACGGGCGCGGGAGGCGGAGCCGCCGCCTGTTGGGCAGCGGCGGAAAGTGTGACCGTATCTACATTGTTGTTCGCCGCGGGAGCCGGCGGCGCCGCGACCGTGGTGGCGGGCGCGGGAGGTGGAGCTGCCGCCTGTTGGGCAGCCGTCGAAAGTGTGACCGTATCTTCGTTGTTATTTGTCGCGGCCGCTGGCGTTGCCGTAGCGGGCGTGTTTGTGGCGGCCTGCAGGAGTTGCACGTCCTCCGCATCAGTCGCCAGCGAATTAAGACCAGAAACCAGAGTTGCCATGACCGTCCCCCTAAGCTAATTCTGTGAGACTTCCAATGTTCGCTCTATCGACCGTCGAGGAAAAACCTTGAGCGAGACGCCAAGCCTTCAATTCTGAATGGCTTACGAGCAGCGCCTCGACTGTGCATGAGGAGCGCTCCTGGGACGGCCTGACTCGCTTGCGCTCGCTCGGCGTCATCGAGTAAAACTCTTAGAACATGAAAGCGGAGATCATCGCGGTCGGTTCGGAACTCCTGACGCCCTATCGCCTGGACACGAATTCCCTGTTTCTCACCGACCAGCTCACGCAGGTTGGCGTGCGCGTGGTCTACAAATCCGTGGTTGGCGACACGCCCGAAGAGATGCTCTGGACGTTTCGCTATGCGATGGAGCGCGCGGACGTGATCGTCTCTTCCGGCGGGCTCGGCCCGACCGACGACGATCGCACGCGGCAGACCGTCGCGGACCTGCTCGGGCGGAAACTCTACCGCGACGAAGGCACGCTGCAGAAAATCCAGGAGCGGTTCCGGCGCTTCGGCCGCCCGATGCCGGAAATCAATTTGCGGCAGGCCATGGTGATCGAAGGCGCGACGGTGCTGCCGAATCCGCGCGGCACCGCGCCGGGAATGTGGATCGAGGCGCACGGGCACATCCTGATTCTGCTGCCGGGCGTGCCGAACGAGCTTCGCGCGCTGGTCGAAACCGAAGTGAAACCGAGGCTCGCGAGGCTCGGCAGCAAGGAACGTCTCTTCACGCGCGAGCTGCGCATCGTGGGGCTTTTCGAATCGGACGTGGAGCAGCGCGTGCGCGCGCTCTACGCGGAGTACCCGGATACTGAAACAACGATTTTGGCTTCCGCCGGCTACATCCAGCTCCACCCGCGCATCTGGTCGGACGATCCCGCGTACGCCAATGCGCGGCTCGACGAGATGGTCCGCCGGATGACGCTCGCGCTCGGCGAGAATCTCGTCTCGACCAATGGCGAGACGCTCGAGCAGATCGTGGCGCACATGCTGACGGAAAATCGCGCGACGGTGGCCGTCGCTGAAAGTTGCACCGGCGGGCTGCTGGCCGAGCGGCTCACGCATCTTTCGGGCAGCTCGGCGTATTTTCTCGGTGGCGTCGTGTGCTACAGCAACGAAATGAAAACGAGCCTCGTCGGCGTGCCCGCGGAAATGATTGCGGCCAAAGGTGCGGTGAGCTCCGAGGTGGCGCTGGCGCTCGCGGATGGTATCCGCAAGCGCACGGGCGCGACGATCGGCCTCGGCGTCACCGGAATCGCGGGGCCGCTCGGCGGCACGCCGGAAAAGCCGGTCGGCCTCGTTCACATCGGCATCGCGGACGAGCGAGGCCCGTGCGAGAAAGCGTTTCGCTTCCCGGGCGACCGCGAGCGCATCCGCCACTTCGCGACGCAAAACGCGCTAGATGCCGTGCGGCGGTATTACATCTTTCCGCGGCCGGCCGCGGGAGTCGCGTAGTAGCACCGGCTTGGCTTGAGCGGAACGCAGGGCGTCTCGCCGGCTCTTGGGCTTGGTTCTTGCTTTCGTAGCGGCCGCCTTTTAGGCGGGCGGCATTTATGGATGGCTCCCGTAAAGAATCGTCGCGGCGTGTATTACGGTATCGGGTGTGACGCGTGAGGCTCTTCGTGGCCCTCGATCTGTCACAAGCGATACGCGACGCACTGCGCGAGCCCATGGCAAAGCTCCAGCCGCTGGCGAAAAACGCGCGGTGGACGCGCCCGGAAGGAATGCACGTGACGCTGAAATTCATCGGCAACGTCGACGCTGGCAAACTCGACGCCATTCGTGCGGCCCTGGCAACCGTGCGATCGGACGCGCCGGTCGAGATGCGAGTGCGCGGCATGGGATTTTTCCCGGATGAACGGCGGCCACGCGTCCTTTGGTCCGGCATCGAGGCCTCCGCAAATCTCGCGCCCCTTGCGGCGGATACCGAGCGCACGCTTGAACCGGTGGGCATCCCACGGGAGGAGCGGAAATTCACGCCGCATCTCACACTCGCCCGCCTGAAAGATTCGCAGCGGTTGGGTGAACTCGTGCACGCAGTCGCGGACATGAAATCGCGCGATTTCGGATCGACGCACGAAACTGAATTTCACCTCTTTGAGAGCGTCACGAAGCCTTCCGGCGCCGAATACCGAAAGATCGAAAGCTATCCGTTCGTGAAGGGAGCGGCGTGAATCCTTACTGGATCGCAGGCGTGGCGTACCTGCTGGGCTCGATTCCATTCGGCGTGCTGATCGTGAAGATGCGCGGCGGTCCCGACATCCGCGAGGTGGGCAGCGGCAATACGGGCGCAGCCAACGTCATGCGCAACGCGGGCGCAGCAGCGGGCGTGCTGACACTCGTGCTCGACGCGGCAAAGGGCTACCTGGCCGTGTGGATCGCGGAGCGCGCGTCGCACGCAAGCGTTCGCTGGATGGCCATCGCGGCGACGGCCGCGGTGATCGGACACATTTTCCCCGTGTGGCTCGGATTCAGCGGCGGCAAGGGAGTGGCGACGGGACTCGGCGCGTTCCTGCCGATCTGCCGCGAGGCGGTGCTGCTGGCCGTCGTGCTGTGGGTCCTCGTGGTGGGATTTTGGCGGTACTCATCGCTCGGATCGATTGTTGCGACGGCGGCTCTGCCTGTGTTCGTCTACTTTCTATATGCGCCGGGCCATGCGCCGCCCGAGGACGTAACGCTGTGCACCGTGGCCATTTCGCTGCTCGTACTGTGGAAGCATCGGATCAACATCCAGCGCCTAATTGAGGGAACGGAAACCCGGCTGACGTCGCGGCGCCGCGACTAGCGGTCGGTGTAGTAGCCGTCGCGGGCTTGGACCGTCAGTTCCTTATTCGTCGTGGTCAGATGAATCTTGTGGTAGCCCGCGCCGGTGTCGGCGGGGCTGGGCGAATATCCCAGGCTGTACTGGTTGCGGAGTTCTTCTTCGATCGCCGCGTAGATCTGGTCGACCGGCATCTTCTTCGAGACTTCAAACAGGCGTCCCCCGGTTTGCGTCGAGATGCGATCGAGAACTTTCTTGCCGTCCTCGTGGCTCTCCTCGGGGTAGCGATGCTGGCCGCCTCCCCCGCCGCCCGGCCCACCACCGCCCGGCCCACCGCCGCCGCCGGGCCAGCCGCCGCCACCGCCTCCGGGCCAACCGCCGCCCATTCCGCCCCAGCCTCCGTGTCCGCCTCCCATGTGGTGTTGTTGTTGTGGGTGTTCGTTTTCGACGCCGGGGAAAAAAATGGAATAGACCAATGTATCGGAGCGTTGCGCTGCCTCGACGGCTTCCTCGAGCGTCTTCTTGCTGCCGCGATCGACGCCATCGGTAAGCACGAACAGCGCCTTGCGGCCCTGCTGCTTTTTCATCAGGTCGTTCGACGCGAGGTAGATCGCGTCGTAAAGCAAAGTGCCGGCGTGGCGATGCTCGCTGCTCTGGTCGTCATCCGAAGTATCGCGCGGCGACGCATCCAGAAGTTGCAGCGCCGCCTGCAGTTTGGGACGCAAAGGCGTCAGATCCTGCAGCAGCTCGACCTCGCGATCGAAATGAATCACGAAGGCGCGGTCCTTCTCGCTCAGCATGTGATCGAGGAAGGTGAAGCTGGCCTTGCGCTCGTCATCGAGCGACCCGCGCTGGCTGTAGCTCGTGTCGACGAGCAGACCGAGCGTGAGCGGCACGTCGGTATCGCGCACAAAATGGCTGATCGTTTGCGGCTGGCCGTCCTCGTCGAGGACGAAATCCTCTTTGTTAAGGTTGGCGACGATCTTCCCGTGCTTGTCCCGCACAGTGGCGTACACGGTGACCAGCTTCGTTTCGACCGAAATCGTCGAAGGAGATAGCGGCGGCCGCTTCAATTCCGGTTGCTGCTGCGATTGCGGCTGCTGTGCCGGTTGTTGCGGTGATTGTTGGGCAGGTTGCTGCGCCTGCTGTTGCGCTTGCCTCGCCGAGACGGAGCCGCCGACCACGAGGAGCAACGCGGTGCCCAGCAACGCGAGCTGATACCAGCGGCGCCACGCGCTGGTTCGCGGATGAAGTGTCGAATGAGCTGAGGTGTGAGAGCGCATCAATCGTCTCAGGCGTATCAAGCCCGTCGGCGTAACAATGGAGATTCCCCGCAAGGTCTCAAGGTTGCCCACCGGACGCCGATCATGCCAATGGTTGTAGCACAAGGCGAGGCACCCGCGCGCGTCACGCCGTGCAAACCCCGCTGGGCCACCCGGCAGAACGCGAGTACCTGCTCCGGAGCCGAAATTCGAATCGAGCCGAAAACGCGCCTCCCCATAACCCAAAGCGTGGGCATGGCTTAGCCGTCACGGGCGCGATGGCTGATCGGACACCCTAGTACGGTGGTCCAGTTGTGCCGCCCACTCACCTCGGCTACGATTTTCTCTCAGGACTCTCATGCCCAGCGAGTCACACAAGCACCTGACCACGCGCCGCCTTCGCATCCTCTGGATCGTGATGGCGGCTTTGCTGTTGCTGAGCGCTGCGCCCCTCTGGCTGTACCACCAACAAGTGCTGAGCCTCAGCGAAGAGAAGCTGCAGGATACCGAGCGCGTGCAGCAGAACCAGATCACGCGCTCGCTCGCCAGCGAGACGCTGCAATTCCAGCAGAACATCCGCGAGCAGCTGCTAAGCCAGCGGCAGGTGCTGGCGCTGACCGGGTGGATCCAGGACGTCAACGACCCGACGCACACGCCGCAAATGTCGCGCCTGCTGCAAAGCTTCATCGAAAACAATCCCAACATCCTCTACGTGACCGCGGTGAACCGCCAGGCCAAGGGGCAGTCCGCCGGCAGCTTTGCCGCGGACCAGGACCCGTTCGTCGGCGCGGCGCTGAAGCGCGCCTTCACGTCGAGCATTCAAGGCTTCGATTCGATCAGCGAGCCGTTCGCGCTCGGGCGGGACAATAAACCGGCGCTGGTGATGTCCGTGCCGCTGCTCTCGGACGGCCAATTCGCGGGAATGTTTTCCGCGGTCGTGTCGCTCGACAAGCTGCAGTCCCGTTTGCGGGATGCGAGCGTCCGCGATCGCGTCGTCTATATCGTGAACGCGCACGGCCAGATCGTAGCCTACCCGGACACGCGCGATATGGTTCCCGGGCGCAACGTGAGTTCCACTTCGCCGCTGGCCAAGCAGGTGGCGGCTCTGCCGCAGGACCTGCGCGCCACGCAAACCACCAACTTCCAACTGCCCGGCAGGGACGCGCGCCACCCGATCGAAATGATCGGCACGTACAGCACGATTCCGGAGCTCCGCTGGGCGGTGATCGCGCAGCGCAGCCTCGATGACGCGCGCATCGACGCGGGCGTCGCCGAGCTCACCGACGAAGCGCTGCGCTTCGTCGTCGGCGTGATGTTCGCGTCGCTGCTGATCGGCTACCTCTTCGCCGTGGGCATCACGCGCCCGATTCGCGGCCTGGTGGAATCGACGCGCGCCATCAGCCGCGCGGAATTCCACGAGCGCGTCGAAGTCCGCGGCGCGGCCGAAATCAGCGAGCTCGCCGAAACCTTCAACAGCATGGCGGGACACATCGAGCAGTACGTCGATCAGCTCAAGGCGGCCGCGGAACAGAATCGCGAGCTCTTCCTCGGCTCGATTCGCATGCTCGCCGCGGCCATCGACGAAAAGGACCCGTACACGCGCGGCCATTCCGGGCGCGTCGCGAAATATTCGATCATTCTCGGCGACGGGCTCGGCCTGAGCGCCGAAGATCTCGACCGCCTGCGCATCGCGGCGCTGCTGCACGACGTCGGCAAGATCGGCGTCGACGATCGCGTGCTGAAAAAGCCCGGCAAGCTCACCGACGAAGAATTCGAACTGATGAAGCAGCACACGGTGAAGGGCGCGAACATCATGCGTCCCGTTTCGCAGCTGAAGGACATGCTGCCCGGCATCGAGCTCCACCACGAGCGCATGGACGGCCAGGGCTATCCCTACGGCCTGCAGGGCGACCAGATTCCCATCATGGCGCGAATCATCGCCGTGGCCGACACGTTCGACGCCATCACCACGAATCGCCCGTATCAATCGGCGATGGACCTCGAATACGCGCTCGAACGCATCCGCTCGCTCTCCGTCACACGCTTCGACCCCAAGGTAGTCGAAGCGCTCGAATCCGCGATCCACGCGGGACGCCTGCGGCTAACCGCCAGCCTCGTCGAAGTCTGACCATCTGGCGAGCCTCTCTACTCCGCGGCCTTCTGCACTGACCTGATCACCGCCGGCAACTCTCGAGGCGAATTCGTTGCGTCAGAATTGCTCTAGTTTGGCTACGCCGAAGACGGCGTGGAATCGTTCGCAATAGATCACGGCGGCGTTGTATTTCTGCAAGTCGACGGACGGCGGGAGATCGTAATTTTGATCTCCTTGGTTGCCTTTCAAGGACCCGAGTTCGACGCTATCGAGCTGGCCTTTCACGATGTCCTGGGTGAGGCTGGGGTCGGCGCTCTGCGCCAGCAGAACGTGGACGTCCGGACCGTTGGACGTGGAAAAATCCGAGAGGCGCAGATATTGCTTGCCGTCGGGCGCCTTGTAGATCGTCGCTCGGCCGCTCGTCGGGTGCGCCTTGCCTGCCAAAAGGCCCGTAAACAGCGGCTGCGGATCGGCGCTCGCAGCGAATGGGGCAGGCTCGTTGACCTTTTGATTGACCCACAATTTCTCGGGGCGGAAGATCCACCACAGACCGACAAGCACCACGAAACCGACGGCAGTCAGCAGCCACTTGTAGCGCGAGACCCAGGAACCGGCATGCGCATCCATTTTTTTCTCCTTCGTATTCCTTCGATCGCGCGATTTCGGTGAATCGCGCGAATTGCGTGAATCGGGCAGGCTGACCTGCCCGATCCGGTTGAGATCCGTGCAGGCCTTAGAACTTTTCGAGAGGGGCCGCGCCGAAATTGGCGTTGAACCGCTCGCAGTAGATCGAGACTGTCTGGTATTTGCTGAGATCGGTGCCAGCGGGAATCGCGTAGTTCTGGTCGCCCTCATTGCCCTTGAGCTTGCCGAGCTCGACGCGCGGCGTGTTGTTCTTGAGGAAGTTGGCGTCGTCATCCGCGTCGGTGGCGGCGATCAAAATCACGTGGACGTCGGGCCCGTTGGATGTCTTGAAGTTCGTTATGCGGAGCACGAGCTTCCCGTCCGCCTCCTGGTAAATCGTGGCGCGGCCCGAAGTGCTGTGAACCTTGCCATGGAAGGTACCGGTCTCCAAAGTCTTCGCGTTGTTTTCCTGCGCGTGCGCGAGCGGCAGTAGCCCGAATGCGCATGCCAATACGGCGAGCGCCACGACCGTTCTCATCTTGATCTTGCAAGCCATGATGATGTCTCCTCTCTGCTTCGTTGTTGGGTGAGCACCTTGAAGCGCTCAACTCTCACGGGCGATAGGAGTCGTTTTCCACGCCAAAGTTGCAAAATCGTCCAAGAAACTATGCGGTAATTCGGCGGCGCGGGAAAGACGGGGACTTACGAAACAAATTGGAGAGGAGCGCGGCGATCGAGGGTTCGGTCAGCCGCGTTCTTCTCGCAGCTTGGCCATGACGCGATCGATGATCGGGTCGGTGGCCTTTTCCGACAGCTCAAACGAACTGCTTTCGGTGACGATCTTTATCGTCTTGCGGCTGGAATCGTAAAGGACCTGGCACGCGCGGCACTGGGACAGGTGGAGTTCGAGCTCCTTGCGAACCTCCGGCGACACCTGATTCTCGAGGTAGTCTCCGAACTCGGCCATGAATTCCTCGCACGTGATCACTGGGCGGTCCCCTTGACTGCAGCCGAAAAGTGAGGCGAGAGCCACTCGCGCAGCATGAGCCGGCCCCTGAGGAGCCGCGTCTTGACCGCGGGCACGCTGAGGCCCAGCTGCTGAGCGACTTCGTCGGTCGAGAGCTGCTGGATGTCGCGGAGCATCACCACGACGCGATAGCGCGCCGGAAGCGCCAGAATACCTCTTTCCACGAGCTGCCGCATTTCGGATTTCGAGTGGCACTCCTCGGGATCATCTTGCCAAGCCCGCACCTGACGAGGGCGAAAATTCCCCTCGTCGTCGCACTCGCCTTCGTCCAGGCTTTCCATAGGCTTGCCACGACGCAGGCGTTGCAGCGCCGAATTCCTGGCAATGCTTACAAGCCAGGTGGAAAACTTGGAGCGGCCCTGGAATCCCCCGAGATGCTTGAACGCGCTCAAGAGCGTGTCCTGCATGGCGTCCTGTGCATCGGCTGGGTTGCCCAAGATGGCCGCGAGGGTGCGATAGATCAACTGGCTGTGCCGGCGAACCAGCTCTTCGAACGCCTCGAGGTTTCCGCCCTGCGCCTGGGCGACCTGCTCGGCGTCAACGTCCTGCACTATTTCGACGAGATGCACACCACCCTCACCCGCGATGGGAGTCTGGGCGGCGGCGGAAAGATTCACTTTATTTCTTTCGAAAATCAGCGGGGGCTCGAAATCGGGCTCGATTCCAAGGCCCATTTGGAGGGTGTTCGAGAAATTATTGAGAGCCGTCACCACTGCGCATTCCAAAATCTGCGGGTCGGAGAAGCCCATCGCTCGAAGTTTGGCGACATCTTCGCCGGAAAATTCCGATCCGCGCCCTCCTAGTTTGACCGCGAAGTCGAGCAGCGCCTTATCGGCTGCGGGCAGGCTGGACTCGTGGTGGTCGACGGCGATCTGGTCGCCATCCTCCGGCGACATGCCCAAGCCGCGCAGGAGGTTGCAGTGCACCGCGACGCAATAGGAGTTGAGGTTCGCCGCCGACACAGCTAGCAGGATGCATTCCTTTTGGACGCGCGTGAGGATGTCTTCGGGCGCGAGAATCCTCTCGACGGCCTCGAGCTCGGCCTGCAGCAGGTCGGGGCGCAACGTCTGAGCGCGGAAGAAATTCGGGATGAACCCGTGAGTTTTCTGAATGATTCCGAAGGGCGCGAAGACGCTGGGGCTCAAATAGGGAGCGGGGACGTAGGGTCCTTTTCTTCGTGTCGCTTCGTGATGAATGCGCGTTTCCTCGCTCGGCGGATTCGATCTCCTTGAAATGGGCCTGCGCGGCGGGAAATCCGGCGCCGGCTTCAGGGCCGCGGATAGCGTGCAGCGGTAAACGGCCAAGGCGGCCGTCGCGACCGCTTCTACAATCGATTCGTCTTCGAGGCCGCACGCTCGCAACGCGTCGATGTCTTCCGCGCTCACCGAGGAAGCGTTGCGCGCGAGCTTCCTGCAAAATTGCAGCGAGGCCAAATCTTGCTGCGAGAAGCCGGCGTGAGGGCGAGCGTTCAAGACATTGTCCAGGAAATCGTCGACTTCACCCTCCGGCACGCCGAGCGAGGACATCACCTTGGCGTCGACGGCCATGCAATACTCGTCTCCACGGTCGGCCGCGATGCTCAGAAGGATTCGTTCCCTTTGTATTCGCGGAATCGCGCCTTCGCACAAGCGCACGGCGCTTTCGAGCCCCGCCTGAGCCTCGATCACGCGCGGCAGCAAGGTCTGTGCGCGCACGAGATTGGGGACGAACCCAAAGGCCGCCTGAAAGGCGACATAGGGGCCGAATTCATCTTCGAATTGAATTTCGCCGAGAAAACTCATTCACCGACCGCCAGCCCGAGGGGTGAGTGGTTAGACGACAATTCCAGTGTACGTCCTTGTGTTCCCCGGCGCTACTCAGGACCGGCGGCCGCGAAGCGAGGCGAGGCCGGATTCCTCTCGATGTGGGCGGGCACCGGCGTGGCTCGTGCGCGCGCTCTCCCTGCGGGAGAGCTTGTGGCGCGCCTGCTCGACGAAATGAATGCGAGCGCGACGGAGTCCTCCGAGAAAGGCGAATCCGCCGGCCGGTAACGCCCGCGCCGGGCTCTTGGGCGTCCCCTCTGCTAGAATGACCAATCAGGCGTTCACGCGACAAAATTCATGATTTCACTCTTTGGAAAACCCGAGCCGACGCTTCTCGAAAAGCTGAAGGATTCCGTCAGCAAGACGCGGACGGAGCTTTCGGCGCGCGTCGAGCAATTGCTGACCGGCAACCGTCCCGTCGATCCGGAGTTGCTGAAGGAGCTCGAATCGGCGCTGCTGAGCGCGGACATCGGGGTGCGCACCACGAAGGAGGTGCTCGCGGCCCTGCGTCAGCAGGTGAACGAGCACAAAATCGACGATGCCGGGCAGTTGAAACAAGAATTGAAGCGGCAGATCGTGAAGATCCTCGCTGCGCCGGGCGCGAATTCGAACGGTCACTGCCCCGAAGCTTCCGCCGCGGCTGCGGGCACGCCGCGCGTGATGTTTGTGGTGGGCGTGAACGGCACCGGAAAAACGACGACGATCGGCAAGCTCGCCAATCGCCTGAAAAAAGAGGGCGCGAGCGTGGTGCTGTGCGCCGCGGACACCTTTCGCGCGGCGGCGATCGAGCAGCTCGAGGTGTGGGGCCGGCGGACGGGCGTCGAGGTGATCAAGCAGAAATCGGGCGCCGATCCCGCGGCTGTGGTATACGACGGGCTCGCGGCGGCCAAAGCGCGCGCAGCCGATGTGGCTATAGTCGACACGGCGGGACGCCTGCACACGAAATCGAACCTGATGACCGAGCTCGAAAAAATGAAGCGCACCGCCGCGAAAGTAATTCCAGGCGCGCCGCATGACGTCCTGCTGGTTCTCGACGCGACCACCGGGCAGAACGGCCTCAACCAGGCGCGCGAATTCTGGAGTCATGCGGGCGTAACCGGGATCGTCCTGACGAAGCTCGACGGCACGGCGAAAGGCGGCATCGTGGTGGCCATCGCGCGCGAGCTGAATCTGCCAATCCGGTTCGTCGGCACCGGCGAGAAGATCGACGATCTCGTGCCCTTCGACGCGCAGACCTATGTCAACTCCCTCTTCGATTAGCGCGCCGGGCGAATCCGACGCCGCGTGGATGGAGCGCGCGCTCGGGCTGGCGCGGCGCGGCGTCGCGCTGACGCACCCGAATCCGATCGTGGGCGCGGTGATCGTCAAAGCGGGGAAAATTGTAGGCGAGGGATTTCACACGTACGATGGGCGCGATCACGCGGAGATCGTCGCGCTGCGGCAAGCGGGCGAACGTGCCCGGGGCGCGACGCTCTACGTGACGCTCGAGCCGTGCTGCCATCAGGGGCGCACCGGGCCGTGCACGAAGGCGATTATCGCTGCGGGTGTGTCGCGCGTGGTGGCCGCGATGGCAGACCCGAATCCGCTGGTCGCCGGAAGCGGGTTTGGGGAGCTCGAAGGGGCGGGCATCGGCGTGCGCAGCGGCCAGGGTGAGGCCGACGCGAAAACTCTCAACGAAGATTTCGCGAAGTGGATTCGCACCGGGCTGCCGTTCGTCACGCTGAAAAGCGCGCTCACTCTTGACGGCCAAATCGCGGCGCGGCCCGGGAAGCCGGCCGCGATCACCGGCGAGGATTCGCTGAAGGCCGTGCAGCGGCTGCGGCATGCGGCCGACGCGCTGATCACCGGCATCGGCACGGTGCTCGCGGACGATCCGCTGCTGACCGATCGCACGGTTCTCGCGAGGCGGCGCCCGTTGCTGCGCGTCGTGATCGATTCGCGGCTGCGCTTGCCGCTGAAATCGAAGCTGCTGAAGTCGGCGGCGAACGATTTGCTCGTTTTCACCACGCAGTCGCTCGAATCGGCGAAAGCCCGGGCGCTGCGAAAGGCGGGCGCCGAAATCGTGCGTACGCGGAACCGCCGCGGGCACGTCTGCCTGGATTCGGTGCTGGCGGAATTGGGACGCCGCGAAATGCTCAACGTGATGATCGAAGCCGGTGCCGAAATCAACGGTGCGGCAATCGAGGCCGGGATCGTCGACAAGATGATTCTCTTCTACGCGCCGAAAATCATGGGGACGGGCGGCGTGCCGATGGCGCAGATTGCGTCGCGCGGCTTTGCGAAGGCGCCCGCGCTGGCGAACTTGAAACTATCTGCTTGCGGATCGGATTTCGTGGTCGAAGGATACTTTCACGATGTTTACGGGAATCACGGAGCACGTCGGAACAATTGAGTCGCTCAAACGCGGCGAGGACGGCGGGCGGCTCCGCGTGAGCTTCGCCGGCGCGGGCGCATCGTTCGCGTCGATCAAGCAGGGCGATAGCGTGATGGTCAACGGCTGCTGCCTCACGGCCGTCGAGCTGGGCGCGGACACATTTCTCGCCGATCTCTCGGGCGAAACGCTGCGGCGCACCGCCTTCGGCGAAAAAAAGGCGGGCGATGTCGTGAATCTCGAACTGCCGCTCGCGGCGGGCGCGCGCCTCGGCGGGCATTTCGTCCAGGGGCACGTCGACGGCGTGGGGCGCGTCACGCGGCTCCTGCCCGAAGGCGACAACTGGTGGCTTTCCGTGCGTGTGCCCGAGGATTTGCGGCGCTACGTGGTGGAAAAAGGCTCGATCGCGATTGACGGCATCAGCCTCACCGTCGCGCGCTGGCAGGACGGCGTCGCCGACATCGCTGTGATTCCATTCACGCACCAGCACACGAACGTGCGCGCGATGGTGCCGAACGATGCGGTGAATCTCGAGGTCGATATTCTCGCCAAGTACGTCGAAAGCCTGCTCGAAGCGCGCAAGGGACACTCGGAATCGCGGCTCACGGTCAGCGGGTTGATGGAGCAGGGATTCTAGGGGGATCGCGGCGGGCCGCTAATCTCAGATCGCCGCGCGGGCGGCTTCGCGGGCTTTGGCACGCGCGCCGCGCCAATACAACACGAGGCCGAGCAGAATGCCTCCGATTGTGCCGCCGACGAGCTTCGTCTCGAAGAGCCATTTGTGCGCCTCGCCTGCCTGAGGCACAAACGACAATACGATCGCCCCCAGCGTGACTGCCGTCGCCACCGATCCCGCAAGCCAAACGCCGGGCTTGCCGCCGGGAATCAGCACCGCGCCCGGGCTCTCGCGGTTTTCCAGGTACGCCAGCCGGATCACGGCAAGATAAATGTAAATGAACGGAATGAAATACAAAATGTTCGTGGCGTCCACGAGAATGTAGTACGCGTTGTCCGCGCTCTCGTTCAGCTGCGTGATCAGCAGGATCGCCAGTGAGATGCCCGCCTGCACCAGCATTGCGACCCACGGCGTCCTCCATCTGGGATGAATTTTTCCGAAAATGGCCGGCATGTAGTGGTCGATGCCCACCACAAAGGGAATGCGCGCCACTCCGGCAACGGTGCTGCCTACGCCGCCTGCGTTCCCGAACGTGACGAAGACAGCCGCGATGATGCCGAAAAAACCGATACGCAGGATGGTGGAACCCGTTGTCAGCGCCTGGAAAACGCCGGCCTTGGGGTCGACGGCGTGCGCCGGGAGAATCGCCAGCAGAGCCATCGTCGCTGCCACGTAGATGATCACGATCGAAACCGCCGAGCCGAAGATGGCTCGCGGAAATGTCGTCTCCGGATTGCGCACCTCTTCACTCATCGACGACGCCAGTTCGAGCCCGCTATACGCGAACGCAATCTTCGGCCAGAAATTCAGCGTGTCCCAATTCCACTGCGGCATGACGTTCGGCCACGTGAAGTGAGTCACCGCACCGTGCGTGCGCCAAAGGTACGCGGCCATTCCGATGAGCATCAGGAGCGGCAGGTAGGTGCCCACGCCGCCGGCGTTTTGCAGCCACTTTCCGATTCCCACTCCCACGATATTCAGCGCCACGGCTGCAAACAGCAGCAGGAACGAGCCCACTAGAAGAAACGTGCGATTGTCCGCGAGGTGCGCGGCACTGGGGCCGCCGGCGTAGACGGACATGGCGACGCTCGCCATCAGGAGGCCGGGGAAATAAAAGAAGGTGTAGACCCAGTAGGTCCAGCCCGCGACGAAGCCGTGAAACTCGCCGAACGCTTTCTTCGTCCAGACGTAGAGCCCGCCCTCTTCCGGAAATCGGGTGGAAAGCTCGGTGAGAATCAGCGTGGTCGGCAGGAAAAACAGCACGGCCGCCAGCACCCACAAACTGATGGATGAGGAACCGTTGTTGGCCGCGACCGCAATCCACCGCGGCCCGAGGACCGAAGCCACGTTGAAAAGCAGCAAATCCCAGAATCCCATTGCCCGGCGGAGCTGTTTTTTCGGGTCGGTTGCGGCGGAGACCGGCGCGGCGGTTTCGCTCACGCCGTGAGGTCCAGTGCGGGAATCAGCGCGTCCTCTTCGAGGAAATTGCGCAGGATCGGATCCGTGGAGTTCTCGAACTCGGGCCACGTGCCGAAGAATCCCACTTCACCTTGATGGAGAAAAATCACGCGGTCGGCGATCTTTTTCGCGAGATGCGTGTCGTGCGTCACGACGATCGCCGTTTTGTGCAACGTTTTCTTGAGCCGCACGATGAGCTCAATGATGTGCGCGGCCATCAGCGGATCGACCATCGTCGTCGGCTCGTCGTAGAGAATCGCGTCGGGCTCGTCGGCCAAAGCGCGCGCGATCGCGACTGATCGCTTGGTGCCGGTGCTGAGATCGGACGGCAGCAAATCGGCAAATTGCGAGACTTCGAGCATCTCCAGGAGCTCTTTGACTTTTCCGTCGATTTCCGCGGGATCGGGATGACCGCCGCGGCTCAGGAGCGGGAATGCGACATTTTCAGCGATAGTGAGCGAATCGAAAAGCGCGCCCGATTGAAACACCATCGTCGCGCGGCGCCGGACTTCGGCGAACTGCTCCTCGTTCCAGCCGGTCACGTCCTGCCCGGCGATGAGGATCTGGCCCTCATCAGGCTCGAGAAAACCGAGCAACAGCTTCAGAGAGACCGACTTGCCCACGCCGCTGCGTCCCATGATGACGCCCGTTTCGCCCTGCTCCACGTAGAAGCTCACGTGCTTGAGGACGGCGTTGTCGTCGAACGATTTCGAGACGTCGCGAAATTCAAAGTAGCGGTTCGCCATGGTTTGCGCAGCGCCGGCGTCCCGCCGGCCTCTCTCTCTGGCTTGATCGCGTGCAAGAACGCCGGCCGGAGGCCAGCGCTACAAACGGGTGCTCGGTCAGCCGCCGCCTAGCTTTGCCCGCGCCTCTTCGTAATCCTCAGGCGAGTTCATATTCTTGAACAGGAGGCCCTCGGAATCAAAGCGTTTCCATTCGGCGGGCGCAATCGCCTCAACGCGAATATCGAGCAGCGCCCGAGTCACCTTGCGCATGTCGCGCTCGACTAGCCCCCGAAACACGTGCTCGGCTCGCTGGTGGTACATCGCGCAAAGCGGTTCGGGGCCGCGCTCATTCGTCGCCACAACCGCGTCGGCGGACGACGCGAGCCCGCGCGCGATCAAATATTCGAGCCATTCGCGCGTGAGGTACGGCAGGTCGGTCGCGACGATCAGGCTCCAAGGCGTGGCCGCCGCGCGCAGCGCCGTCGCGATGCCGCCGAGCGGCCCCGCGCCGGGCCAGTCGTCGGCGATCGCGCGCAGACCCAGAGCGCGATACGCCTCGGGGTTGCCGATGATCGCAGGCCCGCCCGCCACCGTTTCGACCAGGCGCGCCGTGCGCAAAATCAGCGGCACGCCGCCAAGCTCGAGCCGCGCCTTATCGCGCCCCATGCGCGAGCTCTCGCCGCCAGCCAAAATAAAGCTCGATATTTGTCGACTCGAATTCATATCGCGAGAAAACCCAAGGCACCCGCCTAAGAGCAAGGCGGCCGCTACAAGACCTACTTCCCGGGCCTTTCGATGCCGAGCTCGCGCAGCTTCTCCTGCAAGCTCTGCCGGTGCAAACCGATCTCCGCGGCGGTCTGCGACACATTCCACTTGTGCTCTTCGAGCTTGCGCTTCAGATACGTGATCTCGAATCGCCGCTTCGCCTCGCGAAAGTCGGATTCGGCGAGAAACGAATTCCCCGCCATCTCCCGCCACAGCGGGCAGGCCCGCCGCGGCGGGCGGCGCGGCGCGCGCGCCCGGGCGCCATATTGTCGCGCACTTCCTCGGGCAGATCGGCGGCGGCGATCTCGTCGCCCTTGCTCAGGACGAGCGCGCGCTCGAGCGCATTGCGCAGCTCGCGGACATTCCCGGGCCACTCGTAGTGGCGCAGGATCGCCCGCTTCGGCGCCGAGCCGAGCGCGGTCGTGCCGCGCCTGCCCGCCCTGGCGCGCGTCTCCGCCGTCGCCGACCTGCCCACCGTGGCTCACCTCTCCGCTCTGGCGGGCCTGCCCGCCGTGGCGGGCGCCGAGCTGATCGAGAAACGCCTCGGCGAGTAGCGGGAGATCGTCCTTGCGCGCGCGCAGCGGAGGCAGATCGAGCGTCACCTCCCGCAGCCGGCGATACAGGTCCTCGCGAAAGCGCCCGAGCGTGATTTCCTGCGGCAGGTCGCGGTGCGTCGCGCCGATCACGCGCACGTCGACCTCGATCGATTGCGATCCGCCGAGCCGCTCGATCTTGCGATTTTCGAGCGCGCGCAGCACCTTCGCCTGCGTCACCGGATTCATGTCGCCGATTTCGTCGAGAAAAAGCGTGCCGCCCGACGCCATCTCGAACTTGCCTTTGCGCTGCTGGGCCGCGCCGGTGAACGCGCCGCGCTCGTAGCCGAACAGCTCGGACTCGATCAGATTTTCCGGCAGCGCCGCGCAATTCACGGCGACGAACGGCCTCCCCGCGCGGGGCGAGCGCGCGTGAATTTCCTGCGCGAGCAGATCCTTGCCCGTGCCGCTTTCGCCCAGGATCAGTACGGTTGCGTCGGTCGCCGCCACGCGTTCGGCCATTTCAAACACGCGCCGCATCACCGGCGACCCGCCGAGCATGCGCCCGAACTGCCCGTCGGAAACAAGCTCGCGGCGCAGCCGCTCATTCTCCGCGCCCAGCTCGGCAAGCTTTAAAAGATTGGCGACGCGCTTGCGCAGCGCTTCGATGTCGAAGCCTTTCACGATGTAGTCGCCCGCGCCGCCCTGCAGCGCCTCGACGGCGGCGCGCGCGGTATCGAGCGCGGAGACGACCAGCACCGGCGTTTCGTCCCCCGCAGCGCGCAGCGAGCGGAGGAATGCGAGGCCGCCTTCGTCCCGCATCACCACATCGAGCAGGATCAGATCCGGGCGATAGGCCGCAATCGCCTCGCGCGCGGCCTTCGCCGATTCCGCCTCGGCGATGCGATAGTGCGCCTCGAGTGCGCGGCGCATGGCGTAGCGTGCGGCGTGTTCGTCGTCAACGATCAGGATCGTCTGCATCGTCTTTTCAACTGGCTCCGTGAAGCATTGTCATCGCGCCCGCTGTGAGAGTGGTCGAAAGGAGCAATGCGAGGGATGATGGGACCAGCGCCAGCACGAGAAAGAACAGAAGACGCTCGAAAGGCCGCGGCCGGCGATGCCCGAGGATCAACGCGATCAGGAAGGGGTAGACGAGCGTTCCCGCTGTCAGCGTGATCAAGTAAATGTAAAGGAAGAAGGCCACCTAGCGCCTCGGAGTGATCTGATAGTAGCCCCAGCAGGTTTGCAAGCGCAATGCCCAAGTGTCGGAAAAATCTTACACCTTCAAGCTACTATAAATATTGCACTTAACCGTAGTACGGGACCGCGGCCAAGCCTGCGAGCACGGGAAGAAAGTGGACCCTTTCGCCTTGACAGGTGGGCTGCATCTGCTATATTAGCACTCGCCATGGAGGAGTGCTAAAGGTTCACTTCTCCTAGCAGCACCTGCAGCAAAACATCCCACCCCGGCAGCATCGGGGATTCGGGACACCGGAGGAATCGCAAAAATGGCTGTGAACATTACACCGCTACACGACCGCGTGCTCGTGCGGCGGCTTGAAGAGAAGGAGTCCGTGAAGGGCGGCATCATCATCCCGGACACGGCAAAAGAGAAACCGCAAGAGGGCGAAGTAATCGCCGTCGGCGCGGGCAAGATCAACGACAAGGGCGACCGCATCGCGCTGGACGTAAAGCCGGGCGATAAGGTCCTATTCGGGAAGTATTCCGGCAACGATATCAAGATCGACGACGAGGAATACATGATCCTGAAGGAAGACGAAATCCTCGCCAAGATCAGCGGCTCGGCCAAAGCGGCCGGCGGCAAGAAGTAACTTCCGGGCGCCCGCTCGGCGCCGCGGCCAACCATTCTCATAAGAATCGAAAGAGGAGATACAGCACATGGCAAAGCAAATCGTAACTGGTGAGAATTCGCGCCAGGCGATCCTGCGCGGCGTCAATGCACTTGCGGACGCCGTGAAGATTACGCTCGGCCCGAAGGGGCGCAATGCGGTCATCGAAAAGAAGTTCGGCGCGCCGATCATCACCAAGGACGGCGTGACGGTAGCGAAGGAAATCGAGCTGCCCGATTCGCTCGAAAACATGGGCGCGCAGATGGTGCGTGAAGTCGCCTCCAAGACGTCGGACGTCGCGGGCGACGGCACCACCACGGCGACCGTGCTGGCGCAGGCCATCTTCCGCGAAGGCGTGAAGACGGTAGCGGCCGGCGCGAGCCCCACAGCCCTGAAGCGCGGCATCGAGAAGGCCGTCGAAGTGGCCATCGCGGAAATCGCGAAGTTCCACAAGGACGTGAAGGGCGACATGATCGCGCAAGTCGGCACGATCAGCGCCAATAACGACCGCCAGATCGGCTCCATCATTGCGGAAGCGATGAAGAAGGTCGGCAAGGACGGCGTCATCACCGTCGAGGAATCGAAGACGATGGAGACGACGCTCGAAGTGGTCGAAGGCATGCAGTTCGACCGCGGCTACCTCTCGCCGTACTTCGTCACTGACCCCGAACGCATGGAATGCGCGCTCGAAGATGTCCGCATCCTGATCCACGAAAAGAAAATCGGCTCGATGAAGGACCTGCTTCCCCTGCTCGAGCAAACCGCCAAGATGGGCAAGCCGCTCTTGATCATCGCCGAGGACGTCGAGGGTGAAGCGCTCGCGACGCTCGTGGTGAACAAGCTCCGCGGCACGCTGCAGTGCGCGGCCGTAAAGGCCCCGGGCTTCGGCGACCGCCGCAAGGCCATGCTCGAAGACATCGCCACCCTCACGGGCGGCAAGGCCATCACGGAAGATCTCGGCATCAAGCTCGAGAACGTGAAGCTCGAAGATCTCGGACGCGCCAAGAAAATCACCATCGACAAGGACAACACCACCATCGTCGAGGGCGCCGGCAAGCCGAGTGAAATCGAAGGCCGCGTGCGGCAAATCCGCGCGCAGGTCGAAGAGACCACCTCCGACTACGACAAGGAGAAGTTGCAGGAGCGCCTTGCGAAGCTCGTCGGCGGCGTGGCCGTGATTAAAGTAGGCGCGGCAACCGAGACCGAGCTGAAGGAAAAGAAGGCTCGCGTCGAAGACGCCATGCACGCAACCCGCGCGGCTGTCGAGGAAGGCATCGTTCCCGGCGGCGGCGTGGCGTTGGTTCGCTGCATCGCGGCGCTCGAGAAGCTCAAGCTGCACGATGACGAAGCCATCGGCGTCAACATCGTGAAGCGCGCCCTCGAAGAGCCCATGCGCCAGATCGCTCTCAACGCTGGTCAGGAAGGCGCTGTGATCGTCGGCCGCATCCGCGAGTCGAAGGACGATAACTTCGGTTACAACGCGGACACGGAAGAGTTCGGCGACCTGGTGAAGGCGGGCGTCATCGACCCGGCCAAGGTCACGCGCCTCGCTCTGCAGAACGCCGCTTCGATCGCCGGCCTCATGCTCACCACCGAAGCTCTGGTGGCGGACATCAAGGAAGACGACAAGAAGAGCGCCGCAGGCGGTGCCGGCGGCGGCATGCCGGGCGGCGGCATGGGCGGCATGTACTAAGCCGAGCCCATATCGCACGCAATTCGAAGCATTCACACGGGCGGTCCGACGCAATCATCGGACCGCCCTTTTTGTTTGGACTCGATGGTCCCGGGTTTTTCGTATCGCGACGGGCGAGCGTCCGTACTTCCACGAATTGCGCGCGCAGCCTTTGACGTGAAGAATTAAACGTAGCGCCGGGTGCTTTAGCCCGGAGGTGTTGGCTTCGCTTCAATCCATGCTCGGATTTCAGCACAAGAGTATTCGCCTGCCAGCCGATCGATACGTCGGTCGCCAACTCTATTTCGTCACGATCTGCTTCCACGACCGCCGCCGGTTCGGTGCAAATCCGCGCGTCGCGCGTTGGATCATCAACCAAATTCAGAAACACGCGACCGCCTGTGAATTCTTTGTCTCACGCCTACTGCGTCATGCCCGATCACGTGCACGTGCTCGCTGGCGGTGCGTCGGAAGACAGCAACATGCTCAAATTCGTTGCGACTTTGAAACAGAAAACGGCGCGGGAATTCTCCGCCAGAACCCATCGCCAGCTGTGGCAATTCAAATATTACGACCACATTTTGCGTGGCCGCGACTCGGCGGACTGCGTCGCCTGCTATATTTGGTTGAATCCCGTGCGGAAAGGCCTGTGCGCCGCGCCGACCGACTATCCGTTTCTCGGATCGTTTACTGCGATCGGCGCGAAAATTTTGGCAGGTGCCGCACCCGCCGAATGGACGCCGCCGTGGAAGGCGGTCGCATCGAAGCAAACACTTCCGGGCTAAAGGACCCGGCGCTACGTTTAAACCTCAGGCTACCGTCTCACCGCCGAAAGGATGTGCGACACCGAGCCTGCGATCCTCAGTTCAGTTGGATGGAGGCTGGGCTGGAGAGCCGCATGCGGCTCCGGCCATTCCGGGGGCGCCACCTGGACCCAGGTTCTGGCACGGCTTGATCGGCACGAACTCGACCGTGAAGAAAGCCTCGCGCGAGAGCGGCGTCGTCCCAGGCTGCGCATCCTCGCCGGCCTGCAAAAAATGCGCGGCGGACGAGCGCTGCACCGCGGCATCGTTTAGCGCGGGATTAGTGCTCGCGAGCACTTCGGTCTCGCCCAAGCGTCCGCTGGGAGAAATCATACCGTGCACGACAACCACCTGCGGCCGCGCGTCCGGGCTGCCCAAATTGTAGGCGTGCGACGAGCGAATCATGACCGGTCCCGCCGCAGCTGGGCCGGCGCCGAGCGGGTTCAGTCCCTCCGCCTTGAAAATGTCCTGATTGGCGGAGGGAGCATCGGTCACGCTATCCGTTTTTGCCTCGATCACCGTCCGGCCGTTTTCGGAAATCGTGAATCCGTTCGGAATCATCTGGTCGTGGAAATGAAAGGCGTTCGAGTAATCGTAATGCACGTAGAGCCCCGGAACGGGCGAGTAGGTGGCGAGAAGTCCGGTCTTCGAATCGATGCAGTATTCGAGCTCATCGAAGCTGCGCCCGCTCGAAAAAGCCGGCGTCGCGTTTCCCGGAATGCCGTGGGCCACAAGAACGCACCGCACTTCGCCCCCATCTAGATTTCCCGTCGCCACACGCAATGATGCATAACGCCCGATCCCCGGATACACGCCGAAAATCGCGTCGCGCACCTGCATGAGGCGCAGTGGAATCGTTCCGGACGGCTGATCGCTCGATAGCAGCGTGCCATTGTGGAGAAAGACTGCCGAAAACCAAGGGCCCTGCGCCGTCCATCGGTAAATGTCGCGCGAGGGAGACGTGTCTTCGAGGGTCCAGCGGCCATCGGAGGACAAAGAGCCATATGTCGTGAACGAGGTCTTCAGGTCGTAGGCGTGCAGGCGCACGTTCGAAAGCCGGCGAGCCGTGGCGAGCAGTTCGATCGTCGCCGCGCGTTCCTCGGCGCTCGTGACGGGCCGCGCGCCATCGGGCACAAGTTCCAGCGGGTCGTAGGGCGCGGGAAGTTGCGTGAGCGACGAAATCAGAGGCGCGATCTGGACAGGCGGTGGCGCATTCTCGGGCGCTTGCGCCGTCGCAATACCCCGAAGCGCAATTACGGCTACAACGATCCACAATCCGCGCCGGAAATCCATGGCAGCCTCGTGCCGAAATCGTAAATCAGCTCGAGGTAATTCGCAAGCCCGCGTGCTCAGTCAGACTGTTTCCGTAGCGCCGGCGTCCCACCGGCTCTTTTCTCTGCAAGGATCTCGTCGGAACAGAAAAGTACGCGCCTGAAACTCGAGGTGGCCCTTCGGCAAGCTCTCTTCCTGCGTCAGGGCGGGCAGGACAAGCCGCTACCAGGGAAAATCAGGCGACGCTGGATTCGGGACGCTGCGGCACGGCTGGCGGAGCGATGTGTTGGAACAGCTCTTCCTGGAGCTTGCGATATCTTTCGTAGGCGACGGTCTCGGCGGTGCGCTGCCTCTGAAGATCGTGATAGAGCGTCCAACTGGACGCGCCCATGGGTTTGGCGAGGAGCACGCTGAGGCGCTCGGCTTGCTGCGAATAATCGCCGAAGGCCTGGTCCATCCGGTCGAGCAGGATTCTGCTGGCTGTGTCTTGCATGGAAGAGTGGTCTCCTAAGACAGCATGCGCCACAATTCGGGAATTAGCTATAGGACTGATGTTTCACCGGCGGCGCGGCTGCGCCAAAGGCGCGACGGAGGGAGCGCTCGTCGCTCGGCGGGAAAACAAAAAGGGCCGAAAGGCGCCCGCCCTCAAGGCAAGGCGGCCGCTGAGAGGAAATATCCTTCGGCTGACAGAATCAGAACCGCCAGCCTCCCTTCCTACGTCAGGGCAGGCAGGATAACAATCCTCGCCGGATTGTCACCGGAACCAGCCGGAATCGGCGCCGGCTTTGCGGCCTTCATCGGCGAGCTGGTCGAGCTGATTTTCGAGGCTCTGCTTGCGGTCTTCGAGTTCTTTCAGTTCGGCGTTGCGATCGTGGATGATGATCACGCCTTGCGAGAGGCCCGCCGAGGGATCAAACGAAGTGGCGCCGGCCTTGGCGATTTCCGCTTTCTTGTCTTCGATCTGGCGATCCACGTCGGCGATTTCACTCTTGATCGCGTTCGCGCGACCGCGCCAGTACGTTTCGTCCTGCGAACCCGAGGAAGCGCCGGCTCCCTGGGCGCCGGAATTTGCATCGCCGCCGTCGTCCGAATGGCTGGACGACGCGTCGCCAACCACCGAGATCGTGCCGCCCATGCTCGATAGATCGTCATCCGTGTAAACGTGCTTCGGTTTGGGCTTGGCTTTCTGGGCGTTCTGGCGCGCCGCTTCGCCGAGTGATTGCTGCGGCGGCGCGGACGCATTCTGCATCACGGGCGGCGCCGACGCGGACGACGCGCTCGACGATTGCGCAGGAGCTGGCGACGAATTCTGCGGCTGGCTGCTCGCCGACGGCGCCTGCGTGGGCGCGGGCGACGGGGACTGCGCCTTCGCCGAAATCACCGGCAAGAATGCCACGAGCAGCACCGCGGCCAGCGGAAGGCCCGAGTGGCGGCAGGCGTCGCGCAAAATACTCCTCGTGGAAACGGGCACGGACGGCGCATTCGAACGGCACAATCTCATCGTGGTCTCCGGACGGCAATAGACGTTAAGAAGACGTTAGCTGGCGCGTCCGAGCGGGGTCAACGGTACCGCTGCAAATGTTTCACGGGCGCACCTGTCCTTTCGGACAGGTAGGAAAACAGCGGACCTACGGCCTCGCCCGGCGCTCCGAAAAAACGTGAGTCCAGAGTCGCGGATGGACATCTAAGACCTGATCCAAGACAAAAGACATTCAGTCGGAGGAAGCATGAAAAGGCTCGAAGGGAAAGTAGCGGTCGTGACAGGCGGCAACAGCGGAATCGGACTGGCGTCGGCGAAGCGCCTGAAAGACGAAGGCGCGCGCGTCGCGATTTCCGGCCGCAACCAGAAAACGTTGGATGAAGCAATCGCCCTCCTCGGCAACGACGTGCTCGCCGTGCAGGCGGACGTCTCGAAGCTGCCGGAGATCGATAAATTCTTCGACGCGGTGGCCAAGAAGTTCGGGAAAATCGACATCTTGTTCGCAAACGCCGGAATCGGAAAGTTCGTGCCCTTCGATCAGACCACCGAGCAGCTCTACGACGAGATGTTCGACATCAACGCAAAGGGTGCGTATTTCACGGTGCAAAAGGCGCTGCCGCACCTGAACGACGGCGCGTCCGTGATCCTCAACACCAGCGTCGTAAGTCATGAAGGAATCGCGAACGGCACCGCTTACGCCGCGACGAAAGCCGCGATGCGCTCGATGACGCGATCGATAGCCGCCGAGCTGGTGAGTCGCAATATTCGCGTGAACGCAGTGGCGCCTGGCCCGATCGCAACTCCAATTTTTAGCCGCAGCGGGATGCCGCAAGAGCAACTCGACGAAGTCGCGAAGATGCTGATCGCGAGCGTTCCAATGAAGCGCCTCGGAAAATCCGAGGAGGTCGCGGGAGCGGTCGCGTTTCTCGCGTCGTCCGACGCGTCGTTCATCACCGGCGTAGAAATCGACGTCGACGGCGGGCGCGGCCAGATCTAAATTCGCCCATCAACTCGATGCTCGCGGCGCCGTGGAGTGCGGGAGCTTGCTCCCGCTGTTTGCCGCTCGGGCTTGCCCGAGCGTGCTCCCCGCACGCGCCACCTGCAAGCATGGCGGTCGAGGACTTGTTTCGCCGCTGGGGCGCCAATGGCGTTCACTTCGGCACTTTCCCAATCGTGATCGAGCGCAGCGTGCGCACCCAGCGCGCCGGCCGCTTATCGTGCGGCGCGACGAGCTTCAGCGGCCCCTCGCCGGGGCCGAGCGGCGCGCCATCCATCGTATCGGCGACAATCACATCCGAATCCTGAAAACTCGAATCGAGCTCGGCCGCCGCGTAGAGCGCGCGATAACCATCCGCGCCCTCGGCGATCACGTAGCTCGCCATGGCAGCGCCGCGCAGCTTCTCGCCTTGCGGCATTCCCGCGCGCTTCAAAAGCTCGGCGAGCGGCACACCCTCATACGTCTCCTGCTTGTGCGTGTGCCCGTTTGTGACGGTCAGCGTCTTGCGCGGCATCTGCCGCAAATCGCCGAGCGAAAGCGACAGCGGCGTCGGCACGTCGCCGATGACGACAAGCGCAGCGCCAGACGCAGGCTGCGCAGCAGGCGCGGTCGGCGATTGTGCAGTCCCCTGCGCATTGGAAATCGCCGTCGCGCCGCGAATCAGCACAAACAACAAAAGAACAACAAGTCGCAGATCTTTCCCGCCTCGATTTGACAAGGTTTGGCTCCTCGCTGCAGCGAATTCCCGTCACAAATCGTAGCGCCAGCCAGCCGAAGTGTCGAGCCGGACGAGAACCGCTATACTGGTGGTGTTGTCGCCACGAATCTGCGGGCGACGCGGAGGCGGATGTGTCGGAAACGGGCGAGTTGCAACAAGCGCAGACGGCGGCGGGAGCCGCAATGCCGGCCGCGGCGAATGCAGTCGAAACGCGCGCCCTCACGCGCCGATTCGGCACGCTGGTCGCGGTCGATCATCTGACGATCGCCTTCCCGCACGGCTCGATCTTCGGCCTGCTCGGGCCCAACGGCGCGGGCAAAAGCACGCTGATCAAGATGCTCACCACGTTGCTCGCGCCGAGCGAAGGCACGGCGTTCGTCGCGGGATACGACATCGTCCGCGAGCCGCGCCAGGTGCGCCGCAAGATCGGCTACGTCTCGCAGATGCTTTCCGCCGATGGCGACCTCACCGGCTACGAAAATCTCCTCATCTCCGCGAAGCTCTACGGCATCTCGCGCGCCGAACGCAAGGTCCGCATCGAACGCGCGCTCGAATTCATGAAGCTCGCGCACGTGAAGGACAAATACGTGAAGCACTATTCGGGCGGCATGATCCGCCGGCTCGAAATCGCGCAATCGATGCTGCACCATCCCGCGGTGCTCTTTCTCGACGAGCCCACCGTCGGCCTCGACCCCTTCGCGAAGCGCGCCGTCTGGCAGGACATCCGCGATCTGCGCCGCGAATACGGCACCACGATTCTGATGACCACGCACGACATGCTCGAAGCCGACGAGCTCTGCGAAACGATCGCCTTCATGCACCAGGGCACGCTCGCCGCGATCGGTTCGCCCGCGCAGCTCAAGTCCGCTCTCGGCCCGGACGCAACTCTCAACGACGCGTTCATTCATTACACCGGCGCGGGAATCAGCGAAGGAGGGGACCTCAAAGATGTCGCACGCGCACGTCTCACTTCCCAGCGTCTCGGATGACTCGAACGCGATTCGCGATTTCGCGCGGCAGACCATGGCCGTCGCCGAAGCCGATATCCGCAAGCTGATCCACGATCCCATCGAGCTCGGCACGCGCATGGTCCAGCCGATGCTCTGGCTGCTGATTTTCGGCGAGGTGTTCACGCGGGCGCACGTGGTTCCCACGGGCGGCATCCGCTACCTCGATTTCATGACGCCGGGAATCCTCGCGCAGAGCGTCCTTTTCGGCGCGATTTTCTACGGTATCTCGCTGATCTGGGAGCGCGACCTCGGCATCGTGCACAAATTCCTGGTCAGCCCTGCGGCGCGCAGCGCGCTCGTGCTCGGCCGGACGATTTCGTCCTCGGCGCGCAGCCTGTGCCAGATGGTGTTCGTGTACTTGCTCGCGCTGCTGCTCGGCGTGCAGTTGCGCTGGAGCCTGCCGACCGTCGCCGGCGTGACCTGCGCGGTCGTGCTGGGCTCGGCGGTCTTTTCCACGTTTTCGCTGATCGCCGCGTGCATCGTGAAATCGCGCGAGCGCTTCATGGGCATCGGCCAGGTGCTCACCATGCCGCTGTTTTTCGCGAGCAACGCGATCTACCCGCTCAGCATGATGCCCGAGTGGCTGCACGGCGTCTCGCGAGTGAACCCCCTCACGTATCAAGTCGACGCGCTGCGCCACCTGATGATCGTCGGCGGCGTCACAACCTTCGGCATGGGCGTCGATTTCGCCGTGATGATTCTCGCGCTCGCACTGATGGTCGGCATCGCCACGCGCCTCTATCCCACAATCATCAGCTGATGCCAGTGGCGGATACGAAACTCAAGGTCATCATCACGGGCGCCACCGGCATGGTCGGCGAAGGCGTAATGCTCGAATGCCTCGAGCATCCGGCCATCGAGCAAGTGCTGATCGTGAATCGCAGGCCCTACGGCACAGCATATCCGAAGCTGAAAGAGTGCATCGTCCCCGATTTCCTCGATCTCGATCGGTTCGCGGACCAGCTCACCGGCTACGACGCCTGCTTTTACTGCGCGGGAATCAGTTCCGCGGGAATGAGCGAAGCCGAGTACACGCGGATCACCTACGACATCACGATTCACTTCGCCGAAAAGCTCGCCAGCCTTAATCCGCGGATGGTTTTCATCTACGTTTCCGGCAGCCTCACCGACAGCTCCGAAAAAGGGCGAATCATGTGGGCGCGCGTGAAGGGAAAAACGGAAAACGCCCTCACGCGATTGGGATTCCGCAACGTGTACAACTTTCGTCCCGGCTTCATGAAAGCGATGCCCGGCCAGAAGAATCTCAAGTCGTATTACAAAGCGATCGGCTGGCTTGATCCGGTTCTGCGCGCGCTGCTTCCAAACCAGGTGAGCACGCTGCGCGACGTCGGGCGCGCCATGATCGATTGCGCGGTCAAGGGCTACCCGAAGCAGATCCTCGAAGTGAAAGACATCAACGCGCTCGCCAAAGAGTGAGCAGGATGCTGCGGCTCAGCCCGGCGAAGAGTCGGACGCCGCCCGATCGCCGGGAAGCTCGGCGATCTTCCTGATCTCCCAGCGCAGATCGGCGCGCGTTCTTTCGTGCAGAAACGCGACATACCGAGGAACGTCTGGAGGCAGTCCCGGCCCGCACTCGATCTGCAGGACGTCGCCCGTCGGCGAAGTCAGCTGGAAAACTCCACGTTCGCCTTTCAGCGCGAGCGATGGGTTGTCCACCAGAATCGTTTCGTTCAAGCGCAGCATGAAGAAACACCTCTGCGAGCAAGCACTGACTCACGACGAACGCTATCTCTGGTGGCTGGGACTATAGAAGACCGGAGGATGCTTGTCTGCAGGGCGCCACACCAAGCGTGGCGTCACAATCCGACGGCGGCGTTGAACTGCTGGATCACGGCGTAGCACTCGCACGCCGAATTCTCGAGCTTCCTGCGGTTGAGAATCTTCACCGTGCCGCGAGTGTATTCGATCGTGCGCTTCTTCTGCAGGATGCCGGCGGCGAGGCTCACGCTGGGGCGGTCCGTGCCGAGCATCGTGGCGAGAAAATCGTGCGTGATGAAAAGCGACGCGGACGCCACGCGGTCCTGCGCCATCAGCAGCCAGCGCGCCAGCCGCTGCTCGAGGTCGTGCAGCCGATTGCACGCGGCCGTCTGCGCCACCTGAATTCCCTGCACCACCGCGTAGCGGCTCAACGTCATCTGAAGATCGGGCGCCGAATTCAGCACGTTGCGCAGCGACGCGACCTTCACGCGAAAGCCCTCGCCGGGGATCTGCACCACTTCGCGCAAGGGGCTGCGCAGCAACGCAACGGCGGACGGCAGCCCGGCCGCACCTTCCCTTCCCCACCACGGCGGCTTCCACGGTTTTTCCGTCCTCCATCGCGACCACCAGCGAAATCAGACCCGAGTTCGGAAAGTAGACATACTTCAGGTTCTGGCTCGGCTCGTGAAGAATGCAGTGATGGGGAAAGTGCAAAAATTCCAGGCATGGGCGAATCACCCGGAATTCGGCGTCCGGAATCGCTTCCAGGATGCGGTTGGCTACGATTTTTCCCGCGGAATCCGTTCGCTCCTCGGAACGAACTCTGCGGCCACGGTCATCGGCGAGGCTCATCGCCGTTTGTCGACTGTCGCGTTGATTCGAGTCATCGCGGGCGACTCTAAATGCAGCAGATACCCGCTGTCTGTCGGGCGTCGAACACTCCCGTCGATTTATTTCAGATAAAGCGCGCCGTTGAATTGCTGGATCACGCCGTAGCACTCGCAGGCGTGGCGCTCGAGCTTCTTGCGATTGAGGATTTTCACCGCGCCGCGCGTGTACTCGATCATTCTCTTCCTCTGCATCGCGCTCGCGGCCAGGCTCACGCTCGGGCGGTCGGTGCCGAGCATCATCGCGAGAAAATCGTGCGTGAGGTTCAGCTGCCCCGAATCGACGCGATCCTGCGCCAGCAGCAGCCAGCGCGCGAGCCGCTGCTCGACCGCATGGAGCCGGTTGCACGCGGCCGTCTGCGCCACCTGCATCCCCTGCAGCATGGCGTAGCGGCTCAGCATGCTCTGCAGTTGCGGCGCCGACCGCAGCACGCGTTGCATGGCAGCCATGCTGACGCGAAAACCATCGCCCGCGATCTGCACCACCTCGGCCACCGTGCTGCGGCGCAAGCCCACCGCGAGCGGCGCGCCCGCGAAACCCTCGTTGCCCAGCACGCCGACCTCGACCGACTTCCCTTGTTGCATGACGATCACCAGTGAAACCATTCCCCGGTTCGGGAAATAGGCGTATTCGATCTTGTCGTGCGGCTCGTGGAGATTCAGGTGATGCGGCATGTCGAGGTAACTCAAATAAGGACGCAGCAGCCCGTATTCGATGTCCGGAATCCCGAGCAGGATCTTATTGCAGACCGGCTTCCCCTCGGGATTGGTTCGTTCGCCGGAGTGAAGAGTTCGCATCGCCTGTTTGGTCACGATTGTCTCTCTATAAGAGAGCGAGCGAAGGGCCACGCGGTACCGGCGGAGAGTCTGTATTTGAAGCGGAGAGAAACCCTAAGGCTTCGTACAGCATTCGGAGTATTTACATGCGGCGTGCGCTCTGTAGGATATCAAACGTTACTCCGGGTGCTGTCATCCTCGCAATCGTGTCGTGATCTTAATGATGCCGAAATGCGGCAGGCCACCCGGGGTTGTTTGCAGGATGCCAAACGTTGTTCCCGGGAGCCCGAGATGAGCATTCGAATCCTCCTGGCGGACGACCACGTCGAAACGCGGCAAGCCACCCGGCGCTTGCTCGCCGGCCATCCGGACTGGGTCGTCTGCGGAGAAGTGGATAACGGAATCGACGCTGTAGAAAAGGTCGCGACGCTCAAGCCGGACCTGGTGATTCTCGACTTGAGCATGCCCAAAATGAATGGGATCGAGGCTGCCAGGGTCATCCACACGGCGGATCCGAAGCTGCCGCTGCTGCTGTTCTCGGTGAACGGAGGCGACGCGCGGATCGTCCAACAAATCCGCGCGGTCGGCTTTCGCGGCGCTGTCGCGAAGACGACTCCCTGGCTCCTGCCCGAAGCAGTCGCCCTGCTGTTACAGGGCAAGACGTTCCTCGACGGCAACGGCGCCGCGCTCGCCACGCCGCTAGCCGAAACCGACGCCAGCGTCGAAGCCGCAGCGGCTGCATCGCCCGCCGTGCCGGAAGATCCGCAAAACGCCAGCCGAGCCGCCGCAGGAACGGATGAGTCCGGCAAGCCGCCGATTGCCTGACGGGCAGCACACAGCACAGTCTGAGAGTACGGAATTCTCAGCGATTCTTCCGCCGTCTAATGCTTTGCCGTCCGATCGTCGGACGGCACCCTCCTTTCGGGCTGCACGCCCGGGGTGGTATTATCTTCGACTGTTTGCTGATGGCCGTTGGCTCTGCAAGGCTCACGAATGCTGTGCCGTTCTAATTCACTTACGTCAACAATGGGAGACACGAATGGGGAATGAAAAGCGTCTCGATGTGGACCGCCTGACCGCGATCGACGTGCACGTGCACATCGAGCACGAGGGAGAAGATACCTCCACGGACCAGGCCGCGAAGAAATATTTCGGCGAAGGCGCCGCGCGAGGCCGCAAGGAATTGGCGGAATATTACCGGTCGCGGAAAATCGGCTGCGTGGTTTTCACGGTGGACGAGAGGCTGTCGGGCCGCCCGCAGGTGTCGAACGACTCGGTTTTGGAATTCGCGGCGGAAAATTCGGACATTATGATGGCGTTCGCGAGCATCGATCCGCACCGCGGCGCCGAGGGCGTGCGCGAGGCGAAGCGCTTGATCGCCACGGGGCTGGTGCGTGGTTTCAAATTCCATCCGCCGATCCAGGATTTTTTCCCCAACGACCGGCTGGCCTATCCCCTCTACGAAGTGATCGCCGAGGCGAAACTGCCCGCGCTCTTTCACACCGGGCACAGCGGCATCGGCACCGGCGTCCCGGGCGGCGGCGGAATCCGCCTGAAATACGGCAACCCGATGTACATCGACGACGTCGCCGTCGATTTTCCGGATCTGCCGATCATCCTGGCGCACCCGTCGTTCCCCTGGCAGGACGAAGCCATTTCCATGTGCCTGCACAAGCCCGAGGTCTACATCGACCTCTCCGGATGGTCGCCGAAATATTTTCCGCCGAACCTCATCCAGTATTCCAACACACTGCTGAAAACCAAGGTCCTCTTCGGTTCGGACTATCCGCTGATCACTCCCGACCGCTGGATGGCCGATTTCGAAAAGGTCGCATTCAAGGACGAAGTGCGCCCGCTGATCCTCAAGGAAAACGCGATGAAGCTCTTCGGCCTCGGGAAAAAGGCAGCGTAGGAAAAAGCAGTGCCCTAGTGGCAAGCCTGCCTGTCGGCAGGCAGGTGGCGAGTGGCTAGAAGAGTCTCCCAAACGCCCTCAGGCGGTCGGAGTTTTCGTTTACCCTGCTTGCCCTGACGCAGGAAGGGAACGAAGTAAATGGCTCCGACATTGACCGTCGTCCTCAGGAGGCCGGGGCTTCCAGCCCCGGCGTAAGATAGGCCAGTCGCGGGGGCTTTAGCCCCTGAAGAGACTTTTCGTTTCTGCCACGCACACGTATGAGGCAGGATCCAGTGACTAGAACTCAGCCAATCCGCGCAATTGTCTGCACGCTGTCCCTGGCGCAGGAAGGGAACCAAGTAAATGGCTCCGACATTGACCGTCGTCCTCAGGAGGCCGGGGCTTCCAGCCCCGGCGTAAAATAGGCCGGTCGCGGGGGCTTTAGCCCCTGAAGAGACTTTTCGTTTCTGCCACGCACACGTATGAGGCAGGATCCAGTGACTAGAACTCAGCCAATCCGCGCAATTGTCTGCACGCTGTCCCTGGCGCAGGAAGGGAACCAAGTAAATGGCTCCGACATTGACCGTCGTCCTCAGGAGGCCGGGGCTTCCAGCCCCGGCGTAAAATAGGCCGGTCGCGGGGGCTTTAGCCCCTGAAGAGACTTTTCGTTTCTGCCACGCACACGTATGAGGCAGGATCCAGTGACTAGAACTCAGCCAATCCGCGCAATTGTCTGCACGCTGTCCCTGGCGCTGGCGGCGATGGCAGCCGCCGCGCCGGGGAACGCGCAGGACCGCACGCAAAATCGCTCGATGGTGATTTCGCGCCGCGGCATCGTCGCAGCAGAAAGCCCGCTCGCCGCGCAGGCCGGAGCCACGATCCTCGCCCGTGGCGGCAATGCCATCGACGCAGCCGTCGCCACCAATGCCGTGATGGGCGTGGTCGAGCCCATGATGAACGGCATGGGCGGCGATCTCTTCGCGATCGTCTACGACGCGAAAACGCAAAAGCTCTACGGCTTGAACGCAAGCGGCTGGGCGCCCGCCGGCCTCACCATCGAATTTCTCAAGAGCAAGGGCATCACGGAAATGCCCCAGGACGGCATTCAGTCGGTCACCGTTCCCGGCGCGGTCGACGGCTGGTCGAAGCTCCTCGCGCGATTCGGCACAAGAAAACTCTCCGACGTTCTCGCCCCCGCGATCTACTACGCGCGCGAAGGCTTCCCCGTCGCCGAATGGGACGCCGCGTATTGGGCAAACGCGGTCGACCTTTTGAAGCGCGATCCGAATGCCGCGGCCACTTATCTTCCCGGCGGCCTAGCGCCCAAGGTCGGCGACATTTTCCGCAATCCCGATCTGGCGCGCTCACTCGAGTCGATTGCCGCGGGCGGCCGCGACGCGTATTACCGCGGCGAAATCGCCAAGCGCATCGTCGCACTCTCGGCGCGGATGGGCGGCACGATGAGGCCCGGCGATCTGGCCGATTATTCGAGCGAGTGGGTCGAGCCGATTTCGACCACTTACCACGGCTGGACCGTCTACGAAATCCCGCCGAACGGCCAGGGCATCGCCGCGCTCGAGATGCTCAACATCATGGAGCGATTCCCGCTCGCGCAATGGGGACAGAACTCCGCCGACGCGCTGCAAGCCATGATCGAAGCGAAAAAGCTGGCTTATGCCGACATGTACCGCTACGTCGGCGATCCGAAGTTCAGCCACATTCCCGTGCAAGGAATGCTCTCGAAGGACTACGCCGCCGAGCGCGCCAAATTGATCGACATGGCGAAGGCGAATTGCAACGTTCCGCCCGGCGATCCGGGACTCCCCACGAAAGGCGACACGACTTACCTAACCGTCGTCGATAGCGCCGGCAACATGGTTTCCCTGATTCAGAGCAACTACGCGGAATTCGGCTCGGGGCTCGTCGCGGACGGCACCGGCTTCGCGCTCCAGGATCGCGGCGGCCTCTTCAAGCTCGATCCCGCTTCGCCCGACGCGCTCGCCGGCCACAAGCGCCCGCTGCACACGATCATTCCCGCGTTCATGACCGACGGCCGGCAGCGAATCGCCTTCGGAATCATGGGCGGATTCAACCAGGCGCAGGCCCACGCGCAATTCGTCTCCGATATCGTCGACTTCGGAATGAACATTCAGGCGGCGCTCGAGGCGCCTCGCTTCTGCAAACGGACATTCGAAGGCTGCGACGTCGACATGGAGAATCGCATTCCGGCAAGCGTGCGCGACGATCTCACCAAACGTGGACAGCAGATCGTCCTGCACGGCGCCTACACCGCCACAGTAGGCGGCGGCCAGGCAGTCGAACGCAACGTCGCCACCGGCGTGAACTACGGCGCCTCCGACCCGCGAAAAGACGGCGCCGCAATCCCCGAGCCCGCCCCCTGAACTTAGAGTTACGGATGCAGCTGTAGCTCTAGCGGATTGTCGAGGAAGAATTCGGAGCGCCGGCCATCGTTCTCACGTCGGCGGCGGGATCAGGATATATACCTGGAGATTCGCGCGTCATCGGAGCATCCGCGAAATAATTGCGTTCGCTCAAGCCGCGATAAATTCGCCCGGCGATTTCAGACGCGTGCGGCCCGCTGATGATGCGGCTGCGTCCATGCAGCAAAACGACCAACACGATTTTCGGATGCGCCTGATCGGCGTACGAAGCGAACCAGCCGAGCCGCCCGCCGAGATCCTCGTCATTGCAGGTACCGGTCTTGCCGAGAGCCTGCTCGCCATACGGATCGTAACTCTGCTTGGCGGTGCCGTAGAGAACCGCCGCCAGCATTCCCTGGCGCAGATCGGGAAGCAGCGGCGCGATATCCAGCTGCTGCCGCAGGCGCGGCTGAAAATCCTGAATCGCCGCCTCCGTGCGCGGATACTGCAGGTAGTACTGCGCGCCGCCGGTCGCGAGCGTGCTCACCAGCGACGCCAGTTGGAACGGCGTCATGCGAATGCCCTCGCCGAAGCTCGACATGCGCGCCACGCCGCCACGCTCCGGTGGCGATGCCGGCAGAGCGCCCGTCTGCTCCTCAGGAATATCGTAGCCGACGCGCTGGCCCAAGCCGAGCAGCTCGTCGTACTTGATCACGCGCTCGAAGCCCAGCTCCGATCCGACCGTCTCGAAAAAGTGGTTGTTCGAATGCGCCATCGCCTCGGTAAGGTCCATGTAGCGGCGGCGGCCGACCTCGATCATCGTGTCGCGCGTGATCACGCCTTCCTGCAATCCCGCAACCGCGATGAACGGCTTGATCGTCGAGCACGGCTCGAGCGCCGCGGAGAACGCCATCTTCTGGTTGACGATCGCGAGAACGCGTCCCGTGGTCGGATCGACCGCGAGCACCGCGCCCTTTTCGTGTCCCAGCGCTTCGACAGCGATGCTGCGGATCACCGGGTCGTCGTACGTGGTCACATCGTCCTCGCCCGGATCGGCATACTCGACAAACCGCCGATGATGAACGTGATGCGCCGTCGCGCGCGTCCGCACCACCGCCGCCGCAGCCGGATGAACCACGCGCCGCGTCGCGCGCGCAGCAACGGTGCGCCGGGTGCTGGCCGCGCGTCGCGCGTGGACTGCGCGCCGGCTATGCGCCGAACGCGCCGCTGCGCGCTTGGCCGCAGCCGAGCTGGGTGTCGTTGGGGTCGTACCGGTGGTATTGTGGGCCGCGAGCGTCACGCCAAAGCTGCCGAGCAGGAAGAGACACAGGACTGACAAAACTTTATATAGGGCTGGGGTCCGTTGCATAGTATTTAGATGCCGACTTTCTCTGTAGCGTAAGCCAATCCGTAGTGTAGAAAAGCCTCGCGTGATTCCGCAACCTAAAACCAAAGTCATTTTCCATCCGGGCGCACAAACGCGCAACTGGTCAGGGGTACAGGAGTGCGCGAAAAGCGAAACAGCCCGGCCAAGCCGCCGGGACGCGAGCGCCTAGCGCCGAAGAGCTTTCCTCCTCAGGAGGCCGGGGCTTCCAGCCCCGGCGTAAGACAGGCGAGTCGCAGGGCTTCAGCCCCTGAAGTTTGTCGGACGCGGTTGCCACGCCAGCTCCTCGGCCCAGCGTTCACGTTCGGCTGAAGTCATAGCATCCTCCTGGATTCAAAGTCGCACCATCGACGCAGGCTCATTGGTTCGCGCTGCTAATACTTCACGGGGTCCGCCGTTCCATCCGACCACATGCCCACGGGAATCATAAATACGTCGATTGGTTCCGGATGACCATCGAACTGCGGGTTCAGCATCACGGGAGAGTGTGCCAGATCCGCGCCCCAGACCCCACCGTCCATCAGCGGAGTGTAGATCATCACGTGAGCGATCCAGTTGTGTCGGCCGCTATCGGTCAGGTATTGCTCTTTCGACATCATGTAGCTCATGGCTCCAGGCTCCAGAGGCGGCAGCTTTTGCCTTATGAATATCTTGATGCCCGCCATGATCTGAGCTTTGGATTGACCGGCCAATACCATCTCCGTTCTCTTATACGTCATCGGCAGGATGGAGCGGGCAGCCGGCGGATTGAAGCAGACCGGGCCTCGAAGTTTAGGGTTCCAAAAGTTGGCGGCAAAATCGCCGTCGAATGGGCTCATCCACCCTCGCTCCACCGCGCACACGAAGCCGTTCGTACCTTTCACCGCGGTTTCGTAGCCATGCCTTCCCAGGACGAGGACACTGGCATCGCGCGATATGGACTCGGGAGCGGCGCTCCGCGCCATGGCAATCTCGGCGCTGCGATCCATCAAGTATTGATCCAGCGGAGCCATGCTCGGATAAGGCTCTTTGGCTCCCTGCGCTTGCGTTCGCCGCACCTCGCCGAGCCCGATCACCAGCGCGAAGGTTCCCAACGCAATCATGGCGACTATTTTTGGCGCCGCCGCGAGCAACCGCTGGCGGGATTCCTCAATTGCACCGATGGCTCGTTCGCGTTCAGCTGGAGTCATAGCATCCTCCTGGGTTCAGAGTCGTACCATCCACACACGCCCGGGTCAAGTTTATGATGGCCCGTGGAAGCAGGCACCGAGGGAGGATTTTTCGGCTTCGCAAAAGCGTCACCAATGATGCTCTCGTCGGGCGCTTAACCGGCCTTAAGTCGCCGAAAAAAGCCAAAAATGGAGGGATTTGGCACAATGTCGCGTCCGCCAACCCAACGGCAGAAGACCCAGCGAGCGTTTCGCGCCTACCTCGAACTGATCGACACGGCGGCCTGGCTGAAACGCGAGATGCGCGCGCCACTCGACTTTTTCGAGCTGACATTCGAAGGCTTTCGGGTACTGGAACTGCTCTACCGCGAGGGCGCGCTGACCGTGCCGGACGTCGGAAGGCGAACCGAGCACAAGCGCCAAAATCTGCAAGTCATCATCCGGCGGCTCGAGGAGCCGGGATGGGTGCGGCGGATGGTTGTGAGGCTTCCGCCGGTGGAATTCAAAGATAGCCATCTGCCCAAGTCGAAGAAAGACGAACACGAGGGGCGGATAGTCCATGTGGTGGGTTTGACGGCCCGGGGCAAGAGGTTCATCGGGAACGTCCTGCCGAGACATACGAAGGTAGTGCGGGCGCTGATGCGCGCGCTCGACGCACGCGAACAGGATTCGATCAGCCGCGTCTGCCGGAAGCTGCGCGAAGGCGACGTGCTGAAGTTTGTCAAGGAGCTGAGGTCGGAGGATGCGGAGGATGAGGATTAGGAAGGCGGAAGTTCGGAGTTCGGAGTTCGGAGTTTGGGGTTGAGAGCGACCCGAGTATGCCACTCCTCCAGTCGCTGGGGCCGCCTCCAAACGGATACACCTCCGCGTTTTGGAGTTTCGAAAATCGTGCCGGGTCCTCGGGGCGGCGCAGGCGACATACGCCGGCCTGCTATCTCATGTATAATTAGCTAACTATAAAGATGGCTTGGGACCGGTGAAAGGAATTTCAGGATTACCAGAGGCGATTCGGGGTCATTCTAGATGATTGAGTTTTCGTCACTAAAATGAGTGCTGTGAAGCCAAAGGATCGGACGGATCAGTACCTAATTCTGGCCGCGATGTTCGTCCTGAACGCTCATGTCGATTCCGTAACTGCGGCGCAAATCTCCGACAAGCTCGACTTACACCTGGGAGCGTAGCGAAGAAGTGGATGATGCGAAACGGTCTAACGGCAAAAGGGCTGTCAGGAGTTTTCAGCCTAGGGGTAGACGAGATCGACCTGATCGCCAAAAACGTTCCCGGGAAGAGCAAGACAGACAGAACGCACAGCGTACTGCTCTTGAAGGGCGTCGCAGCCTATTTAGGGCATTAAATTACTTGACTCGACCACTGAGTCGGGTAGATGATGCCCCAAGCGGGGGTGCGCGATGAAAGCCCCCCAAAGCATGCTGGGGAAGTATGCGCCGACTTCGCGCATTCGCGAAGGAGATTTGTTCGTTGTGCTGAAATCATGACTTCGATAAAAGTGGGCAAGAGGATCAGGAGTTTTTGACCATTGGCGCAGTGGCGGCCACAGATGACGTGTGGACTGAGATTGAGGACGAATGGAAGGAAATCCTCAGACGCAACCTTCATTCCCCAGCCTGACATGCACATGGTAGAGGTCCATCCACTTTAGCGGCGGCGAATTCAGCAGGGGCAAAGGCTGGAATGATGATCTCGTATTCGGCTTAGTGAATTTCTTGTCGAGCATCTAAGCAGTTCTCCGATCCACGACAAGTATTGCCAGTTCTCCTGTTCCTTAAAGATGGCCGACTACAACAAACTTCGGGCAGAGACCTATCAGTTGGACTCTCCCGCTGATATGGTGGCGAGCGCCTGCGTGCGAAAGATGACATAATCGTATTTCGAGCACGTACAAAGGAGCTGGAACTACCGCATTGCTTTATGACGAGCATTGACGACTCAGACCTGAACGCGCGAAGGGCGAGCATTTATGTGCGCCGATGCACATCGGTTTTGCGGTAATCGGGAAAATCCCAGAATTACAAGCAGCGGATTTGGACTCGCGACTGAAGAGAAAACGATCGAAAGAATTGGATCGCTTAGTTGGGGGAAAGCCAATCGCAGCACATGAGAAAATACTATCGAATGGCTTTACGCCAGTGCAACGACATGGGCGTTTCAAGTTCAGATATGGTCATGGAAGACTTTTTTGCAAGCATGACGGCTCAGATGGAGGCGATGGAAAAGAAAGCTGGATTCAGTGAGAGTGATCTACGCGGCAGAGGCTAAAGAAACAGGCGACCGAAGCACAACTTAGAGCTCCATGCACAGATTGCTTGCTTTGGTTCGACGCTAAGACGTATTAAGGAACCCAATGACAACCCATAAGGACAGTGAATTCGATAAGTTTCGACCGCACTATGCGGGAGCTAATGCAAAGTTCCAGCACGGAGAGATTAAGGCCAAGTTGGATGCGGAAAAGAAGGCCAAAAAGCGGAAGTCTAGGAAACCTTCCGCTTCGGGCCGCGTTTAAGACGCAGGGGAGTTGGAATCCGTCGTACCAGTTTTGCCAGTGACTTCGGCATAGGTGAGGCGTTTGCCAAGAACATGAGAGAGGACGTTATCAAAACGCTCGCCATCAGTGATTCGATTCTCTTTGCTTCCCCGGTTGTTAAACCGGAAAGCCTGTTCGTCGAGGTACCGGAACAGATGGAAAGGCTCGACGCTGACGTAGGTTCCCTTGATACCGCGCTTGAGCAAGCTCCAGTAGTTCTCCATGCCGTTTGTGTGGACCACTACCGTCGCACGTACGGAAACGGCATGGTCAACGACTTGGTGCGCGTAGTCGCTCGGACACATCGTTCGTAGGACGGGAGCGCGTCGGTAAAAAGAATCGAACCAGCTGCGACATGTTCTGTTTGACTTCCCGGTGCAAGACGTGGTTTTTCGCCGATTTCCGGGAACCGGAAGTGCGCACCTTTCCGCCGCGCTCCAAGATCCCCACAACAAGCAGTCTTGTCTCGTCCGCCAGTGCCCTTGAATCTTTCGTGCTCGGACTTCCTTGTGCATGTTGCGGGACAGGCCGCCGATAAAAGTTTCATCCACTTCGACGATCTTGCCGCTGCCGCCGAGTTTAACGAGCGAACCAGTCTGCATGGCCAGTCGAACGCGGTGCATCATGAACCAAGCCGATTTCTGAGTGACGCCGATAGCGCGAGCCACTTCGTAGGAACTGATTCCATTCTTGCAGTTGGTGAGCATCCAGACCGCAGTAAGCCACTTGTCCAGAGAGATCGGGGAATCCTCAAAGACAGTCCCGACCTTTGCCGAGAACTGCCTCTTGGCGTGAACACTCTTGCATTGCCATTTGGCTTGATTGGTAAGGAATCGGGCGTCCTTGCGGCCACAGCTAGGGCAGACGATACCGTTCGGCCATCGCAGGCTGACCATGTAGGCCAGCGCATTGGCAGGATTGGCGAAGTGTTTGATTGCTTCTTGGAGTGTTCTTGGCTGAGTCATGTTGTTCACCTAAGTCAAGTTTAGGAAAATCGGTTTGATTTGTCAAGTATATTATTGCCCTATTTAGGAAGCGGGGTGGCCCGCGTCCCACATGAACAGATCAAGGAGGCTTGTTTGCACTACAAGACCTATGACTCTGCCAATTTCGCCAGGTACCTGAAGAGCTTTTCCAGCGAGATTTCGGGGGACAAGAGCGCGGGATACACGCTCACCGCCAGGGGTCTCAACGACGCCACGGAAAAGATAAAGTCAATCCTGCAACCGGGCAAGGACTCGCCCGCCTAAAGGCAAGGCGGCCGCTACAAATTCAAGGCGGTGCGAGCCGACGGACGGACCTTTTCAGAAAAAGACGGCCGGGGAGACGCCGAATCGTTTGCTGAGCTTTTCGATGTGATGTTTGTTCAGTTTCGCATCGCGATGCGCCGGGCCCGAGAAAAGGCGCCCGCCTAAGACCAAGGCGGCCGCTACAAGTGCCAACCCTGATCGGCACCGACGTTTCGGTTGTCCCGAAGCAGTGATAGCGACACATCGCATTGCCCGACGCCCGAAGAGAAAAGCGCCCGCCTAACGGCAAGGCGGCCGCTACAAATGCGCGATTCGACTCGTTGGTGCGGCATTTGACGTGGCCTATGTAGCGGCCGCCTTGGTCTTAGGCGGGCGCCTTTGGTTTCCAATTGGGCGTCCATATTTCGACTGGCAAAGCCTTTTTCTTCCAATCCATCACGAAGGAACCGGAGTGAGGATATTGCTCCGGGTCCGTGCACAGGCCCTTGCGAACCGGGTTCATCCAGATGTAGGCGGCTACGCGCATCGCGTTGTCGTTGCGCCTGAGGATGTAGTCGTAAAATTTCTTTTGCCATAGCGTTCTTCCGAAACGCGTTCGATATTCGAGCGAGGTTGTCAATTTCAGGTTTTTGACGAATGCGAGCAGATCGCTGGCCGGATCGAGGCCTGTGACGAGGACGTGGAAATGGTCGGGCATCACGCAGTAGGCGCGGACTGCGAACCCGTGCGCGGTGGATTGTTGGCGCAGAATTTCGATCAGCCACGCGGCGTTTTTCGAATTCGCGAATATGGGGCGTCGCGACGCGCAGCAGAGGGTGACGAAATACGAGCGTTGGCCGAGGTAGTTGGACGGATGGAGGCGGATGTTTTTGTGCGGGAACGGCATTTCGGCGTGCCCCAAGCTGTGATCCTGGGCCCATCGTAATGTCCCGGGGCCGAAAGGCAAAGGCGCCCGCCTAAAGGCAAGGCGGCCGCTACAAATTCAAAACCTCTTTAGCGGCGGGGGAGACGTCGAATCTCTTGCTGAGCTTTTCGATGTGATGTTTGTTGAGTTCGCGTTTGCCGCTTAGCACTTCGGAGACGACGCTTTCTGAGCCGAGCATGGGGGCGAGATCTTTCTGGCGGAGGTTGTTGGCGTCCATCAATTGTTTCAGGACCTCGACGGGCGAGGCCGAGCGGATCGGGTAGCGTTCCTCTTCGTATGCCTCGACGAGCAGGGTCAGAACCTCGGCGAGATTTTTTCCGGCGGGGGTGAGATGGCCGCGGCGTTCCAATCCGAGGACCGCGGCGATGTAGCGGTCGTTTTGCGCGTCCGAGGTGATGATTTTGGGAACGCGGCCCAGCAAATCCGCTGTTTCGAGCACGGCAGTCATTTTTCCGCCAATGCGTATTTGGCGTCGAGCGCCGAATCGTCCGGAGCGCCGGAGGTGCGGCAGAAGTTAGCCCAATCCGGCAGGGTTGGGTCACCGATATATAAAGAGGCCGAGCGCCGTAGGCGCGGCACATGCTCTTGCGGCGTGGGTGTCGCACCTACGGCGCTCGCGATTCAATTCGCATGTTTTCCCAGCGCTTCCGCGCTGGGCTAAATTGTGTCGCGCGTCCCGCGCTTGGTGCGAATTCGCGCGCCCCTACGGACACGGAAGGCGTATTACGAAGGCTGGGCCGAAAATACAAAAGCCAAAAGCAGATCCCTCACACCATCCGCAAAATGCGCGGATGGGTTCGGGATGACAACGGGGGCTGCCCTTCGTTCCTCAGGGTAAAAAGGCCGCCGCTACGAAAGCTACGCCTCAACGGCAAAGGCAACGGCGGGCGCGGCTGAGCCTTCGGCGCTCAGGCCAGGGCAGCGCCCTACGGAAGCCAAACGCGCACTGCAAGACGCAGCCGGGCTAAAGCACCCGGCGCTACGTTTAAACCTCGGGCCCGGGGCGCAGCTAGCAGCGCCCCTACTTTTCTGGCAATTCGAAGACCCAGACTGCGGCGCCGCGGTCGGGCGGATTCTGGATTTCGGGGACGAGCACGGGGAACGTTCCCGTTTGCGCGCCGCCATTGCCGACCACGACGGCGAGATACTGCTTGCCGCCGACGCTGTAGGTGATGGGGCACGAGCTCGGGACGTCGTTGAGGCGCACCTGCCACAGGACTTTGCCGGTGGCCGCGTCGTAGGCTTTGAGGTAGCGGTCGAGCGCGCCCGCAAATACGACGCCGCCGGCCGTGGCGAGCACGCCCGTCGATTGCGGCGCGCGCTGGCGGTCGATCCAGACGACTTTTTTCGTTTCGAGATTCAGCGCTTCGACGCGGCCGAAATTCCCGTCGCTATCGGGCCGCGGCCGGATGAACCAGTTGTATCCCGACGTGAGATTGCCGCGCTCGCCCGGGGGCGCCGGAATCAGGTCCATGCAGGATTCGACCATCGGGATGTAGAGGATTTTCGTCGTGGCGTCGTACGACGTGGGAATCCAGCTGCGGCCGCCGCCCGGATGCGGGCAGATGAGGTGCGGCTTGTCGTCGCCCATCACGGCGCTGGGAGCGAGCGTTTTTTCGCCGGTTTTCGGGTCGATCGACGCGATCACGTTCTGGATGCCGAGGTCTTTCGAGAAAATATATTTCCCGGTCGCGGCGTCCATCCCTTCGTAAATTCCCATCTTGCCGGAGGTGACCACGAGCTTTTGATCCGCGCCATTCACCGGCAGATGGATCAGCTGCTGCTCGAAGGCCCAGTCGAGATCCCACTGGTCGTTGTGCACGTGCTGGAAATACCAGACGAGCTTGCCGGTGTCCGGATCGAAGGCCAGCGTGCAATCGGTGTAGAGGCCGTCGTTCGAGAATCCCGGGACGTGATGGAGGACCGGGCCGGTGTCGTAGGTCTGACCGACGCCGAAATACGCGAGGCCGAGCTGGGGATCGTAGCTGCCGGCTGTCCAGACGGACGCGCCGTTGCGCTTGTCGTTCGGCACGCCGTTCCAACTGTCGCCGGGCTCGCCCTGCTGCGCGATGGTGTGGAAAACCCAGGCCTGCTTGCCCGTGTCCATATCGAGCGCGACGATGAGATTGCCGCCCGGCGCTTGTCCCTCGATGCCCTGCATCACCTTGCCCTTAGCGACGAGCGGGCCGCCGCTGGTCTGGTAGCCCTTTTTGTAGTCGGCGACTTCGGAATCCCAGATCACGTCGCCGGTTTTCGCGTCGAGCGCGACGATGTGGTCGTCCGACGTGGGGACGTAGAGGCGATCGCCGAAGAGGGAAATATCGCGCTTGACGGCGAGGCGCACGTCCGACGGAAGCTGCCGCGAATATTGCCAGAGCAGATCGCCGGTGACGGCGTTGAGCGCCTGCACGCGGTCCCCGTAGCTATCAACAAAAAGCACGCCGTCGTGCTCGAGGGGCGTGGCTTCGTTGGGGCCGGGCGGCAGCGACCACGCCCATTTCACGCGAAGATCGGCGACGTTCGATTTGTTGATTTGCGCGAGCGGGCTGAAACCGTGATCGTTGTAAGAGCCGCGCCAAATCAGCCATTCGCTTGCGGGCGGATTCTCGAGTTCGTCGGCGGTGACGGGCGTGAAATTGGCGAGCGGGTCGGGCAGCTTTACGACGGGCATCGGCGGAGCGAGCGGCGAGAGCGGCATCATCGGGGCCGAACGCGCGGTTGCGCCGCGCGGGATCGTCATCGAGGCGAGCTCGCGGGGATCAGTGGGCAATTCCTTGGTGGTGGGCTGCTGTCCGTTCGACTGCAGGAGAAATGCGATGATGCGGGCGTAGGTGGCGGCGTCGAGCGAGCCGGGCGATGCGGGTGGCATCTTCGTGCTCATGTACGTGAAAAGGTCGGCGGCGGTTTTTCCGCCCCAGTTGTTGCTGAACGTGAGCCCGCGAAGAGCGCTCGCGAATTCGCTGCCGCCGAGCTGCGCGCCGTGGCAGGAGGCGCAATTTTTGGCATAGGCGTCTTTGCCGGCGTCGGCCTGCGCCGCGGTGAACGCCGCGATCGAGCGGCTGTTGAACTGCGGCGCTTGGGCCGTCGCGGCGGGCGCGAACGCGGTCGCGGCGGCGATCGCCGCAAGCAGCGCACACACTGCGATCCACCGATTTCCCACGCACAAGTTGTGCTTCCCGAATTTCATGCTTCCCCCCGATGCCGTGCGTGTCGCGCGCAAGGCATTCACCCGATGCCCTGCGGCCGCACCGCCGTGCATTCAACCACCATTGAAACGAGAAGGCTAGGGGAAAACTGCGGCAAATGTGCGACTCCGGAAGCGCGGCCCGGCCTGTGCCCGGCGCAAACAATGCAAGGAAACACGGCATCTATGCTCTAATGCTGTCCCCTTCGGGAGGCGCGCAGGCTATGAACCGATGACGACGGCAGCGAACGAAACGAGGATGTCTGTGCCGGCGCGGCACGTGATCGCCGTCGTGGTCGGGAACGCGCTCGAGTTCTACGACTTCCTCACCTACGCGTTTTTCGCGGTGTACATCGGCAGAGCGTTCTTCCCGTCCGCGTCTCCGACGGCGAGCCTGCTGGCATCTCTGGGCACGTTCGGCGTGGGCTTCATCACGCGTCCGATCGGCGGCTTCGTGATCGGGCGGATGGGCGATCGCCTCGGACGCAAGCCGGCGATGGTTTTCTCGTTCACGCTGATGGGCATTGCGATTGTGGGGCTGGCGCTGACGCCGCCGCACTCGATGATCGGCATCGCGGCACCCATTCTCGTGATCCTTTTCCGGATGCTGCAGGGATTTGCGCTGGGCGGCGAAGTCGGGCCGACGACGGCATTTCTGCTGGAGGCGGCGCCGCCGGAGCGGCGAGGATTTTACACCGCGTTCCAATACTGGACGCAGGATCTGTCGGTGCTGATCTCGGGGCTCGTGGGGTTTGGCCTCGCGAATCTCTTGAACGAGCAGCAATTGCAGGATTACGGGTGGCGGATCGCGTTTCTGGTGGGCGCGGTGATCGTACCGTTTGGATTGATGATGCGGCGCAGCCTGCCGGAGACGTTTCACGCGAAAGAAAAGGGCGCGCGCGAACGCGTTTCGCTGCGGCCGTACCTCTCGCTGATCGTGCTCGGATTGCTGCTGCTCGCGAATGGGACGATCGCGACGTACACCAACGACTACATGACGACGTACGCGATTGCAACGCTGCACATGCACGCCAACATCGCGTTTGCCGCGACGGTCATCGTTGGCCTTGCGGGCGTGGTCTTCGACCTCATGAGCGGCGCGCTCTCGGATCGCATCGGCCGCAAAGCGACGATGCTCCTTTTCGGCGTGCCGCTGCTGCTCTTGATTCTTCCCTCTTTCCATGTGATCTCGCACTATCGCACAGCGGCCGCGCTGCTGGGAGCGACGGCGGTCCTGGCAAGCCTGGTGTCGCTGTCCACGTGCCCGGTGGTGATTTGGCTCACCGAGGGCTTTCCGGCGGCGATTCGATCGAGCGGCGTGGCCGTGGTCTACGCCCTTTCCATCGCGGCGTTCGGCGGCTCGACGCAATTCACCCTTACGTGGCTGATCCGGAAGACGGGGAATCCCCTGGCGCCGGCGTGGTATTGGACCGTGGCGGCGGTCATCGGCGTCCTCGCCATGACCGCCACGCACGAATCGGCGCCGCGGAAGCTTGCCCAGCGCGAAAAGCTCGCAGTTCAACTCGCGAACGCCGGCCAGCCGAAAACAGCAGGCGAAGTTGCGGACTAGCTCCGCTACGGCCCGGTGCGAGTTCCCTGGCTAGAGTCCTTCGCTTCCGTTTCCTCTTCACCGCGGTCGTAGTAGCCGGTGCGAGTGCGGACCGTGTCGTTGCGCCCGCGCACGCTGACGTGGATTCGCCGGAACGAGCCATCGTGCCGGGGATTTGAGGGGAAATAGCCCAGCAGATATTGCGCGCGAAGCTCGGCGGCGATCCGGTCGAACGCCTGCCCGATCTGTTCGATCGATTTTACGCGAATCGTGCGGCCGCCCGTTTCGCGCACTAGCTTTGCGAGCGCTCGCGTCGCCGTGGTACGTGCCGCCAAGCAGCGTGTAGAACTCTGGATCGCTCACGATGATCGAGTAGACGATTACGTTGGCTTTCTCCGCCGACTCGATCGATTCCTGCAGGCTGCTTCTGCTGCCCTGATCCTCACCGTCGGTGACCAGCACCAGCACCTTGCGTCCCAGTCGCTGCTTCATCAATTCGTTCGACGCCAGATAAACGGTGTCGTAGAGGTGCGTGCCTCCCGACGAGCGCGACGCGCCTTCCTGCAAGACGCTTCTTCCCGTCTGGTTGATTTCCGCCGAGTCGACGGCCCGCGCCAATTCACTTGGCGTGCCCGTGAAATCCTGGAGGAGCTTCACGTCGACATCGAAATCCATCACGAAGGCCTGGTCGCCCGTGCGCAGCACCGAGCGGAGAAATTCCTTGGCGGCCACTTGCTCGGTCGCCAGCATGCGTCCCTGACTCACGCTGGTGTCGATCGCCAGGCCCAGACTCAGCGGCCGCGTTGGTCTCGCGCGAAAAGTAAGTGATTTTCCGCGGAGTTCCATCTTCGGTCAGTTCGAAGTCGTCCTTGTTCAAATCCCGGATCAGCCGCCCGCGACGCCCTTCCACGATCGCGTATATCTCGACGGCCACCGAAGTCGCCCTGAGGGATTTACCTTGCGGCGAGGCGGCGGCCTGCTGCCCCGATGCGGACGCCAAAGGCGACGCCGCCGCGAGGAGAGACAACGCTGCGGCAAGTGCCGTTCGGAGTGCGAGCCGATTTACCATGCGCCTCCGTTCACATCCTACGGCAGGGCGGTCGCCGTCGCAGAATCGAACCAAAAAAAAGGCCGGACTTCCGGTGGACTCCCGTCGCGGGTGGTCCACCTTGTCCGGCCCCGAGGTATTCCATTGCGTTTGCCGCGAATCCCGATGAACGGCGTTACTCGCCGCTCACCTGGATCGAGACGGTTTGGATCAGCTCCGGCTGCTGCGCCACGAGCGCCTTCAAATCCTTCGGCAGCGGAAAATAGAGCGTGCCCACTTGTGGCAACCGCAACGCGCGGACCGCGACCTTTCCATCGTGGCGAATCCCGACCAGCACGGGTTTGTCGCCCTGCCCCTTGTCGCCGTCGAGCATCTGCGGCAGCATCATCCCGACCGACTGAGTTCCCCGGTAGAGATGGACCACTCCGTACGACCCCTCGGAACGGTCGAACGAAAACGAGTAGTCGCCCGTCGGCAGCGTTTTGTTGCCCACCTGGACGTCGAACGCCAACTGAAACGTTCCCACACTTGTCTGCCCCGCCTGCGAGCGCGAAGCGCTCATTCCGATTGCAATCGCCGCGCTTATTGCCACTAACAACATACTTCTCCCAAAACCCTTCATTAATGTTTCCCCCTTCTCCTTTTATTTTGGAGCCCAATGTCCGAAGGCCTAAGTCAGGCATGGACGAACTGCGGAAGGCTTGCGCCTATTCTGGGGGGCGGGGACGAATCCTCTAGCGGTACTTCGGTACCGTTCTTTCGGATTGTTATCAAAAGATTAGAGGGGATAAGAGGCGAAGAAAAAGAAAGGGCCGGACTTTGGGGACCGAACGCGTGCTGTGCGCGGTCTCTCCTCGATCCGGCCGGTGGTTTCGAGATCCTTGCGAAAAGCTGTGTTACTCGCCCCGGACCTCGAGATGGACGGTTTCGATCAGCTGCGGCTGCTGCGCCACAAGCGCCTTCAGGTCTTTCGGCAGAGCAAAATAGAAGGTGCCGACCCTCGGCAGCTTCAGCGCCCGAACCGAAACCTTCCCGTCGTGGCGGATGCAAACCAGTTCGGGGTTCTTGGCCTGATTTTCGCCGCTTTCAAACGACTGTGGGCGAACCATCCCCACGGCCTGACTGCCGTGGTACACCACGATCGTTCCGTTGAGCGTGCCATGGTCCACCGAGAACGTGTAATCGCCCGTCGAAAGCCCGAGTCTCTCCCACTGCGCATTGAAGGGCATGTTGAACTCGCCTCGTGCCGCGGTCCCCGCCTGCAGACCCGGCGCGATCATTCCAAATGCAAGTACGGCGGCTAACGCCACCCCCGAAACAGCCTTCCAGACACTCTTCATTGGCATTCCCCTTCGGTCTAATCAAAACTCACGCTATTCTGCGTACTAGGGGCAAGGCTGTGACCGGTACTTCTGTACTGTTCTTTCCCCTTTGTTATCAAAAGATTAAATCGTTGCAGGTTTCACTCTCGGGAGCATCCGGCGCCGCGGATTCTCCGCCGTACCGATAGTTGGCGGCTGTCGAATGATGGTACAAATCTACTTGTGGAAAATGGGGACAAGCCGCGGCTGCTTCTGGATTCGGTCGTCCTGGGTGTCGTCGGCGGGCTCGGCGCGCAGGCGTTCATGTGGATGCTGCGGCTCGCGCAAAATCTCTTCCTGGTTCGTTTCGCGGGCTATCTCCCGCCAGGTCTGCCGGAAGAGGGCGGGAGGCTGCGCGAAACCATCGGCCCGCACGGGCTGTGGCTCGTCCCGATCGCAACGACCGTCGGCGGACTCATCTCCGGCGCCCTCGTCTACGGCCTGGCCCCCGAAACCGAAGGCCACGGCACCGACACCGTCGTAAAGGCGCTGCATTGGACTGGCGGCAAACTGCGCGCGCGCGTCGCCCCTGTGAAGATGATCGCCTCGGCGATCACGATCGGTTCCGGCGGATCGGCGGGACGCGAAGGCCCCACGGCGCTGATCGCGGCGGGTTTCGGCTCGATCTACGCATCGCTGCTGAAGCGCCCCGAGCGCGAGCGGCGCCTGCTGGTGCTGATGGGCATGGCCGCCGGTCTTTCGGCGATTTTTCGCTCGCCGATCGGCACCGCCATTTTCGCCGTCGAAGTTCTCTACGGCGGCATGGACTTCGAGTCCGAAGCTCTGATGTACTGCATGCTCGCCGCGATCGTGGCGTATGCGGTAAACGGCTGGTTCGTGGGATGGCAGTCGCTGTTTCGCGTGCCTCCCGGACTGGAGGCCACGCATGTGCTGGACTACGGCTGGTACATCGTGCTGGGCGCAGCGAGCGGCATCGTGGGCGCGATCTTCCCCGAGGTGTTTTACCGCATACGCGACGCGTTTACGGCGCTCCGCATTCCGCACTGGATCAAGCCCGGGATCGGCGGCCTTCTCGTCGGGCTGATGGCGCTGCGGCTGCCCCAGGTGCTCGGCGGCGGTTACGGCTGGATTCAGGAAGCGATCGACGGGCGGCTGGCGTTGCGCCTGCTGCTGATTCTGATCGGCGCGAAGATGCTGGCGCTATCGTTCAGCATTTCCTCGGGAGGCTCGGGAGGCGTGTTTGCGCCGAGCCTGTTCGTGGGAGCGATGCTGGGCGGGGCCTTCGCGGCGATCTTTCACCACGAGCCCGCGGGCATGGTGATTGTGGGCATGGCGGCGGTATTTGCAGGAGCGGCGCGCGTGCCGATCGCGACGCTGCTGATGGTCGCGGAGATGACGGGCGGCTATCAACTCCTGGTGCCGGCCGGACTCGCCGTGATGCTCAGCTTCGTCGTGCAGCTCAAGCTCTCGTCCTATCTCCGGTATGGCAGTTTGTACGAAGCGCAAGTCGCCGGGCGCGCCGATTCGCCCGCGCACCGCGCCGAAAATGTGCGGGTCGCGCTGCGCCTGCTCGACCAGGGCAAGATCGCGCTGCCGCCCGAAGTGAGCCACCTGCATCTTGCCGCGCTTTTGCAGTCGGGGCTCGCGCTCGATCTTCCAGACGGCTCACTGCTCACGGTGGGCGCGCTGCGCCCCGAAAGCCCGTGGGTGGGCAAGCGAATCGAAGCGCGCGCGCTCAGCGGCCCGATCGCCGATTCGAAGATCGTGGCCGTGCTGCGCGGCAAGTCCGTGATGATGGCTCGGCCCGATATCGTCCTACAGCCGGGAGACCGGCTGCTGCTGATCGCGCCGCCACAGGCGCAGGCGGAAATCGCGAAACACTTGTCGCATCCGCCGCTGCCGAGTCCGTTGGCCGGCGTGACCCTCACGCCGTGAAGGACTGAACCACCGGCGTGTGGCTCGCCAGATCGACCGTCACCACATTCGACGGCGATTTCGACCTGAGCCCCGCGGTCGCATCCCGATACTCGATGCGCAGCTGCTGCTGCGCGGAACATTTGATTACTGGGTGGTGGCGTGAACTGCGTTGCGAGGCGTGCGGCTGGGCCGGCGTTTTCGCCGGCCATAGCCGCACATCCATGCAGTGTTGCCGCTGCTCCCGCCTATTGGACCGTAACCGGAACATTGACCGAGTGGGACAGCGTTCCGGATGTTGCCGTGACCGTCAGCGTGTATTCGCCGGCTGGGGTTGAGCGCATCGAGTCGCACGCGCCCAGGCCAATCGCCGCCACCAGCAGAACCGCGGGAAGCGCGAAACGCACCACGCGCAACTTGCGGAGTCCTGGCGCGAAGAACGCCAGTGCCATCAGCACGAGCGTGCCAAGGAACGCGGCCAGCAGGAACGGCCGTGTGCCCGCCGGCGGAAACATCGACGGGCTCCCCGGAAGAGCGGCCGTCTTGGCGGGCCCGGTCGTCGTCAAAGTGACGGACACATGCGTGGTCGCGCCAGTCGGCGTAACGGGCGAAGGACTCACGTTGCAGGTGGAAAGCATCGGCGCGCCCGAGCACGTGAAAGTGATCGGTGCGCTATACCCGCCGGCTGCCGTTATCGTGAGCTGACCGTCTCCAACATTTCCCGGTTTGATCGCGCCAATGGACGACACGCTGAGCGAGAAGTCTTGCCCGGTCCCTTGCAGCGTAATCACCTGAGGGCTCGTCGTCGCATTGTCCGTGATCGTGATGGTCGCCGTGCGCGCGCCGCCTGCGGTTGGCGTGAACGTGGCGTTGATGGTGCAGTGCGCCGCCGGGGCGATCGGAGAAGTGCACGTGTTGGTGGACGCAAAATCTCCGCCGTTGGTGCCGCCGGTGACGATGCTCGTGATGGTTAGCGGCTGGCCGCCATTGTTTGTGAGCGTCACGCTTTGCGAGGCGCTCGTCGAGCCGACCGCCGCGGCCGCGTACGTCAAGGTGGTCCCCGAAAGATCGGCGGTCGGTTCCAGCAAGCCGGTTCCCGACAGCGTGATGGACTGCGGGCTATTCGGCGCGTCGTCGGTGATTGCCACGGAGGCGCTGCGCGTTCCCGCGGCGCTGGGAGTGAATGTCACGTTGATGGTGCACATGTCCTGCACGGCAAGTGTGGCGCCGCACGTGCCGGTCGGAGCCAAAGAGAAGTCCCCGGAGTTCGTGCCGGTTACCGCGATGCTGGAGATGTTCAGAATCGCGTTTCCGGTATTCGTCACGGTCACCGATTGAGAGCCACTCGCCGTCCCGACAGGCTCGCTGGAGAACGCGATGGCCGGCGCCGAGAAGGTAACGATCGGCGCGGCAACGCCCGTTCCTGTGATCGCGGCGGTCTGCGGGCTCGCGGGCGCGTTATCCGTGACGTTCAGCGTGGCGCTGCGCGCACCGAGGTCACCTGGCGTGAAGGTCACATGCACGGTGCACGAGGCTCCCGGGGCCAGCGTGGCGGCGCAGTCCGTCGTGTCGGAAAAGTCGCTGCTATTCGTTCCTGTGAAGGCGATGCTTGTGAACGTCACCGTCTGTGAGGTCGAGTTGGCGATCGTGAAATCCTGCACCGTCGAGGCGGCTCCGACTCCCTGGTTGCCGAAATCAAATGTGGAAGGAGATACGGAGAGGGTTTGGATAAGCACATCCACGATTCCGCTGTTATCGGCCACCGCAATCCCCAGCCCTCCGCCCGTGTTAAAGTTTCCGACAACGAGGCTGAACGGTGAAGACACGCCCGGCAGCGGAAACTGCTGAGCCTGCTGGAAAGTCCCATCGCCATTGCTCAGAATGACCCCCGCACTGCCCGAATTGGACGCAATGACCACGTCGAGCTTTCCATCATTGTTGAAATCTCCCACGCCGATCGCGGCGGGTGAGAGGCCGACCGGGATTGCCTGAGCGTCAAGAAAAGTGCCGTCGCCGACGCCGGCAAGGAAGTAGATATTGTTGTCCTCGCTTGAAGCGACCAAATCGAGTTTTCCGTCGCCGTTGAAGTCACCGATGGCGACGTCTGCGGCGTTCGTCCCCGCCGCGTATTCCTGCGCGGACTGAAAAGTGCCATCGCCCACGCCGATCAGCACGGAAACGTTCGAGCCGTAATAAGCGCCCGCCACAAGATCGAGATTGCCGTCACCGTTCAAATCCGCTTCGTAGATGTGCAGAGGGTCGCCACTGATGGGATACGGGACAGCAGCTTGGAAGGTGCCGTCGCCGTTGCCAATGAGCACGTAGACCGTGTTTTCGAAGTAGCCTGCGACGGCCAGATCCAATTTGCCGTCCTTGTTGAAGTCTCCTGCAACGAGGGCGTAGTTCGAGCCTCCTGCGGCAGTTGAAATCGGCGCCTGGAACGTTCCATCCCCATTGCCCAATAGTATGGAGACGCCTATACCGGATTCATATCCAACGGCCAGATCGAGTTTCCCGTCGTTGTTGAAATCAGCCGCCGTGATGCTGAAGGCCTCCGCGGGAAGCGCAATCGTTTGTGCGGGCTGGAAAGTTCCATCGCCATTGCTCAAGAAAACGGAGACGTTGCTGCCTCCCCAGTTCGCGACCGCGAGGTCCATTTTCCCGTCGCCGTTGAAGTCGCCCTGCGTCATAAGGTACGGAACCGACCCGGCGGTGAGTTGCGTATTGGTGAAATTCAGCGAGGACGTCGTCGAACCCACTGGCAGAAAGATCGTATTGGAAGCCGGCGAGCCGGGAGTTGAGACCGTGATCCAACCCGTTCCGCCCGTCGCCGTCAGGGCCGCGGGGACCACGGCCGTCAGTTGCGTGCCGGAAACGTAGGTGGTCGTGAGAGCCGTCGTGCCCCAGTAAACCACCGATGCGTTCGCGAAGTTGACGCCATTCACGGTAAGGGTCAGATCCGCCCCGCCCGGCGCGACCGACACCGGCGAAATCGCATCGATAAAGGGCACCGGCACCGCTGGCCTGGCCTGCGCGATGGACGCCGACAAACTGAGAGCCGCCAGCAAAAATATTCCCAAGTAGATTCCGCTCTTGCTGTTGTGTCGCCTAATCATGAGATCCCTCGATGGTTGAATTCCGGGTTTCACACGCACACGTCTGCCCGGCCGTGCGTCGCGCTGTTCCTGGCCCACATTTTTGGGGGAAGATGCTGTTACTGAAAATTGACTCCGGCTGGTCCCAAGTTGTCCGAAGCTGCCCCTGGGATTCTTTATAGCCGACCTGCGTTCGTGCGGATCACCGCAGTTGATGCTTCGTGTTTTACTACTTAATACTATGTACGTATACCTACGTTATGCCTGAGTATACGTACACGGGTGAGTACTAGCGGTTTTAAAGCAGCTCCCGGAGAACCGTCCGGCACTGCGCGGCCCTTTTGGCGTTGCCGGGCTTTTTCGACGGCGTTGCTCAGGGTCGGATAGAGCGCTATCCTCGGCGAAAGGAGATCGATCGCTATGGCAGCAACTCCGTCGTTCCCGTATGAGACGCGCCTCAATATCCTGCATGGGCCCCTGGAAGTGATCGACGAAAAAGCGCTCGCGGACGCGTGCGAGTTTCAGTGGTACAACCAGACGCTATGCAAAGTGAACGGCTCGGTGGTCCGCTTGGGCGTCGTCGAGGGCGAATATCACTGGCACAAGCACGATGACGACGATGAGTTCTTCTACGTCGTCGAGGGGCAATTCCTGATCGACCTCGAGGGCCGCACAGTGGAGCTTTCGCCGCGCCAGGGATTCGTGGTGCCCAAAGGAGTGATGCATCGCACCCGCGCGACGCGCCGGGCCGTAATTCTGATGGTCGAAAACGCCGGAATCGTCCCCACCGGCAGCTGAAGGCGCCCTTCCCAAGGGCGTGATGTCAATCTTTCAGCATATAAAGCCCCTCCGCGGAAAAACACTTTCACGATCAACGAGGCCGAAATCTTAGCCCGGGATCGAAGCAGTGGCCGGCCACTCTTCGGCGAGCACGGCGTATAAATACGAATCGCGCCACTCATTTTTCTCGAGGGCGTTTTTGCGGAAGTGGGCTTCGCGGCACATGCCGATTTTTTCCATCACCCGATACGAGGCGCGATTGCGGACGTCGCACGTGGCCCACACGCGATGCAGCCCGGCGCGACGAAACGCCGCGTCGACGATCGCATGCGCGGCCTCGGGCATGTAGCCGCGTCCCCAGTATCTCCGCGCGAGGACGTACCCGATATCGGCGGCGCGGTTCGATTCGTCCTTGATGCGCAGCCCGATCGACCCGATCGCGCGATTCTCGCCCTTCAGCTCGATCGCGAGCCCCACCGAATTCCGAGGCCACTCCTTCTGCTCGTCGAGTGTGCGATCGAGAAACGCGCGGGTCAGCTCGCGCGTGTTCGGCCCCCAGATCAGCAGGCGGACCACTTCCGGATCGGACGCGTATTCGTGGACGTCGAGTTCGTCCTCAGGACGAAATTCGCGCAGCCGCAGCCGCGCCGTCTCGATCGGAAACCAGCGATTCATGCCGATAGTGTAAGGGTGAACAGCCTAAACGCGCGGCGCAAAAACTCGAGGAACATCCGGCGCAGCAAGCTTCGCCTCACGGCAGCGGCGGCAAAGCCGCCGCACGCGGTGTCTCGACAAACGGAGGGTTTGGCAAAATTCGGCGGCGAGACGAAGACGACACGGGAATCGCCTCCCGTTCTCCCATTCGCCTTATATTCGCCCCAAAGAAATCTGCTAAAATGGCGCTTCCGGATGTCCACCACGACCAACTCGAAGGAACGCGCCACTCTCGGATCCGGCTTCCCGTTGAATCCCGAGCAGCGCGCGGCCGTCGAGCACGGCGACGGTCCCCTGCTGGTGATGGCGGGCGCGGGCACCGGCAAGACGCGCGTGATCACCGAGCGCATCGCGACGCTGCTCGCCTCGAATTCCGATCTCTCCGGCGAAAACATTCTCGGGCTCACGTTCACCGACAAAGCCGCCGCCGAAATGAAGCACCGCGTGCTCAAGGCCGCGGGCGACCGCGCCGAAGGCGTATGGCTCAGCACGTTCCATTCGTTCTGCCTCGAGAAAATCCTGCGCGAGGCAAATCCCGAAATCCAGCCCCTCGACGACATCGACCACCGCATTCTCCTGCGGCGCAATATGGCCGAGCTCGACCTCAAGATTTTCCGGCGCCTCGCCGAACCAGCCGAATTCCTGCGCGACTTCCAGACATTCTTCTCGCGCTGCCAGGACGAGCTCGTCACGCCCGACGACTACCAGCAACACGTCGACAAGCAGCGCCGCGAATACGAGGCGCAAAAATCCGCGCTCGAGCCCGACGCACGCGCCATCGCCGAAGAAGAGCTGGCCAAGCAGGAGGAGCTGGCGCGCGTCTACCGCGTGAGCGAGCGGCTGCTGCGCGAGCGCAACCTGCACACCTTCGGCGCGCAGTTGCTGCAAGCCGTTGAATTGCTGCAAGCCGACGCCGAATTGCTCAAGCGCATGCGCGCGCAATACCGCTACATCCTCGTCGACGAATTTCAGGACACGAATATCGCGCAGCTCGAGCTGCTCCGGCTGCTCGCGGGCGGCCACCGCAATATCGTCGCGGTCGGCGATCATGACCAGGCGATCTACCGGTTTCGCGGCGCGTCCTTCGGCAGCTTCACGATTTTTCTCAGGAAATTCTGCGGCGCCAGCGAGCCTACCGCGGGATTGCGGGCAAACGAGACCCTGAAAAAGCACTTCGTCTCGCTCTCGAAAAACTACCGCTCGACGCGGCGGATACTGCGCGTCGCGGGCGAGATGATTCTGAACAACGAGCCTTCTCCCCTGCTGCCGCCGAAGAATCTGACCACCGACAATCCCGAGGGCGAAAAAATCCGCATCGTGGAATTCGCCGCATTTGGCGAAGAGGCGCACTGGGTGGCGTCCGAAATCGAGCGGCTGCACGATGCCGGCGCGCACTGGAAAAGCTTCGCGGTCCTCTATCGCAAGCATTCACATCGCGCGCTCTTGGTCGACGTGCTGCGGCGCCGCGGCATTCCCTTCGTGATCCGCAAGTCGACGATCCTGGCCAACACGCTGGTGCGTGACCTTCTCGCATGGTTGCGCCTGATCGCGCTGCCCGCGGACAACGTCGCCTGCGCGCGCGTGCTCGCCGCGCCGTACTGGGAGCTCGAGCCGCGCGATCTGGTGCGCCTGGCCGAACGCGCGGACAAGCAGCGGCCGCGCGGCGCGCTGTGGGATCAGGTCGAGGCCGCGAAGGACGAAAAGCCGAAGCTCGGCGAGCTGGTCGAGACGATGCACCGCCTGCGGCAAAGCGCGCGAAAGAAAACCGCACCCGAGCTGCTCAACGAATTGATCTCGACGCTCGAGCTCGCGCCGTCGGAAACCGACCGGCAATACGTCGACCGCCTCGCGGAATTCGTGAAGGAGTGGGAGCGCAAGACCGAGGACAAGCGCCTGCGCGATTTCATCGAGTACCTCGGATTTTTCAACGAGCTGAACGGCGATATCTGCATCGAAGAAGAAATCGCGGACGACGCCGTGCAGCTGATGAGCGTTCACGCGGCCAAGGGCCTGGAGTTCCCGCACGTCTTCATCCTGCGCCTCAGCAAGCACGACTTCCCTTCCGGCGTACGGCGCCCGGTTTTCGAATTCCCCGCCGAGCTGATGAAAGAGGAGCAGCCGCAGGGCGATTTTCAGATTCAGGAAGAGCGGCGGCTGTTTTACGTCGCGGTGACGCGCGCGCAGCAGCGGCTGACACTTTCGACGATCGTGAACAAGCGCAAGAAGCCATCGATCTTCCTAGAGGATTTCCTGAAGGACCCGAAGATTCAGAAAATGGACACGGCGCAATCGACGCCGCGTGTCGTCGTGCCGGCGGAAGATGAAATGCCGAGCGAGCTGGAAGTGGCCGCGCCCGACCCGGCGCCGCTATTTCGTTCGCTGCGCGAAAATTCAAAGGCGTATTCGCGGATCGCGCTGTGGGCGAAAGCGTTTCACCCGCCGCGGCCCGAGCCGCTGCAGCTCAGCGCGTCGGCCATCGGAACATACGAAACCTGCCCGATGAAATACCTGTTCCGCTATTCGTGGGGCGTTCGCGGCGGCCCGAATCCCCAAGCGCAATTCGGAAACATGATGCACACGACGATCAAGGAATTCGTGGCCGAGGTGCGCAAGCGCGGCAAGTCCGTGCCGCTCGAGGAAATCTTCGCGATCTTCGAGCGCGAGTGGACATCGGCGGGATTCCCGGACGAATACCAGGAATCGGAATACCGCAAGGCGGGGCGCGAGCAGCTCGAAGCGTTCTACCGGACCTACATCACCGCGCCTGCCGACGTGCTCTACCAGGAGAAGCCGTTCGAGCTGCCGCTCGATCACGAAATCGTCGTCACGGGGCGCATGGATCAGGTGAACCGCGCGGGCAAGGGTGAAGTCGAGATCATCGATTACAAAACGGGACGCGTGCGTGACGCAAAGAAGGCGGCCGCCGATCTCCAGCTTGGCATCTACGCGCTCGCGGCACGCGAGGCGCTTGATCTCGAACCCACGCGGCTCGTCTTCTACAATCTCGTGAACAACGAGGCCGTGGCGACCACGCGCGATGAAAAAGCGCTCGCGGCCACGAAGCAGAAAATCGCCGAAGTGGCGGACCTGATTCGCGCGCACGAGTTTCCGGCGAAGCCGGGCTTCGCGTGCGGGTTTTGCGACTACAAGACGATTTGCCCCGCGCACGAGACGCTGGTGACGATTCGCCCGATGCCGCTACGGAATTGACGCACGCGCCACGAAAGAAAAAATCTTTACCGCAGAGACGCAGAGGACGCAGAGAAGAGGAAGGCGAGAGACATCAGCGGGCAAAATAAAAGCGGGGCAGCGTTTCGGCTGCCCCGCTTTTTCGGCTTCGTTTGAACCAGAAGCCCGGATCGGTTCCGCGCATAACTACCAGGAACTTTCTCCCCGCAAGAAAGCGCGCCGAAAATTCGCGTCGCAGCTCAACTCGCTCATTCATCTATAAAGGCTGCCACGAATCAAGTCAAGCAGAAAAAACCCGCGCGAGGTACTAGCGCGGAAAAGTTTTTGCGAGAAACGCGCAACCGATTTTCGCGCGCGAAGCGCATCAGAAACGGTTAGTGTCCCGCTGCGATCGCGCTCTGGTAGTAGCCGGAACGCGCGGTCACGTTGAGGCCCGGACGCTCGATGCGCACTTCGATCGAGTGAAAATCCTGCCCGCGATTCGCTTCCGAGGGATAGAACGTCAGCGTGTACTCGTTGCGCGCCTGCTCGGTGATGTCCGAATAGAGACGCTCGAGGTCGGCGTCCTTCGAGGAGAAGTACGTATCGCCGCCGGTCTGAGTTGCATACCTGTCGATCGCAGCGATGCCCCTCTGCGCAACCGCCTTGCCGAACGGCACCGAGCGCGTCACCGAAATCGAATAGACGGAAACATCCGCTTCGAGAAGCATGCGCAAAGTTTCGTCAAAGGTGTGATGATTGTTCTTGGAATTGCTCCCGTCGGAGATCAGGAAGATAATCTTGCGACGGTCGCGCGGGCGCGAGCGAAGCATTTCGCCGGCCGCGTAGATCGCGTCGTCGAGCGAATCCGTATTCTGCGGCCGCTTCGAGCCGTGCTGCGGCTCGCCGGTCGCGGTCGGCACGGGCTGGCCGTTGATGAAAGGACCGGCCGTCGTGGGATCGGAAATGATCGCCGTGGGATGCGAACCAAGATCGAGGCGCTTCAGCTGGGTGAAAAGCTGATCGTTGTTCGTCGAGAAGTCCGAGATCATGTTGGGATACTGATCGTAGGTGACGAGAGCCACTTCATCGCGCGGCCCGAAACCGCCGGCGATGGCCTCGAGGCTTTTTTGCACCTGCGTGACGGCGCGATCGGGGAGATCGTTATCGATGAGAACCACGGTCGACAGCGGCACGGCGTCAGACGAAAAGCCCGCGACCTTCTGCTCGACCTCGTCGGAGAACAGCCGGAAATCGTCTTTCGTCAGGCCGCCGACGAGCTGGCCGCTCGAATCTTTCACCGTGACGGGAACGATTACGGCGCGCGTCACAATCGAAATGGCCGGCGGCTGCTGCAGCGTTTCGGTCGGCCTTGGAGCGGGCGTTCCCGGAGCGGGCGGATTTTGCTGCGATTGCGCGGCGGCGGAAAAGCCGAACAGCAGTATCATCGCCGGTAAGAGGATTCGTCGAATCATCAAGAGATCTCGATTCCGCCCGCGGCTCAGGCTGCACAAACTCGGCCAAACATCCGGGAGCGCGTCCGCAGCATCGTACCAGTTTAAACCGTTCCCCAAGGAGATTCCAACATGCGGCTGACCAGTCTGGCGGCGGGAATTTTCACCCTCGCGCTCGCAGCGTATCCGGTGGCGACCACAATCGCGTCGCGCGCAGCCGCCGCGCCCGGCAAGGCTTTCGCCGCAAGCCAGGAGGCCGCGCCGCCGGGGCCGATGGGCGGCGGCGCGCGGGACGACATTCCGCAAACGAATCAGGACCAGCCGGAGCAACAACTCCCGCAATCATCGCAACCGTTGACCGTGGCGACCACAGTGGTCAACGTCTTCGCGACGGTGCGCGACCATCACAACGACATCATCACCGACCTCACCAAAGACGATTTCAGAATCTCCGAAGATGGCGTAATGCAGAAAGTCAGCTACTTCAGCAAGGAAGTGAATCTGCCGATCACCCTCGCCCTCCTGATGGACACCAGCTACAGCATGCACAATATCTTGGTGGCCGAGCAGGACGCGGCGTCGCGATTCGTAAGTGAAGTGCTGCGCAAGAAAGACGAAGCGCTGGTGATCAGCTTCGACACGGACATCAATCTGCTCGCGGATTTCACGGAAGACCCTTCCGTGCTCGATCGCGCGATCCATCGCGCCACCATCAACGTCGACGCAGCCGGAATCGGCGGCACGGGCGGAACGATCCCATCGCAGGGCGGCGGCACCGATCTCTATGACGCGATCTATCTCGCGTGCCACGACGAACTCTCGAGTGAGGCGGGGCGCAAAGCGATCGTGTTGCTGACGGACGCGGAAGATACCGGAAGCAAAGTGAGCCTTGGCGAGGCCGTGGAAGCCGCGCAGCGCGCCGACACCGTGATCCACGTGATCCTGATCACCGACTCCGGCGAAACGGAAGGATACGGACCTGGCGTTGCCGCGCGAATGACCTCCGACACCGGCGGGCGCGTGATCAACGTGCGCAACGACAAGGGCCTCGAGAAGGCGTTCGATGAAATTTCCGAAGAGCTCCGCTCGCAATACGTGCTCGGCTACTACCCGTCGAATCCGAAGCGCGACGGGACGTTCCGCCGCATCAAGGTCGACGTGGATCGCCCCGATCTCAAGATCCTCGCGCGCAAGGGATATTACGCGCCGGGCAGCTGATCCGATTGAATAGCGCGCAATGAAAGAGCTGAACAAAAAGGCGCTCGGCGGTTTGCTGCGCCTTTTCGTCACGCTCGCCGCGCTGCTTTTCCTTCCCGTATGGACCCTCCGCTACTGGCAAGCGTGGATTTTCCTGTGCGCATTCTTTGCGCCGGTCCTCGGCATCACTTTGTACCTCATGAAGGAAGACCCGGCGCTGCTCGAGCGGCGCGTCGATGCGGGCCCCGGCGCGGAAAAAGAGCGCACGCAAAAGATCATCCAGTCCCTGGCGGCAATCGCATTCATCGCCGTAATTCTCGTTCCCGCCGTCGATCATCGTTTCGGCTGGTCTCGAGTGTCCGCGTACATATCCGTCGCGGGCGATTTGCTTGTTGCGATCGGCCTCGTCTTCATATTTTTCGTGTTCCGGGAAAATACCTACGCGTCGGGCGCGATCGAGGTCGATACGGGGCAGAAAGTAATCTCCACCGGTCCCTACGCGATGATGCGCCACCCGATGTACGCCGGAGCAATCGTCATGCTGATCGGGGTGCCTCTCGCGCTCGGCTCGTGGTGGGGGCTCCTCGCCGTCGCTCCGATCACGCTGGTGATTTTGTGGAGGCTGCTCGACGAGGAAACATTCCTGGCGCGGAACCTGCCCGGCTATTCCGAATACCGAAATAAAGTGAGATATCGCCTCGTCCCGCTCGTGTGGTGAAAAAGTGAAAAAGCCGGCTTACTGCGCGGAGGGTTCGGCCGCGCTCGGCGCCACAGCGTAGTAGCCCTTGCGCGTCCGGACGATGAGGCCTTTGCGATCCGTCTCGACTTCGATCTTGCGATACTCGCCCTTGGGCGCCGGGCCCGACGGCGAATACGCCACAAAATACTGACTGCGCAGCTCGGTTCCGATGTCGTAGAACGACTGCGCGAGATCGTCCGCGCGATACGGAAAGAACGCCTGCCCACCGGTCTGATCGGCGAAATTCTGAAGGATCTTGTCGCCGGGATCGAGATTGTATTTGCTCGGCCGGCTCGGCTCGTCGAGCGAGAGCCAATCGGTGTTCGTGCTCACGGTGAAGATCGCGGCCTCGGAGCGAATCGCGGCGTCGATCGCGTCGCTCAATGTGTGATCGCTAAGATTATCGTTGCCGTCGCTGATGATCACGATCACGCGGCGCACCTCCGCATCCGGGCCTCTCGGCAGCGGCGGATGAACCAGCTTCTGCGACGCCATCACGATCGCGTCGTTCAGCGCCGTGCCGCCGCCGGCGCGCTGATCGCGAATCGCGGACTCAAGCAGCGAAGCGTCGCTGGTGTAGTCCTGAATGATCTGCGGCTCGTTGTCGAACGTCATCAGAAACGCCATATCCTTGTCGCGGCGGATCACGCGCGTGAGGAAGTCGATGGCGGCATCCTTCTCGAAATCGAGCCGCGGCCGAATGCTATTCGACGTATCGAGCAGCAATCCGATGCGAAGCGGCAAATCCGTCTCGCGGCCGAAGAAGCGAATATCCTGCGGCGTCCCATTCTCAAGAACGGTGAAGTCGCTCTTATCGAGGTCGGTGATGAAAGCGTGGTGGTGATCCATCACGGTCACCACGAGATGAACGAGTCCCGTCGTGACTTTGATCGGCGGCTCGGGGGCGCCGGGCAGTTGCGGACTCGCGCTCTGTTGCGCAGCCGAACCCGCGGCCGGTGGTGGTGGCACGGCCGCGGGGGGAGCCGATTGCTGATTTTGCGCGAGACCGGCGGAGACACTGAGCAAAGCGACGAACGCGAAGAGAGCGAACGATCTGACTGCGAGGCGAAATGCGGCTGCGCGCGCTGCGATGCGGAGCTTCACATGGCCGATTATAGGTACTCGCGCAGCAAAGCGTCAATCGAAGCAGGATCGGCCTTCGCGGCGACGCCGAGCGCAACGAGGTAATCGCGCAGCTCCGCAGGCAGCGACGCGCGCACATCGACGCGCTTCGCAGTGCGCGGATGCTCGAACGCCACCCGCGCCGCGTGCAGAAAATTCCTGCCCAGCGGCGCCAGCAGCTGCGAATCGACGCGCTCCTGCCGGGGAGCGCCGTACACCGCGTCCCCGACCACGGGGCATCCCAGCGCCGAAAAGTGGACGCGAATCTGGTGCGTGCGCCCGGTGTGAATGTCGGCTTCGACGAAAGTGAACGCGCCGAGGCGCAGCCGCGCGCGCCAATCGGTGCGGGCAGCGCGGCCATCCTGGCGCCGCGCCGTCATACGCGAGCGTCGGTGCAGATCGCGCGACACGGGCAGATCGATGGTGCCCGCCTCGCCCTTGATTTTTCCGTGCAGCAGCGCGAGGTACGTCTTCTGCACCAGCCGCTCCTGAAAATCTCCCACGAGCTTGCGATGCGCTTCGTCGGTCCGCGCGATCACGATCGCGCCCGAAGTATCCTTATCCAGCCGGTGGACGATCCCAGGCCGCAGGGGCCCGCCAATCGTCGAAAGCCCCGCGCTGCCGAATCGGTGCAGCAGCGCCGCGACGAGCGTGCCCGCATCCACCCCCGCGCCGGGATGGACGATCATTCCCGCGGGCTTGTTGATCACCGCGAGGTCCGCATCTTCGTAGAGCACGTCGAGCGGAATCGCCTCGGCTTCGACGCCCGCAGGCGGCGGAGGCGGAATCTCGACGGTGACGCATTCGCCGGTCGCGACGCGATGCGAGGCACGCCGCGTGTCGCCGTCCACCTGCACGCGCCCTTCGTCCATCAGCGTCTGGATACGCGCGCGGCTGAGCTCCGGCAGCTGCGAAACCAAAAAGCGATCGAGGCGCTGCCCGGCGTCCTCGGCGGAAACTTCGAAGGAATTGGAATGCGCGCCAGCAGGCATGGCGATCAACGCGCAGCCGCGCCGACTACCGGCTGCCGCGGGATGGGCGCTTCGCCGCGCAGCCCGCGCCACCACAGCAGCGCCCCCGTGAGAATCAGCCCGACGCTCACTAGCTGCATCAGCGAAACCGAATCGTGAAACATCAGCGTGCGCCCGGGATCGTCGCGCAGAAACTCAATCGACCCGCGCTCGAGCCCGTAGAGAATGAAATACGCCCCGATCAGCTGTCCCGAAAAGCGCTGCCGCGTCCCCAGCCAAACGAGCAGCAGAAAATTCAGAAATTCGGCCCCGGCTTCGTAGAGTTGCGTCGGATGCAGCGAAATATTCAGCGGCGTGCCGGAAATGCGCGCGGCGATGGGACTCGTAAACGTCACGCCCCAAGGCAGCGATGTCGGCTTGCCGTAGCAGCAGCCCGCGACGAAGCAGCCCACGCGCCCGATCGAATGCCCCAGCGCCACCGGCGCGGCGCAGAGATCGAGCACGCCGAGCACGGGCAGCTTGTGCAGCCGCGTATAAAAAGCCACCCACAGGATCCCGCCGACCACGCCTCCATAAAATGTCCCCGCCGATTGAAACGTCCCCAGGCTGAAAATATCGCGCGGGTTGGCGATGAAGTAGTCCCACATGCTCGCGATGTACCAGATCTTCGAGCACAGGAGCGCGACGAGAATGCCGTACACGCCGAGATTCCAGATCACGCGCGGATCGAGCCCGGCGCGCGGCGCCTGCCGGTACGCCCACCACAGCCCGAGCAGAAACCCGACGGCAGCGAGGACGCCGTAGGTGTAAATGGTGACTCCGCCAAATTGAAAGAGGATCGGATGCATGCTAAGCCCGCTCGTGGCTGGGATGCCGCCAATCGCGCAGGAGTTCGAGGATCACGAGGCCCGCGCCGGCAACGATCGCGGAATCCGCAACGTTGAAAGTGTACCAGTGGTGCGTGCCGATGTAGAAATCGATGAAGTCGGTGACGCTGTGGTGCAACACGCGATCGAGCACGTTCCCGGCAGCGCCGCCCAGAATCAGCGTCATGCCGGTGCGGCCCGGCCAGCCGCCCGCGCGCCCGCTCAGCAGCAGCCACGCGATCAGCCCGATCACGCCCACCGAAAAGACGATCAGCATCGGGGCGCGCCACGGCATGTCCGAATCGGCGAAAAGCCCGAAGGCCACGCCGGGATTGCTCGTGCGAATCAAATTCACCATGCCGGGAATCACGACGTGCGACGAGCCGGGCATCATCGTGCGGTCGACCGCGAATTTCGACGCCTGGTCCGCCGCGAGAACGGCGAGCGCGAGCAAAATCAGGGGCCAGACCGAGCGTGAAGCCGAGGACATCAGGACTTGGGGCTTCCGGTGAGCACGCCGCCGCCTGCTTCGATTTCATTCAGCGCGGCGACGCAGCGTTCGCAGAACGTGGGGTAGTCGGCGCTCTCTCCGACGTGCGTCGAGTAATTCCAGCAACGCTCGCATTTCGAGCCGAGCGCACGCTCGGCGCGGATCGTAAGCGTGCCGGGTCCGGTCGCCCCCGCGGTGGAGGACCCGCCGTTCGCGGGAACAGCTTCGACCTCGACCTGCGACACGATAAAAAACGCCGGTAGAGACGCCGCGTATCGCTGCAACAAAGTCGCGATCGAGCCGGACGCTGTCAGAATCACGCGCGCCTCGAGGTTCGCGGAAATTGTCTTTTGGGCGCGCATCGGCTCGAGGGCCTTCAGCACTTCCTCGCGCACGCCGAGCAGCCGATCCCAATTCGCCGAGCGCTCGGAATCGAGCGCTCGTTCGAGATCTTCGACCTCCGGGAAAAGCGCCATGTGAACGCTTTCCGGATCGGCTGCGAGATGCGGCAGGAATTTCCAGATTTCCTCGGACGTGAATACCAGGATCGGAGCGACCAGGCGCACCAGCGCGCTGGCGATCCGATACACGGCGGTCTGCGCCGAGCGGCGCCCGCGATTCTTCGGCGCAAACGTGTACAAGCGATCCTTGAGCACGTCGAAATAAAACGCGCTCAGATCGACGGTGCAAAAATCATGCAGCGCGTGGTACACGCGATGGAATTCGAAATTCGCGTAGCGCTCGCGGCACTCGCGGACGAGCTGCGCGGTCCGGCGCAGCATCCACGCGTCCACTTCCAACAGATCGGCGTCTGCCAGCGCATCGCGCTTCGGATCGAAATCGAAAAGATTCGAGAGCGCGAAGCGAAACGTATTGCGGATCTTGCGGTACGCCTCGGAAAGTTGCGTCATCATCGCGGGCGAGTTGCGCATGTCCGCCGTATAGTCCTGCGACACGACCCACTGCCGCAGCAGATCCGCGCCCCACTTATCGACGATTTCCTTCGGATAGAGCGCGTTGCCTTCCGACTTCGACATTGGCTTGCCGTTTTCGTCGAGCGTCCAGCCGTGCGTCACCACCTGCTCGTACGGCGCACCGCCGCGCGTGCCGATCCCGACCAGCAGCGAGCTCTGAAACCAGCCGCGAAATTGATCGGGCCCTTCTAGATACACCTGCGCGGGCCAGTGGAGCCCGTTGGCCTCGGTCAGCACGGAAAGATGCGTCGAGCCCGACTCGAACCACACGTCGAGGATGTCGTTCTCTTTCTCGAGTTTCGCCGAGCCGCACGCGCACTTCGTGCCCGGCGGCAACAGCTCTTCGGCCGAGTGCGTGTACCACGCGTCCGAGCCTTCGCGCTCGAAAAACGGCAGCACGTGCCTCAGCGCGGCCGGGTCCGTCAGATTGTTGCGCTGGCCGCAACCGTCGCACCGGAAGACGATCAGCGGCACGCCCCAGAAGCGCTGGCGCGAAATCGTCCAGTCCGGCCGGTCCGCGATCATGCCGCGCATGCGGTCGCGTCCCCACGCGGGAAGCCATTTCACTTTTTCGATTTCCTTCAGCGCGGTCTCGCGCAGCGGCGGCGCTTTCGGCGCGGGCACCGCATCCGAGCCCGCGTCCATTTGTATGAACCACTGCTCGGTGGCGCGGAAGATCACCGGATTGTGGCAGCGCCAACAATGGGGATAGCTGTGCGTGATTTTTTGCTCGGCCAGCAGCGCGCCGTTGCGCTTCAGCAGGTCGATGATGAAAGGATTCGCCTCGAAGACGCCCTTGCCCTTGTATTCGGGCAAGCCGTCGACGAACCGGCCATCGTCATCAATCGGCGCGTAGACTTTGAGGCCGTACTCCTGGCCCGCGCGATAGTCTTCGATGCCGTGCCCCGGCGCCGTGTGAACGATTCCGCTTCCCTGCTCCAGATTCACATGATCGCCGAAGACGGCGGGCACTTCGCGATCGAGAAACGGATGCTTGAATTTCGCGGAAGCGAAGGCCCAGCCGGGAAACGCAGCGGTTCTCGACAGGAATTGCAGGCCGGTCACGGCCGCGACTCGGTCGACTAGCTGCTCCGCCAGAATGTAAGTGTCGCCCTTGTCGTCCGTCGCCAGCACATACGAAAGATTCTTGTTAAATGCCAGCCCCATGCTGGCCGGCAAAGTCCATGGAGTTGTGGTCCAAACGATGGCGTAGAAACCGCCCTTGACGTTGGCAGATACCGGAGATTGAATTACGGGATACCTTACCCAGACCGACGGGCTGACGTGGTCGTCATACTCGACTTCCGCCTCGGCAAGCGCCGTGCGGTCGTACATGCACCAGTAAACGGGCTTCAGCCCGCGATACACGTAGCCCTTTTCCAGGAAATCGAGGAAGGCTCCTGCGATCGAAGCCTCCATCGAAGGGTCCATCGTAAGGTAAGGCTTGTCCCATTGCCCAAAGATCCCCAGCCGCCGGAATTCGCGCTTGTGGATCTCAACGTACCCCGCGGCGAATTCGCGGCACATGCGGCGAAACTGCGCGGCATCGACCTTCGTCGTTTTGCCGCCAAGCTTCTTTTCCACCTGCGTTTCGATGGGCAGGCCGTGGCAGTCCCAGCCGGGAATATACGGCGAACGGAAGCCGGTCATCGTCTTCGACTTGACGATCATGTCCTTCAGGACCTTGTTGAGCCCGGTGCCGAGATGGATTTCGCCCGTGGGATACGGCGGCCCGTCGTGCAGAACAAACAGCGGCGCGCCGCCCCGCGATTCGAGAATGCGGCGGTAGAGCCCGGTCTCTTCCCAGGCGGCCAGCTGCTCGGGCTCGCGCTCGGGCAGCCGCGCCTTCATCGGGAATTCCGTCTTGGGCAGATTCAGAGTGCTTTTCAAGTCGATGGTTTTCGCCATCTTAGGGTGCCGGGAACCTTTCTTGTACGCTGTGATTTCGCTGAAATCCGGCGGCTCGAAACACTTTACTATGGTGCCGATGCGGCCTTCTGTATTACAACAGGGCGCGGTGGAAACCCGAAATTAGGCGCATCTGTCGTATGTTACAATGAATCGGAAAGCATGTCAGCCGTGCGCGAGCCGAGACATCCTTTTCCACGAATCCGCGTCTAACTTTCGTATATAGCGGCACGGGGGTAGGGCAGCCTAGATGTCAGACTTTGGCGCGAGACTCGACGAAGCGGGACGCTCTACAAGCGAGCCGACGCTGCGGCTCGGGCAGATGGCCGCGCCGGTTGCGCACGGGTCTTCCCTGAAAAGCCTCGTCTCCAACCTGAAGGATTTCCTCACGGAGCGGCCGGCGAAGGTGCGCCCGGGAGCGCCCAGTTCCTTTGACATGCCGGAATTCGGCGCCGGCTTCGGCGACAACATCAAGGAATTCTTCCGCTCGGGGCCGCGCGGCCGTGTGAAGTCCGACCTGCTGGTCAACTGGGAGGAAGAGCCCAGCCTCTGGCAGAACCTGATGGACGTGATCGCTCCCAAGAAGCTGCCGCCGCTGAAGACGACGAGCCAACCCATAGCCGTGCCGGAAATCTGGACGAAGAACAAACAATTTTCGAAGGTGCAGCTGATCTCCGTGCTCGTCCACGTGTTTGCCATCGCGCTGGTGGTACTGCTGCCGCTGCTCTTGCCCGAGATTCTCTCGGTGCACACCAACGCCAGCCCTGTGGACATGACCCCGATCGACACCTCGGTTTCGAAGTATCTCCCCCTGCTCAAGCCGGCGGCGAAGCGCGCAGGCGGCGGTGGCGGCCAGCACGATCTGGCGCCCGCCGTGAAGGGACAAGCGCCGAAGTTCTCCTACGAGCAGATCTCGCGGCCGATGGTGCATCCGCCGCTGCATCCCGAAATCGCCGTCACGCCGACGATCCTCGGCAATCCGAATATCATCCTGCCCAACAACAACATGAACAACTGGGGCGACCCGACCAGCCATAACACGAATGGCGATTCGTTGGGCAATGGCCGCGGCAATGGCATCGGCAACGGGAACGGCAACGGCATGGGCCCTGGCCAGCAGTATGGAATCGGCGGCGGGCTCCCGAGCGCAGGCACCGGCGGCTACGGCGTGCCCACTTGCCTCTATTGCCCGAGAGCCGACTACAGCGACGAAGCGATGAAGGTCAAGGTGCAGGGCGTGGTCGAGCTGGTCGCCGTGATCACGGCGGACGGCAAAGTCACCGACGTGCACGTCGCCAAGGGCCTCGGCTTCGGCCTCGACGAGAAGGCCATGGAAGCGGTTCGCGGGTGGCGGCTCACCCCGGCGCGCGGCCCGGACGGAAGGCCCGCGGCCGTGCGGGAGATCATCGAAGTCGCGTTCCAGCTGTTCTGACCCCGCTACGCGCCCTTCCCTGCCCGAATTTTCTTCCCATGCGGAGTTAACCAACTAGACCCACGCTGCCCGGTGGCGGCGTTGCTTCTGCTACGATGAGCGGCATGAAGAGACACTTGCAGCTTGGGATTCTTCTCTCCGCGGTCGCGCTGGCGTTCGTTCTGCCGGCTTCCCCGCAAAACGGATCGATCGAATTTGTCGCGCAGGTAACTCCGACGGACGGCCTCCAGGAACCAGTGCGTGGTTTCCCGATTTTCCTGCTCAGCAAGAGCTACGAGAAAATCTGCAAGGACGCGAGCAGTTCCGTGCCGCCGCCCGATATGAACGGATTCATCGCCAAGCTCAACGTCTCGCCGGAACTCAAAGCGTGGATGAAAAAGAACCAGTGGGTCACGCTCAACGGCGAGGATTTCATCCACATGCTGAAAGTGCCGGACGTGATGGACGTCCCGGAATTTTACAAGGCCTACCGCGAACGAAACGCCGGCGACGAAGCCTCGAATTTCCCGGACCCGAAGTTCAAAGCCTCCGACGAGCAAAAGCATCCCGAAAAATACAAGAGACTCCAAGACGAATACTCGGCTGCGATCCGCGCCTTCATGACAGCGCACCCGGAAAGCATCGATGGAATCGACGGCAACCTGACCGAAGTCGACCCGAGCGCGAAGTGGAACGAGATCATGGGGCGCCATCAGACGGAAGTCCGCCAGCGCGGCCTGAATCTGGCTGAGTCTACGTACCTCGTCGCGCGCACGCAGACCGATCTTCAGGGCCAGGGCGTCCTGAGCGGTGTCCCGCCAGGCACCTACTGGCTCAGCTCTCTCAACGTGGCGGCCCAAGTGGGAGACGCGCATCCGAAGTGGGACGTGCCCGTCACAGTCGAGCCCGGCAAAACCGAGTACATCGCGCTCTCGAACGCCAACGCGCTGCCGCCGTCGTTCGTGGCTCCCTAGAAGGCGTCCGATAAATGCTCGCTAGGGTTTCGGAGCTGCTTCAGCGTCCGAAACGCGGTTGCCACACTGACTATCGGATACCGAGGAGCCTATGATGCGCCTCCGTCGCTCACACTTTCCGGAATCAGCACCGGAGGTGCGCCAGAAGTTAGCCCAGCCCGGAAGGGCTGGGTACGTAGCACACAAAAAACCAAGCGCCGTAGGCGCGACACAAGTCGTTCATGGTACGGCGCCGCAGCCGCGATGTTGTTCAGCAGGTCGGACCTTCAACTCTGCCCGCGCTCACGAAACACCTTGCAGCCGCCGCAAGGCATGAGCGAATCGAGCGAAATTGCGCGCTGGATCGAACAGCTTGCCGATCCGGACCCCGCGCAACGCGCCGCAGCCGCCGAGCACCTCTATCGCGAAGGCGCCAGCCTCTTCTCCTCCGCCACAACCAAATGGATGCAGGACTCCGAATTTCGCGCGCTCGCGCGACCCGGCGGATGCGTAGTGGGAATTGCCGTGCACCCGAGCGCTTTCGACGCGATCCACGCCGCAAACGGCTCGCCCCATCTCGCCGACGTTCCTCCCGATCAGGACGCAAAGGAATTCGAGCTTGAACTCGCCGGCGGCCATTTCGACATTCTCACCACGCGCGCCCCAGGCGGCCCCGGCGCCATCGCCCGCTACCTGGCAAAATTCGGCGCAGGCATCCAGCAGATCGAAATGAATGTGACCAACGTAGACCGCGCCACCGAGATCCTGCGCGCGCGCTTCGCAGCCGAGCCGGTCTATCCGGCCGCGCGCCCCGGCGCGGACGGCACGCGAGTGAATTTCTTCCTAGTTCCGGCGCAGCGCAAAAAGGTTTTGATCGAATTGGTAGAAGCCAAGTAGGAACGCCGATCGCGCTATTCCCCGCTCTGCTCCAGCAGCTTGGCAACCAGCGCGGTCCACCCCGTCTGATGGCTCGCGCCAAGCCCCTTCGCCGTATCCCCGTTAAAATATTCGTAGAAAAGAATGTGATCGCGCCAGTAAGGATCGTTCTGCAGCATCGGGACATCGCCAAAAACCGCCCGCCGCCCGTCGCGCCGCAGAAAAATCGTCGACAGCCGCCGCGCCAGCTCGCTCGCCGCGTCCCACAGATTCTTCTTCTGCCCCGAACCCGTGGGAAATTCCACCTGAAACTCGTTCCCGTAATAATAGTTAATTCGCTGCATCGATTCCATCAGCAGAAAATTCATCGGGAACCACACCGGCCCGCGCCAGTTGGAATTCCCGCCGAAAAGATCGCTCGTCGATTCGCCCGGCTCATAATCGACCGACGACGAGTGCCCGTCGAAATCGAGCATGTAGGGATGATCCTTGTGGTATTTCGAAAGCGCGCGGACGCCGTGCGGCGACAAGAATTCGTTTTCATCGAAGATGTAACGGTAGATTCGCTCGAGCTTCGGGCGGTTGGCGATCGTCAGCAGCAGCCGCGGCCCCCGCGGCGTGTGCTGGCTCATATCCACGTGCTGGCCCACGTCGGGATGGTGGTCGAGAAACCAGCGCATCCGTCGCGAAAACGAGGGCAGGTTCGCCAGATCCTCGGGCTCGAACGTCTCGGCCGCAAAAAGCGGAACGATGCCCACCATCGATCGCGCCTTCATCGGAATGTGCCGCCCGTCGCTCAAATGCAGCATGTCGTAGTAGAAGCCGTCTTCCTCGCTCCACAATCCGAAGCCCTCTCCGCCAAAGTCGTTCATCGCCTGCGAAATGTAAACAAAGTGCTCGAAAAATTTGCTCGCCACATCTTCGTAGGCGGGATCCTCGTGCGCGAGCTCCATCGCCATCGCCAGCATGTGCAGGCAGTACGCCGCCATCCAACTCGTGCCGTCCGACTGCTCGATGAAGTTGCCGTCGCCGAGCGGTCGCGACCGGTCGAACACGCCGATATTATCGAGGCCCAGGAATCCGCCCTGGAACACGTTCCTTCCGTCGGGGTCCTTGCGATTCACCCACCACGTAAAATTAATCAGCAGCTTGTGAAAGATGCGCTCGAGGAAGTTGCGATCCGGCTTCCCCGTGACGCGGCCCGCGATCTTGTATACGCGCCACGCAGCCCACGCCTGCACCGGCGGATTGACGTCCGAGAAATTCCACTCGTACGCCGGCAGCTTCCCGGCCGGATGCATGTACCACTCGCGCATAAAAAGGACGAGCTGCTCCTTCGCGAATTCCGGATCGATCGTCGCCATCGTCACGCAGTGGAACGCCAGATCCCACGCCGCGTACCACGGGTATTCCCATTTGTCCGGCATCAGAATCACGTCGGAATTGTAGAGGTGCGTCCAGTCGTGATTGCGGCCAAGCTTGCGCCGCGGGTCGGGCGCCGGCTGCGTCGAATCTCCATCGAGCCACCGGGCCACTTCGTAGTGATAGCTCTCCTTGCTCCAGAGGAGTCCGGCAAAGGCCTGCCGCTGGACGTGCCGCGCGTCGTCGCTCATGCCGGGATGCGCGCGCTCGGCGAAAAACTCATCCGCCTCCTGGGTCCGCTGGACAAAAACCGCGTCGAACGTCTCCCCGAAAAATTGGCTGGCCTGCGCCGGACGCTCCGTCGGATTGCGATCGGTCAGCCGCAGCTTGATCGTCCAGCTTTTCCCCGGCGCAATTTCCAACACGCTGTGCGCCGCCATCTTCGTCCCGGTGAGCGCCGGATTCACGGCCGCATTCTCGCCTGCGATCACGTAGCGGTGAAACGCATCCTTCACGTAGGGCGTGTGATTCTTCTCGTTATACAGGCGCTCTGTGTTCGTCTCATTGTTTGTGAAAAGCAGTTCCGGGTCGCCTTCCGCGATCAGCCATCGGCTGCCATAGTGATAGTCGTGCACTTCCGCCACCTTCGCGCCCGTCATTCCCTCGAATCCGACCCACGCCACGTGCGGCATGTCGTAAGGATCGCCCCAACTCCAGCGATTGCGAAACCAGAGCGTCGGCAGCAGGTGCAGCCGCGCAGGCTGAGGGCCGCGGTTCCACGCGATGATCCGCACCAGAATATCTTCCGAGTCCGCCTTCGCGTATTCGACGAAGACATCGAAATAGCGGCTCTCGTTAAATATTCCCGTGTCGATCAGCTCGTACTCCGGATCGAGACGCGAGCGGCGCTTGTTTTCGGCGACGAGATGATCGTAGGGAAACGCGGCCTGCGGATACTTGTACAGAAATTTCAGGTAGGCGCTCGTCGGCGTCGCGTGGAGGTAGTAGTAGCACTCTTTCACGTCCTCGCCGTGATTTCCCTCGAGGTTCGTGAGCCCGAAAAGCCGCTCCTTGAGGATCGGGTCCTTTTCATTCCACAGCGCGAGCGCGAAACAGATGTGCTGATGCCGGTCGCAGATGCCGCCGATCCCGTCTTCGCCCCAGCGATAGGCGCGCGAGCGGGCGTGATCGTGTGGAAAATAGGTCCACGCGTCGCCGTTGGGACTGTAGTCCTCGCGAACCGTGCCCCACTGGCGCTCGGAAAGATACGGGCCCCAGCGCTTCCAGTGGACCGCACGCTCGACGCTGGCTTGGAGCCGCTCTTCTTCCTTGGTCATCTTCGTTCCTGACGAGTTCTTCCCGACGCTTCTTCCGTGACGACGTCTGGGGCTCCGGTCCGGCGCGCGGAGCGAGTCTGCCCATTCCCCAAATCAATTTAGCGTGCCCCAACGGCGCGAGGCAAGTTACGCGGCCCCTTTTCATCGGAGGGCGTAGCGCAACCGCCACCCGATTCTGTATTCTCGACGTGCCGCCCATCCAAGGGCGGATCAAATTGGCACAGCTGACAACCGAAGTAGCATCGCCCGCAAATTCGCCTGCACGCTCGTGGCGCACCTGGACGCTGCTTTCGCTCGTCGCGGCGGCCACAGCCGTGGTCGCGCCGATGCCGTTCCTGAGCAACGCATCCGGGCACGACTTCCAGTTTCACGTGGCCTCGTGGATGGAAACGGCCCGCCAGTGGCACGCCGGAATCTCGTACCCGCGCTGGGCGGAATGGGCCAACTGGGGCTTCGGCGAGCCGCGATTCATTTTCTACCCGCCCGCGTCGTGGATGATCGGCGCGGCATTAGGCCTGGTTCTGCCCTGGCGCGTCGTGCCGGGCGCCTTCATTTGGCTGGCCGTGATCGCCGCGGGCATGTCGATGCGAACGCTCGCGAGCGAATGGCTCGACGGTCCGCAGCTCACCGTCGCCGCGGTGCTCTACGCCGTGAATCCGTACCAGCTCGTGATGATTTACTACCGCAGCGATTTCGCGGAGCTGCTCGCAGGTACGCTGTTTCCGCTGGTGCTGTGGGGCGCGGTGCGGATTTCGCGCGGCGAGTGGCGCAAGGTTCCCTTGCTCGCGGCCGTCTTCGCGGGCGTGTGGCTTTCGAATGCTCCCGCAGGCGTGATGACCACGTACTCGCTGGCTCTGGCGATTGCCGTCGGATGCATTGTGCGCCGCAGTTTGCGTCCTTCGATTCTAGGCGCGACGGCGATGGCCGGCGGATTCGGCCTCGCGGCCTTCTACATTTTGCCCGCCGCATGGGAACAGCGCTGGGTCCAGATCGGCCAGGCGATCGACGACGAGCTGCAGCCCGTCCACAATTTTCTCTTCACGCACGCCAACGAAGCCGGCTTCGTGCGCTTCAATTGGCGCGTGTCGTGGGTCGCGCTCGGCGCGATTCTCGTCACCATCGCGGCCGCAGCTTTTGCCGCGCGCAGGCGACGCGAAGCGCGCGACGTCTGGTGGATCGTCGCCGCGATCGGAGCCGCCGCCATCTTCCTGATGTTGCCGCCGAGCGCGATCCTCTGGCGTTACCTGCCGAAATTGCAATTCATGCAATTCCCGTGGCGATGGCTCGAGGCCATGGGCGTCGCCTACGCCCTATTCATCGCCGCAGCGATGGGACGCTCGCGAAGCCGGCGAGCGTGGCTGATCCCCGCGCTCGTCCTGGCCGCCACCGCCGGAACCGCCACTGCGCTGATCCGCACCGCTTGGTGGGACGCCGACGACGTCCCCGACCTCGCCGAAGCCATCACCTCCGGCCACGGTTACGAAGGCACCGACGAGTACATGCCCGTCGGCGGCGACCGTTACCAGCTTCCCGGAAATCCCGACGACAATTCTCGCCCCGACGACGTCTCAGCCGACCCCGCGCCACAAATCGCCATGCTCGATCCACAATCCGGCGCAATTGTTCCGGTGACGGGCGCGCAAATTCATGTCGACGGATGGACGGCGGAGCGAAAAATCATCGAAACGCAAAGCGCGACTCCGATGCAACTCGCCCCGCGCCTGCTAGTCTACCCGGCGTGGAAAGTGGAAGTGGATGGCCAGGAAGCGCGTTACAAAGCGCAGCCAACCACAATGCAAATGGTCATCCCGCTCCCCGCCGGCAACCACCGAGTCGAAATCCACTTCACGCGCACCTGGGACCGAACCACAGGCGCCGCCATCTCGCTAGCAACAGCAGCAGCCCTACTAGGCTTCGCAATCAAACGCCGACCAATCGTTGGAAGCGCGAACCTTTAGGTCCGTGAAAATATGGGGAATGAGAGAGGCGTCAGCCCCGGGGCCGTCGCCTTTGATTTTCCGGGTGCCCCATCCTCGGTTTGTGAGGGTGGGGCTTTTGACGTGCATTCGAAGGACAGCTTCTACTTCAACCGCCGGTGCTTGAACCGCTTGTCGCCTTTGGCATACGGCGCAACGGTCTGTCCGCTACCGTAGAGCTTGTACTTGTAGGTGGTCAGTCCCTCAAGCCCCATCGGCCCGCGAGCATGCAGCTTGTTGGTACTGATGCCAACCTCGGCGCCGAATCCATACCGAAACCCGTCGGCAAACCGCGTCGACGCATTGTGAAAAACGCCGGCGGAGTCCACCTCGTTCAGAAATTTCTTCGCCGCCCCGGCATTTTCCGTGACGATAGCGTCGGTATGATGCGAGCCATAGCGATTGATATGCTCGATCGCCTCATCGACGCCCGCGACAACTTTGATCGAAAGAATCAGGTCGCTGTACTCCGTACGCCAATCCTGTTCGGTCGCGGGCACGATTCCCCCCTTCGGCAGCAGCGCCAAAGTTTTCGCGCAGCCGCGAATTTCCACTCCAGCCTCTTTCAGCTTCGCCACCACCCGCCGCAGAAATTTCGGCGCAATCGTGTCGTCCACCAGCAGCGTCTCGACGGCATTGCACACCGCGGGATATTGCACCTTCGCGTCATAGGCGATATCGACAGCCTTTTGCAAATTGGCCGCGCGCTCGACGTACACGTGGCAGATTCCCTCGCCATGCCCTAGCACGGGAATGCGGCTATGCTCCATGATGAACCGCACGAGCTCGTAGGAGCCGCGCGGGATAATCAGATCGACGTCGTGATCCATCGCGAGCAGCTCGAGCACAGCCGCGCGCGACTCCAACAGGCTGATCGAATCAAGCGGCACCGCGGGAAATCGCTTCAAGCAGTCGCGCCAGATCGAAACCAGCACCTCATTCGTGTGCGCGGCTTCCGAGCCACCCTTCAGGATCACGGCGTTTCCCGACTTCAACGCCAGCGACGCCAACTGCGGCACCACATCCGGCCGCGATTCGAAAATCACTCCGACCACGCCGATCGGGCACGATTCGCGATGCAGGACAAGCCCTTTGTCGAGTTCCGTAGCGGCGAGCCTGCGCCCCAGCGGATCCTCCATGCGCGCGACCGCCCGAATCTGCGCCCCCATCTGCGCGACGCCCGATTCCTTCACGCGCAGCCGCGCAAACATCGCGGCCGACATTTTCCCGGACGCGACGGCCGGCTCCGCCGCGCGGCAGTCAGTGGCGTTCGCCTCGAGAATTTTCGCGGCGCTTTGCTCGATCGCTTTGGCGGCAGCGAGCAGCACATCGTTGCGCTGCTTCGACGAGAGCTTCGGGAGTTCGCGCGACGCCGCGCGGGCGCGGTGCGTCGTCGATGCGACCGATTCCGCTCCCGTGTCGATCGACGTTGTGAGGGTGCGGCTCATGATTTTTGCATCAGCACGATGTTGTCGCGCGTCACCAGCACCGCCGAAGGCGCCGAATCCCGCCCCGCGCGGCCGCCCTTGCGGCTCGAGCTTTTCTCGGCGTCCTCGCTCGCGCAATTCGCGATGCCGCGCGCGAATTCGCGCCCCTCGGAATCGACGATGCTCACCACGTCCATCGGTGCGAAATGATTTTCCACGCGCACGATCCCCGACGCGAGCAGGCTCGCCTTGCCCTGCGTGATCGCGCGGTGCGCGCCCGCGTCGACCACCACCCGCCCGCGGACGTCCGCCGCGTAGGCGATCCAGCGCCGCTTGCCCCGCATGCGCCGCGCCGGCAAAAAAGCCGTGCCGACTTTCTCCCCCGCGAAAATGCGCTCGAGCGCGCGCGGATCGTTGCCGTTCGCAATCACCGTAGTGCCGCCGCAATTCATCGCGATCTCCGCGGCCTCGAGTTTCGTCTTCATCCCGCCGCGCCCGCTGGACGAAGGCCCCGCGCCAAGCGCCTTGATCTCAGGCGTAATTTGTTCCACCAGCGAAATCACGTCGGACGCCTCGTCGCCGTCCGCATGACTCGACGCCTCAGGCGACCCGCTGCGCAGCAGTCCATCGACATTCGTCAGCAGCACGAGCGCGTCGCCTTCGAGCCCGCTCATCACCAGTGCAGCCAACCGGTCGTTGTCGCTGAAAGCGGCGGCACGCGAGCCCGCGGCGACGGATTCCAGCTCGGCGGTCGAAACGGTATCGTTTTCATTCACGATGGGCAACACGCCGAAGCCGATCAGCTTCTCCATCGTCTCGCGCAGATTCGAATACCGCCGCCAGTTCGTGAAATCTTCTTCGGTCAACAGCACCTGCGCGATCTTGATCTCCCACTGCGCGAAGAGATTCTTGTACGCATCCATCAGCAGGCTCTGGCCGACGGCCGCGCAGGCCTGCTTGGTCACCAGATCGTCGAGCCGCGAGCGATGCAGCCCCAGCCACCCGCGCCCAAGCCCCACGGCGCCCGACGTAACCAGCACCACCTGCCGCCCCGCCTTCATCAGCCCCGCAATCGACCGCACGATCGGCTCAACGCGCTCGCGGCACAGCTCTCCCTCGGCTCCCGTGACAGTCGTCGTTCCGACCTTGATCACCAGCCGGCGCGCCGCGCGCAGCTTTTGTCGCTCCGATTCCATGGATTCGCCCTGCACTCTTCGTGATGGGATGACTCGCTCGATTGTACCGAAATCGCGCAGCCCGCGCCCGCCCTTCTGCCGTTCGCAGTGTGTGGCGCAGACAATCCTGTCTGTGCGAAACAGCGTCCAAATCTCAGGTCAAATCAAATTAGGACACTACCGCCGCTCGTAGTGCCCGCACGGATCACAGACCCCGCGCATTTCCGGCCGCGTGTTGATGGCAAAGATTTTATTAGACGCGTAGTGGAAACCATGCTACATTCGCTCTGCGTTTGTTGCTCTTGTAACACCTTTAGATTCGATGAAGGGGCTGCAAGTTCACACTTGCGGCCTTTTTTGTTTTACGGCTGGAGGCGGTCGAGCAGCACAAACAGCTTACAAGAAAAGTGAGTACATCAGTGAGAGAACAAGGAACAGTGAAGTGGTTCAATGCCAGCAAGGGTTTTGGATTCATCCAGCGCCAGTCCGGCGAGGACGTTTTCGTCCATTTCTCAGCCATTCAGGCTGAGGGATACAAATCGCTGAACGAAGGCCAGGCGGTTGAATTCGAAGTTACCCGCGGCCCCAAGGGCCTGCAGGCTGCGAACGTCACCAGCCTCTAGTCGAAAAGGGCGGGCCGGCAATTGCCGGTCCGCCCTTTTTGTTTGTCCGCACGTTTTCCCAATCCCCATCAAAACGCCCGCTCGGAATCTCTGGTACCGCAGTACTTCCTTCTTACGCCCTCGTATTATCTAGTTGTACGAATCGCCTCGAACTAGCCGCAACCCCGAGCCTCCGTCGCGTTAAAATAGAAAGTTAGTGATGGCTCCGGCCGGCCCGGAAGCATACCCATCGAGGCCCATCAGGCCTTCAGCGCGCGCGAGCACAGGGAGATCTCATGTCGGACACGAAACCCACAATCCAGGGCACAGCCGCCGAAAGCAGCGACCGTCGACGGTCGCACCGCGTGTACATCTCCATGCCCGTGTTGGTGCGTGGAAAACATGCCGGGCAGACCTTCGAGGAGTCCACGCAAACAATTTCCGTAAGCGCGCACGGCGGCCTTTTGCGGCTCGCGGCCAAGCTGATCCGGGGCCAGACGGTATCGATCGTCAACGCCAAGACGGCCGAGGAGCTTCCCTGCACCGTCACGTCGCTCGGCCAAAAGGAAAATGGCAAGACCGAAGTCGGCGTCGAATTCACCGAAGCCTCCCCACTCTTCTGGCGCATCGCATTCCCGCCCGAAGACTGGGATCCGTCCGAGCGCAAGCGCCCCGGCTCCACCGCGCACCGTCCCAGCCCGCCGCCGCTACCCAAGCCCGGCCGCTGACCGCTTCTCCCGAAACTCGGCGGCAACCGAAAAATCTTTGTAGCTTGTGGCTTCCAGTTTACCCTGAACAACGTCAAGGGCCACGGTATCAGGGTGGAAGCGCGAGCCTTTAGGCTTGCGAAAAAGCCCCTCGATAATGCGGCTTCAGCCGCGGGCCTTTCTTCAGGAGGTGGGAGCTTCAGCTCCCACGCGCGGACCTAAGGAAGAAGGGCTTCAGCCCCTGAAGAAACTCTTCGTTGCGTACCACACGAGAACACACATTGACGCAGGCATCGGACTCGCTCATCGCTGCCACCGGCCGCGATCCAATCAGAGAAAAGCTCGCCGCGCAAAACGTTGGAGCCCTCGCGCAATCGGCGCGATTCGCGCGCCACTATTCGCGCCGGATGCTGACGATTTCCGCGCTGGTCCTCGTCCCATGCTGGTGGCAGCGGCGCATCGAAGCCTCCGACCTCGGCAGCCACGTCTACAACGCCTGGCTCGCGCAACTGATCCGCCATGGGCAGGCGCCCGGCCTCTGGATCGCGCACCAGTGGACCAACGTTCTCTTCGACCTCATCCTCAGCTTCTTCGGCTCGATCTTCGGCCTGGCCGGCCCGCTGCACCTCGCGGAAAAAGTCTCGGTATCGCTCTGCGTGCTGATTTTCTTCTGGGGCGCGTTCGCGCTGGTCAGCGCCGCCACCGAGCGCGCGCCCTGGATGCTCACGCCGGTGATCGCCCTCATCACCTACGGCTACACGTTTCGCATGGGCTTCTTCAATTACTACCTGGCGATCGGCCTCTCGTTTTTCGCGCTGGCGATTTTCTGGCGAGGACGCGGCTGGGAACGCCTGCTCGCCGTCGCGATTGCGCCGCTGGTCCTGCTGGCGCACGCGATCGGCTTCCTCTGGCTCCTCGGCGCGGCAATCTACATCGCGCTCGCCGAAGTGTTTCCGCGGCGGAGGCAATTCCTGCTGCTCCTGCCGGTGGCGGCGTTGATCGTGCTGCACTACTACTTCTGGACGCATTACATCGTGGAAGCCGCGCCGCATTCGCTGCTCTGGTTCAGCGGCGCGGACCAATTGCTGCTATACGGCGACCGCTACTGGATCTGCGCTGGCGGCCTGATCGCGTTCGCCGTGATCGCGCTCGCCGTCGACTGGATTCGCCGCTGGCGCGCGCCCCGCCCTGACCACGACGTCGACCAGGCCCCCGCCAGCGCGTTCGGCATTCCGCTGCAGCTTTACGTCGTCGCGCTGCTGGCCGTTCCGCTGCTGCCTCGCGGCGTATATATTTCGCACACCGTTCCGATCGCGCTGCTCACGGACCGGCTCACGTCCGTTTCCGCGGTGCTGGTCTGCTGCCTGCTCGGCGCGATGCGCCCCAGCCGCTGGCACCTTGTGGCGGCCGCGATCATCGCGGCGATTTTCTTCGCGTTTGTCTATCAGGACACATCCGTCGCGAACCGCATGGAAGCGCAGGCCGAGCGCCTGGTTCGCACGCTGCCGAAAAATTCCCGCGTGATGGCCACCATCGACCCGCCCGACGAGTCGCGCATCCTCATCCAGCACATGATCGACCGCGCCTGCGTCGGCTACTGCTTCAGCTACGGCAACTACGAGCCCAGCACAGCCGTCTTCCGCGTAAGGTCCACCCCCGGCAATCCCTACGTCCTCAACAACTACAAGCAAGCCGTCGACATGGAAGACGGCGACTACTCCGTCCAGCCCCAGGACCTCCCTGTCTACCAGGTCTACCAGTGCGACGACACCGACACAGTCCTATGCGTCGTCCCGCTCGAAGCCGGCGAAGACAACGACGAAATGGGCGTCCACCCCAACGCGCAGTAATTTTGCGGATATAAAAAATCAAGAATGCGCTGCAAGATCGTCCGCGCGGAGGCGTGCGCGGGCTCGCCCGCGCGCGTCAAGAAGCTTGCTTCTGGCGGGCGCTTAGAACGGCGCTAAATGGCCGAAAACGGCCGATTTTGGAGGGATTTTGCCATCATGGCGCAACAGCCCACCCCTAAAGATAAGACTGTAAGGGCTTTCCGGGCCTACACGGAGCTGCTCGACGCGGCGGAGTGGTTCAAGGGCGAGCTTCGCGGGCCTCTCACGTCGTTCGATCTGACGATGAGCGAGTTTCGTCTTTTGGAGCTGCTTTACCGCGAGGGGGCGCAGTTTGTGACGGAGGTTGGCAGGATTCGAGGAGTGAGCCGGCAAGCAATCTACGAAACGATCGATCGATTGCAGGACAGGGGGTGGGTGCGGCGGAAGACCGTGACGTTGCCGCCGGTGGAATTCGAACGAATGCACCGCCCGGAGTCGATGCGGGACGATCCGCGGTCGGGACGGCGGATGAACGTGGTGGGGCTGACCAAGCCGGGGAAGAAGTTTTTCGGGAATGTGCTGCCCAGCCACTCGAAGGTGGTGAAGGCGTTCATGCGGGCGCTCACGGCGACCGAGCAGGATTCGCTCGCGAGGCTCTGCCGGAAATTGCGCGAGGGTGATGTGATGAAGTTTGTAAAAGAGATTACGATGGAGCGTGAGGGGGAGTTGAGTTGAGGATTAAGGGCGGCGCGCGATGGGGAGTGAGTTGAGGGTCAAGGCGGCGCACGATGGGGGCTTCGTCGCGCACCCTCGCAAAGGACGTGAAGGGATGGGGCACCCTCGCAAGCCTCTGCGGGGTCTGAGTGATCCCGGGTGTAGTACTGCGCGCGCGCTGGAAGTGGACGAAATCACCAATCCGACGGACAGCAAGCCGTGCCATACGACAGGCCACGGTCCCCACGTCCTACGCAAGGGGAGTTGATCTATTAGGTCAAGGTTGGAAAGCCCAATATGGTCCCTTCGTGCCAGTTCTGGGCTCCATGCCGTATCGCTCGCTTGGTGCCTTGCCGTCTTGCACGAGATAAAACATGTCAGACAGCACAGTCCGATTCTCGGCATAGTAGGAGTGCCCAACAAAACTAGTGTCGACGGCCGAAGCGTCGATCGTATCTAGGCCATTGACCACAACAATGTCAGGACCAGACTCGCCGGCACGTGGATACCGATGAAGCGATTTCGACAGTTGGATCGCCTTATCGTTTGATGATGCATACAAAGTGATCCGCGCTGCCGCGTGCCGGATAGAATCCGCCAAGTGTAGGAATTCTCCGGTATCGATGTCTGGCGCCGTGAGTATGACTTGACTGAACACTGGCGGACTGCCCAGTGGCGCGAAATCATGCAGTATCTTCGCTAATGCTCGGTTCCCCATGCTGTGCGCGATCACGTGTAGCGTCCCTGCCCCGGTGTCTTGGGCGACCCGCGAAAGGACCTTAGTCAGATGTGGCCGGGTCCATTCGATCGTAGCCTCGTCAGCGAGATATCCTCCTTTGGAGCTTGCCGACGGCCAACTATAAAGAATCGGAGCACCTTTGAACCCCAGGTCATAGCTCAATTGCGCGGTCCGGCGAGCGGCGTCTTCGAAACTAACATCAAAGCCATGAATGAAAACAAAGGCGCTGTGGCCCTCTGCTCCCTCGACATAGATCCGTAGGAGCGAGATAAAATCATCCTCGGGAACCTCTCGTATTTCCCCTAGCGTAATGTGCTTCCTCGGATTCCAGCTGAACTCGAATTTCCACCAGCGGCGAGACTCAAGCTTTGCAAGCCTGTGATCACGGGGTATGGTTACATCACAGGTGCCGAAGTGCAGATGCTCATTCGGATCCCGCCGATTTGAGTAACCTTTTCCACCCCTTCCCGTTGACCTGTCGGTTGCGTAGAACACTCTAACAATCGAGTATTCCCGGGGTGCTTCCGGCTGAACTGGTTGTTCTGCTCCCAACGGTTCACCTGCTCCTTCAGCCGGTCCGCCTTCTCTGTGGGGAAAGGCACCTTCTCTAGCGAGGTCCTGCGAATAATTCGCGACCAGATAATCCCTCGCAAACTGCTCGGCACGATCACCGCGAGGAGCTATCGGAACGCCGATCGCGACCGGGCTACCGCTGTCATCCAGAAGCACCCTTCTCGCGAGCCATGGACGCTCCAAATCCGCAGGCCTTTCGGCGGACAGCTCGATGCTTGTGCCCTGCGCCGTCTGGCTATATGATCCATCGCCGAGCCGCAGCGTTTGGACTACCGTGGCCTCAGGACTTGCTCCCTCCAGCTTGGGTGCTAGCTCGCTCTTTTTTAGCGGGTAATAGCGGCTTGGTTGTAAGCTTCGGCTCCATTCTAAGAGAACCCACTGATTTCGCCGAATTTGGGATAGGAGCTATCCTCATCGCACTCACGGGTTGCTCTGCATCTGCGCGGAGAAATCGCTTGGCCCAACGAAAAACGGATGAACCCATTTCGGTCGCCATGTTAGTGCGCCATCCTAACCTCAATGCAGCCCACAGCAATTTACTTAATGAGTGAATAAAGCATGAGGTGCTGGCGCTCTTGACATGACCCCACGGCTGTCATAACTTCGATCGCGTTTTCTAAGGAGAACAGTATGCCCAGAGAGGCGGGACTATTCGAAATGGCGGCTGGAAGTTGCCTGCGTGGCTATCTGCTGTTGCGGCAGCAAGGGGGGAATATGCCGCCCCAATGGATTGAGCGATCCGCTGAGTCGCGGCGTGGCCGACAGAAAAAGATCGCCGCAATGCTGAATAAAGGGTCGCTTGGAGAGATTCTTTACGTCGAAGACTGGGAAGTTGCCTACAAAAAGGAATGTTTTTATCGGGGCATTCGCATTCTCTTCGAGTTGGAACGGAATGGAAAAAGTAAGCTGTAGCCGAGAACTTTCGCCGGGCAGGCTTCGGGCGGGTGGGACATCGTTCGAGGAACCGCGAGCGAATCACACCGACCCTTGCGGAGAGTGCGCGAGGCGGCTCTCGACCCTCAACTCTAGGTTCTTCGCCTTCCCAACCCTCTGAGAGTGTCGCACTTACGGCGCTCGTCCGATTCGATCCGTTTTCCCAGCCCTGCTGGGCTGGGCTAACTGCGATTCGGTCGAGATTTGAGAGTTCAGGTAGTTCAGATTTCAGATTTGAGATCGAAACCTCGGAGGTAAAGCGCCCGCCTGAAGGCAAGGCGGCCCTTCGACGGCGCTCCCTTCGACTCTGCTCAGGGCAGGCAGGACAGGCCGCTGCAAATGCAACGGCAACGGCAACGACGCGGCGTTCGGCATTTGGCTTACTTGGGCGGCAGGGCCCGGGGGTGGACTACTTCAATATTCGTATACCGCACAAAATCCTTGTCGTTGAAGGTCAGAACATGCGTGACACCGTGTACGTGCATGGCTGCTACCAAACGAGCGTCGTGAACCTTCGCGCCAGACACGTTGTACGAGACCAGGAGTTTGCGCCATTCTTCGTGAACCGAAAGGCTGTCGGGCAGCAGACGGAGCTTTTCCTCGAAGAATCTTGCCCTGCGGTCGGCCTCTTGAGGCGAGAGGCCATAGCCATTGCGGTCCAGAGGACGCGTACACGTGTTCCAAAATTCCGCGACATTCTGGGACGTATAGCAGAGGACGCCGCCGCGTTGCAGAATGACATCCGTGGCTGAAACGATCGCGGGATAGTCGCTGTGGTCGGGCTTGACCCAGCGGAGAAGGACGTTGCTATCGACCAGGTACAGCGTCTCCGCCATCTAGCCTGTCCTCATAGAAGCTCTCGCGCGAGAAGCTTTCGGTGGGCAAATCGGGCAGTTTTTCGGAACCTTCGGCCATCGCTGCGAGCATTCGATGAAATTCTTCGAGGCTCATCCGGTTTTCAGGCAATGACCGTCCGGCGAGGACTTCTTTGAGCAGCTGTTCCGCGACTTTCTCCAAAGGAAGCCCCTTGGCGCGCGCTTCCTCCTTGAGGCGAGCCTCAGTCTCAGCGCTGAGTTCGAGGCGGATCGTCATAGGAGTAAACCTCTGACAAACAGGGTAAACACATTCGGGCCTAATTGCTAGCGTTCCACCCGTTCGCCGCCGTGGTTCCGGAAACTGCGCGGTAGCGACCAGGCGGGCGCTTTTCCTCCGAGCTTTCAATCTCAAATCTAAAATCTGAACTGTCAAGTCTCGACGGAATCGTGGCAACCACATCCACATCTCCGCGATCTGGCCTGTCCTCAAAGGCTCTTCAGTTCAATTTGAGGCGGACGGCGCGGGCGAGTTTCCTTTGGCGCTCGTCGAAGCTGTATAGGTAATCGACGCCCAACTCGAGGGCGGCGGCTACATGCAGCACGTCCGCACTGCGAGTGCCCAGCCTGGGGGTCGTCTGCCGCGACAGCCGCAGCGCCCGCTCGAACACGGAATCCGGGAGAACGCGCAGTTGGAAGATTCCGTCGCGCAAATCGCTCTCGAAATCTTTCAACGAAGATTTTGCCTGCTGCGCGGTGACCTCCTTCCGGAACAGCCGCAATCCGAGCGCGTTGAAGAGCTCCAGCTCGCCAAATGCGGTCAGGAGGCGGTCGGCCGGAGAGGACTGCATGGCGCGGGCCGCAGCCGCGGAATTCGCGTCAAGGCTGTACAGCGACACGAGAAAGCTGGTGTCGACGTAGATTTTCAATACCGGTTCCGATCCTCGGCTACGAGATCAGCGCCGGTTACAGCCAGCAGCTTCTCTCCGTAGATCGAGCGCAGCCGAGCGAGGAAGTCCGGAACTTTCTTTGCGCGCGACGCGCGCTCGGGAACCAGGCGGGCGATCACGCGCCGGCGTTTGGTGATCTGGATTTCTTCGCCCTCGTGGAGCAAGCGTTCTATCTTTTTGAAGGCGTAACGAAGGTCGCGGACCGAGGCTTTTCTCATGTGATACATTGTAGCATCACACAGTGGGGGTGACAATGGTGCGCGAACGGGACAGTTACCTCGCGCACCCTGCGGCACCCGTCGACGAATTGCTCGCGCGCGTACGTCAGACTCCCGACAGGGCCGGGAAAACCTCCAAGCAAAAACGCCCGCCTGAAAGCAAGGCGGCCGCTACAAGGGCCACGACGACGGACGTTGCGGGGTTGCATTTGTAGCGGCCGCCCTGGTTGTGGGCGGGCGCCTTTGACTTTTGCTACGAGGGAGCGGGCCACGGCTACCGAAAACTTTATTGCAGAGGGGCGTTACGTGCGAAGAGCGTGTAGTTGGCCAGCGCGAATGAGCCATGCTTGCGGCGAGGGTTGCGCGAGAGGCCGGGGGCGGGCGATGGCTGGAGGAGGCCGAAGACGACGACGGAATCGGGCGTGCCGATAAACACTTTGCCGTTGGCGATCATCGGCGTGATGAATTTATTTTCGACGAACTGATCGCGGCCGCCCGGGGCCTGATTGCTGTTGTAGAGCTCGTGCGCGAGATTCGCTGCGTCGTAGGCGTGGAGGACGCCGGGCGTCGAGGCTTCCACCGCCCAGACGATCGCGTTGGCCGAGCCGTTGGCCGAAATGCTGGGCGTGGTGCCCGGATAGGAGAAGCGCGCGGGGCTGCGTGAGGCGGCGTGCTCGGCCAGCTTCGCGTGCGCGATCGGAAACGCTTTCAGGAAATCTCCCTGCGAGCCGTAGTAGACGGTGTTGTTGAAATAGGCGGGCAGCGCGAAGACGCCGTCGCGGCCGCCGAGTCCCGTCATCACCCTTTGATAGATGTGGTCGATGCGCGGATCGTATTTGCCCATCGCGTCGCGATCGACCACGTAGATGATGGGGCGCCCCGTATCGAAATCCGCCTTGCCTGCGCCCACGGCGAGATGGCGCGTTTTTCCGGATTCATCTTTGAGATCGGGCAGCAGGACCAGGCCGCCCGAGCCGAGATCGCGATCCTGCAGTGAATTGACCAGCGTATTGTGCGCAGCGAAATAATCCACGACGCGCAGCCCTTTGCCGTCGAGCGCGAGCCGGAGGAAGGCGTTGCCGAGGTCGCCGCAGACGGGCATGCCTGCTGCATCGACGGCGGGATCGAACGTGCCGTTGCCATCGAGCAGGAAAATGTTTCCGGCGGAGTCGGCGGCCATGCCGCCGCCCGACATCCAGATGCCGCCCGCGCCGCCGTTCGGTGTGACGTCGAGCACGCCCGTTTGGCGCAGCGTGGATGCGTTGTAGGCCATGATCCAGCCGGTGTAAGGCTGCACGTCGCAGTGCGAGCTCCAGCCGATGTAGATCGTGCCATTCGCGAGCAGCAGGGCGCTGCGCGCTTCGTATTGCCCGGGATCGAATTGCATCGGGCCGGCGAGATTCTTGTAGGAAGCTTTGATTTCAACCGGGCCGCCGTTGAGCTCGGCATGCGTGACGAGATCGAGCGCGTGCAGACGGTGGTGGTAGTTCCCGGCCGCGTCTTTGGACATCGCGACTACGAAAATCGTGCCGTTGGGGCCGGCGCTCGGATCGATCACCGGCGTGGCCGTGATGCCGATTTCGGGAGTGACCTGCGCGCAATTGTGGTCGTCGCTCGGCTTTTCGGTGGGCGGAATCACGGAAGTCTGCCAGAGCGGCGCGCCGAGCGCATCCGCGTCGAAAGCGTAAACCAAGCCGTGTTCGGTGGCGACGAAGACCACGTTGTGGAAAGCGCCGTTGATAAGAAGGTTCGGCAGGTACAGAGGCTGCGCATCGACGGAGCCCGTGACCGCAAGCTTGCCCGCCAGTCCGAACGTGGCCGCGCTGACGTTCGAAGGCGTGAGAAGCGTTTCGTGCAGGTTCTGGCCGGTGCGCGCGTTGTCGTTGTGGTGCGTCAGGACCGCCCCCACGGCGTGGATCGCCGCCTGCTGCGGCCGGGCTGGAGGATCAGCGGGATCCGACTGACAGCCTGCGAAGGCGATGGATACGACAACCAAGAATATGCCGACTGCGGTGAGCTTCACGTGCGACGTCTCCTGAGGTGGCCCACTCCGTTTGGTTTGATGCGGGGATGCGGCCCGATGGTTCGATTCTACCTGCTCGCGGGGAATAGAAGAATCCGAAAATATGGCGCGGCCATTGTCCGGACGGGCTAGGCGGACTCCGGCCTGGTACGGCTGGGAGGCGCGGCGGTCGCCGGGGCCGGGCGAAAACGGTCGATCAGCCAGGAGCCGATACGCCACGCGAGCAGGATCGCGACGAGCAAGCCGTATTCGAGCGGCTTGCGTTTATCGGATTTCACGAGCCAGAAATAATGGATCACGCCGGCGATCGCGCTGACGTAAATCAGGCGATGCAGCATGCGCCAGCGCTTTCCGCCGAGGCGCCGGATCGAGGCGGCCGTCGAGGTGAACGCGAGCGGAATCATCAGCAAGAAGCCGGAAAAGCCGACCGTGATGAAGGGGCGCTTGGCGATGGCTTTCGCGATGTCGGACAGGTCGAGACCGAGGTCGAGGCCGAACCACGTGCTGAAGTGGAGGCAGCCGTAAAAGAACGCGAACAGGCCCAGCATCCGGCGAAAGCGGATGAGCTGCGGCAGGCGCAGAATTTTACGCAGCGGGCTGACCGCGAGCGTGATGACGAGAAAGCGAAGCGTCCAATCGCCGGTGCGGTGCTCGATGTAATTGATCGGATTGGCGGTGAGGTCGCCCTGGATGGCGCGCCAGATCAGCAGGCCGAGCGGAACCAGGCAGAGGACGAAGACAGCTACCTTGGTCCACTTGCTGGTCAGGATCGCGTTCATCTAGAAATTTTTCCGCAGATCCATTCCGGCATACATGCTGGCGACGTAGTCGCCGTAGCCGTTGAACATAAGAGTGTCGCGGCGGAGGAACTCGCCGAGCCGGCGCTCCTTGGCCTGGCTCCAGCGGGGATGGTCGACGTGGGGATTCACGTTGGAATAGAAGCCGTACTCATTCGGCGCGTAGATATTCCAAGTTGTCGGCGGCTGGTCCTTGACGAAGCGAATCTTGACGATGGATTTGATGCTCTTAAATCCGTACTTCCAAGGGATCACCATGCGCACGGGCGCGCCGTCCTGATTGGGTAGCGTCTCGCCGTACATGCCTACGCAGAGCAGCGTGAGCGGATTCATCGCTTCGTCGAGGCGCAAGCCCTCGACGTAAGGAAGCTGAATTCCAGCGCCCGAGGCCAGCGGCATTTGGCGCGGATCGTAGTAGGTCTCGAAAGCGACGTAACGCGCCTTGGACGTGGGCTGGACGAGATTGATGATCGTGCTCAGCGAATAGCCGATCCACGGCACGACGATCGACCAGGCCTCGACGCAGCGATGGCGGTAGATGCGCTCTTCGAGCGGCGCGAGCTTCACGATTTCGTCCATGGTGAACTTGCGCGGCTTGGCGCATTCGCCTTCGACGGAGACGCTCCAGGGAGTGGTGACGAAATTCTTGGCGTTCTGCGACGGGTCGCCCTTGTCCGTGCCGAACTCGTAGTAATTGTTGTAGGTGGTGACGTCGTTTTCGGGCGTGATTTTCTCGCCGGTGGTCGTGTATTTGCTGTTCACCAGGCCGCCGAGCTTCACGGGCACCGAGCCCGTGGCAGGACCGGCGAACATGCGCGGCAGCTTCTTCCATCCGGCGACGACGGCCGTGGTCGCCACAAGACCGAGCAGGAAATTGCGGCGGCCCATGTAGAGAGCCTTCGGCGTGACGTCCGCGTAGGTTAGGTCCGGCTTCTTCTGGATTGGCATGCGTCCCCCTCCTGCCCCTCCAATGATAATACGCTTTGCGGGGGGCGGGCGGATTGAGGAAGTTTTCGCGATGGGGAGCGAGCGGCACGAGTCTTTGTGCCGGCCGGGTGCGGGAACTTCAGGGGCTGAAGCCCACGACGGTTCTGTGGCTTGTGTCGCGGCTAGAAGCCGCGACCTACAAAGATTCTCCGGTTGGCACCGCAGTTGTGAGCCTCGCGCCTGCAGCGGGGGCGTACATAGCGTGTGCGGGGAGCACGCCGGGGCAAGCCCCGGGGGCAAACAGCGGCGGCAAGCCGCCGCACTCCACACGGGTTTCGGCGTCGGCGCTCAGGGCAAGCGAGCTCCCGCACTCCACGGACCGGGCTACTTTGTGGCCAGTTCATGGAGGAGGGCGGTGCGGAGGCGGGACTGGTGCTCGGGCGACAATTTGCCTCCGGCGGACGTTAGATAGAAAACGTCGATGGCCATCTGGCCTTCGGTTTCGATCAGGGCGATTTCGATGTTGCAGTTCTGGTGCGAGAACTGCGAGCTGATGCGATAGAGAAGCCCGGGACGGTCTTGCGTGATGACCTCGATGAGCGTGGTGTGCGGAGAGCATTCGTCGTCGATTTCGATGCGGGTGTCGATTTTGACTTTCGGCTCGACGCTTTTTTCGCTGCGCAGGCGGTCGCGCAGCATGCGCTCGAGGTCGGCCTGATCCGCGAGCACGTCGTGGATGCTCTTCTTGAAACGCTCCCATTCGGGGAGATTCAATTCGAGCGTCTGGAAGCGGTCGGTAAAAAGAAATGTGTCGACGACGATGCCCGCGCTGTTGGAGAAAGCGGACGCCTTGACGATGTTCATCCCCCAGGCGGCGAGCGCGCCCGCCATTTTGGCAAAAAGGAACGGGCGGTCGCGGGTGACGAGCGTGAGCTCGTACCAGTGGCGGCCGCGCGTGAGGTCAAGCTGCACGGAATCCTCGCCAAGGTGGCTCGACATCTCCATGTGGCGAATCACGTCGCTTGCGGCTTGCGTGCGGAGATAGCGGCGCGGCAGGCCGTCTAGAAAGGCCTCGATTCTCTTCCCGGCGGCGGGCGCGAGGCTGCGGAGATGATCGAGGACTTCGTCGTCGGCCTCGACGTGGAGACGATCGTCGGCGCTGCGCATCATGAAATTGGCGGTGCCGATGTAAAGCTGCCAGATATTTTCGGCTTTCCACGGAGTGAGCGCTTCGGGATTCACGGCCTTGATATCGGCGTACGTGAGGAGGCAGAGCATCTTGAGTTGCTCGGGCGTGCCCATCTTCTCGGCGGTCTGGCGGATCGTGCCCGGATCGAAGATGTCGCGGCGCAGGAAATTGCTGATCTCGAGGTGGCGCTTGATCAGGAAGAGAACCATTTCGCGGTCGGGCGGATCGAGGTCGAGACGCGCGAGGCAGGTTTTCGCGAACTCGAGGCTCGCGGCGATGTGATTTTCCGATTCGGCGCCTTTGCCCGTGTCGTGGAGCAGCACGGCGAGGTAGAGCAAGTCGGGCTGCTCGACTTCGGCGAGGAGTTCGGCGTAGCGCTGGTCCCACTTGGATTGCGATTTTCGCAGGGCGTGGAGATTCTCGATCGCGACGAAGGTGTGCTCGTCGACCGTGAAGCGGTGCGAAAAATCGCGGATCACGAGCGAATCGATCGGTTTGAACTCGGGTATCAGCAGCGTCAGCAAGCCCAGAGAATGCATCACTCGCAGGGCTTCCGCGGCATGGGGCGCGAGCAGAATTTCCTGCAAGTAGTTCCACGCGGCGACGCCCTTGGGCGGGTCTTTGGCGAGAGACGGCAAAATTTCCTCGAGCCGGTGCTCGGTGGCCGAGCTAAGGCTCAGGCCGTGGCGCGCCATGAAGCGGAACATCCGCAGCGGCAATTCCGGATCTTTGAGCGACTCCTCGCGCTGGAGGAAGATGTGTCCGTCGACGACGGCGAATTCGGCGTTGGAAAGGCGCGAGCGCAGATTCTGAAACTGTCGATAAAGCGAGGGGCGCGCGGCGGGAAACTCCTCGAGGAGCTGCGCGGCGACGCGGTGGACCAGGCGCGCGTGGCCATAGTAGATGCGCATCCAGTCGGCGGTGGGAAGCGAGTCGGCGTCGGGAACGCCGATGGTGCGCTCGGCGGCTTCGTCCTGCTCGGCCCAGGCGAGTGTGTTGTCATCGCGTCCGTGGGTGAAGTGCAGGAAGCAGCGAACGGACACGAGGAAATCGAGCGCCGCATCGAAGCGCGGGCGGAGCCACTCGGGGAGAAGTTCGGCTTCGTCCGGCCAGCCGGAACGTTCTTCCATCGCTGCGATGAGGGCGAGCCAGTGAGCGAGATTGTAATCGCGCAGGCCGCCGGGACCATCTTTGACATTGGGCTCGAGGTGAAAGACGGAGTTGCCGAATTTATTGTAGCGGGCACGCGTGAGATCGGTGAGCCGCTGCACGATCGAACGTGACTCGCGCGAGACGAGCTTCGGAATCGCCTGGTCGTACAAGCGGGCGAACAGTTTGCGGTCGCCCGCCAGATAGCGGCAATCGAGCAGCGAGATCGCGAATTCGACGTTGTTCGAGTCGAATTTCTCGCATTCGGCCAGAGAACGCGTCGCCGGGCTCAACTTGAGCCTAAGATCCCACATCTCCTGGGAAAACTTTTGAACGCGGTCCTTGAGGTCCTGGTCGACGACGCCCTCGGCGTGAAGGAAAAGAATGTCGATATCCGAGTAGGGGAAAAGCCAGCGGCGCCCGAATCCGCCGAGCGCGAGGAGCGCGAAGCCGGGAGGACCTTCGATGTCCGATGAAACCAGTTCCTTCCAGAGGCGGGAAGCGATGGACTCTACGAGCGCGGTGCGGCCGTGAACGGCGGCGCGGCCGTCACCGCCGGCGGCGAATTCCTCCTGCAGGCGCGTCGAGCCCGCCGCGTATTGATCGCGGAGTTCGGCGGCGAGAGTGGGGTTCGTAGACATGTGTATCGGTTCGAGTCCCGATCGCGCGCCGGGCTCGGTGTGACGGTTTCATTGCCCGTTGCCTGCATCCTGCGGCTTGGCCATGCCGTTAGAGAGCGGTCTCGCCGCGCTCGTCGTTGCGGATACGGATGGCATCGTCTACCTTCGAAAGAAAAATCTTACCATCACCGATCTTTCCTGTGCGCGCCGCCGTGACAATCGCCTGGACGGCCTTTTCTGCCATGTCGTCCGCCAGGACCATTTCGATCTTGATCTTGGGGATCAGATCGACGGTGTATTCGCGGCCCCGGTAAAACTCGGTGTGACCCTTCTGACGGCCGTGCCCGCGGGCTTCGAGGACCGTCATCCCTTCGACGCCGACTTCCTGGAGGGCGTCTTTTACGGCATCCAGCTTCGAGGTCTGGATAATCGCTTCGACTTTTGTCATCGATGTTTCGCTCAATTCTCCGATCGGCCTTGCGGTATTTCCACACTACTCAGGGACAGAAGCGCGTTGCGAAACCGGCCGCGACTTCGTGGTCGCGCCTCCATGCCATCGATCATGCTGATGCGGTTCCAAGAATCCCCGTTTCACGTGACCTCGGCCGGAATCCGTGGCGGACCACGCCGCGCGGCGCATTATACACGCAACCCGTGAGCCCGTTATGGGGTGTTCGCGGAACTTTTCATGAGGCCCAATCAAGAAGCAGACAACGGGCTGCGGTCGTAATCCATCGCGCAGCCGGATTGGATATCCGAGGCCGAGCCGAAATTCTTACCGCAGAGACGCAGAGGACGCAGAGAAGAGGAAGAACACTACGAAACGTCTTCTAGTCCGCGTAGCCGTTTGGGTGCTTTTTGCGCCAGGCCCACTGCGATTTCAGGATCTGCGGGAGGTCGGACTGCGTGGGCTTCCAGCCGAGCACTTGCTGGGCTTTGGCGTTGTCGGCGACCAGCTTTGCGGGGTCGCCTGGGCGCGGGGCTTCCATGCGGATGCGAATGGGCGCGCCGGTTACTTTGCGCGCGGTTTCGACCACTTCCAGGACCGAGAAGCCGTGGCCGGTGCCCAGGTTGATGAAATCGGATTTGCCGCCCCGGCGCAGGTATTCGAGCGACTGGATGTGCGCCTCGGCGAGATCGATCACGTGGACGTAGTCGCGAATCGCCGTGCCGTCGGGCGTCGGATAGTTCGTGCCGAAGATGGAGACTTCCGGCTTTTCGCCAAGAGCGGCCGCAAGAACATTTGGAACGAGATGCGATTCCGGCTCGTGGTGCTCGCCGCGCGCCTCGGTGGCGCCGGCCGCGTTGAAGTAGCGGAGCGCCATGAATTTCAGGCCGTAGGTGTGATCGTAGGAATCGAGGACGCGCTCCATCATCAGCTTCGACCAACCGTAGGGATTTGTAGGCCACTGCGGCGTGCTTTCGGCGATGGGAATTTTTTCGGCTTCGCCGTAAGTGGCGCAGGTGGATGAAAAGACGACGCGACGGATGCCCTCTTCCATCAACGTGTTCATGAAGGCGATTCCCTGCTCGACGTTGTTCTCGAAATAGCGCGCCGGCTCGCTGACGGATTCGCCCACGTAGGCGAGCGCCGCGAAGTGAACGCACTCCTCGATTTTGTGTTCTTTGAGAATGCGCGCGACGAGAGAGCGGTCGCCGACGCGGCCGTGAAAGAACGGCACGTCCGGATCGACCGAGGAGCGGTGGCCGCGCGAGAGATCGTCCAGCACCACAATGCGCTCGCCCTTTGCTTTCAGCCGCTCAGCAGTTACACCCCCGATGTAACCGGCACCACCTGTAACAAGAATTGTCATGGTTCTCCCGTAAGCGTCGATCGAGAAGATCCGGAGTGCGGCCGGACGGCCTCGTGAGCCCAGCCGCGTGATTATACCCGAGCCTGCGTTCGGCGCGGATAGAGGCATATTTGCGGCAACATCTTGCGGAGGCCGTGCGTAGTACCATGGAGGGCTATGACATTGTCGAACATGAGCGCTGCGCCTGGCGCGGCGGGAGCGGTGGAGCGAGGCGGCGCTGCGGCCATCCGCACCGAGCATCTGGTGCGGCATTATCCGATGGGCGACGCGCTGGTGCGGGCTGTGGACGACGTCACGCTGAGCATTCCCGCGGGGGAGTTCGTTGCGCTGCTCGGGAGCTCGGGATCGGGCAAATCGACGCTGCTGAATCTGATGGCGGGGCTCGACCGGCCGACCTCCGGCGCGATTTTCGCGCACGAGCGGAATCTGGCGAGCATGAGCTCGGACGAACTTGCGCGGCACCGCAGCCAGACGATCGGAATCGTGTTCCAGTCGTTCAATCTGCTGCCGCGGATGACGCTTGAGGAGAATGTCGAACTGCCGCTGCGGCTGGCTGAGGTGGAGCGCGGCGAGCGAACGACGCGCGTGCGCGAGGCGGTGGATCGCGTGCGGCTGAGCGCGCGGCTGACGCACCGGCCGAGCGAGCTTTCGGGCGGCGAGCAACAGCGGGCAGCGCTGGCGCGCGCGCTGGTGAACCGTCCGACCATTCTGCTGGCCGACGAGCCGACCGGAAACCTCGACAGCGCGACCGGCGACGAAATCATGAATCTGCTGCGCGAGATCAACGAAGGGATGGGCATGACGATCGTGATGGTGACGCACGAACAGCCGCGCGCCCAGCGGTTCGCGCATCGAATGATCCTGATGGGCGACGGCAAGATCAAGAACGATGGAGGACGCGCGTGAAGACCCGCGATCTGGTCGATCTGGCGGCGCGGAATCTGCGCGAGGCGCTGTTTCGCAATTCGCTGACGACCGTGGGAATCGGCGTGGGCGTGGCGTCGCTGGTGGCGATGCTGTCGCTCGGAGTGGGATTGCAGAATCTGGCGAGCAACAGCCTTTCGCATTCGGGGCTATTCAACGCGATCATCGTGACGCCGCGAACGAACTTCACCGGCTTTGGCGGGCGCGCACGCGCGAATGCGGCTGCGGCAGCGGCGACGCCCATTGTGCCGCTCGACGAAGGCGCGCGGAGCCAGATCCGGGCGCTGCCGAACGTGATCGAGGTGTACCCCGAGATCCGATTCCCGACGGAGATTCATTACAACGGGAATCCTTATCCGACTGTCGTGGCGGGGATACCGGAATCGGATCGCGATGGCGGATCGTTTGATGGAATGCAGGGACATTTCTTTTCGGGGCCGGATGCGAACGAGGCGATTTTGCAGATCGATCTGGCGAAGCAGCTTTCGGACCAGCCGTATTCGCTGCTCGGCAAAGATCTCGTGCTGCGCTATGCGGAGCGGACGCCGCTGCCGGCGACGGGCGGCGCGAATTCCGACGGGGGCGGGGGCGGATTTTCGATCGTGCCGCATGAGGAGAAATTGCGCGTGGTCGGCATCGTCGAGACGGAACCGTCGGCCGGGCTCGGCACATTCGGGCGCGGGCGGCTGCTGATTCCGCTGCAGCTTGCGGAGCAATTGCAGGCCACGCAGACAAACGATCTGCGCGACCTGATACGCGCGACGCCGGCGTCGGCGTCGGCGTCGGCGAAGAAAACGTACGACAACTTGACCGTGCGCGTGAAAGATGCGGTCGACGTGAAGGCCGCGGAAGACGCGATCAAGAAGATGGGGTTCAGCGCGTTTTCGCTTTTGGATGCGACGCAGAGTTTGCGGCTGGTGTTTGGCGTGTTCGATCTGCTGCTGCTGATTTTCGGCGGGCTTGCGCTGGTGGTGGCTTCGTTGGGGATCGTCAACACGCTGGTGATGGCGATTCTCGAACGGCGGCGCGAGATCGGCGTGCTGAAGGCTTTGGGCGCGGCTGACCGCGTGGTGCAGGGGCTGTTTTTCGCGGAGGCGGCCGCGATGGGGCTGCTCGGCGGCGTTCTCGGCGTGGCGCTGGGCTGGCTGATCGCGCGGGCGCTCAATTTCGGCACGGATGTGTATCTTTCGCGGCAGCAGTTGCCGTCGGTGGCGGTCGCGGCGGTGCCGTGGTGGATGGTGATGTTCGCGATTTTGTTTTCGATTTTGGTGAGCCTGGCGGCGGGGATTTATCCGGCGTCGCGCGCGGCGAAACTGAATCCGGTCGAGGCGCTGCGGTATGAGTAGACGCGCCGGGTGGGCCCTGGCGGGATGTTTGCTGGCGCTCGCGTGGCTTTCATTTGGTGCGCCGGCGCGTGCCGCGAGCCGCGCGGAATGCAGCTCGGCGCCGAGCAAGATTCTTCATCGCGCCGTTCCCTACTGTGTGCTGCTGCCACCGAGCTACGATGCCGATAAGGCGCGCCGCTATCCTGTGCTCTATTTCTTCCACGGCATCGGCGAGAACGAACAGGCGCTGCTGAACTCCGGCGGCTGGGACGTGATTCAGGATATGTGGGACCAGAAACAGCTCGGCGAGTTTGTGATCGCGGCGCCGGCGGGCGGCCGGACGTTCTTCATCAACTCCGAAGACGGGAAGGTGCGCTACCAGGATTTCCTGATGCGCGAATTCTTGCCGTACATCGAAGGGCGCTACCGGATTCAGGCGGGACGGCGTACGCGCGGCGTTGCGGGCATTTCGATGGGCGGCTACGGAGCGCTGCACCTTGCGCTGCTTTTTCCGCAGAGCTTTGGCGCGGTGAGCGCGAACAGTCCCGCGCTGATCGCCAAGCTGCCGCAGTTCCGCGCGACGCCCGGCGAATCGAATATCCTCACGATGATGCTCGGCACGGCTTTTGGCATTCCGTTTAACCGCGAATTTTGGGAGCGCAACAGCCCGTTCACGATCGTGCGCGAGAGGCCGCGGCCCGTGGGGCTGAAAATCTATTTCGACTGCGGGACGGAGGACAGCTACGGCTTCAACGTGGGCGCGCAGGCGTTTCATGAATTGCTGGTTTCGCGGCACATCCCGCACGAGTTTCATCTTTATCCGGGCTCGCATGACTGGACCTACTTTGCGCAGCACTTTCCGGCTTCGCTCGAATTTCAGTCGGACGCGTTCGGCGTGACGCCGAAGAAATAATCCCGTGCCGCCACTCATTCTGGACACGCCGCTTGCGCTGAAAGATTTTGTGGGGCGGGAGCTTGGCGTGTCGGAGTGGTTCTTGGTGACGCAGGAGCGAATTCGTGAATTCGCGGCGGCGACCGACGACCACCAGTGGATTCACGAAGATCGCGAGCGGGCGGCGCGCGAGTCACCTTACGGCGGGACCATCGCGCACGGATTCTTGACGCTGTCGCTGATCGTGCCGCTTGCGGAGCAGGTGTTTCAGGTGCGCGACGGGGAGCGGATGCGCGTGAATTATGGATTGAATCGCGTGCGGTTTCCCGCTCCGGTGGCGGCGGATTCGAGGATCCGCGCGCGAATGGAGCTGCGCGGGTTGAAGGAGCTTGGCGATTGCGTTGAGGCAGAGATGGTGGTGACGGTTGAGGGTGAGGGAGCGGCGAAGCCTTGTTGCGTGGCTGAGTGGATTATGCGGTTTTACATGTAGCGGAACTTTTCAACCGGCCCGTCCGGGACTAGGATCTCTCGCTACATGTCCCGGCATTCCGCTTCGCTCCATGCCGGGCTAACGACAATCGCGCCTCCGGCGCTTGACCGGGTACATCATTCGGGCTTCAGAAGGCCGGCGGGACGCCGGCGCTACGCACACCGCGGCTGCGGCTCCGTGCGCTTTAGTCGGCGGCGGGGACGCTTTCGCGTTGGTAGTCGGCGAAGGTTTTGTTTTCGTCGGCTAGCTGCTTGAGGAGCGGGGCTGGTTCCCAGATGTGACCGTGCTGGCGGTGGAATTCGGCTACGCGCTCGTACACCTTCTTTAGTCCTACGGCGCCTGCATACCACATCGGGCCGCCGCGGAATCCCGGGAAGCCGTAGCCATTCACGTAGATCGTGTCGATATCGCCGGCGCGGAGCGCGTAGCCCTCTTCGAGAATGCGCGCGCCTTCGTTGATGAGTGAATAGACGCAGCGCTCGACGATCTCCTGCGATGAAATCTGGCGCTGCGGCGTGCCGGCTTCCGCGCGCCACTTGCGTACGAGTTCGGCGGCCTCGGGATCGGACGATGCGCGGCGGTCGGCGTCATATTTGTACCAGCCGGAGCCGGTCTTTTGGCCGAGGCGTCCCATTTCGACGAAATGGTCCTCGAGGTAGGGCTGGCGCGTGCCGGGCTTTTCGAGAGGCCGATATTCCTTGCGGATGCGATAGGCGATGTCGAGCCCGCCAAGATCGCCGACGGCGAGCGGCCCCATCGCCATTCCCCACTCGGTGAGCGCGGTGTCGACGGCTTCGGGCGTTGCGCCCTCCTCGACGAGGAATTGCCCCTCGCGAATGTACGGCAGGAACATGCGATTGCCGACGAAGCCGCGGCAATTGCCGACGAGCACGCCGATCTTGCCGATTTTCTTCGAGAGCTGCATGCAGGTGGCGATCACGTCCTTGCCAGTCTTGCGGCCGCGCACGACTTCGAGCAGGCGCATGACGTTGGCGGGACTGAAGAAGTGCATGCCAATTACGGCTTCGGGACGCGAAGTGGTGGCCGCGATTTCGTCGATATTCAGCGTGGACGTGTTGCTCGAGAGAATCGCGCCGCGCTTGCAGACGCGGTCGAGTTCGGCGAAGACCTCTTTCTTGAGCGGCATCGTCTCGAAGACTGCCTCGATCACCATGTCCGCATTCGCGAAGTCGGAATAGTGAAGCGTGGGCTTGATCAACTTCATGCGCTCGTCGACCTGCTCCTGCGTGAAGCGGCCGCGCTTGACGGACGTCGCGTAGTTCTTCTGGATGCTGGCGAGACCGCGATCGAGCGCGGCTTGATCGGAATCCTTCATCACGACGGGAATGCCCGCGTTCGCGCAGACCATGGCGATCCCGCTGCCCATCGTGCCCGCGCCCACAATCGCCACCGAGTTGATCGGGATGAGCGGCAGGTCCTTGGGGATGTCCGGGATTTTCGAGACTTCGCGCTCGGCGAAGAAAATGTGGATCAGGGCCTTCGATTCGTCGCTATAGAGGCAGGCATCGAAGAGGCGCGCTTCCTCTTTGCAGCCTTGATCGAACGGCAGCTTGGTGGCGGCCTCGATTGCGTCGATGGCCGCGAGCGGAGCAGGCAGGCCGCGCTGCTTCTTGCGAACCGTGTCGCGCGCGGCGGCGAGGATGGGAGCGCTCTGCTCGGGCGTGCCGAGCTTTTCGTTGCGGTCGCGCGTCTTGCGGACGGGTTTTCCCGCGATTTCGCGCGCAAATGCGATGGCGCCTGCGAGAAGATCGCCCTCGATGATTTTGTCGACGATCCCGGCTTCGAGCGCTTCGGGCGCCGTGACCGGTTTGCCCGTGGTGCACATCTCGACGGCTTTCGCGACTCCCGCGAGACGCGGCAAACGCTGTGTGCCGCCTGCGCCGGGGATGATGCCGAGGCTCACTTCCGGCTGTCCCACGCGCGTGCCCGGCGCGATCAAGCGGTAGTGGCAGGCCTGCGCCAGCTCGAGGCCGCCGCCGAGCGCATTGCCGTGCAGCGCGACTACAACCGGCTTGCGGCAATCTTCGATTTTCAGCAGCGTCGGCAGCAGATCGATTTTCCCGCCCTTGCCCGAGGTCATCTCGACGAACATGTTGATGTCCGCACCGGCGACGAACGTCTTTCCCGCGCCGATGAGCACTGCCGCCTTGATTGAGTCGTCTCTATTGACGCGCTCGATGGCGGCTTCGATGCCCTCGGGCACGCCGCGGCTCAGAGCGTTGACCGGCGGATTATTGATCGTGATGACCGCGATGTCTTTGTCGGTGGTGAATTGAACGAGCTCGCTCATGTGGGTTCGTGTCTCCGGGCAGAATTGTATTGTGTCCCGCCACTACAACGCTTGCAAGTTGCCTGCTGGTGAAGCTTAAAGCTCTCGCGACAATGCGCGTGCGGGGAGCACGGCCGGGCAAGCCCGGCCGGCAAACAGCGGGAGCAAGCTCCCGCACTCCACAGGGCCGCTACAGGATCTGGACGACTGGGGCGGTGGTGGTGAGATTCACCACCGAAAGACGGGCCGCCACGTTGCGCGCCATCGCGTAAATGCTTTTCGCGCCGGGCGCGTCTTCGCCGAGCGACGCGACCGGCTTCCCCGTGTCGCCGCCGATGCGAATCTTCGGATCGATTTCGATCTCGCCTAGGAACGGCAGTCCGAAGGTCTGCGCCATTTTCTCGCCCTCGCCGTGGCCGAAGACGTCGATGCGACCCTGGCAGTGCGGGCACGCGAAATAGCTCATATTCTCAACGACACCGAGGATTTCCACATTCACCTGGCGGAACATTTCGACCGCCTTGCGAACGTCGGCAAGCGCGACGACCGAAGGCGTGGTGACGACGACCGCACCGCTGACCGAGACGCTTTGAATCAGGCTGAGCTGAACGTCACCGGTGCCCGGCGGCAGGTCGACGATGAGGTAATCGAGCTGGCCCCAGCGCACGCTGCGCAAGAACTGCTGCATCACGCTGTGAAGCATTGGGCCGCGCCAGACGAGCGGCTTATCGCCCGGATTGAGCAGGCCCATCGAGATCATTTTCAGGCCGTGCGCTTGCACGGGGATCATGGTGCGCTCGTCGAGAGCGCGGGGCTGCTCGAGGGTGCCGAGCATCACCGGGACATTGGGACCGTAGATGTCGGCGTCGAGCAGGCCGACTGTTGCGCCCATATTTTTCAGCGCGATCGCGAGATTGACGGCGACGGTCGTCTTGCCAACGCCGCCTTTGCCGCTCGCGACCGCTACGAGATTCTTCACGCCTTCGATGGGGGCTTTGTCCTGCAACCGCTTTCCCGGCGGGACGGACGCGTCGAATTTCAGTTCAACCGAGGTGACGCCAGGAACTTTCGCGAGCGCAGCGCGGACGTCTTTCTCGATCGTGTCCTTCAGCGGGCAGGCGGGCGTGGTGAGAGTGACGAGGAGAGAGACGGAGCCGTCGTTCACCTGGACGTTTTTCGCCATGCCCAGCGTGACGATGTCCTTGTGGAGCTCGGGGTCCATCACGCCGCGCAACGCTTCCATTACTGCCGCTTCGCTCGCCATGATTTCCTTTCGCCGCAGCCTCAGGATGAGTCTTGCCGCTTGGCGCAACTACACATGATAGACGCGTCGTGCGTTCACGGCAACTGACGGCCGTGCCGTAGGAAGAGCTGGCGGGACGCCCGTCGTTCGCACAGGGCAAGCCGGCGCTACGCGGCGACGCTCTCCGCCCGCGATATCGCGTGCGGTTACGCGCGCTGGGTGCTCGTTGCGGGAAGGTCAAAAGCAAAGGCCCGGGGCATATACGTGGCGTGTGCGGGGAGCACGCCCGGGCAAGCCCGGGCGGCAAACAGCGGCGGCGAGCCGCCGCACTCCACGGGTAGTCTCGCCTACGGAATGGGTGGAAGCGCGAGCCGTTAGCCTCCCGAAGAAGCCCGACGACAAATGGCGCTTCAGCGAGGATTTCAGACGAGGCGAGACTTGTACCAGTCCCAGGTGCGCTTCAAGCCTTCTTCGAAGAGGACGCTTGGCTCGTAGCCTAGGACTTTGCGCGCTAGCGAGACGTCCGCTTGCGAATGGAGGATGTCGCCGGGGCGCGGCGGGTCATACTTCACCTGAAGCTTTTTGCCGGTGAGTTTTTCGAGGAGTTTTACGACTTCGTTCAGCGTGATGCGCGCGCCGGTGCCACCGTTGAAGACTTTGCCGGACGCGCCTGGCGCTTCGCAGGCGCGCAGCGTTTCGTCGACGATGTTGTCGATGTAGGTGAAATCGCGAGACTGCTCGCCGTCGCCGTAGATCACGAGAGGCTCGCCCTTGAGAACTGCGAGCATGAAGCGCGAGAGGACGCCCGAATATTGCGACGTGGGATCCTGGCGCGGGCCGAAGACATTGAAATAGCGAACGGCGGCGTTTTCGAGGGCGTAGACGCGCCCGAATACCAGCGCGTAAAGCTCGCCGACGAATTTCGTGACACCGTACGGCGAGATCGGCAGGGGCTGCATCGACTCGGTCTTCGGGAGCGTGGGCGTTTCGCCGTAAGCCGAGGATGACGCCGCGTAGACGAAGCGGCGCACTTTGGCGTCGCGGGCGGCTACGAGCACGTGGAGCGTGCCATCGATATTCACTTTGTTGGTTTCGAGCGGGTCGTGCACCGATTTCGGCACGGAGGTGCGCGCCGCCAGATGGATCACGTAGTCGGCGCCGACGCACGCCGATTGGACCGTGGCGAGATCGGTGATGGTGCCGATCCTGAAATCGATTTTGGAGCGGACGGCCGCGAGATTGTCTTCGCTACCGGTCGAAAGATCGTCGAGCACGACGACGGAATGGCCTCGCCGCAACAGCTCGTCCACCACGTTGGAGCCGATGAAACCGGCGCCACCTGTCACGAGATAGCGCAAAACGGTGAAACCTCCTCTACGGAAGCGCGGCCCGATATAGAATGTCCCGATTCGCGACGAGCGTGGGAGAGATGACCCTGCTGCACGTTTTCAGGTACGCTTGAATATAGCCCTCCGGCGTTACGCCCCGCAAGCAAGGTTCTTTTGCGGCGCAACGCCCGGCCCCATCGGAGAATCTGACCTGAGGAAGATGCCCCGGAATCACAATTGGAAAATGCGCGGCGCGATCGTTGCGGCGCTGATGGCAGGCGTTGCGGCGGTGGCGGTCGCGGTGGCGACCGCGCAAGTGTCGAACTCCCGGAGCGCGTCGCATCATGCGGCGGGCAAAACCGCCGAAGCCGAGACAGCGAAGCCTGTCGCCATGCCCTTTCGCGTGGGCGAGACGCTGAATTTCCGGGTGTCGTGGTCCGCGTTCTCGAACGCGGCGTCGGTGCAGATGACTGTGCCCGAGCAGCGCGATCTTTACGGCTACTCGACGTGGCATTTCCGCGCGCAGGTGCACACGGTGAGCTCCGTGCGATCGCTTTTTTCGGTCGACGACCAATTCGATTCGTACACGGACCGCGCGACGCTCGAAACGCGGCAATACGAGCAGCACCTCGACGAGCTCGGCAAAGTCCAGGATCAGATGTTCCGGTTTACCGCGCCGGGACAAGCGGACCGCATGCCGGGGCCGAGCGTCGTGGTGCCGGCGGGCACGCTCGATCCGCTGGGCGCGCTCTACGTGTTGCGGCATGTGGATTGGGCGCACACGCCGGAATTCAGCGGGACGATTTACGACGGGCACGATCTGTACGAATTCAGCGCGAAGCGCCAAACGACTGATGAGAACGTGACGGTGGGCGCGGGGGCGTTCACTACGACGCAGGTGGCGATCGATCTCTTCGAGCATCAGAAACCGGTGCCTGGCGTGCACCTGGTGGCGTGGGTGGCGAACGACGACTCGCGCACGCCGGTGCTCTTGCAGGCGCAGCTGCCCTTCGGGAATATCCGCGCGGAGCTGATTTCGGCGTCGCAGTGAATTGTTTTTTGGGGGCTGGAGCGCTAGCTTTCGGGGGTGACCCAGTCGTCCGGCGGGAAGTCGATTTGCCAGAAGGAGGGCGAGGGCTTCGTGAACTCGATTCCGACTTGGATCTTTCCGGCGGACTGCGATCCGACGTGGACGACGCGGCATTCGCGCGACTGATTCGTGGCTTTGTTCGCGACGGTGACGGACTGATTGGGGGCTACGGGCGCCTCCAGGGAAATCAGGGCACCGTGAGCGTTCACGACGAGCGTGCGCGTGAGCTCCTCGAAATCTTCGTTCGCGGCGGTCTTGCCCATCACGCGTATCTGGACGCTCAGGAGCACGCGCATGCTCCGGCGGCGGCTGGGTTCCACTGCAGTCACTCCCTGCCTGTCCTGACGTACGAATGTCTCTGCGTCCATGGGTAGTACGCTAGTTCTGGTTGACTCGCGTGGCAATAGTACGAACGTCCCATTGGTGTCTCAGGAGCTAAGCCGGGGTTAGGGGGTCACTTCAGGCACCTTACCGCGTAACCCTAACAATGCACGACCTTTTCATGCCCTTGCTTGACCCGGCGCGTTGCATTACGTGTATCGACCACCAGCTGGGAATTCTTTACGATGGCGTCGTAATCGTAGCTCGAATGGTCGGTGGCGATCAGGGCGCAGTCGTAGGCGCGGAGGTTGGCGGGGGTGAGCTCGACCGAGCGTTTATCCGAGAAGTCGTAGTGGCGCATCTTGTGGAGGGCCGGGAAATAGGGGTCGTTGTAGTCGATGGAGGCACCGCGGGCGGTGAGAAGCTCGAGGAGCTTGAGCGCGGGGGATTCGCGGAGGTCGTCGACGTCCTTTTTGTAGGCCACGCCGAGGAGCAGGATTTTCGAGCCCTTGATGCTTTTCTGGCGGTCGTTGAGCGCGCCAGCTACGGCGTTGACCACGTGGTACGGCATCTCCGTATTGATCTCGCCGGCCAATTCGATGAAACGGGTGGCGAAATCGTATTCGCGGGCTTTCCATGAAAGATAGTACGGATCGACCGGGATGCAATGGCCGCCTAGCCCCGGGCCCGGATAGAACGGCATGAAGCCGAAGGGCTTGGTGGCGGCGCTGTCGATCACTTCCCAGACGTCGAGATCCATGCGGAGGCACAACTGCTTGAGTTCGTTCACAAGGGCGATGTTGACGCAGCGGAAAATATTTTCGAGCAGCTTGACCATTTCGGCGGCGCGGGTTGACGTGACCGGCACGACTTTCGAGACGATTTGCGCGTAGAGACCCATCGCGGCGCGGCCGCTCGGAGGATTGATTCCCCCGACGACTTTGGGAATCTCGGCGAGGCCGTACTGCTTGTTGCCGGGGTCTTCGCGCTCGGGTGAGAAGGCGAGATAAAAATCCGTGGCGATGTCTTCGGCGCCCGCGCCGCGCGCGATCGGGCATTTCAGGCCGGTCGCTTCGAGGATCGGGAGGACCAGCTCTTCGGTTGTGCCCGGATACGTGGTGCTCTCGAGGACGATGAGCTGTTTGCGCTGCAGGTTCGGGGCGATCGCCTTCGCCGTGTCGGCGACGTAGGTGAGATCGGGCTCGCGACGCTCGTCGAGCGGAGTGGGCACGCAGATCAGGACGGCGTCGACTTCTTTCAGGCGCGAGAAATCCGCAGTGGCATCGAAGCGCCTGGCCTGGACATGCTCGCGGATCTTTTCGGCGGAGATGTGCTGGATGTAGGACTGGCCCGCGTTGAGCTTGTCGACTTTGGCTTGGTCGAGGTCGAAGCCCGTGACTCTGTGTCCCACATCGGCGAAGCGCAGCGCCAGCGGGAGTCCCACGTAGCCGCAGCCGATGATTCCGACGTGCGCGTCCTTGCCTGCGAAAAACTCCGGCTTACGGTCCGTGCTCACCGCGTCCTCTTTCTCTCTTGTTGTGATTTCTTCGGGCCAGATCAGCGCGGCCGAAAGCTCTTGAACCAAACCAGAGAATAGCAGGAAGCGTGCGCCCGGAGGAAGGCCGTGCGACGGATGCCAAACACGCGAGATAGAACGAAAGCGGGCAAGTGACTCGGCGTGCAACAATGGAGCGTTGTGATCGAATGCTCGCTGCGTTATCCTGCTTGGAAATGGTCGACATTCACTGCCACATTCTTCCCAATCTCGACGATGGCGCGGAATCCATGGAAATCGCCTGCGGGATGGCGGAAATGGCCATCGAAGACGGCGTGACGCATATCATCGGCACGCCGCACGCGAGCCCGGATCACAAATTCGTCCCGGATATGATCAAGGAACGGCGTGATGAATTGCAGGCGCGGTTCGAAGGCAAGCTCATATTCGCCACCGGATGCGATTTTCATCTGAGCTTCGAGAATCTGCAGGATATCCGGCACGACGCGTGGCGGTTTACGCTCAATCAGAAGAAATATCTGCTCGTCGAGTTCGCGGATTATTCGATTCCACCGTCGCTCGACCAGGCGCTGCACGAATTGCAGCTCGCGGGCCTGCGGCCGATCATCACGCATCCGGAACGCAACCCGCTGATCCGTTCGCAGCCCGAGCGGCTTTACCGCTGGCTGCAGCAAGGCTGTTACGTGCAGGTGACGGCGCAGTCGGTGCACGGTAAATGGGGTGAGGCGGCGCAAGCGATGGCGGACGAGTGGCTCAATGCGAATGCCGTTCATTTCATCGCGAGCGACGCGCACAACGTGACCTCGCGGCCGCTGCGGCTAAAGGAAACGTTTGAGCTGATCGCGAAGACGCGCGGCGAGGACGTGGCGCGCGCGCTGCTGATCGATAATCCGCTGGCCGCGTTCGAGGGACGCCCGCTGCCGTGGGTGCCCGAGCTGCCGGAAGGCTGCGGCATGGATGAAGCGGCGGCAAAAGCGGTGCGGCAAGCCCGGCGGAAGCGTTTCTTTTTCTTTTAAGATTTAAATGTAGCGCCGCGGCCTTCAGCGCGGCATTTTTCGAGCTCGTTTCCGTGAGTATCTCGGCGCTCGATCATCTCGCCGGTTCTTTGCCGGAGCGGCTAGCGCATCCGCCAGCGCGCGCCACGAAAATGATTCGCCGAATTCCCCTGCATCGAAGTTCACACCTTGCGCGGCGATCTCGTCGACCAGCCAGTCGTGACGCTCGGCGGTTCGTTCCGCCAGCAGCGGAGCGATGCCCACGTCGGCGACCGCCAGCGCGGCTTCGCGCATTTCGGCGGCGCGGCGGCGGCCATGCTCGGCGACGCGGCTAATTAGATAATCCGGGAGCTTCGCATTCCATCCCATGGAGGGGAAGGTCGCTTCGAGCGACGCGAGGACCGCGTCCTCGGCGCCGTAGCGGCGGGCTGCGAACAGGCTTTCGATCGCCAGCGCTTCGAGGCCCTTGATCATCACGCTGCGGCACATTTTGATTGCGGAGGCGACTCCGATCTGGTCGCTCACGGCGGTGGCGTTCATTCCGATCGCTTGGAGGCGCGGGGCGAGTTCGGCGGCGCGCTTTCCGCCGAGAAGCATGGGAACCTTGATGCGCTGCGGCGGGACTGGTCCCATCACGGCTGCTTCGACGAAGTGGCCTTTGCTCTTCTCGAAGCGGCGCGATTCTCCACGCTTTGTTTCGGGCGAGACGGAGTTGATGTCGAGGAAGAATTGGCCCGGGTGGAGAAGTGGCGCGGACTCTTTGGCGACGTGGGGAGCCGAGGAGGCTGTGACCGCCGAGATTATTAGCTCCGCGTCGCGCAACGCCTCGCGTAGCGTTTCTTTGGCGTGAGCGCCGCTGGGCTGCGCTTTAGCGAGCATTGCCGGACGGGCCTTTTTTGAGCGGAGTAGGATATCGAAGAACGAGACTTCGATTCCAAGCTTGGCGAGGTCGTGGCCGAGGATTCCGCCGGCTTCGCCGAAGCCGACGAGTGCGACGCGGCGAAAAGGTTCGTTGGCCATGGATGCGAGTATACCCGGCGGCTCTGTGCTTGTTGCAAAGGCCCCACCCTCACAAACCGCGGATGGGGCACCCGCGACGTCAAGGGCAAAACCTCAAACCGAAGAAGGCCGGCGGGACGCCCTTCGTTCTGTTCAGGGCAAGCCGACGCGGCGTTTCGGCGGGGCCGAATTGCCGCGCGACTGAATTCTCAACGGTATTCTAGGCCTAGCTCTTCGAGCTTTTTGCGCAAGCCGTACATGTCGAGGCCTAGCTCGCCGCGTGCTAGCTTTTCGCGCGTGATATCTTCTTTTTTCACGCGCTGGTCGGAGGCTGCGGCTACCTTTTCCGCATCGGCGCGCGGGACTACGACGACGCCATCGTCGTCGGCGACGATCACGTCGCCTGGCTCGATCGCGGCGCCGGCGCAGACGATCGGCACGTTGACCGAGCCGATCGTGGCTTTTACGGTGCCCTGCGAGTGGATGGCGCGGCTCCAGACCGGAAATTTCATCTCGGTGAGCGGAGCAACGTCGCGAACGCCCGCCTCGATGATGAGGCCTTTGATTCCGTGCGCGCGCAGCGACGTGGCGAGCAGCTCGCCGAAGTAGCCGTCCGTGCAATACGAGGTGGGCGCGACGACGAGAACGCCGCCGGGCACGCACACTTCAACGGCGACGTGGATCATCAAGTTGTCGCCCGGCGGAAGCGACACGGTGACGGCCGGCCCGGCGATCGCGGCGCCCGGATAAATGGGCCGCATGTAGCTGGCGAGCAGGCCGGTGCGGCCCTGCGCTTCGTGCACGGTCGAAACGCCGTACTTTTCGAGCGCGGCGACCGCGCCGGATGGCGGCAACTCGAACTTGCGGACAACAACTGGCTTGCTCATGAACGCTCCTTAATGACGTGCGGCAAAAATTCCGGCCCCCTCGCTTACTGGGCCTGGAGCCAGCGGCTTGCACGGGGATACACGCGCCGCGCGTTGGCGACATAAATCCGGGCCTTGTCGGCGGCGTTCAGATTCGAATCGTCCACGTAGCGCCGCGTATTGTCGTAATGATCGTGCGTCTCGTCGTTCACCACGCCCGGGAACGCGCCGTCGCACTCCGAGCCGAAAAGTATATTGTCGAGCGGGACAGCGTCGAACAACATCTGCATGTTGAGATCGTTGTAGACGCAGGTGTCGACAAAAACATTGCCGTTGCCAAGGATCTCGTCCGGGCTGGCCCAGCTGTTGTACTTCGCGATCGCCCTCCAGCGCCCGATCTGGCAAGGCAGCGCGCCGCCGCCATGCGGGATCAGAAATCGCAGGCGCGGAAAATCGCGGAACAGATCCTTGGCCATCATGAGCTGCACGAAACCCGTAATATCGGCGACCAGATACTGGATGGCCGTGTGCGGGAAATTCTTGTTGATCGATTCGCTGCCGTGCAGCACGAGCGGCACATCGAGCGCCTGCGCCGCTTCGAAGACCGGATAATTGTGCTTTCCCGTGAAGGGCTGGTTTTGCCAGCGGCCGCCGGTGCCGTCGGGATCGAAATTGAAGGCGATGAAACCTTCCTTCGTCCAACGCTCGATCTGTTTCGCGACCTGCTCGGATGGACACGAAGGATGTTGTCCGAGCATGCCGACCGGCGCAAAGCGGCCCGGAGTCAACTTGCAGGCGCGAAGGATCAGGCCGTTGTTGAGATCGGCCCAGATGGCGTTCTGTTCCGGAGTGCCTTCGTGCGTCGCCATGGCTTTCGCGCGGGGCGAAGCGAATGCGACCTCGATCTTGCGCGAGTCCATCAGGCTGACGACCTGCTCGAGGCTCTTTTTTACGTCGGCATCCGAGATCTCCGGCACGGCGTCGGGATTCTTCCCTGAAAGTTGCGCCTGGCGAAAACCCTCGACTTCCGGGTGCTTGGCAAGACGAACGAAGTGTTGGTGAGAGTCGATGATCATAGTCGCGGCTGGTTAACCCTTTCTATGCCCGGCTGGCGATTCTAGAAAAGCTACCGGGTGGCGTCAATCGGACAAGCCCGCGAACCACTCAGCGAGAGCGGCGGTTACGGCTTCGGGGCGCTCCATCGTCGCCATGTGGCCGCAGGTTTCGATGATCACGAGACGCGCATTCGGCAGCCGCGCGGCCATATCGCGATGCACGTCGAGGACGCTCCAGGCGTCTTCGCGGCCGCACAGCACCAGCGTGGGGCACTTTACGGCCGCCAGCACGGGCGTCGCATCCGGCCGGCCCAGCAGCGCTTTGATCTGCCCGGTGAAAATTTCGGGAGATTTGCGGCCCATCATCTCGACGATCGATTCGACCAACGGCTCGTCCGTGAGGCGCGACGGATGAACCATTTTCTGGAGCCACGTGTGCGCCATGGCCCGCATGCCTTGCGTCTGCGCGATCTTGACGTATCCGGAGCGCTCGGCTTTTTCTCGCTCGCCCGCTTCGCCGGGCTGCAAGGGCCTGTACGCGGTATCGAGGAGCGCGAGCCCTACCACGCGCTCGGGCGCGCGGCGGACGATTTCCATCGCGACGCGCCCGCCCATCGAATGCCCGGCTACGGCGAACTCTTGCGGCGCGCGCTCGAGCGCCACGCGCGCCATCTCCTCGATCGAATCGCTCGCACCGTAGTCGACCACCTGCACGGTGGCGATTTCGCCCAGAGCGCGCTCTTGGTGCTTCCACACCTCGGCGTCGCACGCCAAGCCGGGAAGCAACAGCATGTGCGGGAGAGCCTTCGTCACGCGCGGGCCATCACTTGTTGACCACTTCCACTGGCGGCGTGCCGTAGGTGTGGAACGACTCGATGGTCTTGAGTCCCCACGCCTGACCTTTCTTGCGCTCGGCCTCGCTCCAGCGAATCGGCTTCCAGTCGGGCGCGAGAATCAGGCGCGCGCTGGCGTTGGCCACTTCCACGCGATTGCCGCCCGGCTCGTACATGTAGAGGAAAAACGTCTGCTGGATGGCGTGCTTGTGCGGGCCGGTTTCGATGTGAACGCCATTTTCGAGCGCGACATCCGCGGCGATCAGCACCTCTTCGCGGCTGTTCACCGCGTACGTGACGTGGTGAAAGCGTCCCTTCGTGTTCGTGTGATCGTGCGTGTAGGCGAAGTCGTAGCTCTTGTTGGTGACCGTCATCCACATCGCCGCTTCGGTGCCGTTGTCGAGGACGATCTGCTCGGTGAGGCGGAAGCCGAGATATTTTTCGAAAAATTCGCGGTTCGCTTGGATGTCGACCGCGAGACCGTTCCAGTGGTCGAGGCGGCGGACGTTCATGCCGCGGGCGAGAAACTTCTGCGCCTGATTTTTCAGCGCGGGCCTCAGCTCGGGCGGCGCCTCATACCACCGCGTTTCGTAGTACAGCTCGATCTTGTGGCCGTCGGGATCCTGGCAGACGAACGCCGGGCCGTGTCCGAGGTCGCCGTCATTCCATCCGATATCGTAGCCCGAGCCTTTCAGAGCCGCGATGCGCCGCTCGAGCGCCTGCGGGCTGCGCGTGCGGTATGCGACGTGGCCCATGCCCGGCAATTTCGACGCGGTCAGCTTCAGCGTGTGGAACTCGTAATCGTCATAGGCGCGCAGGTAGACCGAATCGCCCTCGCGGCCCGATTCCGTCATGCCCATGATATCGACGAAAAATCGCAGGCTTTCCTCGGGCTTGGGAGTCAGCAGCTCCAAGTGTGCCAGGTGCGCCAAATCCATGATTGGTTCGCTCTGCATAGTCACCTCTGGTCGTGCGTGGCTTCGGTCAATCACGCCACTGCGGGCGCCGCGCCCCAGCAAGCTCCAAGCGTCCATTCGAATCAATTAAAATAGGATGGCGCGGCAGGGATGTCAACCGGCGTAAGTCGGTAGGAGTCCGCTGCCCTTGACAACTCCTTGAAGGGCCGCATATCGTCCAGCGGCGCACAATGACCACAACGAAAAATGCGCACGAGCATACGAATGCGCCCGACCGCGTTCGCGCGGTCCATGTGCGCACGTCGGGCGCGACGATGGAGCGGCGCGCGGATGGCACGTTCCTCATTCGCGGCGACGAGGCGCTCGAGGCGTATCCGCGCGTGCTCACCGAGCGGCTGGTGGAGTGGGCGCGGCGCGCGCCGGACCGCGTATTCGTGGCTAAGCGCGGGGCCGATCGCAAGTGGCGCTCGATGACCTACGCGGAGACGCTCGAGCGCGTGCGACGCATCGGGCAGGCGCTGCTGCAGCGAGACATTACCGTCGAGCATCCGCTCGCCATCCTCTCGGAAAATAATTTCGAGCATCTGCTGCTGATGCTGGCGGGGCAGCACGTCGGGGTGCCGACCGCATCGATCGCGCCGGCCTACGCGCTTGTCTCTGCAGATTTCGGCAAGCTGCGGCACGTGATGAGTGTGCTGACCCCGGGCGCGATCTACGTGGCGAGCGGCTCGCGCTACCGGCGCGCGTTGGAGGCTGTGGTCGATCGCGACACGGAAATCATTTTCGGCGCGGAGCCGATCGAGTGGCGGCGCGCGACCTCGTTTGAAACGCTGGCGGCCACCGCGCCCACCGTCGCCGTGGATGTTGCGCACGCCGCGATCCAGCCGGACGACATCGCGAAATTCCTCTTTTCGTCGGGCTCGACCGACATCCCGAAAGCGGTGATCAACACGCACCGGATGATTTGCAGCAACCAGCAGATGATCCTGCAGGAATTTCGGTTTCTCGCGGACGAGCCGCCGGTGATCCTCGATTGGCTGCCGTGGAACCACACGGCGGGCGGCAACCACAATATCGGCATGGCGCTGTACAACGGCGGAACCTTCTACATTGACGACGGCAAAGCCACGGCCGCGGGCGTGGCCGCTACCCTCGAAAATCTTCGCGAAATCGCGCCCACGATTTATTTCAACGTCCCCAAGGGCTACGAGGAACTGTTGGTCCATTTGCGCGCCGACCGGGCGCTGCGCGAAAAATTCTTCAGCCGGCTGCAATTCATGTTCTACGCGGCGGCGGGCATGGCGCAGCCGCTGTGGCAGGCGTACCGCGATCTGGCGCGCGACACGATCGGCGAGCGCATCCTGATGGCGACCGGGCTCGGCGCCACCGAAACCGCTCCGATGGCAATCCAGTGGACGCGCGACTCCGAGCTCACCGGCGTGATCGGGATTCCCGTTCCGGGCGTCGAGCTGAAACTGGTGCCGATCGGCGCGAAGATCGAGGCGCGCGTGAAGGGACCGAGCGTCACGCCCGGCTACTGGCGCAACCCGAAGCTCACTGCGGCGGCGTTCGACGAAGAGGGCTACTACCGCTTCGGCGACGCGGTGCGGTTCGTCGATCCGAACGACATCAACAAGGGGCTGATCTTCGACGGGCGCTTCGCCGAGGATTTCAAGATGGCGTCGGGCACGTGGGTGAACGTCGGGCCGCTGCGCACGCGCATCATCCACCATTTCGCGCCGTACGTTCGCGACGTGGTGATCGCAGGGCACGACCGCGATTTTCTCGGCATGCTCGTCGTGCCCGATCTTGATTCGTGCCGGGCGCTGGCGGGCGCGGCCGCAACGAATTCGATGGCCGAAATTCTGCGGCATGAAAATGTGGCGCGCGTCTTTACGGACATGCTCGAATCGTTCGCTGCGAAAGCGACCGGCGCGTCGAATCGCATCGAACGCGCGATCCTGCTGGAGGAGCCGCCCGCGCTCGATCACGGCGAAATCACGGACAAAGGCTCGCTCAACCAACGCGCGATTCTGGAACATCGCGGCGCGCTCGTCGACGAACTCTACGACGAGAACCCGCCGCCGCGCGTGCTGCGCATCCGCGAAACGTGACCACGAGAAAGCCCTCGTGGATCATGGCGCGTCATCCGTCAGGGCACAGTGTTAGAATAGCCGATCATCTAGAGCGCCCGTAGCTCAATTGGATAGAGCATCTGCCTTCGAAGCAGAGGGTTGGGGGTTCGAGTCCCTCCGGGCGCGCCATCTCTCCTTTTTTCCTCACCGCGAAAAGCAAGTTGCTGGCACAGCCGCTATTCGGTAGTAGAATCCGGGCGCATTTTGCGGTGCTGCTCCCGGAGCTAACCGATGACCTTTGCGCTTGCCGCGATTTGGCCGCAGCCGCTTGCGCCCGTTCATTCGCTCGCGGTGTCCGCGCTGGTGGCGGCCGTGCCGCTGGCGATCGTTCTGGTGCTGATGGGGATTTTGCGCACGAGCAGCCTGCTTGCGTCGGTGTTCGGGCTCGCGGCGGCGGGCGTGCTCGCCCTGTGGGTGTGGCACATGCCTTTCGTGCTGGTGGCGTGGAGCACGGTGTTCGGCTGCTTGTACGCGGCGTGGCCCATCCTGTGGATCGTTTTTGGCGCGCTGTGGCTCTACAACCTCACCGTGGTAACGGGAAAATTCGATCTGCTGCGCCGCTGGATGGAACAGCAGGCTTTGGGCGATCCGTGCATTCAGGCGATCGTCGTCGCGTTCTGCTTCGGCGCGCTGCTCGAAGGCACGGCCGGCTTTGGCGCGCCCGTCGCGGTGACGGCGTTCCTGTTGGTCGGGCTCGGATTCGAGGCGCGGCGGGCCGTGGTTGTTTCGCTGATCGCGAATACGGCACCGGTCGCGTTCGGCGGGCTGGGACTTCCCATCGTCGCGCTCGCGGGAGTCACGGGCCTCGATGTGCAGAAGCTCTCGTCGATGGTCGGGCGGCAGCTTCCCTTCATGTCGTTTATCATTCCGTTTTATCTCGTGTGCGTCGTGGCCGGATGGAAGGGGTTGAAGCGGACATGGCCGGCTGCGCTGGTCGCGGGAACGAGTTTTGCGCTGGCGCAATTCTTCGTCTCGAATTTCTGGGGACCATACACCGCGGACATCATCGCAGCGGCGGGCTCGATCGCGGTGACCGTCACATTTCTCAGAATCTGGAAACCAGGGGCGATCGCTGATGAACCGCAGCAAGACGAAGAACGCGAACAGCTTTCGTTCAGCGCGGCTTTTCTGGCGTGGCTGCCGTGGATCCTGCTCGCCGGCGTTACCGTGGCGTGGTCGTATTTGAAGATGACGCTCGCGGGCCAGCATGTATTTGTGATCCCCCACCTACACAAGGGCGTGCTGATCACGCTCTACAATCAGCCGTATTCGGCGCTCTACACATTCCAACCTCTGGCGACTGGCACGGCTGCATTGACAGCTACAATCCTAACGGCAATCTGCTATCGCGTGCGGCCTGGCATCTTCGCGAAATGCGGGTGGACGACGCTGCGCCAGCTATGGCTTCCTGGGCTGACGGTAATCGTGATCGTCGGCCTCGCGTATCTCTACAATTATTCGGGGATGGCGTACACGCTTGGAGCCGCTGCGGCGGGCGTGGGCCACATCTTTCCGCTGCTGAGCAGCTACCTCGGATGGGTGGCGTGCTTTCTGAGCGGGAGCGATACTGCGAGCAACGCACTCTTCGGCAATTTGCAGGTGGCGGCCGCGCACCAGTTGCACTTGAGTCCCGTGCTGATGGCGGCGACGAATTCCTCGGGCGCAGTCGCCGGCAAAATGATTTCGCCGCAGAATATCGCCGTCGGCGTGACGACGGTGGGGCTAATCGCGCAGGAAGGAAAAGTGCTGCGATCGTCCTTTTGGCACAGCGTGGCGTTTGCAACGCTGGTGGGAGTGATCGCCTACGCGCAGGCCTATTGGTTCACGTGGATGTTGCCGTAGGAGATTCGTGCGGGGTGAAAAACCTCGGAAGGAACTTCGAGTCCGAAAGCCAATGTCGCGCCTACGGCGCTTGGATCCTTTTTGCTTTTACTTCCCCGCCCTTTCCGGGCGGGGCTAACTTGTGTCGCGCGTCCCGCGCTGATGCGAGCCATGGCCGGTTCTTGATTGCTCGTTGCGAGGGCCCCGCTCACACAAGATCAGGATTGGCGCCGGAAAATCAACGGCGAGGCTAAGACTCTCGATTGCCGCACGCTCCGACTCTCTGACGAACATTTACGAGATGGCTTGGATAGGTTCTAATTTGAGGCGAAGCGGCCGGTGGCTTTGACTTTTTCGGCGCCCGCGCGGCGGAGGCGGTCTTCGAGGTTCGCGCGCGAATCGTCCGACGGCTCGACGACGCCGATCAGCACCTTGCCGTGCGAGACTTCGGGATCATAGAGTTTCGGGCGCCAGTTCGGCAGCCCTGAACCGACCAGAAGCGTGATCAGCGTGGCAATGATCGCGCCCATCATGGTGAGTTCGTAGGTGACGATGCCGGTCGGCCACGAGGCGAGGATCGGCATTCCTCCTGTGACCAGCGGATAGGCCGTCTGCGTGTACCAGGCAAGCGTGAAGCCGCCGATGGCGCCGATCAGTCCCCCGCCAACCGCAATCCAGCCCATCGCCGTTTTGCGGTCGCCCTGCGCGAACGAATACTCCTCGAAAGGCTCCGGCGCCAGTACGACGATTTTGTCGTTCGAGACGCCCGCGTCGCGCAGCGTGTTCATGCCGCGCTCGGCCGAGTGCGGGCCGGGAAAGAGGCCGTAGATACTGGTGATGTGCGCCATCAGGCGGTGGCCTCCTCTTCGTCGGCACGCGCGAGGAGCGGATCGCGCGCCTCATCGGGATGCTGGCCCCACTTGAGTTCCCACACGGAGATGATCGGAACGGCCTTCGAGAAGAGCATGTACAGGACCGCCATGCCGGCGAAGGTGCCCGCGGTGATCGTGATTTCAACCCACGTGGGCTTGTAAGGCGAAGCGGCGTAGGCATAGGGCAAGTACTTGTGCGAGAGCGACGGCACGATGATCAGGAAGCGCTCGAGCCACATGCCGATTACGACGCCCGTCGAAGCGATCACGCACCCCGTGATCGTGCGGAATTTCTTGATCGCGAGCAGCGGGAACGGAATGATGAAATTGCAGACGACCATCGTCCAGAAAAGTCCGCTGAAGCGGCCGGTTTGCGTGAGCCAGAAAACCGACATTTCGGAGGTCTCGTTGCCGTACCAGCCGGTGAGGCGCTCGGAAAAGACGAAATAGACCCAGAGCAGGCTCATCACCAGCAGCAGCTTTCCGAGATTCTGGAAGTGGATCGGAAGCAAGTATTCCTCGAGGTGCAGGAATTTCCGCAGGAGCGCCATCGCGATGATCAGCGCGGCGATGCCGCTGAAAATCGCGCCCGCCACGAAGTAGGGAGCGAAGATCGTCGAGTGCCACATGGGCACGGGCGCCATGGCGAAGTCCCACGACACGATGCTGTGCACCGAGACGGCGACCGGAATGATCGCAATCGCCATGATCTGCATCGCTTTTTCGAGGCGATGCCACTGGCGCGGCGAGCCGGTCCAGCCGAGCGAGAGGAAGCCGTAAATCTTGTGCTTCATGCCGGTGGTGCGGTCGCGGATTAGCGCGAAATCGGGAATCATTGGCAGCAGTAAAAAGGTGACGCTACCGAGCAAGTACGTGTTGATGGCGAAGAAGTCCCATAGGAGCGGCGAGCGGATGTTGGGCCAGATGCCGCGCTCGCTGGGATACGGGACCAGCCAGAAGAAAATCCAGGGGCGGCCGAGATGGATGATCGGAAACGTGGCGCCGATCGAGAGCGCGAAAACGGTGATGACTTCCGCGCAGCGCGTGACGGGACGGCGCCAGGTGGCGTTGGCGATGCGCAGGATAGCCGAGATCAGCGTGCCGGCGTGGCTGAGGCCGATCCAGAAGACGAAATTCGTGATGTAGAAGCCCCAAAAGACCGGGCGTTGGAGGCCCGATACGCCGATGCCATTGTTGAACTGCCACCCAAACGCGAAGCCGGCCGCGATGATGATCGCGACGAAGACGCCGAGGACGATAAAATAACGAGGCGACGCCCCGGAAAGCGGGCGCAGCAGGTCTTCGTTGATCTGTTCAGGCGTCTTCGCCGACATTCGCTGAGTCCCGTTGAAGGTAAGTGACCTTCGGCAATGTTCCCAATTCACCAAGGAGCTTGGTGGCGCGGCCCGAGCGCGCCATGCATGACACTTCGCTATTGGGGTCGTTCAAATCTCCGAACACCATGGCCCGCGTGGGGCACGACTGCACGCAGGCCGGCTGAATTTCACCGTCTTTCACTTCGCGCTTCTCGGCTTCGGCCTGAATTTCGCCGGCCTTGATGCGCTGCACGCAGAACGTGCACTTCTCCATGATGCCGACCGAGCGGACGGACACGTCGGGATTGAGTTGGAGCTGCAGCGGCTTGTCCCACGACGGATTATAAAAATTGAAAAAGCGGACGGTGTACGGGCAGGCGTTCGCGCAATAGCGCGTCCCGATGCAGCGATTGTAGACCTGGCCGTTCAAGCCTTCTTCGGTGTGATAGCTGGCAAAGGTGGGGCAGACCGGCTCGCAGGGAGCGTCGCCGCACTGCTGGCAGAGCACGGGCATGAATTTCATCTTCACGTCGGGGAATTCGCCTTCGTAGTAACGCTCGACGCGAATCCAGTGCTTGGCGCGGCCGCGGCCGGCTTGATCCTCGCCGACCGTCGAGATGTTGTTTTCCGCGTGGCACGCTACGACGCAGGCCTCGCAGCCCGTGCAGCGGTCGAGATCGATCACCATGCCCCATTGATGCGACATCAGCTTGTGCCTTTCTACCGATGCTGCGTTTCCGGCGGCGTTTCGGTGAGGCTGCCGCCGAAGAGAACCATTTTGCCTTTGCCCATGCGCGAAATCTTGACGCGGGTCGCGGCCCACGCGAGCGAGCCCGTTTCCGCGTCGGTGAGCGGCGCGAGAATCGAAATCGGATTCGCACCGCGGTCTTTTGCGTAACGCGTGAAGCTCGTGTGGCCCTGTCCGATCGGCATGGCGACACAATCAGGTGCGATGCCCGGCGTGACGAAGGCCGGAGCTTGCAGCGTGCCGTGCTGCGATGCGACTTCTATTTGGTCGCCCTGCACGATGCCGAGCTTCGCGGCTGTTTGCGTGTTGATCTCAACCCAGGTGCCCCACATGACGCTCGAGATCGGGTCAGGCGCTTCCTGCATCCACGGGAGATTCGCGAGCGAGCCGTCGTACCACATCTGCGAGGCGTACGGCAGAAGGTGGAATGGGAATTGGCCGGGATCACCATCGAATTGCGGCGGCGCGTTTTTCATGGCGCCCGAGAACTTTCCTGCGCCAATCGGGAGCGGCTCTTGTTCCGCGCTCCACCAGCCGCCCTGATCCTGCACTTTGGACCAGAAATCGCCGGCGTCCTTCGCGCCCGTCTTCGTTCCCTGCTCTTTGTAGAGGGCGGTGAACGAGGCTTGCAGCGCTTCGTCGTAGGTTTTCCATGGCAGCGACTTGGCGAAATCACCGCCGAGTTGATGCGCGACATCAAGCAGCACGTCGGGCATAGCGCGCGTGTTGTGCAGCGGGCTCATCGCCGGCGCTGCGAGGCTCGCGATCATGCGCGCGCTGCCGGAGGGCGGCGCGTCGTCGAGCCAGGATTCGAGCGGCGAGTGATCGGGAAGAATCAGATCGGCGAGGATGCTGGTTTCGTCAAGGAAACTTCCGAAGCTCGCGATAAAGGGAACCTTTCCGAGGGCGTCGGCGACCTGCAAAGACGGCGATGCCGCGAATACGGGATTCGCGTTGTACAGAAGCAGGACTTTGACGGCGTCGGGTGTGGATCGGATCTGGCTTACAAGCGCACCGAGCGGCGGTTGCTTGCCCGGCGCGGAAGCGCTCTCCGATTTCGGCGGAGCGGGTGTGAAAAGCACGCCACCCGGTTTGCCTGCGCTGCCGAGCAAAGCTGTCAGAGCATTCACGGCGACGGCGTTGAAGAAGCCGTTGGTGCCTGCGACTGCTGTGTCGCCAATCAATGCGACGGCCGGCGTCCTGGCCGCGGATTCATGCGCGATGCGGGTGATCGCGTCGGGCGACGCGCCCAACTGCGAAGCGATCTTCTCGGGCGCGTAAGCGGGGAGGCCTTGCGACCAGCCGTCGATCAACGTGCCTGCATGGCCCGCTGCATCGGTCGGGCGGAGCTTATCGCGCATCATCACGTGAGCCACGCTTAGAGCAAACGCGCCTTCCATTCCGGGATTGCACGGAATCCATTCGTCGGCGTTGGCGGCGGTTTGCGAAAGGCGCGGCTCGACGTGAACGAATTTGCCGCGCTGGCCGGGGCGGCCCTTGCGCATCGTGCCGTAGCCGATCGATTGCGCGACGGGCGAATTCCAGGTTCCGAGAAAGTCGGCGCCGAAGGAGATCAGGTAGTTCGATTGGGCGAGGTCTATTGTGGCCGGCGCCGCGTGGCCGAAGCTCGCGGAGTTGGCGGCCTCGATCACGCGGTCGTCGAGGAACGCGAACTCGACGGGCGCGGCCTTGAAAGCAGATGAAAAGCTATCGACGAGAGTTTTGCGCTGACCTCGAAGCGGAGACGTTAGAACGGCGAGGCCGCTCGCCTGTTTGTTCGATTGTAGCGGGGTCAGTTGCGAGACGAGCTGTTTCACCGCGTCGTCCCAGGTGATTTCCTTGAATTGGCCCGAGCCGCGCGGGCCGGTGCGCTGGAGCGGGGTGCGGATGCGGTCGGGATGATACGTGACCTGCAAGCCGGTTTGGCCGCGCGGGCAGAGCTTGCCCTGATTGATCGGGTGATTGGGATTGCCCTCGAGTTTCTTGGCGAGGCCCATCTTGATGAGGCCGAGCTGGCCCTTACGGATGACTTCGGCTTCGCCTTGCATCACGCGGACGAGGAGGCCGCAGCCCGCCGGGCATTGCGTGCAGATGCTCGGCTTCCAGGTGGCAATGCCGGGGATCAGGTCCTCTTCCGGGATGAACCGGATGAGCTGGTGATCGGGATTGCCGCAGCCTTCGAGGGCTGCTGCGGCGCTGCCGACCGCCGAAATTTTCAAGAAGTCGCGACGTTCCATATGCTCGTGTGTCTTCCGGTTGCTCGAAATTACGGCTGCAAAAAGCGCCCGCCTAACAACAAGGCGGCCGCTACAAAAGCAAATGCAAAGGCGAACTGCCCGGGGCTAAAGCCCCTTTCACTGCTCCTTACGGCAGGGCTGAAGCCCTGCCCTTCCACCCAACCCCTGAGCGCTGCGCTCAGCGTGAGAATTCCTGATGCCTCGCCCCTACAAACAAAAAGCAGATCCCTCGCTGCGCCCCGCACCCGCCGAAACCGCCCTTCGTTCGTCAGGGCAAGCGGTAACTGCCAAACCGCGCGAGACTTCGCTCGGGATGACAGCTTTCATAAGCCGGAAGCACATCTCGTCTCCTAGAAATGACATGTGATGCAATCGATTGACGCGTTGTGCTGCTTGTGACACTGAATGCAATAGCCCATCGTCAGATTGACTTTGCGCTCGGCGACCGTTTGCGTGGTCATGTCGCCGTGGCATGACTTGCAATCGACGCCCGCGCGGATATGCGGCGCGTGATTGAACTTCACGTGCGCCGAAGGCTCGAAGCCGTAGACGCGCTCCCAGGGAATGTCCTCGCCGCGAGCGTAGTAAGCGGCGATTTTCTTGATCTCGGGCTTATCCGTGGCGATCACCCGATGGCACGTCATGCAGAAATTGACGCTGGGGATGCGGGCGTCGGGACCCTGGTCCACGCCGACGTGGCAGTTCACGCACTGCAAGCCATTGGCGAGATGGACTTTGTGCGTGAAGGCGATGGGCTGAACCGGCGTCGGGAGAATGCCAAAGTACTCGCGAATGGCTCCTAGGACCGTGCTGTGTGCCGGAGTGAAAACGTCGTCGCTGGGCGTGGGAGAAGGCGAAGTGGACTGTCCCTGGGCCGAGAGCCTCCATTCGAAAATGGAAAGACCGAGAACGATCACCCCACCCACAATTGCAACGCGGAGCCACCAATTGGGAGAGCGCCCGAACAACGAGAATTTACCCTCTTCGAATAAAGGCTGCTAGCGAACGGGACATACTACATGCCGCTGTGACGCGTGTAAACCATGATTTCAAGCGCTGAGAAAAGGCACCCGCCTAAAAGCCAGGCGGCCGCTACAAAAACAGATACGCGTGTAAACGACGATTTCACTGCGGCAACCGAAGAGCAAAAAAGCGCGGGCTAGAGACGCCGCTACGAAGGCGCGCAACACGGCAGATGTCGTTTCGTCACAGGACCGGCTACCAGCCCGACTTCATCCCGTACGGACAGGCGTTGACGATCGCCTCGATACGCATGATTTTGCCGTCTTCGATCTTGAAGAGCTCGGCGATTTCCCAGCTCCAGGGCGCGGTGCGCGTCTGATGTTCGACGCGCCCGTCAGCTAGAGTGAAGCTGCGAAGCTTGGCGTCGTGATCGAAGAAAGTGCCGGCGAGAACGAGGCCGCGCTCCTCATCGACAACGAGGAAGCGGCGATCGCGGATGAGCGTGTCCGGCTGGAATTCGCGCGACTTAATCTGCGCCTCGCAACCGAGAGAGAGCGAGCTGGAACCGGCCGGTGAATTGGGAGGCGCGCTGTTCGTCGTCTGGACGCCGCTTTCGACGCGATTGCAATCCTTATCGAACGGGACGTACGAGGCGTGCCCCTTTTCGATGGCGCTGAAATAGCTATTCGCGATGGCGATCATATTCTCGCGCGAACGGCGTTCGGAAGGCGGAACGGTTTCGGCAAAAAGGGGATTTGGCTGAACGAGATTTTCAGGGCGGGCGAAGCTGCCGGCTTCTTTGCGGGCGATCACGGTTTCGATCTCGGTGATGCGGCGGAGTTCGACTTTCAGGCGCAGATTCAGAATGATGGGGGCGCCGTTCTCCAGCATGGTCCCCATGAACATGACTTCGCCAGCCTGCGGATCGTCGGCGTAAATTTTGTAGTTGCCGATGCCGCTGGCCGTGCCCCAGAGGCCGTCGCCGAGATTGAGCTCCTGGCCGTTTTCCGTGAATTTCACCTGGCGCGCGAGAGGAAGGCGCGAAGGATCGTGAGCGACGAGCGCGGCAAGATATTGATCCACGTAGCCGTCGAGGCAGGAGCGGTCGCAGTCGTAGGAGAAATTGGGATCGTAATCCTGCGGGGTTGCAGCGGGCGACTGAGCGACCGCGGGACGGGCGATGATTATCGCCAGAATGAAGGCGCAGACGAAACCGATCATTGCGAAACGCATGATACCCCCTATTGGGTTTCGCGCACCGATCGCGCCGCCCGCGGCATGCTGTCCCGCGAAACGGCGCGACCGGCGTGCAAACGAGGCTATTGCATCGGGGTGGGAGGCCAGGGCGACGGCATGTGGTACGGCACCGTTATGATCACGGCTTCGATCTGGCGTATTTTGCCCTCTTCGTTCACCTTGAAGAGCTCAAACATGTTGAACGAGTACGGGCGGTCGAATGGCGGCCCGACCGTGTGAGGCGTGCCGTCCGTCAGCTTGTAGTGGGTAATGACGCCGGCATGATCGAAGAACGTGTTGACGAGCACCAGACCCTTCTGTTGGTCGACCACCATGAACCGCCGATCGCGGCAGCGCGTGACGAAGACCAACAACCCCTTGTTGAGTTGTTCTTCGCAACCCTGCTTGGCAACGCCCTTGCCGTCCGGATTGTTGGCCGTGATGGAGCCATTCTCGACGCGCTGGCAGTCAGAGGCGAATGGAGCATAGATTTTGCCCGAGTTCTGCTGGATGGTCGAGAAGTAGGAATTCGCGATGGAAATCAGCTTGGCCCGGGAAAGCTGCTTGTCCGCCGGAATGTCTTCATTAAAGACCGGCTTCTCCTTGAGGTTGTCCGGGTCACCGAACGCGCTGTTCGGCTGGTCGCGACGAGCGACGATAGTCTCGATTTCCGAAACCTCGTGGTGCACGACTTTCAGGCGCACGCCGAAGATGCTGGGATGCCCATCCTCGCTGATGACGCCGTAATAGGCCACTTCGCCGGCCTGCGGATCATCGATGTAAATCTTGTACGAGCCGACTCCGTCCGCGGTGGCCCAGAGTCCGTCACCGAGATGAAGCATGACGTTATTTTCGGAGTACTTTACGTTGGCCGTGTGCGGCAGCTTCGACGGGTCGTGCGCAACGACGGCGGCCAAATATTTGTCGACAAAACCGTTCAAGCAAGCGCGGTCGCAGTCGTTCGAGGCTGCCGCGAATGCCGGTCGAACTGGTTGCAGCGAAACGGCGCTGAACACCAAAAGCGCGAGCGCGACTGCTGAAAAAATCCTCTTCCCCATGGTCTCCCCCGAACTGAAAAAACGTGCGCCGCATCTATACCAAAACAACCGCGAGACCGCAACCAAGTGCTGGAATTGGCGAGGCGAAGAAAGTAGGCTGGGGGCATGTCTGCGAAGATTGAAGTCGAACGGATGGGTGAGGGAGATTTTCGCGTCCGCGTGATCGAGGGCAAGACCGAGACGTCGCACCGCGTGACGCTGAAGGCCGAGGATTACGAACGTTTCGCGAAAGGGAAGGTCGAGCCGGGGGAACTCGTGAGGCGTTCGTTCGAATTCCTGCTGGAAAACGAGCGGAAGGAATCGATTCTTGCGCGATTCGATTTGTCGGTGATCTCACGCTATTTTCCGCAATACGAACGGGAGATCGCGCGACGGCTCAGCAGCTAGGTAGACGCAACCACCGGTCTACGATTTCGCATAGATCACAAAGGATTTTGGGCTGAGAGCCAGCGTAGTCTCGTCTTTCGCCTCGATCGTTGCTGGGGCAGAGCTTCCGGAGCCCGACCAGCGGCTCTCGGCGGAATCGAGCAGCTTCGTCCATGAGCCGCGTGCCAGTAGGAGCGAGGCGCGCGCGGGTTCTGCACCGAAGTGAAACGCGATGACGGCTTCGCCGCGCTCGTGCGGACGGCGAACAACGAGAGCTTCGCAATTCTCTTGCGGGATGGCTCGCAAGGCCTGCATGTCGAGGCTCGCGAACGCCGGGATTTCGCGGCGCAGGCGCAGTAGTTCCTTGTAAAACGCTCGGAGGACACCGTGCTCACCCTGGTTGCGTTCGTTCCAATGCAGCTTGCATCGAGCGAAGGTGTCTTCGCTCTGAGGGTCGAGCGGTTCGCCCTCCCAGCGGAATGCGCGGAATTCGTGGGCACGGCCCTTGCGGACGGCCTCGATCAGCGCGGGATCGGAATGGCTGACGAAATAGAGGAACGGGGCCTTCTCGGCGTACTCCTCTCCCATGAAGATCAGGGGCACAAACGGGCTGAGAAGAATCGCTCCGGCCGCGAGCTTGAGGCTCTCGAACCCAACGAGTGACGAGAGACGCTCGCCGAGCATGCGGTTCCCCACCTGATCGTGGTTCTGCGAGAAGACGACGAAGCGCTCGCCCGGCAAATCGCGCGCGGAATTTCCGTGGCTTCGCTGGCGAAACGCCGAATACTGACCGGAATAGACGAAGCCTTCGCGCAGGCCCGCCGCCAAACGCCCGATGCCGCCGAAATCGGCGTAGTAGCCGGTCTGCTCGCCGGTGAGGAGGACGTGGACGGCGTGATGAATGTCGTCGTCCCAGGTAGCATCGAGGCCCCAGCCGCCTTTTTCGAGGTCGCGAGTGATGCGCGAGTCGTTGCGATCGCTCTCGGCGATGACGTGGATCTCGCGATCGAGTTCCCTGGCGCGCTCGTGGACGGCGAGCGCGAGCTGTTCGACGAACGGGAGCGCGGACGAATCGATGATGGCGTGGACCGCGTCGAGGCGGAGCGCGTCGATGTGGAACTCTGTGACCCAATATAGGGCGTTGTCGATGAAGTAGCGGCGGACCTCGTCGCTCTGCTGCAGGTCGAAATTGAGAGCGTCGCCCCAGGGCGTTTTGTAGTGGTCGGTGAAGTACGGACCAAACGACGAGAGGTAATTCCCTTCCGGGCCCATGTGGTTGTAGACGACGTCGAGGGTGACGGCCAGTTCGCGATGATGGCAGGCGTCGACGAAACGCTTCAGCGCGAGCGGGCCGCCGTACGCGGTGTGGACGGCGTAGGGATAGACGCCGTCGTAGCCCCAATTACGCGCGCCGGGAAACTGCGCGAGCGGCATGAGTTCGATCGACGTGATGCCCAGGTCCTTGAGATCGGCGAGACGCGGGAGGATCGCGTCGAGCGTGCCTTCGGGCGTGAACGTGCCGACGTGCAGCTCGTAGAGAACGTATTTTGCGAGCGGCAGGCCGCGCCATGAGGAATCGTGCCAATCGAAATGCAGATCGGGGATTTCGGAAGGACCGTGAACGTTCGGCTGGAGGCGCGACGCGGGGTCGGGGCGGTCGGTCTCGCCATCGAAGCGGTAGAAATAGCGACCGCCCGGCTGGAGGCCTTCGATCACCGCCCGGTGGTAGCCGCGCGCCTCGGGCCGCATTTCGACGAACCGTTCCGCGGGCGACTCAAGATGGACCTGGACTTTTTCGGCGCGAGGTGCCCAGACGAGGAATTCGTAGCGGTCGCCGCCGATATGGACGCAACCTAGATCTTCTTTCGTCTTCGCGCTCACGAAGCGGCCGCCCCTCCGATGAGCGCAGCAATCCCTTCGAGCGGGATGGCGACCCAGTCCAAACGATGATTGAGCTCATATTTGAGTTCGTAGACGGCTTTGCCGAGGAGCCAGAAGTGCAACCAGAAGTCGCTCTCGGTGCGGTCGGCCGGGAGGAAATTCGCGGTCGAGGCTGCGTCGAAATAGGCGCGCAGATACTCGGCGGCGGCTACGCGATACCAGGCGTTGGCAAATGGGACGAGCGAGCGCCACGCGTCCGATTGCAGACCTGCGGCTCCGAGGCGCTGGAAGAGCGCGGCGTAGGCGGCGTAGTGGAACGAGCGAACCATGCCGGCCGGGTCGCGAAGTGGCGAATGCTTTTCGCGGCGCTCGACGAGCGTGCGCGCGGGCTCACCTTCGAAATCGATGAAGACGAAATCCTCGCCGGTGAAAAGAACCTGGCCGAGATGAAGGTCGCCGTGAATGCGGATGCGCGGGCCCGTGAGCTTGCGGCTGGCGAGGGCGCGAAAACGCTCTCTCAGCCTGTTTTCCGAGGCGAGAGTAGCGTTGGCTACGGCTCGCGAATGCGCGGGTAGATCGGGTGCGCGCTGGCGGAGCATGCCGAATGTTTCGTGGGTCAATGCGACCATGGACTCGGATATATCGCGCTGGTGGGCAGGCGAAAATGGTTCCGGCGCGAAGCTCGGGTCGCTGCGATCGGAGGCGAGTGCGGCGTGCATCTCGGCGGTGCGGCGGCCGAGGAGCGCGGCTCCGCTGGCGTAGCCGCCGAGCGATTGCGCGTCGATATCTTCGGGCTTCATGGCTGCGATCCGGTCGTAATAATCCGAGACGGCTTTCAGCGTGTGCTTCCACGCGTCTCCTTGATTCGCGACGAAGCCTTGCAGGATCGCCATCGTGGCGGGCTCGGCGCTGCCGTCACGATATTCGAAGCCCCCTGCAACGGCGGGGATATTGCGAAACCCAGCACGCTCGGACAGAAAGCGGCCGACTTCGAAATCCGGATTGACACCCATTTCAAGGCGGCGGAAAAATTTCAAGACGAAGGCTCTGCCATAGAGGATCGAGCTATTGCTCTGCTCGACTTTCATGGGCGAGGGCTGGAGATTCCCCTGTGCCGCGTCTCGCAAGGTATCGAGCGAGCGCGTGGCGACCCCCACCAGCTCGGCCGCGCGGCCGGGAAAATGGCGCGATTGTTGGATGGCGTCGAAGAGCATTTCGAGAATGGGCGGATTCAGAAGTGCGTCCGAGAAGACGTGCTCCGCGCCGTCGGCATCGCGGATGCGAATGCGGGCGTCGTCGCTTGGCGCGCGGTCAATTTGCGGCTCTTCGAGAAGCGGAACCGTGTAGAACTCGCTTGGCCCTTCGGCGTAGTTCACTCGCGCGACGGCGATCGCCACCGCAATCGCGGGATGCGGGATGGGAATCACATCGGCAATTTCAACGGACGCGATCGCGCGCGTCTTGCCGCCGAACCATCGACGAGATTTCAGGAATTCGGGAAGCACTCGCTGCAATTGGTCCTCCGAGCGAGTCCAAATCGTCGATGGAGAGGGGGCGCTCATCGTGTCGTCCATTTCGGTCATATCGGGCACATCGGGCCTGTCTGGCCGGGCGCGGCACGTTTACAACGGCGAAATCTCTTCCTGCTTGGCGCGCTCTTCTTCTCGTTTGGGCTCGGTCGGCGGAAACATGCGGTCGAGCATGCGGTGCGCTGCGTCGCGTCCGCCGTTGCCGAAAGCAATCGCCAGCGCCAGCATGATCGCACCGAAGGCGATCGCGAACGTGATCAGGACGGTGCTGCGCGCCAAGGCGATCTGCTCAAGAGCCATCGCCACGGAGAGCAAAATGATGATGAAACGTACGAAGCCGCTGATTACGCGCGCCGAGGGCAGGTTGGCATTGACCGCCGCGAGCAAAGCCGCGCGCGAGAAAAAATTAGCGGCGAGGAGGCCGCCAAAAAGAACCAGCAGCGCGACGAAAATCTGGGGCAGAAAGAGGAAGAACTTGCCGACCTCGAGCTGCAATTCGGGAACGCCCAGCGCGTCGACTCCGATGAGGAGAAAACCGAACCAGACGACCCAGAAGACGAGGCCGCTGAAGAGGTCGCCCGCCGGCGGGAGGTCGGCTTTCGAGAGAATCTGGCTGATTCCAGCGTCCTTCGAGAGCTTATTGACGCTTACGAACGCGAAAATGCGGCGCGTGACGAACTTCAGGATGATCGCGACGAACCAGCCCAGCACGAAAATGATGAGCATGACGAACAGGTGCGGCAAGAATTGAAGCAGCATGTCGCCGAACTTGCCGAACGTCTCGTTGAGACTTCGGACAACTACATCCTTCATCGGTCACCTCCGGCTTTGGCGCTCCAACGATCGATCAGATAGGGTTTCTGGCGCTCGAACTCCTGGCCCAATTCCTCGAATCTTTGCTCGAGCCTCGTAGCGGGTGCCTTGGCGTTTTCCAAAATGAAGGAGCTCACACGGGCGCGGTAGAGCGGCGTGAGCGCCTGGAGAAGATGGTCGCGATTGATCGCGGAGTGGTGATAGGCGGCGGCGAATTCGTAGATCGTTTTGACCCACAACTCGTCGGGGCAGCGAAATTGCCGGTCGGGCAAGTCGATCATCTTGCGGATATCGACGAGCGTGGCCGGCGTGAGAATCGATTCGAGAACTGGCACGAGTTGGTCGATACTCGAGCGGAAATTATCGAGGATCGTTTTCATGCTCAACTTGAGCGGCTCGAGCGCGACGTCGTATTGGAAACCGAACGTCGGGAGAGCTTCCGAGCCGGTGTGCGCAAGCCAATACGATTCGTGCATCTCGAGGCATTTGAAAAGCGCGCCGACCACCTGGCGAATGGTGCCGGGCAGATCCTGGCCGAATTGAGGAGCGGGCTGGATTCGCGGCCCGAGAAACGACTCGGCGATCTTGAAGCCGTCGACGATAGCCGTCGTGGTCATCCAGATTTCGAGGCCGAACGTCGTCACGTCCTCGTCCCAGATGTTTTTATCGAGGAAATGACGCGCCAGCTTGCCGGAAAGGCCGAGGTCGCTTGCGACGGGCTCGCGCACGCGGGCGCCGTAAGCGGCACGAACCACCGGCGAAAGCAATCCTTTGACGAGCAGGCCATCGAACTTCTGGCGCTGATAGAGCGGCGCTACGAAATCGAAATCTTCGCGATAGACCGGGCGCACGAGGCTCTCGACCCATTCGGGCGTGACGCTGAGGGACGTAGGAGACAAGACCGCGCAGGCCTTCGCGCGCAGCAGATCGGCGGCGACGAAAAGCGTGCGGAGAGCCGTCTCCTTGCCGGGAATGCCATGATAGGGCGCACTGACACGGTGAAACGTGCGCAAGGGATTCGAGGTGAGCATGATCTCGAAATCGCTCACGGAGGCGTTCTTGAACATCTCGGGCGTGCCGTCGGTGGAACCTCCGTCGGGATTGATCAGGACGCAACGGTCGCGGTGGAAATACTTCGTGAGGCCGATCTGGACCGCGCGCACGACTCGCTCGATGGTGTCTTTGTTATTGAAGGTGGGGATTCCGACGAGAACGTCCACCTCGCCGACAGCCGAGAGCTGGCGGATAAATTCGTCCGAGAGTTGCGCGGTTTCAGCCAACGTGTTTCCTCGAAGGTGCTGCTTCGTGATGTCGCCCGCTCGAATCCGGAATCACAGCTGCCGCAAGCGAAACCAATAAAAGTGATACGGCCCCAGCGTCAAGAGATAGGGCAAGTCTCCGATGCGCGGAAAAGGATTGCCGCCGAACATTTCGATGGGCACGGTTCCCTTCCAGCGGCGCAGGTCGAGTTCGGCCGCTTGCGCCTGGCTCGACAAGTTGCTCACAACCAGAATCTTTTCGCCCTCGAACTCGCGCACGTAGGCCAGCACGCGATGATTGAGCGGATGCAGCATTTCCATGGTGCCGCGGCTGAAGACGCGCGCGGATTTTCGTACGCGGATCAACTGCTTCATCCAGGAGAGCAGCGAATGCTCGGAGCGCCGCTGCGATTCGACGTTCACGACCTGATAGCCGTAGAGCGGATTCGAGATCAACGCCGAATAGAGGCGCTCGGGATCGGCGCCGGAAAAGCCGGCGTTCCACCCGCCGTTCCATTGCATGGGCGTCCTCACGCCGTTGCGATCGCCGAGATAGATGTTGTCTCCCATACCGATCTCATCTCCATAGTAGATGATCGGCGTGCCGGGCAGGGACATCAACAATCCGTTGAGGAGTTCGATGCGGCGGCGGTCGCTTTCCATCAGAGGCGCAAGCCTGCGGCGAATGCCGATATTCAGCTTGGCGCGGGCGTCTTTGGCGAACTCGTCGTACATGTAGTCCCGCTCGTCCATGGTCACCATCTCGAGCGTGAGCTCGTCGTGATTGCGCAGGAAAATGCCCCACTGGCACGCCGGTGGAATCGCCGGGGTGCGCTGCAGGACGTCGACGAGAGGCTTGCGATCTTCGAGTTTGATGGCCATGAACATGCGCGGCATCAGCGGGAAGTGGAACGCCATGTGGCATTCGTCCGCGCTGCCGAAATAGGCGCGAACATCCTGCGGCCACTGATTGGCTTCGGCAAGAAACATTTTGTCGGAGAATTTTTCGTCCAGGCGGCTGCGCAGAAATTTCAGGACGTCGTGAGTCTCGGGCAGATTTTCGCAGGAGGTGCCGTCGCGCTCGACGAGATAGGGCACGGCATCGAGGCGCAGGCCATCGACGCCCATGTCGAGCCAGTAGCGCATCACGTTCCACATTTCGTCGCGAACGGCCGGATTATCGTAGTTCAAGTCCGGCTGATGGCTGAAGAAGCGGTGCCAGTAGTAGGACTTCGAGGACATGTCCCACGCCCAATTGGATTGCTCGGTATCGGTGAAGATGATGCGCGCGTCTTTGTAGCGATCGGGCGTTTCGCTCCAGACGTACCAATCGCGCTTGGGATTGTCGCGAGAGCTGCGCGCCTCCTGGAACCACGGGTGCTGGTCGGAGGTGTGATTCAGAACGAGCTCGGTGATCACGCGGATGTCGCGACGGTGCGCTTCCTCAAGAAATACTTTGAAATCGTCGATGGTGCCGTACGCGGGGTGGACGCTGGTGTAGTCGGAGATGTCGTAGCCGTCGTCGCGCCAAGGGGACGGGTAAAACGGGAGGATCCAAACGGCATTGACGCCCAAATCTTTCAGGTAATCGAGCTTGAGGGTAAGGCCCTTGAATTCGCCCGCGCCGTCGCCATCGCTATCGTAGAAGGCGCGGACGTGCAGCTCGTAAATAACCGCGTCCTTATACCAGAGTGGATTGCTTTGCATTCTGCGATCCTAAGCCGTGTCCGCGCCGGGCAGCCAACGGGGCGCTATTCGAAGTAGTCGATATCATGCTCGGAGCGCACGCGCCGACGAACGCGGAAAATGTGGGCGGGCGCCACGGCAGGATCGAGTTCGCAATAATTGCGCGGTCCTTGCCAGATATACCGCGCATCGCTGAGCAGATCGTGCATCTGGTACGGCTGGCGTTCCGACAGGCCGAGAGCCCCGAGCGGCAACGTGAGCCAGCCGCTATGCTTCTGGTAAGGGTTGAGATTCACGACGACCACGATCAGAGACGAAAGGTCCTCGGTGGATTTCGAGTAAGCGATGAAATTGTCGTTGTCGACGGAATGAAACTGGAGCCCGGCGTCGCTCTGCAGGCACGGATTTTCTCGACGGGCCCGGTTGATGCGAGCCATCCAATCCTTCAAACTGTCGGGACGCTCGATCTCCCAATTGCGCAGCTGATATTTTTCGGAGTCGAAATATTCTTCGCTGCCGGGCTGAATGGGGCGATTTTCGCAAAGCTCGAAGGCCGGACCATAGATTCCGTAGTTTGCGCCGAGCGTGCCGGCCAGCACCGCGCGTGCCATGAACGCAGGGCGTCCTCCCAATTGGAGGTATTCGGCAAGAATGTCGGGCGTGTTGGGCCAAAGATTCGGGCGAAAAAATTCGCTGACTTCGGTTTGCGTGAGTTCGGTGAAATATTCCTCCAATTCCCACTTCGTGTTGCGCCAGGTGAAATACGTGTAGGACTGCGAGAAGCCGCGCTTCGCGAGTTCGTACATCACCTTCGGGCGCGTGAATGCCTCCGCGAGGAACAGGACGTCGGGATGGTTGCGCTTGATTTCCGCGATCAGCCACTCCCAGAAAGAAAACGGCTTGGTGTGCGGATTATCGACGCGAAATATGCGGACACCGTGGCCGATCCAGAAAAGAACGACGTCTTTGAGCTCGGTCCAGAGCTCGCGCCATTGTTCGGTATCGAAATTGATCGGAACGATGTCTTCATACTTTTTCGGCGGATTCTCGGCGTATTGAACCGTACCGTCCGGGCGAATGCGGAACCACTCGGGATGCTCGCGAACGTACGGATGATCGGGCGCGCACTGGTAGGCGATGTCGAGCGCGATCTCCATTCCTTTCTGGCGCGTCGCGTCGACGAGTGCGCGGAAATCCTCGACCGTGCCGAGTTCGCGCAGAATCGATTTGTGTCCGCCATCGCGCGAGCCGATGGCCCATGGGCTGCCAGCATCGTCGGGCGCCGCGACCGTGTTGTTGTTTTTGCCTTTGCGGTGCGCGCAGCCGATCGGGTGAATGGGCGGCAGATAGACGACATCGAATCCCATTTCGGCGACGTACGGCAGGCGCGCGATGCAATCGCGAAAGGTGCCGTGGCGGCCCGGTTTCGGAGAACACGAGCGGGGAAACATTTCATACCAACTGCTGAAGCGCGCTCTTTCGCGATCGACCACCACGCGCAGGGCCTTGTCGCAGGTGGTGGCGAGGCGCTTGTCGGGATACCGGTCCATCAGCTGCGCAAGGCGTTCGTCGAGCGCCTTCTCCGCGGCGCGACCGGGGTCGCGCTCCGCATTCGCGCGCACGGCATCCGCGAATTTGCGGAGTTCGGCGCTTTCGGCGCCGCTGGCACGCTCGGCGGCCTTCGCGATCAGATCGGCGCCAATCAGTAGATCGACCGAAGCGTGCTGTCCCGCTTCGACGCGCTTGATCATGTCGCGGCGCCACGTCCGAAACGCGTCGATCCAGGCTTGAATCGTGTAGACGTGCAGGCCGACGGGCGCAACGCGAAAGCTGCCTTGCCACCGATCGTTCTCGATCGGCTCCATAGGCACTTCATTCCAGAGGGATTGCTTCTCCGTGCGATGCAGGAGCAGCGCCGAGAGGACCTCGTGGCCGTCCGCGAAGATGTCGGCGGTGACTCCGATTTCATCGCCCACGATGCGCTTGATCGGATAGCGGCCGCCGTTCAACTCCGGCAAAATGTTGGTGATGGTAACGCGTTCCGGATGGCCGGCCGCCGGCTTGGAAAGCTCTGAATTGTTGTGGCGATCCACGCGTCAATTCCCTCTCTGGTGAGACGCGTTCCATACTCCCGCGGAACGATCTGCGCCCCAGTTATCGTCGCTATTATCTTAGCGTACTCCGGCGGACCGCGACGAAACCGGCACCGCTCGCTTTCACAGCGTTAACTAACGGCTCGAAATGGTCCGGCAGAACGCCACCGATCGGGGCACGGCTGACTAACGGCTCGATTTCTTCCTGGGAACCTTCGCGCCTTTCTTGCGCGCTTCGGAAAGGCCGATAGCAATCGCTTGCTTGCGGCTCGTCACCTTGCCGCCCTTCCCGCCTTTTCCCGATCGAAGAGTTCCTCGCTTCTCGCGGTGCACCGCGCTTTTCACGCTTTTGCCCGCAGCTTTGCCGTACTTTGCCATGGTCGTTCCTCCTGTAAAGTCACTCTCCCTCTGCAGCAGGAATTAGATTACGTCGCCGGCTTGGAAGCAACATACCGGGAATCGTTTAGGGGACAGCATCTGGCTATTGAGACACGGCCAGACCTGCTGTAGCATGCCCAGTTCTCTTACGGGGAGTTGTTCAGGCCATAGGGCTCGAGGGGGGAAGAATGCTTCGGATCTGGACCGCGGCGGTCTGTCTGTTTTTTGCAGCAATTGTGCCCGCGTTTGGGCAGATGTTGGACAACAAGCCAGTCGAGTACAAGGAAGTCGAGAATTACAAGCCCGTCACCAACGAAATGCTCGTCCATCCGAGCCCGGACGACTGGCTGATGTTCAGCCGCACGTACGACGCCTGGCGCTACAGCCCGCTTTCGCAGATCAACACGAAAAACGTGAACCAGCTTCGCATGGCGTGGGTGCGCAGCCTGCCGGAAGGCGTGACGGAGACGATTCCAATCGTGCATGACGGCGTGATGTACGTGATCGTGCCGGGCGGCGCCGTCGACGCGCTCGATGCCACGACCGGCGACCTGATCTGGGAGTACAAGCGCGACTACAAAACGCCGCAAGTCGGCTCAACCGAACGGAGCAAATCGCTCGCGATCTACGAAGACATGGTGTATTTCACCGCGCCCGACGGCTACGTGGTCGCGATCGACGCGCGCACCGGCAAGATGCGCTGGGAGACATTCAAGACGCAGACGGCGAATACGTCCGGCCCGCTGGTGATCGACGGCAACGTGGTATCCGGCGGCACCTGCGGCCATGGGCGCGACACCTGCTTCATCGAAGCTGACAACGCCGAAACCGGCGAAAAGGCTTGGCGCTTCTATACCGTCGCTGGCCCCGACGATCCCGGATATTCCTCGTGGGGCGGCGGCGACAACTCGCAGGATACGGCGTCCACCTGGGGGCTGCCGGGAACATTCGATCCCGTGCGCAATGTGATCTACTGGGGCGTCGCGAACCCGATGCCCGATCAGCGCATCCTCCGCCACGACGGCAATCCCGACGGCACCGCGCGGACTTCGCCAGCCGACCTCTACAGCAATTGCACGCTGGCGCTCGATCCGAAGACCGGAAAGCTGATCTGGTATTTCCAGCATCTGCCGGGCGACGACTGGGACACGGATCACACGCACGAACGCACGCTGGTGAACGAGCCCTTCGATCCCGATCCGAAAGCGGTGAAGTGGATCAATCCCGATGTGCCACGCGGGTCGAAGCACGACATGGCGGTGATGGTCTCCGAAGGCGGCTCCGTTTTCGCGCTAGACCGCAACAACGGCAAGTTCCTGTGGGCGATGCCGTTTCCCTACGACGATCCGAATTTCAATCTCGCCAACGTCAACGTGAAGACCGGCCAGACGGAGCTCAACTGGAACATCGTGACCAAGAAGCCGGGCGAGCACCACATCATTTGCTTCTGGAACACCCGCAGCTACTGGCCCACGTCCTACGACCCGCTGACCAACTCTCTCTACGTTCCCTACGTCGACAACTGCCGCGATCTGACGACCCCAGCTCCCGGCATACGCGGCTCGTGGAAAGTGATTCCGCGGCCTGGATCCGATCCCAGCAAGCTGGCGGGACTAGCCAAGATCAATCTCTCGACGGGCGACATGGTGCGCTTCGACCAGGGCCCGGCGCCAAGCACAGCTTCGGTGGTTTCCACGGCGGGCGGGCTCGTATTTCACGGCGACATGACCCGGCGATTCGACGCTTTCGACGCGCAAACCGGGAAGAAGCTGTGGGAATCGATTCTGGGCGGCAATGTTTCGGTGAGCACGATCACCTATGCGGTCCACGGCAAGGAATACATCTGCGTGATGACCGGATACAACCTCAAAGTGCCGGAGTTGAACAACGAGATAGCCGACATGCACGAGCCGACCGGAGGAAACGCGATCTATGTTTTCGCGCTGCCATAGGCTTTGGCTGGCACGACCCGAGGTGTTTCGTCTGTAACCGAATCCCGGAAGAGGCAGTCTAAGAGTCCGTGCCGGTGTAACATGTTTGGGAGGAAGCGGCAGGCATTCTGAAGCTGCACCGCGGGGGGCAAGGACATGAAAATCAATCGAAGAAAGCTGCTGTCGCTGATCGGCGTTTCTCCGGCGATTTTGGCCGGGGCGTCTCCAACGCTCGCCGAACCGGCGAAAAAAGCAAAGCCCTCAGCGGGCCTGGCGAAGATCGAAACGGTGAATCCCAAGGGCATGCCGCCCGCGATTCAGCTGATTCCGATGGCGCCGCGCCTGAGCACGCTCGACGGAAAAACCATCTACCTCGTCTCGGACGGCTTTGCCGGAGCCGATCGCTTCCTGAATCAAATCGCGATCTGGTTCTCGAAGAACATGCCGAGCGTCAAGACCGTGTACCGCCTGAAAGCCGGGTCGTATTTCGATGACGACCCCAAGCTAATGGCGGAAATGAAAGCGAACGGCAACGCCATGATCATGGCGTATGGGCATTGAAGCACCTGCACACCAGCGACCGTCGGTCACTGCGCACAAGTTGAGAAAATGGGTCTCCCCACGGCTCCCCTGGTTACGATCGCCTTCGAAGGCCTCGCCAAGTCCAACGCGGCCAGCCGCGGCATGCCCGGCGAGCGCATTTGCTTCCTGCCTCACCCGATGACGAACAAGACCGACGCGGAGATGTACCAGGTCCTCCTGGGCAACGATCCGGTCACGAATAAGCCGCTGATGCCGGAAATCATAGACGCGCTCACCAAGCCCCTCACGGCCGAAGAGAGCAGGACCGGCTCGGTAGCCCCGGACATCGGCCCGGCTACCTACATGGACACGCCGGAGAATCTCCAGCAGCTCTACCTCGATAACAACATGACCGACTTCATGCCCATCATCCTTCCCACCGAAGAAAAGGTGCAAGCGATGCTCAAGGGCACGAGCCATAAGCCCGACGAGGTTGTCGGCACGTTGAGCGCCGCCCGCGGAGCTCAACCGTCGTGGTCCTTTACGGTCAGGCATGTGGCCATCAATGCCGTCATGGCCGGCGCGCGCCCGGAGTACCTGCCCGTCATTTTGGCCATCGCGTCAACCGGGCAGCCCGCGCTATTCAGTTCCACGTCCTCATTCTCCCGCATGCTGCTGCTGAATGGCCCGATCTCCGACCAGATCAAGATGAACTACGGCATCGGCGCGATGGGTCCGTTCGCTCAGCCCAATGCTGTGATTGGCCGCGCATGGACGATCCTTTCGAAAAACCTCGGCGGCTGCGGAAACCCCGGACTCAGTTACATGGGCACCCTGGGGTCCAACCTCAATTACAACAACATCTGCATCGCAGAAACGGAGAACAAGCTTCCCGACGGCTGGCAGCCGTTCCATGTGCAAAAGGGCTTCAAGCCGGACGACAGCGTGGTCAGCGTCTTCAGCGGCTGGAGCCTGAACAACGTCGCATGGTTCCCCAACATGCCCTACCACGAACTCATCAAGAACTGGCTGACGCATTTCTTCTCGTTTGGGACCGGCGCAGCCACCTTGTTGCTCGATCCAACTGTCGCCCGCGAGGCGAAGGAAAAGGGATTCAACTCGAAGGAAGACTTAAGCGACTACTGGTCGAAGGAATCGAAGACGCCAGCGTGGCTCTACTGGGACACGCACCAGCCCCAGTTGAAGCAGGCTCAGGCGGGCGTCGAGCCCTACGCCTCCTATCTAAAGATGGGCGATGGCGAGATTCCGTTCCAGCGCTTCTACCGCCGGGGTCGTCCGGGCGGGCCTCCCGATCCCAACCCCAACCCGAAATCTTCGATTGAGATCATCGTGCTCGGAGGCGAGACCAACACCTACTGGGCCGGTGGGGACTTCAGCCACGTAACCAGCGTGTCGATCGGTAAGTGGACCTAGCAAAACCGGCGGCCGGGACGAATCGCATCCCGGCCGCGCAATCCCACAGTCGCATCCGTTCTCAAGCCGCACGCGGGGGGCAACAACTTGAAGATCAATCGAAGAAAACTGCTGTCGCTGATCGGCGTTTCTCCGGCGATTTTGGCCGGTTCTACGACTCTTGCGGAACCAGCGCCGAAGAAGGCTCCTGTCGCGCCGGGGCCGGCAAAACTAGACGTGTTGAATCCCAAGGGCATGCCGCCGTCGGTGCAGCTGATTCCGATGGCCCCGCGCCTCGACACCCTTGATAATAAAACGATTTATCTCGTCTCCGACGGCTTTGCCGGCGCCGATCGCTTCCTGAATCAGATCGCGATCTGGTTCTCGAAGAACATGCCGAGCGTGAAGACAGTCTACCGCTTGAAAGCCGGCGGGCTCGCCGGCGATGATCCCGCGCTGTGGGCGGAAATCAAGAAAAACGGCAACGCCATGATCATGGCGTACGGCCATTGAAGCACCTGCACCCCAGCGACCGTCGGTCACTGCGCAACAGTTGAAAAGATGGGGTTCCCGACCGCTCCCCTGGTCACAATTGCCTTCGAAGGTCTCGCCAAGTCCAACGCCGCCAGCCGCGGCATGCCGCTCGAACGAATCTGCTATCTGCCTCATCCGATGACGAACAAGACCGACGAGGAGATGTACCAGGTCCTCTTGGGAAACGATCCGGTTACGAACAAGCCGTTGATGCCGGAAGTGATCTCCGCGCTCACCAAGCCGCTGACCGCCGATGAGCAGAAGACCGGGTCGATCAGCCCCGATGTCGGTCCTCCGATGTATTCGGATACGGCCGACAATCTGCAGCGCTACTACGCCGACAACAACTTGACCGATTTCATGCCGATCATTCTTCCGACCGAAGAACGAGTGCAGGCGATGCTCAAAGGCACGAGCCACTCGCCCGATGAAATCGTCGGCAAGCTGAGCCCGGCGAAAGGCGCATTTCCGGAGTGGACGTTCAACGTGCGGCAGGTCGCGATCAACGCCGTGATGGCGGGCGCGCAACCGGAATTTTTCCCGGTGATCCTGGCCATCGCATCGACCGGACAGCCTTCGCTTTTCAGCTCCACGTCGTCGTTCGCTCGCATGCTCGTGGTCAATGGCCCCATTCGAGACAAAATCAAAATGAATTACGGCATCGGCGCGATGGGTCCTTTCAACGACGCCAATGCGACGATCGGCCGCGCGTGGACGCTGCTCTCGAAAAATCTCGGCGGCTGCGGCATGCCCGGACAGACCTACATGGGCAGCCAGGGCACCAACCTCAACTACAACAACATCTGCTTCGCGGAAACCGAAGACAAATTGCCCGACGGCTGGAAGCCCGTGCACGTGCAGCATGGCTTCAAGCCCGAGGAAAGCGTCGTGAGCATCTACAGCGGCTGGAGTTTGACCAACGTCTGCTTCTTCGCCTCGATCCCGATCCACGACGTGATCAAAAACTGGATGACGCACTACTTCTCCACGGGCAACGGTGCGATGACGCTCATGCTCGATCCCACCGTCGCGGCCGATATCTCGCGCCACGGCTTCAAATCCAAGGAAGACTACGCCGAATACCTCCAGAAGAACTCGAAGACCCCGGCGTGGCTCTACTGGGAGATGATGCGCAACGGAAAAGAGCAGGCGGCAAAGGGCGTCGAGCCTTTTGCTTCGTACCTGAAGATGGGTGACGACGCCGAGATTCCCTTCAATCGCTACGTAGCGCGCGCGCCCTACGGCGCGCCCGAGGGCGGCCACAGGTCGGCAGTCGAAATCATCGTCCTCGGAGGCGAAACCAACACCTACTGGTTCGGTGGTGACTTCGGCTACATGACCGGCGCTTCGATCGATAAATGGGCGTAAGCGGCTGTTCCTTTTGAAGTGCGCCAGGGCGGCTCCGGCGACGATCGTCCCGGGACCGCTCCTCGCGCAGACCTCCCGGGCGAATCTGACGGCCACCCCTGTTAGACTTGCGGCGATACCCCGACATGCCTCACACGTCAAATCCGATAGCGACGCCATGGAATAATCCAGTTGCCGCCGTTGTCCACGAAGGTGATGTGGCGGGAGTTCCGATGGGGCTTCTCTAATTGGCTGAAACGCGCAACTACAGGGGCGCGCTAGCCGCGGTCACCACGCTGTTCTTCATGTGGGGATTCCTCACCTCGCTGAACGACATTCTGGTCCCGCATCTGAAGTCCATCTTCGATTTAAATTACGCGGAAGTGATGCTGATCCAGTTCGCGTTCTTTTCGGCGTATTTCATATTTTCGCTGCCCTCGGGAAAACTGATCGACCGGATCGGCTACAAAAAAGCGATGGTGGTCGGGCTTGTTACGATGGGAGTAGGGGCGTTGCTGTTTATCCCGGCGGCAGCCGTTCCAGCGTTCCCGCTTTTTCTTGGCGCATTGATTATTCTCGCAGCTGGGATCACTTTGTTGCAGGTGGCCGCCAACCCGTACGTCACGGTTCTCGGGCCCGCGCAGACGGCATCGAGCCGGTTGAATCTCACGCAAGCCTTCAATTCTCTCGGAACTACGGTCGCACCTTACTTCGGGAGCCTGTTCATCCTGAGTGCGGCGCCGAAGACCACGGACGAGATACGACGGATGTCCGGGCAGGTGCTGCAAGCCTATCGGCTGCACGAAGCGTCGTCCGTGAAGCTGCCCTATCTGGGATTGGGCCTGGCGCTGCTGCTGCTCGGCGTCTTCATCGCCGCGGTGAAGTTGCCTGCCATTCCCGAAGCGATGCGAAGCTCTTCCTCGCGGGCAGCGGGACAAAGCGTCTGGAAGTATCGCCATCTGGTGCTTGGGGCGGTTGCGATATTCGTCTACGTGGGCGCGGAGGTGGCGATCGGGAGCTTTCTCGTCAGTTACTTGGGCCAGCCGTCGATCGGGAATCTGCCGGCGAATATCGCGGCCCGGTTTGTGTCGCTCTATTGGGGCGGCGCCATGATCGGGCGATTCATCGGGTCAGGAGTTCTGCAGAAGGTGCGGACCGGAACCGTGCTGGCGATCGCGGCGGTCGGGGCTTGCCTGCTGGTGCTCATTTCCGTCGCGACCACGGGACACGTCGCGATGTGGGCCATCCTCTTGGTTGGCTTGTGCAACTCCATTATGTTCCCGAGCATTTTCGCTCTCGGCGTCGCGGGGCTGGGACCGCTGACCGGCGATGGCTCAGGAGTTCTGGTTATGGCAATCGTCGGCGGCGCGATTATCCCGGAAATCCAGGGAGCCCTCGCCGATCACATCGGCATTCACTATGCGCTCCTGCTGCCTGCTGTGTGCTATGTCTACATTCTCTACTACGCGCTGAGGGGCTCGCGGCCCGTTACGAACGCGAGCGCCTGAATCTCTCGCAACTGGCGAATGGAGTTCAATCGACGCGAGCCGGTCTCCCGCCGTGCTCTTTCTAGAGCGAAATTTCAATTTTAGCTTGGGCATGTGGCCGGAATCCTGTGCCCGAAGGAGGCAGCACGCGGGTCGTGTACAAGGAAGGCGTGTTCGTCGGCTACAGAGGATACGAACGCAGCGGGATCAAACCTCGTTTCGTGTTTGGCTACGGGCTCTCCTACACCACTTTTCGATATCGCAATCTCTCCATTCGCGCGATCCCCGCCGGTGCGCAAGAATCGGGATCGAGTCCGCGCTACGAAGTCTCCTGCGATGTAACAAACACGGGAAAGCGCGACGGGGCCGATGTTGCTGAGGTGTATGTCGGAGATGTACATCCTCCATTGCCGCACCCGGTTAAGCAACTGAGGGGCTTCGCGCGTCAGCTTGAATCCGGGAGAGACGATGCGGGTCAAGGTGGTGCTCGATGACCGCGCGTTCGCTTGCTACGACGTGCACACGCATCAATGGCGCGTGGACCAGGCAAATTACAATCTTCGTCGGCCGCTCGGTGGATGAGATCCAACTTACTGGCACGATTTCACTGGAGGCATCACGCCTTGTCGCCGGCAACATCACGGCTGGCGTACACCATTCACCACCGAATCGAACGAGTAAAGCAAGAAATATGGCGCGCCCGGAGGGACTCGCACCCCCGACCCTCTGCTTAGAAGCTAGATCGTCAAACCAAGCTCGGCGAGCCGCCATGCACTCAGTTGGGTCTGACGCAAGGTTCTTCGTCAAATCGCTTAAGACCTTCCTCAAAGGCTCGTTCTTCCGTTCCGCCGTAGTGCCGGGCAAATTTATTTCCCTTGGAGTCGATCTCTTCTTCGTTGCGTTTCAGTTCCCACATCCATCCGTTGGCGCTTGGAACATCGTTCTTGTTGTTGACGCCGTAAAGTTCGAGACCGCAATCGTCGCAGACATACTGAAACTGATTTCCAGCGTGGCAGTTGTAATCGACTCGTCGTCGTTTTTCGTGCGCCATTGCTCACCTCTGTCGAAGCGAAATAGTCTCCGAGTCTACACCGCATTTTGGGTCGCGTGTCAGGTTCGAGCAGCTTTTGCCGTGGTAAGATTGTGGAAGACCCCGTAGCTCAATTGGATAGAGCACCTGCCTTCTAAGCAGGATGTTGTCGGTTCGATCCCGACCGGGGTCGCCATTTTTTCCCACAAAATGGGATTCCCGGTTATTTGTTGCCGCGAACTGACGGCTCCTGTGCCAGTTTCATGCGCAACAGTTCAAGTGAGCGCCGGATGCGAAGAGCGCTTTTGGTAGTCCCAAAACTTCGCGCCCGAACAGCTCGTCCAGTTCGTGCCGCACGCTGTCTTCGCCCATCTCGTGAAGGGGCAGCAGCTGTCGCACCGTCCTGCGTATGTGCGTAGGTAACGATCGCACGGCCAGCCCTGCGTGATTACGAAGCGGCCTGCGCGCAATCGGGAATCACGTCGAGATACTTCAGGCCCGAACCGGTGTTAAAGAGGACGACTCGATCGGACGGCGTGAGAAAGCCGGAGGCAAGCAGCTTCCGGTAGGCCACGAGACACGCGGCGCCCTCTGGCGCGGCAAAGACTCCTTCGGTCGAGGCCCATTCCCACACGGCGCTGCCGATCTCTTCGTCGGTCGCCGCGACGGCCGCGCCGCCGCTCTTCTTCAGAATATCGAGAATAATGTAATCGGCGTAAGGCTTGGGCACCCGCAAACCCGCGGCGATCGTCTTCGCGTCCTGCCAGAATTCGGAGACTTCTTTTTGCTCTTCCCACGCTTTCACGATGGGCGCGCATCCCGCGGCTTGCACCGAAATCATCTTGGGGCGCTCGGAGCCGATCCAGCCGAGGCACTGCATTTCCTCGAACGCTTTCCACATGCCGATCATTCCGACGCCGCCGCCCGTCGGATAAAAGACGGCGTCGGGGAGCTTCCATCCGAGCTGTTCGGCCAACTCGTAGCCCATGGTCTTCTTGCCTTCGACGCGGAAGGGCTCTTTGAGCGTGGAAATGTCAAACCATCCTTCGGCCTCTTTGCGGTCGTTGACGATTTTCGCGCAATCGCTGATCAAGCCGTCGACGAGCGTCACATTTGCCCCATACACCTTGCACTCGACGAGGTTCGCCTGCGGCACGTCCTTAGGCATGAAGATATGCGCTTCGATTCCCGCGGCGGCGGCGTAGGCGGAAAGCGCGCTCGCAGCATTCCCCGCCGAAGGAATGGCAATTTTTTTCACGCCGTAGGCCTTGCACATCGTGACGGCAGCGCACAAACCGCGCGCTTTAAAGGAACCCGTCGGGTTCAGTCCTTCGTTCTTGATGAAGACGTTGGCATTGCTGCGGCTTTGGATCATGGGCGTATTGCCCTCGCCGAGCGACACGGGGCTTCACATCGGGCAGGAGGTCGGCGAAACGCCACATGCTGGCGACGCCGTTTGGCAGATGTTGCGGCTTGAGCTTGCCAATATAAGGTTTCAGATCATAGCGGACATACAGAGACAAGCGAAGTCGGGGCTGAACGCGTCGCCGGGATCGCCGCCCGCTCCATCGGCTTGCGACGCGCCCGCGAGATCGAGATGCGCGCTTTGCAGAAATTCGTGCTCGACGCGAAAGCCGGCGCGCTCGGGGTCGGCCGTGTCCTTCGCAACGAGAGCGCCGATGAGACGCAGGCCCAATTCCGCGTGCAGGTTCTGGCTGACCTTGAGCGTCACCTTGATCTCTTCCGAAAGCGGCGGCGAGATGTGTTCGGCTACGCGATTTTCGGAGGTGTAATTGCGCGAGAGATCGGCGAAGGCGGCCGGCGCGGCATGCTTCGGGGGCCTGATCAGAATGCCGTCGCCGGCGAGCGCTTCGCTTAGGGCCGTTTGCGCAAACAATGTGGGCGACGGCACGGGGAGATCCGCCGCGACGGGAGGGGCGTTGAGCGGCAGACTACCGGTCAAGACCGCGACGACCGTGCCATCTGCGTTCGTGGTGACATCGGGATCGCGAAACGATGGCGGCGTGTTCGCGGCAGTGGTCGTCAGATGATTGACGAACTTCGCGTAGGATGTCTCGGGCGAAACCGTGAGACTGACGGGGTCGCCCGGCTTTGCTCCCGGCTTGGCGGTGAGATCGACGAGATTGTCGTTGACGACGATGGATGAAATGACGACTCCGCTGCCCGTTTCACGCGGACCATCGGGCAACAGGCTGGTATCGATCAGCACGCAGCCTTCGATCTCGCGAATGCCTTTCGCGGCGACGTCTTTGGCCATCGCCTTGATCACGGCGAGCGGATCGCCGGCGACGGCGGGACCACCGTAGGAATGGTCGTCGGCCTGGAAGGAAAGAGTGCCGTCGGGCTGGACGCGATTCGAAAGATTGGGATCGCCGCTGGCGACCAGGATCAGATCACCCTTCATACGCCCTTTGGAGTCGATGGGACCTGTGCGGTAGATGCTGGTGTGGAAGCGGTAGTCCGGGCCCAATTTCGCGAGCAGCGTGCCTTCGGTGAAAATCTTGGTATTCGACGCGGGGACGAACATCTTCTGCGGATTCATCGCGTAGACGACTTTTCCGGAATCGAGCGAGATGATCTCGATCCCGAAATTCGCGCGCGCGAATTCGGGGCGGTCCGTGACCTGCTGAATGCGGTCTGCAAGAGAAACGGCGGGCGCGGACTGCCCTCGCGCGGGTCGCGTTGATACACCGGCAATCGCCAGCAGCGCTAGACAACATTGCAACCATTTGCGGGGCCTAGTATTCACAAACGACCTTCCTCCCATGCTGCTTTCTCAATCGCGGGCGAAAACAACAACAGATGCAAACATCCTTGCCCGAGGAGACACTGCGGCACACGAACGAGTTCAGCATGCTATTGCGATCCTGCGGCGGTGCGGCTTCTGCGTGAAAACTGCAACCTCGCTTGCGACCACCCTGGCGTCTCGGTCACAGCGTTTCGAGACCAGGGGGGAGTGTGATGAAGAGAACAAACGATGCCACTCGCCGCGGTCAGGAGCCAATCGCTTTTCGGCCCGCGCGAAACCTTGGTTCTCTCTCGTTGAATTCTTTTGTTCACCAGCGCAAAAGATGTCGATTAACGCCGCTGACTACAGTAGGATTTCGTGTCTTGCGCACTCTGATCCCACCGGAGTTGGCTGGGATGCCGACTCCGGTTCCCGAAGAGGAGGACCAATGAAATTGTTTAAGTGTCGCTTTTGGCCGTTCATCATAGGCCCGCTATTCATCGCGGCGCTGATATTCGCATCAACGGCGACCCGAATCTCCGCCCAAGCGGCGCCGCAATGCGATCGAAGTTGCTTGGAAGGCGTGATGAACCACTATCTCGACGCGATGGTTGCGCACAATCCGCCGCTGGCACCCCTTGCTCCAAATGTCGAGTACGCGCAGGACAATGTTCGGCTAAAAATCGGGCAGGCGCTGTGGGCCACGGCGACGGCCCGCGGAAAGTACATTCATTACTTCGCCGATCCCGAGCAGGGCGACGTCGGCGTTATCACGGTCATTTACGAAAACGGCGTGGGCGCGATCCTGATCGCACGGCTCAAAGTGCAGGGCGGACTCATCACGCAAGCCGAACAGTTCGTCGCGCACGATCCGCGTGGCGCAGCCGCGTATGAAAAAAGCGGCCAGCCCGATCCCGGATGGCTGACGCCGATCCCGCTGGACCAGCGCGAAACGCGCGCGGCGCTGGATCAGGCGGCATATATGTACTACGAGGGCTTGCAGCTGAATGACGGAAAGGGCGTCTACGCGTTCACGCCGGACTGCAACCGCACCGAAGATGCCGTGCGCACCACGAACCAGCCGCGCCCGCAGAACTACGGCCACTCGGACGAAGACATCAGCGACTTCACCACGATGAATTGCACGGATCAGTACAAGCTCGGCTTTCTCGGCTTCACCACGAGTTGTCGCCACCGCCGTTTCCTGGTAACAGACGTCGAGCGGGGCACGGTGCTCGCCAATGCGTTCCTTGATTTTGACGGAACCATCACAGAGGTGCGCCTCACGGACGGCCGCGTCTGGAAAGTGCCGCCGTATTTCATGACGCCGCGCACCAATCAGTCGAACGAAGCGTATCGGATCGAAAAAGGAAGCATACGGCTGATCGAAATGACCATGTACGAAATCCCTTTCAACATGGAGCCCGCGTTCTAACGCGACGAGGACAAACATGAAAACTCCCACGATGAGCACGATACTTCGCGTTTCGACGCTGGTTCTCGCGCTGGCGGCGACTTGCGCCGCAGCTTCCCTCGCATTTGGTTCGCCCAACAACGGCTCGCCCGACGAAGGCCAGAATTTGACGCGAGCCTCCTATCCGCTGGCGCCCGCGGTGCCCGGCGAATGCAATCGCGAGTGCCTCTACCAATTCGTCGACAAATACTTCGACGCGATGCTCTCGCGCTGCCCGTGTAACCTTGCCTTCGCGCCCGACGCGAAATATACGGAAAACGAAGTCACCGTCCGGGCGGGCGAAGGAATGTGGAAGACGTTCTCGGGCCGCGGCACGTACCGCGTCTACCTTGCCGATCCCGCGAATGGCGAAGCCGGCTACTACGGCGACATTACCGAAGACAACGGCCTGCTGGTCGGAATGATCGCGCTTCGCATGAAAGTGAAAGATCACCGTATCACCGAGCTCGAGACGATCACCGTGCGCGAGCAGAAGCGGCCGAAAGGCGGCCTCGGACTGAATACCGCCGGCATCATGACGCCGCGCACGATGGACGAACTCGATCCAGCTGGTTTTATTTCGCCGAGCACTGCATTGCTCGAGCCGCTCGCCGCGGCGGAAACGCGCGACCAAATGCTCGCCGCGACGAAGGGATACTTCGACGCCTACGCGCAAGGCAAATCTTCGCTGGCGTCTTTCGCGGACCACTGTTCCCGCTCGGAAAACGGCATTGCGGCTACGAACAATCCCGGCGGTCCCGTGCCTGATAAGGCGCAGCCGTCGTTTCATCTCTTCAGCGGAGATTGCGCTCAGGGGATCGACCGCGACTATTTCGGCGCTCTGGCCAAAGTGCGTGACTCGCGTCCGCTTGTAGTCGACGAGAAGCAGGGTCTCGTGCTGAACCTGGCCTTCTACGACGATGAGGGCAACATCAAGTCTCTGGATGTCTCAGGAGTCGGAACCGTGGCGGTGCCTGTTGAGTATCAACGCCCGATGACGTTCCTGGCGCCGCAACTCTTCAAGATCGAGGCTGGCAGGATTCGCTCGATCGACGGCCTCTCCTGGGCCATGCCCTTCGGCATGCCATCGGCGTGGTCCCAGTGAGCTGAGCCATCGCAGCCGAATTGGCTCGTGACGATAGCAGATCGCGATTCAGATCGGTCTGCCATCGGAAAGCTCAAGCGCAACAGGCCCGCTGTTCAGGCAGCGACTCGTCCTGAAAGCCACGCCCGAATAGAGCCGTTGACGGATGGTGAGGTCTGTAGTAACTGCTTCTTGCCGCACGCAATTGTGGTCCACGGAGGAGTTCGTGAAAATTGATCGACGGAGACTGTTGCAGGCTCTCGGAATGTCCCCTGCCCTTTTGGCAGGATCGGCGGGGGCCAACGAAAAGAAGGCGACTCGAGGAACCGCCGCTCACTCGGAATCGAAGCTCGTTGGGCTGAATCCCAAAGGCATGCCGCCCGAAATCACGCTTTTCCCGCTGGCGCCGCGCTTCAGCTCCCTCGACGGCAAGACGATCTACATGGTGGACATTGGTTTCAATAACGGCGACGTCTTCTTTCAGCAGATGCAGCGCTGGTTCCAGGAGAATAGGCCCACCGTCAAGACCATCTACCGCCGCAAGGTCGGCGCGTATCCGCAGGATGATCCCGAGTTGTGGAAAGAGATCAAAGCCGCCGGCGCCGCTGTCATCATGGGTGTAGGCCATTGAAGCACCTGCGCCCCAGCGACCGTCGGTCACTGCGTAACGCTTGAGAAAATGGGAGTCCCGACGTGCCCCGTGGTTACGGTGGCATTCAAACAGATTTGCGTTCTCAATGCCGCCAAGCGCGGCATGCCAACCCTGCGCCTCGTGTACAGTCCCCACCCCGTGTGGGGAAAATCCCCCGACCAGCTCTGGACGTACATGAACGGTCCCGACCCTGCCACCGAAAAACCCATGCTGCCGGAAATCAACGGCGCGCTGACGAATCCCCTCACGGCACAGGACACGAAGACGGGCAAGGAGACGCCGTCGGTGGGGCCGGCGACATTTGGCCCCGACTCGGCAAGAAATCTGCAGGATTTCTACCGGAACAACGGCTACACGGATTTTCTCCCGATCGTCATTCCCACCGAAGAGGCCGTCGAAGAGATGCTGACGGGCACGAGTCATCATCCCGATGAAGTAGTCGGCAAGCTCGCGGCCGGCTCATTCGCTCCCTGGAGCTTCACGGTGAAGCACGTCGCAATCAACGCCGTCATGGCAGGAGCAAAGCCGGAGCACCTGCCCGTGATTTTGGCGATCGCCTCGTCCGGGTATGTGTCGCTCATGAGTTCGACCAACGATCTCGCCTACGGCGTGCTGATCAACGGCCCCATCCGCGCCAAAATCGATATGAATAGCGGCATCGGGGCGCTGGGGCCCTTCGCCCATGCGAACGCCGCCATCGGCCGCTCCTGGACGCTCGTTACCAAGAACCTCGCAAACGGCGGAATTCCCGGCGACACCTACATGGGAACGATGGGAAACATGCTGAACTACATCAACCTCGTCATGGTGGAAAACGAGGAGGCCAGCCCGTGGGAGCCTTTCCACGTGGAGAAGGGCTTCAAGCGCGAGGACAATGTGGTCAGCATATTCTCCGGGTTAAGCGTTTCTGCCGGACAAGTCGGAAAAGGCAGCGGCATCGGCGGCACGCCGCATTTCGAGGAGCAATATACGGACCTCTTCTCCACGTTCACAGGCTTCTTTGGTGCGCTGTTACTCTGCGACCCGCTCTGCGCCGCAAGCCTGAAGGAGCAGGGTTACGACACGAAGGCCAAGCTGATCGACTACTTTTACAAACACGCTACCCAAACGGCGAAGGAATACCGGGAGCGAAACTGGTCCTACCTGTTCGAGTACGGGCAGGCGCTGAAAGGCGTAGAGCCGTTCGCAACATGGTACAAGCTGCCGGACGACACCGTGATTCCGAAATTTCCGCACCCGGAACGTATCGCCGTCATCGTGATGGGAGGCCAGACAGATCCGGTTTCCCAGGTTGCAAATTTCAGTTATGGAAAGAGCGTCTCCATCGACAAGTGGATGTAGCAACTTTCCTCGAACGAGACAAGACTCCTACACGAACGGGACAATCCTTTGACTTCCGCGTGACAACCTTTCTCGCGGCGACGGATACCGTGACTTCTCGGTCGCAGTGTTTCGAGACCAGAGGAGAGTGGGATGGAGAAAACAAAGGATGTAACCAGGCGTTCGACGAATCGCCGGTCGTTCTTGACAAAGGGCCTACTGGCGACGGGCGCAGCAGTGGGCGCCGGAATGGTCGGCAGCAGACTCGCATTTGGACAGGGGTTTGGCGAGAAGCTCAACCGGGGCGATGTCGCAATCCTGCGATTTCTCGCCGCGGCGGAACTCATCGAGGCCGACCTGTGGCAGCAATACGCGGAACTCGGCGGCGTTACCGACGGCACGCAGAACAACTATCAGCTCGCCCTGCAATTTCTCGATGGCGACGGCTCGCAATACATCACCAGCAACACACTCGACGAACTAAGTCACGCGACTTTCCTCAATGCGTACCTGGAATCCAAGGGCGCGGAACCAGTAAATCTGGATGCGTTTCGGAACCTTCCCAGCAGCCAAGCGATGGGGGCGGTACAAACCACGAGGCGCCTCACGAACCTCATGCATCTCAACGTGGACACAAGCTGGTACATCCGATATCGCAGCACAACGAATCCCGATTTCGGCGCGACGTTTCCGCAGGCGATCACGATCAGCAACCGAACCGCTATTCCGAAGACGGATGCCGACTTCGACGATCCGGATCACATCCAAGCGATCGCCGATACGGCGGCGTTTCACTTCGGGATGATCGAACAGGGCGGATCGAGTCTTTACCAGGCGCTCAGCCAGAAGGTGAGCAGCCTCGAAGTGCTGAAAATCACCCTGGGAATCGGCGGAGATGAAATCGCCCATTTCCTCGAGTGGGTGGATTTTTCCGGCAACACCGTGCAGGGCCCTCCGTTCAATTTTCAGAACTCCCAAACGCCCGTCAGCGACAACGGACTGACGTTTCCAGACTTCAATTCGGATCCGCGAGGGGATCTGGTCCAAACGAATCTCATTTTTCCGGTCCCCTGCGAATTCATCAGCCCGAGCTTGCCGCGCTGTGCCGTGATTCGACCGACCAGCGATCGATTCGCGGGCGCGCTGGCCGCGGTTCAGGCGCTCACCAACGACGGGCTGTTTATTGGACAGCCGCCGCAGTTCTTCCAGCTTCTGAAACAGCTTGCGGAAGAGGCGGACGAAGCTGTGCGGTTGTAATTGGCCGAAACGAACTCCGCGTCGGCGAGACGGCCCCGGTTTGCTTTCCGGGGCCATTTCTATTTTGTGGGCACTTTCCTGCGCGGGCTGGGAAGTTCAGGAAACGGCGACCGGGGGGCGTTGCGCGTTGCGCGAATTGAAACGAGGCATCCGGACGAGAAACACAGTGCCCGATTCGGATGTCGATTCGACGCTCACCGAGCCATCGTGATCGTGAAATATCTTGCTGACGATCGCGAGCCCCAGGCCCGTGCCGTTAGGCTTCCCGGAACTTACAAAGGGATCAAACAGCGTGCTGCGAATGGAGGCGGGGATTCCCGAGCCATTGTCGCTCACACGGATGTCGAAAGAATCGACGGACGACGAGATGTCAACGCGAATCTGGCCGAGGCCGTGCGGCGTCGCCTGGCAGGCGTTAAGCAGCAGATTGAAGAACGCGCGTTCGATCTTGTTGGGGTCGAAGACGCCATTCATCTCGCCGGACGCGCAAACCTTCACCGTGCGGCGCCGAAGATCGGGGATTGCCAGGACCGCGTCGGCGGCGCGGCCGACGGTTTGCTCGATGCTTGCCGGAACCGGAGAAATTGCGGCGCCTTCGCGGGCCAGCTCGCGGAGCGAGTCGAGAAGATCGATCATCTGCTTCGATGCGGTCTGGATTTCCTCATAAATCTCATCCTTATTCATCTTCAGCTTGTCGGCTTCGTACAGGAACTCGGCGTTCGCGACGACGGCCGCGAGGTAGTGGCGCAGGTCGTGCGAAATCGAGTTCGCCGCGCGGCCGAGGGCCGCGACGCGCTCGGAGGCGAGCATCTTTTCCTGAGAAAGCCGCAGATCGTCGCGCATTTTCGAGAACGCCTGGCCCAGCTCAGCAACCTCAATGCTGCCGCGCGGCGTGACGGAGTAGGCATAGTCGCCCGCCGCGAGCGCGCGAACGCCCGAGACCAGATTGTCGAGAGGGCGCGTAATCGTGCGCGAGACGAGGTTCAGGAGAAAACCGGCCAGCACCACGGCCGAGCAGCCCAGCACGAAAATGATGGCGTTCAGACGGCTCGTGAACGCGTTCGCTTGATCCACCGACATCAGGACGTAGCATGTCACCGGCGTGGGCGGCCCTGCGTGAATGAGAACCGATGCGAGCTCGTACTGATCGCTTCCGAGCGAGAGCTTCTGTGTTCCCACCTCAGGCCGAAAGTCATCTCGACCGATCCACCCCTGAAGCTGACTTTCTTCTGGGGCTGACAAGGTCGACGCAATGATCTGCCCGTTCGTGGCCAGCGCGATTTGGCTCCCGGATACGAGCGCGAGCTGCCGCGCTACCGCGGAGTTCACCTCGTAACCCACCGCGAGGACTCCCAGCTCCCGCTGCTCGCTCTCGCTGCCGGCCACGATTGGACGCAAAAACACCCAGTAGAGCTGGCCGTCGGCGTACCACCACGCGGAATCCTCGCCCTGATCGAGGGACTTGCCAAGCGCGCTCTCGGCATCCGCGCGCGTCCAGCCCGTGGCTGCCACATGCCAGCCGAGAACTTTACGGTCAGCACCAGCGAGCAGGAAAAGGTCGCTGCCCGCGAGCCGCCAGAAAGGATCCGACGCGTCCTGAACCGTGAGCGCGTCCCGCGTGGTCATCAAGGCTTTCAGGGTCGGGAGCTCAGCGAGGATCGCCGCAGTGCGCGAAAGATCGACTTCATGCTCCCGCTGGACGCTCTCGAAAGCGTGTAAGGAAGCGTCCGTCCCTTCCTCTACCTGCTTTGCGATCTCGGAGCGAACCGTGTGGCGGACGATAAAGAGGAGCGCACCCGTGAGCAGGCCGATGATCAGGAGCGTCGCAATCAGCAGCTGTGTTCGTAATCGCGGCAGTTCCATCGCGCTCCTCGAAAAATCGCTACTCGCTTTGAGCGGACGACGAAGTACCGAGCGTGAACCTGTAGCCGGCGCCGTGCATCGTCAAGAAGTGGCGCGGATTTGCCGGATCCTCTTCGAGCTTTCGGCGAAGGCGCAGGACGTGATTGTCCACCGTGCGCGTGGTGGGATAGTTTTCGTAGCCCCAGACTTCGTTGAGCAGCTCTTCCCGGGAAATGACGCGGTCGGGCGAATTCGCAAAAAACTTCAGCAGCTTGAATTCCTGGGCCGTCATCGCGAGCGGCTTTCCGGCGCGCACCACCTCCATGCTCGTGAAATCGATGCGGACATCATCGAACGTGAGCCGCTCGCGTGGGGCGGCCTCGGGCGCGGATTCGGAAGCCGTAGTCTCGGCGCGGCGCATCGCGCGGCGCACGCGGGCAAGCAGCTCCTTGGGGCTGAACGGCTTGGTGACGTAATCATCGGCGCCGAGCTCTAGAAGCAGGACTTTGTCCTCCACTTCCGCGTTGGCGCTCAACACCACGACCGGAACCGAGGCTGCCTGCGTTTTGAAGGCGCGGCAGAGTTCCTTGCCGGGCAGGCGCGGAAGCTTCAGATCCAAAACCACTACATTCGGCACCTGTTTTTGAAAACTCTCCAGGCCCGCGACGCCGTCGGACGCAATCTGCACATTCAATCCGTCCGATTCAAACAGGCGCCGCAAGGTCCGCTGCATCGGGCGGCTATCTTCGATGACGAGTACGGTATCCATCAAGAGTCCTCACGCACGCAGCACGTTTCGGTGCGGGCCCGGGCAATCCGCGAATCGAGCGACCGCTCCGCCAGATGTTAAACATTCGATACATTGATCGTAGCCCGTCCAATTCAAGAAGGTCAATCCGACGGGTCGCTTGCCCGGGAAAACGGCGCGCCTATCGAAACCTACGGGATTGTAGGCGCGCGTTTGTCGCCTTCCGGTCCGAGATTTGTCACAAGTTTGTAAACAAACGCGAGGCTGCCGCGCGAATGGCAGCAAGGCCCTCACCGCAGGGCCGGTTTTTCTCAATTTTACAAGTTGTTGACACTCTTAAGACGCCTCCGTGTCAATTCCGCCCGAGCGATCCGGCAATCTCTTCCCGTGAGGTCACCAGAAGACCGGCGCATGCCGAATCGAGACGAGCGGAAACCATGGACCAGACCATAGAAGCAGGACCGCAATCGCAACCCAACGATTCCCACGAGGCGGACGCGATTCGCCTCGCTCAGCAAGGCGATGGCGCGGCATTCGAGCGTCTTTACGAACTCCATCGCGGGCGCGTCTACGGGCTGTGCCTGCGCATGGTGAACAATCCCACGGACGCACAGGATCTGACCCAAGACGCATTCCTGCAGGCATTCCGCAAAATCCACACCTTTCGCGGCGAGTCCGGCTTCTCCACGTGGCTGCACCGGCTGACCGTCAACGTGGTGCTGATGCGATTTCGCAGGAAATCCCTGATCGACGGCTCGGTGGAAGAAATGAGCGAGCGCGACGAGCAAAGCGACAGGCCGCGCCGGGAATTCGGCGAGCGCGACCTGGGGCTGGGCGGCGTGATTGACCGGCTGGGCTTGCAACGGGCGCTGAAGCAAATGCCGCATGGGTACAAGGTGATTTTCTTGCTCCACGACGTGGAAGGTTACGAGCACCGGGAGATCGCGACCATCCTGGGATGCTCAATCGGGAATTCCAAATCGCAGCTGCACAAGGCGCGCCTCCGGTTGCGCGAGCTGCTTCAGGACGTGCCGCGTAGCTCTGAACGCGAAAAGCGAGTGGCCGCACGCAAGGTGTCTTTGGCGCGGCCTCGTCGTTTCGAACTCGAACTGGTCAAATCGTAGGCATCGCTTGACTGCTAACTGAGCCCGTCACGGAATGCTTCGAGCTCCCCCGCTGTAGTCCTCAGTGCAGTGCCCCAACGAAGGCCCGGCATCTCCCCCGGGCCTTCTCCCCCTTCCCGCGGGCCAGCGACGATTTGTTTCGGCCGGAAATGAGCTTAGTGAACGTAATCGGACTGCGGCGGCGGAGCGTAGTCTTGCCCGTACTTATTCTTGTGGGCCAGCGTGAAGTTGGGATTTTGCGCAACTCGAATTCGATCCACGGTGCGGTTTGATGCCGAAATTACGACCGGGCGCGCCAAACTCTTCAAGTCTTCGGGCAAACTACGTTCGTACCAGACGTGCATTTCATAGCGGCCGTCGGGCACGCCGGGAATCACCCAGCGCCCGGCGCGATCCGAGAGCGCGAAGTAGGGAGTTTCGACCGCAATCACGACCGCGCTCATTTGCGGATGAATATTGCAAAACAGGAAGCTCACTCCGGCACGATCAAATCGCACGCTGCGCGTCGTGCCCGCTTCGTACAGTCCAAGATCAAAGCGCTTGCCGTCGAACAAGGAAAAAATGTTGTGGAAAAAGGGATCTTCGTTGGGAAATGCGACCACGGTCCCGACTTGAACGGCCAGCACGTGCGGCTCGAAAGCCTTGTTGCGCTGAATGATTTGCGGAGAGCGCCCGCCAGCAACCGTCTGTGCCTCCGCTTTAGCGGGGCCATCGGCCGGCACCAGCCACACGACGACGCCAGAAGCATCGGCGGCGCTTCCGGACTGATTTTGCTTCCCGTGCGCGACGATCGTCACGTCGCCCGTAACCGGCGCAACATCCGACGCGCGCAGCGCCGGGCAGACAAGGCTCGCGCCCAGGAGCCAGAGCCAAACAATCCTTCGTGAAATCCTCATAGAATCAGCGGCTATTTCAGAACACGTATCCGACGCTCAGGCCCACGTGATTGGCGGAGTAGGAATCGTGGTCCAGCAAAGTCGTGTGCAGGCGGCGATACTCGATCGAGAACAAAATGTCGGACCGCACCTGATAGACGAAATTGACGAACGGGCTCGCGTTCCTCGAGAACAACGGCCCGTAGTACGACGGGCTCGCCGGGAACATCCGGAGTTCGCTGGCGAACGGATCGTCCTGCCCGTACGCTCCGTTCACCTCGAATTTCGCGGTCGGCTTGAACTTCAACTGCGTCCAGCCACCCATGGAGTCGAGTCCTTTCACGATTGTAGTCGAATTGATGGCAGGTCCCGAAACTAGCACATCCTGCCCGATACCTCCGGCGAGACCCCCGACCGCTCGTCCGCGATAAAACGCAGCTGTGAGTTCGAAGAACTTGCCGAGCGGCAGCGTCAAGTCGGTGGTGCCGGCCCAGCCGTCCACGCTGTGGCCGAAGCCCCAGTATTGACGCCCATAGTATCCCCCCACCCCGACCGTCAGATTTTGGCCAGATAATGGCGAGCTCCACGAGACCCGCGCCGCGTAGGCCGGCTGGCCCGATTGCTCTCCGTACGTCGGATATCGTTGATATGCCGAAGGCGGCGCCTCGCCGGACAGCGAATCGAGAATTCCGCCCTGAAGCAGGAGACTCGATCCCCGCGCAAGATCGATCCGGTGCTCGACACGAATTTGCGGCGTCCAGCTCCACAGATTCCCCGAATAGGAGAGCGCGGGAACGGCGAGCGAATCGAGCGAGGTCGGCGCCAGCGGCGAGAAAAAAAGCTGATCTTGTCCGGCGATGATCGATGTGTTGGCCCAATCGAAGCGAACGGTACCTGTGCGCAGGCGCGCGATTCCGGTCGAGATGCCATTCTGCACCTCGGGAAATCCTCCGGCAAAATCGAACGTCAGGCTGGCGCTCGTGTGCGCGCCGGCGACGTCCGGGCCGAACGCTTCCAGTTTGATCTGAGACTGGCGAATCGAGCCGCCGAACGCACTCGAGGAGTAGGCCGGATTCGGCTCAAGCGCAACCTGGGGAACGTCCTGATTGTCCGCTACGCCCTGATTGTCGAACATGTTCATCAGCGCAATTCCGGACACGCGAACGCGGTACTTCGATCCGCTTTCCACCTTCGTCTGATTCTGGTCGGTGATCTCGGCCCCGAGCAGTTGCTGATTTTCTTCGAGGCTCGCAAGGCGCTGCTCGGTCGTCTGCTGCTGCGGTCCCGCGTCGACCGGCATTGTTGCTAGCGGCGCTGGCGCAGGCGTCCGCGCGGGCGAGTAAGGCGCGTAGGAGTTCTGTCGATTCGACGCATCGGCGATGGTCGCGATCGATGCAGGCACGCGTCCCGGCTCGCCGCGCAGTTCCCGAATCTCCGCGCGATCCCGCTCTTCATCCGTGCGCACATCTCGCAGTTGCGAAGCGAGAGCCTGCACTTCGGCCTGCAACTCGCGCACGGTGTCGCCCAGCGCGCGAATCTCCGGCGCGGGCGCCGCGGAAGCTGTTGCAGCGCTGCGCGCGTCCTGCGCCATCGCGAAACCCGCGCTCGATAACGAAACTCCCACGCCGATGCCAAGATGCAAAAATAGATTTCGAGAACGATTGCGTCGCACGGTTTGCCTCCTGCGAAGGAATCCTCTTTTTCGGAGCGAACGGAGAGCATGGCCCCGGATCAACCGGGAATCCAAGCAACCACGGCCAACTTTCGCCTGACATTATGTGCGAAAGAGGCGGAAAGCGGTCAGGTTTCGTTCGTAAGGAAACGGCGAAGCCGACTAGTTGACGGTTGGGCCGAGTCCTGTGTTGTCACGAGCAACGCAACGGACGTCCGGACGGAAATACAAAAAGAGGTTCCAGGGCAATAGCGAAAAACAGTTAGAATGCTCGACCTCGGCGCCACTACGCTGGAACTAGAGCTCCGAGCGACAGCCATTGTGTCGACGACACGGAAGAGAGAGAATCGCGGCGACTCGCCGGCACTATGGGCAATACCCTGCTCCAATTCGTTCCCAAGGACGGCGCACAAATCGTTCTCGTGCTGTTCCTCTCCTTTCTGATCGGCCTCGAACGCGAAGAACAGAAAATCGTCTCTGACCAGTACCGCTTCGGCGGCGTGCGCACGTTCCCGCTGCTGGGCCTGCTTGGCTACGCGCTCTCTGCCTTTTCCGGCGGCAACCTCGCGCTGCCCTCCGTCGGTTTCGCCGTTGTCGGCGCATTTCTCTGGCAGTCGTATCGCCATAAGCTCGAGGGAGTGGCGCTCGCCGGGATGACTACCGAGCTTTCCGGCTTGATGACCTACACGATCGGGGCGCTCGTTTCGCGCGAGCAGTATTGGATCGCGGTCACGCTGACCGTGCTCGCGGTCGCGCTGCTTGAGCTGAAAACGGGCCTCGAGAGTCTCGCCAAGCGCATGCCCGGTGACGAAATTCTCACGTTCGCAAAGTTCCTTCTGCTCACCGCCGTAATCCTACCCATCGTCCCGAACCAGGTGTTTGGCAGCTTCGGATTTAATCCCTTCAAAGTGTGGCTGGTCGTCGTCGTGGTGAGCGCGATTTCCTACGGCAGTTACCTCTTGCAGCTTTGGACGCAAGGCCGCGGCGGCGTTTTGCTCGCCGCCTTGCTCGGCGGAGCTTATTCCTCCACGCTCACAACGGTCGTGCTAGCGAAGCGGGCTCGCGAACAGTCGCGCCCACATCTGTACTCCGGCTCGATACTCGTCGCTTCCGGCGTGATGTATCTGCGCCTGCTCGCGCTTCTCGGCATTTTCAGTCGCCCGCTGCTGCACCGGCTCGGACTACCGTTTCTTCTGCTCGCCGCTGCCACGCTTCTCGGTGGCTGGCTTTGGACGCGCGTAGCCGACCGCGGCGGCCCGAAAGCGGAGCAGGCGCTGGAGCCGAAGAATCCGCTGGAGCTGAGCGCAGCCTTCCTGTTCGCGGTTCTGTTCGTGGCGATGCTGTTCATCACGCATCTCGCCTTGCTCCATTTAGGTCGCGGCGGGCTTTTCGCGGTAGCCGGCGTCATGGGCGTCACCGACGTCGATCCATTCATCTTGAGCCTCGCGGCATCGAATTCGACGCTCACGCCTGTTGCGCTGGCTGGTGGAGCGATCATCGTCGCCGCCGCGAGCAACAACTTCATCAAGGGCGTCTACGCATACGCCTTTGCCGATCGCCGCACCGGCGTCCAGGCGTTTGCGCTTCTCGCCCTCTTGGCGTTAGTCGGGTTGTTGCCTCTGTTCTTGTAAACCGGCCGCGAAAATCAGGTCTTGCCTTTCTGCAGAACTTCCACCGGCATGTGGCTCAGCTTGGTATAGATTCGAATTCGCCGCAGCAGCGGCCACCAGTCGTAAAGATAGATCTGCATCGGCCGCCACATCGCGACCCAACCCGCGATCGTGAGGCTCTCGCGCACCACCGCAGCCCACGTTCCCGCCTGGCCGCCCAGCAGCTTGCTGAGAATCAAGCACACAACCAGGAACACCAACCCGATGAGCAAAGTCGTGCGGCCTTGCTTGAGCAAGCGCTTGAATTCCAGCCGGGCGAGCCCGACGCGATGCGAAAAGTGGTTGTGCACCGCCGTCTTGATCAGTTCTTTGGGGTCTTCTGCCGGCCACTCGTCCAGGAAAATTCGCAGCCGGATGGGCGCGTTCGAAGGAAATTCCTGTGCCCAGCTTACGATGAATTCTTCCGCGTCGTCATCGAGATCCCGCTCGATAAACGGCGAAGGGTCCATCGAATTGAACAGCTGGTTGACGTCGCGCAGCTTGAGCCGGATGGTGTGCGCGCGCCCTCGCTCCTTGGCAGGGGCATGCGAAGGCGGAGATCCCGGAAGAGGACCTCCGTGCTCTTGAACTCCACCGACATCGTCTTTTGATACCACAGAGCTTCCTATTGCCTTTCGGGATTCTAGCAAGCCGGCGCGACGTAACCTTAAATTTCCGCGAGGGACGGAAGGACCATACACGGCGCGAGTGACTCGACGATTCAGGAGTTGGAGAATGCAGATCGCGCCAGGAAAGCCCCTATCTAGCTGCATCGATTGAGCTTGGCTCAACATCGCGTGGCTCTTCGATTCTTCGCGATTGCGTCTTCCTGGGGAGGCGCCGCTGCTACTTGTCCCGGGAAAGACCCCGTCCCTCAATTCGCTGCGGCTTTGGAAAAGTGATTGCATCTAATGCCAATCTCTGGCACAACACTTCGCACGTAACGAGAGGGGCCATATCCATGGCAATTTCGATCCGGCAGAACGGCACTACCACCATTGTCGACGTGGTGGGTGATATCACGCTTCACAACACACCCGAAGTGCGCAGAGTGCTGCTCGATCTGCTCCGGGAGAAGCATGCCAGCCGCGTCGTGATGAATCTCGGCTCCGTGAAATACATCGATAGCGCCGGTGTCGCGTCACTCGTCGAAGGCCTCAAGGTGTCGCGCGAAATGAAAAGCGGATTCGCTCTCTTTGGTCTGAGCCGCGCCGCGCGCGAGGTATTGGAGCTGACCAGGCTCATCAAGGTGTTTCAGGTGTACAACACCGAAGAAGAGGCTCTGCTCGGCAGCGCGGCAGCCGCATCGTAAGCGCGATCTCGACGACGCAACCTGCGAAATCTCAGCGCGCAAATATTCAAACGATATTTCGAGATGCCACTAACCGAAACCATCGGTGAAGCGACGATCAATGGCTTGGCCTACGTCGGAGGTCTGGCGCAATTGGCCGGCGGCGCCGCGCGCGCCGTTTTCGTCGGGCCGCTGCGCGGTCGAAAGCTCCGCACGGGCCCGGCGATTCATCAGGCGATGGCCGTCGGAGTCGAAGCCCTTCCGATCGTTTCGCTGATCTCGTTTTTCGTCGGGACCATCCTCGCCCTGGAGGGCGCCTACGAGCTTCGCAAGTTTGGCGCCATGAACATGGTCGCAGAGGCCGTCGCAGTCACGATGACGCGCGAACTCGGCCCGCTTATGACCGCCATCGTCGTCATCGGACGTTCGGGTTCCTCCTTCGCCGCCGAGATCGGCACCATGAAGGTCAACGAAGAAATCGACGCGCTCGAGACGATGGCGCTCGATCCCGTCCATTTCCTTGTCGCTCCGAAGTTTCTCGCCATGATTCTGATGATGCCCTGCCTCACCACGTGGGCGGATTTCATGGGTGTGCTCGGAGGCGCGTTTTTCGGCATCGCCGCCGCCGGCTTCACGCTCCACACCTACATCCAGGCGACTCTCAACGCGCTGATCCTGCGCGATATCATGACCGGGTTGATCAAGAGTCTGATGTTCGCTCTCGTAATCACCGCGGTCGGCTGCCACGAAGGCTTCTCCACCGGCCTGGGCTCCGAGCAGGTGGGCCGTTCGACCACCTCGGCCGTGGTAAAGTCGATTTTTCTCGTCGTTCTGGTCGATCTCGTGTTCACGGGTATCTTTTATTTCACGGCACCACGTTAAAGCGAATGGCAGACTTGATCGAAAAAGACGACGCGCCCGACGGCCCCGCCCAATGCGCAATTTCAGTTCGCGACCTCCGCGTGCAGTACGGCGCGAGAGAGGTCCTGCACGGCATCAGCTTTGATGTTCCCGCCGGCGAGACGTTCGTCATTCTCGGCGGATCGGGCTCCGGCAAAAGCACGCTTCTGCGCACCCTCGTCGGCCTCGAGCATCCGAGCGGCGGCGAAATACGCATCCGCGGGAAGAACTACTCTTCGATCTCCGACGCCGAGCGCGACGAGATCCTCAAGCACATGGGCATGTCGTTTCAGCAGGGCGCGCTTTTTGGATCGATGAGCGTCGGCGACAATGTCGCGCTTCCCTTGCGCGAGCACACCGAGCTCGACGAATCGACCATCGAAATCGTGGTGCGCCTCAAGCTCGACCAGGTCGGCCTCACCGGCTTCGAAAATTACATGCCCGCGCAGTTGAGCGGCGGCATGAAAAAACGCGCCGCCATCGCCCGCGCGCTCGCGATGGACCCGGAAATCCTCTTTTTCGACGAGCCCTCCGCCGGACTCGATCCCATTATCGCGGCGGGCATCGACGAGCTGATTCTCAAGCTCAAGAAAGCGTTTCGGATGACGATCGTCGTCGTCACGCACGAGCTCGCCAGCGCCTTCCTGATCGCCGACCGCATGATTCTCATCAATAAGGGCGTGATCGTCGCCAACGGGACCACGGCGGAGCTGCGCGAGAGCAAGCATCCGCGGGTGCGCCAATTTCTGGATCGCGTCCCGGAGCCGGAAATTTCGGAGGAGATCGACTACCTCCAGATGCTGACGGGCGAGACCCCTCCGGACCGGCGCTAGACTGGCCATTCGCGGGACTCGTGATATACTCCCCGCCCAGTAGGCGGGCCGCCAGGCACGCGTAGTGCAGGACTAATCGAGGAAACGAATGGACGCTAAGCGAGAGCAGGCTCTCGTCGGACTCTTCGTGTTGGTGGCTTCGGGCCTGCTGATCACCGTTGTGCTTCTCTTGTCCGGCTGGCTTACCAGCGGTGATGTTCCCTTCCGCGCCTATTTCAAGAATGCCGGCGGCCTCGAGCCCGGCTTCGAAGTCCACTACGCCGGCGGCCCTCCGGTCGGGCGCGTAACGAAAGTCCAGAGCGATCCGCAAGATCCCACGCGGATGGAAGTCGATTTCGCGGTGCATCCGTCGGTTCCCGGTCAAGACCGACAGCAAGGCTGCGATCACCAGCAATAGCCCGCTCGGCGACAATTTCCTCGAAATCGAGCCCGGCAGCCCCTCCTCCCCGCGCGCCCAAAGCGGCTCCACGCTCGAATCGAAAGACTACACGAGCCTCGACGAGATCAAGGACACGATCGCCTCGCTCGGTCCGAAAGCCACCGAACTCATTGACAACCTGAATGACCGCGTCGTCTCGCTGAAAGTAACGCTCGATCGCGTGAACGATCTTCTCGACACGCGGAACCGCGCCAACATTTCGAGCAGCCTGGCCAACCTGAATGGAATGCTCCAGGAAGATCGCCCGGCGATTCATTCGACGCTCACTCACGTGGATGATGCGACCGCCAAGCTCAGCCCGCTGATCGATGATTTCCGCAAGACCTCGGCGCAGGCCAACGACGCCATCAAGAATCTCGACGCCGCCCTCGCGGAAGACCGTCCTGATCTCCACGCATCACTCGAGACTCTCCGCAAGACGTTGAACTCGGCGCAATCGCTTACCGATCAGCTCGACCGCACCATGAATACCAACGCGGAGAATCTCGACGAAATTCTGGACAATCTGCGGCACATTACCGAGAACATGACCGAGTTCACCAATACCATCAAGACGCGGCCCTATACTTTGATTCGTGCATCGACCCCGAAACCGCACGAGCCCGGGGAAGCGCCCCCGAAGTAGGGCGAGAAGGAGTCAGGAGTGTCGAAGCAACGCATCTGGCAAGTTGCGCTCGTGATTTTGCTGGCGGGATTTTCCGCGGCGTGCGGTGCCGCGCGCCCATATAAATACTATCTGCTCGACGTCAATCCGCCCGCGCCCCCCGCGCAAACAGCGCCTACCTACCCGGTGAAGCTGGTTGTTGGCCGCGTGAGCGCCCCGGAACTGTATCGCGATTCGCGAATCGTCTATGGCAGCGGCGATGTTCAACTGGGCGCCTACGAATATCACCGCTGGGCTGAGCTGCCGCCCGAAATGCTGCAGCAGGCGCTGATCACCACTCTTCGCGCCACGGGACAATACCGCTCGGTCACCGCAATCGCAAGCAGCGCCCGCGGCGACTACATCCTGCGTAGCCAGCTTTATTCGCTGTATGGCGTCGACCGCCCCAGCTTGGTCGCGCGCTTTTCCATGGAAGTGGATTTGTTCGACGCGAAGTCCGGCGAAACGGTATGGAGCGACAGGTATTCGCACGACGAACCCGTCGACGGCAAGACGGTGGCGAACGTGGTCGAAGCGATGGATCGCGACGTTCGCGCCGGCATGACGCAGTTCACGACGAATCTGGGCCAGTACTTCGCCGCCCACGCGCCGCAAACTCCTTAGAACTGACTGTAGGGCTTGTTCTCGAACGGGGAGACTTCCTGAGAACCTGAGTGCACGTCGCAAATTCCGTTCATTGTCGTCTGATCGGAATCAAAGTAGGAGTCGCATTCGTCCGTCACCCAGTCGTTCTGATGCGTGATCGGATCGTCCGGAATGGACCCGATATACTTGTTATCCACCAGATCTTGAAGCGATCCTGGCGCCGCGTTCTTGTCCCGGATGTATTCCTGAATCGACCGGCGCATCACGTCGAGGTCGCTGTGCAGTGCCGCTTCCCGGGCGTGAATGATGGTTTGGCGATAACCGCCCATGGCCAAAGTGGCGAGAATCGCGATGATCACGCACACGATCATCGCCTCAAGCAGCGTGAACCCACGCTCGCCACCGATCGGATCTGCGCCGTTCTCGTTTATATTCCGCATCGCCATGAGTGTGACTGATCGCTCGCGCCCTTCTACCAATCCGAGTATTTCGTTCCGTCGAGCGCCGTGCCCTGAGACTTGCTGTACACATCGAAAACATCCTGCCCGCCCCACGACGTCGAGTCTGCATCGTCCTGCACCGAGCGCAAGCCCCAATCCGTGTTCCCAGTCATGGGGTCAACCGGAATTTCTCGCAAGTACCGAATCCGCTGGCTCTGCCCGCTTTGATCGCTCTGGCTGCTCTGACCGCTTTGACCGATGGCCGCACCCAGAATTCCCTGGCTCTGCGCGGTCATTTGCACGCCGTCTTTCAGCGTTTCGAGATCGGGTGGATAGTTCTCGGTCCCGGCCTGCACCTGGAACTTCCCTTTCTCGGCGTCGTCGTGATACCGGTCGATGGCGTCCCGCATTTCGCGAAGGTCGTAGCGCAAAATCTCCTCCTTCGCGCTGATTACCCGGACCCGCTCGAGCGGCAAAGCCACCGTCGCGAGAACCACCAGGATCGCCGCGGAAATCACCAGTTCGAGCAAGGTCATTCCCGCTTCGGTTCCACGTACGCGTCTCGGGCGCGATCCCGGCGAGCGCACACGTCTCCGCCGCGCCATCCGCGAATCGCTTGCCCTGCGATGATTGTTCGCCATCTTCTTTCTTCCTTACGGCACGGTGATCGTCGCTTCTCCGGAGACCATGGGAATGGTCTGCTGCTGGGAGTTGCGCGCGTTCACCTGAAGCACTTGAAGCGCAGTCTTGCCCGGAGCTACTCCACGCACAGTCAGCCCGAGCAGCGTGCCCGATCCGTTCACGCCCGGCGTGTTCGGCTGGCGAGTCGCTGAAACGATGATCTCGCCTTTTTGCGGGTCGATGCGTTGCACGATCGCGATCTCCTGCTTGCCGCCGGAGAGGAAGCCTCCATCGAGTACCTCCTCCACCTGTACCACCGCCGGGTCGTAGTGAATCAGCAGCGGAATCGAATAGAGGTCGGCGACGTTCGCCACGGCCAAATTCAGCGTCTTGCGCTCGCCCACCTGCAGCGTCACATCCGACGGCTCGAAATGCAGTTGAGCTGCGGCCGCCGCACCGGGCTGCGGCGCAGCCTGCGAACTCGATGGCAGCGGCGAGGCCACGCCTGGGCCCGTCGTAGGAACCTGCGACGACTCGTCGTCGCGATACACGCGCGCGTTTGAATCGGTGCCGGCTGCAAGCGTCCGCAGGTTCTCCGCCGAAATCGACGGGAAGCGGATCACGTGCGGCGTCATCACGATCAGCACCTCGCTCTCCGCTACGCTCACGCTGTTGTCCGAGAACAGGTAGCGCAAAAGCGGCAGCTGGGCCAGGCCCGGAATGCCATTGATGTTTTTCGTGTCGGTTCGCTCGATCAATCCGCCGAGGACGCTTACCTCGCCGTCCTTCAATCGGATGTCATGCTCGATCGTCCGCTGGCCGATGATCGGCTGGTTGATTCCGCCGATGCTGCTCGTCCCGTCGATTTCCGACACTCCGACCGATACCTTCATGCTCACGTCGCCGTCCGGATGCACGTGGGGTTGCACTTCGATGTTCACGCCAACGTCGATGTACGTGAATTGCGTGTTCACGAGAGGATTCACCACGCCCGCGCCGCCGCCCACTCCCACGCCGACTCCGGCCTGAAAGCTTCCGGTCGCGATTGGCACACGCTCGCCGACTTTCAGCGTGGCTTTCTCGCCGTCGCTCACCCGAACCTCGGGATCCTGAATGATCTTGGTTTGATTGTCCGTAAGGATCGCGTTTGCCGTGGCGCCGGGCAGCGTCAAGCTGTAATCCGCCGTCGAGAGGTTCTTCAAATTATTCAGCGCGATTTGCGTAGGCGTCGAGGTCGTCGTGCTGCTGCTCGTCCCGCAACTGCTGCTACTGCTGCTCGGCTGATTCGCGCAAGTCGGGTTGAATGCCAGCGTAATGCTCTGCCCCGGGAGAATTCCCAAATCGCGCAAACGATTGACGCTCGCCGTCAGCACTTGCACGTGAATCAAGACTTCCGGCTTCGCCTTGTCGACGTCGTTGATGATTTTCGCGGCCAGCGCGATCTTGTCGGGCGTGTCGCGAACCACGATCGCGTTCTGTTCGTTCATCTGCGAGACGCGCCGCAGATCGAGAAGCTGCCGCAGCGACGACACAACCTCCGTCAGGTCCTGCGGCGTCAGCGTGTTCGAGAGATAGAACGTCCGGACCTCTTCGTCCTCCAGATCGCGGCGCTTCTGCGGATTATCGGGCGCGACCAGAATCACGCTGCCCGTCATGGGCTGCCAGAAAGCCTTGCTCTCGAAGCTCACCGCGTCCAGCGCCTCTTCCAGCGTGACGTTCGGCAGATCGACCGAAATGCGGCGCGACGTGAAATCCGGATCGAAAATCACGCTCAGCCCCGCAAGCTTCGCAATCGTCTCGAAAACGACGCGCGAGTCGTTCGTCATTTTCAGGTTGATCGGCTCCCGCGAAAGCGGTTTCAGCTCCGGCGGGGCCGCCAGCAGGTCGGCATCGGCGGGCGGATTCGGATTCATTTTGGGGATTTCCGCGGCGTTCTTGGCCGCGATCAGGTCCATCGTGCGCCTCAATTCCTGATCGGCCGCTTCATTCGAGGGATCGATGGAATGGCCCTTCTGGAATTCCCCGAGAGCGAGCTGTAAGTCGCCCTGCTTCAAGGCCTTCTCGCCCTGCTCGACGTGGAATTGGGCCGCCGCGAATCGAGCGTTGATTTCGCGCAACTTGTACTCGGCGTTGGTGGGCTGCGTCCTCAGGGCCCGCTCGTAGTCAACGAGTGCCGTGTCGTAGTCCTGCACGGCTTCGGCCTTGCGGCCGGCGTCGTAGTCACTGTTTCCCTTAGGGCAGCCACCCAGAAGAATTGCAAACACGAGGACTGCCACACACGTTGAACGCCGCAGCAAAAATACCTCCGAGGTCACCCGAGCCTTGTGAAGTCTAGCACCCGCGTTTTGATGCGGCAAGGAATCCTCCCTGTTGCCGGGCATCTTGGTTAATATAGGGATTGCGTTGTCCGCACGTTATTACAGCGTTGTGAAAGTCTGTTGGCAACAGCCCGGAAATCCACCACACACCACAACTTGCGGGCGCCCGCGGCGCGCGGCTATCATGGCGAAACAGTGAAATCCACGGCGAAAAAAAAGGGCCGCGAGGGCGTCAATATCGTCGCCCAGAACCGCTCGGCATCCTATAACTACGATCTGCTCGACAAGCTCGAGGCCGGACTCGTGCTCGTCGGCACCGAGGTCAAAGCCCTGCGCGAGGGCAAGGGAACTCTTCGCGAAGCCTACGCCGAAATTCGTGGCGGGGAGCCTTGGCTGATAAACTTCCATGTCCCGGAATATCAGCCCGGCGGTTTTCGCAATCACGACCCTCTCCGCAGGCGCAAGCTTCTGCTCCATAGCCGCGAGATCGAGCGTCTGGTGGTGCAGACCCAGCAGAAGGGCATGACGATCGTGCCCTTGAAGATTTATTTCCGCGACGGCATCGCAAAATGCGAGCTGGCGATTGCCCGGGGCAAGAAGTTCCACGACCGTCGCGAATCCGAGAGACGCAAAGAAGCGAAACGCGAGGCGGATGAAGCGATCTATCGCTCCCGCCGCCGATGAAAGCAAGATGAAAGCGAAAGGAAGACATGGAAATCCAACTCGAGTCCCAGCCGTACTCCGCCGTAGAAGCCGATGCGCTCGTCACCTACATCTTCGATAAGGACGATAAACTCGACGGCGTCCTCGGCGAAATCGACCGCGCCATGGACGGGCGCCTCGCCTCGCTCGCAGCGAGCGGCGAGCTGACCGGCAAGTCGCTCGAACTCACGCACATTCACTTCCCCGTGGGGCTCGCGGCGAAAAAACTGCTCGTCGTTGGGGCCGGCAAACTGGAAAAATTCTCTGTTTCCGATTTGCGCAAGATCGCCGGGACGGCCGTTCGGTACCTGAAGACGCGCGGCGTGAAGAAGCTCGCGTTTCTCACGCGCGAGGGCGAGCGCGGCCCGGCTGCGGCGCAGGCCGTGGTCGAAGGGCTGATCGTCGCCGACTTCGAATCGGACAAATACCGCACCGACCGCAAGAACCGCGAAATCGAATCCGTCGCGCTCTGCGGATTTGACGGCGGCCTCGGCGGAGACCTGAAAGCCGCCGTCGAGCAGGGCCGCGTCATCGCCGAATCGCAGAATTTCGCCCGCGACCTGATCAACGAGCCGTCGAACAAGCTCACGCCCCGCATTCTCGCGGCGCGCGCCGAGGCGATGGCCAAGGAAGCCGGCCTCGCCGTCGAAATCCTCGACGAACGAAAAATCGCCGAACTCAAAATGGGCGCGCTCATCGGCGTCGCGCAAGGCAGCGTCGAGCCGCCGCGCGTAATCGTCATCCGCTACACTCCCGAAAATCCGAAGCCTGGCGCGCCCGTGCTCGGCCTCGTCGGCAAAGCCGTCACGTTCGATACGGGCGGCATCTCGATCAAGCCCGCCAACAACATGGAACAGATGAAGTACGACATGGGCGGCGGCGCCACCATGCTCGGCGCGATGCGCGCGCTCGCGAGGCTCAAGCCGTCGATTCCCGTGATCGCCGTAATTCCCGCCACCGAAAATATGCCCGGCGGCCGCGCGCAAAAACCCGGCGACGTCCAGGTCGCGATGTCTGGCAAGACAATCGAGGTAATTAACACCGACGCGGAAGGACGTCTCATTCTCGCTGACGCCGTCTACTACGCGCGCCAGCTCGGCTGCACGCACCTCATCGACGCGGCCACGCTCACCGGCGCCATCGGAGTCGCGCTTGCGAACGTCCACGTCGGCGCATTCGGCACGCCGCGCGAGTATCTCGACCGCTTCCTTGAAAGCGCGAAAGCCGTCGGCGAAAAAATGTGGCCCATGCCGATGGACGACGAGTACGAGGAAATGATCAAGAGCAACATCGCGGACATTCGCAACACCGGCAGCGGCAAAGGCGGCGGCGCCAGCACCGGCGCGTGGTTCATCAAGGAGTTCGCGGAAGACACGCCGTGGATCCATCTCGACATCGCGTCCACATGCTGGGCCGAGGACGGCCGCCCATGGCTCGCGAAAGGCCCAACCGGCATCGCGATCCGCTCCATCGTGGATTTCGCGCTGAAGCAATAGCGGAGTGAGTCTTGGTGGTGCCGACTGTCTCGTCGGCGTTTTTCTCTGCTCCGACGAGTATATGAAGCGTGTACTCGTCGGGCGGTTAGACAGGGCTAAAAAGCAAAAAAAGGCCAGATTTGGCGCCTTAACGGGCGATAAGAGGGAGTGGGCACCGAAAATCCTGTCCGAGCTCTTACGACCTTCGCTTTACCTGCGCTGACGACATTCCGTCACTACCGGCAGGCGACGCGAGAAGGGTTGAACCGCGGATTTGCCGGAGAGCGCTGCGTCACATCATTTCCGGCGGAGTGATCCCGAGCAGCGCGAGCGCCGTGACGAGCTGCTCGCGAACCAATTGCGTAAGGCGAATCAGAAACGCGCGCTTCTCGGCGTCCTCCTCCGACAGAATGTGATGCTTGTGGTAGAAGACGTTGAACGCCTGGGCTAGCTCGAATGCGTAGCGCGTGAGAAACGCCGGTTCCTGCGCGTCGACTGCCGCGCCCACACGCGCGTCAAGCGAGCCAGCGAGCAAAGCCAAATCCCACAGGTCGTCACCCGCGGGCGCGCCTAGAAATTTTGCCAGATCGATTTCGCCGCTCTCGATCTTGGCGCGGTTCGCCGCGTCGATCGCCTCGAATTCCGGATGCGCGTCCGCGCCCTTGCGCAGGATTCCGTTCACGCGCACGACGGCGTACTGCACGTATGGCCCCGTCTCTCCCTCAAAGCTGAGCGCATCTTTGAAATCGAAAGCGATCACCGTCGATCGCGTGAACCGCAGCAGAAAATAACGCAAAGCGCCAATCGCCACCGCATTCGCAATCTGATTTCCCTCGTACGTGCCCGCCAATTCCGGGTGCCTCGACGCGACTTCCTGCCGCGTGCTTTCGAGCAGCTGATCGATCAGGTCGTCGGCCTTCACGCCCTGCCCTTTGCGCCCGCTCACTTCAATGTAGGGCCTCTTCGCGTCTTCCGGCGGAATTTCGTAGCCCATTTCGAGCGCGCAGCGCGGCGTGAGCGCCACCACGTTGTACGAAAAATGCTTCAGGTGATCGGCTTCGTCCGTGTATCCCAGCGCGCGCAGGCCCGCGACCACTACCTGCTGCGGATACGCCTGCCGCGAGTCGATCACATTGACCACTTCCTTGGCGTGGCCAAATTCCGGCGCGCCCGCTTCGCCATCCGCGCTCGCAGTGGTCCACGCCTCGTGCCCGTCCGGATGCTTGTGGAAGCGGCGATAGTAGAAATCGCGGCCGAGCAATCCGAATTTCCAGAGATGGTAGGCGATGTCTTTCCCGACGTAGGTGACGGTCCCATTCGACCGCACGATAATTTTGGCGTCGGCGAGTTCGTCGGGTTCGTCTTCCACTGCGGGTGCCTCGGCGCCTTCGGGCGCTTCCTTGTCCGACGGGAGCTGCATCACCCAGCATCCCGCGCTCTTGCCGGACGTCGCGTATTGGATCGCACCGCGCGTCTTCAGCATGTCGAACGCCGCATCCCAGAATTTCAGGTGCAGGATTTCGCTCTCGCGCGACAGCAAATCGTAATCGATGCCGAGCCGGTCGAGCGTCTTCAGATGGCAGTGGACGATCGCCGTCGACACCACCTCCGCCATCTTCGCCGCCTCTCCGTGGCCCTCTTCGATTTCCTTCAGCGTCCGCGCGCGCAGCTCGAGCCGCGCTTTGTCCTCCGCGAGCCACTGCGTCACCCGCGTATACAAATCCCAGCAGAGGTAGTCGAATTTCGGCTGGTCGGCGAGTGCGCGCACCTCGCCCAGCGTTCGCGGCTCCAGATGAACGAATCCGAGGACCACGTCGGCCACCTGCACGCCGGTGTTGTCGATGTAGTTGTGCACTTCGACGCGCTTCCCCGCGTAGCGCAGCACCCGGCAAAAGGTGTCGCCCAGCACGGCGTTGCGCAGATGACCGATGTGCGCGGCCTTATTCGGATTCACGCTGGTGTGCTCGACGAGAACTTTCGGAGCGTTTTTATCGGGCGCGGCGGGCGCGGCCGCTTCCTTCAATGATTCGCTGCACGCCGCGCGAAAGAATTCGCCGCGGTCGAGAAACGCGTTCAGGTATCCGCCGCCCGCCACTTCCACCCGCGCGACGCCCTTGATCGGCTTCAGCGAATTCGCAATCTCTTGCGCCAGCGCGCGCGGCGGCTTCTTCAGCCGTTTCGCCAGCTCGAAGCACACGGGCGACGCCACCTCGCCCATCGCGAGCTTCGGCGGCCGCTCCGTCACCACCGGCACGTCCGTCTTGTAGCGCTCGTGGATGTGGTGCCGCAGCGCCTTGCGAATCCGTTCGTCGATCGTCTTATACACTCGCAGCCTCGCGTGAAATGGGGTGCCTCAGAAGGTTAGCAGCATCGGCTAGAACTACAAGCGCGCGGTGAAAGGGCCCGCGCTACAGCCCCGCGTGATTCTGAAGCCAACGACTCACGGCGAAGGCCACCTCGTCCGGCGCTTCTCGGTGGGGGAAATGCCCTGCCCCCTGGATCAGGATTCGCTGATATCCGCGCGTGAAGAATTTCTCGAGCCCCTCGGATTCTCTCGGAGCATCGCAAAAGTCCGCCTGGCCCTGAATCATCAGAGTCGGAATCGACAAGTATTCGGTCTCTGCGAGCTTTTTCTGCAGCGCATCGTATTGGAGGTCGACGACCTCGCCCGCAAGCCAGCGCGAGCGGTAGGCATTGAGCGTAATCGCGACCCAATCGGGATCCCTGAAACTCTCCGCCGCCTCTGTGAATTCCGCTTCGCTAAACCATCCCGGCGGGCTCCACGTATCCCACTGGATACGCGCAAACCCCACCGGATCGCGGCGGACCGCCTCTGCACCCGCGTCGACGCACTGAAACCACTGATACCAGAAACGCCTGGATTGCGCGAAATTGGGAAGCACGAATGCCCCACGCGGCTGATACCCTAGTGCGAGAGCCACCACAGCCGTGAGCCGCTCGGGAAAGAGCGCGGCCATCGTGTAGGCCACGCGCGCACCCCAATCGTGGCCGACCACCGCGAAACGATCGAGCTTCAGCGCATTCGCCAGATCGATCGCATCCTGCGCTAGCGCGACCGCTCCGGCGAATCGTGGCGTGTCTTCGCGCAAGAATCTCGTAGGCCGCGAGCCGCGCAAGTAGGGGATGATCGTTCGCCATCCCTCCGCATGCAGGCGCTCCGCCAGCCTGCTCCAGCCGCGCGGTGCATCCGGCCAGCCGTGTAAAAGCACAACCGGGCGCGCTTCGCTTGGCCCTGACTCCTCGTACGCGATTTCGAGAAGGTCGGTGTGGACAAAGTTCATAGGCTGCCTTTCAACCTCTGATTTGACAGAGGTAAGAGGTCAGAATAGTATCGTTTTCGGCGGTTCCGCAGCGGATTCGCGTCGCTCGCATAGACTCCATGGATCAATCTGACGGCACAAATTTGAAGCCCAAGTTCTACCTGACGACGCCGATTTACTACGCGAATTCGCGGCCGCACGTCGGCTCGGCATATACGACGATCGTGTGCGACGTGATCGCGCGCTACAAGCGGATGTGCGGCTACGATGTCGCGTATCTCACCGGCACGGACGAGCACGGTGTAAACATCGAGCGCGCGGCCGAAAAAGCCGGGATCACGCCGCAGGAGCTCGTCGACAAGAACGAGAAGATTTTCCGCGATCTGTGGAAGCTGCTCGGGATCACGCACACCGATTTCGTTCGCACCACGTCGCCCGAGCACGAGCGCGCCGTGCAGACTTTGGTGCGGCGCACGCTCGAACATGCTGCCGGACGCTATTTACAAGAGAGAAATACGAAGGCCGCTACTGCATCTACGACAACGCGTACGTGAGCGACACGCCCGAGCCGATCAATTGCCCCACGTGCGGCCGTCCAGCGGAGTTAATCTCCGAGGAGAACTACTTTTTCCGGCTTAGCAAGTACAGGACCGAGCTGATCGCATCTCTACAACGACCAATCCCGATATTCGTACAGCCCGATTTTCGGATGAATGAAGTGAGAAGCTTCGTCGAAGCTGGGCTGAAGGACGTCTCGATCAGCCGCAAGACGATCAAGTGGGGCATTTCCTGGCCCGACGATCCAGAGCATGTCTTTTACGTCTGGTATGACGCGCTCACCAGCTACATGAGCGGGATCGGCTACGCCAGCGAGGACAAAGAGAAGCGCGAAAGGTTCGAGCACTTTTGGCCTGCCGACCTACACATGATCGGCAAGGAGATCATTCGGTTTCACGCGGTTTACTGGCCCGCTTTCTTGATGGCGGCATTCCCGATCTGCCCTCAAAGTACTGCCGAAACACATTTTCGCGCATGGCTGGCTGCTCTTCGAGCAGGAAAAGATGAGCAAATCAAAGGGCAATGTTGCCTACCCCGAGCCGATCGTGAAGGCATTCGACGAAATCACGGGAGCGAAAGTCGGCAACGATGCCCTGCGCTACTACCTGCTACGCGAAACCGTCTTCGGCCAGGACGGCAATTTCTCGCGCGAGGCGCTGATCACCCGCTACAACGCGGACTTGGCGAACGGCCTCGGAAATCTCGCCAGCCGCGTCCTCACGATGGTTGAGAAGTACGCGGCGGGACGGGTCCCGCCTCCTGACGATCGCGCCATCCACCTCGATGATTTGAACATTGAGATGGGAAGCCAGCAGTGGAGCAGACGCGTCCTCGGAGACGCCTTGAGATCGGCCACAACGGAGCACATTCAAGCGGCTAGATTGTCGCTAGAGGCGTACGATTTCTCGAGCGCCACGTCGCACGTCGCCTTTTTTGTAGGTTTCGTTGACCGTTATCTCTCCGAGTGTAAGCCGTGGGAGATCGGATTCGATCATTCACAGGCTCGCGAGCTGAACGACATCCTCTATCATGCGGCCGAGGCGCTGCGACAGGTGATTGTGGTGAGCCATCCGTTTGTTCCCGACGCAACCCAGAAAATATGGGCGCAGCTTGGCCACCAGGAAGAACTTGCGGAGTTTCAAATCGACCGATTGAAATGGGGGGGCCTGAAGCCGGGAACAAGGATCCGAAAGCCAGAGCCCGTGGGGGTATTCCCGCGGATCAAGGAAGAGAAGAAGAAGCCCCTATCGGAAAGGATTGAAGCGATGGAACAGGAAATTCGCAATCCCGGGAGTTCGACACCAGCTGCCAGTTCGTCCGGTGCCGAGGCGAAGTCGCTCGAGACTCCAGCCACTAGCCACTCGCCACTAGCGAGTGGTGGCCCAGCGGCGACGCCAAAAATCGCGATCGAGGATTTCGCAAAGGTCGAGCTGCGCGTCGGCGTCGTAAAATCCGCCGAGCGGATTCAGGGCGCCGACAAGCTGCTCAAGCTGCTGGTCGATATCGGCGACGAGGTCCGCCAGGTGCTCGCGGGAATCGCGCTGGCGTATTCGCCCGAAGAGCTGATCGGGCGCAAAGTGGTGATCGTCGCGAACCTCGCGCCGCGCAAGATGCGCGGGCTCGAATCGAACGGCATGCTGCTCGCGGCGTCGGTCGGCGCGGACGGCAAACCGGTGCTATGCACATTTGCCGAGGACATCGCTCCCGGTGCCAAGGTTAAATAACTACCCGACGACCCTTCGCATCGGCTTATAGCGGCGACTTTTTTCACCCTGAGTCGGAGCGAAGGGCAGGCGGACGGGTTTGGGACGCGGAGCCTAATCGAAGAATCAATCGTCTCTCCGGGACTTGTGCGCTGGGCTTTCGCTTTCCCGGCACTCCGCTCTGCCTGCCTCGCCGGCAGGCGGGCTCCGTGCCGGGCTAATTACAACCGCGCCTCCGGCGCTTGCGACAACCATTTCGCGGCGGAATCGCAGGAACCCTTCGAAGCTCAGGGCAAGCAAGCCTCGCGTCGAAAAAAGCGAGAGCCCTTCGAAGCTCAGGGCGAGCAAGCGCCCGCACTCCACGGGTGACGCCGTTCGTATGGAGTGCGGGGCCTTGGCACCGCTGTTTGCCGCCCGGGCTTGGCCCGGGCGTGCTGCTCGCACCGCACGATAGGCTGGAGTGCAGGCGAGCGATCCCATTCCAATTACACCGGTCCGCAGGTACGCTTCGCGCGGGACCTTGTGGCGGGGTTGAACCCCCGGCTTTCCAGCCGATTCTTCGGCACTGCGCGACGCGAGTTTCGCCGCGTCGACGGAGCGCGAGGCAAGCCTCGCGTCGAAAAAGCGGGAGCAAGCTCCCGCACTCCACGGGTGACGCGGACCATCCCGAGTGCGGGGCTTTGGCACCGCTGTCACGCAAGCGACAGTCACACACATCTGTACGAGAACGGTCCTCGCGGCCACTTGAACGCGTCCATCCCGTCTGCCAAGGTAGTGAAGACGGCGAATGTCGTCGGCCTTCCAGGCGAAGGCCAAATGCTCTTTGAAATTTTGGGGTAGGAAGCGAGGCTGCTCTCCAGCAGACTCTTTCACCGCTGAGACGCAGAGAACGCTGAGAAGACCAAAAGAACAGACAAGCCTCACCCCGGGAAAGCGGGGTGAGCTACATAAGAATCCTTCGAACACCGCACGCCCCCACTACTCACCAATCACCACTCACAAATCACGCACTTTCTAATCGACACTACGGCGATTAGAAACGGCTGCAACTCGTTGCAAAAAAACGATGGGCACCCTTTCTAATCGACACGGTAACGCGAGGTCGCGCGGGCCGTTTTTTCGGCGAAAATCCGTGTGGTAGTGACAGCGAAACCGGGTACAGTTTGAACAAGCCATGAAAATTATCGATTCGCACGCGCACCTGGAGATGTCGCAATTCGATGAGGATCGCGCCGCGATGCTCGAGCGCGCGCGCGCGGCGGGCGTCGACGCGCTGCTCGCGATCGGCAGCGGGACGAGCCCGGCCGAGCGCATCGATTCCGCGATTCCCTTCGCCGAGCAACACGATTGGATCTACGCGACGATCGGCGTCCACCCGTACGACGCGAAAGCGGCCACCGAAGAGCATTTCGCGCAGCTCGACCAGTTTGCCCGGCACCCGCGCGTGATCGCCTGGGGCGAGATGGGCCTCGATTACCACTACGACGAGGAGCAGGCGCCGCGGGACGTCCAGCAGCGCGTCTTCCGGCGGCAACTCGAGCAAGCGCGCGCCGCCAAGCTGCCGATCGTGATCCATTGCCGCGATGCGTGGGACGATTGCATCGGGATCCTCGAAGAAGACTGGCGGCCGAGCGGGCTGGGCGGCATTTTCCACTGCTTTACGGCCACGCCAGCCGAGGCCAGGCGCGGACTCGACATGGGCTTTCTGGTATCTTTCGCCGCGAACGTCACCTACCCGAAAATGCAGCACCTGCGGGACGTGGCGCGCGAACTTCCGCTCGATAGCGTACTCACGGAGACCGATTCGCCCTTCCTGCCCCCGCAAGGACGCCGCGGCAAGCGCAACGAGCCCGCCTTCGTGGTAGAGGTAGCGCAAGCCTTGGCGAATGTGAGAAACTTAGCCGCCGAAGAGGTAGCGGCCACCACGGCGGCGAATTTTCGACGGTTCTTCAGACTAGGCACGCCGGCTTCTCAGGATCAGCCCCACGAGGGCGCGAGGTAGACCACGGGATGGCTTTCGCTGTCCAAATCGCCAAGGGCATTAAGGGCATATTCGATCTGGTGCGCGACGACCTCGCGCTGGTCGAAAAGGAGATCGCCGCGCAGAGCTGCGGCGCGATCGAGCCGGTGGCCGAAATCTCCAGCTACCTGCGCGAGGGCGGCGGCAAGCGGCTGCGTCCGGCGCTGCTGCTGCTGAGCGCGGGGGCGGCAGGCTATCGCGGCGAGAGCGCGATCCGCCTGGGCGCAGTGGTCGAGATGATCCACAGCGCGACGCTGGTCCACGACGACGTGATCGACGGCGCGGAGACGCGGCGCGGGCGCCCCAGCACCAACGCGCGCTGGGGCAACCACATGAGCGTGCTCGCGGGCGACTGGCTGTACATGCAGTCGTTTGAGATGGCGCTGCGCGAGCGGAATTTCGCGGTGCTCGATATCCTGATCGACCTCACGCAGAACATGGTTGAGGGCGAGCTTTTGCAGCTCACGTGTCTTGGGCGCATCGACCTCACCGAGGCGGAAGCGATCGACCTCGCCTACCGCAAGACGGCGTGCCTCTTCAGCGGATGCGCGCGGCTCGGTGCGGTGCTCGGCAAGCAGCCGAAACACATCGAAGAGGCGCTGGCCGAATACGGGCGCAATGCCGGGCTCGCGTTTCAGCTGGTCGACGATCTGCTCGATTTCACCGCGTCGCTCGAAAAGCTGGGCAAGCCGGTGCTGAGCGATTTGAAGGAAGGCAAAGTGACGCTGCCGCTGATTTTCGCGTTGCAGAGCGCGAGCGCCGCCGACGGCAATGGCAACGGGCGTTCGGCGTCCGAAGGGCCGCAAGCTGATCGCGCGCGTGCTGGAAGAGCGCGGATTCCTGAGCGTGCATCCGGACCAGATTGCGAAGCTGGTGCGCGAAACGGGAGCGCTCGATCGCGCCGGAAATCTCGCGCGCGAGTACGTGAACCGCGCGAAGGCCTGCCTCGACGAACTCCCCGACACCGAGTATCGCCGCGCACTGCTCGCGGTCCCCGATTTCATCCTGGAACGCGAGAATTAGCCCCGAACGACATTCGATGCGATGCTACGCATTGCCCTGGCGAAGAGGCCGGGCTAAAGCACCCGGCACTACGTTCAAACCTTCCGATTTCTAATTGGCGCGCGGCGCGTCTTTCGGCGCGTCGGATTTTGCGACGGTTGTCGTGCTGTTATCCTGCTGCAGGGCCGCACTGGCGTCCGCCACGAGTTCCGTGGGCGTCCACTGATTGTCCTCGTACCACTTGTAGACCGTGCCCTCGGGCGAAATCACGGTCGTGCTCAGGGAGTGAACGATCTGGCCGCCGTTCGACGTGAAGAAGAGCCCGAAATAATCCGCGATTTTCTTCAGGTCCTGCTGCGAGGGGACGGCGAATTCCCAGCGGTCGAACGGAATCGCGCCGGCCACGTCGCGAAACGATCCACCGTAGGCGCGAAGAACTTTCGGCGTGTCGTGCGCGGGATCGAAGCTGATCGTGAGCAGGCGAACTTTCGAATCGAGCGCGGGATTCTTGCGCGTCTGCGCGTAGACTTCCGCGAAATTTCGCGAAACCAGCGGGCAGAACGTGGGAAACGGGCATCGCGTGTAGACGAACGTCACCAGCAGGACGTGGCCCTCGAACGAGCTCAGATGAATTCGCTTGCCGTCCTGATTGGTGAGCGCGAAATCCGGAACCTTTTCGCCCGGAGTAGGCTCGTGTTCGGTAGTGGGCGCTTCGCCCTTGCCGCCCGTGCCTTTTTTCGTGACGACGATGTTGTCGAGATACGCGCCGTCGCTTGCGACCACGACATCGGCGGTGATTTCATCGCCGACGCCGAGCGGATCGAGGATGTGAGGATCGCGCACGGGATAGGCCATGGTCATCGCGTCCATGAAGCCGGGAATGGCCTGATGGTCGACGACAACCGAACTGCCACGTTGATCGAGAGCCACGACCTTGCCGACGAGATGGTAGCGCTTGGCGTTTGCGTCTTCCTGATGCTTGCATGCCGCGAGTCCCAAGACAAAAAACACGGCGACGAGCGCGAAGGCTGCGTGCGCGAGCCGCCGTTCATGAGTTCGAAGAGGTTGCATATTGTGATTTACCTTTCTGGTGCAACACTTTTATTCTACGCGCCCAAAATCGGAAACCGAAGTCAGTAATGGAAATGCCAGCGAAACTCCGCGTAGATTTCGCGCGGATTGTCGTAGTGAAATCCGCCGAAGGTGAGGCTGTTGTCGATCAGCAGGTGGCGATTGGCGATATTGAGCGCGGTGACCGAAAACGAATAGCGCTCGCCGAATTCCTTGCCGACCGACAGATCGACCTGCGCGTGGCCCGGAAGGTACGGGTCTTGATACGGCGAGCCATCGACGCCGGCCTCGCCATTGGAGAAGCCCGAGCCGTAGTAAATATTCACGCCAGCGTAGGCCTGCCACGGCAAGGTGACATTTGAGCCGACGCTGAGGGTATTGCGCTGGTCGTGATCGAGCGCGCCCCATCCGGGTTCGACGGGGCCGACGATGATGAGGCCGCCTGTTTCCGCTCCCTGGGCCTGGGCGATCTGATTGGAGTAGGCGAGATGCACCTGCGCGCGATTCCAGATGCGCGGCGAGCGAATGGTGAGTTCGGTGCCGCGAATCCGCGATTCCGCGAAGGTGACCGGAATGAAGATGCTCGATTCGCCGATATTGTTGTGGTCGAGGAAATTCACGCCGCGCGTTTCGAAGTTGTCGATGTCGAGCGACCAGCCGCGAATCGGAATCGTGACGCCGAACTGATGCTCTTCATCGCGTTCGCCGTGCAGCGGCGAAAACGTACAGTCGTTCGAACCGCACAAGCCGATGAGCGGGCCGCTGAGCGTGACGAGCGGCGGTGGCTGGTAGAACTTGCCCCAGAACGCGCGGAAGACCCAGTTGACATGCGGGATGCGAATCGTGCCGCCGATGCGCGGGTAGGTTGTGTTCTCGGCTACGCCGCCCGAAAAGTGCGTGGCGCGGAAACCGCCGATCAGGGTGAGCCACGAAGTGACGCTGAATTTGTCGCTCGCGAAAATGGCGATGTCGTCGCCGGGGACGCTGTCCATCTCGTTGACCGGACCGCTGCTGCCGTCGTTGAAGAGCAGGTTGAATTGCTCGTTTTGACCTGCGGCAAAGGAATAGACGCCGACTTGCGCGTCATTCCTGGGCGCGTGGAAAGAAAGTACGGCCTGACCGCCGCCGTAGTTCGTCGAGAAGATTGCCGTCGTGGCCACCGGGTAGTCAGTCGACGGGCTGTGATATCCGGAGCTGTTGTAGTGATAGAACGGCGAGACGGTGAGGACCACGTTCGGATTGAAGGTGTGCACCCACGAGAAAAGCGCGTAGCCGTCGGTTTCAAGCTCGTGATCGCGGAGAGCGTGCGTATCGAACTGCGAGTTTTCGAAATCGTCGGGATCAGGATCGTAGGGGATCTGGTAATAGTCCTGGCGGAGCTGCCCGTCGAAGCGCAGCTGGTCTTTTTGGTCCAGGTTGTACATCAGCGAAGTGAAACCACCGTAGCCGTTCTCGGCGTCGTGATAGACCTGCGGAACGGGAGTCTCGAGCCCGAGATTGCTGCGGTTTCCGTTGACGCTGGCGTAATACGCAAACCGCTGCGAATGGCCGCCGAAGCTGAGTTGCTCGTCCGTTTGGTAGAAGCTGCCGCCGGTGATTGTGAGTTCGGCTTCGTTGTTCATGTCGAAGCCCGACTTCGGGAGGATGTTGAACATGCCGTAGGTGCGGTCGCCGTACTGCGCGTCGTAGCTGCCGCGCAGCACCTCGACGTAGTCGATGTCCTCGGGAGCGACGCGCGGAGCGAGGCTCGTGGCGATGTTCGTGTCGGGAATGGGAACGCCGTCGATGAGCCACGAAGTCTGATGGCCGCCGCGCATGTGCAGCATGTCGTGCGTCAGATAGGCGGCAGGCGTGAAATCCGTGATCATCGCGAGGCTGTTGGTGAGATCGGCGCCGGGCGTGCGCTCAATGTCTTCACGAGACACGAGCGTGGTCGGTGTAAACGTTTCCTGGGCGGAGGTTTCTGCCTCGGAAGTAACCACGGCGGTCTGGCTGACGGACGCGATGGACAACTGGAGATGAAGGACTTCAGACGTATCCGAGGCCAGCGTCACAGCCTGTTGCAGCTCGGCGAATCCGGACGCCTTGGCGGAAACTGTGTATTCGCCGAAAGCCACCGCGGCAAACGTGAATTCACCGTCGGAATTCGTCTGGGTCTCCTCCGACCATGAGGACGTCGCCGATTTCACCATTACCTGCGCGCCTGCGATCGGCCGGTGCTGCGGATCGTGCACGATGCCTCGGATCGTGCCAAATACGGTCGCTTGCGCCGCCGAGGCCCATATCAGCGCAAGCATCATGAAAACACCCAGGCTCACCCACTTCATCCGCATAGCAAGACACTCCCTTGAGATCAGCACTCTTCCCTTGCGGGAAACTGTGCGCGGCGCTTCGCGAAGGCGCGCTAGCCTCGCTGTAAAAAGTCACGGGGCGTCGTTCTTCGCAGCCTGACGTCAGATGGATCCGTTCAGCCTATCGGCGCAACTAGGCCAAGGACTGAACAAGGGTTTGTTTCAGGAGAGGGCCTAGCTTCGCGGAGGTTGGAAGGGAGCAGCGAGAAAACCGGACGGAGCGGACAGCGTGCTCGGCATGAGTATCTGCGCGGTCGCAACCGAGGCCTCGACTGCCGCCACAGGCAGCGGCGCCGTCGGAGCCATCAAAGTGTTCAGGCCGAAATCCGGCGGATGATGCTTCGCGTTCATCGCGCACTGGTGGAGCGAGCCTGCGGCCTGTCCGCAGAGCTTCGGCGTCTTGTGCGCATTCGCGGCGAGCGACCGATTCACGAGATCGCACATACAATCGCACGCGGACTGGTCGCAATCCGATCGCGCCAGCAGCGCCATCGGCGTGGCCAGGAGCACGAGAATCACGAGAATCGCATGCGCGCGTCGCATCGCAAGCACGCTAGCACAGGGCGCGTACGCGCGGCAATGTCGAACTTGACGCTGAGACGGGCGCGAATTGTTTTCCGCGAGTGTTCGCGGTAGGCTGACTCCATCGTGCTGCCATTCAAACTGGTGTACGACGACCGCTACGACCTGAACCTCGGCGCGCATGTATTCCCTTCGCAGAAATTCCGGCTGATCCGCGACCGGTTGCTCGCCGAAAAGCTGGCGTCGCCCGAGGATTTCCTCGCGCCGCAGCCCGCCTCCGATGAAGACGTACTGCGCGTCCATTCGCAAGACTACGTCTACAAGCTGCAATCAGGCCGGCTGAGCCAGGCGGAAATTTTGCGGATGGAAGTTCCCTACTCGAAAAAATTGGTGGAAGCGTGCAGGCTGGCCGCCGGGGGATCGATCCTCGCCGGCCAGCGCGCGCTTGAAGACGGCTGGGCCGCCAACGTGGGCGGCGGCTTTCATCACGCTTGCCCGGATCACGGCGAGGGTTTTTGCGTGATCAACGACGTAGCCGTCGCGATCCGGCGACTGCAGTTCGATCGCAAGATCGAGCGGGCGATGGTGGTCGATACGGACGTTCACCAGGGCAACGGCACCGCCGAGATTTTCGGCGGCGATGGAGACGTCTTCACGCTCTCGATCCATCAGGAACACAACTATCCGTACCCGAAAGCGCGTTCGACCGTTGACATCGACTTGCCCGACCGCATCGGCGATGCCGATTATCTCCCGATCCTTGAAAAGCACCTGCACCAGGCCTTTCGCGATTTCTCGCCGCAGATTCTTTTCTACGTCGCGGGCGCCGACCCTTACCGCGAGGATCAGCTTGGCGGGCTTTCGCTGACGATGGATGGCCTGGCGCGGCGCGATGCTCTTGTCTTCGACTACGCGCGGCGCAACGGCGCGCCGGCCGCGATCACGCTGGCGGGAGGCTACGCGCGGAACATCGAGGACACGGTAAGCATTCACGTCAATACGATCCTGGCCGCCCGCGATGCCGCGCTGCTCCACGCGAATCGCCACGAATCCAAAGCGCGCTGATTTCGCGTCGCGAAACGAAAGTTACGGCGCCGGACTGAGCGCTTTTTGGATGGCCGCCGTGAGAGACTCGGTGAATCCTTCGGGCGGGAGGCCGCCGACGCGGTACATGATGTTGCCGCCGCGGCCGAGAATCAAGACCGTTGGCAGGCTATCGACCTTCATGAAATCGTCGAGGCCGTCGGCGTAGATCACCGGGATATCCCATTTCTGGCTCGCGACAAACGGCGGCACCTGCGTTTCGTCATCGTCGGTATTCGCGGCGAAAAATGCGACCTCGGAGTTCCCCACGTAACTCCGCGCCACCTGATTGAACAGCGGCTCAAGTTCCTGGCACGGTTCGCACCACGTGGCCCAAAAGCTCAGCACGACGACCTTGCCCCTGAACGGCGCGAGCGGAAGCGGCGAGCCGTCGAGCCGGCGCACCACGAACTCGAATGCATCCTTGGCATTCTTATTTCGCGCCGCGGGCGCCGTGGCTGCGTCGGCCTGCGGCGGATAGGCGCGGTCGTAGGCGGCGAGAATGGCGTCGCCGAGGCCTTTGTCGCTGCCGTGAACCTGCCGCCACGCATTGCCGAGTTTTCGGCGCAGATCGCGCCGGTCCACCTTGCCTGCCGGACCATCTTCCGGCAGCGCGAAGGCCAAAGCGTATTCATCGATCGCCGCGACGGGATCGTTTCGCAGCTCCGCGATCTCGCCGAGCTTTTCCGATGCCAGCGCATTCGGCCGCGAAGCAATGCTCTTCCGCAAATCCTTCGCGGCGGCATCGTAGTCCTTCTGCGAAGTCTCGATCTGCCCGCGCACGTAATAGAGCGCGGCGAGCAACTGATTGTGGCCGTCCTGCCATTCGGCGAGCGATTCGCTGGCGGGCTTCTCGTCCGGGAGCGCCTTTTCCACGCGATCGAGTACGCGCGACACATATCCAGAGGCCCGCACCAGGCTCGCGTCGTCTCCCTTCTTCTGCAGGAGGCTCGTCGCGAGCAGCATCATCTGCGAATCGTCGGGACGCAGCGCGATGAACCGCTCCGCGTAGTCGAGCGCGCAGTCGTTGTTGCGAATCTGCTGGCAGCCCTCGACGAGCGCGCGATAGATGCTCGGGCGCCGCGGCGAATCGGGAAAGCGCGCGAGATAAGCCGTCAGATCCCGGACCAGGGCGGCGCTGTCGTCACCCGCGTCGGCCAGCGCCTTTTGCAGCGCAGCATCGGCCTCGGCCTGTTTCTTTGCGGCTGCGTCGTCGGCAGCTTTCGAGGAAGGAGCGCCCGGATTGGAGTTCTGCGCGCGGACCATCGGCGCGAGGAGCGCGCAGGCCAGCAGCGCAAATAACAAAGCGGATCGCATCAGTCGGCCGTTTCGGCGCGGAGGCCGTGCGGCATTCGGCGCATCTCTCGGCCACTCATTGAAAATCGAGCATCACGTCCACCGTGCCGCTGGCGGGATCTTTCTGAAGGAAGCGGCCGATCTTGTCGTAGTGAAATGGATACCCGGAGAAGGCCTGCTGGATTCCGCTCGAAAGAAACTGTTCGTACGCGCTCTCGTCGAACACCGCGCCCGCCGGAATCCTCCACGCGGCGCGGGCGCGGCTTTCGCCGTCGATCGAGAGGCCGCTCAGCACGAGCTTGCCCATGTGATATTGCCGCCCTTCGGTGACGGCGACCGAATAGCCTACTTTTCCCGCGGCGGCATCGAATTTCGGCACCGGCTTCAGATCGACATCGAGATACCCGTGCCGCATGTAGAGTTCGCGCACCGCGTCCCACCCCGCCTCGATTTTCATGCCGTTGGCCGGATCGCCCGCGTGCAGCGGAATCGTCGTATCCAGATCGAGCACGCCGACCGCCGAGTTTCCGGTCCAGGTGGCGCCACCCCACGTGAACGCGGGGCCCGGCTCGATGTGCGCGATCACGTCCACCGCGCCATTCGCGAATTTCGCTTCCGGCGGATCGAAGTGAACCTGCAGGAAAGCGTGCGCGAGATACACGGGGCGCACCTGCTCGAACTCGAAGAGGTCGATCGCGCTACGCGAAAACGGCTGCCCGAGGATATCGCCGAGGCGCGCGTGAATTCCGCGATCGCCCTGGGCCAGCGCGTCGGAAAAATCGACCGACGCGATCTTGATCGCGCCGCCTTCGATGTGGAAGAGCTGCACTTTGTCACCGGAGGGCTCGATGATTACCGAGTGGGAGACGGCAAAATTCATGCCGCGGGTAGCGATTGTTTTTGCGAGAGCGTCCGAAATGCCGTCCAGGATCGCTCCGTGCTCGGGCGCCTGGCCGTCGAAGAGGACTCCCGCGGATTTGATCGCCGCCTTGAGCTCGTCGTCCGTGAAGCCGGGGAAATTGTCGAAGGAGACGGGGATCTCGGGCCCATCCGTCACCTGGTATTCCACTCGCACACCGGCATCGCCGCTCGAGAAGCGGTAATTGACGGTGCTGAAGGGACCGAGCTGCGCGAGAGTGTTGGCTGCTTTCTGCAAGTCGTCGCGCGTCACCTGCGAGCCGACCTGCAGCCCGGTCGCCGCCGCAAGCTGCTGCGAGTTGTATCGCGCGGAGCCCGTCACCTGCACCGCATCGAGGCGCGAGGAACCCTCTTGCGCTTGCGCGGCCGAACCGGCGGGAGCAAGCGCGAACACCATCAGCGCAGCGCAAACGGCGCCGAGAATCGGCAGCCGGTAGCGACTTCGATGCCTCATGTGCAGAGTTTATTCGACTGTGACGGATTTTGCGAGGTTGCGCGGCTGATCGACGTCGCAGCCGCGGCGCACCGCGATGTGGTACGCGAGCAGTTGCAGCGGCACCACCTCAAGAATCGGTGCAATCAGTTCTGGCACAGGCGGAATTTCGATCACGTGATCGGCGGTGCCCTTGGCGAGCTTGTCGCCTTCGGTGACGACCGCGATCACGATGCCGTCGCGCGCCTTCACTTCCTGCAGGTTCGAGATCGTCTTCTCGTAGCGCATCATCGACTCTGGATCGGATTCATCGCGGGTCGCAATCATCACTACGGGCAGATTTTCGTCGATCAAGGCGTTCGGACCGTGCTTCATCTCGCCCGCCGGGTAGCCCTCGGCGTGAATGTAGGAGATTTCCTTGAGCTTCAGCGCACCTTCGAGCGCGATCGGATAATGGATGCCGCGCCCGAGGTAGAGGAAATCGGTGTGGCGGAAGAGGAGCCGCGCGAGGTCTTCGATCGACGCGTCGCGCTGCAGGATCGTTTCGATCTTGTGCGGAGCGCGGGTGAGCTCCTGCATCAGCTTCTGCGAGTCGGCGCTCGCGAGCTTGCCGCGCACCTGGCCCAGATAGAGCGCCATCAGCAATAGCGCCGTGAGCTGGCCGGTGAACGCTTTCGTCGAGGCGACGCCGATTTCCGGGCCGGCGTGCGTGTAGATCGTGCCGCTCGATTCGCGCGTGAGCATCGAGCCGACCACGTTGCAGATGGCGATCACCTTGCCGCCCTTTTGGCGCGCTTCGCGTTCGGCGGCGAGCGTGTCCGCCGTTTCGCCGGACTGGCTGATCGCGATGATGAGGCTGTGCTTGTCGACGATCGGGTCGCGATAGCGGAACTCGCTGCCGTAGTCGACCTCGACCGGAATCTGCGCCAGCCGCTCGATCATGAATTTCCCGGCGAGCGCCGCGTGCCAGCTCGTGCCGCATGCGACGATCTTCACGTCGCGGAAATTGCGAAATTCCTCCTCGGTGAGGTTCATCTCGTCGAGGAACACTTTGCCGGTTTCCTGCGAAATCCTGCCGAGTAGCGTGTCGCGGACGGCGCGCGGCTGCTCGAAGATTTCCTTCTGCATGAAATGCTTGAAGCCGCCCTTTTCCGCCAGGATCGGGTCCCAGGTGATGTGCTGGGGCGGGCGCGTGATCGTGTGGCTTTCGAAATCGCTGAGCCTCACTCCCTGTGGCGTCAGCGTGGCCATTTCGCCGTCGCCGAGGAAGAAAATGCTGCGCGTGTGCGCGAGGATCGCCGGGATATCGCTCGCGACGAAAAACTCGTGGTCGCCGAGGCCGACGACGATCGGAGGCCCCATGCGCGCCGCGACGATTTTGTCCGGGTCTTTCGCGGAGATGGCGACCAGAGCGTAGGCGCCGGTCATCGATTTCACGGCTTTGCGTACGGCTTCTTCAAGCGTCGCGTCTTTCGAGAATTTCTCGATCAGGTGAGCGATGACTTCCGTGTCGGTTTCGGTGACGAACTTGTGGCCCTCGGCCGCGAGCATCTTCTTGAGGTCGATGTAATTCTCGATGATGCCGTTGTGGACGACCACGATGTCGCCCGTGCAGTCGCGATGCGGGTGCGCGTTTTCTTCGGTGGGACGCCCGTGCGTGGCCCAGCGCGTGTGGCCGATGCCGTAGATGCCTTCGAGCGGAGTGGTGCGAATCGACTCCTCGAGATTGCGCAGCTTTCCCGGCGCGCGCCGGATTTCGAGCTTGCCGCTATCGCCAACCACCGCGATTCCAGCGGAATCGTATCCGCGATATTCCAGGCGCCGGAGTCCGTCGAGGATCAGGGGCACAACGCGCTTTGGGCCGATGTAGCCTACAATTCCGCACATGTTGGTAGATCTCCTTGTCGCGCCGCCGCCAAGCGTTTCTTGAATTTTAGCGCAAACGAGCGAGGATAGCCTAGACCCGTCGAGCCGCTTCTACCTCGGAAGCCACTACGGCGCCCGAAGGAGAACCGACAAACGTGCGCGTGCTGCATTTCGGCGCGGCGCACTGCGACTCCGTCGATTGCGCGCGGCACGAATTCGTTATGCATCTCGTGCGATCTGTGCTATTTATTCTGTGTGGCACGCGATCAACATCTTCGGTTTTTCCAGCACCATCTTTCATCCCACGAGTTTTTCCGTCTGCTGAGCTACACAGCCAGCTACTTCTAAGCCGTCACGAGCAACGCAACGCTCCGTTCGCTACGGGTGTTTCCACATTTTCAATTTTAGGCCGGCTCAACAGGAGGGCACATGAGCACAGCTACAGAAGTATTGGCAACGAGTTCGATTTCTGCGTTTATCAAGCACCACTATCGGCATTTCAATGCAGCGGTGGTTGTGGACGCCGCGGAAGGCTTCGTGAAGCATCTCGCCAACGGCGGCAAGATGTTCCTCACGCTCGCCGGCGCCATGAGCACGGCGGAGCTCGGCATTTCCGTGGCCGAGCTGATCCGGCAGAATAAAGTTCACGGCATCTGCTGCACGGGCGCCAATCTCGAGGAGGATCTCTACAACCTCGTCGCGCACGATCACTACCGGCGCGTGCCCGATTACCGGCAGCTCACGCCCGCGCAGGAAGTCGAACTGCTCAACAATCACCTGAATCGCGTCACCGACACGTGCATCCCCGAGGAAGAAGCGATGCGCCGCATCGAACGCATCGTGATCGAGGAATGGCGCGACGCCGATCGCAACGGCAAGCGCTTCCTGCCGCACGAATTCCTGTACAAGATTCTGAACGCGGGGAAGCTGAAGCAGTTCTTTCAGATCGACCCGAAAAACAGCTGGATGATGGCGGCCGCCGAGCGGAATTTGCCCGTTTTTGTTCCCGGATGGGAGGATTCCACGCTCGGAAACATGTTCGCGGCGCAGGTGATCGGCGGCGGCGTAAAGAATGCGACGACGATGCGCAGCGGTGTGGAGTACATGGTCGAGCTCGCCCGCTGGTACATGGATACGGCGACGAAGAATTCGCTCGGCTTCTTTCAGATCGGCGGCGGCATTGCGGGTGATTTCCCGATCTGCGTGGTGCCGATGCTGCACCAGGATCTGCGCAAGGAGAATGTGCCGCTGTGGGGCTACTTCTGCCAGATCAGCGACTCGACCACGAGCTACGGTTCGTATTCGGGTGCGGTGCCCAACGAGAAGATCACCTGGGGCAAGCTCGCAGTCGATACGCCACGCTTCATCATCGAGTCGGATGCGACGATCGTTGCTCCGCTGGTGTTCGCGTACGTCCTCGGGTGGTAGTCGAAAAGAGCGGACCGACTGGGGCGCTCATTCCGGGCGAATCTATTGCCCGGATTCGCTCCAGCCGGTCTTGGTGCCGTAAGGCTCGTTCGGCAACATAAACGCCTGAATGAGTTGAATCTGGCCGTTCTCGATCTTGAACAGCTCGTTCAGGATGTTATTGCGCGGGTTGGCAACGGCTGGCGGCGCGGGAACTTCTTTGCCGTCCCTTATCCAGGTTTTGCTGCCCGGAATGTCGAATACCACCTGCGCCACAACGAGGCCGCGCGATTCGTCGACGACAGGAAAGCGGCGCGGGCGCACGTGGGGAATGTAGGAAAAAAGCCTCGCTTGGAATTGTCCCTGGCATCCGAGCGGCGGAAGGCCCTCGGAATTCGTCGGGTTGTTCGTCGTGAGCTGGCCATTCTCGATACGGTTGCAGCCGGAGGCGAAAGGAATGTGGCCCGGCCCGTGCTCGATGCCGTCAAAGTACGAGTTTGCGACGGCGATGAGTTGCGCGCGCGACGCACGCTGCCCAACCGGAATTTCGCTCTCGAGAAACGGCTTGATCACCGCGAGCACTTGCAGATCGGGCATTACTTCGAAGCCGTCTCGCGCTGCCTTTGGATCGGAACCGTGCGGCACGATCGCCTCGACCTCGGTGATCTTGCCGTGTTCCACCTTCAGGCGGACCATCAGCAACGACACGAAATTTTCCTGGATCGCTCCCCAGTAGGTGACTTGCCCGGTCGACGGGTCGGCGACCGTTTCGCCGCGAAATTTCATGAACTGGATCGTCTTCCACACGCCCTGGCCCAGCGGCGTGGGCTTCGTATTTTCCGTGGACTTGAGATTCTCGGCCACGGGAAGGCTCGACGGATCGTGCTTCAGGAGCGCCGCGATGTACTCGTCCATGATGTGGCCGAGGCACGCGCGATCGCATTGCGCCGCCGCCGTGGCCGTCGCATTCGCGGCGTTGGCGCGCGGAGCGTGAGCGGCAAAGCCGGCAATGCCAAGCAGTCCCAGCGCAAACGCAGCTGACGCGAAAAGTTTTCCCTGCATCATTCCCCCTTGAACGCAATTTCCCGCGCGGATTCTATATCAAAAGGTTTGCATCGCGTCCAGCGATCCCCTACTGCTTGCCGTGATACTGCTTCGATACCGCGATTTCCTTGCACGTGATGAATTCAAGCAGGGCCGGCACTCCCTTTTGCGTCTGCTCGATGCCGCGCCGAATTGCCGGGACGATCTGCGCGATCTCGGTGACGCGCTCGCCGTATCCGCCGAACGCCCGCGCCATCGCCGCGTAGTCGCCCGAAATATCCGTCGCGCGATATTTCTCGGTCGAAACGGGCATGATCGGAATTTCCATCGCCATGCTGAAATTATTCAGCAGGACCGAAAGGATCGGAATGCGCTCGCGCACGGCCGTCTCGAAATCCATGCCGGTGAAGCCGATCGCCGCGTCGCCCCACACGTTGATGCACAGCTTGTCCGGGCAGGCGAGCTTCGCGCCCATCGCTAAGCCGAGGCCGTAGCCGAGCTGCGTCGTCTTGCCCCAGCCGATGTAGGTGAGCGGCTTTTTCGTCACCCAGAAGGGCGCGAGCTGGTCGCGCGGGCTGCCCGCATCGTGCGTGATGATCGTGTTCGCCACGTCGACCGTCGCCTGCAAATCGCGCAGCACGCGATAAGGAGAAAATGGCGCCTCGTCGGAGTTGACGCGCGGCGCCCATTCGTCGAGCCATGCCTTGCGCACTTGCGCGATCTCCTGGGCGGCGCCGGAAAATTCGCGCGGCCTCTTTATCAGGCGCTCGACCTCGGCGCAGAGCGCGTCGAGAGTGAGCTGCGCGTCGCCGATCAGGCCGATTTCGGCGCGAACGTCCTTGTTCAGGTGATTCGGATCGAGCGTCGCGTGAATGAATTTCTTCCCGGGAGGCATAGCGATGCCGAAAGCCGTCTCCGTGAAGCTGCAACCAACGCCAAAGACCCAGTCCGCCTTCGCCAGAAAATGCGGCACGGTGCGCGGGAACGCATTGCCGCCCGCTCCGAGCGCCAGCGGATGATCCTCGGGAAACGCGCTCTTGCCCTGCAAACTCGTGGCGACGGGTGCGCCGAGCATTTCCGCGAGCCGCTTCAGGGAATCCCACGCGCGCGCGTAATGAATTCCCTGCCCCGCGTAGATCGCGAGATTTTTCGCCTCGACCAACGCCGCAGCCGCCTTGGGCACGTCGGCAGGGTCCGGTCCGTAGCGCGTCGAAATCGCCGGCTCGTAGGACCAAGGCTCCGGCATCTCCTCCGCGAAAAGATCGAGCGGGATTTCGACCAGCGCCGGGCCGCCGCGTCCGTTGCGCAGGCGCGAGAACGCGCGCCGGAAAATATTCGGAATCTCGGCCGCGGCCATGATCGGCTCGGCCGACTTCGTCACCGAGCGCATGCTCGCCACTGAATTGAAATTCGGATCGACGTACGCGAGCCGTCCGTGCGTAGCCCATGGGCAGCACCAGAATCGGCACCGATTCGCCATACGCCTGCGCCACGCCGCCAAACGAATTCTCCGATCCGGGCCCGTGCTGCATCGCGAAAACGCCGATCCGCCGCCCGCTCGTCAGCCGCGAAAGCGCATCCGCCATGTGCAGCCCCACGCGTTCCTGGCGCACGATGATCGGACGGATGCCCGCCGCGGCCGCCGTTTCGAGCACGTGGTTCACCGGATAGCCGAAGATGACGTCTACACCCTCGCGCTTTAGTATTTCGGCGATCGCGTCGCCAACCTTCATAGGCCATGCCCTCCGGAAAATGTATACTCACCGGACGCGCATCGGCGAGCATCGAACAAGTGTTCGAGAATACCCGGTCAAACGAGCGCCGGAAAGCTTAATCGGTCGCCGGAATTTGGATACACCATTCCGGCGCGATGCAAGCAGTGCGGCCGGCCGCGCGCGAGGATTCGCAAGATGACCCGAGAGGAACGCAAAGTATCATCGCCGCGCGTCGTCAACATCGACGATTTGCGGAGGCTCGCCCAGCAACGGCTGCCGCGAGTCCTTTTCGACTATCTCGACGGCGGGGCGGAAGGCGAAGTGACGCTGCGCGAAAATACACGCGCCTTCGAAGAGGTCACGTTTCGCCCTCGCCAGGCGCTTTACATCCCCGAACGCGACACGCGCACCTCGATTCTCGGCAGCGATCTGAGCATGCCCGTGCTGCTCGCGCCGTGCGGCTTCACCCACATGTTTTACCCGCATGGGGAGCCGACCGCTGCGCGCGCGGCCGGAAAAGCCGGCCTCGGCTACGTGCTTACAACGATGTCCGGGCATCGTCTCGAAGAGGTCGCGGCGGCTACGTCCGGGCCGCTGTGGTATCAACTCTATCTCGCGGGCGGCCGCGATGCGGGCAAGGCGGCCATCGAGCGAGCGCAGAAGTCGGGCTTCTCGGTGCTTGTGATCACGATCGACACCGGCACGTTTGGCATGCGCGAGCGCGACGTGCGAAACGGCGCGGGCGCCCTGCTGAGCTCGAATGCGTTCGCGAAGATTCCTTTTCTGCCGCAGGTCCTCGCGCATCCCGGATGGCTCGCGGGTTTCCTGCGATCCGGCGGCGTGCGCAGGCTGCACAACATCGTCGTCCCGGGACGCGGCACGCTGCCGCTCTCGGAAGCGCAGTCGAGCCTGGCGAAATCGGTCGTCACCTGGGACGACCTAAAATGGATTCGCAAGGAGTGGCCAGGCCCGATTGTGGTGAAAGGCGTGATGGTCTCCGAAGACGCGAAGCGCGCGGTTGAGGAAGGCGCAGCGGGCGTAATCGTCTCGAATCACGGCGGACGGCAGCTTGATGGTGTGGCGCCGGCGCTGCGCGCGTTAACGGAAGTCGTCGCCGCGGTAGGAGGCCAGACGGAAGTGCTCGTCGATGGAGGTATCCGCCGCGGGAGCGACATCGCGAAGGCGCTGTGCCTCGGGGCGCGCGCCGTCTTGATCGGCCGCGCTTACATGTATGGATTGGGTGCTGCGGGAGAGGCGGGCATCGCGCGGGCGATTGAAATACTTCGCGCCGATCTCGAACGCACCATGGCGTTGCTCGGCTGCAAATCTATCGCCGAGCTTAGCCGCTCCTACGTCGACATCCCGGCGAGCTGGGCCGTGCTGCGCGAGGGTGGAAGCGCGAGCCTTCAAGCTCGCGAAAAGACGCTCCGATGAGGCGGCTTTAGCCATGGGCCGTGCGATCTACGCAGAGCCTTGCGAATTGAGCGCAACGTAATCGCGCCGGTAATGCCGGTACGTGAGCGGCAAAATCACCAGCATGCATATCGACGCAAACACGATCGAAATCGAAACCGACGGCCCCACCATGCGCTCGTTGCGGAAAAAATGATCGTTGAGCAAGCCGGGGAGGAGTGGCCCGAGCCCGATGCCGCCCAAATTCAGAATGAACATGAACAGCGCCGACACCTGGCCGCGAATCTGATTCGGGAAAATCAGCTGCACGCCGGCGTACACCGTCCCGATCGGCATCGCCTGAAAAAATAGCCCCGGTCCCATCAACGCCAGTGCCACGTAGGGATTGGGCATCAGCATCGCGATCCCGAGAAAAATTCCGGCACCCGTCGCGCTCAGCGTGGCGACTTTCAACGGACCTTCGAAGACGCCTTTCCGCAGCCAGTGGTCGCACAAAAGTCCGCCCACGTACATTCCCAGGCACCCGAAGCCCAGCACGAGAATTCCCAGCGCCCTGCCAGCCTGTCCCGCGGTCCATCCGTGGATTCGCTGGAAAAACGTAGGCGCCCACGAAAGAAACGCATAGCTCGCGAGCGACTGAAAAACCATCCCGATCGCCATGCCCCAGAACGACTGCCAGCGCTGCTGGATCTGCCGCAGCATGTCGATCACGCCGACGTGAGCCATCGCGCCGGTGGAGTCGCGCAGCACATTTTTGCGCAGCGGCTCGCGCACCGTGTACACCAGCAGCCCGACCAGAATGCCGGGAATACCCACGAGCAGAAACGAAAGTCGCCAGGTCGCGATGGTGCCAAGAATGGGCACGTGCAACGCGGGCATGTGCATCACGCTATCGACAATCGTCCCGCCGACCGCCAACGCCACGCCCGAGCCGAAGAAAATCCCCATCGTATAGATGCTGATCGCGAGCCCCAGCTTTTCCGCCGGGAAATAATCCGAAATCAGCGAGAACGCGGCCGGTGAAAGGGTAGCCTCGCCGACCCCTACGCCGATGCGCGCAAGAAACAGCGTCCAGTAGCTCCGTGCCAAGCTGCACACCGCCGTCATGATGCTCCACAGGAAAATGCCGACGGCGATCGGATTGCGGCGGCCATAGGTATCGACGATGCGCCCGATCGGCAGCCCCGCGAACGTGTAGAAGATGGCGAACGCGAAGCCGAGCAGCAGCCCCATTTTCGTGTCGCTGATGTGCAGGTCGTGCTTGATCGGGCCCACGAGCAGGCTCAGGATTTGCCGGTCCACGAAGGAAAGCGTGTAGCACAGCATCAGAACGACAACGACATACCAGGCGTAGCGAAGGGAAGTTTTTCCGGTGGGTGCGGGCACTGCGGAGGGCGTCGTCGATGTGGTCGTTGCCAAGGGCTCGATGCGTTTCGGACTCAAAAGCTAAAGCAAGATAGTTGGTTCAGAGCACCGCTTAGAGGCCGGAGCTTCAGCTATAACACATGAGGCTCGACCATCTTCCCAGGATTCATGCGGTTCTCCGGATCGAGCGCCTGCTTGAGCGCGCGCATCACATCGAGCGCCGCGCCGTGCTCGATCGGCAGGTACTTCTTGCGGCCGGCGCCGATGCCGTGTTCCCCGGTGCACGTCCCGCCCATTTCGAGTGCCCGCAGGATCACTTTTTCTTCCAGGGCTTTCGCCTCGGCCAATTCGGGCTCGCTATTGGGGTCGATCATAAACGACATATGAAAGTTGCCGTCGCCCACATGCCCCACAATCGGCGCGGGAAACGACGCGCGCTGGATATCCTTTTTCGATTCGACGATGCAATCCGCGAGGCGCGAGATCGGCACGCAAATGTCCGTCGTAAACATCTTCGCGCCCTTGCGATACGCCACATTCGCGAAATACGCCTCGTGGCGCATTTTCCAAAGCGCGGCGCGCTCCTCGGGCGTCGTGAACCACTGAAATTCGCGCCCGTGATGCTCGTCCGCGAGCTTCTTCACCGTTTCGGCCTGCTCTTCGACACTGCGCACCGAATCGCCGTGAAATTCGAAGAACAGAATTGGCGCCACCGGATAGTTCGTCTTCGAATAGCGGTTGCAGGCCTCGACCTGAAGCTCGTCCATAAACTCGATGCGCGCCACGGCGATGCCGAGCTGGATCGTCTCCATCGCGGTTTCGATCGCATCGCGCACCGACGCAAACGTGCAGCTCGCGGCGGCGACAGCTTCCGGCAGCGGGTGGAGCCGCAGTGTGACCTCGGTCATGACGCCAAGCGTCCCCTCGGCGCCGACGAAGAGCCGCGTGAGATCGTAGCCTGCTGCGGACTTGCGCGCGCGCGAGCCGGTCCTAATTACACGCCCATCGGCGAGCACGACCTTGAGCGCCAGGACGTTCTCGCGCATCGTGCCATAGCGCACGGCCGTGGTGCCGGAGGCGCGCGTCGAGGCCATGCCGGCGAGCGTCGCGTCCGCGCCCGGATCGATGAAAAACGTGAAGCCCGTATTCTCGAGCGCCCGATTCAACTGGAGCCGCGTCACGCCGCCTTCGACCGTCGCCTGCAAATCCGCCACGCTGATGTTGAGGATCTTGTTCATCTGGCGCATATCGAGCGTGATGCCGCCGTAGATCGCGTTCACCTGCGCTTCCATCGAAGTGCCGCCGCCGAATGGAATTACAGGCACGCCATATTTCGCGCTGATCTTCATGATCGCGCTCACCTCTTCGGTCGACTGCGGGAAGCACACCACATCCGGCAGCGCGGCGGGATGATACGACTCACCGTGGCTGTGATGCTCGCGGATCACTTCGGCCGTGGTGGCGCGCTGGCCGAGCAGCGCCTGCAATTCAGCGATGGCGCCTTGCGTCTTCGCCGCGCTCGGCGGCGTGAAGTCTGCGCTTTGAATGGCGGTGTCTGTTTTCATAGGTTCAGCCCGAGATCGCGTTCAACACGGAATAATATACCGCAACACGAAGCCCGCGCCGAACGCCCTTCACGCCATCCCACTTCACGGATGGACGGTCACGTCGTAGTAGAGCACGGAGCCGTTGCTGGAAATCGCGGGGTCGATGCGCACCACCTGGAAGGTCTGCCCCTTCAGGTCGCTGACCGTGCGGCCGAGCATGTCGTGGGTCTCGCGCTCGAGCTCGGGGGTGGATTTCGTCGCGCGCTTTTCGGGAGCGAACGCCTTTGCGTCGAGCCGGTAGGTGGTCGTATCGCTTGCTGGGTCCTGTGAGACCAGCAGCACCGCCGTAGCCGCCAGCACGCTCGCCTGCGGTTCATCGCGAAACCACTTCCGCGGCGTCACCAGCACGAACAGAACGATCGCGATCACCATTACGTCGTACGGCCAGGTGCCGCGTTCGTACGACCAGAAAATCACCCGACCGACGCCGCGCCAGAAGGATCGCATCTCAGTGCACGGCCGGTCCGTCGACGACCATTCCGTCGCGCATGTGCAGCACGCGGTTGCCGTAGGTCGCCGCTTCGGGATTGTGGGTGATCATCACGATCGTCTGGCCGAAATCCTTGTTGAGCTGGCGCAGCAAACCTAACACAGTGTCGGACGTTCGCGTATCGAGGTTTCCCGTCGGCTCATCCGCCAGCACGATCTTCGGTTCGCTGATGATCGCGCGCGCCAGCGCCACGCGCTGCTGCTCGCCGCCGGAAAGCTCCGAAGGCTTGTGCTTCAGCCGGTCCGTGAGGCCGAGCAGTTTGGTCACCGCGTCGAAGCGGTGAGGATCGAATCCGTTGCCGTGGATGTGCTGCGCGAGCGCGATGTTGTGGTAGGCGTCGAGCGTCGGCAGCAGGTTGAATTTCTGAAAGACGAATCCCACTTTGTGGCGGCGCAGCAGGGTGCGCGCCGCATCGGTCATGCTGCTCAGATCGTTGCCGTCGAGCAGCACCTGGCCTTTCGTGGCCCTCGCGAGCCCGCCAATCACGTGCAGGAAGGTCGATTTGCCGCAGCCCGACGGCCCCATCACCGAAACGAATTCGCCCGGGAAGATTTCGACGTTGATTCCGCGCAGCGCCGGCACGTCGACTTTGCCCGTGCGATAGATTTTCCACAGATTTTCAGTCTTGAGTATCGGCTCCAAAGCCGTCTCCTGGGCAAATGAACAGACTGGCGCGGATAAAATCATTTTAGTCGCGTTTTGCATTCTTGCCTAGGAGCGAAAAGGTTCCGGGAAACTCATTCGTAAGCGAGCGCTTCGACCGGATCCTTGCGGCTGGCGAGCCACGCGGGATACGCGGCTCCCAGCAATCCACCGACGATCGCGATCAGCGTCGAGAGCAGCATCCACTTCGGCGCGATCAGAATCGTGAGCGAAGGAAACAAGCGGAGGCAGATCATCCGGACGAGAAAGCTCAGCCCGATGCCGCAGGCGACTCCCCCAAGGCACAGAAGCGTGGTCTCGCTCAGAATGATCTCTACGATGTAAATCTTCGATGCACCCAGCGCCTTCAGCACGCCGATCTCGCGCGTCCGCTCGATGATCGTGGTGTACATCGAAAGGAAAATCACCAGAAAGCCGATGCCGACTGCAATCGCGATCATCACGTTGATGAACGCGCCGAGCGCGGGAATGCTCGACGACGTCATCAGCGACAGAAAATCCTTCAGCGGCCGCACTTCGTAACCCGGGAGCAGGGAGTGCACTTCGTCCGCCGCAGCCGCCGTGTGGTCCGAGCGGTCGCACTTGATGAAGAAAATTGACGCCTTGTCGCGCGCGCCCGACATTTCCTGCAATGTCGACATCAGGACGAACAGCCGCGCGCCTTTGCCGTGCTCGACGATCCCGGCCACGTGGAAATCGTGCTCGAGGATGTGCAGCGTCTGCCCGACTTTGATCTTTTTTGCGCGCGCATAGACGTCGTCCACCAGAATGTCGTTGCCCTGCAGAACGTCCGTCCCGGCGCGCACCACAAACCCGCCCGAAACCGCGCGAAACGTGTCCGGCTGGATTCCGTACACGATATCGAGCCCCTTCACGGAATTGAATTGCACGAGAACGGGCGCCACCGCGTGGATGTAGTCAAGCTGCCCTAATTTCGTCGCGATGCTGATCGGCATCGGCGCGCCGCTGAAGGCCATGAAGATCGACGCCGAGGGCGGCTGCACCATCAGGTCCGCGCCCACGCCTTCGGTGCGCTTCGCCGAATCGTACATCAGCCCGCTGGTGAGCCCCACCACGATCATGACGAGCATCACCTCGACCGCGACTGCCAGCACCGTAATCGCCGTGCGCACAGGCCGCTGCATCGTGTTGCGGAAAATCAGGTGGCCGATCAAGTCTTGGTCTCCGGCGTGTCTTCTCCCACGCGCTCCAGCTGCGTTCCCGGCGGCTGTTTCAGCACGAACCGGTCGGCGGCAATCGCCGTGTTGGGCGTCAGCTTGGTCACTCCTATATCAAGACGATAATCGTTGGCCGGACGTTCCAGCGAAATCTGGCGCGGGTATCGTATATCGCCGAAGGTGTCCCAGTTGCTGTACCGCACGTCCGATACGATCTTTCCGTCCGGATCGTAGGTCTCGACGCGCGCGATATTCAGGTTTGCGCGGTCGAACCAGATCTTGCGCGCGATATTCCAGTTCTGCGCCCCGCCGTCCGAGCCCCGCACCACGGTCAGCACGTAGAACTGTGACGTTCCCTCCGCCGCTTCTTCGAGCAGCACCGGCGCATCCTCCGGAATCGGCACCCAGAAAACCGCGTTGATCAGGTGCTGCGGGCGCAGGTTTTCGATCGGCTTCGCCGAAGGCCGCTCGAGATTCGCCGGGCCGGTAATGAATTTGTTCTGCGACGGGATGAAAATCTTAAAGGTTTCGCCGTCGCTCACCATGTCGAAAATGTTCGTCCCGACCACGGGCGCCTGGCCGATCACGCGAATGTCGGAAGGCTTCTGCGCGAGGATAAATCCCGTGATCTGATGGTATTGCTTGATCACGCCGGTGTACGCGGAGCCCGCCGTCAGCGTCATCGTCACGCCGGCGTTCAGCGACGTGACCGCCGCAGCCTGGCGATTGTACGCGGCGATCAGATCGGCCTTCGATGCCGATTGCAGCGCGAGCGGCGGGCCGCTCGGCTTCGTCGCCGTCGGCTGGCTCATCGCGCAGCCCCACCCAAGCGCCGCGGCAAGCGCAGCCGAAACCAGTAGGTGGAGTGCGGGGAGCCTATGTTTGCGTCGAGTGGGAAACACCAACCAACGAATTTATCAGCCGCCTCCAGTCGAGTCAATCAACACGCTTGATCGAGGCACCGTCGTTTCGCCCCGGTTCGTACCCGCGACCAAATATGTTGCGTAGGGGCGGGTTTCAAACCCGCCCGCTCCCGGGCGGACATTTCCCATTTCCTGAGACCGCGGGAGCGAAACGGATTGATGGGAGCGCTTCGTTCGGGATTTGCCCGGTCTGCTTACTGCACCGTGGAGCGCGGCGCGGTCGGCAGCGGCGAGGCGTGATGCGTCACCAGCAGCCATTTTCCCTCGCGCTCGATGAAAATATTCGTCGCCTGGACGGTGGCTTCGTCGAATCCCTCGGCAAACGCCGTCGTGACGCGCGCCGTGCACGCCACCCAGCCGACCTGCCCCTCGACGCGCACCCAGATTCCGCTCAGCGCCAAGCGGACGCGCTTCGTGTTTTTGAAAATCCGCGCCCAGCGCTCGCGCACTTCCTCCCAGCCGAGCAGCAAGTCCCAGCCGGGCTGCACGCATTCGACGCGATCGTCGTGCGCCCACACGGCTTCCATCTCCGCGATGTCCATCGCCTCGAAGGCGGCATAAAACCGCTGGTTCGCGTCGCGAACGGCGTCTTCGGGCGTCTGCTTCTCTCGGGCCGCTTTTGGAGGCATCGTGGTCAGGAAGAAATCTTGAATTGCATTATACCCCGTACGCAGCCCAGCGCCGAAGGTTCTGGTCGCAGGGAACAAGCCGAGCCACGAAATCAACCCGCTACAAGACTCGTGCTTCCGCCGGAGGCGCACACAGAAATGGGAGCTGTCTCGTTCGCCGAAGAATAAGAGTACCTGCTGCGGGTGAGGCTGCGCAAAGGTACGCGCTTCGCGCGACGGTCTTTTGGCTGGGCTGAAGCCCAACCCTTCCACCCACTGCCGCTTCGCGGCTTGAGGCAGCTTCTATTGTTGCGCGCTCGCCGTCACGATGGCATCGTCCGCCGTCGCCATCTGGCCATTCTTGTCCGCGCCGTGCAGCTTCCCGTCGGCATCGAGCAGAAACGACCGCCGCCCGCTCTTGCCATAACTCTCAGGAGTCGCGGCCAGCTCAAACGCGGTGGGATCGCTCCGCGCCCCCTGTCCTTCCGCATCGCTTGCTACGGCCGGCGCCACCGGCGGGCCCGTTACTCGGTACTGAAACCTGTAGCCTCCGACGCTGCCGGAGGCCAGCTTCGCATCCACCAGCGACGCCTGCTCGTCCGAAATCTCGCCCTTGGGCGCCGGACCAAGCTGCGCCAGCGACACGGGCAACCTGCCGTACGCGTCGTGGTACGTGCGAATCGCTTCGGCGAGACTCTGCAGCGTCGCGACGGCGGCATCTTCGCGCGCGGCGAGATCGCTCTCGGCCCACTCCTTCGAGAGCTGCGGAATATCCAGCAGCACCAGCCCCAGCGACAGCAATCGCCAGCCGCCATTCTCGCGAACCAGGCCGAACTGCGTCTGCTCCGCATTCACCACGGTCACCGGAATAAACGAGAGGTTTTCCTGCGTCTGGGCAGTGCCAAACCGAAATTCGGCGGTCTGCTGGTCGGTCATGCAGCGGAAGATGGTGTGGCCCTGCATGTCGGCGGAAATCAGGGGCCTGCCCGCCTCGTCCGAGAGCGAGAATCGCTTTACGAACGCGCTGCGCTGATCGGGAGGAAGCGCGTGAAACGCCGCCGCATTGGCCGCGGTGAGGTAGTTCGCAAATTCCGTTTCGTTCGCGCGGCACGCAGCCGAGAGCGCGGCCACCAGCGCCGCAACGGCGCCGGCCGGCTGTTCATCGGCAGGAGATTGCTGCGCCATCAGCGCCGAAGGCGCAAAAAGCAATAGCGCGCAAACCAGGGCCGCAGCCGTAGCCGAGCGGTTCAATGCCGTCCGAAATCTCGCCCGAAATCGGGCAAAAATGGAGACCGGCTTCATCAAGACTCGGATTTCGCGCGCGCCAGGATGGTTGCCAGGTTCTGCGTGAACTTCGATCGCGGCATGACCTCGGGACAACCCGCCGCGCGGGCGCGCTCCGCGAGATCGACCTGCACGTGGGAAAGAAAACCGATCAGCGGAATCTGCGGCCCGCTCGCGCGCACCCGCTCGATCGCCTCCAGCGGATTCGACCGCGCATTCAAATCGACCACCACGAGCTTCGGCACGCGCGCGCCAATTTCGTCCGCCAGCGCGTCCGCCGTCGCGCACGTCCGCAGCTCGACGCCCAGCTGCTTCGCCGTCTCGATCAGCTTCATCTGAAAAAACAGATCATCGACCAGCGCCACCACCTGCGCCATCGCGTGCCTCCCAGCTATTCAGTGTACACGCGAGCGGAGGGGACACAAGCACCGGGAGTTCGGGAGAACATCGAGAATTGCGGAAGCATCGACAACGATCAGCGGCCGTTCCTCTCAGCGCGCACGGCCGGCGTGGGATGCGGCCGCACGGGCCGACGGCTCGAAAGCCGCTTCCGCATCTCATCGAGAGTGGGCCGGTCAATGGCGTGGCGCAACTCACGGAGGAGGTAGTCCGAGAGAGACATGCCTTCGAGCGCCGCGCGCGCCTTTAGCTGGCGATGCAGATCGGAAGGTACGTTTCGGATCCTAACAGTCACCGAGCTAGCTCCCCGCACGCGCCACTGAGTATCGCCCGCTCTCGAGCGCTTCCTGCGACACCCACATTCCGTGGAACGTCATCCGCACGCGATGCGGCAGCTTGATGATCGCCACCGGCCCGGCATCGATATTCTGCGCGTCGAGAATCGCGAGGTCGGTGCGATTCTCCGCCATGCGATTGACCAGCGCGAGCAGGTAGCCGTCGCCTTCCGGCGAATTCGCCTTGCGCGGCGCGAACAACGGTTCCTGCACGCCCGAATCGGGCCCCGGATTCCAGAGCTTGCCGCTGCCCGTCTTGTGATCGAACTCGCCGACGGCTCCGAATCCGATGTTCCCCGCCCCGGGCGTGCTCGGATCGCGGCAAATTACGTAGCCCTTCCGGTACGTCCCGTTGCCGTAGTAACGGTCGTCGGCGCGCGGCATCTCACACATCCAGTCGTGCAGCTGCTCCGTCTTGAAGTCTTCCGTGTTGCCGGCCAAATCGAATGTCAGCCGCGTGAGGTGAGGGAGAGCCAGCGTGGGATCGGGCGGCGCGCCATCGTGATTCGGGAAGAAAAAAAACGAGCTGCCTTGCGACAAGCACACGTCGAGGCTCACCTTCGAGCCGTTCGTGCTGCCGTTCATCATGTGCCCCGCGAAGCTCGTGGGGCCGCGGAACCAGCGCACCTGATCCGCCGTGCCGTAGCGGGGGACCACCGCGACCACCGTTTCCTTATCGCGATGCCAGGTGTAAAACGGCCCGCCCTTCTTCATCACGTCCACGTCGGTGAGCAGCGGAAAAAACGGGAAGATCACGTACCTGTCGGAAATCGCGAAGTCGTGCACCATGCCCGCCCACGGCGCGTTGAACCACACCTCGTGCTTCACCCTACCGTCCGGACCGATCACGTAATACGCCACGTCCGTCGTGCCGTCGCCTTTGGCCTGATACGCGAATGTCAGCAGCTCGTTCGTGGTTTGGTCGAGGTGCGGGTGCGCCGAGAGCCACACCGATTTCACGCCGCCGCGGTAGTCGTAGCGCCCCACCGTCTCGAGCGTGTACGGATTCAGCTCGTATGGCATGTCGTCTTCTTTCAGCGCAAAGAGCTTGCCCGCGTGCCACACCACGTTCGTATTTGCCGTGCCGGGATTGCAGCCCTTCACCACCGGATCGTGCGTGTAGCGATTGCGATAGCGCCCGAAAAGCCCGCGGCGATGCTTTTCCTGCAGCTTGAAGCGCTCGGTCCGGACATACCGGCTCTTGTAATCGACGTGGCCGTTCTCGAACTTGAACATTACGACCATGCCTTCGCCGTCGATGAAAATGTCGTCGCCGAGCAGCGGCGGATACTGCCGGTCGGGCCCGCAGCGGTAGAGAATTCCGTTGAGATCCTTCGGCACGGCACCGTACGTCACTTCGCAGTCGCGCAGGTCGGCCTCAAGCCGGCTCGGCGCGCCGAAACCCTGATAGATGGGAATATCCGGAAAGCGAATCGCGCCCACGGCCGAAAGTTCTTCTAGATATACGCTCGCCATAAAGGCTCCTTACAGCGCGCCCAAACCCGCGCCACAATTCCGACACATTCTGGGGCCATGCTATGCGCCCGCCGTTCGAGTTGTCAACACACGTAGGCACACACGCGGGCTAGTGGGGGACGGATCAGTTTCTGAGAATCCCGCCCTACGAAGTGCTTTTTGCGCTGGACAATTGTAAACTTCGCCGCGCATCTGCCTGGCGAAAGGAGGGCCTTGCCGAGGTGAGCAGAGTGGCTATATGTGTTGCGGTGGCTTGGGCTCTACTTGTTGGGGCTGTCAGCGACCCTTTTAGCTCGCTTACCCAAGTCGAGAAAACAATGCTAGAGCCCCAGATCGAGAGGTGGATACATGACCAGGTAAAACACGACTGGGCCGATATGTGGGAGATACAGGACCAGACTTCGGAACTAAAGAACGAATTATTATTAGGGCGTCGGGACGCTCCTGACATGGATCGGCAAGAATATATTCAAGCTATGCGCGACACTATCGGAACCGGATACCCCGAGATTAGGGCGTTCACTCTGCGTGAAATCAGGAGAGAGGAAGGAGGCTTTCGGATTCTCGGCTGCGGCAAATTGCAACGTGAAGACTGGAAGCAAACGAGCGTTACCGATGTTCACGCGAGAATTGTGGAGGGTAAGGTCAAGTTCGGGTTGCCCGGCGGCACGCCTGAGCCATGCAAGTTGTAGCCGGTGAACCTTGCCCTTCTAGGTGCATCCCTTTCGACCCGACTGCCCACCGCCCAACGAATCAGCGCCCGCTAAAGGCTCACGGGGAATTCTCCCACCAGCGACTATCTCAACCGCGGTGGAACAAAAGACCTTTCGAGTTCAGTGCTCGGCTGGTTCTTCGTGGGCGCCGACGGTTTCGTCGGGCACATCGCCCGTGCGGCCTTTAACGCGGTCGTAGACGCTGTACTGGCAGGTGGAACCGAGGGCTTCGTTGTAATACGTGGGCACGCCGAGCGCGGTGCGCAGCTCTTCGTTGAAGGTGCGCAGATCGCCGAGCTGGGTCACGCGGATCGGCAGCTTCAGCCCTTCGTTCGTCAGCAGGAATTTCTGATAGCCGGCGTCCCAGAGACGCGTGAACTGCCCCTGATGCATGATTGACGGGATGATGGTCATCTGGAAGCGCCCGGCGGGATTCTTGCGCAGTTCCGCGCCGCAGCCGTGCTTCTCGATGCGGACCACGCCGCCCGAGCTGCGCACGAGAAACCCCTTCGCCGCAAGCGACTCAACCTGCGCCTGATCGAACAGCTTATTGACGTACCACATGGCCCTTCAGCATAGGGATTCTCCCGGGCGTGTGTAAAGCCCAAAATGTCGCGCGCAGTTCGCAGCGCGGGCGTCCCGCCGGCCTCTAACACGCTTGCACTTGGAATGCAAAACTGATATGCAATCGCCGATGAAAACAAATCTGGCCGTCCTCGCTTCGACCTTGCTCGCGTTGGTATTCGGTGCCACGCGAGCGTCGGCGCAGGCCGTGCCCGACGGCGCTGCGCTTTTCCAGCAGCGCTGTGCGATGTGCCACACAACAGCTACCAGCACCGGCCGTGCGCCCTCGCGCGCGGTGCTTGCCGAAAAAACGCAGCAGGAGATTTTGCAGACGCTCGAATCGGGCGCGATGGTGATCTACGGCAATCGGATGAACGAAGCCGAGCGCCGCGCCGTCGCGGCGTTTCTCAGCTCGAAGGTCGGCGAGGACGTTTCGCGCGCCAATCTCTGCGCCTCGGCGCAGCCCATCACGGAGACTGGCCTCGCCGATCCGCAGAACTGGAACGGCTGGGGCGTCGACGTCGTCAACTCGCGCTACCAGCCGCACACGAGCCTCGATCTCGAAAACGCCGCGCGTCTGAAACTGAAATGGGCGTTCGGCATCCCCAACGCCAGCTCGGCGCTCGGCCAGCCGACCATCGTCGCCGGGCGCCTCTTCATCGGCTCGGGCGACGGCACCGTCTACTCGCTCAACGCCTCCACCGGCTGCACGCTTTGGGCGTTCAAAGCCGATACGACCGTGCGCGACGCGATCACAGTTGCGCCCGCGGGCGCCGGCCGCGCCTACGCTTACTTCGGCGACAGCGAGGCCAACGTCTACGCGCTCGACGCCGCCACCGGCAAACTCGTGTGGAAAGTGAAAATCGATCGGCATCCGATGGCCAGAATCACGGGCGCGCCGCAGCTCTACGGCGGCTGGCTGTACGTCCCGGTCGCGTCGAATGAAGAACTCACGGGCGGCGACGCTTCCTATCCCTGCTGCACGTTCCGGGGCAACGTGGTCGCGGTCGACGCGCTCACGGGAAAACAGATCTGGAAAGCGTACGCCATCGCCCAGACGCCCGGGCCATCCGCACCCGGCACGAGCCACGCAAAGTTCAGCCCGGCGGGCGCCGCGATCTGGGATTCGCCTACGATCGACGCGAAACGCGGCGCGCTCTACGTCGGCACGGGCGACGCGTACGTCGATCCGGCGGCCCAGGGCACCGACGCGATCGTCGCTTTCGATCTTGCGACGGGGAAGCGCCTCTGGGTGCAGCAGAAAACCGCGGGCGATGTTTTCAATTTCGGGTGCTTTGTTCCGCAGCGGATGAATTGTCCGCCGCAAGTCGGCCCCGATTTCGATTTCGGCTCGTCGGTGATCTTGCAGAGTCTCGGCGACGGGCATCGCGTCCTGCTGGCCGGGCAGAAAAGCGGCGTGCTCTACGCGCTCGATCCCGATGACGGCGGCAAGGAGCTGTGGCAAATCCGCGTGGGAGCGGGCGGCGGACTCGGCGGAATCGAGTGGGGCTTCGCCACGGACGGCACAAACGCGTACGTCGCGCTGTCGGATATTCCGTCGTCGCTCTCGCCGCCGAAGCCCGGCGCGGTCGTGCCGCCATCCGGTGGACTTTTCGCAATCGACATTCGCACAGGCAAGCTCGTCTGGAAGACGATGCCTCCCAAGCCCGCGTGCGAAGGCCAGCCTGGATGCAGCGCCGGCCAGCTCGCCGCTCTCACCGTCGTTCCCGGCGTCGTTTTCTCAGGCTCGATGGACGGCCACCTCCGCGCGTACTCGGCGAAGGACGGCTCGGTCCTCTGGGATTACGACACGCTGCCAAGCGTCCCTACCGTGAACGGCGTGGAAGCGCACGGCGGCTCGATGAGCGGCAGCGGCCCCACGGTCTCAGGCAGAATGGTCTTCGTCACCTCCGGCTTCACCGGCACCTCCGGCATGCCCGGCAACCTTCTGCTCGCCTTCGAAGCGCCCACGAAGTAGTCGTGAGTAGTGATTGGTGACTGCTGATTGGTGATTCGTGAGTAGTGAGAACGACCAGCGGAAGATATCGCCCGCGATAAGCCCCTGCAATAAGCCTATGAAGCGAGTCGAGCGCGCGTGAAGATTACGAGCGCCGAGACTGTTCCTATGAGAGCCGGGAGCGGAAGTATGAACACTACGAGAACACCGCAGATAAACTGTGTGCTGAAACCAGGCGACCCCTGCGGCGGGTGACCATACAGCAGCGATACGACGATGCACGCTAGAAGCAGAAAATGCGGCGCGAGCAGCAAGAGCCCGGCGATGCGTTTCCCGGGTCCCATCTTTCCCCAGGATCGAGCGGCGAAATAGACAGCGACGAAGAACACCAGGACAGCCAACGCGAGCACGATCATCCAGGGCAGTTCCTTCATTCCGGCACTATACAAAGCGTCCTCGACCCTCGCAAGATTACCTGCGGCGAATGCGTTACTGGCGACCGGCCTCGCCTTCGAACCCGCAGTGCGGGGCGTCTCCCCAAATCCTTGATCCGGCAGGCACGACTGGAATATAGTCTGCGCCATGGCAGCCACTCCGATCACGGGCTCGCAAAACCGCCTGGAGCTGATTCGCATCGAGGCAGAAGACAAGACAGCGCTGAACGGCCTGCTGTGGGAGCCGCAGCGAGCCGGCGATTCGCTAGTCGTCATGGTGCCCGGGGGCACAACGGGCGCGGCACTGTTTCCGGCACACGACTACTCGCCCCTTGCCGGAGCGCTCACGGATAACGGCTACGCGTTTCTGCTCTCCAACATGCGCGCGTCGTACAACAACGCCTACGCCGAATATGGCGACGCGGTGAAGGATATCGCCGCCTTCGTCGCCTACGCGAAATCGAAGGGCTACGCGCGGATCGCGCTTTTGGGCATCAGCCTCGGCGGCCCTCGCGTGGCGCAGTACGTGGCCGAGCGAGGCGATCCCGCGGTGAAGGCCGTCGGCTTCATCGCTTCGATCCCGTCGCCGTATCTCGAATTTCAAGTGCGGAGCAGCGAAGCGGAGAAGCGGCGCCTCGAGGGCACGCTCCAGCACGCGCGCGAATTGGTGGCGCAAGGCAAGGGAGAGCAACCCGTCGCTTACGACGACTGGTTTCCCGGCGGCGTGTCCGTGATGGGAACGGCAAGATCGCTGATCAGCTTCTTCGGCGCGCCGACCGATCCGAGCGCGCCCAGTTCCGTCAAGTACGGCCCGAAGATCAAAGTTCCGGCCGCGGTGATTCACGGTGAAAAGGATGAGATCTCGCTCCCGCCGAATGCTCAGACGATTTACGACAGCCTCACGGCGTCGCCAAAGCGCGATTTGATCTGGGTGAAGGGCGCAAGCCACTACCTGACGCCCGGCCCGCTCGCGGAATCCTACGCCAAGCTGACAACCGACTGGCTCGTGAAGAACGTGCCCGTATCCCAGCGCCCATAGGCAGGCGAAACATCCCGTATTTGCGCGACCTTGTTGCCGAACTCGAACCGCGCCCAATGATTCTTCCTCGTCTGGCGCGTGCTGCGAAGGAGAATTGGGGCAGGTTCTGCTTCTATGCTCTGGAAATCTTTCGTAATCGCATGCGCCTTGTCGACCTTCACGGTCGGTCTGTCCTGGCACAAGAGTACAACGCTTCGAATAAAGAGGTGAATCTCGACCTATACTCCTCCAGGTCGCTCAAATCGCCCAACGAACAGTGGGAATTTACGAGTGTTGGCTCTCATTCGGCTGACCGAAGGACTATGTTGTACCTTCGCAACAATCGGAACCACCGGAACTGGAGGATTGGTTCTATTGAGCGCAACGGCACGGCATTTTGGAGCGAAGACAGCAAGCGATTATTTCTGCGAGACGAATACGCGGCTGACGATACAAGGATTAGGGTTTTTGATGTGACCGGGCCCGTACCGAAGGAAATCAATGAGCTCAATAGTAGAATCCAACGGGCTATTTCCGCGCATATCCCGCCAGACAAAACAACTCAATGGCTATTCTTTCCCAAGGTGTGTTTTGCGCCGAACGATTCCTCGACAATTTTCCTCACTGCGGATGCTCCCCTGGTGCCCAAGCGCGGAAACGGCAGCGGAACGCCATTTAGGCTCAAACTGACGGTCAATCTGATAACGCTCCACGTCGGTGATTAGCCCATGTCGATACGAGTCCTCCGAAGTCTCGGGAATGAGTCGGCGATTACCAGCCCATTTGGCGCATGCGCTCGAGGATGAGCGCGCTGTAGTGATTCATGCGATCGGGGCGGCGCTTCAGGGGCAGCGGTAAAATCGCGGCGAGGCGGGCGGACCGTTCGCGATCCATATCTCGCGCCGAGGTTTGGTAGTAGTAGCGGCACGCCGACTCCGCTCCATAGACGCCGGGGCCCCATTCGACCACGTTGAGGTAGAGCTCAAGAATCCTCCGCTTGCCGAGAACCAATTCGGCCACCGGCACAAGCGTGGCCTCGAAACCTTTGCGGAGGATCGAGCGGCCGGTCCCGAAGAACAGGTTTTTCACCAGTTGCTGCGTGATGGTGGACCCGCCGCGAATGCGATGGCCGCCTTCCACGTCGTCTTCGGCAGCGATCTCCATCGCCTGCCAATCGAATCCATGATGCTGGTAGAAGCGCGCGTCTTCCGCGGCGATCACGGCATGCTGGAAATCGGGCGAGATCTGGCTCAGCGGAACGAAGTCGTATCGCTTCCGATACGGCGTGCGGTGAATCCAAGACTCCAAGCGCCGCTCCATCTGGACCGCGGTCGTCGGCGGATCGATCCACCGCGCAGCCACCAAGATCAACGCGGCAAGCGCCCAAAGCAGCGCCGCTCCGATGACCAGCCATCGAAGGAAGGATCGGAGAAAGCTTTTCCGACGCGGGAGTTGGGAGTTTGTGTCTGGATTTTCAGTCACGTTTCAGAATAATCGTTCTGGGCAAGACTTACGATCACCTCAGTAGCCTGCCGGCGAGCCAGTAATCGACGCTGAACTTTCCGGGGCCAGAGCAGATCAGCCAGATAAAGAAGAGCACGTAGAGGACTTCCGGAAGGTAGAGGAAATCGTCGAGCCAGCTAAGAAACGATAGTCCTTTAGGCAGGGTGGAGAGCGATTGGGTGAGGGTGGCGACAACCATGTCGATCAATAACGCCGCGCAGGCCGGGCTCGACAGAAACCCCACGGCCAGCAAGGATCCCCCAACGAACTCGACACTCGATACGAAATAAGCCGTCAGGCGGGGAAACGGAACTTTGGCCTTCACGAGCGTGTCGTAAACCGGTTTTGTGCCGCCGGCGATAAACAATTTGTTTGCCCCGGAGATCGCGAAGAACAGCCCGATCGAAACGCGTACCAGCAGGATGGCGCATTGTTCCAAATCGCCGCTGCCCTGCAGCGCAAATTGGACCAACCGGTTCCAATCCATCTCGTGTGCCTCCGTCGGAGGGTGCGCGGTAACGATACCCCATATCGGCAGCGTCGTTAGCGAATTCTCGCGCGTCGAGGTTATGTGTCCATGCGCTCGACCCATTTCGCGCGGAATGCGGGCGCCACGAACGGGTCCGCAAAGTACTGCGTTTCCCGCGCAACCTTGACGCCGGTGAACTCCATGATGCTGACGGTGTAGGACGGCTTGCCGTCATACGTGAGGATGAATTCGGTGACCCAAAGATCGCCGCTGCCGATGATTCGCCGGATCGAAAACCGCTTGTTGCTGGGCTGGCTCTCGCGCTGGCCCTGTATGTTGCGCCGGCCGCGGGTCAGCTCGCCGGACTGCGGGTATTCCAGTACAGCGTCGTCGAGATAGATGAGGTGCTCCGTTTCGAAATCGTTGGCATCGGACGCCGCCCAATGCTGGTCCAGCGCCGCGCGAATCTCTTGATCTCGCGCGGCGGGTTGCTGCTTCTGTTGTTGATCGTTCATCTCGAGCCTCCAATTTGACAAGAAGCCAAGCCGCTTAGCTGGAATCAGAGTGTGGGGCGCTGCGCTGGCGCGGCTCAACGCTTCTCGTACGGGTGAAAGATGTAGTCCTTCGCTTTCACGGCCGCATGGCACGAGTTTCCGCAGTCTGCGGGGCTGGGATCGACCGTGAACTTGTCCGATGCTGCTTCGTAGTTGAACAGCGCGTATCCCCATCCGCCGCTTTTCGGAAATCTCTTGCTGTCCTTTTCCATCACGAAAGCCTGGGTAAAGACGTCTGGCACATCCACGACGAAGGGGGCCTCCGTGCTCTTCTTCGGCTTCCACTGGAGCTTCACGATCATGGAGCCATCCGGGAAAGGCTGGCCGTTGCCCGGAACGCCGGCCTTGTATGCGCTGATCATGGTCGGATTGGCGACGATCACTTTGAGCACTTGGTCGGTCCGGGCGGAAGAGACCATCGCCCAGTCTTCGTATCCCCTGAAATCGGAGAACGCGATCCCGCCCGGCGATTTCAGCGAGTACTTGTCCTGCGCGTAAACGGCCGCGGCGCCGAGGACGGCCAGCACTGATGTGGCTATCGCAATCGTGAGCTTGCTTTTGCGCTTCATGGCTGATCCTTCCTCAACCGGTATTTCGATTTGTAGGACTAGCTCCAAAAACGCTTCTGAACACTCGGACCAAAGGCCGGTTGACAAAGGGTTAGGTGGCCTACTCGTTTGGACGGTTCGCGCTAATCAGCTCTCTGGTGCCAGGTTGGATGCAGGATGTCGCAAACTGGGCGCAAACTTCTTGGTCAGATTAGCGGATGTGTATTTCTGCGATTCGTCCACTTTCCCAGCTTAACGACGCCGTGCGTTCGGACGACCTGAACCTGGCATCAGGATGCGGTCTTACCGGCGCGATTGATTTATACTCCGAGACGATGACGTTCTGGGCTTCTGGCAGATCACGCGCTCGGGGGATGCATGAAAAATTTCTTCGAAGCGGTACCGGTGAACGAAGTGAAGGAACGCGTGGCGCTGCTGAGGCCGGACAGCGCGCGTCTGTGGGGCAAGATGACCGCGCCGCAAATGGTGGCACACTGCTCGGCGGGCATGGAATTGGCGCTCGGGGACAAGACTCCGCCGCGGATGTTCGTGGGGCGGCTCATCGGCTGGATTGTGAAACCCATGGCGCTCAAGGACGGCGAACCGATGCGCCGGAACTCGCCGACGATGCCCGAGCTTATTGTGCGGGATGAACGGGACCTGGGACCGGAACGCGAGCGGTTGTTGGGATTGATCGATCGGTTTGCCGCGGCCGGGCCGGCGGGGTGCACGAACCATCCGCACAGTTTCTTCGGGCGGCTGACGCCGGAGGACTGGGCGATATTGACGTACAAGCACCTGGATCATCATCTCCGGCAGTTCGGGGTTTAGCACCAGGGCGCGCCTACTCAGGAGTTTTGCGCCGCGCGAGTTCGCACTGCCGGCACCACGATTTCGACAAGTCCGGTGGCCACGTCGTAGACGAGACCTGATATAAGCCATGCGCTCGGCAAGGCGGGAATCGCCCGGAGCGCAGCAACGTCAACCGCAACCGAGGCGCGCGGGTCGGTAACAGATTTTGCCTTGAGTTCGCTTTCCTGCATTTGAAAATAGTGCGCCAGCATAGCGGGGTCGCCGGCAAGGCGAGTGATGCCGCAGTCAGTGTGCTGAAGGACGATGAGGTGAAACTCCCCGCCGCCTCCCGGAATCTCTCCCGCGACCTCACCGATTCGCCCGAGCAAACGCAACTCCTCCAATAACCCTGGAGTGATTCGACCGCCGATGTTGCGAATCACGACGGCCTCGCCCGGTTTAATCCCAAGGACGTGAACCGGGTCGACACGCATATCCGCGCAACCGATGATGACCGCCTTTACTTCGGGTAACGCCTGCGGAAGCGACGGCATCAGCGTGCCCACAGCAGACTGCTCAGCCGCAAATTCTTTGTTGCGTTGCAGCAAGTCGTCGAGATTGTTCATGTCGGTGCTCCTCGATTTGAGATCAGTTCTAATAGCTTAGAGCATGGCGGGTCTCAATCGGATTCAATCGAGACAGAGCGCGCTCCGGTGCAATAGGATCACAAAAGCAAGAAAGTAGTTCTCACCCTGCGTAGTCGGACTACCGGACATGCCCGGCAAGCGCGCTAATCATTGCGGCCCGAGGCAGGAGATGCCTAGAAGAACGTCCCCTTCAAATGAGAAAGGGGAAGAATATCGCCTGTGGTCAAATCCATTCGGACGAGTTGGTGGCTGACCATTCGAAATCCTGCCGACGCATCGGGAGGCATCATCCCGACAGTCAGGTAGAGTTCGGTCGCATCGGCAGAAGCATCCACGAGACCAGTAATCCATCCCCCAACGTAGGGCGCTGGGAGCCGCAAAGAATCTTTGTCTGCAAGTTTGAGGTGCCTTCGATTCTGGAGGTCGAAAGAATACAGGCCTTGCGGATCTCCCTTATAGAGTTGGTCTACTTTTTCTAACCTGTTGGACAAATAGAAGAGCAGTGGACGCCCGAGCGAAGTAACAGCCGATTCAGCGGACACCATCGGTTCGAAGCCCTTTATTGGTTCATACCGTGGCGAATCTCTTTTGCGAATGTAGAGTTGATTTGGAAGGAATCGTTCTCCGATCGATCGTAACTCAGCAATCACAGTCTCGCTCGGAGGGTTGTACAACAACCGGTGAGGACCGAATCCCTCAGGAATCGCAATTTCTTCCCACTCAGGAATTCCCATGAAAACACCTCAGGGAACAGCGTAGTGCATGTAAGAGCCGAAATGGAAGTTCCCCAAGTCCTGATTGATTGGATTACCGGACATGCGCTGTGCGAGTCGATTGATCGACTTTTCGTCAACGTGCGGGCTATTCGTCGTGCGGATTCTTGTACTCGAACGGAATGTGCACCACCGCTTCGATATCGACCGGCACTCCCGCGCGCCGGCCCGGCAGGAATTTCCATCGCGAAAGCGCGGCCACCGCGCTTTTGTCGAGCCGCGGATCGAGGCTGCGCATCAGCTGGATGCTGTCGACCGTCCCGTCCTTGCGGATGATCGCGTAGAGGACCACCTCGCCGTCGATGTGCTCCTTGATCGTATCCTCGGGATACTCGGGATCGGCCTTGCTGATCGGCTGCGGCGCCGAGAGCTGCCCCTTGGGACGATAGGGCGGCCGCGGATCTTCATCGAGCTGCGAATAATTCAAAATCCAGCTTCCCGTCTCGCTCGTGAGATTCGGAAGATCAATGTGTAGCGTGTACACCTCTTTGCCGCCGAAAATAGCCTCGGGCGGCAGGCTCGGATTAAGCCCCGCCACGTTCGCAGGCCCGCGCCGCACGCTCTCCGCCGGATCGACCGCCACCATCGGCCGCAAAATCAGCCCATGGTGCGCGGGCGCAAGTCCTCCGCCCGCCGCGCGCGGGTTTCCGCCGCTGATGCTGATCGCCGCCGGCAGTTCGCCGTTGCTGTTGCCCGCGCCGCCCGCCATCGCGGACACGCTTCCCGCGCCATTGGCTCCCGCGGACGCGCCCGTTCCAGCGGGCGCCGCGCCTTTGCCTTCCGCCGCGCCCGTGGCTCCATGCGCCGCGCCGCCAGGAGCGCCCGGCTTCGCGTCCGGCCCCACGGAAATCCGCGCGGCGAGATTGCCTTGCGGCACGCTCACTTCCGGAGCGGGCGGCGCTGGCGTAGCTGAAAGCGCGATGAGCCTGCGCGCATTGGGATCGCCCTGATTCTCGGCAATCTCCGGAGCGACGGCCGGATTCTCGCGCGCCGTGAGCTGCCGCTCGACGGGCTTCGACATCGGGTTCAGCGGAATTTCCGGCCGCGCGATATTCACCTGAGATTCCGCGATATTCAGCGGCCCCGAATTTTTCACGTTGTTGGCGACATCCGGCGCAGCCACGTCGCGCACCTTGCGCTGCTCGATCTTCGGCGCGACCGCCGTCGGCACTACTGGAATCCGCAGCTTCGGCTGCTCCTTCTCGGCCCACTGGACCATATTCGGCAGCGGCGTGACGATCTTCGGCGCTTCGGGCGGCGCATCCGGCTGGATCAGCGTCTGCCGCGGATGCGTCACTTTCACCGGAATCGAGACAATCGTCTGCCGCGGATGATACGCATCCTCGCCGCGCGCCACCGGCTGGTTGCTCGCGTCCTCCGCCTTCTTCGGCGGCGGACTCGGCTTCGCCGCCCCATTCGGCAGCAGAATCTTCGGCAGGTCGGGCGGATCGTAGACATCGTATTCGATTTGCACGGGCGCGAGCGTGGGCCGCGTCTGCGGCAGAAATCCCCAGATCGGCAGAATCAGCAGCCACACGGCAACCACGTGCCAAAGGCCCGCCGCCAGAAACGCCTTGCCCGGCGGTTTCCCTTCGATCCAATCGACGCGCAGTGCGCGATCGGGAGGCAACTCGCCATCCTTCGGCGCCCGCGGGCCCGCGAAGAAATCGCGCACGCTCGAAGCGAATTCCTCCTGCGGCGATTCCCATTCGATCGCCAGATCGAGCCTCGGCAGGCGCGAATGTGGCGGGAGTTCCTCGATGGAACCCTTGAGCGGATGTGGTTCGCCCTGCAAGAGAGGGTGCATGGGTTCGGCCATTATACTCGTCCGGTGCTGGGAGGCAGAAAGGTCAGATGCGGCGGGGTCAGGCAGCGGCTGCCAGGCAATAAAAGCTTAGCGACGCATCTCCCTGCTCGAGTACGCGCATCCGCTCGAGCCGCGTAAATCGTTCCGGGAGTTCGGTTTTCGAGGAATGTTCGACGATCACCAGCCCCTGCGGCGCCAGCAGATGCGATTCGTCGAGAAATTCGAGCGCCAGCAGCTGCTCGTCTTCGTTGTCGTACGGCGGATCGAGAAAGATGAAGTCAGCCATCCGGTGCCGCGCCGCGAGCTTCTCGAGCCCCTTCAGCGCGGGCATTCCGAGCACTTCCGGGACGCCATCCGCCCCGAGCGCCTTCAGATTCTCCTGAATCAGCCGAGCGCTCGCCGCGTGTCCCTCGACGAAAACCACTTCTTTCGCGCCGCGGCTGATCGCCTCGATGCCGATCGCGCCGGTCCCGGCATAGAGGTCGACAAACAGCGAATCCTCCACCGCCGGCCCCAGAATATTGAACAGCGTCTCGCGCAGACGGTCGCTCGTCGGCCGCATCCGCAGCTTCCCCGGCCCCTTCAGCTTCCGCCTCCCGAATTTTCCCGCGATTATCCGCATCGTTCTTTTGTGGGGTGCATGGTAGAGCCGCTGCCTGCTGCTCGCGTCTTTGCGAGGCAAGGATGCAGGGAGGCAAGGCGGCAGGGAAAAACCAGAGCCCTTTTCGCACGGAAAGGCGATGCCAGCGCTTTGCCACAAACGGAGCGCAGCAAGCAGCGCCCCTACGGTCTCCTTTGCCTCCTGTGTCTCATCTGCTTCCCTGCTTCCCTCCTCATCCCACCGACGCCAACTGATACCGCGCGCGCCAGGTCGGGCTCACCGCCTCGAGCCGCTTCGCAATCTCCTCCGCCCGCGCCGGATCTTCCGCCACCGCAAACGCCTCGCGCCGCGCCATCTCCAGAATCTCATGGTCGCGCAACGGCTGCGCAAACGAAAACGCGGCGTCGCCATGCTGCCGCGTGCCGAAAAACTCTCCCGGCCCGCGCTGCTTCAAATCGCGCTCGGCAATCTCGAATCCATTCGACGTCGCCACCATCGTCTCGATCCGTTCCCGCGCATCTCCAAGGATCGTTTTCGGCGCCACAAGGATGCAATACGATTTCTCTTTTCCGCGCCCGATCCTGCCGCGCAACTGGTGCAGCTGCGCGAGCCCGAAGCGATCCGCGTGCTCGATCACCATCACGGTCGCATTCGGCACATCCACGCCAACCTCGATCACCGTCGTCGCCACCAGAATCTGCAACTCGCCGCCGCGGAACCGCTCCATCACCGAATCCTTCTCGTCATTTTTCAGCCGCCCGTGCAGCAAGCCGACGCGCAGCTTCGGGAAAACATCCTTCGCCAGCCGCTCGTATTCCAACGTCGCCGCCTTCAGCTCCTGTTTCGACTCCTCGATCACCGGATACAATACATACGCCTGCCGCCCCTTCGCGATTTCACGCCGCAGAAATTCCCACACGCCCGGCAACTGCGCGTCCGCCGTCCAACGCGTGTCGATCGGCGTGCGTCCCGGGGGCATTTCGTCGATCACGGAAAGATCGAGGTCGCCGTAAAGCGTCAGCGCGAGCGTGCGCGGGATCGGCGTCGCCGTCATCACCAGGACGTGCGGCGACGCGCCCTTTTCGATCAGCCGCTTGCGCTGCAGCACGCCGAAGCGATGCTGCTCGTCGACAATCGCCAGCCCCAGCTTGTGGAATTTCACGGGGTCTTCGATCAGGGCGTGCGTGCCGACCACCAGCTTCGTCTCGCCGCTCGCGATGCGCGCCAGCGCCTCTTCGCGTTCGGCGCGCTTGCGCCCGCTCACCAGCAGATCTACGCCGTAGCCCGCCGCCGCAAACACCCGCCGCGCCGAAAGGAAATGCTGCGCCGCCAGAATTTCCGTCGGCGCCATCAAGCGCCACCTGGTAGCCGTTTTCGATCACGATCGTCGCTGCCTCGAGCGCCACGATCGTCTTGCCGCTGCCGACATCGCCCTCGAGCAGCCGGTGCATCGGAAACGGCCTTTCGAGGTCGCCCGCGATTTCCGCCAGCACGCGCTTCTGCGCGGCCGTCGGCTTGAACGGCAAAATCCGCTTCAGCGCCTCGCGCACCTTGTCCTCGCGCACGCGCATCGCGATTCCGCGCTGCCGATGGTCCTGCGAGCGCCGCAGCGCCAGCGCGATCTGGTAGTAGAAAAACTCCTCGAAGATCAGCCGGATCTGCGCCGGGCCGCGAAAGGTGTTCAGCAGCTCGACGTCTTCTTTCTTTCGGCGGAAAATGGACCGCACAGCAGCGCCTCGCGCCGCGTCGGAAAGCGATACCGCTCGCGAATCTCTTCCGGCAGCGGATCGGCGATGTTGCCGTCGAAATTCACGCAGCACGCTGTAGATGATCCGCCGCAACATCCGCGAGCTGATCGCCCCAATCGCCTCGTAGATCGGGACGATGCGCCCCACTTCGGTCGAATCCGTGGTGGACGTGCCGTCGCCGCTCAAAATCTCGATCTGCGGATTCACCATCTCGATGCGCCCCGGCCGGTACGCGTCGACCTCCGCCTTGCCGTGCATCACCAGCCGCTGCCCTTCCTTGAGCCGCCCTTCGAGATACGCGCCGTGAAAAAATCGCGCGTGCAGTTGGCCCGAGGCGTCGCGCACCGTCACGTGAAACACCGGCCCGCGCCCGCCGCGAAACCGCACCGTGCTGCCGCCGCCGCTCGCCACTTCAGCCAGAATCGTGTGTACCTGCCCCGGAATAATTTCCGCGATCTTCGTGAAGCGAATGCGGTCCTCGTAGCGAAACGGCAAATACCCCAGCAGGTCGCCGACGGTCACGATTCCGCGCTCCTCGAGCGCCGCCGCGCGCTGCGGCCCCACCCCGCGCAAGTATTTCACCGGATTGTTGAGGTTAACGGACATCACAGTGGCACCGACGATCCTGCCGGTACACTTACCCACACATCGCGGCGCCCAAATCAAAGGCAAGCCGCATTACAAATTCTTTAGGGGGTCGGAGCTTCAGCTCCGACATAAAGACATCGCGCGAAGCCTGCCTGTCGGCAGACAGGCGCGTACCTTTGCGCTGCTTCACCCGCAGCATGTCTTCGCGTTCCGGCCTCGCATGAACACCCGCGAGCTCCCGCGCACGAAGAATCGCGTTCTCCAATTTATATCATCGCTTCGCTTGGGGTATAGTCTCCCGCATCGACACGAAGGTTTCGGGGGAACCGCCACGATGAACGCCCAGCAAGTCCGCATTCTCTCGCTCGCGATACTCATTGCCGCGAGCGCGCTCTTCAGCTCCGCCGCGTCGGCCCAATCGTCGCAGACAGCATCCGCGACATTGCCAGCGACAGCCACGCCAATCGCCGCGGACCAACTCGCGAATCGCTGCGCGCCCGACGTGAAGCCTGGCTCGCCCAGCGCACCCTCCTGGCCGGACTGGGGCGCGAATCCCGCGAACTGGCGCTTCCAGCCCGCGGCCGCCGCCGGAATTTCCGCCGCGGACGTGCCGCACCTCAAATTGAAATGGGCGTTCGGCATTCCCAACGTGCGCATGGTGCGCTCGCAGCCTGCAGTCTGGGGCGGCCGCCTCTACGTCAGCGGCAACGACGGCTCGGTCTACTCGCTCGACGCCGCCACCGGCTGCACCTTCTGGGCCACCTCCACGCCGAAGCCCGTGCGCTCGGGCATGCTCGTCGGCAAATCCGGCTCCGTCGAAGCGGTGTTCTTCGGCGAAGCGGATGGCACCGTCTACGCGCTCGACGCCAACACCGGCGGCTTCCTGTGGAGCACGCGCGCCGACACGCATCCCGCCGCGACGATCACTGGCACGCCGTCCTACTACGATGGCCGCCTCTATATCCCCGTATCTTCCGGCGAAGAACAATCGCGCCGCCGCCCGGGCTACGAATGCTGTACCTTCCGCGGCAGCGTGGTCGCAATGGACGCGGCCACCGGAAAAATTCTCTGGCAGACGTACATGGCGCCTGATACGCCGTCGCCGCACGGCAAAACCGCCGACGGCCGCACGATCTACGCGCCCTCCGGCATGGCGATCTGGTCCTCGCCCACCATCGACGGCGCCAAGAAACGAATCTACGTCGGCACCGGCGACAATTATTCCGAGCCGGGCACCGACACCAGCGACGCGGTCGTCGCTCTCGACCTGAATACCGGCAGGCTTTTGTGGTCGGCGCAATTCGATAAAGACGACATCTACAAAATGGAGTGCGGCACGCCTCCCGCTGCAGGTTGCGAGCCGCCGACCGTCCCCGAATTCGATCTCGGCGCCTCGCCGATTCTCGTCGCGCTGCCTTCGCACAAGCGTGTCCTGCTGCTCGGCCAAAAAACGGGAATCATCTATGGAGTCGATCCCGACGCGCGCGGCAAGCTGCTCTGGTTCAAGCACGCAGGCGTCGGCGGCCTGCTCGGCGGCGTTCAGTGGGGTCCGGCCACTGACGGCACTAATGTCTACGTCGCGGTCTCCGATCTCGCATTCGGCCGAGGCGGCCCCGATCCCACGAAAGGCGGCGGCATCTCCGCGTATCGCGTCGACGACGGCACGCTGCTCTGGAAAACTCCGCCGCCCGGCTGCGGCGATCGACGCCCGTGCAGTCCCGCGCAGTCGCAAGCGGTCAGCGCGATTCCCGGCGCCGTCTTCTCCGGCTCGATCGACGGCCACCTCCGCGCCTACGCCACGAGCGACGGCAAAATCATCTGGGATTTCGATACCGCGCAATCCTTCGACGCGGTGAACAAAGTTCCCGCGAAAGGCGGCTCGCTCGACGTAGGCGGCCCCGTCATCGCCGGCGGCATGATCTTCGTCGTCTCCGGCTACCCCGGCTTCGGCGCCATGCCCGGCAACGCGCTCCTAGCGTTCAGCGCGAACTGAAAAGTGTGCTGTGTTGCTACGGCAGGTTTGCGGGAGCGCTGCGCTGGCCTGCGTCTTTCCGAAGGTCCCCTTCGCCCGCTTTGAGGCACGACTTACTAGAGGTTCACCAATTCGCGTCAAATAGTTGCTCGAATATTGAGTTGGCAAGATACTTAAAGAGTGAAAGCAACCGAACGCAGGATCACCACCGCAATCGCGTTCCCTACTGTTGGGATGCGCTGCGAATGAGAACGATACCCAAAGTGATTCCGCCGCGCTCACGAGTACGGCTCGCGAAGGCAGACCGACACACCCCCACTTGGCGCAAAGACGTTGGTCGGCGATTTAGGGTCGGCTATTACAGCCGCAAGGATGGTTTGGATTGCATCTGGCTCGTCAACGAGAATGGCGAATATGAACAGACAACAGACCGCGAGTTTCTGCTGAAATACTTCGTGATAGAGCGGCTTTCCGATGAAAGGAATTTCTACGGAGTGGGAAAAAGACAGCTCGCCAAATTGCGCCTGAAACGCGCATCTGGGCGCGGAAGCTCGTGGTTAACGCGGTAAAACCGGACATGTCCCGTTATCCGACGAACCCTTCTGTCTTCGCGCATCACAAATTCCGCGAATTTGACTCGACCTCATGTGTCGAGCACAGCTTCGAGCAGGTGACGAGATGCATCCAGAAAAGGAAAGTGCTCTCCGGAGCGATTTGTCAGGTAGATTTCTCCGTCGTCCGACAGTTTCAGGTGAAAGACACCCTTAATATTGTATTCCCCCTCGCCGATCGCTCGGACCTTGATGACCGTGAACTGAATCGACATCGAGGCGGGGTCAAAGACTGCGTGGAGCGTTGCTGAAGGATAGCCGGTTTTTTGCACAACGAACCCGCTCGGAGTCAACTTATCCACGCTGTCAATCCTTCGTCGCGAATCGTCTGGAAAATGTGCGTTCCACTTTTCTACATCTCTGCGCACGACTGCTTCGAGCTGCTCCACAGTATCGCGACTCTGCATGGAAATAACGTCCGCTTCATGTATGCCTGCTTGACGCGCATCCTCCGCCTGTTCCTGCCGCGCCTTGAGTCGAGCGGCCTTCTCTTCGATCCAGTCGTCCATCGAATCCGACGCTTTCTTCGACCTGTCCCCTCGGGTCGATCGGTACCTCTCCGGTTTGCCGACCATTCGCAGTTCAGTGTAAGTGCGCCGGAAGATACGAGTATGTCAGCCGGACGCAAATGAAACTGTGCAGAATGGAACGGTATTCCCTTTGCCCGCATGACATCATTCGCGTATGTCTAACAATAAAGTCAGCAAACAGTCCTACCAGGAAGCGCTTGCCGAAGTGAGGGCAGAAATGGCAGAACCTCGCGTCGCTGAATCCGCCCGAATAGCGGCCGCGAATATCTCGGCCGCAATGGTCAAAGAGACCGCCAAACCATGACCTCTCTGTTTGTTCTCGCGGTAGTTCCTATCGCAGTGCGTTAGGGGGTCGGAGCTTCAGTTTATCCTGAGCCGGCGAAGGGCGCCGACATAAAGACCGCGCGAATCGCGCACCTCTTACCCTGACGAAGAAAGGGTGCGCGGCAGCATATGGTCGTTTTTCGCCTCGCAGTAGCAATACCACCGGCGTGCCTCACGCGTGGCCGAGGAGCACGGACAGGATTGTCTGCGCCACTTTTCAGTGCTGCGATTCGTCGAGCAGCTCCTTCAGATACTGCTGCCACACAGCCGCATGCGTGTGCGTCCCGTGGCCGTAGGTCTGCAAAGACGCCGGAATCAAGACGAATGTGCCCTTCTTCAGCAGCTTGACCTGCTGCTCGGCGATCCCGAGCTCGGGCGGGTTGATGAAATCGTCCGCCGAGTTGATCCACATCACGGGCGCCTGAATTTGTTCGAGCTGCGAAGAAGGATCGTAGTTCCGCGAAGCACTCACCGCGTAGAGAAAATCGTTCGCGTCCAACGTCGGCGTATTTCGTTTCCGATAATCTTCGAGGTACTGGTCCGCCGAATCGCGCGTCGGGTAATTCTTCTGCATCTGGAGCGGCGCGCTCCCCGCGATCAGCAGCATGTCCGTCGAGATCTCAAGAGCCGCCCGCGGCTCGGTGGTGTACTCGCCGCCCTTCCATTCGGGATCGTTCTCGATCCCGTCGATCACCATTTTCCGCCAGACGCGATTGCGCCCGGCCACCGCCACGGCCTGGCACGCGAGCGGCATCAGCGCGTCCATGTATTCCGGATACGTCTCGGCCCACACAAACGCGTGCATGCATCCCATCGAAGTGCCCATCACCAGCCGCAGATGATTGACGCCCAGCCCTTTCTCGACCAGCTCGTGCTCCGCCGCCACCATGTCGTCGTAATCGTAGTGCGGGAAGTGCGCGTGCATCCCATCGCTCGGCTTGCTCGATTTGCCGTGCCCGATGTCGTCCGGCAGGATAATGAAGTAGTGGGTCGCGTCGAGCAGCTCCCCAGGACCAAATAGCACGCCCGCAAAAACCGGATTCAGCAAGCTATGTCCGCTGCCGCCCGTGCCATGCATGGCGAGAACCGCATTCGTCGTGCGCCCATTCGCGTCGCGCACGGGCTTGCCGAGCGTCGTGTAGTGTACGCGCAGCTCCGCCATCGTCTCGCCCGACTTAAAATGAAAATCGTGCGCCACGTAATCGCCTTCGCTCGTCTTGAGCGCCGCGAACACCTGCTGCTCGCGCTGATCCTCGGTCTGCTGCGCCCGCAGCGGCACCGCCGCCGGCAGCAGAATCGCAAAAGCTGTGAAGATCAGCGGAATGCAAGTCAATCGCCTCATGTCGCCTCGCAAGGGTCGCCCCGAATTAGCCACGGAGGCGAAACTGTAGCACGGGTCGTGCGCGACAATCGCGGCTTCCGACAATCAGTTTGCGGCCGGATCCGAGCCAGGCTCCGTGATAGACTCCGCCAATCGACACGCAGAACGAAATCGAACGAGTGAGCTGAGGCGCGACGGGACGAAAAGGAATCGCGGTGAGCGGCAACCCAATGACATCGCCGGCATCCTTGGTAATCCTCGCGATCCCCAGCGACGTGATTTGGTCGTATTCGGTCGGCGGAACGGTTTTCGCAATCGGCCTCGCCGCAATTTTCGCTCGTGGCGATTGGCAAAAGGCGCGAGGACTCGACAAGCTGGTCCTGTTCGGCCCGCTTTTCTACGCAGCGCCACTCGCCGCATTCGGCACCGAGCATTTCACGCTCACGCGAGGCATCGCCTCGATCGTGCCGGCGTGGATTCCGTGGCACTTGTTTTGGGCCTACTTTGTGGGTGCTTGCTTTATCGCGGGCCCGCTCAGCCTGGTCACGCGGATTCAGGCGCGTCTCGCCGCGTGTCTACTCGCCTTGACGTTTTTCCTTTTCGTCGTGCTCATGGACGCCCCAGCCTGGGCACAGGACCCGCGTAACCGGATTGCCGCGGCGCTGACCTTGCGCGAATTATCCTTCAGTGGCGGCGCTCTGGCGCTGGCGGCCAGCCTCAGCGAGCAGTGGCGCGAGCGCGCCGCCCGCATCTTCGCGACGATCGCGCGCTACTTCGTCGCGGTTCCCATCGTGTTTTACAGCTTCGAGCAATTCCGCCACGCGCAGTACGTGCCCGGCGTTCCGCTGGAGAGGCTCACTCCCGAATGGATCTGGGGACATGAGATTTGGGCGTACCTCGCGGCCGTGGTTTACGCGGTCGCGGGCATTCTGTTGCTCCTCGGCAAGAAGACCCGCGCGGCCGCGACGTGGGCCGGCCTGACCGTGCTCTTCGTCGAGTTGGTCGTGTACGTGCCGATCGGAATCGCCGACCGCGCGAGCCTCGACAATGGCCTCAATTACGTCGGCGACACGCTGATGTATTGCGGCGCCGTTCTCCTGCTTGCCGGCGCCATGCCCCGCGAAAGCGGCCGGCTTCGCGCGCAGGACGGAAAGATCGAGCAAGTCTCGCCCTGAAATTTCGCCAATCCCGCGCTATACTCGGATCACTCGACAACCTGTCGACATCGGCTCCTTAGCCGAGAAGGAGGTGATCCAGTGAGGTACGATTTACGTTGACGCAGTGGAGGAGGCGCTTGTGAATCTGCCGAGCGCCTCTCTCCTTTTTCTTCCGCCGCCCAGCCGCCTGATCTTCGGTTCTCCGTGTGGAACTCTTCGTCGCTCGCAGCAGCTTCAGCCGCCCCGGCCCATTCACAGTGATCCCGAGTGCAGCGAAAATCCGCTCTTCTCCTCTGCCTCCTCATCTTTCCTCTGCGTCCTCCGCGTCTCCGCGGTGAATCAGCCTCGCGCGCACAACGAATCCAGCAACCGCACCGCCGCGCTGCACGTCCATTTACCGAGAGCGATAACCGGCCCTCGCGCCGCCAGGGCTCGTCGTTGCTTCCGGGTTCAGGGATTCGTATAATCGGCCCGCCAAAGCGAAATGGTGAGGTCTGGAACAAGCTCTCGTCCGTGAAGGAGGATTCATGAATCGCCGCAATTTTCTCCGTTCCGCTGGCATCGTGTCGGCTGGCCTGGCATTCCCGGGCACAAAGTATCTCTTCGCCAAGGACGGCGGCTCCGCCGACTGGCGCACGTTCGATCTCACCACCGACATCGAAGTCCTGAAGCCCGCCGGCGCCACGCGCGTCTGGGTTCCCACGACGCTGATCAGTCCGACACCCTTCCAGCGCACCATCTCCACCACGTATCACGCCGACGGCGGCAAAGCGAAGCTCTACAAGTATTCGGTCGACTCGCTCGGCATCGTCGCGGCGGATTTTCCCGCGGGCGTGAAGCCCGTGCTTACGGTGAAGAATCGCGTCGAGACGCGCAACATCGCCGTCGACGTGTCCGCGCCCGGCCGCCCAATGAAGGAAAATCACGCGCAGCTCGAGCATTTCCTGCGCCCCACGGCTCTGCTACCCACCGACGGCATCGTGAAGCAAACGGCCGACGAAATCACCAGCGGCAAAAACACGGATGTCGAGAAAGCGCGCGCGATCTACGAATGGATCGTCGACAACACCTTCCGCGATCCGAAAACGCGCGGCTGCGGCCTCGGCGATATCCGCTTCATGCTCGAAACCAAGGATCTCGGCGGAAAGTGCGCCGATCTCAATTCGCTCTACGTGGGTCTCGCTCGCGCCTCCGGCCTTCCCGCGCGCGACGCCTTCGGCATCCGCGTCGCGAAATCCGAGCTCGGTTACAAGAGCCTCGGCGCGTCCTCCGAAAATGTCACGAAAGCGCAGCACTGCCGCGCTGAGGTTTACCTCCGCGACTACGGCTGGGTCCCCGTCGATCCCGCCGACGTGCGCAAGGTCGTCCTCGAAGAACCGCCCGGCCATCTCGCGATCGACAACGACATGGTCGTGAGAGCGCGCGCCCGCCTCTTTGGATCGTGGGAGATGAACTGGGTGTGCTACAACTTCGCGCACGACGTCGCCCTGCCCGGTTCCACCGGCAAGCCAGTCGGCTTCCTGATGTATCCGCAGGCGCAGACGGACAACGGCATGCTCGACAGCCTCGACGCCGCCAACTTCAAATACGAGATCGCCGCGAAGGAAATCGTGCCCGAGTCCGCCGCCTAAATTTCGGCGAGCGGCTCGCGGTGCGCTAACGGCGCTTTTGCGTATACATTTCCGTTGGTCGTACCTTCAATAAATCTGCGGCGCACCGATTGCGGGCGAGCGGAAGCGCCTAAGGGCTGTCATCCCAAGCGGAGTCCCGCGCGTCTTTTCCTTTTCCGCGTTTTTTTGCGGGCGCGGGACGCAGCGAGGTATCTGCTGGTCGGTTTCCTTCGGCGCAGGCGTCTTTTGCGTTTCTCCCGGCGCTCTGTTTTTTCCCCGTCTTGCGGAAAGTCGCCTGTCGGGCGCAGCAATTTTCGCAGCGCTCCGATTAGTGCTGATGCATGGGCATCGCCATCGCGGGCCCGCCGTTGTCCAGGTAGTCGGTGAGCTTCTTCTGTTGCTCGGGCGTGAGAATCGTCTTCGCCTCGACGATCGCATCAAGGTAGTGGCTGATCAGCCCCGATGTTGCCTTGGAGATTTCGTCGCCTTTGCTCATCACCGCGGCCTTGTCCGGCTTGTCCGGCCGCAGCAATTCTTTCAGCTGAATCGAATCGACGGCGATACTCGCCGCGCTCTGAATCGTGAAAATTTCCGTGTCGTTCACGATTTTGCGCAACTGATCCGCTTGCCCGTCGGATATTCCGAGTTTCGCGCGCACGCTCGCATCGTCCAGCGCGTTCGTGAACCGCGAAAACATTTGCAGCGGCCCGGCTTCGGGCCCGTGCCCGGGTCCATTCTGCACGCGCATCATCGGCCCCATCATTTGCATCATCTGCGGAGACATCCCCGCGCCGATCGTGACCGCGGGGCCCGCCGGTCGTTGATCGGGCTGCGCGGCCGGTGGAGGAGGCGCCTGCGCTTGTCCCTGAGCCAAGCCCGCGCCGGCAGACAACGAAACACTCATCGCAAATAGCAACGTAACGGCGATCTTGAATCGCATGAAGTTCCTCCTGAGACGGCCTGCATTCGTACCCGTGTTACCAGCATACGCCCCGCAAACCATCGATGGTTGCGCGCATACCGCGTTCGTAACCCCCGTCATAGCGGATCCAGCATCACGGACCCGCCGCTCGTGTGCACGCGCAGCAAATCTCCGCCCGAGCCCAACGTGCCGCGCACAGCGTCCCACGAGGAGGAGTCCACTCGGCGTAACGGAAGTCCGTAACGGACGCCTCCGCCCGACGAAGATGCATCCACATTGAGATTGACCGTCGGGTCCAGCCTCACGTAAATAGACCCGCCCGAAGTATCCAAATCCCCGCCCTTCGCGTTCCCCTTGTTGAGCGTCGCCGAGATGGACCCGCCCGAGGTGTGTGCGCGAACGCGCCCCGTCACTCCGTCGATGCGAATCTCTCCGCCGCTCGTGTCTGCCGTGAGCCCGCCATCAATCGAATCCGCCTCGATACTGCCGCCGGAGGTTCCCACCTCGATTTCGCCGCGAATCTGCTGTGCCTCGATGTTCCCGCCGGAAGTATTTGCATGCACGTCTCCGATCAGGTTCGACATTTCGATCGAACCGCCCGATGTCTTCAGTTCGGCGTAGCCGACGATCGAATCAATCTTAATGGCCCCGCCGCCGGTCTTGATTTCGAGCGTCGTCGACTTCGGCACACGAATCTCAAAGTGCAGCCCGAGCGGATCGAACAGGAAATCGAGGGGGTTCCAGTATCGCCGCCGCTCGCGGACTCGCACCATTCCCGCATCTTCGTCGAAGCTCAAATCGACTTCCTTCTGAAGGTCGTCGCGATAGCTCGTGACCACCACGCTCGCGCCAGTCTGGTCGCTACCCACCAGATCCACGCTTCCCTCATCCGCTTCGAGGACAAAACGCCCGCCCGGATCGAGCTTCAGCGTCTTCTGGATCTGCGCGCCGCCCCACGCGGGCATCGCCGCAGCCAGCAATCCTGCGGCAATCACAAATTTCCGAGCGTTTGGTAAGTTCAGGGCCGACTTCATTCTCGCAGTCGAGTTCACAGCAGCCCTCCAGTTCCCGTTCAGCTCCTGCCAACCAGCAGTCGCCTGATCAATGCTCGGCGGGTCGGGGCGTCAGCCCCGGCGCGAGAGTCCTCCTCAGGAGGCCGGGGCTTCCAGCCCCGGCGTAAGACGAGCTACCCGCGGGGCTTCAGCCCCTGAAGTTCCCGAACGCGTTTACGACACAGACACAGACTCTTCTGGGGGTATATACGTCCGCGGCCCGGCGTTTGTTCCACCGGGATCGGGGCGCGCCACAAAACAACAGCGCACGCACCGGTTTGCATCCAACCCGTTCGCCAGCCTAAGATGAGCCCTTCGGCCCGGCCCGGCTGGCGCCTTCGCCGGGCGTCGGACTCTAGCTTTTCTGGGCGAATGGATGATGGAGCGGCAACGGCAATTCTTGGGCGCGACTCCCCGGCGGTGGCTCGAATATCTCGTCGCCATCCTCATCGGCAACGCCATCTACTACTTCTCGCTCTTCCCGCACTTGCCGGACACCCTCCGTCACCACGGATATCGCACGGATTGGGGCACGTTGCTCGATTTCGCCGTATGCGCCGCCGTCTACGGCCTAATCCGCCTCGGCTCCAGCCTGTAGTAGCGCTGGCCTGCCCTGAGTGGAACGAAAGGCGTCTTGCCTGCCAACCCCGCGCGCCTTTGAATTTGCGGCGGGTCCCTTTCTGGGTTTGTGAGGGGTGAGGTCTGGTTGACGATCTCAGAACCGCTGAGCTGCAAGCAAAGCCCTTTGTGCTCTCTTCATGAATGGCGCCCCTCGGGAATCGCGAAAGTGCCGCGAATTCGGCGGTCCAGCGTCGCCAAAACGGCCCCGTTGGCCCGAGCAAGCTCCGCAAGATGCCCGTCGGTCGTTTGCTTTGGAGTTCGGACCCACTTGGGGAGGCGGGAGATGTCGTGGTCGTCGGGAATGAAAATCCAGCGCATTCGATCGCTGTTTTTCACCTTGAGCAGGAGCTCGCGCCCCTGTGCGACGGAGGAGCCATACTGCTGAGCCTGTCCCAGCACGCGCACAAATCCCAACTCGGTGATCGAACACGTTGCCAGTTCCGGAACACGGCTTCCGCCAAGGCGCTCGACCCAACTTGCCGCCCGCGCATGAAATTCATGCTCCAATACGGCGAGCGCAAGCAGAGCGTTCACGTCCAATAGGTATCTCATGGAAAATCGGCAAGGATATCGCGCACCTCGGCGCTCGTCAGCTTGGCTGCCCTAGGACCGGCGGTTAGAACCGGCAATCCAGTGACACGATCCCGGATGATACGTGCCTTTTGTCGACGAACTTTTCGCGGAGTCAAGACAATATGCTCTCCTTCGACCCTGGCCTCCAGCAAATCTCCCGGTCGCAGTCCCAGCTTGCGCCGAATTCTGCTGGGGACGACAACTTGCCCCTTTGTCGAAACTGTTGTATGCATGGTAAGACGATCTTACCACAAACGAAGTTTGAAAGTTTCATCCCTCGGCTCGATCCTATGCGCTCTGCGAATTCCCGACCTCTTGCCTCTCGCCCTTGCGACGAGCACCGCGTACTTAACGTAGCGCCGGCGTCCCGCCGGCCGGTCCTGCAGCCACAATTTCGTCAGGAGCAATCCCACGAGGGTGGTCATCCCGAGTGTAGTCCCGCGCGCCTTTATATTTCCCGCGGTTTGCGCGGGCGCGGGACGCAGCGAGGGATATACTTTTCGGCCCCTCCTTGCTTCTCTGCCCCCCTCCCAAATTGGCCGGAACAACCGCCCCGCCCCGCGCGTATTCATATAGGAACGCCGACTCGCCTCGTGTCAGGCTTGCCTCAGGGAGGATAGGGCCTTGGTCGAACCGTCCGATGGTGCCAAAATGGCCTCTCCGGGTGCTAACCAACCGCCGGGCCCGCCGTCTATATTCACAGGACCCGGCGATAAGCCCTTGGAAGGGCTTGAAACCGGACCGGATGCGCCGGATCGCACGAACGAATCCAGGCGCACCGCAGCAGAATCCAGTTTGGCGGCGGATACGATGGGGATGAGCGTCGCACTCGACGGAGATGCGCGCCAGGCAGCGGCAGTGAAGATCGCGGAAGAGCATGATCTCGTCCGCAAGGCCCAGGCGGGAGACCGACTGGCGTTCGAGGACTTGGTCCGCCGATACGACCGCGGCGTTCTGCGCTTGGCGCTGAATCTCGTGCACAGCCCCGAGGATGCCCGCGACGTCTACCAAGAGGGCTTTCTGCGCGCCTACCGGAACCTGCACCGCTTCCGGTTCGAGTGCAGCTTTTATACGTGGCTCTACCGGATCGTGACCAACGTGGCGCTCGATCATCTCCGCCGCCGCACCAGCCATCGCGAGGAGCAAGCGCCCGCGCCGAAAGAAACCGAGGGCACGACGCCCGACTTCTTCGACAGGCAGCCTGAAGTGAGGGCTTCGGCGAATCCGGAAAAGAACCTGCTGGGCCAGGAAGTGGGCCAGCAAATCGAGCGGGCGATGAAACGGCTTTCACCCCGCGAGCGCGTTGTTTTCGAGATGAAGCACTATCAGGGCCTTCGGCTCCGCGCCATCGGCGATCTGCTCGGCACGTCCGAAGAGACCGTAAAGAATTCGCTGTTCCGGGCCACCCGCAAACTTCGCGAAAGCCTGGACGCTATTCGGTGAGGAACTTCGAGATGAATCGGGAAGCAGCGACGAACCAACCCAACACGCCCTGCCCCGACTGGCAGCCCCTGCTGATGCTTTCCGCCGCAGGCGGCGAACTCGAAGACGCCGAGCACGATCGCCTCACCGCTCATCTCGCGCAGTGCCCCACCTGCGCCGAATCTCTCGAACACGAAAAAGAACTTCTCGCTCTTCTCTCCGCGAATCACGTCGAGCCCGATGCGACCCTGCTCGCAAGCTGCCGCGCCGGCCTCACTGACGCGCTCGATCGCGAAGAAGAGGGCGGCTGGCTTCGCCGCGCGCTCGGCAGATTGCTGCCGGCGGACTGGCTTACGCCGCGCCCCGCATGGAGCGCGGCTGTGCTTCTGTTGATCGGCTTCAGCGTAGGAGTTTTGGCGCCCCGCCTTCTCCGCCATCCCGGAAATTCAGTGGTTCCCGGCAATTCCAATCCGGCGATCGTAGCGACGAGTGATTCCGACACGGCGCAAAACACCGCGGCCGATTCTTCCGATCCCAACGCCAACCCGCTCGCGAATATCGCTCCGTCGCCGCTCGATCTTCGCACCGCCGACGTTGCCGGAATCGACGTCCTGCCTTCGGACGGCGACGGCGATTCGCCGCGCGTCGAATTGCAGTTGCGTTCGCAGCAGCCGGTGACGCTCAGCGGCACGGTCAACAACGACGACGTGAAAGACGTTCTGCTCGGCGTCCTCCGCAACGGCGAGCGCTTCTGCCCCGACGTGCGCATGGATGCAGTTGATCTCCTTCGCGCGCGCAACAACGATCCCGACGTCCGCACTGCTCTCTGCCACACCGTTCGCAACGATCGCAACGCCGCCGTGCGCCTCAAGGCTCTCGAAGCCCTCGATGGCGCCGAGCCGCAGGACATCGTCCAGCAGACGCTCCTCGGCGCGCTCGTCGACGACGACAATCCCGGCGTTCGCGTCGAAGCCATCAACGAGCTTCGCGAGCTCGCCGCGCAGGGCCGCGTCTCCTCCGACGACGGCCACATGATGTCCGTCCTCCGCGAGCGCGTGCAGAAGGATCCCAACACCTACATCCGCCTGCAGAGCGCGCAAGTGATTCGCGAGCTCGGCCCGCGCGAAAAGTTCTGATGATGCCGACCCGAGCGCCTTCTCCCTTCGCCGGTCGCGCCGCAATCATCCAGGTCTCCTTCACCGCGTCGCTGCTTCTCGCTGCACTCGCGCTCGCTGGAATCGCTTGGGCGCATCGCCGCGCCGATCCGTCGCGCGCTCAAAATTCCACGCCGCACCTTACCGCCGACCTGACCGGTTCGATTCCCGTGCGCCCCGGAGAAAGGATTCGCCTGGCGACCGAACTCGGCAGCATCGTCGTGCACACGCAGGACGCGGACAAAGTCGACTACAAAATTCATCTCGAAGCCGACGCCTCGCAAAAAGACGCGCAAAAGCTCCTGAAAAGTTTCGCCATCTCCTCTCACGACACCCCCGACGGCCTCTCCCTGAAAGCCGAGAGCGACGCGCGCCGCTCCTCCGGCCGCCTCTGGGTCACGCTGGAATTAGACATTCCGAAAAATTCCGCACTCGATGCCTCGACCGGCGGCGGCAACATCGACGCAAGCGAAATCGATGGGCGAGTTTCGCTATCCACCGCCGGCGGCAACATCACGGCGGGAAATATTGGCGGGCCGGCGCACCTGGAAACGGGTGGTGGCAACATCAGCGCGAAGAGCGTCGCGGGCGATCTCGTCGCCGATACCGGCGGCGGGCACATCACCATCGACACCGTGCAGGGCAACGCCACGCTGCACACCAGCGGTGGCCACATCCGCGTCACATCGATTCAGGGCACGGCCCGCCTGGATACGGGCGGAGGGAATATCACGCTCGAGCATTCGGGCGGCGAACTCACCGCGGAGACCGGCGGCGGCGAAATCGAAGTCGGCGAGGCGGCCGGGCTCGTCCGGGCGCGCACCGGCGGCGGCGGCATTCGCGTGGTCCGCGTGATCGGCCCCACGAATCTCGAAACGTCGGGCGGCAGCATCTATCTCACGCAGGTCGACAGCCCGGTGAAAGCATCCACCAGCGCGGGCGGCATCACGGCGTGGTTCGTGTCGCCGCCGAAATCCTCGGGCACGTGCGATTTGCAGTCGAGCGCCGGCGACATTGTCGTCCACATGCCGCGCAATCTCGCGGTCACCATCGACGCCGAGGTCGCGCTCGGGAACGAGCATCGCGTCATCGTCGATCCCGCGTTCCCGCTGCGAATCTCCTACGACGATTCGTCGAATGGCGCGCGCACGGTCCGCGCCGAGGGCTCGCTCAACGGCGGCGGCCCGCTGGTCCGCCTGCGCACGGTCGACGGCAACATCCGCTTCGAGCTGAGCGACGTCAGCAAGCAGCTTGAAATTTACAAGCAGCAGATGGAGCAGCTCCAGCAGCAGCTGCAAGCGCAGTTGCAAAAGGCCGGCCTGTCGCAGATGCCGGGCTCCAACACCGGCCCGTAGCAAACGGGCGCGAGATTTTGGGATGCGAACGCGATCGCACCTTGCGCGTGCGGGGAGCACGCCCCGCCTACGCGGTAAGCTTCGGCGAGGCGAGCCGGGCAAGCCCGAGCGGCAAACAGCGGGAGCAAGCTCCCGCACTCCACAGACTTCGCGTTCGCGCGCGGGTGGTGGCGAGTAGAACGAAAGCGCGCGGGCGGGCGGTGAGAGCGTGAGCCGCCGAAAGCGCGTTAGTTGCGGCGAGGCGCGAAGCGCGAGGGGTAGGGTGGAAGCGTGGGCCTTTAGGCCCACGAAAAAGGGCCATAATAAAGGGGCTTTAGCCCTGGATTCTCTAATTCAGATTTCGGAGCAGTCGCAAAGTCAAACGGCAGCTTAGGGGGCGTACCGTGCGAGAAACGACCAGCCTGCAGTCTCGGACCCATTCGTGTGTTCACTCGAAAGCCCAACCGCCACGCGTTTCGTCACCCGCGCGACGCGGAATCACCGCGCACGCCACGAAAGCCTTTCAGGGGGCCGGAGCTTCAGCTCCGACATTGAGAACCAGTGAGCACAGGGCTTTAGCCCCTGAAGACACTCCGCAACCGCCACGCCGCTGCTTGCCGGCGCTCGCCAGAATTTTCCTGGCGCTTGCCGCCGTCTGCCTGCTCGCGCTTCCCGGCTTCGCCGATGAGCAGCAGGTCTTCGAGCAAACGTATCCGCTCGCGTCGGGCGGCCAGTTCATCCTGCAAAATGTGAACGGCTCGGTGCGCGTCGAGGGATGGAACCGCAACGAAGTGGAAGTGCGCGCCGTAAAAACTTCCGAGAACAACGCGCGCGATCTCACGCTGGTGAAGATCGACGTCGAAAGCCATCCCGGCGAAGTCGACGTGCACACGCTCTACCCCGATGGCGAGGATGCCGAAGTCGCCGTCGAATACATCGTGCACGTGCCGTATCGCGTCCTGCTGCACAGCATCGGCACCGTGAACGGCAGCGTCTCGGTCCACGGCGTGCAAGGCGCGGGCGAGTTGCGCTCGGTGAACGGCAACGTCGAGGTGCTCAACAGCTCCGGCCGGTTCAGCGCGCGCACCACCAACGGCAACTTGCATCTCGAGCTCTCCGGCCTCGCCGAGGGCGCGCCGATGGATTTGGAAACGGTCAACGGCTCGGTCACGCTTGGCCTGCCGTCGAATGCGAGCGCCGATCTGAACGTCCGCAACATGAATGGCGACGTCTCCTCCGACGTGCCCGTCTATTCGACGGCCGCGCTTCCCGGCGCGCAAGCGTTCCGCGCCCGCCTCGGCCACGGCGGCAACGCGATTTCGGTGCGCACCGTCAACGGCGGCATCCGCCTCCTGCTGGAACACCCCGGCGTCTGAGAAAAAAATACGACCGCGTATCCTTCGACTCCGCTCCCTTCCTCGCGTGCAGGGCGAGACGAAAACAAACCGAAGAAAACCAGCTCCCGCGGCGGCAACAATGTTGCCGCCGTCGGGCGGCTTAAACCGGGTTAAAAGGCCAAGAAAAGCCATTTTGGGGAGGTTTTTGCCATGTCTCACTACCCGACACCCAGACAAAGGACCAAACGCGCCTTCGGAGCGTATATGGAGGTGCTCGAGACGGCGGACTGGCTCAAGGGCGAGTTGCACGGCCCGCTTCTGATGTACGACTTGTCGATGGGAGACTTTCGCCTGCTCGAGCTGCTCCATCGCGAGGGCGCGCATGTTCGCCCCGGACATCGCGCGGAGGCGGAGGCTGCACAAGCAGGCCGTGGCCGTGATCGTCAGGCGCCTTACGAAACGCGGATTCGTGCTGCGCGAAGATCGTCAAGCTTCCGCCGGTGGAGTTTCAACGGGCGCACGTGCCGACGTCGAAGCGGGACGAGCGGCGCGAGGGAATACGGACGAGCGTCGTCGGCCTGACGAAATCCGGGAAGAGATTCATCGGCGAGGTCCTGCCGCACCATACGAAGGTTGCGAAAGCGTTGCTGCGAGCCCTGAATGCGCGCGAGCAGGACTCGTTGAGCCACCTCTGCCGGAAATTGCGCGCCGGCAACCCGGTGAGGTATTTCGCCGAGATCACGCATGACTATGTGGAAGGTGATGACGAGTTGTGAGTTGAGAATTGAGAGTTCAGAGTTTAGGTGGGCCACCCACCACCTATGGCGACAGCAGGAACCGCGCCGCCTCAATCAGGACTGCAGGAAGCTCTCTGGCATCGCGCACCACTCGCCCTACGCCGGACCTTCGGACTCTCTAAGCGACTGCGAGTTTCTTCGCCGTCTCGGCCTCCCACGATTCGAGGCGGCGCCGAGCCTCTGACGGATCGCTGACAAGCTCCAGTTCCAAAGCCTCGGCCCTCCGAAGATCTTCATGTGACGCCCGGTATTGCTGCGTTTCCTCGAGTTGCTCCCGTAGCCGGCCGAGGGCCTTAACGGCCTCCGGCACATCGCCGGCGCGAGCGAAGGCGTAGGCTATGGCTTGTTGTACAATTGGATCGCCCGATTTCCGGAGGGAGACGGCCGCAGTCGCCGTGTCTCGAGGCGATTCAATGGACGAGAGAAACGGGAGAGCCTCACGGCTTAATGCTAGGCTCAGCTCAGGAATCAACTGCGGATCATCTGCGTTCCAAAGGTCAGTCCGGCCATGGCGAAGCCTCCAGCCCAGGTTGAAGATGATATGTTCTTCCGGAACACACAACGGCTGAATAAGGATTTGCACGTAGAAGCCCCGCGGGTTGGTTGCCCGATCAAAAAAAATCCCTCGCAGGGTGTGGCCAACCGGACTAACGAACAGCATCTGTCCCTTCTGTGCGAAGCCAGGCAGGTCTGGCAGCAGACCCCTCTGGATCGCCGCAATTTCACTGTTCTTCATGGTCTGATCTCGATAACCCCGACCTGACGTTGAATGGCCGCCTGAATTTGCCCGATGCGTGCTTGCGATAGTGTGGCACTGCCTGTCTTAAGATCAAAGACTCGTTGGACTTGACTGACGTGAACACCTCCGTCTGTCCCCGATTCCCCGATTCCCCGATTCCCCGATTCCAAAGAACATCCGGTGCCGCAGGCACCACGCTTCGGACCTTCCCGGCGCTCCCCGTTAACCGGCTCCTACGCAGACCGCCTCAGCCAATAAAGATTTCCCAAGTCGCCCATAAAATGGAAAAGTACCATCGGGATCAAAGACCCCAGCCACAGGAAGAGGAGAGCCGAGATTACCCCTCTTACGGTGACCGAGAGCGCACCGGATAGTCGATATGCAAGGTGTACTACCCCGAAGACGACCGCCGTAGCGGTGACAGAGATAGTCCCGGAATGTCCCGTTGCCGTCATACTGACAAGGCAAAACGCGATCCAGAACTCTTCTACAAAGGCCGCGATGAGGAATAAAAGCACCCACAGTCCGACTGATCTTCTTTGAAATCGGTCTGTGGTTTTAGGCTGTCCACCCTTGGGAAGGAGTCTATCCATGAGGCCTTGCATCAGAACGAGCAAGGCACTCGCTGCGATACCAATGGCCACATTGCTCCGCCAGTGCTCCACCCGCAACCCAACGCGCGCGGCGCGAACGTCGCTGCGTAACATAAGACCTGCGACGAAGCCTGCCGTGAGCGCGTACATAACGAAGTAGAAATAGCGGTCTAGCGACTCTGCTTTGTCGCGCACCGCAACCGGCATGGGTTCGAACCCGTGATGCAGGCCCCATAGGAATCTGACTGGATTGAGGGCCAGCAGGTAGGCTACGGGGAAGCTTGCCAGCGCCAGATAAGGAATTAGATGAGGCACTTCAATTCCCCGGAGACGGACTCCCCAATAGCGATTTTGATTTGCCGCTCGTCACGCATGGGGCTCACATTTCTGTCCCAAAGCCGACCTGTCGCGGAGCTATGAACGGGAACGATCACGCAAATGCAGCTCAGTTTCACTGGGCAGATAGGTTTCGATCTTGGGCGGAATGACGTACTTCACGAATCTGAGCGCTAGGTAGAGGACAGGATAAACGACAACCAATTCAGCAAAGACAAGATACAGCCAGGATAAGCCGAACGCCCAAAGGATTAGTGCCGGAACGATGATCGCCGCGATCCAAATCAAGGATAAGTAATAGTCTGGAACCTGAAGATTCTCGCGACACGACGGACAGGGAAATGACGGCCCGTTTGCCATGATCTCTTCATATTTCAGTGACGCGCCGCACTTGGGGCACGTACGCCTCGGTCTGCGCATAAGAACCTCTAAGGGATCAAACTTTTCAGTATAACGTTAACGACAGCTCCCAGAGCTCCAGCGGGCGTACGGGGCGCTCCGGCTGGACCTCTAGCGAGACCTTGAGCAAAATTCGCCGGCTCGTTGGGATGAGTCAAAACATATTCCGTCCCTGCCCTAACCGTTGTTGTTGCCGCTGCGCCTACCTCCGGGGCGGCGACCACAGCAACCCCCACACCCTCCAGGACTGCGGCAGGCGCGAGAATGTATTTCTCGCCCGCCGTGGTTTCAGCGCTCACTTGGCCGGAAAGCTGCTTGATATATTCCGGCGAGCCAACCGCTGGGCCTGCCTGCTGGTCGCGAATCTGCTGCTCTTTCTGTTGTAAGGCTTGATGGTACTGTTGGTCATCCTTCTGCTGTTGGGTCTGCTGCTGACTCTGTTGGTTTTGGCTGTTGTTCTGCTGTTGCGCCTGCTGCTGTTTTACTATTCCGAACTCTTTGTCGCGGTTCAACATATATTGGCATCCAACGCCCTTCGCCTTGTCGCCGCTGCAATAGCCCGGGTCGCCACCGCTTCCCTCGCCCTCGTTGGCGTTGTGGCCATCCAGGTCGGCGAAGGTCTCCGGGTTGTCGCGGACCATGGCGTACAGGTTCAGCGTCTGAGGATTCGTGAGGTTCGCGTAAGGCACCGGCGCGGGCACCGCGGACCAATCCGCCGAGAGCCAACGCCCTACGCGCCACGAGTAGTAGCGCGCCCCGAAATCGTCGTTCTGTGTCTCGCTATCCCGCTCCCTGCCCTCGAATTTGTAATTCGGCACGCAGCTCACGGTCACGTCGCGCTCACCGCCGAAGGGATAGAAATCGGCGTCGTAGCACACGCTGGTCTGCCCGGCCTGCACAATCGTCCGCGAGCTGCCCAGCATGTCTTCAGCATCGTCGTCGATCGTGCCGCTGCTTACATTGCGCATCGCAATCCTTTTGCCGCCAAACAAAACGTATTCATTTGTAAAGTTGCCGCTGGCGGGGTCGGATTCGTCCAAGATTTCCGCGCCCGCGCCGTACCAGTAGATTTTCCCACTCGATTTTTCGAGCCAGTAGCCGTCGCCGTCGTACGTGTATGTCTCCCCCGCTGCGGTCTTGATCTCGCTCTCGGCGTTCCACTGGTAGATGTTGAAATTGTCGTTCAGGACGTTTCCGGCCGCGTCGTACGTGGCAGCGGAAGACGGAAGCTGATTGTCCGCCGTGGCCGGGGCACTCCACGTGCCTTCCTGCGTGCAGCCTGTATATCCCGAAACGTAGGCGAGGGATTGCAGGTTCGCCCACTGGTCGTAGGAATAGGCCTCGCCCCAACAGTTTGAACCGCTGGTCGTGCTCGTCTGGCCGCTCAGGATGCGGTTCACCTGGTGATCTGTGAAGGATTGTGAGCGGGTACTATCGCGATTGTTTGCGATGCTGATCACATTGCCGTTGTCGCCCGCGCCGAGATTGAAGCCGTACTTCGTAGCCCCAACCCGGTGCCGAAGGCACCGCCCCTCCGGCGCTCCCCGGCGCGAGGCGTTAACCACCGCCAATGCCACACTTCATAGCTACTTTCGGCGGGCTATTGCCCCGAGGCCTTCACATCGGGTTTCGCTGCGAAGCGAAAGCCCCTGAGCACCAACTGAACGATGGGCTGGGGCCAAGATTCGTAGTCCGTGAGGCCGCGCGGGATCGGAAGTATGTCGGTCTTGAGGATGCCGCTCTTGCCAGGGACAGTCATCAGAGCATCGAGATACAACTTCCGCTTGAGCCTGTTTTTGAATCACCAGCATCATAACGAAACCGCCTGCTCGTCGCTGCTGAAAGAAACTGAATTCCACGTCCGCTTTGGCGGCACTCGGCTGGTAGGTTATCTCCGACATCTGACCGTCCCTTACAGCCGCATTGATCCCGAAGTCGTCACCCGCAAACAGGTACACGTCACCATCCGCCACGTACGGGACCTTGCCAAATTTCTGCTCGTAGTAGTACCGTTATCTATGCGTAGTTTCAGCACGAACGGAGCGCGGAACGCTGGTTCTTCCTGCTTACCGCCTTTCGCTTGAGCGTAGCGAGGCCACGACACACCGGCGAGGACAGCGAGGATCGCTAGAGTGGTCCTAGTGGCTATCTTCCGTGAGTGTAAGGTGCTGCTTCTGCACGCAATCCCTGGCGTTTCGCCGGCCCATCGGATGGCGTGTTACTTGCCATGAGTGACGGAAATGACCTGGCAGGTCATCTTTGAAATTTTGATCTCGGCTACCCCGCCCGTCCAACCCTCGGGCAAATGCCCAGTCACAATCCATACGTTTCCATCGAGCTCCGCAGAGAACGGACGCTCCGACGCAATCTGCTTCGCGCCGTATATGGGCACTAGGACTGCCTCGGCGACGCGAACAGCGGTCGCTTTGTCAGGGACGAAGCCGCTCTTCGGCGTGTACGATCCTGCCGTCACATTGTGAATCATACCGAAAGCTCCAACGAGCAGCAGCACGCCAGTGATTAACGATGCTCTATGGTACTTCACGTCAGTCCGTCCTTTCTTTGAAGATGATCACTTTGCCCGTGGCCGGATCGTATTCCTGAATGGTGTGGCCGGGCGTGCCTAGAATCCAGGGACGTGGTTATTGTGGAGGAACCACTTATCCTGATTTGAAAAATGCTCGTTGTCGTAGCCGGGATCGTTACCGCCGTGTGTGTGGTACTCCCCCGCAGCATTTTTGGGCCGGGGACCCGGATCTGAACCAGCCTGTGTCCCTGGGTGTGCTGGATCAACGACGTACTTGCCGTTCTTCGTTTTTTCGATCCAGCCGGCATACTCTCTGTCTTCCTTTATCGATGTGGGGTTGTACTTACGCTCCGCCGCAATGCCGGCACCAACGACCGTTCGATGTTCAACTTGCTTGTTTTGGTCTGTGTTCTGCTGTTGCGCCTGCTGCTGTTTTACTATTCCGAACTCTTTGTTGTGGTTCAATATAAATTGGCATCCAACTCCTGCGGCCTTGTCGCCGCTACAATAGCCTGGATCGCCGCCGCTTCCAGCGCCCTCGTTGTTGTTGTGGCCATCCAGGTCGGCGAAGGTCTCCGGGTTGTCACGGACCATGGCGTACAGGTTCAGCGTCTGAGGATTTGTCAGGTTTGCGTAAGGCACGGGGGCGGGAACCGCGGACCAATCGGCCGAGAGCCAACGCCCTACTCGCCAGGAGTAGTATCGCGCCCCGAAATCGTCGTTCTGCGTCTCGCTATCTCGTTCTTTGCCCTCGAATTTGTAACTCGGCATGCAACTCATGGTCACATCGCGCTCGCCGCCGAAGGGATAGAAATCGGCGTCGAGGCGAAACAATAGCGAAATATCGACACCGTCTCACAAAATGGCCGAGCCCAATCACCGATCATATGATGCGCCGGTCGTCTCTGGCGGCTCGCCCGGTCGGCTTCACGACCAGTGCTTTGGAACCTGGAGTGCCGCCTCCGCGCGGCAAAACCGTTAGGCTCCAATAAACCGCCAAATTTGGCTTTTCTTGGCATCTTTAAGCCCGGTTAAGCCCCCGACGGCGGCAACGTCGTTGCTCCCGCGGGAGCAGGTTTTCCGGGCGGGTGCGCGCCTCACGCCGGCGCGTTTCAACCCGCCCCTACAGACGAAACCCACGACGATGCCGCGAATTATTCGCGGACGATTTCGGCGTTGGAGCTGGGGGCTACGATGCGGACGACGCGCTGGCCTTCGAGGTAGACGTCGACTTCGAGGTCTTCGGTTTTCACGCTGAGCTCTTCGAGTTTTTTGCCGTCGACGTCCTGGCTGCCGAGCGACTGCACGGTGATGGTGCCGGGCGTGAGTTCCTGCGGGACGAGGACGGAGAAAGTTTGCGGACCTTTTTTCTGCCAGTCGTAGAGGTGCGCGAGGACGGCGTACTGGTAGTAGAGATTGTTGTCGAGGATCACGATCTGGGGCGAGCTGAACGTCAACTGCTGCGTGAAGGGACGCGCGTTGGCGACGTGCAGCTCGATCGAAGCGACCGGACCGTTGAAGGTGATCGTGGCGCCGGCTTTTTTCGCGCCCTCGGTGGACCATTCGTAGCGCACCGGCGTGCCGTCGGCGCGAAGCTCGAGCGTGCCGGTGACGCTGGTCTTCGTGCCGTCGGAGCCTGTGATTTCGGAGGTGCCGTGCGCGATCCAGTCGCCGCTCGAGCCGTTCGGGCTGATGTCAAATTGTTCCTTGCCCATCTGCGCGCCGTTGACGAGGATTTTGAAGGTGCCTTTATCGGGAGTGAACCCGGACGACGGATTCGAGCGCGCAACCGCGACGGCTGCGGCGAAAAGAAAAGTGGCGAAGATGGAGGCGGCGAGAATCTGGCGACCAAGCATTCGCGCGGCCCGGGTCACACCGTCACCTGCGGGAAAATTCCCAGCGCGAGAATCTGCTCGACGACGCGCGGCGGCTCGCCGCTGCTATCGACGCGATAATCGGCGAGTTCGTAGGCGGGCACGCGCTCTTCGTAGAGACGGCGGAAGCTGGCTTCGTCGCGAAACAGAGGGCGGTCGGTGACCTGGGCGCAGCGATGCAGCAGATCCTCGACCGGGCAGTGCAACCAGATCAGGATCGCGCCGTTTTCGCGGAGCAGCGCGAGATTTTGCGGCTGGGCGATGGTGCCGCCGCCGAGAGAAATGATGCGCGGGCGCTGTGTTTCGGCGTATTCGGCGACGACGCGCTCGAGCTGCTCGCGCTCGATGCGGCGGAATTCGGCTTCGCCCTGCGCGGCAAAAATCTGCGCGACGGAAGCGCCGGCCGCCTCGGTGATGCTTTTGTCGAGATCGGTTTTGGGCCAGCCGAGCTGGCTGGAAAGCAGGCGCGCGACGGTGGACTTGCCGCTGCCCATGAATCCGGTGAGGCAGACGAGTCTGCGCAGGCGATTTTCGGTCGGCATCGGATTAAGGATGTTGCCCAAAATCGGGCGATCGATGGAGCGCGAAATCGGGCGCAATGTTTCGCGTGCGATCAATCGATCAATCGCGCTTCAGGATGTTGATTGTACCATCGAAGGAACTCAATTGGACGCTGGCGCGGCCGGAGTTGAGGGTTCCGAAAAGCGCGGTGCCCAATCGCGGGAGGAAATGGTGATGCGAAGGCGGATCGAGGCGCGCTTCGTTGTGCACCTTGCCCTTGATCGAGCTGGCGCTGAGATCGAAGGAATCGCCGGGGGAGAAGCGGACTTCGATCACGCCGCTGTAATTCTTCAGGCGGTAGGTGGCCTCGGGAAGAAATTCGCCGTTGAAGAGAATGTTGCCGGTCGAGGTTTGCGCGCGCACGTAGGGGCTGTGAATATCGATGAAGCGAAAGTTACCACTGATCGATGACACTTCGATGCGGCCCGTGCAGCGCACACATTGGAACGAGCCGTCGACGGTTTTCACGGTGAGGTAGCCGGCGGCGTCTTCGAGATCGACACCTGCGGCGATGGTCTCGACGTTCATGTCGCCGAGAACGTTGGAGACGTTGACGCCGCCCGCGTCGTCGTGAATTTCGAGCTCGGCGTCCTGCGGCACGCTGATTTCAAGGTCGGTGCGGAGATCGCCGGGCGCGGCGGTTTCGGAAACGGGGCGCGTGATGACGTCGATGCGGTTGCCGGTCTGCGTGGCGTCGACTTCGGATTCGGTGGTGGTGCGCTCAGCGACGACCATGACTTCGGACTTGGTCCAGGCGCGGACGGTGACGGTGCCGTTGGGATTGTGGATCGCGACGACCGGGTGCGGGTCCACGCGGAAATGCTGCGTGATGCGATCGCCCGCGGATGCGGACGCGACGCCGAGGATCAGGAGCCCGGGCACCAGGAGCGTGGCCTTTTTCCACTGATGAAACGAAGCCGGCTGAGTGGCTAGTGTGCTCATTGCCCGTTGTCTCCGCGGTCGCTCATCTGCGCGAGCAAATCCGCCTTCTGTTGGTACGCGCCGTACAGGTAATCGCGAGCGTCTTCGTCCTGGGGATCTTCGCGAACGCTTTTTTCACACAACACGATGTAGTTGTCAACAATCGCGAGGTTCTTCTGCAGGGAAGCAGCTACTACCGGATCGGCATTCTTGAGGGAGGAAAATGTGTCTTGTTCGGCGGTGTCGAGCTGCGCGCTGAGAGGCTCGGTGGAATTGTCCATGCGGCTGAGCCAGCGGGCGTCGTCGGACTTGCGGGCGCCCGGGCCGGTGGCCGTAAGTCCGAGGGCGAGCAACGCCACGAGATACGCGCCGGCGAGCGCGGGGCGCGGGATGGCTGCGAAGGCGTCGTCGAGCCAGCGCATGAGGCCGGCGGCTGCGCCGTGGCGCTCGGTGCGGATCACGCCTTCGCGCTCGAGTTGCGAGCGAACGGCGAGCCAGACGCGGGGCGAAGGCTCGGGATCGTCGAAAGCGAGCGAAGGAGCTGTTTCCTGGATGGCCGCGAGGTCGGTGACGAGAGCGCGGCAATCGCCGCAGATCGTGAGGTGGGCGCGGGCGTCGGCGGAACGCTTGGATTCCATCCAGTCGCCGAGTTGATTGAGAAATTCGTTACATCCGATCGTATTCATGTTCAGACCTCACCACTGCCGGAAGCGCTCCCAGCGGCGCGGCGCTCCTCGCGGGCCTTGGCGCGTACCGCCTCGTGAAGAAGATCGCGGAGGCGCATGCGCGCTTTATGCAGCTGCGACTTGGAATTGCCGATGGAACAGCCCATGATCTCGGCAATTTCGTTGTGCTCGTAGCCCTGGACGTCGTGCAGCACAAAAACCGACCGATAGCCGGGAGGCAACTGCTCCACGGCGCGTTGCAGGTTGACCCGGTCGATCGAACCGCTCAACTCGAGGTCGATGGCGCCGAAGTCGCGCCGCGGGGTGCCTGCCTCTTCATCGCCTTCCGTGACCTGCTCGAGCGAAGTCTCCTTGCCCGACTTCTTGCGCAGCTTCATCAAGACGACGTTGACCGCGAGGCGATGAAGCCACGTCGAAAAGGCCGACTCGCCGCGGAACGTCGCGATCTTGCGGAAGAGCTGCAGGAACGATTCCTGCGTCAGGTCTTCTGCTTCGGCGGTGTTCCCCACCATACGAAGACATAACGAATACACCCGGCGGCTATGCAGCTGATAGAGCCGCTCAAAGGCGGCTGCATCGCCCTGTTGGGCAAGCCGGATCGCTTCCGGCTCGGCCATCTCTCCGGTTTCACTTCGTCTCGTTCGGGCCACGCTACCCGTCGGGACGCATCCCTCAATGCGATGCGGCCGCCTCTCCAGAAGTTGTCCTTCGTGTTTCCTGCCGCACACGGCTGCCGGGGATGATCCTGCCGGGTGGTTGCGGTGTGAGCCGCGATCTCACAATCGCGATGCGCCTTGGAAACCTTCCATGCCATTGTCGACGGAATTGCGTTGCGCGTCCAGAGCGGGCGAGAAAGGCGCGTGTAGCGCGTGCGGGGAGCACGCCCGGGCAAGCCCAGGCGGCAAACAGGGGGAGCCCTTCGAAGCTCAGGGCAGGCAAGCTCCCGCACTCCGCGGGCGTTTCCGTCACACAGGATCCTAAAGAATCGGACTTAATTTGAATGGGACGCTGACGCTGACCCGCACAGACAGGATTGTCTGTGCCACACGAAGGCTCAGGCCGGCGCGCCGGAGAAACGGGGCTTTGCTCGCACGCGCTTGACCGGAGGCGGCGCGTCGAGTTCCGTCGCCAAAGCAGGCACCTGGTCGGCGGGAAGCGAGCGGAGAAAGCTCTTGAGGACGATCTCCGTTTCGCGCAGGCAGGTGCTGAAATCGTAGTGCAGGTAATCGAGCTTCGTCCAGCAATCGGCGGGCTCGATCGAAGTTCCCTTGGAGATATCGCCCGCGGCTTCGTGGAATTCGCGCTCGATCTGTTCGAGAGTATCGGAAAGAATGCGCAGCTTGTGGAAGAAGCGGGAGCGATCGCCGAACAGGAGATGGTGGAGAATGCCGTTCCAGGAGGCCGCGCTCTGGCCCGTGTTGCCGCGGAAGAATTCGGTATTCAGCGGCTCGACGGCCGGGACGCGCGTGATCAAGCGGCCGCGAGAAGAGAGCGTATCGCACAGAGCGACCAGAGTGGAAGAAAGACGATTGAAGAGATCGGCAGCGACGGAAACCTGCTGGCGGGCGCAAACGAGTTCGCCGCGTGCGCGCAGCGCTAGCGCTCCGTCGAGAGCCACGCTCATCATGGCGTACGCGCACTCCCAACGGCGAACGACCGTGTCAAAAAGCTGGGCCTTCTCGCGAGGCAGGGCCGTGAACCACTCTTCCGTGACCCTGCGGCGCTCCGTAGCAGGCCGCGCATTAGGACGCCTAGAGAAATCCACACCGCCCCCAAGATCGCCAGGCCAGTATAACACCCAATGCAAACCTTTCGGGGGAAGCGGTTTTTGGCCTCTGGCGCTATTTTGGTATTGATGATGGCGATAGTGTCCTTATGGAGACGGAAGCGGACGTATCACGGAGCAAAAGAGCCGGCGAGACGCCGGCGCTACGCGCACCTACTCCCCAGGAGGCGCGGTACTTATCGGATGGTTCGATGGCCGGTGGCGGTCCTCCAGTCTGTTGGCCGAGTCCTGCTCAGATGCCGCATGTGTTCGACATCGTGTTCCGTCCCCTGGTGCCGTGAATTAAGGTGCCGGGTCGCGGGCAGCGCGACCCGCCGTCACAAGGGAACGTCGCTCTCTGCGCTTGTCTGAGAAAAACCGACGCCCGATGGCGCGCGCGATCGAAATCTATTCGTGCTACTCCTTCTGGTGAAGGTTGGTGCAGATGTCGATCGCGTTTGTCGGGTCGATGGCGCCGTTGCCTTCCTGTATGTGCTGGATCTTGCCCTGCTTGTCGATGACGAAGGTGGTGCGATTGGCAAACTGAAATTGGTCATTCAGGATGCCGTACTCCTTCGAGACTTGGCGCGTCATGTCGCTGAGGAGCGGAAATTTGACGCCAATTTTTTCGGCGAAGGCTGCGTTGGAGGGAGGAGCGTCGATGCTGATGCCCAGGACGGCGGTGTCTTTCGTGTCGATCTTGCCGGAATCTATACCAGACTGGTATCCCTGAAGTTCCTTCGTTCAACCCTGGGTGAAGGCAAGAACGTAGAACGCCAAGATGACGTTCTGCTTGCCGCGATAATCGCTGAGCGTAATCATCTTTCCCTGGCCGCTGCGCAAGGTGAAATCGGGAGCGACGTCTCCAACCTTGAGGGACGTGTGGGCAATCTGGGGGAGTGGCTGTTGCTGCGGTTGAGCAGCGGGCAGAGTGAAAAATCCGGCGAGGAGCAGAGTCAACAACAGAGGCAGAATTCGATTCGTCATTTGTCGTCCTTCCTTCTTTGGTTTTGTGCAACCTCCAACGGAGTGGAGTATACGATATACACCGCCGCACCGAGCAGATTCGATACACAGCCGCGTGACGCGGCATGGCGGTTGCAACGTCAGGATTGTCCCCGGTCCAATCTGTCAGGCATGTGCCCGGTCTGCACCGCTGCCTTGCACAGACAGGATTGCCTGTGCCACCGACTGCCCGCCGCTTTCTTGACGGTCTCGGAAGGCGACCGCTATACTCGCCCGATTCGCGTGTGGTTTCCGGCTTGCGGGCCACGGAATAGCAGAAACGACGCTAGGAGCGGATCGGAAAGGATTGTCCCGTTGGAATTTGAACCGCTTGACCAGTACCAGCAGCGCCGCAAGAAACTGAGCGAAATCGAGGCCCTGGGCTACCGGCCGTATCCGCACAAATTCGACTGGACGCACACGCCCAAGCAAGTGGCGGAGCAGTTCGGCGAGCGAACCGGCGAACAGCTTGAAGCGGAACGGGTTAGCGTGCGGGTGGCGGGGCGGATCGTGGCGCTGCGGCCGATGGGAAAGGCGGCGTTCGCGCATATTGCGGGCGACGGGGCGCGGCTGCAGATCTACGCGCGGCTCGACGTGATGGGCGAGCAGGCGTTCAAACTTTTTCAGCTGCTCGATCTGGGCGACATCATCGGCGTATCGGGCTACCTTTTCCGGACGAAGACGAATGAGCTGACGGTGCGCGTGGAGGCGCTGGAGGTGCTGAATAAAGCGCTGCTGCCGCTGCCCGAGAAATGGCACGGGCTGGCGGACGTCGAGCAGCGGTACCGGCGGCGGTACCTCGATCTGATCGTGAACGAGCGCACGCGCGAGATTTTCTTGCGGCGCGCGCTGATCATCCGCGAACTGCGGAGGTTTTTCGACGAGCGCGGCTACATCGAAGTGGAAACTCCGATGATGCATCCGATTCTGGGCGGGGCGACGGCGCGGCCGTTTGTGACGCACCACAATACATTCGATATGGATTTGTATCTGCGAATCGCGCCGGAGCTGTATTTGAAGAGGCTCGTGGTGGGCGGGTTCGACCGCGTGTACGAGATCAACCGGAACTTCCGCAACGAGGGAATCGACGCCATCCACCAGCCGGAATTCACGATGCTGGAGTTTTATCAGGCGTACAGCGACGCGGGCGAGTTGATGGAGTTGACCGAGGAATTGCTGCGCGAGCTGGCGGAGAAAGCGTGCGGCACGACGCGCGTGAAATACGGCGAAGGCGAAGACGACGCTGGAGATCGATTTCGGCAAGTTCACGCGGCTTTCGATGCACGAGGCGATTCTGCGGCACATGCCGACGCCGCCTGGCAAAACGGCGACGGCGGCCGACCTTGCGTCGAAGGACGGGCTGCGAGGCCTGCTCGAAGCAGCGATCGAGGTGCTCGACGCCGAAATTGCGGCTGAGCCTGCCTCGCAGGACTCAACCGTGGGAGCAGAGCGGACCGAGCCCCACGAAAGCGCTGACGACCGAGAAGGCGATGATGCATTTGATCCTCGCGAATCTGGAGCGCGAGGCGCTGGGGCGCGCAATCGGAGACATCTTTGAGGCGGTGGCCGAGAGATATCTGATCCAGCCGACATTCATTTACGACTTCCCTGTCGAGATTTCGCCGCTGGCGAAGCGGCGCGAGGACGATCCTTCGCTGACCGAGCGGTTCGAACTTTTCATCGCAGGCATGGAAATCGCGAACGGCTTCTCGGAATTAAACGATCCGGAGGATCAAGAGCGGCGCTTCCGCGAGCAAGTGGAACGCGGCGGACTCGAGGCGCCGAAGGAAGTGGACATCGATTACATTCGCGCGCTGAGCCACGGGCTGCCTCCGACGGCCGGTGAGGGAATCGGAATCGACCGGCTGGTGATGCTGCTGACCGATTCGCACGCGATCCGCGAAGTGATTCTCTTCCCCCTGCTGCGCGCCGAGGGCGCCGAGGAATCGGATACGGCGCCTGACGAAAGAACCAAATGACGTTTGAATGGCTGGTGGCGCTGCGGTACCTGCGGTCGCCGAACCGGCCGGCGGTGCTGCGACTGGTAACGTTTCTCGCGGTGCTGGGCGTGGCGGCGGGAGTGACGACGCTGGTGGTGGCGCTGTCGATGAACACGGGCTTCCGGCAGGCGATTCGCGACCGGCTGCTGAGCGTGACCGCGCACGTGAATCTGAAGCCGGTGAGCCCCGAGGGAATACGCAATTATCCGGCGCTGATTGCGAAGCTGAGCGGCACGCCGGGCGTGCAATCGATCGTGCCTGCGATTTACAACACCGTACTGCTTTCGTTTGGCCGCCATCCGCGCGGAGTCGTTCTCAAGGGCATCGATCCGGAACTTGAACTGAAAGCGAGCGGGGCGCTGCGGCACCTGACGGCGGGTACGAATACGTTCGCACCCGATCCGGACGGCATTCCGGCAATCATGGTGGGGCGAATTCTCGCCGAGGAGACGGGGATTTCGGTGGGCGATTACGTGACGCTGACCAGCCCGCAGGGGAACCTGACGCCGTTTGGCATGCTGCCGAGCTCGCGGCGATTTCGCGTGACCGGAATCTTCGATTCGGGATTCTACGATTACGACGCGAACTGGGGATTCGTGACGCTGAAATCGGCGCAGGCGCTGGCCGGGGTGGGCGACGTGGTGAGCCTGCTTGAAGTGCGCGTGACGAATCTCGATGAGGCGGGCAAGATCGCGGACGAATTGGTGCGGCGCGCGGGTCCTGGGTTTCATGCGACGACGTGGATGGAAGAGAATCGGGCGCTCTTTCGCGCGTTGAGCCTCGAAAAACTGGTGACCGCGCTGTTCATCGGGCTGATCACGTTCGTGGCGGGGCTGAATATTCTTGTGGTTCTGACGATGACCGTGACGGACCGCGCGAAGGATGTGGCGGTGCTGATGGCCGTGGGCGCGCGGCGCAAGCAGATTCGAATGATTTTCATTTTGCAGGGGCTCGCGATCAGCATCGCGGGAACGGCGGCGGGGCTTGCGGCGGGATTCGGATTTTCGTGGGTCGCGAACCGGTGGCAATTGATACCGCTGAATCCGGAGGTGTACGCGATTCCGTACGTTCCCTTCCACGCGAACGGCACGGACGCGATCTGGATCGCGGTGGCGGCGCTGGCAATCAGCGTTGCGGCGACGGTTTTGCCGGCGCGATCGGCTTCGAATATTCTGCCCGTCGAGATTTTGCGCTTCGAATAGTCGCAAAAATCAGAATATTCTAACGTTCGCTTCGATCACAGAAATCGCTCCCTTCGATAGCCGTTTCGATTCGTTGCGGGGGCGCGAGCGTGTTAAAATGCAAGAGTCTAAGTGGCACATTGCCATTATTTGGCAGGCTGGGTGGGCGCATAAGGGAAGTATCTAGGATAAGTGTGAAATCGATTCCCCGGAACTACGGGAAGCTGCCAATTAATATGGTGTAAAGCAAGGAGATACCTGCAGCGGTTTTCGGCATCTAACGTGTGGTAGAGAACCGGCGAGGCCATGCAGAAAGATTCCAGCGCGACGGTCGAAACGGAAGACGCCAATGTCGGAGGCGTCGCAACCTCAAGTGAAATCCTGCGCGCAAAAAACCTTCGCAAAATTTTCTATTCGGGCTCACAGGAAATCGTACCCCTGGGGGGGATCGATCTTTCGGTGGAGCGCGGCGAGATGATTGCGATCGTGGGACCGTCGGGCGCGGGAAAGAGCACGCTGTTACATCTTTTGGGCGCGCTGGACACTCCAACAAGTGGTGCAGTATACTTCGCCGGGAATTCACTCCGTTCACTTCGAGAGGCCGAGCTGGCAGAATATCGCAACAAGTCCGTCGGGTTCGTTTGGCAGCGGCACCATCTGCTGCCGGATTTCACAGCGGCGGAAAACGTAGCGATGCCCCTGCTGGCGGGCGGTAAGGCAGCGGGGCCGGCACTGCGCGCGGCGGGAGAATGGCTGGCGGAAGTCGGTCTTGGGGACCGCGCGACGCAGCGAGCAGCGGAACTTTCGGGAGGCGAACAGCAACGCGTGGCGATCGCGCGGGCGCTGGTCAACGATCCGGTGGTCCTGCTGGCGGACGAGCCGACGGGCGATCTGGACGAGCGGAGCGCAGAGAATATTTTCGAACTCATGCAGGGTTTGCACCGGTCCCATCACCTGACCTCAATTCTCGCGACACACAATTTGCAATTAGCGCGGCGCGCGGATCGCGTTCTGAATCTGGAACACGGCACGCTGACGCCGAGCGTAGAAGTGCTCGCAGGCGCGGCCGCCGGTGGAGCGCGCGCGACGAGTGCTGGGGCCACATCCCCGGGGGAGCGTGGGGTGAATCGTGTTTGAACGCTATACGGAAAAGGCTCGACGAGTGATTTTCTTCGCCCGATACGAGGCAAGCCAATACGGCAGCCCGTACATCGAGACGGAGCATCTGCTACTTGGGCTTTTGCGCGAAGACAAGGCGCTCGCGAACCGCTTTCTGCGGACCCATGGCTCGATCGAATCTATCCGCAAGGAGATTGAATCGCGGATCACGGTCCGCGAACGCATTTCCACGTCGGTGGAAGTTCCTCTCAGCCAGGAGTGCAAGCGCATCCTCAATTACGCCGCTGAAGAAGCGGAGCGTCTCGGCCACAAGCACGTTGGAACGGAACACCTGCTCCTGGGAGTATTGCGGGAGGAGAAATCCTTTGGCGCCGAAATCCTGCTGGAACGGGGATTGAGGCTATCCACCGTGCGCGAGGAACTTGCTCGCAGCGCGGGAGAGAAGGTGCCTGTGAACCGTCCAAAAGAAGCGTCCCTGCTCGCAGAATTCAGCCGCGATTTGACGCAAGCGGCGATGGAAGGGCAGCTCGATCCGCTGGTCGGCCGCGACCGCGAGCTCGAGCGCGCCATTCAGATCTTGTGCCGGCGCACGAAGAACAACCCTGTCCTGATCGGCGAGCCGGGCGTGGGCAAGACGGCGATCGTCGAAGGGCTGGCGCAGCGGATCGCGGATGGCGACGTGCCGCCGTTCCTCGCCGACAAGAGGATTCTCTCGCTCGATTTGTCCCTGATCGTGGCCGGAACGAAGTATCGCGGGCAGTTCGAAGAGCGGCTGAAGACCATCATGAAGGAACTGATGGAGAGCCAGAACGCGATCGTGTTTATCGACGAATTGCATACGCTGGTGGGAGCGGGGTCGGCGGAAGGGTCGCTCGACGCAGCGAATATTTTGAAGCCGGCGCTGAGCCGCGGCGAGATTCAGTGCATCGGCGCGACGACTCCCGCGGAATACCGCAAGTCGGTCGAGAAGGACCGCTCGCTCGAGCGGCGCTTCCAGTCGATCAAGGTGCCGGCGCCGGGAGAAGATGAGGCGATTCGCGTGCTGCAGGGCGTTCGCGACCGCTACGAAAAATTCCATGCGGTGAGCTACACGGAAGATGCGATCCGCTACGCCGTGTACCTCTCGAGCCGGTACATTCCGGACCGCTTCCTGCCGGACAAGGCGATCGATCTGCTGGACGAAGCCGGCGCGCGCGTGAAATTGCGCCAGGCGATGCTGCCGGATGAGGTCTCGGAAGTGCAGAAGCGCGTGAAGTTCATCACGCACCGGATGGAAACGGCGATCGCGAACCACGAATTCGAGAAGGCGCGGTTCTACTCGGAAGAAGAGCGCAAGGAGAAGGAACATCTGCGCGTGCTGCGCGAGAAGCTGAAGATCGACGATTCCTCGACCGGGATCGTGACGCGCGAGGACATCGAGGAAGTAGTGGCGCGCTGGACGGGCATTACGGTTACGTCGATCAAGGAAGACGAGCAGCAGAAATTGCTGCGGATCGAGGAAGAGCTGCACCGCCGCGTCATCAGCCAGGACAAGGCGATCACGGCGCTGGCACGGGCGATTCGCCGGAGCCGCGCGGGATTGAAGGCGCCGGGACGCCCGGTGGGATGCTTCCTGTTCCTCGGACCGACGGGCGTGGGCAAGACGGAAGTCGCGCGGCGGCTTTCGGAGTTCCTGTTCGGCAGCGAGAAATCGCTGATCCGCTTCGATATGTCGGAATACATGGAGAAGCACTCGGTATCGAAGCTGATCGGTGCGCCTCCAGGATACGTGGGATACGAAGAGGGCGGACAGCTGACGGAACGCGTGCGCCGCACGCCGTATTCGGTGATCCTGCTCGACGAGATCGAGAAGGCGCATCCGGACGTCTACAACATATTGCTGCAGGTGTTCGAAGACGGGCAATTGACGGACGGACTTGGAAATACGGTTGATTTCCGCAATACGATCATTATCATGACCTCGAATCTTGGGGCGCGGCAGTTGCAGAAGCAGAGTGGACTTGGCTTCCAGTCGACGGACGGCGTCGCGAATGCGAAGAGCCAAGACGATATGGTGATGGGTGAGGTCAAGCGAGTCTTCAATCCGGAATTTCTGAACCGTCTGGACGAAGTGATTTTGTTCAACTCGCTGACCGATGCGGATCTCTTGCTGATCATCGATCTTCTTGTCAGCCAGATGAACGAGACGCTGGTGCATCGCCAAGTGCAAGTGGTGACGACACCCGAGGCACGCCAGTGGATACTCGAGAAAACCTGCGGGGATCGGAACTACGGCGCGCGGCCGCTACGGCGCGCGTTGCAAAAATATGTCGAAGACCCACTGTCGGAAGCTCTCATTCAGGGCGAACTCCAGCGGCCGGCGACACTGGAAGTCTTTCTCTCCGGCGACAGCCTTGCGTTTCGTCCTGTGGCGGAAGCAACCCCGGTGGCCCACTAAGAATCCTACACGCGCAAGCCGGATAAAGCCGAGCCGGCAGGGGAGCATAAAATCTTGGGCGGGGAACTGCGGCCTTGATCATCATGGCCGCCAAGAAGCAGATATTTCCGCGCGTGTTCGAGTTTCTCGTGGTTGTGTCTTTGCTGGCCCTGACGGTCGCGCAAAGCGTTTCCGCACAACAGCCCAGCGATTCCAATGCCCCTCAGCAGTACGTGATCGAGCGCATCGAATTCATCGGATTGCGCCGAATCCAGCGCGACACGCTGCTTGCGCGCATTTTTTCGCGTCCCGGCGACCCTTATAACCCCGAAGCTTTGCGGCGCGATTTCCAGGCGCTATGGAATACGCAGTTTTTCGAGGACATCCGGCTCGAAGTCGAGAACAGCCCCGACCAGCCCAACGGGAAAATCGTCCTTTTCTATGTGACCGAGCGGCCGATCATCCGGCGGATCGAGTACAAGGGCAATAAATCGATCACCGAGTCGGACATCCTGGATGCGTTCAAGGATAAAAAGGTCGGGCTATCGGTCGAAAGCCAGTTCGATCCCACGAAAATCAAGCACGCCGAGGTGGTGATCAAGGAATTGCTCGCGGAGCATGGCCGGCAGTTCGCTACGGTGAAGCCCACCTACGAGCGGATCGCGGCGACGAACGCCGTGAAGCTCGTGTTCAATATCGATGAAGGGCCGAAGGTCAAAGTGGGGACGATCACAGTCGTCGGCAACAAGGCATTCTCCACGCGAAAAATTATCCGCACGATGAAGCACGACCGGCCGATCTCGATTCCCCTCTACATCACCGACATTCCGATCATGAGCAAGACGTTCGACCGGCCGAAACTGGACGAGGACCTGGAGGTCGGCGTGCGCGGGTTGTACCAGAATCACGGCTATTTCAAGGCGGTGGTGGACGTCAAGAGCCTCAAGACGGTCACGATGAATAAGAGCGGAATTCCCCTCCCGATACCGGGCATCGGCGCCGACCACGGGAAAGCGACGAATATCACGATATCGGTCGAGGAAGGCGCGCAATACCGGATGGGCAAGCTCGCTTTCCGGAGCGCCGATCCCGACCAGGGCCTGATCTTCAAGCCCGAATTCCTGGCGCGGGTTTTCCCGCTGAAGGAAGGCGATATTTTCGACGCGGACAAGATCCGCAAGTCGCTGGACGATTTCCGGAAACTCTACGGCGACTACGGCTACATCGATTTCAACGCCGATCCTTCGTTCGACATCAACGACGAAAAGAAAGTCATCAACCTGACGATGCAGTTCGACCAGCAGAAGCAATTCTTCGTGCGCCGGATCGAGTTTTCGGGCAATACGACGACTCGCGACAAGGTGATCCGGCGCGAACTGCTGCTCGATGAAGGACAGGTATTCAGCAACCGCCTGTGGGAATTAAGCCTGCTGCGGCTCAACCAGCTCGGCTATTTCGATCCGATCAAGCCCGAAAACGCGGATTTGAAGCGCAACGTGAAGAACGGGACCGTCGATATCCGGCTGAAGGTGAAGGAAAAGGGCAAGCAATCGATCAGCTTCAACGGCGGCGTGAGCGGGCTGGCGGGAAGCTTCGTGGGATTCTCGTATCAGACGAACAACTTCCTCGGCCTCGGCGAGACGCTGACTCTTTCGGCGCAGATCGGCAACATTCAGACGGACATCCGGCTCGGATTCACGGAACCGTATCTTTTCGACCGGCCGATCTCGACGGGCTTCACGATCTTCGCCAGCCGGCTGGACTACAACACAGCGCGCGAAGAAGGGCTGTTGCTGGGGCAGCAGATCGCCATCGATCCCGCGCTGCAGGAAAACTACAACACGGATTCGAAGGGCTTCACGATTTTCGCGAGCTATCCGTTGCGCCGATCGTCGTTCACGAGGCTGGGATTGCAGTACGGATGGTCGACCACGAACATCACGCCGTTCAGCCAGTCGGCGACGCTGCTGTTCGAATTCACGAAGTTCACGAGCCTGGCGGGGCCGTCCGCGCTGAATGGCATCCGCATGAGTTCGATCACGCCGACGATTTCCTACAGCACGGTCGACAGCCCGGTTTACCCGACGCGCGGGAAGAGCATCTACTACGGGACGACATTTACCGGCGGCCCATTGCAGGGGAACGTGAATACGCTCAGCAACACATTCACGATGGCCTACTACCATCCGACCTATCACCATCGCAATGTGATCGCTCTGCGCATGCAGGCCGCCAACATTACGGGGTTCGACGGGCGAGAAGTGCCGCCGAACAACCGGTTTTATCTGGGCGGCGAGCAGGACGTGCGCGGCTACGAGTTTTATACGATTTCGCCGTTCGTGTTCATTCCGTACTCGACCACGACGGAAGTGCAATTCTTCAATCCGCAGCACCTGAACCAGGCGGGGCAGCCGACGCTCGAGACTCTGCCCGTGAACGTGCTGGAATACGTCCCGACGCGGCCCGGCGGCGATCTGCAGGGCGTGTTCAACGCGGAGTACCGCATCCCGCTGGTGAAGAGCTACGTGACGATGAGTTTGTTCAACGATCTGGGCTTGAACGGGACGGTGCGGCAAGTGCAGATCGATCCTTCCGCGATTGCGCTGCTGCGGAACCAATATCCGAATACGGATTTTCCGAACACGAACATCGGGACGAATCTGCCGATCGCCAAGGGCACGAATTTCCGGCCGCACACGTCCGCCGGAATCGAGTTTGATTTCCAGATTCCGATCATCCAGGCGCCGTTCCGAATCTATTACGCGTACAATTACCTGCGCCTGAATCAGACCATCGTGCCACCGGACGGCGCTTTCTACGTCCCGCCCGCAGAGCGGCAGGCTTTGGAACAACTGGGCGTGTACAACACGCAGATCGTGCCGTCGATCCAAAATTTCTTGCTTCAAACCCGGTCGTCGCAGACGATTCCGCCGGGCTTGCTCGAATCGCGGACTTCCCTGCGCTTCGCGGTGAGCCGGACATTTTGATCTGGTGGCGCGGAGAGCGAGTCCAGGCACAGGATGCAACGGCTGTTGCCGAGGCTAGATGGGCCGAATGGAAATTGTCGGAGGGAAGCAAATGAGATCGTGGAGTATAGGCGCGGTGGTGCTCCTCGCCGCTTGGGCCGCGGGCTGCGGCGGGAATTCGACTCCCGTGGGAGTGACGGTGAGTCCGACGCCGGAGACGGTGCTGCTGAACAACTCGGTGCAATTCTCCGCGAGCGTCTCGGGCGCCTCGACGACAACCGTGTACTGGCAAGTCTGCTTGCCCGCGACATCGACCTCCGGCACCACGCCGCCTCCCGTGACCACCAAGCCCACCGATTGCACGCCGATTCCAGGAATCACAACGCCCAAAGGCGACACGGTGCTGGCGGGATACGGAGTGATTCAGCAGACCGGGCTCTATACGGCGCCCGCGGTGCTGCCTACGCCGGACAGGGCTGTGATCCTGGTCACGAGCACGATCGATCCAACCGCGTTTACGACCGCGGACCTGACGATCGATTCCGGCATTCGCGTGCAGGTGACACCGCTGACGGCAATCATCAGTCCGACGGAATCGTTCCAATTTACGGCGAACGTCACGGGCCCCACGACCGACCGGGGAGTTTCGTGGACGATAAGCCAAGCCGGAACTACGAATCCCCCACCGCTGGGTACCATTAGCTCAGCCGGCTACTATACGGCGCCGCCTACGTCGCCTGGAAGCGTGACCGTGACGGCGACGTCCTCGGCGGATCCAACGCAGAGCGGATCGGCGACGGTTTCGGTGGGATCCGATACTTCGATCACACTCACGAACCTGGACCCGAGCGTCGCGGCGCAGGGCTCGGTGCAACAGGACATCTATTTGACGGGAACGGGTTTCGAGAGCACGAGCCAGGTGGTCGTCACGGCTTCGGGGCAATTGCCTGTGACGCTGCCGCAAAGTTCAGTCTTCTTCCTGAGCGCGACTCTGGCCCGCGTCACGTTGCCGGCAAGCGTGCTATCGGTCGCCGGGTCAGCCACGATTCAGGTGCAGAGCACGACCGTTCCCAACAATGTGTCCGGCGTGTTGCCGCTGAACGTGTTTCCCGTGCGACCGGCACTGGTGGCCATTTCGCCTCAGAACGTCGCGCAAAACCTGGCGGGCGCGAGCGTGGATCTTATCGGCGGATATTTTTCGGGCGCGACGACTACGACGGTAAACGGCTCGACGGTTGGCGCGCTGCTCAACAGCACGCGGCAGCTTTCCGCGGCAATTCCGGCCGGCGTGCTCTCGATTCCAGGATTATATCCGATCGTCGTGCAGAATTCGGGCGTCGCAGCGGGGCAATCGCCGCTCTCGGCGCTGAATATCGCGGTGACGCCGGTGCAAGCTACGATTCCGGGTGCGCCGAATGGAGCCCCCATCGGTGTCGGCACAAATCCGACGGCGGTAGCAATCGACAAGGCGGACGGCATCGCGGTGGTCGCCAACGCCGGCAGCAACAACGTGACGCTGGTGAACATCGCGACCGGCACGGTAATTGCAACGATCGATGCGGGTCCGAACCCGACGGGCGTGGCCGTGGACGATTTGCTCGCGAACCCGGTCGCGCTGGTGGCCAACAGCGCCCCGGATAAAGCCGACCAGACGGTGACGGCGATCGATCTGATCACGCACAATACGACGACGCTGGCTGTGCCGATCGACTCCGGGACGGCGCCTCCGCCGCCGTACGCGATCGGCGTGAATCCGCTGACGCATCGCGCGATCGTGGCTTACCAGTCGGCGAGCCTCGCCACGATCCTCGATGTGACCGACGTGGGCGGCACGCCCGGGCTCACGGAAGTCCAAACGATTGGCGGCAGCCAGAGCAACTTCACCGGAACGGGCGCGACTCCAGCGGTTGCGATCGACCCGCGGCTGAACTGGGCGGTGGTGACGCCGGGCGGCGCGGGCGAAGTGAGCGTCGTGGATTTGGGAACGGATTCGGGCCCGGGCCAGCCCCAAGGGCGCACTCCGTACGGGGTGGCGAATCTCCTGCTGACGCAAACGGTGCAAGGCGTGGGCATCAATCCGGAAACGCACGAAGCGTTCTTGTCCGATCCGAACTCGGGATTGCTTTTCACATTCAGCATGCTCGACAACTCGGTGAAAGAAGTTACGCTGCCGAACAACGGCCAGCCGGGCAGCGGCGGGCTGCTCGACCAGGCGGGCTTCGGCGCGGCCGCGGCCAGTTCGCTCGAGGACGTGGGCATCGCGGTGAACGCGAATTCGACGGCGGTGGTAGTCGACCTTTCGAGCGGAATCGTGCTGCAGACGGTGGGAGGACTGGGGACCTCGACGGCGGCGCAGGCGGTGGACGTCGATCCGGTGAGCAACCAGGCAGTTGTGGTGAATCATGAAGCGGGCTCGGTGTCGCTTGTCTCTCTCGGGACGGCCATCGATCCGCTGCAGATTGCGGAAGCGAGTCCGGCGATTGTATTCGGAGGACCGGGTGCAGCGAACACGACGCTGACGATTGTGGGCGGAGGCTTCGTCGGAGGCACCTCGGAAGTGCTGCTCGACGGCACCGCCGTGCCCGCGGGCGACGTGAACGTGGTGAGCGGCCGCAAGATCGTCGCGACCGTGCCGGGAAGCATGCTCGAATCGGCGCGGCGGTATATCGTGCAGGTGCGGAACGGCGCGGTGAATTCGCCGGTGTCGAACGTGACTGACATGAGCGTGATCCAGCCGGTTTCCGTGGGGAGCTTGCCGGTGGGAGTCGCGGTGGATACGGATCGCGATCTGGCGGTGACGACGAACTCGGGCGACGGAACGGTTTCGCTGGTGTCGCTTGCGCCGGTCAGCAGCGAATCGCCGCAATCTCTTGGGAATGTGGGGACGATCGGATCGCCGGTTCTCGTGGGGACGACGCCGGAAGGCGTGGCGGTGATGCCGCGGCTGGGATTGGCGGTCGTGGCGAATAATGGAAGCAATGACGCTTCGGTGGTTGACGTAACGGGGGAGCAGGTGCCGGTGACGGTCTCGATCTGCGCCAGCGCGGGCTGTTCGTCTCCGGTGGGCGCGGCTGTGAATCAGGACACGGCGCAAGCGCTCGTAACGGCCACGAATCCCACGAGTGCTGTGAGCACGGGGAGTCTCGCCATCTTCGCTTTGCCGGCGGGTTCCGCGAGCGCCGCGAGTTCGGCGTCGGTGGATCATGATCCGGTGGCGGTGGCGGTCGATCCCAATCTCGACTATGCGGCGGTTGCGACGGCTTCGCAGTCGAGCAGCATCAATTTTGTCAACATGGCTACGTTTGCGACCGCGGGGACGGTGAACGGGGCGCTCGAAAATCCGGGCGGCATCGTGTTTGACCCAGTCAACCAGGTGTTCCTGACAGCGAACACGCTGCTGAACGACATCCTGTTGGTCGATCCGACGACGTTCATCGAGACGCCGGTGAATGCCGGCATAGCGCCCACGTCGATCGATTACAACTACCAGACGAGCACGCTGGTGACAGCGAATTCGCCGAGTGGGACGCTCTCGGTGCTGGATTACGTTTGCCCGCCGGGAGCGGGCGCGCCCGCGGCATGCGTCGGGCCGAGCGTGCAGACGGTGCTCGGACTCGGAGGCACGCAGACTTCACCGCTCGTGCTCGGACCGAACGCGGTGGCAATCGATCCGAAGCTGAACATTGCCGTGCTGGTCGATCCGGATAACAGCCGCGTGCTGCTGGTTCCGCTGCCGCACTAACGCACAGCGCGAGGGCGATACAACCCGAATACGATTGACCATGCTCCAACAGGGCAGCTATAATTCCCGATTTGCGTTTACGGGAATTTTCCCTATATCTGAGCGAGGAGTGAGAATGAAGAGTCGAGCGACAATTGCAATGCTGGCCGTGATGATGTTGACGCCAGCCCTTCGGGCGCAAACAGCGGCGAGCACACCGGCCAGGGTCGGCGTGATCAATATGCAGGCAGCTATCACAGGTACGGCGGAAGGCAAGCAGGCCGCGGCGGAGCTGCAATCGCAGTTCGCGCCCCGGCAGGCAGAACTCCAGACGATGCAGAAGCAGATTGAGGACGATCAGAGCCGTCTTCGCACCGGCCAGACGACGCTCAGCGACGAAGAACAGGCGCGGCTGACCCGGGATTACAACACGTTGACGCGAAAGCTGCAGCGGAAGAGCCAGGAAGATCAGGACGATTTTAACGACGCGCAGCAGGACCTGATCAACAGGATCGGGCGCAAGATGGTCGATGTGCTCGACAAGTATGCGAAGGACGGCGGATATGCCGTGGTGCTCGACAGCTCTTCGCAGCAGACGCCGATCATCTACGAAGCAAACCAGATCGACATCACGCAGGATATCATCCGCTTGTACGATGAGGCGTACCCGGTGAAGACGAGTTCGGCGGCGCCTTCGAAACCGGCACCGCGTCCGAGCGCGCCCAAGCAGTAAAACCGATCGATTGATTTCGAAACCGTAAAGCAAAGGGCCTCGCTGAAAAGCGGGGCCTTTTGTTTTGGCGGGCACGTTTGTCGGCTGCCGCCGCTTGGGCTATCATGAATCGCACGTGAAACGGCGGTTCGCATTCATCCAGTGCGCGAGAGCGAAAGAGGAGGACGGGCATGGCGATTTCGGTGGGAACTGAGGCTCCGGATTTTTCGCTGAAGGATCAGAATCAGAAGGACGTGAAGCTTTCCGATTTCCGCGGCAAGAAGAACGTGGTGATCGTTTTCTATCCGCTCGACTGGAGCCCGGTTTGCACGAACGAACACGCCTGCTTCGTCAACGACATGAAGCGATTCGAGCAGCTCGACGCGCAGGTGCTCGGCTTGAGCGTCGATAGCGTGTGGTCGCACAAAGCATTCGCGGACAAGATGGGCATCCACTATCCGCTGCTCGCGGACTTTCAGCCGCGCGGCGCCGTGGGCGATAAGTTTGGCGTATATCTCGCGGACAAGGGCATCACGGGACGCGCGATCGCCGTGGTGGACCGCAACGGCAAGCTGGCGTGGTTCAAGAATTACGATATTCCGAGCGTGCCGGACGTGAAGGAAGTGGCGGACGCGATCGCTCAGCTGAAGTAACGATACGTGTGTGTGGCGGCTGCGGCCGCTCAGGGCTGAGTGTGGTTTGTTCCCTGTGCGGCTGCGGCCGGGCTTGACCTTGCGGTTTTTTCGGCGAAAGTACGGATGTAGTCGACGACCTCCCAGCGCTCCTGTTCGGTCAGCTTATCCGCAAACGCCGGCATCGGGTGCCGCCCTTCCGTGATTTCCCAGTAGAGCTCACCATCTGTCAGCCCGCTCATTTTCTTTGCGTCGGTAAAATCGCCCGGAGCGGTCGAAAGCTCGGCCGCCTTCTCGCCCTTGCCGTCCCCGTTCACGCCGTGGCAACTCTGGCAGTGCTGCCGATAAATTTGGCTGCCGGCTGCGACGGCTTGCGCCGTGGCGGGCACGGGATTTTTCAGGTTTCTCGCCTTGGCGCGGGCATTCCACTGCATCACAGCGTAAATCATCAGCGAGATCGCGGCGGCGAAAAACAGAAGCAGCACGATGACGAAGGTGAGATGGCTTCCCTTCTCCGGTTTGACGGGCACGTTAGTAAGGAGCGCTCACGGCGCGGTAAATGGAAACGATGACAAGCACGAGCATGACAACGACGTAGATGCGCAGGCCCCAGAGCAGAATGCGAACCCCGAGCGAGAGCTTGCGCGGGCCGAAACGCGACTGGCGCTTGGCGGCAACCACCTGGTCGGCCTCAAGCAGCGAGAGGACGACGCCCGGGTCTTTGAGATTGAGCTGCTCGCTGGATTCGCCAGCGAGATCTTGCTCGTTCCGCATAGGAACCTGCCCCTCGGATGTCACTTCGATCGTCTCCTCGCGTTGCGCGGACACTCCGCACGTCCAGTTTAACCGCCCAGCCACTTTGGGAAAACCGTTGCAAGACCAAATCCGAGGCCCGCTACCACCAAAAGAATGGTGACGACGACGCCCGCGATGTTGGCCCACGTGCCGTTCACGTATTCGCCCATTACTTCCCTGTCGTTCACGAGGAGCAACAGGAAGGCGAGCGCCGGCGGCATCGCGAGAACCGCAATCACGTTGACCGTTAGGACGACGAATTCGAGCGGAAACCTCGGAATCAGCACCAGCGCCGCGGCGGCGCAAGCCGAGCCCAGCAGCGTGAGGTAAAACGGCCACGCGTCGCGGATTGGGCGATTCAAGCTGTGGCCCGTTTGCAGAACCTCGCCGAAAGCGTACGCCGACGAAGTCGAGATCGTGATGGCGGCCACGATTCCCGCCTCGAAAATTCCCAGCGCGAAGAGCGACGCACCCAGATGGCCGATCCAGGGCTCGAGGGCCTCCGCGAACTCCGCACCCTGAAAATTGCCCGCGCTGATTCCGTGATGAAAGAGCGGCGTCGTCGCGAGGATCGCCGCGACGGCGAACGTGGAGGCGAGGATCACGCCGAGCATCGTGTCGAAGCGGCCCGCGTTCACGTCGCGCGGCTGCATGCCTTTGTCGACGACGGCGCTCTGCTGAAAGAACAGCATCCAGGGCGTCACGGTGGCGCCGATGGTCGCCAGGATCAGAACCAAAATGTCGTAGCTGCCGCCCATCGGGAGGGGCCTCCAGGTGAGCAGCGCACGGCCGGTCGCGTGCCAATCGGGATGCGCCAGCAGGGCCGCGGGGACGAAGAGGCCGTTGAAAATCGCGAGGCCCATCGTGATGCGCTCCCACGTCCAGTAGCGGCCGGTCGCGATTGCGGCAACCACGATCACGAGGGAGCCTCCGACGGCGATCGCAGGACGGATGCCGAAAAATCCCAAGCCGGCGCGTACGCCGATAAATTCCGTGATGAGCGTGAGAAAATTTCCGAGTACGAGGTCGGCCATCGAGAAAAATCCCCAGAAACGCCCGAAGCGGTCGAAGATCAGCTCGGCATGGCCGCGGTGAGTGACCGCTCCCAGGCGCACGGTCATTTCTTGCACGATGTATCCCATCAAGAAAGTCAGAATGACGAACGGTATGAAAAACCCGATGCCAAAGCGGGCGCCATCGGCCGAATAGGAAAGCATGCTCGGCGCGTCATTCTCGCCGAGGAAAACGAGAACGCCGGGCCCGATCAGGAGCCAGAGCACGCCGAAGCCGCCAAAAAGACGCGAGCCGTGGCCTTTCCATCTGGCGCGGGCTACCTGCCAGCGATCGTGAGCGCGGTCTACGTCCTCGTGCGTGAGCTGCCCGACGAGCTCTCCGGCACTCGCGGACCCGGCGGCGGATTGTGTGGTGGTATGCGCGGGGCGATAGCTTGAACCGTGAGGCGTCTTCGTCGGGATATCCATAGTTAACTGCAATAAAGCTTCTAAATAAACTAAGCTTAATGTGGTGGCATGTCAATTATCCAGACGGAGTTCGTTTCGAAAGGCGGCGGGCGCGATTTGCGCTCTGCTATAGTAGTCGAGAGGTTGGATCAAACCGCAGAGGGAGAGAGCGAATGGCCGAAGCCCCGAAACCGCAACAGCAAATGCAAATCAAAGCCGATGAAAAGGAACTGCTCGGCCAATATTCGAATCTCGCGGTGATTCACCACAACGCGGAAGAGTTCACGCTCAATTTCATCTACATGTTTCCCACGGTGCCGCAGGGAAAGCTCGTGGCCAGCCTGATCGTGAGCCCGACGCACGCGAAGCGCTTGATGCGGGCGCTGCAGGAAAATGTGTCGCGTTACGAAGCGCAGTTCGGGACGATCCCCGAAGGGCCGGGCCCGGGACCGGAGCCAAACGTCGGGTTCGTTCAATAGAGATTCAGACGCCTTCGAGTAAGACGCACTGTTTGGGGCGACTTAATTCGCCTTGTCGGCCAGAACCCATGTGCCGGTCGGCTCGATCAGCTCGAGGCCTACGGCAAAGCCGGATTCCGAAACGGTCTGGCAGTACGCGACCCGCGCAACGGAATGGAAGGAACCGGCCGGGGTGGTGATGGTGAGGCGGTCGTTGATTTTCCATCGTCGCGTGCTCAACACCCGCAAGCCGCGCAGGCTCACGTTTTCGGTGAACGTAGTTTCCGTGCCGGGTATCGCCGCGTGTCCGGAGATGTGAACGCCGATCTCCATCGGCATCCGCGGTTCGCGGCGTGGAGTCGTAAAATTCTTGGTAGTGCCTATGCCTAGAGCCATGTCACACCCTTCCCCCTTTTACAGGCAAGCGACGACTTGGCTTAAACGGATTTTCTTTTCTCCCTTACCCTTCATCTGATAGAGCCCGCGATCGGCAGCGCCCAAGAGCTGCTCGATGGAAACGCCATCCTCGGGGTACACGGCTTGGCCCACGCTTACGGAAATGAACGGGTCCTCGCCATCCTGCATGATGTGCTCGCAGATGCGGATGGCGGCCTGCTCGGCCTCCTGCTTGCCCGCCTCGGGCAAAACGAGCGCGAATTCGTCGCCACCGTACCGGGCGGGCGTGTCGATGGCGCGGCTGCCGTTCCGGAGCGCGCAACCCACGCGTTTGATGGCTCGACTGCCCGTGAGGTGACCGTACTTGTCGTTGATTTTTTTCAGGCCGTCGAGGTCGAACAGCAGGACGGCAAAGCGACGGCCGGTGCGCCGCGAGCGCTGAATTTCGTTCTCCAGCACGTCCAGCAGCTGGCGGTGATTCGCCAGGCCGGTCAGGGAATCGGAGATCGCGAGGCGGCTGATCTGGTCGAACAGACGGGCGTTGTCGATCAGCGTCCCGCCCAGCACTACGGCGTAGCTTGCAACCATGAGAACGTGCGCGGACATATACGCCGCGTCGAGGACGCGCTGCGACTGGCTGATCGTGATGTGGCAGAGTGCGTTCAACCCCGCGGCGACGAAGAGAGCGCGATCGAGCGCCGCGTTGGCGCGGCTTAGCCGACGGCCATAGGCCACCGTTGCAATGAGATAGATTGCAGCCGGCAGCAAATCCCAGGGACGGGGGATCAAAGCGCCCGGTTGAATCTTCGGGGCGTGGGGGAGCATGAAGTAGAACACGCTGGTGAGATAGGCCACGGCTCCTACCGTCAGCGTGACCCCGGCGATCTCCTTGCCGGGATCACGCGACAGCGGGATGCGTCGTTCGACGACGAGCGCGGCAATCAGCAGAACGCCGAGCAGGGTGCGCCCGGCGAGCCACGCCAGCGAGATCTCATATCCGACCGAGGGCGTGACGAGCATCCCCCGGTAGAAGGAAAAGCTGGTGGCGGCCTCGATCAGGCCGGCGATGACGAATCCAAAGGCCAGGATCAGCGAAATACGGTCGTGGGCACCCCGGAAGCGGAGCATGGCGTTCGCGGCGAACGTGAAGGCGATGAGACTGCCGGCCATGTCCAGGTAAGAGCCGAGGAGAGGATCGGCCGCGTAGGAGGAGCGGCGCAGCGCGACCAAGATGACGCAATACACCGCAGCCGCAACCGTCCCCGAAAGGACGAGCCGAAGCCAAACGACGTCTCGCAGATTCCCCCTGCGGTCCACACGTGCCCCCAGAAACATACACCTGCCCGTTGCTAAGAGGTGCAACTGCAAGGCCGATCTGTTGGATAGTTCTGGTACTGCGTAAGTTCTTTAGTTACAGCCCAACGGGGGACCAACAGCTCGAGCAGTTTGTTGCAAGCGCCCGTTCCCTGGGTAAAGGCGGGGTAGAAATGTTACACGAGCGAACGCTTCTTACCTCCATTGCCGCTCATGCCTTCGGTGTTACTGGCGGCAGATCGAAGGCATGGATGACGCTCTGAAAGTTCACCTTCTTGTGCGACCCGTCGCAAAAGGGCTTCTGCTCCGAATGCCCGCAGCGACAGAGCGCGGCGTTGGACCTGCCTCCAAGACCGAACGCCTTGCCTTCCGCGTCGACGATCTCGAAGTCTCCCTCGACCTTCACCGAACCATCATTTCGAACCGTGAGCTTCGTTGCAGCCATTCGAACCTCCGAGGGCCTCCGAGGGATTTTCCGATCGTCGCCGATCAATACTTCGGGACCGACGGATCGACGTCGTCGGACCACGCGAGGATACCACCTTTCAAGTTCCATATCTTGCGGAAGCCGGCCTTTTGCAGGAACTCGACGGCTTCGGCCGAGCGCTTTCCGCTGCGGCAGTGCGCGACGATCTCGCGCGAGCTGTCGAGCTCGTTGACGCGTCGCGGCAGCTCCCCGAGCGGGATCAGATGGCCATCGAGATTGCAGATCTGGTATTCGTGAGGCTCGCGCACGTCAAGGATATAGAGATCGTCGCCGCGATCGAGCCGCGTCTTGAGGTCGCGCGGAGTAATCTCCGGAACATTGGTTGCTGCCACTGGGGCCTCCTCGCCCCGAATTCCGCAGAATTCGGCGTAATCAATCAGCTTTGTAAGTGTCGGGTGCGTGCCGCAGACGGGGCAATCCGCATTCTTCCGCAGCTTGAGCTCGCGGAATTTCATGGCGAGCGCATCGAAGAGCAGCAGGCGGCCGACGAGCGGATCGCCTTTGCCGATGATGAGCTTCAGCGTCTCGGCGGCCTGGATCGTGCCGACGATTCCCGGCAAAACGCCCAACACTCCGCCTTCGGCGCACGACGGAACAAGTCCCGGCGGGGGCGGCTCGGGATACAAGCAGCGGTAGCAGGGGCCGTCCGGGTAGCCGAAGATCGTGATCTGGCCCTCGAAGCGGAAAATGGAGCCGTAGACATTGGGCTTGCCGAGGATCACGCAGGCGTCGTTGACGAGATAGCGCGTTGGGAAATTGTCCGTGCCGTCGACGACGATGTCGTAATCCTTCATGATATCGAGCGCATTTTCGCTTGAGAGATGCGTCTCGAACGTGTCGATCTGGATATCCGGATTCAAATTGCGCAGGCGATCAGCGGCCGCTTGGATCTTGGGTTTGCCCACGTCGCTCGTGCCGAAGAGAACCTGGCGCTGCAGGTTCGTCGAATCCACCACGTCGAAATCCACCAAGCCGATCCGGCCTACGCCTGCGGCCGCGAGATACAGCCCGAGAGGCGCGCCGAGGCCGCCCGTCCCGATGCACAGGACCTTGGCCTGCTTGAGCTTTAGCTGCCCGTCCATGCCGACTTCGGGCATGATTAGGTGGCGGCTGTAGCGCATCACCTCTTCTTTGGAAAGCGTCACGGCGGGCTTGGTTTTCGCCGGCCCTTCCGGAATACCTATTTTTGTTGCCATGGAGAGATCTCCCCGTTTCGCTCGATGCTGTTAGAGACGCGCGCCGCCCGCGATCGACGGCACGATGCTGATCGTATCGCCTTCGCGCACCTGGGTCTGGTCCTTTTGCAGGTAGCGGATGTCTTCGTCGTTGACGTAGACGTTGACGAAGCTGCGCAGCCGGCCGTCGTCGGAGAAAAGGTGCTTTTTCAGCTCCCCGAAGGTGCCGGTGAGCGCAGCAAGCGCTTCGGCCACGGTCTTCGCCTGCACCTCAACGCTTTCCTGCTTCCCCGCATATGCCCGCAGGGGCGTCGGAATGATCACCTTGACTGCCATTCACTTCCTCCTATAGAGCCAATTAGATGCTTGAGGTATGCACTACGATCTCGATGGCTTCCGGGTCGTAGCCGGCACGGTCGTCGTGCAGGCGCCAGGACGTGGTGTCCTTGGGCTCGCCTTTCTGAACGCTGACAATGATATAGCTATACCAGGGCCAGGCGTGATCCCGATCGTATTCGCTGGGACGCGCCGGGGCGTCCGGGTGCGAATGATACCACCCGATCAGCTCGAGCTTCTTCTCGCTGGCCGTTTTCTCGGCGAGGCGGACGTCGTCCGGCGTGACCTCGAAGCGGTTGCGCGGCGAGTCGTCGCGGCGGTTGGCTAGGGGCAGCAAGTCGATCACTTCCCGGGAGTCGTCGCCATCGCGGCCGAGGAGAGCGCCGCAGCATTCGTGGGGATACGTCTCCACACCGTGCGCGTGAATCCGGCGTATCATTTCGTCGCGCACCTTCAACGGGAGGCCGCTCATTCTTCGCTCCAGAACCGATCGCTCAAGTATTTTTCGCCCGAATCGGGGAATACGGTGACGATCACCGCGCGCTCGGTTTTCGGGAGGCGGCGCGCTACCTCCAGGCTTGCCCACAGCGCCGCGCCCGCGCTCACGCCCACTAGAATCCCCTCTTCGCGCGCGAGGCGGCGGGCCATCTGCTGCGCGTCTTCCGTGCGGACCTCCATATTCTCATCGGCCAAATTCGGATCGTAGATTGCCGGGACGAGGTTCGTCGGCATGTGCTTCAGGCCTTCGAGGCCGTGGAAGCCCGAATCGGGCTGCATGCTAATGCAGCGAATCTTGGGATTCAACTCTTTCAGGCGGCGCGTGGTGCCGACGAAGGTGCCGCTGGTGCCGAGGCCGGCGACGAAATGCGTGATGCGGCCTTGCGTCTGCTCCCAGATCTCCGGGGCGGTGGTGGTGTAGTGAGCCGCGGGATTCGCCGGATTGCTGTACTGGTCGGGGTAGAAGTATTTCTCCGGATCGGCGTTGTAGATTTCGCGCACGCGGCGGATCGCGCCGTCGGTGGCTTCATCGCCGGGCGTGTAGACGATCTCGACGCCGTAGGCCGCAAGGATCTGCTTGCGCTCGGGCGACGCGCTCGACGGGAGGCACAGCTTTACTTTGTAGCCGAGCGCAGCGCCGATCATCGCGTACGCGATACCCGTGTTGCCGCTGGTGGCGTCGAGGATTATTTTGCCCGGCCGCAGGGCGCCACGCCGCTCGCCATCGCGGATCATGGAATATGCGGCGCGATCTTTCACCGAGCCGCCGGGATTGAACCACTCCGCCTTGGCACAGATCTCGACGTTCGGGTATTCCCTGCCCGTGCGCTCGAAGCGAATCAGCGGTGTCTTGCCGATGTGATCGAGGAGATGGTCGCCCAGGCGACTGCCCGCGCCGGGCGCGCCTGATGCTACCAACGGTTTGTTGGCTGCCGTCAATTCAGTCCCGTCCTGTTTTGAGGTAGCTGCCGCGGAGTCGCCTGTTGGCCGGTAGAACTCGCGGATGCAGTTAATTCGATTCAGTTTAGCAGATTAGGATTCAGGTTTGCACGGGCGGGCGCGGGGTGAATGAGGGCGAGTTGGAGTCGCATCATTCGTCAGAGCTTATTCTTGTGGCTTTTCGTCCGGGGCTGCTGGATGGCGGAGGGCGTAGTCCCAACGGCGCCGCGTGAGACTTATCGCTTTGTCATGCTCCCACTTAAGCTTCAGGGCCAAATAGTGGTTGCGCAGTCGAGTGAGATACGAAAGTAGAGCACGCATGGAATCACCTTACCGCGCGGTCATCGCTCGGGAACGCGTGTCCACTCGCGTGAGAATCGATTGGTCAATGCTGGAGAACAGAAAGTACTTGCCTGGTTTCTCGGCTGCAATCTCTCTCATTCGGTGGTCCGCACTCGACAAGCCTTTGATGGCCTCAACCCACAAGCCGTTTTCTTCCGGTGCTCCCGCAAAAATATCAATTGTTTCTTCGTTCATCTCATTACCTCGCCGTCGAAGAGTGTATGGCTTTTCCGATAAGTGAAACTGTCCCGAAAAGGACACCCGGCAATCCCTCAATCGGACATCTGGCGATCGAGGAACTGCGCCGATTAGTGGCCGCGTAAGTGGCCGGCAATGACCGTAATCAGAACAATCGTGAGTATGATCGCGCTGATGCCCACGATGGGGTAATAGCCCCAGCTCTTACTGTGTGGCCAAATCGGAAGACTGCCCACAAGCGCGACGACAATAACCACCGCGAGAACAAATAGGAGCGCCATGGCGTTGCGGCTTTCTTGGCCGTTGCGTGTCCCTCAGCTTCCAAAGCTGACGAGCACTTCTCCGTAGGACTACGGCCGGGTCGTGTTGCTCGACGCGCCCGGATAATGTCATACGGTCTGAACCCACGCTGTCTCTTTCAGCACACCTTCGTCCACCTTCGACACACTTACTTTCCCGTATGCACCGGAGTTACTCCCCTACTTCCGACGAGATTGGAAAGTCACCTTTCCGATTTCCGGGTTTGTCGGGACCTAAAAAGACTGGAATCGGGCGTTTACGAAGAGCGCGCGTAGAGGAAAGGCCGGTGTCCGCTGCTGTTCCAGAAGTAGGCGAGGATGATCACACTCGCGATTGCTGCGTACGCACACCACAGTGAGGTGAATGCGTACCGCTTGACCTCCATTACAATCAGCAGAATCGTGAGGTTTGCAACGCCAAAAATCACCATCGGCTTGATCTGCGATAAAAACAGCGAGCCGCACGTTGCAATCACATATAGCACAGCAACCGCCGTATTGTTCGTTGCTTGATTGATGTACACGATGCTGTTTCCCCTGACGTACACCTGCAACGGGTAGGCCGTCAACGCCCACAAGATGTAAAGGGCCGTTCCTCCGCCGAGCACGACGAATGGCAGCATGCGCCTGCGGTCCTTCCGGTCAGGCTCAAACAGCATAACGCTTAGCGGCAGCAGAAAAGGGAGCAGGCCCTGCGCGTAGAGCATGAATGCCGCGCCCATGTCGTGCGCCACCGTAGGCGAGAGAATCCCATCCAGCCCCAGCCAGACGAATCCTTCGATGAATTGATGGACGGCGAATAGCGTGGGCAGCGCCGCGAAAAGTAGCTCGCGCCTGTGCTTCACCTTCGTCAATGTGACGACGCCGACGGCCCCCAGAGCTGCGCTGCCGACAAAGTTTGCCGTTGCTGAAAAACACATGACTCGTATTCTCCCGCGCGAGGTTCACACGTATGATTGCGGAACGCAAAATATCACATCAACCGAGAGATCCAAAGGGCGGCACGGCTTTTCGCGCCACACTCACAGAAAATTCAGAAGGGCGTCGGTGGTCTACTTTGGCCGCTCCTCGAGGATCCGCTCTTTTCGAGGAAAAGATTCCGAACGGGCATCAGCGGGCGGCCAGCGCTTTCGCGAGAGGTGTGTTCTCGACGCAATTCTGCGTGCGGATCGCCTGGAGCATCTGCGCCATTCCCTGCTCGGCAGCGGCTCGATCGGGCTTGCCGCTAAGCCATGCGCCTACGAGATAGCGGAAAAGCTTCTCCCAGGCGTCCGGCATAGTGATGGTCTCGATCGCCGGATGATTATTCCCGAAATCGATGCGCTTCCACGGCCAGACGGCCCAGCCGATCTGATTGTCCTTCATCAATTGCACCATTTGCGCCTGCCAATCGAACGTGTCCTCGCCGAATTCGCCGAGCCAGAGAGGCATGTGCGTCGTGGCGCGCAGCTTCAGAAAAGGCTCCAGCGCTTTCTGGTTGGGCGTGCGCCAGGCCGAATTGAGCAGCGAATATTCGTGGAACTCGTACATGACGTTCGCGTCCGGCGGCGAAGGAAAGAACGAGAAATCGTGCGCGTAGTCGTTGCCCTCGAGAATGATCATGTGATCGGGATCGACCGAGCGGATGGCGGCGGTAATCGAACTGTAGAGGGCGATGAGGTTGTCTTTCGGTGCGCCGGAGGGCAGCGCCGGCTCATTCAGCAAATCGTATCCGCCGACCGAAACGGCCTTGGCATAACGCGCTGCGAGAGCGCGCCACACTTCCACGGTCATTTTCTGGTTCGCGCGCGCGTCGGGCCCTTGCCACAGGCGCGCGACGGTGTCGCCGGAAGGGACGTCCGAAACGGTCGAAGCGGAATTCTGCCCGCCGGGCGCGGCGTGCAGATCGAGGATCACGTAGATGCCGTACTCGGTTCCCCATGCGACGGCGTGGTCGACTGGCGCGAGCCCGGCGGCGTCGAGCGTGATCGCGCCACTTGGGGACGCGGCGACAATATACTTGTAGTTGATCGGCAGGCGAACGCAGTCGAATCCCTGCTCCCTGAGGCGCGCGAAATCGGCTCGCGTGATAAATGCGTCTTCCCATTGCCGCCAAAACGCCTGCGCGTCTTCTGGGCCGACCAGGTTGGCAAGCTTCTGCTTCAGCTCCGAGGGAGAGCGCGTAAGGCCGCGCAGCGCCTTTCCGATGAGGTAGGGCTCGGGTTCGAGCCAAGGGCTCAGGTTCACGCAGCGCAACTGCACGGGCGCGCCTTCCGCGTCAACCACGGCGCCATTGGCGGCGTGGAGCATCGCGTTTCCGGTCCCCTGCGCGCGTAACAGCGGCGCCGAAACGAGAACCAGAGCGATGGCGGCAGCGATCGTCTTCAAGGTCTGCATGATTTCTTAGCCGATGGCCAGTCTAGCTTACGAAGCTGGAATTAGGCCGATGCCGCTCTTCGTCCGATTCGAAAAAGTGACGTTCGCGGAGATCTGCGAGCTTGGCGGCATTGTTGGGTTAATCTGTTCGAGTTCCTGGAGAGCCTAGTCGGGCGCTGAGATCGGGGAGTTTTGGACGTGGACGACGAATCGAAATGTCCGGTGAGCGGGAAACGCAAATACGCGACGGAAGGCGAAGCACTGGCCACTGCCGCGCACCAGATCGCGAACAACAACGCGCCGAAGGATCTCCGGGCATACCAATGCTCGTGGTGTGACGCCTGGCACCTGACGAAGAATGCCGGTAAGCCCCAAAAGAATCGCGGATAACGGGAAATCGAAGGCCGCTCGTCCGGAAAGTTGTTGTGTCCTTCGGGGCACCGGAATAGGATGCGCGAGCGGAGCTTCCAAGTGGGAACTTGGATCGCCCGTTTTCGGTTTGCTTTGGGGTGTCGTGTGATAACGATTCCAATCAAGACTCTGATTTCGGCAGCGAGATCGATTGCGATTTCTGCGGCGCTTGCGACCGCGATGGCATGCGCCACGCCAGCGCGGCAAGCGCCAACTCAGCCGGCGCCCGCGCAGCAACCGCCGCTACCGCGCAACGGATTCCCTGCCGGGCCGACCGCGCACATCGACAGTTTTACGGTGAGCCCCGGCGCGATCCAGCCGGGCCAATCCGTCACGCTCGAGTGGTCGGTGGTTAACGCCGATCGCGTGACGCTTGATCCCGGCGTGGGGATTGTGGCGACGCGCGACAACATGATGGTGACTCCGCGAGCGACGACCACATACACGCTGCGCGTAATGGGATTCGGCGGCAAGGTCGCCGACACGCGGTCGGTGACGGTGCTCGTCGCGGGCACGACTCCCGCGCCCGCCGAAACCGCAGCGGCGCCAGATGAGTCGCTAGCCAACAAGCCGGTGCCGCACATGCCCGACGGCCATCCCGATCTCAATGGAATCTACATCGCGCCGTACCACTCGATCCACACAATAGGCGAAATCAGGCTGAAGCCCGGCGCGGAAAAATATCACGTGGGGCCCGAGTATACGTTTTCACTTGGCGAGCATTGCCTGCCGCGCGGAGTGCCGGACGTAATCGGCGAGCCGTACCCGATACAGATCGTCCAGAACGCGACCGAGGTGGTGATCCTCTACGAGGCGGGCGAATATTATCGCGTGATTCCGACCGACGGACGCGACCACCCGAAGGATATCGACCCAACCTGGATGGGAAATTCGGTGGGCCACTGGGACGGCGACACGCTGGTGGTCGACGCGATCGGCTTCAACGACAAAGTGTCCGTCGGCGAGTACCGGCACACGACCGCGTATCATGTGGTCGAGCGATTTCAGCGCACCGCGTACGACACGCTGAAATATTCGGCGACGATCGACGATCCGAACGTGTTCGCGGCGCCTTGGACCGAAGCCGGCACCTTCACGTTGCATCCCGAATGGTATCTGCAGGAATACATCTGCGACGAAAACAACCACGACTATCAGAAACTGTTCGAGGAGTACAAGCCGTAGACGATGCTCCGTCTTCCAATAATCGGTTTGCTCTTCGCCCTCGGAATGCCAACCGCACTTGCCCAACGGAATCCTCCGGCCAGTCAAGAGACGGTGCTGACGTTCGTGCACGATTTCTTGCAGGTTTTCTATCCGGAATTGCTGAGCAAGGGGCATAGGCTGGAACTTTCGGTGGTGCATCCAGCCGAGGACTCCTGGCGCGAGAACGCCGGCGTCTATTTCACCGTAACGCCCGACAAACCGCCCAATTATGGGTTCCGCGGGCACCTAAACGGCGAACCGATTCCAGAGGACAGGCCGGACCCCGACAGCGTTCTCTTGAGCGGCGACGTTTGGCTACCGCCGATCGAACATGGCAGCCGCATACAGCAAGTGGATACATCCCCAGAGGGCGCCAACGAACGGAAACTTACGACCCTCCGTGAATTGGTTCAGTCGCATCCCGAATGGTCCGACGACCAAGTGGTTCGGGCCCTCAAGGACGCGGGTGCCAGGTTCGGACCGGACGAAAAACAGGCCTTCGTCGATTCTCTTCCGTTAGTCAACGCCGAAAGATTTTTGGGCACTCTCAAAGTTACCTCGGTGGAATTCAGGCACCTGCAGGATGGACGCAACGGCAGTTTTGCAGCGTCCGCCCTCGATTGGACCGTACGTGCGAACGCACACTTTTCAGATGGAACCGAAGCTGAATATGTGTTCGGCTTTGAGCCATTTGAGGGAAAGCTTATATTTCTCGAGCGACTCGAGCTAAGCCGACAGTAAATCCATCAGGCGCGCGATCTGCTCGGGCGTGTTGTAGAGATATGGTGCGATGCGGATGGAGCCTTCGCGGAGGCTGACGAAGATGCGATTCGCGCGCAGCCTCTCGAATAGCGCTTTTGTTTCACCGGCATCGCGCGCGGCGATGCAGAGATAAGGACCGCGGCGCTCGCGTTCGGCGGGCGAGGCGAGCGTGCAATGGCTGCCGGGCAGGCGCTCGATGATCTGGCTGACCAACGCGTGATTGTGGTCGGCGACTGCACCGACGCCGACTGCCAGAACCAGATCGAGCGACGCATCGAGGGCCGCGAGATTCGTGAAGTTCGCAGTTTCAGCGGCGTCCCAGCGGCGCGCGCCTGGAACGGCCCGAAGAGTGGTCGTCGCAAACGCGCTGAAATTGCGCGCGCCTTCGAGGGCCTGATAATTCACCGGCCCGATCTTCAGCCGCTTGCCCGCCTCGGGAGCGACCCAGAAAAATCCCGCGCCGTACGGACCGAGCAGCCATTTATAGCCGCTGCCGACGATGAAATCCGCGCCGAGTTCCGCGACCGTCATCGGCATCGCGCCCACGCACTGGCTGGCGTCGAGCAGCAACATCGCCCCAACGGCGCGGCAGGCCTCGGCGACACGCGCTGCATCGAGGCGCGCACCGTCGTCAAATCGCACGAGGCTCGCAGAGACGATTCGCGTGCGCGGACCGATCGCGCGAATGTAGTCGTCCGCCGCGATGAAGCGGGCGGCGGGCGAAATCACGCGCATTTTCAGCTTTCCCGCTTGCTCGTAGGCCAGCCAGCTCGCGTAGTGCACGGGAAATTCGCGCTGGCCGATCAGCACTTCGTCTCCCAGCTGCCAGTCGATGCCCGCCGCCACGCACGCCGCACCGGCGCCCGCGCCCGTGGTGATGGCGACGTCGTCCGGCTGCGCGCCGATGATTCGCGCAATTTTCGTGCGGACGCGATCGGGCAGATCGAAATGCGCGCTGTCGGGAATATTGAACGGCAGCATTTTCCATTTCAGCGCCTCTTCGGCCGCGCGCACGGATGCGAGCGGAAGCGGACCTTGATAGGAGACGTTCATGTAGATCGCGTCGCCGAAGTCGGCGAACTCTTTGCGGTAGTCGGTTGCTAATTGCGTTGCGTTAGCCATGCGGAAATCTTAGCCGCGGAATGGTTGCGACGGGAAGGCGGGTGGTGCTCCGCGCCGTGGACAATTTGGCCTGTGGAGCGAAGGCCGAGTGCCGGGTCGCGAATGCCGCGACGCGCCGCTACAAGACCAGCGCATTTCGCCGCCAAGCGATCAGAAATGGCCGCGGAGTTCGCGGAACGCGGAGAGGATCAGGAGCCGCCCTGTGCCGCTTTCGAGTTCGGCCTTCTCGAGTTCCCAGGTGGCCGAGTGCGGGATGAAAACGGCGTTGAGGCCCGATTGCAGCGCGGGATTGATGTCGCTGCGCGGACTATTGCCGACCATCCAGCCGTGCGACTTCACGATCTTGAACTGCTCGATCATGCGGCCGTAGGTGGACGATTCCTTTTCGAGCACGATTTCGATCGCGTCGAAATAGGATTGCAGTCCCGAGCGCTCGACTTTCGCCGCCTGTTCCGCGGGCTCGCCTTTGGTCAGCAAGATCAGTCGGTGGTGCTTCGCGAGATACGCGAGCGTCTCCGGAACGCCATCGAGGATGTGCGGCGGCGTGTTTTCGAGTTCGTGGGCCATGCGCTCGATTTCCTTCATGAGGTCGCGCCGCGCCGAATTCCCCGCCAGCTTCAGATAGGTGTCTTCAAGCGAGCGGCGGAAGCTGCGCACGCCGTAGCCGTGCTGGCGGATGTTGCGGTGCTCTGTTTCGTTGAGGATGTGGCGGATGTATTCGCGCGTGTAGCCGAGGTGCTCGAGCTGGGTGATGAAATCATCGATCGTCTTCTCGAAGAAGATGTTGTTTTCCCAGAGGGTGTCGTCCGCGTCGATGAGCAGAGTGTGGCGGGCCATGCGGAATCTCCAATTAGGAATCTTGCTTCAGCGGGAAAAATAAGAGAAGAGAATTCTGGCGGCAGCGGCGTCTGGCGAGTCGCGCACGTCGCGTGTTGCCGGGCGCGCGTTCACCTGTACCTCAGAACAGAGAACACTGAGCACATCAAGGGGGCACTGAGGCGCTTTGCCGTTCTCCGTGCGCTCTGTGCTTCTCTGTGTCCTCTGTGTTTCGAACGCAGATCAAGTTCTGCCCGCGAGCCAATTACACCGGTCGCGCGAGACTGCCAGGATATCTGGGAGCGGCCGGCTAGGCGGTGGCGGGGAGGAATTCGTAGCGCTCGATGCGGGCGGCTATGCCGCGGCGGCCGTTGTGCGGCTCGACGCGCAGCACACGGGCGTAGCAGCGAATGTGGACATCGCCCGCCAACGTGATCTGCTGCGGCAGCGTAAGGACAAACTCGATGGAGCTACCGGTTTCGACGGCCGCTTCGATCAGGAAATACAGGCCGCGAAAGCTGACGTCGCGCGTCTCGCCTTGCTTCTCGATCACGCCCTCGCTGGCCGAAAAACGGACCTTGAGCGGGAGCATCATCGAAAAACGTCGCGCCGTGCGCCGTTCCACACTGTCTTCCATCAGCGCCCCTCGTTTGTGCCCGACTGCGCCCACGCTACCATCGCTGCCTGCGGCGCGCAATCGATTTTAGGCAACATTAGAATTGCCGCCTTCCGTTCGCTTTTCGATACCGAGGCGCGCGGGAGGTTTGACCTGAACGTTCCACGCGGCTAGGATGTACGCCCATGCCCGATTCGGCCACGCCAGTGGACCTGCGGAAGTCACCGCGCGCACGGCTTCGCTTGCCGGCGCGGATTCGTTGGCTCGGCCCGCTGGGGATGCGCCTTGAAATCACCGAAACAATCGACGTGTCCCGCGAAGGCCTGCTGATTCGCCGCAACGAGCCTTGTAATCCGCAGGCGCGCGTGTGGGTGACGTACCCGTTCGAAGCTTCGGCGGCCGCGGTTCAGCCCGAGACGCCTGCGCGCATCGCGCGCGTGCACGGCGGCGCAGGCGGAGGCTTCTACGTCGGCTTGCAACTCCTGCTGCCGCCGCGTGAGGCGCCGCGTCCGGAGAATGACGAGCGAAGAAGGTCCGCGCGCTTTGCTTTTGCGCTGCCGATTTTCGTGCGGCCAGCCGGAAGCCAGTGGCCGGAAGAGTCGATGACGCAGAACATTTCGAACCATGGCGTGCGCTTTGAAAGCGCGCGAGCCTACCGCGTAGGCGAGCTTGTGCTCGCGAAGATTCCGTGGGGCGATTGGGCGAAGGCGGGCGAAATTTCGGGACGGGTGATCCGCGCCGATTCGCCGCCCGAGGGCGCGACCGGAACGTCAGACGGCGCGGCGCATGCCGGGCAGCGGCCGACGCTCACGTCAGTTGTGGTCGAATGGACGAAGGCTGCCGAGCGCAACGGCGACGCTCGAGCGGCACGGATGTCGAAGATCACAAGCTCCTGAAACGCACGGTCGCGCGATTCGCGCGGCAGAATCCTGAGTCGTATCCGGAATACCCTCCCATGGCGGACGTCTTCCATCGCAACTTTTTCCTTGCAGGCCCCGCCGGGCGCCTCGAGGCGATGCTCTGGACATCTTCGGCGGATGATCCGGCTTTTGCGGCGGTCGTGTGCCACCCGCATCCGCTCTTTGGCGGCACGATGCACAACAAGGTAGTCTATCAAGCGGCGAAGGCGCTGCACGAGCGCGGCGCGCCCGTCCTGCGCTTTAACTTTCGCGGCACGGGACAAAGCGAAGGCGAGCACGACAAAGGGCGCGGCGAACAAGATGATGTCCGCGCAGCGCTGGATTATCTGGCGACTGAGTTTCCCGGCAAGCCGATCGTGCTGGCGGGATTCAGCTTCGGATCGTGGGTCGGGCTGCGCGTGGGATGCGACGATGCGCGCGTCGACAAGCTAATTGGACTCGGGTTGCCCGTCGACAAAATCGACATGAGCTTTCTGCGCGCGTGCGCGAAGCCGAAGCTGTTGATTCAGGGCGGGAACGACCAGTTCGGAGCGCGCGCGAATATCGAAGCGCTCTATGCGACGCTATCCGAGCCGAAGCGGCTCGTGATCGTCGACGGCGTCGACCACTTCTTCACCGGGCGCCTCGATCAAATCGGGTTGGCGATCAATGGCTGGCTCGACGCGTAGTCTTGAGGCTTCGTTGGCACGTTGCGCGAAAGACCGGGTTCACCGCGGAGACGCAGAGTGCGCAGAGAAAACCGCAACGGCGACCCGCCTTCGCGATTTCAGCTGCGCGACTCGAACAGCTTCAGGAACTGATCGCGCGGGGAAGGCTCGATGCCGACGAGCGCGAGATTGGCTCGGACATGTTCGACGCGGCTCATGCCCACAAGCGCCGTCGTGACGCCCGGCACCGATCGCGCGAACTGCAGCGCCTGCTCTGAGTTCTTCTTCAGCCCCAGCGCGTCGCCGATATACGGCGGCAGATTTCGCGTGAGCTGTCCCTGGAGCAGCGCCGCGCTCGACACCAGCGTGATCCCCAGCAACCGCGCCGCCTGCACCACTGCCATCGTCTTGCCCTGCACCACCTGATTCGGGCGGATCAGCGCCTCCGGCATCGCCAGATTCACGGGCAGCTGCACGAAGCGAAAATGATGATCGCCGCCGCCGATATCGCGAGCGATCTCTTCGATTTCGGCGAGCGAAAGATAGCCCTGCGCCTTCGATTCTTCGCGGAAGGCGTTCCACGTAGCGAGGCCGTACGCGCCGATCTTGCCGCTCGCGACCGCCGATTCGAGGAACGCGAACGCATTGCGGATGCGCTTTTTCAGCTCATCGGGAGTAATCTCGCTGAGCTGCGTTTCGGGATTGTGCAGGTAGAAGACATCGACGCACTCGACGCCCAGATTCTTGAGGCTGCGTTCGAGCTGATCGGCCAGGTAACGCGGCGTCATGCAGTGGCATCCGGCCGCGATGTCCTCGGGGCGAAAAACGCCGGGATCGATAAACTCGCGCGAAAAATAATCGTTCGCGTCGTCGGGCATTTCACCATCCGGCGTGAGAAATCCCGCCTTGGTGCAGAGAACGATTTCGTCGCGCGCAAAGCCTTTCGCGGCGAGTTCCTTGAGCGCCGTGCCGATCGAGCGCTCGCTCCGTTGCAGGCGATAGTTGATCGCCGAGTCGACGACGTTGATACCGCCCTCGAGCGCCGCGACGACCGCATCCGCGTAGCCCTTGTCTGTGGCCGCGTCCGGCTCGCCGAGATAGGTTCCGATCCCGATCGATGAGAAAAGCAAGCCTCCTTGAATTTCACGGAAATGTCCGGCAGCGGTGCGGCCCTGAAATCGCGCCGCGTAGCGCAGCGTTCCCTGCGCGGTGGCGCGTCCAGGGATGCGTTTGCGGTCGATCGTGGCGGAAGTGGACATGGGAGATCTTCAGTCTCTTTCGATGCGGATTTTTGGTGGCGCGCAGTATACCAGAACGCGTCCGCTAGCGCCGCCGATGCCGGCTATGGATCGGGTACAGTTGTGACGCCGGGCTCCTGCGCGGGCTCGCCGCCGGCCATGCCCTGCGCGACAATCAGCTGGCGCGCCTCGACGCGAATCTTCGGCAAATTGCGCGCGAAGAGAATCGCGCCGCAAATCGCGAGCGCGCCGCCGATGGTCAGCGTGTGCGGCGCGCCGATACGATCGGCGAGCGCGCCGTAGAGCAGCGACCCGAGCGGCGCCATCCCCATAAACACGATCGAATACACGCCCATGATCCGGCCGCGCAACCGGTCCGGCACCATCACCTGGATCAGCGTGTTGGACGACGCCATCTGCGTCATCATCGAGAATCCCATCGGGACGAGCAGGCAGAGGGACAGCAGATACCAGCGCGAGAGCGAAAACAGAATCAGCCCGGTCCCGAATCCTCCGCAGGCAATCGCGATCCAGCGCCCGAGGCCTTTCACGCCACGCCGCGAGGCGAGCGTGAGCCCGGCGATCAATGCGCCCACTCCGATTGCGCCCATCAATATGCCGTACGTGCGCGCTGTGCCATGCAGGATCTTCACGGCAAACACCGGCATGAGCACCGAATAGGGCATACCCACCAGGCTCACGAGCGCGATCAGCAAAAGGAGCGCGCGGATCGGCGCGGTGTTGCGGGCGAAGCGAAATCCTTCGGTCACGTGCCGGAGCGGCGACTCGCTGCGAGGCTCGATTTTCCGTGGCGCTACCCGCATCATCAGCAGGCCCGCGATCACCGCGATGTAGCTCGCCGAATTCGCGAAGAAGCACCAGCCTTCGCCGATTTTGTAGACGATGATTCCCGCGATCACCGGGCCAATCACGCGCGCGCCCTGAAACATCGACGAATTCAGCGCGATGGCGTTCATCAGATCTTCATGGCCAACCATCTGCACGAGGAAGGCCTGCCGCGTGGGAATGTCGAATCCGTTGACCACGCCCATCAGCGCGGCGAGGACGATCACTTCGCCGACGGTTACGCGATGCGAGAGCGTAAGGAACGCGAGGATGCCCGCGAGGATCATCGACGCCGTCTGCGTGGCGATCACGATCTTGCGCCGGTCGAAGCGGTCGGCCACGTAGCCGCCGGCCGTCGCGCAGATGGCGACGGGAATCTGCCCGGCGAACGCCACCGTGCCGAGCAGCAGCGACGATCCAGTAAGGCGATAGACGAGAAGCGCTTCGGCGGCCGTGTCCATCCAGGTGCCGACCAGCGAAATCAGCTGGCCGCTGAAGAACAGCTGAAAATTGCGGTGCTTGAGCGAACGAACCGTATCGCGAAAACGCGAGCGGCCCCACTCAGCTGCGGTGGCGGAGTTTTTCGATGGGTCTGGCGCGGCCATGCTCGTTCTAATTGTACGATGTAACGGCGGGCGCGCTGGCCGGATTGTCGCCTGATTTGCTCAGGAATTTGGCTGTACCGTTTCGGCAGCAGCTGGTCCCGGGGGCGCGAGCAACCTCGCGCACGCGCGCAGGATGCGCCGGTACGGCCATTCTCCATCGCGAAAGAGAATTTCTCCCTCGCGCGGCTTCGAGTAAAACCACCTCGCTACGAGCGACAGGTGCTCGCCCAATTCAGCAGGCGCTTCGCGCAAGCCGTATTGCTCGCGCCAATTCGATTCCGGTGGAGGCGTGGCGCCGGCCGCGGTCTCGGCCGATTTTTCGGCGAGCGGCGAAGCGGGCGTCTCGAGCTTCTCGCGAATCATGGACTCGACCGAGCGCGGATTGCTGGAAATCTCGCCGAAGCGGAGGAAAAGCGGCTCGCCGAGCATCCCGCCGCGCAACGGGAATACGGCAACCGTCTTTTCTTCCGCCGCACGCTCCAGGATCACCGCGTCGAGATCCTGTACGCGCCGCGCGAGTTCGGGCAAACTGCGCAGCGCCGCCGAAACTTTTTCGAGGCGCTTGTGCAGCGCCGCGGCGCGCTCGAAATCGAGCGCTTCGCTGGCCGCTTCCCTTTCGCGTTCGAGCGTTGCCGTCAGCGCCTCGCCCGAAGACGCCAGCGCTTCGAGCACGCGGCCAACCTCGGTGTCGTATTCATCCTTCGTGCAACCCGCAAAACACGGCGCGAGGCACATTTTCATCTCGGAGTAGATGCAGCCGGGAAAGCTCGGATCGCGACGAATCTTGATCTGGCAGCGGCGGATTTTGAACAAATCGAGAAAGCCTTCGGCGAAGGCGTCCGCCGCACGCCGCGAGATAAAAGGGCCGAAGTAAAACCCTTCGTCCGCGCGAATCCGGCGCGTCGCATAGCAGCGGGGATAGGCGTTGCGCAGATTGAGCTTCAGGACGGCGGGCCCGCGCAGCCGCAGCAAAGCTCGATAGCGGCCGGGGAAATTCTTCTTCGCGTGCTCGTAAAAAGCGAGCGTCTGCTCGAATTTGGATCCAGTCGCGCGATAGCGAATCCCGGCCGCCACCGCGCGCAGGTTTAGCCGCTTCGAAGCTTCCTCGGGCTCGCGCAGCAAGCGCTCAGCCGCGCGCTGCAGGTCCGCCGTTCGCAGCAGGTACGGCTCGGCGCCGGCCGCGCGCATTTCGACCAGCAACACACCTGCGCGCGCCGGCACCGTCGCGAAAAACTCTTCTTCGCGCGCCGGATCGAGTGGATCGAATGCCTGCCCGCAATCTAATTCGAGCATGGCGCCAGCATACAACGACGGCGAGTTTGTCCGATGGAGTTCAGAACGATGATTTGAGGACCCAGCCCGCGATCACGAGGCGCTGGATTTCGCTGGTGCCTTCGTAGATTTCGGTGATGCGCGCGTCGCGGTAGGCGCGCTCGACGGGATATTCGCGGCTGTAGCCGTTGCCGCCGTGAATCTGAATCGCTTTGTGCGTCACGCGCGTCGCCATCTCACTCGCGAAAAGCTTTGCGATCGCGGCCTCCATCGAAAAGCGCTGGCCCGTGTCCTGTTTCCATGCAGCGCGCCGCGCGAGCAGGCGCGCCGCGTCGATTTCGGTGGCCATGTCGGCGAGCATGAACTGGATCGCCTGAAACTCGGCGATGGGATGGCCGAACGCCTGGCGCTCCTTCGCGTAGGCGAGCGCCGCCTCGAACGCACCCTGCGCGATTCCCGTCGCCTGCGACGCGATGCCGATGCGCCCACCATCGAGCGTGGTCAGCGCGATCTTGTAGCCATCACCTTCGTTGCCGATGCGATTCGCAGCGGGCACCTCGCAATCGACGAACGACAACTCGACGCACGCCGTGGCGTGAATTCCAAGCTTCTTCTCTTCCTTGCCCACCGAGAATCCCGGCGTGCCCTTCTCGATCACCAGCGCCGTGATTCCCTTCTCGCCCTTTTCCGGCTGCGTGTTGACGTAGATCACGCCCGCATCGGCCACGCCGCCGTTGGTGATCCAGGCTTTCGTGCCGTTCACAACGTAGCGGTCGCCTTTCAGCACGGCCTTCGTTTTCAGCGCAGCGGCGTTCGATCCGGCTTGCGGCTCGGTGAGCGCGTAGCAGCCGATCTTTTCGCCGCGCGCGAAGGGCACGAGGAATTTCTTCTTCTGCTGATCGGTGCCGAATTTCTCAAGCGTGCCGCAATAGAGCGAATTCTGCACTGAGAGAATCACGCTCGTGGACGCGCAGACGCGCGCGATCTCCTCCATCACGATCGCGTAGGACATGTGGTCCATGCCCGCGCCGCCCCACTCCTCGGCAACGGAGATTCCCGTCAGGCCGAGCTCGGCGGCCTTGCGCAGCGTCTCGCGCGGGAACTGGCCCGTCTCGTCGATCTCCGCCGCGAGCGGCTTTACCTCCGCTTCGGCGAATGCCCGCACGGTTCGCTCCAGCAGCTTTTGTTCTTCGGTAAGTTCGAGATCCACGTTGTCTCCGCGCCCTTGGTGCCGACTCATTCTAACGCCAACCCGTTACCATCACGTGAAACGTTGCCATTTTGGCCCTGCTGCCCGCCACGGCTCGATTCGCGCATCCGTGCGGGTCGGGTGTAGCCTGTTTTCGAGCCCTCGAAAGGAGAAAGACATGGAAGCTCGTCTCAATCTCATGAAGGTCGCCCCCAAAGGGGCCTATGAGGCCGTTAGCGCACTGCAGCACTACGTCAATACCTCCGGCCTCGAGCACACGCTGCTTCAACTGGTGGAAATTCGCGCCTCGCAGATCAACGGCTGCGCCTACTGCATCGACATGCACACGAAAGACGCGCGCGCCCTCGGCGAATCCGAGCAGCGCATCTACCTGCTCGACGCGTGGCGCGAAAGCCCGTTCTACACGAACCGCGAGCGCGCCGCCCTCGAATGGACCGAAGCGCTTACGCTGATCACCGAAGGCCACGTGCCGGACCAAGTCTACGCGAGCGTCAAGGAGCAGTTCAGCCCCGAAGAGTTGGTAAACCTGAGCCTCGCCATCTCTACGATTAACACGTGGAACCGCCTGTGCATCGCCTTCCGCTCCGTGCCGGGCGAGCATCGGTCCCAGATGAAACCGCTGAAGGCGTCGGCCTGAGCGGATGGCAGGCACCGGTCGGGGGCTAACGGAACTCGCAATCGCGGCTCCCGTAGCTCCCGGCCGGGCGATCTGGCCCTCCTCTTTCACGGGGCCATGATTTGCGGGAGGGCGCGGAAATCCTCTATAATCCCCCTGTCGGGGCATGCAGCAGGTGGCACCCAGCCAGGCTATTCGGACTTTTCGATCAAAATGATCGACCTTACTGAAAAGATTAAGAAGAAACTCAAGGACGAAATCGCCGCCCTCGAGCACGAGCTTCACGACGAGCTCCCGAAAGAGATCAAAGTGGCACGGGCGCACGGCGATCTCTCTGAAAACTCCGAGTATAAGTACGCCAAGGAGCGGCAGGGCTACGTCGCCGCCCGGCTTGGGCAGCTCCACAAGCGCATGGCCGACCTGTCCATGCTGAACCTGAACAATCTGCCCAAGGATCGCGCTGCTTACGGTTCCAAGATTGTGGTGCTGGATACTGCAAAATCCACCCAAATCGAGTACAAGCTGGTAACGGTGGAAGAAGCAGACGCCACCCAGGGGCTGATTTCGACTACTTCTCCCATCGGCCGCGCGCTTCTTGGCAAGAAGGTGGGCGATGAGGTTTCCGTCACGACCCCGGCGGGCGTGAAAGAATACGAGGTTGTTCGGCTGACCACGATCTATGACGAGGAATAGGCGGGTGGAACTCGCTCTATGTTGATGCCGAAAATCGGCCGGTACCTCTCCTGGCCAATCGATCGTCTGGCAGATGTGCTGGCCCCAACGGGCATCCATCCCAACATCATTACCTGGGCCGCTCTGGCTTCGAACCTTGTGGCGGGTATTTTCTTCGCACGCGGCGAGTTTGCTGCGGCCGGGGGCATGATCGTCCTGGCGGGCCTGTGCGATCTGCTCGACGGTCCTGTAGCGCGGCGGCAAAATCGCGTCTCGCTCTTCGGCGCGTTTCTCGATTCGATCCTCGACCGCTATGCTGACCTGCTTCTCTTCCTCGGCCTGCTCGTCTACTACGCGCTGGTGAATCGCTTCCTCTATGCGGTGCTTGCAGGAGCGGCGATGGCGGGCGCCGTGATGGTGAGCTACGCCAAGGCGCGCGCGGATTCGCTCGTTCCCCCCGCCGAAATCGGATTCTGGGAGCGGCCCGAGCGGCTCGTCCTGATGATCATCGCCGCGCTCACGAACCGCATGGAAATCGCGCTCTGGATTCTCGCGATCGGCCCCAACATTACGGTGGTGCACCGCATCCTGCACACCTGGAAACAAACCAAGGCCAAGCAGGAAATCGCGCACCGCCCCAGCCCGCGGGACACGATCGTGCACGACCCGATTCAATCCGCCATTTCGCGCAAGAGCGAAACGGTGGTCCGCGCGTTCACGCGAGCGGCCGGCCGCGGCCGGGGCTAAGAACCGGCTCGCAACTTTCTGTTTGCCCTCCCGTGACAAACGATTCACGCAGATGAGTTAGAATGCCGCGGGGCAAAACGATAGATTCCGACCATACAAATGGAGGCTTAGATGGCGATACGCGACGCGCTTCTTCCTGAATTCGATCACGAAATGTCGACTACACGCAAAACCCTCGAACGTGTTCCCGAGGATAAAGTCGATTGGAAACCTCACAACTCCTCGATGGCCATGGGGCGCCTTGCCGGGCACATCGTTGAGATGACGGGCTTCGTCCCGGCCACTTTCATCGGCGACTCGTTCGATTTTCGCCCAGCGGGCGCTCCTCCGCCGGTGCCGACGGTGATGAAATCGCGGCAGCAACTTCTCGACCTCTTCGACAAGAATGTCGCGGATGCTCGCGCCGCGATCGCGAAGGCCAGCGATGAAGAGCTGTACAAGACGTGGACGTTGTTGAACGGCGGCAAGACCTTCTTTTCCATGCCGCGCATTCAGGTGCTTCGCAGCATGATCCTGAATCACATCATCCATCACCGCGGCCAGCTCTCGGTCTACCTTCGCATGAACCAGATACCGGTGCCGTCGATCTACGGGCCGTCTGGCGACGAAGGCGGCATGTAGCTCGAGGTCTACTGAGACGTTCGCGAGCGCGGGGCAAGCAAAGCGGCGGGCTCTCATTTCGGCGACAAAAAGGGGCGGGTTTAAAAACCGCCCCTACGGCGCAAGCCATCTGGCATCGCGATCACGACTGCGCAATTCAATGGATCGTCCGCATGTCCCGATGGGTTTTTCCGGATCCGCGGACGCGCAACCAAAACCGCCGCAATCCACAAATGTCTCATTGTGAACAGTTTAGTCCCATACAAATCCCGGAGACTGGTGATACGCGTCACGGACAATGACAGCAGAGAGAATAGACTCGATCTCGACGAGGTTGTCGGATGGTGGGGGCTGTCGGGCCGATCAGACCGGAATAAACGGCGAGTCTCATCTCTGGCGCGCCTAATATCTGCACCAATGGAAGTGGGTGGCGCGCGACGCCGCTGTGAGGAGGAGGTAACGCTCGTGAAACCAATCAGATTTATCAGTGCCGGAGTCCTGCTCCTTTTTCTTGGAACCCTTACTCCGCTGTTCGCACAGCACGACCAGCACGGGCAGGATGCCCAGCCCTCGAAGCAGGAGCACCAGGCTAAGCCCGAAGGACAGCAGCAACACGGCCAGCAGCAAAAACAGGATCAGAGGCAGCAGCAACCGCAGGGCCAAGAAAAGCAGCGGCAACAACAACAGCAGGCCAGAGGACAGCAGGACCAGCAGCATCAGCGCGCTCAGCAGCAACAGCAGGGCCAGGAAAGACAGCGGCAACAACAGCAGCAAGCCACTGCACACCAGGACCAGCAGCACCAACGCGCCCAGCAGCAACAGCAGGGCCAGGAAAGACAGCGGCAACAACAGCAGCAAGCCAGGGGACAGCAGGACCAGAGCGCCCGGCAACAGCAGCAGCATCAGCGCCCGGCGCAGCTACAACCCACGCCGCAACGGCAGCGTAACTGGCAGCAGCAACAGCGGACCACCTGGCAGCAGCATCGCGCCCGCAACTGGGACTCCGAACGCCGCTCTTGGCAGCAGCGTGGCGGCTACCATGGCTATCGCGTTCCCGACTACTATTACCGCGCCCACTACGGCCGAGATCACTGGTTCCACGTCTGGGGCCTCCCCTTTATGGTTGTAGGCGGGTATCCGCGCTTTCAGTACGGTGGCTATTGGTTCACCGTCCTTGATCCCTATCCGGATTACTGGGGAGACGATTGGTACCAGACGGACGACGTTTACGTCGACTACTCAGGCGACGGGTATTATCTGTACGATCGCAGGTTTCCTGGCCGTCCCGGGGTTGCGGTTAGCATTTCGTTCTGAGCGGAAGCCTCAAACTGAAACGGTAGCGTTTTGAACCGCGCGCCCGGCTCCATGGTTTCGATAGACATCCCTGGAGCCGGGCGCGAACTCACGCAATCGAACCGGCCAAATCAACCCCAAGCTTCGTTGTCGAACTTGCGTTAGTGACGGCCGACCGATGGGATCACAGTTTCAACCGCCGGCTGCTCGACCTTCGGCTTGCGTGCCATCGCCTTTTCGGAAATGCGCGCGTTGCGCTCGGCCTTCTTCCGCGCGCTGGCCTGCTCCCGTTCCTTGATTTCCGGCAGCACTTCCTTCGAGAACAGGCGGAACGACGAGCACATCAGCTCGTGCGGAATGCGCCCCACCTGGCCGACGCCGATCACCTGATCGATCCCCGCTTCTTCGAATTCCAGCAATCGCTCGCGGATCATTTTCGGCGTGCCGACGCACGTCTGCGCGCCCGCCTCGGGCGCCTTGCCGTCCTTCGGCGCGGTGGCAAATTCATTCCAGATATCGGTTTTGCCGGGTCGGTGCTGGCCAAAGAAGCTGTAGTGTCCGAGGCCGTAGAGAAAAAATCCGTAGCTTTCCTTGCGCACCTGCTCGAGGCGCGTTTCGTCGAGGTCACAAAGGAACGGCGTGGCGACCGCGAAATTCGGATTCACGGCGTAGCCGAGCGGCACGGCCTCATTCTCGATCGTCGCGTAATAGTCCTTTACCCACTGACGCGCTTCGTCCGGGCTGACAAATGAAAACGTGAGCGCCCCGAGCCCGAGCCTCGCCGCATCCAGAATCGACTCGCGCCGCGAGCACGCCATCCACAGCGGCGGATGCGGCTTCTGCAGCGGCTTCGGCACCACGTTGCGCGGCGGCACCTTCAAATACTTACCCTCGAACCCCGTGAACGGCTCCTCGACGAGCATTCGCACCGCGACGCGCATCCCCTCGATCTGCATTGCCTTCTTATCCGCCTGCGGGACGAGGAATCCGTCGAGCTCGTTGAGCGTCGCGCCCGCACCGGTACCGAATTCGCAGCGCCCGCCGCTGATCAAATCAAGCGTCGCGATGCGCTCGGCAATGCGCGCCGGATGATTGATGTTGGGCGGCGTCTGCACGATCCCATGGCCGAGCCGGACGTTCTTCGTTCGCTGGCTGCACGCCGCCAGAAAAATCTCTGGCGCCGACGAGTGCGAATACTCCTCGAGAAAATGGTGCTCGGTCGCCCACAGGTAATCGAAGCCGCTCTGGTCGATTACTTCCGCCTGCTCGAGCAGATTCTTCAGCAGCACGTACTCCGAGTCTTTCGCCCATGGCCGGGGAAGCTGATGCAGGAATGAACTGCCGATTTTCATGGCGCCGCCTTTCGCATTCTCGCGCGTCGCGTATTCTACGCCATCGCCCCCGCCGCGCAACATCGCACGCGTTGCTTCGCGCGATTGTGCAAGCGTCGATCCCAGCCTATACTTGCGGCCGGTCCGAATCGCAAAATGACTCGCCAAGCTCGCATTCGAATTCGACGAAGCAGCTCGCCTCTCTGGTTGGCAGCCGCCGTTCTCCTTGCGGGCGCGATGTTCGCCCCAAGCGCGTCCGCGCAGATGCAAATGATGAACCACCACGGCGGCATGGCCAGCCAGGATTATCCCGACCTTCCTCCGCCGCCGCTGATGCAGGGCATCGGTAACGCCAGCATGAAAATCACCACGAACTCCGAACAGGCGCAGGCCTACTTCAACCAGGGCCTCCGCTTGCTGCACGACTTCTGGGATTTCGAGTCCTATCGCGCCTTCAAGGAAGCCGCGCGCCTCGATCCCAACGCGGCCATGGCGTATTGGGGCGAGTTCGAGGCGCTGAAGATGCGCGGTCCCGTGAAGGACGACACGCGCGCCGCGCTCGACAAGGCGAAATCGCTGATGGACAAAGTCTCCGACCACGAGCGCTACTACATCCGCGCCGCCGAACACGAGCTCAGCGACACACCCGAAGACAAAGCGGCCTATCAGCACGAGATGGAGGCCCTGATCGATCACTATCCTGACGATCAGGACGCCCAAGCGCTCTACGCGCTCGACCGAATGGATGGCTACGACCCCAACGGCGACCCGCGTCCCGGAGAACTCTATTCGCAGGCGCTGCTGCGGAATCTGCTGGCCGCTCATCCGGAAAGCGCGGCCGCGAATCATTACTGGATTCACGCCGTCGAAGATAGTTCGCACCCCGAGCTCGCGCTGCACAGCGCCGATATCCTCGCGAGCCTTGCGCCCAATTCCGGGCACACGGTTCACATGCCGGGCCACATCTATTGGCGCCTCGGCGATTATGAAAAGGCGCGCGAGTCGTTTCTCGCCTCGATGCACGTCGACGAAAACTACATGGCCTCCGAGAAAATTCAGCCCGCCGACGATTGGAACTACGCGCACAATCTTGCGTACCTGATCGCCGCCTGCGCGGAATCAGGCCGCTATCACGAAGGCATCGAGCTCGCGAAAAAGCTGCGCGACATTCCGTCCCCCACCGGCATGACCGCCGCGAGCTTCGTGGTGTGGGCCGGGGCCAGCGTCGCGCGCGTCCACATCCGCTTCGGAGATTGGCAGGCCGTGCCGCAGGATCCAATCGCGTTCGGCCGCGACGCCGGGTCGGTCAGCCCGCCGGCAAGATCCTACGCGGACGGCCTCAACGCCTACGCGAAAGGGATGGACGCGATCGAAAAGGACGATCTCGCCGAAGCGTCGCACCAGTCCGAAGTGCTTGACGCATCGCTCTGGCGTCTCGAAGCCGCCAAGCCCGCGAAGAAGCCGGGCGCCATGGACATGAGCAACGTCGGGCCTACCGAGGACGACCCGACGCAAGTCCTGAATCTGCTCGGAACGATGTCGCTCGATCTTCGCGGCAATGTGAAAGTCGCGCAGGGCGATTCGGACGCGGGAATCAAGCTCATCGAACAAGCCGCCGAAAAGGAAAAGAACCTCGGCTACTCCGAGCCGCCCCGCTATTTCCGTCCCGAAGAGGAAAGCCTCGGCTACGTCTACCTGAAACTCAAGCAATGGGACAAAGCGCGCGACGCCTTCAACGAATCGCTGCGCGAGCGGCCGAAAAGCGGCCACGCACTCTATGGCATCGCGCAATCCTACGCGCTATCCGGAGACGCGCCTCATGCGACCGCCGCCTACCGCGATTTCCTCGCCGCCTGGCCTCACGCCGACAGCGACCTGTCCCAGGTCAAGCAAGCCAACGCCTGGCTCGCCTCGCACCCTTCCTCAGGCTTGTAGGATTTTGGGCCGACGGCCGCCAATAGCTCGCCGGCGCGTCACAGCGGCCTGTGACACGCATCACGGTGCCACTGACGAACTCAGTGCATCTTCGTGGTGGGGGGCGGAGGTTGCGATGACGCAGGATCAACGGCAGGCTCTGCTCAATGCCCTGAAGCTCGAACTGCAGTTTTGCGAGCGCGGCGGATACAATACGTTGGTGGGAAGGCTTCCCGCTCGCGCCAGCGAGAATGACCCGATGTCGTCCTTCCTTTTCGACGAAGGCGAACGTCAAGCGCACAAGGCCTTTTCGATCTTCCAGGATTCACCCTGGTGCCTCAACTATCGCCTGCCGATCCGCGAGCATCCGTGCTCGGAGTGCTGGCTTATGCATTTCGTTCCAGCCGAAAAACAGGGCGAAGCCGTCCCCTGCCATCATATCCCGCTAAATGAACGCGGGGACACGCTCGCGACCATCGGTGGTCCCGGCGACGCGCCGGAAGTGCAGCAGGCCGTCCGCACCTGGCTTCGCGCGAAAATTCACGAACTCGAATTCGAAGCGAAAAAGACTTGAATGTAGCGTAGAGGTCGATCGCGGTCGTCAGGCCCGAGATTCGAGTTGGGACGGCTTCTGCGCCGACAGCACCACCCAGAGCGCCCACGCCGGCAGTGCGATCAGAACGCCGAAACCTACCAGACTGCGTGCGCCATACCAGGCCGTCGGTTGAAGGGGCGGCGTAAGGATAAAAATGTTATTGACGAACCAAAAGGCGAAAATGGAGAGGAAGCCGAAGCGCCGGATGACCCATAAGATTGAGAAACCGGCGAGCACATAGGCGGCGCCGGTGACCGCGAAACGGACGGGATTCGTGAAGTCCACAGCCAGGCCCAAGGCCACCCACACCAAAGCCGAAAGGGAGTCCGCGATCCAGATTCGCCGGAACACCAGCCTCAGCAAAACCACGAGCAGGAGAAATCCGCTCCCCGTGATGAGGGTGCCTTGGACGTTGCCAATCAGGCCCGCCGCGAAATCCGTCGCACCCGTTAGCGACGCCATCATCTGGGCCGGGGGCGCGACCGGAGCGGCGGATACGAGGACCGACGCCAGACCAGTCATCACGACGGCGGCAAAAAACAGGAAAACTCCCGCGAGTATGTGGGACGCGACCAGCGGGTCGCGAATTCGCCCGGCGAGAAGGCGATTCCACGAGATCAAGGAATCCGGCCAGTGACGCCGTGCGTAAGGCTCGATCGCGATATAGGCGAGCCAGAGAACGCCCGAGACGAACGCGACGAGGCTGATTCCGCCAGCCAGAACACCGATCTCGTCAATGCTGGCCACATGCGTCGCGGTCAGTGCCCATGAACACGCGCCGCTCAGAAACGCCACCACCGCAATGGTCAACGCGCCCTTGCGGTCCCCGCGTCCGGCGTGCAGATTGTAGCGAGCCACCAGCGCAGCCCCGATGAGAAGGAAGAGGAAGAGAGAGGCAAAGACCAAGTTTACAACGCGAGGACGATACTCGCTGGATTCATTGAGCTTGCGCCACGTCCCGGAAACGTCAAAATAAACGGGACGCCCCTGCCACGTGGCTGCCTCCACCCGAATCTGCTCCGGGCGGCCATCCCCGTAGGTTCCCACCCACGCCATACGCGAATCGAATGCCATGGGCGGCGTAAACGAAGGTGTCGTCGGAGTGAATCGCGCGTAATCAAGTCCCGCGTCCTTGAATAGCACCGTCCAATCGAACGCTGCGCTTTTCGAATCGGAGCTGGTTTCGGCTGGCCTGGCTTCCAGCGCAATCAATCTGCCGGTCGTGTCCAGGGTCATTCGAATCATCTGCGGCTCGGAGTTCGGTGGCGAGTCATAGCTCACCTCGTCTCCGGAGCCGACTTCCGTTGTCATAAGCTCGCCGGCGGCCTGACGATACCAGAAGCCCATCATCGGCGGCTGGCCGCTGGCCAGAAGCTCATCCCGGCGCTTCGCGTCAAACTGCTCCACAAAACGCAGATTGGGACCATCGCAGCAATCGAAGCCGTAAGCGGTGCTCTGGGGTTTCTCCGCGTAGCCGAATTGCTTGAGCATGTCCTGAGCGCGAAACGCCAGCACCTCGGGCGGGATATCGCTCGGGATTCTACGAAGCAGAGGTGCGCTGCCGCGTATCAGCGGCAGAAAGATGAAGCTCGCGGCAATTGCCACAATGATTCCGGCGAAGCACAGAATGGCCGTGCGTCGCGTGAACCCTTCCTTTTCGCCCGACGCTGCGACCATTTCGGGCGAGGGAGTTTCGCCGGCCGCCAGCGCCGCCGCAATCGGGTCGCCTCCGGGCAGCGCCATCGCCACCGTGAGCGCTGAAGACGGCCGCCGCTTCGGATCCTCTTCCAGGCAGCGCACGATCAGGCGGTCGACAGTGGGATCCAGATCTCTTACAACGTCCGTCGGATTCGTTTGAGTATCGGCGCGGCGTTTGCCGGTGAACATCTCGTAGAGCGTCAGCCCGAGCGAATAGATGTCGCTCCGCGTCGTCACTTCCTTGCCGGCCCTTTGCTCCGGCGCCATGTACGCGGGAGTGCCGCTGCGGATATCGCCGAGTCCCACCTCTTGGGCCAGCGCCGCGAGCCCGAAGTCGGTGATCCGCACCTGGCCCCGGCCGTCGATCATGATGTTCGCGGGCTTGAGGTCGCGGTGCAGCACGCCGCGTTCGTGCGCCGCTGCCAGGCCGGCGCAGATCTTGCGCGCGAATTCGATGGCCTTGTCCTGCGGCAGCCGGCCGATCCGGCGGATCAGCGAAGACAGGTCCTCGCCGTCGAGATACTCCATCGAAAGGAAGTGAGATCCTTCGATGAATCCGATGTCATACACGCGGCACACATTGGGATGCGACACTTGCCGCGCCACTCGCACCTCGTTGCGGAACCGCACCAGCGCATCCTCGCTGATGTTGGCGGGCCCGAGAAACTTGAGCGCCACTGCCTGATTCAGAATCAGATCGTAGGCGCGATAGACTTCGCCCATCCCTCCTCGCCCGATCAGGCCGAGAATGCGGTATCGCCCGGCCAGCACGGTCCCGGCGGGGAATCTGCCCTCTTCTGCGGAACTCGCGGAGGCGCCACTGGAAGCGATCGTCGCGTCGTCGTCCAGCTCAGGATGCAGCGGGGCCGCGCAGGCCGGGCACACTCGCCACCCTTGACGAATCTCGCCGGAGCACTTCGGGCACACACCAATGGCAGGAGATGGCACGAGGCGCAAATGTTATCAGAGAGAACTTTGCCTAAACAACTGGCAGTCGCTCGGTGTGGCGATGCGTCCCGCGATCCGCTCAACACCGTCATCCCCTTCTATCACTCCCGTCCGCGCAAGAATGCGGCAATCACGCGCGGGTGGCGGCGCCCGTGCAAAACGGCGACCACGAGGAGAGGCTTTTCATCAGGGGCATAAGCGATGAGATACTCGCGAACCGCTTGGAAGCGGAGTGGCCGGGACGTTAGATCGCTCCGGAAGTGACCTTGGTGCGGGAAAAGCACAAGCTTGCGGATCGCATCCAGAATCTCTTGCCGGACTTTCCCCGCGGCCCGAGGATTGTCCTCGGCAATGAATTCCCAGATCTCGGTGATATCGTGCGCCGCGCCAGGGTGAAGGACAAACCCGCGTTCCGTGTTCATTTCCGCGGGCGTTTGAGCAGTTCATCCTCGCGTCGTTGCAAGCTCTCGAAAAAAGCTTCTCCATCGACAGGCTTCACGCGTCCATCTTTGATCTCGTCATACCGGCTATCGAGCGCCTTATGGACTTCAGCGACTTCCGTGAGATACCCCGCCATGGCATCCTCGACGAGGTCGTCGGTCGGGCGACCGCTTTGGGAGGACAATTCGTTCAGGCGCGATTCTGTCTCGGGCTTCAGGCGCACTTCCATGCTCGCTAGTGTAAGAGCGCCGATAGTGCCTGTCAAAGCAATTGCCCCCCGGCAAGGAGTCCAGTCCTGGTCCTCGTACCTTTTCTGTACCATCGGCCACCACCCTGTCCTTCCGGCCATTGTGCTTAGAATGGATGTGAGGACCGCGCGCTCCGCAGCGGCGCGACAACATGAACGAGAAGACGAGATACAGCGGACAAGGAGAAAAGCGGCCGGTCGCCGCAAGCACGATCTCGCCCGCTCCAATCACAAGTCACGAGTCACGTCCCCCTATTGGCCAATCACCACTCACCAATCACACGCATTTCTAATCGACATTCGGCGATTAGAAATCGCTGTAACCCCATGGAAACAAACGATGCGTGCACGTTCTAATCGACACAACTACGGCACCCGGCGAAACCGCGTTCTCGTGCGCGCAAACATTGAATCCGCGCCGCGGCGTGTGCTAGCATCCCGGCTTTCCGCGCTATGGGCCCCAAGACCCTGGCGCAAAGCTTCGCGGGTTCATCGCGCGCATCCGCCGGGGGGCGGGATCGTGATGTTGATCCCAATGCAGACCACGAGTTGTGCTGTCCTCGCTGTTTCCACACGAAATGCCTGTTCGGCCGCGACGGAAATTGGAAAACGGAAATTAGAAAATCGGCGGCCAGCCGCGGCGTCTCGGGCCATTTTCCCTTGTCCATTTTCCAATTTCGATTCGGCCGATGTGAGAGGTGACCCATGAAATCCTATACAACCGATTGGATTCGCAACGTGGGCATTGCCGGCCACGGCGACACGGGGAAAACCCAGCTCGTGTCGTCGTTGCTGTACACGGCAGGAATGACGCCGCGCCTCGGCAAAGTCGCCGACGGCTCGACCATCACCGACTGGGACGAAGAAGAAATCGCGCGCAAAATTTCGATCAACACCGGCCTCGCGTACGCCGAATGGCAGGTTCCCGGCCAGGCCGAAAAGACCAAGATCAATTTCCTCGACACGCCCGGCTATTCGACGTTCATCAACGAAACGAAATCGTCGCTGATCGCTGCCGACGCAACGCTGATCGTCGTCGACGCATCCTGCGGCGTGCAAGTGGTCACCGAAAAAGTCTGGGACTACGCGACTGAATACGATCAGCCGCGCGCCTTCGTGATCAACTGGATGGACCGCGAACTAGCGAGCTTCGAGCGCGCGCTCGCGTCGCTCGAACAGGTGTTTGGCCGCGGCGTGGTGCCGATTCAACTGCCGATCGGCTCCGAAAAGGGTTTTCGCGGCGTGATCGATCTGGTGTCGATGAAGGCGCTGTTCTACACGCCGGATGGCGACGGCAAAGCGCGAAATCGAGGACATTCCCGCCGAATTCGCCGCAGAAGCCAAGGCCGCGCACGAACGCCTCGTCGAACTGGTCGCCGAGGGCGAAGACGAATTGATGCAGGAATTCTTCGACAAGGGCACGCTGCCGGTCGAAGACCTGAAGAAGGGCCTGCACGAAGAGGTGCGCGACAAGAAGGTTTTTCCGGTCCTTCTCAGCTCCGCGCTTCACAACATCGGTACGGACGCGCTCCTGAACTTCATCGCCGAAATTTTGCCGTCGCCCGCATTCCGCGGAAAGGCGATGGGGCACAAAACGCCGGATCACAAAGGCGAAACCGTCGAGCGAACAATCGCCTCGTCCGAACCGCTTTCGGTCTTCGCGTTCAAGACGGTCGCCGATCCATTTGCGGGGCGCATCACGTATTTCAAGGTGATGTCGGGCGTACTCAAGAACGACGCAACGCTTCAGAATTCCAACCGCAACTCGCCCGAGCGCTTCCAGCATATCCAGGTGATGCAAGGCAAGACGGCGACCGAAGTGCCCGAACTGCACGCGGGCGATATCGGCACCGTCGCAAAACTCAAGGACACCACTACGGGCGAGACGCTCGGCGACAGGAACGCGCCGATTTTCTATCTGCCCGCGCGCATTCCCGAGCCGTCGATCACGTTTGCGGTTGAGCCGAAAACGCGCGCCGACGAAGACCGCATCGGCGTGGCGATTCACAAGATTCTGGAGGAAGATCTCGCGCTGCGCTTCGGCCGCGACCCGCAGACCAAGGAGTTCCTGCTCTCGGGCGCCGGGCAGCAGCACATCGAGGTGGTGGTCGCGAAGCTGCGCAAGCGCTATCACGTCGAGATGACGCTGAAGCCGCCGAAGGTGCCCTACCGCGAAACGATCCGCGGCAAGGCCGACGCCGAGGGCAAGCACAAGAAGCAGACGGGCGGACACGGCCAGTTCGGCCTCTGCCGGATCAAGTTGGAGCCGCTGCCGCGCGGCAAAGGAATCGAATTCGTCGACGATGTATTCGGCGGCGCGATTCCGAAGAACTGGATTCCGTCGGTCGAAAAAGGCATTCGCGATTCGGCCGAGCGCGGGTATCTTGCGGGCTTTCCGGTCGTCGACTTCCGGGCGAGCCTCTACGACGGCAAATACCACGACGTGGATTCAAGCGACATGGCGTTCAAAATCGCGGGCTCGCTCGCGTTCAAGGAAGCCATGAAGCAGGCGCGGCCCGCGCTGCTCGAGCCGATCATGCACGTGGAGGTCTACGCGCCCGATCAGTATTCGGGCGACCTGATGGGCCATCTCAGCGGGCGGCGCGGAAAAATCAGCGGCAGCGAGGCGCGCGGCGCGAGCGTGGTGATCAAAGCGCTCGTGCCGCTGTCGGAAATGCTGAGCTACGCGAACGAGCTGATCTCGATGACGCAGGGGCGCGGAAGCTACTCGATGGAATTTTCGCACTACGATTTCGTGCCGCAGGAACTGGCCGAGAAAGTGATCGCGGCTCACAAGCCGCATCATGAGGAACAAGGAGAAGCGGCCTCGGCATAAAGCCCAAGGCCGATTTTTGTCGGCGCGGGCCAGTGCTCGTTGCTACTTCCCGATTTGGAAGGGCGTGCCTATTTGAGCCCGGTCGCTGCCGTTGAGGGGGTCGAGGGAGATGTTGCCGGCGCGGTGTTCGCTGCCGATGCTGGGTGCTTCTTCACGAATGGGAGCCACGACGTAAAGCTCCTGGATTTCTTCGTGGGCGCGGGCGGCGCCTGCGCGCTCTGCTGCGCGGCGCTATGCGGCGCCACCAAGCCTGCGTGGCAGCCAACTCCGTAGCACGGGCCGACGCCCTGCCAAAGAGCGCACCCCGCAACCCAGAACGTCGAGGCCAGCAAAATACCTGCAATACCGAGTCGTCTACACATCGGCTGCCCCTTTCGCATGCACGGTCCGAAAACAACGGGCTGAAACAATGCTGAACAGGCCTATTCAGTCAGTTGCACGAATGTTGCCATACGAACCCCCGCCTGGATATGGAACGAAAGGCTATAAATCGCGCATTGTGCCCTAGCCCTAAATTGGCCTTCAGGACAGCCGCGGAAGGAAGAATCCGGTATGGCTGCGATGCTCCTCGAAGGCCGGCCCGAACTGTCCCGCCAGCAACGCCTCTTCCCGCTTCGACTTCCAGATGAAGCTGATCAGCATGATCGCGAAGGCCGCGATTGCCCGGTAGCGCCCGATCGCGATGGCCGTACCGACGAACGACAGTAGGATCCCGGTATAGATCGGGTGGCGGATTCGCGCGTATGGCCCGGTGCGAATCAGCTCGTGCCCGGCCTTCAACGCGACGCTCGCACTCCAATAACGCCCGATGTGATAGCGCGCCCAAATGGCGAACGCCACGCCCGCCCATGTGAGCGCGGCGCCCAGCGCGAAGATCGAGTAGCTCCACGGAAGGAAACGACGGTTCAGCACGCCGAAGCGCGGATCGTTGCTATCGAGAAGAAAGAAGGCCACGACCGCGACGCCAAGGCGAAGGAGCTTCTCGCCGGGCGGCTCGTGCCGCTCGATCTTATTCACGCTCAGGCTGGCGACGAGCCAGTAGCCGACGAAAATCAGCCACGGCAAACGGATGGCGTAGCCCAAATCGAATCTCATCGCCCGATCTCCCGAGGCGCTCCACTATAAACCAAAATGGAGCTTGCGATTGCGTCGCAGAATGCGTCAAGCTGCTTTGCTATGAAAAAAACGCCGAAGAGCCGGCCGATGGGCGACGCCACTCTCGCGATCCACGCGGGCGAGGAAAAATTCCGCGTCGGCGCGCCCGTGGGCACGGCGATCTCCCGCACGGCCAATTTCACCTTCGAAAGCACCGAAGAGATGAAACGCTGGGCCGAAGGAAAAAGTTCGGCGTACATCTACACGCGCTACGGAAACCCCACGCTCGCGATCGCCGAAGCGAAAATCGCGGCGCTCGAAGGAGCGGAAGACGCGGTGGTGGCGGCTTCGGGATCGGCGGCGATTTCAGCGGCGCTGCTCTCGCAGTTGCGGGCGGGGGATGAACTGATCGCGACGCGCCAGCTGTATGGCGGCAGCTACCGGCTGCTGCGCGATGTGTTTCCGCGGTACGGAATCGGAGTTCGGCACGTCGAGGCCGACCTTGAAGGCGTCGAGCGGCTGGTCAACCCGCGCACCAAAGCGATCTACATCGAGACGCCGACCAACCCGACGTTGCGGCTCGTCGATCTCCGGAAGGCGGCCGCCTTCGCGAAAGAGTGGGGGCTGATTTCGATCGTCGACAACACGTTCGCGAGCCCCGTGCTGCAGAAGCCCATCGCGATCGGGTTCAATCTCGTGGTCCACAGCGCGTCGAAGTATCTTGCGGGACATTCGGACGTGATCGCGGGTGCGGCCGCCGGCAGCGCCGCCCTGATTCGCAAGGTGCGCGAAAACGTGATCCAGCTCGGCGGCTCGATGGACCCCGAGGCCGCGTTTCTCCTGATCCGGGGCATGAAGACGCTCGAGGTGCGCGTCGAGCGCCAGTGCAAGAATGCGATGGCGGTGGCGAAGTTCCTCGCGAAACACCCCAAAGTTTCCCGCGTGCACTACCCAGGCTTGCCCACCCATCCCGACCACGCTCTGGCCCGGAAGCAGATGCGCGGCTTCGGCGCGATGATGGCCTTCGATCTCAAGGGCGGCTTATCAGCCGCGCGGCGGTTCTGCGACCGGGTACGGATTTTTCTTCTGGCCGCGAGCCTCGGCGGGGTCGAGTCGCTGGTGATTCTGCCGATCTATACATCGCACCACAAGATGTCCGCCGCGGAGCTGCGGGGGGCAGGAGTAGAGCCGGGAACGGTGCGGGTTTCGGTCGGGCTGGAAGATCCCCATGACCTAATCGAGGATCTGCGCCAGGCCCTCGCCTAATCCGCGTGGCGATCCGATTTCCACACCCTGTCACTCCGACCAGTAGTCAGGACGTCCAAAACGGTGGTATAAGCCCTTGTCACGAGAGCCGGGGCCTAGTACTCGATGTCCTGATTCGGTCAACCACTAGTACCGCACTGCCATTGACCGTGTCCGCGGGTACCCCTTAAAATTTTGGTTTGTTGTCGAGACTGACTCTTATGAAACACCGCATCCCATTCTGCGCCGCATTCGCGACGAGCGTCCTTCTGCTGGCTGGTTGCGAGCAGACCGTCACCAAAGAGATTCATGTCCAGCCGCCTGCGGCCGCTCCCGCTCCGGCGGCTCAGGAAACGCTCAGGCCCCTGCCGATGCCGGGGGTTGCCGCGGTTTGGATTGCGCCGCCGGAGCGCCCTGCGATCGACGTGCTCGTCGAGAACGTCCAGTCGGACTACGAGGCGGGGCAAGAGCAATATAAAGCCGGGAATCTCGATCAGGCGCAGGCGGATTTCGATCGCGCCGTGGATCGCATCCTCGCGGGCGGCTTCCAGGCGGATGCCGACCCACGGCTTGGCAAGCTGTTCGATCAACTGAGCAGCGTGGTGAATTCAGATGAGCTGAGCGCGATGGAGGGTACGAGCCAGGAAGAAGCCGAAACCCCCGCCGAGCCCGCGCCGATCGATGAGATTGCGGACTTGACGCTGCCTGCGGGCGACCCGCGCCTTGCGGCGAAGGCGGAATCGGAACTGATTCGCGTGCATCATGACCTGCCGCTCACGGTGAACGCATCCGTTCTTCAATACTTGAGCTTCTTCACCACGACGCGCGGGCGGGCGATCGTCGAGCATGGTCTCGACCGGGCCGGGCGCTACAGCGACATGATTCGCCGCGTACTCGCGCAAGAGGGCGTGCCGCAGGACCTGATCTATTTGGCGCAAGCCGAGAGCGCTTTCCAACCGGACGCGGTTTCGCGCGCCGGGGCGCGCGGCATCTGGCAGTTTATGGCTCCGCGCGGCGAGGAATACGATCTCGACCGCAGCTACTGGGTCGACGACCGCAGTGACCCGGAAAAAGCCACGCGGGCCGCGGCGCGGCACTTCCGCGATCTGTACGCGATGTTCGGCGACTGGTATCTGGTGATGGCGGCCTACAACTCGGGCCCGCTGACCGTGGCCCGGGCCGTCCAGCACACCGGTTACGCAGATTTCTGGGAGCTGCAAAAGCTGAACGCACTGCCGAAGCAAACGCAGAATTACGTTCCGATCATCCTGGCGATGGCGCTGGTGGCCAAGGATCCGGCGCTCTACGGAGTGCAGGTCAGTCCCGAAAAACCCCAGCCAGCCGAGGCCATTCATCTGGATCATCCGATCGATCTGCATCTGGTGGCCGACGCTTCGGGCACGGATTTCGACGATCTGCGGCTGCTCAATCCGGAGCTGCTCCGCTCGGTGACGCCGAACGAGTCCGATTTCACCTTGAAATTGCCGGCCGACGCCACGAAAAATTTCGAAGAGAACATCGCGCAGGTGCCGCAGGATAAGTGGACGAGCTGGCGCTTGCACGCGATGGAGGATGGCGAGACGCTGGCCGACGTGGCGCGGCAGTACCGCGTGAGCGTCGCCTCGATCGAGGCCGCGAATCATCTCGAGCCGCATGCGTCGGTGGCATCCGGATTTTTGCTGAACGTCCCGACGGTGCCCGTGAAGGTCCATTTCGTGAGATACCGGGTGCAGCGCGGCGACACGCTGCCTGGAATCGCGGACCGTTTCGACGTGACCGTGGACCAGCTGAAACGCTGGAATCACATTCGCGGGAGCCATGTGTCGCGCGGAGCGCGGCTGCGGATCTATGCAGGCGAGGGAGATTCGGCGCCCCCGGCGAAAGCGCGCGCGGCGGAAAACGAAAAGACGGACACCTCGGCCAAGACCGTATCAGCCGACAACCGGCCGGCGCAAGGCGTGGAACATCGCGTGAAGCCGGGTGAAACGCTCTACTCGATCGCGCGCTTTTACCAGACCAGCGTTTCTTCGCTGCGCGAATCGAATCCGTTCCTCTCCGACCGGGAGCTCCAAGCCGGTGATATCCTGATGATTCAGCGTTAGACAAAATTCCCTGCCGGGTCGGAAGTAAGTTCATATATTACAGACAGTTACGATATTTCCGGAACGGCGCAACTTCACCCGCTTGCAGGCGCGACGCGAAATCGCGCATTCAATCTTGCTTTTGAACCCATTGCGCCTTGACAGATGCGGACACTCCGTTTATAAGCGCCCGAGGAGTGTACGCACGCGGGACCCCACGGAGGAACGAGATGTTTTACGCGAAGATGCATGACGAGGACGACGACGAACTGCCGGGATTTGAGGAAGAGGAAGAAGGGCCTGAGCAGTCCCCGGAGATCGTGGAAGTCGAGGAAGTGATTATCGAAGAGGAGCCCGAAGAGGAACTCGAGACCGCCCCGGCACCGGCGCCCAAGCGCGCCCCGGCCAAGAAAGCCAAGAAAGCGGCTCCGAAAAAAGCCAAGGCCAAACCGAAAGCCAAGCCCAAAGCCAAGGCCAAGAAAAAGGCGCTCGCCAAGAAGAAGGCGAGCGCGAAGAAGAAGAGCGGCCGCAAGAAACGCTAAAAGCTCTTCCGGGTTCGTCCTCCGAAGGTTCTCGCATTCGCGGGACCGCGTACTCGAAGTGAGATACGCGGTCCCGCGTTTCTTCTTTTGCGCCCCGCGTCCTCTTCTGGCCCCTGCGCTCGCGGCGGCGGAAGCGGCCTCTGCCCTTCCCCGTACGACAGGTTCAAACGAGTCCGCAAAGTTCCCACTTTGATAACGTTTCGCTTGCCGCAATCGCCCGTGCTGGCTAGCATACGCGCGCGATGCCACTGGCGGTGGAGCAGGTCCGGAGAATGCGCGGCGGGGCGCAGGCGCACCTGATGCGTTGCGCGGACGAAGGGTATTACGTGGTGAAATTCCAGAACAACCCGCAGGGGATGCGGATTCTGGCAAACGAATTGCTTGCTACACGGCTGGCGGGACGGCTGGGGCTGCCGGTGCCTGCCACGGCTGTGGTCGAGGTGCGCGACAGCCTGATCGAGCACACGGAAGATATGGTGATCCAGCTGGGCCGCGGAAGCACGCGTTGCCGCGCCGGGCTGCAGTTCGGCTCGCGTTATCCGGGCCAGCCGGCGGAGACCGTGGTCTACGATTTTCTGCCGGACGAGCAACTGCGCGAAACGGCGAACCTCGGCGATTTCCGCGGGATGCTGGTCTTCGACAAGTGGACCTGCAACACGAACGGGCGGCAGGCGATTTTCTTCCGGGCGGCGGGCGAGTCGCACTATCGCGCGCAGATGATCGATCAGGGCTTCTGCTTCAACGCCGGCGAGTGGAATTTTCCCGATGCGCCGCTGCGCGGGCTCTACGCGCGGCATCGCGTGTACGAATCGGTGCGCGGCATCGAGTCGTTCGAGCCATGGCTTGCGCGCATCGAGGCGCGCCTCGACGAGGAGGCTCTCGAAGACGCCGCGAGCGGGATTCCGCCCGAGTGGTACAATTTCGACCAGGACGCGCTTTTCAAGATGCTCGAACAGCTGCTGCGGCGCCGGAAGCTGGTGCCCGAGCTGATCGTCTCGGCCTGGAAGTCGTCGGCACAACCCTTTCCAAACTGGAAGTGAACCATGCCTGAAGAAAGCCGCCACACGCTGCGTTACCGGGTGCTGCGCTACACGCCGAATCTCGTGCGCGACGAATGGGTGAATGTCGGCGTGCTGCTCGAAGAGGTCGACGCCGCGGCGCCGCGGCGCGATGCGCGCTTCATCGAGGAAGACGCCGAAATCGCGCGCGTGCGGCGCATTCATCCGGGCGCCGATGAAAGCCTGCTGCGCGCGCTCGGCCCGGACTTCGACGCGCGGCTGCGCTCGCCCGCGGCGGCAACCGACCTCGAAAAGCTCGACCAGACGCTTTCAAACGTGCTGCAGTTCAGCCCGGCGCGCGCTCTGTTGGCCGAAAACTTCGACGATGAACTCGAGCGGCTGTATCGCGAGCACGTGGCGCGCCCTCCGTCGCGGCGCGGAGGAATCGTGGAAAGCACGCGGGAATGGATTCGTACGCGGCTGAAGCAGGCTCTTTACGCGCGCGGCATCTTCCGAAAGCTCGATCGCGCCGTGCGCGTCGAGGAGTTCACGCAGCCGGGAGATCCGATGCGCATCGACTACGCCTATCGCTACAACGGCACGCGCGGCTACCTGCATCCGGTGGCGCTCAATCGCGATCCCGCGCAGGCCAAAGTGCTCGCCTACACCGCCGAGCAGATTCGCCGGCAGGTCGCCAAGGCCGAATTCACGGCCATCACGGAAATCGAGCCCGAGCCCGGCAACCGGCGCCACGAATTCGTCTCGCGGCTGTTCGAGGCGCAAGCCATCTCGATCGTGCCGCTCCATCGCATCGATCGATTCGCGGAAGATCTGCGCCTGCGCCTGCCCTAGAAATCAGAAAAGGGAAAAGGGAAATTGGAAAATCGACCTCGCCGGGCACCCTCGATCGCGGCGCATCCTCGATCGTCCGTTCGCGCCAGAGAGTAGGCGCACGGCGGCGCCCCATTTTCTCTTTTCCATTTTCCGATCCGAAAATAAGAAGGGAAGCGGGCCACTTTTGGGCGACCGCGCTTCCCGGGGTGTGTCCTAGAAGTGTTTGATTGATTAGACGCGGACGTACTGCGAAAGGTTTCTCGCTTTTTTCAATCAGTAGAAGAGGTATTTGCGCCACTTTTCGTCGCGATGCCCGATGAGCCGCATCAATTGCCGCGACGTGTGCAGCGTGAAAGGGCGCGGGCGCCGCTGCAGCTTGAGCCCCGCCTCTTCCGGCGTGCGGTCTCCCTTGCTGTTGTTGCAGGCGTAGCAGCACGCCACCAGATTCTCCCAGGAGGAGCGCCCGCCCCGCGATCGCGGCATGACGTGATCGAGAGTCAGTTCCGACGCCGGAAGCGTGGCGCCGCAGAACTGGCAGGTATTGCGGTCGCGCAGCAGGATGTTCTTGCGCGAAAGCGCGCGGCTCTGCTGCGGGATGTGCCGGTAGCTGAGCAGCCGGATCACGGACGGCACCTGGATGGCCTTCGACGTCGAATGAACCTCGTGGTGGTTGGTCTCTTCCGCCTGCGCCACGCCCTTGAGCATCAGGACCAGCGCGCGCCGTACGGCCGTGACATTGATCGGCTCGAAGGTCGCGTTCAGGACCAGCACGGGGGATTGCATGACCGAGGGGCGCTTCGCAGCAGGCTGCTTTACGCGGGGAGAGTCAGGAGCCGAACCGCCGGAGGAAACCGACTGCTCCGGGCCGACCGCAGGAGTGCCAAGGGGTCCAAGACTGGGCCGTGGACGCAAACCACCCTTGTGGCGGTTATCCATGGCCTCGCCTTCGTCTCGGTAAGTCCAGACACATCTCCTTGTCCGCTATAGATGCTCGGAAGAGCTGTCCGGTTTGCTTCGGCCGCGACCCGGTCTGGTCTCGATTGCGGCCCCTGGCGCAACCGCCCAGGAACGAACCCGGGCCACAGTCAGCCCGAGCACGGCGGCGGCACCCGCTTTCTTGAGGGCACGGGCGCACGCATCTAGCGTGGCGCCGGTCGTCAATACATCATCTACCAGCAGGACCCTCAGGTTGTCAACCCGGCCGCCCTCCCGGGTAGCGTAGGCGCCACGGACCGATTTCCAGTGCTCGCTGCGCGAAAGGACCAGCCGCGCTGGCCGGGGCTTCGTCCGGATCAAAATACGCGCGTCCAGCTTGAGCTTTAGACGCCGAGCCAGGGGACGCGCGATCAGCTCGGCCTGATTGTAACCCCGCTCGCGGCGGCGCTCCCGGTGCAGCGGCACGGGGACCACGACATCCGCCCGCCAGTCCGCGGGAGCCCGCGCTACGATCTCGGCCAGCCGTCCCGCGAACCAGTCCCCCAGCCGCCCTACCTCCTCGTATTTGAGCAGGACGATCGCTTCCGAGAGCGCGTCGTCGTACGTGGCGAAGCTGCGAGCCTGGTCGAATGCGTAGAAATCGGCGCGGCACAGCCGGCATTTCGGCTCGATCGCGTCGAGCGCGACGCCTGATTCGAACGGCCGCCCGCAGCGAAGGCACATCGGCTCGGCGATCCTCTCGAAACCGTCGAGGCAGCCCTCACACACCGGGATGCGGCTCGCGTTGGTCAGCGTGCGGGCGCAGATCCGGCAGGGACCGGGGAAGAGGACCGATGCGAGCGAGTCGAGAGCGCTTTTCAGGATCACGGGGGCGTCGCGAATCGGGACGCGGCGAGACGCTACTCGAAATCGGGCGGCGGCGAAAGCGTGGAGACTTCGGACGTAGAAATACGAGGGCCGGCGGCTACAGCTGGCCCTTTTCTCTTTTTTCCTGGCAGGTGATGCAGTAGCGGGTCCAGGGCACGGCTTCGAGGCGCTTCTGCTGAAGCTCCTCGTGGCAGGACGTGCACTCGCCGTACGTCCCGTCCTTGATGCGCTCGAGCGCTTCGTCGACCAGTTGCAGCAGCGAGCGGTAGTTGTGCGTCTCGCCGAAGAGAAACTCTTTGGTGTAGGAGTTCGCGGCCTTGTCGGCGAGATCGACGGTGGGATCCTCGTCCGCCTCGCGGCCCTCCTGCTGCGTGCGTGCGATCGCGCGCAACAATTCCTCGCGCCGCGCGACGAGTTTCTTCTTGTAATACTCCAAACGCTTTTTGTCCATGGATTGTCGTTCCGGTGAGGAAAAATGCCTCACTCAAATCTCGCGATTCTAGCGGTAACGTCCTCCCGTGTCAAACAAGTACCGCCGTGAATGAAGGAACCGCTTCGCACCCGGACGCCGCGCTTAGCTGCTGCGCGTGATCGCCGGGTGCAACAGCGAGACATAGATGCAGGTTTCGCGAAAAAGGATTCGAGGCTCAGCTCTTTCGCCGCGTGGCCCGGAAAAAGACGTGCACCCCGAGCGCGCCGACGGCCATGACCCCGAAGACGAGCGCGCTGCCTTCCGGTCCTACACTGCCGCCGGTCAGCCACATGGGGCCGTGCAGCGACGCGGCCGTCAGATGGCCCGCCGCCGGCACGCCGCTGTTCGGCACTCCGTAGAAATAGCTCTCGCCCCAGTCCCACGCGGCATGCATCCCGATCGCGAACCAGATCGTTCCCGTGCGCCGCAAGGAGAAAGCCGCCAGCAGGCCGAAGCATCCCGCAAGCAGCAAACCGCTCACCGCTTCGCCGACGTTGCGGACGTGGATCAAGCCGAACGCCACAGAGAGCGCGAGTGCGGATGGCCAGAATCCGATCTCCTGCGCCAGCGTCGCCTGCAGGTAACCACGAAACGTCGCTTCCTCGAAGAAACCGACGAGGAGAAACGCGAGCAGGTAGAGCGCTCCGTAGCGAATCGCGGCTGCCTCACCAAGAGCGACTCGCCCGAGCGAAAATCCGCCCAGCGCCCCGATCGACGCCATCAGCGCCGTCAGCAGCGCGAAGCCGTACGCAGCGCCCTGCCAGAAACGCTTCCCGAACGCGTCGCGCCAGGGCAAACCATATTCGGCGAAGGATCGATCTTCGATCCGGCTCATCAAAAGGCCTGTGGCCAGCGCGGCAACAATGCGAAGCGCTTCTCCAAAGATCACCGCGCTTGGCGTCAGCACTCTTGGCGAGCGCGACCGCATCCACGCCCAGATCGCCGGATCGGTCGCGAGCAGAGCCTCGACGACGAACACGAGAAGGTTGTAGAGCGCCACGGCCGCGACGAGCCGCCAGATGGGCCGCACGCCATCGGGGCCAAGAAACATCCGATGCATGGCGCGCTCGAAGGGCGGCAGATCGGCGTCATCTCCGTGGTGGATGGTGAATCGGGGCTCGTCGGAAGTTGGCTCGGTGTCGATCGTCGTCTCCGCGATCCGGATCGATTCCCTCCGGACCGCCAAGCGCGCTCCATCTTACATTTCCGCGCCGCCCGGTTGCGAGCGCCGATGGCCGCTGATAGAATCTGGAGTCTGCGCTTGGAACGCCGTCATCGCGACGATCCCCTTTCATGCAAGTGCCGGCCGTAGTGGAAATGAGAGCAATGGAGGACCGGAGTGGCCAAATATGATTTGGTAATTATCGGCAGCGGGCCGGGCGGCTACGTCGCCGCGATCCGCGCCAGCCAGTGGGGCCTGAAAACGGCCGTCGTCGAGAAGGATCCCTTTCTCGGCGGCACCTGCCTGCACGTCGGCTGCATCCCCACGAAAGTATTTCTGCACCACGCCGATATTTACGACTACTTTCAGCGCGCCGAAGAGTTCGGCTTCGAAGTCAAAGAGGTGAAGGTCAACTGGCCGGCGATGCTCGCGCGCAAGGACAAAATCGTCAAGAAGCATGCCGGCGGGATCGGCCTTCTCTTCAAGAAGAACAAAGTGGACTCGATCACAGGCTGGGGGCGCATCGCCGGTCCCGGCCGCGTATCCGTCGAAAAAGACGGCAAGACCACCGAAATCGAAACGACCTACACGATGCTCGCGACGGGCTCGGAAGCCCGCACGCTTCCGGGCGTGGAGATCGACGGGCAGGTGATTCTGACCAACCGCGAAATTTTGCAGCTGCCGACGATTCCGAAATCGCTTGTGGTCGTGGGCGCGGGCGCCGTGGGCGTTGAGTTTGCGTCGATTTTCCGGACGTTTGGCACGGACGTGACGATCCTCGAAGCCCTGCCGCGCATCGTGCCTCTCGAGGACGAAGACATTTCTCCCGAGTTGGAGAAAGCCTTTAAGAAAAAAGGCATGCGCATCGAAACCGGTGCGAAGGTCGATTCCGTGAAAAAAACGGCCGGGGGTGCAACCGTCAGCTTCCAGGACAAGAACGGAAAACCGCAGTCGGTGACGGCGGAGAAAGTCCTGATCGCCGTCGGGCGCCGGCCTCTCACCGAGAACATCGGCCTCGAAAAAACGAAAGTGAAGCTCGAGCGCGGCTACGTGCCCACGAACGCATTCCTCGAAACGGACGAGCCCAAGCTCTACGCCATCGGCGACATCGTCGCCGGGCTCCCGCAGCTCGCGCACGCCGCCTCGATGGAGGGCATCATCGCCGTGGGCCGCATGGCCGGCAAAGAGATGCAGCCCTTCGACCGCAAGCGCTGCCCTGCCGCCACCTACTGCGAACCGCAGATCGGCTCGATCGGGCTCACGGAAAAGCAGGCGCGCGACGCGGGATTCGACGTGAAAACCGGCAAGTTTCCGTTCCTCGCCAACAGCAAGGCCACGATCATCGGCCAGCACGAAGGCTTCATCAAGGTCGTGGCCGAAGCGAAGTACGGCGAAATCCTGGGCGTCCACGCCATCGGGCCGCTCGCAACCGAAATCATCGCCGAGCCCGTAGCGGCGCTCGGCCTCGAAGCCACGCTCGACGATATGGCCACGACCATTCACGCCCATCCGACGGTCTGGGAAGCGATGGGCGACGCATTCAATTCCGTGCGCGGCCTAGCCATCAACTTTTAGCGAAGCCTTTCTGCGAGGCAGTAGAATCTCGATGACAACGCGCGCGACGGACAACACCTGCCGGCTCGTCGACCTCGGGCTGCTTCCCTACCTAGCGGCGTGGGAACTGCAGCAGCGCCTCGTCGAGGCGCGCAAGGCCGGCGCGATTCCCGACGTGCTGCTGCTCTGCGAGCATCCGCACGTGATCACTCTCGGCCGCAACGGCAAGCGCGAGCATCTCCGCGCCTCCGATCGCCTGCTCGCGCAAATGGGCGTCGAATTCCACGCGAGCGAGCGCGGCGGCGACATCACCTATCACGGACCCGGTCAGATCGTCGGCTATCCGATCCTCGATCTCGCCGCACACCGGCGGGATGTGCGCTGGTACGTCGCGCAGCTCGAAGAAGTGATGATCCGCGCTTCCGCCGATTTCGGCGTGACGGCGCGGCGCGTGGAAGAGCGCCATGGCGTTTGGGTCGATGCGCCCGCGGGAGAAGAGAAACTGGGAGCCCTCGGCGTGCATCTGAGCCGCTGGGTGGCGTCGCATGGTTTCGCGTACAACGTTTCGACCGATCTCCGTTATTTCGATCTGATCGTGCCGTGCGGGATCGCGGGAGCGCGGGCGACGTCTCTTGAACGCATTGTGGGCCGGCCGGTTGACGCCGCTGCGGCCCGTGCACGGGTGGCCGCACATTTCGCGGAGGTTTTCGGGCGCGATCTGTTGCAGACTACTCGTGAGGAATTGCGTGTATCCCTCGGCACAGCAAAAGAGTCGCATAACCGGGCCGATTCCGTATTGGTTTGAAGCGCAAAGCGGCGAGGCTGCCGACTGCGAGAAATAATCTGGTTTGCCGAAAAGGACGAACGAATTGCCGACGACGCGCCTGACGCACGAACAGCAACTCGAGCTGTACTATTTCATGCAGCTCAACCGGCAGCTGGAAGAGCGCCTGGTAAGACTCTTCCGGCAAAACAAGATCGTCGGCGGCGTGTATTCGAGCCTCGGGCAGGAAGCGGTTTCGGTCGGCTCCTCGTACGCGCTCGAGCCGCGCGACTGGCTGGCGCCGATGATTCGCAACATCGGCACGCTGCTCGTGAAGGGATTCAAGCCGCGCGACATCTTCACGCAGCACATGGCGAAATATACCTCGCCGACGCACGGTAAAGACGGCACGAGCCACTTCGGCGACCTGAAAAAACTGCACGTCGTGTCCCCCATATCGATGCTGGGCGACCTGATTCCGGTGATGACCGGCGTGGCAATGGCGGGGCGCTACCTGGGCCAGAAGATCGTCGCGATGACCTGGATCGGCGACGGCGGCAGTTCGACGGGGGCGTTTCATGAAGGGCTGAATCTCGCCGCCACGCAGCGCGCGCCATTTGTGCTCGTACTCGAAAACAACCAGTGGGCCTATTCGACGCCGGTTTCGCACCAGGTGCCGCTGAAAAATCTCGCCGATCGCGCCCGGGCCTACGGGATCGAGAGCCGGATCGTCGACGGCAACGACGTGCTGGCGGTCTATGAGACCTCGAAGGCCGCCGTGGATGACTGCCGCGCCGGCCGCGGGCCGATCCTGATCGAAGTGAAGACCATGCGCATGAAGGGTCATGCCCAGCACGATCCCGCCGAATACGTTCCCAAGGAGATGCTCGAATACTGGCAGACGCAGGACCCCATCGCGCGCTACGAAAAATATCTGACCGAGAACAAGATTTGGGACGCCGCGAAGAAGTCCGAAATCGACGCGCGCATCGAGCGCGAACTCGACGAAGATCAGAAGTTCGCGGAAGAATCGCCGATGCCGCCGCCCGAGATCGTCGAACAAGGCGTCTATTGCGAGGGCTGCCACACGATCGAGGCCGACTGGCAGCGGTCGAAGAAGGACGTCAATCCCCCCGCGTCGAAGGGAAAGCCGTCCTGGGTCGTCGCCGATTTCGGGAATTTGATCCCAGCAAAACCCGCCAGGGAGTTGCCCGCGGGCGGAAATGGCGCTGAAAATCAGCCGCACGCGGCCGCTAAAGTGCCTGTCGTGACCGGGGCAAAGGCGGAAGTCGAAGCGGAGGTTCCGCTGCGAGTTCCCTTTGGCCGCGGTCCCAAGGATAAAGCCTTCGTCCGCGAGGCGCAGGACCAAGCGAAGGAAACCCGCGGCCGCAAGCAATTTCACAAAGGGCATCATGGCAAACCTTTCGGGAAAGAGCCTCACGGCAAGCGAGGTAAGCGCTAGCCATGCCTGAAATCACGATGCTCGAAGCGATTCGCGAGGCGCTCTTCGAAGAGATGGAGCGCGATCCCGCCGTCGTGACCCTCGGAGAAGATATTGGAGTCTACGGCGGCGCGTTCAAAGCGACGGAAGGGCTGCTGGGCAAATTCGGTCCCGATCGGGTGATCGATACGCCGATCAGCGAGACGGCGATTGTGGGCGCGGCGTGCGGCATGAGTTATCTCGGCCTGCGTCCCGTAGCCGAAATGCAGTTCATCGATTTCATCGCCTGCTGTTTCAACCAGGTGACCAACTTCGTCGCGAAGTCGCACTACCGCTGGGGCGCGCCGGTGCCGATGGTCCTGCGTGGGCCTTCCGGCGGAGGCGTGCACGGCGGCCCGTTTCATTCGGGGAATCCGGAAATGTATTTCGTGCACACGCCCGGGCTGAAGGTGGTCTATCCTTCGACGGCGTACGATGCCAAGGGATTGCTCAAGTCCGCGATTCGCGACAATAATCCCGTGCTGTTTTTCGAGCACAAGTTTCTGTACCGCCGCGTGAAAGAGGAAGTGCCGAGGACCGATTACACGGTCCCGCTCGGCAAAGCCATCGTGCGCCGCGAGGGGCGCCATGTGACGATTCTTAGCTACGCGGCTTCCGCGATCACGTCGCTTGACGCGGCCGCCGTGCTTGCAAAAGATGGAATCGAGGCGGAGGTGATCGACTTGCGTACCCTGCTTCCGCTGGATCGTGAGACGATTCTGGCCTCGGTGAAGAAGACGAACCGGCTGCTCGTGGTTCACGAGGACACGCGGACGGGCGGCATCGCGGGCGAAATCGCCGCGATCGTCTGCGAGGAGGCGTTCTTCGATTTGGACGCACCGATTGCTCGCGTCACCGGTCTCGATACGCCGGTGCCGTACGCGCCTACGCTCGAGGCGGTGTTCCTGCCGAGCGTGGAAAAAGTTGCCGCCGCCGCACGCAAATTGGCAAAATACTAACGGAGAGGGGACTGAGCAGGCTGCGCGCCCATGGGAAAAACAAAAGGCCTCAACAACGCTGAATTTGAAGTGGGGACGGAAGTCCGCATCGCGGACCGGGCATTCCTCGAAGAATTTCTAGAGGCCGGGCAGTATCACAACGAGCTCGAACCCGAGCAGCTCGAATACGCGGGCCGCACGGCGAAGGTGCAGAACGTCAGCTTCTTCCACGGTGGCGACGAAATCTACGCGCTCGAGGGCATTCCCGGCGTCTGGCACGAGGAGTGTCTGAGCGCCGTTTAAGCGCTGATCGGGGAGGGAGCGATCGCATGGGCGGCACGGCGGAAATTCGAAACGCGTATCAAGAGCGCATCGTCCGCGACGCTGGGATTTGCGGCGGAGAACCCGTGTTCAAGGGAACGCGCGTCACCCTGCGGACTGTGCTCGCCAGCTTGGCTGCTGGAGATACGATCGAAGAAATCCTTGCGGATTTCCCTAGCCTGAAGATCGAGGACGTTCGCGCCGCCATCGCGTTTGCCGCCGCTTCCGCCGAAGAAGACTTGCCGGTTCCGTCTGCGCCGCATGTTCGATGAAGGTCAAGCTGGACGAAAATCTGCCCTTCCGGCTTGCATCGGTACTTACGCGTCTCGGTCACGACGTTCACACACTGCGGGATGAAGGCCTGCTCGGCCGTTCCGACAAACAGATCTGGGAGCGCGCTCAACAGGAATCGAGATTCCTGATCACCCAAGATATGGATTTCTCGGACTCCAGGAAATTCGCCCCGGGCTCTCACCACGGTATTCTGCTCTTGCGACTAAGATCTCCGGACCGGACGAGTTTGGTCGAGAGGGTCGGCGAACTGTTCCAGAGTGAAAATGTGCGTGAATGGAACGGCTGCTTCGTAGTTGCCACCGAGCGTAAGATTCGAGTGCTGCGAACGCAAGACAAGCGGACGCCGGAATAATCGACTCGCACGCGCAACCCTATTCGCTTTCGAACGCCGCACTCGTGCGATAAGATAAGCTTTTCGACTTGATGGTCGCACAATTTTCTCGGGCACGCAGGAGGGCATGGCAATGGCTGTCGACGTAATGATGCCGCAGATGGGCGAGAGCATTTTCGAAGGCACGATCACCAAATGGCTGAAGAAGCCGGGCGACAAGATCGAACGCGACGAGCCACTCTTCGAGATCTCGACGGATAAAGTCGACGCGGAAATTCCTGCGCCTGCAGCCGGTGTGCTGAAAGAGATCAAGGTTACCGAAGGCCAGACGGTGCCGATCCAGACGATCGTCGCCGTGATCGACGCAACCGGCAGCGGCGCAGCAGCTCCTGCCGCAGCGCCTGCACCCACGCCTTCAAAGCAAGAAGCTCCCAAGCGCGCCGCAGCACCTCCGGCGACTCCGCCGCCAGCACCAAAGCCTGCTCCCGCGCCCGTTGCCGCAGCCCCGGCCGCTTCGGAAAGACCCGGTAGCGGCGACAAGATTCGCAGTTCCCCGCTGGTGCGGCGCATCGCGCGCGAAAACAGCATCGACCTCACACAAGTGCCCGGCACGGGCGCCGGCGGGCGCGTCAGCAAGGACGACATCCTGGCAGCCGTCGAGGGAGGCGGGCAGCCGGCGAGCGCTCCGACAGCGACGCCCGCGCCGTCGTCGGGTCCTGCTCCCGCGCCGTCTGGCGCGCATTCGGCCGTGCTCGAAGTTGCGGTGCCGCGCGAAAAGCTGTACTTCGGACATTACGAAGTGCAGCCGATGTCGGCAATGCGGCAGCGAATCGCGGAGCACATGGTGCTCTCGAAGCGCACGTCGCCGCACGTCTACTCGATTGACGAAGCCAATGTGACGGAAATCGCCACGCTGCGATCGAAGATGAAAGACCGATTCGAGCGCGAAACCGGCACCAAGCTGACGTTCATGCCGTTCTTCATCCGCGCCGCGGTCGAGGCGTTGCGCGCGTTTCCGACCGTGAATTCGTCGGTCGATGGCACCAATATTGTCCTGCACAAGGAGTGCAACATCGGCGTCGCCGTGGCGCTCGACTGGGGACTGATCGTGCCGGTAATCAAGGGCGCCGAGGAACGGAATTTCCTCGGCCTCGCCCGTGCATTGAACGATCTCGCCGAGCGCGCCCGCGCGAAAAAGCTCAAGCCGGACGAGGTGGCCGAGAGCACGTTCTCGATCACGAATCCGGGCGTGTTTGGCGGACTGATGGGATTGCCCGTGATCAATCAGCCGAACGTCGCGATCCTCGGGCTCGGCACGATCGAGAAGCGGCCCGTGGTGATTGATGACGCGATTGGCATCCGTTCGATGGTCTATCTCACGCTTTCCTACGACCACCGCGCGGTCGACGGCGCAATTGCGCATCAGTTCATGGGACACATCAAAAAGACGCTGGAGAACTGGAACGAGAATATTCTGTAGTTCGGTTGAGAGCTTAAAGTTGAGAGTTCAGAGCTAAAGGCTCACACCCAGGACTTTGTGAATGCGGTGCTCGCTTTCTTCTCTCGACTCTAAACTCTCAACTCTGAACTGTCTGCCAAGGCTTCCCTGCTCCGCTGACCTTTGGTGCCCTATGTCGCCGTCGCGCGATCACAATCAATGGGGTACGCCGCCATGGCGGATCGACTTCACGCCGCCGCAACGCCAGCTTCCAAGCGCCGCCGATTTCGCTGTGATCGGCGGGGGCTTCAGCGGCTTGGCCGCCGCCGCGTGGCTGCGCCTGCTTGCGCCGGAGAAGTCCGTCGTCGTGCTCGAAGCTGCGCGCGTCGGCCACGGTGCGAGCGGACGCACCGGCGGCATGGCGCTCGACGGCGCAGCGGCGGACGATCTCTCGGGGCTCGACGATGTGCTCGGCGGCCTGCAGCGGATTCTGACCAGGCTTGAAATCGAATGCGATCTCGCGCTCCCCGGCGCGTGGGAAGTCGCGCGCCGCGGCAGCCCCAAGGGATCGCCGATCGCGTGGAACGACTCCGGCACGCTGCACGTAGTAAATGAGGTTCGCGGCGGAACGCTCGATCCGGGAAAGCTCGTCAGCGGCCTGGCTCGCGCGGCGGACCGGCTCGGGGTGATCGTCGCCGAGAATCACGCGGTCGAGCACGTTGACTGGGGCGACAGCGCTGAGATTCATTTTGCGGGTGGCAGCTTGCGCGCGCACAAAGTGTTGTTTGCCACGAATGCGCTTTCGCTCCGCCTTTCCGGGCTCGAAGAAAGCTCCACGCCGAAGCTTACCCTGGCCACGCTGACTGAGCCTCTCTCCGACACGCAACTCGAAGAGATCGGTCTCGCTCAGCGGAAGCCTTTTTACACCGTCGACTTTCCGTATCTCTGGGGACGCGTTCGCAACGACAACTCGCTGCTCCTGGGCGCGGGCCTGCTGGATGCGCCAGACTCGGACGACCTCGAAGATGTCGACATTGCGGCGCCAGACGCAGGGCGGATGTTCGCTACGTTCGAGAGGCGCGTGCACGGGCTGCATCCGGCGCTGAAAGACTGCCGGTTCACACACCAGTGGGGCGGGCCAATCCTGTTTCGCGAGGGATGGCGGCCGGTGTTTGCCGAGCATCCTGCGAGCGCGAACGGAATCGTCCTCGGCGCGTACGCCGGGCACGGCGTGGCGCTATCCTCGTTTCTGGGCGCGTGGGCTGCGGAGGCGTTGCTCGGCGAGCGGAAATTGCCGGAGTGGGGCGCGATCACGACGAGACGCGTCTTCCGCTAATTCGAACGTCCGGCAAGCCCAAAAACCTGCTCCGACAGATATATGCAGGGGATACTCGTCGGGGGCTTATGACGCCCTTAAATGGCACGAAAAGACGGAAATTGCGCGATTCTGCGCCTTAGCCGCATCCGCAGTCGCATTTGCCGCGAACAAGCTCGCCTGGTGTCCTGAGACCCTGGCTCTCTCCGTCGCCTCGCCACCGCACCGTATTTAAATGAATTGACATATCTATCTTATGCGTATTAAAACGTATATTCCTTCGAATGGCCTGGGCGAACGCCGTGCACCTTAATCTTCCCTAATGGAGAGAACAAGAACATGCCTTCGGATTCGAATGCTGCGGGTCTGGCGACTTTTCAAGAAGCGCTCTTCTCTCACACGCGTCAACGAACCAAATCCCCCGCTTGGCTGGCAGCATGCGGCCGCCTGAGCGGCTTTCTCGCACTCATCCTGCTGCTGGCTGCGGGCGCGCGCGCGCAGGTATCGGCAAGCGTCACGGGACAAGTCACGGATCCGTCGGGCGCAGCCATTGCAGGCGCCAGCGTGACGGCGCGGAACGTGGACACCGGCGCCGCGCGCGACGTCGTCGCGGATGGCGAAGGCCGGTACGTCGTGGCCGCTTTGCCGGTGGGCGATTATGAAATCCATGCCAGCAAGCAGGGATTCAAGGAAGAAGTGCGCAGCGGAATCCACTTGGTGGTCGGCGAAGAAGCGACCGTCGATCTGACGCTGCAACTGGGCGAAGTGAACCAGGAAGTGACCGTGAACGGCGACGCCCCCATGGTCAGCGTGACGACCAACGACATCTCGGGTCTCGTGGGCGAGCAGCAAGTGAAAGACCTTCCGCTCAACGGACGAAGTTTTGATCTGCTGATTCCTCTGAATCCCGGCGTGGTGAACTTCACCTTCGAGAAGGCGGGCGGGACGGGCATCTCGAATTCAACCAACGGAAACAATTTCTCGGTATCCGGAAACCGGCCGCAGCAAAACCTGTTCTTGCTGAACGGCGTGGAATATACCGGGGCCGCCGAGAACAACATGACACCGGGCGGAGTGAGCGGCGAACTGCTGGGTGTCGACGCGGTGCGCGAATTCAACGTGCTGCGGGATACCTACGGCGCCGAATACGGAAAGCACCCGGGCGCGCAAGTGGTGATCGTGACGCAATCGGGCTCGAACGGATGGCACGGCTCGGCGTACGAGTTCTTGCGAAACAACGATCTGGATTCGAGAAACTTCTTCGACGTGGGCGCCTCGCCGCCGGGATTCCAGCGCAATCAGTTTGGCGCTTCGATGGGCGGCCCGATCCAGACGGACAAGACCTTCTTCTTCACGAACTACGAGGGGCTGCGGCAAAGCCTGCACCAGACGTCGGAAACGTTCGTGCCGGATACGGACGCGCGCACCAACGGGACGCCCGGATTTCCGGCGTTCGGCTCGGCGTGTCCAGCGCCGGATCAGACGGCGTGCGCCGCGGCCGTCGCCCAATTGCTAAATGTGTGGCCCACGCCTTCGTCCGCCAATTGTGGGTCGGAGCTAACGCTTCCGAGCGGCGCCGCGAGCGGGATCGTCGGGTGCGTCTTCAGCCCGCTGCAGCACATTCGCGAAGATTTCGGAACAACGCGGCTGGATCATATTTTTTCGAGCCGGGACTCGCTCACCGGCGTGTACACGATCGACGACAGCGCAGCCGTGACGGCAACGCCGGCCGATCCATACAGTACGGACATCGCCAACCTGCGCGAGCAGGTTCTGAGCATCGACGAGACGCACCAATTCTCGCCGGCGCTCGTGAATACGGCGCGATTCGGCTATTCGCGCGCGGCTTACTTCTTCCTGGGCGAGCCGACGCCAGACACGCCCGCGGCTAGCCTGACCGGCTTCGTGGACGGGCACCCTGTGGGTGCGGTGGTCGTCGGAGGCAGCACGGCGTCGAATCCCGCGACGCAACTCGGTCTCGCGGGCAGCAACAACGGAACAAACTTGAATGTATTCCGGAACCTTTTCACGTATGAAGACCAGGTAACGCTGACGCACGGAAAACATCAATTCAGTTTCGGCGCGTGGTTCCAGCAGTTCCAGTCGAACGAAATGCTGGCGCTCAGCCAATACGGGCAGGTGACCTTTGGAAGCGTTAACGCGCTGCTGGGCGGCACGGGCACTCTTACGTACGATCCGGCGCCAACGCCGATGAATTGGCGGTCGCTCTTTGCGGCGTGGTACGCCGAGGATACGATCCGTCTCACGCCGAGGCTGACGGTGACGCTGGGCTTCCGCGCCGAATCTTCGACCGGATGGAACGAGGCGCATGGCCGGGCCTCCAACTATTTCTTTACGGATGGCGTGATCAATTCCACGCCGCACATTGGAAACTCAGCTTTCAGCACCAACAACGAACGGTTCCTGCCGGAACCGCGCATCGGCGCGGCATGGAGCCCGTTTGGCGAAAAGACCGTGCTGCGCGCGGGCTTCGGAATGTACAACGACCTGCAGGATGCGCTCGGATACCGGATGGATCAGAACGCCCCTTTCAACCCGACCTATAGCGTCAGCGTCCCGCTTTCGAGCCTCCCCGTTGCGTCCGTGCCGACAGCCGCAAAGCTGCTTCCGGGCGGAGTGCAGTCCAACCTGAAGCCTCCCACGCTGATTTCCTATTCGCTGCGGCTCGAGCACCAACTCACGCCGAACACGGCGGTCACAATCGGGTACGTCGGCTCGCACGGATATCACGAGATCATCGGACTCGATTCCAATGAACCAACGCCAGTGATCTGCCCGGCGTCGCCATGTCCCGCGACGTATCCCACGCTCTACACGGCTTCCGGTTCCACCGTGACCGGACTGCCCGTGCCGGCCGGCACGTATTACGTTCCGGCAGCATGTGGGGCCGGCGTGGCAGGGTGCAATTCGGCGCTGGGCGGCGCGTGGTCGTGGTTCTCGGAGGGCGACAGCTCGTACAACGCGCTGGAGCTCGACGTAAACCACCGATTCAGCAAAGGGCTATCTATACGCGGCGTGTACACATGGTCGCGAGCGCTGGACGACGGGGATTCGCTCAATGGCACGACCGCGAACAACGCGCCCGGATTGGTGTCGAATCCCTTCGACATCCGAGCCGATTGGGGGCCGGCGACGTACAACGCGACAAACGTGGCGGTGATCAACGCGGTGTATGCGCTTCCCTTTGGGCACGGACAGATGTTCGCGAGCGACGTGAGCGGCTGGGGCGACCGGTTGGTGAGCGGCTGGTCGATCAACAGCATCGTCACGGCGCAGTCAGGCCTGCCATTCACCCCGCAATTGAGCTACAACCCGTCGCGAAACGGTGACTCGAAAAATCCGGTCCGCCCGTTCATCAATCCGGGCTTCAGCGGACCCGTGATTCTCGGGAAACCGGGCGAGTGGTTTAATCCGGACGCCTTCCTGACCGAATCGAACGCCGCGACGATGAACGGATTTTACGGGAACCTGGGGCGCGATACGCTGACTGGGCCCGGGCTGGCGACGTGGGACTTCTCGGTGCTGAAAGATACTCCGATCCACGAGCGGTTGAATCTGCAGTTTCGCGCGGAGATCTTCAACATCCTCGACCGCGCGAATTTCAACACGCCGAATCTGATTCTCGCGACACTGTCGGGCACAACCCCCGTGGCGAATCCGGCCGCCGGAGTCGTTACGGGCACCTCGACCACATCACGGCAGATCCAGTTCGGTTTGAAGCTGCTCTGGTAGACAGCAGGCAAGAAAATGGGAGAGGCAGCAAGCCTCTCCCATTTTCTTCGACCTTCAACGACCCGGAACTTCCGCATATTGGTGGAGCTTGTCGAGCAGGCTCCGCGCCGATTGCGGATCGTCTTTCGAGCCGCCCCACGTCCAATAGAGTCCGACGTACGCGTACGTTTCCGGCAGCCCGGCGACGGCGTGGCCGTAGGAGAAGAGGATTTGAAAGCCGGGATTCCGGATGTAGTAATAGCCGCCGAAATCGATCAGCGTGGAACCTCTGATCTGCGGCGTCGCAATTCCCTCCGCGCCGTGGGAGAAGACTTCGCCGCCCAGCGTCCACTTCTTGCCGATGTCGCGCTGCAGCAGCCATCCACCGTATGTGAAATTGTTGTAGCCGGTCTGCGGGACGATCTGCTCACCCACGCCGCCGTACGTCGTCCACGGGCCAAAGCTTTTCTGCACCCACACGGGCAGCTTCGCCCAGACCTTCCCGACGCCGAGCCCAAGATTGTAGTTTCCGCTCGGCACCTCGAGCATCGTGAACGTGCCGATCATCGGGCGATGCTTCGTTTCCTTGACGTACCGGTATTTCACACCGATTTCGATATCGCCGAGACCGAATTCGCTCGGCCCTGTGCCGGAGGGAGCGTACTTCGCTTCGTTGGAGGGCACGATCGCGGCGAGAGGAACGACAATATGAAATTGCGTGTTCGGCAGGATTCCCCAGTTGAATTCGGCTGCCGGCCCGGCCGTGTCCATTTCCAGGCCAGTGCCATCCGCGTTGCCGAAAACGTAGAACTCGTAGTGGTGAAAATCGACCGGATCGGGATCGTCGGTTTGAAAGGGCGGCCCGGCGAAAAGCGGTGTAGAGCAGGACAGGAGCAGCAGCACGAGAAGCGCAGCGCGACGTTTCATCGTTGGTCCTCGAAGAGCTCACCAAACAATTCTTGCACCCGTTTTTTTGCCATGCGGAGAGCCTTGCGGCCCGCCGGAGTCGCGCGGTAGACACGGCGAAATCTACCGTCCGCGCGCTCGCGCGACGAACGCAACAATCCTTTGCGTTCCATGGTGGCGAGCAGCGGATAGAGCGTTCCGGGACTCAAGCGATAGCCGTGCCGAGACAGTTCTTCGATCATCCACAGTCCGAAGAAAGGCTCGTGGCAAGCGTGGTGAAGCACGTGCAGCCGGATGAGACCGGAGTACAGTTCACGCAGTTCGGTCAACGTGCCCTCGGTGGCGGCGGTCCACAGGCCGCGGTCATTTTTCCGGTCAACTCCCAGGCAGGCTCAGGGTGCGAATTCTTGATCGCTGAACATTCCCGCGGCGGGAGCTTTGATTCTTATGAAGGGGTCGTTCGCAGCCGCGTGGCAACTCGAGCACGAGACGGACAGGGCTTGGTAGGCTTGCACAAATGACTTCTCATTTTTTTGCTGGATCGCTTCCCGCGTCTGGTCAATCGTTGGTTTGGTCATGGAGCGGATGAGCTCGGGCAGAGGCACGCGCACGTCTTTGAATTGATTCGGGTAGAGCTGCATAACTTCGTCCAGGTTCTCTTGTATTTCATTCAACTCGTAGGCCGCCAGGGTCCAATTTTCTTTGGTCCCCGCATAGTATAACTTCGTGTGGTGCTGCTGAATCACGCCCATGATCTCGCCAAGCCCTGGTTTGGTCTCGCTGAGTTGTTGTTCCAGTGTTGCGACCCTGGCTTCGAGAGCGGCGTTGGAATTCGCGTTCTGCTGCTGCGAGCAACCAGCGAGAAAAATGACTGCAAGTCCGACCAGGACGGGTTTCATTTCCAAGTCTCCTCGATCCGGAGCTTCCGATTTGGCATCGTTGGCTCGAGCCGCCTGGGTGCCAGGAACGCTACTTCTGAACGGCCCAGCCGAGGCGGCACCGGCGCGTTCGCGGCCGCTATTATGAACGACAGTCGATACCGGATTGCGATATCGGAATACGATATATATTCTGAGCCGTATGAAGTCAAGTGTGGCCTTAGAAAGGCACGGGGAGGCTGAATGCGCCTCCCCGCGTTGCCCAGTGAAGTTGGATCGCTGCTACGGCAGGTAGTAGCGGAACGAGGTGAACAGCATGGGTTCATCGGCGGTCGGCGAGCCGCTGGGATGCGCGGAGGAGCCGACGCCGGACCACGTGCTGCGAACGATGTAGGAGAACTGCATTCCGTATTGCACGGTTCCCCGCGGCCCCTTGTAGAAGCGGTACCAGAAGCCGCCCGTACCCTCGATGATGTTGCGGGTGTCGCCGGTGCAGTTGGAGAGCCCGCCCGGAACGAAGCCTGCGCCGGCGGTGGTTCCTGCCGGAGTGGTTGTGGTGGGCAGAGTCTCCGTCCAGCAGCCTGCGTTTGAGAGCCCTATAGCGCCATAACCTTCGTTCGGCGTCGTCCCGCTCTTGATGTACTGGCCGCGAGACGCGTACTCATCACCGGCGTTCAGATAAATATCCAGCTTCGGAGTCGGATAGAGCTGGATGGTGCCGAGGCCCATGTAGTTGTGGAGGAGAGCGATCGTCCCATCCGGGCGAAGCGTGGCGTCGGGCAATTGGGCGCTGCCATATCGTCCAACACCGTTTCCGCCCATGCCCTTGATGCCGAGGTCCACGTGCTTAGCGAAGAGGTGCCACCGAGCACTGGCGCCGACACCGCCGCCAACTCGGGAATCATTGAATGCCCCGGTGGCGGAAGGTCCGGTGATGCCACCGCACACCCCGGCAACAGCAGTCGTGGCGCACGGGAAGATCCGGTCACGGAAGGTGCTCACCAAGCCATACACCTCATAGTGACCGAAGCCCGGCTCCAAAACAGCCTTGAAGATGAAGTCAGGCGTCTTGTTGTAAGAGAAATTGGCGAGGCCGTTCAAAAGACCGCCACCTGCGCCGGCCTGACCGAGCAGGTAGTTGGTGAAGGTCGTGGTTGTCCCGCCGACCGTCGTGGTGCCTAGGGGGCAGGCAGCCGAAACGGGGCAATCGACGGTGACGGCTCCAGAGGTGGAACTGCCCGTCGGGTTGCCGTGAACGGTGATGGGCGTCTCTTGAGCGTTCTCAATCGAGAATCCCAAGGTCAGCTTGTTGTCGAGGAGGCTCTGCGTGAAGCGGGCTCCGTACTGGCGCAGCCAACTGAAGCCGACGTTATACTGTGCGTCGATCGTCAGAGGCGTCAGTTCGGTGCGGTTGTCCATTGCATGCCCGGTTTCCGTAGCGAGACTCCACATCTGGCCGCCGGTGAACGTGAAACCACTGTTGAATTTGGCCTGGGCCCAGAACTGCCGCTGGCGAAGGGTGAAGCTGTTGCTCTGGTTGTAGTTCGAGGTCGTGCCAGCGGACAGGAAGTCCGTTTCGTAGTAGCCGCCGATCGCGACGTTGCTGAGCTTGCCCTGAACCAGCATGCTGATTCGCGACTGACGGCCGCTGGCGTTGAACTCAGAAACATTGTAGGCCGAGGCCCCGGGCAGGGGGATAGAGTTGAACGGCGTGTTGACGTCGGCGCTTAGAGCATGCTGGCGCCACGCCGTTTCAGCCACGAAGAAGCCGCCCGGAGTGAGCGTCACGCCCTTGAAGTGGATGGAGGCAGGTTCATCATCCGCAGCGCGGTCCGATCCGGAATTCCCGGCTGAGCCAGCCACGACGCCAGTGGTCGGCCCGATCGGAGCGTTGACCGGTGCTGCGACCCACGACGTGGTGCCGTCGCCGTTCGGCTGAGCCGAAGTCAGCTGATCCTGAAGCGTCTGCATCTGCTCCTTCTGCTCTTTGATCTGCTCGTCCTGCTGCTGGAGCTGCTTGGATTGCGCTTGAAGAAGATCGCGCATCTGCTGCAGCTCGTTTTCGATTTCCAGGCTCGAAGGCGACTCCTTGGGAGCCGGATCCGACTTGGCGGCAGTGTTCGCGGCTCCGTTTCCCGCAGAGTCTTTATCGCCCCCAGCGCCTGTTCCGGCCATTGCGGGCGAAACAGCGAGGCCGAGAGCGACGATACACAACCAGAATGCTCGCATTTATTCCTCCTTGAATTTGGACTGCCCGTTGAAGCAACCGCAGAGTCACTCGTTGAGAATGCTGGTGTTCGAAGCGATGAAAGTCTCCGGCTCAACCCCCCGCAGTCGGCATAGTGCGGCTGCGGAATCCCCACCCTAGGGAAACAAAGCTAGATTGTCTCGATTGCGGCGGTGTTATCGCTTAGCACACCCACCAACGCTGTGGGACGTTATTCTGCGCGGGTAAACCTTCTGTGACGGCAATGTTAATTGTGTATTACTGCTCTACCGTACGCAGCTCGGAATTCGCGTATCATACTGGTACGACATCAGATAGCGCTGCGTCCCGTACGGCTTGCGCGGCGATCTTCCCCACAATGTGCCGCTATGAGGGTGGGCGCCAAGCGCCCATTTCGTGGCAGAGTCGAGGGAGCTAATCGTCCTCCCACCATTTACGGCGCGTCGTCGTCCGAATCCGCAGAGGCGTCTCGGAAATGGCCTGCATCCAAAGGTAGCGCCCTTCATCTCATCTTGCTTAAGAGACGCGGGTGTTTAGAATTGTCTTTTGTGCGAGGCTAAGACCCCTTCATGGCGAAACCGATTCTGTTGAGTGTGGACGACGACCCGGACGTGTTGCGGGCGATTGAGCGCGACTTGCGCTCGAAATACGGCGCGGACTACCGGGTGATCGCGAGCGACTCTCCGGAGCAAGCGCTGAATCTTCTGGGGCAGTTGAAGGTGCGCAACGACAGCGTGGCCCTACTGCTCGCCGATCAACGCATGCCCCACATGGACGGCGTGGCGTTCCTGCAGGAAGGAATGCGCATCTTCCCCGACGCCAAGCGGGCGCTCCTAACGGCGTACGCCGACACGAGCGCGGCGATTAGCGCGATCAATGAAGCGAACATCAACTATTTCTTCCTGAAGCCGTGGGATCCTCCCACGGAACACCTCTATCCGCAGTTGGATGATCTGCTCGACGATTGGCGCGCGTCCTACCGGCCGACATTCGAAGGAATCCGCGTGCTGGGGACGCGCTGGTCGCCGCGCTCCTACGACCTGCGCGATTTTCTGGCGCGCAACCGCGTTCCCTACCAGTGGATCGACGTGGAGCTTTCCGCCAACGATCCCGAGACGAAACGTCTGCTGGAAGTCTTGGGCGCGGATGTGGCCAGCCTTCCGGTGGTGCTATTCCCGGATGGGACGAAGCTTCTCGAGAGCGTGCCTGCGGACGTGGCCCAAAGGGTCGGCTTGCGAACGCGCGCGCAGACCAGCTTTTACGACTTGGCAATCGTAGGCGGAGGACCGGCAGGTCTCGCAGCCGCGGTCTACGGGGCGTCCGAGGGTTTGCATACGGTGATGATCGAGCGCGAAGCGCCGGGCGGCCAGGCTGGGATGAGTTCGCGCATCGAGAACTACCTTGGATTCCCGATGGGGCTCAGTGGAGGCGATCTCGCGCGCCGCGCCGTGGTGCAGGCGCAGCGTTTCGGCGTCGAAATCCTCTCGCCGCTGGAGACGATCGCGGTGCGAACCGAAGATCCCTACCGGATTCTGAAGCTGGCGGACGGCAACGAGATTTCCTGCCACGCGTTGCTGATCGCAACCGGCGTGCAGTGGAGGCGCCTGGAAGCTCCGGGAATCGACCGGCTGCAAGGCGCAGGCGTTTACTATGGCGGCGGCTCGACGGAAGCGCTGTCTTGCAAAGGCGAAGTGGTCTACGTGATCGGCGGGGCGAATTCCGCGGGGCAAGCGGCGATGAATTTCGCGAAGTTCGCCGAGCGCGTGGTGATCGTGGTGCGCGGAAGCTCGCTATCGAGCACCATGTCGCAGTATCTAATCGACCAGGTCAAGGAAATGCCCAACATCCAGATCTGGGCCAACGCCAGCGTGTGCGAGGCCCATGGCGATACGCACCTGGAAGAGATTTCATTCCTTTGCTCGGATACCGGGAACCTAGAGCGCGTGCCGGCGAGCGCGATGTTCATTTTTATCGGCGCGCTGCCGCGAACGGATTGGCTGGCAGGTGTGCTCGAGCGCGACGAGCGCGGCTTCCTCCTCACCGGTCCCGACCTGATCCGCGACGGGCAGCATCCCAAAGGATGGGGGCTCGAGCGGGATCCTTTCCTGCTCGAAACGAATATTCCCGGCATTTTCGCGGTTGGAGATGTGCGCCACGGGTCGGTGAAGCGCGTCGCTTCCGGAGTGGGCGAAGGCTCGGTGGCCGTGCAATTCATCCATCAGTATCTGAGCAAGGTCTAAATGGTCGAAAAATCAGAACTGCTGAGCGTGCCGGCCTTCGCCGATCTGCCCGAAGATCAGATCGAATGGTTTCTCAGCCAATCGCAGGAAGAAATGCTGGCGTCCGGCGAATCGCCTTTCCGTCCAGGCGATCCGGCTGACGCCATGTTCGTGATCCTCGAGGGACAACTGCAAGCCCGCGGCGACCTCGGCGGCGAGACCGTCGTGATCCCGATTAAGTCGGGCTCCGTGACGGGCGTGCTTCCCTTTTCACGAATGAAACAATTCAGCGTCGGCGTGCGAGCCATCACCGATGCGCGCGTGCTGCGTTTCCCGGCCGCGCTGTTTCCCGAGCTGATTCAGAAGATGCCCGAGTTGACGCATCGCCTCGTCGGCCTGATGGCGGATCGAATTCGCGAGACGACGCGGATCGAGCAGCAGCGCGACCGCCTGGCATCGCTGGGAAAACTTTCGGCGGGTCTCGCACATGAGCTCAACAATCCCGCTTCCGCCGCCAAGCGCGCCGCCAGCCAGCTGCGGGACGCCCTGAAGAGAATCAAGAACGCGAGCCACGAATTGGGGCGGCGCGAACTCACGCCCACGCAAAAAGCGGAGATCGAGAGCCTCGAGGCGTCTCTCGTCAAGAGCGACGAAATTCCGCCCGACGCGCTCACCGTCAGCGACCTCGAGGGCCAGATCGATTCCCTGCTGCGGAGCCACGGGCAAAACGACCTGTGGCAACTCGCGGCCGATCTCGCGCACAGAAACGTCAAGCCCGCGGCGCTCGAATCGCTCTTTGCGACGCTCGACGCGCAGACCGCCCGAGCCGCCCTCGTAAGGATCGCTGCGTGGATCGAGGTCGTCAGCCTGCTCAGCGAAATCGAGAGCGGCACGTCGCGAATCTCGGATCTGGTCCGTGCGATCAAGGAATACACGTACATGGACCAGACGCCGCTGCAAAACGTGGATATCGCGAAGAGCCTCGAGACGACACTCACGATCATGAACCACAAGCTCAAGCACGGAATCGTCGTGAAGCGCGATTACGGCAAAGTCCCGCTTCTCGTGAATTCCTTCGGGAGCGAACTCAACCAGGTTTGGACCAACCTCATCGACAACGCGATCGGCGCGATGAAGGGCGAGGGCGAGCTTCGCATACGCACCTATCAAGAGGACAATTGCGTCGTGGTGGAAATTGCCGATAACGGGCCGGGAATTCCGGCAGACGTGAAGCCGCACATCTTCGAACCGTTCTTCACCACCAAGGGAGTCGGCGAAGGCACAGGGCTGGGCCTCGACACGGTTCAGCGCCTCGTGAACAAGCACCGTGGAAACATCGAAGTCACCTCAAAGCCGGGGGACACGCGATTTCAAGTGTGGCTCCCACTCGCGGACGGCGTCCCTGCTGAGCGCACTACTCGACCCAGCAATTGAACTCGCTGGAGAACGCCCGCCTCTCTTTCATATCCCGCCAGAAACCAAACCGAGGAAGCATTGGCAGTGTTCAGATTGTCTTCAAGCGCGGACGGATATATCATGCCGCCGGGTTTCGCTTCGACACCAGGATAGTCGCAGCACGGCAGCATTTGGTGCCCGCTTTCCGGGGACATGCCAGGCGCGCTATGGCCACAGTTACACAAATGACCGAAGCAATTCATCCGCGGCACTCTGCCCTCGTTCGCGTGACGCATTGGCTCATTACCCTATCCTTTCTGGCCTTGCTCCTCACCGGAGGAGAAATTCTCATCTCTCATCCGCGCTTTTATTGGGGCGAGACGGGCACCGTGCGAACCCGTGCCTTATTCACATTGCCGATTCCATCCTCAAGGGACACCGTCCCCACGGGCTACGGCTATGTGCTTCCCGACCAGAACGGCTGGAGCCGCTATCTGCATTTCGAGGCTGCTTGGCTTGCGGTGCTGACCGGCTTGCTCTACGTAGTCGTCGGATTCTTCAGTGGGCATTTTCGCCGGAACTTGCTTCCGGTGGCTGATGACCGATCCTTGAAGGGTTTCGCGACTTCTGTTCGCCGGCATTTGCGTTTTTCGCGGCCAAGCGAGGACGAGGCTGAGTCGTACAATTTGGTGCAGCGCCTCACCTACGTCGTCGTGATTTTCGCTCTCTTTCCGCTGGTGATCTGGACCGGCTTGGCCATGTCGCCCGCCGTCGCGTCCGCATTCCCGCATCTCGTCACCCTCTTGGGCGGGCGGCAATCCGCGCGGACGATCCACTTCTTCGTCTCGATATTGCTCGTACTCTTTCTTCTGGTTCACGTTCTCATGGTTTCTCTCGCCGGTTTCCGGAAACGGGTGGCTGCGATGATCACGGGCCGCCTTCCCGGCTCGGGGGCACAAAATGAATAAGATTTCGCGCCGCAGGCTCATCACGACTGGTCTGGTCACCGCCGTAGGCGCCGCCGGCCTCGGCGTTGCGGCAAAGCTCGCCAAGCGCTATGGACTCATCCCACCCGATGCGGGCGTCCTGTATGGCGCCGGCGAGACGCTGACCTACGCCGCGCAGCGACTGCTGACTCGCCACTCGATGGCGCGGGAGTTTGCTCCGAGCCAGATTTCGCAGAATCCGTTTGCCAACGAAGTCGAACCCCCAAGCCCGGAGTTCCAGCGATCGCAACAAGGGGGATTTGCGGACTGGCGTCTCTCGGTCGATGGCATGGTGGCCAGCCCGCGGTCATTTTCGCTTGCGGAGCTCAGGAGCCTTCCTTCCCGCAGCCAAATCACGCTGATCGCTTGCGAAGAAGGCTGGTCCTATATCGCCGAATGGAGTGGCGTGCCGCTCGCCCAAATCCTCGAGCTTGCAGGCGCGCTCCCGCAGGCGCGCTATGTGGTCTACCGGTCGATCCAGAAGGAATGGTGGGAGAGCATCGACATGGCCGATGCGCTGCACCCTCAAACGATCATTACGCTCGGAATGAACGGCGGCGAGCTTCCCGTCGCGTTCGGCGGACCCCTTCGGATGCGAGTGCCGCGGCAACTCGGCTACAAAAACGTGAAGTACATCAACCGCCTCACCGTCACCGACAACATCAAGCATTTCGGCAAGGGCTTGGGCTCGGCGTCGCCGGAAGCCGGCTACGCGTGGTACGCCGGAATCTGACGGCGCAGCGTGCCGGCGGTGTACACCAACACGGCGCCTTCGCGCCACCTTCCGGTCTGCGTTTTCGGAGCTAGCCGGAGCGCTCGCCGCTCGCCCGCCGGGGCTTCGGCTTGCTCTTGCCCTTGAGATTGAGCGCCACTGCAGCGCGGATCAGATCTTTCAAGGCCGCCTCATTGATCTTTTCGGCTTCGCGGATGTCGATCGCGCGCCTGACGTTTCCGTCCAGGCTGGAGTTGAATAGACCTGAAGGGTCTTTCAACGCAGCTCCCTTGGCGAATGTCATCTTGACGACATTCTTGTACGTCTCTCCCGTGCAGATGATGCCGCCGTGGGACCAGACGGGCGTTCCCATCCACTTCCACTCTTCGAGCACCTCAGGGTCCGCCTCGTGTACGATTTCGCGCACTTTCGCGAGCGTCTTGCCGCGCCAATCGCCAAGTTCCTTGATTCTCTCGTCGATTAGCGCAGAGGCAGATTCAGCCGAGATAGGCTTTTTCATGTAAAGCTCCCACTCTCGCACGTAATTTAGCTGCGGACAGCGCAACCTGCAACGGAAAGACGTGTGGCACCATGCGATTCTTTCCCCACGCTTCAGGACTGCGAGGCGTTGGACGTCGAACCGGGATTCTCAACGCCGAATTGCTTGGCATATTCGGCGTTCAGGCGCTGCCAGCCGCCGAATTTGATGGCGTCGGGACCGACCATGCGGCCGAGGGGAGTTCCGCTGAGAAGGTGATCTAGAACATCGAAGCAGATGTGCCACCCGGCAGCGCCCATGGCGATGAAGCGGCGGCCGATGTTGGTCCACAGCGTCAGGCGCGTGCCGCCGCTAACGGGTTCGAGTTCCCACCGGGTGTCGAAGCTGCCCCACTTGTACTCGAGCAGCTTAGGAGCTTCAGCTCGCGTGACCGTTGTTCCGGTGACGTGGGGCGTGGGTGCTCCGACCGTGGTGAGCTTCACTGTGGCTCCGGCAGTAGCCAGGCTCCCATTGGCGTCGAAGGGCGCCCACTCGCGCAAATGCGCGGGGTCGGTAATCGCCTGCCAGACTTTTTCCGGCGAGTGGCGCAGCTCTCGGACGAGAACGAGGGTCCACTTGTCGCCGTCCTTTTGTATGCGCGCGACGTTGGCCGGGCCCGGCGTGTATTGCTCGCGTTCGCCCACTTTTTCTCCTTGGTGCTAATAGCGCGCCAGCTGGGTGAGCTGAACGAGATTACCGCAAGTGTCCTTCAGCATCGCAATGGTCGAGCCGGTCACGTCCGTGGGCGGCATCGTGAACTCGGCGTGGGCCTTGATCCGCTCGTGATCCGCCTTGATGTCGTCGGTGAAAAACATGATCGCAGGCTGGCTCTGTTGAAAGATCGCCTGCTGATACGCTTTGGCTGCGGGATTGTTGTTGAGCGCGAGCTGCAGCTCGACGCCGTTCGGCTCCTCGGGTGAGGCTACGGTCAGCCAGCGATAGGGGCCCTGGCTGAAATCGGTCTTCTTCACAAAGCCGAGTACGTCGGTATAGAACCGGAGGGCCTTCTCCTGGTCGTCGACGTATAGGGTGGTCACTTTGATTTTCATTTCGTTTCTCCTTTATCACGTTTGCCGTTCTGGCTGCGTCGTCTTTTCTTTGTTTTGTTTTTCGCCGATGTTGGCTCATCCATGCGGTCGAGGTGGCGCTCGAGAGCGTCTATGTGAGCGGACCAGAACCGGCGAAAGTCAGCCAGCCAGGCGTCGATCTCCTGAAGCGGTCCCGGTTTCAGCCGGTAGAGACGGCGCTGCGCGTCCACCGTGGATTCGACGAAACCGGCATCTCGCAGCACTCGCAGGTGCTTTGACACGGTCGGCTGCGGCAGGCGAAGCTGACGCTCGATCTCTCCGACCGACCGTTCTGACGAGACCAGGAGGCCCAATATCGCGCGGCGATTCGGCTCCGCAATGATTTCGAAGGCAGATTCCACGCTTTTTATATACTCCTCACAGCATATACGTGTCAAGGCATGTGATGGCGAAGGACACGACCGGCGCTCGGGCGAGAGCTTCTAGAACACGAGAGACGAACGGGAATCAGAATAGGATTTGGCTGTAACGTATCGAAAAGTTGGTAGCGCTAACGGGAATCGAACCCGTATTTCAGCCTTGAAAGGGCCGCGTGCTAACCGTTGCACCATAGCGCCGGAGTGCTGATGGAAACCGGAGAGACCCAATTATCCGGGAAATACGCAGGATTGACAAGCCGCGCGGCCTCATCGGCTTCAAATAACCTGTACCTTCGTACAGCGACTTCGTCCGCAATTACTTTTACAGCGCAGACTTCCGGTATTACATAACTATTACAAAACACTCGGCCTGAGGCTGCTATTCTGAGACTGCACCGCAGGAAGAAAAACAAAAGCCGAACAAACAAGGGCCTCAATGACACTCAACGACATAGGGAAAGAGTCTGCCAGCGACAGCGGGATCAATTGGGTCACTGCCACCTTCATGATGTTGTTTCACGTCGGCGCCGTAGCGGCGCTGTTTTTCTTCACGTGGAATGCGTTTTTCGTCGCGCTCTTTCTTTACTGGGTTGCGGGCAGCCTGGGAATCGGCATGTGCTATCACCGCCTGCTCACGCACCGCGGCTATAGGACTCCCAAGTGGCTCGAATATTGTCTGACGGTCTGCGCCACGCTCGCTCTGGAAGGCGGCCCGATCTTCTGGGTAGCCACGCACCGCATTCATCACCAGTATTCGGACAAGGAAGGCGACCCGCACTCGCCGCGCGACGGCAAGTGGTGGGCGCATGTCGGCTGGATCCTCGTCGGCAAGTCGATGCACCACGACACGACGACCTTGTCGCGCTACGTTCCCGACCTCGCCAAAGATAAATTTCACGTCTGGATCACCAAGTATCATTACGTGCCGATGATCGTCCTTGGTGTGATTCTGCTCGCGATCGGCGGACTCCCGTTCTTGATGTGGGGCATTTTCGCCCGGACGGTCTTCGGGCTGCACACCACGTGGCTCGTCAATTCGGCCACGCACGTGTGGGGCTCGCGCCGCTTCCAGACGCGCGACGACTCGACCAACAGCTGGTGGGTGGCTCTCTTCTCTTTCGGTGAGGGCTGGCACAACAACCACCACGCGCATCCGGTTTCGGCGCGCCACGGCCTCGCGTGGTACGAAGTCGACCTCAACTGGTACGGCATCTGGACGCTGCAGAAGTTGGGCTTGGCCAAGAAGGTGTATGCGATCTCGCTGCCCGAGAAGGCTCACGGCAACGAGCCGGCGCCAACCGCTCCGGCCATTCCGGCGGCCTTGGTTGGCGAGCCTGAGACCGATTTGGTTTCGGCGTAGCGGGAGAGTCCTTCGGTACCGCAAGCATCGGGGAGACAGCTTGATGCAGTCTCCCCAGTCATCTTCTAAGTATCCCCGCATCATCTCCCCAAGCAGACCACCAGCCCGCCGCTGTACAATTCAGGTGACATTCCCATGCGGATCACGAGCCGCCGAAAAACGACCGCATTTTTCCTGATCCTGGGCATTTGCCTAGTCGCCGCAGCCGTCGCGCTCACCGGCAGTTGGATCATCCTCAACTGGCGCGAGCGCGTCCTGTTGTTCTTCGGCCTCGTCTTCTTCGTCGCCATCATTACTGGATTGATCCTCAACACGATTTTCCTGGTGCGTGAAATCCGCCGCAACGAGCGCCACGACAGCTTCATCAACGCGGTGACGCACGAGCTGAAGACGCCCATCACGTCGATCCGGCTTTACCTTGAGACTCTACAGCGGCGGGAGGTCGATCAGGCGCAGCGGCAGCAGTTCTATCAGCTGATGCTCGACGATTCTGACCGCCTCCTCGGAACGGTCGAGCAGGTGCTGAAGGCAGGCGAGACCGGTTACAAGCGCGGCAAGCGTCAGCCGACCGAGGTCGATTTCAGCGGCTTGGTGCGCGAATGCGTCGAACTGGCGCGCACGCGGCATCATCTCCAGCCAGAAGGCTTGCATTGGGACGGGCCAACGAACGGTACGCACGTTAACGTGCAGGGCGATCCGGGCGACCTGCGGACGGCCGTCTCAAATATTCTCGACAACGCCATCAAGTATTCGCGGGACCATGTGGACGTGTCGGTTTCGGTCGACGCGCCGGACGACAAGCGCGTCGTACTGCGCGTGCGCGATCGCGGCATTGGCATCCCCGCCGAGGAGCTGGGCCGCATCTTCAAACGGTTTTACCGCGTGCCGGGGCGCTCGGCGTCCCAGGTGAAGGGCACGGGGCTGGGCCTCTTCATCGTTCGGTCGATCGCGAAGGCGCACGGCGGCCGGGTATTCGCCGAAAGTGCGGGCGTGGCTGGCGGCACGACCGTCACGCTCGAACTGCCGAGGAGCGCCGCGTGAGCCGGATTCTGGTGGTCGAAGACGAAGCGCACCTGGCCAAAGGGCTACAATTCAATCTCGAAGCGGAAAAATACTCAGTTGACGTGGTAGGCGACGGCGAGGCAGCCCTCGAGCGGCTGATCGAGCGCGGCGAGAAATTCAGCGCGGTTGTGCTCGACGTGATGCTGCCGGGAATCGACGGCTTCGCGGTGGTCGCGGCGCTGCGCAAGGCGAGAAACTACGTGCCCGTGCTGATCCTCACCGCCCGCGGCCGGGCGGAGGACGTCCTCGAAGGATTCGCGGCAGGCGCCGACGATTACCTGCCCAAGCCTTTCGAGCTTCCCATCTTTCTCGCTCGCCTACAGGGCCTCTTGCGCCGCAGCGCCTGGCATGCCGGCGGCGAAGCGGCCAAGTATCCGCGCGCAACCAGCGAAAGCGCGGAGGAAGCGGAGGCCGCGCAGGATGAGGGAGTTTTCTCCTTCAATGGCCGGACGATCGATTTCGGCACCCTCGAGCTGCGCGGCGACGGCCATACGATCCAATTGACGCTGATGGAAGCGAAACTCCTGCGCCACTTGATTCGCAACGCCGGAAAAACGGTGTCGCGCAAATCGATCCTGGAAGATGTATGGGGAGTTCGCGAAGACACCGACACGCGCGCGATCGACAACTTCATCGTGCGGCTGCGGCGTTACCTAGAAAAAGATCCCTCGAAGCCGCGCCACCTGTTGACCGTCCGCGGCGTGGGCTACCGGTTCGTGGCCTAGCTGGAGCTGCCATCGACTTTAGTGGTGGTGGTGAAACGCGTAGGCTTTGACGTCCGGCCAAAACTCATCCCAAGCATTACTGCTCATCCGCCCCGCGAATCCCTCGAGCGTCCTCAGCACTGCGTCGTGATTATTCGCCTCGCTATCAGGGCGCCACGTATTCGCCAGAAAGTTGCTCCCCGAGTAAGCGATGTAGCGGGCGTACGCCGGCGCGAAATTGCCGTCACTTCTCCGCGCCGTGAACGTCTGTTTGATCACGCTCATCACGCGCGCGCGAAAAGGCTCGTCCGGATTCCGGAAGTAGCGCGGATCTTCGGCCCACAGCGCGCCCACGCTGGCTTCCATCACGTTGCTGGTCGCCACACCCGTCAGCCGCACGCCGAATCGCTCGCCGAATCCGCCCCAGTGCGGACCATCCTCTTTCGGCCGATCGAGCGCCGTGCCGAATCCCGACGTGATCACGCCGCCCGCGAGGTGCTCTGGCCACAAAGTGTCGGTGATGATCCAGCGAAGCCGCTGTCGCCCCGTGATCGGCCGGTACGGCTCGTCCGCGACTACCGGCTTCAGCGGCGTCATCAGCGAAGGCTTATTCGCCTGCCCCGCTTGATCCGATTGCTGACTGGACGGATTCGACTGATCGGACGCAGGCGGCGTCTGCTGGATTTTCCCGCTTGACGGGCGATCCGGGACAGCCGAATCGAGAGAGCGCGCGAAGACTTGAGCATGCGCTGGAGCAAGTGCGCCGAGCAAAAGCACGCACGAAAGCGCACCCGTCTGCCAGCACACGCGATGTCGGATCATGATAATGGACTCGATTCCGGGCCACACCCACAGCCCAGGAAACGCTACCAGCTCATCTTAAGAGATAAAATACAGTATCGACACCAAAAGAACTGCCGACGCACGGTAGGCCTCCGCGCGACTCGCAGCCGATGGCCTATGCTAGAATAGCCGTCAGTCGGAAGGCCCGTAGCTCAGTTGGCTAGAGCGCCACCTTGACACGGTGGAGGTCTGCGGTTCGAGCCCGCACGGGCCTACCATACGTCTCCTCTGCGGCAACGCTCCACATTCTCCAAAGCAAGAAGACGAGTCGGTTCGACGTTGGTTCGACCAACGATCTCGCTCGACGCCTAGCGGAGCACATGCGCGGGCACAGCCTCGCAACCCGAGGACGAGGCCCGTGGGAGCCTGTCTATCAAGAACGATTCGATTCCCTGGCGAATGATCGCTGCACTTATCGCCTCGAAGATTGGCCGGAGAGCGGCGGATCGCTCGGCGAGTTCCGCGGATCGAGCAGCGTCGGCCTTACGAGAGTACTTCTATCCCGGCTACTTGCGCTGTTTTCCTGAGATCGTCATCTGCTGTCGCGAGGGGAAGTCTCTTTCGTAGCGCCAAGTCAAGATAGGCCGCATCATAAACGGGCAGATTCCATTTTCTCGCCTGTGATTCCAGCGCGATATTGGCCCACAAATCATTGTGTTCCGTGCGGATGGGCAGCGCCCTCAAACGCGTCAGGTATTCGTCGATCTGTTGCTGATCGACTCGCTTGCGTTTGGTGAATGCGATGAAAATGACGTTAGCGATTTCGAAGGCCCAAACTCCTGGGACGATGGCGTCATCCATCTCGAGCTTGGACAGAATACGGCGGCTGTAAGGCGTGTCCTCAGTCGGATCGCCGGGAAAACACCACGAAAAGGCGACCGATGCATCGAGAACAAACTCCGCCATCAGTGGCGATGGCCTTCATGTAAGAGCTTGCGCGTGATGGGTTCCCCCAAGCTGAGGTGATACTTGTCCCCGAACTCTTCCATGCGGCGGACGGCCGCCCGACGGGAACCGTCGGTATGATCGTTGGGACTGGGAAGCAATGCTATGGCCGCCTCAATGAGATCGTCCACCGATCGAATAACTCCGCTCTTAATGGCGTTCTGAATCGCCTGTTCCTGTTCGGGCGTGAGTTCAATTGTCATATAGGCTCCCCGATAAATGCAGTGTAAGAGGGCCGCTTCTTGCTGTCAAACCGCTTGTTCCAGACTAGAATCCCCACGCGGCGTGAACGTTTGTTGATTTCCGCGCGGTTTGGCCTTCCCCGGAGTCTGTCAGCGCGTCAGGCATGCCGCAGAATCGTTTCTCGGCGAATTCATCGCGCACGCGCGCGGAACGAAGCTGATATCACCTCAGCCGCAAGCGCGAAAATGTTTTCGCATCTCAAGGGAACTTCGGCGCATCTCTTGGAGAGAATGCTTGACACGCACGCTCCCCGCTGTATGATTATGCAAGCGGATGCATATTCAAGCATCGCAAGCACAATGGGCGTCCAAAAACGATTCCGGCAAGGGCAGATCCTGAAGCTCCTCAACGGCCAGTCAGTGGCGAGCCAGGACGAACTCCGCCGCCAGCTCGGCCATCTCGGCGTGCGCGTCACGCAGGCGACGCTCTCGCGGGATTTGCGCGAGCTGCGCCTTGTGAAGACGTCCTCGGGCTACCGGCCGCTCGCCTCCGCCACCACACAGGAGGCGACGCCGCTTCCGGCGCTCGCGCGCGCCCTCAAGGAATATCTGCTCGATATTCGCCCCGCGCAGAACATGCTCGTGTTGAAAACGCCGCCCGGCGGCGCGCACCCTCTCGCCGCTGCGGTGGACTCCGAGCACTGGAAGGAAGTTGCCGGCACTCTCGCGGGCGACGACACGGTTCTCATCATCTGTTCTTCGCGGAGCGCCTGCAATGGCATTCGCAAGCGCGTAGAGGAAATGCTCCGATGACCGACCCGACACGGGTCGCCGTCGTCGGGGTTACGGGCTACGCGGGATACGAGCTGGCCCGGCTCCTGCTCCGGCACCCACACATCGAGAAGCCGACATTCTTTCTCCGGGAGAGCCACGCGCACGTCCGCTGCCTCACCGAGCTTTTCCCGCAGTTGCGTGGATGGGGCGACGCTCCCTGCAAGACGCTCTCGGTGGAAGCCGTCGCGGAGAGCGGCGCCGAAGTCGCGTTTCTCTCGACGCCCCACGAGGCGTCGCTCGAACTCGTGCCGCAGCTCCTCGCGGCCAATCCCGCGCTCAAGATCGTCGATCTGAGCGGCGCATTCCGCTTTCGGCAACCGGAAACGTTCGCGAAGTGGTACAAGCTTCCGCCGCCGGACGCGAAGATTCTCGCGGAGACAGTCTACGGCCTGCCCGAGCTCTATGCCGATGCCCTGCCGAAGGCTCGCGTGATCGGAAATCCCGGATGCTATCCGACCTCCGTGATCCTCGGCCTCAAGCCGCTGATCGACTCTGGCTGGATCAACGCGTCACGCGGCATCGTCTGCGATTGCAAGTCCGGCGCGACGGGCGCGGGCAAAGAGGCCAAGCGCGACATGCAGTTCGTCGAGGTCAACGAAAATTTTCGCGCCTACGGACTTTTCACGCACCGGCACACGCCGGAGGTGTCCGATCATCTCGGGCTTGCATCGAAAGATTTTGTGTTTACGACGCACCTGCTGCCGGTCGATCGCGGAATCCTCTCGACGCTCTACGTCTGGCTCGATCCGGCGCGCAAGCTCGACGAAGTGGAATCGCTCTTCCGCAAGTTTTATGCCGGTAAGCCGATGGTGCGGGTGATGCCGGCGGGAAGCCTGCCGGAGCTGCAGCACGTGGTTCACACGAATTTCTGCGACATTGGCTTCGCGCTCGATCCCTCGGGCGAGCGGCTGATCGTCGTTTCATGCCTCGACAACCTTGGGAAAGGCGCGGCGGGGCAAGCGGTACAAAATCTGAATGGGATGCGCGGGTATCCGGAAACGGCGGGATTGCTATGAGAATGGTCATCAAGATTGCAGGCGCGCTGCTCGAACGCGACGAAGACGTTCACTCGCTCGCGCGGCAGATCACCGAGCTGGCGCGCGCCGGCCACGAGATCCTCGTAGTCCACGGCGGCGGCAGGATTTTCACCGCCACGCTTGCGCGCATGGGGATCGAGAGCCGCTTCGTCAACGGACTGCGCGTTACCGATCGCGAAACGCGCGACGCGGCCATCATGGTGTTCGGCGGCCTGCTCAATAAGAAGCTCGCTGGCGCGATCTCGCTCGCCGGGCAGCCGGCCGTGGGCATCAGCGCGTCCGACGCCGCGTGCTTCCTCGCCGAGCCGATGCAAGTCGAGGAGTTAGAAGGCGGCCTCGGGTTTGTCGGCTATCTCACCGAGGTGAATGTTGATTTCCTTCGCTCGCTTTGGCGCGAAGGCATTGTTCCCGTCGCTTCGTGCATGGGGCTGGGCGCCGATGGCGAGCTTTACAACATCAATGCCGATCACATGGCCGCGGCTGCCGCTGAATTCATCGAGGCCGACCGCCTGATTTTCATGACGGATGTGGCGGGCGTGCTCGACGGCGAAAAAGTGCTGCGCGCCGTTCGCGGCACCGAAATCGAAGACCTCATTCGCCGTCACAAAGTCTCTGGCGGCATGATCCTGAAGCTTGAAGCGGCGAAGCGCGCGTTGGCGGGAGGCGTTTCCGAAGTGCGCATCGTGGGCGGCACGCAGCCTCGGGCGTTGTTGGCGGCGGCAAGCCAGGGCCGCTGCCCCGGGACACGCGTCCTCCCGGTAATTCGGCCCGGAACGCGCACGAGAGCGAGGGCCGCGCACGGCGCGGCGCAATAGCCATGGCAACGAAGAAGATCGCCAAAAAGAAAGTCGCGTCTCGGGGAGCGAAAGGGCTCTCGACCGCGCAGATTCTCGCCGATGAAGCGCGCTACCTCGTCAAAACCTACCGGCGGCCGCCGGTGGTCTTCACGCGCGGGCGCGGTTGCCGCGTCTATGACTCGCAGGGACGCGAGTACCTCGATTTCCTGGGGGGCATCGCCGTCAACGCGCTGGGCCATGCCCATCCGCGGCTCGTCCGCGTGATCCGGCGCGAAGCGGGCCGCGCGACGCATATCTCGAATCTCTTCCACAACGCTTACCAGGGACCGCTGGCGCACAAGCTCGCCAACTGGGCGGGCCTTGACCGCGTGTTTTTCACGAATAGCGGGGCCGAGTCGATCGAAGGCGCCCTCAAGCTGGCCAGGGGATACGCGCACGCCAAAGCCGCCGAGCAAGGGACAAAACCCAAAACGCGCTTTCTCGCGATGGAGAATTCGTTTCACGGCCGCACGTTCGGCGCGCTTTCCGTCACCTGGACCGCGAAATACCGCGAGCCGTTCGAGCCGCTGGTTCCCGGCGTCGAATTTGTTCGCCTGAACGACGTCGCCGATCTCGATGCGAAATTCGACGACACCGTTTGCGCCGTCCTTATCGAGCCGATTCAGGGCGAGGGCGGCATCTATGAGGTTTCCGAAGCCTTCTGGGAACGGGCGCGCGAGCTCACACTCGACCACGACGCTGCGCTGATCGCGGATGAAATCCAGAGCGGCTTGGGCCGCACCGGCCGCAAGTTTGCGTATCAGAAATTCGAGTCGCTGCCGGATATCGTGACCGTCGCGAAACCGCTGGCTGGCGGCCTCCCGCTCGGCGCATTTATCGCCAACGACCGGTTCGCCTCGGCTTTCCACCCGGGATTGCATGGCACGACCTTCGGCGGCGGCCCGCTGGTCTGCGCCACCGCGCTCGAATTTCTCACGGTCCTCGAAGAGGACGATCTGCTCGCCAACGTTCGCGAGCGGGGCGCCGAGATCCGCGCGGGCCTCGAAAAGCTCGCCTCGCGTTTTGAATTCATTCGCGAGCTGCGCGGCGAAGGTCTGATCCAGGGCGTCGACCTTTCGGTCGAAGGCGCTCCCTTCGTCACCGAGGCGCTCGAAAGCGGCCTGCTCATCAATTGCACGCACGACCACATCCTGCGTCTGCTGCCTCCATTCATCCTGCGGTCGCGTGACGTAGCCGAGTTCCTCAGGAAATTCGAAGCCGTGCTGGCGCGCGCGGCAAAATCCCCGAAACCGTGGCCCGCGAGTGCTCCGGCGGCAGAGGCGCATCCCGAGCCGGTGGCCGTGGCCGCGACGAGGTAAATATGGAAACTGTGATCCCTCTTTCACTGAAAAAAGATCTGCTGACGGGCACCGAGTTCAGCCCCGCGCTGCTGCGCGATTTCTTCGGTCTTACGGCGGAGATGAAGGCGCATCCCGAGCGCTACCGCACCTCCCTGGCCGGCCGCGTGTTCGTGCTGATTTTCGAAAAGCCATCGTTGCGCACGCGCGTAACCTTTGAAACCGGCATCGCCAATCTCGGCGGCTCGTCGATTTTCCTCGACCACACCGGCGCGAAGATGTCCGACCGCGAGCCGATCCGCGACATCGCGAAAAATCTCGAGCGCTGGGTGCAGGGCATCGTCGCGCGCGTCTTCGAGCAGGAATCGCTCGACGAGCTCGCGGCCAATGCCAACATTCCCGTAATTAACGCTCTCTCGGACAAATTTCATCCCTGCCAGGCGCTCGCCGATTTCTTCACGCTGCAGGAGCGCTTCGGCGACCTGCGCGGGTTGATGCTCGCCTACGTCGGCGACGGCAATAACATGTGCCACTCGCTGATGAATATCGGCGCGCGGTGCGGCGCGCACGTCCGCGTCGCCACGCCCAAGGGCTACGAGCCAGACGCTGCGATCGTCGCTGAGTCCAAGAAGATGGCTCGCGAGACGCACGGCAAGATCGAAGTGATGCGCTCGCCAGAAGATGCCGTTGCGGGCGCGCAGGCGGTCTACACGGACGTGTGGGCCAGCATGGGCCAGGAATCCGAGGCCAAAGAGCGCGAAAAGATCTTCGCCCGCTATCAGGTAAACGAAACGCTCTTCGCTCGAGCGCTGCCCGACGCCGTCTTCCTGCACTGCCTGCCCGCTCATCGAGGACTTGAAGTCACCCAAGGCGTGATCGATTCGCCTCGCTCCATCATCTACGATCAAGCGGAAAATCGCCTCCACGTACAGAAGGCGATCCTGCACACGCTCGTCAACTCATAAGGTCACAAGGAGAGCTCATTGCCGAAGAAAGTCGTTCTCGCCTATTCCGGAGGGCTGGATACCTCCATCATTATTCCCTGGCTCAAGGAGCACTACGGCGGCTGCGAGGTGATCGCCATGATTGGCGACCTCGGCCAGCGCGAAGATCTGCAAGCAGCCTACAAAAAAGCCCTCGCAACTGGCGCCAGCCAGGCCTTCATCGAAGACCTCCGCGAGGAGTTCATCACCGGCTACATCTGGCCCACGCTGCGTGCGGGAGCCGTGTACGAGCACAAATATCTGCTCGGCACGTCCTTCGCGCGCCCGTTGCTCGCGAAGAGGCAGGTCGAAATTGCCAAGAAGGTCGGCGCGGATGCCCTCGCCCACGGCTGCACGGGCAAGGGCAACGATCAGGTTCGCTTCGAGCTGGCCGCCAAGGCCCTCGCGCCGGAACTCACCATCATCGCGCCGTGGCGCGAATGGAGCATCTCGTCGCGCGAGGAAGCGATTGCCTACGCGAAATCGCATAACGTCACGGTCGAGCAAACGACGAAGAATATCTACAGCCGCGACCGCAATATCTGGCACCTCAGCCACGAAGGCGGCGTTCTCGAAGATCCCGCCAACGCGCCCGAAGAATCGATGTGGCAGTGGATCGTCTCGCCGGCGGACGCGCCTGACACGCCCACATCGGTCGAGATCGGATTCGAAGAAGGCACGCCGGTCTCCGTGAACGGCAAGAAACTCGATCCGCTCACTTTGATCGAGGAGCTAAACGGAATCGCGGCTGCCAACGGCGTGGGGCGGATGGACATCGTCGAAAACCGGCTCGTGGGAATGAAGTCGCGCGGCGCGTACGAAACCCCCGGCGGCACGCTGCTCGTCAATGCGCACCGCGAGCTCGAATCGATCTGCCTCGACCGCGAGACGGCGCATTACCAGCAGATTCTCTCGTTGCGCTACGCCGAGATGGTCTACTACGGCATGTGGTTCACGCCGCTGCGCGAGTCGCTCGACGCGTTTTTCACCAATTCGCAGAGGCGCGTCACCGGCTCCGTCACGCTCACGCTCTTTAAGGGCAACGTGAACACCGCGTCGCGCAAGTCTCCGTATTCGCTCTATCGCGCGGGCCTGGCCAGCTTCAGCATGGCCGGCTACAACCCCAAGGACGCCGAAGGCTTCATCAACCTCTTCGCGCTTCCCATCACGGTGCCGCTCGAGGCCGCCGTACGATGACTCAACCGGAAGGTTCAAAGATGTGGGGCGGGCGATTCGAACGCCCGCCCGACGCGTCGTTCTACGAGTTCGAGCGTTCGTGGCAATTCGATCGCCGGCTGCTGCCGCAGGAGCTGGCGCTCGACCGCGCATGGGCGCGCGCCATTACCGCCGCCGGGATTTTGACCCGCGACGAATGCCGGCGGCTGATCGCCGCGCTCGATGAAATCGAGGCGCGCGCGAAGACGGACGCCGCGTGGCTCGATGCGTCGAAGGCCGAAGACGTTCACCATTTCGCGGAAACCGCGTTGATCGAAAAGCTCGGCTCGCTCGGCGCCAAGCTGCACACGGGCCGCAGCCGCAACGAAATGGTCGCCACCGAATTCCGGATGTACGCACGCGATGCCGCGCGAGAGATTCGCGCCGCCGTCGCGCTCCTGCTCCGCGCGGTCGGTGAACAGGCAGCGCGCAATCTTGGCACTCCTATGCCGGGCACCACGCACATGCAGCACGCGCAGCCGCTGTTGCTCTCGCACTGGCTGCTCGCGCATGGCGAGGCCTTCGCACGCGATGCCGAGCGGCTAACCTCCGCCGCCGACCGCGCCGACGCTTGCCCGCTCGGCTCGGGCGCTCTGGCTGGCTGCGCGTTCCCCCTCGATCGCGACGCCTTGGCGCGCGATCTGGGTTTTTCCCGGATCACCGCGAATAGCCTCGATGCCGTGAGCGACCGCGACTTCGCGCTCGAATTTCTCTTCGCGCTCGCGACGCTCGCCATGCACCTCTCGCGCCTATCCGAGGACATGATTCTCTTCGCGTCGCCCGAATTCGCCTTCATCGAACTGCCGGACGAATACTCCACCGGCAGTAGCCTGATGCCGCAAAAGAAAAATCCCGACGCCTGGGAGCTGATCCGCGGAAAAACAGGCCGCATGTACGGCTCGCTCTTGACGCTTCTGACGACGTGCAAAGGCCTGCCGTCGAGCTACCAGCGCGATCTGCAGGAAGACAAAGAGCCGGTCTTCGCCGCGCACGATCAGGCGCTCGGCACGGTAAAGATCGCCGCAGCAACGCTCGCCGCCACCCGTTTCCGCGAAGCGCGTCTCCGCGAAGCCGCGCAGGATCCCGGCCTAGTCGCGACGGAACTCGCCGACTATCTCGTTGCGAAGGCAGTTCCCTTCCGCGAGGCTCACGAGATCGTAGGAAAAGTGCTGCGCGCCGCCGAGCACGACGGGAAATCAATCCGCGATCTGCCCATCGCGCGCCTGAAGGAATTTTCGCCGGCATTCGGCGCCGATTTCGCCGCCGCGCTCACGCTCGAAGCTTCGCTCGACCGCCGCGCCGTCCCAGGCGGCACCGCGCCTAAAGCAGTGCGCGCCGCGCTCGACGAATTCAACGCGCGCCTCGCTGCCGTCGAGAAAGATTGAGGCCGCCTCCGCTATGAATCCGAATCTGACCGCTTCGAACATCCCGCGCGGCTTCACCTACGCCGCCACGCATTGCGGCCTGAAGAAAACGCGCCTCGACCTCGGCATCCTCGTCAGCGACGTGCCCGCCGCGGCCGCCGCCGTTTTCACGACGAACCAAGTCGTCGCCGCCCCCGTAGTCGCCTCGCGCGAGCACCTGCGCAAATCGCGCGGCTGGGCGCGCGGCCTCATCGTGAACTCCGGCAACGCGAACTGCTGCACGCGCGTCGATGGCTACCCCGCGTCGATCGCGATGACGCAAAAGCTCGCCGACGAACTCGACGGCGTGGACCCCGCGCAGATTCTCGTCTGCTCCACCGGCGTGATCGGCGCGCCGCTCAAAGTCGACCGCATTCTCGACGCCGTGCCCGACCTCGTCCGCGCGCGCAACGCGCAGGTCGCCACGTTCAAGGATTTCGCCAGCGCCATCATGACCACCGACACGCGCCCGAAATGGGCCGCCACAAAGCTCCGCGTCGGCGGCAAGCAGGTGCGTCTCCTCGGCTGCGCAAAGGGCTCCGGCATGATCGAGCCGCACATGGCAACGATGCTCGCGTTCATCGCCACCGACGCCGCGATTCCGCCCGCGCTGCTCTCCCGCGCGCTGAAAGCTGCCGTCGGCCGCACCTTCAATTCGATCACGGTCGATGGCGACACCTCGACGAACGACACCGTCGCCGTCCTCGCCAACGGCGAATCCGGCGCGCGCAAAATCACGAACGCCGCCAGCTCCGATTTCGCGGCTTTCTCCGCCGCGCTCGAAAGCGTCTGCAAGTCGCTCGCTCTTGCCATCGTCGAAGACGGCGAAGGCGCGCAGCGCGTGATCGAAATCGAAGTCCGCGGCGCCGCATCCGACCGCGCCGCCGATCAGATCGGCCGCACCATCGCGAATTCCCCGCTCGTGAAAACCGCCTTCGCCGGCGCCGACCCCAACTGGGGCCGCATCCTCGCCGCAGCCGGCCGCTCCGGCGTGAAATTCAATTTCGAGCTGGTCGACATCGCTGTCGCAGGCATCGAGGTCTGCCGCGGCGGCCGCGAGTATCCGTTCAACGAGATCACCGCGCACGAAAAGATGCTCGAAAAGTTCGTCCCCATCGTCGTCGATCTGCACGCAGGCCTGGGCCACGCGCGTCTCTGGACATGCGACCTCACCAAGGAGTACATCCACATCAACGCCAGCTACCGCACGTAAACGCGGTTTCAATCCTCACGCACTCGCGCGCGAAATACTCTCATCGCGCTGCTACTTCCTATTCGCAACAGTTGACTCTAATGTTAACTTGCAGCAAGATGCTTCCCTGAGTTGCTGGGGCGCTCGCTTCAGCCCGAGCGGACGGCGCGTTTGCTGACTGCCCGCGGCCTCGATCCTGCTTCTTCCAGCCTCGCAGGAGTGCCACCCGCACGATGGCGGCACAGGGAGATGGACGGTGAAGAAACTGTACGTGGGCAATCTTTCGTTCAAGGCCACCGAAGAAGATGTCGCGGCATTATTTGCGGAAGCGGGCGTTCAGCCGGATTCTCTCACGCTGCTTCGCGATCGGTTCACGGGCCAACCTCGCGGTTTCGGATTCGCCGAAATTCGGGATGACGCTGAAGCCGAAAAGGTCATCGCAGCTCTCAACGGGCGGGAATTTCTCGGCCGCGCACTCGTCGTGAATGAAGCACGTCCCCAGCGCGAAGGCGCCGGTGGTGGTGGTGGACGCGGTGGTCATGGCGGAGGACATGGAGGCGGCGGTGGTGGCGGCCGCGGTGGTCACGGCGGAGGTGGTGGAGGCGGCCGTGGCGGACGCGGCGGCGGTGGTGGCTACGGCCGCGACCGGTAGTTTCTAGCGAATTCCAACAATCTGCATATCAAATAAACTCGCGCAGCACTCGCCTGCCGCACGAAGCTAAATCCGTGTTGGACCGCGCGCATACGCAAACGAGAGCTCGAGACTCTCAGTGGGATCGGAATATTGGCCTTTGACTTTCCGGGTCCCCATCCTCGGTTCGCGAGGGTGGGGCCTTTGCGCCCAACCACATCTTCGAATCGCTCAAGCGATCGCAGTCTGCTGTTGCTTTTCGTGCCGGTCAGATAGAAGCGGCACCGGCTCAGCCGATTCCACACGTCCACCGACGTAGCTAAGCCTCTCGAGCGTCGTCTCGCGAATGCCCATCTTGATCAGCGCGGGCACATCCAGCTTCGCCTCCGCCTCATCCAGCTCCTCCGGGCGCGCGGACAGCGCCGGATTGCGCGGCATAAAAACGGGGCAGCAATCGTGGAATGGCTCGGACGAAATATCGTACGTTCCGATCTTCCGCGCCGTCGCCAGGATATCCATCTTGTCCGTGCCGATCAGCGGCCGAAAAACCGGCATGCGCGCCGCCGCATCCACCGCAACCAGATTCCGCAGCGTCTGCGAAGCCACCTGCCCCAGGCTGTCTCCGGTGAGTAGAGCAAGCGACCGGTTGCGCCGCGCGATCAATTCCGAAATCCGCAGCATCATTCGCCGGTAGAGCAGCACGCGCATCGTTTCCGGTGCGTAGCGGACAATCTCGCGCTGGATCGCCTCAAACGGGACGCGGTAGAGCTTCGCGCGAAATTGATACGGCACCAGCGTCCGCGCCAGCGCGCTCGCCACGTGCAGCGACGATTCGCCCGGCTGCGCCCCCGTGCCGTAGAAATGAACGAAGCTCAAATGCGCCCCGCGCTTCATCATGTGATACGCCGCTACCGCCGAATCGTAGCCGCCCGAAAGCAGGCACGTGATCCGGCCCGCGGTATTCGCCGGCAGGCCACCCGGGCCCGGAATTTTCCGCGCGTACACCAGGAGCGGCCCCGGCGTGATTTCCGCGTAGCACGTGACTTCCGGATCCTTCAGCCGCACGCGCACGCCGCGGCCTTCCGCGTGGAGCTTGTCCAGCAGGTATCGCCCCACTGTCGATTCGATTTCCATCGTCGAATGCGGAAATTCTTTGTCGCTGCGCTTGGCGCGCACAGCGAACGTCGCGAAATCCAGTGGCTGCATTTCCTCCCACGCCTCGCGGCACAGCGCTTCCATGTCGCGCTCCACCGGCCGCGCCACCGCGTAGTTCGCGACGCCAAACACTCTCTCGATCCGCTTGATCGCGTCCTCGAGCGACGCCCCATCTCCAAGCCGCACCAGGAAGCGGTCGCCCGGCTGCTCGATCCGGTCGACGGGAATCCCCTGCAAGCTCTGCCGCAGCGCCACGAAGAGCTTGCCGAGAAAAAATCGGCGATTGCGGCCCTTGAGCCACAATTCGTGATAGTGGACCACGATAACGGGTTTGCTCATATGCGTGTCTCGCGGTTCGCCTGATCGATCGCCTGCATTTGGCAGGGCACGCTACGCTTCGCCTGCCCCGGGGCGCCATTCGATTGACGGCCGCGCGTGGAGCCAGTATAACAGCCGCGCAGGGCCGCGCGCACGATCGGTGTGGCGAGTGCGCGGCGCGCTCACGGACCATCCGGGCGTGCGTAAAGCGCGATAACTCAATCGATACAACGAGCATCGTCGCACAACTTTCCACAGCTTCGGGGGTTAGAATCTGCATCACTCCTGCCCGCGCAGGAGCAGAGGAGAAAGCGGCTAAAAGAAGCTACCGAAACGACGCCACGCGCATCCAATGGCTGTCGGCGTTCGATTGGGCATCCGATTGCTCCAGTGGGAGCGTAGTAGTAGTGAGGTGGCAAGGAAGGGGGCGCCATGTGGAATCGTCGAGACTGGGACGACTTCTTCGATATCGTTGGAAAGCGGTGGCATATGCGTCGCCCACCGCGCCCGGTGGATCGTTCGCGGCCCAATCGCCTCGTGCCTACCGAAGGCTATAGCCTCGCCGAACTCGACGACGCAGGCCTCAGCATCGAGCAAGCCGAACGCCTGGGCCTCCCGGTTGATGCCGGCCGCGTGGGCTCCTACGGCCCCAACGTCAGTTCCCTGCGCGACTATCTCCGAGCCACCCGCTCGCGCCTCTAAGACTGATCGGTTCGAGATATCGTCTTTCTCTATTGCCTGAATTCGCGCGCTCCTTCCAGCTGCAGCCCGTCAAAATTCGTGTCCCAAAAGCGAAAGGCCCCGTTCTTCCCGGCATCGAACCGGGAGAACGGGGCCCTTGATTTCGTTCCAGTTCTAGAACATGTATTTCAAGGCGAACTGAATCACACGCGGCGTAACCGACGTCGACGTAACGACACCGAATTCCGCTGCGTTGTCGTTGATGCCGGACGGGGGATTGAACTGTGGGTGATTCCACACGTTGTAAAACTCAGAGCGGAACTGCAACGTGCCGTGTTCCCACAGCTTGGTGTTCTTTACGAGCGCGATATCCCAGTTGAACTGACCCGGTCCCATAATCGAACCCACGACTGAGTCTCCAAAGCCCGTCCCGGCCCCAGGGTAGGTCGAGCCCGCGCTACCGCAAGTCGCGGTTGAAGAACCACCCGGATTGAAGGTGCCTCCAATGCAGTAAGGCGAGTTGGCGGGAATGGAAGACATTACGGTAAACGCAGCCGGATTAAGCCAGTTGGTCTCTGCGCGTTGCGTAGCGCTGCCGGAACTGACGAGCGGAACCGCCGAGTTGCAATTGCCGGACACCGGACTGCAATTGCCAGGGTGCGCCAGCAGCGCTCTCGAGTTCGCGCCGTTGGCGAAGTAGATCGTTCCTCCGGAACTGTCGGTGATCGTGAAGGGCAGGCCGTCCTGAATTGTCGTCACGCCCGAGATCGTCCACCCGCTCAGCGCCTTTCCGCTAAAACCTTCGGTATGCTTCCACGGGAGGTCGTAACTATAGGCCACCACAAAGCGCTGCGGGCGGTTGAACGCCGCCAGCCCGTATTGTTGACCCAAAGCCAGAGAATTGTTGCTGTTCGAACCGCCGTAGAGCACGTTGCCCGGCGAGTTGATGCCGCTGCCGGCCTGCGAAGCGTTGACGTTGGTAAGAGCCTTGCTCCACGTGTAGGCCGCCTGAATCAGCAACCCGCGCGAGAACTTGTGCTGCAGCTGAGCCTGGAGGCTGTTGTAAAGCGAGTCGCCGTTCGTGTTGGTCGTCGCCAGAGCGTTCGCAGCGTAACCGAGATAGCTCACTCGCTGTTCGATATTGTCGAGGCTGGTCGTATTGGTTGTGACCGGCGTTGTGTTGGCGGGATCGTTGTACGGCAACGAGGTCGAAACGAGCGCCTGGTCCTGCGGGGTCGTGATGGCATTCCCGGGGGCTCCAGCCACGAGGTGCGCGATGTTGATATCCTGGCCGTAGTTGTAGACGTGGATGGCGTGCGTACCGACGTAGCCGATATCCGCGACCCAGTTGTGGGCAAACTCGTACTGCAAATCGAGGTTGTACTCCTGCGTCATCGGCAGGCGGCTGGCCATCTGTTCCGAGTCGGTGGTGTAAGTGAGATCGGAATACAGGGTGCGCGGCGTCCAGGCGAGAGGCCCTACGCCCGAGTAAAAAGGATCGTGTACGGTGTTGACGAAATAATCTCCGCCAGCAGCCGCCCCTGAATACGGAGGCAGATTCAGCTGGTTATCGACGAGCAGGTTTCCGTAAACCCGGTCGTAGAAGATTCCCCAGCCGGCACGCACCACGAAACGATCACCGAGCGGCTGCCACGCCAAGCCAACGCGCGGGGCGAAATCATGAAGGGGAGTGCCCGGAACCAACGTCTTGTTGCTATTGACGGTAACACCGACTGCGCCGTTCGGCCCTACCAGGCCGGCGGTCTTGTCGTAATTGGAAGGCACCACAAAACCTGCGAGGGTGCCAACACTCTGCCCGTAAGCGCTGTTGAAGAACGAACCGGTGTTCACCTTGGCGAGTTCGTCGGTCCAGACATTCGAGAATTGCCCACTGATGTCGTCCGGGAAGCCATCGTACTCCCAGCGCAGACCAAGATTCACGGTCAGCTTGGACGTCAGCTTGATGTCGTCCTGCACGAAGGTGGAGAACGCGTTCACTCGGTTGTAGTGAGTCAGCGGCCCTTTCAGCCCAAATTCTGTCACCATTCCGCCGTTCGGGGTATTCGGAGTGCCGTCGTCATACGTCGGGTCGAAGGGATTGCCCAAGCCACCCACGCTGCTCGTCAGGAAATCCGCGACGTTGTACATCAGCAATTCGCCGCGTCCGCTGGCGGGGATGGTGTTGTTCCACTGGGTACGCTCGGCCTCGAAGCCCGCGCGAATGGTGTGCTTTCCGTGGTTCCATGAGATCTGGTCGGCCCATTGAAAGGTGTTGATGTAGTTCGTGGCCGTCGCAGAGAAGTTACCGCCCTGCCCCCATCCTCCTGATGGTGACGCGATTCCCAAAATATCGAAAATCGGCACCACGTTCAGCTCCTTCACGGGGCTCGGAGAGGGCGCCGTGCATGGCGCTCCGTTGTTCACTACAGGAATCACGCTTGCGCCATTGGGCAGATCGCAGGCGAGAACGTTATTCGGGTCCTTGCCATCCGTCACGTTGCGTTGGAACGAGAAGCGCGCTTCGTTCACCATGTTGTTGGTCACGATGGTAGTGAGCTTGAGAACGCCCTCGTGTGACGTGAAGGTAATGTCTTCCGGAGAGCCCGGGTTGCAGGATCCTGGCGTGATGAAGCACAGGAACGGCTGGACCTCAGGATCGCTCGATAGGAAGTAGCGTTCCGAGAGCGTATTCTTGCTCGAAATCACGTAGTCCACGTTCGCGAGATACTGATTCTCACTCGCGATAATGGGGTCGGAGATAGGTGTTACGCAACCCGCGTCGGTCGTCGCAACGCTGTGGCAGATCGCCGGCGCACTCGGGAAGTAGAAGCCGTTGTTGTAGCCGCCCTTGATACCCGGGGCCTGAAGAAGAGCCACGGCCGTGTTGCTGATGTTCGACCCGGTCGAATTGATCGTCTGCCCCGTTCCGAACCCCGTGTTGTCGCCGCCCCCGAATACGCTGCCGAGGTAGGCCTTGTAGCCCGCGACATCCCCGATGTGGCGGGGGTTTGACGGGTCATTCGGATCGCTCCAGGGCAACAGAACGGTGTTCGCTTCGTAGCCGGCCGCAAAGCCGGTAGTGCCGATTCCGTTGACTTGCCGGATCCCTTGGTAGGAACCAAAAAAGAACAGCTTGTCCTTCTTGATCGGACCGCCCAGCGTTCCACCGAACGTATTCTGCTTCAGGGTCTGCGGATGATTCGTCGGCGTGGCTTCCCCGAGCTGGAAATTCTTATAGAAGAAATCGTTTGCGTTGAAGACGTTGTTCCGGTTGTATTCCCACGCCGCACCGTGAAACTCGTTCGTACCGCCACGCGTGACGACGTTGACGTTGGCGCCCGGATTGCGCCCGTATTCAGCGTCATATTGGGAGGTTTGCACCTTGAATTCTTGGATCGAATCCGGATTCGGGATGCCGATTCCCGAGTAGCTGCCGGACTGTGCCGCGCCGCCGCTCGCGTAGTTGACGATCGAGGCGCCGTCCATCTGATAGTTGTTCTGGTTGGACTTGGAACCGTTTACGTTGATGTCCTGGGTCCCGTTTCCGACCGATGATGCCGTGGAGACGTTGGTGACAACGCCCGGGGAAAGGTTGATGATCTGCGTATAATTGCGCGAAACCAACGGCAATTCGTTGACTTCCTTCGATCCGACCAGCGCGCCATTCGTGGCGTTCTGCGTCTGGATCGTTTCCGCCGTGGACGCGACCGTGATCTGTTCCGATTGCGCTCCAACCTCCAAACTATGATTCAGAACCGGAGTTTCCGTGACGTTTACGGTCACCGAAGGAACCTCCGCGGTCTTGAACCCGGCGGCGACGAACTGAACCTTATAGTTTCCAGGAGGCAGTAGAGAAAATTTATAAGCGCCGTTCGCATCGGTCGTCGTGGTGCGCGTTTGACCGGTGTCAACATTCGTGGCGGTGACAGCGGCGCCGGCGATAATGGCGCCCGAAGGATCGGTAACAGTACCGGTCAATGCGCCAGTGCCAGAGGACTGGGCCATCGATACAGTCACGGAAACAAACAGCACAGCGAAGCAAAGGATCAGCAAGAACACAAACTTAGCTACGACCGAACGTCGATTCATGGCCTAGGCCCCCCCCCAACATGGGTCTTTCTAATTTTCAGCACCCGGATGCGTGCGAAAGGCTCGCACGTTCCCACCCCAAATAACACAAACGCACCCCGCCGCAACGCTGGCGGGCAGCAATTGTGGGAGTTCAAGTACCATATTGGGAATTACGGTGTCAAGGGGCTAAAATATTGCTAGATAGTGCCTTATATCTAAACACGGACGAGTAATGATAGGTCGAAATGGGAATACACATAATAACACTATGCAATATTATCCATACACTATGCCTGAATAGTCATTCCGGCGGGCGGCGGCAAGAAGGTCCTGATCGCTCTCTGATGCGTTGCCGGCACGAGCACTTCTGGCGATCTCGTGGTGCCTTCCGTCGTCACCCGCCTTTGGGCTGCTCTGAGCTGCGGCGACGGCTAACCTGCCACGACGACTACGATCCGTTGATCGGGAAACCGAGCGTCGCAGAGGTAGTCGACGCCGTCGATTTCCACGATGTAGAAGTTGTCGTCATAGGACCAGGCCGAGGGCCACGCCGCATCGTACTCGAAGTTGAAGCCGCCGAAGTCGAAGCGGCGGTTGTTGTCGCGGCGCATGTGAAACGTGTGGTCCCGGCCGAAGCTGGCGCGGTAGCGGTCTTCCGGAATGCGACGATCGCCTTCATGCCCGCGCGACCCGTTGCTCGCCATTTCCGCATGGCCCTGATCTCGGTTTTGATCGTGGGACCGGTTGGCCGCCTGCCGTTGCTGTTCGTGTTTCTGCTGGTCTCCTTTCTGCTGGTTCTTGGCTTGTTTCTGTTGGGTCTTCTGTTCGTTTTGTTGCGCTTTCTCTCGGTTTTGCTGCGCCTTTTCGTCGGGGCTTGGTTGCTGCTGCGCTTTCTGATTGTCTTGATGGCGCGGTTGGGATTCCGTTTTCATGGGAGCGGTGTGCGGAGTTTTGGCGGGATTGCCGGCTGGTCTTTCCGCCGGTTTACCGGCGGGCTTCCCCGCTCGATTATCCGAAGGCTTCGGGGCGGCTTCTTCGTGTTTGTTGTCGGGTTGTTGTTGGGCGTAAACAGGTGCTGCTGCGAGCACGCACAGGATTGCCGTTCCTACGAGTAGTTTCATGGCTTAGCGCCTCCCAGCAAGAGAGCCTGAGCCAGAACTCGAATGGACGGAATGCAATCTTTCGTGTATTTCCGGGAAAAATCATCGCTGCGGGAAAACCCCGAGATTCAGTTTGGCAAGTACTTGAGGTTTCTCGCGAGGTGATTTACTGGTTTGAATTTCGTGCAATAAGAGCCGCATCAAGGATGCGCCTAGCGGAAGCGTAGAACGGGCTTAAATGGTCAAGATGGGCGGCTTTCTGCAGCGCATCGCGTCGGATGGCCGGAGTGACGCATGCTTAGCGGCAGGAGAAAACAAAAGCCCCGCTTTCCCCGGGGTGGGCCGGGAAAAGCGGGGCTGCTAACTAACTCCGAGTTCTAGAACAAGTACTTCAGACCGAACTGGATCACGCGCGGCGTGGTTGAGGTTGAGGTGATGACTCCAAACGTAGGAGAACAGCGTTCACGTCGTTTCCGAACGGCGGGTCAAATTGTGGATGGTTCCACAGGTTGTAAGAACTCCGTCCGGAACTGCAGTGTGCCGTGCTCCCAGATCTTGGTGGTCTTGATCAGGGCAGTCGAAGTGAACTGTCCGGGGCCCATGATTGACCCGATGCTCGAGTTGCCAAAGCCCGTACCAGCGCCGCGAGTCGCCACCATGAAGGGCGCGAGTGCCAGGGCTTGGCGCGCCCGCAAGGAGCATAGGCATTGCCGCCGGCGTTGTACCGCCGACGCAGTCGGGGCGCAGTCGTGAATGAGCGGTGATGAACGCGGACGCGTTAACCCAATGCCCGCTGAGGACACGTGCAGTCGTGCTTCCAGCGGTGGCGACCGGAGACGCCCGACTGGCAGATCACCTTGTGTGTTGCAATTGACGGGATCCGCAAGCAGTGCCCGGGAGTTCGTACCTGTGCCGAAGTAGATCGAACCGCCGTTACTGTCGGTGATTGTGAATGGCAGACCGTCCTGAATTGTCGTCACGCCCGAGATGGTCCACCCGCTGAGCAGACTTGCCAGCAAAGCCCGATTCGTCTTTTCCACGGGAGGTCGTAGCTGTATGAAACCACGACGCGCTGCGGACGATTGAACGACGCCAGCCCGTATTGCTGTGCAGGTCGAGGGAGTCGTTGCTGTTCGAGGAGCCGTAGATCATTTCGCCGGGCGGATTGATACCGCTACCCGCCTCGGTCGTGTCAACGTTCGTGAACGCCTTGCTCCAGGTGTACGCAGCTTGGAGCAGCAGACCGCGGGAGAACTGATGCCGGAGCTGCGCTGCAAGCTGTTGTAGAGTGAGTCCCCGTTTGTGTCTGTTGTCGCGACGCCGCCCGGCGCAAAACCGAGATAGGCCACGCGCTCGTTCACGTTGGAGGTCGTATTCACTGTGACAGGGTTCGTGTTCGCAGGATCGTTGAAAGGCAATGAACGCCGTTACCATTTCTGGCGTTCTGGGCGTCCGCGGGCTATTCGGTGCGCCCGCAACCAGCCGTGCGACGTTCACGTCCTGCGACCAGTTGTAGAGCCGCGATGCCATGGCTGCCGACGTAGCCGATATCGGCGATCCACCCGTGCGCGAACTCGTACTGCAAGTCCAGGTTGTATTCCTGTATGAGCGGCAGGCGATTGGCCATCTGCTGGGCGAGTCGGACGTGTACCCGAAACCGGAAGAACATAAGGCCGGCAGGCCACTCCGCAGGGGCTGGCTGCAGGTGACATGTAGCGCGGCGTCCACACGAGCGGGCTCGGGGTTATGACTCCGCCCTCGTAGGGGTTGTGCAACGTGTTTTCCTGGTTTAGACGGAGACGGCCCCGCAGCCGCTCCCGAATAGGGCGGCAGGTTCAACTGGTTGTCGATCAGGAGGTTGCCGTAAATACGATCGTAGAACCAGCCGTAGCCCGCCCGAACCACGAACCGGTCGCCAAACGGCTGCCACGCGACACCCGAACCGAGGAGCAAAGTTGTCCAAAGGCGTCCCCGGCACGAGCGTCTTGTTGCCAGTTTACCAGAACGCCGGTTGCGCCGTTGGGTGCGGTAAGCCCGAACTGCCTTTACCGCGAAGTTGGAGGGCACGATGAATCCGGTCGAGAGTACCCGTGGGATTACCTCAAGAAGTACGACCCCGTGTTGGTCTTCGCCAGCTGGGTATTCCAAACGTTGGCGAACTCGCCGCTCTTGTCGTCGGGGAACCCGTCGTATTCCCAGCGTAAGCCGACATTGACTGTAAGCTTTCTGTTCACCTTGATGTCATCCTGCACGTACCAGTCAAACGCGTTAATTCGGTTGTAGTGAGTCAGCTGCCCCTGCCAGGCCGAAACCGAGAGCGATTCCACCGGCGTTCACGACGGAGGTTCGTAGCGGGCGTGCCGTCGATCGCCGGCCCCGAGCTGCTCGTCAGAAAGTCGGGAGTGCCATAGAAGAGCAGTTCGCCACGCCCAGAGGCTGGAATCGTGTTGTTATACAGAATCCGCTCGCCTTCGAAACCGGCGCGAAGGGCGTGCTTTCCGTGATTCCAGGAAACCTGATCGCCGAACTGATAGGTGTTGATGAAATTGCTGGAGATCATAGAGAAGTTTCCGCCCTGGCTCCAGGGCCGGATTGGCGCCCGGAGATTCCCAGAATGTCGAGTATCGGAACGATGTTGAATTCGGAAAACGTCGTGTTGCACAGGCGGACACGGCGCACCGTTGTTCTCCAGCGGAATGATCGTGACGCCGTTTGGAAGACCGCAGGATGGGACGATGTTCGGATCCTGATTGTTCTCGATGTCGCGGTGGAACGAAAAGTCGCGCTTCGTTCACGAGACTGCCGCTCAGCACAGAGGTTAGCTTCAGTTGGCCGACGTGACTTACGTAGTCGGCGTTCACGGGAGCGCCGGGATTGCAGTTGCCAGCAAGAATAAAGCAGTTGAAGGTCTGGTTCTGCGGATCCCTCGACAGAATATAGCGTTCTCCGAGAGCGTGTGCTTGCTGGAGATCACGTAGTCCGTGTTGATCATGTACTGGTCTTCGTTGGCGACGGTCGGATCGGAAATGGCGAGCGTGCATCCAGTACGGGTGGCACGCCGCACGATGCGGGTGCACTCGGAAAGTAGAAGCCCTGGTTGTAGCCTCCCTTGACGACGCCCTTGGCTTGAAGAAGACCCACCGCGGTATTCGTTATATTCGTGCTATTGCAGGTGGTATCGCCCGCCGTGCAGGGATTGATCGTGACGCCCGTGCCGCCGAACGCTCCAGGAAAGCCTGCCTCGCCGCGAACACACTCCCCAGGTACGCCTTATAAGCCGGGACGTTATTCGTGCAGCGGAGATCGCTGCAAGCGCCACTCGTGAAATCTGCGATAGTCATTCCAAGGCATCAGATGCAACGTTGGGCTCGTAGCCGGAAGCGAAACCGCTGGTACCGATTCCGTTGACCTGACGAATGCCCTGATAGGAGCCGAAAAAGAAGATCTTGTCCTTCTTGATCGGACCACCAAAGGTGCCGCCAAACGTATTCTGCTTCAGCGTCTGTGGTTTATTGGCCATGCGCTTGGAGCCTCAGCTCGCTAGCCTTGTAGAAGAAGTCGTTGGCGTTGAAAAAATTGTTGCGATTGAATTCCCACGCGTCGCCGTGGAACTGGTTTGTCCCGCTTTTCGTCACTACTTCGACGTTCGCGCCGGGATTGCGTCCCGAACTGGCGTCGTATTGCGAGGTCTGCACCTTGAACTCCTGAATCGAGTCCGGGTTCGGAATCGCGATACCAGGGTAGCTACCGGTCTGACCGGCCGTGCCGCTCACGTAGTTGACGATCGAAGAGCCATCCATCGAATAGTTGTTCTGGTTCTGCCGTCGATCCATTCGCGGCCACGTCCTCCGTTCCGTTGCCGACTGCGGAAGCAGTGGTCACGTTGCTGACCACTCCCGGCGAGAGGTTGACGATCTGGGTGTAGTTGCGGGAAACGAGCGGCAGTTCGATCACTTCCTGCGACCGCACACGAGCGCCGCCGTTCGTGGCATTCTGCGTCTGGATCGTCTCCTGGGTCGGACTCGACGGTGATCTGCTCCGACTGCGCGCCGACCGACAAGCTGCGATTGAGCACAGGGGTCTCCGTCACGTTCACGGTCTGCGACGGAACCTCGGCAGTCTTGAAGCCAGCGGCGGCGAACTTGACGGAATAGTTGCCCGGCGGCAACAGCGAGAACTTGTAGGATCCGTTTGCGTCAGTGGTCGTCGTACGCGTCTGGCCCGTACCGAGATTCGTGACGGTAACAGCAGCGCCCGCGATGACGGCGCCCGATGGATCGGTGACCGTGCCGGTCAACGCGCCGGTTTCAGCGGTCTGTGCGAGCGACAAGGAAGTGCAGGTAAGCAACAGGACGAAGCAGACAAACAGCGAACACACGAATCCTGTCAACCTTGGAAATGCTTTCATGAAGAGGTCCCCCCGGACATTCGCAATTTTTTGTTTTCAGCACCCAACCACGCGCGAGAAAACCGCGCGATGCGAGCCACCCCAAAAAACACAAACGCAACCCGCGAAAATTGACACAGGTCGCAATGTGATGTGGTGTTTAGCACTGAGTCGAAATACTGTCAACGAAGATGGGGGGCTTTTCTGTTGCCATTTTTGAATATGTGTAAGTCCATATCGGAAACAGCATCCAGAAATGGAGCCTCCTTCCTTCATGAGGGTGTCAAGGGCAGGGTTCAATAGGGGAATTCGCAGGTTTTCTCGCGGTAAACGTAGTGCGCCTGACCGTACATGGGACACTTTTGGGCGATGTCTCTTGAATCACTATTTCCAGAAACGGGCGAGGGCCGCGAAATCGGGATCGTCCTTGGAGGCTTCTTTCACGGCCGACATGGTGGCGTAGGCGGCTTCGGCGGCCGGCAGCCTGACGCCATTTTCGCGCGCCAATTCGAGAGCTAGGCGCAGATCCTTGTGCATGAGGCGCAGCGGGAAGCTGGCGGGGTATTCGTTCTTGAGAATCAGCGGGGCTTTGACGTCGAGAAGCGGGGCGTGGCCCATGCTGGATTGCATCACTTCGATGAGGCGCTCGCCGGCTACTCCCGCTTTCGTGACGAGAGCCAGCGCTTCGGCCAACGCGTCGACCTCGAGCGCGAGGAGCAGATTCATCCCGAGTTTCACGGTTTGACCGGCGGCGTTGGGGCCTAGCAGGAAGAATTTCTTGCCCATGGCTTCGAGGACGGGCTTGGCGCGGTCGAGGACCTTGGCTTCGCCGCCAATCATGAAAACGAGTTCGCCCTTTTCGGCGCCCCAGGTGCCACCGGTGACGGGGGCGTCGAGAAAGTCGACGCCTCGCTCGGCGCAGGCGGCGGCCACGCGGCGTGCCATGTCGGGAGAGACCGTGCTTGAGTCGATGAGGATCGTGCCTTTGCGCAGGGCTCCGAGCGCGCCCGAATCGGGACCTGCGGAACCGAAGAGGACTTCTTCGAGCGCGGGCGGATCGCTGACGATGGTGATGAGGACGTCGGCTTGCGCGGCGGCTTCGCGGGGATTCGCGGCGAATTTGGCGCCGGCGCGGACGAGGTCGTCGGCTTTGGATTTGGTACGGTTCCAGACGGTGAGGGGGAAACCGGCGCGGAGGAGATTTTGCGCCATGGGTTTGCCCATCAGGCCCAGGCCTATGAATCCGATTGATTGCATGGTTGTCTCCCGTAAGAATGTTCGAGAACCAAGGATGCCGCGCTTTGGGCGGCGGTGCCACATTTAAATCGTCGAGAGCAATCCGGCGATTTGAGCTTGGAGGAATATCCCGCGAGGGCGGGATGGCCGAGGTCAACCGCCCCTCCGGGGCTGGGCGCATTTGCCTTCGGCTACCCGGCACTCCGCTGCGCCTGCCTCGCCGGCAGGCGGGCTGCGTGCCGGGCTAATGTCAATCGCGCCTCCGGCGCTGGGTGCGGGCTGGATGCGCGGCTGAAGGCGAAAAGCGCCCGCCTAAAAGCAAGGCGGCCGCTACAAAAGCAGCGCGCTTTCGGTACGAATTAGACTAGCGCGAATTCTACTCGGTGGCGGAATGGGTCAATGCGCTCGGCGCGGACCTGGATGCGGTCGCCGAGGCGGAAGATCTGCTTTGCGGCGGTGCGCGACGCGCCTTTACGCGAGCCGCGATGCGGCTCGGCTACGATTGTGTGATCGCGTTCGCGAAATTCGCAGCGCATGCCGGTGGATTCCTCGAGGCGGTCGATGCTGACCAAGCCTTCGACGAAGATGTCGGTGAGTTCGACGAAGAAGCCGAATTTCTGCACGGAAATGATCAGGCCGTCGTACTCCTCGCCGAGATGGCTTTCCATGAACTGCGCCTTCTTCCATTCGATCAGCTCGCGCTCGGCCATGTCCGCGCCGCGCTCGGCTTCGGAGCTTTCGGAGGCGATCTCTTCGAGTTCGACGCGACGGTAGGGGCCGAGAGTGGCGATCGATAGGGGCTCACCGCTGCGCGCGCTCGATTTGCGTGGCGGCTCCGGATGCGGAGCCCTCGGTGCGACGGCATCGGGATTATCGAGCGCCCACTTCAGCGCGCGATGGACGATGAGATCCGGGTAGCGGCGAATGGGCGACGTGAAATGCGTGTACTCCTGCGCGGCGAGAGCGAAGTGGCCAAGCGGATCGGCGGCGTAGCGCGCCTGCTTGAGCGAACGCAGCATGAGGTAGGAAAGGATGCGCTCCTCGGGCTTCCCTGCGATCTTTTCGGTGAGGCGCTGATAGTTCTGCGGGCGAATGTCGACTTCGTCGGCGCCCGGGAGATCGACATGCATGGGGCGCATGCGGCCGCGGCCTCCGCCGACGCGCGCGGACGGCTTTACGCTACCGTGACGGACTGTGATGCGGCGCTCGGTGAGATCGTCGACGCCGAGCGAATAGCCGAAGGCCTGCGCGAGTTCCTCGAATTCGAGGACCTTCTTGGGATCGGGCTTTTCGTGGACGCGATGGAGCGAGGCGACGCCGCGCTTTTCGAGATATTGCGCGACGGCTTCGTTGGCCGCGAGCATGAATTCTTCGATCAGGCGGTGCGCGATGTTGCGTTCGCTGCGAAGAATGCTGGTCATGGCGCCGGCTTCGTCGAATTCGATCACGGGCTCGGGCAGATCGAAATCGATGGAGCCGCGCTCGCGGCGGCGCGCGTTGAGGAGCAGCGCGAGCTCTTTCATGCGGCGGAAATTTTCGACGAGCGGCGCGTAGCGCGCGGTCATTTCCGGATCGCCTTCGATCACCTTGTTGACGTTGGTGTACGTCATGCGCTCGACGGAGCGAATCACGCCGGGCGTGAACTCGGCGGCGATCATGCGGCCGGCGGAGTCCATTTGCATGATGACGCTCATCACCAGGCGATCGAGCTTGGGATTGAGCGAGCAGATGCCGTTCGAGAGCTCCTCGGGCAGCATCGGGACCGCGCGATTCGGGAAATAGACGGACGTGCCGCGGAGGCGGGCTTCGCGATCGAGCGCGGAATTGCGCTGGACGTAGTGCGCGACGTCGGCGATGTGGACCTGCAGCTCGTAGGCGCCGTCGGGCAGCGGGCGGACTAGGACGGCGTCGTCGAAATCGCGCGCGGTTTCGCCGTCGATGGTGACGATCGGGAGGTCGCGAAAATCGCGGCGGGCGCGGAGATCGTCGGCAGAGACCTGCGGCGGCGTGGCTTTCGCGGCGGCGAGGACTTCCTCCGGAAATTCGTGCGGGAGGTGATGCTTGCGGATGATGATTTCGACGTCGACGCCGATGTCGCCGGGGCGGCCGAGAATTTCGATCACGCGGCCCGTCGGCGCGAGGCCGCTGCGCGGGAAGCGCGTGATTTCGACGTTCACGACGGCGCCGTCGAGTTCGGGAAGGCGCAGGCGACGATTCGCCGGGGGCTGCTGGTGTTGCTGCTGGGCGTCGCTGCCGAGCTTCGCGCGCAGCTCGGGAGTGAGTTCGTCGCCCGGCGGAATCAGGACTTCATGGTTTAGGCGCACGTCGTAGGGCAGGACGTGATTGCCGTGCGGGCCGTAGCGGAAGAGGCCGACGAGCGTCGGATGCTCGCGGCGCACGATTTGCACGATGCGGCCCTCGGCGCGTCCATCGGGGCGGCGGCGGACGATGCGGCCGAGGACGCGGTCGCCGTGCATCGCGTCGCCGAGGCTATCGCGGCCGATGAAGAGATCGCCGTCGACGCCGGGGATCGGATGGTCGGGCACGAGGAAGGCGTAGCCGTCGCGATGCGCGATGATGCGGCCTGCGATGAGATTCGGGTCGCGGGCGCGGCGAGACTCTGGTGCGGCAGACGGCGCATCGGATGCGGACTCTTTTTCTTTTGGCCCCGGCTGGGCTTGCGGGGCACGCGCGCGCGCGGAGGAAGGGGCGGCAGCGGCTTGGTCTCCACTTTTGTCTGGGAGTTTATAGCGGCCGCCGTAGCTTTCTTCGATTTCGCCGCTCTTCGTGAGCTTGCGGATTACGCGCGGGAGAAAGCGGCGTCCGAGGTGCTTGAGTCCCATGCCGTGCGCGATTTCGCGGATGCTACCGTTGCATCCATTGTTCGGCCGTCAGATGGAGTCCTTCAGCACGATCCAGTCGTCTGCCGTCGTGCTGGGGCTCAGGATGGGAGGTATTTCGACATACAGTATCGGTTGTGTTGGAATCGTGCGCCCGGATAGTCAAAGCCCTGGCCACCGGCATTTCCGTCCTCGTTGACACACGCCTTGATCCGATTATCCCTTCGACAAGCAACGATAGAGGACCAACCGCCCCTCGAATGCCCAATCGCGGCAAGATGCGCGAGGTCCAACCTGCGGGAGAACTGTGAGGACCGATTGGCTGCTTTATCGAGCTCGATCAGACTTATCCAAGACAAACAATTCGTCAGCCGCCCGGACATCCACACAGTGGCGATACCACGCTTCCAGCTTGCCTTCATATTCTTCTTTCGTCGCGCTTGGCGACGGCAAAAACTGCGGCGGTATCCTTTTCGCTGAGTAGACGTGAACCGTTCCGTCCGAGAACGCTACCGCAAAGACTTCCGAGGTGTGTTCAATCGCCGCGACAACGTAACCGTGACTCACCAGATCCTCGATGGCGCTGGAATACTGAAAGCAGGTCGCATTCGCCATGGGCGAGAAAAGGATCACGGGAAACGTCTTCGGGCTCTTCGCTATCGGAGCATTCTCCTGCGCGTGGGAGGTGATCGCGCCGGAGACAACGAGCGGCCAATTGCCTCCGAAAATCTGCGATTTGATGCCGGCGGAAACACCGGGAGCCGCGTCGATTAGCTTGGCGCCCGGGAATAACGTGCCTCCGACTTCCCGGCGACTCGCGTTCGTCGGATACCAGATGTAGACCATCAGTTCGGCGTGCGCGCCGCGGTCTTCGGCCATGTCGGCTGGGCGGCTCGGGTCGGTCCAATCGAACGCGACTCGCCCTATGCCGAATGGACCCGAAGGTTGCGGCAGCTTTGGCAGGTTCGATCGAGGCGAGTCCGTTTGCGCACTTGCCGAAATCGTTAGAGCCAAGACCAGGGCGAATAGAGAGACGGATCTGACTGTTCGCATTTGCATCTTTTCCCTCAAGTGTCGCTGGCTGCACATGGCCGGACGGGCAGCATCCATCCTACTGCACGTGATGACAAGAGAGCCATCGACCAGTGTCTTAGCTCCATAATTCTGTCACCCGTTAACGGCAACGTGAAAATGTCACCCCATGAGACAGGGGACGTTGAGTCAGAAGGAACTGCAACGAGTGACCGTCATTTCCAGATGCGTGCAAGGGAATCTGACGTGTGCCGGCGCCGCGGAGCTGCTCGACCTATCCCCTCGGCATATCAAACGGCTCAAAGCGCGCTATCGGCTAGGCAGCGCAGCGGCGCTGGCGCACGTCAGCCGCGGCCGCCCCAGCCACCGACGCACCTCCGAATCCACGCGCAACCGCATCCTCGCTCTGGCGCGCTCCTGCTACGCCGGCTTCAACGATCATCATCTTCATGACAAGCTCGTCGAAAACGAGGGCTTCTCTCTCAGCCGCGAAACCTTGCGCCGCCTGCTCGGTGCCCACGGCATCGGCTCGCCACGCCAGCGCCGTCCTCCCGCTCATCGCCAGCGCCGTCTGCCCTCGGCTCGCGAAGGCCAACTCGTGCAGCTCGACGGCTCCCCACACGACTGGCTCGAAGGCCGCGGCCCGCTGCTCACCGCTCTGGGCATGCAGGACGACGCCTCCGGCAAAGTCCTCGCCGCCCAGTTCTTCCCCTCCGAAACCGCCCAGGGCTATTTCCGCCTGCTCCAGAGCCTCTTGCGCCGCTTCGGTGTCCCCGTCGCCTTCTACGGCGATCGCAGCGGCGTCTTCACCCGCAACGACGATCACTGGTCGCTCGACGAACAGCTTGCCGGCCAGCGCCACCCCACTCAGTTCGGCCGCGCTCTCGAACAACTGCACGCGCGAAGCGCCATGGCCGAACTTCCCGCGGCTAAAGCCGCTCATGTTGTCGGCGTTTTCCGCAGGCCTGAAGGCCTGCGCTTCCCCGGACGACCTTCCGCCTCGACCCCGGTCAGCGCATGCTCTGCCGGCAATGCTCGCCGCTGTCCATGCCCGCGCGGTTTGATCGCGACCAGGCCGGCGGGACGCTCTTCGTTCCGCTCAGGGCAGGCCGGCGGTCGGGGACGGAGATACCACATGCTGTGGTGAAACGGCGCAAAGGAAGCGCGCTTCGCGCGGTTTTTTTATGTTCGGCGCTAGAGACTTCGACGCGGAATTCGGCACAAAGGCGCGAAAGCGGTGTCAAACCTTTCAAGCGAACAAACGAGAGTAATCGCTGATTCTGATGCGCGATTCGCGCGGCGGCGCGTTTGCGGAGGAGTGTGCGACCGTGGTGAGCGCAGCCGCCTAGCGTTCTCGTATCTTCGACAGGAGGCGGAGCATTTCGATGTACATCCAGACTAGCGTGACCATGATGCCGAAGGCGCCGTACCACTCCATGTATTTCGGCGCGCCCGCGTGGACGCCGGTTTCGACGAAGCCGAAATCGAGGATCAGGTTCAGCGCGGCGACGATCACGATGACGACGCTGATGCCGATGCCGAGAGGTCCCGCGCTATTCAAGAGCGGGACGTGGTGTCCGAAGAAGCCGAGCACCATGTCGACGAGATAGACGACGAAGACGCCGCCGGTCGCGGCGATCACGCCCACGGTGAATCGCGGCGTGGCGCGCAGAATGCCGGATGTGTAGAGCATGAGCATCACGAGCGTGACGCCGAGCGTCAATCCGAGCGCTTGGATTGCGATGCCTTTGTAGGCTTGCTCGAGCGACGCGGAGATGCCGCCGAGCGCGAGGCCCTCAGCCAGCGCGTAGAGCGGCGCGGTGATGGGCGACCACTCTTTCTTGAAAATTGTGGCGATCGCGAAGACGAGGCCTGCGATCAGCCCGCCGATCATCCAAGGCGCTGCTGCCGCGGCGCTCTGCGTGCTGGCGAGCCACCACGTCCAGGCGGCGGTAGCCGACGTTAAAAACAGAAGAAAGCCGGTCTTGTTGACCGTCCCTTGCAGCGTCATCGCTTCGCCGCCGAGGGCGATTGAGCGCTGGAATGTTTTTTCGTTTAAAGCAGGGTTCGACGTTTTGAAAAGGCCGGTCATGATTAGGCTCCTCACATTTATTTTAGCAAGGAATGAGGCGATTGTTGCGTTTTCGCCGAACTCGAAGCGCGTGGCTGCGGACGCTCCGAGCTAAAGACGAATACGTGCTGCGGGTGAGACTGCGCAAAGGCATACGCTTCGCCCGTGTTTTTCTTGGCGGGGTTGGAAGCCCCGCCCTCTCGAAGAAAAGCCCGCGGCTGAAGCCGTCTTTACTTATAGCGCTATTTCGCAGGCCTGAAGGCCTGCGCTTCCCACCTGAACTACTGCGGGAGCTGCTGCACTGTGGGCGAATCGAGGACTACGATTTTGCCGTCGGGCTCGCGCTCGAGCGATGGCGCGTAGTTGCCGAGGAGTTCGCGGCGCCACCACATGCCCGTGGTGCGCTTGGTTTTCATGTCGGTGAACCAATACTGGTAGATCACCGCGCGGACTTGCTGCGGCCCTTTGCCGTCGAACGGGTTGCGCTTGAAGAGCGCGAGCACGTCCGGCGAGCCGGTCAGCAGGCGCTCTTCCGTCCATACCACGAAGCGGTATTCGGGCCACGCGCCGAGCGACGCAAACCAGAGATTCCATTCGAAGCGCGGTTGATAGGGCGCGTAGATTCCGGGCGCCTTATCGAGATCCTGCGGCTTGTAACGGAACGGGTACGGTGTCCAGGTCTTGCCGCCGTCCGTCGAGCCCTGAAATTCGATTTCGTAGCGCTGGTGCGTCATTACGGCGAAGAGGCCGTATTGATTCGCGATGCGGAATGGCTCGAGCGCTTCGACGGGCCGCTGCGGCAGCGGTGCGCTCGGCGCTAGCATCCATACGAGTTCGGCGAGCGTGGCGTAGAAGACGAACGCGAGGCAGATTCCGGCAATGGTCCAGCGCACGGGCTGAAGGATGTGGCGCCAGGGCGAGCTCGCGGATTCCTTCGGAGCGGCGCTCGCGGATGGCTCCGTGGCGGGGACAGGTTGGCGATCGACGAGCGCGCGGATTCGCTGCGGCACGACCCATTCGATGAAGCGGTCGTCGAGAAACAGGATGCCGAGGCACAGCACGACGTAGTTCAGAAACGCGTAGTTGCCGGTGAGGATGATGCTCGTCTGAAACGGCAGGACGATCAGGAAAAACGCAATGCGAAATCGTCGCGGCAGAAAAATCAGCCAGCAGAGGACGAGTTCGATCGCGAGCGTGTAGAAGACAGCCCCGGCATGAAACCAGTGCGGGAAGTGGCCGACGTACCAGCCGATCCACGAGGGGAGTGGCGCGTTCTGATAGTAATCGTCCATGGCGGTGAAATTGCGCCACGTGGGATCGTGGCTGAGCATCTTCGCGAGGCCGGACTCGAAATAGATGCGAAAGGCTTCCCAGCGCAGCAGGAAGAGGCTGGCGCGCGAGGCGGGGTGTGCGCGGGCGAGTCCCGGGCGCAGAACGGGCGGCGCGAAAAACAGCGCGATGAAGCCGGCTTCGAGGAGCATGCCGTCCGATTGGTAGCCGGAGAAATCGCGCGCCGTGGTGACGAAGGAAAGGAAGCACACGAACGAGACGAGCAGCGCCGCGCGCGGCCAAATGTTGAAGACGACGAGAACCGACGCGATCAGGCCGATCCACGTGACCAGCATGAGGGCGCGGTCGCTCGAGCCGAACCAGAAGAGGCTGGGCGCGTACCACCATTTGTATCCGTGAACGGCCGACGCGACGGCTTGCAGAAAGTCGCCGGCTGGAAGGATGCCGGCGGGACCGAGCAGTCCCTTGATCTGGAAAATCAGGGAATAGAATGCGGAGAAGTAGATCAGGCCGAGCGTGCGCAGGAAAATCCAGCGCGGCCAGAGATGGCCCGGTGACTTTCCGGACGGGATTTCGGGTCCGAGGAGCCAGGGAACGGCACTTTTCAGCCAGGTTTCCATTGCGCGGGATTATACAGAGAAGCGAACGGGTGAGCCGGAAGTTTCCGGGGTTCCAGGGCTGAAGCCCCGTCTCGTGGACGTGCTTTGTCGCGAGGCTCGTAGAGAGGAGTCTGGAGTCGTGAACTCGAAAATTCCCGACGGAGTTCAACCGTCCCTACGGGACTCGCTGCGTTGTGTTGGAGATCCCCGGCGCTACGCCCCGCCTGCCTTGCCGGCAGGCGGCTTCGTGCCGGGCTAATTACAATCGCGCCTCCGGCGCTCGATGCACACGTCCCCGATTCGTCGCCCGCGCGCGACTGCGATCGAGACGACAGGCTCGATGGCTGGGGCGCTCGAGTCAAAGGCTGCCGGGCTCGAAGCCCGGCGCTACATTCGGAAAAGGCCGGCGGGACGATGGTCAGGGCGGATCGGGATCGCCGAGGCGAAGTCACGGACGGCGAAGCGAGCTTCGCCTACAAAGAGCGGCGGCGAGCCGCCGCACTCCGGGGTGAGTCGCGGATCAGATCGCGAAACGTCGTTTACTCGGAGGGCTCGGGGGTGGATTCGGGGGTCGGCGATCTTAGGAAGGATGGGGCGGCGGGGACGGACTGCAGGCCCTCGCGGCCTTCGGCGAAATCTATGAAAAATTCCTGGACGTTGAAGCGGAAGCCGTTTTTCGAATGCGCGAGCTTGGGGGATTCGTGCCAGCGAATGTATTCGCCGCTGGGCAGCAGCAAGCGCGTCTTCTGCGTATCGGCGAGATATGGCGCGACGACTTCAGTGAGGATCTGGTGGTGGAGCGCGGCGTCGCGCAGGTGGAAGATCACCTCGACGCGCTCGTAGATGTTGCGCTGCATCCAATCGGCGCTGCCGAGATAGATTTCCGTCTTGCCGCCGTTGCCGAAGACGTAGATGCGGCTGTGCTCGAGGAATCGCCCGATCACGCTGCGGACGCGGATGCGGCTGCTGAGGCCGCGCACTCCCGGGCGAAGCGCGCAGGCTCCGCGCACGATGAGCTCGATCTGCACGCCCGCTTGCGAGGCTTTGTACAAGGCGTGGATGATTTTTTCGTCGAGCAGCGAATTCATTTTCGCGACGATGAACGCCGGGCGGCCGGCTTTCGCATGAGCCGCTTCGCGGTCGATCAATGCCACGAAGTTCCTGCCGAGATTCAGTGGCGCGACGAACAGCGGCGTGTAGCGTGGGCGCTCGGAATACGCCGTGAGGTAATCGAACACGTGGTGCACTGCGGAAGTCATCGTCGGCTCGCTGGTGAGCAGGCTGAGGTCGGTGTAGAAGCGCGCCGTGGACGGATTGTAATTGCCGGTGCCGAGGTGCGCGTAGCGGCGCGTCTGCCCGTCGGCTTCGCGGCGCGCGACGAGCGCGAGCTTACAGTGCGTCTTCAGCCCGACGACGCCGTAGAAAACCTGGACGCCCGCTTCCTGCAGATTACGCGCCCAGCGAATATTCGAGGCCTCGTCGAAACGCGCTTTGAGCTCGACCACCACTGCGACTTCCTTTTTCGCCGCGGCCTCGATTAGCGCGCGGACGATCGGCGAATTTTCGCTGGTTCGGTAGAGCGTCTGCTTGATGGATAGCACGCTCGGATCCTGCGCGGCGCTTTCGATGAACCGTACGACGGTGGAATACGAATCATACGGGTGATGCAGCAGGACGTTCCGCTTGCGCAGGAACTCGAAAATCGACGCCGGTCCCGTCTTCAGCGCGAGCTCCCGCGGCACGAACGGGCGGTATTTCAGGTCGGGGCGCGGCGTCTGGTCGTAGAGGTGAAAGAGGCGCGAGAGATTGACCGGGCCGTCGGTGCGAAACACCTGCCAGGGCGCGAGGCGGAAATTCGACGCGAGCCGATCGACGATTTCCTGGTCGGCGTCGGCTTCGATTTCGAGGCGCACCGCCGAACCTTTGCGGCGGCGGTGAAGCTGCTGGTCGACCGATTCGAGCAAGCCGCGCGATTCCTCTTCGGTCAGGTACAGGTTGCTGTTGCGCGTCACGCGGAAGGCCGCAGCCGAGAGGATTTCGTAGCCGTGATAGAGGCGATCGGCGAAGGCGTGCACCACGTCATGGAGGAACACGTACTCGACGGTGCCCTCGGCCGACGGAATCAGCACGAGCCGCGGGAGCGCACGCGGGACGGTGACGACGCCGACATAAATCTGGTGCGAGCTGCGGCGCTTGCGCTTGAGCATGAACGCGAGGCAGAGCGCTTTGTTGAGCACGTGAGGAAACGGATGCGCCGGGTCGACCGTGACTGGCGTGAGCAGCGGCGAAACCGTCTTCACGAAGAAATCTTCGATGTATTCGCGGGCTGCGGGCCGCAATTCGTCGAGGCCTCGCACGCGGATCGATTCTTCGGCGAGCGCGGGAACGAGTTCCTCGCGCCAGCACGAATATTGATCCTTCACGAACTTGTGGATGCGCTCGACCAGCTCGGTGAGGACTTCGTCCTGCGTGCGGCCGTCGGGGCCGGGGTCGCTGCTTCCCTGCTCGACCTGCTGCAAGAGGCCGGCGAGCCGCACCTCGACGAACTCGTCGAGATTGCTAGCGGTGATCGCGAGGAATTTCACGCGCTCGAGGAGCGGATTCGCCGTATCGCGCGCCTCTTCCAGCACGCGCTGGTTGAACTGCAGCCACGAGAAGTGCCGGTTCAGGAACAGCTCGCGGTCGGACATACGAATAGGTGGCATGCACGCCTCTGAGGCGGGCAAGGTTATACGGCGAGTGTTACGGGGGTGTTACGACCGGGCAGAAGAGTCTGCGGGGAAACTAGAATGCAAGTGCGTTCGAGTGGGCGCAAAATCAACAGCCCCACCCTCACAAACCGAGGATGGGGCAACCGAGAACTCAAAGGCAGAGGCTCTCGCTACTCGCGCGGGTACATATTGGGCAGCGAGCGGAGGTAGGCGATGACGGCTTTCGCATCGGCCGGAGTCATGTGATAGATGTGCATCGGTGGCTGGATGGACAAACCGTCGGGTCCGATGCCATCTTCGAGGATCTTGGCGCCCTGCTCGTCGGTGAATCCGGGGAAGCCGGCAAGAGCCGGGGCGCGCATGGCCCATTCCGTGGTGGGATGTACCGGCGTGATCCAAATGGCCGCGCCCTGCAGGCGGCGCGACTCGTCGAGATTGCCGTCCGCGTCCCGGGGAGTGTGGCACTCCTCGCACATTCCGATGTCCTCGACCAGATAGCGGCCGCGTTCGACATCGCCCTGCACAGCGGGAGCGGCAGTCGAAGCTTTGGCCGACTTGGCAGCCTTGGCGGGAGCCTGCGCATGGGTTTCACGAGAGAACACCAGCGAGGCGCCAACGGCTGTGGCGAGCAAGATGGCGAGGCAAACGACCCAGCGATAACGTGCTTTCATAGAATTTAGTCCTGGAATTGAGTTATGCGGTCCGTTTCCGGAGAGGCGGTCGTCACCGCTCGAACGCGAAAGTATCTCATCCCGCGCCGCAGATTCGCAATCCCGAAATGGCCATCGCGAACTCTTGGCGTGGGCTGCCGGCGGTCTCTCCCACGGAAGATTCTGCCTTGTGCGGCTGGGGGCCGCAAGGAACTGTCCGATACAGGCCGACCGAACGCTTCCTTCCCGTCGGCGGCGTCGTTCGGCAACTGTGCGAATAGGGACAGCGACTACCTGTTCACTGTGAGTACGATTTCTACAGCCTAAACCGCCTTCCACGGCGGCGTCTTCTGTGTGGCGGAATCGCAAAGGAGAATCGAGATGCGGTTGATGAAATCATCTGTAGTTACGAGCGTGTTCTTGCTGGGGCTGCTGATGGCCGGATGCTCCGCGACCCCGGCGGCGGGGCCGGTGGGACCTCAGGGACCTCCCGGACCACAAGGCCGGTCCGACCACGACAGAGATCGCGATCGGGACGCGGATCGTGGCCGGCAAGATCAGGGTCGGCCAGATATGGCTGCATCTTGTGCAGAAGGACAGCATCGCGATGGGGATAGGGGTTGCGTTAGAAATTAGGCCTAGGTCTGGCGCTGTCGTCAGGCAAAGTAAATTTACTTTGCGCCTTTACCCGTCTCGACGGAACGGTCGGAGTGCGCGGGACGGTCATCGAGATCGGAAAGCCGCGCGAGAGCCCAGCGCGCGTGGCTTGCGATGATCTCATCGCCGGAGTGCGCGAGTTGGTCGAGCAATGCGCTGACTCGCTCGCGCACGGCTGGCTCGAGCGCGCCGGCGGAGTTTCCTAGCGCGACGCAGGCGTTGCGCACGATGCCGCGCCACTTTGCGCGCTTGACCGCGCTCTTGCGGAATACGGCGCTGAATTCTTCTTGCGAAAGCGAGGAGAGCCATTCGAGTTCGGGCGAGAACAAGCGTTCGCGCGGCTCGAATGCGGCGAGGGCTACGGCTGGGGCCTTGCGATTCCACGGGCAGACGTCCTGGCAGATGTCGCAGCCGATCACGGCGTTTCCAATCTGCGGGCGCAGCTCCTCCGGGATTTCGCCGCGAAGCTCGATGGTGAGATACGAGACGCAGCGGCGCGCGTCGAGGACGTACGGCTCGGGAAAAGCTTGCGTCGGGCAGGCGTCGAGGCAGCGCGTACATGTGCCGCAGAGATCGGCAGGCGGCGGCTGGCCGGGTGCGAGCGTGGGCTCGAGATCGAGCGTCGTCAGGATGACGCCGAGAAAAAGCCACGAGCCGAGCTTCGGATGGATGAGGCAGGTGTTCTTGCCGAGCCAGCCGAGGCCGGCGTATTTCGCGGCGACGCGTTCGATGATGGGGCCCGTGTCGACGTAGGCGCGCGCTTCAAACGGCTCGGAAATTTGCGCGCGCATTTCGGCGATCAGCGCGTTCAGCCTTTCGCGGAGCACGTCGTGGTAATCGTCGCCCCAGGCGTAGCGCGAAATCCAGCCGTGAGGAGCGGCATCGCCTGCGTCCCCGGCCGGCGGCGATGGCTCATGCGGCGTGTTGTAGTTCAGCGCGACGACGATCATGGATTTCGCGCCGTCGAGCACTTGTCGCGGATCGGCGCGGCGCGCGTCGTGCAGATATTTCATTTCGCCCGCGTAGCCGCGGTCGAGCCATTCTGGCAGGCGGCTCAGTTCCGCAAGATATTCCGCCGCGACCGGTGCTACGCCGCAGAGATCGAAGCCGAGAGCGCGAGCGCGTTCGGCGATCCATGACGTTTGTGCGGCCGCGGGCATGCGTTCATGATGCATCAGGCAGCCTGTGAGGCAAAGCCGAAGGACCCTCGCGGCCCTGCTGCGCCGCACTGGAAATGCGTGGCGGAAGCACGGACCGCGAAGCAAGCTTCGCGTCGAAAAAGCGGCGGCGAGCCGCCGCACTCCGGGGGTGAGGTTGATGGTGAGAGCGTCGCCAGGAATTGGCGCACCAGCGCCCGCCTAAGAACGATGCGGCCGACACAAAACCTTTTTCATCGGTAGCACGCGGACGAAGGCTGTGGAGTGCGGTGGCTAGCCGCCGCTCTCTTGCCGCGAAGCTTGCTTCGCGGTTCGGCGCGGCAACCGCGCGTTGGAGGCAGTCGCGAGCGCGCGGCGACACGGAAAGCGGCGCGGAGAATTCCGGCGCGTTTTGCTTGTGTCGGCGGCGGGCGGTTGCATACAATCCACAATTGGCCCTGGGACAACGGAGACATCCATAGATGACCAGCCGGCGAATTGCGGCGAAAATCACGGGTGTGGCAGGGTATCTGCCGCCGCGAACCGTGACGAACGCGGACCTCGAGAAGATCGTCGATACGACCGATGAGTGGATTCGCACCCGCACGGGAATTCGCGAGCGGCACTACGCGGACCCCGGAGTTGGGTCGTCGCACCTCGGAGCGGAAGCGGCGAAAAAGCTGATCGCGGCGAAGGGGCTGAATCCCGAAGAAATCGGCATGATCGTGGTCGCCACGGTCACGCCTGACATGCTCTTCCCGGCGACGGCGTGCCTGATCCAGGATCGCATCGGCGCAACGAAGGCCTGGGGATTCGATCTCTCGGCGGCGTGCTCGGGCTTCCCGTACGCGCTCACGGTGGGCGCGCAATTCGTGGCGTCCGGCGCGCACAAAAAGGTGCTGGTGATCGGCAGCGACGTAATGACGTCGATCCTCGATTTCAAGGATCGCGCCACGTGCGTCCTATTCGGCGACGGTGCAGGCGCGGTGCTGATCGAGCCTGCCACATCCGATGCCGAGGGAATTCTGGATTTCGTTCACGACGTGGACGGCTCGGGCGGCTGCAATCTCTATATGCCCGCGGGCGGATCGCTGCATCCGGCGTCGCACGAGACGGTCGAGAAGCGGATGCACTACGTCCACCAGGAGGGCCAGCAGGTTTTCAAATACGCGGTGCGGCGGATGAGCGAACTCGCGTGCGAGGTGCTCGAGCGCAACGGCCTATCGAGCCGCGATCTCGCGCTGGTGGTGCCGCACCAGGCGAACATGCGGATCATCCGCGCGATGCAAGAACGGCTGGGCGTGGACGACTCAAAGATTCTGGTGAATATCGACCGCTACGGAAATACGACGGCCGCCACGATTCCGCTCGGATTGGTCGATGCCGTCGAACAGAAGCGCCTGCGCAAGGGCGACCTGATCCTGCTGATCGCCGTGGGCGCCGGTTACACGACCGGTGCTGTCCTGATGCGCTGGGCGTATTAATTCGTCCCGAAATCGTCCGTTTGATCCCCTAAAACGATCACGACAGGATTGACGTCGCCCGTCGTCGCCGAGATCATGTCGATCTTCGTCGGCGAGACGGCGAGGAACGCGCCGGTGAAGTTCGACGGCGCCGTGAGCGTGACGATGCCGGCGCCGGTGGTCGTGACGAAATTGCTGAATGTTCCAGTGATCGGCTGGTTGAGCAAGTTGCTCAAATCTTCCGTGCCGGCGATCGTGCCGCTGGTCGTCGTGGTATTCGCGAGCGTCACGGCGCCCGAGTAGTTTGGCTCGGTGCTGGTGGTCGGCATGAGCGTGCCGACGGTAAACATGGCGTTGAGCGCCGCCGCACCGCTGAACGGCGCGCCCGATTGCGGCTCGAAGAGGCCATAGAACGGCTCGTTGTTGATTTCGCCGAGGCACAGCACCTCGTTCTGGTCGATTACGTAGAATGTTGGCCCGATCGGCGACGCGACGTCTGCGCCAAGCCTGCCGAACGTATCGACATTGTCGAAGGTACCGCCAAAGGATGGGTAGTTGAGAAGGGTCCCCGCCTGATTCTCGAGCACCGTCATCGTGAAGTTGCTGCTTCCGCTTCCGGTGACCGACGCGATCGCCACATCGGGCAGGTAGGCCGTGCCCGCGTTGTTGAGGATGTTGCCGGAAAGGCCACCGATGAGATTGACGGTCCCGTCCAGCGAGTTCTCGGCGTTGCCGAACGGATAGCCGACCTGCTGGTAGAGCTTGCCGATCGTGAGGTAAGGATTGGTCGGGTTCGTCGAACTCACCGTGTCGGTTTCGACGATGAACGCCTCCGTGACCAACCCTCCGGACGCCGTGACGGGATAGACGCTGTAGGTGTCCGTGGCGAGCACGCCGGGCTCAACGGTCATCGTGCAGCGGTCGGCCTGGGTTGTCGTGTCGAAGGTGCCCGAGAGTCCCAGTTGGAATGTGGTGCTGGTGTCATCTCCGGGAATGTTGGCGTCGGCCTCGCCGGTGTCGATGCTGCCCGGTGTCGACGAATTCGGCGGCACTTCGGCGGTGAAGCGGCCAACGAACACGACCGGACCGGGAGTGTTGCCGCCGATCGCGGCTGCGTAGCCGGTGGCGCCGAAGACGTAGCCCGTGCCATTTGTGCCGGAGAGCGTGCTCGAAGCGCACGTTGTCGCGGTCGCGCTCTGCTGCGCGATTTCGCCCGAGCCGGTGTTGCCGCTCGAATCGGATTCGACGAGGCGGCCGTGTAGGCCTTTTGAGTCGAGCGCGAATGCGTAGACCACCGTACCCGACTGGCTCGTGTTGAACGTGAGCGTGCCGCGCCCATCGGTGCCGATCGTGTACGTCCCGGTGAAAGTTTCAAGCGTGCCGTTGGTCGGCGGCCCGGCGATGGTGTTGTAATCCTCGACGCCGCCGCTGATCTTGCTCACGCCGTCCGAGACGAAACTTCCGGCGGCGACGATGGAGCCGTGAGTGTTGAAGCCGCTGAACTCGAACGCGTAATTTCCGCTCAACAAGTTCGTAATGGTGATGCTGAGGCTGGCTGTCTGGATCATCGCCGGCGTTTCGGAATCCATCACCTGCACGGTGAAGGTCGAGGTTCCTGTCGTCGTTCCCGTGGGCGTGCCGCTGATGGTTCCGTTGGGAGCGAGCGTCAATCCCGTGGGCAGCGAACCCATCGTAATCGACCATGTGTACGGCACAACGCCGCCCGTGGCCTGCAAGGTCGCGCCCGGATAGACCGTGTTCAGCGTGCCGCTCGGCAGGGTGGTGGTCGTGATCACCAAGGGCTTCGGCGGCTGCACCGTGATTTTCACCGACTTCGTTTCGGTCGGGAACGCGATTGATGTCGCTGTGATGGTGACGTAGTAGGAACCCGTGACCGTTACGGGAGCCGTAAACATCGCCTCCGCGTTGGTCGACAGGAAGGTTCCGTACGGGGTGGGTGCGCCGGGTCCCGCGACGATCGTCCACGTCACGCCCTCGTTCATCGTATCTTTCGGGACGCTTGCGGTGATCGTGATCGTTCCGCCAGCCGCAACCTGAGTTCCGCTGGGGCGCAGCACCACGGTGTTGAAGTCCGTCGGGGTGCCCGCGCAGCCCGCAATTCCAAGGGCCACAAGAACGAATAGATAGCGTATGAAAGACACTCCGGTGCGCCTGCCCATGGACCAATCCTCCCCAGCCCTGCCGTGGTTCTGACCCTTACCTTTTAGACCACAAAAACGGGCCCTCAAGCGGAACAAAGACCGCGGGCATTAGCGTATGAGGCAACCGACGACGTAGAGTGCAGCCGAAACGCGCCCGGGTGAGAAGCCGGACCCGAGGCGATCAGGGGTGTCTGGGGAACAAAAACAGCATCAGCAGAAGGCCCATGGCGTAAAACGGGATCGAGAGAGAACGCGCGCCTCCCAGGAAGCGCAGGCACAGCCCAAAGAGCACGACGGCTTCGGCAATTACGTAGCTGGCAAGAGACGCCGATCGCCAGGTGGCCAGCGAGTCGACATCGGCCGGCTTGGCTTGGAGCGTCTCGATCGCCGGGCGAATCTTCTTCACCTGCACGTACAGCGCGATCCCGACCAGCAGGGCGCCGACGGCCGAGATGCCGGCAAAGAACGTGCGGTTCATATCGATCGGCTGATGCTGCGCCCTTTCCGAGACCACCACGTAGAGCACCATCGCGATGAGCAGGATCCCATACCAGATGCGGAGCCACCGGAGCGCTCCGTCGATCGTGGGTGGCGGCAGTTGGGGACGTGGCGATTGTTTTGGCATGCGCGATAGAGAGGCGCATCATTCTGGCGTGAGCCCCACGCGATGGCAAGAGCCTTCTGTTGTTTGCGGCGAAAAGCCAGTGGAGACTATTTTGTCCTCGTGAGGCTCCCTAGAGGATAATGCAACAGTTCGGACCGCGAAGGAGGGCAGATGCGCTTTCGTTTCCGCACCTTAGTTCTCGCGCTCGCGATGGTGCCGTCCGCGTTCGCATACGAATATCCCTTGTCTCCGACGGCCATCCGGGACGCCTATTTTCTAGGGAGCGGTCCCAAGGGCACCTCCGGAGATTTCTACTCAAAGTACGTTCACAATCTCGCGATTCCGCCGACGGCGCCGCCGGTTTCCTATGTGTCGATTGAAACGCCTTACCTGCAAATCGCGGAACATTCGCGGGACGCCCTTAACTACGACGCGCGGGACGCGGTGAAGGAATTTCAGAACAAGGCGATGACGTTTCGGGTTTTTACCGAGGTCTATTACAGGCCGCGAAATTCAGACGGGAGCTCGACCCACTCGCCGCCAGCCGACGAGACGCACGACATCCAGGTTCGGCTGCTGCAGCATGATCGGGAAGTCGACGCAGAAATCGCCGATCGATGGGATCTCACCGTTTTTCGCGACGCGGAAACATCGGTCGAAAGCGTGGGGCAGCACGTTGAACTCACGTGCAGAGCCGAGAAGATCGACTCGTCGCCGCTCACAGTTGAAGTCGAGACACCCGATGGACAACGCGCCGAGACGACCTTCGATCTGGCCGAGATGAAATGACGTAATCGCGGCGAGCCTCCATCGAGCTTTCTTCCCGCCGACCTTTTCAGCGATAATAAGGGCGCACGCCTGAGGGAAATCCTCGGCATAAGGACGGTTCAAATTGCGCGTCGTACTAACCGGCGGGGCTGGATTCTTGGGTTCGCATCTCTGCGACTACTTCATCGAAAAGGGCTGGGACGTTCTGTGCCTCGACAACCTGGTGACCGGCGCCGATTCGAATGTTTCTCATTTGCTGTCGCATCCTCGCTTTAAATTCGCGAAGCAGGACGTGTCGCAGTTCATCGAGGTGGACGGCCCGGTCGACGCGGTGATGCATTTCGCCTCTCCGGCGAGCCCGCCCGATTACCTGAAATTTCCGATTCAGACGATGAAGGTAGGCGCGCTGGGCACCCACAACACGCTGGGCCTGGCGATGGCGAAGAAAGCCAAGTTTCTGCTGGCGTCCACGTCGGAATGCTACGGCGATCCGGAGGTAAGCCCGCAGCCGGAAAGTTATTGGGGGCACGTGAATCCCGTCGGTCCGCGCGGAGTGTACGACGAAGCGAAGCGCTTCGCCGAAGCCATCACGATGGCTTACCACCGCTACCACGGCGTGGACACGCGCATCGTGCGCATCTTCAACACGTACGGCCCGCGTATGCGGCTGAACGACGGCCGCGCCCTGCCGAATTTTCTCTACCAGGCGCTCGTGGGCGAGCCAATCACCGTGTACGGCAACGGCAAGCAGACTCGCAGTTTCTGCTACGTCACCGATCTGGTCGAAGGCATCTACCGGTTGCTCGAATCGGACGAGCACGAGCCGACCAACGTCGGCAATCCCAGCGAAATTACGATTCTCGAATTTGCCGAGCGCGTGCGCGCTCTCGTCGGCGCCACCGCGCCAATCGTCTTCCAGCCATTGCCGCAGGACGATCCCAAGCAGCGCTGCCCCGACATCACCAAGGCGCACCGCATCCTGAAATGGGAGCCAAAGGTCGGATTGGAAGAAGGGCTGAAGCTGACCTACGAATTCTTCCGCCAGCAGGTGGGAGCGGCCGGGACGAAGAAATAGCGACGGCAGAAGCCGCCTCCAAGGCGAGGCTAATTATGCGCCGAGCTCCGAAACGGGCGCAGCAAGCGGCGCTCCTACAGACGAAATACGCCGAAAGCTATTCGGAGCGGCCGAAAGAGCGGTATTCGAAGCCGCGAGTCTTCATTTCGCGCGGCGAGAAAAGATTCCGGCCGTCGAGAACGAATGGCCGCGCCATCGCCTTGTGCAGGCGATCCCAATCGAGTTTACGGAATTCGTCCCATTCGGTGGCGAGGATCAGGGCTTCCGCATCCTCCGCTGCTTCGTAGGGCGACTTGGCGTATTCGATCTGGGGCAGCACGGCGCGCGCTCGGTCCATCGCCTCGGGATCATACGCGCGCACAATCATTCCCTCACCAAGCAACACATTCACGAGATCGACGGCAGGCGCAAAACGGATGTCGTCCGTGTTGGGCTTGAAGGCGAGCCCTAGAACGCCCACCCGCTTGCCTCGAACAACCCAGAGGGCTTCGCGAAGTTTCTCGAATGCCTTGTCGATGCGCCGCTTGTTGATCTTCTCCGCTTCCTTGAGCATCGAGAAATCGACGCCTGAGCGTTCGGCGAGGCGAACGAACGCCTGCAGGTCCTTTGGGAAGCAGAAACCGCCGAAGCCGAGTCCGGCCGAAAGAAAACTCGGGCCGATGCGGGGATCGAGTCCCATCGCGCGAACGATTTCCCCGATATCTCCACCCAGGCGCTCGGCCAGATCGGCGACCATGTTGGCGTAGGAAATCTTCATCGCAAGGAACGAATTCGACGCGTGCTTGATCAATTCCGCGCTGTTGATCGTCGTGACGACCCAGGCCGGAGCCGGTCCATCGGGGCAAGCGCCCGTGGAATGAATGGGGCATTTGAATTTACGGTCGAGCACAGGCCCGTAGATTTCCCTGAGCTGCTTTTCGGCGGTTTCGTCCCCGACGCCTACTACAATCCGATCCGGGTGCAGGAAATCGCCGACAGCGGTGCCCTCGCGGAGGAACTCGGGATTCGAGGCTACGCGGAACGTAACGCCGGTCTTGCGGCTATAGACGGAAAGCGCCCGCTTCAGCTCCTCGCCGGTCCGCGCCGGCACCGTGCTCTTCTCAACGACGAGCTTGGGGGATTTCGCCTCGGTGGCGATCACGCGCGCCACGTGATCGATGGCGCTCAGGTCGGCGTCGCCGCTCGGGAGCGGAGGCGTGCCCACGCAGATGAAAATGGCTTCGCACGGATCGATGGTCTCGGCCGGATTCGCGGAAAAACTGATGCGCTTTTCCTTGCGGGCCTTGGCGATCACCTTGTCGAGGCCGGGCTCGTAGATGGGCACGCCGCCTGCCTCGAGCGTGTCGATTTTCGACTTGTCGTTGTCGGTGCAGATGACTTCATGGCCGATCTCGGCGAGACACGCACCGGTCACCAATCCCACGTAGCCACTTCCGATCACAGAGATTTTCAACGGACTCTCCCGGTCAGCAGGATTCGTTCAGAGTGGACCTACAATCCCCTATTTTGAAGGAGACGGCGCGGCCTTCCAACACAATTTTCGGAGACTGTTCTGCAGGACCTCGGTACAGGATACTCTTTCCTCACATTTTGCCCCGTTTTCCCCGCGTTTCAGCCCTTCTCCCCTATTCTAATTGAGTCGAATCATGGCCGAACCGACCAATCCGAACAGGGGTTCATCCGAGCCACGGAAGCCGGCTGCCGGGCAGCACGATACGGTGCTGCTGGGAGACATTCCTGAAGCTTCCGAGCCGGCTCCCGAATCTTCGAATCAGACGGCGGACCTTCCTCACCTGAGCTCCACGGCTATGGCCGCTCTTTCGCAGCGCTACGAGATTCTCGCCGCAGCGGGCCATGGAAGCATGGGAAACGTCTACAAGGCGCGGGACCGGGAAACCGGAGAAGTGGTCGCGCTGAAGCTTTTGAAACCGGAAATCGCCTCGGATCAGGCGATGATGGACCGGTTCAAGAACGAGCTCCTCTTCGCGCGGAAAATCACGCACAAAAACGTCTGCCGCGTCCACGAGTTCAATCGCCTCGGAGGAATCGCATACACCTCGATGGAATTCGTCGAGGGCGAGAGCCTGCGCTCGGCGCTGAACCGAGTGGGCAGCTTTCCCTTTCGCAAGACGCTCGATCTGGTCCTGCAGATCTGCTCGGGGTTGAAGGAAGCGCACGCCCAGGGGATCGTCCACCGCGACCTGAAGCCGGAAAACATCATGATCGACGCGCAGGGCAACGTAAAGATCATGGATTTCGGCATCGCGCGGTCGATGGAGGCGGTGACGAAGCTGACCGGATCGATGGTGGGCACCCCCGCGTATATGGCTCCCGAGCAAGTGGCGGGCAAGCCGGTCGATTACCGCACCGACATTTATTCGCTTGGCTTGATCCAGTACGAAATGTTCACGGGGACTGCCGCTTTCCGCGCGGACAATGCCGTCGCGGTGGCGCTGAAGCAGATGCGCGAATCGCCGGTTCCCCCGCACGAGATCGATCCGCAGATACCCGTTGGGATCGAGCGGGCGATCCTGAAGTGCCTCGAGAAAGAGCCGGAGAAGCGATTCCAATCGATCGCCGAGCTTGAGGGCGCGCTGCAACATCAGAGGATTCCGTCGACGACTACGCTAGCGGCGGCTGCGCCGGCTGCGGTTGCATCCGTGAACGCCGCGCGGGCAACGGCGTCCGGAACTTCGGGAATTCCGCGTGCGGTGGCGAAGTCGCCCAAGCGAGTGTCTTCCCTGCTGTGGGCTGTGCTCGCGGCTGCGGCGGTGCTGCTCGTGCTCGGCGGCGCCCGCTCCGCGAAGGTTCGTCGCACCGCCGCGGCGATTCCGCCTCCCGCACCTTTGCCTGCGCCGAAGCCACCCGATTTCGCGTTCGAGATTCCCTCGCGCCCGAGCGTGCCGCCACCGGTCGCAGCGCCGGCTGCAAAGCCAGAGCCTGCTGCGCCGAAACCCGAAAAGCGCAGGACGGAGAAGCCAACGCAGCCCCCACCGCAACCGCAAAGCGCGCAACAGCGTGCCGACAAGACATTCGGCGAGACGCCGCGCGGAAAAGCGTCTTGGGGCGCCAAGGCTTTTATCTGGGTCGGGCGTTTCGACCGCCAGGAACGCGCGCAAGCTGCGGCAAAGAAGATCCACGACCTGGGAGGATTTCAGCCGCACGTAGGGCCGAGATGGGGAGCGAACGGCAAGTTCTTCATCGTTTGGGCGGGACCCTTTGCGAGTGGCGCCGTGCCGGACAATCTTGACTGGCTTCACGCGCAAGGCTTCACCGAGGCGCGGGAATTCAAGCTGCCTACCTTCGATATGACGGGGCGAGGGAACCAAAGGCGGGGTGCGGGACGAGAACAAAATCCGGATCAGACACCGAACCCCTGATGGCTCGGGATGGGCGGGCAGACTTCAAAGAGACGCATGATGAACGAAATCGAATTCGGGGCGCGCAGCGACGTGGGTTGCGTTCGCGAGAATAACGAAGACAGCTTTCGTCTCGCACCTGAAATAAACCTCTTCGTTCTGTCGGACGGCATGGGCGGCCTCGCCTCGGGAGAAATTGCGAGCCGGATCTCGGTGGACACGGTGGTGAAGCACTGTCGCGACGCCGCGGACAATCCGTCGCTGCCGCTGGAGGGCCCGCGCATCAACGGAAGTTCCGAAGCGTCGAACCGGCTGGCAAGCGCGGTCCGGCTGGCGAATCGCGCGGTGCATGACGCTGCAAAGCAAAAGGGGAACGAAGGGCGGATGGGCGCAACGCTCGTGGCGGCTCGCATCGAGGGCGAGCGCATGTGCATCGCGCACGTGGGCGACAGCCGCATTTACCGGCTGCGAGGCGGCGATTTCGAGCAGCTCACGCGGGATCATTCATTCGTCGCCGATCAGATGCTGCGCGGGCGCATGACGCCCGAAGAAGCGAGCAGCAGCGCGCTGCAGAGCGTCCTGATCCGAGCCATCGGCATCGAGCCGGAAGTGGACGTCGACATCAACGAAGAGCTTCTGATGGATGGCGACACGGTGCTGCTCTGCTCGGACGGGCTCACGCGCGAGCTTTCCGACGGGCAGATTGCCGCGGTCCTCAGCGAGACGGAAGACGCGCAGGAGGCCGCCGATTCGCTGGTCGATCTGGCGAAGCAGGCGGGCGGAGGCGACAACGTCACGGCGATCGTGGTGCGCAGTGTGCCGAAGCCGGTGGGGGCGCTGGCGCGGATTGGGAGATGGTTCCGGCATTTAGGCTAGAGGTCGAGGTCTTGGGGCATTTCAAATTTCAAATTTCGGATTTCAAAACGGGAGGCTGACATGTCAAAGCTGGTGCTGAAATTCGAAAACTCGGTGCTGAAGGAAGTTCCGGTGGGCGCAAGCGAGGTGAGCATCGGACGGTCGCCGGAAAACGGTCTGGTGATCGACAATCCGGCCGTCTCGCACTATCACGCGCGCGTCTTCCACGAAGAGGGGCGGCTGATGCTGGAGGATTTCGGCAGCCTCAACGGCACGTTTGTTAACGGGCAGCGCGTGAAGATGGTGACGCTCAAGCCGGGTGATTCCGTGATGGTGGGGAAACACACGATCGTCGTGACGGAATCGCGCGAGCCGGATCTGATGACCTGGGACGGTCCCGCGCGGGCGGCGGCTCCGAAAATCAACGAGACCGTGATGCTCGATACGAAGGCCCGGCGCGATTTTCTACAGCAGGTCGCGGCGGGCGGAGAAAGCTCGCAGATCGCGCCCGCACGGCTAAAGGTGGCCACGCTGGTGGTGCGCAACGGCAAGACCGACCGGAAGGAATACGCGCTCACCGACAAGCTGACCGTGGTCGGGAAATCGGCGATGGCGACTGTGAAGCTGAGGGGCTGGTTCGCGCCGAAGGCCGCCGCGCAGATCAACCGCCGCGAAGACAACGACTACTACGTCGGCGCAGCAGACAAAGTGCCGTGCGTGAACGGCTCGCCGATCTCGCATCCGACCAAGCTGGCATCGGGCGACGTGATTTCGGTGGCCGGCATCGAGCTCGAATTCGTTTATCGCGATTGAGAATTCGCGCCCGGAACGTCAGACGCAAAGGCGCCCGCCTGAAAGCAAGGCGGCCGCCACACAATCTCGCCGATCAAGGGCCGGCGGGACGCCGGCGCTACTAAAACCTTACGCGTGCGCCGTGGCAGCAGTGCCCTTCACGTACGTGTCCAGGAACTGGAGCGTGAGTTTCCACGCGAGGCCCGCCGCGATCGGGTTGTAGCTCGCGCGAGCGTCGCAGAAGAAGCCGTGATCGGCGTAGGAGACGACGACGTTCACGAAAGGTTTCTCTGCGGCTGCGAGGGCGTCTTCGACGGCCCTCCGGTGCTCCGGAGTGATGTGCTTGTCGAGGCCGCCCCAGAAAAGCAGGATCGGAGCGTGCAGGGCGCTCGCGCGCGGCAGAAGTCCCTGCGCGATGCCGCCGCCATAAAATGAGATCGAGGCCTGCAGCGGCAAGGTCGCGTCGGCGAGGAACGATGCGCGGCCGCCCATGCAGAAGCCGATGCTGGCGACGCGGTCGGGCGAGACTTGCGGATTCGCGCGGAGCCAATCGTAGGAGGCGCGAATGTCCGCGGCCTGGCCGTCTTCGGTGAGCGCCTGGATGTGCGGCATCACCGCCGGGAAATTATCGTAGGTGCCTTCGAAACCGGCGCCCGTGCGATGAAAAAGTTCGGGAGCGATTGCCACGTAGCCTTCTCGCGCCATGCGGTCGGTGATGTCGCGAATGTGGCCGTTGACTCCGAAAGCCTCCTGCAGCACCAGCATCCCCGGGAATTTCCCTTGTTCTTCCGGCCGCGCAACATACGCATTCATCGAAGTGCCGTCGGAGACGGCCAAAGTGATTTTCTGCGTCGCAATCTTCGTCATTTCATTTCTCCTCTGCACGCCATCCGCAAAAGCGCCCATTAGCATATGACAATTGGCGCCGTGGTTTCAGGGAAAAACGATGCCTCTCCGGAGACATTCGAAGACTGTGGGTTTTGTTTGCGCGCAAAGAAGCGCAAAATAGACTGGATGAATTCTTTTGATAAAACATCCGTCAATTTAAAGACGCAGGGTCGTCCTGCTGTTTATCAGCTCGCGTATTGGAAAGCTCAACTTGCGCACCAGGAAGACCGCGTATTCTTGATTTTGACCTTCGTGATTGGCGCGTTGGCCGGTCTCGCTGTGGTGGCCTTCATTCTGCTCACGGAGCGGCTGGGCGCGCGCATCTACCCTCCGGGCGTTTCGGTCTGGAGGCGGCTAATCGGTCCGATGGCAGGCGCGCTCAGCATGGGATACGTGCTGACGCGTTTTTTTCCCGACTCGCGAGCCAACGGCATCGTGCAGACGAAATCCGCGCTGTATTCGCCGGACGCTCGCATCACGATGCACAGCATCATCGGGAAATTCTTTTGCACGTCGGTGACGCTCGCGTCGGGCATCCCTCTCGGACCGGAAGGGCCATCGGTCGCCGTCGGCGCGGGCATCGCGTCCGTGTTGGGGCGCATGCTCGGCCTAAAGCCGGAAAAAGTGCGCACGCTGATTCCCGTGGGCGCAGCGGCGGCCATCGCGGCGGCATTCAACACGCCCGTCGCAGCCGTCATCTTTTCGCTCGAGGAGATCGTCGGAGACCTGCACGCGCCGGTGTTGGGATCGGTGGTGCTGGCATCCGCGACGGCGTGGATGGTGTTGCGGCTGCTGCTCGGAGACAACCCGCTCTTTCACGTGCCGGAGTACCACCTCGTTCATCCGATTGAATTCGCTTTCTACGCGGTGCTGGGAGTCGCGGGCGGGATCGCCAGCGGCGTGTTCATACGCGGGCTGCTGTGGGTCCGCGCGCAGTTCCGGCGATTGCCGGCGCACACGCGCTGGATTCAGCCGCTGGCGGGCGGCGTGCTCGTCGGCGTGGTCGGCATTTTCGCTCCTCAGGTGCTGGGCGTGGGCTACCAGTACATCAACGCGCTGCTGAACGGGCACATGGCGATCAAGATCGCCGCGATGCTGGTTGTGCTGAAGCTGATCACGTCGGCCACCAGCAGCGGCAGCGGCAACGCCGGCGGAATTTTCGCGCCCGTGCTCTTCATCGGCGCGATGCTGGGCGGCACAGTAGGAGGCATAGCGCATCACTTCCTGCCGCAGTTCACGGCTAGCCCGGGAGCGTACGCGCTGGTCGGCATGGGCGCGGCGTTCGCCGGGATCATTCGGACGCCGATGACATCCGTGGTGCTGGTGTTCGAGGTGACGCGCGATTACACGATTATCGTTCCGCTGATGATCGCCAACCTCGTGAGCTATTTCGTATCGAAGAAGATTCAATCCGAGACGCTCTACGAGGAAATGGCGCGCCAGGATGGAATCCACCTTCCGGTCGCGGGTTCGCACGTGCGGCCGGACGCGCGGCTCGTGGGCCAAGTGATGCACAAGCCGGAAGAGGTGCTGATCTCGAGCATGACGGTGGACGAGGCGGTTACGCTCGCGGAGCGCAGCGGGCTTAGCACGTGGCCGGTTGCGGACGATCACGGGCTCATTGGCCTGGTTTCGACCGACGAGCTCAAGCGGTTGAAGAACGACAGCAAGGGCGGGCTGCGGCTGGCCGAAGCGGTCGATTCGGAGAACTTCCCGCACCTGCACAGCGACCAAACGCTCGATCTCGCGCTCGAACGCATGGGCGCTTCGGGCCTGCGCGTGCTGCCAGTCGTGAGCCGGTTCAACGTCCGCGAGATGCTCGGCGTCGTCTATCTTACGGACATTTTGAACGCGTATCGGGTTGCGATTCAGACGCCGGATCATCCGGCGGTGGTGCAAACGCAGCCGGAGAGCGAAACGGCGGGGTAGCGCAGCGGAGTCGGCGATGCGCCTGCGCGGCGCTCTCGGCTAGCCCTGGGTTTTCAGCTTTAGCCGGGGCTTGTTTTCTTCGAGGAACGCGCGCAGATTGTCGGACGCGTCGAGCAAGCGGATCCACTGCTCGTAATAAAGTGTCACCGGGAAGCGTCCGAGGCCGTAGACGCTGACGCCTCCCTTTTCGCCGACGCGAAATTCGAGGGTGCCCTTGGGCCTGCCGGACGTCTGCTTTTCGAGCTCGGCAATGCGCGCGAGCAATTCTTCTTTCGTGGGTTCAGACATGAGTTCGCTCCTTCTGGTGCCGCAAAAATCGGATGATACCACTTACGTGAGCTTGGAGGCTTCCGTGCTGGCGCGAATTTCCTGCCAGCGCTTGGGGCGCTTCTTGGCGTCGAGAACTTTCTTGCGCAGGCGAATCGATTTCGGCGTGACCTCGACGTATTCGTCGTCCGCGATGAACTCGATCGCTTTTTCGAGCGTCATATCGCGCGGCGGAATCAGGCGGATCGCTTCGTCGGCGGAGGACGAGCGCATGTTGGTCTGCTTCTTTTCTTTCGTGATGTTGACGTTCATGTCGTCTTCGCGCGCGTTTTCGCCGACGATCATTCCCTCGTAGACCTCGATGCTCGGGCCGACGAACATTTCGCCGCGTTCCTGAATGCCCCAGATCGCATAAGCGACAGAGACGCCGGAACGATCGGCGACGAGCGCTCCCGTGAGGCGCATCGCCATGTCGCCGGCGTATTCCGTCCAACCCTCGAGCAGCGAGTGAATCAGCGCGGTGCCGCGCGTGTCGGTCATGAGCTGGCTGCGCAGGCCGATCAATCCGCGCGAGGGGATGCTGAATTCCATGCGCACGCGGCCGGAATGATGGTTCACCATCTTTTTCATTTCGCCGCGGCGGCTGCCGAGCGATTCCATCACGATGCCGATGAAGTTTTCGGGACAATCGATCACGAGCAATTCGAGCGGCTCGAGGCGGCGTCCATTTTCGGTGCGCACGACGATTTCAGGCTTGCCGACCATCAACTCGTAGCCTTCGCGGCGCATCGTCTCGATCAGGATCGCGAGCTGTAGCTCGCCGCGGCCGAGGACGCGAAACGCGTCGGTGGTGCCGGTGTCTTCGACGCGCAGCGAGACGTTGGTGAGGAGTTCGCGCTCGAGCCTCGCGCGCAGGTCGCGCGATGTGACGAACTGGCCTTCGCGCCCTGCGAATGGCGACGTATTGATGGTGAAGACCATGGTCAGCGTCGGCTCGTCGATCAAGAGCGGTTCGAGCGGCGTGGGATTGGCGAGATCGGTAATGCTTTCGCCGATCTGAATGCCTTCGACACCCGCGATGGCTACGATGTCGCCCGCGGAAACCTCTTCGGCTTCGTCGCGTTCGAGGCCGCGGAACGTGAACAGCTTGGTGATCTTCGTCGGGTGAATTGTCTTGTCGAGCCGGGAGATGGCCACTTCGGTGCCGCGCTTGAGCGTGCCCTGGAAGACGCGCGCGATGGCCAGGCGGCCGAGAAAATCGCTGTAATCGAGGTTCGTCACCTGAATCTGGAGGACGCCCTCGGGATCGCCCGCCGGCGGCGGAATCGACTTGATGATCTCCTCGAAGAGAGGCTGAAGCGTCGTCGAGCCGTCGTCGAGCTTCGCATGCGCTACGCCCACCTTCGCGTTGGTGTAGATCACGGGAAAATCGAGCTGGTCTTCGGTGGCGTCGAGATCGATGAAGAGATCGTAGATTTCATCGAGGACGGCAGCGGGACGCGCGTCGGGCCGATCGATTTTATTGAGGACCATGATCGGCGGCAGCTTGGCCGCGAGCGCCTTTTGCAACACGTAGCGCGTCTGCGGCAGCGGCCCTTCGCTCGCATCAACGAGCACGAGCACGCCGTCCACCATGCGCAGCGCGCGTTCGACTTCCCCGCCGAAATCGCTGTGGCCGGGCGTGTCGACAATATTGATCTTCGTGCCGCGATAGCTGAGCGCCGTATTTTTCGCGAGGATGGTGATGCCGCGCTCGCGCTCGAGGTCGTTCGAATCCATCACCCGGTCGACCATTTCCTGATTTTCGCGGAAAATGCCGCTTTGGCGCAGCATGGCGTCGACGAGCGTCGTCTTCCCATGATCCACGTGGGCGATGATGGCGATATTGCGTATCGGAGTCGTCATGGGACTGAGGTGGCCTCGACAGAAAAAAAGGGCTGCAAGTGCAGTCTCGCAGCCCCGGTCCATTTCTAGGATTTCTGGAGCAACAACCGCAGAGTTATTTTAGCATGCGAGGCGGGAGGCTGCTACCTGGGGCAGATGCGGCGAGTGCCCGGTTTGCGGCAACGCAGACGAAGCACCGCTTTCCAGGCCCGCTCTCCGAATCGGGATGTCGATGAGCCACTTGTCCGGCAATCCGGCTTGCGAGGACTTAGCCGTGGTCCGATAACGGGTTCCGAGTGGCCGACAAGCCACTCGGAACAGATTCGCGTCAATTATCGGAGCGTTCGCATCGGTTGTTTTTAGTGCCTTCCGGGGCTCGAGTGGCCGCGCCCGTCGCGCATTTCGTTCCCCTTGAAGTGCGAAACCTTGTCGAGACGTTTTGACGGGTCGCGCTTGTCGCCCGGGTTCGGCCTTCGGCCTCTGTAGCCGCGTTGAGCGTCGAAACGGTTGTTTACGTGGCCTTGGAAGCCATCCTGGCCATGGAACCACGGACCAGCACCAATGAACGCTCCGCCCGAAAACCATTCCGGGCCATAGTAGCCATAGGGAGAACAAGAATAAGGGGAATAGTCATAGTAACCGTAAGGGCAGTCCGGAGCTGCTCCAATGTTGATGCCGACGCTGACCTGAGCTTCAATTTTGGGAGCGGTCACCGCGAAGAAAATTCCGGCAAAGGCAACCACTGCAAGATATTTAAAGACCTTCATAGATGATCCTCCGTTTGTCGCTCGTATCCTCATCGTGCACCCTCTACTGTGGACGCAGCGAACACCAGGGTCTGTTCACAAGTGCACACCGGAAGTTTGTGTCTTCGATGACACCCCCGCACCCGCGCCGCGCGCGAGGTCTAGTGGGCCTTCTTCGAGACGCGAGCGATCAGCTCGTCCAATCTGGAAAGCAGGAGCTTTAGGATTGGAGACTCGTTCGATTTGTTGTAGCCGAGGACGAGGTCGATCGTGGGGGCGTCGCCCTTGAGGGGGCGGCTGGTGACCGACCATGGCAGAAAATTCTGTGCGTAGGCAGGCAGGAGCGCTACGGCGCGCATCGAGGCGATCAGCGACATGGCCATCGCTAGGTTGTCCACCTCGTGATCGGGCTTGAGATCGATTCCGGAGCGCTTCAAGTAATCGTCGATGACCACGCGAAGCGCGGGAGCCGTGCCCGACACGGTGAGGAAGCGTTCGCCGACGATATCCTGCACGCTAATTGTTTTTCGCGCGGCGAGGCGGTGGTCGCTCGGCAGGATCACGACGAGCGGCTCTTTGATCAGCGTGTGAAAGGCCAGGTGCGGCAATCCGTGCTCGCGCCTGAGAATGGCTGCGTCGACTTTTCCCTTCACCATAGCGTCGGCGAGCTGCGGCGAGTATTGGCTCGAGATGGTCACGTCGATGCTGGGCAGTTCGTCGCGCAGGATCTGCAGGGCTTCGGGCATCCACGTGAGCTCGTGCCCGGTGAGAAATCCCATCACGAAAGTCGGCCGGGCCGGCGTGGCGATGCGGCGGGCGGCCTCGGCAGCTGCGTCAACCTGAAGCAGCACCAGGCGCGCGCGATCGAGAAAAGCCCGACCCGCGGGCCTGAGCTCGACGCCGCGAGCGCTGCGCGTGAGCAGCTGCGCGCCGACTTCATTCTCGAGATCGCGGATCTGGCGGCTCAGCGAGGGCTGCGAGGTGTGCAGCGTTTGCTCCGCCGCGACCGTCAGGCTTCCCGCCTCGGCGACCGCCACGAAATAGCGCAGGTGCCTCAGCTCCTTTGGGGGCCCCATGCTTTGAAAGCATGGATACGAGCTTACAAAGTCTGCTCAATCTTTGCTACCAGAGGCTATCTTTCGCATCTGACAGGGTGATCTAAAGGCGCGACGGGGATGGCTTGGTAATGACGGGCCATGCTCGGCTTGGAGGGCCAACCACAAGGAGAATGAGAATGTCGAAGAAACTCGAAGGCAAGATTGCACTCGTCACCGGCGGCTCACGCGGTATTGGCGCCGCAATCGCGAAACGCCTGGCTGCGGATGGAGCGGCCGTGGCCATCACGTACACGAAAGGCGCGGACGCGGCCGCAGCCGTGGTGAAGGCAATCGAACAAGACGGCGGACAGGCGATCGCGATTCAAGCGGAAGCCTCCGACGCGGCTGCCGCAAAGAGCGCAGTTGAGAAGACGGTTGCCACATTCGGCGGGATCGACGTGCTCGTGAACAACGCCGGCACGGGCTTTCCCAACAAATTCGAAGATGCCACGCTGGAGGAGTTGAACCGGGTGATCGATATCAACATCCGCGGCACATTTTTTGCGACGCACGCGGCGCTGAAACACCTGAGGAAAGGCGGTCGCATCATCATGATCGGTTCGTCCGTGGGCGAGCGCTTGATGATCCCGGGCTTGGTGCCCTACTCGGCCACGAAGGGAGCCGTCAAGATGTTCACCCAGGGGCTTTCGAGAGAGGTCGGAGACCGCGGCATCACGGTCAACAATGTCCAGCCGGGTCCCATCGACACGGAACTCAATCCCGCCGACGCCGAGTGGGCGATACCCCAGAAAGCCATGACGGCGCTCAATCGCTACGGCACTGTAGACGAGGTGGCCGCGCTCGTCGCGTTCGTCGCCGGCCCGGAGGCGTCGTACATCACCGGTGCAAATCTGACCGTGGACGGCGGAACGAACGCTTAGAAGTCTTCGGCAGTTGTTGAGCCCGGGTTTCGTGGCGCTGGCCTCCGGCCGGCGGGTTTGCCGGACTCGCACGTGGAAAGAAAGAGCCGGCGAGACGCCCTTCGAAACGACTGAGGGCAGGCCGGCGCTACGCGAGGCGCGCGGCTTGGCTTGGCGGGGCGTCCGCCGCGAAAGAGGCTGTGCGCCTCAATGCGCTATCTGAGGGGGATAACATCATGAATGGGCTTGCGGGAAAGACAGCGCTGGTTACCGGTGGTTCGCGCGGCATCGGGCGGGCCAGCGCGCTCGCGTTGGCGAAAGACGGTGCACAAGTGCTGGTGCATTACGGCCGCGCGGCGCAGGAGGCCGAAGCAGTCGTGGCGCAGATTCGCGCTGCAGGCGGCCGCGCCGATGCCGTGGCCGGCGATCTTGCGGCGGCTGACGGGCCGCACAAGCTTGCCAAGCAAGTGCGCGCGATCGTGGGCGAGCGCCTGGATATTCTCGTGCCGAACGCGGGAATCTCGAAATCGGCGACGATCGAGGAAACCACCGTTGCGGACTTCGATGAACTCTTCGCGGTGAATGTGCGGACGCCTTTTTTTCTGGTGCAGCAATTGCTGCCGATTCTCACGAGCGGCAGCAGCATCGTGTTCGTGTCGTCGCTGGCGGCGCATGCGTCCGTCGGCAACATCTCGGCATATGCGGCGACGAAAGGCGCGATCGATACGCTGGTGAGGCACTTCGCGGTGGCGCTGGGGCCGCGGGGCATCCGGGTGAACGCGGTCGCGCCGGGCATCGTGGCGACGGACATGTCGAACTTCGCGAAGACGGACGAGGGCCGCAACTACGCAATGGGCATGCAGGCGCTGAAGCGCATGGCCCAGCCGGACGACATCGGCAGCGTGGTGGCGTTTCTCGCGTCGGACGACGCGCGCTGGATCACGGGCGATACAGTGCGAGTGGACGGCGGCTCCAAGCTCTGAAGCAAGCCGATTGCTGCGAGATCCCCAAACCGCTGAGAACAATCATGCTCCAACGTGCGTCCTGAGAATCCGATGTCGGCTTCGTTTCACGGGTCGCGCTCACCAATATTCCAGCGCCACTCAAACACGAGAGGTTGCCGTCGCTGGCGCCACTACCGGTTCGAGTGTGGCAAGTATCTCGGCCCGGCGATCTTCGAACCACGGGGGCAGGTGAAGTTTCGTTCCGAGTTCACTCGCGGATTCGTCCTTCTCAAATCCTCCCGGGACGTTGCAGCAGCACTCGACCAAAATGCCGCCGGGCGAGCGGACGTACATGGAATGGAAATAAAAGCGGTCCTTGATTTCCGAAGCGTCCGTATAACCGAGCTCTTCGTAGATCGCTTTTTGGGCCGAGAGCGCTTCGTCGTCTGCAACCCAAAGCGCCAGATGGTGAACCGTGCCCGCGCCGAACGTCCAGGAACCGGGAGCGCGCTCGGGCTCGTGCATGAGAATGAGGGTCTTGTTCGCACCGCCGCTGCTGATTTCAAAGCGATGGTAGGCGCCGTCGACGCCGGTCTTGCGGAAACCCAGCGCTTCGGTGAGGAAACGCTCCTGCTCGGAGACATCGCGAACGGATAGCACGGTTCCGTGGAATCCGCGCACCGACTCGTTCTGAGCTATTTCATCGGTCGTCCATCCGATTCTGCGATCGTCTTTGTCCTCGATGACCTCGAACGCCAGACCGGCGGGGTGGCTGAAACGAATGAAGCGCTGCCCGAAGCGCTCCGCGACAGGCCCCTGTTCGATCCGATGGCGCTTGAGATGCTCGTGCCAAAAAGGGAGCGCTCCCTGGGCAATCGTGTATGCGATCGCTTCAACCTGCCCGGAGCCGCGCCGACCCGCGACGCGGTCGTATGGAAACGTCGTCATCACGGAGCCGGGCTCGGCATTCGCGTTCGAGTAATATAAATGGTAGTGGGGAAAGCGCCCGTCCATCAAAACGGTTTGCTTGACGAGACGCTGGCCGACGACGCGAGTGAAGAAGTCCACGTCCTCCTGCGCGCCGCCGGCGCAGGCGGTGATGTGGTGGTACCCCGTGGCCGGGTAGCTGTGGGTCATCCTGCACCTCCTGCGTCCACTGTCGCTCGATCCACGCCGGGCGTTTACCTGCGACTGCCGAGCTCTGCGCCGCCCGCTTCCTGGTGGGTCCGCCAGCCTTCGGCATACGCAGTGCGCGCCACTTCCGAGTAAGGCACCGGGCTGACGACGGCGCGTATCTCCGTCTGTACGTGCCGCTCGACGGTCGGTTTCGACGTTCCGCCGCCTTCCTCGCCCCACACGAACGTTACGTCCGTGCCCGGCGCCGCGTGCTCCGCGTCGAGGATCGCCAGCGTGAGCATCTTCCCTTCGTTCGCGCTGTAACCGCACCAGGTGGAAATGCCGATCGTCTTGCCGTTGCTGAGTACCTTGTCGTACGGCAGCGTCGAATACACAGCCGACGGGAAATCGAAATATTTGGCTCGATTCGTTTTCTGGAACATGGTGCCGAGAGCGCGCGTGATGTCCTCGTCGTTCAGGGCCAACGTCACCTTCTTTCGGTGCGGCTTGGCCGCCATTTTCTCAAGCGCCTCGCGCCCGATGAAATCGTGGTCGAACTTCACGATGGGCCCATAACCGAGATCCCACGGCGTGAGGTAGTAGTCCTCGATGTTGTCGGAGTAGAAGCTGCCGCCGAGAGAAGCGATTGCCTCGTAGCAATTGGCCGGAAGCCACTCGCGGTACTTTTTCATCTTTTCGCCCGTGTAAATGGCGGGCATCGGCGAAGGAATCCAGCCCGACTCCAGCGTGTTGGACGAATACGCGCGTGCGCCCACGAGCCTAAGGCCGAATTCCTTGCCCGCCTCGGCGATCTTCGCTTTCACGGCATCGCCTTCTTCCCAGGGGCCAAAAAGTTCCAAGCCGGGCTGGCCGGCCATGCCATGACGAAGCGCGCGCACGCTGTGTCCCGCGATCTCGATTGAAGTCATATTGAAGAACTTGAGGTCCGGAGCAGGCTTGCCGGTCACCTTCTCGATCACCTTCATCGCGTTCGGTCCCTGCACCTGAAAGCGATACACCTTGCGAACGATCGGTCCCTGCCTGGCGGCAGCTCTTTCGTCCCTCTCGCATTTCGCGTTATAGTCGCCGGTCTCGCAGTGGTACTGCACCCAGTTATGCACGGAAGGACGACCGACCAGATTGAAGAGGTTCTTGTCGAGATAAAAGAGGACCACATCGCCGATCACGTACCCATCATAGCTGCAGGGGACGAACTGCTTCGCCTTATTGGGCTCGAAGCCCTTGAAGCTGTTGACGCCGAGAGCAGAAAGCAATTTCAAAGCGTCCGTGCCTTGCACGTACATGTCCGTCATGTGGTACGACTGATTGAAGAGGACGCAGGTCTGCTGCCAGGCCCGCTGCTCATCACGCCAATTCGTATATTCGGGGGGAACCACCGGATACACGTAAGGCCCCGTTTGCGAATTGCGTAAGAGTTCGACAGGGCTGCTGACAGTCTGCAAGAGATGTTCGAGACTCTGGTGGCTCATTCGTTCTCCCGGCTCTCAGGTGTGCGTTCGGAAATCGTGATGTATACAATCATGGCCAGACAACACTGCAAACCGCTGATACTTGAACTAGAATGTATACATCTCCGATTCGACTACGCGCAAGCCATTATTTTTGTCGGAAGTCGAGCGGCAGACCTCGGAGCGCCAATGACCTTTCTTGCCTGGCACGGAGTTGATAACATCCCGCTCAATTGCGAAGGTCAATTCCAAACGCGGCATGGAAGATAAGGTTGACGCGAAACATGGCGAGTAAGCATTCACGGGTGATTGTAAGGATTCGCGAGATGGTCTTACACGGCGAGCTACTGCCCGGCCAGCGAGTCGGAGAGGTGTCGCTGGCCAAGAGTTTGGGAGTTTCGAGAACTCCGATCCGGGAGGCGCTGCCGCTTCTCGCCCAGGAAGGACTGCTCACCCAGCTGAATACGCGCGGGTTTGTCGTCCGAGAGTTCACCCCCGGGGAAATCATGGATGCCATCGACGTTCGGGGCGTGCTGGAGGGCTTGGCCGCGCGCATGCTCGCCGAGCAAGGACCGCCCCGGCGGCTCATGCATTTGCTCCACGACTGCCTCCGCGAAGGTGAAGCGATTTTTGCCAAAGGGCACCTGATCGAATCCGACGAGGCCCGCTACGGCGAGATGAACAAGAAATTCCATTCGCTGATCGTCGAGGGAGCGGGCAGCAAAGTGATTGCGGACGCAATCGAGCGCAACAGCCGGATACCTTTCGCCGCCGCGCACGCGATTGCTTTCGACAGAGTCGACCTGCATCGCATGTATCAGTCGCTCTGGGCAGCGCATCGCCAGCATCAAGCGATCGTCCAAGCGCTCGACAACGGCGAGGGCGCGAGGGTTTCAGCCTTGATGTTCGAACACGCCTATGCAACCAAGGCCAGCATCAACATGCCACGAAAGCAGTGACGCACGCTCACTCGTAGCGCAGCGCAACCATTGGGTCGACGCGCGTAGCTGAACGCGATGGCACGGCGCACGCCGCCAGGCCGACCACGAGAATCAGGAGCGCGACCGCGCCGAACGTCAACGGATCGGTGACCGAGACGCCCCAGATCTGGCTCGCGATGAAACGCGTCAGCCCCACGCTTGCGAGCAGGCCGATCGCGAGACCCGCCACGATCAGGACTAAGCCTTTCCTAAGGACCATCCGCAAAATATCGCCCTGCTGTGCGCCCAGCGCCATGCGGACGCCGATTTCGTGTGTCTGGAGCGAGACCGTGTACGCCATCACGCTGAACACGCCGACGATCACCAGCACGAGCCCGATTCCCGCGAACGCGCCGAGCGCGATCAAACCAAACTCCGGCGCAGCGTATCCGTACCGCTGCAAGTATCCTTGGAGCGTATCCGTTTGGGACAACGCCACGTTGGAATCGACATCCCAGATTTCCCGCCGCACGCTGGGCAGCAGCGAGAGCGGGGCGACCGCAGTTCTCAACATAATCGACCGGCCGGAATCTCCCCCCGTGATGCTGTAGGGGATAAAACCCTGAGGCATAGGCGCGTCCCGAAGGCCTGCGTTCTTCATGTCGGAAACGACGCCCACGATCCGGAAGAAGGCGTCATGCGGGGCGTCGGGCACCCTATCGAGCACGTCGAACTTTATCGTCTTTCCGACGGGATCTTCATCCTTGAAGTAGCTGCGAGCGAGCGCTTCGTTAATCACAGCCATGTGGGCTGCCGAATCCACATCGTTCTCGGAGAGAAACCTGCCCTCCATCAGGCGCAGTCCGAGAGTCTTGACGTAATCCTCATCGCACAGGTCCATCTGAGCTTCCCAGGTTTGAGGGTGCGTCTTTCCCGGAATCACGACGCTAGTGGTGGGAAAACCAAAGGGAGGCACCCCGAACGTTACGGTAGCCGCCGTCACACCGGGGAGAGTCTTTACGCGCCCAAGCACCTGCTGGAGGAAGCGCCGTTTGGCGTCCGACGAGCTGTAGTGGGGGTTCGGCAGTGCGAGGTCCACGTAGAGCACATTCGCCGGGTCGAAACCGAGATCGACGTGCTGCAATGCGAGCAGGCTGCGCGCCAGCAGGCCGGCCCCGGCAAGCAAAAGCACCGACAGCGCCACTTCGCCGACCGCAAGCCCGGAACGAAGCCGGCCGTGACGCGAGCCGACGCTCATGCCCCTCCCTGTTCCGCTGAGGTGGGCCTGCAACGGGCCATAGACCGCGTGAATTGCCGGCGCCAAGCCGCACAGGATCGTCGTAAGCAGAGCGACGCCAACCCCGAACGCCAGCACTCGGAAGTTGATCTCGATGGAAATGGACGGCGTCAAGGAATCAACCGGGAGTTTCGCAACAAGCTCCTTCACGCCAAAGTAGGCGAACAAACAACCGATGACGCACGCGCCCGCGGAAAGCAGGAAGCTCTCGACCAGAAGCTGCCGGATCAGGCGGCCGCGGCTCGCGCCCAGGGCAGTCCGGATGGCAATTTCCTTCTCGCGAGCGGTGGCCCGCGCGAGCAGAAGATTCGCAATGTTGCTGCAAGCGATCAGCAGCAACAGCAGGACGGCGCCCATGAGCGCAAAGAGCATGCCCTTGAAATCGCCGACGGTATAGTCGGCGACGGTCTCGAGCTGCACCGTGAACTCCTTGGGGAAATCGTCGGGATACACGCTGGCGAGGCGTTTGACGACGACATCCACGGCGGCTGCCGCGGTCCGCAGGCTGACCCCGGGCTTCAGGTGCTCGCTGGTCATGAGATACAACGGATAGTTGCCGGTGTCGTTGTTGTCGATGTCGGCGTGCCCCGTGTAAACGGGAAGCCAAACATCGCACCCGTTGAGGACGAATCGCGGCGGCATGATTTCGATGAGCGTTCGCGGCGTGCCGTTGAGCGTCATTACGGTACCGACGATTTTGGGGTCACGATTGAACCGCTTGGCCCACAGCCGGTCGGTCATGGCAAAGACGGGCGGGGAGTCAGGCATGGCGTCTTGCGGGCCGAGCGGACGGCCGAGCAGCGGCTTCATGCCGAGGGAGCTCGATATATTGCCCGTCACCCAGCAACCGCTGAAAAAATCGGTGCCTCCGCTACTCGTATAAAGCACGTTGAGGCCGCTGAAGCCGAAGACATCCTCGAAAACGTGTGCTTGTTCGCGAAAGTCGGTGAACTCGGGAACGGTGAGTCCGAGGCGCCGATTTTCCCTGGGCCAATTGACGCCGTGAATGAAGAAGGTGACGAACCGGTCGGCATTGCGGTACGGGAAGGGCTCGATCAGGACGCCATCGATTACGCTGAAAATGACGGTAGTGGCGCCGATGCCCAGCGCCAGCGCGAAAATCGCGACCGCCGCGAACCGCCGGTCCTTCCACAGCGTTCGCACGCCGAAGCGGAGGTCCTGCCAAATCCACTCGAATGCTTGCATGCGCAGCCTCTTACTAACACGGTCTAAAGGGGCCGACGGTCTGCTCGGATGTGTTAGACGCCACAGCCCAGAAAGCGTTTTACTGCGCCCGGCGCAAAACCGTGCCTGTGGAGATGCGCCGGTCGGCCCATTCGGCTGCCCGGCCGTTTTTCTCCGGCGGCGCGCTCAACTACCGGAGCCGAATGGCACGCCGTGGGCTTCGGGACCTGCCGCGATCACGATTGCCGCCACAACGAACGCAACGGCCGCAAAGCCGCCCATCGCCTGGGCGTAGGTGAAGTGGCGCCCGAGCGCGGCCTCAATCGTCGCCGAGCCCGCGGCGATGACGACGCCCAGCTGATAGGCAAGGCCGGGGAAGAAGCCGCGCAGCGCCCCGGGCGAAAGCTCGTTGATGTGCGCTGGAACCACAGCCCAAGCACCTTGCACCATGAACTGCATCACAAACGCGCCGGTGGCAGCCAGGGCAATCGTTGGTGAACCAAACATCCAAAGCGGGATCACCGGAATTCCCAAAAGCGCGGACGTAATCATAGCGCGGCGACGCCCAAAGCGGTCGGAACACAGTCCCACCACAATACCGCCGATGATTGCGCCGACCATCGAAATCGCGTTGACGATGGCGGTCGCTTGGGGGCTGAAATGACGCTGCAGCTGCAGAAACGTCGGATAGAAATCCTGCGTCCCGTGCGACATGAAGGCCAGAGAGGCGATCAGCAGCGTGAGATAGATGAAACGCTTCCAGTGGGCGGCCACGGCACGCCAGTATCCCCGCCTGCTCAACTTCGCGGCCGCCTCGGCTTTCCAGGCATCGCTCTCTTTTACTTTCGCACGAATGAAAAGCACGAGAAGCGCGGGCAAGCCTCCGATGAAAAACATCGGGCGCCAACCCCAGCGCGGAAACACCGTCCAAAACGCAATCGAGGCGAGCAGGAACCCGAGCGCATAGCCTTCTTGCAGCAAACCGGACAGCGTTCCGCGCCATTTCACCGGGACCGATTCCATCGCGAGGGAGGCGCCGACTCCCCATTCGCCTCCCATGCAAACGCCGAAGAGCAATCGCAGAATAAGGAAGCTGCGGTACGTGGGTGCGAAACCGCACAGAACCTCGAAAATCGAGAAGAGGAGGACATCGATCATCAGCGGCAAGCGCCGGCCGTAACGGTCCGCCATCAGGCCGAAAATCACCGCCCCGATGGGCCGCGCGAGGAGCCCACTGGTGATCGTCCACGACATTTCGACGACCGAGCGGTGGAACTCCCCGCCGATCTGCACGAGAACAAATGTGAGAATGAAATAATCGAAGGAATCGAGCGTCCAGCCGAGAAAGCCGGCGATCAGCGCGTTGCGGGCATTGGCACGGTCGCCACTCGAGCTCGGGACGGCTCCTTTTGGGTCGCTCATCTCGATGGGGGACCCGCCGGCCTCAGCGCGGGATTGATCACCGCGTCGGCGACTTTCGCGACTTGCGCCATTTCGGCCACGTCGTGAACGCGCACGATGTGCGCGCCGCCGAGAATGCTCGCGGTGACGGTGGCGGCGGTGCCCCATGCACGCGCGTCTTTCGGCGCGCCGCCGAGAATCTTGCCGATGAAGCTTTTTCGCGACGTGCCGAGCAGCAGCGGAAAGCCGAGCTTAGCGAGTTCGGGCAGCCGCTCGAGCAGTTCGAGATTCTGCGGCCAGCTTTTGCCGAAGCCGATGCCGGGATCAAGCACGATCTGCGACTTCGGCACGCCTGCGCGGCGCGCGACAGCCACCGCGCGGCGCAGGCCTGCCGAGACGTCGCGGACCACGTCGCGCGCAAATGGCGCTTTCTGCATCGTGCGCGGCTCGCCTCGCATGTGCATCAGGATAAGCGGCAGCCTGCGGCGCTGCGCGATTTCGGCAATGCGCGGATCGGCGCGCAGGCCGGTGACGTCGTTCAGGATCTCCGCGCCGGCGATGGCCGCGGCTTCGGCGACCTGCGATTTGGTCGTGTCGATCGAGATGGGAATCTTGAGCTTGCCGCGCAGTCCGTCGAGCACGGGCAGCACGCGCCGCAATTCTTCTTCGGCCGGGACTCCTTCGGAGCCTGGGCGCGTCGATTCACCGCCGAGGTCGATGATGTCCGCGCCGGCCTTTTCCAACGCGAGCGCCCGCGCGATGGCGGCATTGGGATCGAAGAACTCGCCGCCGTCGGAGAAGCTGTCCGGCGTCACGTTGAGCACGCCCATCAACAGCGTGCGCTCGCCGAGGATGAGCGTCCGCGACGGCAGCTTCAGCTTGAATCTCTGGCGCCGGAACATGAGTCGGCTATTGAATCACGAACAAATCGAAACGCCACATAAATCCACGCCTGGCACGTTCCGCCTGTATACTGAGCCACAAATCGCTTCGGTGTCGTCGCGCTTGGAGGTATCAAGATCAAGAAGGCCAAGAAACCGGAGCCCGAACCGTTCGACCTAAAGAAAAACGCCATGGAGGGCATCGAAGAAGCCCTTTATTGGCACACAGTCGGGATCGTCGCTGACTCAGGGCGGAGCACGGGAACGGCCGTCGCGATACGTTTCAACAGGCATACAGTATTTCTCACGGCAAACCACGTAATCGAAGGGACCGGTGATGAGGACCTCGGGTTCTTCTTCCGCCCGCCGGGCACTCTAAGACGAACTGATTGGTGGCAGAACCAGCCTCCCTCGGGGCGCATCGCCGCGGCAGTACGAGTGAAAATCTTTCAGCGATTCCCACATCCTAAGCTCGACCTCGCGGCCCTGGTTGTATGGCCCCTGCTCGACCAAGCCGTTAACGTTCGCTTTTTCGATCTCCCCGATGCTGCGAAACTGTCGCGGCCGCTGCCCTCAGTCGCTGCGATCGGTTTCCCGGCCGACACTAAACAGGAGTTGAGTCCAGTTGCGGCAGCCGTTGCCGCAGCTCCAATATGGGGAAATGTCGAGTGTGGGAAGCATTGGCGACCTGACGGGTATCGGCCGCGCAGTCACCTGCTGCTGCGCTTTCTGCCTGCTTCGTTCGGAAGACACCCGGGCGGTTTTAGCGGTGCGGGCGTATGGTATCACGAGCCTGCGCCGAAGCCTGGCTTGTGGACCCCAAACCTCGCGCTCGCCGGAATCGTCACTCACTATTACCCAGGCAAGCAAATCCTGCTTATCCAGCGGGTCGAGAGGGTGGCGGAGTTTCTAAGAGCGATTTGCCCGGGGCCCACTCAAAATAAATAGCGGCCTCATTTGGTCGGGACGTAGTAGGCGGCGCGATTGGCTACGCGCACGCCGGGTTCGCCCGGCACCTCGACGCTGAGCGGGTGCCAGCCGGGGCGGTCGTCGGGGGCGTTTCCGCCGAGCGCGGGATAGAAGCCGAGCGTGTATTCGGCGCGAATCTTTTCCGCGATTTTGCGGAAGGTATCGGCGGCGGTGGTGGCTTCATTCAGGAAATAGAGCTGGCCGCCGGCGCGACGGACGAGTTCGGCGAGATACAGCGTGTACGCCGGGATGCCGAGCGTGCGCGCCGCGGGCGTCACCAGCGTGGCGCCCCGATGTTCGTCGAGCCAATCAGGCGTCATCACCTTCGGCCGGTTTTCGGTCGAAACCGCGAACAGCTGAATATCTTGCGCAGCGAGCAGGCGCGCGACATCGTCGAACGTGAGCTGGTTCGCCGCGCTGCCCGGCTGCGGCGACATGCTGGCGGGATCGAGCGTGAGGCCGAGTCCGCTGTCCTGGCCGTCGGTGAGCAGGACGATGGCCTTGCGTCCCGTCCCGCCGCCGCGGAAAAGTCGGCTGGCCGCGAGGTACACCGCTTCGTAGATATTCGAGCCGCCCGTATCGGCGAGGAGTTGGCGCGCGTTGACGCGATCGACCGCGCGACGAATCTCCTCGCGCACGTCCGAAAACGGCAGCTGCAGGTACGTGTGCGCGGAAAAATCGACTACGGCCGCGCGGTCGAGCGGCGCGAGCGCGTCGACCAGCGCGTCGGCGGCATCGCGCATTTCGGCTGCGTCGGGCAGGACGCTCGGGCTCGCATCGAGAATCAGCGCGACGCTGGCGGGCTGCGTCGACGCGTCAAAGTACGAAATTTTCTGCGCGAGTCCGTCCTCGAAGACCCGGAAATCCTCGCGCCGCAAGCCGGGTACTGGCGTGCCGTCCACGGTCGATACAACGCACGTAACCGGCACCACCTGCGTGCGAACCTCGAGCGCTGAGGGCGAACTTGGCGAATTCTCGCTGCCCGGGTGCACGCCTTCGCTAGCCGGGACGATGCGAAGCTCGCCGGTCGCTGCGTCGCGCTGCCACACTATTCCCTTGTCGAGCTCTTGCGGCTGCTTCGCTTGCTTCTTCTGCGTATGCGATGACACAGACGCGGCAGAAAGAGCGGTGCAAATCAACAGTGCGGTGAACGCCAACGGAAAGAACAGCCAGTGCGAACGACGCGCTCGCATCGGCGCTTTAGTCGAGATCAAAATCGCGCAGCGGCTTTTCGACGGGTCCGTCTTTGGCCTTCTTCAAGCCTTCAGCGAATTTCCGCGCGAGAACGTCTTCTTTCATTCTCTCGGCTTCCACGGATGCGCGGAATTTCGCTTCGACGGAATCGGTGTGCTCGCGGAGCAGGCGCGCCGTGTCGTCGAGATCAATCGAGGGGGCGCGGAGAGGGGGCGTATGCGCGAGAACGACTCCCAGCGTGCGGTCGATGGTGAGCTTCGACTGGCAGCACGGGCAATCGACTTCGAAGGTGTCGGGGGCGGGCTTCTTCGCCATGGCGGTATTGTACGCCAATTCCCGGCCTGTGAACCGCGCACTGCTGGCCGGCTGAGACTACGTGGAATCAAGGAGTTGCCGAGCTAAAGGACTCGTGGCAATCGACCGATATAGTCAGGATGCGTTCGGGGTGTCCTTCCGCCAGGGACCATGGGAGATTGGTATTCCCCGGGAATTGAAAGCCCATCATCTACTCACTGAGGAAAATCCACCCCGTAGGCCAGGGTGCCATCCCGGAACCCGTCTTAGTCAGGCCTGACGCCCTTGGGCCGGAGGCTGCACCGCGCCCGCGACATCCGCTCGGATCAGGCGCGGACCGCAGGAGCCGCGTGCGCGCGAAGTTCAACGGACGGGTCCACGTCCGCGGCGGCATGGGAACGCTCGACGCGTTTGAAGACATCGCTCGAAGCGTGGACGCAACGCGGGACGGGCTGCTTTTCATGTCACCGCGGGGCGGGTATTGGGTCGGGCAGGTTCTTCAGGTGGCGTTCCCCTATTGGACGGTGCCAAGTGCGATCAACGTCGCTCGCCGCGCAAAGGTGGTTCGCAATTCGTTGTTGCCGGACTTCCGCTACTCCGTGGCCGTGCACTTCGAACAACCGGAGGGGGCGGAGGCGCCATGGCTCCAACCGGCAGCCAATCAGATTCGGGTTCTAGGGGTTGAACCCGATCCCACGATGGCCAGCGCAACGATTAGGCTCCTCGAGCAGGACGGGTACAAGGTGGTGATGGTCCGGACGGCCCAGCAGGCGCTGGATATTCTCGAGAATGACACCCCGGACGTCATTCTCGCGCAGGCCGAAGGCGGCGTTGTATCGGGCAGGGATCTCTGCGGCATCATAAAAAAGAATCTGCGGCTGCAGCATATTCCGGTGATCTTGCTTACAGCGTCCGCGTTGCCTTCGGATTATTCGGCGGGCCACCGGGCGGGCGCAATCGTATGCATGCGGACGCCCTGCGATCCCGAGCGCCTGCAGCAAGCGGTACATCTGGTGGCGGCGCCTCCTGGGGATCGATCGATCTATAGCGCGCGATTCAATATGTCTGCGTTTGTGCGAACTTCATAGGGTTCGATCGCGGAGGGACCGAGGGAGTGGAACCCGTGCGAAGATTGCGGATTGCGCTGGGCATCGACTAGGTGCGCCCCTCGCGCCCGTCCGACGCGAGGGGATTCTTCTCGATTTTTCTAGGCTGGAGCCGGCTTTTCGCCCTTGGCCATGCCGGGAATCGGGCGCGGCTCCGGACGCAGCGTGATCTGCGGCTCTCGCGTCGCAACCGGCGGCGCGGGAGGCGGAGGCGGAATCTTCTCGGGCAGCGGCTTGCCTTCCATCAGGAGCTTGAGCTCGGTGGCATCGAGCACTTCGCGATCGAGTAGAGCCCGGGCCACGCGCTCGAGCGCATCTCGATACGTCTCAAGAATGTTGCGCGCCCGGCCGTACCCCGTGCTGACAATGCTGCGGACTTCCGCGTCGATCTTGATCGCCGTGTCTTCGGAATAATCGCGGTGCTGCGCGATTTCGCGGCCGAGGAAAATCGCCTCTTCCTTCTTGCCGAAGGTGAGCGGCCCGAGCGGACTCATGCCCCACTCGCAGACCATTTGCCGGGCGATTTCGGTAGCGCGTTCGATGTCGTTGCCGGCGCCCGTGGTGATGTGGTTGAGGAAAATTTCCTCGGCAGCCCGGCCGCCCATCAGGACCGCCAGCTGCGATTCGAGGAATTCCTTGGTGTAGGTGTGCTTGTCGTCGATCGGCAGCTGCATCGTGACGCCCAGCGCCATGCCGCGCGGGATGATCGTCACTTTGTGCAGAGGATCGGCGCCCGGCGTCATCGCGGCGACGAGCGCGTGGCCTGCCTCGTGGTAGGCCGTGTTTTTCTTTTCCTCGTCCGACAGAATCATCGACTTGCGCTCGACGCCCATCAGGACTTTGTCCTTGGACATCTCGAAGTCGGCCATCGTGACGAACTTGCGGTTCTGGCGCGCCGCCCAGAGAGCGGCTTCGTTCACGAGGTTCGCCACGTCGGCGCCCGAAAATCCAGGCGTGCCGCGCGCGATCACCGAGAGATCGACGTCTTCGGCCAGAGGCACCTTGCGCGTGTGGACGCGCAGGATTTCCTCGCGGCCTCGCACGTCCGGCCGCGGCACTACGACGCGGCGGTCGAAGCGGCCCGGCCGCAGCAACGCGGGGTCGAGAACGTCCGGCCGGTTGGTGGCCGCGATCAGGATTACGCCTTCGTTCGATTCGAATCCGTCCATTTCGACGAGCAGCGCGTTGAGCGTCTGTTCGCGCTCATCGTGCCCGCCGCCGAGGCCCGCGCCGCGATGGCGCCCGACCGCGTCGATTTCATCGATGAAGATGATGCAGGGCGCGTTCTTCTTGCCCTGCTCGAAAAGGTCGCGGACGCGGCTCGCGCCGACGCCGACGAACATCTCGACGAAGTCCGAACCCGAAATCGAGAAGAACGGCACGTTCGCCTCGCCCGCAATCGCGCGGGCAAGCAAGGTCTTACCGGTTCCCGGAGGTCCAACGAGCAGCACGCCCTTGGGGATGCGCCCACCCAGCTTCTGGAACTTCTGCGGATCCTTCAGGAAGTCGATGATCTCGTACAGCTCTTCCTTGGCCTCATCGATGCCGGCGACATCCTTAAACGTCGCCTTCTTCTGCTGGGCGGTGAGCAGGCGCGCGCGCGACTTGCCGAAGCTCAGCGCCTTGTTCCCTCCGGCCTGCATCTGCCGCATCATGAAAATCCAGATCGCGAGAATGACGATAAAGGGCGAAAGATTGATCAGGAGAGAGAGCCAGTTCGCGTCGCTCACTTGCTTGTAGTTGAAGGGGACGCCCTTGTCCTGCAGAACCTTGGTCACGTCCGGGATCGCGGAGTTGGCGATCGTGACGCCCTTGAACTTGCCGCCGTCGCGGTATTCGCCGTCGACTTCGGCGCTGTTGGGAGAGAGTTCGATCGTAATGTCTTTGACCGCGCCGCCATCTACCTTGGCCATGAAATTCGTGTAAGTCGGCTCGTCTTCGTGAGCCGTCGGCCCGCCCTGGGACGCCATCTTCCAGAGCACAACCGCCAAAACGGCCATCAAGAGCCAAAATAGGACCGTGCGTACTGTTGAGTTCACCGTGTTACCTCACCGTTTGGACGCCTTCTCGCCAGCATCCGTATGGCGCCTCCGGCCATTTGGCCGCAAGCCTTTCACCGCCGCGTACGACAAACTCCGAAACATCCCTCGATCGTCGCTAAGACCGTACCCCTACCAAATCTTTAGATGCAGCAGAGAAGCCAGTGTATTCAGCGCCGCGATGCGGGCTTATCAAAGCTTGAGGTCGTTTGCGCCCCAGCATGGAGCGGCACGCCATCTTGACCTCAAAGGCTCCGTTCTTCGATCACGACTCCCGCGCTCGTGCCGGCTCCCGCGCAACATTCGTCGGCCGCAGGCATGCCGCGCACCCAAACGATGCGCCCGCCACCCTCCAATACCGGCCAGCCCGCGCGTTCCCGAATCGGAATGCGCTTGGCCAAGAACATTCGCTTAAGCTTGCGCGCCTGGCGCCCGCCCCGGGGCCGATAGGCGTCTCCCGGCCGCCAGTTTCGCAGGATTAGAGGAGGTCGGAGGAGGTCCGCATCGAGAGCGACGCATTCTGCTTTAGTGTCGCGCTCTGCGTGAGGCCAGTCAATCACTTTCAGGTGGAAGCACCTCTTAAGTTCCGGGACGGAAACAGTAGTCGCGCCGCGCTTAGGGAGCGTCACTGAATACTGATACGTGTGTGAAGTTCCCGCAGTTTCATCTCGCAGGGCCCGGTTGCCTGCGCACCAGAAAATCAGTTCGTCGAAGCTTCGCTCCACGTAAACGCCGCCCGGCAACTCGACGCGCCGTCCACTCGTCGATTCCGCGGCGAGGCGAATCACCTGCTCCACGCGCTCGGCCGTCGGCCCCTGCGCGCTTCCGCTCACTCTCTGATACAGACGGCGGATCAGGCGTTCGGTTAGCGCTCGGAGTGGCGGCGGGCTGTCGGCCTGCCGCGCAGGCTCGTCGAGTGCGCCCCCGGCTGCCGATAGCGCGAGCGGGGCAAGCAGGTCGCGAGCATTGATCGCGAACGTCGCGCCCCTTGAGCGTGCTAGCGCGCGCAAGCGATCTTCGACCAGCGCCGCCCAGAACTGCTCTTCTTCGCGCGAGAGCCGCGCGATTCTGCCGAGGCGCGTCGCCACCTGTGGAGAGAAATCTCTCTCGAGCAACGGAAGAAGTTGCTCGCGAATCCGCGCCCGCATGCGCCGCACGTCGCGGTTCGTCGAATCTTCGCGCCAAGCCTGTTTCAGGTCGCGCAGATATTTTCGAAGGCTTTCGCGGCGGCACCAGAGAAGCGGCCGAACGATCGTTCCCGCGACGGGATAAATCCCGGCCAGGCCCGCGGGACCGGTGCCTCGAAGCAGATGCGCGAGAACGGTTTCGGCCTGATCGTCGGCCGTGTGAGCGACCGCGATGCGCGTCGCCTTCCCTTCCGCGATGGCGCGCTCGAAAAACGCGTAGCGAAGACGCCGCGCCGCGTCCTCCATATTCCATTTGTGCCGCGCAGCCGCTGCCGCAACATCCTCGCGGTCGATCTCGACGTCGAGTTTCAGCCCGCGCGCAAGTTCCGCCACGAATTCGGCGTCAGCGTCCGATTCGCCCCCCCGCAGGCGATGATCGAAATGAACGACGAGCAGAGTGATCCCGAGTTGCCCACGAAAACGATGCAGCAAGCGCAGCAGCGCCACCGAATCCGCGCCGCCCGAAACCGCCACGCCGACGCGATCGCCCGGCGAGAGCATTCGGCCTTCGCGGATGTTGCGGAGCGCGCGTTGTTCGAATGGCGTCATGACGGCAAGGCCATGGCCTGTCCCTGGAATAGAGCGATGGTATCAGCCCGCGCGGAGCGGGTCGAGCGTGGGGAAAGGAAACGACTGATATCTAGAAGGGGTTTTGCACGCCCTGCGCGAGCAGACGGCGCGTGCCCGATATCCGGCGGTCGAGAGTTACGGCCGCGAAGTGCGAGCAGTTGCGCTGCTCCCTTTCGGCCCACGATTGGAGGCGTGGAGCAACCTCGCGCGATGCGCGGCCCAGCATGTGCACGATATTGTAATAGGTGCAGACGGCGCACACGCTCGGATCGCCGGCGGACTCTTCGGGGCAGAGGTTCGCAAGTTCAACGAACTTCTCGAAATCGCCGGGCGCGACATCCGTGCGATCCACACCGGCGGCTTCGCGAACGCCAGCGGGGAGTTCGATCATCCGGCTCGAGGCCAGAATCGACCGGCACCGGTACACAAAGAATTCGAGGACAACCAAAAGGCAGGCGATATAAATCAGCGCTAAGACCATCCGTCCACCGCAATTCCCCCAAGCACGACGCGGCGGCCCCGCCGCACCCACATCATCAACCCGCCGGGGGTATTTCGTCAATACGTCCCTGCGAAGTAACCCTCGCGTGATCGGACAGTCGATCCGACAAACGCGTCGGGGGAAGCTACATCTTGCGGGGAGCAACGGCCGCGACAGATGGATGCGTTACACGCCCTTGGTCTCGCCGCCATCCATGCGCACGGAAGCGCCGGTCAGCCACTTCGCCGCGGGCGACACCAGAAAAGCCAGCAGGTCGGCAATCTCCTCGGGCTTCCCGAAGCGGCTGATGCCGGCTTCCTCCGGGAACTTCTTGATCGCTTCTTCCACGGTAAGATTGTGAGCGGGCGCCCACTTTTCGAAGAAGGACTGCCTGCGTCCAGTCATCACAGCGCCCGGCACCACGCTGTTGACTTGGACTCCATCCTTGATTCCCTGCTCGGCAAATGCTTTGGCGAGTGCAATGATGGCTGCGTTCGTTGCAGCGACAGCCGCAAAACCGGGTTTCGGATCGAGAGCCGCGCTTCCCGAAAGCAACACTACAGAGCCCTTGGAAACTTTCAGCGCGTCCCAAGCGCGGATCGTCAGGCGACGCGCGCCGTGCAGCTTCAGCGCCATGCCGTCGTCCCACTGAGCGTCGGTCATCTCGAACACGTCGATCTGTGGCACAGCTCCCGCGATATTAAGCAGCGCATCGATTCTGCCGAAGCGTTCGAGAGTACCCTTGATGACGATCTCTGCCGCTTGTGCTTCGCGCAGGTCGAGGTCATGAACCATCGGCTCGGCTCCCACGGACCTGACGTCAGCGGCGGTACCCTCCAGCTTATCCTTGTTTCTCGCAACCAACACGACCGCCGAAAAATCGCGCGCTAGCCGGACTGCCGTGGCTCGTCCGATGCCCTGGCTCGCGCCGGTAACGATGGCCACGGATTTCGCCGCCATGGCGAAGTTACTCCTTCCCGATCTTGCTTCGTTAGGCTGAGGCTCCGATCGAGAGCGTTTGGCCCGCGGCGTCCAAAATCACGTCCACAACCATATCTGGCGCCGTGTACATGGGAGCATGGTCTACGCTCTCGGATCGGACACTTGCCCTCATGCGATCGGCCATAAAGCGCTGCGTCTTCGGGTTGATCATGCGGTCCTCTTCCGCGAGCAGGAACCACGACGGCTTCAGTTTCCATGCCGGCGCCGGAGCCGGCTCCTGAATGCACTGAATCGCAATCGGTCGCTGCACCGCCTGCATGATGCTCGTCTGGTCGGGCGAGGCTTTGTGAGCAACCGCATCGCGAAACCCGCCTTCCGGCATCCAGATAAAACCATGCGAATCGGGCGCCAACTTGGGGGCCCTCGGATGCGGCTCGTCGCGGTAAAACACTTTTGCAACTGTCTCGCCTTCATCGGGCGCGAGCGCGGCGATATACACAAGCGACTTCACCCGGTCATCGCGCGCGCCGGCAATCACGGCGCCTCCGTAGGCGTGAGCGACCAGGACCACGGGGCCGCTCGTTCGCTCGAGTGCGCGATGTAGAGCGCCAACATCGTCGCTAAACGACGTGAGCGGAATCGGGGCGCAGGTCACCTTAAGACCGTGGCGTTGTAAGGGGAGAATCACGTTGGCCCAGCACGATCCGTCGGCCCACGCTCCATGCACCAGCACGATGGTGGAGTTCTCCAGAAAAGCGTTCATTTCTGGGCCTCACTTTCCCCGCTGCGGCGGCCGATGCCATTCGCCGCGAGGAAGTCTTTTATTGCGGAGGCGATCTCTACGACGTGCGTCTCGATCGCAAAATGCCCCGTATCGAGGAACTGGACCTTTGCGTTCGGCAGGTCTTTCCGGAATGCTTCCGCTCCCGCCGGGATGAAGAAGGGATCATTCTTGCCCCAGATCGCGAGCAAGGGAGGTTTGGATTTGCGGAAATATTCCTGGAATTTCGAGTAGAGCTTCACATTCGACGCGTAATCGAGAAACAAATCGAGCTGAATCTCTTTGTTCCCCGGACGCTCGAAAAGCGCCGTGTCCAATGTGTACGACTCGGGCGGAACACTCTCCGGATTGGCTACACCGTGCGTGTACTGCCAGCGCGTTCCCTCGAGTGTCAAAACGTTTTTGCGGATCACCTCGCGGTTCTCTGCCGTGGGTTCAGCCCAGTATTTGCGGATCGGGCCCCAGGCATCGCCAAGGCCTTCTTCGTAAGCATTGCCATTCTGCGAAACGATTGCCGCGACTCGCTCAGGATGAGCCATCGCGAGGCGGAGCCCTGTTGGAGCGCCGTAATCGAACACATAGATCGCATAGCGGTTGAGTTTCAGCGCCTGCGCGAAGGCGTCTATGGTCGACGCCAATCCAGCGAACGAATAGACATATTTTCGCTCGGCCGGAACCTCGGTGAATCCGAAACCGGGGAGATCCGGAGCGATCACCCGGTAGTCCGTCGCGAGGCGCGGAATAAGCTCGCGGAACATGAACGATGAAGACGGAAATCCATGCAAAAGAAGAACCACGGGAGCGGATGCATCACCAGCCGCCCGATAAAACATTCGGACGCCGTCGGCCTCGACCCTGTGGATGGTTGCAAGAGGCACGATGGCCTGCACCTCTGCCCGCTTCGTTGCTGCCTGCGATGTCGTGTCACTCACGAATCTTCTCCTCTTTTTTCATTGGCTGGGAGCCTCCCAGAACGAACTGTCACTCGGAGGAGATGCCGCGACGAACCTCGACGCTTCAAAAAATTTCGACCCCCACGATTCTTCAGCACGCGGAGGCGTCACCGAAACAAACGCCTGCGATCCCTGCGCGCCGCCGTCAGCCCGCGGAACGAGATTCAGTTTGATTTCCGTCGCCTGAGCGAGCAGGATTGCTCTCGGGAAAAACAAAATGTCCTCGCCCACTACCAAATCGCGGCCCAGCCCCGACCGGATTTTCGAGACGCTGAACGCGTATCAACAGACGGCCGCGCTGCGGGCGGCGATCGCGCTCGACCTATTCACGAAGATCGGCGAAGGAGCGGACACATCTCCGGCCCTGGCCAAGCGCTGCGAAGCCACCGAGCGCGGCGTGCGGATTCTGTGCGACTACCTCGTGGTCCACGGCTTTCTCACGAAGCGCGACGATCGCTACTCGCTGGCGGACGAATCGGCCACGTTCCTCGACCGGCGCTCGCCCGCCTGCATCGCGTCCGCAGCCGGCTTCCTCACGTTGCCCGTGACCATCAACGCGTATCACGACCTGGCGCGCACGATTCGCACCGGGCAGCCGGCGATGGCGGACGGCGAAGGCTCGATCTCGGCGGAGAATCCGATCTGGGTGGAATTCGCGCGCTCGATGGCTCCGATGGTGACGCCCTCGGCCGAAGAAGTAGCTCGCCTGCTCGATGCCGCTGCGGGGAAAAAATGGAAGGTGCTCGATCTCGCGGGCGGACACGGCATGTTCGGCATTACGCTCGCGCGGCGCAATCCGAACGCCGAAATCGTCGCGCAGGATTGGGCGCCCGTGCTGACCGTCGCCACGGAGAATGCGCGTGCCGCGGGTGTCGAGGCGCGGCATCACCTGATTCCAGGCAGCGCCTTCGAGGTGGAATTCGGCACCGGCTACGACGTCGTGCTGATCACGAATTTCCTGCACCATTTCGACGCGGCCACGAATGAGACTCTGCTGCGCAAGGTTCGCGCGTCGCTCGCTCCTTCAGGAGTCGTGGCGACGCTCGATTTCGTTCCCAATGAGGATCGCGTGTCGCCGCCACGGGCGGCCGGCTTCGGCATGATGATGCTGGGGATGACGCCGGCGGGCGATGTCTACACGTTCAGCGAATACGAACGAATGCTGCGGAACGCGGGATTTTCCTCGAACGAATTGCGGCCGCTGCAGACGGGCGGCCACAGCGTGATTCTCTCGCGCGTCTGAGATGTGAGCTTCTAGGATCCGAACGCGAGCGAGATCAGCGTCTTCTGCTCCATCTCGTGCGCTTTGCCGGACCCAGTCGCGGGGCTCGCGCTCGCCGAGCGATTCACGGACAGCACCGCGCGTCCGCGGGAAAGCCGTTCGAGTTCCGGAATGATGAAGTCGTGCGCCCCCATGTTTTTCGGCTCTTCCTGCACCCACACAAATTCCGTGGCCTTCGCATGGCGATCCATCTCGGCGGCCACTTCCTCCTCGGGAAACGGGTAGAGCTGCTCGACGAAAACGATCGCCGGAGCATTTTCGGGATGCCGCTTTCGCTCCGCCTCGAGCTCATGTCCGATTTTCCCCGTGCACAGCAGGACGCGCTCGGCCGAGCCGTCGCCCTCATCGGGAATCACGTTGCGGAATCGCGGCATGGAGAAATCTGCCAGCGCGGATGACGCCGCCGGGTGCCGCAGCATGCTCTTCGGCGTGAAAACGACGAGCGGCTTCCGCCAGATGCGCAGCGCCTGCCGGCGCAACAGATGAAAATACTGCGCGGCCGTGGACGGCTGGCAGATCTGGATGTTGTCGCGCGCGGCCAGCTGCAGGTAGCGCTCGATGCGCCCGCTGGAATGCTCGGGGCCCTGCCCTTCGTAGCCGTGAGGCAGCAGCATCACGACTCCCGAGAGCAGATTCCATTTGTCTTCGCTCGCGGCGATGAACTGGTCGATGATGATTTGCGCGCCGTTCGCGAAATCGCCGAATTGCGCTTCCCACAAAACCAGCGCCTCGGGGAAATCCCGGCTGAAGCCGTATTCGAAGCCGAGCACGGCCGCTTCGGAGAGCGGCGAATTGTAAATCTCGAACCAGGCCTTGTCCTGCGCCATGTGCGCGAGCGGGACATACTCTTCTTCGGTCTCAATGTCGATCAGTGCCGCGTGCCGTTGATTGAAGGTCCCCCGGCGGCTGTCCTGCCCGGAAAGCCGGATCGGCACGCCGCCTTTCAGCAACGAGCCAAACGCCAGCGCCTCGGCCATGCCAAAATCGATCGCGCGCTTGCCCTGCGCCATTTCCAGGCGCTGTTCGAGCAGCTTTTTTACCTTGGGATGGATGTGAAATCCGTCCGGATAGCTCACGACTCCTTCGCCGATCGCGGCAATCGCCTGCGCGTCGAGTCCCGTGTCCACTTCGAGCGACGCGTCGTAGCGCCCGCCGCGGAACTTGCCCCAGTAGCGCGGCAGCTTGCGCATCGAAGGAACTTTCTCGATTTCCTTCGCTTCTTCCTGAGCCGCATCCAGTTCTGCGCGCACGCGCTGGACGACCGGTTCGGGATCCACGCCGATTTTCTCGGCGTAGATTCGCCACATGGGCGGATGCGCCTCGATCTTGCGATAGCGCGCCGGCTGCGTGATCGTGGGATCGTCGACTTCGCTGTGCCCATGGCGGCGATAGCCGATCAGGTCGATAACCACCGGCGTCCCGAAGATGTGGCGATACTCAAGCGCCATCCGGCCCACGCGCACCACGGCATCGGGATCTTCGGCGTTCACGTGAAAAATCGGAATCTCGAGGCGCTTCGCGAGGTCGGACGAGAAACGCGACGATCCCGTATCGCGTGGCACCGTCGTGAATCCGATCAGGTTGTTCACAATAACGTGGATCGTGCCGCCCACCGTGAAGCCGGCGACTCCGCACATATTCAGCGTCTCGGCACAGATTCCCTGCCCGGCGAAAGCCGCGTCGCCGTGCATCGTGATCGACACGACTTCGCGCTGGCCGTGTTCGCCGTGCCGCTTCTGCTTCGCGCGTGTGCGGCCCATCACCACAGGATCGGCGGCTTCGAGGTGGCTCGGATTCGACACGAGGTGCATTTCCACGATGCGGCCATTCGCCGCGTGAAAATCCCCGGTCGCGCCCATGTGGTATTTCACGTCGCCGCCGCCCAGCGTGCTGCGCGGGTCGACATCCTCAAAGCGCGCAAAGAGCTCCGCCGCCGGCCGGCCCACGATGTTGACCATCACGTTGAGCCGCCCGCGGTGGCTCATCGCCACCATGGCTTTTTCGGCGCCCATGTCCGAAGCGGCGTTCAGGATCGCGTCGAGGAGCGGCAGCAGCGCTGCTTCGCCTTCGAGCGAGTAGCGCTTCGTGCCCAGGTAGCGTGTCTGCAGGACGTGCTCGAAAATTTCCGCGCGGACCAGCAGATCGAGCGTGCGCGCTCGATCCGTTTCAGCCGCTTCCGCTTCCATCTGCTCCTGCACCCACTGCCGCCGTTCTCGATCGGCCATGTGCATGAACTCCGCGCCGATGCTGCCGCAATAGACGCGCCGCGCCGCTTCGGCCTCGGGTCCCGCGACGTCGAGCTCCGGCATCGCCGCTCCCTCGAAATCGCCAAGTGGATCGAGATTCGCCTGCAAATATCCCCAGCGTCGGAAGGCGTCCCAGATCCGCTCCTGCGTCTCTCTGGAGGCTGTCGATTCGACGATTGCTTGTTCCCTGCTCATTTACACGGCTCCCTGAAGGCTCGTAAAGTCCCCATCATAAGATGCGGAAAGGCGCACCGGGGGGCGAACTGCGATTAGTGTTCCGGCCAGCAACCCAGCAACTGGCGTACCAGAATGAACTGCCCTAGGTGGTAGGCGTTGTGATCGGCGATCAACAGCGCTTCCCGAAGGATCGTCTGGCCGGACCCATGCGGGATGCGCGCCAGCAGGTCCGTCTTGGGATCCGCCACAAGCTTGCCCATTTCCTGCAAATCTTTCTCCAGAGCTTTCACGCTCTTGTCCCAGGCGGCGGCGCTCGGCGGTGCCGGCTTCACGGGCCAGATAGCCGGAAGGCCAGTCCGGGGAGACGTGCTTGGCGTCGCGGGAGAATTCCAGAATATCGTGGGTGGCGATGCGCATATGCTCGAGCAATTCCCATGCGGAATGGGCCGCGCCCGGCGGCCGCTTTCCGCGTTCCTTCACAGGGAAATCCTTGAACGCGGCCTTGAAATCGGCATGAGCTTCATGCCAGTCGAGGAAGCGCCGCAACTGATCTCGCAAGGCCTTTTCGTCCATATCGGTTTCGCCCTAAATCATCTTAAATTGCCGGGGCCAAGGGGGTCAATCGGGCAGGAAACCACGAGGCTCAGGACCATTGGCGCGGGCATGTGCGCGAGGCTCGTCCGGAGGTCAAAAACTTAGGGCTCTTCCCGCCGCGATTGAGTCGCGCCGAGAAGAGCCCTTGTGTCTAATCCGACGGGCTTTGGTTGGACCTGTCCCCAGAGCCCTAGTCTACGAGCTTTCCATCCAGCCGCAGGACCGGTGGGTCGCGCCCCCCCCAGCTCTTTGGTAACTGGTAACTAGGCTGTCGCGTTCGACGCTCCCAGCGAACGCCGCTGCTGGAAGCACTCTCGGCAATACACGGGCCGCCCCTGTGTCGGCTTGAAGGGAACGGTCGTCTCTTTCCCGCACTGCGAGCAGACCGTTTTCGTTTCAACCCGTTGAACGCTCACCCCACCCGAATCACTGCTTTGCGCGCGGACCGCCTTGCAGGCTTTGCACCGCTTGGGCTCGTTCTTGAAGCCCTTGTCGGCGAAAAACATCTGCTCGCCGGCGGTGAAAACGAATTCAGCCCCGCATTCCCCGCACTTCAGGACCTTATCGTGGTATTCCATATGCTGCCCCCGGGACCGTGTGTGCACAGAACAGGGAGCGGTGCGGGTTCGCGCCAGGGAATTTCCGAACGCCGGAATACACTTCCGGCGTCCCTATGCCCGCTGGCACGAAATGCTTGGACGGAATCCAGTTTTCTAGACGCCTAGTCCTGCTCACGCCGCTGCTTTTTCCGGAGACGCTTACGCGAGAGGGCCTCTTTGGCTCTGCGCTTCTCACCAGGCTTCATGTAGTAACTGTGCTTCTTGATCTCCTTGATGATGTCCTCCGACTGAACTTTTCTCTTGAATCGCCGAAGGGCATTTTCCAAAGATTCACCCTCTTGAATGACGACTTCCGCCACGCGTATTCACCCCCGTTTCCTGTTCTGAGTTTTGAACTGATGGATATTTCAGTGTAACCGGCACACCTCCGAACCGGCTAGTGGTGCACTTCTATCGGAGGCTACCCCGCAAGTCAAGACTAAAATTACAAACGGGGGCCGCCCCAACCTTGTGCACTCTTCGGTAATTCAAACGCTCTCGCCGTTCGTTCCCATCAGCCCATGGAACTGCCAAAACTAACAACGCCGACATCCTGCTAGAATATTCCCCTGCAACTTCAGAGTTCGTGCGAGGGAAGCGGATGCCCTTGATGCGCAGCGCAATCGGGGTTCTTTTGGCCGGCGGCCAGGGTGAGCGTCTTTGGCCGCTCACGCGCGACCGCGCCAAGCCCGCCGTCCCGTTTGGCGGCGTCTACCGCATCATCGATCTCACGCTCTCCAATTGCCTCAACAGCGACCTGCGCCGCGTCTTCGTTCTCACGCAGTACAAAGCGCTGAGCCTCAACCGTCACGTCCGCCGCGGCTGGTCCTCTCTCATGGGCCACGGCGACTTCATGGAAGTGCTGCCCCCGCAGATGCGCGTCTCGCACCACTGGTACCAAGGCACCGCGGACGCCGTCTACCAGAATATCTATTCTATTGGCAGCGAGCAATCCAACTACGTCTTCATCCTCTCCGGCGACCACATCTATAAGATGAATTACCAGACCATGCTGGAACAGCATGCGGACTCCGGCGCGGACGTGACCGTCGCGACGATCGAGATGGAGCCCGGCGATGCTGCCGGAAAATTCGGCGTGCTCGAAACGGACGAGCACTGGCGCATCATCGGATTTCAGGAAAAGCCGATGAATCCGAAGCCTTCGCGCGTGCGCGCCGGCAAATGCAACGCGTCGATGGGCGTCTACATCTTTAATACGCAGCTGCTCGTCCCGATCCTGATCGACGACGCCGAAGACCCCACGTCTTCGCACGATTTCGGCAAGGATATTCTGCCGCGCATCATCGACAAATACCGCGTCTACGCCTACAACTTTCGCGACGAGAACAAGAAAGAAACCGCCTACTGGCGCGACGTCGGCACGATCGACGCTTACCACGAAGCGAATATGGACCTCGTCTCCGTGTCGCCGATTTTCAACGTCTACGACAAGAGCTGGCCGCTGCACAGCTGGCAGCAGCAGTATCCGCCCGCGAAGTTCGTGTTCGCCGACCCGAACCGCATGGGCGTCGCGTTCGATTCCGTCGTCGCCGGCGGGTCGATCGTTTCCGGCGGCCGCGTCGAGCGATCCGTGCTCGGCTACGACGTGCGCGTCAATAGCTACAGCGACGTGCAGGAGTCGATCGTCTTCAATCACGTGAATATCGGCCGGCACTGCCGCATTCGCCGCGCGATCATCGACCGCCACGTCGATTTGCCCGAGGGCACCGTGATCGGCTACGACCTCGAAGCCGACCGCGCGCGCTATTCCGTCTCCGATGGCGGCGTCGTCGTCGTGGTCCGCCCCGAATCGCTGATCGAAGAGCCCGAGTAGAGCGCCCTTGGCGGCGCGGCAGCTTTGCCTTAAACTCTTTGTCCCCGGCGCGGTTTGCGTAGCGCCGGCGTCTCGCCGGCTCTCTTGAATCTCTTTAGGGGGTCGGAGCTTCAGCTCCGACATTTCGATGCTATGGAGAAGTGGGCTTCAGCCCCTGAAGACACTCTTCTCTTCCGGCGCGAACAAGGGCCTCGGCTCGTTGTCAAAATCTCAGGGAGAAACAATGTCTACCAAAATTGTCGCCGTTCACGGCCGCCAGATTCTCGATTCCCGCGGTAATCCCACCGTCGAAGCGGACGTACGTCTCGAAGGCGGAGCGTTCGGCCGCGGCGCGGTTCCCTCCGGCGCATCGACCGGCGAGCACGAAGCCAACGAGCTGCGCGATGGCGACAAGTCGCACTATCTCGGCAAGGGCGTGCTGCAAGGCGGTGGCGCACGTCAACGGCGAGATCGCCGACGCCGTCAAAGGCCTCGACGCGGCCGATCAGAAGGCGCTCGACAAGCGCATGATCGACGCCGACGGCACGCCGAACAAATCGAAATTCGGCGCGAACGCCATCCTCGCCGTTTCGATGGCCGCCGCGCGCGCCGCCGCAGCCGCCGCGGGCCAGCCGCTCTACAAATATCTCGCGAAATATTCGGGCGATCCCTCGGCGCACACGCTCCCCGTCCCCATGATGAACATCCTCAACGGCGGTGCCCACGCGGACAATTCCGTCGACGTGCAGGAATTCATGGTGATGCCGCTGGGCGCTTCGAGCTTTCACGAGGCGCTGCGCTGGGGCGTCGAAGTCTTCCACAATCTCAAAGCGGTGCTGAAAAAGAACGGCTACTCCACCGCCGTCGGCGACGAAGGCGGCTTCGCGCCCAACCTGAAGTCCAATGAGGAAGCGCTCGAGCGCGTCCTCGAAGCCATCACCGCCGCCGGCTACAAGCCCGGCGAGCAAATCTCCATCGCGCTCGATCCAGCCGCCAGCGAGTTCTACGACGCCGCCTCGAAGAAATACATTTTCAAGAAGTCGGACAAATCCGCGCGCACCTCAGAGCAGATGGTGGAATTCTGGGGCAACTGGGTGCGCCAGTATCCGATCGTCTCGATCGAAGACGGCTTCGCCGAAAACGATTGGGACGGCTGGAAGCTCGTCACGCAGCAGCTCGGCAAGAAAATCCAGCTCGTAGGCGACGACATCTTCGTCACCAACCCGAAGATTTTCGCGCGCGGCATCTCCGAAGGCGTCGCCAACGCGATCCTGATCAAGCTGAATCAGATCGGCACCGTCACCGAAACCATCGAGGCCGTCGAAATGGCGCGCAAGGCGAAATACGCGTCGATCGTCTCGCACCGCTCGGGTGAAACCGAGGACGCCTTCATCGCCGATTTCGTCGTCGCCATGGGCACCGGACAGATCAAGACCGGCTCCGCCTCCCGCACCGACCGCATCGCCAAATACAATCAGCTCCTGCGCATCGAGGAAGAGCTCGGCTCGGCCGCGCGCTTCCCCGGCCGCTCGGCGCTCGCTGCGAAGTAACAGCGGCCTCATTTCGAGAAGTTTCTCGGATTCTCCGTGTACTCGGTGCTTCTCTGTGTACTCTGTGTTTAGCTGGGCGGCCAAATCATCTCATTTACACGAACCCGGATGCGCTGTATAAGTCTGCGGCGGGTGCAGCTCAGTTGATACAACTTGTGGAGGCGTTGGTGAAATCGCGAATCACACTGCCGATCGGCTTCGCCGTTCTCGCTCTCTTTCCCTGCGCGGCGCTCGCGCAAACGCCTTGCGAAAAGCTCGCCGATGTCACCTTGACGAATGCCAGCGTCACGTCGGCCACCTCCGTCCCGGCCGGAAGCTACAAGCCGCCTGCGGGGCCGGGCCAGCCTGCGCCCAGCGCGGATTTGCCCGCGTTCTGCCGCGTAGCTGGCATCGCGAAGCCGACGAGCGACTCCGAAATCCACTTCGAGGTCTGGCTGCCCGTCTCCGGCTGGAACAACAAGTACGAGCAAGTGGGCAACGGAGGATTCGCCGGAACGATTCCGTTTAGCGCCATGGCGCAAGCCCTGCTGGAAGGCTACGCCACAGCCGGTACCGACGATGGGCACGCGGCCGCGCCGAACGCAAAGTGGGCGGTCGGCCACCCGGAAAAGGTGAAGGACTTCGGCTATCGCGCGGTGCACGAAACCTCGGTGCAAGCCAAGGCGCTGGTCCGCGCCTACTATGGCCAAGCTGCCTCTCACCTCTATTTCGTCGGCTGCTCCGAAGGCGGCCGCGAAGGCCTTACTGAAGCGCAGCGCTATCCTGACGATTTCCAGGGCATCATCGCGGGATCTCCCGCGATCAACTGGAATCATCTGCAGACGCGCGGCCTCTGGGACGAGCTCGCGCTCGCGGAAACTCCGGACAGTTACATCCCGCCCACGAAGCTGCCCATCCTGCAGAACGCCGCGATTGCCGCCTGCGACGCGCTCGATGGTGACAAGGACGGCTTCATCGAGAATCCTTCCCTCTGCCATTTCGATCCCGCCACGGTTCAATGCAAGGGCGACGATGCATCCGACTGTCTGACGGCGGCTCAAGTGATCGCCGCAAAGAAAATCTACGCTCCGCTGACCAATCCCCGCACCGGCGCGTTGATCGAGGCAGGCTTTTCGCCCGGCGGCGAGGCGGTACCGGCGAACTGGACGGTGTGGATCACCGGTCGGAGCGCGGCGCAGCAGGGCGTTGGAAAATTATTCGCGAATCAGTTTTTCGCGGACATGGTCTTCGAGAATCCGCAATGGGATCCGAAGAGCTTCAACTTCGACACCGACGTGAAGCTCATGGACGACAAGCTGGGCGACACCCTGAACTCCATGGACACGAATCTTCGCGCGTTCAAAGAGCGCGGCGGAAAGCTGATCCAGTATCACGGCTGGAGCGACGCGGCGATTTCCCCGCTCGGCAGCGTCGGATACTTCGAGTCGGTGCAGAAGACGATGGGCGACACGAAAGGCTTCTACCGCCTGTTTATGGTCCCCACGATGTCACACTGCGCCGGCGGCCCTGGCGCCACGATGTTCGGCAACGCCGGCGGATTCGCTGCGCCGCAAGAGGACGCGGACCACGACGTAGTAATGGCGCTCGCGCGCTGGGTCGAAGAAGGTAAGGCGCCCGATCGCATCATCGCGTCGGGCTACGTCGACGGCAACCCGGCGAAAGGCATCGCGATGACGCACCCGCTCTGCCCGTATCCCCAGCAGGCCTACTACAAAGGCTCCGGCGACACGAAAGATGCCAGCAATTTCGTCTGCCGCCGCCCCAGCGCCCACTGATCCGTGGCACCGACAATCCTGTCGGTGCTCTTAGGACACAGCGCCCGGAGTGCAGTCGCAAAGGATGCACGGCGTCACCCGCACTACGTCTTGGCGCTCACGGGATTGCCCGGCCCATCGAATTGACTCCTGCGTTGCGAATTACCAGCAGTGCGAAGAGACACACAGGCGCCACGATATCGAAATAGAGGATCGCGCCCGCATTTTCAGCCGCGTACGGCTGGCCGATGTGGATCTGGTGCAGATGAACCCCCGCCGCGCCGAGCATGAAGACGCTCCAGCCGATTGCAGTCGCAGTCCAGAAGCCGTCACGAAATCTCAGACAGAGCAGCCCGAGAACCCCAAACGCCAGGTTGGCCACGGCAACCTCATATTGAAAGGGATTGCCCGCCGGCCAGCCGATCGACGCCGCGACCGGGCCGGCTCGCATCGTGTGTCCCACAAAACCGAGCAGTCCGCCCAGCCCAATCGGGAACGCAAAGAAGTAAAGCAGGAGTGTGTCCGTAACTCCCCGCCTGGTTCGCGGCCGTTTCTGGATCGCGACATGCAGCACCGCGAAGGCGAACCCGATCGCGGCGATCGTTACGAAAATCATGGCGTGCCACTCCCTCGCTCACTTCACGAGCGTGATCTCGAAGCCGAGGTTCGCCTCACGAATGTCGCAATTCGTAAATCCGCTCTCCGCGATGAACCTCTCAAATTCGTCGCGCGTGTAGGCGCGCTTGAGCAGCATCGCCCGGAAGGTCAGCTTGATGAACGCCGAATTCACCATGCCCGCGTGCATGTGATCGACATACGCGTCGATCTCTTCCTTCGGCGTGTCGCGCCGCAGGTCGATGATCATCGCGCGGCCATCCGGCTTCAGGACGCGCCGCATCTCGGCCAGCGCCTTTACCGGCTCCGAGAAATTCTTGAACGCCGCGCGGCAAACGACCAAACCGAACGATTCGTCGGCAAACGGCATCGCCGACGCGTTCCCGTGCCGGAAATCGACTTGCACGCCCGCCGCAGCCGCGTTTTTGCGCGCGATGGAGACAAACGTCTCGCTGATATCGAGCCCAGTGACGGCGTAACGCCCGAATTTCGCCAGCTCGATCGCCAGATACCCCGGCCCGGGCGCCACCTCTAGCACGCTGCTTCCGGGCGGCAAATCATCGGCCAGCTGCGCGGCTAATTTCCCAAACTCCGCGTAGTCCTTGCGCGTGACCTTCGCATACCACCGCGCGATTCCGCCCTCCATTCCCATTCCCTTGTAACCTTTGCTTTCCATATCATTCTCCGACGTCACTTCTTCACCTCGGCGGCCTTGGGTCGCCGCTTCTTTTTCTTCCTCTGCTCTTCAAACTCTAATTACGCTTCGCGCCGCGGAAAATTACGCGCACGTCGTCCTGGCTGGAAGCGCGGGGCCTTCTAGGGGGCGGAGCTTTAGCTCCGACATAAAGAAATCGCGCGAAGCGCGTACCTTTGCGCAGCCTCACTCGCAGCATGTATTCCCTGCTGCGCTAAGATTCACCCGGCCTCGCCTTGACACTGCCTCCGTCGCAAGCTAGTTTTTCTCGACGCGCTTCTGCGAGGCCCATTGAAATCGTTCCGCAAGTTCATGCAGCGCATGCCGTTTTACGGCGCGTACAAATCCCTCAGCCACTATCCCGATTATTGGTATTGGAAGCTGCGCCGCCGCCCGGTCCGCTCGCCGCATCTCCTAAAGCAGCGCACAGTGGTCGAATACGCCGAAAAATTCGCTCTGCGCACCCTGGTCGAGACGGGCACCTATTACGGCGAAATGGTCGCAGCGGTCAAAAGCCATTTCGATCGCGTCTATTCGATCGAGTACGATCCCGCGCTCGCGCAGCGGGCCACGCGCCGCTTCGAGCGCGACCCGCGCGTCCGAATCCTCGAAGGCGATAGCGCCGTCGTCCTCCCGGAGCTTCTGAAATCGCTCGCCGTACCCGCGCTCTTCTGGCTCGATGCCGGCTACTGGGGATGGGACCAGTTGCACCGCGATCCCGAGCGCCTCTCGGTCGAGGTGGAATCGGTCCTGGGCCACGCGGTAAAAGGCCACGTGATCCTCATGGACGACGCGCGCATGCTCAACGGCCAAAACGGCGCGCTCACCTTCGCCGAATTCCAGTCGCGTGTCGCCGCCCGCTTCCCCGGCCGCGCCATCGAGCTCCGCTACGACATCGTCCGCATCGCTCCACGCTGAGCCATTCCCGACGACCTCGTCATTCTGAGCGAAGCGAAGAATCTCTCTTCGTCGTCGAACCGACGCACTAAGCCGCCCTTTACCATTTCGCGAAAGTCCCATTGTCGCCATCAAACCCCGTAGCCAGACTGAAAGTGGTGACCCCATGGCCACAGAAATAAGGCGAGAGTTTGAGCGGACACTCGGAGGCGTCGTCAGGATTTGGAGCTATTTGGTCGCCTTGACCGGGTTCCTGATCGTTATACCCCTGACTCTATGGTTCGCTTGGAATCATCATTTGGTCGGGGTTGAAGCGCTCTATTCGGTTATCGAGACAGTGTTCTGTTTGTCGTGGGGATTCGTGCTGGTCTCGACGCTGCAGGTTCACCGAGCAATACGCAGGCTGGGAATTAGCGGCGAGGAAGCGAAGACGCTGTTCTCCCGTACCCGTCCCACCGACCCGGACGAATTGATCGCCTGGAAATGGGGATGGCGATTCATGTACGCGATCATTGCGACTCTCGTCTGCATGCTCGCGTTGCCGGGGACCGCTTGGCTCACCGGCAAATAGAGCGCGCGCAATCCCCGCTGCCCACCACCTGACACCTGCCAGCCGAGACCTGTCACCCGATCGGCTTTTCCATCCGCTGCTTTTCCGGTTCGGGCGGAAGCGGACGCCGGCTGAATGTCGGCAGATGGATCAAATCGTCCTGCGGCACCGTTTCCGTGGGCTCACCCGCCTTCCGCCACGCGGCTAATCCTCCGACGATCACGAACGCGTTGAATCCTTGTTCCCGCAGCGTATGCGCCACACGGGCGCTGGTGGCTTCGCGCGCTCAAGTACAGTAGAGGTAGATATCCTTATCCTTGGGCAGTTTGGGAATTTCCTCGGCGAGATTGTTGGGCTCGAGACGGATTGAGCCGGCCATGCGCGTGGCCCCCGCGTCGTAGTAACCGTGGCTGCGCACGTCGACCAGCAGCACGTGCTTCGCGTCCTGGGATTGCAGCTTTCTTGCCAGCTCCATCACCTGGACGCGTGGCACAACGCGGAACACGCGATTCTTGCGATAGATCCAGATCCGGTAGGCCGTGAATACGATCGCAGCCAGGATCACCACGATTTCCACCACGTGCCCCGCGGCGCGAAATCCGCGCGTGATCGCCGCGATGAAATCGCGAAACACGTACCCGATCGTGCCGTAGGCAAGCACGTAGAGGCACGCGCCGCAGAAATCCAGCCCCAGAAATTGCGCGAACGGCATCTTCATGCTGCCCGCGAGCGGCGGCGCCATCGTGTTCACGCCCGGAATGAATTTCGCCACCAGCAGCGCGGCGCGCCCCCGCTTATAGAACGATTCGGCCGACCGCATGATGCACGTCTCGGGATTCACCGACACCTTGCAGAGGAATCCCAGCAGCGCCCATCCCGTGTAGCTGCCGAGAACAAAGAGGATCACGTCGCCCATCAGCATCGCGCAGACGGTGAACAGCAGCACTTCGGGCGCGCGCAGCACGTGCGAAGCCGCAGCCGCGCCGCCCGCCACCAGCGCGAGCGCGGCAGGCACGGGCAGACCGATCGCTTCCCCAAAAGCGAATAGAGCGATCACCAGATAGCCGTGATGAACAATCAGAGAGATGACGTCGAACATAGATATGTAGCTTAGATTCCGTTGCCGCTCATACGACTCGCCCGTTCATGCCGCGCTCGTGGCCCTGCTGACATCATCGCATCCTGCCACAAAACAAGCCACTTGCCGCAGCGTCTCCCGACTTGTGACGCCGGTCACATCGATCCGTAACGCGAATCACCGCGCGATTCCCTGTTCGGTGCGAATGTAGATCCGTCAGCGCAGCAAACAACATTTGCGGGGGGTTCATCATGACCGTGGCAACAACAACCGAAGGAACGCGCAAGCTGCTCCCGGCGGATTTCTCGCATCACGACCTGCCGATTCCGGGGACCTACATCTTCGATGGCGAAGCGGCGATGAAGGGCTACAACCTCAACAAGATGTGCTTCTCGTTCAACAGCGCCGGGAATCGCGCCGAATTCAAGAAAGACGAAGACGCCTACTGCCGCAAGTACAGCCTCACCGACGAGCAGAGCAAAGCCATCCGCGAGCGCAACGTCCTCGCCATGATCCACGCCGGCGGCTGCATCTACTACCTCGCGAAATTCGCCGGAATCTTCGGCCTCACCGTGCAGGACGTGGGCGCCCAGCAGCGCGGCATCTCCGTCGAAGAATTCAAGAAGATGCTGAAAGCGCAAGGAGAATAACCATGGCACGCGTCGTTGGCGGACTCACCACATCCCATATACCCGCAATCGGCAACGCGGCTCCGAAAGAGCAGCAGCTCGCAAACGATCCTTACTGGAAGGAATTCTTCGCAGCGTATCCCCCGGCGCGCGCGTGGCTGCGCGCAGCAAAGCCCGATGTCGCCATCGTGATCTACAACGATCACGGCCTGAATTTCTTCCTCGATAAAATGCCCACGTTCGCGATCGGCGCGGCCCCCAAATACCAAAACGCCGACGAAGGCTGGGGCATTCCGACCATCCCGCCATTCGAGGGCGATCCCGAGCTCTCCTGGCACATCATCAATTCGCTCGTGCAAGACGAATTCGACATTACCTCCTGCCAGGAAATGCTCGTCGACCACGGGTTCACCGTCCCGATGTCTCTCTTCTGGCCCGGCAATAGCTACCAGGGCGTGAAGACGATTCCCATCTGCATCAACACCGTGCAGCATCCGCTACCTTCGCCTCTGCGCTGCTTCAAGCTCGGCCAGGCGATCGGCCGCGCGATCGAATCGTATCCCAAGGATCTGAATGTCGTGGTGCTCGGCACCGGCGGCATGTCGCACCAGCTCGACGGCGAGCGCGCCGGCTTCATCAACAAGAAATTCGACCAGCTCTGCCTCGACAAAATCGTCAACGAACCCGATGTCCTGACGCGCATGTCGATCCACGAGCTCGTTCGCGAGGCGGGCGCGCAGGGGGCCGAATTCATCCTGTGGCTCGCCATGCGCGGCGTCCTCAGCGGCAAGGTGACGAAGATTCACAGCAGCTACCACATCGCCATCTCGAACACCGCGACAGGCCTGCTGGTCCTCGAGAACGCGGCGTAGCCTCGTAGCGCCGGCGTCTCGCCGGCCTTGGTTCGCACGTTTGAAGCGTTGTACCCACGGGGGGATTCGCGGCAAGCGATTGCCTCCCTCAGCGCCCAGCCGCGACCCCCCTTTTCTTTTGTGGGCTTTCCGTTAGTCCGAGCGCCTCCGCGAACTCTGTGCCTTCTCGGTGTCCTCCGTGTTTAGTGAAGCGTCAATCCGAATCCTCCCCCTCCTTCTTGTCATCCAAGAGTGTGCGTGGCATGCTGGCGCGCGAGCACTTATTAGGAAGGGGCGAATATGCTGGAAACAACCACGGTTGTCACACCTGAGCGGTTCGCACAAGGACTCACGTACGCGGATTTCCTGGCGCAAGCAACCATCAATCGCGACAAATTCGAGCAATATTACAAAGACTCGCCGCTCACCGCCGACGACATCTCGTTTTTCAAGAAAGCCGTCGCGGCGACGAACGGCCCGGCGAAGATTCTCGCGCTGGCGGAAGCATGGTGCGGCGACGTCTACCGCGAGCTGCCCACCATCGCCCGCATCGCCGAAGCGACCGGCGCCGACCTCCGCGTTTTCCTGCGCGACGAAAATCCCGACATCATGGACGAATTTCTCAGCAACAACGGAAAGTCGCGCGCGATCCCCGTGTTCGTCTTCTACACGAAGGACACGCGCTACATCGCGCACTTTCTGGAACGTTCCGCCGGCGCGCACGCCGAGCTCGCTGCGATCATGGACGAAGTCCGCTCGCGGATGAATCTGCCGCAAGGGACGACCTTCGCGACGGTCCCCGAAGCGAGCAAGCAAGAATTCCTGCGAGACGTGATCGCGAAAATCCGCCCGCGCTTCCCCGATTGGCAGAAAGAATCGATCAAAGAAATGCGCGCGCTCCTCGCGTCCGCGCTCAACATCCCCGATCGGGGCTGAGCCGAGGGAGGCGGCAATATGCGGCTGGTTCAGGAGGCGGGGGCTTCAGCCCCCGCGTAGATCGCGCGAACTAACCGGGCTTTAGCCCCTGAAGAAACTCTTCTCATGCATACAAAAGTTCCCATCATCTACACGATCCGCGGCTGCGACGCCTGCGTGAAGCTCCTGAAAAAATGGGACGCCGAAGGCCGCCCCTACGAAGAGCGCCGCGTCGAGCTGAACCAATCCGTGCTCGACGAAGCGCGCACCTACGGCGACGTCGTCCCCATCGTGGTCTTCCCCGACGGCCGCGTCGAGCAAGGCTTCGAAGGCACCCTCGGCTGCTTCATCATCTGATCGCTGAGCGGTTCCTCAGTGTCCTTATTCCTCTCTCAGTGTCCTCTGTGTTGAGTCTTCTCGGGCAGTCCTCTGCGAACTCTGCGTCTCTGCGGTGAGAGCATCGGATGCGCGCTTCTTCCGGCTCCAGCGGGGACGTCAACGCCGCCCGCCACGACCGCTGCCGCACAAGACCTGGAAGTTGAGCCGAGCGCGAACACTTCCCCCGCCTGGGTCACTCCGGTCTATAATTCGCGGGTTGCAGGCAATCAGGATGCCGGCCTCGGTCGGACGAAGGAGAACTTTGATGAAACGCTACGCTCTCATGGTGACGGTCCTTGCAGGACTGACGGCGGCTCCGCTCGTGGCGCAGGCGCAAGCGCCGGCGCCCAGCGTTCCGGACGCGATTCGCCAGCAATACAACGGCGTGAAAAATAATCTGCTGAAAGCCGCCGACAAAATGCCCGAGGACAGCTACGACTTCAAACCCACGCCCGAACAGCGCACCTTCGGCGGATGGGTCGCCCACGTCGCCGACGCGCAGACCGCCGGGTGTTCGCGCGCGCTCGGTACCCCGAAAACGCCAAGTGCCAGTTCGAAAACCACGAAGGCCGATCTCGTCGCCGCGCTGAAGGATTCCTTCGACACGTGCGACGCCGCCTACGCCGCGCTCACCGACGCGAACGCCGGCGATTCCATCCAAAGCTACCGCGGGCCGACGCCGCGCCTCGCCGCCCTCGTCGGCAACATCGAGCACGACACCGAGTGCTACGGCTCGATGGCCGTCTACCTGCGCCTCAAAGGCATCGTCCCGCCATCGAGCGAGCCGCGCCACTAGCGCGGTCGCATCGCCGTTATGGCGCGGAGCAAAGAACCCGCTCGCCTTAAAGGCGGCGCTATGAAGGTAAGAACGCTTTCGACGCCCTGCCGACCGCGCAACATCCTGCTTGCAACGGCAATCTCTTCTGCTAACTTAATTTGGACTATGGCCAAGCGACCGAAACCGATTGTGCTTACCGTGCTCGACGGCTGGGGGTACCGGGCCGAAACCAAGGGCAATGCGATTGCTCTCGCGCGCAAGCCCAACTACGACCGGCTGCTCAAGGAATTCGCGAACACGCTGATTCATACTTCGGGGCCGTACGTCGGATTGCCCGAAGGGCAGATGGGCAATAGCGAAGTGGGACACCTGAATATCGGCGCGGGGCGAATCGTCCAAATGGACATCACGCGCGTGGACGCGCTGATCGCGAGCGGCGAATTTTTCCGGCAGCCGCTGCTGCTCGAAGCGATGGAGCGCGGGCGGGCGCACCAACTGCACCTGATGGGCCTGGTGAGCGACGGCGGCGTTCATTCGCACATCGAGCATCTTTTCGCGCTGCTGCGGATGGCGCGCGAAAATAAAGTGCAGCGCGTGTTCGTGCATTGTTTTATGGACGGGCGCGACACGCCGCCCGAAAGCGGCATCGATTTCCTGCGCGCGCTCGAACAAAAGATGCGCGAGTACGGCGTGGGGCAAATCGCCAGCGTCAGCGGGCGCTACTACGCGATGGACCGCGACAATCGCTGGGAGCGCATCGAGAAAGCGTACACCGCGATGGCGCACGGCGATTCGGAAGTGAAATCGAGCGACCCGGTCGCGGTGATGCGCGCGAGCTACGAAAAAGGCGTCACCGACGAATTCGTGATTCCCGCCGTGATCACCACGCAGGCCGCCCCCGGCAAGCCCGCCGCGCCGCGCGGCGTGATTCGCGACGACGATGCCGTCATCTTCTTCAATTTCCGCGCCGACCGCGCCCGCCAGATCACCAAAGCGCTGATCGAACCCGGCTTCGACAAGATCGCCGATCCGGCGCGGCCGAAAAACCTCGCGTACGTGGGGATGACGCAGTACGAGAAGACGTGGCCGTGGCTGCGCTACATTCTCGCGCCGGAAAAGCTCGAGCATATCGTGGCCAACGTTTTCGCCGAGCGCGAATTCAAGAATCTGCGCGTCGCGGAAACAGAGAAATACGCGCACGTGACCTACTTTTTCAATGGCGGCGTGGAAAAACCGTTCCCCGGCGAAGAGCGCGTGGTGGTCCCGTCGCAGAAAGTTGCCACCTACGATCTGAAACCGGAGATGTCCGCGGCAGGCGTGGCGGACACGGTGATTCACGCGATCGAGAAGGGCGATTTCGACGCCATCATCATGAACTTCGCGAACGCGGACATGGTCGGCCATTCCGGCAAGCTCGAGGCGACGATCAAGGCCGTCGAAACGGTGGACGAGCAGCTCGGCCGCATTTTCCAGGCGCTGCGCCCCCGCGGCGGAGCGTGGATCATCACGGCGGACCACGGGAACGCGGAGACGATGATCGATCCGGTGACCGGCGGGCCGCACACGTATCACACCACGAATCCGGTGCCGTTCATTCTAGTGACCGCGGACGATCACCTGCAACTCGCGCCCGGCGGCTCGCTGCGCGACATCGCGCCGACGATGCTGGGCGTCATGGACGTGGCTGAGCCCGGCGAGATGACAGGTCACGATTTGCGAAAGGGCGCCAAATGAGTCCGCCGGACCCCGAGCGCCATCCGGTAAAATGGGGTTGGGGGGAAACCGCTATGCCTGTAGAAACGCCAGCCGCCGTGCAGGACGAACTCAACGTATACGAATCCGCCGAAGCCCGCTTCGAAATCGCCGCGCAAAAACTCGACCTCGAACAGGGACTCTACCGCTACATGCGGTATCCCGAACGCGAAATCACCGTCTACATACCCGTGGCGCTCGACAACGGCCTGATCGAGGTCTACACGGGCTACCGCGTGCTGCATTCGACGGTGCGCGGGCCAGGCAAGGGCGGCATCCGTTTTTCCCCCGAGGTATCGCTGGACGAGGTGCGCGCACTGGCCGCCTGGATGACGTGGAAATGCGCGGTGGTCGACATACCGTTTGGCGGCGCGAAGGGCGGCGTGATCTGCGATCCGTCGAAAATGTCGAAGTCGGAGCTCGAGCGTGTGACGCGGCGCTACACGGCGGCTTTGAGCGACTGGTTCGGGCCGGAGCGCGACATCCCGGCGCCGGACATCGGCACGAACGAGCAGGTCATGGCGTGGGTGATGGACACGTACTCGATGCACGTGCGCCAGGCGACGACCGCCGTCGTGACAGGCAAACCGCTCGATCTCGGCGGGTCGCGCGGACGCCGCGAAGCCACCGGGCGCGGCGTGATGATCTGCTGCAACAAGGCCATCGAGCAGCTGCGCATGAAGCAAGACGGCTGCCGCGTCATCATTCAGGGCTTCGGCAACGTGGGCTCGCAAGCGGCGCTGCTGATGCACGAAGCGGGTTACAAGGTTTTGGGCGCGGCGGACGTGAATGGCGGGCTCTACAACGAAGAGGGCCTCGACATCCCCAGGCTCTACGACTGGGTTTACACGCTGCGTCGGCCGCTGCAGGAATTCGACGGTGGAGAGAAACTAACGTCGCGCGAGATTCTGTTCCGCCCGTGCGACATCCTCATCCCGGCCGCCACCGAAAATCAAATCACGACCGAGAACGCGCATCGCGTCGACTGCCGCATCCTCTGCGAAGGCGCGAACGGCCCGACCACCGCAGCCGCCGATCCGATCATCGAGAAGAAAGGAATTTTCATCATCCCGGATATTCTCGGGAATGCGGGCGGCGTCACCGTCAGTTACTTCGAGTGGGTGCAGGATCGCCAGGGATTCTTCTGGCGCGAGAGCGAAGTGAACGAACGCCTGCAGGACGTGATGGAGCACAGCTTTGACCAGGTGGTCTTGTACGCCCGCGCGCACAATGTGAACAACCGGATCGCCGCCTACATCGTGGCCATTGACCGCGTCGCTCGGGCCTTGAAATTACGCGGCTTCTACGCGTAAACTACGCCGCACTCGGCCCGATCCAGGGAGGCGCGCGTGTTTGCTGATTCGATTTCCCACGGGGCGGTCAAGGCGGAAGAAGAACACCGGCACGACCTGTGCGTCGTCGGCCGGTGGATACACGAGCGCGGGTTCGTCGCGTCGACCGACGGAAACATGTCGGTGCGCCTGGGCGCGGACCGGATCCTGACGACTCCCACGTGCATGAGCAAGGGCATGATGACCCCGGACGATATGGTCATCACCGACCTTACCGGGCGGCGGGTGAGCGGGTCGCGCAAGCCCTCCTCTGAAATCGGCATGCACCTTTTGATTTACCGGCTGCGGCCGGAGGTGAATGCCGTGTGCCACGCGCATCCGCCTACGGCGACCGGGTACGCTGCCGCTGGAATCCCCCTCGACAAGCCGATCTTGTGCGAGCTGATTATTGGGCTCGGGTCGATTCCCGTGGCGCGCTACGGCACGCCGGGAACGCCTGAGCTGGCTGCGGCGCTCGAGCCGCTGGTGCAAGGGCACGACGCGATCCTGATGGCCAATCACGGCGTCGTCACGTGCGGCCCCGATCTTCTCACTGCGTTTCTGCGGATGGAGACCACCGAGCACTTTGCTCGCGTGGCCCTCGTCACGCAGCTCCTCGGCAAGCAGGAAGTTCTCTCCCAGGCGGACGTTCAAAAGCTGCAGGTGGCGCGCGTGCGTTACGGCGCCGGTGCACAACCCACGAACGGAACGGACGGCGCGGCCAACTCCGATGGCAGCGAGGCGGAGCGCGTGACGCTGACGCGTCGCGAGCTCGACTCGCTGGTCGACGAAGCCGTGCGCCGCGATCGCGCGCGGCGCTAACTCGCTCGCTCGTCGATGAAGCCGTGCGGCTCCGCCGAGCCCACCTCCGGCATCTGCAAGTTTCAGATCTCAGCTTCGGAATTGCAAATTGACTGCTTTGAGACTTGGACACCTTCGTCGGCATCCTCGACATGGGCAGCGATTCGGCGAGTGCGCCGAGCGCCGGAGGCGCGATTGTAATTAGCCGGCACGAAGCCCGCCTGGCGCCGAGGCAGGCGCAGCGAAGTGCCGGGGATCATGGGAAAAACAGCAAGTCCCGTAGGGGCGGTTGACATTCGCCGAAATAGGCTCGCGTCAAATTCCAGACATCCGAGTTCGCGTCTGAAATTCTGAATTCGCGATTCAAACCGCAGGCCACGAGCATCTCGCAGCGCCTTTGCGCCGGACCATCGCCGCAAGATGCCCTCAGCCGACGTATCATCCACTGCAAACGATTGCGGCAGCCAGTCGCGTTACTCCGTCACCTGGACGTACTTCATTTTGCCGCCGAAGTGGATTTCCTTGATCTGATCGTTTTGCGTGACGATGTTGGTCATGTTGGGCTTTCGCGTTTCGTCCTTCCACTGCACGGGGGCCTCCGCAATCATCTTGCCGTGCTGCATGACGGTGACCGTCGAATCGTCGATCTTGAACGTGTACGTTCCCGGTGCGATCTGCTTGCCACCCAGCGTCTCGGCGGAAATGATGTCCATGGTCGCGGTGGTCGATTTCGCGTCTTTGGCGGAAGCGGTGCGAGCCGCCATCGGCATCGCCACGGCCAGCGCGGCGAGCGCGGAGAAAACAAAACCAAGCGTACGGCGTGACTTCATCGGATCCTCCTTGGATCGGGTTTCCGGCGTGCACTACGCTTAGACGTTGCAGCGCTCGTTCGGAAAGCATAGATACGCGCGCGAAAAAGAAATTGTTCAATCGCGTCGCAGTTCTCGTGTGCGAAACACTTTTGCAGACATTAAATTCCGCCGATATCCGGAATTCGCGGCGAATTTTCCGCGGCATACGAATTTTCGTAGAGATGCAATTTCACAATTCGTAGACTGTGACGTTTTCTGGCAGCGAGAGATGGAGCGTGGCGTGCCTGGTTTGACACTCCGGCGGCGCTAATCAATAATCGCTGGACATGATCGGCTCGCTCCGCGGCAAGCTCACTGAAAAGCGCCCGAACCAGATCCTGCTCGACGTGGGCGGCGTGGGATATCAGGTGCAGATTCCGCTATCGACGTTCACGAATCTGGGCGCGCTGCACGACGAAGCGACGCTGCTGATTCATACGCACGTGCGCGAGGACCAGCTCGCGCTGTACGGATTTTTGACGTCGCGCGAGAAGCAGTGCTTTGAATTGCTGATTTCCGCTTCGGGTGTGGGACCGTCGCTTGCGCTGAAGATTCTTTCGGGCATGGGGCTCGAGGAATTGATTCCCGCGATTCGCAAGGGCGACCTGGTGCAACTCGTGCGCATCCCGGGCGTGGGACGCAAGACGGCCGAGCGCATCGTGGTCGAGTTGCGCGATAGACTGGCGGTGGTCGACGTGGCCGATGCGGGAAAGCCGGCGACGCGCTCGCAGCTCGAATCGGATGTGGCGTCCGCGCTGGTGAATCTTGGCTACGACCCGCGGCCGGTGGAAAAGGCGATCGAAAAATCGCGCGGCGCGGGCGGTGGCGACTTCGAAGCGCTCTTGCGAGCCGCTCTGCAGATTCTGGGAAACTCCGCGATGCAGAAAAGCGCGCGAGCGGGGCGCGAGGAGTAGCGGCCAGAAAAAGAGCAGATCCCTCGCTTGGCTCGGGACGACAGGATAGAGCTAGGGTGTAAGCGTAATACGATGACGAACCAACAGAGTCGAATCGTTTCCGGGAGGGCGTCCGATGACGACGCGCGCATTGACGCGAGCGTGCGGCCGGATAGTTTCGACAATTACATCGGGCAGGATCGCGTGAAAGAAAATCTGAAGATTGCCGTGGAAGCGGCGCGGAATCGCGGCGAGGCGCTCGACCACGTTCTGCTGTATGGGCCGCCGGGGCTGGGCAAGACCACGCTCGCGCAGATTCTGGCGAACGAAATGGGATCGACGATCAAGGTGAGCTCGGGGCCGCTGCTGGAAAAGAAGGGCGACCTGACGGCGGTGCTGACCTCGCTTGAGCCGCGCGATTTTTTCTTTCTCGATGAGATTCACCGGTTGCAGCCCGCGCTCGAGGAAATCCTCTATCCGGCGATGGAGGATTTTCGCGTCGATCTGATCATCGGGCAGGGGCCAGGGGCGCGCGTGCATCCGTATCAGCTGAACAAGTTCACGCTGATCGGAGCGACGACGCGCGCGGGGCTGATCATGGCGCCGCTGCGGTCGCGATTCGGCATCGTCCACCGGCTGGAATTTTATTCGCCGGAGGATTTGCTGCGGATCATCGTGCGGTCGGCGAAGATTTTGGGCATCGCGCTCGAGCAGGATGGCGCGCGCGAGATTGCGCGACGCAGCCGCGGGACGCCGCGCGTGGCGAACCGGCTGCTGCGCCGCGTGCGCGATTACGCCGAAGTGCGCGCGAAGGGGCACGTCACGCTCGGCGTGGCGCGCGATGCGCTCGCGATGCTGGGCGTCGACGAGCACGGGCTCGACGAGGTGGATCGCAACCTGCTGCTTACGATCATTCAGAAATACGCGGGCGGCCCGGTGGGATTGAACACAATTGCGGCGTCGCTGAGCGAGGATGAGGGCGCGATCGAAGATATCTACGAGCCCTACCTGATGCAGCTGGGACTGCTTGACCGCACGCCACGCGGACGAGTAGCTACTGCCCGCGCATACAAGCATCTCGGCTTGCCGTTCGATCAGGCTCAAGGGAATGCCCGACAACCTGGGTTGTTTTAGGGGCTGATGGGCAGGCGCGACGAGGGTCGCGATCTGCTTAGGGTTTTGTGTATATGAGGTAATTCACCAGCGTGATCAAACCTGTTACGAGGATCAAGCCGAGAAACGAGTAAAGGATTACGACCAGCATATCGTTGCGCTTTTGTACGACCCACCGATTGTGCATCGCTTCCTCCTACCTAGTAGCCTCCTGGTGGTTAGATCAGCGGATCCGAGGAAAAGGTACGCTGCGCGATCCAGATAATTCATTTGACGGCGCCACGGCAGCGAATCTGTCCCGTTTTGGACACCTGCGGTTTTGGCCTCTTCGGGTTTTCTTCCGTTCGGAGAGCTATCCCTGACGGGAAATCTGTGGCAAGCTCTCTGATATGGGAAACAAAGACGCACACCGGCGCGAAGTGAAAAAGCCGAAGAAACAAAAGTCAAAGCCCCAGCCGTTTACCCAAACGCCCGCACGCATCCCAAAAGAGACGCCCAAGAGCTAGCTGGCTGCTGGCTGCTCGCCGGACGGCGCGATCGCCACGGCAAGGGACCGCTACCGTAGCGCGCCAAAAGGGGTTAGAGTTCGCGCGCGCCCATGCGAGAATCCACGCGGCCTCCAGACAGATGATGATCGGTGCGATTGTTGCGGCGGTGAAGCCGCCGGTAGCGCGGCGCGTGCGGCGGTGGCTTTTTCACCTGGGCGGCGTGGGCCTGATCCCGCTTGGACTGCTCGACAGCTCCGTGATTCCGCTGCCCGGCAGCATGGACGTGGTGACGATTGTTCTGTCGTCGCGGCAGGGCGATTGGTGGCCCTACTACGCGTTCATGGCGACGGTGGGATCGGTGCTGGGCGGATTTGTCACCTACCGACTGGCGCGCAAGGGCGGGAAGGAAACACTCGAGAAGAAGCTCTCGAAGACCCGGGCGAACAAGATCTACAAGATTTTCGGGAAATGGGGATTCAGCGCGATTGCCATTTCTGCTCTCTTGCCGCCGCCTGTTCCGATGGTGCCGTTTCTGCTGGCGGCCGGCGCGATGCAGTATCCCGTGCGGAAATTCCTGGCGGCGCTCACGCTGGGACGAGCCGTGCGATACACGATCCTGGCGTATTTGTCCGCGCGGTACGGGCAAGACATCATCACGTTCGTGGCGAGACATGAGCGGTCGGTGATGTGGGGCGCGATCGCCGTGCTGGTGGCCGCCGGAATGGCGGTCGCAATTTTCTTGCTGCTGCGAAAGCCGAAACGCGAGAAGCGGTCCGCGAGCTAAGTCGGCTGGCAGGCCTGATAGAGCACAACGGCGTCGCTTCGTGCGACTCGCGCGCGTAACAATCGTTTCCTACCGAAAAGTTCGCATGCCAACTAAAATGTGCGCTTCATGATGAAGATCGTCTATTTGTCGCTCGGGTCGAATATGGGAGATCGCGCGCAGAATATTGCGCGGGCGATCGAGGCGCTTGGCACGCACGGCGTGCGCGTGACGCGGCAGTCGTCACTCTATGAGACCGAGCCGATCGACGTGCGCGGCTCGGGGTGGTTCTTGAACTGCGTGGTCGAAGCGGAAACCGATCTGATGCCGCGGCAACTGATGAACGCACTTCTCGCGATCGAACGGGCTCTGGGCCGGCGGCGATCTCCGGTGGCCGAGGGCGGGCCGAAGGAGTCGCGCACGATCGATATGGATATTCTTCTTTTTGGCTCAAGCGTGGTGCATGTGGATGATCTCAAGATTCCGCATCCTCGGATGGCGGAACGAAGGTTCGTGCTCGTGCCGTTCGCCGAGATCGCGCCGGGCGCCGAGCATCCCGTGCTGAAGCAGACCATCGCACAGTTGCTCGCCGCAACGCCGGACCGGAGCCAGGTCCGGCGCTGGAATCCGCCCGGCGATGCTGCCGACTGACAATTCCCCGGTCTGCGAAAGCCTTCGTCGAGCGGAAGCCACCAAAACGTGGCTTTCGCCGTCCATTAAGGGCGTTTAAGGCCCCGCCAGGGGCATCATTGATGCGCGTCTTATTGCAGAAAAAAGTGCACCATTTCAGTGCACTCATCACCGCGCGACGCGGAGCCAGTGGAGCGTGATTGGCTTCGGCGATAGCGCTTCGAGTTCGATCTGCGTGAGGCCGTCGACCGATTGCTCGCTCCATGTGTAGACGCCAGGCTCGGTGTCTTCCTGGGTGCGGCCGGTGGCGGGGCGCAGGAAATCGCGAGCGTCGTCGAGCGTGGCGACTTCGCGGACTGCGGGGCGCGTGAGCGCTTCGACCACGTAGCTGCGCAGGAGCTTCGGCCAATACCTGTCGAAGAGCTGCGACGAGGCGAAGATATCGCTCCACGCAACTTCGTCGCCGAACGCCACGACGACGCCGACGACGTGACTGCCCTTCGTGCCGGACGTCGCGCGATCGAAAAGGCGGCTCATTTCATCGGCAAATCCCTCGACTGAATTCTGCACCATCGGCGACTGATAGATGCGCCGATAGGATTGCGACGGCGCGCCCTGGATTACGCCGCCGATCGCGGCCTGAGACAGCGCGGGAGCACGGTAATCGCCTGATAATTGCGGGCGCTGAGATTCAAGAGTTGAGAGCTTGACCTTCGACTGTGACCGATTCGCTCTGGCCGACTTTGGCGTTTCGTCGCGCACGGCGGCCCATACTTGAGACTGGTCCTGCTTGACTGCGGCTTGCGCGCGGACCGTCGGATGGACCATCGTTTCGGCGGCGCTGAACTGCATCGAGTCGCCGGTCCAGCGGCCGTGCTCAACGCAGAAGACGTCGAGCGGCAGCGGCGCGGAGCCGATCGGTACGATCCGGTCCTTTCCGATAATACGATCCTGCTTTCCGCCTGAGACCACTTCTCCCGCGAGAAGCAACAGCGGGCGCTTGCCGCGATTTACGAGGACGAGCTGACTGACCTGCGAGCCGCCGGTGTAGACGGGCTCGGCGTCGCCGTCGCGCGTGCGGCGCATGTAGCCGCCCTGCTCGCTGATGATGGCGTCGCCGGAGCTGAGCGCCTCGTCGAGCGTTTCGAATTCGCTGGTGTCGGCATTTTGCGATGAGATGACGGGAAAGATGGTGAGGTCCTGGTAGGTGATGGGCGCGCCGATGGTCCATGGCGCCCCCGATCCGCCACCGGCGGGCGCTGCAGCTGCGGATCGAGCATCGGGCTCCCAATCGGGCTTCAGGATTGCGGCGCCTGCGAGAAATACAGTGACCGCGAATACGATTGCTATCGCTCGGTCCGTTTTGCTGGGCATAGTTCCCCTCCCTCGCGGCCGGCGATTCGTGCGCGCAGCCAGCCGCACTAAGCTGAGAACGAGCGGGGGGAGTTTTTCTTGCAGGCCTAGAATGAGAATTTCTGGGAGCTGTGCGGCGGGCTAAATTCCGGAGCCGTAGGGTTGGTTCTTTTGGCGCTTCTTGCGTTGCTCTTCTTCCTGGCGCTCGTACTCGCTCATTTCCTCTTCGGTCATGTGGCAATCGTCGCGGGAGGCGAACATGGCGCCGGAGCGTGTGCCGCGGCCGAAGCGGTCGCTGCGGCGGCGAATCTTTTGCTCGGAGAAGCCGCCGACGCCGCGGATGGGCTCGGCAATGGCGCCGGATTCGAGGAGGAGTTCGCTGACGCGTTCGAGAAAATCGTGCAGGTGGTAGGGCTTGGGCGAATGCGGCAGGGACTCGCGCTCGAGGATCGGCTGGACGTCCTTGGCCATGAGCAGCGGGACGAGGAACAGGACGCGCAGCTGCTTTCTGGACTCGGCGACCGAGCCGTCGGCGGCGGGAACCGGGGCTTCCACCTGAGCCTGGGCCAGCTCTTTCAGGATCGCGAAGAGCGGACCGCCCGGGTCGGCGAGTGCCACGTTGACGATGGCGAGGTTCCACGCGCCCGTGGCCAATTCGGCCAGCGCCTCGGACGCTTTTGGCACAATTCGAACCCGCCAACCCTCGGAATCGAGGACGCTTTTCAGCGCCTGCTGGCTCGTGACGTCGTCGTCCACGAGCAGAATACCGACCTGTTCCACCGGCTGGGCCCCTTGCTTCCCTTTTCAGTATAGTGACGCGGCGCGGGCACTGGACACCGGCGCAGGCTGGGGTTTCCAGCCGGAGCCCTGTTCGCGCGGACAGGCGAAATAAAAGCGAAGAATAGTTCTTGACATGGCGAAGAGAAGGCGAATATAGTGCGGTTCGTGCGGCGAGACCGATGGCCACTTATCCCATACTTCGAGCAGCTCCGGCGACGCTTCGGCGTCGTTCCGGGCGGCCCAAAGAGGCCAGTCTCACCCTTTTCCCCACAGCCGCTTGCCCCGGCACTCGTGAGTCGCCGAACGGTGCTTCCGCGCCCCCTCCGGTACCTGCCCGGAGTGAGAAGCACCCGACGGAACTGGTCGGCATTGCGCGCCTCGCCGCATCCTCCCTCCGCGCCGAAGCCAAGCGCGGGACGGAGTACTTTGTCCTCCCCGTCAAATCGATCCTGAACGAATGCCACTCGGAACGGGTACCGTTCCGGTGGACCGTGAACCCGTATCGCGGCTGCGAATTCGGCTGCAAGTACTGCTACGCCCGCTACACGCACGAGTACATGGAGCTCGACGGCGGCGATTTCGAATCGAAAATCTACGTCAAGAAAGATGCCGGGCCGCTGGCGGCGCGCGACCTCTCGTCCGAACAGATCTGGGGCGAGCATATCGCGATCGGCACGGCGACCGATCCGTACCAGCCGGCGGAGCGCGAATTCGGCGCGACGCGCGCGATCCTCGAAAAGATGGCCGAGCGCGAAGGGCTGAGCCTTTCGATCACCACGAAGTCGAATCAGGTGGTGCGCGACATCGACCTGCTGAAGCGGATCGCGGAGCGCTCGTCGATCACGATTCATATGACCGTCACGACGCTGCGGACGCGGCTGGCGCGGATGCTCGAGCCGCGGGCGCCGCGTCCTGACCTGAGGCTCGAAGCGGTGCGACAAGCTGCGCGACGCCGGGATCGACGTGGGCGTGAATATCATGCCGATCCTGCCGGGAATCACGGACCGCGAGGCCGATCTCGATGCGCTGATCCGTGCGGCGCGGGATGCGGGCGCGCAGTGGGTGGCGGCGAACGTTGTGTTCCTGATGCCGGCGTCGTGGAAGACGTTCATGGCGTTTCTCGAGGCAAAATTTCCGAGGCTGGCGGCGCAGTATCGCGAGTGGTATCGCGGCTACGGCTACGCGCCGGAGAGCTACCGCAAGGAAATTGCGGCGCGCGTGGAAGGCTTGCGGCAGAAGCATGGCATCTCGTCGCGGCCGTTTAAGCCGATGACGTCGCCGGACCGGACTTGGAAATCACCCCAACTGCAAATCGACTGGAAGAATGGAGAGTTGGCATGCCCCAAGTGAATGCGCAGCGCACCGCACAGCGCCGAACCACGGCTGGACGAAATAACGCGCGCTTGAAATCGTCCGGGAGTCAAACACAGAGGACCCGGAGAAATTCCACAAAGAGCACGGAGAAAAACAAGAGACTCGCGCTTAGCCCCGCGCTCGCTCCTGCGGCGGCTCGGCCGGTGCGTGGTGTGAAACTGAAGACCGTATCTAGAATTACCATGCTGTTTGCGCTGCTTTGCCTGGGCGCGTTTTTGGCGGGGCGGCCGCCGGTTTCGGCCGCGCGCGGAGATGCTGCACCGCAATCGAAGGAGATGATGCATGTTTCTCGGGCTAAGAACGGTCGTGTATCAGGTGCAGGATCTCGAAAAGGCCACGCAGTGGTACAACAACGTGCTGGGGTCGCAGCCATACTTTGATCAGCCCTTCTATGCGGGCTTCAATGTGGGCGGGTACGAGCTTGGGCTCGTGCCGACGCCGGAGGCCGGACTGAAGCGGGCCGCTGCCGGGCTGGCGTATTGGGGCGTGGCGGATGCCCGCGCGGCATATCAGAAGCTGGTCGAGCTTGGTGCGACGCCGAATGAGCCGGTGCAGGACGTCGGCGAAGGAATCCTGGTGGGAAGCGTGCACGATCCGTTCGGGAATGTGCTCGGCGTGATTCAGAATCCGAACTTCAAGCTGCCGGCGGACTAAACCCCCAAAAGGCGTGCACCTGGCTTATGCGGGGAGCACGCCCGGGCAAGCCCGGGCGGCAAACAGCGGCAGCAAGCTGCCGCACTCCACGAAGCCGGTCCGGTTGTCGCAAATATTCCAAAACCTGATCTCTCGTAGCGCTCGATGTCGGAGCCCTCGACTGCCCTCGGCATAAACTGAAGGTCCACTACGGCATGATGATGCGCGAAGCTTCTTTTGTTGCGGCGGCGGGGAGCGGGAAGCGGGCGCGGAGGAAATCGAGGAAGGCGCGCGAGCGCGGGCGGCCGTTGGTCTCCTGCTTGCCGACGCGCAGCAGGAACACGAGCAGGTGCGAAACTTCGGTGTCTCTCAGGCGATTCGTGCCCGAGCGCGCGGCCTCTTCCTTGCGGAATTCCTGAAGGAATTGGTTGATCTCGCCGTAAAGCGCGCGAGCCAGCGTCGCGTCGGGCGGGTGCTCGTAGTAAATTCCCGTGCCGAGGGTGCGATAGGTTTCCGCGAGCGCTTCGATGGCGGAGAGAGCGGCGCCGTCGGCGAGTTCCCTGCTTTGAAGCTGGAAATTGAGAACCGTGGTCGCCACGCCCGCGACCAGCGGCCAGTGCTCGTACACAAAATCGACGGGGACCTTGAGATCGGGATACGGGAGCTCGGCGGCCGGAATCGGCTTGCGATGCTCGGATTCCCAGCGGTGCGCTGCGATCAGGTGCGGACAATCCGGCACGCAGTCGATCGTCACCTCGCGCTCGCGGCCGCAGCAGACCGCGCAGATTTTCTCGCCCTTCGTGGGGCAAAACCTCTTTGCCGGGCGCTTGCCGCAGATGGGACAGCTCATCGAACCTCGCTAGTCGCGTGAAGCACACCGCTGGGCGCGGGGAACAGACTACGGGAAGCACAGTTTGTAAGCAAGATCGGCGCAGACCTTCTGCATCTCGGGCGTGGCGGCATTGTCGCAACGGTTTGGCCCAGACGCCGCGTCTTGTAGCGCTGGCCTCCGGCCGGGATCTCGCGCTAGAGGCTACACCAAAGAAGGGCCAGCGGGACGCTGGCGCTACGTGAACCATCAGCGGTGGGCGCTGGCGGCGGTATCGGAGGAGGCGGGGCGCTTCTCCATGGCTGCGATGTGCTGGAGGATGAGTTCGGTGACATACTCGTCGCCGAACTTGGAGTTGATCATCACGTTATAGAGGGTGCGCAGCGGCCACTCTTTGTTGAAATAGTGGCGGATGAAGGCGGCGCGCTCGCGGTCGATTTCCTCGATCAGCTGGGCGGCCTCTTTTTCGGATTTCCCGATGGATTTGAGGCGGCGGATTTTTTCGTCGACCGAGGCGTAGACGAATATGTGGAAGGCGTCGGGGCGATTTCGCAGGATGTAGGGCGCGCCGCGGCCGACGATCACGGAGTTGCCGCGGCTGGCAACTTCCTCGATCACTTTTTCGAGGGTGGCGAACATGCGGTCGGTATCAAACATGCGCGATTCGCCGACGGGAAGCGCGCGCTCGTAGCTGCCCCGCGCGTAGACCTTGAACAAACGATAAAGGAGCGAATCGACGCGCTCGTCGCAACGCGCGGCGGTGACGTGATCGACATTCGCCATGCGGGCGATTTCAGCGGTGAGATCGCGGTCCCATAATTTCCAGCCGAGGCGCTGCGCGATACGTTCGGCGATGGCGGCTCCGCCGCTGCCGTATTCGCGTTCGACCGTGATCACACGGACCTGCATGGAGGCCCCCCGGGAAACGCTACAAGCTATCTCATGAATGCCCGCGGCGAAAGCGAAGAGTATCTTCAGGGGCTAAAGCCCCCGCGAGTGGCCCATCTTGACGCCGGGGCTGGAAGCCCCGGCCTCCTAAAGAAAACGCCCGCGGCTAAAGCCGAATCACCGGGATGCTTTTTCGCAGGGCTGAAGCCCTGCGCTTCCACCGGTAAACCTTCGCGCATTCGCGCGTTTACTAAGACCCCGCGCATGCACGCAAAGTTCCTCTTTGAGACGGCTTCTAGTGCGCTGCGATCGGGCTGCCGGGCTTCACTCGTTTCATTAAGAAGACGAACGGGATCATCGCCAGCACGGCCACTCCCAGCAGCCAGAAGTTGTCTACATATGCCAACATCGTGGCTTGTTGGTCAATCAGATTTGCGACGACGCCGTAGGCTTGGCGGAGGGCCTGGGAATGGGTCGAACCATGGGCCATCAGGATGCGGGTTGTGGAATTCAGCATGGATTGGATGGCGCCGTTGCCGGAATTCACCTGGCCGGAAAGATTCACCTGATGGAATTGCGTGCGGCGGGCAAGCATCGTCGTGACGAACGAGATGCCGACGCTGCCGCCGATATTGCGGGAGAGATTGATGAGGCCGGATGCGGCGTTGTTTTTCTCCTTGGGGAGAAACGCGTAGGCGACCGTGTTGATGGGAACGTGGCGAGCGTGACCGTGAGCGCGATGACCCACGGGTTAACCGGGCTGACCCAGCGGTCCGCCGACGGGAATGCTGCAACGGACGAAGTGGGGGCCCGAGCGCTCACGCCAACCCTATTTCACGAACACCTTCGGCTCGACGGACATTCCCAATCGCAAGTAGTCGTCCGAATTCTGGCCGGGATTGAGAACGATTTTCACCGGGATGCGCTGCACGACTTTCACGTAGTTGCCCGTGGCATTTTCCGGTGGCAGGAGGCTGAGGCGCGCGCCACTGGAGTTGGCGATGCTATCGACGTGACCTTTGTAGGTGCGGCCGTTCGCGTCGAGTTTGAACTCGGCGCGCTGGCCAGGGCGCATGTACTTGAGCTGCGTCTCCTTGAAGTCGGCGGTGACCCAGACGTCGTTGAGCGGCACGATGGTAAGCAGTTGCTGGCCGGGCTGGACGTTCATGCCGACTTCGACGCTCTTGGACACGACGCCGTCGACGGGCGCGCGAAGTTTCGTGTACTGCATGTTCAACTCGGCTTGCTCGAGTGCGGCTTGCTTTTCCTGCACGTCCGCTTCGGCGGAGAGAGCGCGAGCGCGGGTCGAAGCAACCTGTTGAGGGCCGGTCTGCGAAGAACGGTAGCCGGCCTCCGCCTGCGCGAGGCGCGCGCGAGCCTGCGTGATCTGCTGGTCGGCGGCGGAGACGTTGGCCTTGGCGGCGGCGACTTGCGCGTTGCCCGAGGCGGCGGCCGCGACTGCCTGATCGTAGAGCTGCTGCGAGATTTCCTGCTTGTCGACCAACTGCTTATAGCGCACGAGGTCGTTTTGCGATTTCACGTTGTTGGCCTGCGCCTGGAGCAGATCCGCTTGGGCCGCATCGTACTGCTGGCGCGCGGCGACGATGCCCGCTTGCGCGTTGTCGATGTCCGCCTGAGACGACGACACCTGGCTCGTGGTGCTGACGGATGTGACCGGAATGTTGATATTCAGAGAGCGGGCGGTGGCCTGCGCGCTGGCGAGATTTGCCTTGGCCTGGTCGAGAGCGGTCTGGTAGTCGCGCGGATCGATCTCGACGAGCACATCGCCCTTGTGGACGAACTGATTGTCGTCCACGTTGACGACGGAGACGTAGCCGGAGATGCGGGCGCTCAGCGGCATCAGGTGGCCGTCGACCTCGGCGTCGTCCGTCGATTCGTAGCTCGAGAAATAGCGCCACGCGAAGATTCCGCCGACGATCAGCACGATCGCGGCGATCACGATGTACAGCCGCGCGCGCGGATTCGTCTGGAAAAAACCCCGGCGGCGATACTCGGGCGGAGGCGACGCCGAATGGGTCTCGGCGGGCGTTTCCGTGGCAGAGGGAGTGCCCGCGGGCTGAGTGGTCGGGGTTTCGACTTCGGTCTCAGTTCTTTGCGCCATGATCTTTAGTTTCCTTTGAAGAATTCTTGAACGCCCTGCTCCGCCAGGCCCAGGGCACGGGCCAGAGAAATCTTGGCGTAGTTATCGGTGTACAAGCTCGAAATGTAATTTTCGTTCGCGCTGGCGACGGCTTCCTCGGCCTGCACGACTTCGACGGTATCGGTGACGCCGGCGGCGAAGCGGTCCCGCGACTGCGCGAGAGTCTCATTCGCCAAGTCGATATTGCTGCGCGCCACTTCGACCTGTTCCTCGGCCGACTCGATATTGAGAAGCGCGGTGCGCACATCGTCGTCGATCTGCGCGCGGAGGTTATCGAGGCGCTGGCGGCTTTGTTCGAGGCGCGCATCGGCCTCGAGAACATCACCGTGCACCTTGCCGCCCTGGAAAATCGGGATGTTCAGCGTGCCGCGAACGTCCATCACGCCGTGCGTGTTGAGGCCGTCGTAGGTGCCGGCGAGGCCGTAGTCGGCGCTGACGGAAAGCGAGGGCATGTACCCGTCCTTCGCGGCTTTCGCCGAATATTCCGCGGCGTGCACATCGGCGAGAGCGGCCTGATAATCGGAGCGATTCATGTAGGCCCGCTTCAGGGCTTCATCAACGGTGAGACCAGCGAACGGCTGATAGGGCGTTTTGTCGGTGAGCTCGTATTGCTGGCCGGGCGCGAGGCCGATCACGCGCGCGAGCGTCAGCTTGGCGATTGCGAAATTATTTCGGGACTGGATCAAGTCCTGCTGGCGCGTTTTCAGTTCGACGTTGGCGCGAAGGGCGTCGATGTTGGGCGACGTGCCCGCCTTCACCTGATCGTCGGCCTGATCGTAGAGCGCCTGCGCGGTCTTCACCTGCGCGTCCGCTGTGTCGACGCGGGCCTCATCGGCAATCGCCTGCAAGTAGGTGTAGCCGACCGCGAGAATTACGAGATCGCGCGCGTCCTTGAAGCTATACCGCGCGGCTTCGAGGGTCTGCGATGCGGAGTGCGTGGAGTTGATGGACTTGAGATCGAAGATCGATTGCGTCAGATAGGCGCGCGAATCGAAATACGCGAAAGGCCCGACAACACCGGGGATCGCGATGCCCGACGATGCTGGAAATTTAAAGCTGAAGCCGAATTCAGCGAGATCGACCTGCGAAGCATCCACGTAGGACGACGTAGTCAAATTCGGAAGCAGCGCGCTCAGCTGCTGCCAGCGCACGCCGCGCGCCGCGCGAACGTCCTGACCGGAGAGCAAGAGGCCCAGATTCTGCTTGAGGCCGCGGTCGATCGCGCTTTGCAGGGACAGCTGGATCACGCCGGGCTCGGGCTTCCCCGGAACGCTGCCGGAATAATCTCCCTGGGCCGCCATCGCAGCTTCCACCGGGGGTGCGCCACTTGGCGCGCCGCCCGCGCTCGGGCCGGCGGCCATCTGCGCGCTGGCGGGCAGCGTCATCAGGAATAGTGCGAGCGCAAGAATGGCCCATACGTAGAGCGATCGGCCTGTCACGAAATGTCCTCCTGCAGCTTGTCCAGCTTGGATGAAGGTACCCCCATGAAAGACTCAGAACTTGCCCGCAAAATTCGGGCGATGTTTGTCTTATTTTTCACGATTTCGGACTCCGCGGGCTTTTCGTCACCCTGCTGTTCTCATCGGCCAAAAGATTCGGGGCAAACAGGTCCCACAGCTGACCCTCGGTGACGCGCAGGGAACTATCGGGATTCATGGCCCAGGCGAGGGTGACGCCAAACAAAATGAGTTGCGTGAACCGCGCGAGCTCGGCGGGCGCGAGGTCGCGGCGGATCTCGCCGCGTTCCTGGCCCAGCGCGAAAATCTCGGCGATCAGGCGGCGGCCCAAGATCAGGCGCTTGTGAAGCTCCGCGCGCACGGGCGGACAAGACGCGTGCGCGGCATAAATCGTGCGAAGCAGCTCGGGACTTTCGGCCCACATGCCGGCGAGATCCACGGCCATGCGCCGTAGTGCGGGCAGCACGGAGCCTTTCTTTGCTTCTTCAAGCGCGCTCTCGATCGTGGCGATGCGCTCGGCGCCGAATGTCGCGAGGACGTGTTCTTTCGTGGGGAAATAATTGAAGAACGTTCCCTTGCCGACGTCGGCCGCCTCGGTGATGTCTTCTACGGTGGTTTCAAGATAGCCGCGCTCGGCGAAAAGGCGGAGCGCGGCGCGGAACAGGCGCTCGCGAATTTCGGCGCGGCGGCGCTCGCGGCGGCCGGCCGTGTGCTTTGGCTTGCTTCGGGGGACGAGAGAGGAAGTTGCCATGGGCATCGCTGCTTGGACTGGCCTACGACCAAACATGACTATAAGTCATACTTGAGGAAAAGTCAATCCGCGAACCAAAGAATCAACAAGGGAAATCCGCGATCAGGTCGCGCGATTCCCTGCCCCGAAGGCTCGCCCTTCGGGACAGGGACCGCAGACGCGTTACTTGGAAAGGTTCTTGGGGCTGTGCTGATTCAGAACCTCGATCATCGTTCTCGCGGACGGCGGAATCGGCACGGCGCCGTGGAGCACGACGTCCTTCGCATCGAGCTTGCGGCCGTAGATGCGCTCGTTCGCGTCGTTGTCGGGACGCAGCGTCGAACCCTCGAGCGAAATGCCGGCGAACAGGCCGCGCGCGCGGGAATAGGTGAGGAACTCGGCGCGCATGGTGACGTCGGTGTCAGCCTCCGCATCGCGGCCCACGGGGCCCGCAGCGGCCGATGCGTCACCACCGAGTTTCACTTTGCTGCTGAGAATCGACCTCGCACCGCCCTGGTTCATCACGAGGATCACGAAATCGGTGGCCTGGCCGCCGAGCTGGAAGCCGAAGCTGCCGCCTTCGAGAGCCATCATCGTCGGCGCGCCCCAGGGGCCCTGAAACGTTTCTCCGCTGCGGCAGGTCATCGCGCCGCGGCCGTAGCTGCCACCGACGATAAACGCAGCCTTGAGCACGGACGGGATCACGATCACGCAATCGGCCTTGTCGAGCAGGCTCTGCGGGATGTCGTCGGGGATGTTCATGATTTCTTTCAGCACCTGGCCGGAATTCTCCAGGCGGTCTTCGTCGTGAGATTTATCATCCGCACGCGCGGACGTGGAAGCCAGCAGCAACGGAATGCAAATCAGTGCCGCGGCGAGCAAAATCGAGAGCGTCTTTTTCATCAGTGTCTCCTATGAATTGACAAGTGCGATTCCATGATAGGAGCTTTCAACGCCGTGGTGCAACTTAATCGACGGCGAGCGCGGGTTCGCGCAGCCGCGGGGCGCGTTTGCCCTATACTTGATAGCGTTGAAAACCTCCCTACACGAGCGCTGGTCGCGCGGCTGTCGCCGCGACGACCGGCATCTGAATATTAGACTCGCGGCGCGGGCTATTCGTATCGCTGTAGGTGCCGCGATTTTCGCGGCTTGCGCGAATGCCGGCGCAGCGCAGCAGACTACCGCTCTCAATCGAGCGGATGTGGCGCAGTTTCGCGCGCGCGTCGATCGAGCGCTGGCGGAGGCGCACGCGCAGAGGGCGGCGTGGGGCGTTGTCGTCGCCGACCGCGATACGGGCGAGACTCTCTACGCGCAGAATGCGGATCATTTTTTTGCGCCGGCGTCGAATGCGAAAGTTTTCGTGACGGCGCTCGCGCTGGCCACGCTCGGCCCCGATTATCGCTTTCGCACCACCCTTGAATCCGCGGGGACGCTTGGCAGCGACGGGCGACTCTCGGGCGATCTGGTCCTGGTGGGCCGCGGCGATCCCGATCTTTCCAACCGCAAGTTTCCGTACGCGGGAAATGGCGCGCGCGAGGGTGCCATCGATCAGGTGCTCGCCGAAATGGCGGATGCCGCGGTGGCGAAGGGGCTACGGGAGGTCGACGGCGACGTCGTGGGCGACGACAGCTATTTCCCCTACGATCCGTACCCGGCGGGATGGACGACAGGCGATCTTTTCTTCACGTTTGGCGCGCCGGTGAGCGCGATCGCGTTCAACGACAACACCATCACGATCGAGGTGCTGCCAGGCGCGCAGGCCGGCGACGCAGCCACGCTGGCGTGCGAGCCGAGCGCGGCGGCGGATATGGTGGGGCTCGACGTGACGACCGTGGCGCCGGGAGCCGCGTCGAACATCGCTGTGGTGAGGCAGCCGGGCGTCGATTTCATTCAGATTCGCGGCACGATTCCTGCAAGTCACGCGCCGATGCGGCTCGATCTGGCGATGACTGACCCAGCGGAGGTAGCCGCGCGGACGCTGAAAGCGCTGCTCGAAGCGCGCGGCGTGCACGTGACCGGAAACGTGCGCGTACAGCATGCGGCGCCGCCGGAGAGCACGCCTGCTGGCGATCCTGTGTTTCCCGTCGTTGGCGCGGCTGGTCAAATGCCGCCGAATGCGAACCGGCTGGTGCTGGCGGAGCATCTCTCGCCGCCACTGCTCCAAAGCATTCAATTCACGAACAAGACGAGCAACAACCTGCATGCGGAACTTTTTTTGCGCACGGTGGCGCGAGAAAAGCTTGGACTCGGATCGACGGCGGCGGGGCTGAAGCTCGAAGCCGATTTCCGGCGCGCGGCGGGGATTCCGGACGGCGATGTGGTGCTGTCGGACGGCTCAGGGCTGGCGCGCGACGATCTGGTGACGCCGCGGGCGATGGTAATGCTGCTGCGCTATGCGGCGCGGCAGCCGTGGGGAAACGATTTCATCTCGACGCTGCCAGCGGCGGGCGTCGACGGCACGCTCGAAGACCGCATGAAGAATACCGTGGCCACGGGATTGATCGAGGCAAAAACCGGAACGCTCGAACACGATCACGCTCTTTCGGGCTACGCGACCACGCTGCACGGCGAATATCTGGTGTTTTCGATTTTGTGCAACAACGACGCGGAGCATGGGCCGGGCGCGTCGGCCCCGATTGACGCGATTGCGACGGCAATGATCGAGACGCTGGGCACCGGGCACGGCGCGCGGCCCGCGAAGGCGCCGAAATGAGCGCCGACGCGAGGATCGTCACCGTCTTTGGCAGCGGGCGAGTGCGCGCGGGCGAGTCGCAGTACAACGAAGCGCTGGCGCTGGGCGCGGCATTGGCGGCGAAAGGCTTTCGCGTGTGCTCGGGCGGCTACGGCGGCGTGATGGAAGCGGTGTCGCGCGGTGCGAAGGAAGCCGGTGGGCGAACACTGGCGGTGACGGCAGAATTTTTTCGCTCGACCGCGAATGAATGGGTCGACGAGCAAGTCCGCGTGAAGACGTGGGACGAGCGGCTCTTCGAGTTGGTGAAGTGCGGCGACGGCTACGTCGCCTGCCCGGGCGGCACGGGGACGCTCGCCGAGCTGGCGATCGTCTGGGAGATGCTGAACAAAGGGGCGATGGCGCGGAAGCCTTTCGCGGTGCTCGGCGATTTCTGGCTGCCAGTGGTCGATCTGGTGAGCGAGGTCGAGTTTGGCCGGGCGCGCGATCGCGGGCGGGATGATGCGCCGCTCGTCCACGTCGCGCCGTCCGCCGCGGATGCGGCCGCGTATCTCGCCGGGCAATTGCAGGCGCGCTGAGTTTCCCACAGTCAACCGAGCTACAATCTTCGTGAGGTTCCGTGTCGCGCCCTGCCGAAGAGCTGCTGGAATTCGACCGCCTAAAGAACATCGTGGGCGGCTTTACCACATGTGTGCCCGGGCGGCGCGCGGTGCAGGCGCTTGCGCCGCGACAGGACGCGGCGGCGCTGGGAGCGGAATTCGAGCTGGTGCGCGAAGCGATCGCGTATTTACGCGCGGGCTCGGAGCTGGGATTCGGCTCGCTGGCGGATCCCGCCGCGTGGCTGGCGCGGCTGGTGGTGCCGGGATCCGTGCTTACGATCGCGGAACTGCTGGAAGCTGTGTCGCTGATGGAGACCGTGGGCGGCGTGCGGCAAACGTTTCGCAGCGAGGGCGAGCGCGCCAAGTATCCCCGGCTCTCGGAACGCGCCGCTGCGCTGGTCGATTTCCGTCACCTCTCTACGGCCATCCGTCGGGCGATTCTTCCCAACGGTGAAATCAGCGACGATGCTTCGCCGCAGCTGAAGCGCATTCGCGTCGGCATGGGCCAGGCGCGCGAGAAGATTCAGCGGTCGCTTGAGGGCATTCTTCGCGCGCGGGGAGAGGCTTCCGGAGAAAAGGGCGAGGATTACATCACGCTGCGCAACGACCGTTTCGTGATTCCGGTGCGCGCGTCCGACCGGCGCGCGGTGCCCGGTGTGGTGCATGGCGCGAGCGGCACGGGGCAGACGATTTTCGTCGAGCCGCTCGAAGCGATCGATCTCAATAACCGGCTGGTGCAGCTGAGCGACGAGGAGATCGCCGAAATCGCGCGCATCCTTGAGGATTTGACGGAGCGTGTGCGGCTCGAGCGCGGGCCACTCGACGCGGCGGCCGCGGAAATCGCGCATTTCGATTCGATTTTCGCGCGCGCGCGCTTCGCCCGCGAATTCGACTGCACGGTGCCGGAATTTACGCAGGGAAATTCGTTGCGGCTGGAGGCGGCGCGCAATCCGGTGCTCGAAGCCACGCTGCGGCCGCAAGGGCTGAAGGCTGTTCCACTCGGGTATGCGCTCGGGGGCGGCGAAACGGTGATGGTGATCAGCGGGCCGAACACGGGCGGCAAAACGGTCGCGCTGAAAACGACCGGGCTCGCGGCGCTTTCCGCGCAATCGGCGATTCCTGTGGCGGCCGATCGCGCGGAGCTGCCACTTTTCGATCGCGTGCTGGCCGATATCGGCGACGAGCAGTCGATCGCCGCGAACCTGTCGACATTTTCGGCGCACATGCTGAACCTGAAATCGATGCTCGACGTGGCGACCGAGCGCTCGTTGATCTTGGTCGACGAAATGGGCACCGGGACAGCGCCCGAGGAAGGCGCGGCGCTCGCGGTGGCGCTGCTCGAAGAATTTCGCGCGCGGCGCGCGTTGACGCTCGCGACCACGCATCACGATCGCCTGAAGGCGTATGCGTCGACCACGCCTGGCATCGTGAACGCGGCGATGGAATTCGACGAGGAGAATCTGCGGCCCACGTACCGGCTGCTGGTCGGCGTGCCCGGCACGTCGAGCGGCATTGAAATCGCGCGACGGCTGGGACTGCCGGCGCGGGTGGTGGAGCACGCGCAGGCGAGCCTGTCGCCGGAATCGCGCGAGGCGCGCGACCTGATCGCGTACCTCCATCGCAGCCGCGACGAAATGGAAGATGTGAAGCGGCAGGCGCGCGAAGAACTGGCGCAGCTCGAGGAAGAGCGGCGCGCGCTGCAGACGGAATGGGTCGAGCGGCAGCGGAAACGCATCGCCGAACTCGAGAAAAGCTTTCGCGAGGCGCAAAAGCGGCTTGAGGCCGAAGTCGCGCGCATGGTCGAAGACGTGAAAGACCGCGCACTGCGCGCCCAGCTCGAAAAGCAGTCCGGGCGCCGCATGGGCAAGTTCGAGTCGGACGCGCGAGCCGAGACCGATGCCGCGGTCGTCGAGACGCTGGCGGCATCGCAAGCCGATCTCGGCGTGGCGATCGCAGCGCAGCAACCGCCGGTTGCACCAGAGCTGCTCTCGCCGGGACTGCGAATCATGGTGAAAGGATTCAAGCAGGCGGTCGTCTTTCAGCGGCACGACGGCCGCTCGGCGGAAGTGGAGGCCGGTCCGCTGCGGATGAAGGTGCCTCTCGCCGACATCGTTGCGATCGAGGGTGACGCGCCAGCAGCAAAGGGTGGCGCCGCTGGCGCGGGAGCGCGACAACGCGGGATCACGGTCCACGCACAGGCAAGCGTCGAGTCTGCCCCCGAAGAGATCAACGTGATCGGATGTACAGTGGAGGAAGCAACGGAGCGGGTCGATAAGTTTCTAGATGATGCCGCGTTGGCCGGGCGTTCGAGCGTCCGCATTATTCACGGCCATGGAACGGGCGCGCTGCGCAGAGGCCTTGCCGAGTTCTTGGCCGCGCATCCGCTCGTCGAGCGAATTCATGCAGAAGCCGAGGATCGAGGCGGCACGGCGATTACTGTGGCAGAATTGAAGTCCTAAGCAAGTTTCATTCTTCGAGCTTCGAAAAATGGCGGAAGCCGGATCATTCGCGGAGAAGGTGAAGCAGCAGGCGGACATCGTCCGCGTGATCGGCGAATACGTGCGCCTGAGGAAGACCGGGCAGAATTTCACGGGGCTCTGCCCGTTTCATCAGGAGAAGACGCCGTCGTTTGCGGTCCATCCGGTGCGGCAGATTTATCACTGCTTCGGCTGCGGCGCGGGCGGCGACGTGTTCAAGTTCGTGATGGAGATGGACAAGTGCACGTTTCCCGAGGCGTTGCGCACGGTCGCCGAAAAGTGCGGCATCCCGATACCGAGGCCGCGCGAGCGCTCGCCCGAAGAGCGCCGCGAGAATCAGCAGCGATCCGCGCTCGTCGAGATGCACCGCAGGCAGCCACATTTTTCGCGCGCAATCTGCACGAGGTCTCCGAAGGCAAAGTTGCTTCAGCGTATCTCGAGGATCGCGGCCTGGACCGCGAAGCCATGAAGCGATTCGGCCTCGGATGGGCGCCGTCGGCGGGCGACGCGCTATTGCGGCAGCTCAAGCCGAAATATCCCGAGGCGCTGCTCGAAGTCTCGGGGCTTTTCTCGCGCGACCAGGGCGGACGGCTTTACGACAGCTTTCGCCGGCGCATCATGTTCCCGATCGCGAACGATTCCGGCAAGGTGATCGCGTTCGGCGGGCGCGCGATGGGCGACGACATGCCGAAGTACATGAACTCGCCCGAGACGCCCGATCTATTCGAAGAGCAACGTGCTGTATCACCTCGACCGCGCGAAAGAGGCGATCCGGCAGAGCGATTTCGCGATTCTCGTGGAAGGCTACATGGATGCCATCGCCGTGGCGCGCGCGGGCATCGCGAATGTGGTCGCAAGCTGCGGCACCAGCCTCGCCGAGCCGCAGATCAAGCTGCTCGGCCGGTTCACGCGGCGCGTGATCGTGAATTACGATCCGGACACAGCGGGCCAAGCGGCGACCGAGCGATCGCATCGCGCTGCTGCTCGAAAAAGAATTCGACGTGCGCGTGCTGGCGCTGCCCGGAGCGGCCGATCCGGACAAGTTCATCAAAGAGCAGGGCGTCGAAGCCTACCGGAAATTGCTCGGCGCAGGCGCCGCCCTATCTCGATTATCTGATCGGCAAGGCACGCAAGATGGATCGCACGACGGCCGCGGGAAAAGTGGCCGCGCTGAATTTCCTGATGCCTTACGTGCAGCGGCTGCCGGACCGTCTGCTGCGCTCGGAATGGGCCACGCGCATCGCGTCGGAGCTGCGCGTCGACGAGCCGGTGCTGCGCGAAGCGCTGCGCCGCGCCGCCGTCGAGCGCCGCAGCGAGGTGAAGCCCAAGGCTGAATTGATGGGGAGTCCCATCAAGAAAGCGGAACGCAGGCTGCTGCAGATGTTCGTTGAAGGTGAAGAATTCCGCGAACAGCTTCGCGAAGCGCTGGCGAGCGAAGCTTTGCACCGGGGTCTCGAAACCGAACGCATATTCGAAATTCTCATTTCCAGTGTCTCCGGACGCCCGGATGTGCCTACTCTCGCGGCCACTCTGGGAGACCGGGACCGTGGCCTGTTCTTCGAAATGCTTTTCGAGGAGCCGCAGGAAGCCACGTGGCAGGAGGCGGAGAGCTGCCTCGAAGTGTTGCGCAGCCGCGCCGTGGAACAGGAGCTTGCTGAATTGCAGAAAAAGATCGAATCACAAAAGCTGCCCGAAGATTTGAACCGGCTGCTCTCGCGCCGCCTCGAACTGCAGAAGAAATTGGCGGCGGCCTGCCTGCCGGCGAGGCAAGCGGCGAAATGACATCCACACTTCCCAGCATTGTCATCGTCGGACGCCCGAACGTCGGGAAATCCACGCTGTTCAACCGGCTCACCGGCTCGCGCCGGTCGATCGTGACCAACGAGCCCGGCATCACGCGCGACCGCATCTACGGCACCGCGAACTGGGACGGCCGCGCGTTCGAGGTCGTCGACACGGGCGGAATCGTGCCCGAGGACAAAGCCGGGATTCCCGGCGAAATCCTGCGGCAGGCGCGGCTGGCGATCGAGAATGCCACGCGCGTAGTGCAGATCGTCGACGGGCGCGTGGGGCCGCTGCCGCTCGACGCCGAACTCGCGCAGCTTTTGCGGCGCGCGGGCAAGCCGCCCGTGATCGCGGTAAACAAAGTCGACTCGGCGAAGCAGGCCGAACTCGCCGCGCAATTCTACGAGCTCGGCGACGAAATCTTCCCGATCTCCGCGGAGCATGGCTACGGAATCGACGCGCTGCTCGACTCGCTGACGCAGGGCTTCCCCGAGGGCGAATCGACCGCGGTGCAGCCGTACGTCAACATCGCGATCATCGGGCGGCCGAACGTGGGCAAGTCGACGCTGCTTAATCAGCTCGTCGGCGCCGACCGCGCGATCGTTTCGCCCGAGGCTGGCACGACGCGCGACATGGTCGACACCGTCGTCGACCGGCACGGCAAAACGTACCGCTTCCTCGATACCGCCGGGATCCGCCGCAAGGGCAAGACGAAGCTCATCGCCGAAAAGCTGAGCGTGATCATGGCGCGGAATCATCTGGAGCGCGCGGACGTCGCCGTGCTCGTGGTCGACGCGTCGGTGGGCGTGACGTCTCATGACGCGACGATTGCGAGCTATGCCGAGCAATCGGGTCGGTCGGTGATCGTCGCGATGAACAAATGGGATCTCGCGCTGCAAGCGGCGCAGGAAAAGGCCGCGCGCGAGAAAGCGCACAGCGGCAAAGAAGCGGGCAAGGGCGCGAATCCGGCGAAGTTGCTGGCGGATTACGAGCCGATGGTGAGGCAGAAGCTGAAATTTCTCTCCTATGCGCCGATCGTATTTCTTTCGGCGCTCACGGGCGAGCGCACCGAAAAGCTCTATACGCTGATCGACCGCGTGGTCGAGGCGCGCCGGCGACGCATTTCAACCGGCGAGCTGAACCGCTGGCTCGCGAACGTCGATCTCGAGCGCGGCACATCGCCCGCCAGCCGCGAGGTAAAGATCTACTACATCACGCAGGCCACCGTTGCGCCGCCCACGTTCGTACTCTTCACCAACCAGATGAAGCCGCTGCACTTCAGCTACCAGCGCTTCCTCGAGAATCGGCTGCGCTCGGCCTTCGATTTCACGGGCACGCCGATTCGCTTCAACCAGCGCCTGAAGAAGCGCGACCGCCCCGGCCACGAGAAGCCTGAATTCCCCAAGGGCGAAAAACGCGCGCCGCGGCATAGCAAGCCCAAGCGCCGCCCCGGCCGCGGCCGGGACCGCAAACGCTAGCCCGGTTCCTTCGCCGCATCGCGTAATTTTGTTGCAGTCCTTCCGAACCTTTCGGCGCGGCCGAGTCTCTACATACGTGACGAGCGCGCGTGGCCACTTCCAAACAAGAGGCGCAATGGGTCCTGAGGGCCCAGTGCGGCGATCGTGAGGCCCTCGAGCTGCTCCTGCGCAGCGTGCAACCCTCGCTCCGCCGCTACCTGACGAGGCTCGTCGGCGCATCGTCCGCGGACGACGTGCTGCAGGAAGCGCTGATCCTCGTCTCGCGCAAGCTGAAATGGCTGGATGTGCCGGAAGCGTTTCATCCCTGGGCGTACCGGGTGGCGAGCCGGGCGGCGTTTCGTCATTTGAAGAAAGAGAAGCGCTGGTCTGAGCAGGTGCGCGACGAAGCCGTCCTCGACGATCTTCCGTCCGCGGAGTCAGCGAAGTCCGTCGTGCCGCCGGAGATGTTGCCCGATCTGCTGAAATCCGACGCGCTTTCGGCGGCGAGCCGCGCGGTCCTGGTGCTGCATTTTCAGGAGGAGATGTCTCTTCCCGAAGTCGCCGCAATTCTCGAGATACCGCTGGGGACCGTCAAATCGCGCCTCGCATACGGTTTGGCCGCCCTGCGCAAGAAACTCGATCCCACAAGGAGCGTGTGATGGCAGAAGACATGGAAGCAATCCTGCGAAAGTCGTTGAACGCCGTTGACCGCAGTCAGCGATGGCAGGTGGCGGGTCTGGTGTTCTTCTTTCTGTTTCTCTTGCTTCATCTTTTTTCGTTCATTGAGGTCACGCACCGAGGTTACGACGTCCATCCTGCGAGCGCGAGAGCCCTCGCGATGGGAATCATGTCGGTGCTCCTGATGGTGCTGACTTGCACCTTTGGAATCACGTTCTTTATTTCCCGCATGACCAAGCGGATATTGAAGGCGATCGAGTTTTCTTCCAAGCCGTAGCGCCTAAGTTGTCGCGGGGGTTGACACCCCGTGAAATCGGCCTAGGATACAGGAAAGCATGGCAAGCGCGGCACAACCAGCTCCTGAGGCCCCTGAAAGCGGCGGACTATTTCGCATCGGCGAAGTCAGCCGTCTCACGGCGACGAAGACGTTCGTCCTGCGGTTCTGGGAATCCGAGTTTCCGATGCTCCAGCCGGTGAAAAGCCCGAGCGGCCATCGGCTGTACCGCCGCCAGGACATCGAGACGGTGTTCGAGATCAAGCGCCTGCTCTACGAAGAAGGCTTTACCATCGCCGGCGCGCGGAAGCACCTGATCGATCGGAATGGCGCGGACGGCAACGGAACCGCGGCCGCCGAGGCTGGCCTCTTCGACGCGGCCGAAGCGGCGCCCGCCAAGCTCGATCGCGGCTCGCGCGCACATCACAAATTCCTGCTGGATCTGCACGAAGAGCTCCTCGCTGTCTTGACCCTCCTCGAACGCGAGTGATACGCTGATTCCCGGCCCAAACAGCCACATGCGGGCTGATTGCGGCCAGTGCGGTCGGGACGTGGCGCAGCCTGGTAGCGCGCACGCTTGGGGTGCGTGAGGTCGCTGGTTCAAATCCAGTCGTCCCGACCATTTGCTTCCCTCCGCCTCAGATTGACGGGGTCTTCGAATCGTTTTCACCCGCGGCGGATCGTTCATGCCGAATATTCTGATCACCAACGACGACGGGATTCACGCGCCGGGCCTGCGCGCGCTGGCTGCAGCGCTGGCCGAAATCGGCACCGTGACGATCGTGGCGCCGTCGCGCGATCATAGCGCTGCTGCTCAATCGCTTACGCTGCGCCAGCCGATCTATTGCGACCAGATCGCCGAGCGCGAGTATTCGATCGAAGGCACTCCGGCGGACGCGATGATCCTGGCGCTGCACACGCTGCTCGACGACAAGCCGGACATCGTCGTCTCCGGGAATCAATCGCGGCGGCAACGTGGGCGAAAATATCTTTTACTCCGGGACGGTGGGCGCGGCGATGGAAGGGGCGATCAATCGCGTGCCGTCCGTTGCGATCTCCGTGGCATACCGCAGGCAGGAATTCGATTTTGCGCCGGCGGCAGGCTTCGCGCGCACGCTTGCGCCGCTGATCCTGAGCGAGGGCTTGCCTGAGGGCGTCCTGCTCAATGTCAACATCCCGCAGGACTGGACGGGCGAAGTGCGCGTCACTCGGCAATCGTCGAAGATCACGCGAAACGTCCTGCAGCCGGGCGAAGACCCGCGCGGGCGCCGCTACTACTGGCTGAGCGAGCAGCAGTTCACCGGAGGCATCGAGCCCGATACGGACCACGCCGCGATTCGCGACGGAGCCGCGTCGATCACGCCGCTGCGCGTGGACCACACACACACGAAGTCGCTCGAGCATCTGGCGCGCTGGACGAAAGTGCTCGAAGCCACTTCCCGCCGCTGACCCCGCTGCGCGCGCTGTAGCCCATCCTTCGAGAATCGAATGGGTGGTGTCGTCATCCTGAGCCCGCCTGCCGGCGAGGCAGGCGAAGCGAAGGATCTCTCTTCCTCTTTTGATGGCGCATCTTTCCATGAGAGCGAGCAGATGTCGGATGCTGCGTTGCAGCCCCGTTGTGCTATTTTAGATTTTAACGCTCCAGTCTCAGGACCACCGGACACTCATGCCGAAAAAAGCAGCCACCGCGCAGCGCGAGGAAATTACCGTCGAAGGCATCTTCGGGCCCGGCGGGCTGCTCGAAAAGCGCCACCCCGGATACGAATTCCGCCCGTCGCAGCTTGCGATGGCGAAGATCACGGCGGACGCTTTCGAGAAACACCAGCACGTGGTGATCGAAGCGGGTACGGGCACTGGCAAAACACTCGCGTACCTGCTGCCGGCGATTCGCAGCGGGCGCCGCGTGGTGATTTCGACTGCTACGAAATCGCTGCAAGAGCAGCTCTTTCAAAAGGACGTTCCGTTCCTGCAAAAGCATTTTGCGCCCAATCTGAAAGCCGCGCTGATGAAGGGTCGCGCGAATTTCCTGTGCCGCCAGAAAGTCCATCAGATGGAGGGCCAGCCGGTTCTGAAAGGCATCGACGAAATCGACTGGTTTTCGCAAATCAAAGACTGGGAGAAACTGACGGAAACGGGCGATCGCAGCGAGCTCACTTTTCTCCCCGACGATGCCGAGCTCTGGAATCGCATCGACGCCCGCAGCGACCTGTGCAGCGGGCAGAAGTGCCCGGAATTTCAGCGCTGCTTCGTCACGGCGATGCACCAGCGCGCGCACGAAGCCGACCTGATCATCGTGAACCATCATCTCTTCTTCGCCGATCTCGCCATTCGCCAGGATGATTTCGGCTCGATCCTCCCCGAATATTCCGCCGTCGTTTTCGACGAAGCGCACGAGATCGAAGACGTGGCGAGCGATTATTTCGGCCGCCAGCTTTCGAGCTACCGCTTCGAAGAGCTGGCGCGCGATACGGAAAGCATGCTGCGCATCCTGCGAATCGATGCGCCGCCGCTGCGCAAGCATCTGACGCGCATGCGCGAGCGCGCCCGGGCGTTCTTCGAGCGATTCCCCGAGCGCGAGGGCCGCTATCCCTTCGGCCCGGTCGAGCGAAAAGCGTTTCTGGATCAGAATCGCGAGGCGTACGACGACTTGGCCTCCGCCGTGAAGCGAACCGAGACCGAACTCTCGGCGCTTTCGCCGAAGCCGGAGGAAATCATCGCGCTCGCGCGGCGTGCGGCTGAAACCCGGCGCGAGCTCGCGTTCCTGATGGAGAGCGAAGAAAAGAGTTACGTCTACTGGTACGAGCGGCGCGGCCGCGGCGTCTTTCTGGCGGCGACTCCGATCGATGTGAGCGAAATTCTGCGCGAAAAGCTGTTCGAGCAGTTCGACACGGTGATCCTCACTTCGGCCACGCTCGCGGTCGGCGGGCGCTTCGACTACCTGAAGCAGCGCCTCGGCGTGCTGCCGTCGCAGGAGGAAGTGCTGCCGCAGGAATTCGACTACCGAATCCCAGGCGCTGCTCTATTTGCCGAAGGCGTTGCCCGACGTGCGCAATCCCGGCTTTTCCAGTCGCGGCCGCGGACGAAATCATCCGCTTGCTCGAAATTTCGCGGGGGCCGCGCGTTCTGCCTTTTCACCAGCTACTTCCAGATGAAAGACGTCTACGAGCGCGTCCAAGGGCGCGTCGGTTTCCCGCTGCTGCTGCAAGGCACGGCGCCGCGCTCGATCCTGCTCGACCGGTTCCGCTCCACTCCCAACGCGGTCCTCTTCGCGACGTCCAGCTTCTGGCAAGGCGTGGACGTGCCCGGCTCGCAGCTATCGTGCGTCATCATCGATAAGCTGCCCTTCGCCGTGCCGAGCGACCCGATTGTCGCCGCGCGCGTGCGGGCGCTCACCGAAGACGGGCGCAACGCTTTCGCCGAATACCAGGTGCCCGAGGCGGTGCTCGCGCTCAAGCAGGGCTTCGGCCGCCTGATCCGCTCGAAGACCGATCGCGGCATCCTGGCCATCCTCGATAACCGCATCCAGCGCATGCAATATGGTAAAATTTTCCTCGAGTCCCTGCCCAAGTATCACAACCACGCAGGACCTGGCGCAAGTCGCGCGCTTCATGGAAGCTCATCAGGAATAAGCCGTTTCGGCGGGCGACCGCTTTCTTGGGGGCTCGGAAGAAGGCCCATGTACGAAGTCAGCGTTGACGAGACATTCGCGGCGGCGCACAACCTCCGCAATTACAAAGGCAAGTGCGAAGACCTGCACGGCCACAACTACAAGGTGCGCATCGTGATGGCCGGCAAGGAGCTCGATCACGTCGGGCTGCTGTACGATTTCGTTCACCTGAAGCAGGTGATCCGCGGAGTGATCGCGTCGCTCGATCATAAATATCTGAACGAGCTTTCACCTTTCGATGTGATGAACCCATCGGCCGAAAATATCGCGCGCCACATCTACGAGCAGATTTCGAAGCAGATTCGCGACACGCCGAACGGCGCGGGAGTCGGAAGCGTCACGGTGTGGGAGACGGAAACAACCGCGGCGACCTACCGGCCTTAGAGGTCGCGCAGCGAGAGACCGGACGGCAAAACAAGCGTCATTGCTATGGTCATCACCGAGATTTTCAAATCCATCCAGGGTGAAGGCACGCGCGCCGGGTTGCCGTGCATTTTCGTGCGCCTCACGGGCTGCAATCTCCGCTGCGTCTGGTGCGATACCGCGTACGCCTTCCACGGCGGCACGAAATATTCCATCGACGATGTGGCCGAGCGGGTGCGCTCGCTCGCGGGCGAAGGCGAGCGGAGGACATCGCTCGTCGAAATCACGGGCGGCGAGCCGCTGTTGCAGCCGGAGACTCCCGCGCTGGCCGCCAAGCTCCTGGCTGCGGGCTACACCGTGATGATCGAGACAAGCGGAGAGCGCTTCGTCGGTGTGCTGCCCCGCGAGGTAATCAAGATCGTGGACGTAAAATGCCCGGATTCCGGCGAGGCGGACACGTTCGATCTCGCCAATCTCGACGCGGTCGACCAGAAGGACGAAATCAAGTTTGTGATCGCCAGCCGCCGGGATTACGATTTCGCCCGCGAGTTCACGGAGCGGCACGGACTCGCGAAGCGCGTGCATCAGGTGCTATTTTCTCCGGCCTTCGAAGATCCGGAGGGCCGTTGGCCGGGACTGAATCCGCGCGAACTCGTCGAATGGATTCTCGCCGACGGATTGCCGGTGCGGCTCGGCTTGCAGCTGCACAAATTCGTGTGGGACCCGGCGACGAAGGGAGTTTGATCGCGCGCATGGCCGAGAAACCCAAAGCGGTGGCGCTCCTGAGCGGCGGGATGGACTCGTGCGTCACGGCCGCCATCGCGAATGAAACGCATCGCCTCGCGCTGCTCCATGCGAGCTACGGCCAGCGCACCGAACGCCGCGAGCGCCGCGCGTTCGACGAGATCGCCGATTTCTACGGCGTGCGCGAGCGCCTGGTGGTCCGCTTCGACGCCTTCGCGCAGATCGGCGGCTCGGCGCTCACGGACGACCGCATCGCGGTGCCCGAATCCGGCGAAGCGCTTGCGCCGGATGCCGGAATTCCCGTAACGTATGTTCCCTTCCGCAACGCGCACTTCCTTTCGGCGGCGGTGAGCTGGGCCGAAGTGATCGGCGCGACGGCGATTTTCATCGGCGCGGTTGCGGAGGATAGTTCGGGCTACCCGGATTGCCGGCCGGAGTATTATCGCGCGTTCCAGGCGGTGATCCGCGAGGGGACGCGCCCGGAAACGCACATCGAGATCGTCACACCGGTGATCGCGATGCGGAAAAGCGAAATCGTGCGCCGCGGACGGGAGCTGAGCGCGCCGCTCGACCGCACGTGGTCGTGCTACCAGTCCGAGGACGAGGCCTGCGGCTCGTGCGACAGCTGCCGCCTGCGAATGCAGGCCTTCGCCGAGGCTGGAATGCGCGATCCTATCGCCTATCGGGCGCAAGTTGCGCCATAATGTGCTCAGGGGGATCTGCATTGGGTGAGTTCCAGGGGGGAGGACAGTAATCCTATGAAAAGACTGATCCGTGTCTTGGGAGCTTTGGCTTTTGTACTGCTGCTCGCCGCGAGCGTGAAGGCGCAGGACGGGCGCGTGACCGGTCAGGTGCTGGATACCAACGGGAAACCCTGGCCGGATGTTACCGTGACCCTCAAGAGCGATACGGGCCGCGTTTTCACCGTGAAGACCGACAAGGACGGAAAGTACAGCCAAATCGGGCTGCCGGGCGGCATGTATACGATCACCGTGACCAACGCCGCGGTCAACCTGAATTTCAAGGAGCAGCGTCCCGTCCAGCCCGACGATTCCAACGTCTTCGACTTCAATTTCAAGGAATTGGCGGCGCAACAGCAGAGCTCGCCGCAGGCCGCCGCGGAGGAGCAGAAGCGCCAGGAAGCGCAGAACCTGTTCAAGCAAATGCAGCAGCACTTTAATGCCGGACGAGCAGCTTTGGACGATTCCGACACTCTGCGCAAGCAGCTCGCCACGATGCCCGCGGATCAGAGAACTACGACGCAAGATAAAATCAACGCCGATAATCAGACGGCGATCACGGAGCTCCAGCAAGCTGAGCAAGGCGTGCAGCCGAAAGACGTTAAGAACCACGCCGTGGTCTGGTCCACGCTGGGGCAGGCCTACGATCGCGCCGGCCACTACGACGATGCCGTGAACGCTTACCAGAAGGCGATTGACCTGAACCCGCAGCCTTCTTATTACGTCGATCTCAGCACGGCGACGGTCAACGCGGCCGCTGCACAAACGGATACCAGCGGGCTGACGGCAAAAGTGACCGAAGCAGGCGCAGATTGCGACAAGGCAGGCGCGCTCGATCCGACCCTCACCGCGCGCTGTTGGAAGAATATCGGAATCGTTCTGAGCAACAAAAACCAGCTCGCCGACGCGGTGCTGCCTCTCCAAAAGGCGACGGCTGCGGATGCGAAGGATGCACAAGCCTGGTTCTTGCTCGGCGGGGCGCTTACTTCCGAGATCACGTCGAAACAAGAAGGTAACAAGCTCACGTATACCTTTCCGCCGGGCCTTACCGACGCCTACCAGCACTGCATTGATGCCGATCCGAATGGCCCGTACGCCGCGCAGGCGAAAGCCACGCTCGACGGGCTGAATCAGCTCACCGGCGGCACGTCGACCCTCGTGAACGAGCGGAAATCCAACAAGAAAAAGTAGCCGCAAAAATCGCTGTGCCGGCTAGGCGTACGCGTACTCGCCTGGCCGGCAGCGCGACCTTCGCTTCCTTGCTTATCCCGGCGCGCCGCCGCTTGCGATTCCGAGCGCGGCGTTTCGCCCCTCGACCCAAGCGTGCGACAGTGCTATGCTGCGGCTCGTGAGTCTGAGGAATCTGGTGCACGCCATGGACTCGGGTCAACCTACTACGCAGCGCCGTCGAAGCGAACGAATCTCCGAATCGATCCCGCTGATCGTACGCGGCATCGATCTGCTCGGCCAGCCCTTCGAAGAGCGCACCTCCACTCTAGCGATCAATCTCCACGGATGCCGTTACTCATCGAAGCATCATTTGCCGAGGAATAGCTGGGTCACCATCGAAGCGCCTCGCAGCGGCGAAATGCGCAACGTGCGCGCGCGGGTGGCGTGGATCCAGCGGCCGCATTCCGTGCGCGAGTTCTTCCAAATTGGAGTCGAGCTGGAAAGCCCGGCCAATATCTGGGGTTTGGAGTCGTCGCCCGAGACTTGGCGAGACGCCTCACCGCTGCCGGAACAGGAAAGTCCCTGGGCCACAAAGGAAACCATCATGTCCGATACCATGAACCCGTCCGGCGAATTTGAATCCGCTCCTTCCACGTACGCGCCCGAGCTGGCGCCGGAGCCGGGGAATCCGCTCCTGCACGATTGGAAAGCGGAGATCGAGCGCGAGGCCAATCGGGCCGCGGAAAGCGCCGCTGCGCAGGCCGGAGACCGCATTCGCACCGCGATCGAAGATCTGGAGGGATTTTCTTCGGGGCTCAGCGCGAAGCAGGAGGAATTCCTGGGAGCGCTGCGGGCGGAATTCGAGGGAAGCCTGGCGCACGCGCGTGAGATGTTGCACGAACTCGAGACGAAAGCGGCGAGCCTGCGTGCCGAAGGCGAGGCCGCGGCTGAATCCGCCAGCCGGATGGCACAGGCACGGCTCCAGTTTGAAGCAGCCGAGGCGGCATTCGCCTCGAAGTCGAATAATGGCGCCGCGCAGCAGGAAGCGCCCGCCGCAGCGGAAGCCGTTGCGAACTTGCGCGGGCGGCTGGAAGCCGAAATGGCGGCCGCGCAGGCACAATGGAACGAGCTCCTGCAGTTCTCGCTCGACGACAGCGTGGAGCGGCTGGCGCGCCAGCTTGCAGGACGCTCCGAAGAAGTTCTGCGCGGCACCGAGCACACGATCGCCAACCGCTTTGCCGAACTCAGCGATCCGTTGGCGCAGCTGACGAGCGAGGCGCGCCAGACCCTGGTGGGGCTGCGATCCGCCCTCGACGAAGAAATCGCCCAAGCGCGCTCTTCCCTCTCCGAGATCGAACACTCCGCGAGCCGCCTGAAGGACTATGCAGGCCAGCTCGAAGCGGCGAGTCACGACACACTCAACGAACTCCATCGCCGCCTCGAAAACATTCTCGAAGCGCAGACGGACGAAATGCGGCAGCGCGTTGAGGCGCTCGCCAACCAGGCGCACGGGCGGCTGGGTCCGGCGCTGGACGCGCTGAGCCAGCAGCTTGCCGAGCGCACGATTGCCGACGTGCAATCGAAAATTGCGCCGCACGTCGAGCGCGTGCCCGAACTCCTGCGCGAGCTTTCCGCGCGCGAGTTGCAGGCGGAATCAAGCCTCGGACTCTACCGGGAGCGGCTGCGCCAGGTGACGGAAAACAATCACCGCGAAGCGTCCTCGCAGCTTGCGTCGACCCTCGCCGATCTGCGCAACGATTTCGAATCCGCGCGCCGCGAGGCCCTGGCGAAATGGACCGAAGAACTCGATGCGGGCGGCGTTCGCGCCTCGCATGCGGCCGCCGAAGCCATAGGCCGCTCGTCTGAATGGTTCCAGCAGGAGGCGCGAGCGCGCATGCAGGTGCTTGTGGAGCAGTCGCTCGCGGCGGCTTCGGGCACATTCGATGAAAAGACGGCTGAGGCCGCGCGCCAGTTCGAGGCAAAGCTCAGCGAGCAATCCGCCGGACGCGTGGCGCAGATTCATCAGGAGCTCGACGGCGTCACGAACGAGCTTTCCGGACGCGCGCGCGGCGAAATTGCCGCTGCCGCCGAGGCTGCCGCGGCGTCGTTCGGGCAGGTGCTGCGCGGCATCTCCGATCAGGAAGCCACGCAGTTCACGATCCATAGCCGGTCCATCCTTGCGGAGCGGCAGCAGGAGTTCGATCAGTTCACGGCCGGAGCCATGCACACTCTCGAGACGAACGCTTCCGCGTCCGTAGATCGCTTTCACTCGCAGATGGCGTCGCATGTCGAGGCGTCTGTCGGCGAAGGGCGCAACGCGCTGGCATCGGAATTTGCTTCGACGGTCGAGCGCTTCCGCGCCGATCGCGAGGCGTACAAGAACGAGTGGGCTTCCGGACTCGATCAGTTGAGCGCGGACGCCGCCGCAAAACACCAGGAACGATTGCAGGCGACATCGGATTCGTGGATGGTGTCGTCCGTGCGACGACTCAACGAGCACGGGCAAAGCGCCGTCGAATCGCTAATCCGCTCGGCGGACAAGACCTTGCGCGATTCCTGCTCGAAGGTGTTCCAGGATTTGGCGGAAATGCTGCGGCAGACGACGTCGATGGCCGACGCGGCCGGAATGGTTCCTCCGCCGGGATACGACAGCGGAGAGCCGCCGCACCAGCACTCCGCGTCCGGCGACTAGAAGCCGTCTGGTTCTTGACCCAACCAGCACGCACTCACAACTTCAGTTCCGTCTTGCTGCTACTTTTGTCCCACAACTTCGCGGACCGAAAGCGCGACGTACTCGATCTGTTCGTTCGTCAGTCCCGGATGCAATGGAAGACTGAGCACGCGCTCGCACGCCACTTCGGCGCGCGGGAAAGTGCCCAGCGGGCAGCCGAGCGATGAATAGGCCGGCTGCAGGTGAATCGGTCTCGGGTAGTGCACCACCGTCTCGATCTCGCGCGCGTTGAGGTGCGCGATCACGGCGTTGCGGTTGGCGACGTAGATCACGAACTGATGGTAGACGCACTCGTCGCGCGGATCGTCGACGGGCATTTCGAGGCGCGCGCCGGCGAGCAGGCGGCGGTATTCGCGGGCGATTTCCTGCCGCCGCGCGGTCCACGCATAGAGATGGCGCAGCTTGATACGCAGCACCGCGCCCTGAAACCCCTGCATGCGGTAGTTGTAGCCGACGAATTCGTGTTCGTAGCGCGCGGTCTGCCCGTGATTGCGCGCGGCGCGCGCGAATTTGGCGATGCGGTCGTCATCTGTCGTGAGCGCGCCGCCTTCGCCGTACGCGCCCAGATTTTTCGTGGGATAGAAGCTGAAAATTCCCGCGTGGGCCAGCGCTCCGGCGCGGCGGCCCCGGTAGCGCGCGCCGTGCGCCTGCGCCGCATCCTCGAGAATGCGAATCTTGTGCCGGCCGGCGATCTCGCGGATCGGGTCCATATCGGCCGGGCGGCCGTAGAGGTGAACCGGCAGGATCGCGCGCGTTCGCGGCGTGATGGCGCGCTCGATGAGTTTGGGATCGAGATTGCCGGTCGCGGGATCGATATCGACGAAAACAGGTACTGCCCCGCAATAGGTGATCGCTTCGGCCGTGGCGAGAAACGTGTTCGGCGTGCTGATCACTTCGTCGTCGGTCTGGACTCCGAGGGCCAGCAATCCCAAATGCAGGGCCGCCGTTCCGCTGCTGAGCGCGACGCAATGCCTCGTGCCGCAGAAATCGGCGAATTCCCGCTCGAAGGCCTCCACTTCCGGGCCCACCACGAACGACGAATTCTGGCAGACGCGGTCGAGCGCCGGCAGGATTTCGTCCCGCAGTTGCGCGTACTCCGCCTTCAGATCGAGAACGGGAACCTTCATTCAGGGCCGACCTTTCGCAAGCAGAAAACTTTACTGTATGCGGTCCATCTCCACAAGCCTAGCTCTATGACGGCGCGCGTCGGCATGTGCGCCATGCGGGGCGGCCCTATCGGCTCACACATCCTCCGATCTGGATCGGTAACTGGTTGAAATCAGATGCGGCGAATGCCGCTGGACCACGCGGGACGACTGATATACTTGGCGCCGCAAGTGGTCCCCTAGGCGCGGGCGCAGAGATCGCCGCGTCACTCCCCATGGATTGTCCCCGGAGCCATGCACGAGAAAAGTGGCAAGAGCAGGCGGAGATACCCGAGAATTCAGACGCCGAAGGGCGTGTGGGTCGCGTGGCAGGCCAAAGATCAGAAGCAGAGCGTTTCGCGGGTCAGTGACTTGAATCTCGGAGGTCTCTTTATCACCACTCCGACCCCGGCGCCGCTGGGATCGGAACTGACCGTTTTGCTATCGGTTCCGGAGGGAGAAATCCGCGGACGCTCGACCGTTCGCAACGCGACTCCCGAAGGAATGGGCGTCGAGTTCACCGAAATTGCCAAGCCCGACCAGGCCCGGCTGCAAGCCCTCGTCGAACGCTTGCTGGCCTCGAATCCGAATCAACCGAGCGCGCCCTAGAGGCTTCCCTCAGATGTGCGTGAGCGTTCCCGTGATTTTCGTGCGGCGAAGCGCCCACGCAAACACGACGAACGACAACGGAATCAGCACGGCCGCAAAAATAAGCAGCGCCGCAATCGACGGCAAAAGCTGTTTCCAAGGCGCGCCCGCCAGCAGCGCCGCCCGCATGCCCTCGAGCGAATACGTCACCGGGATGAGCCGCGCCACCATCTGCAGCGGGCCCGGCAGCACCGACACCGGGTACATCATCCCGCCCACCAGCCCCGAAACGCCAAGCAGCAGCCATTTCGCCGGATTTCCGCGCTTGAACAGAATCTGGTAAGCCGCCGACAGAATCCCGAGCCCCGAGAAAGCGAGGATCGACGCAAGCAGCACGGCGAGAGCGCCGGGCCAATTGGCCTCGCGCGGAATGAAATGGAAGAACAGCGCGCCCCAGCCGAGGTACACGCACGTGCGCAGCGCGAGCGCCAGGAACGGATACACGGCGGACCCCGCGAGAATCACTCGCAGCGGCGTTTGCGTCACGAGCAAAGCCTCGAGCGTGCGGTTCTGCCGCGCCTCCGCGATGCTGTCGTCGAACGCGCTGAACGCGACGCTCATATAGTCGAAAAACGCGAAGCCGACGAGCGCGAACGCGAAGTAGTTGCTTCCCGCGGGAAGAGCGCGCTCGAGCTGCGGGCTTTCGACGAACCGCGACAGATAGTAAAACGTCGCGACGCCGAAGAGCGCTTCGACCAGCTCGAAAACCAAGGCCGTCCGGTAGCCGCGCGCGATCGAAAAATCGCGCCAAAAGAACGCGGCGATCTTGCGAAGCGTGCGCGCCGAACTCACGAAGGAACCTCGCTCGATCGACCCGTCGCACGGCGCGTTGCTGCGGGCCGCGCCAGGTGAGCGATGGCCGCTTCCAGCGTAGGCGTGCCCGTCGAAGCGCGCAGCCCGCCCGGCGAATCGCACGCGAGCGGCTTTCCATGGTCGAGCAGTAGGATGCGGTCGGCGATTTCGTCGACCTCGCTCAGCGTGTGCGACGCGAAAAGCAGCGTGGTGCCGCGGCGCCGCACCAGATCTTCCTTGAGGAGCCGCCGGAAATCCGCGGCTGCGAGCGGATCGAGGCTGCGCGTGGGCTCGTCGAGCAGCAGCACGGCCGGCCCGTGCAGGAACGCGCGCGCGAGACCGAGCCGGTGCGTCATGCCCGTCGAGAGCGTGCGCACCTGGCGGTCGAGATCGCCGGCGATGCCCATCAAGCCCGCGACGAAATCGATGCGCTCGCGCGCGGGCGGCCCGATCATGTTGTTCATCGCGGCAAAGAATGCGAGATTCTCGCGCCCGCTCAGGCGTGCGTAGAAGCCTTCGTCGCCGCCCGTGTGATAGCCGAGCTGAGCGCGCGCCCTCCTGCCGTCGCGTTCGGTGTCAAAACCGCCGAGCGCCACGCGCCCGCGCGTGGGAACGATCAGCGTGGCGAGAATCCGCAGCAGCGTGGACTTTCCCGCGCCGTTGTGGCCCACGATCGCGACGGCTTCTCCCTTCTCGATGGCGAACGACACTCCCGCGAGCGCGCACTGCGTCGCACGAGCGAAGGGATGAAGCAGAGACCGCCAGCCGGATAGTGCGGGGGGAAAATACTTTTCGACGTTTTCGACGGCGATCGCGGGAGCGGACATCCAAGGACGTTATAACCGAATTCGCCGCGGCGAATCCAGTTCCAACCTCGCGTCAGAATACGCCGCGTCAAAATGGCGGCGGAGCAAACGGCTTGGCGGCGTGCGGAGGCGCTGCGGCGCCCGGCGGCGCGGGCGGCTCGAGAACGAAAATCGCGTAGCGATAGATTTCAAGCTCATGGTCGCTTGCAATCGGCTGCACGTCGACGATCTTCCCGAAGGCCGCGTGTATCTCGTGCAGCTTGTCGGGCGGCATGGCATCGAGCAGCGCGCCAAAGCGATTTTTCGCGCGCGTCATCTCGCTGACCGGCGCAGCGACCGCCTTCGCGCCGTCACTCGCCGGCGCGTTCGCATCCGTCGCCGCGGCGCTCTTTGGCGCAGGCGACGATTCGGCGGCAGCCACTGCGGCCTGAGCCGGCACCGACGGCTTCGGCCCGTAGCCTTCGTAAAATTCGTAGCGAAATGCCTTCTCGTAGAGCGCGGCGTAGGCTTTCTTCACGGCGTCTCCGGGCGGCTGGCTATCGACCAGCGCCTCCGCGGTGAAATCGTCGAGCGCCACTTCGAGATCGCGGAAGCTGCCTCGCGCGCGCACCGACGGCCCCTTGCGGGTTCGCGTGAGCAAGGCCGCAAGCCGATCCGTGCGCTCGTCGTAGCATTTTCCGTAGCCGGCGATTCCCCGCAATTCGCCGTCTTCCCGTGAATCATCCATGCTCGTGACCTTGGCAATCCACTCCGACGAAGTCATCCGCAGAACCTGCGCGCACGTCATCCCGAGGAGATCGACGTGCGCCTTGGTCGTCGATTTCGATTGCGATTGCGATTGGGCGAATGGAAATGCAGGGGACAGCAGAAGCAATACAGTCGATGCAATCGCGATGTGCATGCTTGAAATCGTAATCGAGCGCAGCTCAAGGACGCAACAGCGCGATCGCGCGATCCGCGTCGACGCCCGGAGCGTTTTCGATCGCGCCCGCAGTTTCCGGCGGCACGATCTTCGTCGCCTGCGATGCGACGATCAGCCAGTGTCCATCGCGTTTCTCTTCGACCCGCGTGAAGATGCCCCGGCGGGGCGGCATCGGCGTACCATCCGGATTGCGCTCACCGCTCGAATTGAAATAGACGTGCACGATCGCAATGCCTGGAGTTAGGAAGCTCGTCTTTATCTGCTCGGTGTGCCAAACGCTTTCCTTCGTCTTCGCCGAATGCAATCCCTCGAGGCTCTTCGCGAACGCTTCGCGCCCCTTGAACCATTGGCCGGCCAGGTTGACCACATCCGCGTCCGGCGCGAAAAGGCGCACCATCGCGGCGACATCGTGATGGTTCCACGCTGTCTCCCATTCCGTCTCGATCGCAGCGATTGTCTTGATGTCGCTCGCGCTACCACGGGCAGCGCCGGCGCCGCCAGCCTGCGCGTGCAACGCGCTCGGGCTCACGGCAAGCACCAGCAGCATCGCGGTAAGTAAGAGTTTCACAGTGCGCCTCCTCGTCCAGAAAAACACGCTAGCTCGATTTCGACTTGCGCCGCCGCGGGCGCGAAGGCGTGCGCAAAAGCGCGCGTTCCAGCAGCACGTCGACCACGCGCTCAAGCCGCCGCCCGCGCGCAGCCGCCGATTTCGCCGAATCGAACCATTGGATGATATGCCGGCGATGCCCCGGCGGTATCTCCTGAAATGCGCGCCACGCCTTGGGATGCCGCTTCAGCCCCACGCCCAAATCCGGCGGCACCGGCAGGCTCCGCGATCCGCGATCAATCCGCAGCTCGACGCTCACAACGTCGCCCGCATCCGCGCGCGCCGCCTTCCGCAGCGCCGTATTGAGATGCAGCCGGTATCGTCCGCCGCCCGCGGGAACGAGCGTACTCCGCGCGCTCTCGCCGTTCACCACGGCAACAACCGGGATGTGTCGCTTCTTCCCCGATTCCCTCTCAAGCGCGCGCCCGATTTCTTCCGGGACGTCCACGTGCCGCATCAGCCAGATCTTGTAGATCGTGGCCATAAATCGCTGCGGCTTTGATTGAGCGGCCAAATCGCCTCCGCGGACGCGCGCCAAGTCCCGTAAGAATACCTCACGGTCGTCTCCAGCGTCCTCTGGCTGCACGGATTCGGCAACGTCTTCGAGGTGTTCCTAAACGTCGGCGAGCAGATCGATATCGAGCCGGCGAATGGATTTACAAGGATCGCAGCATCCAGATGGAAACGCAGTTTCAGAAGCTGGCCACGGGAGTGTTCGCCAGCCTCGGGCAGCTGGCGTGGAACCGCTTCACGGGGCCGGGCCGCGTCGGCCTGCAATCGATGTACATCCATTTCGCGACGGCGGAGCAGAAATCACGCGCTCTCCGACTGGGCGTACCGCGCTTCGGTCAAATCGAGTTCGCGCTCGAGCCGGCGCATCACTTCGTCGTTAATTCTGTTCTGATTGCGCAGGTGAAGCACCGTGGCGCGCTGGATGGCGCGCACCTGCTGCGAAAGCTCGCGCCATAGCTGATAGTCTTCCGGCCGCGACCCGAGTTCCGCCGAATTGTCGTTCACGAGCGTATTCAGCCGGCGGCGGTAAAGCCGAATGAGTTCCTCGTAGACTGCAGCGCCCTCGTCCGAAGCGTCGTCGCGGCCATGCTCCAGATAAGCGAGCGCGGCTTTTACCATGTCGCGCCGCGCTTCTTCCTCTTCCTCATTTCGCCCGGCCTGGTCCGCGAGGCCCAGTCTCCGGATCAACGCTGGCAGCGTCAGTCCCTGCAAGACGAGCGTCACAAAAATCACGCAGAACGTGAGAAAGATCATCATGTTGCGTCCGGGAAAAGCCGCGCCGCTATCGAGCAGCCTCGGCAGCGATATCGCGGCCGCCAGCGCCACCACTCCGCGCATCCCGGTCCACGAGATGACGAAAAGCGCCTTGGGCCTCGGCAGTGTTTCCGGTTGATGCAGAATCTTCCTACGAATCGCGTATGAAATCGCCGCGCCGGGATACACCCACAGGAACCGGAGAAGGATCACCACGCCGCTGAACAACAACCCCAACAGCACGAGCTTGCCCAGATGATGCGTGTGAATGTCCGCCTGGATGTAGGGCAGCTGAAACCCAAGCAGCAAAAAGACAAAACCGTTGAGGATGAATACGAGCGTCTCCCACACGGCTTCGCCGGTGAGCCGCGCGCCGGTCGACAGAAACAGAGAGCTCTTGTGGCCCAGATACAGGCCGCAGGCCACCGTCGCCATCACGCCGGAAGCGCGCGCCTCTTCCGCGACGAGATATGCGAAGTAGGGCGCGATCAGGCTGATCGTAATCTCGATGGGCGCGTCGACGATCTTCACTACAAGCATGTGAATCACTTTGCCGGCGATCAGCCCGATCACGATGCTGCCGAATATCAGGTAGATCAGCCGCCAAAGCCCTTCGAAAATCGAAGGAGTGCGGCCGGTCACCAGCATCGCGGTCGTGAACTCGAGGGCGAGCAAGCCCGTTGCATCGTTGAGAAGGCTTTCGCCTTCGAGGATTTGCGTGATGCGCTTCGGCATCCCCAGCCGGGATGCGATCGACGTCGCGGCAATCGCGTCCGTGGTGGAAACCACCGCGCCGAGCACCAGCCCCATTCGCCAGTCGAATCCCGGCAAAATCCAGCGCGACGCCGCGGCCACACCGAACACGGTGAAGCCAACCAGGCCCACGGCCAGCATCGAGATGCTAACGAGGTTGTAGCGAAAGTCACGCCACGGCGTGACCCATGCAGCCGAAAAAAGAAGCGGCGGCAGAATCACCAGAAAGACCATTTCTGGATTGAGTTCGACGTGCGGGCCGTGCGGAATGACGCTGAGAATGAGGCCGCCAATGACCAAAATGATCGGGTAAGGAATTTCCAAACGCTTGGCGAGCGCCGCGAACGCGACGACGAGGATCAGCAAGACCAGAACGATCAGCTCTACGCTGTGGATCCCGCCTGCGCCCATGCCCAGTTGCGCCTCTCGGGTTCAAAGATACCCCAGCGGGGAGCAACGGCGAAAGCGCCGGGAACAATGGCGACAGCGTACGTTGAATGTGCGACGGACCCCACCACGGAGAACGCGAGCCCTTTCATGCTGAGGGTCGAACGGCAGAGTCGCGAGAACGGCGCGCCATCGCAGAGCTTAGGATTTCGCTTTCGCCTTTTGACTTCCGATGCCCCATCCTCGGTTTTCGAGGGTGGGGCTTTCGCGATGAAATCTGGGCCTTGGCCGCGCGCCTAACGATCGTCGTCGGGCGTCAGACTCGAGGACTTCTGATCATCCGAGTCCGGATTACTATTCGGATTCATTCCCACTACCTCATACGCTCGCATTTTCCGCAGGCCTGCCTCCGGCACGTCGAGGATAATGTCTTTATCCTTCAATTTAAACTGCGCTTCCTGGCCCACGGGCAGAATCGTCGCGTGTTTCAGGTCCATCGGACGGATTTCGTAATCCATCTGGTCGGTGCGCAGCAGATACTGCGGGCACAGCTTTTCATTGGAATTCACGTGCGTAATGCCGGCCGATGCCCACAGCGTGCCCAAGCCCGAAAGCCCGCGCTCCCTTGCGCCGCACGGCACCGCTTCCATTTTTTCGAGCATGCCTCGCTTCACGTCTTTCTTTTTATCATTGGCGCTCAACGGGAGCGCGCAAATCATAACAAGCGCGAGTATCAACGGACTCTTGACGCTCATAATGCCTCCTCCTTCGAGAACCGGCGAAACGCGCTAACAGGAAGGCCACGGGGGCCCTCCTGTCGCGCGAACGAGCGTACGTTACAACTTGGGTTTAGGGTTTTGGGTCGACGTGCCCGTGGACGTTCCGGTTGAACTGCCGGTCGAGCCGTGCGTCGAAGCCCCGGCAGACGTCCCGGTCGAAGTGCCCGTTGACATGCCGGAGCCGCTTCCGCTGGTCGACACGCCCGCGCCAGCGTCGCCCTTGAATTGCTGCGTGCCTCGGACGAATCCGTTCGGATCGGCCATCATGTCGTCACGGACGCCGGGATGCGCATTCAGGTAGCCGTCAAGCTCGGGATGGTTCTGCACGTATTCCCGGTTCTTGACGACCGACGGATCCTTCGTCACGTCCGCCTGAATGTCGTGGTGGCTCTCGAGGAATTCTCGGAAGCTCGCCTTGTTCCGGTTGGACGCGTCGCGGTCATCCCAGTGCTGGGTGCTCGCGAAGCGGTCCTCCTGGTGCATGAACGCGTTCGGGTCCTGCCGGACTTCATCGCGAATTCCCGGATTATCCCGCAAGTAGTCCTGCAGCGCCGGATGGTTCTGCACGAAATCGTGATTGTTTGCGAGCGAAGGATCCTTGCGGACCTGCTCGGCGATTTCGCGGTGGCTATCGAGGAATCGGTTGAACTGCGCTAGGTCCTGGCGATTGTCGCGATCGTCCACGTTCTGCATGCGGTTGAATTGCTCTTCTCGCTGCATAAACGCGTTCGGATCCTGCCTCAATTGATCGCGAACGCCGGGATTGTCCCGCAGATAATCCTGCAGGTCGGGATGGTTTTGGACGAACTGCGGATTATCCGCGAGCGACGGGTCTTTCCGTAGCTGCTCGGCAACTTCGCGGTGCGTGTCCATGAAGCGAGTGAAGTCCGCCGTCACCCGCGTATCGCGGCCGCGGTCGTTGTCATGATTGTCGAAGTGCTGCGGCTGCTGCAGGAAGGCGTCCGGATTCTGCCGGAGTTCGTCGCGAACACCGGGATTGTCTCGCAGATAGTCCTGCAAGGCCGGATGGTTGTGCACGAAGTCCCGGTCATCGACGAGCGACGGATTCCTCCGGACCTGCTCGGCGATTTCCGGGTGGCCATCCAGAAACTGATCAAACCGGGCCACGTTCCTTTGTCTGGCGTCGTTGTCCCGGTCAGGCGTGTTGACTTGCGCGGCGACATTCGTCTGAGCAGACGTTTGAGTCGACGTGCTGTTATTTGTTTGCGTGGAGGTAGATTGCGCACGCACAGGTATGCCCACCAGTAAGAAAGCTCCCACAACCAACGTCACGGTCGGTGCTTTTTTCAACCGCAATGGCTTTATGCCCATTTCGGCCTCCTATTCCTAGGTTAGCGGGGGGTCAGAGCGGAGGGTGCAACGAGCATGCCAAGCGCGCATGTCGCAAACATCCGTCGTAGTTTCAATAGCTTGCGGAAACCAGCCTAAAGGCAAACCTGCAGAGAGCCTGAGCACCCAATCGAGCGCAAATTATATACACCGGGGAAAATCGTCGTACAGCCTCGGCCTTAGAAGCACTGCTGTAGAATGCCGTCTGTCCGGTTCCATCTCGCCCAGCTTGACAGCATGGCGAATAAAAGACGAATATCTTTGAGCATGGATCGCCGGCCTCAATTCGACAGGATTGGCTACTGGTCGGAGGTCAAGCTGGATATCATTCGGGATTACGCCCGCGCCTATTCGACCATCCTCGCGGCGCAGAAAACGCCGCCGCTGTATCATGTCTACATCGACGCATTCGCCGGAGCGGGCGGTCATCTCACAAAAGCGACCGAAGACTTTGTCCCGGGCAGCCCTCTCAATGCCTTGAATGTGCGGCCCCTGTTTTGGGAATACCATCTGATTGATATTGAGCCCGAAAAGATTGAAAGCCTGAAGGAATTGATCGCAGGCCGAAACAACGTGTTCATTTATGAGGGAGACTGCAACACCATTCTCCTCGACAAGATCTTCCCTCGCGTGGCGTACAAGGACTACCGGCGCGGCTTGTGCATTCTTGATCCTTATGGGCTCGACCTCAGTTGGAGTGTGATATCGACGGCGGGCCAGATGAAAACTCTGGATGTGTTCCTGAACTTCCCCGTGATGGACATGAATCGCAATGTCCTCTGGCGTAATCCGGATAGAGTCGGGCCGACGCAAATCGCCCGAATGAACTCCTTCTGGGGAGACGAATCCTGGCGTGATATTGCTTATAGGACAGACCTAGGCTTATTTGGCGAACCTGAAAAGCAAACAAATGAGGTGATCGCTGAGGCCTTCCGATTGCGCTTACAGAAAACGGCGGGATTCGCTAGAGTCCCTCGCCCCCTGCCCATGCGAAATTCCACGGGCGCAACCGTCTACTACCTTTACTTTGCCTCGCAGAAGAACACGGCGGAGAATATAGTGATCGACATCTTCAAGAAATATCAGGACCGGGGAGCAAGCTAATGTCACTCGACTCCGCAATTGAATGGACGGATGCGACGTGGAATCCGGTTCGCGGGTGCACCAAGATCAGCCCGGGGTGCAAGCACTGCTATGCCGAGACATTTGCGGAACGTTTCCGCGGGGTGAAGGGACATCCGTACGAGCAAGGATTCGACATGCGCCTCGTGCCGGAGAAGCTCGCGGAGCCCCTGCGTTGGCGCAGTCCGAAGATGATCTTCGTAAACTCGATGAGCGATCTCTTTCATGACAAGGTGCCTGACGACTACATCGTCGCCGTCGCGCGAGTCATGGTCGCTGCAAAGTGGCACACGTATCAGGTACTCACGAAACGGTCCGAGCGCCTCCGGGACCTTCTCAACTCGAAGCTGAGTTTCGCAGCGCGCGAGCCGCACGTCTGGTGGGGAGTCAGCGTCGAGGACAAGAAGCACGGTGTGCCGAGGATTGAACATTTGCGAAGCGCGGAAGCGGCAGTCCGCTTTCTCTCAGTCGAACCGCTCTTGGAAGACACGGGGACGCTGGACCTGCGCGGAATCCACTGGATGATCGTGGGCGGCGAGAGCGGTCCCGGCGCGAGACCACTGCAAAAGGAGTGGGTGCTTTCATTGAGAGATCAGTGCAAACAAAACAAAGTCGCATTCTTTTTCAAGCAATGGGGAGGAGTTCGCAAGTCGATCACTGGCCGCCGGCTCGATGGCCGGACCTACGACGAATTCCCCGCGCGAGTCCAGAATGCCGTCGCGCCCGCAGAGGCATGCCGCGCCATGATCTCCGAAATAGAAAATCGTTGGCGACTGGGCAACGCCTGCGGCGAATCGTCGCTGCGATCCCGCGTATTTCAACCGGCCGTTGCTTGATCCGAAATAAGCACGTTCAAGAGCGCGGATGAGTTGTTCCGCGTGAGGAGCGGAGGCGGGTCATATCGCGACGCGCTGGACGCCCACAAGCTCTATGGGCTCCGCCGAATCGCCATCTTCAAGACAAAGCTCGATCGCTTCCCGCGCGCGCTTCATCAGCGCTCGATAACAACCGTGAATTCACGCTTCGCTTTCATCCCAGACTCTCCGTCAGCGCCACTTCTAGGCGAAAACCAGGCGCCCCTTCGGAACGGGAACGGCGCGACCGTTGTCCTTGGCGGTTTCAATCCATTCCTGGATCACAACTTCGACGTTCGCCAAAGCGTCGCGGTAGCTTTGGCCATCGGCCGCACATCCAGGAAGCTCCGGGACTTCAGCGATAAAGGCCTGATCTTCCTGGCTCCAGTAGATGATTACCTCGTACTTAGGCATGTCCGACCTCCGCGAGCTTGTAACGAAGTATAACAGACCGAACCTGCTTCACCTGATACGGCTTACATTTCGGGCCCTTGGGCTGCAAATTCAGTATCTCCTCGACACCGGTGCGCACGAATATGTGATGGTCGCCCTTGATGCGCTCTTGAAAACCGAGCCTCACGAGCAAGCGGCGCATGGACGAAAACGCAATGTTTGCGTCGGATGTTCCACGCAGAATCTGCCCGAGCGTCTTGTCAATCCGGCTCACGCCGCCGACAGAATATATCCGAAAGCAAAACTTGCGCAAAAACAAAAAGGCCGGTCCGATTTTATCAGACCGGCCTTTGAATTTTAATCCTGGCGGTGACCTACGTTCCCGCGTCGTTTCCAACGCAGTATCATCGGCCCGGCAAGGCTTAACTTCCGTGTTCGGGATGGGAACGGGTGTGACCCTTGCGGTAAGACCACCAGGAAACTGGAAATCGAAACTCGAACACCGAGACTCGCAACCGCCTTCGCGAGTTTGCGAATCTCGAATGCCGAATTTCGATGAGCAACTGAAGGAAGTTGGTTAAACCGAAAATTTCCGCTGGAGAGTAGCATTTCGCGGAAAGGTTCTCCTCACGCCGCGCCGCCCTTTGTCGCCCTAAACATCGGGGCTCCTCAGGGTAACGCTTCGCGTTAGGAAAATTTTATGGTCAAGCCGAACGGCCGATTAGTACGGGTCAGCTACACGCATTACTGCGCTTCCACCTCCCGCCTATCAAAGTCGTAGTCTTCGACTGGCCTTCTTAGGGGACCGCAGCCCCCTTGGGAAACCTTATCTCGAGGCGAGCTTCTCGCTTAGATGCTTTCAGCGATTATCTCTTCCGGACTTCGCTACCGAGCTATGCCACTGGCGTGACAACTCGATCACAAGAGGTCCGTCCATCCCGGTCCTCTCGTACTAGGGACAGCTCCTCTCAAGTTTCCTGCGCCCACACCAGATAGGGACCGAACTGTCTCGCGACGTTCTGAACCCAGCTCACGTACCGCTTTAATAGGCGAACAGCCTAACCCTTGGGACCTTCTACAGCCCCAGGATGCGATGAGCCGACATCGAGGTGCCAAACCTAAGCGTCGATGTGAACTCTTGGCTTAGATCAGCCTGTTATCCCCGGCGTACCTTTTATCCGTTGAGCGATGGCCCTTCCACGCAGAACCACCGGATCACTAGATCCCACTTTCGTGCCTGCTCGACCTGTGTGTCTCGCAGTCAACCTGGCTTATGCTCTTGCACTCCACGGCGGGTTTCCAATCCGCCTGAGCCAAGCTTGGAGCGCCTCCGTTACCGTTTAGGAGGCGACCGCCCCAGTCAAACTACCCGTCTGGCCGTGTCCTCCACCCCGTCTAGGGGTGCAAGTTAGAGCGACAGAACTATCAGGGTGGTATTTCACCGTTGCCTCCCCCTCAGCCGAAACCGAGGGTTCCCAGGCTCCCACCTATCCTACGCAGGCAGTACCGTTAATCATGACCAGAGTGCAGTTAAGGTGCACGGGGTCTTTCCGTCTAGATGCGGGCATCCGGCGTCTTCACCGGAACCACAAATTCGCCGAGCCGTTCGCCAAGACAGTCGTTCGATCGGTACGCCATTCGTGCAGGTCGGAACTTACCCGACAAGGAATTTCGCTACCTTAGGACCGTTATAGTTACGGCCGCCGTTCACCGGGGCTTCAGATCAGGCCTTCGCTACCTTGCGGCAGCTAAGCCCTCCCTTTAACCTTCCGGCACCGGGCAGGCGTCACCCCCTATACGTCGTATTCGACTTAGCAGAGAGCTGTGTTTTTGTTAAACAGTCGCCGAACGCATTTCACTGCGGCCCCCTCGGGCTATAAACCCTACCGGGGCACCCCTTCTCCCGAAGTTACGGGGCTAATGTGCCTAGTTCCTGAGCGAGCGTTCTCTCGAGCGCCTGTGGATATTCACCTTGTCTACCTGTGTCGGTTTGAGGTACGGGCACCATACGAACTCCTTAGAGGTTTTTCCCGGCAGCGTGAAATCAGGGACTTTTTGGTCGTGTGACCTCGTCCTCAGTCTGACCGTTGAATGACCCCGTGGATTTTCCTGCGGGATCCGGCTTGCACTGAGCAATCGGGACGTCCATCACCCGACTCCCCTATCCTTCTGCGTCACCCCATCGTATAACGTTCGCATGGCGGGGCAGGAATGTTGACCTGCTATCCATCAGTTACGCCTCTCGGCCTCACCTTAGGACCCGCCTAACCCTGAGCGGATTAACCTTCCTCAGGAAACCTTAGACTTTCGGCGACACGAGTTCTCATCGTGTTTATCGCTACTTATGCCGGCAGAGTCTCTTCCGTGGCGTTCAGTAGTCCTCTCGGTCTACCTTTGCCACCACAGAATGCTCCCCTACCAAATGACGAAATCCGTAGAAATCGTCAATTTCGCGATTTCGGTCGTAGACTTGAGCCCCGTTGGATTGTCGGTGCGTGAACACTTGACCAGTGAGCTGTTACGCTTTCTTTAAAGGATGGCTGCTTCTAAGCCAACCTCCTGGCTGTCTGTGCGCTCACACGTCCTTTCCCACTTAGTCTACAGTTTGGGACCTTAATCGGCGATCTGGGTTCTTTCCCTCTCGACCACGGAGCTTATCCCCCGTAGTCTCACTCCTGCGCTGTTGTCCACGGCATTCGGAGTTTGATTGGATTCGGTATCCTGGATGGGACCCTAGTCCATTCAGTGCTCTACCACCGTGGCAAATCACGCAAGGCTGCCCCTAAAGGCATTTCGGGGAGAACGAGCTATCACGGAATTTGATTAGCCTTTCACCCCTACCCTCAGCTCATCCGAGCGATTTTCAACTCACAACGGTTCGGTCCTCCAGTCGCGGTTAAGCGACCTTCAACCTGGCCAAGGGTAGATCATCCCGCTTCGCGTCTATTCCCACAGACTGAACGCCCTATTCGGACTCGCTTTCGCTACGGCTCGCTTACGCTTAACCTTGCCTGTGAGAATAACTAGCCGGCTCATTAAGCAAGAGGCACGCCGTCAGGCATTACCCGACCGAAGTCGGGTCATAGCCCTTCGACTGCTTGTAGGCATACGGTTTCAGGTTCTATTTCACTCCCCTCGCAGGGGTGCTTTTCGCCTTTCCCTCACGGTACTAGTTCACTATCGGTCGCCAACGAGTATTTAGCCTTGGAGAGTGGTCTCCCCAGATTCCCACTGGGTTTCTCGTGCCCCGTGGTACTCAGGATACCGCTTCGAGTCCGGTAAACTTTCGGCTACATGGCTATCACATTCTATGGCCCCGATTTCCATCGGGTTCGCCTAGTTTCCGGTTTGATAACTCTACTTATGCGGTCCTACAACCCCGGCGTATAAATACACCGGTTTGGGCTGTTCCGATTTCGCTCGCCGCTACTATCGGAATCTCGTTTGATTTATTTTCCTCCAGGTACTGAGATGGTTCACTTCCCTGGGTTAGCTCGTACCCGCCTATGTATTCAGCGGGCCGTTATCTGGTTTTACCAGATAGGGTTTCCCCATTCGGACACCCCCGGATCAAGGCCTGTTTGCGGCTTCCCGGGGCTTATCGCAGCTTACCGCGTCCTTCATCGCCTGTTGGCGCCAAGGCATCCACCGTACGCCCTTAGTAGCTTAACCATAAAACTTACCCAACACGCCTTAGAATGCTAAGGCCCTCGAAACACGGGACAAAGGGTCTTGCAAGCCCTCCATTCCGTGACTTTTAAGGGTGTTTAAGCGCGTTTAAGAGGCCAAAATCGGCCAAAATTGCACGCTTAAGCGACGTGAAGAGGCAAGTTCGCCTTTCCACAAAACGCTACTCTCGAGCAAAAATTTGCGGTTTATTGCATCACGCGAACCTTGAAATTCGCGCAACGCAATGCCAGCTTCCTTCAGTTGTCAAAGATCGATCGTTCCGATCATCAGCTTCCGATCGGAACGTCTCCGCACCCGGCGGAGCGCTGAATCGGTTTGGAGCCGACGCAGCGAGTAAATCCGAACAATAAAAAACCCGGCTACGAGCGCCGGGCGATTCCGTCCATTCCGCAGGCCGTTACTTCCGACCCCTAGGACGGATTAGCTCGAAGCTCGATTTCTTTCTACCCGGTATTCGTAACCAACCTCACCTCTGCGATTCAGTCGGCAAGTCCGGTCCGTCAGCAGACTCCCTGACAAATCAGGGCACCGCCAACATCAGGAGAGTATACCAAGATTTCGGCATTCGTCAAGTCTATGTGAACGATTTGTTAGGGTGATCTCTGTAGTCGACCCTGTGAATTTCACATCAATCTGTGGGAATCTCGATTTTCATGCGGACAAGAAAAGGGCCCGGCGATCGGGAACGATCGCCGGGCCAAATTCATAGAACGCGGATCGAGGCTATTGCTGCTGTTGCGGCTGCGGATCCGGCTGCTGTTCTTTCTTGGCGACGTCCGCCTTCGCGGTGTCAGCCGACAAGCCTGCGCCGGGTTTCTCGTAACGCGTGAGATAGGGCATGAACGGCGTGACCTCAAAAGGCATCTTCTCGCGCGACGACGTCAGCGGCGCCGCTTTGGCCTTCAGAAGTTCAACCTTGTCGTTCCACGGGTCGAGCTTGAGACGCCCGCCGATCGGAAGCGCGGCGATCTGATCGAGCTTATCGGGCGTAAGCGCCGGGGCATCGCTGAGCAACTGCGTATAGACGTACACGCGATTGCCGAGGTGCGGATTGATGAGCGCGGGCAGATCCTTCGATTCCGCATCGAGCTCTTTCAGGAAGAGGCCGGCATTGGCCAACTTGTCTTTGTAAGGCGAATTCTTCAGCAGCTCGAGCGCCTTCTTGCCGGAGAGTTGGATCTGGTCGGGCGTATCGCGGAAGGAGAAGTGCGCGACGGCGTCGACGGTAGAAACGTTGGTGGTGTCGTTGAAACCCCACTGATCGGTCGAGGGCTTCGTCACGATGATGTCCGCAAGTTCCTGCGCGAGGATCGCGGCCAAGCTAGCTTCGTCCGGGAGCACGTCGATCAAGCCGCGGCTGACGACAATGGTGTGGCCGATCGAAAAGGATTCGAGCGTTCCGGTGAGGAGCACGCGGCAGTGAACCTCGGGCTCGATGTCCAGATTGTTCGTGACCTCGATGTTGTTGACGACGGTTTCGAGAACCTTGTCGATTTCTCCCTGAGGAGCGAGGAGTCCATCGCGCTGCAAACGGTCGAGAACGTTGACTTCGGCTTCGTGCTGCCATTCGCGTTCGGCTTCAAGCGGAGAATTATCGTTCTGCGCGGCGCCCTGATCCTGCACGGCAGTGGGCGACTCGATCGTCAACTGCGTGAACTGTTCCTCGCGGCCCGCACCCCGCAGGTTGTAGCCCCAGAGGCGCGTCTGCGCTTTGAAGCGCACGTGATTGCCGAGAAAATCCTTCAGGTCGGATTCCTGGCTGAAGACGAACGCGGGCAGCCAAAGGCCCGGCTGGACGTTGAGGCGCCAGCTATCGAAGTGGAGGTTGAAACCATTGATTCCGGCAACGGGCGTGTAGACGCCGTTGAATCGCACGATCGTGAAACCCTGATCTTCGGCCCAGATGCGGCCCTTGAAGCGGCCCTTGCCGGATTTCGGCAGCGGCGTCACGTCAAACACCAGGCAGCGAACCTCGCCGAGGAACTGCTTGCCGACGTAATCGAATTGATAGTGCTGGCGATCGAAGCCGCTCTGATCCAGATAAATCATCTGGAGGAAGCCGTCGGGCACGTAAGAGGAACTGAAAAAATCGGCGACGTGCGAAAGCGGATTGAACTGGTCGATCTTGCCCTTCTTCTTGTCGAGCATGTTGACGTCGACAACGCCCTTGGAGAGGTTCGCCTGGCCCAGGAAATAGTGGTCGCGAACGGGAACCGCGCCCATGTCCTTATCGGGCTTCATGTCCTGAATATAGGTTTCGACGATGGGGTTGTAGCGCCGGATCGTCGCGTTCTCATCATGCTCGCGAGCAATGATGCGATCGATCGCTTCGTTCACCGTCGTGACAGGAACCGCCATGGAACCGCTCGGCTGAGGCTGCGTCTGATCGGCGGTCTGGGTCTGTGCGCCGCTGACGCCCGCGAGAGCGCCTACGAGGGCCGTTGTGAGACAAAAACTTTTCCACGTGCGCATTGCATTCCCCTTTCAGTTCAATACGCCAATTCGAAAGTGATACGGATGGGGACTTGTGAGTCCACGGGCTGCCCGTCCTGCAGCGCCGGACGGAAGCGAATCTGGCGCGCCGCGGTTTCGGCGGCTTCATCCAAGCCATACCCCAGGCCCTGAATCACGCGGACTACTTTGACTTCGCCGGAGGCCGTGAACACAACCTCCAAGCGAACATCTCCTTCGATCCTCTTAGCCAAACCTTGGCTGGTATACACGGGTTTCGGCACGGACAAAACTTCGACGGGCTTCGTGTTCGAGACAGCCGCCGTCTGCTTCACCTTCGGACCCGCCGGGCCGGCTTGCTCGTCGGCGAAAAGGCCCTGGTGAACGGTGCCGTGGCTCCCGCCGCCGGGTCCGCCAACAGCTACGCCATTGCCAAATCCCGCGCTGCTCACGACACCCTTCGCGCCTTTGGCGCCGCCAGTTCCGTTGCCATTTCCCGGGCCCGCAGGCATGTCGAACGATCCCATTTGCGCGATATTGACGTTGTGATCCGTTTTCCCGTTCGTCGGAACGCCGTTCGGATCCCCAAAGCCGCCGGTCTGCACGGCTTCACGCGGCTTCCTCAAAGTGGGGATCGCAGAGCTTCCCATCGAGAGCGGAGGATTGGGATCGGGAAACGCCTTCGCGACAACCTCGGGCGCCGCCGTCTTGCGTTCCACCACTCGCTTCGCTACTGGAGCGGTAATGACGGGATTGAAAATTTGCGGCTTCGGCGTGACGACTTCCACCGGCTTGGGAATTTCTTTGACGATTTCGCGCTTCACGGCTACGGGCTTGGGGGGAGGCTGCGGCTTCCATGCCTGAATCACCGGAGCTTCGATGGGGGTAACCCAGTCGTGCTCGACGGCCTGAAACTTTTGCGGCATGAACAGAGGTATTACGATGAGTGCAAGCAGGGCGACGCACTCGAGACCGATGCCCGCACTAAACGAGCCCCAGCGGCGCTGTCCTTCCGGAAGCAGCGACTCAGTAAATACAGCTCGATTCTTCACCGGCGCCATACATTTCACCCCAAGAGCCCTTCTGGAAAAGTGGATGTGCGGCGGTAGCGAGACACCTATACCGCACAATACCTTAGTACTAGATCAATGGGCCGGGATGAATAGGACCCAAGTACCATTCTACCCCCAGTCGTGTTGAAAGCGACAACCACGCGGCCAGGTGGTTAGATCGGATGCGGCGCATCGGTTGATCCGTTGCTCACCGCTCCCCGCTCGCCTGAACATCGCTAACCCCGGGGAACGAAATTTGTCGCAATACAATCTTGCATCGATCTCGCGGGCGCAGTCGACAAGTTAAATTGCGATGCACCTGAGTCGACAATAGTGAGGTACCGGCGCGCCGGAGAAAATACATGAAAGCACGTAACCCTGTGGCGTAAGAACGGTAGAAGGCGGAGTGTGGTTTTTGGGCCACAGACTCCGCCTTCTGCCGAGCTAAATGCAAGTGTCGCGGCGCCTAGTGAGTTTCAACGACGACGTATCGCGTCACGCCGCCCGTATTCACCAACAGAAGCACCGGTTGGCTTTCCGCGGCCGAAACAGCCTGATTGTACTGCTCGACGTTGGAAATGGGCTTGTGGTTGACTTCCTGGATGACGTCGCCGCGCTGCAGATCGGCGGCCGCCGGACTCGACGGATCGACATCAGAAACCACCACGCCGTGAATGCCGGCAGGCAGATTCAGCTGCTGTGCGAGATCCGGTGTGAGGTCCTGCACGTTCACGCCCTGGAGTCCACCGCTGTTGCTTTGTCCGGGAGTCGCGTTCGCTTCCTTCTCGGGGAATTCTCCGAGGTCGACGGTGACGTCCTGCACTTTGCCATCGCGGGAAATTTGGAGCTTGACGTCTGTTCCCGGAGGCGTTTGCGAAATGCGGAGGCGCAGGTTGTTCGCCGAATCGACTGACTCACCGTTCACCTTGAGAATCACGTCGCCGCGCTTGATTCCGGCTTTCGCTGCCGGCGAATCGGGCGAGACATCGGCGACGAGAGCTCCCTGAGGTCCGCTCAAGCCAAACTGTTTGGCAATGTCGGTCGTGACGTCCTGCGGGTAGAGGCCGAGATAGCCGCGCACGACTTTGCCATGAGCGACGAGCTGATCGGCAACCGAGCGGGCCATATCGATCGGAATCGCGAAGCCGATGCCGACGTTTCCTTCACCACCGCCGCCCGTGGCGATGGCGGTGTTGATGCCGATCAGATTGCCGTGCAGATCGACCATCGCGCCGCCGGAATTGCCGGGATTGATTGCGGCGTCGGTCTGAATGAAGTCTTCGTAATTCTCGATGCCGAGACCGCTGCGGCCGGTGGCGCTGACGATACCCATCGTAGCGGTTTCGCCGACGCCAAACGGATCGCCGACGGCGAAGACCACGTCGCCGACCTTGAGTCGCGAAGAATCGCCGATGGCGAGCGTGGGCAGACCCGACGCGTCGATTTTCAGCACGGCGATGTCGGTGCGGGGATCGGTGCCGACGAGCTTGGCCGTGAATTCGCGCTTGTCGCTCAGCTGGACCTTGATGTCGGTGGCTCCGTCGATGACGTGATTGTTCGTGAGAATCGTTCCATCCGACGTGACGATGACACCCGAACCGAGGCTTTGTTCACGCTCGGGTCGCATCTGCTGCTGGCCAAACTGATTGCCGAAGAATTGCTGGAAGAAGGGATCGTTGAACGGCATCGAGCCCTCCTCATGAGGCTTCACGACCTTCGAGCTGTGAATATTGACGACGGCGGGAAGAACCGGCTTCAAGACGGATGAAAAACCATTCTGAAAATCGCCGAGCGAGACGGGTCCATCGTTGCGCGCGAGCGTGATGTTGAGAGGCGCGGCGCCAAACACGGGGTGGTCCGACCAGTTTCGTAAACCGATTGCGAAGACGCCCCCGCAGACGAGAGCGGTAACAACCGCCAACGTCGCCACCCAGCGGGGAATGTGCAGATGACTGCTCTTCATGAATTTTCTCCTTTTTTTCCACCCGCGCGCCAACGCTGGCGTCGGGGCTCCGGTCTATTAGACGTAATAGATAGCGTTTCGTATCGTGAGGCCCGCTTCAAAGTCGGAGCCCCACCCATCCTCTATTATATCCCTCAAAGAGAATCGGCTCTCGGCGGAAGAAATTGAGGACGGCCGGCGTCCCACGGCGCATTCGAGCGGCTCGGGCGGGCTTGTGTCGCGATTACTGACTGATCAAACGAGCGATGAGGAATGCGGCCGCGGCTGCGAGGCCGCCGACCAGTACGGTTTGCAGACCGCCTCGCAAGGGTTTCACGCCGGTGTAGTGGCCCTTGATGGAACCGAAGACGAAGAGCGCGAGAAGCGTGACGCCCACGGAGACCCAGAGCGCAGGAAGAACCTCTTTCATCACGATATAGGGAGCGAGAGGAACCAGGCCGCCGACGATGTAAGAAACGGCGATGGTGGCCGCGCTGCGGCCGGCGCGCGCGGGATCGGGCTCTTCGAGGCCGAGTTCGAAGCGCATCATGAAGTCGACCCAGCGTTTCTGATTGCCGGTGATCGCCGAAACCACCGGAGCCATTTGAGCTTCGGTGAGCCCGTATTCGCGGAATACTTTGGCGACCTCTTCGATTTCGATGTCCGGCAATTCGACCGTCTCGCGGTATTCGCGCTCGAGTTCGGAAGCGTAGTGCTCGGAATCGGTTTTCGCGGCGAGATAGCCGCCGAGTCCCATGGCGATCGAGCCGGCGGCGATCTCGGCGAAGCCCGCGGTGACGATGATGCCCGTGCCCTTCGCTATGGCGGTGGCCGCACTGGTGAGGCCGGCCGCGAGAGCGAAGGGGACCGTCAAGCCGTCGGACATTCCGATGACGATGTCGCGCACCGCGGCGGTCGCGGTGAAATGCTTCTCCACATGCTCGTGGGCATGCTCGGCCGACATAAAACCCTCCTACGGGATTTCCGGTATTTTACGGGCCCGATGACGCGGTTCCCGGCTCAGGCGCGTATAATTATGGGGCAGGAACCAGAATTCAGGAGGTAGATAATATGACCGCAACTTCCGCACAAGGAGCCGCTCCTCAAATGAGCTACACCGTGCCCGCTCTTCCGTACGCGTTCGACGCACTCGAGCCTTATATCGACGCGAAGACGATGGAAATCCATCACGATAAGCATCACGGCGCCTACGTGACGAACCTCAATAAGGCGCTCGAAGGCCAGCCCGATCTGGCGAAACTTCCGGTCGAGGAGTTGCTCGCTCAGATCAACAAAGTTCCTGAAAACATCCGCACGGCCGTGCGCAATAACGGCGGCGGGCATATGAACCATTCCATGTTCTGGAAGATCATGAAGAAGGGCGGCGGCGGTGAGCCCTCCGGCGATCTTGGGAACGCAATCAAGAGCACTTTCAGCAGCTTTGCCGACTTCAAAACGAAGTTCAATCAGGCGGCGACGACGCGCTTCGGCTCGGGATGGGCATGGCTGCTCTTCCGCGACGGGAAGCTGGGGATCGAGTCGAGCGCCAATCAGGACAATCCGATCATAGACGGCGGCAAGGCGTTTTTCGGGCTCGACGTGTGGGAGCACGCCTATTACTTGAAATATCAGAATCGCCGACCGGAGTACATCGAGGCCTGGTGGAACACAATCAACTGGGAACAGGTTGCCGAGAGCTACGCGCACGCCAAGAAGTAACGGCGGCAACGCACGATCTGTGACGAATCGAGGGAGTTTGCGGGGCCGCGATTTTCGAGCTGGCCCCGCGAACTGCCACAGCCTTGAGCGAATCCTCAAAACTTCCGCAGTAGTATCGATTCCCCCGCGAGAACTGCGATCGCCACGAGCGTCGTGAGCAGAGTGACGATGATTCCGACGCGCGCGAATTTCCAGAACGAGATTTGCACCGATTGTCCCGCCTGCTGAAGCACGATCAGATTCGCGACGGAGCTGAGCGGCGTTGCGTTGCCCGCGAGCGTGCTGGTGCTTGCCACGGCGAGCCAAATGAAGCGGCTATTGGGGAACGAGGAAACCAGCGGACGGAAGAGCAGCACGGCGGGCACGTTGCTGACGATGTTCGAAAGAACCAGCATCACGCCGCTGACGGCCAGCAGCTGCGAGATCATGCTGCCCTCAAGAGCGTGCTGAAAATGGCCGATGAAATAGCTCACGGCGCCCGACGCTTCAAATCCGTGGATCACGACGAAGAGAGCGGCGAAGAACAGCAGCAGCTCCCAGTCGATGCGCTGATAAATATTGGCGGATTTCACGCGACCGATCACGAGCATGAAGGCCCCGACCGAGATGGCCACGAGCGGAAACGAATAGCCCGCGATCCATAGCGCGACTACGAGCAAGGCCGCCAGCATGCATTTCGCGAGGAGAACGCGGTCGAGAGTGACGGTCAGCGGAGGCAAATTCCTTTCGAGCGGCTGGTGCAAGACATCGTGGCGGAAGAAGAGCGCGAGCACTCCCGCGTTGACCGCGAGGCCGATCAGCGCCACCGGCGCCAGATGAAAGAGAAACGAGAGAAAAGAGAGATGCGCGGAGATGCCGACCAGGGCGTTCTGCGGGTTACCGGTGACGGACATGACCGAGCCGATGTTGGCAGAGGTGGCGAGCGCCATCAGATACGGAATCGGCGGGACTTTCAGGCGCGTGGTGACCGCGAGCACGATCGGCGTGAAGACCAGGCAGATCGTGTCGTTGACGAAGAACGCGGCTAGAATCCCGGAGGTCAGCACGAGAATCAAAAGCAGCTGGAGCCTGGTGCGCGCGACCCGCGAGACGTGGATCGCGATCCAGTCAAACACCCCCGAATACTGGAAATGGGCCACAAGAATCATCATGCCCAAGAGAAAGATCAGCGTGTCCCAGTCGATGGCCTGGTAGGCATCGCTGAGCGTTAGGACGCCAGCGAGCACCATCGCCACGGCGCCGCAGAAAGCAGCGGCGGTGCGGTCCAGATGGCTGCCGCGGCCGCTCTGAATGGCAATGAAAAGATAGGTGACGCAAAAGATCGCGGCCGGAATCCAATGGGAGTGCGCGAACGAGGGGATGAGATGTGCCATGCGCGTGGCGCAAGGGACACAGCTTAGCGCGGGTGGGCGCGGCTGACAATCGGGAAGAGTCCTAGTAGCACCTATTTCTGCTTAGGTCGCGGAGACTCTTGACGGGGACGGCGAAATCTGTAAACTGCGGTTTTCGACGATGGCGACTCAACCCAGTCCGTTAGACGAGAAGTTGCAGGACTTCGAGTTCCCGCAACGAGAGGCGGCCTTTTTCTACGGCCTCTTCCTGCGCGGGCACACGGCCGAAGAGCTGCGCCGCGACATCGAGGTACCGGCGGCGGTCCTGGCAAAGTGGGACCGCGAGACGCGCCACGAGCCTACGCTGCGCCCGGTGCTCGAACGGATCGTCAACTACCGCAGACACGTCCTGGCAATCTTCGACAACCTGATCGGGCACGATTCCACGACGCAAAGACTCCAGTAGTCCCGCCCCAAAGCTAGGGTTTCAACGTGATATTCCTTACCTGAGGTTTCCGAGCGTCATTTGCCGCGATTTCCCGCGTTGAGGAATGTTCCCTTCTGCAGCTCGTCGAACGCGTCGCGAAGCTGCTCCTGCGTATTCATCACGATCGGGCCGTACCACGCGACGGGTTCCTCGAGTGGCTTGCCCGAGACGAGGAGAAAGCGCATTCCGTCGGGGCCGGCTTGCACAACAACTTCGTCTCCTCTGTCGAAAAGCACGAGCGAGCGGTCGCCGGCTTCTTTCGGAGGCGTCGTGTCGAGCCAGCCGACCGATTCGGTCGGCACAGCGAGCGGACCGGAGGCGTTGCAGAACTTTCCCGAGCCGGCGAAGACGTACGCAAACGCGTGTCGCGTGACCTCCACCGGAAGCGTCTTTCGCCGCCCCGGAGGCACTGACACGTCGATGTAAACGGGGTCGGCCGCGATCCCAACGATCGGGCCCTTCTTGCCCCAGAACGTGCCGCAGACAACGCGCGCCCGGGTGCCATCGTCGTCGGTGACTTCGGGAATCTCCGGAGCTTTCACCTCCTGGTAGCGCGGCTCCGTCATCTTCAGCGATGCCGGGAGGTTCGCCCACAACTGGAAGCCGTGCATGCGTCCATCCTGATCGCCCTTGGGCATTTCCTGGTGAATAATCCCGCGACCCGCCGTCATCCACTGAATGTCGCCGGCAGCGATCGCGCCGCGGTTGCCAATGCTGTCGCCGTGCTCGACGGTTCCGGCAAGGACGTACGTGATCGTCTCGATGCCCCGATGAGGATGCCAGGGGAAGCCCGCCAAATAATCATCCGGAATATCGTTGCGGAAGTCGTCGAGAAGCAGAAATGGGTCGAAATCGGATGTGTTGTGAAAACCGAATGCGCGGCGCAGGTGGACGCCCGCGCCTTCGATGGTGGGTTGGGAGGTGATCAGCCGCTTGACCGGTCGAATGGACACACGAACCTCCTGAAATGTAGGTTTCAGCCGTTTCCAAATACCGGCACACTGGCGCCGTGAATCACTTTCGCGTCATTGCTGCACAGGAACACGACGACTCGGGCGATGTCTTCCGGCTTCGGCCACTTCGCAAAGTCCGCTTTGGGCATTGCCTGGCGGTTCGCCTCGGTATCGATGATGCTGGGAAGAACCGAGTTGACGCGGACTCCTGTGCCCTTGAGGTCCTCGGCAAGCGAATCGATCATCGCAACTGCGGCGGCCTTGGAAGCAGCATAGGCTGCAGCGCCGCCTCCGTGATCGACCGCAGCTTTCGCCGCGATGTTCACGATGGCTCCATCGCCCTGCCTGAGCATCACTCGCACCGCAGCGCGCGACAACGCGTAGCCCGAACGCAGGTTCAACGCCAGCATTTGGTCGAAGACCTTCGTATCGAGATCCCACAGCTTCACGCCGCCCGCGTAAGCGCCGACGGTATTCACCATCGCGTCGAGCCGGCCGTGGCGCGCGACAATTCCTTCGACCAGCGTACCGACTTCCTTTTCGTCGGTGACGTCGACACTATAGCCTTCGAGCCGCGAGACGTCGCCCGCAGCCAGCTTCTTGAGCGCGTCGAACTCGTCCGGCCGCCGATAGGTGACGACGACACGGGCACCCGTCGCAAGAAACGCCAGACTCACGGCGCGCCCCAATCCGCCCGTCCCTCCGGCTACCAATACAACGCCATGCTTGGCTGTCGCGTTGAATTCCATGGTTCTTATTCTAAATCAGCATTCGCGCAGGGGCCGCTGCGAGTTGCAACAAGCGACGAACTTTTGCTGTTCGGATCTATTCGGCCTCTTCCCCCTAGCCTGGCCTGATCTCGCTTAGTATATTAAGATCGAGAATGGAAAAGACTCAGTTCCCCGGTAGCTCAACGGCAGAGCATTCGGCTGTTAACCGAAGGGTTGCTAGTTCGAATCTAGCCCGGGGAGCCAAATCCTTTCTGAGCAGGCACTTGCCGACAACGATTTTCCTTCCCTTCAAAAACATAGTACGGCTTTCGGGATTTTCCACAAGAGGGTCCTTTGGAGTTTCGGAAAAAATCAATGTTTCCAACGAGACCGCGATGCAGAGAGTCTGAGCATTCGGTTCACAGCCGAGGGGTTCAAAACCGGTTGCCAAACGACACTGGAATATAATGTTGTAAGCGAGGGGCACCTTAGCTCAAAGTCGGGCAATCGCCTCCAACAGCTCGTTCCGTTTTCTTTAACTACTAACGTTCCCAACAAATGGGGAATCTGCTTTTCGCTCAAAGCTGACTCGATTTTGTTGAAAACGATACATTCGGGCACAGTTCGTGGACGGGATTTCTAAGAGAACGTGCAAAGTGAGCACGTTGCCGTCTCTACTCAAGAAACGTGCTCTGCCTGGCCCACGACCTTACTGCGCCACAATACTCGAAGCACGGCAACGAAGGGCACCGAGAGGTAGATGCCCACGATGCCGCCGACCGCTCCGCCTACCATCACCGCAAAGATGGCCAACAACGGATGGATTTCGAGTTCGTGGCCCATGACGCGGGGCGAGATCCAATAGTCCATGAGCATTCGCCAAAGACCGATGAGGGCGGCCATCCAAATCCAGTGCGCGTGCGTCATCGCGCCGATGCTGATGATCGCTATAGCCGAAATCATCCAGCCGGCGACGGGGATAAACTCGAGAATCCCCGCGAGGAGGCCGAGCGCGAGAAAATGAGGGAAACGCAGCAAGAGAGCAGCGAGGGAAAAGAAAACAAGCGAGAGTCCCGCGAGGGTCACTTTTGCCCGGATATAGTGATGGAGAGTGGAGTTCAATTCTGCGGCGAGAGACTGGAGCTCCTCGAGATTGTCTTTCGTGGCAATCATGCGAATGAGCGAATCGACCATCTTTGCGCCATCGCTAAGGAAGAAGACGGCGAGTATGGGTATCACGACCAAGCCCGCGAGGGCAGAAAAAGCAGACCGCTCCCAGCCTTTCCCTAGGCCCTGGATGCTCGCTTGGTGCTGAACGAGAAGCGACTTGAGGCGTTGTTGTTGAGGCTGGCTCCAACCATATTTGCCGCCGATTTGCGTGGCGATTTCACCGGTCGAAATGCCGGCAGCGAATGCGGGTATTTGCTTCGCGAGCTTCGTCGTCTTCCCAAGCGATCCGGGCGCCACGAAATGGATGGTGAGGGGAGTGAGGATCAAAAGGCAGAGATAGGCCTCCGCCACGTGAGGACCCCTGAGGTTTCTGAAAACAAGCGAGTGACGCTGCAAAAGCCGGACGACAGGATCGATCAGATATGCGAAGAGGATGGAGAAAATGAAGATCACCAGTACGCCGCGGGCGACATAGACGATCGCGAGGACGGCGGCGAAGAGAAGAATCGTACAGAGTACGTTGACTGTGCGGCGATCAGGGAATGCCATGTGTCTCCCGAACGAAACGACGGCCCCGGGACTATTGCGCTTGGCTCTCCAGTTTCTGCTTGATTGACGCCAGCGCCCGTTCGAGAGACGAGCGGGTTCTGTCGACGGCCACCTTGCGCACGATGCTTCCTTTCAACCCCGTGAGACCGGCCTGCTGCGAACCTTTGAGCGTGATCAGATAGAAACCCGGAGCATCCGTGGCCCGGACGCAGACCGTGAGATCCAACGCGGCTTCAAAATAATGGCTCGCGTAGAGCTGCTTGACCGCGACCGCGTAGGCTGGCTCTGCGGGACCCTCGCCGCGAAAAACGACGGCTTGCACCATGCGCAGCGTGGGCTTCAAGCCGAAATTGACCTTTTCCCAATAGAACTGGGACTGAATTTGATTTGACGGTGCGGCTGGGTAATCGAGCAGGTAGCGATCCAGCTCCGGCAGGTATACCGGGAGCGCCTTGGACCGACCGAGCAAGGACGCGAACGTCTCGGCAACCGTCGTGGGGTGTTTCTTGTCGCGATAGGTGCCGAGGGCCCCATTTCCGCCGGCGATGTAGTGCTGAAGGGCTTCGAGGGCCATTTGCTGGCCGAGGCGGTTTACCTGGTCCGCGGCATCGGGAGCGGACCAATCCACCTGCTTCTGAAATTCCTCCATCGACTCGGCGGGAAGCTGGACCTTGCAGCTACCGGGTTTGCAGTTCTTCAGTTCCTTGATGTCGTCGTCATCGAGGGTAAAACCCTCGAGATCGGAGAGCCGAGGAGGATCGCTGAATTTGCGAATCGCGAGATAATCGGGCAGCTTGCGGAGCTGGTCGACATCCGAAGCAAACTTGAGGTAGCTCTCCGGAGTGGAATCGATATAGACGGACCCGAAGACGAAGACTTCGTCCGCAGTGGGCGAGTCAATTATCTTGGCGATGGCCTTGCCGCTGTGGATCGAGGCGATCTGATCGTCGGTGAGCCCGACGTATTCGCGATAGAATGTGTCGGGCTCGGCGCTTTGGCCGCTCGCGGACTCCTGCCGGCCAAACACCGAAAACCATGGCAGCTGGAGCAGAAAAACCATCGCGGCCAGCCGAAGACCGATTCGCATCGGACGGCCGCTTGCAGCCTTCACCTTCCCGTTGCCGCCCGCCATGGTGCGGTCGCATTCTCGCCCATTGAGTTTCATGCTTCGGCGCTCCTCGTCTTCGCAGCCGAATCGATCAGACGATTCAGGGATTGGACGTCGCGAAGCGTGACATACTGACCGATGTCGCGCTCGAAGACGACGTTGACCAGCCGCTCGATGGCATCCGCCCCGTCACCCAGCCAACGAGGCCCGAAACGTTGAACCCAGAGAGGTGACTGACCCTAACGGGTTAAGCCGTGCCCGCGGCCCGCCCTTTGCGCAGATTATCTTTCTCTTGTCCCGTGAGCTTCCATGTGTGGTGGACATCATCGGCAAGGTGCATCACCTCGATTTCGTCACCCCTATTCAGTGCCTCCCAAAGCTCGTTTTCACTGAGTAGTGGCTTTGCGTCCACTGTCTTTTTGCATTTGTCGCAGACCGCTTGTATGGGCTTCATGTGATCTCCTTTCGTCGCACCGTTTGATTCGGCCGTTTTGGCTCTTTGGCATCGATACCCATTCAGATTCCTTTCCTACTCTCCAAGTTTCGGCGGCAGCGAACTTTTCGCTATATGCTCAAGACCGGCGCGGTCGAATCACGAACAATCTGATACGCAAGGTCCTGCTGGTCCCTTCTTCCAATGATGAACAGGTCGGTACCGGAACGGCGTACTGCGTCGACCAATGCCTCTTTGACGGACGGACCGGCGGCAATCTGAAAGGGGGCATTGGATCCGATCGCCCGCTGAAGCTGTTCGGCACGCCGGCGTGCTTCCCGTGCATCGAGAAGGTCGAGTTCGTCATCCCGGCCCAATTCTCTCGGGAGGCCGAAATGGCTCACCTGAATCGGGTGAATCAGGGAAAGCCGCGCGCCGGTGGCTTCCGCTGCCTCGGAAGCCGCACGAAGCACGCGCTCTGAATCGTCATTGAGGCTAATCGCGCAGAGCCACCTTCGAGTTTCGAGCGGTTTCGGAACTATCGCTTCGGCATGTTCGCTCGTCAGTACGAGGCAATTTGCATCAATGAGCACTTTAGCCGTGGTGGAACCGAGCAACATGCGACGGAAGCGGCCTGCATGCGTGGGCATCATGATGAGATCAAAGGCACCAGCGTTGGCCATCTGGGTGATCTCGTCTGCCACGTCGCCGAAGGCAAGAAATCGCTCCGATTGAGTAGTCGGGAACTCAGCCTGGAGGAAGGCGTTCAGCTTCGCCTGGGCGAGGCTTCGATGCTCTTCCCCTATTTCGGGAGCAGGCCGCACCATCATTTCGAATCCGCTGTGGCTTGCCAGATTCGCCACATAAAGCAGAGCCACTCTGGCCCCGAATATCGTTGCAGCCCTGCCCACATAGCCGGCCATCGCCGCGCAAGCGGGCGAGAAGTCCACGGGGAAAAGGATTTTTTGGATCATCGCTTTAGTCAGGGGTTTTTTCCTTCGCCTCAATCATTTGATCGTGCGGCTGAACGCTGATGCACTAAATCAGAATCAATCCACGAAGGCGAGTTCCGCTGTTGGCCCTCGCGACGCAGTCGCAGCAGATTTCGCGCGAGCCTTTGGCGGGCCCGATGGACTCGAGACTTTAGCGCGCTGTTGTTGACTCCAAGCAGCTTCATCGATTCCGTGGTAGTAAATCCATTCACATCGCGAAGCAGAAACACCGTTCGAACCAAGGAAGGCAGCCGATTGATCTGTTGCGCGAGCAGGTCGCGCAATTCCGCATGCCTGCAAGACTTTTCGGGCGTCGTCCGGCTAAAACAAAAGCTCTTTATGAAGTGCAATCGACTTGCCGAAGTGCACGCCCGTGCCAGCCTGACAAGTGGTTTGCTCGCAGTGGTTTCGGTGAAACAGGAAAGCGATCGAATTCACAGGACGATGCGTGCGTGTCAGCAGACTGCCAAGTGGCAGCCAACAACCAAGTGGTCACGGTCGCAGGGTCAAGGGCGGACAGAGGTTTGACGGGAATTGGCGCACCCGTCTTCACGGAGGGGTGGGAAACCAGGACAGGAGACGCGACAGGAAACGGCGACAGGCGACAGCGAAATGCTATCGACGGCACCGCCACCTCCTAAAATTTGTAACCAGCCCAGAGGGCCCAATAGTTTAAGTTGCGGCCCGGTTGCGTCTCCTTCAGAAAGCGGCCAGCATAGAAAATTCCGTAATCCGCTTGGAACCACAAATGACGATTCGCCTGCCACCGGACTTCCGTCCCGGGCCTGTGTCCGACGAACCGGGCGCGACTGCCATCGGCAGCGCGGATCAGGAAGCCGGGTACGGCGTACACACCGTCATTTAGGTTTTCCCGCCACTGAACGATCCAATCGAACGACACGGTCACGTTGTGGGCAAGCGCCGTTTCCACGCGTGGGTGAACGTCTATGAAGTTAATTGGCCCTGGTCCCGTCGTGGCCAGAACGCCAAAGTAATTGCCTTTCGGAAACAATGGATTGAACGTACCCAAAGTTTTCGAATTTGGGTTGTCGCCGCTCGAAATGTCCGCCTTCGCGCTGAAGCGAGGTTTCAGAGGGATTGTTGGGATGCGATAGCCTGTGTCAGATGCGACGGTCCAAGCCTTAATGTTCGCCGAGCCGAAGGTGCCGAACTGCCAAAGGCCTTCGTAGTCGAAATCCCATCCGGGTTTTTCGGTGGCAACTGGGCGCGAGAATCTCGCCCCCAAGGAGTGGCGTACTTCTTGCGCCATGCCACGCTGAAAGGTGGCCTCTTTGCGATTCAAGCCCAGATAGTAGACGTCCAGCGAATTTTTGTGAGGTAGAGAGCGTGTTGCGTAGATACCCCAGAATCCCACTGCATGGTTAGGTGCATTGTCGAAGAACCCTGGCTTATCCAAATCCGGGCGGACGGCGAATCCGTCGATTTGCCACGCATGGAGCTTACTTTTGAGCATAAAGCCGTCAAAGCTCAGTCGAACATTGGGACCTTCGCGGACGTCGATTAACCGCCCTGAACCGTACTCCAACTCCTGCCGGCCGACACGCAGACTGATCGAATTTGAACCCGACGACGTACCGAGCTCCAAAAAGCCAGCTTGAAAGTCGAGCTCTTTTTCATCGCCTCGAGCCTTTTCGTCTGAATCCAAATCCCGAGCTGCTCCCCAAGCACCATTCCCAAGAGGCCGAGCAGTGCAACGATGGGTGGTGCTGGGCTCTTCACTCGTTAGACTGTCGCAAGCACAACTGCGAACTCCTACGATTCGAAGCTCGCATCCACGCTTCGAACGATGCCGAGCTTTTTCATCCGAAAATAAAGAGTTGAACGGTTCAATCCCAAGCGGGCCGCGGCGCCATTTGGCCCGGAAAGAGTCCATTGGGTCTCTTTTAGCGTCTTCAGAATATGGTTGCGCTCTACCTGTTCCAACGTCTGCACGTGATCTGCACTGTGGCCGGGCGCTACACGTGTCCTCAAGTCCTGGTGGGAGACTCGCAATACAGGGCCAGGGGACAAAATGATGGCGCGTTCCATTACGTTTTCCAATTCCCGGATATTGCCGGGCCATGGATGGCGCCTCAGGGCGTCCATCGTGCCTGACGGGATCATGTCTATACTCTTGCCAGCTTTTCTCGCGAAACGCTGCACGAAATGGTGCACCAGCAGCGGAATGTCGTCGGGCCGCTCGCGCAAGGGCGGAAGGGATATAGGCACGACATTCAAACGGTAGAACAGATCGCTGCGAAACTGCCTTTCCAGGATCATTCCCTCCAAATCACGGTGTGTCGCGGCAATAACCCGTACGTCAACTTTTTTTGTCCGCGTGCTGCCCAGCCGTTCGAATTCCCTTTCCTGCAGCAGGCGCAGGAGTTTCGGCTGGAGTTCGAGAGGGATATCGCCGACTTCATCCAGAAAGAGTGAGCCTTGGTCGGCGAGTTCGAGACGGCCGATCTTTTGCGTGATGGCGCCGGTGAACGCGCCGCGCTCGTGACCAAACAATTCGCTTTCGAGCAAGCCGCTAGGAATGGCGGCACAGTTCAGTTTCACAAGACCTCGGTCTCGGCGGCCGCTGCGATTGTGGATGGCGCGGGCGACGAGCTCCTTGCCGGTGCCAGTCTCGCCGAGCAGCAGCACAGTCGAGTCGCCGGCAGCGACGTATTCGACCATTTGCAGCACTTTTCGCAGCGCTGAACTCTGGCCAATGATTCCCTCGAATCCATCCTCGTTTGGAGTCAGTTCACCGACGACATCGAACGGGGCCAACTCGTTGCCGCAGTGAGGAGATTGATCACGCATGTCTTCAAAAACAAAACTGTGCAATGCCATGGCACCCCCATCGACCGTTTTGAAAGCTACCCAGGAACATCTCGCGCATCACTTCTTTCGCCTAGGTTTTCGTTCTCGGCTTCCCTCAATCCAGTCTCGAACGTAGGCTGGGCAATTCTTGAGCGTGATATGGTCCGTTTCGCACTTCCCGAGAAAGTGGACGACTTCACGATCAACCAAAGTCACATCCTTCAAGTCCAGCACAATTCGAGAAATGTTCCGCTCCGACGCGATCAATGATTTCAAGTCCGGGAGATTTTCCTCGCTCATTCGACCGATAAGCGTGAGAACAACTTCTCCGTTTGCGCTTCGAAGGACTCTGAACACGCATCGACAAATGCAAAGTGATAGCCAAATTACCCGGATGAAAAGAGGTCACTTACGCGGATGGTTGGTGGCGGGAACTCGCCAAATGTCGAAAAGTCGCCAAATCGCAGCGTCGATGTTTTCTCGATTGCCGACGCGGGGGCTTCAACTGCGGGTCTCAACCTTGCGCCTGAATCTTGAAGTGGTTCTTGTCGATTCCAAGTGACCGAATCCTCGATTCCAGCGTGGATCGGGGGATGCCCAACTTAGCGGCAGCCCCTGTGGGTCCGAACACCCGTCCGCGGCTCTCTTTCAGCGCAGCCTCAATCATGATCTTCTCTTGCGCCGCGAGTTCTAGAGGGAGCTGAACTTGATCGTTCGATTCTGCTGGAGATGGCTGCTGTGGCAGCCAGCTTTCGTCGATCGAGAAACTCTCCGTCTCGCAAAGCAGCACTGAACGCTCGATGACGTTCTGCAATTCGCGTATGTTTCCGGGCCAATGGTATGACTCAAGCAACCGGAGAGTCTTCTTGTCGACGGTCGTAATTTTCTTACCGCCTTTCCGCGCGTAGCGATCGATAAAGTATTCGACTAACAGACGGATGTCTTCTTTTCGCTCTCGAAGAGGAGGAATTCCAATCGGAAACACATGCAAACGGTAAAACAAATCGTTGCGGAACGACCCAGCGCTGATGGCGGCCTGCAAGTCACGGTTCGTGGCTGCGATGACCCGAACGTCAGCGCGTATCGGGCGGGTTCCGCCGACACGTTCGAACTCATGCTCCTGCAAAACACGCAGAAGGGCAATCTGAGTCTCTGCTGGAAGCTCTCCGACTTCGTCCAGGAAAAGCGTACCGCCGTTTGCTAATTCGAACCGACCCAAGCGCTGCTGAGTGGCGCCCGTGAATGCGCCCTTCTCGTGGCCGAATAACTCCGAGGCGATCAGATCACGTGGGATTGCCGCGCAGTTCACGCTGACGAATGCCCGCGAGGCGCGGTTGGATCGTCGGTGGATGGCGCGTGCAACAAGCTCTTTGCCCGTTCCCGTTTCGCCGGTGAGCAGAACGGTGGAATTTGCGATGGCTACCTTGGTCACCCGCGAAAGCACGACCTGCAACGCCGGTGACGTTCCCACAATCTCTTCAAACATGGAGACCCGATCCACTTCATCTCGTAGAACCAGGTTCTCCTTGTAAAGGTGTTCCCTTAAGAGCTCTAATTCCTTAACCGCGGATTCTAGAGCAGACCTTGTTTCATGCTCGGCTCCAAACGGGAGTGCCAAATCCCCGAGCTTGGCCGCACGGATGAAATCCAGAACTATCTTCACGGCAGCGCAAATGCCGATGATTCTGTCGGAGTCATGGAGACAAATATGCTTCGTCCGGAGCTTGTCGCGGCGTTGGTTTTCGCCCGAGCTGTTATGTGTGTTAACACTCTGGCGAGCCACACCGAGGTCACCTGCTCCCGGATGATCATCTGGGAAAGCTACCGTTTGTGTCGCCATCAACCCGGCCCCCTAGCGTCTCCGCGATTCCGGCAGCTTTGCCTGCTCGTAAAGTCCCGCCGCGGCATCCCGAAACGCCAGTCTCGTGCAGATCGGCGCGCGAGTAAATTCACTGACGGTCATTTTCCGGTCAAACAATGTAAGTGCATAATGCACAGGGCTTTATTTTCTACCGGTCCGGCACCGAAAGGGAAGAATGGCTTGTTCTTTCGTCATCGTGTCAGCGATCTTGGCGGTACGTTGGTAATGATGGGACCGGGCGCGTACTCAGGGTCGTCGTTCCGCAGAAAGCACATCGCAGCTCTTGACGCTTTAAGGGAACTTTCTGGGCCCGCAAAAGTTGTAGTCTCAGGTGCCCGATGTAGATGAGCCTAAAATACTTCCATTTGGTTTGGTGTTGTCCGCGCATCCCCGCTGTTGCACAATCACGCCATGAATAGGATGCCGCCCGTTTCCCCACAAGTCGGGAAGCATTCGCCCTCCGACCACGTCCGACTGGGACAATTTGAACTGAATCTGCGCACGGGCGAGCTGTACCCAGCGGAGGCGACGGACGGTTCCCAAAGGGTTCTCCTTCGAGAACAGCCATTCCAGATTCTGCGAATCCTGATCGAGCGTGGAGGCAAGATCGTAACCCGGGATGAAATCAAAGCTAAGCTTTGGCCTAGCGACACCATCGTAGATTTCGGGCACAGCATCAATGTTGCGATGGGTGTTCTCCGGCGAACGCTTGGCGACTCGGCCGACAGTCCTCGATATATCGAAACAGTCGCGCGACGGGGTTACCGCCTCCTGGTCGATACGGAGTGGCTTGCCAGTGGAGTGAAAACGACTGCCCCCAATCCCGACGTCCAGCCTTCGGCCTCAGCGATTCACTCACCGGCCCAGGACAGAGGCCTCATCGGCAAGAAGGTCTCCCACTACCGCGTGCTGGAGGTCATCGGCGGCGGCGGAATGGGGATGGTCTACCAGGCCGAAGACCTCAAACTGGGCCGCCATGTGGCACTTAAATTTCTGCCGGAAGAACTAGCCAGCGATCCTACCGCGCTTAAGCGCTTTGAGCGCGAAGCCCAAACGGCCTCTGCGCTGAACCATCCGAATATCTGCACGATCTATGAAATTGAAGAACATGAAGGACATCCCTTCATTGTCATGGAATTGATGGAAGGGGAGACGCTGCGCGATCGCCTCGCTGCCACAGCACCCACGTCAATCCCCATGCCCGAACTCTCGGACATCGCGATTCAAATCACTAACGGATTGCAGGCTGCCCACGACAAGGACATCATTCACCGCGATATCAAGCCAGCAAATATTTTTCTAACCGATCAAGGCACAGTAAAAATCCTGGATTTCGGACTGGCGAAGTTGGCCGCAGGCCAAGAAGACGTGGAGAAAGACGTGGCGGAAGCGCCGTCCGAAACAGGCCCCTCATCGGGCACCGAGAAGGGCGCGATCCGCGCCGATCTGATTCATACAAGTCTCACCCGCCCTGGAACTACGGCGGGCACGGCCGGCTACATGTCTCCCGAGCAGGTGCGCAAGGAAAATTTAGATGCGCGGACCGACCTTTTTTCCTTTGGCATGGTGCTGTACGAGATGGCGGCCGGTCGGCGCGCGTTCGAGGGCGAAACGGTGGCGGAGATTCACGATGCAATTCTCCATCAGACGGCCGCTCCCGCACACGACGCAAATCCCAATGTCTCCCCCGCTCTGGATGCAGTCATCAGCAAAGCCCTGGAAAAGGACCGCGAACGCCGCTACCAATCGGCCGCCGAGATGCACGCGGATCTGGCACGTGCCCGGACGCACCTGCCGGCACCTCGTTTCCGGTTGCGCAAATGGTTCGCGGCGGCCGCGTTGTTGGCCGTCATCGCTGCGGCCTTCTGGTTGTACTGGAGTCACCGCCACCTAGTGACGCTCTCCGCCACGGACACGATTGTTCTCGCCGATGTAAAAAACGAGACCAGCGATCCGGTATTCGACGACGCGTTAGACACAGCTTTGCGCTACGAAATGGAGCAGACGCCTTATTTGAACATTCTGGACAACGATAAAGTCCTCGGGACGCTGACGCAACTCAAGCTCCCGCCGACTACAAGGTTGACCCCGGAGGTCGCCCTCCAGGTCTGCCTTCGCACCAACAGCAAGCTGGCGATCTCTGAATCGATAGGCGATGCCGGCAATGGCTACCATTTGCAGATGCGGGCGCTCGACTGCGGGTCGGGAGCGACTTTGGCCAAAGAGCAGGCGGACATCGGTGAGCGGAATGAGGTCGTACGCGAATTGGGGGTCACAGCCGCACGACTTCGCGCGAAGCTCGGAGAGCCTGCAGATTCGTTGGCGCGCTTCAATCAGCCGCTGGAAAAGGCGCTCAGCCCTTCGCTCGAGGCTCTACAGGCCGCTACTCAAGGAGGCAAACTCTACCTGGCCGGCGACGCTGAGAGAGCTCTCAAACTGTTTCAGCGAGCCGTCGAACTAGATCCCAACCTTGCCCTAGGGTATTGGCGCATGGGTGCTGCCTATCTTTTTTTGGGTAACACTAAGTTGTCGGCGGCTTCGTACACGCGTGTATACCAACTACGTGACCGGTTGACCGAGAGAGACCGGTTGAATGCCGAAATCGACTATTACGGCCGGGTGACCGGCAACTGGGAGAAAGAATATTCTTCCGTGCTTCGTTTCTTAGAAATATTCCCTCGGGATGTGCTCGCTCATGCCAACCTCCGGGCTGCCTTTGTGTATCTCGGCCATCCCGACCGTGCCGCTGACGAAGCGGCCGAGACTGCACGGTTGCGGCCAAGCGCTTATTATTTCGGTAGCGCAATACAGTCCATCAGGTTAGCAAGCAGGTTCAGTGAGGCAAAGTCATGGCTCGCCGAAGCGGACGCCCTCAAATTCGACAATTCACTGATCCGGCGGGAGAGACTTATTGTGGCGTTCGCTACTGGAGATCGGGACAACGTCGAAAAGATCCTCGCGAAGGAGGAGCGAGGGAGCTATCGAGAAGACTTCTTGCTTGAACATTCCCTGATCGAGGTTCAGCAGGGTCGCTTTCAGTCCGCCGAACGTCTGCGCCTGCAAGCTTTGGGGCGGACCTCGAAGGCTAGCAATGCGGACTGGTGGGTGATCGTCTCGGCTCTGGAAGATGCCGAAGTCGGAAAAGACGTGGAAGCTCGACGCTATGAAAGCAAGGTAGACGGAAGCTCGCTAGATAGCGATGGCAAGGTCGCCCTGGCGCTCGCGCTCGCACGATCCGGACGAACAGAGGAAGCCGGTAAACTCGCGGACCAAGTCAGCGCGGACGGACCCGAGAACACGCTCGTGCAGCATTACTTCGTTCCCACCATCCGGGCCGCGATCAAGTTGCAGCAACACGATCCGGCGACAGCCATCGAACTCCTCCGTGGCACTACCAAGTACGACCTGGCGTTTACGGGATCGTTCAACTATGTGTACCCCGCCTACATCCGCGGACTGGCGTATCTGGAACTCGGCGATGGCCGATCGGCCGCTGCTCAGTTCCAAAAGCTGATCGACAATCCCGGGTTTACCGTGAGACATGTCACGGGACCCTTGGCCTGGCTCCAGCTTGGCCGCGCGCAGAAGATGATGGGCGATGAAGCCACTGCACGGAAGTCCTACGAGACCTTCTTGGATTTGTGGAAGAACGCCGACCCCGACATTCCCATCTACCAGCAAGCCAAAGCCGAGAACGCCAAACTCCAGGGCTGAGGCCCAGCGTAATGGCGGTTTAATCGCGGCGAACAGGGGATCTGCTAGTGAAGGGGTACACTGTGGGACGCGGGAACGCTCAGAGTCCAGGACGGACCTTAAAGTGATTCTTGTCGATATTTAGCGACCGGATCTTGGATTCCAGTGTGGATCGCGGGATTCCCAACTTAGCGGCAGCCCCTGCGGGTCCGAATACCCGTCCGCGGCTTTCTTTCAGCGCAGCCTCAATCATGTTCTTCTCTCGCGCCACGAGTTCTAGAGGGAGCTGAACTTGATCGTTCGATTCTGCTGGGGACGGCTGCTGTGGCAGCCAACTTTCGTCGATCGAGAAACTCTCGGTTTCGCAAAGCAGCACGGAACGCTCGATGACGTTCTGCAATTCCCGTATGTTTCCGGGCCAAGGATAGGACTGAAGCAATTCGAGCGTCTTCTTGCTGATATCCCGAATGTTCTTACCGACTTTTCGCGCGTAGCGGTCGATAAAATATTCAACGAGGAGCGCAATGTCCTCGCCTCGCTCTCGAAGGGGCGGAATTTCGATCGGGAAAACATGCAGGCGGTAAAATAGATCGCTTCGGAACGAGCCAGTACGGATCGCAGCCTGCAAGTCGCGGTTGGTGGCTGCGATTACCCGAACGTCCGCACGGATTGGACGAGTGCCGCCGACACGCTCGAACTCGCGCTCCTGCAGGACACGCAGGAGGGCAACTTGAGTCTCGGGTGGAAGCTCTCCTACCTCATCGAGGAAGATCGTTCCTCCGCTTGCCAATTCGAACCGGCCGAGGCGCTGCTGAGTCGCGCCTGTGAAGGCGCCCTTCTCATGGCCGAACAACTCCGAAGCGATCAGTTCGCGCGGGATAGCAGCACAGTTCACACTCACGAATGCGCGCGAGGCGCGACTTGATCGTCGGTGGATGGCGCGTGCGACAAGCTCTTTGCCCGTTCCCGTTTCACCGATTATGAGCACTGTCGAGTCACTTGGCGCAACCTTGGAAATGCGCGAGAGCACCGTTCGCAAAGCTGGAGAAGTTCCAACAATCTCTTCGAACATCGAAGTTTTGTCGATTTCTTCACGTAGGGCGACGTTCTCCTGTCGCAGTCTTTCCTCAGCTCTCTTGCGGTCTTCAATATCGGCGCACGCAACGTACCAACGCATAATCTGTCCCTTGTCGTCGCGCACCGGGTTGCAACGAGCCAGAAACCAGCGATAACTTTCGTCACCTTTGCGTAGGCGCAACTCCGACTCGAAACCAGCCCCACTAGAGAGAGCACGATCAAAAAGGCCGTTGGCCCGTTCCCAGTCATCAGGATGAACGAACTCATCGCGATCAAAGCTCTGCCGCCACTCTTCAAGGGTAAGACCTAGGTAATCGAGCAAGATGCGGTTAGCGTAAAGACGTTCGCGGTTGGGGCCGAAAACCGCGACAAGCTGAGGGGTGAGGTCCAGCATCTGCCGGAGCTCGATTTCACTTCTGCGCCGTTCCTCGTCTGCTCGTTTACGCTCCGTGACGTCGATCACAGTGCCCACAAATTCAACGAGGTCGCCAGACGTGCTCAGAACAGGATGACCTACGACGTGAATGTCCCTGACGGGGCCGTCCGGATGCACGATGCGGTAGTCCGCCTCCCACTCCCCCTTTTCGCGGATGGCCGTCTGGATTAATTCCCTGAAGCCCGGTTGGTCGTCGGGATGGATCCGCTGAAAGAATTCTTCAAATTGGGGCAAGCCATCCTGTGGATCGAAACTCAGAACACGGTAGCATTCCTCCGACCAGTACCTGATATCCTGGTCTGGACTCCATGCCCAACTGCCTGTCTGGCTGAGTCTCTGCGCCTCCGCCAGATAGGCTTCGCGACGGCGGAGTTCTTGAGTTAGGATCTCGTGCTCCGTAACATCTATGGCGCTGCCGACGTACTTCTTGAGGCTTTGGCTGTCAACTAAAGGAACACCGACGCAGCGAATGTAGCGCACCTCGCCATCGGGTCGCACGATGCGCTTTGTGGCGTCGAAGGGCGCAGCTTCCGCCACGAGTCGGTGGATCAAATCTGCCATGGATTGGCGGTCCTGCCGGTGGATGAAACCTAAATATTCCTGAACGCTGGGCGCCTTGCTCGCCGGATCGAGACCGTACATTCGAAATAACTCAGGAGACCAGTAGTCGAATCCGTCAGGGGCGAAGGCCCAGCTTCCCATGTGGCCAAGACGCTGCCCTTCGGCGAGATAAAACTCGCTTCTTTGCAGCGTTTGGGAATTTCTGCGGAGCTGTTCCTCCGCGGTTTTGCGCTCCTCAATATCGAGACTCGATCCATACCACTTGACGATATTGTCGCGCTCATCCCGGAGCGGTATCTTGTGATGGAACATCCAGCGGTACTCGCCATCCGCCCGGCGGACGCGAGTTTCGTATTCGAAGACTTCTCCGGACGCAAGGCAGGCGAGCCATCTAGCGACAATCCCGTCAACGTCTTCGGGATGAATGAAATCCTTCCAATTCCAGCCGCTCACTTGTTCCAGTGTGGCGCCCAGGTACTCCAGCCAAGGTCTATTGAAGTAATCGAGGTAGCCGTCGGGCTTGGCAGTGTGAATCAGCGCGGGAATCGAATCGACGAGGAGCTGAATATTCAACTCGGGTTGGTGTCCTGCTGAGGCCATGGCGGGCATTATATTCCTGTTCGATGTTTTTCAATCCCTAGAGTCCAGCGGCGGGCTCATCCCGTCAGCATCCTTGCAAATGACGAAATGCTGGCACCTACGCTGGGAAGTGTTCTCCCCTCCCGGCCATAAGCGGCCTTTTCTCATGAGGATTCAGGTAAGGCTCGCGCGGCACCCGAAGTGCCTTCAATGTACTGCACCGGTAGATGCAGGAGGGATATGACGATGGCCGCAGGCAGTACGCCAGTCCCTGCGACGGGACCAGAGAAAAAGCCGGAGCCGGAGGCCTCTTCGGCCCGCTCCAGCGCGAATCTGCGTAAGTACGGGACACCCGCGTTTGTCGTGCTGCTGGCTGTTGCGATCCTCGCGACGATCACTTGGAACTGGAACTCCTGGGAGGGCGGGCGAATTGAACAGGTCACGGACGACGCCTACGTCCGCGGCGATATCACTCCACTGAGTACAAAGGTCGCGGGCGTCGTTAAGGAGGTCATGGTTTCCGACTATCAGTCGGTTCACGCGGGAGAACTCCTCGTTCAGCTTGATGATGACGACTTCAACGCCCAAGTGGCCCAAGCGAGCGCCGCAGTGGAAGCAGCAAAGGCAGCGATAGAAGACAATCGACGGGAACGAGACCTCGAAGACGCAAAGATTGAGCGTGCTTCAGCGGGAGTTGACGAGGCGAACGCCCAAATCGCGGCGGCCCAAGCCGGTAAAGAGGCAGTGCAAGCGGATGTTGTGCGTACAGGGTTGGAACGCAAGCGGCAAGAAGCACTCCTCCAAACGGGTTCGACCACGCAGCAGACGGTGGAGCAGGCAGTCGCCGACGAGCAACGATTCAGTTCTCAGTTAGCGAGCCGTGACGCCGACTTGGCAGAAGCAAAGACATCGTTACGGAGCAGCGAACTCGCCGTTGAGGCTGAGCGCCGAACCAAGAGTGTATTGGAGTCACAGGAAGCACAACTTATGGCGGACTTGCACGCCAAGGAAGCCGCGCTGGTAGTTGCAAAAGTAGATCTAGGGTACACGCGTATCACAGCCCCGGAGGATGGCACCGTCGGCGAGAGACAGGTCCTGCCCGGGCAATTGGTATCTCCAGGAACGCAAGTGATCTCTTTCGTCAGCCGGATCAAATGGGTAGTAGCGAATTATCGCGAAACCCAACTCACGAATATGAAGGTCGGCGACCCCTCGGAGATTCGTATCGACGAGTACCCTGGGAAAATCTTCAAAGGAAAGGTTCTCAAGATCGCTCCGGCGAGCGGTTCGCAGTTTGCTTTGCTGCCGCCCGACAACGCAACCGGCAATTTCACGAAAGTCGTTCAGCGGATTCCCGTGAAGATCGCGCTGGACGACGAAAGTATCGCTGCAATGATACGGCCGGGATTGTCCGTCATAGCAACTGTGCGGACAAAGCACTGATTGGAGCGGAGCATGGCTGCCGCAACCACAACGATTCCTCAGCCCAACCCAGCACAACTCGCGCGCGGAATTGCGGGAGCCGTGCCAGCTGAGCTATCCAAGAGCCCACTGCTCGGCATCCTCGGCGTGATCATTGGTGCGGGAGTCGTCACTCTCACGAGCCGGATGATTTCGCTGGGTCTCCCCGATTTCAAGGGCCACCTAGGATTCGGGTATGACGACAGCGCTTGGATCGGCACCGCATATGACGTCGGCTTGATGTTCATCGGCCCGTTCACTGTGTACCTTGGCGGTTTGATTGCCCCGCGGCGAATCCTCTTGGCGGCCGCAGGGATGTTTACGCTGATCTTGATTTTCCTGCCTTTTCTTCACGATTACACCCTAATCATCCTGGCTGTGGGCTTGGCTGGTTTGACGTCCGGCACCTTCTACCCCCTGACGCTCACCTTCGCTCTGCGCAACATTCCTCTGCGTTACCTTCCCTTCACGATTGCTCTGTATGCCTCATTCGTCGATGGCGCCGTGAACATTGCTCCGTCGCTTTACGGCTGGTACAGAAATCATCTGTCCTGGCACTGGATGTTCTGGAATTCGGCGATGATCACGCCAGTGATGATGTTATGCATCTACTGTGGAATACCGAAATCTCCTCCCGCAAAAGAGCACGGCGAGGCGCCAAGTTTCGCGGGCTTTCTATACGCGAGCACCGGCTTCGCATTGATTTTAGCTGCCTGCGAACAAGGTGAGAGGCTGGACTGGTGGCGGTCTGGAGCATTCAACGGGCTATTCGCCAGTGGCTCATTCCTGCTGATATGCGCGCTCGTTCGTCGCCTGCGTGGTCCCAACCCTCTGGTCGATATGCCGTACCTCCGTCAGTGGAACACGATTCTCCTGGGCATTGGCCTGTTCTTCTTTCGCTTCTTTCTGGTGACAACAATCATCTTGGTCCCGGAGTCTCTGGCCATTCACGGATTCGAACCGGATCAACTCGGGCCGGCCGTGATTTGGACCGCTGCTTCGTTCGTGCCGCTTTCGATCGTGGCCGGCTTCCTGCTGCTGTCGAACGTGGATTCTCGCTTACTCCTCGCCGCGGGTTTTGCGAGCATGGCGTTCGCATCCTTGTTGAATGCCGAAATGACTAGCGCGTGGGCTGCGCCCAACTACTACCGCACCGAATTTCTGATGGGATTTGGTCAATGCTTTGCGTTCATCGGTCTAGTCTCGGCGATCATACTGCAGGGGCTTTTCTCCGGTGGGTTAGCGAAGCCCCAGCGCATCCTCACATTTTCTGCCTTCTTTCATACCGTCCGGCTTTTCGGGGGGACTCTGGGAGCGGTCCTGATGGGGCGTTTCATTGCCGAGCGGGAGAAATTCCACTCGAACCTGCTGGGGCTGCACGTGCAGCGGGGTACCTCGATTACCGACGGAAGTATCCGGCAACTGGCGGCGGGCGCCTTTACCAAGTCATCTGGCTTGGCTCAGGCGGCCGGTCGCGCTGTAGATGTCGTGGGCGGGCGCCTGCGTCTTCAAGCATACACGCTGAGTGTGAACGACGGATTCTACCTTGTCGCGTGGACCTGCGTGATTGCCTTGCTCTTCGTAGCCTGCTTGCGGGAATCGCCGCTGAAATACGGCGACCTCAGCGCTATGCAACAGCACCCGGCTCCGGCGAAGGGAGTGAAGTGATGAATTTCCGCGGTGGAACCTCGGCAGTCATGCTATTTCTCTTCAGCTTCGCATTTTCCGTTCGCGCACAGACCACCGATTCCGGGTCTCGACAAATCACGCTTTCGGCGGCGGTGCAGCTGGCACTACAGCACAATCATGTGGTGCGCATTGCTGAATTCCAAGTTGAGGAAAAACAGCATGCAAAGGCAGCTACAAAAAGCGAGTACCTTCCAACCATACAGAACGAAAGCAAGATCTTCAGGCTTACGGACACGCAATATGTGGGATTCCCTGTGGGAAGCCTCGGCAGTGTGGATGGCAGTCCGCTTCCTACCGCGCCGGTAACGATCAACCAGGGCGGGAAAACAGTCGTAATCAGCGGAACGACGCTCAGCGAACCACTGACACAGTTGCTTACCAGGATTAAGCCCGCGAACGATGCTGCGGAGGCCGATCTTAGAGCTTCACGCGCCGACGCCCAACAAACACAGAATGAAGTCGCCTTGAAAGTGCGTGAACTTTACTACCAGATATTGGTTGCTCAGCTTCACCGCAGCGCAACCTCGGCCAAAATCCGGGCCAATCAAGAGCTCAATAGCGAACGCGTTCAGCAGGTGAAGTATGGCAATGCGCTCAACGAGCAGCTCATCGAGAGCGAAGCCCAACTACTTGAGGCCAAGCAGGATTTACTGACAACAGAGCTACAGATTTCCGACCTGACCATGCAACTCGATGATGTGATGGGATTGCCAGTTGCGACGCAACTCACGCTCGATTCGGTTGTTCCCGAGGTTCAGGAGACGTGCGCAAAGGAGGAATGCGTAAAACTCGCTCTGGCATCGCACCCCGAAGTCCTCGCCGCCCGGGCGGAAGTGGACAAAGCTTCCGCCGGGGTGCGTTTGGCGAAGGCGGACTTCTTCCCGGACATCTCCGCTTTCGCGCGATATAACTACCAGAGCAACGTTCCTTTTCTCGTCCACAACTTTGGGACGTTCGGGGTTTCGCTCACTTATGACCTCTTTGACGGAGGCAAGAGGCGCGCGACCCTGGGAGAAAGCAAATCCGAGCTTGCGCAGGCCAAGGAAAATCTTGCGCGCGTTACGGACGATATCGAGCTTGGCGTCGAGACGGCCTTGAACAGGCTCGATCGCACGAAACAAATGGTGGACGTGTCGGAACAAGTCGTGGCCTTGCGCACCGAATCCAGTCGTGTGACTGCAGACCAGCTCTCGAGAGGCGAAGCGCTGCAGTCGCAAGCTGACGCCGCGAACGCTCAAGAGCTTGAGGCAAAAGCGCTCCTTCTCCAGTCACAGCTTGGCTACATTCAGGCGCATGACGAACTGCTTGAAGCGATGGGAACCGCGCCCCAATAGGTACCGAAGATACGACGCATGGGGAAACAATCTGAAGGACGGCGGGTTTGAGGCATCGACTTCAAATTCTGAACAGTTCAGCCGATCGCCACGATTCCTTCGCACGAATCGAGCACGCTATTGCGGCGATACGGGCTGGTAAGATGGTCATCGTTGCGGACAATCCCCGAAAACTCGTGGCCATTGAAGGCTACGGTCTTTCCGTAACGGAGTGGTTACCGCTTGAGATCCCAGCGTCACCTTCAAGTCTTCGCTATTTGACCACAAAGCGAAACAAGCTCGATCACAGATTGCGGGCACTGTAATCCTCAACCTTCTCGTGATTGCACGGTCCTAAGCAGCCTAATTGTCCTTCAAAACACCGACCGACCCAGCTCGACCGCAGGCACCCCGCCGGGACAATCGGATGTCAGTATCTGGGCAACTGCGAAGATCTTGGCACCGCTGCAAACGCACCGGTCAAGGTGGGTGCCGTAAAACGCACACTTTCAATGCTCAAGGTTTGGTTCTGCAGATGCCTATCAGTGCTTGGACGTATACGCAGACCGAGATCGGACGTGAGTGGCCCCGGGCAAGCGTAAGAGATGAGACGCCGCGAGCAAATTCGGATTCTGCTGACTAAAGCAACGGGTGTCCTCGTGTTGATCGCGGGGTTCCTGCTCGCGGCCCGATTGTGTTTCGGTGCGCCGGCGGATTTCTCTCGGACGCCCAACATCTTCAGACCGGAGTCGACCCCGGCGGACTCGATCTTCCATTTGTCGTTGTTGGTACTCGCCATCACAGGTCTGATCTTTGCGGTGGTCTTTAGCCTGATCGTATATTCCATCGTGAGATACCGCAGGCGTGACGGCGGGGACCACCGCGAACCTCCCCAAGTTTACGGCAGCAATCAGATAGAACTGGCTTGGACCGTGATTCCCGTGCTGATCGTCCTTGTGCTGTTCCTTGCCACCGCACGCGTGATCCACTCCGTCCAAGATGCTGCTGAACGTCACGGATCGATTGAAGTCACAGTCATTGGGCATCAGTTCTGGTGGGAGTTCCGATACCCGAGACTTGGCATTGTCACAGCAAATGAGCTTCACGTTCCGGTTAGCGATCCGTCGCATCCGACGCCAACATTTCTTACTTTGCTTTCAGCGGATACCGATCACAGCTTCTGGGTGCCCCGTTTGGCGGGAAAGACGGACTTAATCCCTAACCGCGTCAACCACACGTGGATCGACCCACATGACAGCGGAATTTATCTTGGGCAGTGCGCCCAGTACTGCGGCGTAGAGCACGCCAAAATGCTGCTGCGTGTTTACGTCGACTCACAGGAGCAGTTCGACAAATGGGTTTATGCGCAGAGAACGGAGGCGGTCGGCGACGCTTCGGTCGACGAGGGCCGCCGTATTTTTGAATCAACCGGCTGCATTAACTGTCACACCGTCAGGGGAACCGTAGCAAATGGGCGCTTTGGGCCCGATCTCACTCACCTGATGAGCCGCGACACGATTGCTTCGGGAGTCATACCCAATACTCCTGAGAACCTCCGCAATTGGATTCAGAATCCTGATTCGATAAAAGAGGGCTCCTTAATGCCTGCAATGAAGCTCAGCGATGAGGAGCTCGACGCGCTCGTCGCATACCTGGGCACGCTTCGATGAAAGCAAGGGCATAGACATGGCCTCAGACTCGTTCGCGATGGATCCAGCCGGCGTTGCTACAAGATCGATCGGCGAGAAGCTGCACGACTGGGTCGTGACTGTCGATCACAAGAAGCTCGGGATCCTATACATCGTCTACGCCCTCATCTTTCTCGTGATCGGTGGAATCGAAGCCACGATGATGCGGATACAGCTCATGGTTCCAAACAATCATTTCGTATCGCCGGAAGTTTTCAACCGCCTGTTCACGCTGCACGGCACAACCATGATCTTCTTCGTGGCGATGCCCATCCTGTTTGGCTTCGGAACCTATTTGATTCCCTTGATGATCGGCACGCGAGACATGGCTTTCCCGCGGTTGAACGCTCTGAGCCTTTGGCTGACCGCTTTCGGAGGATCACTTTTGTATTTCAGCTTGATCGGCGGAAATGGACTCTACGGCGCCGGCAACGCGCCGGACGTGGGATGGTTCGCTTATGCCCCGCTTACGTCGCGCCCGTTCTCGCTCGGTCACAGCACCGATTTCTGGACACTGGGCCTCCTCGTATCCGGCATCGGCAGTATTGGGGCGGCCGTGAATTTCATCACTACGATCCTCTGCATGCGTTGCCCCGGGATGACTCTCGGAAAGATGCCCCTACTGGCTTGGCTGAACCTCGTCATGGCCGGCATGGTCATCCTCGCCGTTTCTCCGCTCACGGCAGCTCAGGCCATGCTGTGCGTCGATCGCTACCTTGGCGGGCATTTCTTCGACACTCAGGCTGGAGGTTCGGCAGTCCTCTGGATGCACTTCTTCTGGATCTTCGGCCACCCGGAGGTATACGTGCTGATCATCCCGGCCTTCGCCTTCGTTTCGGAGATTATCCCCGTCTTCTCACGCAAGCCGATTTTTGGGTATCCGGTGATGGTCGCGGCGACCGTGTGCATCGGTTTCGTAAGCCTCAGCGTTTGGGCGCACCACATGTTTACGGTCGGCATGAGTTCGTACGCGAACAGTTTCTTCACGATCACCACCATGGCCGTTGGAGTCCCCACTGGAATCAAGATCTTCAATTGGATTGGAACGATGTGGGGTGGAAAGATCGAGTTCAAGGCGCCCATGCTTTTTTGCATCGGCTTCCTGTTCCAGTTCCTGATTGCCGGTCTGACTGGGATCATGCTGGCTGCCTCGCCGTTCGACTGGCAGCTCGGAAATTCCTATTTTGTCGTGGCGCATTTTCACTACGTCATCGTCGGTGGAATTCTTTTCGCGCTGTTCGGCGCCTTCTATTATTGGTTTCCGAAAATGAGCGGACGGATGTACAGCGAGACGCTGGCGAAATGGCACTTCTGGCTCTTCTTGATCGGATTTCATCTTACATTTGACTTCATGCACATTCCAGGATTGCTGGGCATGCCCCGCCGTATCTATACCTACGAGCCAGGCCGCGGATGGGAGATCTGGAACGTGATCGTGACTGTCGGGGTGTTCTTCCAAATAACGGGCGTCCTCGTTTTTGTCGGGAATCTCTTGTGGTCACTGGCTAAAGGTGAAGTTGCTGGAAACGATCCGTGGGATGCGTGGACGCTGGAGTGGTCTACGACCTCACCCCCTCGCGAATATAACTTCGCGAGAATTCCAGTGGTTCAGAGCCGTCGGCCCCTCTGGGACGCTAAGCATCCGGAAGATCCGGACTGGAAATATGAGTAAAGAGGAGAACTCCTTTGAGTAGCGCAGCACTGTCACGCCCGTCGTTTGAACCCCGGTGGATTCTTCCTTCACGGGGGCGCGTCGGCATGGTTTCCCTAATTGCCGCCGAATCGGCGATCTTCACGATTTTCGTTGTGGCGTACATTTTCTACATCGGAAAGAGCCTGTCAGGGCCTACCCCGAGAGATGTGCTGACGATCCCAATTCTTAGCACGATTTGCTTGCTCTCAAGCAGTCTGACGATTCACTTGGCCGTTCGAGCGCTGCGAAACGCAAAGATCGGTTCATTCGGATTCTGGTGGTTCGTAACACTGACGTTGGGCACGATTTTTCTAGTCGGAACAGGTCGCGAGTGGCACAGGTTGATTTTTGACGACGGTCTAACCGTCAGCACAAATCTTTTTGGAACCACCTACTACTCGCTTGTCGGCCTGCACGCTTTTCACGTCACGTTCGGCCTGATCGTAATCGCGGTCGTCATGACGTTCACTGTTCTGGGCAAGGTGACGAGCAAATACAGCGAGCGGCTGGAGGTGTTTTCACTTTATTGGCATTTCGTTGACGCCGTGTGGGTAGTTGTCTTCACCGTGGTTTATATCATCGGCCGTTGAGGAAGAGCACATTTCATGAATCCCGCAGCTCTAGACATGGAACAAGGCAACGCTCCTCCGGGAATCGTTTGCCTCCCGGCATCCACGGCCTGGCCAATCGTTCTGGCGTTTGGCGTCACACTCGTGTTTGCGGGCCTGGTTACGAGCGCTCCAATCAGTCTGCTGGGAGCAGCCTTGGCCGTCACTGCTGGAGTCGGTTGGTTTCGCGACGTGCTGCCGCAGGAAAAGGAAGAGACGGTCGAAGTTAAAGAGCTGCCAGCCGCCGCTGCGAGTACTCGACGTGAGGTGGAAAGGCTGCCGGTGGCCCCGGAGCTCCCGCGTGCGCTACTGCCACTCGAGACATATCCGGTCTCGGCGGGAATCAAGGGCGGGCTGGCTGGAAGCGTGGCCATGGCAGCGCTCGCGTGCCTCTATGGTCTTCTCAAGCAGGGAAGCATCTGGTACCCCATCAACCTGCTCGCCGCAACGGTTTACGCTGAATCTAAGTTAGGCAGCACGTCCCTCAATGCCTTTCATTTAGAAAGTTTCCTGCTCGCCGTTGTCATCCATGTTGTTACGTCGCTGCTTGTCGGACTGCTCTACGGGGCGATGTTACCCATGTTTCCGCGCCGCCCAATCCTCCTTGGCGGCCTGATCGCGCCGGTTCTCTGGACGGGATTGCTCCACAGCATTCTGGGGCTTGTCGACCCGTTGCTCAATCAACTGATTAATTGGCCGTGGTTCATTGCTTCGCAGTTTGCGTTTGGTGTTGTGGCCGGTCTTGTCGTAGTCCGGCAGGAGCGCGTCCGCGTTCGCCAGTTCTTGCCTTTCTTAATGCGTGCTGGGTTTGAAGGTCCGGGCATCACCGATCACAAGAGCAGCGGAAGTGGAGATCGATGAGACTTACTTTCACCATTTTCGGCCTCTTGATTTTCGCGGCTCTCGCTGTGAGCGGGTGTGGCAGTGCCCCTGGTCGCCCAGTCGCGGAGGACACGCCGATAACTCCGAGCGCGATTTCCGACTTCAACGTCCTGTACGGCGCGAACTGTGCGGGATGTCACGGACCGGACGGAAAGGGCGGAGCGGCGATTGCTCTCGCCGATCCCGTGTACTTGGCGATTGTGGATGATGCGACTTTGCGCCGCATCGCAAGCAATGGAATTCACGGCACGTCGATGCCTGCGTTTGCTCGGAGCGCCGGCGGCATGCTCACCGACAAACAGATTGATTCGATCGTGCGTGGCATGCGCGAGCACTGGTCGAAGCCCGATGTTTTACACGGGGCGGTTCCGCCGCCATATTCCTCAGCTGAATCTGGAGACGTTTCCCGCGGCGCGGAAGTCTATGCCATCGATTGCCAGTCGTGCCATGGCGCCGGGGGACGTGGCGGGCAAAAGGCAAGCTCCATTGTCGACGACTCATTTCTCGCGCTGCTGAGCGATCAAGAGCTTCGAACGATCGTGATCGTCGGTCGCCCTGAACTTGGCGCGCCAGACTGGCGGGGCGACTTGCCCGGGAAGCCGCTATCTGCGGGGAATGTATCCGACGTCGTGGCCTGGCTTGCCTCTCAGCGAACAAACTTCCCAGGCCAACCGTATGCCGGCGCCGGCAAATCGACAGGAGAACTTCCATGACTGTGCCAAAGGACCTAACGCGCCGCGAGCTCTTCGTGAAAGCCGGAATCTTGCTCAACGGCATCGTTGGCCTGATTCTGGCGGCCCCGATCTTGCGTTATCTCCTATCTCCCATCGCGCGCGGCCGAAGCAAGAGCTACGACTCGTGGGTTGCTCTCGGGGATCTTCACCAATTCCCTTCCGGCGAGACGCGCCTCGCCACGTACCGGAATCCCGTCGTAACTACTTCGGATGGCCAGACAGCGGACATCGCCTGCTGGGTTCGAAACGTCGACGGAAAAAGCTTCCAGGTCTTCGCAATCAATTGCGCGCACCTCGGGTGTCCCGTTCGTTGGTTCCCACAATCTGGCCTTTTCATGTGTCCGTGCCATGGCGGCGTGTACTACCAGGATGGCTCGCGTGCCTCCGGCCCCCCGGAACGCGGATTGTTCCAATACGACTACAAGATTGAGGGGGCGCTGCTGTTTATCAAAGCCGGGCAACTGCCAACGCCAGGACAGCCGAGCCAGGCCTCGAATCTTGTCCGAGAGATACGGCCATGCGCCTAATCATGTCAGTCGCGAAATGGCTCGATGCTCGCCTGCAGCTTGGCAGCTCGATTCGTGAAACTGCACAGCATGCGGTTCCTCGCGAAACCGCCAGCTGGTTTTATGTTTTCGGTAGTGCGGCCTTCGTCGTTTTTTTGCTCCAAATTGTCACAGGGATTCTGCTCGCGCTGATCTACGTCCCTTCGGCCGGAGAAGCCTGGGGCAGCCTGCAGATGCTGAATCACAATGTTCCACTCGGTTGGTACATTCGCGCCCTTCACGGATGGGGTTCGAATTTCATGGTGGCGATCGTTCTCATTCACATGGTTCAGGTCTTTCTATTTGGGGCATACAAATACCCGCGCGAACTTACGTGGATCGTGGGCGTGTTCCTCTTGCTCGTGACTCTTGGTATGGCCTTTACGGGTCAAGTTCTGCGATTCGATCAGGACGCCTACTGGGGACTTGGAATCGGAGCATCGATTGCCAGTCGTGTGCCCCTTCTCGGGCCTTCCATCGTGCACTTGATGCTCGGTGGCCCGATCATTGCGGGAGCAACACTCTCGCGCTTTTTCGCTTTGCACGTCTTCGTTATACCGGGGCTTCTCATTGGGTTCGTCGCTGTCCATCTCCTGATGGTTGTGAAGCTGGGAATCAATGAGTGGCCTATGCCCGGACGCTCGGTGCGGAAGGCGACATACGTAAAGGAATACCACGAACTCACGAAGAAGGACGGTTTGCCGTTTGTTCCTGGGGCGATTTGGAAGGATCTCTTCTTTGGCGCGTTTGTCTTGCTTTCGATTGCCGCGTGCGCCTATTACTTTGGCCCCTTCGGCCCATCGGGACCTCCGGATCCCACGATCATCCAAACAGCCCCTCGGCCGGATTTCTTTTTCCTGTGGCTTTATGCCGTACTTTCGTTTTTGCCGCCCTCTATGGAAACTCCCGTCTTGCTGATTGGTCCGGTTCTGGCAATCCTTGCTCTGCTGCTGTTGCCATTTATTTTTGGCGAAGGAGAGAAGAGTTGGCGGCGGAGACCTATCGCGGTACTCACGATTCTCTTGGTGGCGGTTTCATTGTCGGCTCTTACGCAGCTAGGCGAGCACACGCCGTGGAGTCCGGTGATGGATGCGTGGAGCGCGATTCCCATCCCAAGAATTTTCTTGCACGAGCGAACTGCGCTGGAACGGCAAGGAGCCTTAGTCTTCCAGGTCAAGCAGTGTCACAACTGTCACTCACTCGGCAACGAAGGCGGGAAACGCGGCCCGGCGCTCGATGCAGTGGCGTTGCGCCTCACGCAAGATCAATTGATTCGCCAAGTCATCCAGGGCGGCGGGAACATGCCTGCTTATGGCAAGAACCTCAGCCCTGCAGAAACAACGGCCCTGGTTGCATTCTTGGAGACACTGCATCCTGCAGGGCAACGCCCTGCCCAGGACGCCTCGCGTTCGGTCGTAGTCGAGGAGAATACGACCGCGGGCGCATCGAACTCCCAGTAGATTGCCATGATCACAGGCGCTCAAGCTCTACTGCAATCGTGGTCGCCTCCCGTGGTGGTGAACGCATCACTGTGTCTTGCGACTTTGGTTTATGCCAGGGGCTGGATTCGGCTCCGCGCCAATTTTCCTAAGTTGATTTCCGTATGGCGGCTCGCTGCATTCCTCGCCGGTGTGGCAGGCATATGGCTCGCTATCGGATCGCCACTGGAAGCCTTCGATGATGTCTCGCTTACGGTTCATATGGTGCAGCACTTGCTGCTCATGAGCCTCTCGCCACCGCTGATCCTGCTTGGTTGGCCCGCGCTGCCGCTCCTGCGAGGCCTGCCAAAATTTGTGGCTCGTCGCGCTATAGCCCCGGTTCTCCGGTTGGAACCCGTCCAACGCATTGGACGTGTCGTTACCCACCCCGCCGTTTGCTGGCTCGCCGCTGCGTTTGCCCTGGTCGGATGGCACGTGCCCGGTGTGTTTGAAGCAGCGTTGCGCTGGCAGTGGCTGCACGAATTGGAACACGCGTCGTTCCTTGCCACCGGCCTTCTCTTTTGGTGGCCGGTGGTTCAACCGTGGCCGAGTGCCAGCAGGTGGCCGCGATGGTTGATTCCGCTGTATCTTTTCTGCGCCACTTTACCCTGCGACGTGCTCTCTGCGTTTCTCGCGTTTTGCGACCGAGTCGTCTATGTGTCCTATCTGTCGGGACCGTCAATGTTCGGCATGTCCGCGTTGCAGGATCAGGAGTGCGCGGCCGCGCTCATGTGGGTTTCCGTGACGCTTATCCTTCTCGTGCCGGCAATCGTTGTGACGATGGAGATTCTTTCTCCGGCGAAAACACGTTGGGCGGAAGAACCGTCGACCGGCTCACGAGGAGTCGCCGAGCAATATCTCCGTGTATCCAAGATGGAGGTCCTCTGAACGTGGCAACCGAGCCGACGACTGCCCTCATTGCGAGGACACCGGTTGCAGCACCAAACAGGGCAGCGGCGGTGTACACGACTGCGCTCGACTATTGGGCTCTCACGAAGCCCGAGGTGAATTTCCTAATTCTGATCACGACGTTTGTGGCCTTCCACTTAGCCTCAAGCTCCGGTGCTGCTCGCATTCTGACTGTCATTCACACGCTCGTCGGCACATTGCTCGTAGCCAGCGGCGCCGCGACGCTGAACCAGTTTTCAGAGCGCTCTTTCGATGCGAAGATGCGACGAACTGCGCGACGGCCTCTAGCGGCTGGAAGGCTCAGGCCTTCAAACGTCCTCTGGTTCGGAATTTCTTTGTCAGTTGCAGGGGTGCTGTCTTTGGCGGCGATAAACGCGCTGACCGCTCTGATAGGTCTACTGACGTTACTGAGTTATTTGTTCGTGTACACGCCGCTAAAGCGGAAGACAGCGCTGTGCACCTTCGTTGGCGCTTTCCCCGGAGCCGCACCTCCTTTGATTGGTTGGGCTGCGGCGCGTGGCCGGATCGACGCGGAAGCATGGGTGCTCTACCTCATCGTCTTTCTTTGGCAGTTTCCCCACTTCATGGCCATCGCCTGGATGTACCGCGAAGACTACCTGCGGGCCGGCTATCGAGTGCTCCCACAGCAGCGATTGCGAAATCGTTTTGTAACCTGGCAGAGCTCCGCTTTTTCGCTGGCTCTCGCCCCGGTCGCGCTAATCCCGGCTATCGTGGGTTACTCGGGTGCCGCCTACTCGGTCGGCGCGGCGGTGCTCAGTTTGGCATTTCTGTACTTCAGCGGACGCTTTGCTTTCTGCCGAACGAACACGACGGCAAAACAACTCCTGGTCTCTTCCGTCTTTTATCTTCCGCTGCTGTTCACTCTGTTGATGTTCGATAAGAAATGACCTCTGTGCGATTCGTGGCAATCCGTCTTGCCACAATGTTTTAAGCTCAACTCACTCGACCCATCCGCTGATCCTGATTTCAAGGCCGCCAATTCTTCCCTGCCACGACGACGTCCAGACTACGGCTCGCGCTTTCTGCGGTGCGCGGGAAACTCCATGCGGAGTGTCAACACCTAAGCAGTTGCGCACGCGCCAACAGCAACGTCGGATCGCACGCTTCGCGAGAGCGACGTAAGCCGCGCTTATTCATCACTCTGAACGAATGACCAATTGGGCGGTGAAATGCCTCTGTCTGTGCGTCTTGCTCCTCCGCATTGGTTGCTAAGAGGACAAGGGAAGGGTGAAGGATTTCACCGCCGGATGGGAGATCGATCACTTCTTCCCGCCGAGCAAAGGTTCAGAGACTCATGAGCACACTTGCAATAGAGCGAAATCAGACTGGGACCCAAACACGCGCCTTTGTCATCGCCTGGGCTTTCACGGTTGTTTTCTATTTCCTTGAATATGCAGTGAGATCTTGCCCAGCCGTGATGATTCCGGAGTTGGAATCCTCATTTCACACCAGTGCGCTCGGCATCAGTGCGATTCTCGGGGCCTACTACTACACATATTCCACAATGAGCCTGGTCGCCGGGGCGGCCCTTGATCATTTGGGAGCGAAGCGCACAGTGCCTGTTGGCGCTGCCATTTTGGGCATCGGATGCCTCGTCTTTACTGCAGCCGCCGTATTGGGAGGCGACGTCGGGCGACTGCTCCAGGGAGCCGGCTCAGCCTTTGCATTCACGGGCGCCGTTTACCTTGCCGCGCACGGATTCTCGGCGCGTTACCTTGCAACGGCAATTGGTTTCACCCAGTGTGTTGGGATGCTGGGCGGCTCGGCTGGCCAATTTGTAGTCGGGCCCATGATCGAGCGTGGGCTGGGCGTTCATACACTCTGGGTCGGGTTGGGAGTGATTATCCTCGTGGTCGCACTGCTGCTGTATATGGCGACCCCGAGAGAACAGTTTGGGCCCCACGCCCAGGAAGGTGGCCCTGCCTCAATCCTGAGACCCTACAAGATCGTTTTTTCAAATCCTCAGTCATATCTCTGCGGAATTGTGGCGGGACTCCTGTTCGCTCCGACCACGATCGGAGACATGATTTGGGGGGTTGCGGCATTTCAAAAGGATCTTCAATTCACTTATCACAAAGCCGTCGTCATAGCTTCGATGGTTCCCCTCGGCTGGGTTTTCGGGTGCCCGTTGCTTGGATGGCTTTCGGACCGAATTGGAAGGCGGAAACCGGTAATTATCGGAAGCGCCTTGTTCATGATGGCGGCGGCCCTGCAAATCGCGTTGAAGCCCCTTCCAATTCCGCCGCATGTCGCAATGTTTCTGTTCGGCGTCGGATCGGGCGCCGCGATGATTCCCTATAGTGTGATCAAAGAGGTCAACCCCGACAGTGTGAAGGGCAGCGCCACGGGGGGCATCAATTTCCTCGTCTTCGCCATCACCGCGTTTTTAGGTCCGATTTATGCAAAGCACGTGGGCACAGGCATTGGAAACTCGATGAACCTGCACTTGCATTTTCAGAAGGGCACATTTTTCTGGATTGCATGCTGTGCCGCCGCAGTGGTCGTGACGTTTTTCATTCGAGAGACAGGACCTGCGGTGCATGCGGCAGCGACAGCAGAGTAGGCATAGATTGCGGCACAGGCCGAAATCGACTTTGCCGCTTGAATTGTGGATGCACCTGGCTTCAGGCCACAGAAGTGAATCAGGAGGCGAACAATGCCACACAGAGTTGCAGATGAATTAATTCGCAGACTTGCCCAGGCGGGCGTCGAAAGGATTTATGGTGTGGTAGGCGACAGCCTGAATCCGGTGACGGATGCACTGCGGCTGACCAACAAAGTTAAATGGATCCATGTACGCAACGAAGAGGCCGGCGCGTTTGCGGCCGGCGCGGAGGCACAGCTCACCGGCAAGCTCGCCGCCTGCGCGGGGAGTTGCGGCCCTGGCAACCTCCACCTGATCAACGGCCTATTCGATGCCCATCGCAGTAATGCACCGGTGCTGGCGATCGCGTCGCATATTCCCAGCAGTGAGATCGGCACCGGATATTTTCAGGAAACCCATCCACAAAACCTGTTTCAGGAATGCAGCCACTATTGCGAATTGATCTCGAATCCTGCGCAGTTTGAGCGCGTTCTGCACATCGCCATGCAGAGTGCCATTGGAAAAGGTGGAGTAGGCGTGATCGTACTGCCTGGCGATATAGCTGGAGCGGAAGCACCCGCGGAGGCCGCCTCGCGTTCCCTGGTAACTCAACGGCCGAGCATCCGTCCCAGTGACAAGGACCTGGCGCGATTGGCGGATTTGATCAACTCCAGCAAGAAAGTGGCGCTCTTCTGCGGTATAGGATGCGAAAACGCCCACGATGAAGTGATCGCTCTCGCGGAGAAAGTGAAAGCTCCGGTTGGGCACACCTACCGGGGAAAGCCCTTCGTCGAATACAACAATCCTTATGACATCGGAATGACCGGAATGATTGGTTTCGGGATGTGTTACGAGGCGATCCACGAATGCGATCTTCTTCTGCTCCTCGGCACCGATTTTCCGTACGACAAATTCCTGCCGACAAAGACCAAGATCGCGCAAATCGACGTCCGGGTTGAGCGTTTGGGACGGCGAAGCAGACTCGATCTTGGAATTTGGGGCGATGTGCGCGAGACGCTACAAGCGCTGCTGCCGATGTTGGATGCAAAGCAGGACCGGGATTACCTGGCTACCACGCTCGCCAAACACAAAGAGAAGCTTCGAAAAATGAATGTGTACGTGGACCACGTGGGAAAACGCCTGCCCATGCATCCGGAGCCCGTGGCAGCGGCTCTGAGTGAAATTGCGGCGCCCGATGCGATCTTTACCGCTGACACGGGCATGTGCAACGTCTGGTCTGCCCGGTATATCAAGGCGACCAAGGACCGGCGGCTCATCGGTTCCTTTAATCACGGGTCCATGGCGAACGCGCTTCCTCAGGCCATCGGCGCTCAATGTGCCTATCCCGGACGACAGGTAATCTCGATGTCCGGAGATGGCGGTTTCGCGATGCTCATGGGTGACTTGCTGACGCTGACGCAGTACAACCTCCCTATTAAGTTACTCGTGTTCGACAACAGCGCTCTTGGCATGGTGAAACTCGAGATGGAAACCGGGGGATTCCCGGACTATCAAACGGACCTGAAGAATCCAAACTTCGCGAAGCTTGCCGAAGCCGTCGGCATGATGGGTGTAAGAATCGAAAACCCTGCTGATTTGACCTCGGGCCTCAAGAAGGCGCTGCAGCATCCGGGCCCCGCGCTCATTGATGTAGTGACCGATCCGAATGCTCTTTCGATACCTTCTCACGCCGACAAGTCGCAAGCGTTAGGCTTCGCGCTGGCCATGGGGAAGATGGTACTCGCCGGGAACCTCGACGAAGTTGTGGACACCATCGAGGGCAATATTCGTCATGTCGGCGAATCGCTAGAGTCGATCTAGACCGGTATTCGAGATGGTTGAGGCCGCCTGTGCCGAGGCAATCTTCATCGGACTGCGATTACCGTCGGATTGCCACACGCCCAGGTGAGAGTGTGGCAATCCCCGGCGGCTCGTATAGATGACGACGTCAGGCGAGCATTACGCAATCGAGGAGACCGAGGTTTACGATGCGATTTTTCTTGTGCACTGTATGGCTTCTGGTGATCGTACCTGCCCTTGTATACGGTCAGACTACAGCCCTGCGGGCTGATTCCTCGCCCAATACCTCGGATGTTGGGGCTGAGGTGAAGGCTCTCCGGGAAGCGCTTTTGCAAACCGAGCAGCAAGTGGCCGCACAACAGCAGGAAATTGAAATTTTGAAGGCGCAATCGAAAACGGGCCAAACGGCGATCGGTGGTACTCCACCAATATCCGTTACGACCGAAGCAGTTTCTCCAAATCCGAATCCGTCAGACGTTGCGCCGGAAATCCACAACGGCGTTCCGAACACCTCGAGCCAGTCTGCGGATCCGCAGGCGCAGCAAGCGGGCGAGACAGTTTCGCCAACCTCCATCAAACTCGGCGATGCTGTTCTGACCCCCGGCGGATTCGTCGATTTCGAGAATATATTTCGGACCACAAACACGCAGAGCAACATCGCCACCAATTTCGCCGGCATTCCTTACGGCAACACCGCTCAAGGAAGCGTCACCGAATTCCGCACCACGGCGCAGTTCTCCCGCCTCAACCTGAAGGTCGAAGACAATTTCAGAGGCAATGACATCATTGGCTACGTTGAGGGCGATTTCAGCGGGAACAGCGCTCCCAACGTGTATCAGAGCGTGAACGGTCTCACCAATCGATTGCGGCTTTACTTTGGTTACGTAAAGCGCGGCAAATGGGAGTTCCTGGGCGGACAAACCTGGAGCTGGCTGACGCCCAACCGTACTGGCATCGGCCCAATCCCGTCCGATTTGGCCGTCACGTACAACGAGGACCAAAATCTCGGCGTCGGAGTGCCTTATACGCGGGCCACCGAGTTCCGCGTCGCCTACCACCCCAACGAGCATTGGGCAATCGGGGTCGGTATCGAAGATTCCAACCAATTTGTAGGTAACTACGTCGCGCTCCCGTCTCAATTCACTTCGATTGGTTCGCAGTTCGATAACAACGCCAACGCGGGAGCGGCGAACCTAATGCCGGACATCATCGCCAAGACCACCTACGACACCAATCTCGGCGCCAGACACTTCCATTCGGAACTTACGGGTTTTCTCACGGGTGCCCACGCCTCGGTCATGCCCGTCGGATCGACTGAGTTCAGGACGCACAAGGCATTCGGCGGTGGTGGCCAATTCGCCACAAACTATGAATTGTTGCCCAACAAGCTTGTGCTTCTCGGCAACATATTTTGGAGTGACGGTGGTGCGCACTACCTCGTAGGAACGGGACCGGAACTGGTGGTTAGGCCCAACGCCGCTGGTACCGACGTCAACCTTTCCATGCTGCATGCCGGCGCCGGCTCCGCGGGCCTCGAGTGGAGAGCGAGCCCCAAGGAGGCGTTTGCCGTTTATTACGGCGCCGATTATTACGGACGCAACTTCTTCCCCGACACGACAAACACCGCCCATCCGGGAACGATTATCGGTTACGGCGGTCCCGGTTCGCCCAATACAAACAATCGCGCCATCCAGCAGGCCACGTTCGATTGGCTGCTGACTTTTTGGAAGAACCAGAAATATGGCGCGCTGCAGTATTACACGCAGTATTCCTATCTCACTCGCGCTCCCTGGTATGCAGCTCCGGGTGACCCCAAGAATGCGCATCTCAGCATGGTTTACGTGGGCATCCGCTACGTTTTGCCGTCGACCTCGGGCACCCTGCTGCGCGTGCCTTATCCAAATTGAAAATCTGGAGGAGGCGGTCCGAATCAAGGAAATGTTGCCTCGAAACTGATTCTTAAGAGGAGCCGAAATGTGGAGCTCCAAAGTGTGAGCGAAGAAGGCGAGCGATCGAGTGCGGTGGTTGCGCTGGCCGGTCGTAGTCCATTCGGTAAGAACGGGAGCGGCGACTCTGGCTTCGCTGCTGGTGGCGCGCGTGTTTCGTTTACCGGAGGCGTACTGCGCTCCGATTACAACCATCGTCATCACACATTCGTCGCTGGGAGCAGCCTTCGAGGTTTCCTGGGAACGTTTCTTGGGGACGCTGCTTGGAGCAGCCCTCGGTGCGATCGTGGCAATGCGCTATATGAAGATTCGCGCAGTGTGAGACCGGCGGAGTTTTCCGGCCGCGACAATTCATCGTCATCCGCTATCAGGCGCACCCGTGCGGCCCGGGCTCCGCGCCGCGATCTTGCCGGCGGCTATGGCAATACTGCCTAATGCGCCTGGGAATTCGACCGTTGGCGAGCCGGCCCGTGCTTCGTGTGCAGGTTGATGATCGTGTTGACCAGCGCGACGTGAGAGAGCGCCTGCGGAAAATTGCCGATCAGCTGTTTGGTCTTTGTTTCGTATTCCTCGGATATTAGCCCGAGATCGTTGCGAACTTTCAAAAGGCGCTTCACCAATCGCTCGGCGTCGCGGTGGCGTCCGGCGAGCTCGTAGCAGTCGGCCAACCAGAAACTGCAGGGCAGGAATGCACCTTCGACCGGGTGCTTGCTGTTACCGGCGCCCTTGTAACGCATCACGAATCCGTCGCGGATCAATCGTTTCTCGATCGCGCGCACGGTACCGACGATTCGAGGATCCGCGGGAGGCAAAAAGCCGACGAGGGGAAGCAAAAGCAAGCTCGCGTCGAGCTTCTTTGAACCGTAGGACTGAACAAAACTTCCAAGCCGCGAATCGAATCCCAAGCGACAAATCTGATCGTGAATTTCCTGCCGGACAGTTCGCCATTGATCGAGAGGCGCCTTTATGCCAAAGCTTTCGGCGCCGCGAATGCTGCGATCGAAAGCCACCCATGCCATGACTTTGGAATGCGTGTAGTGCCGTTTCTTCCCGCGCACTTCCCAGATTCCATGGTCCGGCTGCCGCCAGATCTTCTGAAGATGCTCCAAAAGAGCGAACTGAAGATCGAAATCGCTCACGCCTATTCTTGCGGAAGTCCGAGCCTGATGCAAAGCATCGGCCAACTCTCCATAAATATCCAGCTGCAGCTGCTCGCTGGCCTCGTTGCCCGCTCGCACAGGCGAGGAATGACGGTAACCCGGTAGCCACGAGACTTTCCATTCCCGTAGAAGGCGCTCGCCCGTGATTCCGTACATGATTTGCAGTTGGTCGGCGCTGCCCGCCGCCGAGCGAACCAGCCAAGCTTGCCACCGGTGCGCTTCCTCGTGATAGCCGGCATGGATCAGAGCAAGAAGGGTGAAGGTCGCGTCTCGCAACCAGCAGAAGCGATAGTCCCAATTGAGCGAGCCGCCGGGCTTTTCGGGCAACGAGGTGGTCGGAGCGGCGACGATGCCGCCCGTGGGAGCATATGTCAGAGCCTTCAGCGTGATCAGGGATCGCTCGACGGCATCGGACCATCGTCCCTTGTATTTGCAGCGCGCTGCCCACCTGCTCCAGGATTTCTCGGTTTTTTTGAGTGAGGCCTCGATGCGTGCAGCACGCGGACGCGCGGCCCGAAACGAATCGCCGTACTGCAACTCGACGTGAACCGTTTCGCCGGCCTTGACCGTGAATTCGCTGGCCGTATGAAAATCCTTGCCGTGCAACGGAACGCGCGTGCGAAGAATCAAGCGATGCGGCCCGGCGATGGCCGAAAGATATGCGTCGTTCTGAGTGACCCAGGGAATCGTGAGCCCGTAGTCGAAACGAATCGCCAGATCCATTGTCATGCGAACTTTGCCGCTACGCCCTCGGACGATTCGAATCAGCCGAGGATGCGTTTCGCGGAGCGGCATGAAATCCGTCAGCGTCACCTTTCCTTCGGATGTTTGAAAGTCGGTTTCGAGCACTAAGGTGTGGGGCCGATATCGCCGGACGATGCGAGCCTTGGCCTTCGGCTTCAGTTGCCAGCGACCGTTCTCCGGCGTTCCCAGCAGCGCCGCAAAACAAGCCGCTGAATCGAAGCGCGGCAGGCAGAGCCAGTCGATGGAACCCTCTTTCGATACCAGCGCAGCGGTTTCACAATCGCCAATCAACGCGTAATCGCCGATCGCAGCGGGCATGGCGAGGCTGGGGACAGCCTTCGGATGAACGATTCGCCTCATGACCATGTCTTATTTATCACCGCTTTGGATTGTCTCACTGCTGAGCACATTCGCAGCATCTAGTCGTCCGCCACGAGGAATCCGCCGCCTTTATGGCCTGCGCATGCGCGAAATACACTCGGGACGGCTTGGGTCTGGAAATTCGCCGCTCGGACATATCGCGATACATTGTTGGATAATCCGAGCGTCGGGTCGCCTCGCCAAAGAGCGGGCGCCGCACATTCTTCCGGGGGATTTGCTCACATGATCGAAGCAGAGTTTGTCGACCGGTACGGCCCAAAGATGGCTGTGGCCCTCCTCCTCACTTTCGCGTCCGGGGTCGTGGATATCGTCGGGTACGTCGGCATTTTCCATTTCTTTGCCGCGCATCTCACCGGAACCACCGTGCAGCTTGGACGCAGCCTGGTGGATCACGACTGGGTGGGTCTTTCGGCAGCAGGGGCCATCGTCGGCGCCTTCGTCGCCGGGTCGGTTCTCGGGAGATTTCTGATCGAAATCGGCTCGCGCAGCCGAATCCGTCGCGTTGCCTCCGTGACGCTCACGATCGAGGCCCTGCTACTCGCCTCCTTGACGCAGCCATATTTGCATGACACCGGTAAGCCCTATTGGGGGCTCGCGATTCTGGCCGCGGCCATGGGAATTCAGACGGCCACACTGACGGGAATCGGGCCGCTCACGGTTCACACGACGTTTGTCACGGGAATGGTGAACAAGACAGCGCAGCTCGTCACGCGCATCGGCTTCCGTGCCTACGACCTCCCGCGGTCGGGTTCCCGGATTGCCGCGGTTCGCCGCGAGCAAAGGGACGATATTCAAATGAGTCTGTTTCTCATTGGCGTATGGCTTTTCTATGTGGGGGGAGCTGCCATGGGAACGTGGTCGTTCAATTTGTGCGGATTGCGCGCCCTGTTTATTGCGATCGGCTTGCTCGCCGTCGGCTTCGCAACCGATCAATTCTGGCCCCTCTCGATTAAGGAAGAAAAAGAGCAGTCGGAGCGCTGAAGACTGGCGGTGAGCGCAGCATTGTAGTCGATCTCGCCGACGGGTGACGCATACTTTGGGTGCGGCTGGAGAAGGGAAAGAATGGTTCCCAGTTTCCATGATTATATACTTCACTCCACCCGCGCATTTTGTTAGTCTTTCTTCGTGCCCGACTTCTCGACATCCGCGACGTGCTTCTTGATGACCTTGTGGCCCTCGCGGGTGAACAGGTGATTCATGGCTTTGTCGGTAGTCATATCCTTCGGGTGCTTCTTTTTCATGGCGCCTCTATGAGCGACCGCAATATGAATCTCGTGGAAATGATGAAAGACTTTGCCGACGAAACCAAGTGCCGCGCATACATTGAGGCTCTGCGCTGGCCCGATGGCGTCCGCTGCCCGAAGTGCGAAGCCGATAAGATCTACCGTCTCGAGAATCGCCCGCTGCTTCTCTGTGCCTCATGCGGGTGCCAGTTCTCCGTCACCGTAAACACGATCTTCCACGACACGCACTTGCCCCTGAGCACTTGGTTTTTTGCCACCATCCTGATTTGCGAAGCCAAGAAAGGAATGAGCGCGTGCCAGATTCAACGCTCGCTCGGCCTCAAGACTTACAAGACCGCATGGTATCTCTGCCATCGCATTCGCTCGGCAATGGTACAGGTCGAACGCCTTCCCCTCGGCGGCAAGGTCGAAGTGGATGAGACGTTCATCGGGGGCGTGAACAGGGGCAAGGGATGGGAGCATGGCTACGATGACAAAGAAGTCGTGATTGGGATCCGCCAGCGTGGCGGCGAACTGCGATTCTTCCAGGCTGAGGATGTGAAATCGGGAACACTCGCGAAGTACATCCGCGAGAATCTGAGAGACGACATAGAAGTACTCTTCACCGACGACTACAAGTCGTACCGGAGCGCTGGAGCCCATTTCCGCAAGGATGGACGGCACAAGACGATCCGTCACAGCCTGAGAATCTACGTTAAGGGCGACATCCACATCAACACCATCGAGTCCGCGTTCTCGCTTCTCAAGCGCGGCGTCATGGGAAGTTGGCATCGTGTCAGTGCAAAGCATCTTCAATCCTATTGCAATGAAATGTGCTTCCGGTTTAACAACCGAAAGAACCCATATTTGTTCCGCGACACCATCCTGAAGCTGATTTCCTCAGCGAATCTCGAATACAAAGAACTGACTGCCAATAAAGAGAATGCTGCATAATTAATTTCTCGAGCCTCGCAGCCTCTCGGCCGTCTCAAAGGTGTGCTGCAATAGTTGCAAGGATGATATGGCAGTATTCAGGTCTTGTAGATCGTAAGTGCCTTCCCTTAGCTTGGCGAAACTGGCAGCAGAGATTTTGTCTGGGTAAATCCCTTCCGTCTGGTAAGGCCGCAGCCAATCAGCAATTTCATGATAGGCGTTATAGGCATCCTCAGCTTGCGACGCACAGCGCTTTCTTACGTTTTCAAATGCGTTTTCCTCCATTTGCTTCTCGCGTTTTTTCCCTCTCTCCAAGTCGTTTTTCGCTTTCACCTTGTCTGCGTCATTAGCGCCACTAATTCTTTGCTTGTAGGCTTGCTCTATTGCGCCGATGTCGTCCTGAAAGGCGGGGTCCGAACGCGACAGCGTGGCTTGACACGTCTTCAGTGCGTTCAAAGAAGCTATCGCCGTATCGTTGAGGCGCTCTGCGCTAAAGGAACTAAATGGATTCGACCGGGAGGTTGTCGGGGCCCGAGACGGTTGTGGTGGAGACACGCGTGGTGACGGCGTGCTCTTGGTAAAAATTCCTTTGATATAATCCCTGTGCACATATCCCAAAACCGCCAAGCAAAGGCATAAGGTAACGACCGCCGCCCTCGTGCTAAGGAATCTATCTACAAGAATTGTAAGTAGAGTCACTGCAACAAACTGAACAGCGACTGTAATAATGGCGAGCAGCATTGGTATCCCCGCGAAATCCCAAGCTCTCTTGGACGATTACTCACGAGAGTATACCCTCTTTGTGGAGTGAAGTATATAATCCGGGAGCTTCTTCGTAAGCGGCAACAGATAGGGCACTTAGATATTGGACTCGAACGGTTGTTAACCGAAGGGGTTGCTCATTCGAATCAAGCCCGGCAGAGCCAATTTTCCCCCGTCGCCTTTCGCCGGCCGGACTGGGCTTCGCTTATTCCTTCAGCGCGTTTTCGACTAGTTTTTCGAGCTTTTGATCGAGTCCTTTGGCGACCTCGTCGATCTGTGCGGATTTGAATCTCCCGAAGATGCTGGAGGGGAGGTCGTAGTCGATGTGCGTCAGTTTGTCATCGGCTACGTACACGTAGAGCCTCACGGGCGCGTATTCGCCCGCCACGAGATTGTGCTCCGTCATTTCGAGGGCGACGAGCGGATTCCCGATGACGTACTGACGCGCCAGAGCGTGCCTGCCCTTCAGCGCGAGAAGCTGTCCGTGGTCCCTCACGGCAAAGATCATCAGGCCGCTGCTGCCTTCCATCGCGTGGATCTTTGTTTCGATCTCGGCTGGATTGGGAGACGCGGCCGCGAAGGAGGCGCTGATCCCAGGATCGAATTTCCCGAGCTGCTTCTCGATGGCCGACGTGACCTCCGCGAAGGACTTCGAGGATTTGAAGTTGAGATGCGTGACGGAGCTCGACGTGATCACTGGCTTGGGCGCAGCTTCGTCGAGGGCAGATGCCGGGATCGCGGCTACAGCTAGAATCGCCAGAAGAAACAAGACGCCGTGACTTGATACAGGTCCCATCTTTTGCCTCCCTGGGCATGCCTTGCGGCGATGCGCGCAATGGGCCATTGGATGATTTTGCGAGCGGGGCGATGCAACGATTAGATATGTTAGTGTGTCTGGTTGTTTGGGCTTTCGTTATAAGAACGGAGATCCTTTCGAGGGCTTATGCCGACATTGATCGCACAACCGACCCGCGTGCAGGCGGCGGGCAGCAAACCCAAAATCATCGAGGAATTCGTCGGACTAGTGAATTCGAAGACCGAAGCGCTGAGCGTCGCTCATATGCGGAGCCCGGAGGGATGGGTCGAGCCCGGGCAAACGCCGGAATTTGACGAGTACACGGTCGTGCTGCAGGGCTTCTTGCGCGTGACGCACAAGGGCGGGAATCTGGACGTGCGGCCCGGACAAGCGGTAATCGCGCATCGCGGCGAATGGGTGCAGTATTCGACGCCCGAGGGCGCCGAATACATCGCGATATGCTTGCCTGCGTTTTCGCCTGCGACCGTGCATCGGGATTATTCGGAGTGAGATCTCCGTTAGGGCAGGTTCGCTCCCTCCGCCCAAATCTGCACTCAGGGACAGGTGATATTCTCCGCGCATCCTGCCAGCATATTTGTGTGATATGTGGTCGCCCGCTTCCTCGATGGAAGCCGGACGCTCTTTGAAAACTTGGGGACTCGGTTCAAACAGCCGCCGCGAGGGCGTCGGAATTCTCGTTCGATATTCGGCCTTTGCAGCGCAATTCTAATCGACATTTGGCGATTAGAAATCGTCGTAAGCCGCTGAAAAAAAAAGACGGCGCCCGGTTCTAATCGACACTGTCAGAGCAGGTCTCCGGAGCGTCTTTTTCGCTCGTAGCGTCGGCGTCCCGCCGGCTCTTTTTCGGCGAATCCTCGGCGGTAAAACGTAGCTCCTAGTGAAAGTTGTGGGAGGCGGGTTCGGCGCGGGTGATCGCGAGCGGCTCGAGACGCTGCGCCTTCACCGAGATCACATTTTCCAGATTCTGAAGCGTGCCTTCGACCAGCAGGAATGGGTGCTGGACGATCACCATATGGCTGCGCTCGAATAGCTGCGGCGTGATGATCACGTTCGCGATTCCTGTTTCGTCCTCCATGCTCAGAAAAACGAAACCTTTGGCCGTGCCGGGACGCTGACGCACGATCACGGCGCCTGCGACGCGAACGTGAGCGCCATCGGGAAGCTTGGCGAGTTCGATGGCGGCGCGGATTCCGAGGCTCTTCATTTCCGCGCGGCGATAGGCCATGGGATGAGGCCCGACCGTCATCCCCGTGCCGCGAAAATCGGCGACCAATCGCTCGTCAGCCGTCATCGGCAAGAGCGGCGAATCGGGCGCGGCCACAGGCTCTTTCGGATTCGCGATTTCTTCCGGAGATGCGGAGACGTCCACCGTTTCCTGCGAGGCTTCTTGCGTCTCGAGGAGCGGGCCGGGGCGGCGAGCGGCGCGTTCCACTTGCCAGAGGGCGTCGCGGCGATGAGAACCGCGGCGGGCGGACACGAAATTCAAGGCGCCCACTTCGGCGAGCGCCGCTAGCTCGGACTTTTGAATTTCGAGAACACGCTGCTTCAGATCGTCGATGGATGCGAATTTTCGGATGCCGCGCTGGCGCACGATTTCGACCGCGACCTCCTGCCGCAATCCCTTCACGTAACGCATGCCGAGCCGCAGGGCCCAGCCTTCCGGAATTTTTTCGAGCGTGCAGAGCCAATCGGAGCGCGTTGTGTCGATCGGCTTGCATTTCAAGCCGTGGCGCTGCGCGTCTTTCACCAGCGTGGCCGGAGAATAGAAACCCATGGGCTGGTTATTCAGCATCGCGGCCGTAAACGCCGGCAGATAACGGCATTTCAAGTAGGCGCTGGCATAGGCGATCAGGGCGAAACTCGCGGCGTGCGATTCGGGAAAGCCGTAGAGCGCGAAGGAAGCGATGGATTGAACGATGCGGTCCTGGGTTTCTCCGGTGATTCCTTTCGCGTTCATTCCGCTGCGCAGCTTCACTTCGACTTCTTTCATGCGCGCTTCGGAACGCTTGAATCCGAGCGCCCGGCGCAACTCTTCGGCCTGCCCTCCGGTGAATCCCGCGGCGATCATCGCGATGCGCAGCAACTGTTCCTGAAAAAGCGGGACGCCCAGCGTGCGCGCCAGCACTGGCTCGAGCAAAGGATGGAGGCACTCGGGCGGCTCCTGCTTCTGGCGGCGGCGTAAATAAGGATGAACCATTTTGCCGACGATCGGGCCGGGGCGAATGATGGCGACCTGCACGACGATATCGTAAAAACATTTCGGGCGCAGGCGCGGCAGGCAGGCCATCTGTGCGCGGCTTTCCACCTGAAACATTCCGACCGTGTCCGCTTTCTGCAGCGCGTCATAGACTGCTTTATCGTTTTCCGGCAGGTGGCTGAGGTCGACTTCTTCCTCGTAATGCTCGCGAATGATCTGGAGCGACTCTTCGAGAACAGCCATCATGCCGAGGCCGAGAAGATCGACTTTCACGATGCCCATGTCCGCGCAATCTTCTTTGTCCCATTGCACGACGACGCGGCCCGGCATCGTGGCCGGCTCGAGCGGCACCACCGAATCCAGCTGTCCCTGGCAGACCACCATCCCGCCGGAATGCTGCCCGAGGTGACGCGGCAAATCCTGCACTGCTTGGCAAAGCTCGAAAAACTTGCGGACGCGCGGGTGCTGCAGGTCGAGGCCGGCTTTGTGAAACTGGCGATCGAGCGTCTCGCTGGGATCTTTGTATTCCCAGGAGCCCACCAGGCCGGATAAACGGTCGAGCGTTTCGGGATCGAACGACAGGGCTTTGCCGATCTCGCGAGCCGCCGAGCGGCCGCGATAGGTGATGACGTTGGCGGTCATCGCGGCGCCGAATTTGCCGTAGCGCTGATAGACGTACTGGATCGCACGTTCCCGCTGATCTCCACTGGGGAGATCGAGATCGATGTCCGGCCACTCGCCGCGCTCTTCGGACAAAAACCGCTCGAACAGAAGATCCATCCCCACCGGATCGACCGCCGTGATGCCGAGCGAATAGCACACGGCGCTATTGGCCGCCGAGCCGCGGCCCTGCACGAGAATATTCTGCTCGCGGCAAAAACGAACGATGTCCCAGACGATCAGGAAATAGCCGGACAGATCGAGTTTTTCGATCAGCGCGAGCTCGCGATCGATCTGCTTCTGGGCGCGTTCATTCTGCGAGCCGTAGCGGGAGATCATGCCTTCGTGCGTGCGATAGCGGAGAAATTGCATCTGCGATTCGCCTTCAGGAACGGGATAGGCGGGAAATTTGTATCCGAGGTCGCTGAGAGCGAATTGCAGGCGCGAAGAGAGGCTCTCCGTATTCGCGATCGCTTCGGGGAGATCGGAAAAGAGCAGCGCCATTTCCGCGGGCGGCTTCCAGTGGCGCTCGGAATTGCGGCTCAACAAGCGGCCCGCGGTATCGAGCACGCGGTGATAGCGCAGGCAGGTGAAAACGTCGAGCACCTCGCGCTGGCGCGGCAAGGCGTAGGAGACGCCGTTGGTCGCGAGCAACGGTAGCTTCAGCTTTCGCGCGATTTCCACGGCGGCTTGATTGCGCACTTCTTCTTCGCGGCGGAAATGGCGCTGGAGCTCGACGTACACATTCTGCCGGCCAAACGCGCTGCAGAGCTCTCGAACGGATTCCGTGGCGGCTTCGATTCCGCCTTGAGCGAGAGCGTGCGCGAGCGGGCCTTCTTCGCCTCCCGTGAGACAGATCAAGCCGCTGCTCATTGCGGATATTTCTTCCGGCTGAACGCAGCCTTCGCCTTTGCGCGCGCGCAGCTTCATGCGCGTGATGAGGCGGCAGAGATTCTGGTAGCCTTCGCGCGATTCGACGAGCAAAGGATAGCGCCAGCCCGCGGCCGATGTGACTTCCGCGCCGATATGAGCGCGAACGGAACGCTTTTTCGCCGCCAGGTGAAATCGCGGCGAGCCGTAGACACCATCGCGATCGAGCAGAGCCATGGCGGGCACGCCATGTTCGGCGCAAATGTCGATGAATTCCTCCGGCACCGAAGCGCCTTCGAGGAAACTGAATGCGGAGCGCGCGTGAAGCTCGATGTACATCAATCGTAGATTCCTCGCACGAACCAGCTCTGGCGCAGCGCGTCGTAAAAGAGGCGATACACGCCGCGATCGGGACGCCGGTTGGCGGATGAATCGCTTCCCATCAAAGAAAGGAAATCGATCTCGAGATCCCACTCTTCCTGCTGCCAGGGATTTTCCCGCCACCAATCGCCGGAAGTGCGCCAGGGTCCGGAAGCCGCGAGCACGCTTCCGCGCACGCCTTGGAAGGCCACACGGACGGGGCGCTCTTCGCGCAGATCGAGCTTCGCCGGGACAGGCGGCCGGAAAGCCCGGAAACTCGCAGGCGTTTTGACAAACACGTTTCGCTCTTCGCGTTCAAAAGGGCCCTTTTTGCCGTCGTCGAGCTTCCCTGCCTCGAGAGAAAAGAGAAACCGCTCCATGTGAAATCCATCCGGGCAATGCGTATCCGCCAGCGACGGCGAACCCACGTTTCCTTCCCCGACCACGTTTGCGATTCGCGCGAGAGTGAGTTCCAGCTTGTCCGGCTCCGGAAAACACGGGAGGAACAAACCGCCTTGCATGGCACGCGGGCGGGCGGAGTCGGCTGCCAGCGCGATTTTTTGTATCGGAGCGGCGGGCGGATTCGATTGCAAACGCAGGCGCAGCAACTTCAAAAGCATTTTCGAATCGCGCACTGGAACGGGGATCTCGATTTTGGTTTCGTAGACGGCCGGCAAACGCTTTTGCAGAGCCGGCTCTTTGCGGGGATCCAGGGCATTCTCGAAGGCAGGTTGCAGCTCGAAACGCACACGGATCGAGGCGGCTGCGAGAGAACGGGCCATCAAACGCGCGCAGAGTTGATCGAGCAGCCGGCCCAGAAGAAACGATAAAGGATCGAGTTCCTCGACGGCGTCGTCGAATTCCATCTCCTCTTCGAATGAGCTTTCCTGCTCCGCGACGATCAGCGAACGCGATTCCGCGCCGCGCGCCAGTGCGTGCAGGCGGACGCCTTCCTGGCCGAGGCGCTCGGAAATCTGCAAGATGGGCAGAGCCGCGAAGGCGCCGCACGTGTGTACGCCCCAGCGACTCAGGGTTTCGGCCGTTTCCTCGGAGAGCGGAAGAGCGCTGACGGGCAGATTGCTTAGAGATTCCGATTCTTTTCCGGGCGGAATTACGGTGATGCCGGAAAAGCCGCGCGCCGCGAGCAGTGCTGCTTCGATATTCAAAGCGATGGCGACATTCGGCTGCAAGCCGCAGCCGGCGGAACGCTGCACAAGGTGCGCGGCAATTTCTTTTTCGGAGCCGAATAAATGATCGAGGCCGGAAAGATCGAGGACGACTGCGTCTTCGGCGGTGTCTTCAATTTGCGGAGAAACGGACCAACCGGCATCCAGCAATGCCGCGTGGGCTGTTTTTTCCTGCGGCCGGGAACGCGGGCGAATTTCGACGCCGGCAAATTGCGCGGCATTCGCTTTCGTCATGCCGCATTCGATGCCCGCGTGGGCCGCTTTTTCGTTGACGGCAACCACGCTGCACAAGGGCGGATTCCCGTCGATGAGAGCCAGGGGACGCTCGCGCAGCGCTGGATCGGCGCGCACGACCGCCTGCACCATGCAATTGGGGACGAAAATGGAAGCGAACGCCATAGCACAAGAATGAAAAGGGAGCGGGACTCGAAGAGCGCCTCACCTTTTTCTGCGCGCTCCTTCCGAAATGGCCGAAACGTAGCGCTCGTGTATTGCGCGCGAATCGTTCCACATCATTTGCGTTTCGAAATCGGCGCCGTCGCTATGGGAGAAATTGGAAATCGGAGGAGATTCGTGCGGCTTGGCGCTTGAGCGGATCATCTCCGCATAGCTTTTCCAGCCGTCGAGCAGCAGTCCCGGCGAGTGCGGCAGGCCCGTGGCTTCGACACCTTCGGCGGCGCTTTCGGACGTCTGCGACCAATGGGTTTCCGCGGTGCGGAGCCGCAGCACGAGCGAGGCGCAGCTTTTCGCGTTCGATTCCTGATCGAGCAGGAGAAGAATCGTCGGCGTATATTCCACGGCCCTGCGAAAGCGGAACCACACCGGAAGAGGAACAGAGCGAACCACGTGCGGCGGAGTGTCGCTGAGATCGAGCGCGATCAGGCCGAAGCCGCCGCCTTGAATCAGCAGGTCCGTGGCACGAAGAGCCTGATCCGCATTCCGGCAGCGCACCCACACAAGCTGATTCAGCTTCACGCCCACGATCTCGGCTGAATGCGGGTCGAATGCATCGCGCGCATCGACGAGCGCGCACACTTCCGAAGCTGCGGTGCGAGAGGCCAGCGTGGAAATGAGAAAACTGGTTTTCCCGGAACTGGGCGGGCCGTAGATTTCCGTCAAGCTGCCTCGAGGAAGACCTCCCGTGAGATCATCGATGGGAGGGATGCCAGCCGGAACGGTTTCCACGATCCGGCGATCGTGATATTGAAACGGACTCGCGAGCCGGCCCGCGAGCACGGATTCGACTTGTAAACGCAGGGAAGCGGCTTTTGAGCTCATAGGTGACGGGCGAAGCGGCGAAAGAGAGGGCGAATTGTTTCGCTTTTTGTTCGCCTAGGCGTAATCTTAGATTCGGGGATGGAAGTTTGTCAAGCGAGTGCCTGCACACATCTAAATGGCAGGGCGTTGAAACAGAATTGACATGAGCGAGCGGGACAAAACACGAGAAGAGGCCGGCGGCGCGCAGGCTGGACTGGAATTATTTCATCCCGCGGTGCGCGCATGGTTCGAGTCTATGTTTTCGGCGCCCACGCGCCCGCAACGCATGGGGTGGGCGGCCATCGCGCGCGGCGATTCGACGCTGATTCTCGCGCCGACCGGGACGGGCAAAACGCTGGCGGCGTTCCTGTGGTGCATCAACCGGCTGATGTTCGCGCCTGTGCCGGAGAAAAAGCAGCGCTGCCGCGTGATCTATATTTCGCCGATCAAGGCGCTTGCGGTGGACGTGGAGCGGAACCTGCAAGTGCCACTCGCGGGGATCGCTGCGGCGGCAGAGAGGCTCGGAGCGGAATATCACGAGCCGGTGATTTCCATGCGCACGGGCGATACGCCTGCGGCGCAACGTACGCGGTTCGCGCGCCATCCGGGCGATATTCTGATCACCACGCCGGAGTCGCTCTATCTGCTGCTGACGTCGAACGCGCGCGAAAATCTCAAATCCGTCGAGACGATCATCGTCGATGAGATTCACGCGCTTGTTCCGACGAAGCGCGGCTCGCATCTCGCGCTTTCGATCGAGCGGCTGGAACATCTTTGCAATCGCCCGCTGCAGCGCATCGGGCTTTCGGCAACGCAGCGGCCGCTCGAAGAAGTGGCGCGCTACCTGGGCGGCTGCGAAAGCTCGCCGCAAGCTGAAATCGCTCCGGCACACGATCGTTCCGAGGAGGCTTTGGCGGAATTCGAATCTTCGGCGATTTCGCCGCTTTTTCGGCGAGTGGCGATTGTCGATGCGAGCGAAACGAAGCGGCTGGAGCTGCGTGTGGAGGTTGCCGTCGAGGACATGGCGCGACTTCGCGATATCGGTCCGCCAAGCGACGCAGCGGAACGCGGGTCGATCTGGAGCGCCATTCATCCGAAGCTGCTGGAGCTGGTGCGATCGCACCGCTCGACATTGATTTTCGTGAACAACCGGCGGCTCGCCGAACGGATTTCCGGGGCGCTGAACGAGCTTGCGGGCGAAACGCTGGTCCGCGCGCACCACGGCAGCGTGGCGGTGACGCAGCGGAAGGAGATCGAGGATCTCCTGAAGGCCGGGAGGCTCCGCGGGCTTGTGGCGACATCTTCGCTCGAGCTTGGAATCGACATGGGAGCGATCGATCTCGTGGTACAGGTCGAATCGCCGCCGTCGGTGGCGACCGGGATGCAGCGCGTGGGGCGCGCGAGCCACCATGTAGGCGCGGTGAGCAACGCGGTGATTTTTCCGAAGCACCGCGCCGATCTGGTGGCGTGCGCGGCGATCACGCGCGCGATGTACGACGGCCACATCGAGTCCACGCACTACCCGCGCAATCCGCTGGACGTGCTGGCGCAACAGATTGTGGCGATGGTTGCGCTCGACGCATGGGACGTGGATGAAGTGTTTCAACTGATTCGTCGCGCCGCACCGTACGCCGCGCTGACGCGGCCTGTTTTTGAAGGCGTGCTCGACATGCTGGCCGGGCGCTATCCGTCGGCCGAGTTCGCGGAGCTTCGGCCGCGAATCACGTGGGATCGCGTGCGCAACAGACTGACCAGCCGGCAAGGCGCGCGCAACGTGGCCGTGATCAACGGCGGCACCATCCCGGATCGCGGGCTCTACGGCGTTTTTCTGGCCGGCAAGACGAAAGGGGCGCGCGTCGGGGAACTCGATGAAGAGATGGTGTTCGAAACCCGTACGGGCGAGACGATCGTTTTGGGCGCTTCCACGTGGCGCATCGAAGAGATTTCGAACGATCGCGTGATCGTGTCGCCGGCGCCGGGACAGCCGGGCAAGATGCCTTTCTGGCACGGCGATGCGGCGGGGCGTCCCGTGGAATTCGGCGAACGGATCGGCCGGATGATGCGCGAGCTGCTGCGGCTTCCGCGGCCGGTGGCGTTCGCGAAACTAGTGGAAGAGCACAGCCTGGATGCGAACGCGGCCGAGAATCTGCTGCGCTATCTCGAAGAGCAGATTGCCACGACAAAGCGGATTCCGAGCGATGAAGACATCTTGATCGAAACTTGCACCGACGAGCTTGGCGACCGGCGCGTCTGCGTGCTCACGCCGTTTGGCAGCCAGGTACACGTGCCGTGGTGCATGGCGGCGACCGCGAAGATTCGAGGCGAGCGCGGAATCGACGTGGAAGCGATGTGGTCGGATGACGGCTTTGTGATCCGGCTGCCCGACAGCGACGAGCCGGTCCCTATGGACGCGCTGCTGCCGACGCCGGCGGAGTTCAGGGATTTGGTGCTGCGCGAACTGGGTTCGACCGCGCTTTTCGCCGCGAGGTTTCGCGAAGCAGCGGCTCGGGCGCTGCTCTTGCCGAAGCGGCGACCCGGCATGCGGACGCCTCTGTGGCAGCAGCGAAAGCGCTCGACGGACCTGCTGGCGGTTGCGTCGCGTTTTTCTTCGTTTCCGATCGTGCTCGAGACGTATCGCGAGTGCATCCGGGATTCGTTCGACCTTCCGGCCGTGGCCAATCTGCTCGAGAAAATTCAGAAGGGCGCGATTCGCGTGACGACGATCGAATCCACAAAGCCGTCGCCGTTTGCCGCTTCCCTGCTCTTCTTCTACGTCGCGAACTACATTTACGACGGCGACGCGCCGCTTGCCGAGCGCCGCGCGCAGGCTCTTTCGATCGACCAATCGCAATTGCAGGATCTGCTCGGCGATGCCGATCTGCGTGAGCTTTTGGATCAAGCGGCGCTCGACGAGACGGAGCGGCGGTTGCAGGCCCTCGATCCGGAGTTTCAAGCTCGTCACATGGATGGGGTCCACGACTTGCTGCTTAGGTTGGGCGATCTTACGGACGAAGAAATCAGCGCGCGCTGTGCGAGTGCCGAAATTGCGGCGACCGTGAACGAACTGGTGGAAGCGCGGCGGGCGGTGCTGATTGAAATCGCGGGGGGGACGCGCTACGCGCCAGTGGAGTACGCGGCGCGCTATCGCGATGCGCTGGGCGTTTTGCTGCCGTCCGGCTTGCCGGATGCGTTTCTCGAGCCTTCTGCGGCGCCGCTGCACGACATCGTGCATCGCTACGCGCGAACGCATGGCCCGTTCACGACCGCGGATATCGCCGCGCGATACGCCCTGAGGGCGGAGGCGATCGAACCGATGCTGCACAGTCTTCACGCAGGCGGCAAGCTGCTCGAGGGCGAATTCCGACCGAGCGGGCGCCACCGCGAGTGGTGCGACCCCGGGGTGCTGCAGCAAATCCGGCGAAAGAGTTTGGCCCGGCTGCGTCGCGAGGTCGAACCGGTCGAGCCGCACACATTCGCTCGATTTGCCGCGCGCTGGCACGGCGTCAGGATCCCGCGCCACGGGCTCAATGCGCTCCTCGACAGCATCGAGATGCTGCAAGGCGCTGCCGTGCCGGTGTCGGAACTCGAGCGCGATGTTCTTCCGGCGCGGATCAAGGATTATCGGCCCGGCGATCTGGACACGCTGATGGCGACGGGCGAACTCACGTGGGTGGGCGTCGAGAGAATCGGCGAACGCGATGGATTGGTCGCGCTGTACCTTTCGAAGTCGCTGCCGCTGTTGCTTCCGCCGCGCGAATTGAGAGCGAGCGACGAACCGCCCTCGGAGCGCGCGCAACGCATCATTGAATTCCTCGGGCAGAGGGGCGCGTCATTCTTCGCGGACATCCATGAAGCCTGCGGCGGCGGCTTCCCGGGCGAAACGCTCGACGCGCTGTGGGAACTGGTGTGGTCGAGCCGCGTGACGAACGATGCGTATCATCCGCTGCGGCACTGGCTGAAGCCGCCGGAGACGAACCGTAGCCGCTCGAGCCTGTCGGAGGGGCAACCGGGATCGCCCGAGATTTCGCGACGCATGCGGTCGCGGATTGCAGCGAGCGGGCCCGCGCAAGGCCGATGGTCGCTGATCGAGAGCCGCGTCCCGGCTGCGTTGACGGCTACGCAGTGGAGCGCAAACATTTCGCAGCAGCTGCTGGCGCGGCACGGCGTGGTGATGCGCGAGACGGCGATCGCCGAGACGATTCCCGGGGGATATCCAACCATTTATCCGGCGCTGCGGACGATGGAAGAGAGCGGCCGAATCCGGCGAGGGATGTTCGTGGCCGGAGTAGGTGCGGCGCAGTTTGCAATACCGGCGGCCGTCGACATGCTGCGCAGCCTGCGCGCCAACCCTCCGCCGCCCGAAGTGGTCTACCTGGCCGCCACGGATCCGGCGAATCCGTTTGGGACTCTGTTGCCATGGCCGCGCTCGGAGAACGACTCCGCGGAGCCGGCGGGACATCACGCGATGGCGCGCGCGAGCGGAGCGGGGGTGATCCTGGTGAATGGCGCGCTGTGCGCTTTTCTGCGACGCCGGAATCCTGCGCTTCGCGTTCTGCTGCCGGACGAGGACCCGGAGCGAACGACTTTTGCGCGGCAGCTGGCGCGAAAATTGGCCGAGCTTGCGATTCGGCGACAGACTTCGCGTTCGGGTCTGCTGATTGGCGCCATCAACGACGCCCCAGCGCGGGAGCACTTCCTTGCGGGATTTCTGAAGGAAGCGGGATTTGTCGACACCGCGCTTGGATTCCAGATGCGCGCTGTTACGCAGATTGTCGCTTCAGCCTCGGGACAAGACGATTCCGCGGAGGGCGAAGAAGAGCCCGACGTGTCGGAGATCGCGTGAATCACGGCGAGATGGAATTTCTGATCCATCGGCATTTCTGAATACGCCGGCGTTTCCCTTCGCATTAAATCCCAGCGGCTCAATGGCTTGACTTGGTCTCCTGATTGCAATCAGTCCTGCGTCGAGGCTCGATGCCCGACGACACGGCAGATTAAAACGGATTCTCGCGCCGAAAATCTCCCGGCATGCGAGGGAATCCAAATGGGAGATGTCATGAATTCCGCGCGCCGCAATTTCGCTTTTGCAACTCGATTGATTTTGGTTGTTTTTCTCTTGCTGTTGGTGGCTCCTCACGCCCCGGCACAGCAGGGCGAAAAGGAGGCCGCTTCGCCCGAGCCAATCTTGGCGCCACAAACGGCGAGCAACCAGCGCCCGTCTGGCGGCCAACCCCACGGGAACTCGCAAGGCAGCAACAACCCGAATGCTGGCAGGGCCCAGCCCGGCCCATCGAGCAGCGGACCGACGCGCCCTAGTTCTTCGCGCGATTCTGCTGGAGAACGCGGTCCGTCGAGACAAAGGGGCGAGTGGCGCGGATCCGCGGCGAACGCGCCGGCACCCGCAGATTCGGCGAACGAGACGCACGACGGAGCGCCGATCCGGTCGAACGACAGACCGGGACGGCGTGGCCCAGCGGCGAACGGGTCTGCACGACCGGGCTCCTCGAATGAGGCGACGAACAGTCGCGGACAATCCAACAGCCGCCCGGGGCGTCACGGCGCTTCGGGTACCGGGCCGGCGCGCCCCGAATCGGCAACCGACGCCACGGCGGACAAACCGAAATCGCAGAACGGCCGACCCGGACGAGGCGGCCAGGCGACGGACAGACCCAGGGGGCCCGGCTCGCGCAATAACGCCGGCGGACGTCCCGGCAACGCGACGAACGCCGACGAAAAGCATTCGCCGGGCCCCGCTCAGCCGAGAGGCGGCAAGGGCGGAGTCTCGCGGACCACTCGCGCGAATGGCACGGTCGTGGAACGCGATAAGAGCGGACGCACGACTGCGGTGACAACGCGGCGGGGCACGACGGCCAGAATGGATTCTCGCGGTCAGGTGACGTCGATCCGCGACAAAAGCGGGAACACGATCAGCCGGGGCCCGCGCGGCGAGCGCAAAGTCGAGACGGTGCGCGCCGATCGCACCCGCGTGGTCACTCTCGGTCGCCGCGGCGGCTATGTCGAGCGTCCCTTCGATCGCGGCGGGCGGCAATACGTGCGCCGTACGTACGTGGTCGGCGGACGCAGCTACGTGCGCGTCTATCGCGGACACTACTATCATGGCAGGCCCTACTACGTGTACGTTCCGCCCTACTACTATGCGCCGGCATACTACCGCTGGATGTACGGCCCGTGGCCGCGGCCGGTTTACTATCACTGGGGCTGGTACGGCAGCATCTGGTATCGGCCGTACGGATATTATTTCGCGCCCTACCCGGTGTATCCGTACGCTTCGCTCTGGCTGACCGACTACCTGATCGCGGAAAACCTGCGGCTGGCGTACGAGGCCGACAACTTCAACTCGTATCAACCGAGCGACGGCCAGGCCGGAATCGCTTTGGCCGCGTATCATCCCGCGAACCAGGCGAATGGTGATGCGTCGAAAACGGGTTCCGCTGTGTTGACGCCGCAAGTGAAGCAGATGATCGCCGACGAAGTGAAAGGCGTGATCGCGGAACAGCAGAAGGCCGCGGGTTCGCCGAACGGCGCGGCGCAGGACGGCTCGGGAGACGAGCGTCCGGCGGCACTCGATGCGAATCACCGGTTGTTTGTCGTGTTTTCGGTGGTGGAAGCGACCGCGAACGACGACACATGCTCGCTCACGGCGAGCGATGTCGTGAAGCGCATCGAGGACACCCCGGACAGCGACAACACGGTCGCCGTGCAGATTCTGGCCAGCAAGAAGGGCAACTGCGCGATCGGATCGAGAGTCAGAGTCGATCTCGGCGACTTGAACGACATGCTGAACCATCTTCGCGAGCAAGTGGATGCGGGTATGAAGATTCTGGCGGAAAAGCAGGGGAAGGATGGCTTGCCTGCGGCTCCGCCTGCCGATCCACGTGCGGTTCCCGAAGGAATGGCCACGCCTGATCCGACAGCAGCCGCGGACCTGCAAAAGCAGGAACAGGAAGCCGATCAGACGGAGCAGGAAGTTCAGCAGGAGGCATCGTTCGACAACGGCTCCGGTAATTAATTCACAGAGGGCGCGCTTGGCCGTACGAAGCGGCCAAGCGCGCCGTCATCGGCAAGCAGAGAGAAGGCGGTTCGTCGAAGAAGTGGCAAAGCGATCAAGGCTCGTAGTATAAAAGTTGCGTTCGGTTCGGATTCGCACTTCGAGATGCAGACTACCCACGCGGCACCGTCTAAGTCGGGAATCTTGTGGCGGTACGCGCTGGCCATCGCGCTTGTATCGATCGCATTGTGGCTGTCCCTGGCGCTACAGGCTCCCTTCGGGAATCCTTTCTGGTTCTTCTTTGCCATCGCTGTCATCGTCAGCACGTGGTTCTGCGGAAGAGGCCCCGGATGGGTCGCGGTCGGCATCAGCTGCCTGGCGGCCTTATATTTTTTCATCCCACCGTTCCGCACGTGGTCGGTAAACGAGCGTGACATCCCGTTCTTTGTCACCTTTGTTCTTTGCCAAATCATCGCGAACTGGCTGATTTCCTGGCGGCGAGAAACGGAAGATTCGCTTCGCCGGGCGCGCGACGAACTCGAAGTACGGGTCGGAGAGCGGACCGTTGAACTCAAGAATGCGAACGAAGCGCTCCTGACGCAGATTGAGGAACAGAAGCGCACTGAAGAAGCTCTGCAGGTGGCACGGGCGGAGCTTACCCGGGTTGCCCGGATCACGACGATCGGCGAACTCACGGCGTCGATCGCGCACGAAGTCAACCAGCCGCTTGCGGCGGTGGTGGCCAACGCGGACGCTTGCGTGGCCTGGCTCTCGCATCAGAATCCAAATCTGGCCGAGGCGCGGGCGGCCGCGGAGCGGGCCACTCAGGGCGCGACGCGCGCATCGGAGGTCATAGTCCGGATCCGCTCGCTGATCAATAAGGCGACTCCCCAGAAGGCTCTGGTTCAAATCAATGAAATCATCGCGGAAACGGTGGCTCTCACGGAAGGCCAGGCGTCGCGCAATGGCGTGTCGCTCGTGATGGAGCTGGCGCCCGACCTGCCCGCGGTGCTCGGCGACAGCATTCAGCTGCAGCAGGTGGTTCTGAATTTGCTGATGAATGGAATCGAGGCGATGTCGAGCATTCATGATAAGCCGCGCCGGCTGGTGATCCGGTCGCGCGTGCAGGACAGCCAGGTTTCCGTCTCCGTCCAAGACTCCGGCGTCGGCGTGAAAGCGGATCTGATGCCCCGGCTCTTCGAGCCGTTTTTTACGACGCGGTCCAAGGGGATGGGAATGGGACTCCCTATCAGCCGCTCGATCATCGAGGCGCATGGCGGGAAACTATGGGCCGAATCCACGGCCTCTGAGGGCGCGACCTTTCAGTTCACTTTGCCGAGCGCGGATGGACACATCGCATGAAGGAACCGGAGCCGATTGTATTCATCATCGACGACGACCGGATGGTCCGGGAGGGATTGCAGAGCGTGATCAAGTCCGTAGGTCTTCGCGTGGAAACATTCGCTTCGGCGCAGGATTTCCTGTCCGCGAAGCGGCCCGACGCGCCGGCTTGCCTGGTGCTCGATGTGAGGATGCCGGGCTTGAGCGGCCTCGATCTTCAGCAGAAACTGGGCGAGTCCAATATCGAAATCCCGATCATTTTCATTACGGGCCACGGCGATATTCCGATGTCCGTGCGTGCGATGAAGGAAGGCGCACACGAGTTCTTGACCAAGCCCGTCCGCGGCCAGGACCTGCTGGACGCCGTCCAGAAAGCGATTGCCAGCGACCGCGGGCTGCACAAAGAACGCGCGGAACTCAGCGAAATTCGCGTCCGTTTTGATTCGCTGACCCCGCGCGAAAAGGAAGTCCTGGACCTGGTTGTCGCCGGCCTGCTCAACAAGCAGATCGCCGATGAGCTCGGGACCAGCGAGCTGACGGTGAAGACGCACCGCGCCCACGTGATGGAAAAAACCAAGGCCGATTCCCTCGCCCACCTCGTTCGCATGTCTGAAAGGCTCAAAACCGCCCTTCGCAAGTAGGTACGCGCCTCCTCCTAAAGCAGGATAGCTTTCGAAATTGCCAAACTGTACTCTGGGCTCGCTTGCGGGACTCTGAGCGAGCACTGGAACGGTGAATTCAAGTGAACGACACTCTAACCAAGACCGGCATCATCGCAATCGTTGACGATGATGAACCCCTTCGCGAGGCGCTGGGAAGCGTCATGAAGGCTGCCGGCTTTACGACCAACACGTTCGCCACGGCGGAAGAGTTCCTGAATTCCGCCAACCGGCGAAACACGGCGTGCCTGATACTCGATGTCCGGCTGCCGGGGATGAGCGGCGTCGAATTACAAAAGCGGCTGGCCGAAGCCAAGAGCCAGGTCCCCATCATTTTCGTCACTGCCCATGGCGACGCGTCGCTGCGCGAATCCGTAATCCGAGCCGGAGCCGCGGGCTTCCTGAACAAGCCCGTTCGGAGCGATGCGTTGCTGAAGGAAATCCACTCGGCGCTTCAAAAGACTAGAACCGACAAGTAACTCTGACGAATGCTGCAAGGGAGGCGGGCCATGGCTGCAACATACACGTTTGGCGTAAAAGACGACTCTAGCGCGACATTCCATGGCGGGCGAATGGCGCCCGGGCGTTCGACGGCATCGGACGCGATCGTGGGCGAAAGCTCGGTGTTGAAATCGGTTCTCGAGGAAGTGAACCTGGTGGCGCCGACCGACGCAACGGTGTTGATTCTGGGCGAGACCGGCACGGGGAAAGAGCTCATCGCTCGCGCGATCCACGAGCGGTCGAATCGCTCGTCGGGCCCCTTTATCCGGGTGAACTGCGCGGCGATTCCGGCGTCACTCATCGCTTCGGAATTGTTCGGGCACGAGAAAGGCGCCTTCACTGGGGCGCTGCAGCGGCGGCTCGGGCGCTTTGAAGCGGCCAACGGCGGGACGATCTTTCTCGATGAGATCGGCGAACTCCCGATGGAAACACAGGTCGCTCTTCTGCGAGTGCTTCAAGAGCGCGAATTCGAGCGCGTCGGAAGCAGCCGGCCGATTTCGGTGGATGTGCGGATCATCGCCGCGACCAACCGCGATCTGAAGGCGGCGGTGGCCGACGGGACGTTCCGGCAAGACATGTTCTACAGGCTGAATGTTTTCCCGATCCGCGTTCCTTCGCTGCGCGAGCGGATCGACGACATTCCGGCGCTGGTCGGGCATTTCGTCGAGCGATACGCCCAGAAGTCCGGGAAAAAGTTCAGCGTGATCAAGATGAACACGATCGAAACGCTTCAGGCGCACGATTGGCCGGGAAACATCCGCGAACTGCAGAACGTGATCGAAAGGGCCGTGATCCTGTGCGATGGCGAGACGTTCTCGGTCGACGAGGCGTGGCTGAAGCGTGAGTCTCGCGGGCCATCGGGGATGTCTGCTCCTCTTGCGGCGACGCTCGCGGATCGCGAAAGAGAAATGATCGAAGCGGCGCTGGCCGAAAGCCAGGGACGTATCGCTGGTCCCTCGGGCGCGGCTGCGAAGCTCGGCATTCCGCGGCAGACGCTGGATTCGAAAATCGCAAATCTGCAAATCAGCAAGAGCCGGTTCAAAGTGCGGGCCGCCAGCTAAAATAGCGCGGCCCTGCGCTTCCCCCGCGTTTTCGTTCTGTTTTTCCCCTCTGCCATCGTCGCTGTCTCTCACAATAAATCGCCTGTTTGTTTTCTCGACGCTCAATGCAGTCGTTTCGTCGCCAGCGATATCTTGTCGCGATAGTTTGCATTTCTGATCGTTCGGCATTTCTGAAACTGTCAGCGTGTTTTGCCGCGGCAAGTGGCTCGCCATCAACAGTTCGCATTGGCACGCCGAATGCAAATGTGTTCGCGTCCCGGCAGACAGCCGAGCGCAAATTCAACAAGGAGGAAGTCATGCGAAAGAATTGGATTCACAAATTGCCAATGCTCTTGGCCTTTGCTTTCCTGGGAATAGTTCCCGCGCAAGCCCAAGAGAAAACACCAGCAACCACAACCCCCGTGCAGATGACGGTTACCCTCAACGTCCTGGGCGAAAACAAACGCATGCCCGAAGTAAGCCGCGAAGACGTGATCGTCCGGCAAGGCAACCAGCGCCTGGAAGTGACCGGTTGGGAACCGCTGCGCGAAGGGAACACCGGACTCGATCTGTTCGTTCTGATTGACGACGCGTCGAACCCGGTTGTGGGCTCTCAATTCGACGATCTGCGGTCGTTCATCAACGCGCAGCCGCCGAACACGAAGGTGGGAGTCGGCTACATGCGCAACGGAACGGTCCAGATCGCGCAGGACCTCACAAGCAACCACGACCAGGCGGCGAAGGCTCTGCGCCTTCCAATGGCTTCGAGTGGAGCTTACGGAAGCCCGTATCTTTCGGTGATCGATCTGATGAAGCGCTGGCCCGATGATTCCAAGCGGCGTGAAGTGCTGATGGTGACCGACGGAATCGATCGGTTCCGCTTCGCGCAGCGTTACCGCGGCCTGAGAACGCTCAGCCCGGACGTTGACTCGGCGAGCCGTGTGGCTCAGCGCACCGGCACCACGATCAACTCCATTTTCACGCGTGGCGTCGGCAGCCTGGGCAACAACTACTGGGAGATCACCAACGGTCAGAATGGCATGGCCAAGCTGGCGGAGGAAACCGGCGGCCAGTCCTTCTACCTTGGAACTCAGAACCCGGTGAGCTTCAAACCCTATCTCGATGACTTGCAGAAGGGTTTCGACAACAAGTACGTGCTGGAGTTCCGGGCTATACCCGGCCAGAAGTCGGGACCTCAGTATGTGAAGCTGAGCACCGAAGTCGCGGGTGTGGAGCTGGCTTCAGCCGATAGCGTGTGGGTTAATGCTCGGTAAGTTCTCGAAGACCGGTCCTTGGCTCGACGGATATTTCGTTCGCGCCAAGGGCCGCTTCGTTTTTGCCGACTGAATTGCGCAGGAATCCCCTTCCCTTCCTGATCTCCACATCGAAGATGAAGAATCTCTCGCAATTGCCGGCGCCGTTCGATCCCCAGCAATAGAGAAATCGCAAAGAGCAGATCGGTATCGCACTGCAATTTCTCAATGTCATTGCTGAAGCACGCGCCCCGATTGCGAGCCGTTTCTGATCCTTCGGCATTTCCGAAAGATTCGGCGTCTTCTTCGTCTGCAAGTACCGGCGATTCAACATTTGGAGTTGGTCGCACGATTGCATTTCATCCGGTGTCGTCAGTAATCGACATTCACTTCATCTAGGGAGATTTGACCATGGCTTTCGATCACGTGGCTGCGGCGATTGAGACAAACTCGGCGACCGACGATGCCAGCATCCTGAGTATCGAGGCGAACAACCGCTTTCGTGCCGAGGAAGACGAACGGTTGGCGGTGGCAAGGCAGGGAAACCCGGGCGCTTTTGACGACCTCTGGCAAGCTCACGCGAAGCGAATCCTCCGCACCACCTACCGCATCACGCGGAATCGCGAAGACGCGGAGGACGCGCTGCAGGATTCATTCTTGCGCGCCTTCGTGCATATTCGCGAATTCGACGGCCGGTCGAGCTTTTCGACTTGGCTGACGCGCATTGCCATCAATTCGTCGCTGATGATCCTGCGCAAGCGGGGCACCGCGGTGGAGCTTTCTCTCGACAATCCCGGCGATCGCGGCGGCGCTCCGGAAGCGATCAACCTGCCGGACCGGGCCCCGACTCCCGAAACCCGATGCGCGCAAGTCGAGCGAGACGAAATTCTCCGGGCCGCGATCAGTGAACTGCGGCCGACGATCCGTCAGGCGCTCGAACTTCGGAAGCTGCAAGAGCACTCGCTCAAGGAAACCGCGAGGATCATGGGCCTTTCCGTGTGTGCGGCCAAATCGCGACTTCATCACGCGCAAGCGGAGCTTCGCGACTTGTTGAAACCGAAGAGAGCTCGCCGCGGTCGTGGAGCCGGCCGGTTTCAGCTGCAGCCGGCTGCGTGATCGCCGAGCCGAAATCAGTGCCAGGAGCCAAGAATCATGTCGGAGATCTACAAATTGGGCGATGGAAAGAGCGGCGCATCCGAGCACGCCGGCAATCCGCCAAAGCGCAGGCGAAAGCTTTGGATCCGGGCGGAACGACTGCTGCTGGCCGCCGGCCTTCTTTTGCTCGCGATTTACGGCGCCAGCCGGATCGAAAGCATCCTGAGCTCGCGGGCGGCGCTCAAGACATTCGACGCGCTCGAATCTTCCTCAATGAACAGGAGCCAGAACCGCGAAGGGAGCGCTGATTTGCCCGAGGGAGCCGTTTCGCCCCAGCAGCTGAGTCTACCGGAGGCGGACTTCAAGCTCTGGGACGAGCATCGAGTGCAGGGCTACAAAGAAAGCGTCGCGGCACGCCCGGACGTTCCGTTGGCCGTGCTTCGAATTTCAAAAATCGATCTCGAAGTGCCGGTCATTGACGGCACGGACGATCTGACGCTGAACCACGCCGCGGGACGCATCGCCGGAACGGCGCGGCCGGGCGAGATGGGCAACATCGGCATCGCAGGGCATCGGGACGGCTTTTTTCGCGGGCTTAAGGACGTCAAGGTAGGCGACCCGATCGAACTGAAGACCCTGGAAGGAACGAAGACATACGTCGTCGATCGAATTCAGATTGTCAGGCCCGATGACGTTGGCGTTCTGCAGCCGCGGCCCGTTCCTTCTCTTACGCTCGTTACTTGCTACCCGTTCTATTTCATCGGTGGCGCGCCGGAGCGCTACATCGTCACGGCTTCCCTCACACGGGAGATACAAGGCGGATCCGAAAATCCAACATTCGGTTCGCTATCACAAACGATCGACACAAAAAGGAGAAACCATGAGAACCAATAGTATGTCGCGTAAGTTCGTCCGAGCAGCCGGCGTCGCCTTGGCCTTGACCACGATGGCTTTCGGACTCATCCCACCCCAAGCGCTTGCGCAGAAGGCGACGACCACAACCGTCCGAAACGGCGAGGCGTCGTTTGACACGCAGGTACGGAACGCGGAAGTTGTGTACGTCGAGGGCAACGACCTCGTTTTGCGGCTGGAAGACGGCAAGGTCGAGCACCTCGTTGTACCCGATAGCGATACGTTCACAATCAACGGCAGCGATGTCTCGGTGCGCGAACTGGCGCCGGGAACAAAGCTGACGCAAACCATCACCACCTCCACCGCGCCGCGGTACGTCACGACCGTCGATACCATCAAGGGCAAGGTCTGGCACGTCAACGCTCACCGATCCCTCGTGATTTTGACGCTTCCTGACGGCACGAATCATCCATACACCATCGCGAGTCATGCCAAGGTCACCGTCGGCGGCGAGCCGAAAACCGTCTATGACATCCGAAAGGGAATGACTCTGGAAGCGACCACCATAACCGACGATACGGAGGCGGTCGTCGAACGGAACAAATCCGTGGTCGGCCAGGCGCCCGCTCCTCCGGCAACCCCGCGAGAGGTTGGCGTTCTGCTGATCGTCCCGCGGGCGCCCATTGCCGCTGCAGTTTCATCGCCGGTGATGGTCGCAAGCAACGAACAACCCGCGTCGACCTTGCCGGCCACCGGCTCGTCCGTGCCGTTGATCGGACTGCTGGGTGGATTGGCTCTCGCAGGTTCATTTGGAATGGGAGCGATTCGCAAGGCTGTGCGCGCGTGAGTGGCATTAAGGGCCCGTCCGGCCGTCTGGCGCAGGGCGGGCCTCTTGTTCCGGATAATCGATTGAGAGCATCTGGCGCTGTTCGAACGGAGATAAAGCAATGGAACCGAATCCGCTTCTGTTTCGCGATCTGACATACATATTCCTGGCCGCTGTCGTCGGAGGCCTCGCGGCGTGGAAGCTGCGCCTGCCGCTGATCCTCGGCTTTGTGGTCGGCGGAATCGTGATCAGCCCGTTCACTCCGGGGCCGCATCTTTCCGAGCTGCACACGTTCGAGGTGTTTGCCGAGGTTGGCGTCGTACTGCTGATGTTTTCGATCGGATTCGAGTTCTCGATTCCCGACCTGATGCGCGTGAAGTGGATTGCTCTTATCGGCGCGCCGATCGGGATTCTGCTGATGATGGGTATTGCGGTCGGCGCCGGGAAGCTGTTCGGATGGACGATCACCGAGGGGCTCGTGATCGGTGCGACGGTCTCCGTGGCGAGCACGATGGTCCTGGCACGATTATTGACCGACAGCGGCAAGATGGCCACGACAGTCGGCCGCGTGATGATTGGCATCACTCTGGTGGAAGATCTCGCGGTCATCTGTATGACGGTCGTTCTGCCCGTGTTTGGCGGCTCAGAATCTGGAGGCCTGGCGAAGGCCGCTTGGACGCTCGGCAAGGCACTGCTCCTTCTGGTGCCGCTGACTATTCTTGCGATCAAGGTGATCCCGCGCCTTCTCCGGCGCGTCAAGATGACGTGCAACGCGGAGCTTTTTCTGCTGGTCGCCATCGCCGTGTGTCTTGGGACTGCCGCGCTCGCGCAAGCGGTCGGATTCTCGGTTGCGCTGGGCGCCTTCCTCGCGGGGCTATCCATCAGCGGCCTCGAGGACCTGCACGATGCGCACACTCAGCTCGTGCCGCTTCGCGACGCTTTCGTCGCGCTGTTCTTTGTTTCGCTGGGCACCCTGATCGATCCGAAAGTGCTCGTCGGCAGCCTTCCGCTGCTGGGCCTGATGCTTCTGCTGATTGTGGTCGGCAAATTCGTCGTTTGGGCGGGCGTCGTCTGGCTCTTTCGCTATCCGCTGTGGACGGCGATTGCGGTGGCATCCGGCTTGACGCAAATCGGCGAGCTCTCGTTTGTGGTTGTGCAGGTCGCGCGGTCGTCGGGAATGGTAGCCGAGGACGTTTTCAGCACGGTGATCGCCGCGTCGTTAATCTCGATCTTTCTGAACGTCTTCTTGGTGCGCGGAACGTTCGCGTGGCTGGGTCAAAAGTTTCCAAGTGAGGCGCAGGGACGCGCCGCAACCGTTGGCGCGTAGGAGATTGGGAATGAGACACGCAGGGGTAGTTGCATTGATTCTTTTCCTGTGCGCGATATCGGCGCGAGCCCAGGATAGGCCCGCTCGGCCCCACGAGGCGCTGGACGATGATCCCAGCTTGCTCTCGTTTGACGAACTCGTGACGCTCTCCTCGACGGCCACGCCCGATGGCCCGCTGGACGGGCGGCTCGATGCTCTGCTCACGACGCCCTTCGTACACAACGACGCGAGCGTCGCCGGCGCCGAGCCGCACCGTCCGGCTGTGGCGAATCTCGGCCCGGTGCTCCGAGTAGGCTTCTGGAATATCGAGCGAGGCTTGAACTTCGATCTGATTCGTGCCGCCTTGACGAACACGGATGATTTCGAGCGCCTCGAGGCAAATCAGGGCCGCATCAGCGACGCTCGGAAGGCACTGATCGAATCCCAGTTGCGCGATCTGCAAAACGTCGATGTCCTGGTGCTGAACGAAGTCGACATGGGAATGAAGCGGACCGAGTACCGCGACGTGGCCCGCGAGCTTGCCGCCGCTCTCCACATGAACTACGCCTACGGCGTGGAGTTTGTCGAAGTCGATCCGGTATTCGCGCTGGGCACCGAGCAAGTGCACCTACAGGACGCGGAGCAGGACGCCCGGCTGCAGCAAGATTTGCAAGTGGATCAGGGGCGCTATCGCGGCTTACACGGTACCGCCATCCTAAGCCGGTATCCGATTCGCGACGCGCGAATCCTGCGTCTGCCTGTGTGTTACGACTGGTATGGAAAGGAAGCAAAGGAAGCCGCGAAATTGGAGAAAGGCCGACGGTGGGCGGCGCGTCAATTGTTCAGGGAGCGCATCGAACGCGAGGTGCGCCGCGGCGGGCGTATGGCGCTGATCGTGGACCTTGCGATACCGGATTCGCCCACGGGAGAAGTGACGGTCGTTGGCACTCACCTCGAGAACAAGTGCGCGCCCGGATGCCGCCGCAATCAGACGAAGGCCTTGCTGGCGACTATCAAGGAAGACGCCAATCCCGTTGTGATTGCGGGGGACCTCAATACAACGGGAGGAAACAACACACCCACTTCCGTGCGCAACGAGATCATGAGCCGGGTCACCGACTATAAATTCTGGACAGGCCAAGCGATCTCCTACTTCAATCCTCTCGGAATTTACAAGCTCGCGCTCTTTCCGGTCCATTATGTCCACGGCTACAACGATCCGACGGCGTTGCACCTGCCGATCGTGTGGGAGCATCGCGAACGGCCTCTATTTAAGACCGTGAAGAATTTTCGCTTCGCCGACGGGCATACATTTGATTTTCGCGGGGATTCCGAGCGCACGCTGAACGGAAGGAGCCGGACGCTGGCCAACAGCAACGAACGGGCCGGCAAGGGTTTCGTTCCGACCTACGCCTTTTCGCGCGATTATTGGGGATTGGTGGGGCGATTCAAGCTGGACTGGGTTTTCGTGAAGCCTTTCACCGAAGATCCGCGCAGTCAAGGTCAGAGCGATTCATTCGCGCCGCACTTTGCGCAGACGATGCGCGAGTTGAACGAATCCGTCCCGGATCGCATCTCCGACCACGCCCCGATGACGGTGGATCTGCCGCTGAACCATACTTCGGCATCGCTGGCGCAGTAGTCCGGTCGCCTTTCTACAGCGGGTTTAGAGGAGTGTTCCAGGTTCGGCGAGGATTATGGAGATCAGCTTTTCCGGCTTAACCGGCTTCGCAAGAATCTGGAAATCGTGGCCTTCCCGGCGAGCCTTCTCGAGCAAATCGTGCACTGGCAACCGGACGTCGTCCTGAGCGACGTCGTGATGCCGGGACTGAACGGCATCGAAACGGGAACGCGCATCCGTGAAATCGCTCCCAATTGCAGAATTATTCTTTTTTCGGGCCAAGCAGCGACTGTCCCGCATTTGCATCCGTCCTAAAACGCGTTTGGCTGCGCGGAAATGCCGGCGGCTGGGTTGCGGCCCCAGGGTGCCGGCGCGTACAAGTGAATCGAAGGAGTATAGGCGGCCCGCAACTGATTCTGCATGCAGAGTTTGCTGTATGGCTTGCCGGTGGATGGGATTTCCAACGACTTCGGATTCGCAAATTGCCTAAAATGACTTGTGCAATCGCAGATCGATTCCGTAACCGCCATTCTGATCTCGAAGGACGGTCACGGATAACTGCTTGTTGAGCCGGTATTGCACTTCGACCGTTTGGCTTTCCGTGGAGGCGACGTTCGTGCTGAAGGTCAAAAGTAGGCTTCCGGTCACCCGTTCCTGAATGGCAATTTGCGCGCCGGGATCGCCGCTGGTGTTCGCCGCCAACGGATCGATCGTCAGCTGCGAAATGCCCGTAAGATTCTCGATCTTCCCCGCCACTTGGCCACTGACGCCCTGAGCCAAAACCGATTCGGCGCTCGTTGCGACCGACGAACTCGGCGCCAACCCCGCTTCTTCCGTCGTATTTCCGAAAGCCAACAGGTGAATGATATCGGCGGGCGCCAGTGGAGGACTCGAGGTGTAGTTTGTCTTCAGCCGGTCGACGGGCCCCGAAAGATTGAGCGTGATATCGTACTGCTCGATCGTCGTCGTCACATGGAGATTCACGACCGGCGAGGTGCGCACCGGGTTCGCGAAAACGATCGTTCCGCTCTGGACTTCAAATCGCTTGCTCAGGAAAAACACTTCGCCGTTGGTGAGGGCGATTCGCCCCAGAACGACGGGCTCTGTCAATGTTCCGGTCACCATTAGGTTTGCCGAGCCACCCATGCTCAGTTTGCTGCTCGCCAAGCTGAGTTCCTGGGCCGAGCGGACTGCGACGTCCAGCTTCATCCCGCGCTCGAAGGAAGAAGGAGGCCCGCCACCCGATTCCTCGGAAAAGGAAGCCGCAAAATCCGACAAGTCGAACGCCTGGGTAAACGAGAGGCGATCCACTGAAACTCGCCCCGTGAGCTGCGAGTTGGACGGCGCGCCCTGAAGATTCAACCGCCCGCTCAGTACGGAGCGCAAGCCCTGGGGATAGCGAACGCGCACGGACTTCGCATTCAAGGCGACGTTGAAATTGGGATCGTGGCCGTAAATGAAAAAACCCGTTGCCGAAACTGTGCCGCCGCCCGCAGTGCCGGAAAACTTCGCGATATCCGCGCGGTCGCCGGAAAGATTGATTTGCGCGTTCAGGCCTTCGATGCCGATGGGAACCGAGGCGGAAAAGAAGACGGCGTCTTTGACTTGCAGTTCCCCGCGCATCCCGGACTCGAAGGAATTGCCTCGGCCGCTCACATGGATCAGTACTTGCCCGGACGACTGCACGTTCGGCGCAAATTGTCGCAGGATGCTGAGATCCATCGAGCCGTCGGCCGAAATCGCGTAGGGGGACGCGCTGCGAATTGGAATCGCGCCGCTGAAGGTTAAATTCGTGCCCGTCCCCTGAATTTTCGCCGGCGCGACGGTCACGACGCCATTGCGATAGTCCGCATGGAGGGGCTCCGCCAAAGCGAGTTGGGCTTTTCCATATGCAATATCGAACGTTGGAATTTCGAGATGGCCCTGCATCTGTTCGGGATTTTCGAGCGGCCCTTGCAGCGTCAAATGCAGTTCGGTCTGGCCGCTGACGCTCGAACCTTCCGAAGGGAAAAACGTTGTCAGGACGGGCGCCAGTGGAAGGGCGCGGACGTCCACGCTAGCGGTCGTGTAACGCACGCCTTGCAGATCGACATCCGCTTTGGCATCGACGGAACCCTCGTCCACGGTAGAGTGCAGCGTGAGATTCGCGCGGTGACTCGCGAGCGCAACCTGTGCCGACATATTCGAGATCGTCTGATCGCGGACTTGTATCTGCGATGCCGCGAGATTCGCCTGCAAACTGGGATTCCGAATTGTCCCCGACCCGCTCGCCGAGAAATCGATCGCTCCCTGAACCGCCGCCTCATGCTGCAGCATGGGTATCTTCGCCAGTTGGACGCCGCTGCCGTGCAGGCTCAGCTGATACCGTTCGGTTGCCGGCTGGTAGTCACCGCTTCCGGAAATCGCTCCCGCTGGGGCCCGCAAGGTAAGGACCGACCGGATGGTCCCGTTGGCAGAATTCGCGTTAATCGTCAGATTGTCGATCGCTTCGTTCCAAGCGGAAGCATGGGTGAGCGTGGCCGTTCCTTTCACCTCGGGGTTTGCTTTCGTCCCCGCCACTGAAACCGTGGCCGAGAGAATTCCCGTGACCGGATAGTGTTGCCCGGCGACCCTCTCTGCGTCGGCGATAGAAATATTCGCGACGGTGGCATGAAACGAGACCCGACTGTTCGTCAGCAACGCCCAATCATGCAGTCCGGCACTTCCCGCGAATGTAATCTCTCCACGCGGGTTTGCCAAAAGCGTCCCATTTTGCAGGCTGACTTCGGAAGGTTGCGCGCTGAGATTCACCGCGAGCGCTTTCCAGCGGCTTCCGTCTACCTCGAAGTCTCTCGCAGCCAACTGGCCGCGAATCACCGGATTCTTCGCCGTTCCCGCGATCGCGGCGTGCAAGCTCGCGCTGCCGGCCAGCGACGGCAGCGGGTGGCTCAGACCACGGGAGAGGGCATTTTCGACGATTGTCGCGAACTCGCTTACCTCGTGCAAGTCGGTGGTTGTGACGAGCACCGAGACGTGGGAATTCCCCGAGCGGCGCGATGAAAGCGTTCCCGCGATGTTTAGTTTCGTGCTCGTCGTCTGCAAGTAGGATTGCCCAAAGGAGATCATGTTCCGTGGGCCTTCATAATCTACCTGCACGACGCCGCTGACCGGGATCATTCCGTGCAATCGGTCGAGTGCGCGAGGACTCGCCACCACCAGCCGAACGCGCGCAACCAGGTTGTCGAGCGAACCTGCCCATGAAGCTTGCGTCTGGACGGCGGCCACACCCGCCAGCGGTATGCGCTGCACATCGCGTGGGGCGAGGGTGTCGCTCGCGCGCGTGAGCGAAATGCCCTGAAGCGATGCATCCACGCGCGACGCCGCATCCGACGCGTCCACGTGGAGCATTTCCCAGTTGCCGCGCGCCCGGCCGCCCAACACATCCGCGGATAGGTCGCGGACGCGCAGGTTCGCGTCTTCTAGTTGGTAGGTTGCGCTGACCGCCGTGAAATCGAGCGGTCGTTCACCAGTGCGCAAAGCTAGTTTGGCGCTGCGCAGGCGACCCTCGATGTCGAGAGCCGCCAGAAAGGAGTGCCCTACTCCGGACCGGTACCTAAAGCTGCCATCGAGCGACACGTTCCCGAGCGGTAGAGACACGGTCCGGAGCGCCGCAGCGACTTCGTTCGTAAGCAGGTTGCCCGCGTACGTGCCGCTGACCTCGGGATTGGCATAATTCGTTAGGCGCGCGGTCAGCGTCACGCGAGACGCGCGGGTGCTGAGAACCAGAGGATCGAGCGACAGGCCCGCACGGTCCGCCGCAAACTGCACACGCAGGGTGTTTTCGATCGGCTGTATCTTTGTGGTCGAGATTCGGCCGCTCTCGTAGGATAGCGAACCGGTGTATTTGCCGGTCAATCGAGAGTATCCGGCCCTGAAATCGAGATTGTGAAGCTCGGCATCCAGCGAAGTCTCGGCGTCGTTGTAGTAAATCTGACCGGAGCGGATTGCGCAGTTTCGCACTTCCAGGTCAAATATTTCCGCGGTGGTGTTGTGCGGCGACGAGTGCGGCGGTACGGGTAGATTGCTGTTGCCGCTCGCGTCGATGCGCAGGCGCAGCACTGGCTGGTCCAGAATCAGTTCGCCCAGCTCAAGTCTCTTGCGAAGCAGCGGCAGAAAGCGTACGGACACCTCGAGGCCTTTTGCCCGTAGGAGCGGCGCCCCTTCGGCACCGCCGCTGGCATCGCCGCGGACGACGACGTCGCGAAGCTCAATGGCCAGACGAGCCCAGTCGATTTCGATACCGCCGATATCGACCCGAGCGCCCGTGCGGTGGAGCGCTTCCTTCTGGATTTCCGATCGCACGAAATTGCGGAAGGCATTCGTATGAACGACCGCGACGCACGCGATCGCGACGACGACCAGGATCGCCGCAATCGCAACCACGACCCGGCGTATGGCGCGTCGCGCGTTCACTCTCCAGCCGCCTTTCGCGAGCTGTCTTCGCCCATTCGCATCAGAACGATTGCCCCAACGTAACGAAATACTGCGTCCTGTCTACTCCGGGAACAGTCGTGAGCCGGTAGCCGACGTCGAAACGCACCGGGCCCACCGGCGTCTGATACCGCAGGCCCACGCCGACGGAATGCGTAAAATCCTCGCCAAATTGACGGAAATTGATATTGGCGTAGACGTTTCCGCCATCGTAAAACAAAACGCCTCCCAGGCCTTTCTTGATCGGCAAAGGAAACCGGGCTTCCGAGTTGACGATAAACAGCATATCGCCTCCGACAGGCACGCTGATCAGCGTACAGGTGGACTGATCGTTGGGATTCGTGCACACGGGCAAGGCCCGCTGCGGCCCGGCGCCGTTGATTGGAAAGCCGCGCAGCGAATCGGCGCCGCCGGTGAAGAATCGTTCGCTCAGCGGTACGTCGCTGCCCGCAAACGGAATGGCAAATCCCAACCGGAAGTTGTCGGCCAGCACGAGCCACGGCGCGACCTGTTTGTAAAAGGCGGTCTGTCCGAGGAAGCGGAAGAAGTTGGCGCTCGAACCCAGAGCCTTCGCGGTCACGCCAAAATCAAACGTCTGGTAGATGCCGCGATGCGCGTCGAGCGGCCGGTCCCGCGTGTCGCGAATGTACTCGCCATCGAAGGTCGAGAGCCGCACGTGCTGATCTTCAGGGAGTACGAGACCCGGAATCAGAATGTTCGAAAGGTCGGTGCGATCGAAGCTGTAGCGCACGATCAAATGCTTCGTTCGCCTCCTGTCCAGCGCTTTCTCGATCTGAAAGGAAGCTTCGCCCAGGTCCGCGGTGTAAATCGGGTTTTCGGTGGTCCGCTCCACCGAAAGGCTCAGCAGCGAACTCCACGAGGTGCCGCGCAAGTGCGGATCGGCGTACGTAAAGAACGCGCGCTGGTCGAGACGCGAAAGGATGGTGCCGACGGTGGCGGTCTCGGCCCGGCCGCGAATATCGTGGCGCGTGAAATCGAAGATGAAGCGCGGTCCGACGTAGCTCTTCTGGCTGACCGCGAATTTATTCCCCAGGCTGATCGGCGGGATGCCGGGGACAGCGACCGCATTCACGGGCACATTTCCGTCGCGCGGAATGATTTCAAGCCCGCCGCCGATATCCATGGAATTGAGCGGCGACTCGTGGACCTTCACGAGAACTTCCTCGCCAGTCTGATCCACGATCGGGCGGAGGGGCTCGACGCTCGCCCAGTCGAAAATGCCGAGGTCGTAGAGATCGCTTTCCGATTGCAGAAAGCGACCCTGGCTCAGAGGCTGCCCAGGCTTGATTTGGCTGCCCGTTATTTCGCTGATGAAAGACGGCTCGGTGTGTTGCTGCCCGAGCAACACGACGTTGGTGATGTTCGCGGCCGGCCCTTCCTCGATGGTGTAGGTCACATCAATTTTGTGAGGGTCATCGGACGACGCAACGGCCGCCGACCGCACGTCCGCGTTCAGGTAGCCGTGATTGAGATAGGCTGCGAGCAGATCACTGCGGTCGGCCTGTAATAATTTCTCGGAAAACAACGCTCGCGCCTTCAGGTGCAGCGCGTGCCGGCGCGTCAGCGCCGAAAGCGGCTGAGTCTTGTTGCCAACGACCTGCACCGTGTCGACCTTATCCTGCGGACCTTCGGTAATTTCGAAAGTCACATCGACCGCAGGATTGAAGTCCTCCACTTGTGTCTGAATCGAGACATTCTGGAAGCCCTGGTCCCTATAGAGATCCTTGAGCGAATTGACGCTCTTGGTCAGCAGCTGCTGGCTGTATTTGCCGTGCAGAAAAAGAAAGCCCTTCTTGATGGATACGCTCGCGTTCAGCTGGCGATCGGAGAAATAGTGATTCCCGGCGAAGTAAACGCCTTCCAGGCGATGCTTCGTCCCCTTGTCGACGTCGTAGACGACCGTGACAACTCCATTTTCTTTCTCGATTCGCGAGTCGGTCTTCGCATCGAAGTAGCCCTTCGTCTGGAAATACGCGTTCAGGTTGCGCCCGCCCTCGTCGACCAGATCCTGATCGACGGATCCTTCTTCATAGATCGGGATGAGCCGCCTCAGCGTTTTGCCTGTCACGTGAGCACCCTCCACCCGGACGGAAACCATCGGACCGGGAGTCACGTCGAGCGTGATGTCCACGCGATTCGAGCCGGGATCGAATTTCGAGGAAGCCAGGCGGACCGATGGCGGCAGCCGATTGTCCTGCCGCAGGTGGTCGCGAATGAATCCGATCGACTTCTCGATACGCGACTGCGAGTACTTCTGCCCCGGCTTCAACGTCACGCGCTTCAGTCGCGCCCAGAGACCGTGCAACCGCGCCAGCATCGCCGCGCTTTGCGGCTCCGACAAGCCCGTGAAGGTGATATCCCGCAACCGAGCGGGGCTCTTCATCGTGCAGCGGAAGATCACGTTGGCGATGCGATGGCTGTCGTCCAGCTGCACTTCCGGCTCCACTTCCGCTTCGAAGTAGCCATGCTGCTGAAAGTAGGCCAGCAAACCTTGTTTGCCGGTGGTCAGCAGATTCTCGAAATAGGGCGACTGCTCGGGAATGTCCGTGGCCTGCATCAACGCCGTATATGGGAACCGATGGCCGGTACCAGGAAACTCCAGAACGCCCACGTAAAAAGCGGGTTGCAGAATGAAGAGAACCCGCAGACCAGTTTCTTCGGGTACCAAGCTCACTTGTACTTGAGAAAACCGTTGCGTTTTCCGGAGGGCCTCGACGCTTTGCCGCATCGCCTCGGCCGAAAACCCTTCATTGGCGTGCAGCTGGACGAGTTTGCGCATGGCGGCAACATCAACGTTGGGTCCTGCCGCAATCTCCACATCGGACACTTGCTGCCCGTCGAATCCGCTGTACGAAAGGGATTGCGACTGCTGCGCGAAAAGCGGCTGGGTGATGAGAAGCAACAGCGGAAGGACGGACAGCCGGGAGATACGCCTGAAAGAAGGCAAGCGCCGTACAAAGTTCGGCAGGCGGAACTTCTTCACTGGCCGCCCCACCGGCTTGCGGACGCTTCGATTTCGCTGTCCGTCTCCGCGCCAACCAGAAGTATTACGCTTGCCAAATAAATCCACAACATCAAGACGATAAAACCGCCAATCGCCCCGTAGATTCGCGGATACGAAGCGAAATACTGGAAATAGAGATTGAATCCGAACGAGGAAAGCACCAGCGTAAGGACCACAAAGATGGTGCCGGGGCTCAGCCAACGCCAGGGACGCTTCGCGTTAGGCAGCACAAAGTTGATGAAGTCGATAGCGAGACTCAGCAGAATCGCGCTGGCAGTCCATCGGCCAAACCCCGATACCGATCGCGAAATGCTCCAGGTCGTCACCCGCGCCAAGAGCCGCGGCAACTCCCAGTGGCCGAACGCCATCACGCCGAATGTCGCGAGCGCGAAGACGGCGGCCAATATTGTGAACACCGTGCCGATCGCATGTTTGATCCAGTACGATCGCGTGTCCTTCGTGCCGTATGCGATGCTGAGGGATTCCATTAAGCTCACAAAGCCAGCAGATGCGCTCCAGATCGTGGCCAAGAGTCCAAATGAAAGAAAACCCGGTGAATAATGCATCATACGCAAAATCGTCAGCAGCACGAGATTTCGCGAATCCCTCGGCAGGTATTTGACGATCCACGCCGCGAAAGTCGACCACAGCGTGCTCGAGGGCAGACGCCCAACTATGATGGCAAGGACAAGGCAAAACGGGAACAAAGACAGCACAAAATAGAAAGACGTCTGCGCGGCCAAATCGAAGCAATCATCTCTCTGTATTCTCCGCCATATTCGCCGGAGCAAGGAGATGCGCGCATGGCCGAACGTCCATCTTTCCGCACGCGCGCTCATCGCTCCGCTCAGGGAGGCATGTTGCCGTAGCGCTCGCGCAAACGACACAACGCCTAGAACAAAAGGCTAGCTCTCTCAAGCACGCTCCGCCATCCCCGAATCGCTGTAGCATCAAAAGGCGCTTCTCGCCGGGATACATTCGCGGGAATTGTCAGTCGTTAGGTCGTAGTGTCGCCAGCCGCGCGCCGCAAGAGTATTTTCCGATCGTGTGGGGAAACAATGCCTGCCTGCTTGCATACCGCGTGATCGGCCATCCGGCAGCGTTGCCCACATGTAGGAACGTGCGGACTACGAATAGTGCTAGACCTTGAAGCCCGCAGCCGAATGCTTGGGCTGAACTGCACCCCGTGCCTTCATCCGGAAGGACACAAGGCAAAGAAAGAAAATGGCGGAATCCATCGCGGCCATACCTCGCGGTGAATCACGCGTTCTTTTGGCGACAGGAGCTATATTGTCGAGCGCTTCGACGATCCGCGGCTGGACACGCTGTCCCTCGCCGTGCCAGTCTAATGGAAGGGCCCATTACAGCAATACGTCGGCCGCTTGCACCACCTCCACGAAAACAAGACAGAAGGCCGCCCTTGGTTACATTCTAGGCGAACGTCCGCAGGCACAAACTGGGGTGCAATTTCTTCGGGCACAGTTCTGGACCTTCTATGGGTTCGCACGATTTCCGTTGAAATATCCGTAAGCGCCATTTTATGATGGGGTTGCGTTTGATGACCTTTACCGTCCTTTAGATCAGTTCTGCTGATTTTTTAGAGCCCTCCTGTTCCTTAGCGATACGGCAACCAGAATTGTTCGACGCTCGCCCGCGCCAATGTTGCTGATTCATCTCACAGAAGGACACGACGGCAAATCCATTCTTCTCAAACGTCTCCTGGCGTGTCTTGACGGATCCGAGAATGCAGAGCTCGTGCTCCCCTATGCGAGAGGGATCGCCAAACGATTCGGCAGTGAAATCGTCTTGCTGGCCGTGCCCGAAAGCGACTCGGAGCAACCCGCATTGAATCAGTATCTCGAAGGCGTAACTGTGGCCCTTTGCCGAAGAGGTCTCAGTGCTAGACCGATCGTATCGGGCTCAGGACCGGCGCGAACGGCAGTGGACCTGAGTGAATCGGAAGTGGCGGATGTGATACTCATGGCTTCGCAGGGGCGTGGGGGCTTGGATCGCGCGCTTGAGATAGGAAGCGTCGCTGCGCGCGTCATGCAGACAGCACAGCGCCCCTTGCTGCTCGTATTTCTGTCGCGGCGGACCGCGTAATGTCGGCGCTCACGCCCCCGAATCGCTGTTGATCAATAACACTTTCCAGTATCCGATCGCCGAGGAATTCCCCCCTATTACTGCTGTGAAATAAGACGAGTGCCGACCGGGCTCTGGTCCTTGTGAGGCTTAGCCGCGCTAATCGCCGCGTATCCGAGCTTTCCTGCCTGAACGGCGCGTAGTGCTGCTTGAGCAAAACGCTTCGCATCTGCAAAGTTCACGTCAGGAACGTCCAGCTTTTTCAGGCCCGCCGCGATCTCGGCGCGGAGCAACCTGCCTTGGACTTGCCGAACCAACTCAATCAATGCCCCGCCGTGCTCTTCAACGTGTACGACGTTGAGGTTGGCGAGCCGAAGCGTCTCGACATACGTTTCTACGGGCCGGGCGTCGCCGATACACGCGATCCACGACAGGAGGCCATCAAGCTCCGGGAGCAGGCCAGCGGTCCTTGTCAAGTCGCTGAGCCCCAAGCGCCCCCCGGGCTTAAGAACTCTGGAGAATTCTCCGGCAGCGGTCTGTTTATTTGGGAACGTGCAGGCAACAACCCTCGGACGGCTCAGCATGCCTTCCCGACCTGGCGAGCTCCGAGCGCAATCCGTCGAGCCCGCACTCGGGACTTCCGCGGAAGGATATCGCCAGTTGCGAAGCGCGAACAGGAGGAAGAAAATGAGCCAAGCAGCGAATGTCAAAACGGCGCCTATTGCGGAGCGGACCGAACAGACCCTAAACGCACAGCCCACGCCCGAACATATTCGCCAGCGGGCCCTACGAAATCTATGTCTCTCGGAACGGAGCACCCGGTGACGAGGTGCAAGATTGGCTTCAGGCCGAACGCGAACTTGGCCCGAAGCAACTATAACCAATCGTCCGTGGACGGCTGCCCGAACGAAAAACTGAAATGCGAAGCCACCACAGGCTAGACCTGATAGCTTGAGCGAGCCCGTTTGCCCTATCGCTATCCGCTGTTGTTCGGCGGCACAACATTCCACACTGCACTTGGAACCGGGATATCATGCGCGGACCCATGCTCCCCTCGTGGCGGAAGCCTCAAATCAGTTGTTGCTACGTCGCACAGCGCTCGACCGGTTGTGGCGGCGACCGTCGATTCGCCATTTCCCACAAGAGCGTGTACGCATCACTCAGCCAGTGCCCGCCAAGGCAGAGGGACTGACAATAGCGAGCCACGATTACGGACCATGACCCGCGAGGGAAAAAGCAGTTCGACGAGCTGATGGAGAACCTTGTGCAAAGGTCCCTGCGGCATTTTACGAGAACCTTATGAAAATAAGCCCTTATGCGGGAAAGCCGGCCGAAGCATCGATGCTGGTGAACGTACCCAGACTCGTCACGGCCTATTACACTGAGGTGCCCGACCCTTCCGTCCCGGCTCAGAGGGTTGCCTTCGGCACCTCGGGGCATCGTGGCTCCGCATTCGAAAAGGCCTTCAACGAGTGGCATATCCTCGCGATCAGCCAGGCTATTTGTCTGTACCGAAAAGAGCAGCAGATTGATGGCCCGCTGTTTCTGGGAATGGACACGCATGCGCTCTCGGTGCCGGCGCTGGCGAGTGCGCTTGAGGTATTGGCGGCCAACGGTGTTGAAATCATGCTGGCTAAAGGCGATGAATATACCCCCACGCCCGCCATCTCTCACGCGATTCTCACTTACAACCGCGGGCGCAAGACCGGACTCGCCGACGGTATCGTCATCACGCCATCGCACAATCCACCGCACGATGGCGGTTTTAAGTACAATCCGCCGAACGGCGGGCCCGCGGAGGCCGTCGTCACGGATTGGATTCAGGCAAGAGCAAACGAATTCCTCGAGGCCAAGCTGCAGGGCGTGAAACGGATTCCCTTCGCGAAGGCTCTTCACGCCTCCACAACGCACCGGCACGACTACCTGAACGCCTACATCGCCGATCTTGCCAACGTCATTGACATGGACGCCATTCGCGGCGCGAAGCTCCGCATAGGTGTTGATCCCCTGGGGGGCGCAGGCGTCCACTACTGGGGGCCGATTGCCGAGCGATACGGGTTGAACCTCACGGTTGTCAACGAGGCCGTCGATCCTACCTTTCGTTTCATGACCGTCGACTGGGACGGCCAGATCCGGATGGACCCGTCTTCTCCCTACGCCATGCAGCGATTGATAGAGATGAAGGATCGCTTCGATCTTTCCTTCGCCTGCGATACCGACCACGACCGTCACGGTATTGTCACCAAGAGTTACGGATTGCTCCCGCCCAACCATTATCTTTCCGTCGCCATCCTCTACCTCTTCCAACACCGCCCGAAGTGGAACAAGGAAGCGGCCGTGGGGAAAACGGTGGTGAGCAGTCAGATGATCGATCGCGTTACCGCGAAGCTCGGCCGGAAGCTGTACGAGGTGCCGGTTGGCTTCAAATGGTTCGTCGATGGGCTGCTCGACGGTTCACTTGGTTTCGGTGGAGAAGAGAGCGCAGGGGCTTCCTTCTCTCGTCTGGACGGCACGGTTTGGACGACGGACAAAGATGGAATCGTCCCAGCCCTGCTGGCCGCCGAGATCACAGCGCGGATGGGCCGCGATCCTGGCGAAATCTACCACGAACTCACCCGCGAGTTCGGCGAGCCCGCCTACGATCGGGTCGAGGCCGCGGCCACCCCGGATCAAAAAAAGCTCTTGGCGAAGCTTTCACCTCAGCAGGTCAAGCTCAGCGAGCTGGCGGGCGAAAAAATCGAGACGGTGCTCACCCACGCGCCAGGCAACGGCGCGCCCATCGGCGGGTTAAAAGTGGCGGCCGGAAGCGGATGGTTCGCCGCGCGTCCGTCAGGGACCGAGAATATCTACAAGATTTATGCGGAGAGCTTCCGGGGAGCGGATCATCTGCGCCGCCTCCTGGAGGAGGCACAAAAAATTGTCAGCGACGCTCTGAGGGCGATGCCACCGGAGCGGGGTAAAGGAAAAGTCGCGTAACGAGGAACAAGCGATGCATTCGGAGATTCGGTCCAGAAGAAATTCGGGGCGGACGTCATGAAAAAGGAAAAACCCCTCGGTCACTCGCTCCACGGCCTCCCAGCTTCGGAAGTCAAAGGGTTCGATTCTCTGGCGGAGCTTGCCCTTGACATGCGCTGGTCGTGGAACCATGCCACCGATGGCGTATGGCGCGCGCTCGATCTGGTGCTGTGGGAACTCACGCAAAATCCTTGGGTGGTCCTGCAAACGGTTTCGCGCGACCAACTCGAGCGCGTGCTGGCCGATCCCGCGTTCCGTAAGAGCGTCGACGACCATCTGCAAGCCAAGCGTCACGCAGCGGAGGGGCCCGCATGGTTCCAGAAAAAGCACCCGAAGGCGCCCCTGACCTGCGTCGCATATTTCAGCATGGAATTCATGTTGAGCGAAGCGCTCCCGATTTATTCGGGAGGACTCGGCAATGTTGCCGGCGATCAGCTCAAAGCCGCGGGCGATTTGGGCGTGCCGGTTGTCGGGGTCGGGCTGCTCTACCAACGAGGCTATTTTCGCCAAGTGATTGACAAACACGGAGCGCAACAAGCTCTCTACCCGTACAACGACCCCGGACAGCTGCCAATCGCTCCGTTGCGCCAACCGAACGGCGAGTGGCTGCGGTTGGAGATCGCTTTGCCGGGTTATTCGGTGTGGTTGCGCGCGTGGCAAGTCCAGGCCGGTCGAGTGAAGCTCTACCTGCTGGATAGTAACGACGCGGCGAACTTCCCCGCTCATCGAGGGATCACCAGCGAGCTGTACGGGGGTGGGCCGGAATTGCGCCTCGTTCAGGAAATGCTCCTCGGAATCGGCGGTTGGCGGTTACTCGGCGCGCTGGGCATCAAGCCGGAAGTCTGTCATTTAAATGAGGGGCACGCGGCCTTCGCCATATTGGAGCGTGCGCGAGCCTTCCAGGAGGAGACCAAGCAGCCTTTCGAGTCCGCGTTGGCCGTCACTCGAGCCGGGAACCTCTTCACGACCCATACGGCCGTGGCCGCCGGTTTCGATCGCTTCGCTCCTGCCCTCATCGAACAGTACCTCGCGGGATATGCGGAGAAGAAGCTTGGTATCACGCTCCAGGATTTGTTGGCGCTGGGCCGGCGGAATCCGAAAGATTCGTCGGAACCCTTCAACATGGCTTATCTGGCAATCCGGGGCAGCGGTTCGGTGAATGGCGTGAGTCGCCTACATGGGAAAGTCAGCCGGCGCCTCTTTGAGCCCCTTTTTCCCCGCTGGCCGGAAGACGAGGTGCCCGTCGGCTACGTGACCAACGGAGTCCACATGCCGACCTGGGACTCGGCCACGGCCGACGATCTCTGGACGAAGGCCTGTGGAAAAGGACGCTGGCTAGGCCCGACGGAAAACCTGGAGCAGAACATCCGCCGTCTGTCCGACGTCAAGCTTTGGGAATTCCGTGACGCTTCCAGAAAATCGCTTGTTGAATACGCCCGCGAGCGATTGTCGCTGCAATTAGCTGCTTCCGGCGCGTCGCCGGAGGCAGTGAGCGAAGCAAAGCATCTGTTTAACCCGGATGCCTTGACGCTCGGCTTTGCCCGGCGCTTCGCCACCTACAAGAGGCCGAACCTTTTGCTGCACGATCCCCAGCGACTTCTTCGTCTGTTGAGCAACTCGCAGCGCCCGGTACAGCTCATCATCGCCGGGAAGGCGCATCCGGCCGATGAAGCAGGGCAAGCGCTCATACAGGAGTGGATACGCTTCATCCGGCGGCCGGAGGCACGCCCTCATGCGATTTTCCTCAGCGATTACGACATGCAGTTGACCGAGCAATTGGTGCAGGGCGTCGATGTCTGGATCAACACGCCGCGCAGGCCTTGGGAGGCTTGCGGCACGAGCGGAATGAAAGTGCTCGTCAACGGCGGCGTCAATCTGTCGGAATTAGACGGCTGGTGGGCGGAGGCATACGCGCCTGGAGTGGGTTGGGCGCTAGGGGATGGCCAGGAGCATGACGACGATTCAGCGTGGGATGCCGTCGAAGGCGACGCGCTCTATGGCTTGCTCGAGCGGGAGGTGATCCCGGAGTTTTATACCCGAGACCAGAGCGGCATTCCCGCTGCATGGGTCAAGCGGATGCGGGAAAGCATGGCCCAATTGACACTGCGCTTCTCCGCTGACCGCGCGGTGCGTGAATATACCGAGCAACACTACCTTCCGGCCGCTACGGCCTACCACTTGCGCGCCGCCAATAAGGGCGCGATCGGCAATCGGATCGTCGATTGGCGGAAAAGCTTGGAACAGAAATGGGCGGCGCTACGCTTTGGGGAAGTGAGGGTTCAAACGCAGGGCGATCGGCACATGTTTGAGGCTCAAGTCTGCCTCAATGGTGTCGACCCGCAAGCACTGCGGGTGGAGCTTTATGCCGCCGGCGTCAACGGCAGCGCTCCCACGCAGCTGGAGATGAAACTCGTCGAGTCGCCGGCGTGCGAGGCGTGCATGGGAACTTATCAGACTTCGGTCCCGGCGAACCGTCTCGCAGCGGACTATACGGTGCGCGTCGTACCACAGTTCGCGGAGGTTGCAGTGCCACTGGAAGCCGATCTCATTCTCTGGCAGCGGTGAATCAAGCCCGAACGGGGGAGCCGCAGCGGAAGCCATGAAAGAGTCAAGAACTGCATCGGCTCATGGCCACAACACTGGAAACGGTCATCGAGGACATTCGGCGAATCCAAAGCAATCCACGGCAAAAACAACGACACGACTCGGCCGCGCTGGCCCATGATTGTACTCAAGTCACACAAGGGTTGGACGGGACCGAAAGTAATTGATGGTCTGCGAATCGAGAGCACTTTTCGGGCGCACCAGGTGCCGCTCCTTGTCGATCCCGCGCATCCCGATCACGTCAAGCAACTGAAAAGCTGGATGAAAAGCTACAGGCCGGAGGAGCTGTTCGATGAAAATGGGCGGCTCATCCCTGAGTTGGCCCAGCTTGCCCCGAAGGGCGACCGCCGGATGGGTGTGGGGCACGCGGCGACGGCCCGATGGCCATACTGCTCGCGAGTTGAATTGTGTTCCAAACCGGACTGTATTGCGCGGCGCTTGATGTCAAACTGGGCTATGACTAAGAAGAAATCGAGGAAGAAATTCCCAAGAGCTACACTCGCCAGCATTACGAAAGAAATGGCCCAGCCACGGTTCGCCGAGTCCGCCAGGAAGGAAGAGGAAGCGAACCATCACGTCGCGGCGCACCCTAAACCATTGAAACGTTCAGGCGAACTCCTCTAGCAGCCTTTTTCGCGGTTTGATTTCTTCCAACGCGCATCGAATGGGTGCTTGCGCCTCCCGCACAAATCGGCTAGGGATTCAGCTGGGTTCGCAGAGGTCCGGCGTTGGTTGTTCTAAGCAGATGCGAAGATTTACGCACACCTGAAACAAAGAGATCCTATAAACCACAAACGTGCAGCGCTTCATCAGGCGGTCGGCGGCGGAACGCCTTCCACATGATAGCCGCGTACTTGCTAGAGCAGTCGTATCGTCACTCCAACATTCTTGCCGATCTCCCATTTATGAACGTTGGGGACCCGGAGTTCGTCTTAAAGGAAATCAGCGCCGACGAGGGAGATTTGGGCTTGCTGCGGTTCATTAACGAGAGAACGATCGATCAGCTTCTTAACTGAGCCTGCTAGCGTAATTGTGTCTTGTGCCATGGAATTCTCCTGGGCGGGGGAATTTCAGCCAGCGACACTGTAACGGTCGCGCGAAGATGAATCTGTTCAAAAAAGAACAGTGCGAAATACAGGAAGGATGGATCGTTGCCACCAGTCGAGACTAAATGCCCCGCGGGGCGATCGTTGTCAGCCCTTCCCGGTGATCACATTCGGCCGGCGAATCATTGGAATTCTGTGCCAAATGAAACATACATTCCAAGACTGGTGGTTCAAACTAATTCGGTCGGCATTCTGAATCCGAGCTTCGGTTCGGGGGAGCGTACAATGTTTGGATACGGACTCATCGGAACTTTGGTAGTCATTGTGTTGGTCATTTGGATCGTCAAACGCGTGTGAGAGTGGAATCGCTTTCGACGGCAAATTCGTCGCAGCCGAACTCGAGGCTGCCGCTTTGAAAGGTTTGCCCGATTGGCTTGCGCTCGCGCGTTGAAGCCGGTTGACGTGAACCGGCGCTCTCATTGATGCCTCGCGTGTGAAACCACGTGCCGGAGTCGTTCCTCACGGCTTCCCGTCTCCCTTGGCTCGACCGACCCGCGAAGTGTTCGTAACGGAACAGACGGCCGTGTGCGCGGCCGCTATCATGGTGGTTGGGTGTGCTGGATTGCGCGCAAACCAGTCCACCAAGTCGGCGCAAATATTTTCTGCCGCGGAGTAGGCGATGACGTCCGGAAAAGCAAAAGTAAAGCTGCCGTCCACAATCGCTCTCGTGGTGTGTCTGTTCTTCGCCGAAGCCGCTACGAATGTCTCCTTCGCACAGAGCACGCCGGTGACACCGCTTACGGCCGATGAGGTGGTGGAGAAAATGGTGGAACGAAACGCGCGCCGCGCCCAAGACCTGGCGAGCTACCGCGGGACACGTAGCTATCATCTCGAATATGAAGGAGTGTCGAGCAAGAGCGCCACGCTCGTCGTGTCGATGACCTACCGCTCGCCGGACGAAAAGAACTTTTGCATCCTTTCGGAGAGCGGGTCTGAATTCCTGCAGGGACGAGTCTTGAAACGGCTCCTTGAAGCGGAATCGGATGCCACGCGTGAGGAACAGGGCCGGCAAACGGCGATGTCTCCGGAAAACTACGAATTTCGACTTGTTGGCAATGAACGGGTTCTCGACCAGGGGTTCTACATCCTGGAAGTTACGCCCCGAACCAAGAACAAATTCCTGTTCCGCGGCAGGATTTGGGTGGAAGGCCAGGACTTCGCGGTCGCCCGCATGGAAGGCCAGCCGGCCAAAAACCCGTCGTGGTGGACAAAGCGAAACGTCATTCACATGACGTATGAAAAGATCGGCGAGTTCTGGCTGCCGGCGCGAAGCGAAACGAACACGCAAGTGCGCATCCTGGGACATTCCGTGCTGACGATCGTTTATGGCGACTATGAAATTCTCAACGCGGGCGGCCTACAGGTCTCTTCAACTTCGGAGAACACGCTCGTGTGTCCTGCGGAACCAATGAAGCTATCCGAGGCCCAACCTTAGGCAAAGCAGAGTCGCAACGAGAAGCGGGCGGTCCTTTCGGGGGCTACATGGAATAGGCCCCAGCCGCGAACAGCCGCTGGGGCCTATCAATTCTTTTCTTGTTTACTTCTTTGCGATCGTCTTAGGGTCGCCCGGTCATGGGCAGGATCTCTGATACCGGTCCGATCGTGGTTCCGATCACGTCGCCGGAGACGATCATCTCCACGTGGCGATTCTGTTGACGTCCCTCGGCCGTATCGTTGGACGCGACGGGTCGCGTCTTACCGAATCCTTGTGACGTCATCGACGTCGCAGGGATGTTCTGCTCTGCGAGATAATCCCGCACTGCTCCGGCTCGTCGTTCGGAGAGTTCCTGATTCATCGCATCGCCGCCCACGCTATCCGTGTTGCCCTCGATGGCGAGTTTCAGATCCGGGTAGGCCAGAATGATTCCCGATATTTTGGCGAGCTTCTCACGCGCTTCCGGGCGAAGGGTGTACTTGCCGGTGTCGAAGAGCACGTCCGACAGATTCACGACCAAGCCGCGAGCAGTGTCGCGAGTAGAGAGAATGGCGTTGAATTGTTGCAGCAAGCGGGCGCGAAGTTCTTCACGATCTCGCACGGCTTGCTGGAGCTGTTGATCTGAAGCCGCAGCGGCGACACGGTTTCGATCCGCGTCCGCCTCCGCGTCTGCCTGGCCCTGCTGGGCGTTTGCGGCGGCTTGATTGGCGTCGGCGGCTGCGGCACGACTCCGATCTGAATCCGCCTGGGCGTCCTGCTGTTGTTGCTGCGCCGTCGCGGTGGCTTGAACGGCATTTGCGCGTTCGCGATCGGCCAGGGCGGTTGCGGCTTCCGCGTCCCGACGAGCTTGCATGTCCGCGGCGGATTGCGCGTTGGCGTCGGCGACTTGCGCCGCTGCTGCGTCTCTTTCGGAATTCACTCGATCCGCGTCAATGCGCTTCACGGAGATTTCCCGGGCGTCGTCGGCCGTCTGCACAACTTCGCGCGATTCCGCGATGAGTGCCTTCTTGTCGACGTTTCTCATGGTCGCCAGATCATCGGCCTGCTTCATTTGGCTCACGGCATTGCCGTAGCTGTCGCTCGCGAAGGTCGCCGCTCCAGCGGACTTAGCGATCCGCACTGCATTTCGCGCTTCGAAGAATTCGAGCGGAAGTTTCGCGTCCAGGACGACTGGGTCGAATTGATAGCCCGTAGGAATGTAGCCGCCGCGACCGATGAGCTCATACTTCGCGTTCACGGCTTCGGTCCCACCGGCTGTGTCGGAGCGAATCGCGTTTTCGAGGACTACGACGTCGCTGGGACGGCGCACGGCATAATAAGGTTCCGCGGTTACGATCAGTGCGAAAGCCTGCAGGTCCGTGGTCGCTTCCAGATTGCTGTGGTTGTCGTCCCCTACCAATACTTCGCCGAGGTTCACCGCGCGGCCTTCGGGCGAAATTGCCCACAGCACATACGTCAGATACTCGCCGCCGAAGCTCGTCGGTTTTTGCAGGCCGGAAAATTCAGCCTTGATTTGCATGTCGCCGCGCTTGCTGTTGACTTTGGCTTCGCCCGTCGCGGAGGGCATCAAATCGGTGCCCTGGAAATCGACCTTTGTGGACCCGCTATGGTGTCTGTAGCTTACCGCCGGGGTCGTACGGCTGACGACGTTCACTCTGTACGCGGAGGTGTGGATGTTTTCGGACGATACGACGCTTTGGGCCTGGACGATCGTTGCCGCACCCGTGCAAACGAGGGCGGCGAACAACACTGCAGAAATCTTCACGGTGAGTCTCCTTGAGAAGCTTAGAAGCTCAGAGTATGGAGCTTCGCGGAAACCAATGCTGTGCAGTATTGCACGTTACGCGGAGATAAACTGTGGGGACCATACGCCTTCAGTGATGGTTCCGTCCCACCCGTGCGGAACGGTCTTCTGCACCAAAGCGGAACGAGGAGCCCGATTCCGGCACGGCGCCGAATTCTGGCCTCGGCTTTATGCCGCGGGATCCTTCTGACGAGTTGCTTTTATCCCTTTTATGATTCCGATTCCCAAAAGCACGATCGCGCCCGCGGCGATCCAGTGCGCCGGCATATGCATCAGACACGCGGCATAAATCAGGCCGCCGATCACGATTGCGAATCCAACCGAGTAGAGGCCAAATGACATGGCACGTCCTCACCAAGACAACTGTGGAGCTTCGCGTGGTTTCTGCTTGCGACTGGCGGGAACGCTTCCAAGCCAGAGCCTTTATTCGACGACCCAGATCGTAAGTCCCTTGCCGCGGCGGACGAGTTCCTCCGCGGGATCTCCGTCAATAAGTTCACCTAGCCACGAAAGCGACTTTCTCCCGATGACGACCGTGTCGCATTTCTGCGTTCGTGCAAGTTCCAGAGTGGCTTGGGTCGCGTGCGTCCCGTCCACCAGGTAGCAATAATGGGACTCCACTGCGCCACGGGCTATTCCACCCCGGCGTAGAATTGCATTGGCGCTCTCCAAGACGCGCTGTTCCGTCATTTCGCTTGCGGCAATCCATCGGGACTTATATGCGCGGAGGCGTTTTTTTTCCGGGCCCCTGAACTCGACTAGTTCGCGAGGGGGTGCCAGAAGGCTGTGCGCCAGGCAGATTTGGAAATTCGTTCGCCGGGCAGCCATCCGCGCTACATATTCGAGTGCCTTCCTGGTCGCCGGCGATTCATCCACAACAACAAGTAGTTTGTTATTCTTCATTTGGCCGGCGGCCTAAACCGCAACCAGTTTACTGTCGCCGTTGTTGCCTTTGATTTCTCCGTCCCTCTCCTTGCGCGCACGCTCCTGGCCCAGTCCCATGGTCAGCGCTGTCATCCCCGCAAGACCGCCCAGTTGCATCGTTTCGACCGCAGAGCTCGGAACGATGACGATCGTTGAATTCTCCTTCCAACCTTCATAAAGCATGTTCATGGCTCTCAGATGCAGTGCGACCGGATCGTTGGCGTAGGTCTTGGCCGCTTCGCCGAATTTCTCCGCCACCTGGCGCTCCGAATCTCCCAGAATCACGCGGGCCTGACGCTCTCGCTCGGCCTGCGCTTGCATCGACATCGCATCCTCCAAGGCCGGAGGAATCAACACGTCCTTGACCTCGACGGAGATGATGTTGATGCCCCACGGTTCGGTGCGATCATCGATGATCTTCTGCAGCGCGCCACTAATCTTGTCCCGGCCTTCCAGCATGTCTGAAAGCATGGTTTTGCCGATCACGTCGCGTAGTGCGGTTTGGGAAGCCCAATTGACAGCGCTTTGATAGTCGGCGACATCCAGAGCCGCCTTCTTGGGATCAACAATCTTCCAGAACAAAACTGCATCCACGTCGACGGGCACCGTGTCCTTCGTCAAGGTCTTCTCCGCCTTGAACGAATTCGTGAGGACGCGGGTGTCGATCCAGTAGGGGATCGTATCGATGAGCGGAACAATCAAGAACAGCCCGGGTCCCTGAAGCGAGCGGAACTTGCCTAACCGCAACACAACCGCCTTGCTCCATTGATCCGCCACTTGAATTGCGGAAGAGGCGACGAAGGCAACAACAATGGCGCCGCCCAGAACCCACAAGGCCTGGAAATCCGCTGAAACGCGATGCATGGCGTATGCCAGCGCCAAGCCGATGCCAAGAATTACGACAAATATCAACATTGGAAACGAACTGTTTTTCTTCATTTCAATTACCTCTCTGATGCTCGATCGACGATTGCCTAGATGGCGAGAGAATCTGAGATTCGACGCGTTTCTCGCCTCGTACTCAGCCAGGAACAGTAGTTATGCCTTGGCCATGCGCCGGGGAATCGGCGACTTCGTTTTGCACAAGGTCGTTACTTCGAGACGGCAAAGGGGTCCAGTCGAGACTCGGAGCGAGGGTTGGGTTCTTGCTCTGATGAGCAATCCCCCAACCCCTTCAAAGCAATGCAGGTCCGCAGAGCTTGGCGCTCACTAATTGTTCTTGGCTTCCTGTGCGTATCCGCCGATCTCGCGCAGCAGTCTTCGCGCCGACGCGGGAACAGCAATCTTGCCGTCAAGAATCTGATGGCGGTCGACGTCGTCACCATACATCGCTTTATCGCCGCTCTTGTCGGCCTGTACCACGGCGCCGTCGAGGCTGACTCCGGCAAAAACGCCCTTGGTGCGCGAATAAGACAGGATCTCCGCATTCAATTTGAGGTCGGTGCCAGCAGATGCGTTCCGGCCCACCGGCCCGGCCGCCACGGAAGCGTCGGCTCCGAGTTTGAATTTGTCGCTGAGCAGACTGTGCAAGGCGTGGTCGTTCATGAAGAGCAATACGATATCGGTCGAGGAGCCACCGATCTGATAGCCGACGCTCCCGCCGTCGATGGCGACAAACATCGGGGCGCTCCAGCCGTGGCTGGTGCGACAGGTTGCGAGGCCCCTGCCGTAGTTGCCGCCGAAGATGAAGGCGAACTTCACGTCGCCTGGAATGATGGCGATACATTTCGCCGACTCCAGCAGCCCCTGAGGGATGCCTTGATCCGGTGCGTTCATGATTTCCTGAAAGACTTGGGCGGCTTTGTGTGTGCGATTTACGTCATCTTCGCGATCCGAGGCGACGGCAGTTACAGCTACAAGCAGAGCAAGCGTTGTGACAGCCAGAAAACGTTTCAACATGTGTTTATCTCCCTGAATTAGAACTCAACATCACTGCTTATCGATCGCGCAGGCCTGATTACGACGTCTTGCCTTTGCAGACCGCGTGTCCACACGAACAATCGATGTCCGGCGTTTTTTCCATCGCCTCGCACTGGGTGCTGCAATACTTGCCCGATGTTGTCGTGCAGGAACAAATCGGATGTGCACACTTCTCGGCTTTTGCACTCACCTTGCTTCCTCCTGTCTCGGATCAACAGCGGGCGATCCAAACGTTATCTTAGGACGCTCGAGAGAACCATTTCTGTGCACTAAGGAACACATTTCGATTTCGGCGGATCATGGCGAGAACAACCATCCAAGAATCCCCTTCTTCTTTGGCGCTGGTTTCGGTGTAACTAACGCAGCGGAGGGCGACCTCGGTGCAGAAGCTGCCGATCCGCCGCCGAGGCTGCCCACATAGGAAACCAAGGCCTTCATATCAGCGGGGTTCAAAGTCAGCGGCACCATGCCGGCAGTTTTCATCGCGGCCGTGGGCGCTTTCAAAACGGCGGTCAATTTAGCCGGCGGATACTCCCCGGAAATATGAGTCAGCGCCGGCCCGGAGCCCCCGGCTCCGGCTACTCCGTGGCATCCACTGCAGCCATGAGAGTCGAAAATGGCCTTCCCCTGGGCGGCAGTGGCCTTGTCCATCGAATTTCCAGCGGGTGCTTTTGCCGCTGCGGGTGAGGACGACCCGGGAGCAGATGCCGCCGCTGCAGCGGGAGCAGGCGCGCCCCCGAGGCTGCTCACGTAGGAAACCAGGGCCTTCATATCGGCAGCGCTCAAAGTCAGCGGCACCATGCCCACAGCTTTCATCGCGGCCGTGGGCGCCTTCAAAACAGCGGTCAATTTAGCGGGCGGATACTTGCTAGAAGTGTGCGTCAACGCCGGCCCGGAGCCGCCACCTCCGGCCATTCCGTGGCATCCGCTGCAGCCGTGAGAGTCAAAAACACTCTTCCCTTGGGCAACGGCTGCACTGCCTGCCGAACTTCCCGTCGAGGTTTTTGATGGCGCGCCCGCGGCAGCCGGTTCCGCGGCTGCCGGCGCAACTGCAGAAGCAACCGAGGTCGCCGCAGCGCCTTCCGTCCACATTTTCATGTGGCTTACTTGCGAGGCGTTGTGAATCGTATCGTGGCAACCGCTCGAAATGCACGATATCTGATCCGACTTGAGCGTGGCGAGAGGCGGCATCCGCGCGAGATTTTCGTCAAAATTGCGGGAGCCTTCATGGCAGTGCAGGCACTGCAGGTTGCTGTACTTGCCGTCCAAATGGATTACCTTGGGCGGCGTGCTCACGTACTCCATGTAAAGGTACCTCAGGCCCTTGAGCTTGTCCTTCAAAGGGCCATACATGGTGTAGTCGGTGTGGCAGGTGTAGCAGGCCTGGTTCGGCGGCACGAAGTGGTTCTGAAAATGTTGTGCGGGGATGTAGCTCGTATCCAATACGTGCAGGCTTTCCCCGTGGGTTTCCATACTGTGGCACGAAATACAGTAAGACGTTTGCTGCGAACGCTCCATGTGAGAGGACATTCCGGTGCCGATGCATAGCGCCGGAAGAACGCACAGCCCTATAAAAGCGAGAATCTTGCCCGTGATCCCCGCAGTGATCGAGGGGCGCACGAGAAATACTCCGGCCAGCACGATCGTCAACACGATCAACGCGATGAGGACTCCGGTTAATCCAAGCACGAGTCCCCCTTGCTACGCACATGCAGCAGTCGGCGGCGCAGCCACGATGCGCATACCGCCAAGCTGTTAACGGGTCTCATCCGCGGCTCTCACCGGGTGCGGAAACGGCGAAGACCAGCGAAATGAGATACACGAGGATTCCGAGTGCAATTACGGTGACGCCAACGAATACAAACAGGACGAACGAGAGTGGATGAAACCAGAGAAGGCTGATGATTTCCACAAGAAGGCCCAGAATGATTAAGCCGCTCGAAGCTTGCAGAAACCGTCGGATTCCGATCGCACGGGGATTCATTGGCCAGGCCTGCTCATTTCTAGGGTCATCTCCGTCGGAACTGCCGGACTGCCGGCGCCCACAGCTACGAAATCACTACTGCTTTTCGCGGGAAAAACGACAGCATTATCACCAGAAACCGGATTCAAGACTGTCTAATAACGAACACTGGTAGGAGCTGGATCGCCTTGACCATTTAGCCTGCGCGTCCGACGAACCAACGGTTGTGTGAATATCCCCCGCCTTAGGTTTATGGGTCAAAGCGCTATGGATCCTCACAGTGCAAGCTGCTGTCCAATACGGAACAGTTTCCTCGTCACTGCACTGCGATAGTTGGGTGGGATTGCTCCAACTGTCGCTGCGCTCACGCGAATGACCAGCAGAGGCAACAATTTCTCTGCGAATCGCATTGGGCGCGCTATTTCGAGAGGCCATGTGCGTGGGACGATCGCAACGTGGCAGATTGAAAACGAAGTTAACACGTTGAACAAATCATTCGACAAACTGCCCTGACTGCCGAGCGCACCACCGGATTTGACAAGGGACTCATGAAAGCAAAGCCCTACTCGGCCCCGGGTGGAGAAAGAGAAGTAAAGGATGACCACAGAAACTCTTTCGCTAGCTCTCTCCCCAACTCCCTCCCTGGAGTTGCTCCGCAAGATGAACGCTTACTGGCGCGCCGCGAACTATCTGTCGGTCGGCCAGATTTATCTCTACGACAATCCGCTGCTGAAGGAGCCCCTGAAACTGTCGCACGTGAAGCCGCTCGTGGTCGGACACTGGGGCACGACGCCGGGTCAGAATTTCATCTACGTCCATCTGAACCGTGTGATCAAAAAGTATGACCTCGATATGTTTTACATTGCGGGTCCCGGGCACGGCGGCCCAGCGATCGTGGGAAACGTATACCTCGAGGGCACCTGGACTGACATCTACCCGAACGTCACCCAGGACGAGAGCGGAATGAAGAAGCTGTTCAAGCAGTTTTCGTTTCCCGGCGGGATTTCGAGTCACGTTGCGCCGACGACTCCGGGGTCGATTCACGAAGGTGGTGAGCTGGGATATTCACTGAGCCATGCCTTCGGAGCGGCGTTCGACAATCCCGATCTGATCGTCGCCTGCGTCATCGGAGATGGTGAAGCGGAAACGGCTTCGTTGGCGACCTCATGGCAGTCCAACAAGTTTCTCGACCCGATTACCGACGGAGCTGTCCTGCCAATCCTGCACCTGAATGGCTACAAGATCAGCAATCCGACTGTCCTGGCCCGCATCGAGCATGAGGAATTGGAGCAGTTCCTGCGCGGCTGTGGCTGGACGCCATATTTTGTGGAAGGCAATGAGCCGGAAAAGATGCACGAACTCATGGCCACCACCATGGAAAAAGTCATCGAGGACATCCGCAAAATCCAAAACAACGCGCGAAACAATAGCGACACCACTCGGCCGCGCTGGCCAATGATCGTCCTCAAATCACCCAAGGGTTGGACTGGCCCGAAGATGGTTGATGGATTGCAAATCGAGGGAACGTTCCGAGCGCACCAGGTGCCGCTGCTGGTAGATACCGAGCATCCCGATCACGTCAAACAGCTTGAAAGCTGGATGAGGAGCTACAAGCCCGAGGAGTTGTTCGATGAAAATGGGCGGCTCATGGCCGAATTGGCCGAGCTGGCGCCGAAAGGCGATCGCCGGATGGGCGCCAATCCACACGCCAACGGCGGAATTCTGCTGCGCGACCTGCGCATGCCGGATTTTCATATTCACGCCGTGAATGTGCCTTCGCCCGGCGCGGTTAACGGCCAAGATACGCTCGTGCTGGGCAATTTCCTTCGCGATGTAGCCAAACTAAATAAGGATCAGCATAATTTCCGAGTCTTCGGTCCCGATGAAACCTTATCGAACCTCCTGGGCGCGGTCTTTGAAGTTACCGACCGCCAATGGGACGCCCGACAAGTAAAAAATGATGAATTCCTCGCGCCTGCCGGGCGTGTGCTCGATTCCATGCTCAGCGAGAACCAGTGCGAGGGGTGGCTCGAAGGATATCTGCTGACCGGGCGGCACGGGTTGTTCAACAGTTACGAGGCCTTCATTCGCATCATCGATTCGATGTTCAGTCAGCATGCCAAATGGCTGAAGGTATGCCTCGAACTGCCCTGGCGCCGCAAGATTTCGTCGCTGAACTATCTGCTCGCTTCTCACGTCTGGCAGCAAGATCACAACGGCTTCACGCACCAAGATCCGGGATTTCTCGACCACGTCATCAACAAGAAGGCCGATATCGTGCGCGTGTACCTGCCGCCTGACGCTAACTGCCTGTTGTCGGTTTTCGATCACTGCCTGCGCAGCCGGAACTACGTGAACGTCGTGGTCGCAGGAAAGCATGCCCTGCCGCAATGGCTGACCATGGACGCCGCTGTAGTTCATTGCACGGAAGGAATCGGCATCTGGCAATGGGCCAGCAACGACCAGAATGCCGAGCCGGACGTGGTAATGGCCTGCTGCGGTGACACTCCCACCCTCGAGATTCTGGCTGCCGTTTCCATCCTCCGCCAGCATCTGCCCGATCTGAAAATCCGGGTGATCAATGTCGTCGATCTGATGAAGCTGCAGTCTTCGAGCGAACACCCGCACGGATTGACCGAAGCGGACTACGATTCGCTTTTCACCAGAGATAAACACATCATCTTCGGTTTCCATGGATATCCGTGGCTGGTCCACCGGCTGACCTACCGTCGCGCAAACCGCAACCTTCACGTCCGGGGGTACAAGGAAGAAGGCACCATCACGACCGCTTTTGACATGAGGGTGCAGAACGACTTGGACCGGTTCCACCTCGTACAAGACGTGGTCGATCGGCTACCGCACTTGGGTACCAAGGGGTCCTACCTGAAGCAGTTAATGCAGGACAAGCTCATCGAGCACAAGCACTACATCGACGAGCGCGGCGAAGACATGCCGGAAATCCGGAACTGGAAGTGGAGCACCCCCAAATGAATTCACGCGCGTCGCTAGACACCGCTCCGAGGATGGTCGCCCACGATAGAGGTCTGCGAGCTGTTTTTGTGAGACACGCCGTGAGCGCCCAATGAAACCGGACATTCGCCAGAAATTCGTGGTCGGCAATTGGAAGATGCATACGACGGCAGCTGAGGCCACGCAGCTAGCCAAGACGATCGTCGATGGCATGTGGATTATGAGTGGTAACGACCGCGTATCCGTTGGCGTATGCCCGCCCTTCCCCTACCTGGCCCTTGTCGGGGGGATTCTCAAGGGGAGTTGCGTCGCGCTCGGGGCGCAGAACCTTTATCCCGAGAAGGAGGGCGCGTTTACCGGCGAGGTTAGCCCCACGATGCTCCTCGATCTCGGCTGCAAGTACGTCATCCTCGGACATAGCGAGCGCCGGCGCATATTCGGCGAATCCGATTCATTCATCAACCAAAAGGTAAGGGTTGCCCTGACCGCCGGGCTCGACGTGATCCTGTGCGTCGGCGAAACTCTTGATCAACGAAAGGCCGAGCAGACCGAAGCGGTGCTCGACCGCCAACTCACGCAGGGATTGGTCGACGTGGTCCCCGCCGACTTGAGTCGAATGACCATTGCATACGAGCCGCTCTGGGCAATCGGCAGCAGCGGACGCGAAGCCACGCCACAGCAAGCTCAGGATGCGCACGCCCTCATTCGGCGACGCTTCGCTCGGATATACGGGGAGAAATCGGCCCAGGCACTCGTCATACAGTACGGCGGCAGCGTCAAACCGGACAATGCCGCCTCAATGCTTACGACTCACGGCGTAGACGGCGCCCTCATCGGCGGCGCTAGCCTGCATGCCGACCAGTTTCTAGCGATCGTCCGGGCCGGAATCAGCGAACCGCAAACCAAGAGTAAATCAGCATGACGGCAACCACACCACTCCCCGCACGCACGGCGCGGCTCTCGGCGCCCACTGACATCTTGGTTCGCCGCTACGGGAAATCCAAAAAATCATGAGCGTGAAAACAGACATCTCGCAGCTCGAGAAACCTGCGGCGCCGCAAAGACAGAAAGGATACCCGTCATGAAACCCAGTGGCGATCAGCCCAAGGCCCCGGGACCGAAGCCGGGGTCCAAGCCCAATGCGCCCGACCCGAAAGACGATTTGAAAACCCTTCCCATGCCGGAAGTTGAGAAGAAATTGGGCGCATCGCCGAAAGGCCTCAGCCAAGCCGAAGCCCAAAAGCGGCTGGCGCAATACGGGCCCAACGAGATCGCAGAAAAGAAAGCCAACGTATTCCTTAAGTTCCTCAGCTATTTCTGGGGCCCCATTCCGTGGATGATCGAAGGAGCGGTGATTCTGTCGGGCGTGGTCCGGCACTGGCTGGATTTCTTCATCATTCTCTTTCTGCTCTTCTCCAACGCTGTGGTGGCATTTGGGGAGGAACACCAGGCCGGCAACGAAATTGCCGCGTTGAAGGCCAAGCTGGCGATCAAGGCCAAGGCGCTGCGAGATGGAAAGTGGATTGAACCGAAGGTAGCTGAGCTGGTACCCGGCGACGTCATCCGTCTGCAGTTGGGGGACATCGTGCCGGCCGATGCGCGCTTGCTGGCGGGGGATTCGATCGAGGTGGACCAGTCGGCGTTGACAGGCGAGTCCTTGCCGGTCACCGCCAAACCTGGCGGGGCCGTGTTTTCCGGTTCGATCGTCAAGCGGGGCGAAACCAACGCGATGGTCTACGCCACCGGTACGCACACTTACTTCGGCAAAACCGCGGAACTGGTGCAGGGCGCTCATACCGTCAGCCATTTCCAGCGCGCCGTGCTGAAGATCGGTAACTACCTGATCATCCTCGCAGTGGTCTTGGTGGGGGTGATTGTTACCGTCGCGCTCTTCCGCCACGATCCTGCCCTCAGCACGTTGGAGTTCGCCCTGGTGCTTCTGGTGGCTGCGATCCCCGTAGCCATGCCCACCGTGCTATCTGTGACCATGGCGGTCGGCGCGCGCCTGCTGGCGAAAAAGCAAGTAGTTGTGACGCGGCTGTCGTCGGTCGAGGAACTCGCGGGCGTGGACGTGCTGTGCTCGGATAAGACCGGCACGCTGACGCAGGACAAGCTGACGCTGGGCGATCCCTTCTGCGTGAACAATATTCCTGCCGACCAAGTCGTTCTCTGGGCCGCACTGGCTTCGCGTGCCGAAGATAAAGACACCGTCGACCTGGCCGTCATCGGCGGCGTGAAGGACGATAAGGCGCTGAAGGCCTATCAGGTGCTGCATTTCCAGCCGTTCGATCCGGTGCATAAGCGTACCGAAGCGACTGTGAAAGGCTCGGACGGAAAACAGTTCTACGTGGCGAAGGGAGCGCCGCAAGTAATTCTGGGGATGGCGACCAACGCCGGGGAAGTAAAGCCAGCTGTCGAGAAAGCCATCGACGAGTTTGCCGGGCGCGGCTTCCGTTCCTTAGGCGTGGCCCGGGCAGATCAGGAAAATAAGTGGCAGTTCGTCGGCTTGTTGCCGATGTTCGATCCGCCGCGCGAGCAGGCCAAAGCAACCATCGCCAGCGCGCAGCAGATGGGCGTGAAGGTCAAGATGGTTACGGGCGACCAATTGGCCATCGCCCGGGAAACAGCAAAGCAACTGGGGCTGGGCACGAACATCCTGGATGCCACCGTATTACACGACAAGGAAAAGAAGGCTGAGACGGCGGAGTCCATCGAAAAAGCGGACGGCTTCGCCCAGGTATTCCCCGAAGACAAATACAACATTGTCGACGTCCTGCAGAAGCACGGCCACTTCGTCGGGATGACCGGCGACGGCGTGAACGACGCACCGGCCCTCAAAAAGGCAGACTGCGGCATCGCGGTTTCCGGCGCCACCGACGCGGCCCGCGCGGCGGCGTCGATCGTGCTCCTGGCGCCCGGCCTATCGGTCATCATCGACGCGATCAAGGAGAGCCGGAGAATCGTCCAGCGGATGAACAGCTATGCGATCTACCGCATCGCCGAAACGCTGCGTGTCCTGTTGTTCATGACGCTGGCGATCCTGGTCTTCAACTTCTATCCGGTGACTGCGGTAATGATCGTGATGATAGCGGTGCTCAACGACGGCGCCATCCTATCCATCGCGTATGACAAGGTTCATTACAAGGACAAGCCCGAGGCCTGGAACATGCGCCTCGTGCTCGGGATCGCCACGGTGCTGGGCCTCGTCGGTCCCGTGGCTGCCTTCGGCCTGTTTTACCTTGGCGACCGCGTATTTCACCTTGGCCATCCGCAACTGCAAACACTGATGTATCTAATGCTGTCCGTGGCCGGGCATTTGACGATTTTCCTGACGCGCACGCGCGGTCCGTTCTGGTCGATCCGTCCGGCGCGGATTCTGTGGATGGCGGTGCTCGGCACACAAACGATAGCGACTCTGATTGCGGTGTACGGGCTGTTCATGACGCCGCTCGGTTGGAAGCTCGCGGGCCTCGTTTGGGCCTACGCTCTTGTTTGGGCCCTCGTAACCGATCGTGTGAAATTGCTCGGCTATCGGATTTTTGGTTCTGCCAAAGCCGACAAGCCGCAGTCTGACGCCAAGGCCGAGCCAAAGCCCGACGCCAAAGCTGAACCGACCTCCGAACCGAAGGCGGAGCCGAAACCCGAAGCCAAAGCTGAGCCGAAGCCCGAAGCCAAAACCGAGTCTAAACCCGATGCCGTCGAAACGTCCGATTTGACGCCGCAGATCGCCAAACGAGCTTATGAACTCTACGAGGAGCGAGACCGCAAGGACGGTCGATCTGCTCAGGACTGGGAAAAGGCCGAGCAGGAGGTTCGCAAAGGCGCATCCCAAGCGGGATCCAAACCCGAAGCCAAGATCGAGCCAAAACCTGACGCCAAGGCTCAGCCACCGGCCGATTTGAAGCTGCACATCGTCAAGCGAGTCCATGAACTCTACGAAGAGTTGGGACGCGAGGATGTGCGGGAGGTCGAGGAATGGGAGAAAGAGGATCGGGAGACTCCCGAAAATGAACCCCGCAAGTAGCGGCACGAGAACTGCGCACCGGACCTGGGTGAAGGGATGAAGATGAAGATCAATTCAAGGGATTTTCGTGTCGGGGCCGGAGAGAAGGTGAAACTCAAAGAGTGGCCGACGCTGATAAAACCATTTTGCAAGTCGAAGAAGCGGTATCAAAAACTCCTCGAAAAACACGTAGAAGAGCTGAGTTCGCTGCAACAACTTCACTACGCATCCGCCCATTCGGCGTTACTGCTGATTTTTCAGGCAACGGACGCCGCCGGCAAGGACGGCTCGATCCGGCACGTCATGTCCGGCGTAAATCCGGAAGGCTGCGAGGTTTTCAGTTTCAAACAGCCGAGCACGGAAGAATTGAAACATGACTTTCTTTGGCGCACCACCTGCCGCCTTCCCGAACGCGGACGGATCGGGATATTTAATCGTTCTTACTACGAGGAGGTGCTTGTCGTTCGCGTGCATCCGGAGATACTCCGCAACCAGGACCTTCCGGAAGCGTTGCGTGACGAAAAGAACATTTGGAAGGAGCGGTATCGGTCCATAGTGGGCTTGGAGGAGCATCTCCATCGCAACGGCACCCGGATCGTCAAAATTTTCCTCCACCTGTCGAAAAACGAGCAACGAAAGCGCTTCCTCGAGCGCATTGATGAGCCGGACAAGAACTGGAAATTCAGCCTCGCGGACATTCACGAGAGGAAATACTGGAAGCGTTACGTGAAAGCTTACGAGGAGTGCCTGCACGCGACAAGCACGCATCACGCACCCTGGTATGTCGTCCCCGCCGATGACAAGGAGAACGCTCGGCTGATCGTTTCTCGAATCGTTATCGACGCCTTCAATCACCTGAAGATGGCCTATCCCAAGACCACCGCTAAACGTCGGAGCGAATTGAAATCGATTGGCAAGGCGCTGGCGAAGTAACGGGGAAATCATGCGTAAAAACGTGAATTGGACCGGTGGATCAAGTCGGAGGAGGCCGGTCGCTATGAGATCAGCAGTTGGGTTCAGAAGACTTTCCCTCGGCGTATCGTTGTTAGGAATCCTGTCAACCGGGAGCCCCTTCTCATATTCACGCCAGACGGTTGCCGGTCAAACCGTGGCTGCAGTACCGCTTAATTCGGTCGCCGGAAAGCAAAATAGCATGGCCGATCTTTTTGCCCGGATGACCGCCCGTCACCACTGGCAAGAAGCTCATCTGGATCGGCTCTCGGTAACCCGCTCTTATAAGGTACAGAACGACAAAGCCAAAATTGTTGCTGAACAAGTTGTGATCATGGAATACGCCGCGCCAGGTACAGAAACCTTCACAAGCTCGTCCGAAAAAGGCTCGGGATTCGTGCTCCATCATGTCTTCCGGCGGCTTATGGAGGATGAAAAGAAGAGGGTACGGGCCGACAAGGACCCGGACAGCTTAATCACTCCGGAAAACTACACCTTTGAAATAGTTGGGACGGAAAGAATCGGCAGTTCCAACTGCTCCGTCGTTCACGCCGTTCCGAAACACAAGCGAACGGATCTCTTCGAGGGAAAGATCTGGATCGATAACAAAGATTTCGCGATTGTCAAAATCACTGGCCGCCTGGCCAAGAGCCCGTCGTTTTGGGTCAAACACGTGGATTTCTTGCGGAACTACCAGAAGATCGACGGGTTCTGGCTTCTGTCGAGAGAAGAAGCGGTTTCAGCCATCAGGATATTCGGCAAGGAGACGCTGACCGTCGACTATCGGAATTATGCCGTCAATGGAGCGGGAGCAACTCAGTCTTCTTTCAAGAATGGGCGGCGCGAAGAATTTGTGACAGGTGTTAAGACCGCGCATTTGAGGAACGTACAAAAACTCACAGGTTCTATGCCCACGGTCTTTTTCACACCGAATCCAACTCGGTTTTGCGCTGGGAACGCGCCGTCGATTTCGTACTGGCCGTAGCGTACGGCACACGGAATTCGCGCCACCAATAGCGGTCAAAGAATAACGGGATAGAGAGGAAGCCAGATGGCAGGCGTTCCCAAACTGGCAGGGTTGAGTTGGAAGGAACTGCTTGACAGCATCTGGCGTGGGGCGGCCGAAAACGATGTCGTCAACCGTGCCGCCGAACTGGCTTTCTGGTTTCTGCTCGGTTTCTTCCCCATGCTCGTGTCCGTAACCAGCATCGTTTCGATGATTGGCTCGGCTCCGCGTTCGCAAGGCATGGTGATGAAATACGTGGGAGAGGTTCTACCGTCCACCGCTTCCGCACTTGTACGACAGGTCCTGGCGCAGACGACCGGCGGCGGGAGAGCCTGGTTTTCACTACTGTTCGGGCTATGGTCCTCCTCATCGGCGACCACCGGACTGATTGATGCTCTCAACGCCATTTATGAGCTGAAAGAAAGCCGGCCCTGGTGGAAATCCCGTCTGATTGCCCTCACCCTGGCGATTGCTCTGGGCGTGCTGCTCACGGCCGCATTGATTATCGTAATGTACGGTCCGGCGCTCCTGCGCCACATCGCGCCCGGTTCGGCTGGTTTCTACGTCTGGAAAATTGCGCAATGGCCGGCCGCTGCACTCTTGCTTGTTTTGGCGCTCCTTTGTCTCTACCGTTTCGCACCGAACTTTCCCGAACAGAAATGGAAGTGGCTGTTTCCTGGGAGCATCGTCGCAGCCGTAATCTGGATTGCCGTTTCAGTGCTGTTCAAGCTGTACGTTCGTCACTTCAGTCATTTCGGGCTGCTTTACGGTTCGCTCGGCACACTGATCATCCTGATGTTCTGGTTCTACCTGAGCGGCGCTGCGATTCTGGTCGGCGGAGAAATCAATGCGATCCTGGAAGACGCAGCCGCCAAACACAAGCTCCCCGGAGCGAAAAAACGCGGCCAGCGTTCACTGAATCGGATGCAGGGCTCAAAAGCCGGACAGCAGAAATCTCAACGAGGTTTGTAGCGAGTGTCTGCCCAAACTGACCAAAACGGCACAGTTTGTTGCTTCCGCCGATGTAAAGCTATCGTTGTGGGCAAAGACGAACCCAGTCTAGAGCGAGGTCGAGACACTCCCACACTCCCCAGTGCGAAGTAACCAACTTGTCCGGACTGCAGATTTGTTCGCAAGTGCGGTATTGTCGCGGGGAACTTGCGTCGGGCAGTTGAAGGTGATCGCCAGGCTTGCTGAAATCGGCTGCGACTTGATCTGACGTCTGCAAGATGCGGCCGTCACGGTTCTTATAGCGAAAGGAGAATCACGTGGAACTCGGAATGATCGGATTGGGCAGGATGGGAACCAATATGGTGCGTCGGCTCATGCGGGCCGAACATAAGTGCGTCGTTTACGACCTCCACGCGGAAACCGTCCAGTCCCTCGCCAAAGAAGGAGCGGTCGGGACGGCTTCGGTCAAAGAGTTCGCGCAAAAACTGAAATCGCCCCGCGCCGTTTGGATGATGGTGCCGGCCGCGGTTGTCGATCCAACGCTGAAGAGTCTTGTCCCATTTCTCGAAAGTGACGACGTGATCATCGACGGTGGCAACTCCTTTTACCAGGATGACATCCGCCGCGCTGCCGAACTACAGCCCAAGGGCATCCACTACGTGGACACAGGGACGAGCGGCGGGGTCTGGGGTGCAGAGCGAGGCTATTGCCTGATGATTGGCGGCGATGAAACGATCGTTCGGCGAATCGACCCCATCTTCGCCGCTCTGGCTCCGAACATCGACGAGGCGCCGCGCACACCCGGTCGCGAAAAATTAGGCGGCACGGCAGAACATGGCTACCTGCACTGCGGTCCGAGCGGCGCAGGCCACTTCGTCAAGATGGTACACAACGGCATCGAATACGGGATGATGGCCGCTTACGCGGAAGGCTTGAATATCCTGCGCCACGCCAATGCCGGTAAGCAAAAAAGCACCGTCGATGCCGAAACCACTCCGTTGCGCGATCCCGAGCACTACGCATACGACCTGAATCTGGCCGACATCGCCGAGGTCTGGCGCCGCGGCAGTGTCATCTCTTCATGGCTGCTGGATCTGGCCGCCAGCGCGCTCCTCGATAGCCCGGACCTGTCGAAGTTTGCCGGCCGAGTCTCGGACTCGGGTGAAGGACGCTGGACGATTAAGGCGGCCATTGACGAATCCGTTCCAGCGCCCGTCCTCAGTGCCGCACTCTACGAACGATTCAGTTCGCGCGGCGAGGACGACTTCGCCGACAAGATGTTGTCCGCTCTTCGTTATCAGTTCGGCGGCCATGAGGAAAAAGCCGACGCCAAGAAGACGGGTTCCTGATGACCTTATCCCGTTCGGATGCGCTGGTGTTCTTTGGTGTGACGGGCGATCTTGCCCACAAGATGATCTTCCCGGCGCTCTACGCTATGGCGAAACGAGGCACGCTCAAGGTCCCGGTCATCGGCGTGGCCTTCCCGAAGTGGAGCCTAGATCGTCTGCGGAAACGCGTGACGGACAGCATCAAGCGATCGGGCGGGATCGATGACAAGGCTGCTCTCCGCCACCTTCTGTCCCTGTTCACCTACGTAAATGGGGACTACAAAGACCCCGCCACCTTCGCCGCGATTAAGAAGGAGTTGGGTCGCGCCCGCCGTCCCGCGCACTACCTGGCTATTCCGCCCTCGCTTTTCGGGACCGTGATCGAAGGGCTTGGCGCCGCGAAATTGGCTGAACACGCGCGCGTGATCATCGAGAAGCCGTTTGGACGCGACTTGGCCTCGGCGCGGGAGCTCAATCGCGTGGCCCGTTCGGTGTTCCCGGAAGACTCGATCTTCCGCATCGACCACTTCCTCGGCAAGGAAGCGATCATGAATATCCTCTATTTTCGTTTCGCGAATTCGTTCCTCGAGCCGATCTGGAATCGCAATTACGTGGCGAGCGTCCAGATCACTCTATCGGAAAAATTCGGCGTGAAGGGCCGCGGTGCGTTTTACGAAACCGCCGGCTGTCTGCGCGACGTGATCGAGAACCACCTCTTCCAGATCATCGCTCTGCTTGCCATGGAGCCGCCTGCCGATAGGGACTTTGGGACCGTACACAACGAGAAAACCAAGGTCTTTCAGGCCATGCGCCCGCTGGCGCCCGATGACGTGGTGCGCGGCCAATACGCCGGCTACCGAAAGGAGCCGCACGTGGCCAGAAACTCCGACGTCGAAACTTTCTGCGCACTGCGTCTTTTTATCGATTCGTGGCGATGGCAAGGGGTGCAGTGGTACGTGCGCTCCGGAAAATACCTGGCCGAAAACGAAACCGAGATCCTGGTGGAGCTGAAACCGCCGCCACAAAGGCTTTTCGCCGACTCAGAGCCGGCGACTGGCCGATCCAACTATCTGCGATTCCAGCTCTCCCCGGATTCCACCATCGCCCTCGCCGCTCGCGTGAAGCGCCAAGGGAAGGAGTTCATCGGCGACCAGCGAGAACTGTACCTGGTCGAAGAACAGAGCGGGAAGGAATCGCCATACGAGCGGCTCCTGGGCGACGCCATGGCCGGCGATGGCGCGCTCTTCACTCGAGAAGATGCTGTTGAGGCGGCATGGGCGGTGGTCGATCCGGTGCTCAAAAAACATCACCGCGTTCGTCCATACAAGCGCCACAGCTGGGGGCCGAAAGAGGCCGACGCGATCATTGCCTCAGATGGCGGTTGGCACAACCCCCGAGTGCCTCACGGTCAAGGTGACGCCTGACCTCGACCGCGCGAAGCCTCGCAGAGAGTTTTCTCGTTACGCGCGGATGATCGGATCGCGTCCGTCGCTGCTCATCCCGTAGGCGTGACGTCCGAGACAAACCCTGCCTGGTTGCCGCTTAGGGGCGTTGAAAAAAGCTCCTCGCTGGGAGCGCGGCAAGCTACGCCCCTTTTGCACGCGCCAGCTCTGGTTCGACGATCAACTCCTCGAAAAGCGTCCGGTAGTGAATCATGGCCTGGCGCAAGTCTTCGGTGCTAGCCTGCCCGCGGGTTTGACGAAGAGCGGCTTGGTGAGCGGCCCGGTAGTTGTCGAGAACGAGCGGGTGATCGACGGAGATATCGGCCGCACGCTGTTCGAAATCGCTCATCGGATAACCCCGCGTGGACATCACATCGCCTAGGAGTTGGTCAGCGTCCGTCACGGCGCCTCCGGGGCTGTCAACGAACCGCGCCTGGACTCTCGCCCATGAATCCACAAACCGGGTGCGATCGGCCGGAGCGAGAGGCCGGATGTGCAGCGCCTCGACGCGTTCGGCGCGCTTGTCGAGCGCAGCTTCCGCTTTGCGCTGGCTGCCACCTTCGTTTACAGCACGGGTATATTCAGCGCTGCCAAATTGTGTGCGCAGCTTTTCTGTTCGGCGCTTTCGAATCGAAAACCAAATGCCGATGCCAGCGGCTGCGATTATGGCGACAACAACGATGACGATACTTATTTGCGCGGTGCTCATCCCTGACAAGTTCAAGTACTGCCTCCAGTGTTTCGTCGATATGTTCGGCCCAGATGCCAAATCCGTCGCGATCCGTTTCGCAGAATCTGTGTCGGGCTAAGATTTCTCGCCGGTCTTCTGTACCCGGCCGACCTTGGTTTGGACCTTGCCTGCTATCTTTCCGCCGACACCCTCGATTTCGAGTCTTGGATTATTCGTCACTTGGCCAATCGTCTGCTTAATCTTGCCTTTTACTTGGCGGACCTTGCCCGCGATCTCATTTCTTGAGCCTGTCTTCATTTGTTGTCTCCCTCGGAGCCATTGGTATTCCGGCGCTAGGCTAAGCCGCAATACTACGAAGAGCGAAGACGGATATCTGTTCACATCGGCACACATTCGCGTTTCGTTCGCGTTCCCTGGCAGGAGAAGTTTCGCTTGAGTTGGTGTGGAGAAGAGTCTGGCTAACGCGAATTGCGCGAGGCGAACTCAGTCGTGCAGGACAACACTTAGGAGGGATTTGTTGATTTGAAGGCCGCGCCGCGCCGCGCCGTACTCGATGAACCCCAGTTTTCTGAACTTGTTCATGAAATAATTGATTCGAGGCCGCGTCGTTCCGATCATCTCCGCCAGCATCTCTTGTGACACTTTGGCGAGTATTTTTTGCGGCGGACCTTGGGCGCCGTAACGCGCGAGCAGCAAAAGCGTGCGCGCCAGCCGCTTCTCGCTGGAGTTGAAGAGCTGGTCGATCAGATCCTCTTGCACCCGGATGTTTCGCGTCAGCATGTAAGCGATGAACCGGTCAGAGAATCCGTGTTCCCCGTGGAGCACCCGAGTCATCTCGCTCTTTTCAATGACGAGCACGGTGGTGGGTGCAATCGCGGTCGCCGTGGCCGCACAAACGGATTGACCCGCGAGGCATCCTTCGCCCGCGAAATCGCCCCGTCCAAGGATCCCGACAACGGCTTCCTTGCCGGACTCATTAACGACGGTAAGCCTCACGCCGCCCTCCTGAATGTACATGACGTGCTTCGCGGAAGCGCCCTGTGCGAAGATGATTTCCTTCGCTCTGAAACGGCTGACCCGCCTGCCCAGGCCGGCTGAATCGAGAAACACCTTCACATCGAAGGTGCCATTACCCGATCGGCCCTTTGCCCGAGGGAGAGGCGCGGGTGTAGAGACACCTCGAGCTAGAGGGAATGCCATGCCGGAGTGTAACATCGGAACGTACCCTAAACTGTCCACTATTGAACAGTACTTGCGTCGGCCGACAAGCCCGGAAAAGAGGGCGGCCAGGTCCCTAACTGACGGCTCAAGGGATGAAAGTGCTGCTAGGGTGCTCGCAGAACCTTGCGCAAGGACTGGTGCACTTCCAATCCTCCGTCGTAGCTGATGAATCCCTGCGTCCGGAATCGATTCATGAAGAGATTGACTCGCGGGCGTGTTGTGCCAACCATCTCCGCCAAAACCTGGTGGCTCAGAATAGGAATCTCGGAGGCTGGCGGACCCCTTCTGTCCAAGTGGGCCAGCCGCAAGAGGACGCGCGCCAGCCGTTGTTCGGCAGAGGAAGTAAGCAGTTCCGCCACATGATCCTGATACAGCTTCACGCTCGACAGCAGATATCCTACCAGCGAATTTGACGTCTTATTTCTTTTGCGAAGCATCACGAGCATCTTTGCTTTGTTGATGGTTCGGATGGAACTGGCCGTCAAAGCGACGGCCGTGGACGTACGGAGCGGGTAGCCGGCGAGGCAAAGCTCGCCAAAGAGGTCGCCCACGCCCAAGATGGCCGTAACCGCGGATGGCTGGTATTTCGATTTGGTGGTGAGACGCACGCCGCCTTCCTGAATGTAGAAAAGCGTGTAAGCAGGGGCGCCTTGCTTGTAGATGTTTTGCTTTCTTCTATAGCGCAAAAGTTTGCCCCCAAAGCCGGCTCCTGAAGAAAAACCGCTGAGGTGAGAATTCATCTTGCCGATGCGATTCATGTGTCGCTCCGCTTCTGTCAGCGCGCGTGTCGCGACGCGATGGGTTTTCACGCGGCCGTGCTCAGGTCGCCGCCGAACTCTCGAGTGCAACTCGGTCGGCAAGAAACAAACTGCGGCCCTTCCACCGAATCAGCCCCTTCTTCTTAAAACGGGCCAGAACTCGCGTCACCGTCTCTCGTGAGACTCCGATGACCTCTGCAATTTCCTCATGAGTTGAAGTAAAAAGCGCACCGGCGTCGCGATCGTGGAAGCGGCCATGGCCCTCCCACCAATCGAGAAGAAATGTGGCGAGCTTCTGGCTCGCGGACCGCGAATGCCCCATTACACGCACGCCAGCGATTGCTGAATAATAAGACTCGCCCAACTGCGTGGCTACCTGCACCGCAACCTCACCGTGGCGCCGCATCACATGAACCAAATCGCTGCGTTCAACGAAGTGCGTCCGCGTCGGCTGGGTCGCTTCCGCCCACGCCTCATACGGTTGGCCCGACAGGGACCCAGCCAGGCCAAGTATTTCTCCCGGATCGGCAAACCTCAGAATGAAGGTTTTCCCATTCGGCGATGCCGTGAAAAGCTTTACGCGGCCCGAGCAAAGAATGAAAACTCCGCGAGAGGGTTGGCCTTCGGCAAATAAGACCGTGCCTCGGGGATGACACGCGGTGATGGCAAACGGCGCGAGTCGCTTGACAACTTCGGTAGAGATGCTGCCACTCTTGGCGCGGGACCGGTAAGAGGTTTTGTGGAGACTTTCGACGATCTTAAGTCGGTGGACCGCTGGCATCGAGATACCCCCAAGAATTTATCAACCGATGTGCAGATGGGGATCATCGTAATGCCCGCCCGGTTTAACAACTGTTCAATTGTGAACACATATCCGGAACAGGTCGGGCCGCCGTGGACACACCGATGATTGCGGAGGAGAAGTGGACGAAAGCAACCCGTGACCCGACGGAGTCAGAAGCGGGTTGCAGCCCTATCCGATCGCAAAACCATTCGGGCACCTGGATCAGCGTCGACGACTCTCCACGTCGACCCGCAAACAGTGCGACGCTGGCGAGCCCGAGGAGCAGGAGCGAAAGAGATCCGGGTTCCGGAACTTCTGTGGGGCTTGAGGGACTGCTCTCGTCGCGCCGGAACGAGATACGCTCCCCGCTCCACAGTCTCGTGGTGGACGAAGGAATGTCGTAGAAACGCACGTAAGGCGCCGGGGAACAGTTAGTTTCCTGCTTGGAGGGAGATTAACCGCTCTGATACCAAGCCTCTGTTCAATTATGAACACATGTAAAGTTTCGCCCGCTATTCGTTACCCGCTGCTCGGAGTCCGCAAATGAAGCGCCCGGCGGAATGCCTACGGAAAATCAGAGGATTAGTTAATGTACGCGGCCCGGCCGGGCACGTGTTCCGGTGCTGGCCAACTATCACAAAAGGGGCTAAGGCCGTCATGCCGAGCGTCCTTGTGAAGGTTGATCGCGATCGCGGCAAGATGCGTCGCACGCTTAATCACCTGGAATTCGTCGAAAGAGGGACGCCGCGGGACGCAGGAGTACGTCTCCAGAGAACCAAGCGGTTCGCGCCTCTCATCGAGAACGTCCGCGGAGCAGAAGGCGTACAAGCCAAAAAGCTGCGCGTTTTCCGCGAGTGCGGCAAGAGTGGTGGCACCCTCTTCCGGCAGGGAAATGAGCGAAACGACATTTCCGATCTGGCAATCAAGAGCCGTGCAGATTCTGTTCAGGAGTTCCGAAAGAGGTGCGCGCACAGAGATAGCTCGGAGGATCTCTTCTTCTTCCCGCAGCCTGAACCGGGGACAATGCTTGCCCATGGATCCTTCCTTTTCTATGGCACTTTTCTATGACGAACGTAGCGGATCAGGTTCGCCCCGCCCTGGCCGCTTTTGGCCGTCCGTCTTTCATGGCATAAAGAGATCTGTCGGCTGCAGCGATTAGCGTTCCGATCGTATCGGCGTCCCGTGGATAACACGCAATTCCCACGCTGACCGAAAGCGCCGGTTCTTCCGTTTCTCGCTCGAGAAGCTCGCAAATGCGCCGCGCCAGCAGCGTGGCGGCGGTGCCGTTTGTTTCCGGCAAAACCAGGGCAAACTCATCGCCGCCGTGGCGCGCTGCCGTGTCGATGGACCGGCACGAATCTTTTAGAATCTGGCCGAGCCTGCAAAGCGCCCGATCGCCCGTCTGATGAGAAAACCGGTCGTTGATCTCCTTCAGTCGGTTGAGGTCAAGCAAAGCGAGAGAGAACTCGCGGCCGCTTCTCTGGGATCGGCAAATTTCTGCGTGGAGCACCTCGAAGAGACGGCGGTGATTCGCCAAGCCGGTGAGCGAATCGCTCGACGCCTGATGGCGCAGTTGGTCTTCCAGCGTCCGCTGCTCGGTGATGTCGACCGCGATGATTTCATGGCCGGCAAAGTTCCCGTGGTCGTCAAAAGCGCTGTGGCCGCTGATCCTGGCTTTCAGGATGGTGCCGTTTTTCCGCTTCCATTCCGTTTCGACAGGCTCAAGTTTCAAGCTTTCGCGGGGCTGCTTTGTCGGCGGCGCAGCCTTGCCGAGATTCGAAAGAAGCTCTGTGGCTTCACTCGCCGCCAGGAGTTCCTCTTTGCTTGTGTAGCCGAGCATGTTGATGAGAGCCTCGTTGACGTCAAGAATTTCCCCTTCCGCGTTGCACCGGTATATTCCGTATGCGGGGTTGTCCACTAACGCTCGATAGAGCGATTGTGAATGACGCAAGGCTCGGCGCACTCCTTCCAGCTCCTCGCGGAGGTTCTTCTCGTTGAGCGCTTGGCGAACAGCCAGGGGCAATTGAGCGAGATGCTCCCGTTCGACGCAGTCGAAAACACCGTGAGCGGCCAGCTCCGTGAGCGATTCACTTGCCAGCCCAGTCGTCACAAAGAGAAGCGGAATCTCCCCTACAGTCTGATGAAGGAGTTGCAGACCCTCTGGGCCTCGCCAACTCGGGCTTGGGAACTCGGCCACCACGACCTCATAAGACTGGGAGCGAAACTGCTCCGCGCACTCCTCCAGGGTCGAAACGGCGTCGGAGCTGACGATGAACTGCGCTTTCGCGAGCTCTTGCAGGCAGTCGTCTACGATCTTCGAATCGTGGTGAACGAAAAGGATGCGGATATGGCGGAGCCGGTGAGAGGGCCTGACCTCCGCCCGGAAACTGATCAAGTTAGAAGGTAGGTCGTTCCGTCCCAAGTTTGACACCCGCTGACGTTATGCCGAAACGCAAGCCGGGTCTGTATCATTTTGGACACCAGATAAAGGCGGTTCGTCGAAGAAACGTGTGAAGCGAGAGAGGAGAGCAAGGCCTGTTTGTGGCCAGGCAATACGCTGATCCCGACCGAAATCTTCGGCGACCAACCGAACGTTCGCACGCGGTTCATTCTCCGAGAGGTGGGAGGTTAGCTTCCCGTTCGACTACGGCGCCGTGTTCCTTGCCAAGCAGGATCACCCATGAGCGGCGATAGCAAATTCGCGCCGCGCCCTCTCACGGCATCGGAGTATGTCCGGGAGCTGTTCGGACCTGAGAATAATGCTGCGATTCTCGCGCGCAATCGCTCCACGGGCCACACCGTTCAAACCATCTCGAAGGCAGAGACGATCGCAGGCGCGCCGTTTCAAAGCTGGCTCGCAAGCCAGAATGCCAGTGGCTATGAGGTGTTCATGGGAATGAACACCATTAAGGACGGCGCGTTCACCTCAGCCCTAAGGTCCTGGATCGCCAGCAACTTTGGTCGATGGCGTCAGCGAAAATGTTCTCTTGAGTTGAATCTGATCGACGGAACGGCCGACAAAAACGGTGAATTCGCCCGGATCGACGCGCCATTGATGCGCGCTCACGTCGTAATAGGAAAACGCTTGCCCGTCCAGCTCTATTTTCACTCGCTTTGTTTCCGCAGGACGGAGGCTGATTCGCTCGAACCCTTTCAGCTCCTTGATCGGTCGAGGCAACGGGGGATGAAGTTCCCCCACGTATACCTCGGCGACATCTGCGCCGTCGCGCTTTCCGGTATTCGTTACGTCGCAAGCAACTTCGTAGCGCAAGGCTGATCCAGATGAGTCGGGTGCTCCCTCGCCAGTGACTTGGCGAATCGAGAGATTGCGGTATTGAAAGCTGGTGTACGAAAGCCCGTAGCCGAAAGGGAAGAGAGGCTTAATGCCGCTGTGTTCGTATCCTCGATAACCGACGAAGACCCCTTCTTTGTAGACAACGCTCGTGCTGCCCGCTTCGGGATAGTAGCTGTCGTGCGCCGGATTATCTTCCCAATTTCTCTCGAAACTGACGGGCAGGCGACCCGACGGGTCAACATCGCCAAAAAGAATTTGGGCAAGGGCGGTGCCGCCTTCTTGACCGGAGTACCAGGCTTCCACGAGAGCGGGGACACGGTCGATCCAGGAGTTCATGTCGACGCTGCCGCCCGATGTGACCACGACGATCACGTGCTTATTCACGGCTGCGATCTTCTCGATCAGCTCGTCCTGACCGGGCGGGAGCCGAAACGTGCGGTCGGCACCCTCGCTTTCACTGTCGGAGTCGAAACCGACGGAAAGAACGACTGCGTCAGCCGAAGCCGCAAGTTTTTCAGCTGCCGGTTCCACGTAGTCGCCCTGGCGCACGATCCCAAACCGAAACCGCGCGCCCAAAAAGCCGGGCCTGCCGTGATGCTCCAGGACGATCTTGTGTGGTCCTGGAGTTAGCGAGATCGTGCAAACGTCGACGAGCGCCTTGGCGATGCTCCAGTCGTCCAGTGCGAGCTTGTCGTCGACATACAAGCGATAGTAGCCGCCGGCCTCGCCAGTTGATTGAACAAAGAAATCGTACCCTCCGGAGCTCGATGCGGTGTAGTAGCCCGTCCACCGGGACGAGCCGACGTTGCTTGGCAGCGCTGGGCCGCTGTAGCCCAGATCCGCGCCAGAAACCGTGCCGAAGTTCACATGCGAATCGTTGCGATGAAGGACAGGCTCCCCTTCCAGCTTCTCATTGGAGAAATAATCGGCGAGCAGGCCCGCTTCGCCTCGCGATTCTGTCGTGGAGAAATTCGTGTTCTGCGCCAGCTCACTCAGCTCCGGAATTCCGCGGGCGTAGTACGTACGCACGGCGGGCCCGAGTTCGTTCGCGATGCCTTCCAGAAAGCTGACTGCGGCAAAAGGTCGCACCCCGGCGCTGCCGCCCGCCACGGGAACGGCGGGATAGGCGTCGGGCCCAATCACTGCGATTGACTTGATCGTGTGCTTGTCCAAGGGCAGCAGGCTCGCGTTCTTGAGAAGCACCATCCCTTCGCGCGCGGCGTCGAGGGCGGCCTGACGGCCTTGCAAATTGTAGCGGGGGATCGAAAGATCGGTCTGATCCCTATCGAGCCAGCGCATCGTTACGGCAAGCCGTAGAATGCGGCGAATCTTGTCGTCGATTGTTGCAACCGAGATTCTGCCATCGCGGATCGCAGGAAGAAGTGTCCCGCGGTTCATAAAGAAACCTGCCGGCATTTCCAAATCAAGACCGCTGTTGGCCGCCGCAACGCCATCGTAGGTCGCAAACCAGTCGGACATTAGCACGCCCTGAAACCCCCATTCTTTCTTGAGGATTTCCGTGTCGAGCGGCTGGTTCTGAGTCATACGGGCGCCATTTACTAGGTTGTAGGAGTCCATCACGGCGCCGACACGGGCGTCCTTCACCGCAGCTTCGAAGGCCGGGAGATAAATTTCCCGCAGCGTACGTTCGTCAATGATCGAGTCGCTGTTGTGGCGATCGAACTCGGAGTTGTTCGCAGCAAAATGTTTGGCGGTAGCGCTCACCCCCTGGCTTTGGACGCCATCGATATAGCCGACGGCGATGCGCGAGGCGAGAAACGGATCCTCGCCGAAATATTCGAAGTTCCGACCGTTCATCGGAGCGCGATAGATGTTGAGCCCGGGCCCAAGGAGAAAGTTGACGCCCTTGGCGCGCGCGTCCCTCCCAATTTGCCTTCCGACGCGTTCGGCGAGAGACGGATCCCAAGTGGCCGCAAGATTGATGCCCGCGGCCATCGCGGTTGCGGGACCGAAATTGCGAACGCCTATCGGCCCGTCCGCCATGCGTAGCCGCGGCAGCCCTAGATCAGGCATCCCGCGCACGAAAAAACCGTCCGTGCCTCCCAGGAAATCGATCTTCTCGTCCAGCGTCATCTTGCTGAGAATCGAATCCACACGGCTCTCGATGCCGGAGTCGGTGGAAGGCCCCGATCGCACTGGAGCCTGGCTGCTGCCGAGCAGCACCAACACGAGCAGGCCCACGATCCGCCGACCGATTTTCGCGACTTCAAACTTCGCTTTTCTTGAGCGATCAATCATCATCGCCTCCCTATCCTTCAGATAAGCGAACCCATCCCACCATCTCTGAGAAGCTCGCGCGCGGACGCGAAAGTGGGCCGTGATCCCTTTAGAGCATAATAGAGAATGTGGAGGTAGCAGGCTTCCGGAACAATGAGTGCGTGATGAGTGCCGATGTGATCCGCGAGCGCTCCCTGGGCTTCCGCAATAGTCAAATGGGGAACTAAGATGTCGCTCAGGGACGTAAGGAATCCACACATGAAGAACAGCGTTGTAACCGCGCCCAGCGCGCTCCTGTAACTTCGCTCTTCAGGCAACTAGAGAGGCCCCATTGTGAATGCCCACCGTGCTGCTGACCATCGATATTGTGCATCATGTCCACGGAGGTTAGCGATTCGTTACCGTTTTTCCGGGTAAGCTCCAAACACAATGCCGTTTCCAAGAGCATGCCTCGCCAGACAATCCATGAAATGAGCGATGCAGGATTAGCCTGACAAGGGATGCCGCCCCGAGACACCCGGTTGCGGCGCTTCTAAGTTGCCTGTAGGCTCGCTCTTTCTGCCCCGTCAGGATCGTTTTTCATCAGGCAGTCCGTGTCGAAGATCATCGTCGGGCACTTTTCGGCGCTGAAGGCCGGCCAATGCGGAAGGCCGCTGTGGTTCGGGTCTCCATGGCGCGCGAAATTGATCCAGGCGTCGCTCACCTTGGCCGCCAGCGCTCGCGGCCCGGGGCCGCCTCCGGTCATTGGAGCACACCGATCCGTGTTGTCGAATACGAATGCAATCTCGCTGCAATGGAATGCCCCCGGCCGCCCGTCGAGAACCGGGGTTTGCCACGTAAACCAGTAATTGAAAGCAGGAGCGGCTCCCTGTGCGGCTTTCCGCTCCGCTTGCGTCACGGCTCCTTGACGCACCGGCGCCGCCGAAATGATCGACATCAGTTCACCAGGTGTGGCGTGGGGGTGGCCCGCGCGAAACACCTCGATAATGTGGGCGCTCTGGTCTTTGTAGATGCTTGTCAAGCGCGCCTTTAATTCGTCGTCATTCATCCCAGTGAGCCTCGGATCGTAGAGGGCGTTGACGAATTCATTCAGCACCGTTCCTACCAAGAGCGGCACGTTCGCGGAGATTGCAGGCGCGGCTGGATCCCAAGGCTGAGCGGGCAGATTCGATCCATCCACCACCGGTTGCCAGCCGATGCGTGGCAGACTGAACGAGCGGCCGAACTGCGCTGGCGTTGCGAGACTCCTGATCCCCGCTATCCCCGCCGCGATGAGATGTTCCACTGGCACATCATATATCTGGTCAATTTGCGAGGCGCTCAGGCCCAATTGCTGCAGAACGGCTGCACCCAGCTTGGCCGAGTCTTCAGCGGTCGCGGCGTCCATGAGAGAACCGCTTTCGACGGCCGCGCGATGGAAGAGGCCTTTGGCGGATGGCATCGCCATCAAGGTGTTCACTTTGCCGCCGCCGCCGGACTGCCCAAAAATCATCACGTTTCCCGGATCGCCACCGAAGTTCGCAATGTTGTCACGCACCCATTCGAGCGCGGCGACGATGTCGAGCATCCCTGCATTCGCCGAATCTGCGTAACTGGCTCCGCCGATTTCCGCTAGATTCAGATACCCGAGTACGCCCAGCCGATGATTGAGCGACACAACGACAACTTGCCCGCGCCGGCTCAGATTCTCTCCGTAGTAGGATTTCAGTTCCTGGCCCGAGCCCGCCGAAAAACCGCCGCCATGCAGCCAGACCAACACGGGACGCTTTTTGTTGTCGTTCGCGCCGGGCGTCCAGATGTTGACGCGAAGGCAATCCTCGCCGGGGCGGCCGTCGTCCCAGTCGAACATCCAGGCAACCTCATCATCCGCCCAGCCCGTCCGGGGTTCCTGCGGGCTCACAAATCCGTACTGCATCGAACTACGCAGCCCGGCCCAAGGAACCGGCTTTGTCGGCGCCTGAAAACGCGCCTTTCCTCCGGTTGAGCCCGCATAGGGAATGCCAAGGAACGTGTTGATGCCGTTGCGCGTGAAGCCGCGGACCTTGCCCGCGGAAGTCTCAACGATCGCATTCTCGTTCGAGGCGATGATCAGCGTGTTGCTGGCGCCAGCCGTCGGGGTCGCCACGCCACTCGGCTGAGCCGCCGAAGCCACAGGTTGCAGAAGGGACGCAGCGGCCGCGCCGGCAAGAGCAGCCGCGCCCTTCATCAAACTTCGCCGACGGATGGTGACCGTGTCGACCGATTTCAGCTCGTCTGGATTACTTTGATCACTGCGAATGGGCATGATGCCTCCTGAGTTACAAAATCCAATTATGCTTCGCTGCTGCCAATGACCTGCACGGCCAATATCAGTCGAATCACGCGCGACGGATATTGCCATGCCTTGCATCTCACGAACCCTTGAAGTTGGCATATCGTCTCGAATTTGACCCGAGCGCAACCCTTGTGGCAATACTGAGTCGCGCCCGGGCTTCCGAGTCGGGGGATCCAACAACGGAAATCAAAACTGGAATCGAATCACCGTCTGCAAGACACGCGGATCTCGCGCCCCACTGAAGGTACCGAACGCCGTGGTATTCGCAGTAGGCAGCCCGGGATTCACGCCATTGATGAGGCCCCCAAAGACGTATTCAGCAAGACTATTCACGCCGGTCCATTGGGTGTGGTTGAAGACGTTGAAGGCGTCCACCCGCAACTGGAGTGAGAGCGGCCGGTCCTTCACGTGCACATCGAAGCATCATACTTCCGGCGATTGCGCAATCCCTGACCAGATTGAGGCCCTGAAATGGGTACACGCGAATATCGCGAGATTTGGAGGCGATCCGGGCCGGGTCACCGTCTTCGGTCAATCCGCCGGAGCGCATGACATCGGAATGTTGCTTACCTCTCCTTTGTCCAGAGGTTTGATCAACGGCGCGGTTGAAGAGAGCGGCACCATAGTGATCAACGGAATGATGACCCCGACTCTCGGCGACGCAGAAAAAACGGCGAAAAACTAATAGCGACATTGAAGCCGACCGAAACGAACGTCGTAGAATATCTGCGCAGTCTCTCGGCCGACGATATTTTGAAGGCTGCGCCTCCTTATGGAATGGGCACTTTGGACAGCAACGTCGATGGCTACGTGATTCCTCGTTCTCCGGCTGAGGTCTTCGCTTCGCACAGCGAACTTCCGGTGCCGCTGCTCATTGGCAACAATGCTCGCGAATTCACTCAGCCCGGCAGTACGGACGAAATCAGCAAGGCGATCGAAGCGTTCTACGGACCATCCGCGCCAGAGGCATTAAGACTCTACGGCCTTGCTGGAGGCAGGCCAAGTGCAAGCTATGCTCCTTATGGCGATGTGAACTCGCAGTTCGCCACTGACTCCGCATTCCGCTGTTCGACCTTAGAAATCGCCAATTCTCATAGCAGCGTCGCACCCACCTACGAATACGAATATTCTCACGCTCTTCCGGGCCGCGAGGCCTTCGGGGCGACTCATTCCGCTGAACTCGGATACGTTTTCGGGACATTCGTGATGGGCAAGCCTGGACCACTCGACCGACGGATCGCTGAAGACTTGCAACTTTATTGGACGAATTTCGCCAAGTCTGGCGACCCAAATGGTTCGTCCCTGCCCACCTGGCCGCGGCACGATTCCATCTCGCAAGAGTATTTGGAATTTACAGACGACGGTCTGGTGGTGAAGGAAAAGCTGCGCGGCGAAATCTGCCGCCCGTATGACGAGGCCGTGGCGAGGCACTCCCAGTAACAGGCACACTGCCGCTTTGCCAAGAACAGACGAGCTACGAACGCTCCAACTTCGATTCGGCAGGAGCTGCTCAACGGTCCGGTTGTTTTGAAGAAGTGCACCGCCGGGCCGAATGGGCCGAGACCTGAGATTTGAAGCGATTCACGGGATCCTCCCAAATGTCCCACCCACCGACGGTTGCACACCTCCGTTCGCAGCTCGGTCTGCGAGAGCACCTACCTCAAGAGTAGGTAGTCATTTGTAGCTATTTGCGCGAGCGATCTATTAGAATCATATAGTTGCAAGGGGCGTGTAGCTCAGCTGGGAGAGCACCTGCTTTGCAAGAAAGCAGGCGAAATCACCTAAGTGCCGCATCTGGTGTCGCTTACGCGGACTCACGCGGTGCAATCAACCTCTTGAATTGGACTGAAATTGGACCGAAAGCAGTCCGCACGTCTTTTCACCGACAATGCCCTGGTACGCGCTTGCTCGAAATCTCACCCATCCGGTACGGCTTCGATCATCCTGTCGATTCTTTCGGCTTTATCGCGAAGTATTGCATGGCGATTCCAGCCACGCGAGTAGTAAGTCCCCGGCATACTCGGCATACATTGAACTCTCGCACGCGTTGGTATCTTCGCTGAATGAAATTCGAACGGCTGGCCGTCCGAACAGAAACAAAAACACGGGCTATTTCGTCAGAGGTGTTGTAGCAACGTAAAAATGTCACCCTAATGGCAACGTAAGAATGTCACCCTCCAGTGAGGTTTGAATGCTCGAGCCGGGTGTCGCGGTAGTAGAGCGAGACGCGGCCGTTGAGCGCCTGATGGATCTGAACTTTCGCTCCAGCGAAGCTGAAGCGGCGAGGCTGCGGGTGAATCTGCAGCCGGCGGCCGTCCCACTGCACGACGTTGTCGTTGCTGACGATGCGTTCGTGGGTGAAGCAGCAGATGCGTTCGAGATTGCGGGGGGCCGGGCGCCAGGCCTTTTCGGCTTGGCGGGGAGTGCGAGCGAAGCGGCGGTTGTAGTCGGCGACGAAGCGGGCCAGGACGCGATTGGCCGCGTCGATGTCGCAAGCTCGCGCCAGACGGAGTTCGCTGGTGAGGCGGTCCTGGAGCACGCCCCAGAGGCGTTCGATGCGGCCTTTGGCTTGAGGGCTTTGGGCGGCGATGAAGGTGATGCCGAGTTGTTCAAGAGCGCGACCGAACTGAGTGGGGTGGCGCTGGCCGGCGAGTTGTTCGTCGAGCGACCAGTGATCGTCGTTGCGGGTGAAGACGCCGCTGCGATCGCCGTAGAAGGCGACGGGAACGCCGAAGCGGCGCAAGAGGTTCTGGAGCAGGCGGAAATAGCCCTGGGAGGTTTCCGAGGGGAAGAACTGAGCGGCGAGCATTTTGCCGGAGGCATCGTCCTGCATGCCCAAGGCGGTGAGCAGCGGGCCGCGGCTTTCGAGCCAGTCGTGAGGGGAGCCGTCGAGCTGCACGAGTTGGCCTTCGCGAGCGGAGCGCAGACGGCGTTGACGATGAGCGGGAGGACGGCGCTTGCGTGGCGAGCCGACGCCGCTGGCGCGGAGCAATCGGCGCAAGGTTTCTCGGCTGAGAGAGAAGCCTTCGTTTTCGACGAGCTTGTCGTGAAGATGATGATCGTTGAAGCCCGCATAGCGCGTGCGAGCCAGAGCGAGGATGCGGTTGCGTGTGGATTCCGGGGTGCGTCGGTGGCTGGGGCGGCCGCGGCTGACGTGCGCCAGCGCCGCTGCGCTGCCTTGCCGGTAGCGGGCTTTGAGGCGTTTGATATGCCGAGGCGATAGGTCGAGCAGCTCCGCGGCGCTGGCGCACGTCAGATTCTCTTGCACACATCTGGAAATGACAGTCACTCGTTGCAGTTCCTTCTGGCTCAACGTCCATGTCCCCTGTCTCATGGGGTGACATTTTCACGTTGCCGTTAAGCGGTGACAGAATTATGGAGCTAAGACAGCTATTTCGTCAGAGGTTTTCACGTCAGCTACCAGCGGCTAAGCTCGTTCTTGCGGTCTAGCACCGAACACGGTTTCTCTGAAACGAAGGGATCCGCTCGATCTGCTTGCTGTGTTGCCCATTCAATCCACGCCTTGTATTTCTTCTGTTTTTCGACAGACCATGAGCTGCTTTTTTCCGCGTAGGCCGCTATGAACCTGCGCATCCGTTCTGCGCGCTCCCACGCGTCCATCCAATCCTCAAATTCCTTGAGCTTTTCTTCCTCTTGCTGAACGTCCTTCTGTAGCTGCGCCCGCTCTCTCGCGCGCCTTTCTTTTTCAGCCTCATCTCGTTTGCGCTTTTCCTCTCGTCGCCTCTGAGCGACAGCGGTCCGCATAAGCCCGGCCACGAAATCTGCGATGCGAGATTCGACGCGTTGGACTTTTGCGTCGCTCCAACGCTTTCGTTCTTCCCGTTCTCCCCAGGCTGTGTCCGAATGGATGCAAAGTGCCAGCTTGCCTCCCGGTTCGTACGAGATCGTTTCATCATAATCCCAGCGATCCGTTGGGTTTGGCACGCGGGGCTTCTGTACCACTACCTTCCGGATTGGCTCTTCGATGCCGAAGGACACACGCTCGTTATTGATCACGGCGATTGTTCGACCCGTATCCGATACCGTTACGCTGTAGCCCTGTCGCTCCAAAACCGCGACCACCTGCGCCATCACTTGCAGTGCACGTTCGAGCGTGCCTTCGCTCACCTTCACTTCCAGCCCGCCCACGTCTTTTGGCAACAGAATGCCATGTTCATCCTTCCTGCTCCGACTCCGTAGCAGGCTGGCAGTGTGTCGAATCAGGGCATGAGTTCGGACGGTGGGATCCACAGGCTGCGCGCTCAATGCGCCGGAAGAGAACAGTTGGTCTACAGCTGCGAGTTCAGTGTCTGGTTGGTCGAAACTGGGCGGCTTCTTCGCTGCAATTGGAGACCGAAAAATCACGGGCACTTTCTCCAGCTTGGGGAGCGGTATTTTCCTGACACCCTGATGTCCGTGAGCAAGCTTTGCCCAATGCCCCCAACCCGGCACTGGCACACAAAGTTTCCGACAGGTCTTGCCAAGTGCGACAGAGGAAACGCCATATTCCTCGGCCACCTTCAGCATCGGCTTCTCCCAGACTTTTTCATAGAGTTCTTCTCGATCGTATTGCTCCGTGGTGCTTCCTCCAGAATGCGATCTTTGGCGTATTAAAGGCTGAGCGGATTATTTGCCGGCCTGAGCTTTATCTTCTTTTGCAAATCAATTCCAAGCCGTAGGAGGCCACCTACGACCGTTTTCAGATGTTCTTTCATTCGAGGTGTGCCCAGCAGTTTGTGAACTGGTTCGGCAGGACAAGCGTGATGTTTCCGAAAGAGGTGGAGCAACTCAATTGTTACGCTCGGCTCACACTCAAGGAGCGTGCGGCGCAGAGAGCTCACATGGTACGCATCGTCAGGGGTCCAGATCGCGCCATGCGCAACCAACATACCTAGGCACTCGAAGGCGTTTGAAACATCGTATCTCGATCTCAGACCTCCGCTGCTGTACGGCTTGAAACGGCTAAAGTTCAAATTCCACAACGCGCTATCCAGCGCCGATGACCCGCCATTCGGTTTGTCGTTGGGGTTGACACCGAATGCAAGCAAGTACTCCAGAATTGTTTTGCGCCCCCACATGGCCGCTTCGCGGAGGAGCAGGGCGAGGTTATCGCGTCTAGGATCGGGCTTCAGTTTTTTCAGTACTTCGGCGTTTTCTGAGCGGCAGGCCTCTTCCAGGCCGGATGTGTAGCACTCTGAATCTTCTGTATAGTCCTTCTCCAAGCTTGGCCCACGCGACCGTGGGTCGCCTCCCGCCCATATGAGCAAACTGACCCACTTCACGTCCCCTTCAGCACAAAAGTGGCGCAAGGCGCAATCGAGTTGCTCCTGGAGCTGTGGCGCGAGTTCCGGGTAAGACTGTTTGCATTCGAGAAAGGGCCGAAGTGCAGTCCGGATTCTGGCACCAAATGCCATGGCAAACGGCCGCCCTCGAATAGGGTCGGCACCACGGTCGAGAAAGAACCGGATCATTTTCGGTTCCCAATCGAGGAGAACATCCGCCAAGCTAATGGAATTAATATCGGCCCCATGCTGCACGAGCAATTCAACAAGATCGAGTCTGTGCGATGATACAGCTTGGGCCAGAGCGGCGTTCTTTACGGGCCCGTCGCTGCCGCGTTTCGCCAGCAGTTCGACCATGCTGTGGAATCCTGTCTCCACGGTAATTTCGAGCAAACTTCTCTGGCGACCGCGTTTTGTTGCAGCGGAAATGTCTAGCGGCCTGCCTTCATTGATCCACTTCTCGACCTCGTACAGCCTTCCCGCACGGCACAAGGCAATCAGTTGCTTCGCTTCTGTCTCCGCGCTGCAATCAACAGCATCCTTGATGTCTGGTCCCATACGGGCAATCCTAGTCCATTGTCCAAGCCGATGTGAATCATAGAAGCCCTCATCAAGAAATCTACGGCATGCTGGAAACGAAAGGGCTCACCCTAAAGCTGGGTAGCTTCGGAACTCCTGACAAGTTCGGACTGAAATTCGGATGATTGTGGGATCAGCGGAAGTTCTTTAGGCAGAAGAAATTTAAGTTGCGCGGGCCCGATACGCACCGAATTTAGATAATTTGTGCATTCCCATTCCATAGCGAACTGATTCGCCGCGTTGCGTGAGCCACACAAACATAGCCATTTCAAGGGTTGGTTTCCGTGTAACCGACATTCCAGGAGTCGATAGCGCTATGTCCGGCTTGTCCCAGATGGACTACGGCGCTGAAAACGCAGCCGGTAAGCGTTGGGTGTAACCTGCAGTTGTGAGAGAAAACTACGTCTCATGATCTCAGAGCTGCTGAAGCCACACGAAGCAGCAATTTCCTTGACGGCCTTAGCAGTTTGTTCTAGCTGTCGGCGTGCAGCCTCCACGCGCAAGCGTTCCGCGAACTTAGCGGGTGTAATTCCAGTTTCCTTTCTGAAGACGCGACTGAAGTTCCGCGGGCTCATAGCAGCGCGCCTGGCGAGTACATCAACAGAGAGATTCTTGTTCAGGTTTTCTGCCATCCACACCTGAAGGTCCTGTAGCGTCTTACGTCCCGAAGCTTGGGTTGATAAGGAAACGCTGAATTGCGCCTGACCGCCGGGTCTGCGCAGAAACACGATCAGGTTGCGCGCTACATCCAATGCCACGGACGCACCGTGGTCCTCTTCAACCATCGCCAGAGCGAGATCAATGCCAGCCGTGATTCCGGCAGAGGTATAGATATTCCCATCTTGTATCCAGATCGGATTCGCATCGACTTTGACATCTGGATATTTCTTCTGCAAATCGGCAGCAAAGGCCCAGTGAGTTGTTGCTCGCTTGTTATGGAGTAAACCCGCTTCAGCCAAGACAAAGGCTGCGACGCACACGGATGCCACTCGTCGAGCGCGGCCCGCAGTCTTTTGTAGCCAAAGAGAAAAGCGGCTGTCACGTGTGTCTTTTGAGGTCGGTCCGCAAACGACGACCAGTGTGTCCATGGGCTCGCGCAGTCTCCGGTAATAGCCATGCGCTAACAAAGAAACTCCGCATTCGCCTGCAATGATTGCTTTAGGTTGGGAGCTTACTACTCGAACGTCGTAAGCAGGGCCCCGCGCGCCGAGTACGCGGTTCGCGCCCGCAAAAACCTCCAGTGGACCAATCAGATCGAGCTCCTCCACGGGAGGTACCCCAAGGATAACCACCGATATCGGGGGGCGCCTCCTTGCCAGTATTGGTTTCATTGTCAGCCCTGGCATGATTTTCACAATGGCCGGAAAAGTGGATTATATGTCATTGCAGCCAGCCCGACCAACCCCTACCGTCAGTTCGAATGCGAAGGCTTCCATGAACACAACATATAAAGCCATTGAGCTCTCGGGTCATTTCTGTTGGGCGAAATGTGAAGTTGGAGGATAAGGATGGCGAACACATACAGAGCCGTCGAGATTTCTTCACCGGGCGTTTTCTCCTTGGTCGAAAGAAAGATTGCCGTCCCCGGCGCCGGACAAGTGCGTGTCCGCGTCGAGGCTTGCGGTGTATGCCATTCGGATGCGGTAACTGTGGAAGCGCAATTCCCCAACCTTTCTTATCCGCGCGTGCCTGGCCACGAGGTTATTGGACGAATAGAGGAAGTGGGTCCTGGAGTGACAGCGTGGAAGGTTGACCAACGTGTCGGAGTTGGATTTTTCGGCGGTGAAGACGGAACCTGCGAGGCCTGCCGCCGTGGTGAGACCGCCTATTGCCAAAATGCAATTATGACCGGCATCACAACTGACGGTGGCTACGCGGAAACGATGATTGCGGAGGCACGCGCGCTTGCCCTGATACCGGACGGACTCAAGTCAGAAGATGCCGCCCCTCTTGTGTGTGCCGGCATAACAACCTTCAACGCGCTCCGTAATGCCGCGCGTGCCGGCGACACCGTTGCCATACAAGGAGTCGGTGGACTTGGCCACCTTGGTGTGCAGTTTGCACGAAAAATGGGCCTGCGCACCGTGGCGATTGGCGGGGGTCCCGACAAAGAGCATTTGGCGCAGAAATTAGGAGCGCACATCTACATCGATGCCAAGGCAGAAGACGCGGCGGCAGCTCTGCAAAAGCTCGGAGGCGCAGATGTCATCCTTGCGACCGCGCCAAGCGGGGCCGCAATCGGTAGCTTGCTTCCCGGCCTTAAAACTCGGGGCAAACTTGTGGTTGTCGGAGTCTCAGGTGATGCCATCCCAGTCAACGGCGTACCGCTTATCTTCGGTGGACGGTCAGTTGTTGGCAGTCTCACCGGAAGAGCGATCGAGACACAAGACACGCTTGATTTCAGCGTACTCACAGATGTCCGTCCAATGATCGAAACACTTCCGCTCGCAAAAGCCGAGGAAGCATACAAACGAATGATGGATGGCAAGGCACGCTTCCGAGTGGTGCTCACTATGACCTAAACAAGTTTAAAAGCCTGCGGCAAAACGGAGCACAAACCGAACGTCCCAGAGGGAGACTTGGATGAATTCGTTCCAGGAAATCTTTAACAAACAGAAGGCGTACTTCGATTCGGACGCGACCAAATCCCACGAGTGGCGCATTGACCAGCTGACCCGTCTCGAGAATTTATGCAATGAGAACGCCGAGGCTCTTGAGGCTGCGATGAGCAGCGACTTCAAGACCGCCAGCCAGGAAAAAGTCTTCGAGATTATGGCGCCAGTTGGAACCGCCGCCTTCGCGAAGCAAGAGCTAAAAGAGTGGATGAAGCCTGTAGATGTCGTCGTGCCGAAAGCCCTTCGAGAGAGCGGGCATACTGCCAAGGTCTATCGAGAACCGTACGGGATCACTTTGGTGATTGGTCCATTCAATGGGCCATTGACCCTGCTTTTCGACCCAGCGTGCCAAGTTCTTGCGGCGGGGAATCCTTGCATTCTCAAACTCTCCGAGGGTTTGCCCGCCACCAGCAAGGTCTTACTGGATCTCATTCCGAAATACTTCGATCCTCGGGCCGTTACCGCCGTCACCGGAAGTAAGGACGAGGTGACGGAACTGCTCAAGCTGCCCTTCGACTTCATTTTCTTCACTGGTAGCGTCAAGGTTGGCAAGATCGTCATGGAAGCGGCCGCAAAAAATCTGACTCCGGTTCTTCTCGAACTCGGGGGCCAGAACCCAGCCTTTGTTGATGCGACCGCCAATATCCCCGACGCAGCCAAGAAAATTGTCTGGGGCGCAACAGCCTGGGGTGGGCAGTGGTGCACCTCTCCTGGGTACGCCTATGTGCACGAATCGATTGCTGAGGAGTTTGTAAGAGAATCCAAGAAGGCCGTGATCGAGTTGTACGGAACCGATCCGAAGAGCAGGTCCGACGACTACTCGCGCATCATCAGCCCGAAAGCCGTTGACCGGTTCGTATCCCTAATTGATCAGAGCAGGGTTGTGGCCGGAGGTTCTGCCGACCGCGAAGCGCGCTACCTCGATCCCACGATCTTGTATCCGGTTACGTGGGACGACCCAATCATGGAGGACGAAATCTTCGGGCCGATTCTCCCAATCCTTACGTATAAAGACATGGATGCGGCCATTCGTGAGGTGAAGAAGCATCCAAAACCCCTCTCCGGTTTCCTTTTCAGCCGTGACCAGAAGGCGATCGACCACTTCCTCTGGGCCTTGTCCTTCGGCGGTGGCGCGATCAACCAAGTGAACATTCATCTGTTCATTGAAACCATGCCTTTCGGAGGCGTCGGATTCTCGGGCATCGGCCACTACTACGGTAAGGCCGGTTTTGACGCTCTCACGCACGCGAAATCGGTTCTCATCTCGCCGCCTGACGTGGCAATCGACCATTTGTTCCCGCCCTACACCGAGGAAAAGGTCAAGGCGCTCAGCCAGTGGTTTGAATATTAGGCCACCAGGACCACAACTAAAGCGATCCCAAAAATCACTGAGATGAAAACGAACACCGCAAAGTTCCTGCCGATCGCCGAAAAGTTTTTCACCGCATACGACGCCCACGATGTCGACGGCATGCTCGCTCTCTGTGCAGACGGCGCAATAGGGCGATATGCGCCGTACGGTCGCGAGAGCGTTGTGCCGATTCGCGGTGGCATTGACCTCATTTGGCGTGCATTTCCGAATGCCGTTCCGAATTTCCGAGTCAAAGTGATCGAATTGATCCCTGCCGAGGGCAACACAGTCGTGATCCAAACCGAGATGAGCGGGCCCATACCTGCCGAAGTGCCTGGGGTTGCAAAGAAAGGCCAGGACGTACATATCCCTCACTGCTACATTCTGCGTTTCGACACGGACTCCAAAATCACACGGCTCGACGCTTACTGGGACAACACCGTCCTCAACAGTATCAAGGCGAGCGGCGTTTGACTGAGCGAGGCAAGTGCAAGATCTCTGATTTGCGGCATCTGTACACGAACTGAACGGCAGAGTAAGCCAACCGCTGGCCGCGGACTAAATGAAAGCGAGAGGTGGGGAATGGTTTTAGCAGGAATCAAAGTACCCGACACAGTTCTGGTTCGCGATGCGATTGATTTGTCACGGAGCGCGTCAGAGCCATTTCTCTTCAACCATGTGATGCGCTCCTGGCTATTCAGCGTATCGCTTTCAGAAAGCGCTGAACGTGCTCCGGATGCCGAGTTGTTGGCAGTAGCCACGATTCTGCATGATCTGGGCTTGACTGACCGCTATACGGCGGAAAATCGTTTCGAGGTGGATGGCGCCAATGCGGCGTGCTCGTTTTTGAAGGGGCGAGGCATCTCGACGCAGCAGATGCAAGTTGTTTGGGATGCCATCGCGCTTCACACCACACGATCTATCGCTCTTCACAAAGAGCCCGAAGTGGTTATGACCCATGCGGGAATAACGGCGGATGTTCTGGGGGCAGGCCTCGATCGAATTCCGCAGGACAAACAAGGCGCGATCCTCGCCGAATTTCCGCGCCTGGCACTTAAACACAGACTCAAAGAGTGCCTTTGCAACATCGCTCGTCGGAAGCCGGAGTCCACCTTTGACAACATCGTTCGGGATTTCGGCGTTCGATATGTCGAGGGGTACACATCCCCCAACTTTGCCGATGTCGTCGCGAATGCACCATTTTCCGAATAGACGACCTCCCGATCATCGAATTGCGCACACGTATCAGCGCGGCTAGAGAAGGAAACAACATGAAGTACCAAATTCAAAGACTTTCCATTCATGCGGGCCGAATTGCACTTCAACACGGTCTTGATTCCACGCCCTGCCGCGAGGTGCTAGATAAGACTATAATTCCGAAGAACGGAGACAAATGTTCGCAATTACTGGAATTACCGGCAATGTAGGCGGCGAGGTCGCTCGCAACCTGCTGGCTGCAGGGCAGCCTGTGCGGGCCGTGGTTCGAGATCTGACCAAAGGGGAAACGTGGAGCAAGAGCGGCTGCAGCCTCGCCGCCGCCGACATCGACGACGCTGTAGCGATGACCGCCGCGTTCAAAGGGTCCGAAGGGGTGTTCGTCGTCGTGCCGCCTACCTTCGACCCGTTAGGTAACCAAAAGTTGGCTTGTGGGAAGTCATCGCTTGCATTGGACAGCGTCTTCGGCTCGCGACATCGAGATGTTGCGCCGGACGACTGTCAATTCGGATGGTTGCGGGGTAGTCGTAACTCACAGCGGCAGAACACTTTCTGGTTGCGGAGGCCTGCAACCATCCGAATTGTTTAGTACTGCCTTTTAGCGTGGAGCTGACCCGGCTCGCAGCGTAGGCGACACCGCGAAGGTCGACGGTCATAAGCGGGCGATTCCGTGCAACCACGCTGCTCGTAACCGGAGTTGACAATGCACTCCGGTTATCAGCTAACTTGATCGGAGCTTTGTCCGCAAAATAAGTCATCTCAATAGGCCATCAGGCCGCCCATTCATCGAATCGGCGCATAATCTCCATGAGCTTGCATCCCATCAGGATGACAGAGCCCCACAATATGAAGGGGACGCCATAGAGTAGGAGATGCTTGCGCGAACGGGCTAACTCAAACACCCGCATCTTCACGATGGCGTATACGTTCCCTGAGAAATAAGCAACCGCCAAACAGCTCACTACCAAGTTATGCATCTTGTTGCTCCTCCTTTTACCGTGGGAGTTCCGCGCCGGTCGTGATGGTCGCGCCGAACACGAAGTTTCCTCTTGGGAGGAGCGCGCAGTGGCGACGACCGAACCGCCGCCACTGGGTTCGCTATTGCATTAGGTGCGCAATGGGATGCGAGTCATTGAAGACCGTTCTCGATGCCAGGTTACCCTCCCGGACGGTCCACACCTTAGAGTTGAGACCATCCTCCGTCTACCGGAAGTTCGGCGCCGGTCGTGAAGGTTGCGTCGAACGCAAGGAAGAGGACGGCCTTCGCGATTTCCTCCGACGTCCCCCAGCGCTTCATCGGGACCATACCAAGCATCTTTTCCCTGATCTGAGAGGCTGCGCCATCGGGAAACGCTTTTTCGATGATCGGCGTGTCGATGGGACCGGGCGTCACTGCGTTGACGCGAATCTCAAGAGGAACCAATTCAGCAGCGAGCGTCCGAGCGAATGATCGCAGCGCCGCCTTGGCGGCTCCGTATGTGGCGTTGCCGGCCATTCCCTTGACGTTGGCGATCGAGGTCGTGAGGACGACAGAGCCTCCCCGCCTTATGAGCGGCGCGAACTTCTGCACCGCGAAAAGCGGTCCCTTGGCGTTCAGGTTGAACATCTCGTCGTAGATGGCCTCGGTGATGCTCTCAAGAGGCGCTCGGGTGCTGAAGCCGGCGTTGACGAACAGCAGGTCGAGGGTGTCGAACTCGGCCTTCGTTCGAGCGGCGAGTGCATCGAGGTCCGTCAACGACCGCGCGTCGCTCGAAACCACGATAGCGTCATTCCCAAGCTCTTTCTGCGCCGATTCCAGGCCTTCCTTAGAGCGACCTGTCACCAGAACGCGCGCGCCTCCATCAAGGAGCATCTTCGCCGTAGCGAGCCCCATGCCGCTCGTGCCGCCGATGATTACCACCTTTTTACCTTCGTACCGTTTCATATGAATTCTCCTTGCGAATGGCTGTTGTTCGTTCTGTCGCCGTGATTCCAAATTAGGGAAGTGGCAATGTTGTGCATCCAGTGACGCGCCGATCAGCGCTCCTTCAGGACCTAGCGTTCAAGGGTGGTCGGTTAAGACAAGTCGACGCCGGAGACCTTGACGACGGCCTGCCACGCGGCTTCCTGGCTGGCGCGATCGTAGAGGTGTGGCTGGCGCTGCACCTCAATTGGGCCTGAGAACTTCCCTTGAGCCGAGGCGAAGAATTGCCCTGAGACGTCGGTTCCGAACTCCGACGCCTGGAGGTACCGACGGGCCGCGGTCTCCGGCGTCTGATTCATGCCGGGAATGAGGTTCACGATTGGGATAAACAGATACTTCAACGCCGGGCCAGCGTTTCGCACCACCTTGGTGGCGGTCGCCCCGCCGGGCGAGACAGCGTACACGGCCATGCCGGAGAGTAGCCGGCGCGCCAGCGCCGCGACCCACCAAGCGATAATGAGCTTCGCGTCGGCATACGTATTGTTGGGCACGTACTTCACGTTTGGCCCGTTGCGAATCAGGGCTTCGATAGCGGCGGTCCGGTCTCCCCGGAAGTATTTGGCCGCGAAGGCTGGCACATCGGTGTAGCTGAACATCGGCACGCCCCCACGGGCAGGTTCCGCGCCGGCGATGACAATCCGCGCATTGGGGCTCAGCAGGTTGGCGCGGAGCAACCCGATAGTCAGTTGATGATGGCCGATCAGCGGGGCCTGAGCCTCCTCGATGCCCGCCGCAGTGAGCACGCGCTTCTTACCTGGGACCATCCCTGCATTGAGCAGCAGGAAATCGATCGGCTGCCCCCGCTTGACGAGCTCGGCAACGGCGGACTGAACGCTGGACGGCTTGTCCAGATCCAACTCCAGCGGCGTGAAGGTCACTGTTTTGTTCTCAGCCGCGAGTTGAGCGGCCGCTTGCTGGGCCCCGGCCAGGCTGCGCCCGGTGACGATGATCTCGTGCCAGCCCTCTCCGGCGAGCAGGCGGGCTGCCGCAAGGCCGAGCCCGGAGGTGGCGCCGGTGACGAGAGCGATCGAATGTTCCATAGGCGTCTCCATGGTGAAGGCTGAAAGCCGAGTCGTGAGGCCCCGCGAGGCCAGTAATCGGCTTGCTAATTTTGAACTATTCAGTTATAAAATGGCGTGATGGCCATTGTCAAGGAGTTTTGAACTAAATGATTCAAAATACCGCCAGGCCGCGGGGTCGACCACGCAGCTTCGACGAGACGGGCGCGCTGGATAAGGCGACTCAGGTGTTCTGGTCGAAAGGCTACGACGGAGTGACGATTGACGATCTCGTCGAAGGGATGGGTGTGGGCCGGCCGAGCCTGTATGCCGTCTTCGGGGCCAAGCGGGCGATATTCTTGCGCGCCCTCAAGGCGTATGCAGAGAGGAAGGGCGCATCAGCCGCGAAGGCACTCCTCTCGCCACAGAGCCTTCGCGACTCGATCGCGAGCTTTCTGAGGTACGCCGTCGAAAGTGCGACCGAGAAAGGGTCCGCTCGGGGCTGCCTTATGATGTGCGTCGCGCCGCTTGTGAACGACGCCGAGGTTCAGCGGTTCCTGCAGAGCGCGGCTGCGGGCGGCGCGGCGCTGGTGGAGCGCCGTCTCCGGGACGGGATCAGCGCGGGAGAAATCCCATCTGACTTTCCCGTAGCCGCGCGCGCAACCCAAGTCACGGATTTAGCGCGTGGGCTGACCATGCGTGCGCAGCTAGGCATGCCGCGCAAGACGCTTCTCAGGGATGCCGAGGAAGCGGCCGACTTGGTGCTCCTGCCGCGCCTGCCGCATAGCCAACGTGCACGGTCATAGATTGGCGACCAAGAAGGCAGATTAAGGCCTTCGTACAGTAGAACGGTTGGTTCAGGTGTGCCGCAACTCGCCTTCCGAAGTCTTGTCCGAATGGGCAAACCGGAAGTTATCAATCACGTTCTGCCCATCGTGAGATATAGGAAGAGCCTTTAGACGCAACTTTCGCGAATCACCACTGGGGCATTACAAATTCGCCAATTCGGAGGGTTGCGGGGTTTGCGGCAGTTATTGAAAGAGAAGAAGCTTTGATTGCAGAGGCTTGATTTGAACCAACGATTTCGCTAACGCCGACCGAGCCCCTGCTCACGAGGTGGATGCTCATCATATCGAACCCTCGAAATGTCTTGAAAGAGTGCGCCCTTCGGCCGAACGACCGCGCATCCAAAGTTAAATCTGTTCAAGAGGTCGTTGTAGGCTGCAATACGATGGTGGCCAGATCAGGCGTGCGAGAGCACCTACCGAAAGAGCAGGTGCTCATTGCCATCCTAATTCTGCTACAATTTTTATAATCATAGAGTTAGCGTGGGCGTGTAGCTCAGCTGGGAGACCATCTGCTTTGCAAGCAGCATGAAATCCCAAACTAAATGGCTTCGTTGGTGTCGCTTACGCCCGAAAAAGCCGCCGATTCCCACTTCTCAAATGTACCGAAGTTGTCCCGAAGACCTCGCGAATGACGCCCTCTCTGGGTGAACCCCTATTGCTGAGCGCCCGGTTTTCGAACTGCGTGCAGCTTCCGTCAGACCTCGCATTCGGTTGGGCGGTGTCATCATTCAGGCTCCGTTTCGTCCCAGTCGTGGCGTTTTGCTACCGCTCGCATGGTGCAAGAGTCACTCAAAGGAAGTGGCTCCCCGGGCTAGATTCAAACTAACAACCCTTCGGTTAACAGCCAGTGAAGTGATTTCATCAGAAGTTGCCGGAGCTAAGACACTCCGAAGGGACCAGGCGAATTACAGCAAAATCCGATGAGCCACTTTCCTCGTTCTTTTTCTGCTTTTCTTTGCTTTTTGCCGCGTTTCTCCACGCTTGATACTACGTTCTTACTACGCCCAACCCCACCAGATTTGGAAATCGCCGAGAAAGCTCCAAAGACCCCCGTCGGTGGTAGTCTCGATGGTTTAAGGGCGCTCGACTTGCGCAAGCCCAAGTCCCAATGGGTTGCTCTACTGCGTCGCCCGCGATGAGGTTGTTGGCTTTGATTTCGCGAGCGACGAATGCCTCGGGGCTATCGCGCGATTGCCGCGCTTAAATGGACAGGTCTTGGTGCTTTTTCCACACTGAGCGAGTTCCCTGAAATCTCGAAACAAATGCCGACTGCAACTAATGGTTTCAGTGACGCGCCGTTCTGAATCTTCTCGGTCCATTGAGTGGGTCAAGGTGTGGTGAAATGCTTTACGCTCCACTTCAGCCCGTCGTCGTCTCCATCGGGTTCCATCGAATCGACCGCATAGTAGTAGGTTGTTCCAGGTTTCAGTCCGTCCATGCGCACGCGAAAGACGGTAATGGAATGGCTGGAGTTTAACCTCGTTGGAGATTTTGCGGTCTGTCCAAGGTCCCTGGGATCCGTGCCGTAATGCACCACCCCGTAGTGCACGGGAGAGCCACCGGGATTATTCGTTACCCACGCAATCACGGTTAGATGCTCATTCGCCAACTCGATCACAGGCCCTCGAATAATCCGTCGCCGCGCGATTTTGGGAGTCACTGGACCTTCCTCAGCGGGCAGGTTGTCACTCACCGTCTTCGGCCGAGGGACAGGAGCAACGCTGCAGATAGCCGTCGCGCATGGCGGCAGGGGCGGAGTTGGGATCAGGAGCTCGTTACCTTGGGTCGCAGCGGAACCACCCCTCATGCAAACCCCAGTAAAGGTATCGCTGTTCGGGTAAGGCCTCATGAAGCCGTCCGACAATGTCTCGAGGAAGGCCACGATTTGATTCTCCTCCTCGTCCGTCAAGCCCAGATTGCCGCTGGTCATATCGATATTGTTCGGCACCTCCGGCATCGGCCAGCAGTTTACTTTTTCCGTCGTTCCCGCCGGGCAATGTCCGGAAGTAACCGGGTACGCATACTTGTCGCGCGTATTGTAGAAATGCACGACCTGCTTCAAGCTCTTGAGGTAGCCGTTGTGAAAGAATTCCTTCTGGAAGTAGGGACCGGGCGCTTCGGTCGTCGGGCATTGCGGCGGTGTGGATGCCACGTCGCGCACCGAAGGAACTTGCATCTGGCCGTCGACAGTTGGTGCGTATTGCTTCCAGTTCTTGTTCGGGCTTGGGCCGGAGCCGAATCCGCTTCTCAGGAAAGCCCCGAGCCCCAAGTCTCTATACCCGAAACCGTAAGGATTGGCAACGAACCCGTAGGAATCCGGTTTGGTCTCGTAATAGAAGGCCGCTCTGGGATTCAGTGGTATCCCTTCGTTCGCTGAACCAAAGCAGGTGAACAGAGGGTTCACCATGGCTGTCGAGCTAGTGTCGATCTGACCGGACTTCAGCGTGGTGCCTCGTCCGTCGAGGTGGCACGAATTGCAGTTGGCCTTGCCATCGAAAAGTTTGTAACCGGCCATTTCGTCTGAGGTCATCGTGTATTTGCCCGCCAGGAAGGCATCGAATTTCGACGAGAAAGCACTGACCTGCACGGACTGCTCATAAGAATCGATGGACTGCGCCCAGCGGTCGTAGACCGCGTTGACGCGGGTGCGATCTCCCGGGGTTAGTGGAACTGGGGTGGAGCTCCCTTTGAACACGGCAGCGCCTCCAGGGGTCTCGCAGATTTTCTCGGTTTCACGTGGGAACTTTATATCGAACGAGCCTACACCCCATACCTCTTCAAAAAGAGGTCTGTACACAGCGGCGGAGAGCCGAAACGGGATGCAGGCCGTATCAGGAAAGCCCATTTCCTGGGTATCGACGGGAGGGCCCTGCGCCTGTTCGGCGTCGGGAACCCTAAGCCTATAACCGGTGGCGCGCGAATCCCAGAAGTTTCCGCCAAAGAATAGGCCCTGTGCCTCGTTGTATTGGAGCACCGGGAAGAATGGTGAATACGGGTGTCGCTGCGCTGTCCGCTTGCCGGCCCGGAAATGAGCGGTTCCGGGATACGCAATCATTGTCAGATTGACCGAGGGAATCGGCCCGCTAAAACCTGCGTAGGGCATGTGACAAGACGCGCATGCCACATTCCTATTGGGTGAGATGTTCTTGTCGAAAAGCATAAGCTCGCCGAGGATTTCGATCGCTTCAGTGCCCGCATTCTGAAGGATTGGCGGCTGACCTGTCAGAATCGGCCGCTGCAAAGCGCGCCATCGTGCAAGCGCCCGGCTTTCGATGACGTCCACCTCCCGCAGGACCCGAGCCGTCTCAGAGCTCAAGTTGGATGGCAGGATTCCCGGTGGGTACGGATTGTAGGCAGGAGCCGCGGCGTTCTTGTCCTCGTGCTGTGTTCGCGCTTGTGCTGAAATCGGTGGGGTGCAGATCAGGAGCACGAAGGTCGCAACCATAGATAGGGCTATAGTTGCGCTCCGAAGTTTTTCGGCCCTCATGTGCGAATCTCCTCGGCGAATTCCGTTGGAATTGACGTTCGGGTTAGCCATTGTGTCAGACGGCCTGACTAACACACATTAGAGTTGGGATGAATTCCTAACGTGGCAAATGATTTTGGCTCTGCCCTCCCCACCGGTTCGCTTGATCCCCATATCCTGGCGACCGCCTAGACAACACCGGAAAGAGCATCCAATTTCCAATAGGCTGACAGTGTCCAAGGGATTCGACAGATAACTCACCTCGACTGAGCGTCAGGTTCAGGTCGTTTGGGTCCGTATTGTCCCTGCAGCCAACATTTTGCACGAATGTCCGGCCGTCCTCGCGAAACGGTACAACGCCTGCCTGCTAGAGATGCGCAAGTTGAAATCGTTTCATTTTCGTTGGAAAGGACAACGCAGATGGAATACACAGTAATTTCCGGCACGGATATGAAAGTTTCGCGAATTGCGCAAGGCACGTGGGCGATCGGGGGTTGGATGTGGGGAGGAACAGACGAAAGAGAATCGATCCGAACGATTCACGCCGCCCTCGACAAAGGGATCAATCTGATCGACACGGCGCCAGTCTACGGTTTCGGGGTGTCCGAAGAAATCGTCGGAAAGGCGATCGAGGAGAGAGGGCATCGGGAAAGGGTTTTTATCGCGACCAAAGTCGGACTCGAGTGGCACAATGGCTCGGTTTCGCGAAATTCGTCACGCGATCGCATTCAGAAGGAGGTCCAAGATTCGCTCCGCCGGCTGCGCACGGATTACATCGACGTCTATCAAGTCCATTGGCCCGATCTGGCGGTCCCTATCGAAGAAACCGCCAGGACCTTGCAAGGTCTCTACAAGGAGGGCCTGATCCGCGCGATTGGCGTGAGCAATTATTCACCAGAACAGATGAATCGCTTCATGTCCGTCTCTGAACTGCACACCGTCCAGCCTCCTTACAACCTCTTTGAACGGGAGATCGAGCGCGACGTGCTGCCTTATGTGCGGGAAAAGAACCTGAGCGCTTTCGCTTACGGACCTCTCTGCCGGGGGCTCTTGACCGGGACAATGCGGCCGGACACAAAGTTCACCGGCGACGATCTCCGCCAGACCGATCCAAAATTTCAGCCGCCGCGTTTCGCCCAATATCTGAATGCCGTTCAGCAACTGGATGATCTGGCGCAAAAGAGGTACGGAAAGCACGTAATGGATCTTGCCGTGCGTTGGGTGCTGGACCAGCCCGGAATCACGGCGGCCCTATGGGGTGCACGCCATCCCGCAGAATTGGAAGCTGTGGCAGACGCCGTCGATTGGAATCTCGACGCGGGTACACTTGCGGCTATCGATCAGATTCTGCGACAGACGATCACCGATCCGATCGGTCCCGAATTCATGGCGCCGCCGGTGAGACAATCTGCCGCCGCCTAGCGGCACATATGACCGCTAATTACTTGAGTGTGGAAAGAGTCTTGTCTACAAGCGGTCAAGAACGCGTTCAGTTGCCGGAAAAGGAGAATCAGTATGGAACCGATCACACAGGAAAAGGACAGGCTTGGATTTATCGGAATTGGCTACATGGGACGGCCGATCGCGCGGAGGTTGCTTGAATCTGGCTTCAGGCTGGCAGCCTACGACCGCGACCACAGCAAGGCCCAGGAGTTAATCCAATGCGGCGGCACCGTTGCGCAGAGCGTTTCGGAACTTTCCTCAAGTTGTAACGTCGTCCTGTCTTGCCTGCCCAGCGATGAAGCTGTCCTCGGCATTTATAGAGGACCTGAGGGCGTTTTCGCCCACGCCCATAGCGATGCGTTGATCATCGACATGAGCACGGTGTATCCGGATACATCACACGAACTCTCAAGACTGGGTTCAGAGCACGCAGTTGAGGTTCTCGACGTGACGATATCAGGAAGCACCCCTGCCGCCGAAAAGGGGTTGCTGACGTTGTTCGGGGGCGGAAACAAAAAATCCTTCGATGCCGCCGAGTCGATCTTTCGCGTTATTGCCCAGAAATATTTTCACATGGGGCCGAGCGGATCCGGAGCAACGATGAAGCTTGCGGTGAACAGTTTACTGGGAATCGGGATGCAAGCGATTGCCGAAGCTGTCGCACTGGGCGAGAAGGCAGGTCTTGACCGTAGTCGCGTGCTGGAAGTGTTGTCCCAGACTGCGGTGGTCGCTCCGGCGCACGTGGGCAAGCTGCAAAGAGCGGTCAAGAACGACTACAGCCCACAATTTCCCATTCGCCTCATGAATAAGGATTTCGGGTTGATTCTTAACCTCGCAGCGGCGGCCGGTGCGGCGATGCCCGCGGCACGGGCCGCTTTCGAGGTGAACGAGGCACAATCAGCCCATGGAACGGAGCAGGATTTTTCGGCCGTGATTCTGGAGATGGAAAGGCGCGCTCAGTTGAGTTCCGCGGACGAGGGGCGGACTCGAGTTGGCATCGCTGTGGCGCAAAAGTAGCTCAAATTGAATGCGGCTCTTCTCCCGAACGGAAACAAAAATACATGTACGTGGATGATGGCGGCGAGCAGATCAAGATTCTCGACCACGCCAGCGGAGAAGTTCTCTCGCAGCGCGACATCGCGAGGGTCCCAAAAAACGAACCCGAAATGGAATACGGAAGAGGAAGATCACGCTATGCCATTGATCAAAATCGATGCTCTTGAAGGAAGAACCGAATCCGAAGTGACGATTCTCCTCGACGCGGTGCACAGGGCCGTCGTGAAGGCGTTTCATGTCCCAGTGCGAGACCGTTATCAAGTCTACCAAGCCCATCCCAAAGGGTTCTTGGTCATTCAAGACACCGGTCTAAACATCTCTCGGACCGACAAAGCCCTGATCGTCACGGTTGTAAGCAAAAAGCGCGACGAGATTCTGAAGCGCAGATTCTACAAGGAATTGACGGAGCAGTTGGCAAGCTCGGCTTCGATCGCTCCCAGCGATGTTGTGGTCGCAATCGTTGAGAATTCGGCGGCGGACTGGAGCTTTGGAAACGGCGAACCTCAGTTTTTAACCGGAGAGCTTGGATAAAGGAGCTAGCCAAACAGGAATTAGGAAAAACGAAAGTGTACTCTGGGCGATCGATCAGTTTGGCTGAAACAGAGAGAGCAGACATGGCCTGCAATTCTGCAGATACAACGCAATGACTACCAACGTGATGAAAGCGTTGCGGTTTAGTGAGTTTGGGCCGCCGTCGGTGTTGCGAATCGAAGAGGTTGTGATTCCGCAGCCGCGCGAAGGAGAAGCACTCGTTCATGTGAAGCCAGCGGGGATCAATCCCAGCGATATCGTGAATGTCGCGGGACGCTTCAAGAAGACAACTCTGCCGCGAACCCCCGGGCGCGATTTCGCCGGCGTTGTCGTAAGTGGAAGCGGTACGAAGGAGAAGAGGTCTGGGGCAGTGGTCCGAACCTCGGTATCGTCCGTGATGGATCTCACGCGGAATATGTCGTGGTGCCGGCGGAGATGCTGTCGCGCGTGCCGAAGTCGCTGAGTATGGCGCAGGCGGCGACGATTGGGATTCCGTACATCACGGCCTGGGCATCGCTCGTGACTACAGCCCGGATTCGGCCCGGCGAGACAATCCTGATTGTTGGCGCCGCCGGTGCGGTAGGACAAGCAGCTACTCAGATCGCAAATTGGAAGAGGGCGCGGGTAATTGGCGCAGCGATGACATCTGACCCGATTCCCGGTACCGTCTCGGTGATCAATACCGAGACCGAAGATCTTCGCGGGAGAGTCTTGGAAGTTACGGACGGAAAAGGAGCCGACGTTGTCTTTGACACGGTGGGTGGCCCAATGTTCGAACCGGCGTTGCGGTCGCTCAGGTTTGGTGGGCGACAAGTGGCTATCTCCAGCAGCGATCCGCGGGTCAGTTTCAACCTGATGGACTTCTATCACAACTTCTCCCGACTGCTTGGAGTGGACAGCTTTGGACTGACGTCGCGACGGGTGACAGAGATCACCGACGAGCTTGGCCCTGGTTTTGACACTGGGATTTTGAAACCGCCATCGATTGAGGCCGTTCGGTTTGACAAAGCTGTGGACGCGTATAGCCAAGTGGCTGCGAGACAGGCCAAGGCAAAGCTGGTGCTCAGTTTCGGCTAGCGAAAACGCGCAGCTCCGCCTGTTAACGGCGCTGGCCTTCGAAACGACAGGCTGTGTAAGGGCCCCGCAGGGATCCAGCATGCAGGGTTCTATGCAACTTGCGGTGTCCTCGAGAAACGCGCGATTTTACGGCCGAAAGCGAGGCACCCAAAATCTTGGCTGTTTCCTGGGCGGAACGCTCTTCGATGTCGCAAAGAAATATCGCTGTTCGAACCGTCGGACCTAAGCGGTTGATTGCTTTGCTCAAGAGTTGCGTGCGCTCGCGTTGCCAGCAGGTCTCTTCGGGACCGGGACTCCGGTCAACGAACGGCTCCGAACTGGGTTGCACATCATCATCAGCGCTCCCAGGCAACACTTCGAAAACCCCCCGCTTTCGGCGCAGCAACATGAACGCTTCATTCATGGCGATGCGTGTCAGCCAAGTATAGAACTGCGACTTTTCTTGAAAGGAGTCGAGATGAAGGAAGGCCTTATGAAAGCTCTCCTGCGCCACATCCTCGGCATCCTCCTGGCTCTTGGTGATTCGCTGCGCGACGGCGAGAACTCTCTGCTGGTGACGAAGAACCAATTCCCCGAAAGCCTGCCTATCGCCGCCCCTTGCGGCAGCCACCAGCGTGCCGTCGGAGTCTTTTTTTGCGTTCATTCCACGAATCGTTTCCACGAGTCCGACCCTCCCTTGCTACTTCGTCACAAAGTAGCCGCACTGAGAAGGGCAATCGGTTTGCCACGGGCTGCACGCGAATCAGACAGTGTGGAAGTGTCGCGCAGCGCGGCACATACCACGATTCGGGAGCGCCCTGGGGACGGCGATCGGCGCGCGAGCCTGTCGGAATCCTGCCACTCCGTCCATCGGGCTAGCACGCGCAGTGCCTCGGCCAACCCTCGTGTCCCTGTTGTAGCAACGTGAAAATGTCACCCTAACGGCCCGATGAAAATGTCACCCCCTGAGAAGTTATCCCCTGGTGTGGTGGAGTTTGGTGTCTCCGTAATAGATCGCGACCTTTCCTTCGAGTGATTTGTAAAGGCGAACCTGAGCCCCGGCGAAGCTGAAGCGTTTGGGTTGAGGCGGGATCTGGAATCGGCGTCCGTCCCACTGCACGACGTTGTCGTTGCTGAAGGCGCGTTCGTGCACCAGGCAGCAGATACGGTCCAAGTTCTGGGGCGCGGGGCGCCAGGCTTTTTCCGTGTCCCGCGGCGCGCGAGCGAAGCGCCGGTTGTAGGCGGGAAGAAAGCGGCGCAGGGCCTCGTTGGCCGTTTCCAGATCGGCGGCGCCGGCGAGACGGAGTTCGCTTGAGAGACGATCCTGCAAGGTGCCCCAGAGGCGTTCGATGCGGCCCTTGGCCTGCGGACTGTGCGCGGCGATGTAGGTGATGCCGAGCTGCGCGAGGGCGCGGCCGAACTGAGTCGGCTGCCTTTTGCCGGCGAGTTGTTCTTCGACCGACCAGTGGTCGTCGTTGCGGACGAAGACACTGTGGCGATCACCATAGAAGCTGAGAGGGACGCCGTAGCGGCGCAACAGGCGGCGGAGCAGACGGAAATAGCCGCGGGCGTCTTCGGTGGGGAAGAACTCGGCGCCAAGGACTTTGCGGGTGGCGTCGTCGAGGAAAGCGAGCAGGGTGAGCTGGGGACCGCGATCTTCCAGCCAGCGGTGGAGGCTGGCGTCGAGCAGAAGCATTTCGCCTTCACGAGCGCGAGCCAGACGGCGCTGGCGATGAGCAGGGGCGCGTCGTTTGCGGGGCGAGCCGATCCCCGCGCCGCGGAGAAGGCGGCGGAGGGTCTCGCGACCGAGGGAAAGGCCTTCGACCTTAGAAAGCTTTTCGCAGAGATGGTGATCGTTGAAACCGGCGTAGCGCGTGCGTGCCAACTCAAGGATGCGGGCGCGCGTGGGCTCGGGTAGGCGGCGAGGACTGGGACGGCCGCGGCTGACGTGTGCCAGAGCCGCTTCGCTGCCTTGCCGGTAGCGGGCTTTGAGGCGTTTGATGTGCCGAGGCGTAAGGTCGAGCAGCTCCGCGGCTCTGGCACACGTCAGGTCCCCCCTATTGCAGGATGAAATCACAGCCACTCGTTGCAACTCTTTCTGGCTCAAACGAAATGTCTCCTGGTTCATAGGGTGACATTTTCATCGGGCCGTTAAGGGGTGACAGAATTATTGGGCCAAGACAGCCAACCCTCGTGTCCCTCCTCCCGCTGAGTCTTCTGCGGTATCATGTCTCCCTTCGAGGCGCTGGCTGCGGAGCCCAGGTCGGACGCGATCCAGGCGAGGTACAACCATGGCGCAGCGGGATGGTCCATCCGCGAAGTTATCTCCGCTGGCTCTACGCTACAGTTTCGCGGTTCCGTCCGCGACCGCACCCGCCTCAAGCCGTTTTTCAAGATGAAGTTTGGGGGTAACCACGATGGCTATCGAGATGCGCAAGACCGGAGTCGACGTCGTAGGCGACATGCCTTGGGGGACACACTTTTGTCTTTTCTACGAGACGCGAGCGGACCTCCTCGAAACACTCGTCTGTTACTGCAAAGCTGGTTTGGAGAACCAGGAGTTCTGCTTGTGGGTGGTTGCCGAACCCGTCGCCGTCGAAGACGCGACCAGAGCATTGAAACAAGCGGTGCCTGACCTCGATCAATACCTCTCGGACCGCAGCATAGAGATTGTCGGGGCTCGCGACTGGTATTTCCCGGACGGCGCTTTTGATCTCAACAGAGTGATCAGCGGCTGGAACGAGAAACTCGCGCGGGCTACGGCCAGAGGTTACGCCGGCGTAAGAGTGACGGGAGATACCGCTTGGCTCGGAAAGAAGGACTGGCAGGATTTCTGTGAATACGAAGAGTCACTCAACCAAGCGATCGTCAATCAGCGTCTCGCGGTGCTATGCACGTACCCGCTCGCCGCATGCGGAGCTGCTGAGATACTGGATGTGGTGCGAACACATCAATTTGCGGTAACAAGGCGGCGCGGGGGCTGGGACGTCATCGAAACTGCAGGGCACAAACAAGCCAAGGCTGAAATCAAGCGTCTGAATGAGGAACTTGAACAGCGTGTGATAGAACGGACCAGCCAGCTAACGGCCGCCAACAGCGAACTCACAAAAGAAGTACTCCAGCGTCTGCGCGCCGAGGCGGCGCTGCGACGCAGCGAGGCTTATTTAGCTGAGGCTCAAAGGCTGATGCATACGGGAAGCTTCGGCTGGAAGGTTTCGACCGGCGAACTCCTTTGGTCGGAGGAAAGTTTCCGAATCTTCCAATACGACCGATCGACGACACCAACCGTGGAACTTATTTCCCAACGGGTCCATCCGGAAGACGCGGCCCTGGTGAAAGAGACCATCGAGCGAGCGACGAAGGATGGAAGAGATTTTGATTTCGAGCATCGCTTGCTGATGCCGGATGGTTCCGTCAAACATGTGCATATTGTGGCTCATGCCGAAAGAGATGAGGCGGACGAAATCGAATTTGTTGGGGCAGTAATGGACGTCAGCGACCACAAGCAGGCGGAAGAAGCACTGGAGGCGCTTCGTCAGGCGCAGACGGATCTCGCACGCGCCAACAGGGTCACCACCATGGGAGAGCTGACCGCCTCGCTGGCGCACGAAGTGAATCAGCCGATTGCCGCTGCTGTGACGAGCGCTCATAGTTGCCTTCACTGGCTGGCGGGCGACGCCCCCAATCTTGAGAAGGCTCGCGCGGCAGCTATGAGAATCGTAAAAGACGGAACCCGAGCGGCGGAAATCATCACGCGGATTCGCCTTGTCTTTCAGAAGGGCGCGCCGCAATGGCAGTTGGTGGATGTAAACGAAATCATCGGAGAGATGATTCTGCTGCTACACGCCGAGCTTATGCGTTTCTCGATTTCAGTCCGGACGGACCTTGCGGCTGATCTTCCTCGTGTCATGGGGGATCGCGTGCAGCTGCAGCAAGTGATCATGAACCTGATGACCAATGGCATCGATGCGATGAAGGCTGTGGATGGAACGCGTGAGCTCGCGATCGCATCACGGCGAGCGGAAGACGGCCAGGTTCAGCTTTCCGTCAGCGATAGCGGCGTGGGGTTGCCCGTGCAGCAGATGGACCAGATCTTCGAGGCGTTCTTCACAACGAAGCCTAGCGGCACGGGTATGGGACTTCGGATCTGCCGCTCGATCGTTGAATCGCATGGCGGCCGCTTGTGGGCTGCCAACAATTCTCCGCGCGGCGCGGGGTTTCACTTCACCATACCTACCAAGGTTGCGTGAGCGATGCCGATGGACGCTCCCACGGTATTCATCGTTGATGATGATGCCGCTGTGCGTGCGTCCATCCAAGACCTCTTGGAGTCTTTGGGATTGCGCTCCGAGTCATTCGGGACAGCGGAAGAGTTCCTGAAAAGCAAGCGGCCGGAAGGGCCAAGCTGCCTCGTGCTGGACGTGAGACTTCCCGGACTCAACGGCCTGGAGTTTCAGCGCCGGTTGGCGGACGCGGGCGTTCAGACTCCTATCATCTTTATCACCGGTCACGGCGACATTCCGATGACGGTACAGGCCATGAAATCGGGTGCGGTGGAATTCCTGACCAAGCCCTTCCTAGACCATGACCTGCTGCATGCGATCGAACAGGCTTTGGATCGCGACCGGGTGACTCGACAACAGCAGAGCAATCTCGCGGGGGTGCGAGAGCGTTACGCGACGCTGACCGGGCGCGAGCGCGAGGTGATGGGGCTAGTGGTTTCAGGCATGCTCAACAAGCAAGTAGCTGCCGAGCTCGGCACCAGCGAAGTCACAGTAAAGATCCAGCGTGGCCGCGCGATGAGGAAGATGAAAGCTGAGTCCCTAGCGGAGTTGGTTAGAATGGCCTCACAGTTGGAACTTGCGACCGGCAAGAAATAGCCCAAGGACCGACGCACGCAAGGCAGTTGACGGTCCCCTATGCTGCCGCCCATCCCGGGCCTTCCAGGAATTGTACGTGTCCGCTGCGGAAGCCCTTTCCCAGACGATAACACCAACGTGTGATTGCGACCCCTTAGCGACGCTGGTACGTTTCTGACATGATGAACGCCCAGGAAACCACCAGGCTCATCGCGATTGTAGATGATGACGACTCGATGCGCAGTGCAGTCCAAGACTTGCTGCAAGCGGTTGATTTGCCGGCACAAGCCTTTGCATCGGCGGAAGAGTTCCTGAGCTCCGGCAAACAGCACGAGACCGCATGTCTCATCGCGGATATCCGTATGCCGGGAATGTCTGGTCTCGAGCTCCAGGCGACTCTGAGGGCCCAGCGTTGCAACGTTCCGATCATCTTCATCACGGCACATGGCGACGAAAGAATGCGGATGCAAGCGCGGAGAGCAGGCGCGGTGGAGTTTCTGTCAAAACCGTTCGACAACGAAGTCCTGATCGACAGCGTACGAGCGGCTTTGGAGAATTGATCCTCCAGCGAAAGTGTGTGTCCTCCACAAGGAGATCCTCTGTGGGAGCGCTACAAACATTTCGGCCAAGTGCCCGGGACCGTATTCCGCGCAGATTCGAGCAGATCATAGGCCAGAGCCCGCTGTTGGAAGTAGTGCTCGAACAAGTCGAACGGGTTGCGCCTACCGACGCCACAGTCCTTGTCCAGGGAGAAACCGGCACAGGCAAAGAGTTGATCGCGCGGGCGGTTCATGATATTAGCTCGCGTTTCGGTCGGCGTTTCGTGAAATTGAATTGCGCTGCCATTCCGTTCGATCTTCTCGAAAGCGAGCTGTTTGGTCACGAGAAGGGGGCTTTTACCGGCGCTATTGCGCAAAAGATTGGCCGCTTTGAGTTGGCCGACAAGGGGACCCTCTTCCTCGACGAGGTCGGCGACATTCCACCGGCCTTGCAGCCCAAACTACTCCGCGTTCTGCAGGAACAAGAATTTGAGCGCTTGGGCAGCACCCGGACTCATCAAGTGGACGTTCGGCTGGTGGCTGCGACCAACCGCAATCTGGCAGACATGGTGAAGCGCGGCGAATTTCGGAGCGACTTGTACTACCGTCTGAATGTCTTTCCCATCCCCCTGCCGGCCCTGCGGGAGCGCCGCGAAGACATTCCAGCGCTGGTTGAACACTTTGTCGAGATTTATGCCCGCCGGATGGGCAAGCAAATCGAACGCATTCCCCCAGAGGCAATGACTGAGCTTTCATCGTATCCGTGGCCCGGGAACATTCGCGAGCTGCAGAATTTCATCGAGCGGAGCGTTATCCTCAGCTCCGGAAACATCCTGCGTCCTCCTCTGTCGTCGCTGAACGCAGGCGCCACGACGGAGTCCCAGGAGGCGGTTACGCTGGAAGAAGCGGAGCGAGACCATATCCTCAAGACTCTTGACCATACCAGGTGGGTCGTCGCCGGTCCAAATGGGGCTGCGGCACGATTGGGAATCAAGAGATCAACGCTCTATTTCCGCATGCAAAAGCTTGGCATTTCACGTTCGAACCGGGAGCCAGTTCCCGCAGGCGGAGTTGCGAAGCGTGCAGTTACCAACGTTCCGATCAACTGAAAACTCGTAGTTGCACGCACTCGCGCTCACGTTCTCGGTAGACTTAATTCCTAAGCCGATCCCATGATTTAGGTCGCCAAATGACGTCCCGAGCCTTGCTCGAATCCAGCGACGCCATAGAGCGACGACAACTGTCAACGCGCTGACAGTCATTCAACCTGCTGGATGCTTTGCTCGCCGATCCGCCCTTGTGCTTTATTGCGCCTGCGCTAGAGGCCCCATTTTCAAATACTTCGCAGACATGGCTCACCCTGCGCTGTGGTATCCCGGCTGCACTGTCGACGCCCGAGGCAAGCAAGAGGGAAAATGTGGATCGTTCGACTTGCGCTGCGGCGGCCTTATACCTTCGTGGTGGTCGCCATACTGATCGTGATCCTGGGCGGGCTCGCGATCGTTCGCACACCCACGGACATCTTTCCGAACATCAACATCCCCGTCGTCAGCATTATCTGGAGCTATAACGGTCTTGTGCCCGAGGACATGGCCGACCGCATTGTCAGCGTCACAGAACGAGCACTCACCACAACGGTTGACAACATCGAGCACATCGAATCGCAATCTTTGTACGGAATCGCTGTCGTCAAAGTGTTTCTGCAGCCGAACGCGAACCTTCAGCAGGGTATCGCTCAGATCACGGCAATTTCTCAGACTCAGCTCCGGCAGTTACCTCCTGGAACAACGCCACCCCTCATTCTCGCTTACAGCGCGTCGAGCGTGCCCGTCCTGCAGCTAGCCCTTTCGGGCCAAAACATGTCCGAACAAGTGCTCAATGACTATGGCCTGAATTTCATTCGCACGCAGCTCATCACGGTGCCTGGCGCCTCGGTTCCCTACCCCTACGGCGGTAAACAACGCCAAGTGGAAGTAGACCTAAATCCGGCGGCGCTGCAATCAAAGGGCCTGTCCGCCTTGGACGTCGTGAATGCCATCAGCCTTCAAAATCTGATCCTGCCCACGGGAACGGCCAAGATCGGCCCGACCGAATACGATGTTTCCATTCCCAACGCAGCGCCGCAAACGATCGACGACCTGAACCGCATTCCGATCAAGACGATCGGCGGCACTACGATTTACATCAAGGACGTCGCCTGGGTGCGCGATGGATTTCCCCCACAAACCAACATCGTGAAAGTCAACGGGCAGCGATCCGTCTTACTGACGATTCAAAAGGCGGGCAATGCATCCACGCTGAGCGTCATCGCGGGCGTCAAGGCGCTTCTGCCCCAAATCCAGACTACTGTTCCGCCCCAGCTAAAGATAGAACCTCTGGCCGATCAGTCGATTTTCGTTCGCGGCGCAATCAGCGGAGTTGTCCGAGAAACTCTCATCGCAGCATGCCTGACGGCCTTCATGATCCTCACTTTTCTGGGCAGTTGGCGAAGCACCCTTATCATCGCGACTTCGATCCCCCTGGCAATTCTGACGTCCATCATTGCGTTCAGTGCGATCGGAGAAACGATCAACATCATGACACTCGGCGGGCTCGCTCTAGCCGTCGGCATTCTCGTGGACGATGCGACCGTCGAGGTCGAGAACATCAATCGAAATCGCGAAGCGGAACCAGAGAAGGACATGGACGAAGTCGTGCTCGATAGCGCGTCGCAAATCGCGACACCCGCTTTCGTGGCCACGCTCTCGATCTGCATTGTGTTTGCTCCGATGTTCTTGCTGTCCGGCGTGGCGCGGTATCTCTTTGTGCCGCTTGCCGAAGCAGTGGTTTTCGCCATGTTGGCCTCTTATTTTCTCTCCCGAACGATCGTCCCGACTATGGCGAAGTATCTATTGCGCAGCGATAAGAGAGAGGCCGGAGGCGTCCCATCCCGCAACCCGCTGGTACGGATTCAGAGGCGATTCGAAGAAACGTTTGAAAGATTTCGTCACAGCTATCGCGGCTTGTTGGACTATTGTCTCCATCACCGGCGTGCTTTCCTGATTGCCTTCTTCGCGGGGTGCCTTGGTTCTCTGGCAATTCTGATCCCTTGGCTGGGCCAGGACTTCTTCCCCAGCGTGGACAGCGGCACTTTCAAGCTTCATTTGCGAGCTCCTACGGGAATGCGCATCGAAGAAACGGCCAACTTGTGCGATCTGGTGGAGCAGTCCATTCGCAGGCAGATTCCAACCAACGAAGTCCAGAGCGTAATCGACAACATCGGCTTGCCATATAGCGGGATCAATCTCTCCTACAGCAATTCGGCACCGGTTGGCACATCCGATGCCGATATTCTTGTGAACTTGTCCGCCGATCACCACCCCACGGGCAACTATATCCACCAACTGCGCCTGACGCTGCCCAAGGAGTTCCCGGGTGTGACGTTCGCCTTCCTGCCGGCCGATATGGTCGGCCAGATTCTCAATTTCGGATTGCCGGCTCCGATCGATGTGCAGATCGTAGGGAATGACCTCGAGGGAAATCAGCTTTATGCAGACGCGCTGCTGGCCAAGTTGAAATACGTCCCGGGAACGGCGGATCTGCGGATCCAGCAACCCTTCGACGAGCCCTACCTGCGGTTCCGGGTCGAACGCACGAAAGCGGAAGAGCTCGGATTCAGCGCCCACGACATCGCGCAAAATCTCCTGGTATCGCTGAGCGGCAGCTTTCAAACTTCCCCGACATTCTGGGTTGATCCAAAGAACCGCGTCAGTTATCAGATCGCTACTCAGACGCCACAATACCGCGAAGACACGCTGCAGGATCTCGAGAACATTCCGATCACAGGCACAGACCCTTCAGCTCCCCCATCGCTCATGGCCAGCCTGGTCTCGATGCAACGGGGAACGGGGATGGCAGTCGTTTCTCACTACAATGTCGCGCCGGTGATCGACATCTTTGGCGCTCCCGCCGGACGCGATCTGGGCGGCGTGGCCAGGGACATCGACAAAATCATTCAGGATTCACGCCAGCAACTACCCCGCGGGTCGCACGTCGTTGTTCGTGGGCAGGTCCAGACCATGCGAGCCTCCTACGCCGGCCTTCTGAGCGGCTTGGCATTCTCGATCGTACTTGTGTACCTGCTGATCGTGGTCAATTTTCAATCCTGGCTGGATCCTTTCATCATGATTTCCGCTCTGCCCGCGGCACTCGCCGGGATTGCCTGGTTCTTGTTTGTGACGCACACGACTTTGAGCGTTCCTGCTCTGATGGGAACGATTATGTGCATGGGCGTCGCAACCTCAAACAGCATCTTGGTCGTGAGCTTTGCTACGGAAAAAATGATGGAAGGAAAAGATTCCGTCGGTGCCGCGCTAGAGGCGGGCTTCACGCGTTTTCGCCCAGTGATCATGACCGCACTGGCCATGATTATCGGCATGATCCCGATGGCTCTCGGACTGGGGGATGGCGGTGAACAAAACGCTCCCCTGGGCCGGGCAGTTATCGGCGGACTGCTTTTCGCGACGGTCTCGACGCTCCTCTTTGTGCCGACTTTCTTCAGCGTCGTGCAGGGTTCGCGCCGGCATCCGCCTCAAGCGGGAGGGCAACACTGAGTATCAGTTTGCGCGGAGTCACTATGTCAACTCAAAGTGAAAGCGGAACTCAGGGCGGCGGGAATTCGGGAGCACTAAACAGTGCACGCGAGGGAGGGAGCCGGCGTGGGCGAGGGCTGTTCGTCGCGATTGCGCTTTTCCTGATGGCCACGCTCTTGGTCTCCGGAATTTGGTCGCGAGTCAAAGCCGAACGATCCTTGCGCGCCGAAACAACACAAGCGGCTCCGACTGCGGTGTCGGTTGTGTTGCCAACGCGAGAGACTCCAGACCAGGACCTCATTCTCCCTGGAAACGTACAGCCATACATCACTTCACCCATCTATTCGCGGACAAACGGATATCTGAAGAAATGGTATTTCGACATTGGAGCGCATGTGAAGAAGGGGCAATTGCTTGCGGTAATCGAGACGCCGGAAGTCGATCAGGAACTCCAGCAAGCTCGAAGCACCCTGCTAACCGCGCAGGCAAATCTCGCGCTCGCCGCCATCACCAAGGCCCGGTATGAGGGGCTTTTAAAGGCCAAGGCCGTATCGCAACAGGACGTCGACAATGCAGTAGGCACCTATAATGCGAACAAAGCGACCGTCGAAGCAGATCAGGCAACCGTGCAAGAGTATGCCGCACTAGTGTCCTTTGAAAAAATTTACGCTCCGTTCGACGGTGTAATCACCGCTCGAAATACCGATATTGGCGACCTGATTGACTCCGGCAGCAGCGGTGGCGTGAAAACCGATATGTTTCATATCGCTCAGACCGGGACGTTGCGCGTTTACGTAAACGTCCCCGAAGAATACTCACAGGGGATCAAAGTCGGCATGCCAGCGGACCTCACTCTCGCCGAGTTTCCGGGGCGCAAGTTTAAGGGAACGGTGGTGCGCACGGCCGACGCCATTAATGTGACGACTCGTACGTTGCTGATCGAGATCGATGTGGAAAACCCTACCGGAACTCTACTCACGGGCTCTTATGCCGAGGTCCACTTGGCCGTCCCAACGCAGGCCTCCACGTACTTGATTCCGGTGAACACGCTCTTATTCCGTGCGGAAGGATTGTGCGTAGGCGTCGTCAAAGAAGGGAAAGTCGTTCTTGCGCACGTAACTCCCGGGCACGATTTCGGCAACCAGATAGAGATCGTGTCCGGCCTCAAACCGGACGATGAAATCATCGTCAACCCTCCCGACTCAATCCTTCAGGGGCAGGCAGTCCAAATCGTTCAGGCAACACTGCCGGGAGAAATCAAATGAGACTCCTCTCGAAATCGACGTCGGACGCGACCCGGAGACAAGCGCCATGGCTGGTGCCCCTACTCGCGGCCGCAACAATTCAATTGAATGGATGCGCGGTCGGACCTAGATACCACACTCCTTCGGCGGAAGTTCCTCCTGCCTATAAAGAGGCCGCGGGCTGGAAGCCCGCCCAACCCAATGACCAGAACCTGGGCGGCAGTTGGTGGGAGATGTTCCAGGATCCGCAGCTGAATGCCCTCGAGCAGCAGGTCGATGTCTCGAACCAGACCTTGAAAGCGGCTGAGGCCCAATATACTCAAGCTCGCGAGTTGCTCCGTTACTATCGCGCCGACTACTATCCCACTGTGACAACTGAACCATCGGCCACTCGCACTCGGGTGTCGGCCAACGCTCCGCCCCCGGGTTCGGCTCTGGACGGTATTACTTACAACGACTTTGAGCTCCCATTCGACGTTTCCTACGAGGCCGACGTCTGGGGGCAGGTTCGCAAAACCGTCGAGTCCTATCGAGAACAAGCGCAAGCGAGTGCGGCTGACCTGGGCACAATCAATCTCAGCGTGCATGCCGATCTGGCGATTGACTACTTTCTTGCCCGCAGCCTGGACGCCGAGGAGCGGCTCCTCACTTCAACCGTCGCCCAGTACGAGCAAGCCCTGGATTTGGTCCAGAGCCAGTTTTCAGGAGGAATTGCTTCCGATCTGGAGGTCGAACAGGCCAGCACTCAGCTTGAGACAACCCGCGCCGAGGCAATCGATGTCGGAATCGCGCGCGCGCAATACGAACACGCGCTTGCAATTCTCATCGGAAAACCTCCGGCGGAATTCACTCTTCCGCCGCTCCCACTCAGCGCACCGCCCCCGGAAATTCCTGTCGGCCTGCCCTCAGAATTACTGGAAAGACGTCCGGACGTCGCGGCTGCGGAGAGGAGGGTCGCGGCGGCCAACGCGCAGATCGGCGTCGCGAAATCGGCCTATTACCCGCTCGTCAATTTGGGCGCATCGGGGGGATTTGAAAGCGCCAGCATCACGACCGTGATACAGGGACCGAGCGGCCTATGGTCGTTTGGGTTATCCGCTGTTGAGATCGTCTTCGACGCGGGAAGGCGCCGGGCCACTTCGGACCAAGCCATCGCCGCCTACGATCAAACGGTCGCCAACTATCGCGAAACCGTGCTGACCAGCTTCCAACAGGTTGAAGACAACGTGGCGGCGTTGCGGATCCTCGAGAGCGAAGCTTCAGTTCAGGACAGGGCGGTTCAGCATGCCCAGAACTATCTGAATCTTGCAATCACTCGTTACAAAGGCGGCGTCACGAGTTATCTCGAAGTGACGACGGCTCAGACCGCCGCTCTCTCCGACGAAGTCACCGCGGTAAACATTCTCGGCCGCCGAATGGTCGACGCAGTCTCATTGATCCAAGCCCTTGGTGGCGGATGGGATCGTTCCGCATTGCCCGCTCGCCCGGAATGTTGCGGCAACCTGGCGAGCAATTGAAACTCTGCCGGCTCTTGGGACGGTTCGGCCTTGTTCAAGATTGCGCTTTGCCGAACTCCGCGGCACGTATCCTTGCGATACAAGTTCGGATGGTTGCAGGGTTTGCGGAAGTTATTGAAAGAGAATTGTGCCGAAAAACCTGCCTTCTTGGACCGAATGGACCGAGAATCAAATTGGGAGCTGTTGGGGAAATCGTTGTAAGTATCTTACACGGGGAAGGATGCGCGTGACTGGTGGACAAATCTGTTTGCGAGAGCACCTGCTAACAGAATAGGTGGTCATTTGTAGATTTTCGCGAGAGCAATCTATTAGAATCATAGAGTTATCGTGGGCGTGTAGCTCAGCTGGGAGAGCACCTGCTTTGCAAGCAGGGGGTCGCCGGTTCGATCCCGGTCACGTCCACCAACTATCTGCCTGCAATCTCAATCATTTACTACGAGGCCTCGGCTTCCTTTTCCTCAGCTTTGGCAGAACCGTAGTAAAAACGTAGTAGTTCTTGTTTTCCGTGATGGGCTCGTTCGTTGGCTAGTTCGATGCCCTCGCGGACCTGATCAACCATTCCGAGTTGATAATGGCGTTTCGTTTCTGGGCTGCTGTGCCGCATGGCCCGCTGCACCACCGCATCTGCCGCAACCCAACTGAGGCGCGTGCAGAATACGTGGCGCAGATTGTAGATCGGGAAATACGATACGCCAGCATTTTTCAGAGTCGTTCGCCATGCATGTTTAACACTGCGTATAGGCTTGTCCGCCGTTCGCGGACTCGGAAAGACGTACGGGCTGTCCGAGCCTTGTTCTTTCTTCCACTCCTTGAGAACATCGCAAGCCAACCGGCTCAATGGTAACGGTTGAGCCGAATCGCTCGTCTTCACGGCGCCATCAAGATGAATCACGCTGTGGACGAGATCAACTTGCTCCCATCGAAGCGACAATCCCTCACTGTAGGTTCGACCACCGGTCTGAACGAGCAGCACAATCGCCACGCGAAGGTGCGTGGGCGCCGCGTCCAGAATCCGTTGTTCGTCTTCAACAGTAAGCATCCTCTTGAGTGGCCGCTCCTTGCGCTCATTGAAATGCTTCACGCCGGAAGTCGGATTCTCTCCAACGTATTTTCGTTTGAGCGCGAACTGGAAGATCAAGTGCAAACATGCTATTTCTCGGTTGACCGTTGCTCCTTTCACCGTTCGTTTTGGATTCCACACTAACGGCTGGCGGCGTCGGTAGTTTCGGTATTCCACGACACTCCGCTCGTCGATCTCCGTCAATTTGCGGTCCCCAAAGTAAGCTTGCAGGTGCTTCCCGAAAATCTGGTGATTCTCCTGACTCTTCGCCGAAAGTGTCGAACTGTGCGACCGGAAGAACTCTTCATATAACTGCTGTGAAGGTCATCCGTTCGCCAGGCCAGCCGACCTGAAAACGCCCCAGCGCGATCTCAGCTTCGCGTTTCTTCCATATCTTCTTCGCGAGATCCTTGCTGGGGGTTTTGGTCGACTCGCACCTTTGTTCGCCCTTCGCCGTATAGCCCATCCACCAGAACCGCGAGTCTTTCCTTTTGTACAGTCCCACTAGCGCTCCTCTCACTTGCCGGAGCCGAGCGCCGCTGGCATTATACTCCCCCGCGAAAACCAGCGGTGGGCAGGACGGATTTGCTGGTCTTTGAACTGATCGAGAATCGATCGTCGGTATTCAAGACGGCCGCCTAACTTGCGGCGCTCGATCTTTTGTTGGCAGGCGTATTGGTAGAGAGTGCTTTTCGAAATCCCGAGATATTCGGCGGCCTCCGCGTGCTTAAACCACCGATCGTCGAAATCTCTTTGAAGGGGCAGTGTCGGAGCCGCCGACGGCGCTGCCGGGGAATGATCGGCAATTCCCGTCAGCGCTTGCCGCAGCATCTGAACGAGCTCCTCGGGGTCTCGCGTTTGGAACACGACGCAGGCGACGACAGTGGAATCACCACTGTTTCCCTTCCCCGTTGGATCCCTGCCGTTGTTCATCCAGCCTCGAATCGTCTCACTGACCACAACCGCGCGTGCGGTCCATGGGCTAACGATTCTAGGACACCGGCAGGCCGTGTCAATTTGCAGCATCGAGACGATACCGGTTGGTTGGTGGGACACACTCTCGGAGTCTCGACGCAGAGAAGAGTGCAATCATTTGGGCGACCTATGATTTAGATCGCCACACCGTTGAGGAGTGGCCCAAGCGAGTCGGTTCTTTGCTCTGCTCACGCCTTTTTCGGCAATTCGTCGCTTCATGGCTAACTTTCCGGTCCTTAACCGACAGTAGCCTCGGCGCAATCAGGAGGCTCGCCGACGCGCGCTTTCAAATCCTTGAACCAAGCCCCCGGCTCATGACCGTGGATCAGACGGCCCAAGAAGCCGAGCTTTTCAGCCACGTTGCTGCGGTTTCGAAGAATGTCTTCCCTGGCGACTTTGCTGTAGATTGCCAAGAACTCGGACATGCTAGCAGGCTTGGAAAAGAGGTATGTGGCATGGCCGAGCTGGGGTGTCTCCACGACAACCGTTCTCTCGAGGTCGAAAATGTACTCGGACCGGAAGAGATAGAGACACCGGGCACGTCTCGCAGAGTTGCTTGTAGAAGAAGGCGTCATAGTCGGGCTTCCAGGTGATCAAAGCAACGTCGAAATCGCCCGGCATGCCCAAACGAGAGCAGAGCTTCTGTAGTTCACCCCTCTCGATCGGTACAGATTCCAGGCGCGCTCGAATTCGATCGAGGGCCTCGGCAAACTCGCCGAACCGATGATGGGTTGTTTGGGCTTCGGCGACTTGTTCGGCAATGTTTGACGGCAGCGCGACTTCGAGGCGGCTTGGAAGCGCAGTTTCCCACTTCACTAGGTGCCATGCACCTGCTCGGTGTTGATACTTACCGCTCTGAATGAAGGGAGCCTTGACTCCGACCTTGGCACCTAGCAAATGTTTCCACTGGTTCCAACTCGAGTCCCACGATAGCGGCAATGATGCTTGGTCGAAGTGAACTTCGATCCGGTGCCGTGAATCCCGGAAGATTGCGTGGTCCCCATAAAAGCTGATCTTTCGCATAGGCGCTTGGAGCTGTTTGAAGTCTTGCTCGGGTCGAAAGGACAGGATGCGAGAAGCGTAAAAGGTCTTCCCGTCTCTTGAGAGATCTCCGTCAACAAGCAAGGAACCAAAGCCACCATATGGGAAGAGTGCAGGGGACGCGGAATCACTCCGAATCGCGTCGTAGCAAGCGCGCAATTCTGGTTGCGCGAGAGTGTTGAAGGCGCGCTCCAACGCATGAAGGTGTTCAGTTGCTGCGTGTGCTGTGCGCAGTTCGAGGCTGCGCAATTTGAAAGCAATGCGAAGCTCTGCCGACGATACACTGGGATTGACACGCAAGAGTTCGTACAACGAGGGCTGACGGTTCCAAGAGCGGCGGCGATTGCCGACATAGAAGTAATCTCTCAGCACCTCACAAGGAAGATTAATGGCTGAGATACCCAGGCGCGAGCCGCGAACTTCGGCGGCAACGAAGAGGTTGTCCCGCCTGTCTTTCTTAGGTTGTGTGACGTAGCCGATCTCTGCCTGGAAAACGTCCCTCCTTCTTTCCTCAGGATTCGTATTGCGAATGTAGATCTGTGTGCCGGCGTCCGTCGTGTCCAGCTCTAGGGGAAATCGCAATTGGTCGCGCACGTGAATCAAAGACGCCAAGAAATTGGAGACCAAGATGGCGGTGCCATCGGTGAAAACGCATTCCGTCTTGGTGCCTTTTGGATTCGTTCTCAGAACCAGTCGCTGGCACACATTAGGTGGCGGGTTGATTCTGGTCTGGATTGCGACACCCATAGCGGCGCGGACTCTAGCACCAGCCCATCGTCTTGCCAAATAAGTGGGCTATTCAGCAATCCTCTGATGCATCGGCTTACGGGATGTCGGGAACACTCGGCTCCAACCCGTGGTCCGTCTACTGTTTCCGTCGTGGGCTCGAAATTTCAGGACAGTTTTGAAACGCGCAAGCCATAGGAGGCTTCCCGTGCGCCTCGCCGGTCGTGAACGTTTGGGCTTCTACCCTCTTCCCATTGCGGAGGCCAAACGAATTCGCAAGTTTCTTCAATTCCCCGAGCACCTCTGCTCGGCTCTTGACCCATGCATAGGAGAGGGCGTCGCGTTCACAGAGATCACCCGCGATGCAAGGGCACTCCGGTATGGGGTTGAGCTCGATGCACAGAGAGCAACACTGGCCCTGTCATCGGCCGACGAAGTAATTCACGGGAATTGCTTTGATGTGCAGTGCCCGGTCGAGTCCTTTTCGCTGATTTACTTGAATCCTCCCTACGATTTCGAAGTCAGCGAGGGGAAATCGCAGCGCATGGAGAGGCTGTTTCTCGATCACGTGTATCGTTGGCTGAAGCGCACTGGCATTCTGGTGATGGTCATTCCCTCGGACTACATCCGCGACTGCAGCCAGGTTCTGTCGTTCCAATTCAAGGATGTCCACATCTATCGGCTTACCGAACCCGAAAGCGTCAAATACAAGCAGGTCGTGGTTTTCGGAGCGCGCCGCACCCGGCAAGAGAGGGACCGCGTGCAGGATGTCGAGATAACCAAGGCGCGGCTCTGGTACGAAGCTGTGGCGAGAGACCCTGGGAAACTCTCGCCGCTTCTTTCGGAGCCCGACCGTCACTACGCTGTTCCGCGCGGTGCAGCGGTGCGGCTGGTGTACCGCGGCCTTCCTTTGGACCAAATCGAAGACCTCCTTCCGAAGTCATCTGCCTATCGCCAAGCCTCTGCCATCCTCTTCGCCCCGCAGTCAGACGTCAGCGGGCGGCCACTGACCCCGTTGCATGGCGGGCATGTCGGCCTGCTCTGCACGGCAGGAATGCTCAACGGGATCTTCGGGGAGGGAGAAGCGCGGCATATCGCGCATTGGCAGTCGGTCAAACTCGTCGACAAGTCCGAGGAGGAAGAAGACGGAGCGACAGTCATTCGAGAGAAAGAGCGATTCTCGAACGAACTGACGGTGGTCTTCAGCACAGGGGAGATTGCCAGCCTGAAGTAAATCCTCAACGGAGAAAGGACGCGCACTATGAGCGACCGGTGTTATTCAACCCTCGTTTGTGCGGAGCGAGACAAAGATGTTTTCGAGAAGATGGGCTACAAGCTACAAGAATCACGGGCCCTGTCGGTGGACGGCGGCGAAATTCCGGGTGCGGTGGTGATGGCCGCAGAGGAAGCCAACAACGGAAACTACGATGAATTCACGGCTCTTACCGGTATTCCCTTCATCGTGTGCAACGGATCGTGTCCGGGCGCCTTCGGAGATCACCTCATTGTTTCAGATGGGAAGGAATGGCACTACTCCGAAGCACTCCATGAGAGCAACTACCCAGCAGTCCGCGTGGAAGCTGGCGGCGTTGTCCAGGCCGCAGAAGTGGATGAGGCACGGAAATATTGGGCCCTGTATTCCAACGCTGTCGCTGCGATTCGCGCCTCGCGCCGCTGAGCTCAGGCGCGGCAGCGAGCACGGAGGGCATTGGCTTCCCGTCGAGACAGGAAATCATTTGCAGAAGTAACTGTGCACTTCGTATAATCGAACTGGAGAGTTCATCCGATGCCAAGAGCAGCCAAGAATGATAGCATCGTAGTTTCCGCACTTCGGGCGCGCACGAATTTTGGAAATCTTCTGCGGCGCGTTGAAGATGAACGACGTTCCCTCGTGATCGAAAAGCGAGGAACGCCGCGTGCAGTGTTACTGAGCATCCAGGATTACGTGCGGCTTGCGGCTCCGGAGCCCGAGGTTCTGAGGATCATTGGCGAGGAATCGGAGGCAAAGGGCACGAATAAACTGAGTTCGCAGCAGATCGACAAAATCATCAGGCACACGCGGGCCAGGCGAACGAAGAGCAAATGATTTCGCTTCGCCTTGTCGTTGACACGAACATCGTCATTTCTGCCGCACTTAAGCCCGACGGACTGCAACGCACGGTTCTCTTGCTCGCGATCACCAAACCAGCCCGGCTCTACGTCTCAGCCCCAATTGTCGAAGAGTATCGGGTCGTCCTGTCGCGACCAGAGTTTAAGATCCGCAAGGGCCTTCGGCAACAATTGCTACAACTCATTGAGAAGAACGCTCGCTTTGTTGCTCCGGTGCGACACCTCCAGGTCACAACCGACCCGGGCGACAACATGTTTGTGGAGTGCGCGGATGTTGCGGGTGCGGACTATCTCATCACCGGGAATATACGGCACTTCCCGCGATACTGGAAAAGGACCAAGATCATCACCTCCCGCGAATTTCTCACTCTAATAGCACCTCATCTCCTCGCCTAGGCAGCAACCTTCGCCGACAGAGGCTTTCATTTGGTTCGCAGTAATTCGTAGCATGCAGTGAGTCCCACCGAAAATGCTGTAACGCTTCGGTCTGGGGAGAAACTTAACCATGCAAAACGCGCACGAACGCTTCGGAACCCTCGAATTCACAAAGCAGATGAAGGACACAACGACCCGCGTTCGCGTCCACTTTGACCGAGCGGTCGTCGATCCCCCGAAGGATGAACGCGGTCAGGCGAGCGCCCATTTGATCTCACTGATCGGGGGAGATTCCGAGGTCGGTGCCCTGTGGGCAGGAGTGACCGAAGGAGCGTTGTTTCAGATTCATCTGCCGGGCCGCCCGGCGATGGCGGTGTCTCTTGGTCCCGAGGCCCAATGCTTTCGCGGCAGTGCAGTGGTCTCGAACCGAGAACGGCCCGTCCGCCACTTGGTGGCTATTTCGTCAGAGCTTGCCAAGACGAAGCCCGGAGTGGATCGAGAGGGAGCACGAACGGTTCTGTGCGATGACGATCCCGTTTTCGTGCTCTATCGCGTGGCCTGCCGATTTGGCCTGCCAGTGGTTCCGGCGTGGGCGCCGTGGTTCATGCGAGAACTCAAGGCGCGGAAGGCAATCCGGCCCTTGCTGGGACTGGGATGCTCACCCGTACTGGTGAGCGGAACCAAAGGCTACCTTCCTCAAATGGATCGGGAAGGCGCTGAAGGAAGGCTCAATCCGCATTCCGGAAGAGAATGGCTCGATCACTTGGAAGTTGCCGAGGACTTTCCTGGAGCGGCCAATATTGGAGGCCGACATCGGATGCGAACGTGCCACGCGTAGCGCGGCATGCGCAAGAAGCGAAGGAAGGAGGGATTTATGCAAATTGTTCTCAAGGCTTGGAGCAGCGATCCGCGACTACAGCGGCCGGATGCGATTACGCAGTCGTGGAAGTCGGCGAGGTGTTCTTGAAGTCTCGCTCTCCGGCGAATCAGTGTGCTTCGCGAGCAGAAGATCCTCGATTCTTCCTCTGAGCGAGACGTACTACTGGGATTCTTCAGCCCAGTATTTCAGTCCCTGGCTCAACCGGGCCGTCGAAGTCTGGAGCGGCGCTAGAAGCGTGTTCCAAGTTGGAGGAATCGATTGAAGCCCTCGAAGTTGACACGCGAGAAGCGGTGATTGCTGAGGCCGATTTCGCGTTCCAGAAAGTCAGATTGGGGCGGTGGAGTGCTCCCAGATGATCGTCCGCGACGAGGGTATCGCATTCAATGCCCTCATTAAAGCACAGCGACACACTACGTGACCACCGCTGAGATTCCGAAACAAATGATTGAATCCGCTCTCGCATCCGCCACGAATTAAGCCGTCTCGTCTTCTCGACACACTGCCTCGTCTTACCCGAACCAGCCATGAGGACAAAACCATGCAACTCCCCAAGCGATATCAACGAATACCTCCGTGCGCGCGCCTCCGAACTGGCCGAGAGGATTCTTCGGACCTTCCCGCCGCTTCACGGAATCGACGACCCGGAATCGCCGCTCATCGGCAATCTCCTGCGCAAGCCGTTCCCGGCGCAAGTGCTCGCGATGATGGGAGTGGTCAAACGGTGGAACGAGGCGCGCGGGGCGGCGGTGATCGCCGAGTGCGGAACGGGAAAGACGCTGATTTCGCTCGGTGCTGTTCACGTCCACAGCGACCGAAAGCCGTTCACCGCCCTTGGCCATGGTCCCGCCTCAGTTGGTTGAGAAGTGGGCGAGAGAGGCGTCTCGTGACGCTACCTCGCGTGCGGGTCTTCTTCATCGACGGTCTCCGCACTCCGACGAGTTCCGCGGCCCACGCCGGCGTCAACGAAGTCCGCTTGCGACATGGCCGCATCGTTCGGGAAGGGCTGCGAACGACACTCACGGAGTTACGACAGCGGAAGACATCTCGCACGGCTCGCGCACGTTGGGATTCCATCTGCGGACTGCCGGCTCTTTTCATCGTTGGACGTGATCGCGGGAAAGCTCAGTTATTTCTGGCGGCACGCCTATGCCTTTGCCCGGTGCGGCCGCTACCAAGGGAGCGTGGTGAACGCTGACAGCGGCTGTCCCGTTTACTTGAGCGAGGACGGCGAACGGCTTCTAGCGACGACTTCAAGAAGGCCAAGTTGAGCGAAATGTTGGGCGTGCAGAACGGCGAGGAATCCGCCAAGTCGCGCGAGAGCTCTGTACAGCGCGTTGTGGCAGGCGGACGGATCGAAAGTCCGGCGCTTCGCGCCGGTCGACTTTATCGGGCGATACATGCCCGACTTCTTCGACTACGCAATCGCCGACGAGGTGCACGAACTGAAAGGCGACACCGCCCAGGGCAATGCGCTCGGGACGCTGGCTGGATGTGCGCAACGCACCGTCGTGCTTACCGGAACGCTTCTCGGAGGATACGCCGATGAGGTGTTCAACATTCTCTTTCGTTTGGAACCGGCAAAGATGGTCCGGGAAGGGTTTGAGTATGGCGAAGCCGGCCTGCGATCTTTCACGGAAACCTATGGCTTGCTCGAAAAGATCACCGTCATTGAGCCGTCGGATAACGCCTGCTCGGAGGCTCGGGTAACAAAACGCATTCGCCGTCGCCCTGGCGCCTCGCCGCTCCTGTTTGGCCGTTTCCTGATGAGTCTTGGAGCGTTCATTTCGCTCGAAGACATTTCCGAGGCGCTGCCACCCTACCGCGAAGAAGTCGTCAGCGTGGAGATGGATCCACCGCTCCGCGATGCATACAAGAAGCTGGAAGAGGACATCAAGAAGGCCCTGCAGGAACATCGGCGCAATCCGACGGTGATGAGCGTGGCGCTGAATGCGTTGCTCCTCTATCCGGACCGGCCGTTTGGCCTCGGTGATCTCTATGGGTACGAATACGATCCCGAGACGCAGAAAGCGCGAGCGATTCCTCATCGCGGAGACGCAGGATTTGAACCAGAACTACGTCTACGCCAAGGAGCGACGTCTCGTCGAAGAGGTGAAAGCGGAGCTTCGGCGCGGGCCGTCGCTGCCAGATTTATGCCGTCTACACGCAGAAGCGCGACGTCACGCGCAGGCTCGAGCGGATTCTCACCAATGAAGGAATCCGAGTCGCGGTGCTCACGACGGATGTGCCGCCAGAGGCGCGGGAGGCTTGGTATGAACGCCAACTCCGCGCAGGAGTGCAAGCGGTCATCTGCCACCCGAAACTCGTCCAGACCGGTCTCGATCTGATCGACTTTCCGACGATCTTGTTCTACGAGACTGGCTACTCGATCTACGTCCTCCGGCAAGCAAGCCGGAGAAGTTGGAGGATCGGGCAGCGTCTTCCGGTGAAAGTGAAATTCCTGCATTACGCGCGAAACGATGCAGGAGACCTGCCTTCGCTTGATGGGCAAGAAGCTGCTGGTTTCTCTGGCGATGGAAGGCAAGTTCTCCTCGGAGGGACTGCAATCCATCAACGACGAAGACGACATCCTGATGGCCATGGCCCGAGAACTCGTCACGGAAAAAGGAATCGGCGAAAGAGCCGATGCGGTGTGGGCCACGATTCAGAAGCAGCAAGAGGACATGCTTGGCACACGAATGGCTGAGGATGTGGAAGTCGAGGCCGAGCAAACCGTCTCCGGAAATTCCGTTGATTGAGCCGACCTCGACTCAAGTCGACCAATGGTCGGCAGTCAGATCGGCGATGGAATCATCCCGACGGAAAAGTTCCCGGCGGTCGACCTCGGCGACGCCAGACGAGCAGCTCACGTTGTTCTGAGCGTGACGTAACAAGAGAAGGAGAGACGCGATGGGGATTCTCGGATTAACACACGATGAGAATGGCGTCGCCCTCGAGAAGCTTCCGGTGACAATGAAGGTCGCCATCGGCGAGGGCCCGGATCCCGAGCGAAGACGGCCATCCGCGCGCTGTATCATTTCGTTTTTAAGCGGAAAATCATTCGTGGGCAATCCGTGTATTGGGAGTCCGCACCGGAGATCGCCCAGGTTTATGGCGAGAAGCCGACTGAATTGGGAGTCATCTTCCTCCACGACGACCCACGCGAAGTCTTTCCATCGGAGTACGCTCTGTGGACGCCGGGAGGCCGCTTCTGCCACGGCGAATTGGTACAGATTACAAATGGCAGCGGGCCACAGTACAAAATGCAAGCACTCGAAGAACGCAGGGAGCACCCTGAGGGGGAGCCTTGGCCTGGCGACACGCAAGTACGTGGATGGACCACAGAAGGGCCAGCCGGTTGAAGGTTGCGGCGCCGGTTGCCCGGAACTTGAGCAAGGGAAATTGTCGGCCTTCCGGAGATTTCTACTTCATCTTGGAGAAGTTCCCGATGTTCGGCGCAATCTGCCGATTGCACACGGGAGGCAAGACATCGGTCCCCAACCTGTCGAATGCGGTAGCGCAACTGCATAGTTGGAATGGAGGCCGATTGAAAGGCGTGAAAGCCACTCTTAAGGTCACGCCAGAGATGCGCTGGCATCCCGGAAGAATCGGAGGCTGGGAAACATCCCTTGTACCGATTCTGAGCCTGGAGATTGG